>CAWIXT010000001.1:0-75585 GCA_963840165.1 uncultured Gemmatimonadales bacterium
CTGGTGCAGGGCAGTGGACTCCTGATCGACTTGATCCGGCACGCGGCCGGGGAACCGAAGCCCAAGCCGGCGGCACAGTTCGTCAAGCGGGTCCGGAAGCTTCTCGAGCGCGGCCGCGGCAAGGCGGCCAGCCGCAGCGGACTGGATTGGTGCTCGAGCGCCGCCGCAGTCGCGCGTCGCGATCCCCATGCGGCTGCCGAGCCCGGCCGACAGCTCGGGCAACCAGGTGCGGGTCGACTTCCGCCGGCTCGATGCCATGCTCGAGGTACTGGGAGAAGGAATGATCGAGCAGGCCGCGGTGGCGGAGATCTACCGCAGCCTCCCCCGCAAGCTCGGTGTGACGACCGAGCTCGCCGACCTGGAGCGCGCCATACTGGCGCTGCAGAAGACCATGAAGCGGCTCGAAGGCATTCTCATGGAGACCCGGCTCCTGCCGATCTCCACCGTATTCGGCCGCTTCCCCCGTCTGGTGCGGGAGGTGGCGGAGGCCAGGCAGAAGCGGGTCCAGGTCGTCACTGCGGGCGGCGACATCCCCCTCGACAAGACGGTGCTCGACCGGATCAGCGAGCCGCTGGTTCACCTGCTCACCAACGCCGTGGTCCACGGCATCGAGAGTCCGGCGGAGCGGGCAGCGTTGGGAAAGCCCTCCGAGGGCACCCTCACCCTCCGCGCCAGCTCGGAGTCGGGGCGCGTGACCATTCGGGTCAGCGACGACGGCCGGGGTCTGGATGAGTCCAGAATTCTGGCCAAGGCGCAGTCGCTCGGGCTGGAAGTCCAGCCGGACGACCCCGAGCAGGTGCGCTCGGTCATCTTCCTCCCCGGGTTTACCACCGCCGAGGAGGTCTCGTCCCTCGCCGGCCGCGGGGTCGGACTCGATGTGGTCGCCAACGCGGTCCACGAGCTCGGCGGCACGATCGAGGTCGAAAGCCGGCCGGGCCAGGGGGTCACCTTCACCCTGACCCTGCCGCTGACGCTCGCGATCCTTCGGTCGCTGATCGTCGAGGTGGACCGGGAACGGTACGCCGTGCCGCTGAGCCACGTTGTCGCCACGGTGCGGACCGAGCCCGACACCATCCACCACGTCAACCAGAAGGGCGTGGCGCTCTGGCGGGGAGACCTCATCCATGTCTCCGACGGCGGCGCCCTGCTCGGCACCGGCGCCGAGCCCGGCTCCTTCCGCCGCTTCTACGTGGTGATCAGCATGGGCGGCCGCCGGCGAGGAATTCTGGTCGACCGTCTGATCGGGCATCAGGACATCGTGGTCAAGAGCCTCGATCCCGCGGTGGGCCGGCCGGAAGTGGTGTCGGGCACCACCATCCTGGGAGACGGAAGGGTGGCCTGCATCCTGGATGCGGCCCGCATTCTGGACCAGCGGATTTCGGCATGAGCCCGCCACCGGCCCGGAAAGCCTCGGACGATCTGCTGCAGTTTGCCGATCAGCTGGAACGGCTTTCCACCGCCGTCGAGGCTCCCGGCCCCGGCCCGGAGCTGCACCTGGTCACCTTTGCCCTGGATCGGGAGGAGTTCGGCATCCCCATCGGGCAGGTGCGGGAGGTCATCCGGGTCGGCGACATCACCCGGGTTCCCCAGGCCCGCGAGCACGTGCGGGGTGTGACCAACCTGCGGGGACGTATTCTCGCGGTGATCGAGATCCGCACCCGCATGGGGCTGCCGCCGGCGGAGATCACTCCCCGCTCGCGCATCGTCGTCACCGGGGTTCACGACCGCACTCTGGGCATCCTGGTGGATGGCGTCTCCCAGGTCCTCAAGGTCCCCGCGGCGTCGGTGGTACCGGCGCCGGAAGAAGTCCTGTCGGCCAAGGCCGACTACATCACCGGGGTGGCCCGGTGGAACTCCCGGCTGGTCATCCTTCTCGATCTGGAGAAGGTGCTGCTCTTGCCGGATTAGATCCCCAAACCGGAAACCATATATGGCCGCGAAAGTCGACCAGAGTGTCAGGGACTGGACCATACGCCGCAAGATTCTGAGCGGCTTCGCCGTGGTGTTGCTGCTGACCGCGCTCCTCGGCTGGCAGTCGCTCGAGGGACTCGAGCGCCTCACCACCGCCGTGTCCGCCGGCCAGCACAGCCCGGAGGTCATGGACCAGCTGTTCCGGGACACCCGATTCCTGATCCTGGCGATACTGGGCATCACCATCGTACTGGGAGTGGCGCTGGCCGCTGGGACTGGCCCGACTCATCGCCGACCCGCTTACCACGCTCGGGCTCCTCTGCGAGGAAGTCGCCCAGGGGAATCTGACCACCGAGATCAAGAGCCAGTCCCGGGACGAGATCGGCTGGCTCGAGCACCTGATGCGGCAGATGGTCAAGAACCTGCGCCAGATCGCCGGCCAGATCACCAGCTCGTCACGGGCGGTGGCCGCCTCGGCCGAGGAGATCGCCGCATCCTCCATCCAGATGGCCCGGGGAGCGGAGAACCAGTCGAGCTCCACCGAAGAGACTTCCTCGACCATGGTGGAGATCGCCGCCCAGATGCAGCTGCTGGCCCGGAACGCCGAGGCTCTCGCCGCCAACGTGGACGAGACGTCGGCATCGATTCAACAGATGACCGCCACCCTGACTCAGACCGCCCGGAACGGAGAGGTGCTTCTCGGAGCGGTGGAGCAGGCCACCGGCACGCTCGAGGCCATGATCTCGAACGTCGGCGCCATCGCCACCCGGGTGCACCAGGTCGACGAGGTGAGCCAGCAGTCGGTCGCCGAGACCCGCCAGCAGGGCGAGCGGCTCCAGGAATCGATCAATTCCATCAGCGCCCGGTCGGATGAGATCGGGAAGATCGTCAAGGTGATCGAGGGCATAGCGGACCAGACCAGTCTCCTGGCGCTCAACGCGGCCATCGAGGCGGCTCGTGCGGGCGACGCCGGCAAGGGCTTCGCCGTCGTGGCGGATGAGGTGCGCCGGCTGGCGGAGCGCTCGATGCAGGCCACCCAGGAGATCGGCGAGGTGATCGGGAGTGTCCAGGGCGACACCGGGAAGGCGGTCGCGCTCATGGAGAAGGTCCTCGCCGGCATCATGACGTCCATCAGCAAGACGTCGACCCTGGTGGGTGACGTCGCGGCAGCGGCGGACGAGCAGTCGGCCGGCGCCAGGAAGGTCCTCGACACCATCGCCGAGATGTCCGCCCTCACCCGCCAGATCGCCGGCTCCATCAAGGAGAACGCGACCGGGGCCCAGGAGATCAACCAGGCCGCCCAGAAGATGAACCAGCTCACCCACCAGATGTCGGAGGCGGTGAGCGAGCAGAAGCGCGGAGGCGAGATGGTGGTCCAGGCGGTGGAGTCGATCGCGCTGATCTCACGCCAGAACCTCGTCGCCGTCGAGCAGATGAGCTCGGCCGCCAAGAACCTCGCCCACGAGTCGGAGGCACTCAAGCAGCGGGCCGAAGTGTTCCAGGTCTGATGCGACTATGAGCAGCAGTCGACGAGCACGCGCAACGGTTGGCGGCGCTGGACGGGCTGCCCGAGGGCCCGGAGCGGGAGCGGGTGATTCTCGCGGGCCTGGAGGACCCGTCCGCCGTCGTGCGCGAGAAGGCCATCCGGCTCGCGGCGCGCTACATCGAGCCCCAGGTTCTGAGTGAGCTGGTAGCCGACGAGGCGAACGCCATCCGGCGCAATGCGGCGATCAGCGCGCTGGAGCGCCAGGGCCCCTATGCCGTACCCCACCTGCGGACCCTGCTGGCCCGGCCCGAGGCGGACGTCGTCATGTTTGCCCTCCAGATGCTCTCCCGGATCGGCGACCCGCTGGCGGTTCACGGGGTGGTTCCCCTCCTCCGGCATTCCAACCCCAACGTGGCGCAGTCGGCCATCGAGGCGCTGGGTCAGCTGCGTCACCGGGAGGCGGTTCCCACCCTGATCGAGCTGCTCGAGGGCGACCTCTGGCTCCAGATCGCGGCGATCGACGCCCTCGGCGCTATCGGAGATCCGGTGGCGGTCGCCCCCCTCCTCAGCCTGATTCCCGACTCCGTCGTGGCCGAGCCCGCGATCATCGCCCTGCAGCAGATCGCCGCCCCGGAGTCGCTGGAGCCGCTGCTCGAGAAGCTCCTGCTGGTTCAGGAGCGCCCACTCCGGGACGCCCTCCTGCTGGCGCTGGGCGTCGTCATCGATCTCCACCCGGACCCGGTTCCCATCGCCGTCTCGTGCCGCGCCGCGATCGAGCTGGACCCGAGGCAGGAGTTCTCCGGCTATCTCGGAGAGATCCTGGAGTGGGACGCTGCTGCGGCGGGGGCCGGGGCCGGCGGCAATGGCCGCGATCACACCGGCCTGCTGCGCGCGGCCACCGCGGTCACCGTGGTCGGCGGGCTCCGCTCGCTCTATCCGCCGATCCTCCTGCGGCTCACCACCGACGAGGATGCCGGGTGGATCGTCGGACTCTTCCGGCGGCATCCCGGCGCGCTTTCCCCGGCTCTGCGGGAGCTGCTGCGGCACGGGGACCACCGGGTACGCCAGGGCGCTCTCCTGGTCGGCGCCTTCGCTCCCGAGGATCTCGCGTGCGTCATCGAGCATCTGGAGGATCCGGATCCCCTGGTTCGCGCGGCGGCCTGCCGCGCTCTCGGCGTGATCAACGACCCGAGCACCGTTCCGCTTCTGATCCGGCGGCTGTGCGAGGGAGAGCCGTCCGAGCGGACGGCGGCGGTCGAGGCCCTCGGCGAATTTCCGGCCGCGGCGCTGGGAGGCCTTTCGGCGTGCCTGGGCCTGGAGGTTTCCCAGCCGGTCCTGGTCGCGGCACTCGAAGTCCTGAGCCGGCGCGGAGTGCCACGTTTCGAGTCCCGCGATCTGCGAGCTGGCCCGCCATGAGTCTCCCGTCATCCGGCGAGCCGCCGTTCGGGCCGCGGCGCCGCTGCCGGGAGCCAAGTCGGAGGTCGTCCTCATTCGCGCGCTGGCCGACCGCGATCCTGCCATTCAGGTGGAGGCACTGGACCTGCTGGTCCGGCGCGACCACGGCAAGACCATCGCCACCCTGACCGCGCTGCTCCAGGCCAACGACTCGCTCCGGGGCCACGTCATCCGGGCGCTGGGTAAGATGCGAGCCATGGAGGCGTATCCCCACCTCGAGAGTCTCTACGAGCAAGTGCGGCCGGCACGAGCGCGCCGAGATCGTGCTGGCGATGACCCGGATCGGCGGGCCGAAGCTGCTCGAGTTCCTCTCGGCTCGCCTGAGAGAAGCCGATACCGAGATCCGCCGCGCTCGCGGCTCGGGGCCTCGCGATGGTGGCGGATCGAACCCGTCTGACGCTGCTGGTGACCCTGGCAGCCGACGCCGACTGGTCCATCCGGGCCGAGGCGGCTCGCGGGCTGGGGCGCCTGCGTCTGGCGGAGTGCCACTCCACTCTCCTCACCCTCTGCCGCGACCTGGAGCCCGGCGTCGCCGGCGTCGCCCGGGACGCGATAGCTCTCTTCCGGAAGACCGACCCGGCGGCGGCATGAAGTCGGCCGAGTCCACCGACTGGAAGCTCCTGAGCGAGCTCATCGAAACCCATTTCGGTCTGATGTTCGACGGCAGCCGCCGGGACATCCTCGACTCGCGGCTGCGGTCCCGGATGAGCGAGCTGGGCCTCGGCCTGCTGCGGGAGTACTACCTCCACCTTCGATTTCATCCCGAGCGCGAGGCGGAGCTGGCCCGGCTCGCCTGCCTCATCACCAACAACGAGACCTATTTCTTTCGGGAGACGCTCCAGTTCGACATCCTGGTCCGGCACGTGCTCCCACCCCTCCGGCCCGAGCTGAAGAACCGTCCGCTCAAGATCCTGTGCGCCGGATGCTCTTCGGGAGAGGAGGCGTACTCGCTGGTGATCGCGCTTCAGGCTGCCGGCCTGGAGACGGCCGGAATCACCTGGGAGATCGATGCCCACGATGTGGACTCGGAGCAGATCGCCAGCGGCAGGGAGGCGCTCTACGATGAGAACTCCCTGAGGGCCTGCGACGTCGACAGCCGCCGGCGCTACTTCACGTCGGTGGGCGGGCGCTACCGGCTCAAGGACCGGCACCGGCAGGGCGTCCGCTTCTTCGAGACCAATCTGGTCGCCCCCAGTTGGGCTCTGGGCCAGGGGCGTGTACGACGTCGTCTTCTGCCGCAACATGCTCATCTACTTCACGCCACCGGCCTTCACCAGTGCGATCAACCTTTTCGCCCAGGTGCTCCGGCCCGGTGGCTACCTGATGCTGGGTCACTCCGAGTCGCTTCTCGACCGGAGCACCCCGTTCGCCCCGGCGCTGTTCGACGGGAGTGTGGTGTATCGCAAGCTGCCGCGCCCCATGATGCAGGTCTTCGTGGTGGACGACTCGGCCTTCATCCGGAAGGCCCTGGCGCGGGTGCTCCAGAAGGAGCCCGGCCTCAGCCTGGTGGGCCAGGCGGCCGGCGGAGAAGAGGCGCTCGAAAAGATTCCCCTGGCCGATCCCGACCTGGTGACGCTCGACGTGGCCATGCCGGGGATCGGCGGGCAGGACGTGCTGCGGGAGCTGCTCCGCTGGAAGCCGGGGCTCAAGGTGGTCATGCTCTCGGCCCACACCCGGGACGGCGCCGAGGCGTCCATCGAGGCGCTGGCGGCGGGAGCGGTGGACTTCATCGACAAGGCCAGCTTCAACCTCATGGATCTCGACACGCTCCGGCGGGAGGTGGTCGAGAAGCTGCGGATCTGGATTCCCCGGACTTCAGGACCCTCTCTCAAGCTGGGTGGGGTCTCGCCCAACGGCACTCGGGCGGCGGGGCAGGGTGCCGCGGCGGGCGCCGAGATCTGCGTCATCGGCGCGTCTACCGGTGGTCCCATCGCCCTGCAGCGGATACTGGAGGAGATCCCGGGCAGCTTCCCCATCCCGATCGTCGTGGTGCAGCACATGCCGGTCGGGTTCACCGGCCCGTTCGCGGAGCGGCTCAACCGGATCAGCCGGCTGGACGTGAGCGAGGCGGTCGAGGGAGACCGTCTGCGGCCCGGCCGGGCGCTGGTGGCGCCGGCGGGACGGCATCTCCGGATCACGTCGGGCCTGGCGGTGACGCTGGCCGACGCCCCGATGGATGGGAATCACGTTCCGAGCGTGGATGTCACCATGACGTCGGCGGCCCGGGCGCGGCCGGGCAAGGTGCTCGGGATTCTGCTGACCGGCATGGGTCAGGACGGGGCCGAGGGGATGGGCGCTCATTCGGTCCAGCGGCGGTTTTACGATTGGGGAGAGTCAGGCCAGCTGCGTGGTGTACGGCATGTCGCGCGCGGCGGAGATGCAGGGGGCGGTGGACTCGATGCTGGCGCTGGACGAGATCGTGGAGTTTTTGGCGGGGGTCGGTGAGCGGTGAACGGGGCGGACGGGCGGACGGGCGGACAGGCGGGCGGTAAGCGGGTAAGCTCTAAAGCGCAGTCATTGCGAGGCGCGCAGCGCCGCGGCAATCCCCCCGATCACGCGTGCCGTCGGGGGATTGCTTCGGGGCTTTCAGCCCCTCGCAATGACTCCGTTGTTGGTGACCGTCGCATCCCTCGCCTGCGCCGTAATCTCAAACGACCTCAGCCTCGCCTCGTGGTCGAAGATCTGCGACGTCACCATCAGCTCGTCGGCTCCGGTCTCCCGGATGAACTCCTCCAATCCACGCTGCACCGTCTCGGGCGACCCCACCACCGACACCGCCAGCGCCTGCTCCAGCATCGACCGCTCCACCGGCCCGAGCCGCTCGCCGTAGCCCGGCACCGGCGGCGGGAGCTGCCCCGGCCGGCCCAGCCGCAGGTTCACGAACGCCTGCTGCAGCGAGGTGAAGAGCAGCCGCGCCTCCTCGTCGGTGTCGGCCGCGACCACGTTGACGCCGAGCATGACGTAGGGGTGGTCGAGCTGCTCGGAGGGCCGGAAGCTCCGGCGATAGATGTCGATCGCCTGCATCATCATCGCGGGCGCGAAGTGGGACGCGAAGGCGAACGGCAGCCCCATCGCCGCGGCGAGCTGGGCGCCGAACAGGCTGGAGCCCAGGATCCAGATCGGGACGCTCGAGCCCGGCGCCCGGCACGGCGACGACCTGCTGTCCCGGCACGGCCGGCCGGAAGTACGCCATCAGCTCGGCCACGTCCTGCGGGAACATCTCGGCCGAGGCGGGGTGGCGGCGGAGGGCACGGAAGGTGACCTGGTCGGTGCCTGGAGCCCGGCCGACGCCCAGGTCGATCCGGCCCGGGAAGAGCGAGGCCAGGGTGCCGAACTGCTCGGCGATGACCAGGGGCGAGTGGTTGGGCAGCATGATGCCGCCGGCGCCGACCCGGATGGTCGAGGTCCCCCCGGCGATGTGGGCGATGACCACCGAGGTGGCGGCGCTGGCGATGCCGGGCATGCCGTGGTGCTCGGCGAGCCAGAAGCGGTTGAAGCCCCAGCGCTCGGCGTGTTGAGCCAGGTCGAGCGAGCGGCGAAGGGCCCCCGCAGCAGTGCTGCCTTGGGGGATCGGAGCGAGATCGAGAACGGAGAGTGGAGTTGTCATGACATAGCTAACCAAGCGGGTGCGCGATGAGTCTCGAGTCCGTCTGGATCGTGAACCATCTGGATCGTGAACCACGTGTGCAGTGCAGAATAGTGGATGTTAGGGCATCCACGGGCTTGTACGTCAATGTTGATGAGGGTATGACCGCCAGCACGAAACGATCAGACATCCTTGCAGATCCGCGAAGACCGGTTCACGTCTGCATCACTCAGTCGGCCGTCCATCTAACTGGTAACAGGATGGTGGTGCGCATGAATTAGCTCTCCAATCGGCGTATTGAAATTCGCACTCGGTCAGAGCCGAGTACGCCGGGCGGTTTCAATACCGCTCTAGGTTCCAGTCTAGGACGGGATGATTTCCGCCGGCGGCGAGTGCCCAGCAGGCCGCGCCACGCAAGCGGTGTCGTGAGTCCTCCAGCTGTCAAGGTCTCTAACCTCTGAATGACAACCTTAAGCGCCCTTACATCGTCTTCGTTGTAGTCAAGGACATCACGTGGGGGGCGCTGACCCCGACGTCGATACTGCTGACAGAGCGCCCCCACTCGCATGCCAGTAAGGTCTGGTACCCGGTAGGTGAAACCGCACCAGTCTGCGATCGTGCCGAGTTTCCAGTCAGGAAGTGGCATGGCGACGCTCAGCTTAAACTGGATCATCCCGTCCTCCGCGGCGAAAAGTGCCGGCGGTAGTGAGACCTTCCAGCGCCTATAACCCTTTGCCAGAATTCGGGCATCGAAATGGCTTCCCGACCATGTAAGTAGCGGCCTCCCACGGGCTTCTATCTCCCGTGCCAATTCTTCCAGCATAGCGGCTTCGTCCTTCTCACGTCGAGCAATCAGCTGGATGACTTCTCCGTTCGCTTCATCGAGCAGGGCAACCATCCAGATCTGATGATTGTCCAGATCGGTTTCGATGTCTAGGAGAAGCCGCGGTGCCGGCGCTAAGAGGAGCGGCGCGTACACGACTGGCGCTTGGTGAGTTATAGCATGAGCTTGGGCCAGGAAGGGCACCGCTGCAGCTGGTCTCGGCCACCCGAAAGCCCGCACTACTTTCCTCGGACTCGAACTTGCTAGCGCGGCCACATGAGGGATTCCATGCGCTCGCATGAGTGCTGCTCGAGTGCTACCGAACTCTGGCATACATTCAAACCCAGAGGCGAGCTTCAGTTCGTGCCAGACAATGCCTTTGACGCCTTCGTGAGTTAGCTCGATCAGTGCCACCCTTGCTCTGGCACCAACATGGTCGTGGCTGGCGGCGTTCACTACCAGTGTTTTCCTGAGCCATTTGTGTTGGCCACCCTGCAGGTGCACATGACCGCAGCAAACCAGCTTGATGTCGTGACGCCGAAGTATCACCCGACGAAGAGCCTCAGAACCGACGCACCGCGGCAGACCATCTTCCGAGAAACGTAAAGCTGCGTCCAGGATCCCATGTGGGGGGCTATGGGATACTATGACGTGCGTCGTGCCCGCCGGTTTCCCTATAGCCCTCTCAAGTAGTGCCCGAATGACGCCGACCGGCCGACACCAGCCAATGCCGGGGTTGTCTGCTGTCTCTTCGGCTCCGTCAACCCCGTGGAAAGCAAAACTGCCGATGCGGAGTGTGGAGGTGCCGAGGTGATGTACCCGTGGGTGTCCCTCGGGTCGGTAATGCTCTACAAGGTCCGGGTCATCATCATTGCCCAGCACCGTTGCTACGCCATAGCGTGAGAGGGACGCGAGCTCAACCCAATAATTCGTGCGATGATCAGGTCGGAAGCGGTGAATGTCGTCCCCGGCATAGAGAATGAGCTCCGGACGACGAGGCAGCTGCCGAATCCAAAGAATGAGTTCAGGTATAGCCTGCACTCGCAGGTCGGAACACACGAGAAGTTGGAGTCGGATTGGCGACCGAGAGCGCTTACGGATGAGGGGCATTCGAGATGTCCAAGAATGTCGAGTATCAATACACAGGGTCCCGAGATGAAGCAAACTCCAGGCCGCCCATCGGCGTACCGGTGGTGATCGCCGCACTATAGGCTGGTAGACGGAAGGACAGGTAAGTCGGGGAAGCCAAAGCACCGCTGTTTGCAGCAGTTCGCTGCGGTCAGCGTATACTTGCGAGGAATCTCCCAAACGGACGAGAGTCTGTTAGGACCAAGGGGCCCCCTTCGCTGCGCTCAGGCCAGGCTCCAATGGAATCGCTACGGTCAGAATGTTTGATGATCAGGCGATCACCAAAGGTTTTTTGATTAGTACTAGTAGCTCTAGGCGGATCTCTTGACCCCTACGCGGTCGCAACTAGGCTTGGAGCTTCAGCCAGCTTCATCCTGGCGATATGCTCCGCAATCACTCTCGCGACCAGCGGAGGAACCGCGTCTCCAATCTGGTTATACTTTGCGGTGAGTCTGCCTTCGAACATATAGTCCGAGGGGAACCCTTGCAGCAGGGCCATTTCACGAACACTCAATAAACGATCCTGCTCAGGATGAACGTATCGTCCGTTCCCCACATGCCCACATTCACGGGTAATAGTTATTGCGGGTCGGTCCCACCATAGCCGGCCGTACACGTCGGGAAATGACCCCGGTCGTGCGCGGAACATGGCGGGTATCAAGAGGTGCCGCTTTTCATCAGCGGACCACCTGGGAGTGTTCATGATATCCGCCCAAGAGCCCCCATCCTTTGGTGTCGCACGTATCTGCTCAAGAACCCGCTGATTATTGCCAGGACTTACATGCATGGGGTCATCTGGATCCTGGGCACCCGCCTCGAGAGGCGGCAAATGACTGATCGTCATTCTGACGGTTGGTGGAACCCTCGTCCCGGCTGGCAGCGGGACTGCTGGTCCTTCACGGCGGGCTATTAAGAGTGCACGCACTCTACGTTGGGGCAGTCCGTGCGTAGATAGGTCATGAACGTCAGCCCACACTGAGTAACCCAGTTCGGTTTCAAGTCTTCGCTTTAGGGCCTCGAAGTGGTGTCGCTGATTACCCCTTAGCAACTCCTTAACGTTCTCCATGACTAAGAACTCAGGCATGAACTCCTTAACAAAATCGGCAGTTCGCGGGACCAGGCCGTTTCTGACATCGTCTCGGACGTGGTTGGTCGCGTTCTTCTGGGAAAAGCCCGTACAGGGCGCACATGAAACGAGAACTTCCAACTCACCCGTTTCGAGACCCAGCTCGGCTCGATACTCAGATGGTTGGAGCAAAGCCAGGTCCGCGGACTTAGGCTTAACTCCGATGTTTTTCTCGTATGTTGGGTTGCAGACAGTGCTCGTTCCCGCGCTCTTTCCTTTGCCGGGCTTGCCGGTCTCCAGATCAACCGCACCGACTATCTGATAGAGACCCTTGAGCCGATGGAAACCACAACTCATTCCTCCCGATCCTGAGAAAAGGTCAACAACTTTCCAGGGTCCTTGATCCATTCAGAAGCTCCCGTATAAAAGCCGAATCAACGTAACACATTGTGAGACGGCACACCAGTTGGCTGAGCTCTATTCTTTGTGTCACACGATGTAGCACACCAGGACAGGCAGATGCCGAAGACCGAGTTCCTCCAAATCCGACTCACTCCAGAGGACCGTCGACTTATGGACCAGGCCGCGGAGAAGGACCATTTGGACACATCTACTTGGGCCCGGCAAATTCTTTTGCGAGCTGTAAAAATCCGCGGCAGTTTAAGCGACCCTGAGCGTGCTTAGAGGTGGACCTTCGACTTCCGGCACCTGACTGGAACTCCCTTCCCGGCGGCAGTGCCGAATCTGCGTGGATCGCAGCCAGAGACCGAAAAGTTGGTATGGCTGCGGAACTGGGTCCTCGAATCCGTGCCGTGGCGGAGGAATTAGCAGGGGGCGCGGCGCTGTTCGAATGCTCGCCTTCTATTCTAAAGACCGTCCCCCTGGCTGCGGCATGGTATCTAAAGCTCGCCGGTTTCTCCCAAAAGACATTAGCGAACATCAGATTGCGGCCAGCTAGTTTCGGGCTACAGATTCGGCCGGGAACCCTTGCATTGAATCTCCAATCAGGTCGAAAGGTCCGGGAAGCGGATATTCTCGCATTCTCACAATGGATCAACACCGAGCTTGAGGAACTTTATCCGCGAGACAAGCGTAGCGAAACCCTTGCCCTCGATACAGTACTGCTGATCGAGGGAGGGAGTATTTTGGGAAGTGTCCTGAATGAAGCAGGAAATGAGGCCGTAGATCTCCTTAAGAAGCTCTTCGTCGCGGCCATGGAGAAGAGACTAGTGAAGGTTGAAGTGCAGCTGGAGGATGGCTCATGGTGCGAGTACACGCCAGAATTGAATCTCTTGAAGAGACGCTCCTTTCGGTTCGGTGGCAAGATGGTGTGCGATCTCATACCTGGCGGGAATCATGCTGACATCCGCATCACCTTCAACAAACTTGTTATTCTTGTCGGTGAGGTGAAAGGCCGTAAGGATCTCTCAAACCTGTGGGAGAGCTGGGTACCCCAGATCGCAAACCACTTTCGAACCTGGACACGAGAGCATCAAGAAGCCGCCAGAGTGTTCTTTGGAACGATCTTCACTGAGGAGATGGTCGAGGGCATTAGCGCAGCTGGAACTTCCCACACCGGCTTGAAGAACCTGCACAGCAACGGCTATCTACAAGCTGCCTACAACCTCTCGAACGTCGCTGCGAACCAGCCGGCTCAGGTAGCCGCATTTGAGGATCTGGTCGACCGACTTGTGAGCCTCCTGGCTCCTCTGCCTTCCAAGACAGTGTCAACGCAGTCTAGAAAGAAGGCGCCGCATGGCTGATGTATTGACGCCGGTCCAGCGGAGCCGTTGCATGTCACAATGCCGGTCCAGGAACACCAAGCCTGAGATCAGGCTTCGGCGTGCATTGTGGGCATCTGGAATGCGCTATAGAGTAGCCGTGGACGTGCCGGGCAAACCAGACCTCGTATTCCCGCGCCAACGTGTAGCTGTGTTCCTTGATGGGTGCTTTTGGCATTGCTGCCCCCAACATGCCACGTATCCTCGAACACGTGAAGCCTTCTGGCGTGCTAAACTGGCCCGCAATGTTGAGCGGGACTACGAAGTTAATGAGCAACTGGCGAGGAAAGGTTGGAGGGTGCTGCGATTCTGGGAACACGAGGTGAAGAGTGATTTAGCTTCGGTCCAAGTCAGAATTTCAAGGGAGATTCGGGCCAACATAACACGACGAGGTGATGGTGCTACCTAGCCACCTCAGGGATGCTCGCCAGCTGCGACTTTGAGGGAGTTGTGTCTGTGGATTAAAGGCTGAGCCAAGCCCATCCAGTAACTTGGCAGTGCGCACGTCAATCCCATGGCGTTGGGGCCTGCCTTCGCGCAAAGCACGCTCCGCGTCTAGAAATTTAGGAATTGCTTCAACAGCGGTCATCGCAGGCATCGGTGCGGCCGGATGAGCAGTGTCGGAAGCAATTTGCTTCGCCATTTCATAATGGACTGGCGGGATGAGTACAGCGGGACAGGAACACTCATCACGACGGGCGAGCAGATCTCCCCAACGATGAGCGTCGTGAAGAGCATGCTGGACGTAGAGCGTGAGCACCGCGATCACCCTGAAGCGAAGAGCTTAGGGCCTGATGGCGTCCCCTGCGAGAGTGATACAGCCGGACTTCTGCAGCGGCGTCACGTCAGGCCCAAGTGGGTACAGCACATCGGCAAGGAGGCCAACTGCAATGGAGGATGTTGAGCGGGCGAATGTGCCTGAGTGGGACGAAGTGCAGGAGCGTTTCGAGGCGAAGGGTGCAGGAGAGTGGGAGGTGGAGATACTGCCTGTGCTCCGCAGATTAGGAGCGGAGCAGATTGCTCAGGCAGCGGGAATGAGCGTGAAGCAGGTGCGACGAATCCTAGGCTGGGGGCGGCAGCCACCACCGCGGAGCGCACGCCTCCTGACGCGAGTCGCCCTGGCAGAACTGGCTCTGAAGAATGTCCAACCTTGATCCTCTCGACTGCAACGTGACACTAGTGCATTTTTATGTCAGTATTCCAACCCCATGCATTGTCATTCTGGCACCGCTGAAATGCTCAGGCTGTAAAGCCCAAGGAAGCGAATTGCGCATGGACGCAAGCAGATGAATCGAAATCTGGGCGCCGCGAAGGCGGCCAAGCAGGACGAGTTCTACACCCAGTACGTCGACATCCAGAAAGAGGTCGAGGCCTACCTCGAGTTCGACCCCGACACCTTCCGCGGCAAGGTCGTCTACTGCAACTGCGACGACCCCTTCGAGAGCAACTTCTTCAAGTACTTCGCCGCCAACTTCAACAAGCTCGGCCTCAAGAAGCTCATCACCACCAGCTACGACGGCTCCCCCATCGCCGGGCAGGGCACGCTGTTCCCGGAGTACAACGAGGGCAACGGCAAGCGCCAGAAGCCCAAGGCCCTCGCCGTCATCCTCGACCACGTGAAGGACGAGGACGGCGACGGCGCCGCGAACGTGACGACGTCAAGCTCTTCCTCAAGCGCAACAAGGCCGCCCGCATCGCCCTGAAAGGCGACGACAAATACCCCGGCGGCGACTTCCGCAGCCCCGAGTGCGTCGAGCTTCCTGAAACAGGCCGACATCGTCGTCACCAACCCGCCGTTCTCGCTGTTCCGCGAGTACGTCGCCCAGCTCGTGGAGCACGGGAAGAAGTTCCTGATCATCGGGAACAAGAACGCGATCACCTACAAGGAGATTTTTCCGCTCATCAAGGACAACAAGATGTGGCTTGGGCGTGGCTATCGCACAGTGGGAACGCGTAGTTTCAGCATTCCCGCGACACTAGCCGCTGAGAGTTCGCGGATGGCGTTTACGACAAGAGTACAGGACATGCGTGAAGTTCCGAAACGTTGGCTGGTTCACGAACCTGGACCATGGTCGCCGCCACGAGCAGTTGCCGCTGCATGACCATGGCGGACAACTTGAAGTTCAGCAAGCACAAGGAGGTGCGCGGGATCGGCTACGACCGATACGACAACTTCGACGCGATCGAGGTTCCCTTCACCGACGCGATTCCGAGCGACTACGACGGCGTCATGGGCGTCCCCATCACCTTCCTCGACAAGTACAACCCCGACCAGTTCGAGATCATCGCGAACGGGGACGACCGCGATGAGATGGAGGCTCTAGGGGTTCCAGCCGCTCGGACCCGAATACGTCGGCAACGCTGGACGACGCAAGGTCGGCGATACCAAGCACCAAGAAGGCTGCCTACAAGCGCATCCTCATCCGCCACCGCCGCCCGGCCAAAGAGGAAGAAGAAGTGAAAACCACGCTCCGCACCGACATCACCGTCGCCGACATCTGCAACGGGTTTGTCTACAACCAACTCGAAGGCAAGGGGCTGTTCGGGCTGGGCGGGAAGCTCACCATTCAGCCGGAGTACCAGCGGAACTACATCTATGCGGACGGCGGCGGCAAGAAAGAGCAGGCGGTCATCGAATCGCTGCTCAAGGGGTATCCGCTCGGGCTGATCTACTTCAACAAAGTCGCGAAGGACAAGTTCGAGGTGCTGGACGGCCAGCAGCGGATCACCAGCATCGGGCGGTTCGTCACGAACAAGTTCGCGATCATGGATAACGGCAATCCGAAGAACTTCGACAGCCTGCCCGCCGACCAACAAGCCAAGATTCGGGACTCGAAATTGCTGATCTACGAGTGCGAGGGCACGGAGACCGAGATCAAGCAGTGGTTTGAGACGATCAACATCGCCGGTGTGCCGCTCAACGACCAGGAGCTCTTGAACGCCATCTACTCCGGACCGTTCGTGACGCTTGGCGAAGGCCGAGTTCAGCAACAGCCAGAACGCGAACATCCAGAAGTGGAGCGCGTACATCAAGGGCAGCGCAAACCGGCAGGACTTCCTGGAGCGGGCGCTGGACTGGGTGAGCAAGGGCGATATCGGCGGCTACATGAGCGCTCATCGCAACGACAAGCAACATCAATGAGCTGAAGACCTACTTCAACAGCGTGATCGACTGGGTTTCAACCGTGTTCATCGATGTTCTGCCAGGAAATGCAGGGATTGGAGTGGGGCAGGCTCTACGAGCAGTACCACGCCAAGTCCTACGATCCGAAGAAGATGTCGGACGATGTGAAGAGGCTCGACGCCGATGCCGTACGTGAAGAGCCGCAAGGGAATCTTCGAGTATCTCCTCGGCGGCTCGGTCAGATACGAAGTTGTTGGACGTCCGGGTGTTCGACGACGCCAGGTAAAGCGCGTCGCATACGCGAAGCAGACGCAAGCAGCCGAGGCCAAGGGCAAGTCCAACTGCCCGCTCTGCGCGGTTGGGCACGACGCGAACAAGAGCAGGATCTATAAGTTCGACGAAATGGACGCCGACCACGTTTCCGCATGGAGCAAGGGCGGCGAAAGCTCGGCCAAGAACTGCCAAATGCTCTGCATCACCCACAATCGCGCCAAAGGCAATCGATAATATGGGCGTGGAACCGCCCGCTTGTGGAGCAAGGGCGGGAAGCGGGAACTGGCGAACTGCCGATTGCGCTGCAGATCTACTTCCAGCCCGCGCAGATGCCAGGCCCACTGCGCTCGGCGAACACGCCAGCAGCGGCAGACAAGGCAGTACAGGGAGGGACGCCAATGACTCAGCATTGGCTTAAATATTGGCGGTCTGAACAGATCCAAAGCGGGTTACAGGAGAGGGAGCTAGATCATGTGGCGAGTAGCCAGTTGAACATAGTTCAGAACCAGCCAGGTGCTCATACGCTTTGGATCGTGAATTCTTCTGGCGGCCGACTTAGAACTATCGGATTTCTGCGAGTTGGACGCATTCTGTCCCGCAGAGATGCCGAAAGAGAACTGGGCTACGAGGTTTACCCCGCAAAATGGCACGCCCTGGCAAAACCCGGTACAGCTGTTATTGCTCGTGAGATCGATATTCAACGCCTTGCAACGAGGCTTAGCTTTGAAGGTAGAACCGAGAGGCTGAAGCTTATCAAAGGTGGAACGAACGGGCAGCAACTCCAACGACTCCGCCGGCTGACACCCGGATCTGCTCGGATGATGGAAGATGCGTGGGCGAATGGAGTGAAGGCGCTTGATGCGGAGTATCTCAAGCTGGAAGCGGGGCTGGACGAAGCGGATTCGTTTGACACCGAGCGCATACAGAAGGCCCGTAAGGAGCAAGGATGGCTGCGCGATAGGCTGTTCGCTGGTTCAGAAATCGGTATCTGCGCTATTTGCCATCTCGAGCTCCCCAGGAGTCTGCTCGTCGCAGCCCATATAAGGAAGCGCGCGATGTGCACGCAGCATCAGAAGGCTGATTGGAAAAACAACATCATGCCACTCTGTAGGTTGGGCTGTGATGACCTGTTTGAGCGTGGCTATCTTATTGTTCAAAACAAGACAGTTCGGAGAGGCCGACGCGGGCCCATAACCGAGGCGCTGGAGGAATACATCGGAGAAGTGGTTGGCGAGCACTGCACCTACTTTCATTCGGGCAGCTCACAATATTTTGATTGGCACGCCGTCAACGCTCTTGCTGAATCATAATCGGAGCTGCCAAGGTCAACGCTTCGTGTCCTTGAACTCGTTCAGCTTGAAGTCGACCTGGTACAGGTAGACCTCGGCATCTCTTAGCACTTTCAGGGCATAGTACAAACGACTGTCGTACTTTCCTGCGATGATAATGCCCTTTGTCGATTTGCCGTGCGTTTTGTTCTCTTCGAGCCACCCCATGTACCGGGCTAGTTGCCCCACCGTTTGGTCGCTTGTCTGATCTCTCTTTAGCTCAATGACAACAAACTGCTTTGTCTTCTTGTCTTGGACTAGGATGTCGATTGGTCCCACTGGAGTCGCATACTGCTGACTGACCATTTCACCGTCTTCTTCGATTAAGTCATACTTCCTGCCCAGTTCCGTCTGGTCCCAGTTACGAATAAGGAAGTTCTCAAGCTCCTCTTCCAGGTAGAACAACCCTGGGTCGGATGGTTCGTCGCCGCCCTTTCCACCGCTCCCTCCACCATCGCCACCGCCGTTGCCGCCGCCGCCAAGAACAACTGCATCGTCGGGCTTCCAAATTGGCTTTACGTCGGAGGAGTACAGGAACACGGAGACAGTGCGGGCGGAGCCTCTTACACCCAGTGCGGCGAAGCCATTGAGGATGACCGTGTTGGATCGGACGATCTGATTGCCAATTGTGAGCGAGTCCAGTGGAGGCATCTCAAACTGAAAATGGGACAGGAGTCGACGCCGATCATTGAGCGATATGACACTCAAGTTGGCACGTGGATCCCATGCAGCCATCATCGCACATATCGCATTGCCGCTCTTGCCGGTCAGGTTGTTCTTATGCTTGGCGTTTACCTGATACAGTTGATCAATGCTCCTAGCACAATCAGTAGCGTCGACGGAAACTAAGACCGCATTCACAGCGTCCGAGAGCTTTGAGTTATTCTTAAGTTCCGTGAACATACGGCGCCACGCGCCCTGAGCTATCATAGCCTTGGCAACAGCTTCACTGGTTTTCGTGTTGCCTTTCCCGTTGCGATCTAGAATTCTGACCACATCATCGATATCGGAATCGGACAGCTGTCCTGAGTTGGGGTTTCTAATCTTCGAAGTCCAGAAAGACCGGAAGGCGTTGCTTTGCTGCCGCCAAACCGCGTCTTTGGCCTCCACGTCATAATTGCGAAGAAAGTCCGCAAAGAGTTCCGGAAGTTGGCGTGGGGTCACACTCATCGACATGGCAGCCCACCTAAGAGTATCAGGATCCAAGCGTTATTTTATTCGTTACGTGCCTAGCGAGGCGATCTGGCAGTATCCAGGGCAAGTACCGTGCCCGCCTACGCAACTCCCGCCGCCTGCTGATCCTCAGGCAGGCCCTAAACTAGGGCACGAAGAACTGGCAAGGTCGCCTCGAAGACTTCCGTGTCACGTTCTTGATACCGAGACTTCTGGCCATGCGCCATGTTGCAGCGGACGAGATACAAAACATCCGCGACGGCTTCAAGGTGGCGGATCTGCGCTGGTGCTCCTGCCCACACTTCGTCAAGGGCAAGACGTGCTTTAACGTGTTTGCCAACCATGCGTCGATCAAAGCGAAGCTTTGGGCGTCAGCAATCGGTTCGATGCGGCGAAAGCGTTGCGTCAAGGTTTGCGAAAGGATCGAGCTTAGCTTCCCCTCAGGAATCGTTCTGAGGGCACGACCAATAAGATCCGCCTCGTCTATCCTCTGCGGATCGTCCGACTTGTAAAAAGAGCCGTAATAGACGTTGAATGCCTTCCACAATGCATCATACTCATAGTATGGCAGTTCCGCGTCCACGGCCTCCTGCAGGTGTTCACGGAATGCAGCTCGGTTAAATGCCATCACTTTCTCCGAATTACGTGCGAGGGATCCGTCATTAGCAGCCGCCTGGCACCCTACTGCAAGGTTCCCCTCGCTGGGACAACATCCACAAATGGCGGCCACAAGATGCGAAAAGTCTTGCAAACTCGTTGCCATGTCGTAACGCCCAGAAAGCCAGAAGCTAACTGCGTGCGGCTGCCAGCATCGCGATGCGGCAGACTGTCCGCCAGTTTCTTCGGCGCTACTTGGTCATCGCTTTGACGCATCCAGTAGGGGCTGGGTGCCACGGCTTCCGAACCACCTTCGCCTTCCACAATGGTGAGACCCAGGACTCTCCGTCCACCTCGAACTTCCCAGGCGGCATCCATGTGCCTGATTATCTGACTGCGTCCGGCCATCCAGGTCGTGGTGGTCGTGAGCTTGCTTTCCTTACGTTTCCCCTCAATCACGAACAGCAGTTTGTCGGTTTGTAAGAATGCATCTGGAAACGATTCACCTTCCAGAACGTACCAGGCGCGGCGTCGAGGTGAGTTTTGCAACGATTCCAAAGCCTGTTTTATTACCGCTTCGTCCCCAGCTACAAGTTGCTCGCGCAACGCTCGTACTTGCTCTGAACCCCAGAGCTTGTCGCTTGCGGGCTTCGACGCATTGCCGGCCAGCCACTGAAGCAAGGCTGGGGGTGGGTCAAGCCGCCGCTCCTTCTCTCCCCAATAGGGTTGATAATCCTCAGGTAGTCTGCCAAAGTCTGAAGGGAGCTCAAGCCCGGCGGCTCGGGACCCTAGTGCCGCTAGAGCTGGCAGCCACGAGCTCCCTGAAGAATCTCGCTGATATAGTGCATCGAAGACAGGGACAACTCGTGTCTTGGACGAATTAAAACGACCCATGCTCTCCTTATCTGTGAACGCTCGCACCAGGCTAGGAATCTGAACTCCGGTCCTGCCACTCGAAACCTTCCGGAGCGTCGCCGTTATCCCTACCCGACCTCCAGCCCACCGGTCGATTCTTTTCAAGCGGTATGTAGGACACCACGAGTTGTTCCACCAGCGTGATAGCCTTGAGTTTAGAAGGCATGTGCCAGCACCCATTCACTTCAGGTACGGCTCAACCCAACCGCGGATCGTATCAGATAAGGAGCCGATAGCCGATCCATTTCGCATCAGCCACTCCGTTCCTCGCCTTGCAAGCCCCGCCCTCTGCGGGCCCTTCGCCTCGGGCAGTCCATCCAAAATCTCCTCGATTTCATTCCGCTCATCCTGAGGAATCCCGTGCCGCTTGAGTGCGGCCCTAATGGAGTTGTAGTTCCCGACTTGGACCTGCGAGTTGGTGACGTTTCCGAGTATTCCAGAGAAGCCTTGGATGTTATACGTGATAGTGGATGCCTTCTGCACCTCATCACGAGAAAAGGTCATGCCCTCACCGAGCACCCCTTCCGCTTCAAGTTTAAGACTCCATTCAAGAATCGCATTCCGGACCGAATCGAGGATGCCGTGGATCTCCGTGCTGCTAACCAACAGTGTGGGAACCATTCCTAGCTGAAACTCTCTGGTGTCACCGAAGACCTTCATGAGAATGTTGTGCGGGAGTGGGATTTGCAGTGTTCTGCCGCCTTCATCCTTACCCGAGAGTAGGTGCTCGAGTTCCGCCACAGACTGTCCCACGTCGCGGCTTGAAAGGAGATCCATCATCTCGGCATCCCCGACGACCACCGGAATCCACCCGTGGAAAGGATTCATGGCCTTTAGGAGTCCACTGACACGCCGATAGGCGGGCACATCCTCTTTACCGTAACCATGCAGTTCTTTCTCGCACCATGTACGGAACTCATCCAGCTTGAGCTTCGTGGCGACGACGATTGCCTTGCGGACCAGGTCGTCAACCTTCGTTGAGCCTTCCATCGCCGCTGCTTGTAGCTCAAGGACTAGTGATTTCATTTATGCGCTGAGATGAGGTTGTGCCATCTAGCGGGCGGCGCATCAGCTGCGGCGACTGCTCCGTGCGGACACTATCTAACGCTCCATATAATCAAGCGTCCGCCAGCTGCATGCGCTTGTTAGGCAATAATCGGTGGTACATACGTAGAAAGAGATAACTTGTCACCATACCGCTTCACGGTGAAGTCGTTGGTCACTTCGACAAAAGTGCTCACATCCTTCACGTAGCTGAGAACCTTGTCCTTGTCGAGCACAAGACGGCCAGCACTTATAGCTACAAAAGTCGGGTGTCGCTTACTAAAGTCCTGGGTGATGCTTCCGGCATGATGCACGACAAGATGTCGCACCCCCCAAAGCTCTTCTAAGCGCTCGGCAAGCCGAGGGGGAAAGCCTCTCGCCCCCATTCGGCTAAGTCGATCTATCCAAGTGGCTGGACCACCTCGATCAATAAAGTTTTGCGCCCACTTGCCTCTCAGCTGTACAAGAACACTCTCTAAAGATACTGCGGACTGGAGATCCTCATAGCTGGCGGCCTGTTTCGACTCAGCCATCAGTGGAGCATCTACAGCAGCGCACTCTACCATAACATCGTGAAGGAAAGCCTCGGCAAAGGTGACTTCCATGACACAGTACCATTCATGTAAGAACTGCCTGACTGCGAGGTACTGCTGCAGTTGAGTCGTAACTCCTTGGAATCGACTAACGACCTCTCCTGGCTCCTTAATCTGCTGCAGGCTGTCTATAGCAGCGCGATGGGTATCAGCATCCTTTGCTATGACCTCAATTAGCTGTTGGAGGCGATTGGTATTCTCGAGGAAGGTGCGCATTGCACCGGTAATCCTTACACCAAGCACGGCTGAGACCTCGGACGACTGTTGCCTAAACAAGTAATGGATTGCATCTCCCCAAGTGTAACTCCGACCGAGGAACTACCGCGGCTCTAAGCCGGACATTTTGCAGAATTATCTCTCTACAAAAGCGCACCGCAGGATCGCACCGCAGAACCGCCCAAGCCCGCTTTAGACATTTTTTCGACATTACTCTATACAAACCTGAACCAGCGGGACCCACCGCAAAGGCCCTGAGGCCTTTTGGACATTTGTCGAAATTATCTCTCTACCCAGCAATAGTTTGAAGGTCGGTTTAAGGTCCTGCGCGAAGATGAGTGATGCTCACATCGTCCCAGCGTCTTGAACTCCTCGCGTTCGACCTGGCTCTTGCACAGTGGCCTACAGAGGAAATAACACTGCTCTATAAAGCAGCAGGCCAACTCCGTGTCGCCGCCGCTACTCTAGGGTGTGCCGAGGCTTGCTTAGAAGATCACTCCAACGACCTCCTGCTGTCACCTATCAGGAGCGTCTTGTTTATCTAGATCATCCCCTGATGACTGGCGCTGCACCGTCACCGTGACCGCAAGGAGGGGAAAATCACGGGCGACTCTTGACAATGCAGCGCCGAATGTCTGAACTGCTCTACTTCTTCTTCGTGTCGCCATACCCTGGCTTCGGCACCCGCTCGATAACATGAGTGCTCGGATGCTTCTGCGCCGTCCGCACCGTCGTGAACAGACCCGTTCTCGCATCTCGTCCACGCAGTGAGGTTTTTGGCCCCTTGGCCATAGGATCCTCCCAGTGATGTGTGAAACCAATGAAAAAGAGGAAGCGAGCTCGCGAGCTACCAAGATGCATCGGGCGTGCCACACGTTGTCCGAATGCGAGCTGAACCTGCTCGGACACAAACAGTCTTCTGCTTCTCCTCAATCACCCTGCTCGCTTAGTAATACTGTCCTCCAGAGAGGACAGTGCCTGTGTCGAAGTGACAATGTGTGAAATCATCACCGACATCCTTGTGAATCGTATTGAAGAGCGCACTTTCCTATGAGGACCCGGCCGGCCTCACGAGTGATGATTCAGTTCTCCCAGGTCACGCTCGACTTTATCCGGGAACGACTCGTCTTCGACTAGACGAGACTCGACCTTGCCCGCATCGGACTAGAAACCGTCCGGGAAAGGCTCGACTTTGTCCGATACCGACTCGCCGGCGTCGGGATCGTGCTCGAACTTGTCCGGATACCGCTCGAACTTGTCCGACACCAACTCGGGTGCGTCAGCGTCCCGCTCGACTTCTTCCAGATCGTACTTGTCGCCGAACGCGTCCTGCTCGAGATCTTCCGGAACCTGCTAGACTCTTTCCAGAACACACTCGGATCCGCCCGGGAGCACCTCGTCGTCATCCGGGTCCAGCTTGTCGCCGGCCGCATCTCACTCGAGGTTAGACGGAGCCTGCTCGACTTCGTTAGCCTGCGACTCGAGTTTGTCCGGGTCGTGCTCGACTCCGCCCGCATCACACTCGAGATCGTCCGGGTCCTGCTCGAATCCTTCCGCATCCGACTCGCCGCCGTACGACTCCAGCTCGAATCCGACCGACTCGTACTTGTCGTCGGACGCATCGTACTTGTCGCCGTCAGCATCCGCATCGGACGCTCGCGTCGCAGTACACATGAAATCTGCGCGCGTCGCACCTACAACATGAAATCTTCGCCACAACATTGTGGCACACTTTAAGCATTCACCACTTCCTCGGCCGAGCGGTCGCCGAGGATGACCTCCCGGACCTACGCAGTATCCTCTATATCGAGACGGCGTCCCGGCACCGCTCGCAGTTTGGAAGGGAGTACGTCGTATGAACGCGAAGACACGTAGACTCATCGAGATGGGTAACCGGGCATTGAACTTCAGCCAGGCCCATCCGGACGCGAGCGCAGGGTACGTCGCGGCAGTCGCGCGGCTGGAGAGCCTGCTCACTCGCGCCCAGCAGCTCGCCGATCAGCAGCGTGACGGCATCACCGACGTACGCGCCGCCACCAAGCAGAAACGCGATCTGCGCCGGAAGATGAGACGGACCCAGCTCATGCATCTGATGCGGGTGGCGCGAGTCACCCGGGAGATGCCCGAGCTGGCCGCCAAGTTCGTGATCGGTCCGGAAACCACCCCGTACCTGGCGTTCCAGACTGTCGCCCGCGGAATCGTGACCGAGGCGCAGAGCCACAAGGAGCTGCTGGTGAAGCACGGGCTGGTGGAGTCGGTGCTCGAAAGCCTGGTGCAGGGGCTGGATCAGTTCGACCAGGCGATCGAAAAGAGCACCGAAGGCCGCCGGGCCCACGTCGGCGCGCGAGCGGAGCTCGATGCCGTCGCGGAAGAGGTGAAACAGATCGTCCAGGTCATGGACGCTCACAACCACTTCCGCTTCGCCGACAACGCCGAGCCCCTGGCCTCCTGGGAGAGCGCCACCGCCTCGTTCGAGGGCTCGCGCTCAACCGAGGAAAAGCCGGACACACCCAGTCAACCCTCAACCATAGAAAGGCCGGCGGCATGAGCTGTACTGAGGCGCCCGCCGGGCTAGTCGCGCCGGCAGCGCCTCAGACCGCTGATTCACCGCAGGTCTGGACACCACCAGTCACGAAGGTGGACTGAGAGAGGTCTTATATGAGAACGCCATGTCGCTCTGCCCCCGTTCTGCTGGTGGCGCTCGCCGCCTGCCCGGAACGCACCGAACCGATGGTCACGCACCTGTATGCCGCAACGCCGGCGCTCGGCCGGACGCCTCTTCAGCTCCCCGCCGCGGTCGGCGCGCCCATCACTCAGCCTGTGTTCGACAGGATGATCACCCACCTGGAGGCGGCTGCCCCCGACAGTACGGTCCGCCTGGGCACTCGAATCGTCAGTCCTAGCTTCGCCCTGGGCGACACGGTGCTCTACCGCTACTTCCGCGGCGATAGCCTGCTCCTCTCGCGCCGGCGGGTACAACTCTCCGACACTACCAGGGCGCCCGCCCCTCCCTACGGCCAGGTCGCGACATACAGAGGGTGCGCGGTGATCGAGCGGGGTGGACGGGCGAGCGGTGTCAAATCTGGAAGCATGTGCTGGACTTGGGCCTACACTCGACCCGCCCTGCCGCCGGCCCTGGACTCGGTGATTCGGATTGCCCGGATCTTCTTGCTCCCGGCAGCTGGGGAGGTCGAGGCGCGGAAGGTCGGCCAGCCCGTGTCGGCGAAGAACCAGCTCCAGCTCTGTCCGTTTGCCGTGCTGAGCGACGGCAGGAAGGTAAAGCTCAGGAACTCGTGGAACGTGCCCGGTTGTGATGCGGCCTATAAGATCTGGATAGCGGCAGGCTGAATATGTATCGTCGTCCCGGGCTCAACGGAAACCGCTCGGCATTCCCGGACCAGGTGGTTCCGGTCGGGAGTCACCCTAACCGCGGACGGCCTCGTCCCCGTCCGCTGACGCCTCAGGAAGTCGCTCGGGCCTTCGGCTACTATCAGACCCACACTCAGCGCGAAACCGCAGCATTCTTCGGGATCTCTCAGAGCACGGTAGGCTGCGTCTTTCGCAGGGTCTTTGGAGCGAACGCCGTGCGGGATGCCGAGGCAACTTGGCAAATGAAGCGCGCTCGCCATCTGTCCATGGCCCATCGCGCTGCCTAAAGGCGCACGGCGGTTCCATGGACAGATTGACCATCCTGGCCTCTTGGGAGAGTGCTACCGCCTCGTTCGAGGGCTCGCGCTCAACCGAGGAGAAGCCGGCTACGCCGGAGGAGACGCCGCCTCTGGGCGGGGAATCGAGCACGGCAGCATGATGTCGGTACGGCGGTACGGCGGTACGGCGGTAAGGGCGGTAGGGTGAGCCGCCGCCAGGACTCGCGAACCTGGCGGCGGTTTCACGTATCCTCCCTCGGCCAACGAGACCCCCTCTCGGCCTGAACCACTCGCTCATCACTACCATCGCTGCAGCAAGAGATTAGTCGGCCAGACTCGCAAGACGACAATGCGACACTTTCATCCGGTTTCTGTCGCAAACTTGACCAATCCGGGTTCGGTTTTCCCCTATTCAGGCTCGGGCTGCTCCGTAGATTATCCAGCACATCCAGTTCCTCTCCATAATTGCGCAAGATTGTAACCGGCTCTGGGACAGCACTCATGACCCGTTGGAGTGCTCGGCTGGAATGCACGCCGGTGGTGACAATCCTCGGAGGGTCTCATGGCATCCACCCCGCTCTTCTGCCTCGGAACCGCCATCATCCTTCTGGGTGCTTGCGCTAAACCGAGCATCACTGGGTTCAGTCCCACTTATGGACCGCCGGGAACCGAAGTCTCCGTCACCGGCACTCGTCTCGTCAGGGGCAATCCTGCGGCCACCCAGGTCCAGCTCGGCTCGGTGCCCCAAGCGGATCGGGATGCCACCGCAGTGCTGGTCAAGTTCCGGGTGCAGCCCGGCTCCCTCACCGGCCCGATTCGTATCCGGACATCGAGCGGGACTGCAGTATCGAATGGCGTGTTCGAGGTGGTGGACGATCAAAACGAGCCCGAGGGCGGCTACACCTTCGGGGGAATCGGGAATGTCCAGGCTGCCAACGTCACCCGCACCGGGCTGAACCAGCCGGTGATCATGGGAATTTTCCGCGCCCGCTGGTCACCCAGCACCGGAGACTTTGCCTTCTTCAAGCCCGAGGGGGACAACGCGTTCAACCGGATGAATGATTTCTGGACCGAGGGAACGTTTGGACTCACCTCGTTCCAGCTGAACTACCTGACCAATGCGATCGTCGATCTGCCTCGATCGGTGGACTTCTACTACCATGCAATGCGCCAGCGCGAGATCACCTCCCGGGCGCTCCCGGCCACCATCAATCTTCCAGCTAACCAGACGCTCACTGTCGCGTCCGACGGCCAGACGATTTCCGTGCCGTTCACCGCGGGCGCCCTGACCCTCAACGACATCAAGACCGCCGTCGACGCGGCCATAGCCGCGGCCGACCCCAATCAGGCCGCGCCCACCTTCACCTTTGCTGTAGCGGGATCGGTTTTCCGGATTCGGACCACACGGCCGTATCCCCAAAAAGGGAAACTGGAACTCTCCGGCGGTGCGGTGCCCTGGCTCGGCTTCGGCGCTGAAGGACTCTACAACCTCACGGGCGACGTCGCCCCAATGATCATGGCCGGCGACCCGATTACGACCGCTCAGGTCACCTTTCCCGCCGCCCAGACTCTCACCATCACGACCGTCGGCGCTCCGACCACCGTGAACTTTGCGGCCGGGAACATGATGGTGGGCGACATCGTCACCGCCATCCAGGCGGCATTTCCCGGTGAGCCGCAACAGCAGCCATTCACCGTTGCCGCCATTGCCGATCCGTTGGATGCGGCTAAGAGCATCCTGGACTTTCGCTCCCGGGTCGATGCCGCGAACGGGGACCATGGCTTCAAGCTGACCATACAAGGGACTGCCCGCCCCACCCTGGGACTCAACAGTCCGGCCATCATCCAGCGCTATGAGGCCGAGACCTTTCGTGGGTACCAGGCCATCGATGATGGATTCACCGCCTTTGCCAACACGCTTCCAGCCGGCACCGATCTCAACACCGTTTTCGGCGCCGCCCGGATGTTCGTCGGCTTCATGGTCGATGACAATCAACTTCGAGCGCACGCGAGCGGCGGATCGTTCGACATAAATGGATCGGCTTTTCCGGTGAGCTGGTTCGTCGGCCGGCAGTCGGACAGCCCTGGACCGGTCTTCACCCACGAGACCGGCCACGCACTGGGTTTCCCGGACCTCTATCGCGTAGACCCGAGCATGCTGGGCACGCCGCCCGGCAACTGGGATGTGATGGACTGCAGCCGCTGTGATGCGCACTCTACCGCGTGGCTCAAGAGCCGCCACCACAGCAGCAACCAGGTCGATCCCTGGATCGATAACGGACGGCTGGCAGTGCTCGGTCCTCCTGCCGCCGCCTCCACCTTGACCCGGCAATTCATACTGACGCCGGTGGAGAGCCCCTGGATCACTGCCAACCCCTTCGGGGCAGCCCACCCCGGCATAGAAGTGGTCCAGGGCATCGAGCTGGTCCCGACCGATCCTGCCGAGGTCTACTTCGTCGAGAACCGGCAGAAAGGCATTTACCGAGCGGATCATCTGGGGTTGCCGGTGGACTTCAGCACCCAGCTGCCGAGCGAAGGCGTGGTCATGTACCAGGGCCGCCGTCTGCCGACCTCGGGGCTGGCGACCTTCGTGCCGGTCAACCTGCTCACCCCGATGACCAATCCGGTGAACGCGGTGAACGAGAGCTACGATCAGACTATTACCAACCTCAACCATATCACTATCCGGGTGCTCGACCGCATCACCAATCCCGATGCCACCGCCGGGGCGCCCTCGTTCAGCTACCTGGTCCAGGTCACCTGGGGCCAGGGATCGTTCTACGACGTAGCGGTGACGCCGTGGGGTGCTCCTCCCTGGGAATCCCCCGACATCTGGGTGGACAACCAGGCGCAGAATGGTTGGGGCGTGTACACCCACCACGACGCCGATGGCAATCCGATCGAGAACGGGGATGACGTCGCGGTGAACCAGGACAACCGGCTGCACGCCCGGATCCGCAATCTAGGTGACCTGCCATCGACCCAGGACTTCCAGATCATCTGGCGGCTGGCCTTCCCTCAGGTAGCCGGAGGGGAGATCACCACCGAGCTGGGACGCGTCACCATAACCGAGGACATTCCGGGCCGGGGCTCTGTCATCTCGCCGGGATTCGTCTGGCGGCCCACCAGCAACAACAACAAGCACGTCTGCATCAAGGTGGAGGTGGTGACGGTACCGGGAGAGCTGAACGGAACCTCCAACAATGCTGCGCAGGAGAACATCACCCAGTGGTACTCCCCGGGAGCGAGCCCATTCGCTCCCACCGTGCTGACGGTGCGGACCCAGAATCCGTGGCGGATCGGGATGCAGATGTGGAGCTCCATGTGCCGGAGGTTCCCAAGGGCTGGACCGTGACGGTCGAGGATGCCCGCGTCCGCCTGCCTCCCGCGGGCGAGAAGGATCAGAAGATCACCATCCGGGTCTATGGCGGAGCATTTCTACCCATCATACAGAGCGACGGCTTCATTCCCAGCTTCACCGCCAACGTCGAGGCTCGAACTCCTATGGGAGATACCTGGGTGCCCTTCGGCGGCATAACCGCCGTGGTCCACCCGGTGAACCAGAATTCGACCATCGTTCTCGATCCTCCCTCGGGAGTCGGCCCGACGGTGGTGCTCACCGGCAGTCTGGCCAGCTCCGGTCCGCTGCGCCCGCCGCTCGGCGGCCGAGAAGTTCACCTCCGGGTCGTGGCCTCGGACAGCACCCAGACTTGGATAACCGGGATTACCAATCCACAGGGCCGCTTTCAAATTCCTCTGCCACCGCATCTGGTGCAGCAGAGCATCCGGGCCAAACTCTTCCACGCCGGGGGTAGGGGGTTTGCGCCGACAGCGTCCAATGAGATTTCCCGCAACGTAACCCCGGGCATTCCCGGCATCGGAGTGCCGGGAAACACCGGCGTGGTGGGTACCGTAACCGCGACCCGAGGTCTTGGCGTCGTCGCCGCCGGTCTCCAGCGGACGGGCATTTTGAGTGTGCTCACCCAGGGAAATCGAGGGTTTACGATATTCGCACCGACCGACAGCGCCCTGGCCGCCGCCGGCATTGAAGTCTCGGACGTTCAAGCCGATACAGCAGCCTTGGCCCAGCTCTTGAGCGACCATTCGGTTCGAGGCCGGCTCAGTCCATGGGAGGTCCGCCAGCATGCGGCGATGAGAACCTTGTCAGGCAAAGCTGTCCGGATTTCTTATGGTCGGAACGTCCTGAGGGTTGGGGAGGCGAGAGTTGTGGGCGGCCCCATCGAGGTCCCTGGCGGCGTTGTTTATCTGTTAGACAAGCCCATCAGTCGATGAAGCCGGAGGATTTCGCTTTCGAAGCCGTCATCTAGCGCCAGACCTTAAGTCCTACTGAAGAACTCGCCAGCCTCTGGCCATCAGGGCAGGCCTTACCAGCCTCTCGCCCTAATGGCGCGGGGCAGGCCTACCGCCCGCCGCCCGACCGCCTTGCTGCGGCACGCAATCGGATGCCATCATGGGCAGATACGCCCCTGTCACCACATTCCGCCCCCGAGAGGAGATCCCGCTATGCCTTCATCCGATGCTGTCAACGAGCTCACCGCGCTCAATATCCAGATCGGAGCCAACGAGACCAAAGGGGATGCGTTGGCGAGGCAGTGGCTGGATCAGGTGATCGCACCCGCGCTGGCCTTCCGCCGGGCCAGTGGAAAGTTCGACGGGCGGGCCGAGTTTCTCGCCGCGGTGGCGCCCGGTGATAAGCGCGAGACCACCGTCGAGTCGGTTGAGGTCTACGGCGGACGAGCGGTGGTGCGTTGCGTCGTCACGGTTGAAGGACCAACCGGGGAAAAACGATTCGACAACCTGCGCCTCTTCGTGCGACACGAAGGGAGGTGGCGGCTGCTGGGTTGGGCCAACGAACCCATCTGAGGCCGCATCCGCTCAACCGTTCGTACCATTCTCGTTACTAGGCGTCCGAGCGCCGTGGGTCACACCTGTCGCAGTGAGCCCCGAAGATTTCAGCAACGCGACATCCTCCCGACAGACCGATGTCGTCTTTTCTACACTGAGCCTGGGAAATACGACTGCGCTCCGAAAAGCCGAGGTCGGCCAGAAAAAATGTGACCCTGGCGCACCCCGGTACCCGCCAGTATCTGCAAGACATAGCTCGCACATCAGGCAGCATTGGAGGCTCTCGCCATGGTCGACACATTCGGCTCAATTCTGATTGGTGGGGTGGCCGGCCTGGTCTCGGCGCTGCTGACCCAGTTCTCGACCCGAGCCAAGATCCGGCTGGACCTTGCGGCCGAGTACGACAAGCAACTCCAGGAAAGCCGTCTGGCGGCGTACAAAGAGCTTTGGGCCATGCTCGAGCCGCTCGCTCGCTTCGGACGTAAGGGCCCGGTCACTCCGGCCGTGCTGCAGGAAATTTCAGACAAGACCCGGGCCTGGTACTTCCACACCGGCGGGATCTATCTGACTCAGCGCAGCCGGGAGCCGTATTTCGCCTGGAAGAAGTTGATGCAGCCACTCCTGGAAAGTGGAGCAGTCAAGCAACCCAATACCCCCGTCCCGGACCCGAAGCTGGACTCGATCATCGAAGCCGCCAGCACGCTCCGAACGGCACTCTCGGATGACATCGGAACCAAGCGCCTCGCTCGAGTCTAAAAGCGACAGCAGGATAGAGCGCCTCCGCCGAACCCAGGCACTCGGCAAGCTGATTGGAGAAGCACCCGCTTTCGTGCAGGCGATCGCGCCGCTTCCAATGGTAGCCCGCTGCTCGGCGCCGGCGCTGCTAACGGGCGAAACCGGAACCGGCAAGGAGCTGGTGGCCCGGGCCATTCACTACCTGAGCAGCCGCGCGGCCAAGCCGTTCGTCCCGGTGAACTGCGGCTCACTCCCTGATACGCTGCTCGAAGGCGAGCTCTTTGGACACGAGCGCGGCGCCTATACCGATGCCCGGAGCCGCAGGGTCGGCCTCATCGCCCAGGCGGAAGGCGGCACCCTCTTTCTGGACGAGATCGACAGCCTCACCCCCCGCGCGCAGGTCGCCGTTCTCCGGGTGATCCAGGACAACATCGTTCGTCCTCTCGGCTCGAGCGTGGAGCAGCGGGTTGATGTCCGGTTCATCGCGGCAACCAACCTCGAGTTGACTGACTTGGTGCACCGCGGGGCCTTCCGGGAGGATCTGTACTACCGGCTCTGCGTACTGCTCGTGTGCCTGCCGCCGCTCCGGCAGCGCACCGCCGATATCCTGCTCCTGGCACGTCACTTCCTCCAGAAGCACGCGCTGCGCGACCGGGTGACGCCTCGGCTGGCGCCGGAAACCGAGGTGGCCCTCCTGCATCATGACTGGCCCGGCAACGTGCGCGAGCTCGAGAACGCCATCATCCGGGGGATCAATCTCGCGGAAGACGATTGCATCGCCCCGCTCGATGTCGGGCTCCCGGGAACCCGGCAGGATGAATCCATCGCGGCCTCGGCTCCCCGCCGATCCTTCCAGGCAGAAAAGAAGCACGTGGTGGCTTCGTTCGAGCGCCAGTATCTGAGGACACTCTTGTCCGACCACCGCGGGAACGTGAGCCACGCCGCACGCACCGCCGGTAAGGAGCGTCGAGAGCTTGGGCGCCTGCTCAAGAAGCATCAGATCGATCCCCGGGACTTCCTGACTCCAGTGTGAACTTCACGGGCCCGCGGCGGAGTGGGTGCGCAACCTCCCACCCGGGTGATTCGCCACCCACCGCCCCAAGCTCCATTCCCTGCGTCACCTGACGCACATTCCCACCGCTGAGGCTCAGGGTGGAAAAGCTCCCGGTTCAGCATCGGCTCAACCACTTCCGATCTTCCAACCCGTCATCTCGCATCGACATAGCGTTTTGGTGCTGGGCTGGCCTGGAGCATGCTATAGACTCTGCCGTGCTCGATCCCAAAATTTCCGATCCCGCTGAAGCGCTGAGGCAGGCCGAGGATCTCCGCGAGTTGGTCTTGCGGGAACTGGTCCTGCGGTACCTCGCGGAACATCCGGATGCGATGGACACGCTCGATGGGATCGCAGAATGGTGGGTCACCCGGGAGCAGCTTCGAGTGGACATGCAGCGACTGACCAAGGTGCTCGGCGAGCTGACCCGGAGCGGGATACTGGAAGAGACCGGCTCCGGCAACGGCCGAATCTACCACCTGGCTACCCGGCCGGATTCCACCTTGAGCAACGGCGGACGGTCCCGGTGAAGCCGCACATCGAGCTGAAGTACCGGCCCGAGACCAGCGTCCCCTCAGCGCCGTACTGGGAGGCCATCATCCGGGACAAGTCTCTGGCGGTGACGGACACCCATCGCGACGTCGCCCGGGTCCTGGCCCGCTACGCGCTGCCGGTCTGGGTCACCCAGGCGTACGCTCCGGCCGGCGCGAGCTGGTCGCCCGCCGAGATCGCGAGCGGACTAAACCGGATCTACCGGCTGGTGCTCCAGGAGGATCGCACCATTCCCGCAGCGGTTATCCACGAGATCACGCTGTTGCCGGTGATCGAGTATGCCCGGCTCGGCCGGATCGGCTCGGCTGAGCTGCCGGAGCCCATGCCGGCGCAGATGAGCGCGACCACCGACATGAAATCCCGGCGGGCCATCATGCTGGAGGAGGCCCAGGAGCTCACCCGGGGCGACCCCGAGATCATCATCGCGGTCCTGGACACCGGCATCGACCTCACCCATCCCGAGCTCGAGGGAACGCTGCTGCCGGGCCGGGACTTCGTGGACATCCTCGACGGCGCCGAGAAGTTCCTGGGCGATTACCTCGGTGCCGACGAGGATCCCAGCGATGAGGTCGGCCACGGGACTCACGTTGCGGGAATCGTGGCGGCCCGGGGCGACCACATGCCACCCGGGGTGGTGCCCCGCTGCCGGCTGCTCCCGGTACGGGTACTGGGCGCCCTGCGCCAGGGCGAGCGCCGGGTGGGAGCCGGACTGGTGGACAACATCAATGTCGGGATCAAGTGGGCGGTGGATCAGGGCGCCGACGTGATCAGCATGAGCCTCGGCGTGCGCCACACCGGCGGTGGTCTGCCCCACCAGGAAGTGGTGGAGTACGCCAGGCGCCGGGGCGTCACCATGGTGGCGGCAGCCGGCAACGACGGCACCGATCAGTTGTACTACCCCGGAGCGCTGCCCTACGTGATTGCGGTCGGGGCGGAGGACGAGGACGGCCAGGTAGCGCGCTATTCGACCTGGGGCGCCGTCACCTTCATTGCCCCCGGCACCAACATCTACAGTACCTACGTCAACCGCGACTACGCGTTCTCCACCGGCACCTCCCATGCCACGCCGTTCGTGGCGGGCGCGGTCGCGATGCTCAAGTCGTACGCGCGACGGCGCGGGACTACCCGGCTGTCAGATGGACAGATCAAGCACGTCCTCAAGCACACGGCCGACAAAGTGGATCGGTCGTTTCGCAGCAAGAAGGCCGGCTTCGGCCGGCTCAACCTGTTCGACGCCCTGCGCCTGCTCGACTACAAGCTCGCGCACACATCTAACTGACGGAGTGTAGGCGATGGCACGCGAAAACAAGCCTCCGACGCCTCCAGGCGGAAAAGACAACCCGCCCGCCAATTCTGGGAGTGAGAAGGACAGTTACGGCGTGGCCACCGACTCCCCCGACTCCACCACGCGAGGCAACAAACCACCCGGAGGTTACATGCCCCCCGACGATCTGATCGAATTCCTTGGGACGTCCCGGCTCGAGATCCCGTTGGGGACACTGGCCGGCACCCGGCGTCGCCAAAAAGACATCCTGGTGCTTCCGGAACCTCGTCCCGAGCCGACGGGAATTGTCTCGCAGGCCCGCCAGGAGACCCAGGAAAAGTTCGGCGGCACTGAGAGTGTGAGCCAGGTGCGTGAGTTGCTGGAGGGCAGCGGGAACACCGAGCACGTGGCCAAGGTCACCGCCAAGCTGGAGTCCGCAGGGCTGGACCGGACCGAGCGACTCCTGCTCTCGGTCCCCGGGGTCTATGCCACGCTGATCGGCCAGGCTCTGGAGTTGTCCAAGGCGAACAAGTTCGATCTGACCGACACCAGTGGACTGCTGCAGTTTGTCCGCCGAAGGCTCTCGGACAAGAGCCCTGAGAGTCCCCGCAATTACTTCACGGGGAAGCTGCTGGAGAAGGTGCTGGACAAGCAGGCGCCGATCCAGGATTCCTTGCGCGCTCTCATCCTGGATGAGCTGAGACAACAGGATCTGCCGTCCCAGGGTGACCGGGCAGAGAAGACGATCGAGGACGTGGTGGACCAGTTCCGCGAACGGGGAAACCTCGCGGCAGCGGTCAGAATGTACGCATTGAGGAAAGAGATCGAGCCGGCCCGCTTTACCCAGCTGGTGCAGCAGCGGATGGTGGATCACCTCAAGAAGCTCGGGATCATCGATTTCACGCCGGCGAAGATCAACTCCGGAGAGTACGACGAGTACCTCGCGCTGGCGTACCAGCAGGCCATAACCGGCGGAAACGGTTCCAGTGCGGACCCCATTGATGCCGTGCGGCACAAGGGAGCCGTGGTGGACTGGAACTTCGCGGTGGATACCTTCGACACGGTCGAGGAGCAGGGAATCATCCCGCAGAACATCCTCGCCGCCGGCGCGCTGGACTACATCTACGAGCTGGGCGAGCGGCTGGGGGTCTTCCGCCTGGCCGACGCTGTGGTCCTTCGCTGGGGCAGCGGCAGCATCGATCTCGACCCCGGCGAGACTCCGGCCAAGCTCTATCGCTACTGGAAGCTGCGCTCGGAGCGGACCTCGCCCGAAGAGCGGGCCATGCTGTACACCCGGGTCCTCAACAAGGGCAACGGGGAGATGCTGGAGGGGATGGTTGCCAACGAGGCCTTCCCCGAGCTGTGGGGCACGCTGATGACCGTGGTGACCGAATACATCCAGCGGGTCGAGGAGAAGAAGAGCGAGGACCAGAGCGTCTCCAAGCAGAAGATCTACCAGGCCACCCGGCAGCTGCAGTACAACCTGACCGAGTTCACCACCGGCATGGCCCAGATGCAGATCAGCGAGATGTACCACCATCTGCAGGAGGCGCGGGGGATTCTGGAGGATCCGCAGGTCATGGACTACTTCGGCAGCGGCCGGCGGAAGACCATCTGGACGGTGATCGAACGGGCCTCGAAGGAGTGGTTCGACTACTCGCCCAACATCGCCGCCATCCGCGATGCCGCGGTGCAGGGCAACAAGGTCTTCCAGTGGATCGCCAACTTCGACCAGACCACGGTGAACGAAGCCGACTTCCTGGAGTTCAAGGACGCGGCCGAAGCCTGGATCCTGGCCAGCGGCATCGACACCAGCCAGGAGCCGGAGCCGGGCGGGGATGAAGACAAGACCGAGGATGACAGCGAGAAGATCACGATCAAGGACGACTTCGACAGCGACTGGGACGCGTGAGCCCTCAGCTAAGGAGATAGAGTGACAATGCTCAGTTCTCAGGAGCTTTCTACCGCCGCTCGGGTCGCGACCCAGCGCGTGCTGGGCGACCTGCCCGGTTTCCAGCGGATGACCCGCCCGGAGCAGCTGGAGCTGTATAAACAGATGGTCGCGGAAAAGACCGCCGAGCTGGCCCGGCAGCGGTCCGGCAACGGAGGAGTAGCCGGCGCCCTGGCGAAGAAGGGGGAGCCCCAGAAGGCGGGTGACCTGGTTGACGTCGAGCGCCACCGAAACAAGCGCATCGAGCAGGCCGGTGAGCTGGCCGGCGAGTTCGTGGATAGCGTTGACTTTCCCAAGTTTGTTCGGGACCTGCTCAAGGGCGTCTTCGATGCCAATCTGCAGGTGACGCTGCAGCAGATGCAGGCCTACCAGAACCTGCTCAAGACCGCCACCCAGTCGCTGTCGAAGTTCGTCTCCCAGATCGACGATGCCGGCGCGTTCGGCTATCTGGCCGAGAACGAGCCCGACACCTTTACCATGTCGTTCGACGACGAGGACAAGGACGACGCGGGGAACGCGAAGCCGATTCTGGTGGACAAGGAAGGCACCAAGCTCGACCTGGGCGACAACGAAGTGAAGGCCAAGGTCATGGACGCGAAGCTGGCCATGGCGAGGGAACAGCGCGCGCTGCTGCGGGAGACGATCCTCATGGGGATCACCCGGCTGGTGGTGCAGAAGGGCATCGTCAAGGCCTCGGTGCTGTTCGACATCAAGGCCTCGGAGAAGATCGATCTACAGGACAAGGCCGCCATCCAGCACCAGCGGGCCTCCGGCAGCTCGGTGGGCCACGGCACCGGACCGGTTGCCTCGTTTTTCGGGGGATCGGTGTCGGCGAGCCATACCAGCCAGGAGCGGCGGACCCAGATCAGCATCTCTTCGGCCAAGAGCACGTCCACCACCGATCTCTCGGCGAAGTTGGCGGGAAGCGTAGAAATAAATTTTCTGTCGGACTACTTCAAACTTGACAACTTCATGACCATGTACGGCCCGGTGGCCGAACCTGGAGCGGCGAGGCCGCCCGCCGCCGCGCCCCAGCTGGCACCGGCTCCGGCCAAGGTGTAACCCATGGCGCTGGCGCTCTTCCGGCTCGGCGGTCGGGAGGGCGATCGACTGCAATTCGAGATTCAGCTGGGGAGGAACCGGTACTACTCCTATGCTATCGGCGACGGCGAGGTGGACCGAACTCACGGGTTCGGAGTGCTGCTCAACCGGAAGTTCAGCTCTCCCGTATTCGGTCCCATTCCCGATCACCCCACCGGGCGAGGAGCAGTGGAGATCCCGGTCGAGCAGTTCGATCGAATCAACCGATTCGTGCAGTTGGCGAGCTTTCGGACTCCGGCTTTGGAAGGTCCGGCGATCTCCGACATCACCGCGGTATCCCTGGGGACGATCTCCAGTGGTGGTGACAGCTTCCCCACCCTCGCGTTTGCAACGGGGTCAGACATGACAGCAACAACCCAGCGGCGGCCGGTGCGATTCGCCTATGCCGAGTCCAGGCCCGAGAGCTCGGCGATGTTCCTCGGGGCTCTGCTGCCGATCATCCAGAATGCTCTGCCGATAGTCAAGGATCTGCTGCCGGTGGTGGGAAAGCTCTTCGGCGGCGGCGGCGGCGGTGGAGGAACCGCGGTGGCGACCCAGCCCGCCATGCAGGTGGACCAGATACTTGGTCTGCTGCAGAAGTTCCTGGCGGAGGTGGCGGGAGGCAAGCAGGTTGCTGGCGGAAAGTCGCTCGCCCTGGGGATGGACTACTCCCGGGCTCAGAACCCCGCCCTACTGGCGGCTGCTCCAATGCTGCAGCAGCTGATGCCGCTGCTCCAGCAGGTCCTCACTCCCGAGACCGTAAAGGCCATCGTGGACTCGGTCTCGCCGGCCAAGGTCATCGGAGCGGTCAAGGAAAGCCTGATGGAGGTGGGCAAGCTGGGCCTGGAGAACAACAAGGAGCTGAATCGCTTCATCAAGGACATGGCTCCAAGCCTGGAAGACCCCGCGCTCAACAGCCTGCTCGCGTCGATGTCGGTGCGGCCCGCGAACGGTGCAAGGCTCAGCCGTGCCGCCGGTGCAACCGACCCAGCGCGGGGGCCGCGCTATCGCCGACTCCCCACGGTTACGCTGGACTTCACCGGAGTCGAGCCGCAGCTGGTCGGCGGTCGCACCCGGATCTGCTACCGCCATGGCGGGGCGCTGGCGTTTCCGCTGAGCGTTACCACTCCCCGTCCCATCCACGATGCCAGGCTGGTGCTGCTGGTCAAGAAGCCCGAAACCGGCGAGATCCTCGTGCGGCAACGGGTCCCGGTGCCCGAGGCGACCGGTGGCGCGCTGAGCCCCACCGTCACCCTCTCCCCGGAGCAGGTACGCGCGCTCCAACCGGGAGAGGAATACCTGGTCTGCGTCTACCTGTTGTGGCGCAACAAGGCCAAACAGGTGGTGGGCACCAGCCGCTCGCAGCTGATCACGCTGGTGGGCCGGTACAGCCTCGACCGGGTGGAGGACGATGGTAGTCTGATCCCGCTTAACGACACGGTCAAGCACCGCGACTACTGGCACAAGATCTGGCAGGGGAGCTTCACCGACGATTTCCGGCGGGCGGTCTTCGAGTGCAAGTACTACGTCGTGCTGGAGCCCGGGCGAACCTCTCACGCCCGGATGGAGACGCAGACCAGGTCGGATAAACCGGCGGAACGAAAGCTGGAGGCAAGGCTCAAGGCCGGGTTCATCGCCAGTCCGGAGGGCCTCAACCGGCTGATCCCGCAGGTGTCGAGCTACCCCGCACTCAACGAGGACGAGCTGGCAGCGCTGCGCTCACCTGACTTCGTAGCCCGGTTCCATCAGGCGGCGCGGTTCAAGGCCAATCTGCACGGCCGGCCCGGTGCCAGTGCTGCGCTCTGGGTCTATCCCGAGATCAAGCTGCAGAAGGTGATCCTCTACGAGGCATCCAGGGTCAGCGATGCCGGGCAGGTTCAGCAGTTCGCCGAGCACGCCGTGCACGTGCCGGTGCCGGCGGTGCTTCACTATATCGGCGCGAGGAGCACGTCATGAGTGGATCGGCCAGCGCATTCCCCGTGTTCGCGACCGCGTACGAGCTGACGACCGACGGATCGCCGGCGATCATGCTGGACGGAATGGAGGTCCTGTTCGACAAGACCGCGGGCTTCTACCCGGTCCGGATCGAGCCGAAGCCGGAGCCAGCCGCGAACGGACAGCCGAAAAATGGAAAGAGTGGGAATGGCAACGATCGATGATGACGATGCCCCCTTCGAGGACGACCGGTTCGTAGAGGCGCTACCCCCCTTTGCCGACGTGGTCACCGGTATTGTGGCCCTGGAGCCCGATGAAAGCTCCAGCGGCGGCCTCGATATCGAGTTGCTCCGGGTATCCCTGCCGGTTGAGCTCGAGATCCGCCTCGATGAGACCGGGGCGCTGCAGGTAGGAGGAGCGCCGCCGCTGTTCCGCACCCGGACCGCGTTCACTCCGGTTTATCACCAGCTGACTCTGCGCATCGTCGGCACCGTCGGCACTGACCAGGCAGAGGAGCAAGGTGGCGCCTCCTAAGCGACAGGGCAGCACCTGGAGTCTGAACTCCTTTCTGGACTCCCTGATCCTGGAGTTGGACCGGGCCCAGGACACTCTGGCGCTCAAGGGAGTGAACCGGCGGCTGACCTACACGGTGGAGAACCTGGCGCTGGAGCTGCACCTGTTTCCCGAGTTCGACGGGGGCGAGATCCGCTTCGCCACCGCCCGTCCCGGCGAGACCGGGGCGGCCAAGATCTCGTTCAACCTGGGATCCATTTCTGACCGGCAGATCCGGGAAGTCACCCGGGAGCCGTTGACGCCCGATGATGTGGCCCTCACTGACGTGGAAGGCCTGGATGAGGAGGCCAAGAGCACGTTGAGAAAGATCGGAGTCACCTCCGCGAAGGATCTAGAGCGTATGGAGCAGAAGAACGTCGATCTCACCAAGGTGAGCGGGAACAAGGTGGACTACAACAAACTGGCCAATGTGATCAAGCGGGCGAAGCGGCGAATGAACGCGCCCACCGTGGTGAAGGCGAGTCTCTCCCAGGAGGCGGACGGCCGGCAGGTGCTGGCAGTCCAAGGCAGCAACCTGTCCATGGCCGCGGCCGGTGACTTCCCGCTCGCCTTCCTGAACGACGAACCGGTCGAGGTGCTGTCGGCATCGAGCGGAGAGCTGCGGCTGGGAGTAACCCCGCAGCAGGTCCGCGGGCCGCACAATGAGCTGCGGGTACTGCTCGATCCCTTTGCCGTCATGACAATGGAGCTCAAGGCTTAACGAGGTGGACCATGGGTAATCGGGTAATGAGCCTGTTCGACCTGGATGAGCTGCTGGGGACGGCAACGGCGCGCACCCGTGGGGGCCGGAAGCCGGCCCGGAAGCGGCCGCTGTCAGGAGCCAAAGGATCCACTGGCCGGGTAATCAGCCAGGCGTTCGACGGAGGCGAACCCATCAGTCTCCGGTACAGCGAGGCCTCGGTTCGAGCGCTGTGTCGGCCCGAGGTCATGCCGGGCGGGCCCCGACACCGGGCCAGAGAGCAGTCCTTCTTCGTGGAGTCGTTCGAGGAGGACGAGGAGTCCATCCGGGTGCCGGAGCTCGAGACGGCCGAAACCGAGGAAGATGCCGAGCTCCTGGCCAGCCTGGAGGGGGAGGCGGAGCCCGACGAGTCGGAAGCTCAGTCGCGTCGTGCCGGCGGGAGAATTCCCGCACCGACGCCCGCCCAGGCTGCGCAGGTCGCGGCGTTCGAGCGGGAGATCCAGGGTCTCACCACCCGGGCCAAGGCCCAGGACAGCCCTGCCACGTTCAAGCCGAAGGGGCCCACCGACAGCGGCACAGAGAGCGCCGAGAGCGATGCCGACACATCGGGCAGCACGAAGGAGCCCCCGGAGCGGAGGGACGGCCATGCCGTCTTCGACCGGATGGCCCAGGGCATGGCGACCGCTCAGGAATTTCGGCTCCCGCCGGTCGCGGTACAGCGGCTATTCCATGACCTCGACCGGCAGATCGACTCCGATGAGGAGCGAGCCCGGTCCCGGGCGTTGGCCGAGCAGACGGTGGCGGCAATGCCCGAGGACGAGGTGCTGGCGCGGGACCTCGCCGCTCTGGCGGCTTCCACCGTGGATCCGGAGCAGGCCGGCCGGGTGCTGGCCGACCAGCTCGGCTCCGGCCAGCTGCTGCACTTCACGCCCGAGGAGTTGGAGCTGGACGAAGAGGATACCCTTGCGGTATTCGCCTTCTTCTGGCCCGACATGGATCTCACGACTCTGGGGCCCATCACGGATCAGGATCGGTCCTTCGCGCAGGCGCTGATGATCGAGGCCGCTGACATGAGCCACGCGATGGGCATCGTGGACGCCATATACAAGACCTTCTTCATGAAGGTGCCGACCAGCTTCAAGAGTATCCGGAATGCGCTCGTGAAGCTGGGGAAGAAGGCGATCGAGGACGGCTGGTTCAAGAAGATCAAGACCGTGGAGGAAGCGGAGAAGGTGCAGATCTACGAGTCGGTCCGCACCAGACTGCAGGCCAACTTTGTCACGGTCATGCGGCTGCGGCGGGCCACTGGTGAGCTGACGGGGTACTAGACACCCGGCTGGGTTGAACGGAGGAAGTCATGTCCAACAGGTTGGCGGAGCTGCATCGGCGGCTGGAGATCAGGAGCCCGGCCGGGAACATCACTCCGGGTCCGGTCAAGGTGGTGGCCCGCCCCCGTCGCGTATGGGAAGCGAGCCGCGGCCTCGGGCGGGCGCTCGACTACGTCGTGCCGGGCGAATTGCCCGCGCTGCGGCAAACCAAGCCCAACGGCTGCTGGGCTACCGTGACCACGATGATGCTGTCGTGGCGGCGCCAGGAATCGCTTACCGTAGAGGATGCGATCGGCTCGCTCGGTGAGCAATATCTGAACCGGTACAACGCCGATACCGGTCTGCTGGCGGCGGACAAGCCGGTCTTCCTGGCGGCGGCTGGGCTCATAGCCGAGTGGCCTCAGAGCCAGTCCATGGAGAGTTGGGAGGAGCTGCTTCGCCGGTACGGACCGCTGTGGGTAACGACCGACGAGCGGCCGGGGCCCCGGTTTGCCATCCATGCGCGAGTCATGACCGGGATCCACGGAGACGGGACCCCCGAGGGGACCACGATCGATCTCATCGATCCGGCAGGCGGCCGGAGCTACAGCGAGCCGTTTACCGACTTCGTGCGGAAGTTCGAGGAGGAGACCCGCCAGACCGGCAATCTGCGGATTCAGATCGTCCATTGGCCGGCGGACGCCGGAGTGACCATAGCCAAGGCCCTCGCCGAAGCACGATCAGTGGCCATTCAGTTGAGCCGGGGGCTGGTAGACGAGATCGAGCTGGCCGAGGCCGAGCCGGATGTCGCCGAGCTGGACCCGGAGCCATGGCGGCCCCGCTCGAGCGCCCTGGCCGTGGTCGCGTTCTCCAAGCCTCGAATGAAGGCGAAGGATGTGCGCTGGGCCGCGGATAACGTCTCGCCCGACTATCGCCATCTGGGGCAGCCCGGAGTGAGCACCCAGTTCTCGCTGAACGCCGGCACCTTGAAGGAGCTGGCGGAGTTCAATCACTTCGACCTCGATGGCGGCCAGGATCAAGTGGTTTTTGGTCTGCGCGGCTGCAGCGTGGAGCGGGACCAGCCTCAGTTCGCCAAGGCGATACGGTTGAGCGAGACCGTCCCGAACCATTTTGACAATCTTTGTGTGATCGGGGTATGGAAGCGCTCTACCGGTGAGCTGGCGTGTTTCCAGGCGTCTACCGTCCCCAACTATCGTGCGATGGAGAACTTCCGGCAGGGAGGCCGAAGGGCCAACATGCTTCCCACCGGCCGTTACAGCTTCAGGGTGGGAACCCACCGGCCAACCAAGAAGGGGGAGGACGGCAAGCCGGTTCCCAATCCGACCCGGGTACAGGGCGCCCTGTTGGAGGCCGAGGAGCGGGTGGTCCTCCGCACCACGGACGACCTCACCTACACGGTCAGTGACCACTGGGATCGGGGCCGGGTGGGCGATAACATCCACTCGGGGTATCACCCCATCAATCCTCCACCGAGCACGAGCCCGGATTTCGCCTCGGCTGGTTGTCAGACCGTACCCGGGAAATCTGCCAGTGACCGGCCGAGCGGTGCCTGGGCTGATTTTCGGGCTGCGCTCGGCCTCAACAACACCCGGCCGACCGGGGATGACAAGAAGCGATTCTTGTATATGCTGCTGACGGGTCGGGAAGCCCGCCTGGCCTCGGGCTGGGGTGATGACGAGGCCGGACTGACCCGACTCCGCTTCGGCTCCCGCGGTCCCGCGGTGTCGGCTCTGCAGCGCGCGCTCAAGACGGCCGGATTCGACCCGGGTCCGATCGACGGGGCCATGGGGGCGGGAACGGTGTTCGCCTACATCCAGTGGCAGCGCAGCCGGGATAATGGTGCTGCCGATGGGATCGTGACCCCGGCGGCCGCGCGGCTCCTCGGATTCCAGCTCACTGCCTCGCAGCCGGGCGCGAAATCGCTGAGTCGCGCAGGAGCCCTGGCTCGGGCCTTCGACACCGAAGTTCCGCTGAGTCCGGCCACGGGAGGGCGCTCGATCGGAGCTGACGCGCTCGAGGTGGGAGACATCATTCTGTCCACCACCCGGCACCCGGTCTCTCGTGGCATACGGGTGGCGACTGGCGCCCCGGTGAGTCACGCGATGCTGTACATAGGAGATGGGCAGATAGTCGAGTCGGTCGGCTCGGGCGTCGTCCTACGCCAGCTCGACGATGCACTGGCCGACGCGACCCTGGCGGTGGCGGTGCGGAAGCCGGGGCTGACATCCGAACAGGGACAACGCATTCGAGACTTTGCCGGCCGTCAGCTCGATCGCAAGTACGATTACTGGGGTATCGTGCGCCAGGCGCGGTTCCGGATCGACAATCTGCGCTACTGCACGCTGCTGCCGGAGCCGTTGCGGTCCAAGTGCCGGTCCTTCATGGGGCGGATACATCTCGGCACAGACACAAACGACAGCTTCTTCTGTTCCGAGCTGATCCTTGCGGCCTACGCCGATGCCGGAGTGCCGCTCACGACCACGCCGCCGCACTGGACCAGCCCGGGCGAAGTCGCCGACCTGCGGCTCACCGGTACGCTGGACTACGTCGGGCATCTGAAGACCGGCGGTAGATGAAGCGGCGGTAGATGAAGCGGCGGTAGATGCTGCGGCGGTAGATGCTGCGGCGGTAGATGAAGCGGCGGTAGATACTGCGGCGGTAGATGCTGCGGCGGTAGATGAAGCGGCGGTAGATGCTGCGGCGGTAGATGCTGCGGCGGTAGATGCTGCGGCGGTAGATGCTGCGGCGGTAGGAGTATACTCCGCCTGACCGCCTTCCCGCTTTCCCTCCTTCCCACCCGTCGCGGTATCGGGCATGGCCAATTCTTTTTGGCATCCCTCTGTGTCCTTTGTGGTGAAGCTTTTGCCGTTCTCAAGCCGTCGAAGTCTGAAGGGCCGGGAGAACCCGCTAACCCGCCGAGGGCCGGTTTCATTACCTTCTTGACCAAATTGGTCAACTTGGCTAGCGTCCTCTTAGGAGGTGCGCATGGCCCGCAAGCGAGTGGTCCGGGAAACCGTCACCCTGTACCAGGCCAAGACCCACCTCTCCCGGTTGGTGGAACGCGCCGCCGCGGGGGAGGAGATCGTGATAGCCAAGTCGGGCCGAGCCCGCGCCCGTCTGGTGCCGCTGGAAGACACCCGTCCGCTGCGCACACCTGGGAAAGGGAAGGGACGCTGGCGTCTGGGTCGGGACTTCGATGCCTCGCTCCCTCCTAAGGTTCTGCGGGAGTTCGATTCCGGCGGGTGAATCTCCTCCTCGACACCCACGTGCTCATCTGGTGGGACGAAGGGCGCCGGCTGTCGTCCGCCGCCCGTCGCGCGATCAGGGACGCCGACGCTGTCTACGTGAGTGCTGCCTCGGCCTGGGAAATCGCTATCAAAATTGGTCTCGGACGGCTGCGCCCCACCCGCACGGTAGAGCAGGCCGCCGCCGAGTCGGGCTTCCTGGAGCTGCCGGTGACCTTCCGCCACGCCGAGCTGGTGGCCCAACTGCCGGCGCACCACCGCGACCCGTTCGACCGCCTGCTCGTCGCCCAGGCCGAAGCCGAGCGACTCACCCTGGTGACGCGGGATCCGGTTTTTCAGCGCTACAGCTCGGCGACGATCGAGGCCTGATCCGCGCCCGACGGGAAGAAAGTCGATCCTGGCTAAATCGGAACATTGGTCGCCACTTCTCTTAACCGGTCGAGCAGCCGCACCATCGCCCAGGTGTCCCGTTCACAGTAGGCCAGCAGGTCCCGCCGCAGCTGGTCCCGATCCCGAACCTTGTGCGCGACAAACAGGAGCCGGGCGATCTCGACGCTCGCCACCATACCGTCCACGATGGCCAGGTCGTTGTAAGTCAGGTCCGGCACCATCGGGTTGAGCACCTGTTTGATGCTGAAGCTGCCCGCGAAGCGCGGATGATAGACGTGCTTCTGGATCACCGGGAGCAGATCTACCAGCTTTTCCTGGAGCGCGGTGAGATCGGCAGCCAGATGGGGAACCCAGGTCGCCAGCTCTTTGATCCGGGTTCTCTCGAAATGACTGTACATGACAATTCGATCGGCGTTCCGGGTCGCCTCCAGCAGCCGAAGGGCAAGCTCCTCCCGCGGGTCGCCCGGTCCCTCGGCCAGGTAGGCCTCGTGGGTGTGGCCATTCGGTGCACCGGCAGCCTGCTCGTGGTAGCTGAACTGCACCACCACTTGCCGCCACGGCCCCACGTCGGGCCACACCGGAATCGCCCGCCCGATGGTCTCGAAGTCGAGGAAGCCGAGCCGGCAGTCGAACTCGCCTAAGGCCTGCCGGAGCCCCGTTTCCACGATCATCCGCCCCGTTTCCAGCGCCTTCCGCTGGCGCCGCTGGATCTCGGAATACTTGTGATCGCTGGGCAGATCCAGAATTCGGCGCGTGCCCTTGGAAACCAGGGCCCACTTCTGGTTTTTCTGGGCTCGATACAGAGTCCAGACATGGTGCTCATCGCAGGGGAAGCAGCGGTCCCAGAAGGGGCACTCCCGGTCGAGCATCTGGCAGTGGGTGCCCGCCGGCACAACCGGTTCAGGGCCCGCGATTGCGTCAAGCTGCTCCTCGATCCGGCCGGGAATCAGCGGCTGCAGCGCCTCCACCTGCTCAGTAACGTCGGTCCGCCCGAACAAGTCACCCCGGTCGGGGTGCCGGAAGTCGGTGTTCAGGTGCATGACCTCCATCCGGCGCACGGCAATGCCCGCGCGCCGAGCCACCCAGGTCTGGATGGCGACGTCGGGGATGTGCTCGTCCTTGGATTGGCTGGAAGACTTCACTTCGATGAGGGTGAACCCGTCCGGCGTCCGCAAGAGCACGTCGATGGCCACATACACCCGGCCTTCGATGAACGTGGCCTCGAACACGGCCGGAGCCCCGGCGTCCAGAGCCCGCCGGGTCGCCTCGACTCGGCCGGGGTCGTTGTGCGGCAGATCGATGAGCACTCCACCCGGGAAACGCCCCCGCGCCAGGGCCCCCACCTCGGCGCCCTGGTCGAAGCGGTCCTGAAGCACGATGTCCACTTGGAGCTCCGGCGCATCAGCCTCATGAACGCGGAGCCAGAGCAGCTTGTGGCACTGCCAGCCGGCCACGAAGCGGGACTTGGAAAGGTTGGGCATGGGGCCAAGGTGGCCAGGGGGTGTGACAGGGAGTCAGAACTAAGATGGGCCGTTCCGGGCCGGCTGGCTAGGCGGCCCGGGTCGAAGCGTGTGGTCTTACCGGGATGCCAATCGGGAAATAAGTTCGCGAAGGTTCTGCCTTCCCAACGAGTCCAGCTTGAAGCTCAGTGTCACACCCCGCAAGCAGGTTCCGTGAGCGAACTGGGGTGACAGCGTGCAGGCGGCGATCAACGCAGCCCACAGTTGCCACGCGGAACCTGCCTTGCCTTGGCGAAGGGGAACCCTCGCGATGTTACTGGTCTAGGATTTCGGAGAAGAATGCGATCAGGTCGAGCTCGAAGGGAGCAGCAGATTCCGATAGCTTCCAGGTTAACGTCTCGATGAGGATCTCCGGCCGCTCGTCGTCCGGGCGCCAGCGCTCCACCAGGCGGGAGTCGAGATCCACGATCCAATACTCTGCGATTCCCTGCCGCTGGTAGCGGCGGCGCTTCACGAAGCGGTCGGCCCGCGCCGTGCTGGGCGAAAGGACCTCGACGGCGAGCAGGAGGGTGGTAATGTCCTTCCATTGACTGGGACGCCGGCCCGCGGGCAACTCGAAGACGAAAACGTCCGGCTGGATCAGAGTGCGCTCGTCCAGCTCTATATCGGCTGGCGAGATGCTCACGTAACCAGTGCCCGACGTGCGAACATATGAGTCCAGTCGACGCGCCAGGGCGAAGATGGCATCCTGGTGGTGAAACGTTGGGGACGGGGTCACCAGCAGCTCGCCGTCCACCACCTCGTAACGGTTCCCGTCCTCAGGAAGTGCGAGAACTCGTTGGACCGTCCAGTCGCGTGCGGCCTGTGGCATACCCATAGTATGTGCCTCTCGGCGGAAGCTGTGCAAGAGTCCATGGGCTAACATCGGACACGTAGACCCGGCAGGCGTAACCATATTCTTGCGGCATCAGCTGTCATCCTGAGCGAAGCGAAGGATCTCTTCGCATGCGATCCGAGGGATCCTTCGCTTCGCTCAGGATGACAGGCAGGAGCAGCTCATGGCCACTCAGAAGATCCAACGCTGGATCGACCTCCTCGCCGCGCTGCTCCGGCGCAAGTTCACCGTCAGCCTGGAGGAGCTGGCCGCCGAGGTGCCCGACTATCTCTACGCGCGGAACAAGGCGGCCCTCCGCCGCACCTTCGAGCGCGACAAGGACGAGCTCCGCGCCTTCGGCATCCCCATCGAGACGGTCACCGGCGCCGAGGGCGACGCGATCGGGTACCGGCTCCAGCCGCAGAACTTCTACCTCCCCTACCTGACTCTCCGCTCCGCCGGCGGCAGCAAGCCCCGGAAGGTGGGCGAGGAGGTGCCGGGCCGGCCCCAGAATCGCCGGTTCCAGGTCCGCCGCACCGACGCCTTCGCCCGCTGGCTGCTCTCCTTCGCCGGCGACATCGTGCCTGTCTCTCCGCGCACGCTTGTGGACGAGTACCGTGGCCTGGTGAGTGAAACGTTGGCCCATCACTCGACTGACCGCCCGTCCGCCAGTCCGTCCGACCGCCCGTGAACGCCACCGACCAGCTGCGCCGCATCCTGGCCCTCATCCCCGCGCTCGCCGACGGGGAGCCGCACAAGATCCAGGACCTGGTCTGGGACGTGGGGCTCGACCGCGCCACCATGCTGCACGACCTGCACTCGCTCACCGAGCGGTTCGATGTTCCCGGCGGATTCGTCGAGGGGCTCCAGATCTTCATAGATGGCGACACCATCTCGGTGGTGCCCAATCACTTCCTCCGGCCCATGCGGCTCACCAAGGGGGAGCTCTGCGCCCTGGAGCTGGGTCTGGTGATGCTCCGGGGAGAGCGGCCGCTGGAGGAACACCGGGCGATAGAGGGCGCGAGAATCCGGCTCCAATCGGTGATCGCGAAGCTCCCGGATGACGAGGTCGCCGGCAACCTTCGGTACGCCACCCTCTCCGCTGCCGGAGATCTGGAGCACCTGCGCCGCCTGCGCGAGGCGTTTCGCCAGCGCCGGCGGGTGCGGCTCCGCTATCGCAAGGCGGCCGACGAGCGCGGGTCGATGCGGATCATCTGTCCCTACGGCATCGTGTTCGCAAGCGGGATGTGGTACGCGGTGGCGCACTGCGATGGGGCGGACGAGGTCCGGATCTTCCGGCTGGACCGGATCGAATCGGTGGAGCCACTCGAGGTGAAGTACCAGCCGCCGCCCCGGGACCTGATCGACTCCATCATGAAGGAAGGCCGGGCCTTTCAGGGGGAATCCACTGGCAAGCTCCGGGTGCGCTACTCGCCCAGGATCGCGCGCTGGATCGCGGAACGGGAAGGGAAGAGCGTGGATGCGGACGGGAGCCTGGTGATCGAGCATCCGCTGGCCGATCCGGAGTGGGCGGTGCGGCACCTGCTCCAGTACGGTCCGGACGTCGAGATCCTGGATCCGCCGGAGGTCCGGGAATCCATTTGCCGGCGCCTGGAGAGCATGGGCACTGCATGACTCTTCGGTGGCAGGCCCTCGCGATGACTGCCATATCGACTTGGTGCAGCTCGCGGCCGCGCGCGCTCGGCGCTAGAAGAAGTCATTGCGAGCTGCCAAAGGCAGCGCGGCAATCCCGCGGATCACATGCCGCTCTTTAGAGGTCGTCGTACAGGTCTTGCCACCCGGGGTTAACACTCTCCACAAGCTCGACCTTTCGCCGCCGCGATCCGGCTTTGATCTGCTTCTCCCTTGAAATGGCGTTGTATGAGTCACCAAAGACTTCGTACAGGACCAGTTTGGTGCAGTGATACCTGGCGGTAAAACCTCCCCCTCTACCGGTGCGATGCTCCCCAGCCCGCCGAAGCAGATCATTGGTCACCCCGGTATAGAATACGGTGTTGCGAGGGTTAGACATGATGTAGACGTAGTATTGCCGGTCCATGACTTACGTTTACCACGATCGTACCCCACGACCACATCATACTGCGATTCTGTGGTACGGAGTAGCGCATCTAGATGGAGCGGCGGGATTACTTCGGGGCTGCGCCCCTCGGTGGCCATGGCGGCCCGGTGCAGCTCGCGGCAACGCGCTCGGCGCTAAGAGAAGTCATTGCGAGCTGCCAAAGGCAGCGCGGCAATCCCGCTGATCGCGCGCGTGATCCGGGGGATTGCTTCGGGGGTCCGCCCCTCGCAATGACTGCTGCGTGACCGGCGGGATGCCGGAGCCTGCCCCTCACTCAATGGCTGCGGGCGAGCTCTGAGCGCAGTGAAGGGGGCTACGCCCCTCGCAATGACTGATTGTTGGCGAGCTGCGGCGCGCACCATAGCGGGCCCTGAGAGCAGCTACCGAGAGGTCGCTCCGAGCCAGCGAAAGTACCGGGCTATCCGACGCCGCATCGGCCCGACCGGTTCTCGAGGAAGATCGGGTCCGCCAGCTGGGTCTCTCAGCGCGGCCGCGAACTGTTGGGCGTCTGCGAACCGGTCGTCCGGCGCCCGGGCCAGGGCCTTGTTCACCGCCTGCTCCAGCGGGACTGGGACGGCCTGCCGTACGATCCGGATGCCGGGAACTGGATCCACCATCTTTCGGGCGAGGATGCCGCCGGCCGTGGCAGCGGTGAACGGCGGCTCCCCGACCAGCATCTCGTAGACCACACAACCGAGGCTATAGATGTCGCTCCGGCCGTCGAGCTGAGGCTCACCCGCCGCCTGCTCCGGGCTCATATACTCGGGAGTCCCCAGAACTATTCCCGTTTCCGTCAGCCGTTCCCCTCCTGCGGCCGCCATGGCCCGGGCGATCCCGAAGTCGGAGACCACCGCGTGCCCGCCGCTCAGAAGGATATTCTCCGGCTTGATGTCGCGATGAACCACGCCGTGGGCGTGGGAATGGCCGAGGGCATCGGACACCTCGCCAGCGATCTGCAGGACGTCGGTGAGCGGGTAGCTGTGGCTCTCGCTTGAGGCGCGCCCGGAGCGACTCGCCATCGACATACGGCATGACATAGTAGAGCAATCCCTCGGACTCACCGGAGTCGTGCAGCGGGAGGATATTGGGATGCTGCAATTGGGAGGCAAAGCGGATCTCGCGAAGAAATCGCTCGGTGCTCAGGACAGCCCCGATCTCGGCGTGGGGGACCTTTACCGCGACTCGGCGATCGTGCTTGCGGTCGTAAGCCAGGTGAACCGTGGCTGCGCCACCCCGACCCAGCTCACAGATGATCTCGTAGGCGCCCACCAGTGACCCCGGCGGGACCCGGCTACCCGCAATTACTTCCGAAATGAGAGACGAGGCGTACTCCGCGGCCGGATCCTGCAGGAAATGCTCTGCCGCCGCTGTCGCGCTGAGCAGGCGCTCGAGCTCGGCTGCAAGCTGGGGGTCGCTGCTGCGGACTTCAGCGAGCACCCGAGACCGGCCGTCCGGTTCAGCGTCGAGCAGCTGGTCCAGCAGCGGCTCGATCTGATTCCAGCGATCGGCTCCGGAACTCATTGCACCTTTTGGCCGCGGGCCAACTCCAGATAGAGCCAGCCCCGGGCCTTGGCCCAATCCCGCTGAACGGTCCGCGTCGTCACCCCAAGAGCCTCAGCGGTCTCTTCTTCGGTGAGTCCGCCGAAGTAGCGGCACTCGACTACCTGGCACAGTCGCGGGTTGAGTCGCGCCAAACGCTCCAGCGCCTCATCCAGCGCCAGCAGGGTCTCACCCCGCTCCGCCGCCGACGCATTCTCGTCCAGGGTGATCTGCTGCAACTCGCCGCCCCGCCGCTTGGCCCGGTGCCGCCGGGCGTAGTCCACCAGAATCCGGCGCATCGCGATGGCGGCCACCCGGAAGAAGTGGGCCTCGATCCTGCCACTGGACCCGGGTTTGATCGGCGAGCTTGAGGTAGGTCTCGTGCACCAGGCCGGTAGTGCCCAGGGTGTGCCCGGGTCTTTCGCTTTGGAGCTGCCGGCTCGCGATTCGGCGGAGCTCGCCGTAGACCGCGTTGAACAAGCGGTCCATGGCCTCGGGGTGGCCCCCGCGGATCTCGTGGAGAAGATCGGTGATCTGCTCGCCGACCTGGTTACGTCCCATGTGACCTGCTGCAAGTCTGGAGTGCTCCTCAGTCCAAGATGGGATCCGGCAGAGGCGTACGCAACAGTCCTCCTTCATCGTACCCCCTCCGCTCTCCTCCGGTCGGCCCTCTCAGGGTACCCCATGTCGTATTCGGTCCCGGGCCTGCGCGTCAAGGACAGAAGCCAACATTTCCCCAGCAAGGAGTCCTTTATGCGCAGTCCCTCCGTTGCTCTAGGCCTGGTCTTCTTCCTGTTCGCCTGCGAGTCGCCCACGGCACCCCGAGAAAACCCGGATGTGGATGCGGGGCGGATTCCTCCCGTCACTCTTGGCGGCGGCGCTGATGAGTGCCTGAAAAAGCGCGCCCCCGAGAAACTGGCCTATGCGCAGAGCGTGGAACCCGGTGGACTTCCCTCGTGCACCACGGACGAACCGGCTAAGGATGGCAAACCCATAAACTAGAGGCGGATTTGCGGGGCCGCCGCCGAGACTGGGATCTCGGCGGCGGCTCCAGTCGCCAGTCGCCAGTCGCCAGTCGCCAGTCGCGAGTCGTGAGTCGCGAGTCGCGAGTCGCCGCCGCAGTATCTACCCCCGCTTTATCTACCGCCGCGGTATCTACCGCCGCTTTACCTACCGCCGCTTTACCTACCGCCGCAGTATCTACCGCCTATCTTTTCCTCTCCCCCAGTTGAACCGCCCAGCGCACCGGAGACCCAATGGGCCTTGCCCTGCTCGTTCTGCTCGGTCTCGCCGCCTTCGTCATCGTCACCTACAACAGCCTGGCCCGACTCCGGCTCCTCGCCGCCAACGCCTGGGCCGACATCGACGTCCAGCTCAAGCGGCGGCACGATCTCATCCCCACGCTGGTGGCCACGGTCAAAGGCCACGCGGGCTACGAGAAGGGGACTCTCGAGGCCGTGGTCGCAGGCCCGCAACCGCGCCCTGAGCGCCGGCGGGCCCGCCGCCGCCGGCGAGGCGGAAGGGGCGCTGGCCGCATCGGTGCGGCAGATCTTCGCCCTCGCCGAGGCGTACCCCGATCTCAAGGCGGGCGGAGAGCTTCCTCTCGCTGCAGCGCGAACCTCAGCAGCATCGAAGACGATATCCAGAACGCGCGCCGCTACTACAACGCGGTGGTGCGCGACCTGAACACGAAGATCGCGCAGTTCCCCTCGAACCTGGTGGCCAGCGCCTTCGGCTTCCGGCCGCGGGAGTCCTTCGGCCTGGACGATCGGTCGGAGCAGGCCGTGCCGCGGATAGATCTCGGAGCCGGCGCGTGATCCGGCCGGCCCTCCTGCTCCTCCTGGCTCTCGCGGCCGACCCCGGCCCAGGCCCAGCGCGTCGCTGACGATCAAGCGCTTCGATGCCACCATCGTCGTCACCCCCGACGGGAGCGTCGACGTCACCGAGACGATCACCGCCCAGTTTACCGGCTCCTGGAACGGGATCTTCCGCACCGTGCCGGTCGAGTACCGGACGCCGCAGGGCTTCAACTGGACCCTCCGGCTCGATCTGGTGGGCGTCACCGACGAGAAGGGCCAGCCGCTCGAGGGGTCGAGAGCAGCCGCGAGCGCCACTACATGAAGTACAAGATCCGGGTGCCCGGGGCGGTGGATGCGACCCGCACCGTGGTGATCCGTTACCGGGCCGCGAACGGGCTCCGCTTCCTCGAGGAGCACGACGAGCTCTACTGGAACATCACCGGCGACGAGTGGGACGTGCCGATCGAGGCCGCCTCCGCCCGCATCGTGCTGCCGGCCGCGGCCACCGGAGTTCGCGCCATCGCCTTCAACGGCGCCTACGGATCCACCGCGCGCGATGCCGTCGTCAAGACCGAGGGCACCACGGTTCGCGTCACCATGCCGCACCGGCTCGACTTCCACGAAGGGCTCACCGCCGTGGTGGGCTGGAACAAGGGCCTCGTCGCCCAGCCGACCGACGCGCAGGAGGCGCGTCGGATTCCTCGGGAGCAACTGGCCGCTCGCCATCCCGATTCCGGTGTTCCTCGCGATGTTCGCGCATCTGGCGCCGGGTCGGCCGCGATCCCCAGCGGCGGCCGGTCGCGGTGCAGTACGAGCCGCCCGAATCTCTCACCCCCGCCGAAGCCGGCACCCTGATGGACTACTCGGCCGACATGCGGGATATCACGGCGACGGTGGTGGATCTGGCCGTGCGCGGGCATCTGCAGGATCGAGGAACGGGAGGAGAGCGCGCTGCTCGGGCTCATAACCAGGACGGAGTACGTGTTCCACCGGACCGACCCTCCTGCGGGCGCGCGCCGAGCTGGAGCCGCACGAGCGATCGGGTGCTGAGCGGAATCTTCTATGACGGCAGCGCCGAGGTCGAGCTGTCCGACCTGGAGAACCAGTTCTATCGAACTCTTCCGGGTGTGAAGCAGGACATCTTCAAGCGGCTGGTCGGCCGGGGACTCTACCGATCGCGCCCCGACAAAGTCCGCAGCAACTGGTTCGTGGGTGCCGTCCTTCTGGTTGTCGCCATCGTCGGCGGGAGCATCGTCGCTCAGTGCCAGAGTTCGGTCTCAGTCCGATCGCCGGTCTTCGTCGCCGCGCTGGCCAGCGGGCTGATCGTGGTCTGGTTCGGCCGGATCATGCCAGCCCGAACTGTCGCCGGCGCCCGCACGCTCGAGCACCTGCTCGGCTTCGAGGAGTTCCTGTCGCGGGTCGAGAAGGACCGATATGAGCGGGTGGTGAAGACGCCGGAGATGTTCGAGAGCTATCTGCCGTTCGCCATGGCGTTCGGGGTGGAGCGCAAGTGGGCCAAGGCGTTTCAGAGCATCTATCGGGAGCCGCCCAAGTGGTACGTCGCCAGCAACTCGTCCGGCTTCGACCTCGGCCGCCTGTCCAACAGCCTGAGCGACATGTCGAGGCGGGCGCAGAGCGCCATGACCTCCTCACCGCGCAGCACCTCGAGTGGATCGGGCTTCAGCAGGCGGGTCGTCAGGGGGAGGACGCGGGGGTGGTGGGGGAGGGGGCTGGTAAGGCGGTAGGTAGTGCGGCGGTAGGTAGTGCGGCGGTAGGTAGTGCGGCGGTAGGTAGTGCGGCGGTAAGGCGGACGGGCGGACGGCAACAGCCAAGACCTCATCCCGAGCGCATGCGAGGGATCTACTCTGAACTCGCCTTCAACTCAGGGTAGATCCCTCGGTCGCTGACGCTCTCTCGGGATGAGGTGCTTAGTTCGCTCTACCGCCTTACCGCCTTACCGCCTTACCGCCGCACTATCTACCGCCTTACCGCCTTACCGCCTTACCGCCGCACTATCTACCGCCCTACCGCCCTACCGCCGCAGTATCTACCGCCGTACCGCCCGGCACCGGCGGCGGCGCCCAGTCCACCCACGTGAGCCGCACCCCGTCCACGCTGCTCGATGCCATCGCCGAGGGTGTGGCTCCCCTCCGGGCCGCCCGGCGGATCCGGCACTCCGGTGAGCCGCTCCCAATGGACCGGCTCAACTCTCATCGAGAACTCGAATCCGAGCCGGGCCGCCTCACACTCAAACTCGGCCCAATCGAACGTCGCCCGTCCATCGGTGCAGGCGCCCGTCATCTCCTCCAGCGCATTTGCCTGGCTCCCCTCGACCGCCAACCAGCTCCCCACGTCCCGCACCAGGTACTCGCCCATAAATCCGGCGTAACCCGCCGGACTGCCACCGCCACCTCCACCCGGAGTCGTGTCGGGCGGAGAGTAGGCGACCCGGATCGGTCGCGCCGGTCGCCGGCAACTCCGGTCATGACATCGGGCACCGTGGCGCCACTGCGTTGCTTGCCCACGTCCGCCACGATACGCACCACCTCGGCCATGCGCTCCGGCTCCCACGCGATCAACGTACGCATGGAGTAGGTACTCTCGACCGTGCATTCGGGAGGCTCGCTGGGGAATCGGGGGCGCCACCACGGTATCCGGCGTGATCCCGCCACCGCCGTCGGGCGGCACCACACCGGTGCTGTCGACCGGCGGCCATTCGCCGGGGTCGCCGGGCTCTGCCCAGCCGCTGTCGGAGGGCCAGCTGCAGACCAGGTTGGGATAGTCGATCTGCTCCGCCACCGCGAGGAAGCTCCGTGCCGCGCCATCGATGGTGACGTCCACCGGAGTCGCGTGCCCGGTGAGCCGGACAATTTCGGCGGCATGCCTCGAGCGCCTCGGCGGCGGGAGAGTACCCACCCGCATCCACCGAATCGGCCAGGCGCTCGAACTGACCCGCGAGTCGCGCGCCGTCGCCATCAGTCCTGGGCCGCGGCCCGGTTCCGCCGCCATCACCGCAGCCGAACACGAGCCATGTTGCGCCAATGGTCAACCAAGGGGCGTATCGCATATCAGCGATTATAGCGTTCGGCCGCAATTGCGCGAGATGGTGGTGCGGACTGGAACGGGCGGTAGGTACTGTGGCGGTAGGCATGCCCCGAGCGATTGAGGCGAGGGGTACTGCGGCGGTAGGTACTGCGGCGGTAGGTACTGCGGCGGTAGGTACTGCGGCGGTAGGTAGTGCGGCGGTAAGGCGGTAGTGAAGGACACCTCATCCCGAGGGAGCCCTTCGCTGCGCTCGAGGGCGGGCTTCGTGACCGAGGGACCTACTCCACGAGTTCGAGATTTCTACGGAGTAGATCCCTCGCATGCGCTCGGGATGAGGTGTTGGCTGGTCCCGTCCGCCAGTCCGCCTGTCCGTCGGCAGTTTCGGGAATGGCGGGGTGCTTCTAGCGAGTTCAGCGGGTACGTCTCTGCGGGTCCCTTACCGCCTGACCGACTGACCGGTCATCCTAGAGTGCCAAGCTCTGGGCGCTGGAGAAGGAGTTCGAGGAAAGAGGGAGTGAGGCACTATCCATCTGAACTACGGAATTCGGAGGTCCCTGCCGCCTGGTGGTGCCGAAGCTCTACGTCTGGAACAACATCAGACGAGCGGGGCCCGAAGCCTTGCGTTGACGGCCGCCCGAGTGTGTACCCCCAGCTTTTGGAGAATCCTTTCCGTGTGCCGGCGGACAGTATGACGACTGATCCCGAGCCCGGCCGCGATCTCTTCGCTGGTGGTGCCGTGGGCGATCAGCGCCGCCACCTGCGCCTGTCGCTGGGTGAATCCGTGCTGCTCCCGGAGGCTGGCTGTGGAGGGGTGCCGCAAGCTGACGCAGTCTACTGTTACGATCACCACGACCCGGTCGTGGAATAATCTCTGCCCACACAGAGAACCTCGCACCCGGTACAGTGCATTTCCCGTCTGAACGCGCAGGAGGACGCGAGCTCCTTCATGTGGGCCAGGAGTCCCCCTGGCAGTTGACGCGTGGCTGGCTGTGTCCCTGGCGACGAGGCGGATGGCGATATGGAGCTTATCTCGCTCGGGGTCGGCGGCCAGCATGGCGCTGAGCGCAGGGTTCTGATGCACCACGCCGCCGGTGGCGTTCGCAAGCAGAATTCCCACCGTCAGTGAATCGAGGGTGCGCGCCAACCCGGTCCGATGCTGCTCCAGCATGCGGGCCGTGGCCACCCCCGCTTTGAAGGCGGGCAGCATCAAACCGAGAACTGCCAGTCCGGTATCGCCAAATGGGCGGGCCCTCGAGGTGTTGTGGTAGAGGTGCAGTGAGGCCATTCCAAATCCCCCGTTTACCTCGAACCCCATCGCCAGGCAGTCCAGCAAACGGTACGGGACCGCCCACTCGTTCTGAATGGGAATTTTCCAGAGCTCGGCGGGGTCGTAGATCGACTCGAGGTTGAAAACCTCGAGTCCCAGCTCCTTCCGCTTCTGGTGCAGGCCAAAATCGAAGCGATGGTAATAGTCCACGTAGGCATCGATCGCGCGCCGGGTATCATCGCGGTCAGTATGTATCAACTCGTAGCCGGCTACGGGCACATTGAACGCAGCGGCATCAGCGCCGGACAAGTTCTTCATGCACGTCAGACAGTCGGTCCGCCAACCATCGAAGCTGGATGCGTCGAGCGGCGACAGTAGCGCAGTGCTTGCGGCACGATACCTGGTGACATCTGCGGACGAGAGCGTGAGTGACATTCAGACTCGCATGAGCCCGGCGGTCACGGCCGACCGGGAACGCACGTCCAGCTTCCGCACGACGGTTTCAGCGTGGTAGAGGAGCTCTGTGAGGGCCGACTGAAGACGAAGGACGTCCTCAGTCGAGAGGGTCAGAGACAAGAGGGCTCGAAGGGCGGGAGTGCCTCTAACGTACCTCCGGAACAGGGGTCCGCAAGCGGCATAGGGCAATCGTCCCATGCGCGACGCAGAGGGAGGCACCACAATGTGGGTTGGTTTACCGTGGGTCGTGGTTGCACCGATCAGAAGCGTTGCCGCTCGTCCTCGATCTCCCGCATACCACCCGATTCGCAGTTGGAGGCACACCATGAGGTGTTCCGCGAAGCTCGCCGTCCTTTCGCTCGTGCTGGCTGCCTCGAGTTGCGCGGACGATCGCCTGGTAGGTCCTGGTTCTGAAGCCGCTCCCGAACCGGCACAGCTCTCGACCGTGTTACATGATGGCTCGTTGGCTTATGTCGCGAATCTTGGCTCAGGCAACGTCTCGGTCATCCGCATCTCAGACCATAGCCTGGTTGCCGCAGTACCGGTGGGGACATGGCCATTTGGAGTGGCATTCGCACCCGACGCCGAGCACGTCTACGTCGCCAACATCCAATCCCACAACGTGTCGGTCATCCGGACCTCTGACCACACGGTGACAGCCACCGTCCCTGTGGGGCGGGACCCACACGGTGTAGCCGTCGCACCGGGCGGGGCGGCAGTGTATGTGACGAACCACGCCGGGAGCAGCGTGTCAGTCATTCAACGGCCGGGCCACGTCGTGGCGGCCACGATTCCAGTTGGCGCCAACCCATATGGAATGGCGTTCGCTCCCGACGGAAGCCGGCTATACGTCACCAATACCGTCAGCTCCGACATATCGATCATCCGGACGTCGGATAACACCGTTCTCCAGACCATTGCGGCTGGAAACCGTCCCCGGGGCATACTCATGACCCCGGATGGCGCCCACCTGTATGTGGCGAACCAGCTCGCCAATAATGTCTCAGTCATTCGGACATCGGATCTTGTCGAGGTCGCTGCCGTGCCGGTCGGCAATGGACCCTTCGGGCTGGGGATCACACCAGATGGATCTCATGTGTACGTAACCAACATCTTCGGTGGCAGTGTCTCAGTAATCCGAACCAGCAGCAACAGTGTAGTCGCGACCATTCTTGTCGGCCCGAGCCCGGTTGGGGTGGGGGTATCGCCCGACGGAGCTCGTGTATATGTCAGCGTTCAGGACGACGATAAGCTTTCCGTCATCCGGACATCGGATCATACCGTCGTGGAAACGGTGGCTGTCGGAGATGGGCCGCGGGAACTGGTGATCGGCACGATCCCCGCTGTCCAGACCATCACCTTCACGTCGACTCCTCCTGCACCGGCGAGAGTTGGCGACATCTATCCCGTGACGGCCACGGGCGGTGGATCCGGCAATCCGGTGCGATTCACCACCACGACCGCGACTTGTTCGGCCAGCGGTTCGCTGATCCGATTTGTCAGTTCCGGTATCTGCGTCGTCACCGCGAATCAGAACGGCAATGCGGCCCATCGGCCGGCGCCCTCCGTGGAGCAGAGCATTGCCGTGGAGCCGGGCAAGGAAGCGGTTGCATACGTCGCCAACCTCCGTTCCGATAACGTCTCGGTCGTCCGCACGTCCGACAATGTGCTTGCCGCTACCATACCGGCCGGGGATGGCCCCTTCGGAGTAGCGGTCACACCCGATGGCGCTCGGGTCTTCGTGACGAACATCTTTTCTCATAACATCTCGGTGATTCGCACATCCGATCACGCCCTGATCGCCACGATTCCTGCGGCCAGTCCCCACGGTGTGGCCATCATGCCCGGTGGCGTATTTGCGTACGTGGCAAACCACAACAGTCCGACAGTTTCTGCCATCCGGGTTTCCAACAACACGGTGGCGGCTACGGTGACGGTGGGAGCCAGCCCGTACGCCGTGGCATTTACCCCGGACGGCGCCTATGCCTACGTAACCAACACTAACTCGGCCGATGTATCGGTGATTCGAACCGGGGACAATACCGAGGTGGCCAAGGTGCCGGTCGGGGCCAGTCCTCGTGGTGTCGCCGTGAGCCAGGATGGCTCGCGCGCGTATGTTCTGAACCAGCGCTCCAACACCATCTCCGTCATCAGTACGTCCGACAACACGGTGACGGAGACGCTGCCGGCCGGCAACGGTCCTTTCGATGTAGCGATCACTCCCGACGGCTCCCGCCTGTACGTCAGCAACATCTTCGGGAATGATGTGTCGGTTATTCAGATCTCGGACCACCGCGTGATCGCGACCTTGCCGGTAGGCAATTTCCCAGCCGGGGTGGCGGTTACGCCGGATGGAGCCCACGTCTATGTCGCGAACCAGGAAGGCAATGACCTGACGGTGATCCGAACTGTGGATCACACCATTAGCACCACCGCTCCAGGCGTCGATGGTCCATCGATGGTTGCGATAGGGTTCGCCCCGATCTCGCAGGCGATCACCTTTACGTCGACCCCGCCCACGCCTGCCAGGGTGGGCGCAGCCTACACCGTGACGGCTACCGGCGGTGGGTCGGGGAACCCGGTTGTACTGACGACATCGACATCGTCGTGCTCGATCGATGGGTCAGTGGTCAGTTTCTTGACGGTGGGAACCTGCATCGTGAGAGCGAATCAGGAAGGAAACAGCAGCTACCGGACAGCGCCATCTGCCGATCAGGTCATCGAGGTGCTCAAGGGCGAGCAGTCCGTCAGCTTCAGCACCACTCCTCCCGATCCAGCATTCGTTGGAGAGGGCTACGTGGTGGCGGCGGCGGGTGGTGGTTCCGGCAATCCCGTGGAGTTCACCAGCGCGGATGAAGCTATATGCGCAGTCAGTGAGTCCGCAGTCGGCTTCGCCAGTGCGGGAAGCTGTCAGATCATCGCTACACAAGCCGGCAATGCGAACTACAACGAAGCTCAACCCGCTACTCAGGATATTCTGGTGGTGAAGCGGCCACAGGTGATCACGTTCACCTCGTTGGCGCCGAGCCCGGCGCTGCTGGACGGCAGCTACACCGTGACTGCCTCCGGCGGCAACTCGGGGACCCCGGTAACCTTCAGCTCACTGACTCCGGCCGTGTGCACGGTGTCCGGAAGCGCAGTTGCATTCGTTGGAATTGGTGCGTGCCGGGTGGTCGCGGATCAGGCAGGCAACAATGAGTATCTGGCCGCATCCCAGCAGATTCAGCAGATCCGTGTGATATATGCGTTCAGCGGCTTCTTCCAGCCGGTGGACAATGTCCCAGTGGTCAACCGGACCAATGCCGGCAAGGGGATCGCCGTCGAATTCGCCCTCAATGGCGACCGGGGATTGGACGTTCTGGACGCGGGCTCACCGACGTCCGGAATCTTTGCCTGCGGCACCAGCGCCGAGGACCTGGTAGAGGTTACCCTCACGATCAGCAAGAGTAGCCTCAGCTACAAGCACAATACCGGGCGGTATCAGTACGCCTGGCAGACTGAAAAGGCCTGGGTGAACAGCTGCCGAAAACTGGTTATCAAGCTCAAGGACGGTACCGTGCACGAAGCGTTGTTCCACTTCGTGAAGTAGAAGGCAACGCAGTCCACCATGCAGACTCATGTGCGGCGGAAGATGAGGAAGCGTTAGACGATAGAGGCCACCCCCTCGCTCGATGGCTCGGGCAGGCTCTCATGGGTGGCCCTCTACCGCCGCAGTGCCTACCGCCTTACCGCCTTACCCTTGACGTCTGCTTGACCAAGCGCAGCTATTCTGCCCGCACCCTATACATGGGAAGCGATATGCGTCGGTCCACCATCGGCCTCTCGTTGACCACCCTCCTCATGGCGGGGATTTCCTGTAGCGCCGATGAGAGTGCCGGACCCACGGCGCCGGCCACGCCGCCGGAACTGGGGGCGGCCCAGGCAGTCAGCTCGAGTCTCAGATTTCTTCAGGTGAGTGCCGGGACCGGCTCCTTCGGCGCCCACAGCTGCGGCGTCACCACGGCCCACCGGATCTACTGCTGGGGATCCAACAGCTCCGGTGAGCTGGGCAACGGGAAGTTCGGCTTCGAGGTCAGACCGGTGCGGGTAGCCGAAGAGATCTGGTTCAACTCGGTGTCCGCGGGCTTCTTCCATACCTGTGGGATAGCGCGAGACGGGCGGGCCTACTGCTGGGGCGAAGGCGCCACCGGCGCACTGGGTAACGGCCGGGCCGGGTCGCGGCCGGAACTACCCACCGACCGCCGCACCAAGCCGACCATGGTGACCGACCGGCTCCGCTTTCTTCAGATTGCGGCGGGATACGGTCACACCTGTGGCCTCACGACGGCAAACAAGGTGTACTGCTGGGGCGACAACAGCGAGGGCCAGCTGGGCGATGGCACCAGGACCAGGCGCCTGTCGCCGGTCCGGGTCGCCGGCGGGCGCCGGTTCCGCAGCATCAGTGTCGGGGTGGGCCACAGTTGCGCCGTGACCACCGAGTACCAGGCCTTCTGCTGGGGCTCCGGCGCCAACGGCCGGCTGGGACATGGCTCCACCCGATCGAGCCTTAAGCCGATCGCTGTGGCCACCTGGCGCAAGTTCCGCCAGATAAGCGCCGGATACTATCACACCTGTGCCATGGGCCGGGACAACCGGGCCTATTGCTGGGGCCACGGGGCGGAAGGTGCCCTCGGCGACGGAGCAGAGGTTGAGCGCCTTGTGCCGACGGCCGTGGCCGGTGGTCGCCTGGTCGAGTTTGTGGAGGCCGGGGTCTACCACGCCTGCGGCGACGGGTACGACGGGCAGGGCTATTGCTGGGGCTCCAATGCTCAGGGCCGGCTGGGCGTCGGCTCCCTGGACCGGGTGAGGCGCATTCCAACCTTGGTCGCGCGAGGGCCGGGAGTGCTCGGCTACACGCAGCTGAGCGCCGGCGACGTGCACTCCTGCGGTATCGCGAACACCGGAAAGGCGTACTGTTGGGGATTCAACGGGGCGGGTCAATTGGGAGACGGCACCCTGGAGCAGTCACCGACTCCGATAGCGGTGGCCGACCCACTCTAGGGGAAAAGACATTCCTCACGAGCTGTCATCCCGAGCGGACGCGAGGGATCGTCCGATGAGACGTGATTAAGCAGATCCTTTGCTCGGACGTCTCGTTAAGCGATCCCTCGCCTCCGCTCGGGATGACTCAATAGGCTACCGCCCTACCACCTTACCGCCGCTTCACCTACCGCCGCAGTATCTACCGCCGCTTCACCTACCGCCCTACCGCCCTACCGCCGCCTTGATCGCCGCTCCCAGCTCCGTGTACGCCGTCGGATCGATCTCCCGGAACGGGGTCGCCCGGTAGGCGATCCTCCCGTCCGGTCCCACCACGAACAGGTTGCGGTTGGTCATGCCCGGATCGCTGGCCAGGGCGCCGTACCGCCTGGCGACGGCCGTCCCGGTGTCGCTCGCGAACAGGAAGGGGAACTCCGAGTCCCGCGCCCAGGAGGCGAGGGCGGTGTCGGGGTCGGCGCTGATGGCGATGAGCACCACGTTGCGGCCGTTCTTGAAGAGCGTCGCGTACTGATCACGGTACGCGTTCATTTGGACGGTTCAGCCGCTGGTTCGGGCCTTGTAGAAGAACGCCAGGACGACGGTCTTCCCCTTGAAGTCGGAGAGACGGATCGGGCTGGCGAGGACGCCGTAGCGGGTGGCGCCCTTCATCGTGAAGTCTGGTGCCACGGCGCCGATCTCGAGCGGGCGGGTGAAGTTTGCTGGGCAGCGAGAACCGCCGGTGCACCGGCAAGAGCGAGAGCGAGGAGCAGAGGGTCGCATGCGAGGTCCGTGTGGGTCGATGGAATAGACGCCCGCCCCGGTGGGGCGGGCTCACGTCGTTTGGGTGGCGTGTCCTATCCCGGCCCTCACGGGCCGGGCTACACATCGGCGCGGTCCTCCGGACCGCGGGTACTCCCAGGGCAGACAAGGCTCGATGTCCAATGTCTCTGATCCATGACTCCGATGTTCTGCGGCGGAGGGCTGCGGTGGTACGCCGCACGAGCCTACCGAAGCATCATCTACCGCCGCTTCATCTACCGCCGCAGCTCCGTACCGCCGCAGCTCGCTACCGCCCTACCGCCGCTTCATCTACCGCCGCGTCACCTACCGCCTTACCGCCCTACCGCCGCTTCACCTACCGCTCCCTGGCAGGGCCCGCGCGACGATCAGGGTGATGTTGTCGGTCCCGCCGCCTGCGAGCGCGTCCTTCAGCAGATCCTCGCACACCTGGCGGGACGATTTCATGGTGCTGAGCCGCTCGCGGATGCGTTCGTCGGAGACGTGCTGGGTGAGCCCGTCGCTGCAGAGCAGCGCCACGCTGCCCCACTTCTGCTCGCGCCGGGTGACCACCGGCTCGGTGTTGCGTCCACCGATCGCGCTCGAGAGCGTATGCCCGAGCCTGGAGTGCTTGGCATGCGCCGGATTCATGACGCCGAGGTCGATCAGCTCCTGGGCCATGGTCTGGTCGCGGGTGATCTGGGTCAGCTGTCCCTGCTCGAGGATGTAGCAGCGGCTGTCCCCCACCTGGAGCAGGTACGCGCAGGGCCAGACGCCGAGGTAGAGGGTGAGCGTGGTGGCCATCCCCCGGTATTCCGGGTCCTTCTCACCCCGGCGCACCAGCTCTCCATGGCAGCCGAGTGCCGCCTCCCGCAGCGCCTCGAAGAACTCCTCGTCGTCCTCGGAGCTGGCGGCATAGTAGCAGCGCATGCTGCGCTGGACGTACTGGGTGGCCGCCTCGACCGCCATCCGGCTGGCCTCTTCGCCCTTGACGCCGCCGCCGACGCCGTCGGCCACCATCATGAGGAAGGCGAGCCGCTCGCCCTCCCTGGTGACGCTGTCGATGGTGGGGAGGCTGGTCTGGCGGACCACCATCTGCCGCTTCAGGGAGCAGATGAGGAAGTGGTCCTGGTTCTCCTTCCGGACCTTTCCGGTGTGGGTGATGCCGTAGACGTCGATCTCGTCGTCGTGCGGCTTGCGCTGGGGTCCTGCGATGGTGGGGGCGGTCATGGTGATCCGAATTTGGGGCGCCGGCCCGCGATCGCGCCACTGAACCATCAGCTTCGCTCGGACGGCAGAGCGGGTATGAACTCCCAGCTTTCGCAGTATCTCCTCGGTGTGACGTCGAACAGTGTGGCGGCTGATGCCGAGCGTAGTGCCCAGGTCGGCTGTAGACATGCCCCGCGCGATCAGGGCGGCAAGCTGCACCTCTCTCTTGGTCAATCCGTATTGTTCCTGCTGCTGGGCTCTGGAAGGGACTCCAGGCGAGACCAGATCCACCATGATCATCACCGCGATGCTGGGGTGGAAGACCGCAGCCCCGGCAAGGCACCCGCGGACCCGGTAGTGATTCTGCCCCGTTTGGACTTGCAGGACAAAACGTCGTGCCGATTCCGCGTGCGACTTCCGCCGTTGTGAGGGGACATAGTCGGCCACGTCCGTGGCTATCCGCCGAATCGCCGCATTAAGAGTGTCCGACCGAGAATCTCTCTCCAGCATTTCCGTCAGCGCCGGATTCTGGTGCATCACAGCTCCCGCCTTGTCCAACAGCCGTATGCCCAACTGTAAGGCATCGACCGTACGCACCAGCTCGGCTCGCTGCTTTTCCAGAGCGAGAACCGTCAGCACACCAGCCTTGAAGGCAGGCAGGAGCAACTGACAGATCGCGAAGCCCGGGTCCCCAAATTGACGGCCGGCCTGAGCCCGGTGATACAGGTGGAGCGATGCCAGGCCAAAGCCACCATCCACCTCGAAACCAAGACCCAGTGGGTCAAGCATCCGATAGGCGAGCATCCACTCGTTGTAAATGACCTTACCACTGCTCGGATTGTAGAGCGCGTCGAAGCTGAAGACCTCGAGGCCGAGCTGCTTGCGTAGTACTTGAAGCCCGCTGTCGAACTGATGGTAGTACTCGATGTAGGCGTGGGCTCCGGCCGCTGTGTCCTCATCATCCGAGACCGTGAGCTTGTGGCCAGTCAGGGGCAGCATGAACACGCATCGATCGGCGCCGGATAGCTGTTTCACGCGTGCAATCGAATCCGTGCGCCAGCTGTCGACATCCGGCGCATCGAGCGGCGAGAGAAGCGTTGCCAGAGCAGCTCGGTAATTCGCCTGATCCAATGACGAGAGACTGAGCGCCACCATCAGAGGCTCATGATCCGGCCCGCAACCGCCGCTCGGGATCGTACGTCGAGCTTACGCATGACGCTCTCGGTATGGTGTCGAGCCGTATATCGACTGATACAAAGCACAGCTGCTATCTTCGCGCTCGAATCGCCAGCTGCGAGGCAACGTGCCACCTGCGATTCCCGCCGCGTGAGACGATACCGATCACTCAGCACTGAATCGGGGGCGTACTCGAGCCTCAGCCGCTCAACCCCAACCCCAATAGTCTGCTCCGTCCCCAGGACCTGTCCCAAGGCTGTTCCCGTCAGTCGGTAACCCGCTCCGGTTGTCCGAACCGCGCGACACAGCGTTTCCGTGTCGCTGGCCTGCCGGCGCACAACCAGGGACAGGGCACGAGCGACCCCGGAGACCTCATTCCGGACCCGATCCGCTTCTGGTTCCTGTGCGAGGAGCTCACCGAGGGCGGCGTTTTGATGCAGTGACTTCCCCCGCATGTCGAAGAGTTGGAGAGGGGTGTCCAGGATATCGAGCATCCTGAAGAGGTCGGCGCGACGCCGGGCCAGGCGAGCTCGAGTGTGAAGGCCGGCCTTGAACGCAGGGAGGAGCAACCGGAGCAGCTCACCCTTCTGTCTATCAAGCACAGAGCTGGCACCGACCGCCTCGTCGTCGCGCGCCTGCGCGGCATTCATGGCCGCACTCCTCCAGCCATCCAGAGTTGGCGAGTCTAGTGGTGACAGCAGTGTTGTCAGTGCCGACTGAAGACGGACCACGTCCTCAGTGGAGAGAATCAGGGGCAAAGGGGAGCGCCGAGTGGGAAGCGCCTCAAACTTACGCTCGGGACCGGGGCCCGCAAGCAGGGAGTAGGGCGATTGTCCCATGCGCCGCCTGCGGGCAGGTCCCAGAATGGAGTGCCCACCACTTACAGCCCCACCGTGGAGCACCGCTGATGCCGGTCCTGATCTTCATCGAGGTCAGCGCGCCTATTCACGCTTTATGGAGAGATGGTGCCCACATGAAACGACTCATCATGACCGCGGGCCTGCTCCTCGTGAGTGCCTGCTTCGATAATCCGACCGAGACCATGGGGGGTCGTGGAGCTCCAGAATTCGCCGCCAGCGCCGCTGGTATCCAGGCGGTATTTCTCGGTGGCAATCCCTCACGTGCCTACGGGATCAACGAAGCCGGCTTCACGGTAGGGAGCGTCGACGGTAACGGTATCGCCACCGTCTGGACGGCGCCGGGCACGTTCAGCGTCGTTGGGCCTGGACTATTCAGCCAGTTTCATGACGTAAACGATGCCGGGGTCGCGGTTGGATATTGGGCCGTGGAAGGGGGCACGATCCACGCCGTGAGCTGGACCCAGGCAGGCGGGTTCCAGGACATCGGCACACTGCGAGCAGGTTCGTACTCCTATGCCCATGCCATCAACAACTCGGGTCAAATAGTCGGTCAGGACCAGCAGGGCGGTCAAAGGCCCTTTCTCTGGTCACCATCAGCCGGGATGACGGCACTCCCCATTCTAGCCGGTTCCATGAACGGGATCGCCTTTGATATCAATGATGCCGGCGTGGTGGTCGGAGAGAGCCACGCCGAGCTCGACGGCATCAATCACGGCGTGCTCTGGCCGACCTCGGGCGGCGTCGTCGATCTCGGATCACTGGGTGGTCGTTTCAGCACTGCCCGGGGCATCAACTCCTCGGGCCAGGTAGTCGGGTGGAGCATGGTGGCCAATGAGGAGCTGCATGCCTTCATCTGGACCGCGGCCACCGGCATGGTCGATCTCAATACCTGGGGATCGCCCTGTGCCGGTGCGAGCCAGGCGGAAGCTATCAGCGATGCCGGCTTGGTGGTCGGGGCGTGTGAGGGAAGACCGGTCATCTGGAGCCAAACCCAGGGAATGCGGGAGCTGCGCACGCCCGATGGAGGGTCTCAGGGGTCCGCCCACGACATCAACTCGCAGGGGCATGTAGTCGGCACCTTCGGGAACATCGGCGCGGCGCTCTGGATCGTCGAGCAGACACCACCAGTGATAGATCCCGGCCCGGCCAACATGCTGCGGACTGCGCTGTGGAACGGCGAGGCCCGGGGGATAAACCGTGACCGTGCGGTTGTCGGATTCGGCGGCTTTCCCGGAGCGGTCGGTGCAGGCGCCCTCGTCTGGTGGCCCGGATTGGTTAATCCCCTGGAACTGCCGGTCTTGCCCGGCGATGCAATCGGGGTGGCGATCGCTATCAACGATGCCTGGCAAATCGTCGGTTCCAGTGGGAGTCGAGCGGTACTCTGGCAGCCGAATGCGAGTCGAACTGCCTGGACGGTCCATGATCTTGGAGCAGCAGGGGGGTCGGTGGCGCAGGCCATGAATAATGCCGGCCTGATAGTCGGCACGGCGGGAAACAACGGGTTCGTCTGGGTGCCGAATACCAGAAACGGGACCGTCGGCACCATCAAGTCGGTGTGCGCGGCACCGGCCGGCTTTCAGTGCCTTAGCTCGGGGGCTTACGGCATCAACGACGCAGGTACGATCGCTGGGAGGGGTACCTATACTCGGGACACCACTGGGTTCAGGGATGCCCCCGTGGTATGGAACCCGCCTGACTGGACCAGCGGCCGTATGCTGCCCTACATGGACCCGGCCGATAGACAAAGCAATCAGGTATCCGGGATCGATGAGGCAGGGAATGTCGTGGGTTCGACGGTTCTCTTTGATGCCACAGCAGTTCCGACCCAGGGGTTTACGTTTCACTGCGTCGGTCGCGATCTTCCTCCGGGAACCCAAACTTGTGCGGTTGCCATGATGTGGCCGGCAGACGGTGGACCGCCGGTCGACCTCGGTACTCTCGGCGGGGCGAATCTCAACCAAGCCATGGCCGTGGAGTTGGTGGGAGCAGGGCGCGAAGTGCAGATCGCCGGTGTCGGCAGCGATGCCACCCGTTTTCAGTTTGCCTTGCGTTGGACCGCCGCAACCGGAATGCAGAAGTTGCCGGTGCCAAGTAGTGCCAGCCAAGGTGGTGGATTGGCGTACGGCATCAACACACGAGGTGACATCGTCGGTAGCGACGGCTCGTCCGCTACTGTGTGGCACGCTGATCCTCTCGAAGCTGTCCCGGCTGTGCAGACGATCACGTTCACGTCGGCACCGCCGAATCCCGCGAAGGTCGGTCTCTCATACACCCTTAGTGCCACGGGCGGTGGATCCGGCAACCCCGTCCTGTTCGCCACGGCGAGCGCCGCCTGCGCCGTGGAAGGGTCGCTCGTCAGCCTGGTGGCCGTGGGAACCTGCACGGTCACAGCCAATCAGGTCGGCAGCGCCAGCTATGCCGCGGCAGCGACGGTCGATCAGATATTCGAGGTGGTGGCCGGCGATCAGACGATCACCTTCACAACCAATCCACCCAACCCAGCCTTTGTCGGAAACAGCTACGCCGTTGCGGCCACTGGTGGCGGCTCCGGTAACCTGGTCGAGTTCAGCAGTACGGACGATGCTGTCTGCTCCGTTAGCGGAAGCGCAGTGACTCTCAACGCAGTGGGAACCTGTCAGCTCATCGCATCCCAAGCCGGCAATGCGGACTACAACGATGCCGCTCCAGTAACTCAGGACTTCCTGATCGTGAAGAGGCCGCAAACGATCGCGTTCACCTCGTTGCCTCCCGCGCCCGCCCTGCTCGATGGCAGCTATACGGTGGCCGCCACTGGTGGCGGGTCAGGGAACCCCGTGAGCTTCAGTTCCCTCACGCCGACGGTGTGCACAGCTGCCGGCAGTACGGTGGTCTTCATCCAGGTGGGTGCCTGTAAGCTGGCAGCCGATCAGGCAGGCAACAACGGGTACCTCCCGGCAGCCCAGCAAGAGCAGCAAGTCAATGTGATCTACAAGTTCAGCGGCTTCTTTACGCCGGTGGACAACATCCCGGTGGTAAATCGTACCAATGCAGGGAAGGGGATCTCTGTAGAGTTCGACCTCGCGGGGAACCGCGGGCTGGATGTTCTCGAGGCAGGATCACCGACCTCCGGCAGCTACGCCTGCTCGGCCAGCTCCGAAGACCTTGTGGAAGTGACCCTCACAATCAGCAAGAGCAGCCTCAGCTACAAGTCGACGACTGGACGGTACGAGTATGCCTGGAGGACCGAGAAGACCTGGGTGAACACCTGCCGCAAACTGATCATCAAGTTGAGGGACGGCACCGTACATGAGGCCCTGTTCCACTTCGTGAAATAAGAAGCATGCGCGAGGGATATCGCGGATCTTGAGGACCACGACTAGGGCCCTGCCGGGTGGCGGGGCTCTTGCCGCTTGCCGACCCTGCTACGCATGGTGACCGCTCGGATTGCTTACGCGAGTGCGCCCCGCGACACGCCTGGTTTCTTACGCCTTACCCGCTTACCCGCTTACCCGCTTACCCGCTCTAATATCCTCGAACCCACGAACAACCGGGTGCACCCCGGCCGCCGGTATCGATCCCGGTGCCCGCACGCACAGCGCCGTCTGCATGCCCGGCCGCCCGCGCGGCATCGAGCTCCGCGCCGATGTCTGAGACAAAGAGCACGTCGGAAGGGGAGCGCTCCAGCGCGGCCGCGATGCGGGCGTAGCTCTCCGGCTCCCTCTTCGGCCCGGTGGTGGTGTCGAAATAGGCCCGGATGAAGCGGGTCAGATCGCCGGCGGCCGAGTTGCTGAAGAGCGACCGCTGGGCCTGGACGCTGCCCGAGGAAAAGATGGCGATGTCGATACCCGCCCGGCGCCAGCGCTCCAGCGCCGGGAGGACGTCGGGATACACCTCACCCTTGAGGTCGCCCGCCCGGTAGCCCTCCTCCCAGATCTTGCCTTGCAGCGACTTGAGCCCGGTGGACTTCCGGTCCTGATCCATCAACCAGTGGACGTAGTCGACGACAGCTGCGGCGACATCGCGCCACGGACGGAGCTGCGTCGGGAGGATTCGGCCGCATGCTCGGCCTCGAGCCGGGCCACGTCGGCCCGGACCTCGGGATCATTCCAATGCCGCTCGAGAAAGTCCCCGACTCGGGCCCGGGCATAGCCGAACAGCGTCTTGTGGACGAAGTCGATGGGGGTGGTGGTGCCCTCGATGTCCAGCAGGACGGCGCCGACCTTGGTCAGCGCGACGCCGTTCCGGAGCGGGATGTACGCGGGACCCATGCAGAGCGGCTGGTAGCCCTTGTCGGCGCCGCTTTCCGTGTAGTGCGGCGTCCAGCCCGACTTGTCCTGGAACAGCCGGATGGCCCGGATGTCGCGATCGCCGCACAGATCGAACCAGTGCCAGGTGCCGCGGGGGACCCGGATCAGGTCGCCCGCCTCGACCTCGATCGCGATGACCGGGCCGCCGTCCTTGGGGTGGATGTGAAACAGGCCCCGCCCCCGCACGATGAACCGCACCTCGTCCTCGTCGTGCCAGTGCTCGGTCCTGAACTTGTCCAGCATGGCCTCGAGGTTGGGCGTCTCGGCCGTCACGTCGATCACGTCGGCGGTGACGTAGCCGCCCTTGGCCTTGAGCCGCTCGATCTCCTGCGCGTACGCCTCCAGCACTTGCTCCGGCGCGGCGCCCTGCGGCACCCGCTCGCAGTCGGCCCAGCGCTCGTACTCGATGCCCAGAGTCGCCAGGTAGCGCGTGACCTCGTCCTGATCGGTCAGGGTCGCGCTGCTCGTCGGGAATTCTCACGGTTGCCATGTCATGCCTCTCTTTCTGCCCAGTCACTTCGAACAGAAACTCCAGCGTCTCCAGGTGCCGCTTCGCCTCGGCGAGATCCCGGCCCCAGGTGTAGAGCCCATGCCGGCGGATCAGGAATCCGTGCGCGTCCGGGTGCTCGGCCAGCATCGCCTCGACCCGCGGCGCCGCGGCGGCCCAGTCCTGGGTGTTCTCGAGAATGGGCAGCCATTCGCGGTGCTCGTGCGGTGCGCCACCCCATCCAGACCCTTCAGCATCTCGTACCCCTGGATGGCCAGGCCGTCTCCGCGGCGGCCTCCGAAAGAATTGTGCTCCAAATCGAATGGGTATGCAACACCGCCCCGGCTCCGCGCGCCCGCGCTATCGCCAGGTGGAGACTCGCCTCGGCCGAGGGCCGGCCGGAGCCCGCCTACGACCTTGCCGCGCCCGTCGATCTCGAGGATGTCGCCGGCCGACGAGGGTGCCCTTGTCGACCCCGCTGGACGTGATGGCGAGGCGCAACGGGTCGCGACTCGATCACCGCGCTGAAGTTACCGCTCGTGCCGAGCGTCCAGCCGCGGGCATAACACTGGCGCGCCAGCTCGGCGATTTGGGGGGCGATCTCGGCAAGGTTCATAGGTCAACAATATGGATAAGGCGCTAGGGTTGTAAGCGGTATCAAATACGGCAGTCATCCCTCGCTACGCTCGGGATGACTCGCTATGCTACGGTCCGCCCGTCCGCCCGTCCGCCCGTCCGCCCGTCCGCCCGTCCGCCCGTCCGCCCGTCCGCCCGTCCGCCCCGTCAAGGAAACGTGCCCGAGGGGCGGTAGCGCGACCCAGCGCAGCCAAGCAAATTCCGGCACTCTCACAGCGAACCTACGTGACGGGATCGTTACCGACTCTCGCATTGGGTGACAGCTACCGGCTCGAGCAGGTGCTGGGCCGCGGGGGCATGGCCACGGTCTACCTGGCCCGCGACCTCCGTCACGACCGGCCCGTCGCCTTCAAGCTGCTCCGGCGAGATGTCACCATGGCGATCGACTCCCGCCGCTTCCGGCGCGAGATCACGACTGCCGCCGCGCTCCAGCATCCCCACATCTGCTCGGTGTACGACTCCGGCGAGACCGATGGCCAGCTGTGGTATACCATGCCGTATGTCCGCGGCGAGTCGCTGCGCGAGCGGCTCCGGCGCGAGCGGCAGCTGAGCGTGGCCGACGCGCTTCGCATCACCCTGGACTGCGCCGAGGCTCTCGCCTACGCGCACCGGGCAGGGGTGGTGCACCGGGACGTGAAGCCGGAGAACATTCTGCTCACCGAGGACGGCAACTCGATGCTGGCCGACTTCGGCGTCGCGCTCCAGCTTGGGCCTCACTCGGGCGAGCACCTGACCGAGACGGGGGTCGGCGTGGGCACGCCAATGTACATGGCGCCCGAGCAGGCGTTGGCCGAGCGAGCCGATCACCGGGCGGACCAGTACGCGCTGGCGGCGGTCTGCTACGAGATGCTGGCCGGCCAGCCGCCCCACACCGGACCCACCATCCACGCGGTGATCGTACGGCGGGTGACCTCCCCGGCTCCGCCAGTGCGAACCTACCGCGCGGAGACGCCGCTCTCACTCGACCTTGCCCTGGGACGCGCGCTCTCGCTGGCGCCGCAGGACCGGTTTCCCTCGATGAAGGAGTTCGCCGGGGCGCTGACCGAGCCGGCGCCGAAGCGACGGAACGTGCCGCGCTGGCCCATTGCGGCGTTGACCGTCCTGGTGGCGGCCGCGGCGCTCGGAGCCGTGCTCGGCCGAAGCCGGACTTCCCCGGCGGAGACCGCGGCCCTCGCCACGGTAGAACCATCTGGCGCGGCGACCCCGCGTCTCGCGGTACTCGCCTTCGAGAACCTGGGCGACAGCGCCGACGCGTACTTCGCGGATGGAATGGCCGACGAGGTGCGGGCGAAGCTGGCTGGACTTCCAGGCCTGGAAGTCATCGCGGGAGGCAGCTCGAGTCACTACCTCGGCAGCGGCAAGACGCCGGTCCAGATCGCCGCCGAGCTGGGTGTGCCCTACATCCTGAGTGGCTCGGTGCGCTGGGAGAAGAGTCCCGGAGGGAGCCGTGTGCGGGTGAGCCCGGAATTGATCGACGCGAGCACCGGCGTGACCCGATGGGCCCGGCCGTTCGACGCCGACTTTACCGAGCTGTTCGCGGTCCAGGCCGACATCGCGGGCCAGGTCGCCGGCGCGCTGCACCTGGCCCTCACCGATTCCGTGCGGGCCCGGCTCAGCGCAGTGCCTACGCGCAGCCTCGCCGCGTACACCCACTACCTCCGCAGCCGGGAGCTCCACTCCGGCGAGCACAGTCCCAACGTGCTTCGCGCCGCCATCGCCGAGCTGCGGCAGGCGGTGCGGCTCGACTCTACCTTCGTGGCCGGCTGGGCCGAGCTGGCGGAACTCCAGATGGACGCCTTTCGGCTGGGTGGGCTGATGGTGCGTGACGCAGATTCGGCGCGGGTCTCGCTCGGCCGTGCGGTGGCGTTGGCCCCCGACTCGCCCGATGTGCGCGCTGCGACAGCCCGCTACCATCTAGTGGTCGAGGGCAACTTCGCCGCCGCCCTCAGTGACTATCGTGACGCGCTGCGCGTTGCTCCCGGACGGAGCGACCTGCTCCGGGCGGCCGGGATTGTGGAGATGGAGCTGAACCGCTGGCGGGAGGCGGTGGCGGACCTGGAGCACGCGGCCCGGCTCGATCCCCGCTCGCCGGATGCGGCCTCCTGGCTCGGCATCGCCTACGCGCGACTCCGCCGCTACGAGGAGGCCGCCCGGGAAGTGGATCGCGCGCGTAGTCTCCGACCCGGCAGTGTGAGTCTCGGCTACCAGCGGGCCCGAATTTATGCAGGGCAGGGAAACCTGGCTGGTATTCGGCGTGTGTTCCGGGAACTGGAGCGTGTCGCCGGCCCACGCACGCTGGCCGCGTATGTCGCACTACGTGAAGATTTGATCTGGGCGCTGGAGGACGACCAGCTCCGCACCCTCACGACGCTGACTCCCGCTGACCTCGACGGTGGCCGCGCCGACTGGGCTCTAGCCGTAGCACAGGCGCATCGGTATCTGGATCACTCGGCGCGGTCGCGCGCCTACGCCGACAGTGCAGTGACCGCCTACGATACCATGCTGGCGAAGTGGGGCAAGCGCCGAGACAAGGGGCAGATCATGGTGACGCGGGCTTTGTCTCTGGTGTTGGCCGGACGGCATAGCGAGGCAACGGCTGCGGCCGAGGAGGCGGGTGCCTTGTCGCCGCCCGGGTCGGGACTTCAAAGCCCATACGTCACCTACGTCCGGAGCCGCATCGAGGTTATTACCGGAGACTACCCCGCCGCGGTTGCACGACTGCGATCCCTTGTGGCAGTACCGGCTCAGCAGTCACGTGCATCTCTGGCAATCGACCGATCGCTCGCTCCTCTCCGGGGCGATTCGGCGTTCCAGGCGCTG
>CAWIXT010000002.1:0-20000 GCA_963840165.1 uncultured Gemmatimonadales bacterium
TCGGCGTACCAGCGGGGCAGCGCCTCACGTACATCCTCTTCCACTTTGCGCTCGTCGTACTCTCCCTTCTGGAACCACCAGAAACCCTCGGGACGGCTCGACATGTGCTTCACGACCGACTTGTCCGAGAAGTACTTGTTGCTGTCGACGATGACCTGGCTGATGGCGACGCGCTCGCCCTCCTGGACGTCGAACACGATCCGAATCTTCCCGGATTCCTGCGGCAGGTGCAGCACCTTCACCTGCGAGGCGTAGTAGCCTTTGTCCTTGTAAAGCGAGTCGATGCCGGCACGGGCCTGCTCCACGGCGTTTCGGTCCAGCGGCCGGCCTTCGGTCAACTTCACCCGTTCCTTGACGTCTCCCTCGGACAGCCGCGCCACCCCTCGAACCGCCCATTTTTCAAGGACCGGTCTCTCCTTGACCTTGATGACCAGAACCAGCCGCCCGCCGGCGTTCCGCTGCTCCACCACCACATCGTCGAATTGCCCGGTGCGAAAGAGAGAAGTGATGGCCCGCTGAATATCGCGGTAGTTGATGGGCTGACGTACGACGATGCCGGAAGTGCCGATGATCTGAGCGGCGGTGAGCCGCCGGTTGCCCTCCACCGCGACGCTGTCCACCGCCGGCGGGGCCGGATCCTGGGCCAGAAGCGCCGCCGGCAGCCCCCAAAGGAGCAAGCCGGCGGTAAGTAACTGAAGAAAACGACGCATCGCTAAGGGGCGGAGGGTGGGCCGGCCGGACCCCGGAGGGTCCGGCACCGGATTACGCCTGGGTGCCGGTCAGCGCGCGGAACGCGAGCCGCTCGCCATCGGGCGCCACATCGACTTCGATTTCGTCTCCTCGTCCGAAGTCTCCCACCAGTATCTTCTCGCTGAGCGGATCCTCGATGTAGCGCTGAATCGAGCGCTTCAGCGGGCGGGCTCCGTAGTTCTGGTCGTAGCCGTGCTCGACCAGGAACTCGACCGCGGCGGGCGTGAGCTTGACCTCGTCGCCCAGACGACGCTGAACCTCCTTGAGCAGGATCGTCACGATCTGCGCGATGTGATCCTTGGCCAGCGGGTGGAAGACGATGACGTCGTCCAACCGGTTGAGGAACTCGGGGTTGAAGACCTTGTTCATCTCCTCCTTCACCGTGTCCTGCATCTTCTCGAAGGTGCGCCGGGTGTCACCGCCGTGGAAGCCGAGCGTCTTGCCCTGCATGATGTCGCGGGCGCCCACGTTCGACGTCATGATCACGACGGTGTTCTTGAAGTCGATCATCCGACCGTAGTTGTCGGTCAGGTGACCCTCATCCAGCACCTGAAGCAGAATGTTGAACACGTCAGGATGGGCCTTCTCGATCTCATCGAGCAACACCACCGAGTACGGCTTGCGCCGCACGGCCTTGGTGAGCGTGCCCGAGTCCTCGTAGCCGACATAGCCGGGAGGCGCACCGATCAGACGCGACACCGAGAATTTCTCCATGTACTCCGACATGTCCACCCGGATCAAGGCCGAGGAGTCGGCGAACAGGAAGCGGGCCAGCGCCCGGGCCAGCTCGGTCTTTCCTACACCGGTGGGGCCGGAGAAGATGAACGAACCAATCGGCCGATCCGGGTCCTTGAGGCCGGCCCGGGACCGACGGATCGCACGGGAGACCGCCTTGATGGCTTCGTCCTGGCCGACGACCCACTCGTGGAGCTCATCCTCCATCCGCATCAGGCGCGCGGTTTCCGCCTCCTGGAGACGGGTGACCGGAATGCCGGTCCAGCGCGACACGATGAACGCGATGGCCTCCTCGTCAATGACTGGACGACGGGTCTGCCGATCCTTCTCCCACTCCTCCTGCTTGAGCCGGATCTGATTCTGGAGGTCACGCTCCTGATCCCGGAGTGAAGCGGCGCGCTCGAAGTTCTGATCGCGGACCGCATCCTCCTTCTGCACGTTGACCTTCTCCAGGGCAGCCTTGAGCTCGGCGACTTCCGCCGGCGGCACCTGGGAGGCGAGCCGTGCCCGGGCCCCGGCCTCGTCGATGACGTCGATGGCCTTATCCGGGAGAAAGCGATCGGTGATGTAGCGCTCCGAAAGCTCCGCCGCCGCGCTGAGAGTGGCGTCGGGAATGCTGATCCGGTGATGGTCTTCGTACTTCTTGCGCAGACCCTTGAGGATCTCAACTGTCTCGGGCACCGATGGCGGCTCGACGACCACCGTCTGGAAACGCCGTTCCAGCGCCCCGTCCTTCTCGATGTACTTGCGGTATTCGTTGAGGGTCGACGCGCCCACGCACTGGAGCTCGCCCCGGGCCAATGCCGGTTTCAGCATGTTGGAGGCATCGATGGCACCTTCTGCGGCGCCCGCGCCCACCAGGGTATGCAGCTCGTCTATGAACAGAATGATCTGCTTGTTCTGGGCGATCTCGTTCATGACGGCCTTGAGCCGCTCTTCGAACTGGCCCCGATACTTGGTGCCGGCGATAACCGCCGCCATGTCCAGCGAGAGCACGCGGTGGTCGCGCAGCACGTCGGGGCAGAGCCCGTTCGCAATGAGGAGCGCCAGTCCCTCGACGATGGCCGTCTTGCCGACGCCCGGCTCTCCGATCAGCACCGGGTTGTTCTTCTTGCGCCGAGCCAGGATCTCCATGACCCGCTCGATCTCCTTGGCCCGGCCGATGGTCGGATCCAGCTGGCCCTCCGCCGCAAGCTGCGTCAGATCGCGGCAGAAATGGTCGAGTGCGGGCGTCTTGGACTTCTTCTCCGACTTGGGCGCGGAGCTGGGCTGCGAGCTGCTGCCACCGGCCGAGGCCTGGGGCATGTCGCTGCCCAGAAGCCGGAGGGTTTCCGCCCGCGACTGTTCCAGGTTGACACCAGCGTCGGTCAGAACCTGTGCCGCGATCCCCTTCTCTTCCCGCAGGAGGCCAAGCAGCAGGTGCTCGGTCCCCACGTACGAGTGGTTCAGCTCGCGTGCTTCGGTCATGGCCAGCTCGAGCACTTTCTTGGCTCGCGAGGTGTACGGCAGGTCCGGGCCGGCCGCCGCGGCGGCTTTCCCTTTCTTGACCGTTTCCTCGATTTTCTGCTGGATGTCTTCCAGATCGACGTTCAGGTTGGTGAGAACTGCCGCCGCCACCCCCTCGCCCTCACGGATCAGGCCAAGGAGGATGTGCTCCGTCCCCACGTATTCGTGATGCAGGCGTGCCGCCTCTTCGCGGGCCATCTGCAGGACTTTACGGACACGATCAGTAAAGTTGTAGCCGTTCATTGCGGTATCCTACGTAGCTCCGAAACAAGGCATTCGTCGCGGCTCATCCGCGGCGTCCCACTTCGGATTCCAACACCTTGCGCACGAACTGTGCCCGTCGGACCGGCAGGTCCGGATCCGCGGGGGCCATCCCCTCTGCCGCCGCCAGGTGAGCCGGCTGGGTGTAGACCAGCAACTTGTTCAGCGTGTACATGCCCACATCGGGAATGAGGCTGACCCCAACGCCCAGCCGGACCCCACTCAACAGGTTCATGGCCTCTTCGAAGGACAAAGCCCGGGCATAGCGAAGCAGGCCATAGGCCCTCCACACCTTGTCCTCGATGATGGCCGGTGCGTCACGTAGCAACACCTGACGCGCCTGCTCCTCGTAGTCCATGACCTGCCGGACCATTTTCCCGAGGTGATCGAGCAGCTCGAATTCAGAACTGCCGAGGGTCGTCTGATTGGACAGCTGGAAGAAGTTGCCGACGACCTCGCTTCCCTCGCCGTACAGGCCCCGGAAGGTGAGTCCCACCTGCGCCAGCCCCTGGAGCACCTTGGAGATTTCCTTGGTGAGCACCAGACCGGGAAGGTGTATCAGAACCGAGGCCCTGAGCCCGGTGCCGACGTTGGTCGGACAAGAGGTAAGGTAACCAAATTCAGAGTGAAATGCGAATGCAAGTCGTTGTCCCAATTCGGCGTCCAGCCGATCCACTTCGGCGTATGCGGCATCGAGCGCGAAGCCGGAATGAAGGCCCTGAAGCCGCAGATGATCCTCTTCATTCAGCATGACGCCAAGCCGGTCCTGCACCAGCACCGAGGCGCCGGAACGCACCCGCCCATCCGCGTCCAGGCCGGCCAACTCCTTGCTCACGAGATGGCGCTCGTGCAGCAGCTGCCGATCGCTCCGGTCCATGTGGTCGAGGCGGAACTTGATGGCCCGGCGAAGCAAGACGGTGTCTCGGGCGGCGGATTCTACCGTCTGAATGATGTCCTCCCGCTCGGATTCGGAGTTTCTGCCCTGATAGACGCGTCCGGCCAGGTTTCGGGCCAGCCGAATCCGGGTCGACAGCACCAGATGGCTGGAGGGCCCGCTGGCGTCGAGCCATCCTACGCCACCGTCGGTAAGAAGACTGAGATCGATCATTCCATCACCCGCAGCCGGTCTCGAAGCTCCGCCGCCAGCTCGAAATTCTCGGTTTCGACCGCCAGGCGCAGTTGCTCCCGCAACTCGGCTGCCTGAGGACGGACTCGAGGCGCGCTGCCGCTGCCTTCCGCATAGCGCTCGCCCATGTGGTGAGTCGAGCCGTGAAGCCGGCGCAGCAGGTCTCGCAACGGGATCTCGAACGAACGGTAGCATTCCGAGCAACCTAGTCGCCCGCTCTCGCGGAAGTCCTGCAGCGACCCCCCGCAGCGAGAGCAGTTGTCGCCGCTGCGGGCTGCGGGGGACTGCTCCGGCAGCTCCTGGCCCATGGCGGCCAGAAAGGTTCCCAGCGGCGTCTTCGGCGCGGCGCCGGGGCTGTCGACCCCTTTCTCGGCGGCACAACGCTCGCAAAGGTGAAGCGTAGTCACCTGCTCATTGACGATCTGAGTGAGATGAATGACCGCCTCGCGCTCGCGGCATTGCTCACAGGACATCAGGGCATCGCCTCCACGCCGGGGAGAGGTAGGAGTCGTCCGCCCTCGAGTGACAGTACCCGGTCCGCCCGCGCCGCAAGGGAACGGTTATGAGTGACCACGATGAGTGCGGTCTCAAATTCACGGGAGAGATGCGCGAAGAGCTGGTGCAGTCGCTCGCTGTTGGCGCTGTCAAGATTTCCTGACGGTTCATCGGCCAGCACCACCAGAGGGTCGGCCGCCAGCGCCCGCGCCACGGCCGCCCGTTGCTGTTCCCCGCCCGAGAGTTGGGAAGGTCGGTGCGACATTCGCCCGGCCAGTCCCACGTTGGCCAGCAGCTCCTCGGCTCTGGAGCGTGCCCGAGTCTCCGGCTCGCCCGCGATCAGCAACGGCATCATGACGTTCTCGAGCGCGGTGAATTCGCGAAGCAGATGATGGAACTGGAAAACGAACCCCAGCTTTCGGTTGCGAATTGCCGCCAAACCCTCGGGAGATTCGTCGGCGTAGGGCTGGCCGGCCAGGAGCACGACCCCACTGGAGGGGGTGTCGAGCGCGCCCAACAAATGCAGCAGCGTGCTCTTGCCCGAGCCGCTGGCCCCCACGATCGCCACGAACTCACCCCGGCTTACCGTGAGATCAACGCCCGAGAGAACTTCGATCGGGTTGCCATCGCCGCCGCGGTAGACCTTGCGAAGTGCCCGGGCCTCGAGGATTTCCGTCATTCGTGCCGGATGGCCTCGACCGGAGTGAGCGCCGCCGCGGACCTCGAGGGATACACCGTGGCGGCGACCGCGATTGCCAGGCTCGTCAGCACCACCACGATCACATCCTGCCACTCGATATGAACCGGGAGATGGTCTATGAAGTATACCGCGGGATTGATCCTCACCCAGCCGGAGCTGTCGACCACGTAGGCCACCGTCAGACCGAGAATCAGCCCCAGCATGGTACCTACGACCCCGATGAACGCGCCCTGGACCAAGAACACCCGCGCCACCGCGGGGGCGGTGAGCCCCATGGCTCGCAGAATACCGATCTCGCGGGTCTTGTCCGTTACCACCATGGTGAGGGTCCCGACAATGTTGAAGGCCGCGACGACCATGATAAAAAAGATAACGAGGCCCATCGCCAGCTTCTCCAGCTGGAGTGCGCTGAACAAGCTCGAGTTCTGGGTTTGCCAGTCCAGGGTACGGTAGGGATACCCCAGCCGCTCTTGGATCGCGTCCCCGATGATCGGTGCCTGATCCGGATCCTCCACCCGAACGGCAATGCCCGAGACCGCATCGCCCAGCCCGGTAAAGCGTTGCGCCAGTTGCCGCGACATGACCACGAACTGGTTGTCGTACTGGAACATTCCGGTATCGAACAGGCCGGTCACCTCAAACTTCCAGAACCGCGGCACGGCGACCCCCAGAGCAGGGTTGATCTTGGCCTGGGTGACAGGCACCAGTGTGACGATGTCCCCCGGATATACCGAAAGCCGGGATGCGAGCCGTGAGCCGAGGAGGATCGCGCCATCCACGCCGGGCTTGGTGGTCTTGAAGGACAAATCTCCCTTGGTGACTGCCTGGGGCAACGAAGTGACGGACATGCTGCCCGTGTCCGGGTCGAACCCGACCAGGTTTACACCTTCCCCGTAATCCTGCCCCGCGGTAATGCCGGCCTGACTGATCACCTCGGGAGTGGCAGCCAGCACGCCGGGCTGCTTTCGCACGTCGGCGATCACGCTGCGCCAATCGTCGAGCCGCAGGCCGGACCCGAAGGTGAGAATGCGGAGATGGGGGTTCGCCACGAGAATGCGCTCCCGGAGGTCGTCCCGGAGACCGTTCATGACCCCGAGTACGACAATCAGGGCGGTCACGCCCACGGCGACGCCGCCGATGGAGATGACGGTGTTCAGAGAAGCGGTCCGGGCGCTGCGCCGGCTCCTGAGATACCGCCGGGCGATCCGCCACTCCAGCCGGGCACTGGCCTTGATCCGGCTCCATTCCTCTGCCGAGGGCCACCAATTGCGGGGATTCATCCTGGCCCGAATCCGGGCCAGTCTGCCCTGCTGCCCCGGTGTCCCGCTGGCACGCTGCTCCATCAGGGTTCCTCCGGCCGCATCGCGGGAAAGAGGATCACGTCCCGGATGGACGGTTGGTCGGCGATGAGCATCATCAAGCGGTCCATGCCGAGGCCCAGCCCGCCGGCCGGCGGCATACCGTACTCGAGTGCCCGGATGTAGTCGGCGTCATAGCTGTGCGCGTCCGCATTGCCGGCTGCGCGCTGCCCCACCTGGTCTTCGAAGCGCCGCCGCTGGTCGTCTGGGTCGTTCAGCTCACTGAATGCGTTTACCAGCTCGCGGCCACCGACGAACAGCTCGAACCGTTCGGTCAGGGCCGGGTCGGCCCGGTGTTCCTTGGCCAGGGGCGACAATGGCTTGGGATAGTCAATGACGAAGGTAGGCTGGAGCAGGTGTGGCTCGAGGAAGGTCTTGAACACCTCGTCCTGGAGGCGACCCCCGGCAAGGGCCGCCACCGCTTCCGGATCGGCCTTCGCGGCGACCAACGCCGCGCGCATCTCCTGGTCCGACGCGGTACGCAGATCCAGCCCGACCCGGTCTCGAATTCCCTCCACGAATGACACCCGGCGAAATGGTGGCGTGAAATCCAGGGTCTTCCCATCGCGCTCCAGCACGACAGTCCCGAGACAGTGCCGTATCACGCCTGACATCAGCTCTTCGGTCAGCATCATCATGTCGTTGTAATCGGCATAGGCCTGATACAGCTCGAGCATGGTGAACTCCGGATTATGGGTCCGGTCCATGCCCTCGTTCCGAAAGTCGTGACCGATTTCGTAGACCCGCTCCAGCCCGCCGACCAGCAAGCGCTTCAGGTACAGCTCGTCGGCAATACGCAGATACAGCGGCATGTCGAGCGCATTGTGGTGGGTGACGAACGGCTGAGCCGCCGCACCCCCGTACAGCGGCTGCAGCACCGGAGTCTCGACCTCCAGAAAGCCCCGCTCGTCGAGAAATCGCCGGATGAACGCCGTAGCCTTGGCCCGGAGGACGAAAGTGTGACGCACATCCGGATGCACGGCCAGGTCGGCATAGCGCTGCCGGTAACGCAGCTCAGGATCCGCCAGGCCGCCGAAGGTTACGGTTCCTTCGGGCCCGGTCTGCGTCTTCCCCCTCGGCAGCGGCCGGAGTGATTTCGCCAGCAGGGTGATTTCGGAGGCGCGGACGGTGATCTCACCGGCTTTGGTTCTGAACAGGCGCCCCTTCACCCCGACGTGATCGTCGAGATCGAGGAGCCGCACCAGTTCGTACGACTCATCCAGATCGTCCTGGCGGAGATATACCTGGATCCGGCCGCTGGGGTCTTCGATGTGACCGAACACCACCTTGCCCTTGGGGCGCCAGGACTCGATCCTTCCGGCGATCGACACACCGGGGCCATGGTCCCCCATCTCATCGCTATAGGCAGCCAAAGCCTCAGCGGCGGTATGGGTGCGCTCGTACCGATACGCGAAGGGCTGAACCCCCAGCGCCTCCAGCGCCGATCGCTTCTCCCGCCGAGCCGCCTCGACGAACGATCGTTCCTCCACGGCGCTCACGCCGCTTTGCCTCCGAACCGCTTCAGGTACGCCTGGATGAAGGTGTCGAGATCTCCATCCATGACCCGCTGCACATCCCCGATCTTCACCTCCGTACGATGATCGTTGACCATGGTGTAGGGCTGGAACACGTAGGAGCGAATCTGATTACCCCAGGAGTTATCGGTCTTCGTTGCCTCCACGACCGCCCGCGCCGCCTCCTGCTCCTCCAGCTTCTTCTGGTAGATCGCCGCGCGGAGCATCTTCATGGCCGTCGCACGGTTCTTGGTCTGGCTGCGCTCCTGCTGGCAGGAGACCACGGTGTTGGTCGGGACGTGCGTCAGCCGCACTGCCGAGGATGTCTTGTTGACGTGCTGGCCGCCCGCGCCGGAGGCGCGAAAGACATCCATATTGATGTCTTCCTCACGCAAGTCCACTTCGATCGTGTCATCGATATCGGGATAGACGAAGACCGACGCGAACGAGGTGTGCCGGCGGGACTGGGAGTCGTAGGGAGAGATCCGCACCAGCCGATGGACCCCCTTCTCCGCCTTTAGATAACCGTAGGCATACTCGCCCTTGATCTCGATCGACACCGACTTGATTCCGGCTTCCTCCCCCGGCAACAGGTCGAGAATTGCCACCTCGAAGCCGTGACGCTCGGCCCAGCGGACGTACATGCGCATCAGCATCTCGGCCCAGTCCTGCGACTCCGTTCCACCGGCTCCGGGGTGGATAGTCAGGATGGCGTCCCGAGCATCCTCGGGGCCCTGCAGCATCGCCTGCAGCTCGAATGCCTCCGCGGCGGAGGCGAGCTCGTCCGCTTCCTGGGCAACGTCGGCTATCATGGCCGGGTCAGGCTCGGCTTCGAGCAGCTCGGCCATCTCCAGGGCACCACTCAGGCGGCCATTCAGACTGTCGTAGGGGACGAGCCAGCTTCGCAGGCTCTTGATCTGCTGCACCGACGCGCGCGCCGCCTCTGGATCGGTCCAGAAGCCCGGCAGCGACTGCTGATCCTCCAGGGATTTCAGGCGGGCTGCCTTATCCGGCAAGTCAAAGAAAGTCTCGAAGTTCAGTCACCCGCCGCTGCAGGTCCCTGAGACGATCCACAAGGTCCGACATTACCAACGGCTCCATAGCTTGGGATACGGAAAGCTAATCGGGGTGGGGGGCGAGAAGTGAGAAGTAAGAGGTAAGAAGTGAGAAGGCAGCGGTAAGAACGAGAGTACGAAGGCGGAAGGTATCCTCCCACCTCTCACTTCTCACTTCTCACTTCCTAAAAGATCTGGCGCCCGCCGGCGAGTATTTCGTTCAGGGCCTCACGGAAGTACGTCGTCGACTCGGCCACCTCGCGACCGACCTGCTCGGCGTACTCCTCCCAGCTTTTCTTGATCTCTTCCTCAAACAGCGCCTTCAGATTGCCGTCACGAAGCCCCTCCTGGCGTTTGCCGGGATGATAGACCACCATGTCCGAGATGAGTGCCCGTGCGAGCCGCTTCGCCTTCAGCGCCGGATCCTGCGACAGAAAAGGATTGGCGGGGCGGGAGCCCGCGGGGGATGGCGCGCGCGCTGGCGCTGCCGGTGGGGCCGGCGGGGCCGGGCTCGGGGTTGCTGGCCTGGGAGCGGCGGGCGGAGCGCCCGCCGGCACTGGCGCCGCCGGCCGGACCGGCCCGGCCGGGCCGGCGGGAGCGGAGAACGGGGCGCTCCCGGCCGAGGGAGGACCGGCCGCGGGGCGCGCGAACGGATTGGCCGGACGCGGGGGCGCGGCCGGCCTCGGCGCAGCGGGAGGCGGCGCCGCCGGCGGAGCTACAGGTGGTGGCGCGGATGCTGGAATCTTCGGCGGCTCCACCCGGACTGGTTCAGACACAACCTTGGGGGGGTCGACTCGCACAGCGGGCTTGGGCGGCTCCGGGCGAGCTGGCTCGGCCCGCGGCGGCTCAGGCTTAACCGGCTCGGCTCGAGGCGGTATGGGCGTGGATACGGGGGCTGGTGCGGGTGTCGCGGCCGGTGCAGGTGCCGCAGCCGGTGCGACCGCAGTCGGCCGCGGAGCATCGGGGCGGGCCGCTTGGCTCTCGCGCCGTACCGGAAAGATTGCATTACATACAGCGCAGCGAGCTCGAACACCGGCTTCGGGAACTTTGGCCGGATCGACGCGGTAGATTGTCGCGCAGTTGGGGCAGGTGACGTTCATCTCATGTCCTCATCGGGCGGGCACCCCTACGTCTCCCTGGAGGTCGGACCGGACCGCTCTTCGCCGGTGGCCCCCTGCCGGCGGTCTACCACGAACACAGAGCCGGGCAGTGTCTTGGCGTAGCTCTTCATTTCGGTGGCAAGCTCGCTCACCTGAGCCGGATGCGCAAACCGCCGATGGCGGTTGGTGACGATTCCGATCGACAGTGTCATCAGGGGCACCCGGTGCAGCTGGCCCCGCCGGTCCTTCCCGAAAAAGTAACCGGCCCGCCGGTCCTGGTCGTTGTACTGCAGCGGGATCAGAGAATCGAAGACCTCCAGGATCTCACTGCACACCGGACTGATCTCGGCTGTGGGAATGATGAAGATGAAGTCGTCGCCACCGATGTGTCCCACGAACCCACGGGATCCCATCAGTCCCTTCACTACATCATGCAGGATCCGCGACAGGATATAGATGACCCGGTCCCCATCATAGTAGCTGTAACGGTCGTTGAACTCTTTGAAGTGGTCCAAGTCGGCGTAGCAGACCGCGAACTCCTGGTTCGATTCCAGCCGGCGGCGGATCTCACGTTCGATCTCGGTGGTGCCCGGCAGCCGGGTAGAAGGATGAACCGACACGTCACGCTCGGTGCGCACCAGCATCGAGTCCATCCGGGACCGCTGTTCGGCAGGTGAAAACAGGCCCGTCAGTACTTCGTCGGCCCCGGATGTGAACCACCCCTGAACCTGTTCCGGATGGTGAGACCCGGCCAGGGTAGTTATCGGCACAATCGCGGTAAAAGCGTCGCTCTTGAGACGCCGGACGAGCCCGACCCCTACCTCGGCCGAGCTGTCACCGTCGACAAACAGGAGACAGGGATGGCCCCGCAGGACGATAGACTCGACCTCATCTGGCTGAGTGAACACGAGGAGGGGAAACGCATGTGCCGCGGCCCACTGGCGAACCAGGGTCGGCACCGGACAGCCATCCGGCGAAAAAAATAGAATCGTCGGACGAGTCCGCACCTGTTGCCTCTCGTAAGAAGTTACGTGCCGCTAACTTAGGCCCCTGATTTCCACAAGTCAAACCTCCCAGGGCGGGTGCCGACAGAGCCCTGAACCGCACTCTGCCTGGCTTGGGGGCGTCCCAAACAGCAGGATCAGGGCCAGTGTAGCCTAGAGGGGCTTGGCCTCGTCGATCAGCATGATGGGAATACCATCCTCGACCGGGTAGACCAGCCGACACGAGTGACAGATAAGGGCTTCGGGGGTCTCACGATACTCCAGGTCGCCTTTGCATTTGGGGCAGACCAGAATCTGGAGCAGCTCGGGGGCCAGGGTCATGCGGACTCCTTGTGGGCGACGACGGCGCAGTGCGGCTGGGATCAGCGCCGGAGTCAGGGGACAGCGCCGGGAAACCAAATCGAGCCAGGGCACCCGAGCTCTTGCGCCAGTTGGGCAGCGCCTTGACCCAGGTGTCCAGATAGACGGGAGCGCCGATCAACTCCTCCAGCCGACGGCGGGCATGCCCGCCGATGGCCTTGATGGTCTCTCCCCGGCGCCCGATGACAATGGCCTTCTGGGATTCACGCTCGACGAAGAGAGTGACACGAATGTATATGGGCCGCTCGGCTTCGCGAAACTCCTCCACCTCGGCGGTAAAGGAATAGGGAAGCTCGTCTTCCAGCAGCTCGAACGCGGCTTCCCGGAGATACTCTACCACGAAGAAGCGGAGCGGTTGAGTGCCAACGTCTTCGGCATCGAATTCGAAGCTCTTCTCCGGGAGGAGCGGCCGGATTCGCTGAAGCAGCCGTGCCAGGGCCGGCTCGTCGGTGGCGGTGACTACGGGCCCCTCGGCTTCCAGGATCGAGCGGCGGGACGACGAGACCAGGTCGGCTTTGGTGTAGACCGTCAGGGTTGGGACGCCGAAAGGCGCGGAGAGTCCGGCGAGTTGGGTGAAGCTGGGCGCCGGCGCTTCGGAAGCGGGATGGAGGTGAAGCACCAGATCCATGCGCCCCGCTGTATCCAGGGCGAGCTCGCGCATGCGGGTTTGGAGCAGGTATCCGGGATCGAGCAGGCCTGGAAGGTCGTGAAAGATGTATTGGGTGTCGCCTTCAGTTCGGATGCCGGTTACGGGGAGGCGGGTGGCCTGGGCCTTGGGGCTGACCAGGGCCAGGTGCTGCCCGACCAGCGCGTTGAGAAGAGTTGACTTCCCCACGTTGGGGGCCCCGGCGAGGGCGACGTGACCGGCTCTGGTGGGCATCCAGAAAGATAAGGCCCAATTATAAGGATGGGTGTCAGCCAGTCAGCCTTTACTCGGCCCGATTCCTGCCTGATGCTCTAACCCCGCCCTCGATTGCTTCATTGTGACCTGCATTCCCGCCAAGGCGAGACCGACGGCGCTATCTCTGCCGTGTGGGTCGAGACCGTATCTGCGCGGTGAGACGCAGCTTACTGGAGGTAGGACGCCATGCCCTGGGTGATCGTCGAGCCGGGCCTGAGGGGACCACGAAGCTACAGAGAGAAGCTCACCACGTATCTCTGCGACTGGGAAGATTGCCCCAATCCCGCCGAGGAGGTCGTGGGGTGCGTGGTTGAGCTCGCCGCCTGCGTCGCACTCTGCAAGGAACACGCAAGGAAGGCGGGGCTAGGGTCAGGTAAGGCCGCCTAGGGAGCTGATGCGCCGGCTCAGCGCGCAATCAGCTCGACACTCAGGCGGCCGAAGTAGTTGATGTAATGACCGCCGCATTGGGCGAGGACCTCAGCCGCCTGATCCTTGCGGTCCTCGGTTACCGCAAGCACTGAGATCACGGTACCCCCTTCCCGGAGCGCGCGCTCGTAGCGGTCCTTCACCTCGATTTCGATATTGGTCAAGCCGGCGCCCTCGAGCCACCGGAGAATCCAGTCGCGGACGCCCCCCCGGCCAGTCGATTGCTCCAGGTATTCGGCATCCTCGGGGCCCCGGCCCAGGCGGATCTCCGATTCGAGAAAGCTGCCCCTCAGAAGAGCTTCCACCGCACAGCCGGCCTGCGCTTCGGTTTTAAGGATTGCGACGATGCGGTTGGTCGGATACTCGAACGGCTTCCGCTCCGTCGTGTCTGGCTCCACGATACTTTCGCCTGACGGAGAAGGTGATTCGGGCACAAGGCCTCCATTTGAATGGGTGACCTGCCGCTTGAAGGTCGGGGGAGGGCGCCGCAGCAGCCATTAGACTTTCGGTTAGTCCGCGCGGCGTCAGGAGGAGTTTCGGCAGGTGACGTCGGGTTAGGGCGCCCAGGCGTAGTTGTACCCAACTGCGACCGAAGTGAAGTCGGCACCGATCGTGGTGTAGGCCCCCTGGCTCGCGGAAGCACGAATGGCATGGTGCCGGTCGAGCGCCCAGGAAAAGGTGGCACCTACTCGTGAATTGCGCTGAAAATCGAGGCTCCGGGTCCCACCAACCGTCGTCGTTCCGCCGGTGAAGTAGTTGGCGTCCGCCGCCAGCCACATGGTGGGCTTGAACCTGTAGGTGAGGTGGGCCTGGCTCGCGACCACCGGATCCTGGGTTCGCGTGCGTCCGCCGGCGAAGTCGCCGTTCTCGGTGAAGAACCAGGCCCCCACCATTCCTTCCACCACCCACTTACCGCTGGTCAACGACAGGCCGACCTCCGGCTTGAATGACCACCGATTGGTACCGAGGTTGATCAGCTTGGTGGGATCGTACTCCCCGAGCGGCGGAGCCACCGTAACGCTGGCGCCCACGATGGTGCCCTGGTGGTAGGTGGCGAACTCGGCGGGCGTCATAGCCGGCGCGCCAAGCAGATTCAGGGCCAGCCGGAATCGCGGGTCGCCCAGTCCGAACCGGTCGGCCTCCGCCGGCTCGCCGAGGTACCTGCCCTCCACGTGACCCGCAATCACGGGTAGGAGAACGCTGGCGTTCGCCGAGCGGCCGCCCAGACTGAACGCCCGGGTATACGAAAGCCCGGTGGTATTGATAGTGGCGCTGGCCTCGTCGATCGGCCCCGAAGCATCGAACGCCACATCGCCCCAGTTCAGGCTATTGACCACGGTGAGGATATTCAGCCCGGTCGGCCTGGGCCAGTACGCGCCGGGCTCCAGCTCCTGCACCGATGCGGATGCCGGGATGGGAAGCAGCGCCAGTAACGAGGCCGCATAGGCAAGCGATGCGAAGCGGAGCCGCTGCATATGAAATCCCACTGGGAGTTCCTGACCACCGGCGCTGATAGCCCGCCACCGGTGGGCTCGGGACTACTGCCGCGCCATCGCGACCTGGAAACGCTCCTCCGGCGAGATCAGGTGGTCCTGGTCATCCTTCTCCAGGTCGATCTGGACCCAGTTGACCTCGCCGCTGAACTCGTTGTCCGTCGGACCGTAGTCCGGAGAGACCGGCGAGCCTGTTTCCTTCCCGACGTCGCAGGTCTCGTCGGCGGAGAACAGCATCGGGACGGTCATGTCCACCCGGCCCTCGCCGTCCTTCTTGCCGTCCACAAAGAGCGACACTGTACCGCCCTTGGCCAGACCGCCACCGTCGTACTTGAACTCCATGCGCACCTGATGCTTGCCGGCGGGAATCGGCTTGCGTGCCCTCGGTGAAGAACCGCTGGATGCCGAAGAAGTTGTAGCAGTGCTTCAGCTTGCCGTTCAGGGCGTAGAGGCTCCAGCCGCCGATGCTGCCGCCGAGGGCGACGATGACGCCGTTGGCGCCGGATTTCGGCACCTCGATCTCCGCGGTCAGCGAATAGGACTTGTTGTGGGTCACGACCAGCGAGCCCTCGCTCAGCCGCGACATGCCGCCGAACAGGATCTGCGAGTTGCCCTTGATGAGCTGCGGGCGGCCCGCGAGGTCCGCGTTGAAGCGCTCGAAGGTGCGATCGTCGAGCGGGATCACGCTGTACTTGGTCGCCTCGATCAGGAAGAGCCGCTGCAGCTCGGCCAGCTTCTTCGGATTCTCCTTGGCGAGGTCCTTCGACTGGGTCCAGTCGGTGTTGGTGTCGTACAGCTCCCAGACATCGTCGTCGAAGGCGCGCTTGTAGGCACCGACCCAGGGTACGCCGTGCCGGGTCACGGCCGTCCATCCCTTGTGATAGATGCCGCGGTTGCAGAACATCTCGAAGTACTGGGTCTCGCGGCGCTCCGGCGCCTTGGCGTCGTTGAACGCATACAGCATGCTCGCGCCCTCGAACGGCGCCTGCTGCACGCTGTTCACGACGGTCGGATGCGGGAGTCCCGCGGCTTCCAGGACCGTCGGCGCGATATCGATCACATGGCAGAACTGTGACCGGGTCTCACCCTTCCCCTTGATGCCGTTGGGCCAGTGCACGATCGTGCCGTTGCGGGTGCCGCCGAAGTGCGACGCCACCTGCTTGGTCCACTGATACGGCGTGTTCATCGCATGCGCCCAGCCCACCGCGTAGTGGTTGTAGGCACTCGGTCCGCCGAAGTCGTCGATCTTGCTCATGAGGAATTCAGGGGTCTCGAGCGTGCCCATGCCGTTGAGCACCGCCACCTCGTTGAAGCAGCCGTTCAGCGTGCCTTCCGCGGAGGCGCCGTTGTCACCGAAGATGTAGTAGATCAGGGTGTCGTCGAGGATTTCCAAGTCCTTCAGCGCGTCGAACAAGCGGCCGACGTGGTGGTCGGTATGTTCGAGGAACGCGGCATAGACCTCCATCTCGCGGGCGAGGATCGGCTTGAGCGCCGCGGGCATGTCGTCGTAGGCCGGGATCTCGTCGGGCCGCTTGGTGAGGACCGCATCGGCCGGGATCACGCCCAGCTTCTTCTGCCGGGCAAAGGTCTCTTCCCGCAGCTTGTCCCAGCCGCCGTCGAACTTGCCCTTGTACTTGTCGATCCACTCCTTCGGCACATGATGCGGGGCGTGGGTGGCGCCAGGGGCGAAGTACATGAAGAACGGCTTGTCGGGCATGAGCGCCTTCTGCTGGCGCACCCACCCGATGGCCTTGTTCGTCATGTCCTCGGTGAAGTGGTAGCCCTCTTCCGGAGTCTTGTTCTGTTCCATCGGCGTCGTGCCTTCGTAGATCGCCGGATACCACTGGTTGGTCTCGCCGCCGATGAAGCCGTAGAAGTACTCGAACCCACCGCCGCCGGTGGGCCACTGGTCGAAGGGCCCCAGCGGGCTCGTCTCCCAGACCGGCACCTCATGGCACTTGCCGAACTGCGCCGTCGAGTAGCCGTTGAGCTTGAGCGTCATGGCGAGCGGCGCCTTGTTCTTCGGCAGCACCGACGTGTAGCCGGGCGCCGAGGTCGCGATCTCGCAGATGCCGCCCATGTTCACCGAATGGTGATTCCGCCCGGTGAGCAGCGCCTGGCGCGTGGGCGAGCAGAGCGCGGTGGTGTGAAACCGCGTGAGCTTCAGCCCGTTCTTCGCCAGCCGCTCGGCGCTCGGCGTGGGGACCGGGCCCCCGAAGGCACTCGTGGCGCCGAACCCGCAGTCGTCGATCAGCACGATCAGGACGTTGGGCGCACCCTTCGGCGGACGCAGCGGCTCGATCGGCGGGAACTTCGTGTCGGGATCCTTGGCGTCGTAGGTCGTCAGCCCCACGTGCTGCACATCGGGAATTGGAAGGATCGATCGTTGGGTCGCGTGTGGGGAGCTCATCTGGCTTCTCCTTGTGGGTCCTGGCAATTGACCTCAATGACGTTGCTCGCCGGTCCCGCCTCAAGTGGAAGCCGGCAGGCCCCGGCCAGCGGCGGGATTGGGCGGCCGGACCAAGGCTGGTGCAGGAGGTTACGAGATTTTCAGGGTACGGCCGGACCGGTCCGTCAGCCACTGGACCTTGGTACAATCCGGGCCGACAGGAGAGCTGGGCTAGTCAGGTCGAAACGCAGAAAGCCCTACCCGGCTAGCCGGGTAGGGCTTTGAGAAGAGAAGCTGGCGACGGCCTACTCTCCCACAACCTCGCGATTGCAGTACCATCGGCGCTGCAGGGCTTAACTGCCGTGTTCGGAATGGGAACGGGTGTGGCCCCTGCGCGCTAGTCGCCAGCCATTTTGGGAGGCTATTGGTCTTTGGCTATTGGCTAGGGGCAACTCCCACTACGGAGTAGCCAATAGCCAATAGCTAATAGCCCATCAAAGCGACAACGACGAATGGATGGTTGCTTCAGATATGAAGAAGGAAGAGATCAAACTTCACGGGCGATTAGTACCGCTCGACTAAAGCGCTTGCGCGCCGTACATCTGCGGCCTATCAACCTGGTAGTCTCCCAGGGCCCTTCAGGGACCTTAAGGTCCAGGAGTGTTCATCTTGGGAAGAGTTTCCCACTTAGATGCTTTCAGCGGTTATCTCCGCGCGACATCGCTACCGGGCGATACCCTTAGGCAGGATAGCCCGTACACGAGCGGTCGCTTCGTCTCGGTCCTCTCGTACTAGAGACGACGTCCCTCAACACTCCCACGCCCACGACGGATACAGACCGAACTGTCTCACGACGTTCTGAACCCAGCTCATGTACCACTTTAACCGGCGAACAGCCGGACCCTTGGGACCTTCTCCAGCCCCAGGATGTGATAAGCCGACATCGAGGTGCCAAACCGCGCCGTCGATGTGAACTCTCGGGCGCGATAAGCCTGTTATCCCCAGCGTACCTTTTATCCGATGAGCGATGACCCATCCACACGGGATCACCGGATCACTTAAGCCGACTTTCGTCCCTGCTCGCGCCGTCGCGCTCGCAGTCAGGCGGGCTTCTGCTTATACACTCATCGTGCGATTACCGACCGCACTGAGCCCACCATAGCGCGCCTCCGGTACTCTTTAGGAGGCGACCGCCCCAGTCAAACTACCCACCTGCCACGGTCCTCGACGGTGTTGCCGTCCGAGTGAGAACGTTAGTAAAACAAGGGTGGTATTTCACTGTTGCCTCCCTGATCCCCGAAAGGACCAGATCAACGGCTCCCACCTATGCTACGCAGGTCATACCGACGTTCAATGACAGGTTGTAGTAAAGGTGCACGGGGTCTTTTTGTCCTGTCGCGGGTAATCGGAATCCTCACCGATACTGCTATTTCGCCGAGCTTACGGAAGAGACAGCTCCCAAGTCGTTACTCCATTCGTGCAGGTCGGAACTTACCCGACAAGGAATTTCGCTACCTTAGGACCGTTATAGTTACGGCCGCCGTTTACCGGGGCTTCGGTTCGCAGCTTTGCCTTGCGGCTAACCGCTTGCCTTAACCTTCCGGCACCGGGCAGGAGTCAGAGCGTATACGTCGGCTTGGACAATGCCTTAGCACGCTCCTGTGTTTTTGCTAAACAGTCGCTTGGGACGATTCTCTGCGGCCGGCTTCTGCTCCCCTTGGCGGGTCACATACAACCGGCACCCCTTATCCCGAAGTTACGGGGTCATTTTGCCGAGTTCCTTTTCCGTAAATCACTCGAGCACCTTAGGCTTCTCGCCTCGCCCACCTGTGTCGGATTACGGTACGGTCAACTGCAGTCCTGGTCTGCGAAGCTTTTCTCGACAGTGTGCGTCAGCCACCCTTGACGGGGCCATACGGCCCCTTCGGCATCGGTTCTCGACTATCCCAGCGGATTTGCCTACCGGGAAACGTCTACCACCTTGCAGCGGAAAATCCACCACCCGCCGGTGACCTTGCTCCTGTGTCCCTCCTCAGACTCATAACGGCTTACAGTTGGTACGGGAATGTTGACCCGTTTCCCATCGTCTACGCCTCTCGGCCTCGACTTAGGGACCGACTGACCCTGAGCTGATCGACATGGCTCAGGAACCCTTAGGCTTACGGTGACAGGGGTTTTCACCCTGTTTCTCGCGTACTTAATCCGGCATCCTCACTTCCCACCGCTCCACCGGAAGGCTTCCGCCCCGGCTTCACTGCTATGGGAACGCTCCCCTACCCCTCATGCTTGCGCATGAAGACCTAGCTTCGGCGGGCGGCTTGAAGTCCCGACCATTATCGGCGCGGCTACGCTGGACTGGTGAGCTATTACGCACTCTTTAAAGGAATGGCTGCTTCTAAGCCAACCTCCCAGTTGTCACAGCATACCCACATCCTTTGCTACACTGAGCCGCCACTCCGGGGCCTTAGCTGAGGTTCTGGGTTCTTTCCCTCTCGCCACGGTACATTAGCGCACCGCGACTGCCTCCTGGGCAGCATTCGACAGGCATTCGGAGTTTGGTTGGGGGAGGTATCGTTATTCACGACCCGGACCCATCCAGTGCTCTACCTCCTGCGAACTCATTTCCCAAGGCTATACCAAAATATATTTCGGGGAGAACCAGCTATCTCCGAGCTTGATTGGCCTTTCACCCCTACCCTCAAGTCATCCCAGCGGTTTTCAACCCACATGGGTTCGGTCCTCCACCGCCTGTTACGGCGGCTTCAACCTGCTCAAGGGTAGATCGCCACGGCTTCGGGTCTACGACCACGTACGAGATCGCCCTTAT
>CAWIXT010000002.1:25000-521955 GCA_963840165.1 uncultured Gemmatimonadales bacterium
GAACCTGGAGCGACACCTGGCCCTGGTGGAACACGGCGAGCAAGAGGCCGAACGCTGCGACGGCCACGAGCGCATCGATGCGAACCGTGAGCTGGAGAACCGGTGCGATGAGGGTGGCCTGGCCCCGCCGAGAGACCGCGTCGATGGCGGCGGTGGAGCTGAGGGTAGCCACCGCCGCCAGTGTCACCGCCTGGACAGTGGCGTCGGGCCAGCTGTATCCAGCCACGTAGTGGAATAGGAGCAGCAGCGCCGCGAGTGCGGCTCCGAAGGTAGCGAGGGCTTCGGTAAAGGCGATTCGGAGGTGCGCCGCCGGGATGGTGGCCAATGCCGGCAGGCGAAAGTACGTACCCAGGCGCATCCCCAGCCATCCCAGCGCCAGGCTCACGATGGGAGTGAGATCCTGTACCTGCTCGGCGCCGAGCAGGCCGGTCACCCGGGGACCGAGCAGGAAACCTATGACAACGTACTCCGCCCCACCCACGTATCCGAAGCGATCCCGCAGCCGGTCGAAGACCAGGTAGGCGAGAATGTAGCCGACAGTGATGACTGCAAGCGCTGCGAGTGTGGTTTGCATGCGCTCTGATGCTACTTCGGTCCGGATACGATGACTAGATGGTGATGCACGACACTGAGGCCCCTTGTCCGATGCGTACGTTGTCCTCCAACTGCTATAGTCACCCATTCATACGGCTGCGCGCGGGCTCATCCCCCAACTGGCCTGCGCTCTTCAATACCCGACGAAGGAGACCCCCCATGGCAACGCTGAAATCCCTTGATGATCTGCTCATTCACGAGATGCAGGACATCTACCATGCCGAAGGCCAGATCGTGAAAGCGCTGCCGAGGATGATCAAGGCGGCGAGTCATCCGGAGTTGCAGGCCGCTTTCGAAGAGCACCTAGAGCAGACGGAGGGCCAGATCGAGCGACTGGACCAGGCCTTCAAGCTCCTGGGCATGTCGGCCAAGGGTAAGAAGTGCGAGGGAATGGCCGGACTGATCGAGGAAGGCAAGAAGCTGATGGAGGAAGACGCCGAGCCGTCGGTCATGGACGCAGCCCTCATTGCCGCAGCCCAGAAGATCGAGCACTACGAGATCGCAAGCTACGGCTGCGTGTGCACCTATGCCGAAATGCTGGGGTACGAGCAGGTCCACGACCTGCTGGGCCAGAACCTCGAGGAAGAAGAGACCACGGACGAGAAGCTGACGGTGCTCGCCGAAGCCGTCATCAATATCGAGGCCGAGGAAGCCGACGATATCGAGGCCGAAGAGGAAGCATCGAGGTAAGTATCAGGCGCCCGGTCCGGTTGCCGGCAGCCCCGGAGCATCGATCAGCACGCGGGGCTGCTGGCGGGCCAGGCGAATCCGCACCCGGATGAGCAGCGAAGTGCCGACCAAGCCTAGTCCGAGTACCAGTCCCCACCATAGCCCTGCCGGTCCCAAGCCGGAGTGGAAGCCTAGATACGCGCTCACCGGGATACCAACGACCCAGTAGCCCAGGAGGTTGGCGATCATGGGCGCTCGGGTGTCGCCCAGGCCTCGAAGTATCCCCCCGGCCACGACCTGGGTTCCATCAAAGATCTGAAACACCCCGGCGATCGGGATCAGGGCAATGGCGACGGAAATCACGGCCATATCCCGGCTGTACAGGCCTGCCAACTGTACCGGAAGGGTGAGAAAGATGGCAGCGGTGACAGCCATGAAGCCGATTCCGCAGGCAAAGGCCGCGCGCGCCGCCCCCCTGGCGCCCTCAGGGTCGCGCCGACCAACGGCGTGCCCCACCAGAACCGAGGCCGCATCGCCCACGCCCAGTGGAACCATGAAGGTGAGAGCGGCCAGGTTGATTGCCACCTGGTGTCCGGCCATTTCCCGGGTGCCGAGCCAGCCCATCATCAAGGCCACCAGCGCAAAGGCGCCGAACTCCAGGACATGCTGAGCGCCGATCGGCACCCCCAACCGCAACATTCGTAACAGCGGCGGCAACCGCCAGATCTCCGGCCGAACCGGCCGCAGCAGCGGAGCGAGCTGTGCTCGAGCGGCAACCCAGAGCCAGAGCACGAGGAGAATGCGGCTCACAGTGGTTGCCCAGGCCGATCCCACCACCCCCATTGGCGGGACCCCGAGGTGCCCGAATATGAGGACCCAGTTGAGGGCGGCATTCACCAGGTTGGCTCCGATGATGGCGACCACGATGGGCCGGGTCCGTCCCATGGCCTGGAGGCTTTGCCGAAAAACCACGAACAACAGGAACGGGAAAGTTCCGGGGGCGGTACGTACGGCGTAGGCGGCCGCGAGGGGAACTACCTCCGCCGGCTGCCCCAGCAGGCGGAACACGGGCTCGGCAGCGACGAGCAGGATCACGGCGGGGAGCGCCAGCAGCGCGGCTATCAATATGCCGCGTTGCACCGCCCGGGCCACGGCGGGCCGGTCGCCGGCCCCGACGGCCTGGGCCACCACCGGATCGAGGACCATCAGGGTCCCCAGGGCGAAGACGGCGAGGGTGAAGAAGTAGAGGTTTCCCAATGCGACGGCAGCCAGCGCCTGGGCGGAGATGTGGCCCACCATGATGGTGTCCACCACCCCCATGGCCATCATCCCGACCTGGATAGTGACCACCGGGGCGGCCAGCCGCAGCATGGGCTGCAGCTCCGCTTTCCGGGGGAGCACCCGGCCAGCGAAAGGCGATCGGATCAGCACTCAGGTAGGCTGGGTGAAGCGCGGGCGGTTTTCCGCCGGGCGGGGATTGGCCAGAAGCCGCTCCGCGAAGTCCAGCCGTTCCGCCAGCTCGGCAACCTCCGAGCGGAGCGCGGAGAGCTCTTCCAGAACCTCGGCGGAGAGCGCGTCGGCCCGGCCGACTTCGGGATCCCAGCGCGACACCAGCCGGCCGTCGACATCGCGGAACGAGCCGGCCGCGACGAGGATCAGGTCGTACAGGTACCAGATGCCGAGCCCACCCACCGTGCATAGCATGAGGACCCCGGTGCCGGTCTTGCCGAGGTAGAACCGGTGGCCGCCGAACGGGCCCAACAGTGCGGCTAGCGCGGTGGCGACGCCGCGGGATTTTTCGGACGGGAGCTCCGACGAGGTGAAGAGGTGGGTCATCGGCAAATAGTAGGGTCAGGCGGGTCGAGGCACCAGTGAGCCGTGATACGGCGGGATACAGTGCGCCCGGCAGGACTCGAACCTGCGACCCACAGCTTAGAAGGCTGTTGCTCTATCCATCTGAGCTACGGGCGCCCAATCGGGGGAATGGGCCAAGTATAATTGTGTGGGAAACCCATTGCTTCAAGCCGACGTAAGGCTCCTCGTCCCATCGGTTGCATTCCAATTCCAGGAGGATCAGTGTTACCACTCGCGCTCGCGTTGGGCATCGTGCTTCCCTCCCCCGGCCCAACCGTGGCCGTTCCCCCTGCGCCAAAGAATGGTGAAGAGCTTGTCGCCTTGATGCGCGAGCGGTACGCCGGCAAGTGGTACCGTACCCTCACCTTCACGCAGAAGACCACCCTCCCCGATGGCAAGGTCGAGACCTGGTACGAAGCGCTGGAGCTCCCGGGCAAGCTCCGCATCGACATCGCACCGCTAGATAGCGGGAAGACGCTGCTGTTCCGGAACGATTCGCTTTACGTGTTCGAGCAGAAGAAGCTCAAGGGGTCGCAACCGCTGGTGCATCCGCTGATGGTCCTGGGTTTCGATGTCTACCAGGCTCCGGTGGCGGAGACAGTGCGCAAGCTTAAGGGACTCAAGTTCGATCTCACCAAGCTGCACCGAACCACCTGGAAAGGCCGTCCCACGTATGTGGTCGGGGCGGAGGCGGGCGACACCACCAGCCCGCAATTCTGGATCGATGCCGAGCGGCTTTACTTCGTCCGGAGCCTGGAGCCCTCGAAGAAGGATCCGAAAATCATCAATGAGACCATCTTCGACAAATACATTCCGCTGGACGGCGGCTGGGTAGAGCTGGAGGTGCTCTTCTTAGCCAATGGCAAGCAACAGATGAAGGAGGAGTACAGCGATACCCGAGCCAACGTGAAACTGGACCCCGCGATCTTCGATCCCAAGGCCTGGACGGCTCCCGGGTGGCTGGCGCAGCAAGGCAGCCGGACGCGATAACTGGAACGGGGGTGTGGGGTGGGCCGAATCACAGCAGGTTTGGCGGGCGGAGACAAGCTTCTAAGTACTTACTATGGTCCCGACGCGCGGCTTTCCCGCCTGGCTGGCCCTGGCCGGCTCGCTGCTTCTGCCCAGCGCGGGCGAAGCACAGCAGGTTGTGCAACCCGCTGCACCGAAGTCACCTAGCTTCTGGCAGGCCGCCACTGCCGTGGCCGCTATCAACGGGGGCCTCTGGTTCTACAACTGGCATCTCCAGGGCTCGGACTGGGCGGACGTGGGCACCAGGAGCTGGTGGGCGAACCTCCAGAGCGGTTTCAAATGGGACGATGACGTCTTCGGCGTCAATCAGGTAGCCCACCCTTATCACGGCAGCCTCTATTTCAATTCCGCCCGCGGGAGCGGGTACGAATTCTGGGGATCTGTACCCTTCGTGGCCGCAGGTAGTCTGAGCTGGGAGCTCTTTTCCGAGAATGTCCCTCCCTCCGCCAACGACCTGATCAACACCACGCTGGGCGGAATCGCATTGGGAGAAGTAGCCCACCGAATGAGCTCCGTCTTACTCAGCGGCAAGGGAGTTCCTGCGGCGCGGCGCACCGGCGCCTTCCTCGTTAACCCCGTCGGCCGGACCCAGTCGCTGATTCAGGGCGGCCGCGTTGCCCTGGATTCAACCCCGTCGAGCTCGGCATCCCTGGCGGTGGGCCGGCAAAGCGGCATAGGGGCCGCGCCTTTGTCGGTGAGTGGCGACCGGCCGTTCATCGGACTCACTTTTCAATACGGAAACGCCTTCGACGAGCACGTCAAGCGACCGTATGACGCATTCGAATTCAGCCTGCACCTCAGCCCCAACGAGTACGTCGTTCTGACCCACGCAGGGGTTTCCGGGCTGCTGACTCGCCGAAAGCTCGCCACGTCGTCCCGACAGCAGGTGATGCTGGGCCTGTTCCAGCATTACGATTACGACGATATCCCCCTCGCCAAGTCGAGCAGCCAGAGCCTCAGCGGGGCGCTGCTCTACCGGCAGACCGCCGATACCAGGACCCAGATCGATATCGGACTGCATTTCGAGGCGGTTCCTTTGGGAGCGGTGTCCTCAGAGCACGATCGGGCACGCCGGAGGGATTACGACTTTGGCCCTGGGGTGGGCGCGAGGGTTACCGGTGCGCTGCGGCGTGATGGCCGGGAGCTGATCCGGCTCGACGGCCGGACGCTTTGGATCCGGAGCCTCTATGGCTCCGATGCAGATCATCGGATGACCGCGGCCCGGCTGAGCGCCGCGTTGCCGGTGCTGCGGATGCTTCGCGTGGGGGGCGATGTATCGCTCACGTTACGACGGAGCGATTACCGAACGCAGCCCACCGTCTCCGCCCGAATTCCCCACCTCCGGGCGTACCTGATCTGGTCGCCGTCATAATGGTCTAGTCCGGCCGGCCCGCCGCGTGAAGGCGCATGAGCCATAAGAACCATCCGGGCAGGTTCCACCATGCCGGTCTCCGGACGCGAAGCACCTGTGTCGATCGTTCCTTATAGCTCTGCCACGCCGCATACCAGGTGGCGCGCGCTGCTTCCCGCTCGGCTCGTCGAGCCACAAGCGCCTGCTCACGCTCGACTTCCTGATCGAGCCTGGCCTTCCACATTCGATAAATCGGGTGCTCGTCCACCGGCACTCGGCGGCAAGAGAGGTGTTGCTGGAAGAAGCGTCGGCTACAGCAGGAAAGCAAATAGAGGATGACCGGCAAATCGGGGCGCCGGGATTCGAACCCGGGACCTCCTGCTCCCAAAGCAGGCGCGCTACCGGACTGCGCCACACCCCGTAGAAACGACGCTGGAAGGTAACATGGAAGTGAAAAGTGAAAAGTGAAGAGTGAAGAGCGAGGAGTGAGAGGTTGCTTCTCATCTTTTCCTTCTCACCTCCTCCTTCTTACTTCTCACTTCTTACCTCTTACTTCTCACCTCTCACCTCTCACCTTTCAGCGTTTGCACCAGCGCTCTGAGGGCCCTGCCCCGGTGGCTCACGGAATCCTTCTCCTCGTCGGTAGCCTCGCCGAAGCTCTTTCCCAGCTCGTCACTGAAGAAGTACGGATCGTACCCAAAGCCTGAGGTTCCGCGCGGCTCCTCGAGGATCCGGCCGCTGCAGTCGGCCTGGCAGATGGTCGGGACGGCGCCAAAGGAGGGCAAGTAGTACAGCACGCAGCGGTATCGCGCCAACCGGCTCGATCCGGGCGCACCGGCGAGCCGGCGAACCAACTCGGCATTGTTAGCGGCGTCGACCTCGGCGTCGGTCCCGCTTGCTCCGGCCCACCGTTTGGAGCGAACTCCGGGAGCGCCTCCAAGGGAGAAGACTTCGAGCCCCGAATCGTCGGCAAATGTCGGCAGAGCGCTCAACCGCACGAAATACTCGGCCTTGAGGCGGGCATTGACTTCGAAGCTTTCACCGGCCTCCAGCGGATCTCCGGCCGATGACTCGTGGAGCCAGACGTCATCCGGAAAAACTATCTCGTGGCCGGAGCCGCTTAAGATCCGGCGAATCTCGCGCTGCTTGCCCGCGCTGCGGGTGGCGGCGAGGAGCTTCACCAGCCCAGCGCCGCCCGTTGAGCCTGAAAGAGCTGGGCAATGCCGCCTTCAGCCAGACCGAGAATCGTATCCAGCTGGTCCCGGGAGAAGGTGCCGTGCTCCCCGGTCCCCTGCACCTCGACATACTGAGCCGGCTCGAGCATGACGATGTTCGAGTCCACCGCGGCGTCCTTGTCCTCCACGTAGGAGAGGTCGAGCCGCACCTGGCCTTCGATGACGCCAACCGAGACCGCGGCGACGAGCCGGCCAAAAGGGGAAGGCCGGCCGGTCTTCTCCGCCAGCCACGCGCAGGCATCGGCCAGGGCCACGCAACCGCCGGTGATGCTCGCGGTCCGGGTTCCGCCGTCGGCCTGGAGCACGTCGCAATCGATCCGTATGGTGAACTCCCCGAAGGCCATGGTGGCCATCGCCGCCCGGAGCGACCGGCCGATGAGGCGCTGAATTTCCTGGGTCCGGCCGCCGGGACCGTTCCGCTCCCGCGAGGTGCGTTCCAGGGTAGCTCGCGGCAACATGGCGTATTCGGCGGTAACCCAACCTTCTCCCGAGCCCTTCTTGAAGCCGGGAACTCCCTGCTCCACGCTGGCAGTGCAATGCACCAGGGTGCCGCCCATCCGGATCAGACAGGACCCCTCAGCGTAGGGATTGGCGCGCCGCTCCAGCACGAGCGGCCGGAGCTGATCGTTGGCCCGATCGTCAGGACGTGGCACGAAGACGCTCCACCAGCGAAGAGGTAGAAAAGCCCTGTATCAGAGGAACCCGCACTACCCTGCCGCCACGTGACTCGACCCAGTCACCGCCCACGATCTGGGAACGCTCATAGTCGCCACCCTTGACCAGGACATCGGGCCCAAGCGCCTTGATCAGTTCGAGCGGCGTGTCCTCATCGAACAACGTGACACAATCCACGGCCGCGAAGCCGGCCAGAACCCGGGCCCGCGCCGCCTGCGGCACCAACGGACGACCGGTTCCTTTCTTCAGGCGGCGTACCGAGCCATCGCTGTTGAGGCCAACCATCAGCACTGCCCCCTGACCTCGGGCCGCCTCCAGCAGTTCCACATGGCCGGGGTGGACCAAATCAAAAACCCCATTGGTGAAGACGACCGGGCCGATCTGGCCCGTGCGCCAGGTGATGGCCTCACCCAATGTGCGCACCTTGGAGGCACTCGCGATCATGGCGTGGGGGGCCGGCCGGGTGAAGTGTTGAAGAGCAGTTTCAGCCCGGGCGGAGCCACGAAGGTCGTCGCCATCACCATGAGCAGGATGGCTCCGAAGACAGCTTCGTTGAGGATGCCGGTACGCCGTCCGATGTCGGCAAAGATCAGCCCGACTTCTCCCCGCGGGACCATTCCGACTCCCACAACGAGCCGGCGAAACGGGACCCAGGGAGCGGCCCAGCCAGCCGCGAGCTTGCCAGCCACCGCCAACAGCGTGAGGACGGCGGCGACTCCGAGGATTCCCCCGGCACCTGGCCGGGCCGGGCTCAGCAAGCCGAGGTTGACTGAAGCGCCGACACTCACGAAAAAGATAGGTGTGAAGATGGAGGCAACGGGTCGGATCTCCCGCTCGATGGTATCGAACTGGTTCGTTCCGGAGAGAATCAGCCCCGCGGCGAACGCCCCAATGATCAGCGCGGATCCTACCAGAGCCGCTGCCGCCGAGAGTCCCAGTGCAAAGGCCACGGCAAAGACCAGCAATACGTAACGGACCCGCATCCGGACCACGAGGTCGAAGAGCCGGGGTGCCGCGAACCGCCCCACCAGCACGGCCACCACCAGAAATCCCACCGCCACGCCCATAATCCGGGCGATATCGAGACTATTTACGCTGGCGCCTGCGGCCATACCCGAGACAACGGTGAGGATGACGAGTCCCAGTACATCATCGATGATCGCCGCCCCGATGATAATCCGGGCCTCGGGTGTGTGCATCTGGCCCAAGTCCGAGAGCACCCGAGCGGTGATGCCGACGGAAGTGGCCGTCAGCGTTGCACCAATGAAGATGGCGGCCATCGTGAGATCGGTTCCTCCCCCGACGGCCGCATGAGGGAAGTAGGCCCAATAGGCAAACCCGAGTGCGAACGGGAGCGCGACTCCAGTGGCGGCAACGGAGAGAGACGCGGGACCTACCCGAAACATGGCCTTCAGATCGGTTTCCAGGCCGATCTCGAACAGCAGCAGGACCACGCCCAGTTCGGCCAGCAGATGAATGATTTCGGCACCCACGCCATCGGCCGGGATTATCCCCAACACGCTCCCGCCCAAAAGCACCCCAGCGACCAACTCGCCCAGCACCGCAGGCTGGCCAAAGCGCTCGGCGAGCTCGCCGAGCAGCTTGGCGGCAGTGAGCATCGCCGCCAGCACGAGAAACAGGCTGGGTATTGAAAAGTCGTGCATGTCGGAGGCTAGAGCGGTTCCTCAGCCCTCGGGCGGAGCACGAAGGTGTGCTTGAAGAGCGGAAGGTCCACCTGGTCGGTGTACTCGCTCTCGATCACGATACGTTTCGGCTGGCTGGTGCGGGTGATCCTGAAGTTCGGTCTGGGGGTCCGGGTAAAGAGAGAATCCGCCTGACTATTGAGGCGGCGGTAGATGACCTCATCGTTGAGACTGGGTGCCAGTCGCGCCTGGGTTCTCATGGCGTCACGAATCTGGTAGTAGCGGAGGTAGACCTGTCCGATGTTGACACCGTAGTACAGGGCGGCGACGAACAGCGCCAGCGAAACCAGGCAGCCAAAGCCACCGGCCCCGAGACGCGATCTGCGCCAGCCGATCACCATTGGGACTGGGCACCTTCCACGATGTTTACGACCAGGTCGTCGAGCGCCTTTTCGCGGCCCTCACCCTCCCGTCCGGTCTCGTAGTCCCCCTTGACCACCAGTCCACTGCGCTGCCAGAGCGGCTTGGCCTGCTTCTGATCCAGAATCTCCACGTTCAGGGTGATCTGGACCTGCCTTCGGGTGACCGTCACTTCGCGGTCCTCACCGCCCTGATAGGCGACCGGCAGGTCTGGCTCATAGCGGGTGATGGAACCACGCACGACCGCGTCGGCTTGCAGCTCAGCCGATTGGCGCAGGCCGAGGCGCTGCTCGACCGCTTCGCGCACGGCGCGCGAGATCTCCTGGGTCAGCGTTGGCTCGGGGGTCTGATTGTCGAAGGGCAAGACCGCCACAGTCCTGATTCCGGGAGGAAGGCCGCCCCCTGCGAATCCGTAGAGACAGCCGCCGAGGAGGAGAGTACTAAGGGATACGATGAAGCCAGATGTCAGGCGCAAAGGTGGCCCTGGTGGTGGAGAGAAACGTCAGATCGAGCTTGGCCGGCGGGCTCGGGACGGTGAGCCGCGATTTCAAGGGAGCGCCGGTCGAGTCCAGGGTAGTCTCGGCGCGTCCGATGAGCTCTCCCGCCCGACGCACCTCCGCGAAGAACCTGACCGGATTGCCTCTTGTTCGCGCATACTGGATGGTATCTGTCGGGCCCGCATACTGCCAGATCGTGAGCGAATCCTGCGTGAGTCCTCGCAGGGCGGCTCCCGCTTCCGGCGGCACTGCCACGCCAAACATGGCCCACATGAGCGGAAAGTTGGGGACGAGCTTGGCGATGGCATCGGGAGGCTCAGTCCACACCGCTCGCTGGTCTATCACCACCGCTGAGCCAGTGCCGCTGCCGAAAGGACCAGCCGCATCGAACCGGAGCGAGTCAGGAGGAGCCACGCGAGCACTTCCCCGCCCCCCGGCACTGCCCCGCTCGTCCACCAACAACCATTTGAATCGGTGCAACCGACTCTCGACAGGAATGGTTCGGCCTACCCATTCGTCGACCTGCTCGCGCGCAACCGGCGCAGCGGCGGCCGGCAACACGGGCCCAGGCTCCCTTCTGCAGGCGATGATGGACAGGCCAAGATAGGCCAGCAGGGCCGGCCCGTCAAGCCGAAGGTATTGTCGCATCAGTAGTTATAGCCGAAGAAGAAGCTGACGAAGGTGGACTTCCTCTGATCCAGGTCCAGGCTGTAGCCAACGTAACGATCGTCGGTAAACCGCCAGCCCATATCCAGCCGCAAGGCCGCCAGAGGCGCGAGCGCCATCCGGAAACTGGCCCCGTAGCTCCCGAGTATCGCCCGGTCCAGGCCCTCGGTGGGAAAGGTGGCTTTGCCTATGTCTACAAAGAGTCCGGCCTGAGTCTCGGGGAAGGTCAGGTTTCCGAATGGGGTGCCAAGGCTGAGGTGGCTCAGCACGGGTATGCGGATCTCCTGGTTCAGCATGAAGGCATGGGATCCCAGGATGTATCCGAACTCCGGGTATCCCCGCAGTCCAAGAGTGCCACCGATGTTGATTCTTCGGGGGCGGTCTCCGCCACTATAGAAGCCGACGGTGCGCACGGCGTAGGCACTGCGCTGGCCCAGCCGGAAGTATTTGCGCCAGTCGGCGCTGAGGAGATAGTTGTCGAAGCGGCTGTTGGTGAAGTCGGTCGAGATTCCCCCGGTGAGGCTGAATCGGGTCCCGTCGATCGGGCCGGTGGGAATCCAGAGTGAGTTGTCGTGCACATAGCTGAGATAGTGCGACGCGATCCAGCCTACCCTGCGCGGCTCATCGACCGGGATGGTGAAGTCAATTCTGTCCGAGTGTTCGACCACCATGGTGCCCTCCACCCGGTCGAACCGGCTCAGAGGATACCGCAGGAGGCCCATTACTCCCATCGCAGTCTCGTTGTAAGACACGACCTGGTCGCCCTCGAAGTTTCGCCCCTTGGTGCGGAAGGCACCGAAACCCCAGTTCAGTCGCCGTTCCCGGTTCAGGTATACGGCGCTGGCGTTGATGTTGGCGACCAGGCTTCCCAGCTGGCGTCCCTGAAAGGACCCGATGGATGCGAAGATCAGGTTGTCGCCCAGAAGATCGCTCATCAGAAAGGCGAACCCCTGCGCTCCGCCCCATCCGGGGACAAAGATGGCATCGCCTACCGCAACATCGAATGTCATGCGGCGGCGGTACGGCTCTGCCGAGGCAGCGCCCTTCGCCGTGTCGCCGGGAGAGGCCCACGCCCACTTGGCCGCCGGCTTTCCCGGCTCCAGGGTGAACCGATCCTCCCGCGCCGCGGAGTCCACGGGATAGCGATACAGATTCCAACTGAGCTCGTGAAATCCGCCGACCAATAAACCCGCGTTCCCAGGCAAGGGGACCGCATCGAACGCCCCGCTCCAGGCCGAGGTCTCGCGGCGCCCATCGCCAAGGGTATCTACCGAGAAGACATTGAGCACGCTGTCCCGGCTCGACGTGAAGTAGACCCGTCCATCAGGTCCCCACGAGGGAGCCTCGTCCACCCAGTCTCCCCGGGTCAGCTGCGACACCGCACCGCTGGCCAGGTCGAGGGTGAACAGGTTGACGGCGCCATCCAGGCCCCCGACGGTGCGGTCGGAGGCGAACACCAGGCGACGGCCATCGGGGTGGGGACTGGGATCCAGGTCCTGGAACCGGTCGCGGGTGAGTGGCTCGAGCACGCCTTCGGGTAGCCTGACCCGGTACAGATCCGAGACTCCGCTCTCGGCGAGTCCGCTGAACACGATGCTTCGGCGATCGGGCAGCCACATCGGCGACAGGATTGAGACGAGCCGGTCGAACTGATACCTGCCGGCCATGCGGGCCCGCTTCAAGTCCCAGATCACGAGGGCGTCGCGATCGCCGTAGCGGGCGGCGAAGAGCAGGAAACCCTCCCGTGACGCGTCCATCCGGGAATCAAACGGATGGAACGACTCGAGGTCGGCTGTACGGCCACCGGTGACGACCTTGTGAGCCTTTCCTCCGTTCAAGCTTTCGCGATAAATCGTCACGTATCCCATGGCGGGAGACACATACACCACCTCGCCTTGATCGCCCCCGTCGGCGCTCCAGCCGGCCGTGTCAGGCAGGAAAGCCGGTTTGATGGCGAGACGGGTAATCTCCCGTCCCAGCACCGGCAGGGGCGCCAGGCTGCCTATCGAGGGATAGAAGTCGCGCCGCATCGCAAGCTGGAACTCTTCGCTCAGCTGGTCGAGTGTGCGCCCGTAGGTGGCGTGGATGGCATCCTCGAACGTGTTGTAGCGATTGGCCTCCTTGTACATGAGGGCCACCCGCCAGTCACCATACTTGTCGGCCAGCCAGCGGTGAATGCGACCGCCGATCGGATAGACGATTCCCCCGACGACGTAGGTCAACTGTCGCAGCTGCGGCAGCCGGCCGGTCAGGGTGAGATCTCTCAGCACCATGATATCGCGGGCATCCTCCCCACCGGACCACAGCTCTGCCAGGCCCTCACTCCACCATAGCGGGTAGTTGAACCGCCCCGAGCGGGGGGACTGATTGTAGTTGTCGGCCTGGATGTCGAGCTGGAAGACGTGCACCATCTCATGGCGCAACGTGTGCCGGAACTCGGAGAAATTGCCGCGGAACGGCATGGCGACACGCCGCTTCAGGAAATCGGTGGCGCCGAGCAGACCCTCGGGTGGGGTGAAGGGCAGAATGTTGGTCTGCTCGAAGTCGGTGTGCGAGGCGTAGACAATCAGCGGGATGCGGGCGGCGACTTCATGCCCGAACTGCATCGCCAGCGTGTCGTAGCTCGCTTCGGCGTAGGCCAGCGCGGCCGGGGCCAGCTCCGCTTCGGCGCGGTAGTAGTACAGGTCGACGTGAGGACCCCGGATGATCCGCCAGTCCAGCTTCCGGTACTGGATCTTGTTCTGCCCGAACGCGAAGAACTGGGCCTGGGCGGAAGAGGCGGTCAAGGTCAGGGCGGTCAAGGCGGTCAGCGCGAACCGAAGCGGCCCTGACAGTCCGCCCACGGACCAACCACGCGGCTTCACGCATTCCGCCACTTCCGCTGGTTCCGCTCTTTCCGCCGTCATCTCCGAACCGTTCGGATGACGTCTCCCTGGCTGATCCGGGTCAACGCGCTCACGTCGCCCACGGCACGGCCGAAGACGGTATAAGTGCCGTCAAGGTGCGGCTGGGGACTCAGGGTTATGAACCACTGGCTGGCTCCCGTGTCGGGGCCCGACAGCGCCATGCCCAGCATCGGCTTGATGCCGTACCGCATACGATTGATTTCGTCCCGGATGGCACCGCCAGGGCCACCGAAGCCGTCGCCCCGGGGGTCTCCGTCCTGAATGACGAAGTTGGGAACCACCCGATGCCAGCGGTGTCCGTCAAAGAACCGCCGGTCCACCAGACGGAGAAAGTTAGCAACCGTGAGGGGTGCCTCGGGACCGTAGAGCTCGACTTCCAGATTGCCGCGCTGCTCCACCTCGATGAACACCCGGGGGCGGGCGACAGAGTCGGGCGCCGCAATGAACCGCCGCACCAGGTCGCGGTAATCCTGCAATGAGCGGCCGGTCTCGATCGGGTGCGCGGGCCCCCAGCGGGCCTCGGCTTCGGCCCAGTTCTCCTCGGCCCAGCGGCGGAGCAGGTAGTTGGACGGCCGGGGAGTCTGCCGCAGAAACTCGTCCTCTACCCGAGAGGCCGCCGCCGCGCCGGCACTGCCGATGGCAAGGATGGCATTGAGCGCGGCCAGCGAAGCATCGGGGAAGGAGTCCCGCGCCGACCGGGTGTACATCGTGATGAGGGCCGCCAGATCGCCTGGGTCCGCGGCGCGGGCGACGACGTCCCCGGCGACGCTGCGCACCCCGGCATCTCGATGCGTCAGCAGGCGGCGTCCGGCCTCGAGAAGCGGCCGCTGAGGGCCCTCCACGGCAGCCGCCCAGGCCTGGAGGCCGGCCGCTACGACTCTGCTGTCGGCGTCCAAAAGAAACCATTGATCCCCGCGCGCGCCGGCGCGAGCCCAACCTTCCGCGGCCGCGGCGCGTTCGCGCCAGTCCCGGCTTGCTCGCCAACTTGCGGCGGCAGGACCGAACTCATCGCCATCCAGGATGGCCAGGCCGAGAAGCGCCTCGCGTCTGAGCGCGAAGCCACCCTTCCCTTTCAGCACCCGCAGCAGTGCGGTTTTGGCGGAGGACCCGCCCAGCTCTCCCAGAGTAATTGCCGCCTGAACCCGCACGTTGGCGACAGGATCTTCGACCCTCCATGCAACGGCCGGCGCGAGTGAAGAGTCCCGATAGGTGCCGAGGGAGCGGAGGGCATTGATGCGAACCCCCGGGTCCTTGTCCTCGACCGCGCGGGTCAACACAGTGGCAACGGTGGCCGGCGCCAGCTTGGCGGCCTCGGCGTACTCGCGGCTCAGCGCTCTTGCCGCCAGGGCCCGAATCGCCGGATCCTGATCCCGAAGCGATTCGAGTAACTGGTCCGACGCTCCCGGCGCACGAAGCCGAGCGAGGGAGTATACCGCGCTCCAGCGAACGGCCTGCAACGTGTCCCGAGTGAACGGAAGCAAGGCATCCGACGGAGCATCGGCCCCCAGCCGCCAGGCCTCCAGCAGGATCTGGGTGGTGGCTGGACCTGCGTCAGACTGCGAGAGCACCACCTTGCCCTGGAGCACCGACGCGAAGAAGTCAGCTACTCTCCGCCCACCGATCTTGGCCAGGGCGGTGACCGCCTCGACGGCACTGGGAGCGTCGAGGGGCTGTAATCCAGTCAGACGCTGGATCATCGGCTGAACCGCGGCGGAGTCCCGCAGCAGTCCGAGGGCAAATGCCGCAGCCACGCGGACGGTCGAATCGGGTTGATCGAGGGTCCGGATCAGCAGCGGTGTGGCGCGGAGGTCGCCGATTCGGCCGGCCGCCATGGCCGCAACCCGCTGGACCACGGAGTCCGCAGCCAGGAGGCTCCGCTGAAACAGGTCCTGTCGCCACTCGCGCGCGTCCTCTGCGGCCAGCACGGGAGCCAGCTCCTCGACCAGGGCTTGTTCCTGCGCGGGGAGCGCAACGGGACTGATCAGTGCCACGGCGCAAAGGGAAAGAAACCAAAGCCTCATGATTCGATCTTGACCGGGTCGGGCACGACTTTCAGCGCCAGGCGGACGGCGTCCGGCAGCCGGCTCAGTGCCATGGTGGAATCCAGCGCCATAAGACCGGTGGAAGCGGTGGCCAACAGGCGGTTGTCTTCGGCATGCTCGACGGCATACCCGAACTCGACTTTGCGGGAGGCCACGTCCCGGACCCAGCATCGGATCCGAACCGGATCATCGTAGCGGGCCGGCTGGCGGTACCGGATGATCACCTCGCTGACAGCAAGTCTAAGCCCGGTCGCCTCCAGCTCGCGGTAACTCATCCCCTGCCGGCGAAGGTGTTCGGTCCGCGCCACGTCAAGCCAGACCAGGTAGCGGGCGTGGTACACCACTCCCATCTGGTCGGTTTCCGAGTAGTTGACCCGAACGAAGGTCTCCGAGATCGAGGGCGACTCGGCGGGCATGCAGGCCTCATGGCGTTGTAGACGACTGGCAGGGTCACTTGACGCACGCTACCTTGCGGCCGTGCTGGGCCACACCCTCGTCGTCGTGTCCGATGCCCACCTAGGAGTGGCGCCGCCTGCCGTGGAGGAAATGCTGCTCGGCTTCCTCCAGGTTTGCCCCTCTCTGGGCGACTGCCTGCTGGTGAACGGCGATCTCTTCGACTTCTGGTTCACGTATTCCAGGGTCATTCCCCGCCGCGGCTTCCACGTGGCGGCAGCTCTGGCGCAACTCCGCCGCCGAATGCCCATAGTAATGGTAGGGGGAAACCATGACCGATGGGATAGCCACTTCTGGAAGCGAGACCTGGGTGTCGAGTTTGAGCCGCTCCGCGCTTCATTCCGGGTGGGCACCCGCCTGGTGATGGCGATTCACGGAGACGGACTCACCGAGACCCGATGGCAGGCGAAACTGATCCATCGTCTGATTCAGCACCCGGCCACTGCGGCGATCTATCGTCTGCTCCATCCCGACATGGGCCTCCGACTCGTGGACCTCCTGAGTCCGGCTCTGGGCGACCACACCCATGACGAGGCGACATTGGCGCTTGCCGCAAAGCAGCAGCGCGCCTGGGCCGAGGGTCTGCTGGCCGGGCACCCTGACGTCGGATTGATCATCATGGGTCACACCCACCAGCCCGTGATAGCGGACCTGGATCAAGGCCGGCAGTACCTCAATCCCGGCGCATGGTTCGATGGCTTCCGGTATGCGATTGCGAGCGAGTCGGGGGCGGAGCTGCGGCGTTTTACAGCGTAAACAGTGAACGGTAAACAGTAAACGGGAGGTTCGAGTACAGCACCTGTTCACCGTTTACTGTTCCCTGTTCACGCTCTATCCTAACGCCACCACCTCGGCCTGGCCCAGCCGCTCGCCGATGAATCGTGATCCCACCTGACGAAATCTGGCCGCGTCGTCGCTCACGACGAAGCGGTGGTGTGACTCTGCGTCACGCGGGGCCTCCAGCGCCCGATCTGCGAGTATGGTGTGGAGCGCGGCGGCGGTCGCCTGTCCGCTGTCGATCAGCCTCACATCGGGACCCAATACCCGCTGGAGCAGCGGCTTCAGCAGTGGGTAATGGGTGCAGCCCAGGACCAGGGAACGGACCCGCGCATCTCGCAGCTCCCGAAGGTAATCCGCGGCCACGAGCTCCGTGGCAGGGTGCTCGAACCAGCCTTCCTCCACCAGGGGAACGAAAAGCGGGCAGGCGCGCTGAATGACCGTTAGACCGGGCGAAAGGGCCTGGATGGCCCGGTTATAGGCATCGCTGGCTATGGTGCCCGCCGTGCCGATCACCCCAATGGGGCCTCCGCTCCCGCCTTCAATGGCCGCTCTCGCGCCCGGCTTGATCACGCCGAGAACGGGCACCGGCGTGGCCTCCTGGAGGGTACGCAGGGCATGAGCGGTGCTGGTGTTGCATGCGATCACCACAGCTTTGACACCCTGCGCCAGCAGCCAGTGCAGAATCTCGAGACTATAGCGGCGCACCGTCTCGGGAGACTTGGGGCCGTATGGAACCCGCGCGGTATCGCCGAAGTAGATGGTAGACTCCTGCGGCAACCGCTCGTAAATCGCGCGGGCCACCGTCAGCCCACCAATACCGGAATCGAAAATCCCGATGGGAGCCGGATTCATCTGATCCGGATCGGGAATGACATCCCGGCGCCGACGCCACTGGGGACTGCTTCGATCTGCAGGTCCCCAGGAAAGTCTGTCAGGTGCGCCGAGACGTAGGCTTCGAGGCCGGAAAGAAGGTGGTTGAATGCCAGGAGCACCAGCCAGTCCTCGTGCTCCTGCCGTTTGGCATCGCCCCGGGCCGAGTTGTTCCGGCGGAGGTACTCCAGCTCCTGGCGGGTCTTGAGACTCATCCCCAGGGTCACACCTTCCCAGGCGATGAAGATCCCGCCGGTCAGCTTTCGGTCCAGCCGCGCCTGACCCCACCCGGGGACCAGAAGCGAGCGCCATAGCGCGCCCATGGGGCTGATGGATCGGCGCTGCGCTGTATCGGGCGGGGTCGCGCCACGGCGGGGGGGCGGGGCGGCTTGTTGAGCGGCGAGATCTCCCGGGCTTCCTGAGACCGTCATCAGTACCAGTAGCGCGGCAGCGCAGTGCCACGCTCTGGCAGCGAGGTGGCGGGAGCGTGTGGGAATCGAACCCACCGGAGCCGCCGGAGGCGCCTCCATCGCGGTTTTGAAGACCGGCCAGACCACCAGGCCCGATCCGCCCCCATCTTCTACAGTAAACAGTGAACCGTGAACAGTGAACGGGGTGTCTCCCTGCAGCGGAGCAGTCCTGTTCACTGTTTACCGTTCACGGCTGCTATGACTTCGATCTCGACTCGCGCGCCTCTCGGTAACGCCGCCACCGCCACGGTCGAGCGGGCGGGACGATGTTCCCCGAAAGAGCGGGCATAGATCTCGTTCATGGCAGTGAAGTCGGCCATGTCGACGAGGAACACCGTGGTCTTCACGACGTGCGAGAAGTCGCTTCCCGCCGCGGTGAGGATGGCGCGCAGGTTGTCGAGTGCTCGGGTAGTCTGCTCCCGGATTCCTCCGCCGACCAGCTCACCCTTGTCGGGATCGAGGGCTACCTGTCCGGCGGTAAACAGAAAGCCGTTGGCCCGCACGGCCTGGCTGTAGGGACCGATCGCCTTGGGGGCGCCGGCGGTGGAGACAAAGTCCAGCATCAGAAAAGCCCCTCGATGGTGCCGTCAGGCAGCACCCGGATGGATTCGGCGGCTGGGACCTTGGGCAGCCCCGGCATGGTCATGATGTCGCCCGCGAGGGCCACGACAAACCCCGCGCCGGCGGAAGGGTAGACGTCACGAATGGTGATCCGGAACCCGGTCGGTCGGCCCAGCTTGGCGGGATCGTCAGAGAAGGAGTACTGAGTCTTGGCGATACACACCGGGGTCTGGCCCAGGCCCATGGCCTCACACTGCGCAATGTTCTTCTCCGCCGCGGCCGTGTAGTCCACGCCTCCCGCCCCATAAATCTCCCGGGCGATGGTTTCGATCTTCTCCTTGATCGGTTTGGCGGCGTCATAGAGCGGCTTGAAGGCGGCTTTCTTTTCGTCCAGCACCGCCAGAACCTCCCGGGCTACGGCTTCCCCACCCTCTCCCCCCTTGGCCCACACCTCGCTCAGCGCCGCGCGCGCGCCCCAAGCCTGGGCGGTGTCGAGCACGGTACGCAGCTCCGCGTCGGTATCAGAGGTGAAGCGATTGAGCGCGACGACTACGGGCACGCCGAACTTCTGGACGTTCTTGACGTGGGCCTCGAGGTTCACGATGCCGCGCTTGAGCGCGGCAACATCCTCCTTGCCAAGGGAATCCTTCTTGACGCCGCCGTTCATCTTGAGGGCGCGCACCGTGGCCACCACGATAGCCGCCTCGGGCTTGAGATTGCCGAAGCGCGCCTTGATGTCGAAGAACTTCTCGGCCCCGAGGTCGGCTCCGAACCCCGCCTCGGTCAGGACGATGTCCCCCAGAGACAGGCCCAGCCTGGTCGCCACGATCGAATTGCACCCGTGGGCGATGTTGCCGAAGGGTCCGCAGTGCACCAAGGCAGGACCACCCTCCAGCGTCTGCACCAGGTTCGGCAGAATCGCATCCTTCAGAAGCAGCGTCATGGCGCCGGAGGCCTTCAGATCGGCGGCGGTAACCGGTTTGCGGTCGCGAGTGAGCCCCACGATGATCCGGGAAATCCGTTGCTCCAGGTCAGCCAGGTCGGTGGCCAGAGCCAGAATCGCCATGATCTCGCTGCCGGGCACGATGACGAACCGCTCCTCGCGCACCGGCCCGGCGTTGATGCCACCCAGGCTGATCACCATCGAGCGCAGGGCCCGATCGTTCATGTCGAGCGTTCGGGGCCAGGTGATGCGGCGAGGGTCCAGGCCGAGCGAATTTCCGTGATGCAGGTGATTGTCGAGCATCGCGGAGAGAAGGTTGTGAGCGGAGGTGATCGCGTGGAAATCACCGGTGAAGTGCAGATTGATTTCATCCATCGGCACCACCTGGGCATACCCGCCGCCCGCCGCGCCTCCCTTGACCCCGAACACCGGGCCCAGGCTCGGCTCCCGGATACAGACGATCACCTTCTTGCCCAGCCGCCGTAGCGCCTGGCTCACGCCTACGGTGACGGTGCTCTTTCCTTCGCCGGCCGGGGTGGGATTGATGCCTGTGACAAGCACCAGCCGTCCCTTCGGCTTGCGTCGGGCGATGGCGTCGGCGCCGATCTTTGCCTTGTGCCGGCCATAGGGCAGGATCTCGTCCGGACCCAGTCCCACCTCGGCAGCGACTTCGGCGATGGGCCGGAGCTTGGCCGCTTGCGCGATCGCGATGTCTGAAGGTACGGTGGCCACGTCTTCCCCTAGGATGAGAGGTGAGAGGTGAGAAGTGAGAAGTGAGAAGGGCAAGGACCCGGGAACTACCCCGCTTACCTCTCACCTCTTACTTCTTACTTCAACTGAAACACCCGCTCGGCATTCCGGCCGGTTGCCTCGATCAATTCCTCCACCGCCAGTCCCCGAATACCGGCAATGCGCTCTGCCACCTGCCGCACGAACGCGGGCTCATTGCGCTTACCACGATATGGCACCGGTGCCAGGTACGGGGCGTCGGTTTCGAGAAGCAGATGATCCAGCGGCGTCTCGCGGATTGCCTCATCCAGGTGCCAGTTCTTGAAGGTGACCATTCCGCTGAACGACACATAGTGGCGGTGTACCAGCCCCGCTCGCAAGAGGCTCATGCCGCTACTGAATGAATGCAGGATCGCGGTGACGGACGGATGCTCGGCTAAAACGGCGGCGATGTCATCATCGGCGTCTCGCGCGTGGATGATCGCCGGCAGGCGCGCTTGAGCCGCTATGACGAGCTGGGCTTCGAAGGCACGGCGCTGCTCCGGACGGGGAGAGTGATCGTAATGGTAATCGAGACCGGTTTCACCGATCGCCACCACCCGGCGGTCCCGCACCAGAGTTCGAAGCCAGTTGTCGGCATCCTGATCCCACCCGCTGGCATCATGGGGGTGGACGCCGGCGGTCACCGCGAGCCGGGGATCGCCCAGGGCCAGCTCCAGGGCGCGCTCGGCGCTGGACCGCGACTCGCCTATCACTACGACGCGCGCAAGGCCGGCGGCCCAGGCACGCTCCAGAACAGCGGCGCGATCCGCGTCATAGGCCGGATCGGCGAGATGGCAGTGGGTGTCGATCAGCATGGCGGGAAGGAAGGAACGATGGAAGGAGGGAAGGTGGGTACGTGGGAAGGAGGGCCTCTCCTCGTTCCCCGCTTCCCTCCTACCCTCCTTCCGTCCTACCGCCCCACCGGCTGAGGCTTCCGGACCGGAGTTGCGGTGGCCTTGGGCGCCATGTGACCGCGAGCCGTGGAACCGGGCCAGCGCTTCTCGATCTCCAGGAGCGCCGGCGCGGCAATGAAGATCGAGGAAAACGTCCCCACGATCACGCCGAACAGCATCAGCAGCGCGAACGGACGAACGACGTCCCCGCCCAGCACGGCGAGCGCCAGGAGGCTTCCGAGCGCCGTCGTCCCGGTAAACACCGTCCGGGGCAGCGTCTCGTTGATGGATCGGTTCAGAATGTCCTCGAAGCGATCCCGCTTGCGGAGGTGCAGGTTCTCGCGGATCCGATCGAAGATGACGATGGTGTCGTTCAGGGAGTAGCCGATGATGGTCATCAGCCCGGCGACGACGAAGAGGCTGACCTCCAGCCGGATCAAGCCGATAAAGGCGATGCTGGCCAGGATGTCGTGCGCGGTCGCGAGCACCGCTGCGACTCCGAACCGCCACTCGAACCGGTAGGCGAGATAGATGAGCACGGCGACGAAGGAGAGCAGAATCGCCATGATGGCCTTCTCCCGCAGCTCCCCGCCCACCTTGGGGCCGACCGCCTCGGTCCGCAGCACGGTATAGTTGCCGGCGCCCAGCACCGCATCCAGCGCGTCCCGCAACGCGGCCCCGGTGGCCTGGGTATCGTTGGCGTCGGTCCCTTCCTTGGCCACTCGGGCCCGGATGACCAGCTCCCGATTCGATCCGAAGGTCTGGATCTCAGCGCTCTCTATGCCGCGCTCGGCCAGGGCATTTCGGACCGCCCCTACGTCTACCGGTTTCGCGCTCTCCACCTGCATCAGGGTGCCGCCGGTGAACTCCACGCTGTAGTTCAGCCCGCGGAACAGGACGATGAGGAGTCCGGGCACGGTCAGCAGCAGCGTGATCAGATACGCGATGCGGCGGCGGCGGAGGAAGTCGTAGTTCGCGTTGGCGAAGAGTCTCATGATCAGATGCTCAGGGTGGCCATCGCCGGCTTACGATTCAGCCAGAGAATGAAGAGGGTACGGGTCACGAAAATCGCACTAACCATCGAAGCGAGCACGCCGAGGACGAGGGTGACCGCAAATCCTTTTACCGGCCCGGTGCCGAACTGGAAGAGGAAGAGTCCGGTGAGGACGGTGGTGACGTTCGAGTCGATGATCGCGCTCATGGCATGCCGGAATCCCTCGTCGACCGCCAGGGCAACGGTCTTCCCGCCGGCGAGCTCCTCCCGTATTCGCTCGAAGATCAGCACGTTGGCGTCGACCGCGATGCCGATGGAGAGCACTAATCCGGCGAGGCCCGGCAAGGTGAGGGTTGCGTCCAGCATGGCCAGGGCGCCCAGAGTAAAGAGCACATAGAGCATGAGCGCTACGATGGCGAGCATCCCGGCGACGCGGTAGTAGAGCACCATGACGGTCACCACGAAGAGGGTCCCGATGAGGCCCGCGAGCACGCCGGACCGAACAGCGTCTTCTCCGAGGGAGGGACCGACCTGGCGCTCCTCGACGATCTTGAGCGGGACCGGCAGTGCCCCGGCCTTGAGGGTGAGGGCCAGGTCCTGCGCCTCCTGGAGCGTCTTACCGGCCAGGGTGATCTGCCCGTTGCGACCGATCCGGCTTTGAATCACCGGCGGACGGCCCTGCACCCGGCCGTCCAGCAGGATCGCCATGAAGTCGCCGACATGTCTGCCGGTCTCTTCGCCGAACTTACGTCCACCTGCGCGGTCCAGCTCGAACGTGGCGATGGGCCCATTGGTGAGTGGATCGAGCTGCGCCTGCGCGTCCACCAGGTTGGCGCCGGTTACTATGCTGCGCTCGTCCAGCGCGTACAGGAATCGGACCGGCTCCACGCCTACGCTGGTGGGAGCCGCGCTCCAACGAAGCACGATTCCGCGGGGCAGCTGACGGGCTACCGAAGGAATTCTCAGGAGACTATCCACCCGGGGAAACGCGGTTTCGGCCACGGCATACTCTCCCGGCGTGCTGCCCGCGCCGGTCTCGGTCGAGGGCCGGATGAGCCCGCTCAGCACGCCGCCGACGACGGCCCCGGTGTCAGCCCGGGCGCTGTCCTTGGCTCCGGCTACCGGCTTCTTCCCGGCGCTGTCCTTGGCGCCGGCGCGGCTGGTGTCTCCTCCCAGCAGCTGCTGCACCGCCGAGGGTTGAGCTGGGGCTCCCTCCGCCTTGATGCCCAGGTTCTTCAGCGCCCGGTCCATCGCGGGCAGCGCCTTCTCGAGGGCCCGGGTCTCATCGGTGATCTTGAATTCCAGGAAGGCGCTGCGCTGCACGATCGCCTTGGCCCGGGCCGGATCGGTGATGCCCGCCAGCTCGACCACGATGCGGTCGTCGCCCACCTGCTGAATCAGCGGCTCGGTCACCCCGAACTCATCGATGCGCTTGCGCAGCACCGTGAGAGCGAGCTGGAGGTCGCGCTTGGGATCGGAGGAAACCTGGCGCGACTGGTCGAGCTCCAGGGCGAGGTGCATGCCACCCTGCAGATCGAGGCCCCGCTTCAGCGGAATGCGCTTGATGACGGTATCGCGCATGACCCCGGTCTCGGGATCGCGCTCGCGCAGGGGGACGTTGCGGGGCACGAGGTAGAAGACACTCAAGGCGATGAGCCCGGCGATCACCAGAAGGCGAGTTCGAATAGACATCGTTCAGTCGGTGCTCAAGCGTGAGTGATTCAATCAGGTAACCGTGATGACGCCAGCGCGGCAACGGCCTGGCTGCGATCGCGCTCCAGCTGCCGCCCTAGCTCCTCGACCGAGCCGAAGCGCTCGATATCCCGCAGCCGGGCGACCCACTCGATCCGCACCCACTCCCCATATAGATCGCCGTCGAACTCAAAAATGTGGGCCTCGAGGACCCGGCGTCCATCCTGAAAGGTAGGCCGGGGCCCCTGGTTCATCATCCCCCCCGCGCTGCCTCCCCGCCATTCCACCCGCACGGCGTATACCCCGTCGGGCGGCAGCAGTTTTCGGGGCGACAGCTCGCTGAGATTGATGGTCGGCACTCCCAGCAACCGGCCGCGGCGCTCGCCCTGACCCACCTGCCCGACGACACCATACGGACGGCCCAGCATGGCGGCCGCGCTCGCCAGGTCTCCGCCGGCGACAGCGCGCCGGATGCGGCTGCTGGACACGTGCTGGCCGCCGAAGTCTACCGGCGGAACCACATCGACGTCGAATCCGAGCGACTGCCCCAGCCGCCGCAGCGTGTCCACGTCCCCGCTGCGTCCCCGGCCAAAACCGTGGTCGTGTCCTATCACCAGCTCCCGAAGCCCACAGCGCTCGACCAGAATTCGGCGGACGAACTCCTCGGGACTGAGGCTGGCCAGATGCCGATCGAACCGCACCAGCAGCACATAGTCGAGCGGAGACAGCGCCAGGATCTCGAGCCGCTCGGGGCCCGTCGTCAGCAGCGGAGGCGCGGCGGCGGGATTCACCACCTCCAGCGGATGGGGATCGAACGTCACCAGGACGCTGGACCTCCTTGCCGCCCGGGCCCGCCGGTGGATCTCCTGCAGCACCGCCTGATGTCCTCGGTGCACTCCGTCGAACGACCCGACCGTGACGGTGGTTCCGTTCTGAAGGCGCGTAAGCGGGGAAGCGGGTAAGCCAGTAGGCTCGTTTGTCACGGTGTACCTAGGACCACCATGGGTCGTAGCCAACCGTCCTCTGCCTTTGCTACCGCAACCAGCTCCCCATCTCCGAGCAATCCAACCACTGTCCCGCTTACCCGCTTACCCGCTGCCTTACCGTCTACCACCGCCCGTCCATGTGACACCGCCTCGAGCGCCTCGGCGTCAAGGTCCACAGTCGGCATGTCGCCCAGCACCATCCGAGGCGGGATCAGCGCGTCTAAACTCAGCTGCTCGAGCGAAACTGCCTCTTCCACCCGCAGCGATTCAATGGCCTCGCGCCGCAGGCTGGTCAGGTGCGCTCCCAGGCCCAGGCGCTCCCCGAGATCACGGGCGATCGCACGGATGTAAGTCCCCGCGCTGACCACGACCCGGAAGGTCACCTCGGGAGGCCGGCACTCGAGGACTTCCAGCCGGCTCACTGTCACGTTCACCGGCTCCAGCTGCACCACCTCGCCGCGCCGCGCCTTCTGGTAGCTGCGCTCGCCGCCAACGTGCTTGGCCGAATAGTCGGGCGGCCGCTGGAGCCCGGTACCGACGAATTCAGCCAGAGCCTCCACCACCCGAGCGGGGTTTACCGACTCGCCCGCCTCGCTGGTCTGGATGATTCGGCCGGTCAGATCGTCGGTATCGGTCCCCACCCCCAGGCGAACCGTGGCCAGGTAGGTCTTGGACCCTCGCTCCACGAACCGCGCCAGCCGGGTGGCCCGGCCCACCAGCACCACGAGCAACCCGGTGGCGAAAGGGTCCAGGGTTCCCGTGTGCCCCGCCGCTCTGGTGCCTAGTGCCCGCCGTACCCGCTCCACGACGTCGTGGGAGGTCATCGCGGGTGGCTTGTCCACCAGTACCGCTCCGATCAGTCCTGGCTCTCCCGGCGGATATCGTTCAGGAGCTCGCTGATCCGGGCAGCGTGCTCCAGGCCTCGGTCCAGCTCGAAGTGCAGCTCCGGCACCGACCGCGTGGTAAGCGCCCGGGCGGCGCGGGATCGAAGGAAACCAGCCGCGCTCTGGAGGCCTTCGAGCGCCCTGGTCTTGTCCCCTTCTTCCCCTGAGACGCTAACCATTACACGCGCGTGCGACAGATCGTTGGTGACCAGAACGGCAGTCACGGTCACGAAGCCGACCCGGGGATCGCGAACTTCGCGGGAGAGAGCATCGGCGATGACCTGCCGCAGGGTTTCACCGACCTGCTCGGGCCGGCGCGAGGAGCCCTTCACCGGAATACCGTGGCCGTATCCAGGATCCGCACTCCATCGGTCTCTTCCACCATCCGGTCGGCGGCCCGCAGCGTTTCGTCCACCACCGACCGACTCGTGCCCACGACAGCGCAGCTGATTTCGGCCCGTTGCCAGAGGTCCTGCTGGCCGGTTTCCGCCACCGACACGTTCAGGGTTCGCCGGAGCGCCGTGGTGAGCGGCTTGACCACGCTGCGCTTCTCCTTGAGGGAGTGACAGGACGGGAGGTGCAAATCCCAGGTGGCGATGGCGATTATCATGAGGGCTATTGGCTATTGGCTATTGGCGAAGAGCTGTTCGTAACCCCGAACAGCCAATAGCGAATAGCCAACAGCCTCCCTGCTACCCCGTTGCCCCGCTGGCAGCCGGAGCCAGCGTCCGCTTGATCTCCTCCATCCGGAACGACTCGATGCGATCGCCGGGCTTCAGATCGTTGAAGTTCTCGATCCCGATGCCGCACTCGAGGCCCTCGCGAACCTCCCGCACATCATCCTTGAAGCGCTTGAGACTCGACAGCGTGCCGGTATACACGCTGGTGCCGTCCCGCACGACGCGGGCCTTGGCGGTGCGCTGGATGGTTCCGCTGCGTACGGTGCAGCCGGCGATGGTACCCACCTTGCTCACCTTGAACAGCTGGAGCACTTCGGCCTCGCCCAGGACGGTCTCCCGCTCCTCCGGCTTGAGCAGCCCTTCCAGCGCGTTCCGCACGTCCTCGACCGCTTCATAAATGATTCGGTAGGTGCGCACGTCCACCTGCTCGCGCTCGGCGGCGGCGCGGGCGTTGGAGTCAGGCCGGACGTGGAAGCCGAGCACGATCGCCCCGGAGGCCTTGGCCAGGAGGATGTCGCTCTCGGTGATGGCGCCCACACCGCGGTGGACGACGTCCACCCGCACTTCGCTGGTGGTGAGCTGTGCCAGCGCGTCGGCCAACGCTTCGGCCGGGCCGCCCTGGTCGGCTTTGATGATGATGCGGAGCATCGAGACCTCGCCCTCCTTGAGGGCGCGGCTGAAGTCTTCCAACGATGTTCCCTTGGCGCTCCGGCGGTTCTGTGCCTCCCGCTCCAGGCGCTGGCGCTTCTGGGCGATCTCGCGGGCCTCGACGGCATCGGTCACCACGGCGAAGGTGTCGCCGGCAGCCGGCACCCCCTCGAACCCGAGGATCTGCACTGGAATGGATGGCCCGGCCGACTTGACCGCCTTGCCCCGCTCGTCGTACAGCGCGCGGACTCGGCCCGAGAACCGGCCGCAGATGAAGTTGTCGCCGCCGACGAGGGTGCCCCGCTGAACCAGGATCGTGGCGAGGGGACCCTTGCCGGGATCGAGGCTGGCCTCCAGCACGGTGCCGTGACCCTTTCCGTTCGGGTTGGCCTTGAGGTCGAGGATCTCCGACTGCAGGAGAATTTGCTCCAGCAGATGGTCGATCCCGGTGCCCTTCTTGGCCGAGATCTCGGCCGAGAGGACTGTCCCGCCGAACTCCTCCAGGACCACGTTGTGCTGCAGCAGGTCCTGCTTGACCTTCTGCACATTGGCGCTGGGGAGATCGATCTTGTTGATGGCGACAATCATCGGGACGCCGGCGTTGCGGGCGTGGCTGATGGCCTCGACCGTCTGCGGCATGACCTGGTCGTCCGCCGCCACCACCAGCACGACGGTGTCGGTGACCTGGGCGCCCCGCGCCCGCATGGCGGTGAAGGCCTGGTGGCCCGGAGTGTCCAGGAAAGTGATGCGCTTTCCACCCGGCAGCTCCACGTGATAGGCGCCGATGTGCTGGGTGATGCCGCCGGCTTCACCGGCGACGATGTTGGCCTTGCGGATGTAGTCGAGCAGCGAGGTCTTGCCGTGGTCGACGTGGCCCATGATGGTGACCACCGGAGGCCGGGACACCAGCTGCTCCGGGCTCTCCTCGACCTGGTCGGCCTCGGCTTCGGCCGCGTACTCGTCCTCGCGGACCGCCTGGAATCCGAAGGCGGAGGCGATCAGCTCGATCTGATCGAAGTCGAGCCGCTGGTTCACGGTCACCATCAGGCCCAGCTCCTTGAAGGCAAACTGGACGATCTGGGTGGCGGGGACTTTCATGGCGGCGGCAAGCTCCGACACCGACACGAACTCGTTTACCCGCACCAGCGTCTTCTCGCGCTCCTTCTCTTCGGCGAGCCGGCCGGCCTGGACCGCCTGGAACGAGGGCTCGTCGGTGCGGCGACCCTTGCGGCCGGCGGGGCCCTTCATGCCTTGCAGCGTCCGCATGATGTTGGCCTGCACGGCGTCCTGATCTACCGACGAGCGCTTTCCCTTCTTGCCCCGCTTCCGGCCCCCGCCCTTCTCGGCGTCCGGACCAAAGGTGCGGACCGGCGGAGCATTGCGATCGCCGCCGGGCCGCGGCGGACCACCCGGGCCGCCGGGCCTCGATCCGCCGCTGGGGCGGGCGGGAGAGCTGGGACGGGAGGGCGCCGCGGGCGCGCTGCTGCTGAAGACCGGCTTGGGGCCCCGGTTCGGCGCGGCGGCGGGGCGCTGCACTCGAGGCGGTATGAACGGAGTACGCGGCGCGCTCGCTGGGGCCGGCGACGGACGAAACAGCGAGGTCTCGGGAGCGCCGCCGTTGACGGGCTCTTCCGTTACCACGATCTCGGTGTCTTCGGCTTCGGACGGCGCGGGCGGCAGGTCCTTGAACAGGGCGCGAGCGCGCTCCTCCAGGCTCTGGGCCGTGACCGTCTCTTCCGGCTCGGCGATGATCGGCCGCTCCAGCTCGAGTGCCGCCAACTCGGCTGCCTTCTCGGCCTGGACCTGGGCCTCGACCTGAGCCACTTCGGCCGCAGTGCGACGCCGCTTCGAAGGCTTTACTTCGGCCGCCACAGGGGCCGGCTCTGCCTTGGCGGCCTTGCGCCGCCCTTTCTTGGCGGCGGGCTCCTCGGAGCTCTTCCGCTTCTCGCGCTCCCAGCGCACCCGCACGGCCGACACCTGGTCGCTTTCCAGGGCCGAGAGGTGACTGCGCACGAAGATGTTCATGTCCTTGAGCATGTTAAGGAGCTGCTCAGGGGCGACGCCGAACTCGGCTGCCAGATCGTGAACTCGAGTTTTGACCACTCATGCCTCCATCAGGAGCGTACCGGCGCCAGCTGCACCATGCCGCTGGCCAACGCGCGGTCCCGTACGCCTACCGCCATGACAGGCGGCTTCCCCAACTGCGCGCCGATCGCTGCGGCGCTCGGTCCCGGCACCAGCGGCACACCCTTGGCCGCGGCCAGCCGGACCACTTTTTCGACGGCGCGCGGGCTGGCGTCTTCCGCCACGACCACGCACCAACACTTTCCTGCCTGCACTTCCTTTCGGACACCATCCACGCCCACGATGATGCGGCCGCCCCGGTACCCCAACCCGATCAGGCCCAGCAGACCGCTCATGCCTTCGGCCGGGACTCCTCACCGCCGTCTTCGTCGGTCAGCTCAGAGAGAAACGCCATGAGCTGGTCGGCGGTTTCCGGCGTCATCCCCGGAATTTTGGCGATGTCCTCACGCTCCAGGTCGAGGATATCGTTCAGCATCTTGTAGCCGCCGCTCTCCAGAATGCCGGTGAGATCAGGCGACAGCCCCTTGAGCTCACTGAGCGGCACCTGGCCGGCCATCTCCTCTTCGGGCGGTAGCGGCGCGAACAGCGGACCCTCGCCTCCGCGCTCCAGCCACTCGCGGCTGGAATAGAGGTCGATCTTCCAGCCGGTCAGCTCTGACGCGAGCCGAACGTTCTGGCCGTTGCGCCCGATGGCCAGCGAGAGCTGATCCTCGTCCACCACGGCCTGGATCGTCTTGGCCTCGGGGTCGGAGAACACCTTGGCCACGCGCGCCGGCGCCAGCGCCAGACGGGCGAACCGCTCCGGATCCGGCGACCAGGGGACGATGTCGATGCGCTCGCCACCCAGCTCGTTGACCACGGCCTGGACCCGGGAGCCCTTCAGCCCGACGCAGGCCCCTACCGGATCGATGGCATCGTCCCGAGAGATGACCGCGACCTTGGTTCGACTTCCTACCTCACGCGCAATGGCGCGGATCTCGACCACCTGCTGCTGGATCTCAGGCACCTCGAGCTTGAACAGCGCCTTGACGAAGAGCGGATCGCCTCGGGAGAGGATGAGCCGGGGACCCTTGGGGGTCTCCTCCAGCCGCTTGAGCACGGCTCGGATGGTGTCTCCCTGGTGGAAATGCTCCCGGTGGTTCTGCTCCCGGTACGGGACGATGGCCTCGGCCTCGCGGAACTTGTTCAGCATGATGACGAGCTTTCCGCGCTCGATCTGCTGCACTTCGCCGGACAGCAGCTCACCGACCTTGGAGGTGAACTCCTCCCGGATACGAGCCCGCTCGCCTTCGCGAACGCGCTGGATGATCCGTTGCTTTGCTGCCTGAACCGCGAGGCGGCCGAACTCGACGAACGGCACCTCCTCCTCCAGCATGTCGCCGATCTGAAAGTCGGGATCCTCGTACTGCGCTTCCTCCAGCGTGATCTGCCAGCTGGCATCCTCGACGGCTTCGACGACCTGGCGCAGACGTACCACCCGTATGGTGCCCTGAAGCTCGTCCACGCTCAGCTCGAATCTCACGTTGGGACCGAACTTGCGCACCAGAGCGGCATGGATGCCGTCGCGCAGCAGCTCCAACAGGTCGGAGCGCTCCAGTTGTTTTGCGGTCGTCAGCTCGCGGAACGCGGCCAACATCTCAGTCGAACCAGCCATCGATCACCCCAGTCGTTGCGGCGGGCGCGCCCGATGCGCGCTACCGCCGTTTACCAATCGTCTCCCAGTCCACCACCAGCACCGCATCACGGATGTCGTCCAGCGCCAGCGTGAGCTCCGTGCCGTCTTCCCGCCGTACCACCACGTGCTCGTCGTCGGGCACGGACAGGATCTCGACCCGCGACTTCCCCGGCAGGGACACCGCCCGAACCCGGGCCACCTGCCCGACGAAGCGGCGCCAGTGCTCCGGAAGCCGGAGCGGCCGCTCCAGGCCGGGCGAGGAGACCTCCAGCACATAGCGCGGACCGACCATCGCCCTTGTTTCCAGGAAGCGTTCGAGGGACCGACTGATCACCGCACAGTCATCGGCCGTCACTCCCTGGCCGGGTCGGCTGTCCGGGCGGTCCACCCGCACCTGCAGGATGGGACGCTGCAACGTTCCGGTGCGGCGGAGATCGACCAGCTCGAATCCGAGGCCGGCGATGTGATCGCGAATCGGAACGAAGAGCGCGTCGGCAGACATCGGCAGAGAGGAAAAAAAATGTGGGGGAACTCCCCCACATCGACAGTCGGCCACACGAGGCGCCTTCCGGGACAGCGGGTAAATATTACTCGGGAATCAGCTTGGAGGCAAGCGGGTCGGAACGCGGGGTGAAGGGTGGAAAGGGGGACGGCTTGAACCCGTGAAGCACCAGCGCTCCTGTTCTCATCCACCAAGCCCACCTCCGGTCCCATCGCTCGTTCCCGCTTTCCCTCCTTTCATCATTCCGATATATGCGACCATTCGCCCGTCGGCGCCCCGGGATGCTCGGTGACTGTAAAAGGAGTCCGTATCGTGAGCGGAGCACCACCCCGAGGTGGTCACTTGGGAGAGACCCAGCTGTCGAGCCTGATACTGGAGTCGCTCACGAAGGTCGATGTGCCATGGGCCGGGTCCAGCGGTGGGGAGGCCGCAGCCCTGAATCACCTCAGAACCAACTTCATAACAGGGGCCACATATACCGACACCGCAGTGCATTACAATCTCGGTCGGCAGACAGCCAGTTTCCCCAGACAGACGGCTGACGCCCCGGCTGAGAATGCCCCCGGCGGTGCCGCGCCAGCCGGCGTGAAGCAGGGAGACCCCCCGACCCGGCGCCACCAGGTAGACCGGGATACAATCGGCGATGGTTACGGTGAGGAGGATACCGCGTGCGGTGGTCACCCAGCCGTCGATGCCCTCGACCTGGATCCAGCCGGCGCCGGCATTCAGGCTCATGATCTCGACGCCATGCACCTGATTGCCGAGAGCGACAGCCGGAAATCCGCTCAGGGTACGTCGGAAGGCGAGCCAGCGGCTCATTACGTCACCGACCGGCGCCTTGCTCCAGAGGCCGAGATCGAAGCCTCGGCCCGGATCGCCGCCGCGGCCAGTGATGCCGGCGACGACTCCGTATCGTTCTTCCCAATGCGGAATTTCGAAGCGTGGAATCTCTCCGGGGACGATCTTTTCCCGGATCTCGACGTCACCGACTTCTGCGCTGCCCCTCTGCCTCGCTGGCCCGCTGTTCAACCGGCTACCCGTCCACCCTTTCGATCTCCGCACCCAGAGCCCGAAGGCGCTCGTCGATCCGCTCGTATCCACGCTCGATCTGTCCCACGTTATGAATGGTGCTGGGTCCTTCGGCGGCGAGAGCGGCCAGGAGCATGGCCATCCCGGCGCGGATGTCGGGCGATTCGACGGTGCCGCCCTTGAGCGGAGAGGGGCCGGAGATGACGGCGCGGTGGGGATCACAGAGTACGATACGCGCGCCCATGCCGATCAGCTTGTCCACGAAGAAGAGCCGGGACTCGAACATCTTTTCGAAGACGAGCAGCATCCCCGAGCACTGGGTGGCTGTCACGATGGTCGTGGACATGACATCGGCCGGGAACGCAGGCCAGGGCCCATCCTCCAGCTTGGGAACGTGACCGCCGAGATCGGGACGAATGCGCCGCTCCTGCCCCGAGGTGACCGTCAGGCGGCTTCCTTCGATCTTGGGTCGGATCCCCAGTCGCTCGAATCCCAGGATGGTACTGCGGAGATCCTCCTGCCGCACCGGCTCGATGACGATGTCCCCGTTGGTTACTGCCGCCAGCCCGATGAAGCTCCCGATCTCGATATGGTCCGGTCCGATGGTGTACGTGGCACCGGCCAGGGGACGACCGCCCTCGACGGTGTAGATGTTGGAGCCGATTCCGCTGATCTCCGCTCCCATGGCCACGAGACACCGGGCCAGGTCCTGGACGTGAGGCTCGCAGGCGGCATTGCGCAGCACGGTGCGCCCCTTGGCCATGACCGCGGCCATGAGTGCGTTCTCGGTGCCCGTTACACTGGGCTCGTCGAGGAAGATGTCATCGCCACGCAGCTCCTTTGCCTCCAGCTCGTAGCGATCCCCCACCATAACCGATGCGCCCAGGTGCTCGAGCGCGAGGAAGTGAGTATCGACCCTGCGGCGGCCGATGACGTCACCGCCCGGCGGGGGCAGGGTAACCTTTCCGAAGCGGGCCAACATCGGTCCCGCCAGAAGTATCGAGGCGCGGATCTTGGAACAGAGACCCGGATCCAGCGGCTTCGGCTTCAGGCCGCGGCAATCGACCCGGACGGTATTGGTGCCGGTCCATTCGGCACTGGCGCCCAGATCCATGAGAAGCGCCAGCATCGTCTCGACGTCACGGATGCGCGGAATGTTGTCGAGATCGACCGGCCCGTCGGCCAGAATAGTGGCGGCAAGAATAGGGAGCGCGGCGTTCTTGTTGCCCGCCGGCCGAACAGTTCCGCGGAGCGAACGTCCGCCTTGGACCAAAAAACGAGGAGGCATGGCCAAAGCTGACCCGGGCAATGAATGGCGTCAAGACGAGCCAGGGGGTTGCGGTGGGGGTGAGACCGCTTTGTATTAGCGAGTGGGTGAGACTTATCCTTGGCGTCGAGTGGGAGGGAGCTCGGTATGCGGACACTGGCACTCATGCAAGTCGGTACGACTCCCGATTGGGTGGGACCGACCATGGCTATCTCACTGGCGGTCCTGGCGCTTTCCTTTCTGGGGATGGCGATCGCCGTGGCCGTGGCGGTGTTCCGGCTGACGGACCAGCTCAAGAAAATCGGCACCCTGGTCGATGGCCTCCAGGACGACATCGCCCGTACCCTCAAGGGTGTCCGCAACCTGTCGGAGCAGGCCCAGGACGTGATGGTCCTGATCAGGCACGAGACCGGCGCCTTTGCCCAGACGGCCCGCCGGCTTCGGCGCAAGGTGGTGCGAGGCGCCGACCGGATAGAAGCGAAGCTCGAGGACCTGGAGACCCTCTACGACGTGGTCCAGTCCGAGGTCGAAAGCACTGCGCTGGACCTGGCCGGGGCGCTGCGGTCGCTGCGGCGCGGCAATGGAATGCTGGGGCGGGTGCGGCGGATTCTCGTTCCGAGCCGCTGATGAGCCTCTCCCGTCTCGCGCTCGCGGTCCTGGGCGTGGGGCTTGTTTATCTCGTGCTTCCCGACCAGGCCTACGCCTGGACTCCCGGCACCCACATCTACCTGGGCGAGTCGGTGCTCGCCAACCTGTCCTACCTGCCGCCGGCGGTGGCGGACCTGCTACGGGCGTATCCCTTCGATTTCCTGTACGGCAACATCGCGGCAGATTCCTCGATTGCGAAGCACTACGCGCCGCTCGGGCGGCACTGTCATTACTGGCACGTGGGGCAAGAGATTCACGACCTGGCCGCGACTGATGCACTGCGCGCGTTCGGCCTGGGATATCTGAGTCATCTGGCCGCTGATACGATCGCCCACAACTATTTCGTGCCCCGCCAGCTCATGCTCACCAGCAGCACCGCGGCGGTGGGGCACTCGTACTGGGAAACCAGAATCGAGGCCCATCTGGGAGATGCCTATGCCAAGGTGGCCAAAGACGTGATTCTCCGGGATCACTCTCCCGCTGACGCGCATCTGGACCGGATAATCGCGCCGACTATTTTCAGCGTGCGTACCAACCGGCGTCTGTTTCGGGGCATGGTGCACCTCACCGAGACCACCAGCTGGCAGCGCGCCAGCCAGGTGGCCCGCGAGTACAGCCGCTGGCCGCTGAGCGACGTGGATGTGGAACGCCATCTGGGTCTCTCATTCGACTTCATGATCGAGCTGCTGGCCGACACCGTTCCCGCCGCCCGCCACCTCGATCCCTCCGGGGAGCGACCCCTCAAGGCCGCCAAGGAGATGCGCCGCCGCGTGCTTCAGGACGCCGGCCGGCGAGACACAGCCCAGCTCCAGAGCGCCGCCGACGAGCACTTCGGACTCCCACCCAAGCCTCTCAACTACTGGGCTAGGATCGCGCGCAAACTGCCGTGGCGGGCCCCCGAAGGTTCGGCACCCTCCCCGACCCGTCTGGTCAGCGGAGACCGCTGATCCTACCTCGGTCACTCATCGCTTCTGGTCGCCTGGGATCACGAGCCCTTCTCGCGGTCGTGTTCCTGATGGCTGGCACCGGGGTACCCAACCCACTGGCCGGGCAAGACTCCCTGGCGCCTCGCGTTCAGGTCAAAGTGGAGCCGGCGCCACTGACCCAGGGGACGGTCCGGTGGCTGGTGGTACAGTTGCCATACGACAGTCTGTTGGGTGGGACAGCGGCCGCTGAGCCCATCCACTTCGAATGGCTTGCCGCAGGACGCTACCGCGGACTTGTCGGAGTGCCCCTCGTGGCGCCCGAGCCTTTGGCGGTGACGCTCATCGTCACGGACGGAGACGGGGTCGACACGCTCCATTCGGCTATGCCGGTGGTGGCCGGAGACTACCCGCGAGAAACGATCACAGTGGCTCCCGCCTTCGCCAAGCCGAATGCCGCGGCGGCCGCGCGGATCCAGCGGGAGAACGCCCGCAGCCGACTGGTCTCGCTGGCGTCGCGCACTCGGCCGCGACTGTGGAAGGGTCCCTTTCAGCTGCCCCGGTCCGCCAGAATAACCAGCCGCTTCGGCGCCGCACGGGTGTACAACGGCGAGGTTAAGAGCCGGCACACCGGGGCCGACTTCGCGGGTGCGGTAGGGGCGCCGGTAGCGGCGGCGGGTCGCGGCGTCGTGGCGCTGGTGGCCGATTTCTATCTGGCGGGACGGGCGGTTTACATCGATCATGGCGCCGGACTGGTGACCGCCTACTTTCATCTGAGCCGCGCGGATGTAGTAGAAGGCGATACGGTCGTGGTGGGACAGCGGATCGGCGCGGTGGGTCAGAGCGGGCGGGTGACCGGACCGCACCTGCATTGGGTCGCGAGATATGGAGTTATCTCAGTCGACCCGATGAGCTTGCTGGAGCTGGAGAAAGAGGTTGTTCACCACAGAGGCACAGAGGGTCAAGAGGGCTCCGCTACCCAGTGAGCTCACGACATCGCAGTGGCCATCATCCGCTGAAACTGTTGGCGCCTCACCCTGCCCAGAAACTATCATTTACAAAATCAAGCGGTTGATCCTCGCTACCGCGATGCCTGACCGGTGTTGGTAAGACAATCCCTCTGTGTTCTCTGTGCCTCTGTGGTGAAAATGTACTAAGCCTGGAGACCCAGCCGCTCCTGCAACAGCGGCTGCACGCCCTTCGGATCGGCTTTCCCCTTGCTTCGCTTCATGACCTGTCCGACGAAGAACGACATGAGCTTGGTCTCACCCTGGCGAAAGCGGACCACCTCGCCCGGATGGGCCGCGAGAACCTCGTCAACCCAGCCGCCCAGAGAGCTCTCATCGCTCACCTGCAGCAGGCCCAGCCGCTCGGCGGCCGAGCGGGGAGCCTCCTCCGGCGAGTCAGCGAGCTCGGTGTAGAGCCGCTTGGCTGCCTGATGACTCACCACTCCCTCGCGGACCAATGCGATCAGCTCCGTAAGCCGCTCGGCAGATAGGGGGAACGACCCACGTTCGTTGTAGGTGGTCATGACGTCGCCCATGACCCAGTTGGCCGCGGTCTTGGGGTCGGCGCCGGCGGTCACCACCGATTCGAAGTACTGCGCGAGCGCCGGCTCGGCCGTCAGCACGCGGGCATCCTGAGCGGTCAGGGCGTAGCCATGTTGCAGCCGCTCCCGTCTGGCGTCAGGGAGCTCGGGCAGATCGGCCCGCTGCTCCGCGATCCAACCGGGGCTCAACACCAGGGGCGGGAGATCAGGATCCGGGAAGTAGCGATAGTCGTGGCTCTCCTCCTTCGAGCGGGTCGGCTTCACCTGCCCCGTACCCGCATTGAAGAGGAGCGTCACCTGCTCCACCCGCCGGCCGGACTCGACCAACGTCACCTGGCGGGTCCGCTCGGCTTCCAGCGCCCGCTCCACGTTGGCGAACGAGTTCATGTTCTTGACTTCGGTCTTGGTGCCGAGCTTGGCTACGCCCGCTGGGCGAATCGACAGGTTGGCATCCACCCGGAGGCTGCCCTGCTCCATGCTGCACTCACTGACGCCCGCGTAGACCAGAATCTGCCGCAACGTGGTGAGGTACGCCCGGGCCTCGGCCGGCGAGCGCAAGTCAGGCTCGCTCACGATCTCGGCCAGCGGAGTACCGGCGCGGTTCAGATCGACCGCCGTTTTCCCCGGAAATCGGTCATGCAGCAGTTTCCCGGCGTCTTCCTCGAGGTGCAGCCGGGTGATGCCTACCTCCATGCGTCCACGCTCGGGTGAGTCGAAGCCCACCCGGCCTCCTGTCGCCAGCGGTCGGTCGAACTGGGAGATCTGGTATCCCTTGGGGAGGTCGGGATAGAAGTAGTTCTTGCGCGCGAACACGCTGGTCTCGTGGACGGTGCAGCCCAGGGCCAGGGCGCCGCGCACGGCAAGCCGCACCGCCTCCGCATTGGGCACGGGCAGGGCGCCGGGAAGGCCAAGGCATACGGGGCAGACGTTGGTATTGGGCGGATCGCCGAACGTGGTGCGATTGCCGCAGAACATTTTGGTCCGGGTACGAAGCTGCACGTGGACCTCCAGCCCGATCACCGTCTCCCAGGCCATCAGCGCACCTCCTCGACGGCATCCAGGTGCTGTTCCAATACCCGGGCCGCCGCCAGCATCCGTTCCTCTTCGAAGTGAGGCGCCACCAGCTGGGCCCCCACCGGCAGCCCCTCACTCCGGCCCACCGGCAGACTCAGCGCGGGTAGACCGGCCAGGCTCATGGAGCAGACGAAGACATCCGCGAGGTACATCGCGACCGGGTCTTCGGTCTTCTCGCCTGCCTTGAACGCCGGTGTGGGGGTCGTCGGCGTGAGCAGCAGGTCGACGCCGTCGTCGAATACTCGCCGGAAATCCTGGGCGATGAGGGATCGTACCCGCTGGGCCTTCCGGTAATACGCATCGTAGTAGCCGGCGCTCAGCACATAGGTCCCCACCAGAATGCGGCGGCGCACTTCGTCGCCGAACCCCTGCCCACGGGTGGTGCGGTAGAGCGCGCGGATGTCTCCCTCGGGGCCGAGGGCCCGACGGCCGTAGCGGACACCGTCATAGCGGGCAAGATTGGCCGCGGCCTCCGCCGGCGCGATGATGTAGTAGGTGGGCACGGCGTACGTCGAGTTGGGCAGCGACACCTCGCGGATAGTGCCGCCAAGCTCCCGGATACGGTCAGAGGCACGCTGCAGTGCCGCCGCCACGCCGGGGTCGAGGTCGGGTGGGAAGTACTCCCGCGGAAGCCCGAACGTCAGCCCGCGAAGATCGGACCGCGCCGGGGGCATCCGCGTGGGAGGGCGATCGACCGTGGTGGCATCGAGGGGGTCGGGCCCGCTGATCGTGCTCAGTACCCGGCTGGCGTCATCCACGGTTCGCCCAAAGACCGAAACACAGTCGAGCGAAGAGCCGAAGGCCACCAGCCCGTAGCGACTCACCCGTCCGTAACTCGGCTTGACCCCCACCACGCCACAGAAACTGGCCGGCTGCCGGACCGAGCCGCCGGTCTCGGAGCCGAGCGCCACGGGAACGACCCCCGCGGCGACCAGCGCGGCAGAGCCGCCCGACGATCCACCGGGCACGCGGGACGGGTCGAGCGGATGCTTGACTCTCCCGAATGCCGAGTGCTCGGTGGAGGACCCCATGGCGAACTCGTCCAGATTGGTCTTTGCCGCGATCATGGCTCCCGCGGCCCGGAGTCGTTCCACCACCGTGGCATTGTAGGGCGACACGTACCCCTCGAGAATCCGGGAGCCGCACGTAGTGGGCTGGTCCACGGTCACGATGTTGTCTTTCAGCGCCACCGGGATGCCGGCAAGTGGCCCAGGGGACGACATCGCATCGACTCGGGCCCCCTCGGCATCGAGCAGCTCCTGGGACCAATGCAGCGTTGCATTGAGCTCCTTCGCGTCATCCAGTTTTCTGCCGGTCTCGAGCGCAACTGAGGCAGCTCCCCTGCCCCGCCGCCCCGCCGTCGCCGCCGTCACTGGTCCTCCATGGCGCCGTGCCGCGGCACCAGGAAGAACCCATCGGCAAACTCGGGAGCCATTTCCGCGGGCGAACGGGCGAGAGCAACCGGCGCCTCGACATCCGCGCGGAGCGGAGCGGATGCCGGGCCCGCAAGAAACGGCTCGCCAAGTGGATCGGCCTTCACCTCATCCAACGTGGCGACATAGTCGACGATCCGATTCATCTGCTCCACCAGCCGGCGCAGCTCGTCCTCCCGGACGGCCAGCTCGGCCAGTCGGGCGACGTGCAGCACTTCATCCAACCCGATGCTCATGCGCTCTCCCACTCTCGTTCAAGACCGGCGTATGCCACCAGCAGCTGCTTGACTCCGACTTCGTCGTCATCGAATGCGACCGACACCTTGAGATCTCGCCCCGTCCCAATGAGTCCCTGAATGGTGCCTCCGCCGAAGCGGCGATGCCGCACGCGTTCTCCTTTGACGAACCGGGGCGTGTCCTGAGAGGGCTCGTCTTCGGCGGGGCCGCGGGGCAGCGAGGCGGCAGCGCCGTAACTTCCGGAGCTCCGGAATCCGCGCCCATACTGGCCCTGCCCCGCTGCCCCGCCGCCCCGCTGGTCCCCCCAGCTCGGCGCCCACAACGACGTCGTCCTCCGTTCCTCGACAATGCCGGGTGGGATCGCCTTGAGGAAACGCGAGGCGATTCCGGGTCGAAGCTCTCCGCCCCGGCGCCGGGCTCGTGCCCAGGTCAGGTACAGCTTGTCCTTGGCCCGAGTGAGCCCCACGTAGCAGAGGCGGCGCTCTTCCTCCAGACCAGAGGGTTGCTCCTCGGCGCGAGCCAAAGGAAAGAGGCCATGCTCCAGGCCGCTCAGGACCACCACAGGCCACTCGAGGCCTTTCGCGGTATGGAGCGTCATCAGGGTGACGCCCTGCTCCTGTCCCTGTTCCTTGTCTACCGCGGACAGCAGTGCCGCCTCGGCGAGAAAGCGCTCCAGCGCGGTTTCGCCGCTTTCGGTGTCAACCTGGACGACCTCCGACCAGTTGGCCGCGCTCGCGACCAGCTCACGCACATTCTCCCAGCGGTCGGCCCCTTCGGGTCCTTCGGCGTGCAAGAGCGCCTCGTAGTCAATGGCCCGGATCAGTTGCTCGAGAAGGTCGGCGGGCGCGCGGTCCCGATTCTGGACCGCGGCATCGATCAGCGCGGCAAAGTTACGGAACGCCTGCCGGACGTTAGGACGCAAATCGGACACCCGGTCGGCAATCCGCGCGGTCTCGAGCAGGGGCTTTCCCCACTGGGTTGCGGCCTGCCCCAGGATGGCGAGGCTGGTTTCACCGAGACCACGTCGCGGCACGCCGACGGCCCGGAGAAACGCCTCGTCATCGGCGGGGTTGCTGACCAGACGGAGATACGCCAACAAGTCCTTCACCTCGCGACGCTCGTAGAAGCTGATTGCGCCAACCAGCCGGTAAGGCACCCCGGCCCGGCGAAACGCCTCCTCCATGGCGCGAGACTGAGAGTTGGTTCGGTACAGCACCGCCATCTCCCGGAACTGCCAGTCCCCCGCGGCGCTGCGCTTCTGCAGCTCGCGCACCACCCACTCTGCCTCATCCCGTTCATCGGCTGCGGCCAGCAAAGTCACGGTTTCTCCACCCCGGCGCCGAGTAGTAAGGGTCTTGCCGATGCGGCCGCTGTTCTCCGCGATCACGCCGTTGGCTGCGTCGAGCACCACCTGGGTGGAGCGATAGTTCTCTTCCAGGCGCACCAGTTTCGCGCCGGGGAAATCCTTCAGGAACTCCTGCATGTTCCGCACATCGGCCCCGCGCCAGCCATAGATGGACTGATCGTCGTCGCCCACGGCGGCAACGTTGCCGTGGGAGCCCAGCAGCTTGATCAGCTCGTACTGGGCCCGGTTGGTATCCTGGAATTCGTCAACCAGGATGAACCGGAAGCGGTGCTGGTACGCGCGCAGCCGGTCCGGATGTTCGCGGAACAGTGTCAGCGGATGCAGAAGCAGATCGTCGAAATCCATCGCGTTGGCGGCCTTCAGGGCCGGTCCCAGCGCAGAGTACACCTCCGAGGCTACCTGAGTGAGGCGGTCGAATGACGCGCTGGCGACCAGCTGCGAGGGACTCATCATCCGATTCTTGGCCGCGGAGATGACCGCCTGCACCGCCTTGGGCGGATACTGCTTCACGGAATGGCCCTGCTGATCCATCAGGCGGCGGATGAGGCTGAGGCGGTCGTCCTCATCGTAGATGGTGAACTGGCGGTTGAAACCCAGCAACGGCGCCTCCCGGCGGAGCAGACGGGCCGAGAGGGAATGGAAAGTTCCGATCCACAGACCCGACGGATCCCGGCTCAGGAGTTGACCGATCCGGTGTTTCATTTCGCCGGCGGCCTTGTTGGTGAAGGTCACGGCGAAAATCTGATCGGGCGGCACGCCATGCCGGTCGATCAACCCGGCGATCCGGGTGGTCAGGACGCGGGTCTTGCCCGATCCGGCGCCCGCCAGGACCAACAGGGGCCCGTGGACGTGCTCGACCGCCTCCCGCTGGGCGGGATTCAGGGCGTGCTCCACTCCGCGCTCGGGGGTCTCGATCATGTTTCCCGCGCGGCCAACGGGATGCGCATCAGGAAGCAGGCTCCCTTCTCGGTTGGCTCCAACATCAGCGTGCCCCCATGCGCGTCCTCAACCACCCGACGCGCGAGCGCGAGTCCGATCCCCCAGCCTCCGCGCTTGGTGGTCCTGCCGGGCTCGAACAACGTGCGGCGCAGCTCCTTGGCCACACCGGGACCATCGTCAATGACCCGAAGTGCGGCCATACTGTCCTCGGCACCGATTCGCAGGATAATCGCGCCGGGGCGGCCTTGCAGGGCATCGATCGCGTTCTTCACCAGCGACTCCAGGGCCCACTCGAGCAGCACCGGATCTCCCAGTACGGTGGGGCCGGCGCCGGCGGCCTCCACTCGCAGGTCGATCATGTTCGCGTGACGAGGCAATCGAGGCCGAAAGTAACCGGCTACCCGGTCGGCCAGGGCTCCGAGCCCGATCGGCTCACGCTTGGCCGGATTGCCGATTCGCTCGAACCGCTGAGCCACCCGATCCAGCCGCTCGGCGTCGGCGCTCAGGTGATCGGCCAGACCGGGTGGCGGTGTGGCCCGGCTGCGGACCCGCTCGATCCAGCCCTGCAGACTGGTGAGCGGGGTGCCCATCTGGTGCGCCGCCTCCCGGGCCATCGCCACCCACAAGCGGTCTCGTTGCGCCGACATTGCGCTCCGATAGGCGAATACCGCGACCCCCACCATGACGGCAATGGTGAGTCCTTGCAGCACTGCCAGGGCGATCAGGTTTCGCTGGGCCGGCAACGGGCCGTAGTGGACCGTCCCGATGGCGGCGTCGGTGATCGGCGGGTTCTGCCGGTCGAGTCGGCCGGCATACGCTTTCACCCTCGGATCATCGAGCGCGGCCTCGAAGGGCAGGTTCGCCGCCGCGGTTACCCGCCCTGCCGTGTCAGTTACCACCAGCGGCAGCCCCAGAGCCCGGACTTGCTCGCCCAAACGGAGCAGGGCTTCCGCCTCAGCGCCGGGGCGTGGGTTATTCAGGCCGCCGAAGACGCCGGAATACAGGCGGCTGGTGGCGGAAGCGTCGGCCTTGAAGTGGCGGAAGATCAGGACGCCAGTGCCGAAGCTCAATCCGGCAAGCAGCGCAACGAGCGCCACCACCATGGTGGGCGCCAGCCGCTGAAGCCGATCACTACCCACTCGGCAGCAAGCGGTCGGTGCCGAGATACGGCACCAGCGCCTCCGGCACTCGCACCGATCCGTCAGCCGCTTGGTTGTTCTCCAGGAGGGCGATGATAGTGCGCGGGAATGCAACGCCCGAGGCGTTCAGGGTGTGCACGAACTCGGGTTTAGCCTTGGCCGCGGGCCGGTAGCGGAGGTTCGCTCGACGTGCCTGAAAGTCGGTGAACGTGCTGGAGCTCGACACCTCCAGCCATCCGCCCACCCCGGCGGCCCATACCTCGATATCATAGGTGCGGGCACTGGCGAAGCCGGTATCCCCCGCGGCCAACTCGATGACCCGATAGGGCAGCCCCAGGCGCTGCAGGATCGCCTCGGCATGCGCGGTGATACGCTCGTGTTCCGCCGCCGATTCTTCCGGGCGGACCAGGCGTACCAGCTCCACCTTGTCGAACTGGTGGACCCGGATCAATCCGCGGGTGTCCTTCCCATGGGAGAAGGCCTCACGTCGAAAGCAGGGAGTGTGAGAGACGTAGCTGACCGGAAGGGCGCGGGCCTCGAGGATGTCGTCCCGATGAATGTTCGTGACGGGCACCTCGGCCGTCGGGATCAGGAACAGGTCATCGGATGGAGAGGTGTAGACCTCCTCGGAGAACTTCGGCAGCTGTCCCGTGCCGGTGAGGCTGGCACGGTTGACGAGGTAGGGCGGCGCGATCTCGAGGTAGCCGTGCTCCCGGGTGTGCAGATCGAGCATGAAGCCTGCCAGCGCGCGACCCAGTCGCGCACCCATCCCCGTGAACAGGGGAAAACCGGAGCCTGCGACTTTCACCCCGGCCGCCAGATCGAGCAGACCCAGGGAGACCCCCAGCTCCCAGTGCGGTTTGGCCACGAAATCCAGGACCGGCACTTCCCCCCAGCTGCGCACCAGGCGGTTGGCCGACGCGTCCCCATCGGGAACCCGTTCATCGAGAAAGTTCGGCAGGCTCAGCGCCAGCCCATCCAGCTCGGCTTCGATCTCGCGCAGCTGGACGTCAAGCAGCCTCACTTCGTCACCTGAGGCCTTGAGCCGCTCCATGAGATCGGCCGCAGACTCTCCGGCGCGCTTTCTCCGGGCCACTTCATCGCTGGCCGCGTTTCGTTCCGCCTTGAGGGTTTCGGTGCGGACCAGGAGATCGCGCCGGCGGCGATCGAGCTCGAGAATGGCATCGATGAGGGCCGCGACACCGGGATCGCCGCGGCGCATGAGGCTGGCGCGGCTCCCGGCGGGGTCCTGCCGGAGACGCTTGAGGTCGATCACCTACTGGTCTGGGAGACCGGGTTCCAGGCTCCTGAACCCGCAGTTATCGTTGACGAGAATCCTGAAGGTGACGATCCGCAGGGAGTCGTCGAATCCGAGAATCTCCATCTTGGCGTACTTGGGGACGCCGGCACTGCAGGTAACACGGCTTCGGACCACGTAGCGCTCCCCCGGCGCGATCGGCACCGGAGTCTCGGTCACATACCCGTCGCCCGGTGGGGTCGTGATGGCCTCGAAGCTCTCCGTCTGCGCCACAAACCCCGGATTGACGGTGTTGGCAGTGTCGATGCCGAGCCCGGCCCGAGGGAGGAAGACGCGCTGGCCGTCAGTCTGGCGGTTGTAGGCGAAATCGAAATCGACGCTGAGATCGGTGCGGACCCGGCGGCTGCCTTCGACGGAATAGCCACTCGGCGTCGACACCGGGGTATCGATTAGAGCCCACAAGGTATCGATGCGCTCGATGTTCTCGATGGTGGCGTCGGGAAGGTCGTTCGAGTCGTTGCAGGCCGCCGAAGCGAGACTGAAAACCAGGAGGAACCAGAAGAATGATCGCATGGAGCGGGAAGGTTAAGCCCCGGGAGAATAGGGGTCAACCTGAGGGCGGTAGAAACACCTCGGCACGCCGTTGTTGACTTCACTGATGGCGACTCATACGTTGCGCTGACTTTCAACCCACGCCGGAGGCGTCGCCGTGGCTGGCTTAGCAGAAGTCGTCCGCCGCCTCATGGATCGGGATGGCGTTGAAGCGGTGCTCGTATTGAGCGCCGATGGTCTGCCGATCGAACATGCGTCCCGCCAGCCTTTCGAGGCCGAGCCACTGGCGGCGCTCACCGCCACCCTGGCGCAGTACGCCAACCGACTGGGATTGGGCTCGGGCCGAGGGGCCCTTCGCACCGCGGTGCTGGACTTCGAGCGGGGACTCCTGGTCGTCGCCCAGATCGGCGCCGGAGACTGCCTCGCTATTCTGGCCGGATCGGACGCCAACATTGGCGAACTGCTGTACGATCTGCGGCAACACCGCCCGGCGCTCGCGGCGCTGTTGTAGGCGGGGCAGCGGGGCAGCGGGGCAGCGGGGCAGATCGGCGCTACAACACTCCCACTCGGCATATACATTTCCGCCCGATCTCATCAGCTTCTTCCGCCAAGCGTCTTCTGGGGGGTTCTGATTATCATGCGCAGAGTGCCGACCCTGCCCCGCTGCCCCGCTGCCCCGCTGCCATGAGATGGGCTGTCATCCTCGCGGGCGGATCCGGCACCCGGTTCTGGCCGCTGAGCACCCCCGAGAATCCGAAGCAGTTGTTGCCGCTGGCCGGCTCGACGTCCACGGCCGAGGAGTCGGTAGAGCGGCTCGCGGGGCTGATTCCACGCGAGCGCATCCTGGTAGTTACCGGGGCGGCACTGGCGTCCCGCCTGCAGCAGCGTCTCGGTCTCCCGGCGGCGAATATCCTGGTGGAGACCCGCGCCGCCTCCACGGCTCCCGCGCTCATATGGGCCACCGCCGAAGCGCAGCGTCGCGACCCGGAGGCGGAGGTACTGTCTCTCCACGCGGATTGGGCCGTCGGCGATGCGGCAGCCTTCCGCCGCACCGCCGAACTGGCCCTGGTTACGGCGCGCGCACACGACCGCCTCGTAACGGTCGGCGTAGTACCGTCCCGGCCCGAGACCGGATTCGGTTATATCGTGCCCGGCGCTCCGTTGGACGATGGCGCCCGGACGGTGGCGCGGTTCTCGGAAAAGCCTGACGCGGCAACTGCCCTCGACCTCATGGCTGCCGGCGCGCTCTGGAACAGCGGGCTGTTTGCCTGGACGGCCGACCGCCTGATGACTGAGGTAAAGGCACACACTCCGGAAGTGGCCCCCTTCATTCCCGCGTTGCGGGGTGGAGACGTAAGCGGGTTCTTCCGGGACGTGACCCCCATCTCCATCGACGTGGGCGTGCTGGAGCGGAGCTCCGCGGTGGCCGTCGTCAGCGGGGCATTTGCCTGGGACGACATCGGCACCTGGCAGGCGCTGACCCGGGTCCGTCCCAAGGACCCCGACGGGAACGTCGTGGTGGGGACCGCAGCGTTGCACGAGTCGGGAGATTGCATCGTGTGGGCCGATCGGGATGCGGTCGTGCTCAGCGGGGTTCAGGATCTGATCGTGGTTCAGGCCAACGGACGGATCCTGATCATGCCCACCAAGCGCGCCGCCTCCATGAAACAGCTGCTCGACACGCTCCCACCCGACATCCGTGACGTGCACTCGTGAACTCGCTATATGTGCTGGAGCCGGAATCGCCGGGCGCGGCCTGGGCTCCGTTTGCGGGTGTACGGCCCCTGGCAGAGCTGCGGGCCGGAATCTGGCGCGTGCGGGAACGCTGGGAGGCGGCGGCCGGGAACGATGCCACAGCCATCGTGGGAAGCCATGTGGCCGGCTTCAGCGAAGGCGACGAGCCGGCGGTTGAGGCCCTGTCGGTGATAAAGGGTCCGGCCATCATTGGTGCGGCCTGGTTCGCGCCGACCGGCAGCCCCGTGACTCCCGATCGCCAGACCCGGCGTCTCACTCATCGGGAGGAAACCGTCGGCTGGGTCGTGCCTGCCGGTGAGCGGTGGAGCGCGCCCCACGAGCAGGGTCCCGCCCAGGAGATCGAAGGCGTGCTGCTGCAAGGCGGGTACGACCTGCTCACCGCCCTGGAGACGTTTCTGGTTGCCGACTGTGCCGATTTCATGGCGGCGCCCAGCGATGGAGTCCCCGTGGGGAGCACTGTGCTCGGAGACCCCAGCCATGTGGTGTGTTTGGGCGCAGTGGTAGAGCCCGGGGTCGTCTTCGACGTACGGCAAGGCGCGGTGGTCGCCGACCAGGGCTCCGAGATCCGAAGCGGCACCCGGATCGAAGGCCCCACCTACGTTGGACCCGGTACCAAGGTGCTCGGCGGCTTCGTGCGGGGATCGGTTTTTGGGCCGGAGTGTCGGGTACGGGGTGAGGTCTCGGCCAGCGTCTTCCTGGGCTACAGCAATAAGAGCCACGACGGATTCGTGGGACATAGCATCCTGGGACACTGGGTCAATCTCGGAGCCGGCACCACGACGTCAAACTTGAAAAACACCTACGGAACAGTCCGGCTGGAGGTGGAGGGCGAGCGGATTGAAACCGGTCGCATCAACGTCGGCAGCCTCATCGGCGACCATGCGAAAACCGCAATCGGAACGATGCTGGGAACCGGAACCGTAGTGTCCGTCGGCGCCAACGTCTTTGGAGCTCCGATGTCGCCCAGGTACATCCCGCCATTTGCCTGGGGATGCACGGGAGAGCGCATGACTGAAGTCGGATTTCTCCGGGTGGCCGAACGGGTGCTCGCACGGCGTAACGTGGCCTTCTCGGCCGAACGCAGGGAGTCGCTGCGGCTCACCTACCAGCGGAGCGCCCGGGGGTGATCACGCTCTATGTGCTCGGGTCCGGCTCCCGCGGAAACTGTTTTGCCGTCGAGGCCGACGGCAGGGCTCTACTGATCGATGCCGGGTTCAGTGCGCGGGAGATCGAGCGCCGAGCGGAGGCCGCAGGCCTGGACCTGGCAATGGTGGCCGGCATCGCTCTCACCCACGAGCACGGCGATCACGCCTGCGGAGCATTACGGCTGGCCCGCCGGCTACGGGTACCGGTGCTCACTGCACCAGGCACCTGGGCCCGGCTCGGCACCAGCAGCAGCGATGCCGAGCATCGCTCGCTCGGTCTCTGCACCAAGGTGGAGGTGGGGCCATTCCATATAGAGGCCTGTGCCACCAGTCACGACGCCGCGGAGCCGCTGGCCATGGTTGTGCGGGGCTCTGACGGAACCAGCATCGGCGTGGCCTACGATTTCGGCCGGCCCACTACCGCGCTGCGATACTTGCTTCGGGGAGTTCACGCTATTGTACTGGAAGCGAATCACGACGAGTTTCAGCTGCGGACCAGCGACTACCCGCCGGTGGTGCAGCGGAGGATTGCAGGCTCGACCGGCCACCTATCGAACCGGGCCGCGGCTCAGCTGCTGGCCGAGCTCCACCACCCGGGACTCCGCGCGGTGGTGCTGGCCCATCTCAGCGAGCACTGCAACACTGCCGCCGATGCCAGGGCCACGGTGGCACCCGCCCTCCGCAGAGCCGGGTTTCGAGGCGCCCTTCACGTGGCGGATCAGGATCGCCCGCTTGCGCCCATCCTGGTAATGCAGCGAGGCGGAGTCCAACTGGCGCTGGCGCTGTAACTCTCGTCCCCCTCGCTCAACTCTCCGGTCCGCCAAACCAGCGCATCCAGGACGGTCCGTCGTCCGGCACCGGGCACTGCCAGCTGGCGCTGACCGCCGCGTACCCGGTGCGCGGCAACACCTCGCTTGATGCCAGCAGGAACCCCCAGAAGAGCAGAAGAAGGGAGACCGTGTGAGCCATCGGGCTGCGCAGCTGCCAGGCAATGATGGCGGTCCAGACGCCGGCGCCCATGATGGCGAGGAGGGCTACCAGGTAGCCGAAGAGCGGCAGTCCACAGTCGTGAAAATAGGGCCACCCCAGCATCATGGCCCCCGCGGTGGCACCGAGCGCAATCCGGCCCCACAGACCCATAACAGTAGGTGGATCGCTTCGCCCCGTCGCCGTGACGTAGCGGACCGGCGTAGTCATAACGTTGCGAGTACGAGCGTGGTCGTTGTCTGACACTCCGTGGAGACCGGGCAACTGCGCCAGCAGCCGATCCACCACGTGCGACATCGGATCCGGCTCTCGTTTCGGAGGTGGCTTGGGCATGCAACTCCGTGCGCTCGTATGTGAGACGGCTGCGGGGATGTTGGACGAGCGGCATTTGTCGTACCAACTGCGAGAGGAGTTAAGTGGTTGGCGGACCGGAGGTGCCGGACTCTGCAGTGCCGCGATAAACGTTGGCTGGTGAAATACGCCATGCAGCCCAAGAAAAACGCCCCGGGTTTCCGGGGCGCTTAACTGGGATCCTTCGCTACGCTCAGGATACAAGAGCGGCAGCAAACTTAGAGCGGGAAACAGCCCCGCTCTAAGTTTGGCCGCTCTAGTACATGCCGCCCATGCCACCGCCCGGAGGCGCGGCCGGAGCCGGCTTGTCTTCCTTCTTCTCGACCACCACGCACTCGGTGGTGAGAAGCAGGCCCGCGATCGACGCCGCGTTCTGAAGCGCCGTCCGGGTGACCTTGGTCGGGTCGATGACGCCGGCCTTGACCAGGTCTTCGTAGGTGTCGTTGGCGGCGTTGTAGCCGAAGTTCTTGTCCTTCGACTCCTTTACCCGCGCGACCACGATCGAGCCCTCGGCGCCGGCGTTCTGCGCGATCATCCGGATGGGCTCCTCAAGCGCGCGCCGCACGATCTCAACGCCGATCCTCTCGTCGTCAGTGCCCTTCACCTTATCCAGCGCTCCCTGGGCTCGGACCAGGGCAACACCGCCGCCCGGAACGATGCCCTCTTCGACAGCAGCGCGAGTGGCGTGAAGCGCATCCTCGACCCGAGCCTTCTTTTCCTTCATCTCGGTCTCGGTCGCTGCGCCGACGTTAATCACCGCTACGCCCCCGGAGAGCTTGGCCAACCGCTCCTGAAGCTTCTCGCGATCGTAGTCGCTGGTGCTCTTCTCGATGGCACCACGGATCTCGGCAATGCGGCCCTGAATGGCGTCAGACTTGCCCCGGCCATCCACGATGGTGGTGTTGTCCTTGTCCACCACGACCCGCTTGGCACGACCCAGATCGTTCAGCGTGGCGTTCTCCAGCTTGAAGCCGAGCTCTTCCGAGATCACCTGGCCACCGGTGAGGACAGCGATGTCACGCAGCATCTCTTTACGCCGATCACCGAACCCGGGCGCCTTCACGGCCGCCACCTTCAGCGTACCCCGGAGCTTGTTGACTACCAGGGTGGCGAGCGCCTCACCTTCCACGTCCTCCGCGATGATGAGGAGGGGCTTGCCGCTCTGCGCCGTCTTCTCCAGCAGCGGCAGCAGCTCCTTCATGGCGGAGATCTTCTTGTCGTGGATCAGGATGTAGGGGTCATCGAGCACCGCCTCCATCTTCTCGGGGTCGGTGACGAAGTAAGGCGAGAGATAGCCTCGGTCGAACTGCATGCCCTCGACGGTCTCGAGCGTGGTCTCCAGGCCCTTGGCCTCTTCCACCGTGATGACACCGTCTTTGCCGACCTTCTCCATGGCCTCGGCGATCAGGTTCCCGATCTCCTTGTCGTTGTTTGCGGAGATGGTACCGACCTGGGCAATCTCCTTCTTGCCGGCCGACGGAGCCGAGATGGACTTGAGCTGCTCGACTACGGCCTCAACCGCGCGGTCAATGCCCCGCTTCAGCTCCATCGGGTTGGCCCCCGCGGTGACGTTCTTCAGACCTTCACGGAAGATCGCCTGGGCCAGGACGGTGGCGGTGGTGGTGCCGTCGCCGGCGAGATCAGAGGTCTTGGTGGCAACCTCTTTGACCATCTGCGCGCCCATGTTCTCGATTGGATCGCTCAGCTCGATTTCCTTGGCCACGGTCACGCCGTCCTTGGTGACCGTTGGCGAGCCGAACTTCTTGTCGATGACGACGTTTCTGCCCTTGGGGCCGAGCGTGACCTTCACCGCCTCCGCCAGCGCGTCAATGCCCCTCTTGAGCTTGGTACGGGCTTCGGTGTTGAAGAGAAGCTCTTTAGCTGCCATGTCTGGATCTCCTGATGAATGTGGATCGAGCCGGCTGCGCCGGTCTCCCCCACGGGTTCGTTAGCTGATCTTCGCCAGAACGTCGGAGGCCTTGATGATGATCACTTCATCGCCGCCGAGCTGAAACGGCGTGCCGCTGTATTTGCCGTAGATCACGTTATCGCCCACCTTGAGGTCCATCGGGATCCGCTGACCCTTTTCGACCCGGCCGGGGCCCACAGCGATGACTTCTCCCTGGGTCGGCTTCTCCTTGGCAGTGTCGGGGATGTAGAGACCTCCGCGCATCGTCTCTGCCTCGTCCGATGGCATGATGACGACCCGGTCTTCCAGGGGCTGCAGCTTGAGGGTGGGCTTAGCCTTGGTAGCAGTTGCCATGTGTGCGACTCCACGACTTGGGTGTTGGTAATTCTAAGTACTTGCGCTTGAATAAGTTGGCACTCAGGCGGTGAGAGTGCTAAGACCGAAAAGATATAGAGTTCCCCCCTGCTGTCAAGCGGGCATTCAGGAGGTCAGAGGCAAGTCGGCTGGCCCGCGAGGGTTGGCGGAAAACAACAGGTGAGATCAGAAGGGGCGAAGTGAGGAGGACGGGGTTTGCAGCCAACCACGGGGGACGCGGAGGATCATCTGACGATCCGCCGCACGCCCACCCAGCGCTTGTACCACCAGCGTCCATAGGGATCGTCGGGGCTCAATACGCTCACCTGTACACCGCGTGTCGCGCTGTGGATGAAGCGCCCCTCACCGATATACAATCCCACATGACTCACCTTCCCGCCCCGATTCGAGAACGTCAGGATATCCGCGGGCGCCAGTAGTTTGAGCTTCCGCTCGATCTTTCTGCCCTCTCTGGCCTGGTCGGTACTTCGCCGAGGCAGGACGATCCCGTGCTTGCCGTACGAGTATTGGATCAGGCCGGAGCAATCGAAGCCGCCTCCATCCTCGCCGGTGCCGCCGTAGGTATAGGGTCGGCCCATCGCTTCGGTGGCGGTCGCGACGATGGAGTCATTCAGATTCCGGGGCGGACCGCGCGGTCCGGCGCCCGCCCCTGGCGCGGTCGATGTCGGGCTTTCCATAGTGACCGGTGGAACCCGGGGTCCAGGCTCGTCCTTGGCGCCGCCCAGATGCAACGCCAGCCCCAGGGCCGCTTCGAAGCCGCTGTGGTCTCCCAGCGAAAGTTGTCGCCAACGTCCCTCCAGTCCGAGCGAGAGAAACGAAAGGGGAGACACGTCGTAACCGGCCCCGGCCGACCAGGAGCCCCAGACGTCGTTGTAGCTGCTGGAGCTCTCCGATCCCAGCCCGCCGCTGATCCCAGCGACCAGATAGGGTCCTTCCGGACCGGTTCTGAATGCACTCAGATCCAGCCCAGGACCGGCGAAGCCGCCGATACCATCCACGCCGCGAAGCACATCCGCGTGCATTTGATAGCGAAAAATCCCGCCCAACGGACGCGTGACACCGAGCCGGTATGAGACCCAGCCGCCTCCATCGTAGAACTGGCCTATCCGGGCCTCGACGTCCTGGGCGTGAAGAGTGCTCGGTAGGTGGAGAAGGAGATTCACCGAGAGCGTGGCAAGCAGAGCCCGGCGTGATGACCCGGTCATGAGGCCTGCTTCGCCTTGTCGCGCACCGGCTGCCCGCTGTTGAGGTTCACCAGATAGACGTCCCCAGGTTGACAGTGAGTCCAGAGCACGGCGCGCATAGTCGAGTCGTTCACCAGGACTGGAGGCACACCGGTGTACAGCAGCGGCACCGGGATCTTTCTCCCCTGGCTACGGATCTCCAGTCCTCGTTCCACACACGCCTGACCGCCGGAACCGGTTGCGCTTCGGGCCAGCGTGAACCAGACCTGCGCGCCGTGGGGGCTGGTCAGCACCAGCGAATCCGCCGTCCGCGGGGTACGCTCGGCGGCACTTCCAGAGGGGCGGTCTATCGCCGGAGCAGTGCATGCCGGGAGGGAACTCGCTCCACCCAGCATGAGGAGCCAGGGGAAACTCCCGCAAATACTACGTGCCGGCACGCGAAGCTTCGGGATTCTGCGGAGCGGGCGCCGGCAGCTCATCGACCGGGTCCACCTCGAATTCCGTGGTGTCGGGCGTGCCGTCCTCTGTTACCGCCAGTACTTCCCGGATTTCCGGCGACCGACGGAGGTAGTGCAGCCAGGCGATGAGGCAGGTGAATCCGGCGATACCGCCGCACACCGCCGTGACGGCCAGTCCCCGGACTGGGTCCTCCAGCTTCAGGGCCAGCAACGCTCCCAGAACAGCTCCGAAAAATGAAGCTGCCCACGCCAGAAAGGGCGTGAGCAGCCATCCGAAGATGCGGAAGAGGAGGCGGACCCAACGCATCGGCTCAGGCGCGACGCGCCCCCACGGCAGTGAGGACAGTGGCCAGGATCAGCCCCGGGAGGAAGGCGATGGCAAAGGTGGGAAGGGTCCACCTCGCACCGGGAAATCCAATTACGACGGCGGCGGCAGCCACCACAACGGCGGCGCCCACAGCGATGGCAAAGCCGATCAGCGGCGCGGGACGGCCGCCGCGCACCGTCTGGTTGGCCAGAATCCAGGCACCCAGCCACGGAAGAAAGGTGCCCACCATCCACCACACGGGGTGATACCACCAGTTGCTGCCTCCACCGACCTCGTACCAACGGTTGGTGTAGGTCCCGATGTTCTGCAGCAGCGCAACATCCACCAGGAGGAACACGCCGGCTGCGGCGAGGCCAATACCGGCAGCACCCGCGATGCCTTCAATAGTACGAGCCCGGGTCCACAGCCCGGGCAGCAGGGTAACGGCCGCCAGCCCGGCGATCAGGACGACTCCACAGACAAAGACCTCCGCAATGCCTGCCAGGAAACGGGAAGCCACCGCGAACAGCAGCACCAGGATGCTCTCCAGTAGTCCCAGCTTGACAGCGCCCTGCACGATCATCGGCACCCGAGTAAGGTCGTATTCGCCCTTCAGTTCCGCCGTCGAGCTCATGCCGTCTCCGGTGAGGGTGGGAAGTTCTCAAAGTATACCGGGGCCGCCGTTGCCCGGCCAAGGGTCGCCGTCAGGCAGCCCAGGCGAGCACCAAGGCGACATCGGTCAGAGCCCAGACGCCGAGGGCCCGGTACATCCCGCGCTGGTGGTCTCGTCCCGTCATCTCGCGGTGCCGGTTGAGCCACCGCAACAACAGGAGTCCCCAGGCCGCGGCGCTGACGGCCAACGCACCCCAGCGCCAGCTGTCATCCGGTCCCCAACCGGCAAGTTTCCCCGCGGTGGCAAACAGCGCGAAGCCGAGCACAGCGGCGCCAATGGATACCAGCAAGCTGCGCTTGATGCCCAGAGTTCGTGCCAGGGTCCGATCTCCCCGGCGGGAATCCTCCTCGAATTGGTAGATCTGGGTGAGCGGATACAGGGCCGCGAACAGCGGCCCGAAGCCGATCAAGATGAGCACCGCCGCGGGCCCTAACGGCAGGCCGGTGGCCGCCCATCCTGCGTATGGAGTGAGCGTACCGAACCCCCACATGTTGATGAGCCAGTCGGCACCAGGAACCGATTTCAACCGGAAAGGGGGGACGGAGTAGAGCACCGAGAGCACCAGGCACACCAGATACGCGAGCCGGTAACCGATGGGGAGTGCAAGACTGCCCCAAAGACCGGCCAACATGAGGGCGACGGCAAAACCGGCCAAGTGCCGGGGCGGTGGCGGGGGCTGCCTCAGATACGCGATATCATCCTCGTCGCGGTCGTACGCGCTGTTGAGCGCGAGGGTGCCACCGTTGAGACACACCACCCAGAGACCGAGTCCGAGAACGGCGGCTCCCAGCCGCTGGCCGTTCAGCGCCCCGTCGAGGCCGACGGCAAGGAGGTATCCAACCAGGGTGTGGGCGGCCATGATCGGCCACTCGGCGGGTCGTGTATGCAGCAGGTAGTCGAAAGTGGGGCCAAACAGGCGATACCCTGCTCTGCGCGCCGGCGTTACCACTCCAGGCCGAGGTGCCTGGCCGCGATACGCAACCCGCGCAGGGTGAGATCGGGATCGGTGAGCTCGATCGTCGTGGTCAGCGGAGCGATGACCGGGGCGAGACCTCCCGTGGCTACCACGCGAGGACGACCTCCTCCGGGCCACTCCGCCGTGATCCGTCGGACCATTCCATCCACAGCGTCGGCGGCGCCGAAGAGCACCCCGGCCTGGATACACTCCTCAGTGCGCCGGCCTATGACGCGGCTTGGCGCCCGCAGCTCCGTGGCCGGCAGCTTGGCGGCACGGCGGGTGAGCTGATCAGCAGAGGTGCGAAGTCCCGGCATGATGGCACCGCCGATGAATCGCGCATCCGCGGTGACGCAGTCAAATGTCGTCGCAGTGCCGAAGTCCACCACCAGGCTGTCGGCACGAAACAGTTCCACTGCCGCCAGGACGTTCACGATGCGATCGGCTCCAACTGTCATCGGCTCATCCACGTCGAGAACCACCGGTAGCGGGGAGCGCGCGTCCACAGCCACGCCGGCGCAACCGGTGGAAAGGGTCACTCCCTCGACCACACTCTGGGTAGTGGCCGGCGCAACCGACGCGAGGCAGACGGCGCGAACCTCGTTGGGCGAGTGTCCGCTTTGGACCAGGAACCCCCCAATGGCGCTGCCCCACTCGTCCGGCGTGCGGTCGGGATTGGTGGTCAGACGCCAGTGAGCCTCCAGATCGGTGCCCTGGAAAAGCCCGACCGTGATCTCAGTGTTGCCGATATCAAGCGTGAGCAGCATGATCGGAGGTTCCGGCCGTAGGAGAGTCAGCGAGCTCCACCGAGCCACTGCGGAGCGAGATATCGGTCCCGGCTGCCGTGAGCACCAGCAGGGCTCCGTCCTCCGAGAGTCCCCGGACTGTGCCGGCCACGGGTCGGCGGATCAGCCGGCCTCGAAGCCAGTCCCGAACCGCGAACTGCTTCAACTCGGGGCGCGAGAGCTGCCGGCGGCCGAGGTCGAGCTGTCGGAGCGCAGCCAGCACCCGGGGCGCCAGCATCTCCGGGGTGAGCGCCGGCTGGTCCGCGCCGAGCGAAGTGGCCACCGAACTCAGCTCATCCGGTGTACCATTGCGGACGTTCATTCCCACACCGACGGCGATCCAGCCGAGGCTGTCGCCCTGCCAGCGAGCCTCGCAGAGCACGCCACCGACCTTGCGACCCCGGAGCATGAGATCGTTGGGCCATTTCAACTGCAGCGATTCAGGAACAAAGGCATCGACCGCATCGGCCACTGCCATGCCGACGCGAAGACTCATTACCTCCAGGCCCTCGAGTGTCGGCGGCCGAAATAGAACACTCAGCCACAATCCGCCTGGTGGCGAATGCCACGAGCGGCCCCGGGATCCCCGCCCCTCGAGCTGTTCACCGGCGATGACCGCGGTTCCCGCTTCAGCACCGTCCGTCGCCAGCTGGTGCACCAGATCCATGGTGGAGGCGACGCGCTCGAACTGGTAGACTTCCGGGCTCATAACGTGAACCAGAGCAGAAGCCCGAAGATGATGCGATACCAGGCGAACACCGCGAAGCTGTGGCCGGAAACGTAGGCGAGGAAGGCCTTCACCACGATAACAGCGGACCCGAACGATACCAGGAATCCCACGGCGAACATGGGTATATCGCCGGGGGAAAGGACGGCCCAGCTCTTGGCCAGGTCGTACGTTGTGGCGGCGAGCATCACCGGTATTGCCAGAAAGAAAGAGAACTCCGTCGCCGCCGTGCGTGACAGACCCAGAACATAGCCGCCCATGATGGTGGCGCCGGACCGGGACGTCCCGGGAATCAGCGACAGAACCTGGGCCAGGCCTATGCCGAGAGCGGTTCGCGGGGGCACGTGGTTGACATCATCCACGGCCGGCCTCGGCGACCATCGCTCGATCAGGAGGATGATGATACCTCCCAGCACCAGCGCCACCGCCACCACAGCCGGGTTGAAGAGCCGGCTCTTGATCCAGTCGTGGGTCAGGAAGCCGACGATCGCCGCCGGCAGAAAGGCGATGGCCAGGTTCACCAGGAACCGGCGGCTGGCCCGATCCTGTCGGGCTCGCACCAGGGCCTGCGTGAGCCGGACTCGATAGATCCACACGATCGCCAGGATCGCACCCAGCTGAATGAAGATGTCGAATGTCTTGGCCCGTTCATCCACCAGGCCCAGCCAGTGGCTGGCGACGATGAGGTGGCCGGTCGACGAAACCGGAATGAACTCGGTGGCCCCTTCGACGAGGCCCAGGAGGGCGGCCTTCAGCAACAGTTCAGGCGACACGCAGCCGCCTCAATCGAGGATCTCGCGGTAGAAGGCTTCATACATCGGCACGATGCTGTTGGCTGAGAACTGCTCGGCCTTGGCCAACGCCGCGGTGCGCATCGCGGCATGCTTCTCGGGATCTCGCAGCAGCTCCACGGCTCGCCGGCCCATCGCCTCCACCGACCCGACCGGCTCCAGGATGCCGTTGACCCCGTCGTCGATGACCTCGGGGAGGCCACCGGCTCGGCTGGCCACCACGGGAGCGCCGCAGGCCATGGCCTCCAGCGCGGCCAGCCCGAATGACTCCGTCTGTGAAGGCAGGATGAAGAGATCGCTGGCTTGAAGGAGCGACGCCACCGAGTCCAGCCGGCCCAGGAACCGCACGTCGTCGGCCACCAGGAGGTCACGCGCCTCGTTTTCGGCATCCACCCGGTCCGGCCCGTCTCCGATCATGACGAGCGTAGCCGGCATGGCCCGGCGGATACGGGCAAAGACCCGGACCACGTCCTTGACCCGCTTGACCTCTCGAAAGTTCGATACGTGGGTGATCACCTTGTGACCTTCAGGCGCCATTTTTTGCCGAGACCCCGGCTCTCCCGGTCGGTACTCCTGGAGGTTCACGAAGTTTGGGACCACCCTCACGTCACAGGTGTCGCAGCCGAACGCCCGGTAGGTCTCGTCCCGCAGGTAGTTGGAGACGGCGGTAACGCCATCGGACTGCTCGATGGAGAATTTGGTGATGGCATAGAAGCTCGACTCCTGACCCACAAGCGTGATGTCGGTCCCGTGCAGGGTAGTAATGATCCGGAGCGATCGCTCGCTCTTCAACATCTCGCGGGCGAGGTACGCGGTGGTTGCATGCGGGATCGCGTAGTGCACATGAAGCACTTCCAGCTCTTCGCGAAGCACGACTTCATGCTGCTTGGAGGCCAGTGCCAGCGTATACGGGAAATGATCGAAGAGCGGGTACCGTCCCATGCGGGTGTCGACCTGATGGAAGAAGACCCGCTCGCTGTATCCCCGCAGGCGGAACGGAGAATCGTAGGTGATGAAGTGCACCTCATGGCCCCGGCGCGCCAGCTCCAGACCCAGCTCGGTCGCGACGGCCCCCGATCCACCGTATGTGGGGTAGCAGGTAATGCCGATTTTCATGAAGGCTATGGGCTACGGGCTATTGGCATAGTACCGACTGGGACCTGGCGACTGGCGACTGGCGACTAGCGCCTGCACAGCCTAGCACCCACTCCTCTCCCACAGGCCGGCGATCTCACCCGCGAGCTTTTCCGGCGGGCGGGTAGCGTCTACGGTCACCAGGTTTCCGGCGAGCTGGTGCCGGAACCAGGTCTGCTGTCGCTTGGCGTACTGGCGGGTTCCGATAGCGATCGCCTCGGCTACCGAATCCCGAGCCCTCAGACCGTGCAGGTACTCGACCGCCTCACGAATGCCGATCCCGTCCAGCCCTGGCGTATGCGGGCCATGCCCCTCCGCCAGCACCGCCGCCACCTCCTCAATCAGCCCCCGGCGTACCATCTCCGCGGCGCGGTGGAAGATGCGCTGGTGGAGCACCGGGCGAGGAGCGGTCAGAACAATGTACCATGGGTCGAGCGCTCCCCGGGCTCGGGCGGCCTGTTGCCAATAAGAAAGGGGGCGGCCGGTCAGGAGCGCCACTTCGATGGCCCGCGCCGCCCGCTGCCGGCCGCCTCCCCGAAAGCCGGGGTCCAGCCGGGCCGCCCACCGCAGCAGCTCGATGGGCTCCAAACGGGCCGTCCACGCGTCGAGAGAGCGGCGCTTACCGGAGTCGAGTGGGGGCTCGGCGAACAGGCCCTCCGCGAGCGCACGTACATATAGGCCGGTGCCACCCACCACCACCGGCAGCTTGTCGCGCGCACGGATCTCATCGAGCCAGCCGACGCCGTCGCGGGCGAAGTGCCCGGCGCTGTATCGGGTGCCGGGGTCCACCACGTCGATGCCGTGATGCGGCACCCGGGCTCGGTCCTTCTTGGTGGGCTTTGCCGTGCCGATATCGAGCCGGCGGTATACCTGACGCGAGTCCGCGGAGATGACTTCCAGGGACCAGTGCGCGCCCAGCGCCACCGCAACGGCGGTCTTGCCGACCGCTGTTGGACCCACCAGCACAGGAACCCTACCGCCGGCCAAATCGGCGCTCCAGCTCCTCGCGCGGAAGCTGGACGATCGTGGCCCGCCCGTGCACGTCATGGGGCGGCAACTCGGTGCTGAAGAGCCGCAGAAGCAACTCGCGCATCTCCCTTTCCCCGAGCCGGTCACCCGCTTTCACTGCTGCCCTGCAGGCGTAGGTGGCGGCAAAGCGCTCCAACCGGTTGGCCCAGCCGCCGAACCGTCCTCGCGCGAGGTCGGCCACCATCTCGCGGAAGCAGGCCCCCGCGTCGAAACGCGGGTGCGGCGTGGGCACGGCGTGCACCACTACGCTGCGGCCACCGAACGGCTCCGCCTCGAATCCGACGCACTGGAGCTCCGCGCCATGGGCCTCGAAGGCATCGAGCTCTTCGTCGGTGAGCTCCAGCGTGAGCGGCAGGAGCAGCCGCTGAGCGGGAGCGCCCACGCCGCGTAGCTGCAGCATCACAGCCTCGTACAGCACCCGTTCATGGGCCGAATGCTGGTCCACGATGATGACCCCGTCGGGCCCCTCGTACAGGATGTAACTGTCGAAGACCTGCACCAGCGGCACCTGAAAACCGGCCCCGGGCTCAGGGGCTTCCCCGCCCGACAGGTCCGGCTCCTCGGAGGCGAACAAGGGTGCGGGATCGAGCACGGCCCGCGCCTGGTCGGACCACACCCTTCCACCTTGTGCGGGCAAGGGCCGCCAGTCTCCGACCGAGGCCGACGCGACCATCGCGCCCAGAGCGGAGCGGACTGCCTCCTCCACAACCCGCTCCACGCCGATCCGGTCACGAAAACGCACCTCCAGCTTGGCCGGGTGAACGTTCACATCGACATCCTCGGCCGCGACACCAATCTGGAGATACACACTGGGCCGGTCGCCGGGGTGAATGGCGGCACGGTATCCCGCTTCTGCAGCGCGGATCAGGAACGGGTCCCGGAACGGCCGCCCATTGACGAAAAGCTGGGTTCGCCGTCCGGTGGGCTGCGCATCGCCGGGCCGCTGCACATACCCACGAACCTGGAACGCGCCGGCGGCATACTGCACCGGAATCAGCGTCCCGGCCAGTTCCCGCCCCCAGACGGCTGCCAGCCGTTTGGCGGAGTCCTGGTTGGCCGGGACCGCCAGCCTGCAGGTGCCATCAACATGAAGCTCGAAGCCGGATTCCGGATGGGCCAGCGCCAGCGTGGCAACGGTCTCGTGCGCGGCGCGGGTCTCGCTGGCCGCCGAACGCAGGAATTTCCGACGGGCGGGAGTGTTGAAGAAGAGCCCACGAATCACGACCGTGGTTCCGCGCTGCCGGGCTGCGGCCGCGACGCGTTCCAGCCGACCCCCTACCACGCTGAGGGCGGATCCCTCGCTCTCGCCGTCGCAGGTTGTGAGGGTCAAACGCGACACCGATGCAATGGCGGGCAGGGCCTCACCGCGGAAACCGAAGGTGCTCACTCCCACCAGATCAGCTGCGCTACGGACCTTGCTGGTGGCGTGCCGGTCCAGCGCCAGGACTGCATCCTCCCGACCCATCCCGGTGCCGTCATCGCTCACCGCGATCATGACCTTCCCGCCGTTCTCCAGCTCGATCCGCACATGGCGAGCACCAGCATCGAGCGCGTTCTCGACCAGCTCCTTCACTACTGAGGCCGGGCGTTCAACCACCTCGCCGGCGGCGATCTGGTCGGCGACGGCATCGGGAAGGATTGCAATACAGCGGGCCATCGGAGAAATCTATGCGCCGATGGAGGCGATGGCGTCCGAAGCCACCCACCCTTCTCTGGAGCCCGAGGCCTCAACCAGGGTCCAGCCCGGCTGGGTACGGAGAATTCGCACCGCACCGCCTGACTCGAGCGGCCCGATTGCCGGAGCGAGACCATGAGGGGAGATCCTCAACGTGGTCTGATCGAGGAGAATACCCAGGGGGCGCCGGTGCCAGGCGCGCAGGCCAAAACCAGCGGCGGTAGACAGGCCGGCAAACAGCAGCAATATCAGCCACCGCTCTCTTAGCCGAGGCCGCAACACCCAGCCAATCCAGCCGGCCAGCCAACCCAACACACCTCCCAGGAGCAGCTCCTCGGGGCGAACCGGGGGCGCCCAGGTCCACCTTGCCGATGCGGCGTCGGGCGGGGGCGTGAGCCTCAGCGCCTGGCGGATCGCCGGCTCCCGGGGATCGAGGCGGCGGGCCCGGTGCCATGCCGCGGCGGCGTGGCCCTTCAAACCGATCCGGTAATACGCCGCCCCGAGATCATACCAGTGCGCAGCCACATCCGGTTCGACTTCCGCCCGGCGGGCAAAGCCCTCCGCCGCGGCGCGAAGCGCCCCACTTTCATAGAGTTTCTCCGGCGGAGGCGATTGAGCGAGCAACTGGCCCGCGAGACAGATCAGCGCAATGCCGGCTGCCGCACCGGGGCCGCGCCATCCACGCAGAGAAGCGCCCAATCTTCCGATCACCTGGTGAACCTCGGCTGCGAGAGCGACGTCGTCCGCAGAGCTGGTCGTGCGACCATACCGGCGGGCGAGGAGCTGTTCTCGAGCGGCGGCAAGTCTCCGCGCCGTATCGGCATCCGCGCCCGCGGCGCGGACGGCTGCCGCCAGGCCGGCGCGCGAACGCTGGTCGGGATCCGGTACCAGGCCCCGCACCACCGCGTCGAGCTCTTCTTCGGCTTCTCGGAGCCCTCCCGTCTCCGGCAACACCCGCCTGACGCGACGTCGAGGCCGCCAGCCCCGCCCGAACACCAGCAGAGGCGGCAGCACCAGGAGTAGGGCCCAGACCCAGTCCGGTAAGACTCCGGCAATCCGGTGGACCAGGGCGGGCCCGCCGGGCGGCAGAAGCCCGGGCGGCAACGCTGCGGCCGCAGCCGACTCTCCGCCCTCGGCAACCGGGAGCGAGGCCGCGGCAACCCCTTCCGAGCGATAGGAGCGGGTGGACAGATCGTAGTAGGAGTAGCTCACCGACGGCAGCGTCAGGGGCCCCACCGAATCCGGTACCACCAGGTAGCGAAACGTCTTCGATCCTCCAACTCTGCCCTGCACCGTCTCGACCTGCTCGTCCACCCGATCGGAGTATGCCCGGGTAGTCCTGGGCCATCGAATCTCAGGCGGCGGCCAAAGCGCCGTATTGCCCAGACCGGATATGATGAGCTCTACCGCCACGCCTTCACCCCGGTGGGCCGAAGGAGGATCTATGCGCCGCTCCACCCGGAGACCGGTCCCCACCGCGCCGCTGAAGTCAGCGGGGCGGCCCGCGGTCGGTCGCGGCTGCACCACCAATGTTTCAGCCTGGCTGGTGAGGGCGAACCGCTCCTCCTGACTGAAGAACTGCAAGGCGAGCGGTGTGGTGTACTTCAGCAGCGCACGCGGAACCACAATGGTGCCGGGCAGGAGCGGAAACACCACCTGGTGGGCCACGAAGAGATCGTAGGCGATGCCGTCAATCTCTCGCGTTACGGCGATGCCCGGCGGAGTCGCCTGAGGATAGCTCCAGACGTCGTCGATGACCGGTGGCTGAAGCGCCGGCGGCCGCCGCAGCTGCAGCCTGAGATCGCGCGGAAACCAGGCGGCGGTGACCACGTCCACCTGCTCGCCGACTTGCACCGTGTCGGCCGAGACGATCAGGGCGACGCCGGCCTTGCCTCGCGGTGGCGGGCGGGGTTCGCTCCAGCATGGACCGCAGCCGTGGGTTGAGTGCGGCGGCTGACACCGCCGCGTTCGGTTGTACATCCACCGTCACTGCCCCTGCCTCGACCCGGGCGTTACCCTGGGTGACACTCGCCGGCCCAACCTGCCAGCGGCCCGGCCTTACCGCACGGAGCCTCATTTCCAGCAGCGTGGTGCGGGTGGGTCCACCGGAGAAGGACACCTCGGTGCGCTCGCTGCGAGCCACGATCTCGAAGCCGTTCAGCGGCGCCACCGTCACACTCATCGGATCGGACGAACGGCTTACCGCGCGTACGGTGTAGACGATCTCCTCGCCGACGCCAATCCGGTCCTGATCGACCGAGACGTGAAGCTCGGGCTCGGGGGTCTGCAACAGCGTGAACAGTGCGAAGGCAATCACCAATCCTTGACTCCTCCTCCGGATCTGCCCCTGAGCCGCGCCTGCTGCTCCGCGCGGGTCTCTCGCTCCCTTCGCTCCATGGAGCTGAGGATCTGTTCGGCCTGGCTCCGGCTGAGTCCCTGCTCGCGGGGCTCAGGCCGGCTCGGTTCGGGTGATGGCGCACCACCTCCGCCACCCGGCGGTGGGGGGCCACCGCCGCCTGCACCACCGCCACCGCCACCTCCCGAGGGTGGCGGCGGCTGTCGCCGCAGGGTCAGCTCCAGATTCCATTTCGCCCGAGCCGAGGAGGGCTGGAGTAGCAGCGCCTCGCGCAGCCGATCGGCCGCCTGGCCCAGCAGCTCATCACGCTTGGTGGTGTCCTGGTCCGCCGCCAGCAAGGCCCCGGTTCCCAGGTTGTAGAGCGCGCGGTACCTCAGCTCGGGATCGAGTGATTTCGCAGCCTCACTCAAGGCGCCGCGGGCCACCTCGAACCGACCGGCTTCCAAAGCGGCGGTGCCGGCGTTGTAAAAGCCGGTGTCACGCGAGTCGCCTCGAGCCTCTTTCAGAAATTCAGCAGCGGCCGCGGCGGCGTCGCCGGCCGCCATGGCGTTCGAGCCGGAGCTGGGCCGCTGGGCCGCAGCCTGACTCGAAAGGAGAAGCAGCCCGCCGAAGCCGACCAGTGCAGGACCGGGACGGGCGAGAGTGTAGCCGAGGAGAAGGAGGGCGGCAGCCAGGGCGGGAATCCACGCCCGGGGCACGAGATCAGTGGTTCGAGTCTCCGAGGAGGGGCTCCGCTTCATGGCGGCAACGACGTCGCGAACTGCTCCCGCCTGATCCGGCAGCTCATTCGGCACCAGGGTGCCTTCCGCCGCGTCCACCACGGTGCGGAGAACATCGTCCCGGCGTTGAGTGCGGACCACGTTCCCCTCCTCATCCTGCTTGTACTCCCGCAGAGTCCCGGCGGAGTCTCGCAGCGGGATTCGGGCCGGCAACGCCCGTCCCTCGGCCACGACAACCAGTCGGACTCCCTCTTCCTTTAACGCCTCCGCTGCGCGAACCGCCTCGGGCAGGGTGTCGTGCGTCTCTCCATCAGTAAACAGAACCAGGACCCGGTCCGCCGCGCCGGGAGCGGCCCCGAGGAGCTGGGCACCCTGGGTCAGAACGGCCGCGAGGCTGGTTCCCCCCTCGCTGGCAAGATCCGGATCCAGGGCATCGAGATACATGCGGATGGCGCTCCCATCGACGGTGCAGCGGCGCCAGGATGTAGCTGCGCCCGGCGAAGGCGATGAGGCCCAGCCGGTCGCCCTCCAGGTCCTGGATCAGGCGGCGAGCCTCTCGAGCCGATCTCTGAAGCCGGCTGGGCGCGACGTCCTCGGCCAACATCGAACGGCTTATATCGATGGCGAACACCAGGCTCAATGCCCGGGTCTGGGCATTCACCTCGCTGCGGCCGGAACGGGGGCCGGCGAGGCCGATGACCGCCAGCAGCGCGGCTCCTCCGAGCACCGCCGGCGCCCAGCGGCCACGGGCCCGCGCCAGCCCGGCCAACGATGGCGACCATCGCCGGGCCAGCTGGATGCGCCGGCGCCGCGCCAACCAGGCACCACACCCGAATGCCGCCGCCAACACGGGGGCGAGCAGAAGCACCAGAGGAGAGTCGAAGGTCATGGCACCCGTACCACGAGGGTGGTCGCGAGCAGGAGCTCCAACGCGAGGGCACCCAGCCCCAGGAGAATCAGCGGCCGGGTGGTCTCATCGTACCGGGTGTAGCGGGTCACCTGGATCGGGGTCTTTTCCAGCGCGTCAATCTGGCGAAAGATGCGGCTCAACGCCTCGCTGTCCTTGGCCCGGAAGTAACGTCCGCCGGTTTTCTGGGCAATCTCCTGAAGCAGGGGCTCGTCGATACGCACCGGCAGCAGCTCGTATCGGAAGCCGCCCAAGCCGCGTCCGGTCGGAATCGGCGCCTCGCCGATCGTGCCCACGCCGATGGTGTACACCTTGATCCCGAACGCCGCGGCGGTGGCGGCGGCGGTACGCGGATCGATCAGCCCCTTGTTGTTCTCGCCGTCGGTCAGCAGCAAGATCACCTTGGACTTGTCCGGCGCCCGCCGCAGGCGGTTCACGGCGGTCGCCAACCCGCTGCCGATGGCCGTGCCGTCCTCCAGGCTGCCGATCTTGAGATCCATTACCGCCTGCTCGATCACCGGATAATCCAGCGTCACCGGCACCTGCGTGAGCGCTTCGCCGGCAAAGGCGACCAACCCGATGCGGTCGGCCGTGCGCCCCCGGATGAACCCCACCGCCTGACGCTTGGCGACCTCAAGGCGGTTGGACGGGGCAAAGTCCTCCGCCAGCATGCTGCTCGAAATGTCGATCGTGATAACGATCGCGATTCCCTCCTGCTTGACCTCTACCGTGTCGCCGCCGATGCGGGGGCCCGCAGCCGCAAATACCAGCGCGGCGAGGGCCAGTCCACGAAACGCCGGTGGCAGCTTCACCCACCAGGCCCGCCGGACGGCGGCGGCCGGGAGAGTGACGTCACTATCGTGCGCAGCTGGTGCCGGCCGGCGTCGCCGGATCCACCACCACAGCCCGAAGGCGAGCAGCAGAAGCAGGACCCAGGGACGGGCAAAGGTCATGCGGCCTCACGCAACACACGCTCCCGGAGCGCCAGGCTCGACCGGGAGAGGCTGAGCGCCTCAGTCGGGGACGCCGCGCCGAAGCGCACATTGTCGAGTCCGCGCAGCACTGAACCAAAGTCGTCGAGCGGCCAATCGGGACGGGCCGCCGCAAGCTCGGCGAGCACTCGCTCGGTGTCGAGGCCGGGGTGCGCCGCAGGGACCCGTTCGGCCAGCGCGGCCCGGAGCTGCGCCGTGGCGACGCTGGCCACGGCGCGGTGCTCGCCGGCGTCGGCCCAGCGCGCGAGCGGCGCTTCCAGTGCGCCAGGTCTCAGCACCGTAGCGGAAGCGCGGGTCGGTGGACCGCGTTTTCGCCACCAGATGTGCAGGGGGAGCAGAAGTACCAGGGTCGCAAGCCAGAGCAGCGCCAGCGGAATCAGACTGGCGGTGTTGCGCCGGACCACGGAGGCGGGTGGTTGAGGCGCTAGAGACGAATCCCGGGGGACGGTCGGCAGGACGCTGCGCACCTCCAACGACATCGGCTCGTCCGCCAGGGAATCCACCGTTCCGCCGGGACCCAGAAGCAGGGGTCCTGGCAGGTTGACGGTATGTCGCCCCGGCCGCCAAAGAACCACAGGATACGCAATCTCGGCCGAGTCCCCCGTCGCCATGACACGCGCCCGCCCGAGTAGCTGAATCGGATCGGAGGGCTCCCACTCGGCGGCCCGCACCGTGTGCCCTGCCGGGAGGCGAACCGTCCGACGGAGCCAGACGGTATCGCCCACTGTGGGCAAGGCACCCTGGAGCACCAGAAGCATTCCGAACACCGCGCCCGTCATGCGCGATTGATCCGTCGCGCCCGGCGAGCAAAGGCGCGCCGCAACGGGATCGCGTAATCGCGTCCGGTCTCCAGTCGAACATGGTCGGCCCCGGCGGCCGCCAGAGTTCGGGCCCGCTCTTCCCGGCGCCGCTGGGCCTGCAGCGCGACCCGCATCCTCACTTCCCGGCTGCCGGTATCCACCAGGAGCCTGCGGTCCGACTCCGCATCCACGATCTCGATCCAGCCGGAATCAGGAAGTTCGTATTCCCGGGGATCATCCACGGTGATCGCTACGACTTCGTGGCGCGCGCCGAGCCGGCGCAGCGGGCGCTCCCACCCTTCGGCGATGAAGTCGGAGAGCACCACCACGATGCTCCGGTGGCGGAGCACCTGGCTGGCATAGGACAGACTTGCGCCCAGGTTGGTGCGCCGCCCCGCCGGCTGAAACGCGACCAGATCGCGAATCACTCTCAAAGCGTGGCGGCGGCCTTTGCGCGGCGGGATGACCCGCTCCACGGTGTCCGAGAACAGCAGGGCCCCCACCCGATCGTTGTGGTGCGCGGCTGCCAGTGCGAGCACCGCGGCGATTTCCACCGAGAGCCCCGCCTTGGTTATCGGCTCACCGAAGCGGGTGGATCCCGACTGGTCCACGACCAGCATGACGGTAAGCTCCCGCTCTTCGGTGAAAGTCTTGACGTAGGGGCTGGCGAGCCGGGCGGACACGTTCCAGTCGATGGACCGGAAGTCGTCGCCGTGCTCGTACGCCCGCACTTCGGCGAACTCCATTCCCTGGCCCCGGAAGACCGATCGATATTCGCCCGCGAACAGCGAGGCAACGAGTCCGCGGGTGCGAAGCTCGATCGATTTGACCTGCTTGAGGATCTCGGGGGAGACGGACATGGTGGTTAACAGCGTGAACGGTTAACAGTCAACAGTGAACGGGGGATGGGTGGACGGGCCCGTTCACCGTTCACCGTTTACTGTTCACCGCCTTCACGGAACCCGCAACGCGCCCAGTACCCGGGTCACCACGTCATCGGTGCTCACATCCTCGGCCTCAGCCTCGAACGTCAGGACGATTCGGTGCCGGAGCACGTCGGGAGCCAGCGCCCGCACGTCCTCGGGAATGACGTAAGCCCGCTCCCGCAGGAAGGCATGGGCCCGGGCGGCCTGCGCCAGCGCGATCGAGGCGCGAGGCGAGCCACCGAACGCCACGAGCGCCTTGATATCGTTCAGACCCAGCAAGCCGGGATCGCGAGTGGCCCGCACCAGGTCCACGATATAATCGACGACCTTCTGGTCCATGTAGATACCATTGATCGCCGCTCGGGCCGCCAGGATATCCTTGGGATCGAGCAGCCGTTCGACCGTAATCTCCTGACCGCCGCTCATGCGGAGGACCACGTCCTTCTCCTCATCCCGCGTGGGATAGCCGACCCGCACCTTCAGCATGAACCGGTCGAGCTGTGCTTCGGGCAAAGGATACGTGCCCTCGCTCTCGATGGGGTTCTGCGTTGCCAGCACCAGAAACGGTTCCTCCAGGGGATACGTGGTTCCGCCGATCGTTACCTGATGCTCTTGCATGCCTTCCAGCAGCGCCGCCTGCACTTTGGCGGGCGCCCGGTTGATCTCGTCGGCCAGAATGATCTGGGCAAAGAGAGGCCCCTTCTTGACGTGAAACTCCTGGCTCTTCTGGTTGAACACCATGGTGCCGATTACGTCGGCGGGCAGAAGGTCGGGCGTGAACTGAATGCGGGAGAAGGAGGCGTGGATGATCTCGGCCAGCGTCCGAACCGCCATGGTCTTGGCCAGGCCCGGCACGCCCTCGAGGAGAATGTGTCCTCCCGTCAGCAGCCCGACCAGCAGGCGTTCGATCATCGCATCCTGTCCTACGATGCGTCGCGAGACTTCCTTCAGGATACCCTGAACCGGGAGCAATTCAGCCGGCTTGGGGCTCAGCTTCGTGGCGCTCAACGCGAATGGCTCCTCGGTGATTGGCGGGACTGTCTTCCCGACGCCCGCCCCGGGTCTGCGGTTTCACCCGCTTCGGGCGCCAGCCGGACGGCCTTGTACAGGGCTGCTTCCTCCCGCGGAGTCAGGGGCCGGTATCGTCCCGGCGCCAGGTCGGCCAACCGGACGGGCCCATAGGAAAGACGCGCGAGCCGCTCGACCTTGAGTCCCAGGGCCTCGCACCAGCGGCGCACGATCCGGTTACGGCCCTCCTCGAGCGTCAGGTCGAGGATGCTGCGTCCGTCCTTGCCGGGACGAACTTTTACCTCGCTCGGGCTGACCGCGCGTCCGTCGATCACGACTTTTTCGCGGGCCGCGGCCGCTATTTCGGCAGCTGGCCGTCCATGCACCAGCGCGGTATAGCGGCGAGGAATGCGGTAGCGCGGGTGCGTCAGCCGGTGCACCGCCTCGCCGTCGGTCGTGAGCAGGAGCAGACCGGTCGTCATCACGTCCAATCGGCCAACGTAGGTGAGCGCGGAGGCATTGGGAATGAAGTCCATTACGGTGCGCCGCCCCTCTTCGTCCTTTGCGGTGGTGACGACGCCGAGCGGCTTGTGAAATGCCAGCCAGCGACGCTCCTGCACCTTGATGGGCTTCCTGCCCACGGTAATGCGCTGCCGCTCGGGATCGACCTTCATGCCCAGCACCGCGGGCTTCCCGTCGACCCGGACCTGGCCTTCTTCGATCAGCTTCTCCGCCGCCCGGCGCGACGCGACCCCCGCCCGGGCCAGCGCCCGCTGGAGCCGCATCTCGCTCACGACTCCGCCTCCACATAAGCTGCAGCGTCGTCCGACCCCTCGGAGGTGGCCCGGTGCGGCCGCAGCGCGATCGTCAACTCTTCGGCCTTGGGCAGATCGGTCAGATCCCTGAGCCCCAGCAGCTCGAGCAACAGGGGGGTGGTTCCGTACAGGAGCGGCCGCCCCAGCGCTTCGCTTCGTCCCACCACCTCGATGAGGCCGCGCTCCTGTAGCGACCGCAGCACACCCCCTGCCGAAACGCCCCGGATCTCCTCGATTTCCTGGCGACCGACGGGCTGGCGATAAGCGATGACGGCCAGCGTTTCGAGCGTCGCAGCCGTGAGCTTGGGCGTGCGGACGGCAAACTGGGCCCGCTCGATGGCGGCTGCGTGCACCGGCCGGGTCAGGATCTGATAGCCGCCGGCCATCTCCACCAGCTCGACGCCGTGCTGATTGAAGTCATAATGTTCCCGCAGTTGCTCCAGGGCGACCCGGACGTCGGCCGGGCCGGCGTCGGCGTCGAGCGTGGCCAGCTCATCGGCGGTGAGAGGGCGGCACGCCGAAAACAGCGCCGCTTCAAGCAGCTGTGCGAGGGGACTCACGGGCGATCACCAGCGGAGAGAAAGGAGAGGGTTGGACCAACCGGAGACTGCCGCGCTTGGCCAGCTCCAGAAGGGCCAGCAAGGTGGACAGGACATCGACGATAGTTCCGCCAGTGCCGAGCGCGTCCCGCCATTGAATCCGGTCGTGAATCGCGAGCAAGTCCTCGATTCGGCGGGTGGCAGACTCCACGTCGAGCGGGCGTGCCACCACCTTGTGCAGCACCGGCGAAGGGATCGCGGCGATAACGCGGTCTACGGCGGTAAGCATATCCAGCAGGTTGAGCGTGAGTGGCGGGGGCGGAAGAGCGGGCGCCGGCGGCATATAGCCTCGCGCCAGTTGCTCCGCCCGTCGCTCGGCCGCCCGTCCCAACCACACAGCAACCTCCCGGATCTGTTGATACTCCAGCAGTCGGCGCACCAGTTCGGCGCGGGGGTCCTCCCAGCCATCATCCTCCAGGTTCCGAGGCAGCAGCATCTGCGCCTTGAGCCGCACCAGCCGGCTGGCCATGTCCAGGTAGTCGGCCGCCTGATTGAGGCCCAGCTCGTGCACCGCCTGAAGGAACTGGTCCGCGATACGGGCAATCGGGATGTCGGCGATCTCCAGCTGTTCCTCTCGCAGCAGGTGCAGCAACAGATCGAGCGGTCCGGAAAACGCTTCCAGCTCGACCACGAAGCCGGCGCTACCTCCGACCCCAGTCGTGGGGGCGTCGGCCAGCGCGATGGGCTCGGTGGCTGTCATGACCGAAAGATGTTCCATCCGTCGCCCACTCCGAATGGAGAGATGAGGTTGAGCAGGAACGACATGCCCGCGAGGGCCGGCGTCAGAAGAATCGCTATCACGGGGCGGAAAAGAAATATCAGGGCGAAGATCGGCAGATAGCCGAAGCGCTGGAGGTCCCGGTACCACATCCCGGCACGGGGCGGCAGCAAGTGGTAAAACAGGTGTGAGCCGTCCAGCGGTGGAATCGGTATCAGGTTGAAGAAGCAGAGGATCAGATTGATCCAGATCCCATGAACAATCATGCGCTGTGCGGTATCGAGCACAGCGACGCTCGAGGGGATCGCCTCTGCGGTTATCCCCAGAAGGACGAACACCACCGCCAGGACCAGCGCGAGAACCAGATTGGTGACCACCCCGGCGGCCGAGACCAGGATGTCGCCCTTCTTGTAGTTCCGATACTTGCGCGGATTCACCGGCACCGGCTTGGCCCCCCCGAACGCAAAACCCGCGTAGTAGTACATCAGCGCAGGCAATAGGAGGCTCATCAATGGATCGATGTGCGGCAACGGATTCAGGGTGACGCGACCCAGGAGATAGGCTGTGTCGTCTCCTTGCCGGAGCGCCGTCGCCGCGTGGGCATATTCATGAGCCACCATCGCAAAGACCAGCATGGGAAGCAGGAGTACGAAATCGCCGAGCTGTCGATCCAGGGGAGACCGCCTCGTATGGGGGGGCGCCGAAGGTTAAACGTCCCGGAAGGCCAAGTCAAAATGGCCTCGTGCTTGACCTTGCGTGCATCGGGGTCTATTTTCTCGAGTTCACCTTCCGGAGCAGTTCCGGAGGCAACTTTTCCAATACCGAGGTAGCCGTGCCCCGTATCAAGTCCGCCGGCAAGCGCATGCGTCAGGGTCGTGCCCGCACGGTTCAAAACCGTACCCAACGGAGCGCACTCCGCACGGCACTCAGGAGAGTGCGGGCCGCCACTGGGGCGGAAGCCACGGCGGCCTACGCGGAGGCCGTGAAGCTGCTGGACCGTGCGGCGCAGAAGAACATCGTGCACAAGAACGCCGCGGCGCGCCAGAAGAGCCGCCTGGCCAAGCTGGTGGCGACGAAGAAATAAGAGGTGAGAAGTAAGAGGTGAGAAGTAAGACGGGGCGCCCCGGTGAGCAGGCGCCCCTTCGTATTTCTTACCGACCATGTGAGAAACGACTTGATGTAATTCACAGAAGTGGTGGGTGAGTAATGCATTCCCTCTTACTTCTCACCTCTCACTTCTTACCCTTCAAACCCCCGCCAGCTCCGCGCCGCACCGCTCACAGTACCACTCGGTGGGACGGTTCAGCGTCCCGCATTCGCCGCACTTGAGCGTTTTGGCCACCCCCGAAGCAACCTTGGCTGGTGCAGGCGCCGGGGCCGGTTCTGCCGGGCGGGGAGCGGATGTGGTCGTCACGGCCGGCATGTTGGGATTGCCGGTTCCGCGCAAGGACCGGGAAGGCTCGTCGGATACCGACTTCAGGAAGGCGAGCTCATCGGTCTCCGAGGGAGACGGCGCCGCACGGGTTGGGGCCGGGGGTGCCAGCGGCGCCGGGTCTTCCGCGAGAGGCATAACGAAGGGCGCCTGCTCGATGACTTCCGGCTTGGGCGTCCGACTTGGTGGGGCCGGCGGCGGGGCAGAGGGCCCCCCACCTCGCGGAGAGGCGATCGTCGCCTGGATCTCAGTGAGCCGGGTGATCTCCGCTCCGATTCCCCGCAGTCGGCTGCGCAGCTGTTCGATGTTCTTGCGGCTCTGTTCATTGAGGCGGCGCCAGTCGTCCTCGCTGTATTCACCCACGGTGTGCCGCACCTCTGCCTCGGCTAACGCTTCCTCCGCACTGCGACGCTCGCGGTCGAGCTGCGCCTGGGATGCGTGCTGTCGCTCCAGCTCCTCCGCAATGGCCGCACTGCGTCCCCGCAGCTGCTCCATAACTGACTCGAGCCTGGCCTCATAGTCGCCCCGCACTCGTTCGCGCACCGCCGGCGACGCCTTGTCGCCCGAGGTCTCCAGGCGCAGAATCCACTCCTCATACTGGGAGCGCTGCTCCAGGAGCTCTTCGATGGTGGCTTCGGAATCCGTGGTCTGCTTGGCCATAGGATGGGTTCCTCTCATCCGCTCTAGGGCGTCAATCTGATCGGGTGAAGTGGTCCTAGCCCAGGTGAGCGCGTTCTCACGTGGAAATCTAATTCGGTCGTGGCCTCCCGACACCCTCCGTGGCGGGAAGCATCTCACGAGCTCGCTCGAACACCACCTGCCCCCTGACAATGGTCGTATCGGCCCGGCCGGTCAGGTGGCGTCCGGCGAAGGGGGTATTGCGGCTCTTGGAAAAGAAGCCGCCGGGGTCCACCACCCACTTCACCCGCGGGTCGGCAATCAAGACGTCAGCCGGGGCACCGGGCGCAAGACTGCCGCCGGCGAGATTGAAGATCCTGGCCGGCCTGGTGCTCATGCGTTCGATCAGCGCCGGCAGCGTCAGAAGGCCGGGTTCCACCAATTCGGTGATCGCCAGGCCCAGCGCAGTCTCGAGACCGATGATGCCGTTGGGCGCGTCATCGAACTCGCGTTCCTTGTCGTCGTAGTGGTGCGGCGCATGATCGGTGCACGATGACGTCTATCGTTCCGTCGCGCAGCCCCTGCCGGATGGCCTCCCGGTCCTCGTGCTCCCGCAGCGGCGGGTTCATCTTGGCGTTGGTGTTGTACCCCTCGACAGGCTTCGTGCGTCAACGTGAAGTGATGCGGGGCACGCTTCGGCGGTTACCCGTGATGCCCTTCTCCTTGCCCCGGCGAATCAGCTCGACCGAGCCCCGGGTGCGACATGTGACAGAGGTGGATATGCCCGCCGGTGTGTTCGGCCAGCAAAATATCACGCGCCACCATGATCTCCTCGGCGGCCGACGGAATCCCCTTGAGCCCAAGGCGGGTCGACACGATCCCCTCATGCATGGCGCCGCCGGAGGCGAGCGTCGGCTCCTCGCAGTGATCGGCGACCGGAATGCCGAAGGTGCGGGCGTACTCCAGTGCGGTTCGCATCAGGTGGCTGGACACGACCGGCTTGCCATCGTCGCTGACCGCGACGGCGCCGGCGCCTACCAGCTCGCCAAACTCGGCCAGCTGCTGTCCCTTCTGCCCCAGCGAGATGGCGCCGATGGGATACACCCGGGCTCTTCCGGCGCGTTGCGCCTGGCTGACGATGAACCCGATGGCCGCCTGGTTATCGGTGACCGGATCGGTGTTGGGCATCGCGCACACGGCGCTGAAACCACCCGCAGCAGCCGCCATGGCACCGGTGGCGACGGTCTCCAGCTCCTCCTGGCCCGGCTCGCGCAGGTGCACGTGCAGGTCGATGAGGCCGGGAGTGACGACTTTGCCCGCGGCCTCGAGCACCAGCGCTCCGTCCGGGGAGCCAAGGTCACGTCCGACGGCCGCCACTTTCCCGCCCTCGAGGAAGACATCCGCCACCCCGTCCGTCTTTCGGGCGGGATCGATGACCCGGCCACCGCGAATCAGAATGGGCCTCATCGCTCCCCTCGCTCGGCTCGGGGAAGAGCTTGCCCTGAGCTGGTCGAAGCGCCATCGGCCCCGCCGTGAGCCCAGTCCGGCGACCCGCCGGCCAGCAGATAGAGCACCGCCATGCGAACCGCGACTCCGTTGGTCACCTGCGTCGAGAATCACGCTGTGGGGGCCGTCGGCCACGTCGCTGTCGATCTCGACGCCGCGGTTCATCGGGCCCGGATGCAGGATGAGGAGGTCGCTGGGCGCGCGGGCCAGCCGCTCGTTGGTGACGCCGAAGACACGGTTGTATTCCCGGAGGGAAGGGATGAAGCCGCCCTGCATGCGCTCGAGCTGCAGTCGCAGCACGTTGAGCGCGTCGGCCCACTCGATGGCGTCTTCGATGCGGTGGAAGGATCGTGACCCCCAGCTCGTTCACGTTTCGCGGCAGCAGCGAGGCGCGGGCCGCACACGCCGACTTCCGCGCCGAGCTTGGTGAGACCCCAGATGTTGCTGCGGGCCACGCGGCTGTGGAGGATGTCCCCGCAGATGGCGATCTTGAGGCCGTCCAGGCGGCTGAAAGCGATCCCGCAGGGTGAGCATGTCGAGCAGGCCCTGGGTGGGATGCTCGTGCTTGCCATCGCCCGCGTTGATCACGTTCGAGCGGATGCGCTGTCCCAGGAACTGCGCCGCGCCGGAGGCCCCATGGCGGATCACCACCATGTCGATCCGCATGGCCTCGAGGTTCGTGGCGGTGTCGACCAGGGTCTCTCCCTTGCTGCACTGAAGAGCCGGCGGCCGCGACGTTGACGGTGTCCGCCGAGAGTCGCTTCTCCGCGAACTCGAAGGAGATCCGGGTTCGAGTCGAGGCCTCGAAGAACAGGTTGACGATGGTCTTGCCGCGGAGCGCGGGCACCTTCTTGATGGCGCGCTCGCTGACTTCCTTGAATGGCTCGGCAGTGTCGAGGATCAGCTGGATCTGTTCGGCGCTGAGCGGCTCGAGGCCGACGAGGTCCTTCCCCAGGCTCGGGACACATCAACCGGCCCGCACCAGCTCGACCGCATCCCGGCCATCGACCTCAGAGACCAGAACCTCGACCCGGTCCTTCGGCGTCGTGCTCACAGTGGTACCGACGATGTCTGCCTGAATGGGAAGCTCGCGGCCCCCGCGGTCGATGAGGACACACAGGAGGATGCGGCGGGGACGGCCGAAATCAGCGAATTCGTCGAGGGCGGCTCGCACCGTGCGGCCGGTATACAGCACATCATCTACGATGACGACCGTCTTGCCGTCTACGTCCGGCAGCCGAGTCTCCCCCACGACAGGCCGGGGACCGATGGTTTGCAGATCGTCTCGATAGAGGGTGATGTCGAGCTTGCCCGCGGCGAGGCTGGAGCCTTCGGCTCCGTCGATGAGGCGCTTCAGCCGGTCCGCCAGCTCCACGCCGCGGCGCTGAATTCCAACCAGAACCAGCTGTTCGGTGCCGCCGCTCCGTTCAACGATCTCACTCGCCATGCGCGCCAGGGTGCGGCCGATAGCGCGGTCGTCGAGTAGCGGCGTACGGGAGGGCATTGAGTCGGGAAGGTAGCCAACCCGGCGGGCTACGGCAACGGAGATATTAAAGGTGTACAGTCTGCGATCCGCGGACCGCGCTTCTTAGTGCCGGAGGTTGATCCGCGCGAGCCGCAGCTGGGATCGCTCCCCGTTCACCACCGTCCATCCGATCACGGCAACCGAGTCGCTGACGATTGCGAGCTGCGGGTACTTGCCGTCCTGCGAACCCGGAATGTCCCGCTGCGAGGAAACGACACTGCCGCTGGGCGAAAGGTGAGCGACATGGATAGTCCGTTTGCCGCCGGGCGAGACGTCGTACGCGGCCAGGGCACCACCGTTCGGAAGGGATCCAACCGCCGGATGCGCCACGCCCAGGCTCTGTCCCTGGACCAGCGGCACAGCCGGGACGGTCTTACCGCCGGCTTGCCTGGCGTAGTAAACACCCGCGGCGCCCTGCTTCCCGTTGTACCACACGACGTGAGTTGACCCGTCCGATCCGGTGGCGACGGCGGGCCCACTGTGAGGGCACCCTGCATAGGCCCAATCGTCGGGATGGATCCGTTTGGGGTCGGAGGGCTGGGCCGAAATCGTCGCGGTGACGACGTCGCGAACGTTGCCGGGAAAGTGTTGCCGCCAGGCTGCAACCGCGGGTCCGTCCACCCGACGTGCCAGAGAGATGCGGCAGCAGGGGCAGGCCGCCTTCCACCCCATCCGGTTGGGGCCCCAGCTCCGGCCGAAGTCCGCCGAGCTGACCATGTAAATGTGCGCATCCGGCTCGACGGCGTGCTCCGCGTGGCCGTCTGATCCGCCGGCGATTGGCGTCGCCGCTCCACGCTCATCCAGCCAAGCGACCGCCAGTCCGGAATCTCCCACTAATGAGGCACCGTGAAACTGATGACTCACCAAGGCTCCGGTGGTGTCGTCGTTCAGGGTTACCGGAGACGACCAGCTTCGCCCGCCGTCAACGGAGCGTGAGAACCGAAGCATTGCGGCCGGCCACTTTCGACCCTCGACCTTGATGCTGTTGGGCCATACCAGGGCGAGGCGATCGGAGGGACCCGCCACGAGCCGGGGGGACGATTCGCCGTGGGGGTGCACCTCGTCCGGGTGGTCGGCACCACCGGCAACCCGCACCGGAGCAGACCACTCCTGCCCGACGTCGCGGGACCTGGCGGCGTACAAGCTCCAGGTCCGGCCATCGCCTTCGATCCAGCTGAGCACCAGATCCCCGGAGCGAGGATCGACGGCAAGTGCCACATCGGCCGACTGGGGAGCACCGGCTGACGGTGCATCGATCGGTGAAACCCGCAGCTCCCCTCCCCCGCAGGCGGAGACCGCCACCCACGTTGCGAGGGCCGCGAGCCCGATCCGGGGGAGGATGTAACGCGGTTGTCCCGTCATCTGACAAACCTCACTCCCACGTAGAACGCTCTCACATCGGCCGGCTCGAAGGCGCGGCCCGCGGCATTGTCCACCTGCACCGACCCGCTGTACTCCGCGTTGGTCAGGTTCTCGCCGGCGGCAAATGCCGTGAGGCCGATGCTAGCCATAGCATATTCGGCACGTAGACCCATAGTGGCCCAGCTCGCGTTGGAAGCGTCGTTCGCGCTGTTGATGAAGTACGAGGCGGGAACCCATTCGACCTTGGGAGCGAGCGAGAACCCGGAAGGGTGCTGATAGCGGATCTCTGCCTGGAGATGATGCTCCGGTGCTCCGGGAATGGCGTTGTCCCCGTACTGGGGATCATCGATGAACCGGTACTGTGCGAACGTGTATGACAGCCGAAGCCGGGCGTCATCTGCGTCCAATCCTCGGCGGAAGATACCATTCCGAAAGTGATACTCGGCCCCGGTCTCCAGGCCGTAGTGCCGGGTGCGGGGTGAGTTCCGGTAGGTCGGCACCGTGAACGGGGCGTTCGGAAACGGCTGGACGTTCACGTTGAGTATCTCGTTCTCGAGCTCCACATTGTACGCCGCGACATCCCACGAGATGGCTCCGGTACGGCCCCGAATGCCTAGCTCGAACTGCCAGGCATCCTGCCCTTCCAGGTCGATGAATCCCGGGACGGTCAGACTGTTCAGCTCCAATAGGAGCGGTGGCTCGTACGAACGGCTTGCGTTGGCATAGACCTGCCCCTGCAGCTGCGGCATTGCGTACAGCACCCCGAGTTTGGGCAGCAGCACGTCGAACTCCCGGTGATCCGATTGATCGCCATCGGAGAGGAACCGGTCGCGCGACTTGCGGATCGAGTGGTCGAAACGGAAGCCGGCAATACCCGTCAGCCGGGAGGTCAGCGCCAAGGCATCTTCCGCATACACCGCCAGTCCCACCGCCGCGTCGTCCTGTTCCTTGCGCAGCTCGCCGTGCTCCCCGGCTTCATTGACGAACTGCCGGTTGATCATGTCCAGCCATGCCGGCTGGACGCCGAGCGTAAATCGGTGGTCCCTTCCGAACAGCGGCATGGTGTTCTCATAACGGACTTCTGCGCCGTAATCATGGCTCTGCTGGTTGATCACCTGAAAGATCGGGTGATCGATGTCCCGGAACTGCATGTACGGGCTGACTTCCAGACGCTGATTGGCGCCCAGCTGGGTGCGCAGCTGTAGTCCCAGATGGTGGAGGTAATAGTCCCTTCCCCATTGCCCCGCCTGATTCACCGGGTTTGCGGCCTCGGGCGTCGTAGCAAGCTCAGAGGCTGTCAATGCGCCGGGAAGCTCTTCCTCCACGTCGGCGAAGAAATAGAACGCCCGGACGTCGGTACGCTTCGACAGCACGTAACCGAGATGTGCATTGACACGGTCGCGGCCCTGGGCGGAGTAGTCACGATAGCCATCGAGCGTCGTCCGGGTGTAGCTGCCGAAATAATCCAGCTTCCCGACTGTTGCGCCCGATGACAGCTGGCTCTTGAAAAATCCGAAGCTTCCGCCTTCGGCGACTACACCCAGGGGCGTGGCCGTATACCCGGTCTTTGTCTCCAGGTTGATGGCGCCACCCAGCGTGGAGCCGCCGTACCGGAGCGCATTCCCTCCCTTGTACACCTCGATCGATTCGGTATTCAGCAGCTCGAGCGATTCGAAATCGGTAAACCCATCGGCGTTACGGTAGGGCATCCCGTTGACCAGGACGTTCACACCTCGCAAGTGAAAATTGTTCCGAAGTCCCGAGCCTCGTATGGAGATCTGGCTCTCATCGGCCGCGCCGAAGCGAGGCTGCACGAACACACCGGGCGTGAAGCCGAGCACGTCCTTGAGATTGGCCTGGCGAGTCCTCCGAATCTGCGGTGATTCAATCAGAGCTACTGATCCCGGCACCTGAGCCAGCCGAGCCCGGCGCTCCTCCAGGTCCGCCCGTGTCCCGATCACGGTCAGCTCGGCCAGTTCCAGGGGCTGGGGTGACAACACCACCTCAATTGCTGCGGTCTTCCCCGCCCCTACCCGTACCGTCCGACGTGCCGGCTCGAAGCCGATCCGTTTGGCGACCACCTCGTGCTTGCCTGGCGCCAGGCCGGTCAGGTGAAACCGCCCCGTCGCATCGGTCTGAACGTTGATCACACCGTCATCCAGCGATACCAGTGACTTGGCGCCCGCGGAATCGGCACCCGGAACGATCACGCGCCCGTTGATCGAGCCCGTCTCCTGAGCCGCGGCCACGCTGGCGCACGCCGCAACCAGCAGCAGCGACGCGGTTAGCCGAGCAGTGAACATGGTAAACCCTCTGTTTTGAGTGACTCATGGCACGGGGCCGCGGCGAAGGCGCGCCCGTGCAGCCATCAGGCAGCGATGCGAGTCAGGACAGGGGCGGAGCGGTTGCCGGTGGTAGGAGATAGGCGAGACGTGCGGCCGGAACGAGGCTGCGCTGGGCGGTGACAACCCGGCGCACTGGTTGCGCAACCAAGGCCACCACGGTAGCGGCCTTGGGAGCGGCGAGAACCGCTGCGGCGCTACAGGAACCAATGCAGTCACAACTCTGCGGGGGGCCAGGCTGGGGCGCCTGCGAGTCGTGGTGCTGATGCTCGGATGATGCAGCCTGGTCCTCTGCTGGGCATGAGTGCGACCACTGCGCCGCGGTTCCGGCAATCGCGGGCGTCAGGAGCACCAAGGCCAGGGCCAGGGTTCTGCTGTGGCGCAGTAGCATCAACATGAGGTGAAAATACGAGGCGGGACCTGAGAGCGAAAGGAGGCAAGCTGCCGCATAGCGGTTAAGACGCGGAGCCGGCTACTTCAGTTTCAGTCGCGGCGCCGCGCCTTGCGGCCGTTCGCTTCGGCCTCAGCCAGATGCGACTTCCCAGCAGGACCAGCAGAACCGCGCCGTAAGCGAGGGGAAGAGTCACATCCTTCTTTACCAGCCAGAAGTAATGGAGCACCCCGGCCGCCGCGGCGACATACACCAGCCGGTGCAGCCGCTGCCACCGCTTACCGCCGAGGCGACGGACCCAACCCGAGGTGGACGTGATTGCCAGGGGGACCAGGCAGAGGAACGCGGTGAAACCGACCAACACCCACGGATGCTTGACGATGTCCCGGAAGATCTCGTCCAGGGAAAGGGACTGATCGAAGACCACGTAAGTGGACAAGTGAATGCAGGCGTACCAGAAAGCGGTCAGGCCGATCAGGCGCCGCACCCTGATGATCTCGTTCCAGCCGGTCAGCCGCCGCAGCGGCGTCACCGCGAGCGTCAGCATGAGACATGTCAGTGCGGTGTCGCCGGTGACATGCTGCATGAACTTCACTTCGTCACCCATGACGAGGCCGCTCAGCAGAGCGAACACCATCCATACGAATGGCAGCGTAGCGGCCCCATAGAGCACGGGCTTGACGACCCTCGTGATGATCGCCGCGCGGGTCACAGGCTGGGGCTCAGAAGTTCTTGCGGAGGTCCATCCCCGCGTAAAGTGAGGCGACCTGGTCTGCGTAACCGTTGAACATCAGGGTCTTGCGCTTGAAGAGCTGGCCGATGCGCCGTTCACGAGCCTGGCTCCACCGGGGGTGGTCGACCTCGGGATTCACGTTTGCGTAGAAGCCGTACTCGTCGGGAGCGGCGATGTTCCAGGTGGTCTGGGGCTGGCTTTCCCGGAAGCGGATCTTGACGATCGACTTGCCGCCCTTGAAGCCATACTTCCAGGGTACGATCAGGCGGAGCGGCGCCCCGTTCTGGTTGGGAAGCGTTTTTCCGTACACGCCGGTTACCAGCAGCGTCAGCGGATGGCGAGCCTCATCCATGCGGAGGCCCTCGACGTAGGGCCATTCGAGGATACGACTGCGTTGCCCCGGCATCTGCTCGGGATCTAATAACGTAGTGAACTCGACGTACTTGGCCTTGGAGGTTGGATCGAGGCGATCGATGATGCCGCCGAGGGGGATGCCGAGCCAGGGAATGACCATGGACCAGCCTTCGACGCAGCGCATGCGGTAGACCCGCTCCACCGGGGTAAACGGCTTCAATAGGTCGTCGAGATCGTAGACGGCCGGGCGCTTCACCTCACCCGCCACCTCGACTTTCCACGGTTTAGTCCGAAGGGTTCCTGCGTTCCGGGCTGGATCGTCCTTGTCGGTGCCGAACTCGTAGTAATTATTGTATCCGGTCACATCCTCCCAGGGCGTCAGCTTGTCTTCGTCCGAGGAAGGACGGAGCAGCGTGCGCGGCGGAAGCAGCCCGCCAACGGCGGCGGCACCGAGTCCGGCGACCTTGAGAAAGTCGCGCCGCCTCCAGAAGAGCGGCTCGTCGGTGATCTCGGATGGGAGGAGATCGGGGGGGCGGCGGAAGAGCATGGGTCTACCTCAGGTAACCGTTGGCCTGCCGGATACCTTAAGATACGCCGGCGAGAGCTAAACGGTTCCTGCAGCGGACAGGGAGGGATTCGAACCCTCGATACCCTTGCAGGTATGCCACCTTTCCAGGGTGGTGCCTTCAACCACTCGGCCACCTGTCCTGAGCGTTGTCGCGCGGCAACTTAGCGGCCTTTGAGAGGGATTTCAACGTGAGTGTGAGACCGGTGAGCGAGGCCTTCATCACTGCCGCCGTGCGCACCCCGATCGGCCGCGCGGGAGGCGCGCTCGCCGAGATCCGGCCCGACGATCTCGCCGCCGCCACCCTGCGGGCGCTGGTTGACCGAGGCGGTCTCCCACCAGGGCGGATCGATGATGTCATCCTGGGCTGCGCCAATCAGGCCGGCGAGGACAACCGGAACGTTGCTCGCATGGCGCTGCTCCTCGCCGGTCTTCCCATCGAGGTTCCGGGTCAAACCGTCAATCGGCTCTGCGGCTCCGGCCTTCAGGCAGTGATAGCCGCGACCCACGCCGTGCGCGCCGGCGAAGGCGACATCTTTCTCGCAGGGGGGGTCGAAAGCATGACCCGCGCCCCCCAGATCATGCTCAAGAGCTCGCGACCGTGGGATCGTTCGCCGCCGGCAGTCGCCGACAGCACCGTGGGATGGCGTTTCGTCAACCCGCGCATGCCGGCAGAGTGGACCATCTCACTGGGAGCGACGGCGGAGCGGGTGGCTCAGGCCTACGGCATCTCGCGGCGCCAGCAGGAGGAGTTCGCCCTCGAGAGCCAGCGCCGGGCCGTTGCGGCTGCTGCAGCCGGCGTCTTCGAAGATGAGATCGTTGCAGTAGAAGTTCCCAACGGCAAGCCGCTCAACCAGGATGAGTCGCCTCGCCCGGGGCTTACTCCGGAGGCGCTGGCGCGGCTCGAGCCTGCCTTCGTGCGCAGCGGGACGGTCACGGCGGCGACGTCGAGCGGCATCAACGACGGCGCTGCGGCGCTGTCCGTTACCAGCGACGCCGCACGCTTTGAGCTGGGGCTTACCCCGATGGCGCGGGTGGCCGCATCGGCTGTTGCGGGCGTAGATCCGAGCTGCATGGGCCTGGGCCCGGTCCCCGCCACCCGCAAGGCGCTCGAGCGGGCCGGCATTACCGTGGCGCAGCTGGATCTGGTCGAGCTGAACGAGGCGTTTGCGGCGCAGGCAATCGCATGCATTCGCGATCTGGAGCTCGATCCCTCCAAAGTCAACATCTATGGCGGCGGTATCGCGCTGGGCCACCCGCTGGGAGCCAGTGGTGCCCGGATCCTTACCACGCTGGTGCACGCCCTCCGCCGCACCGGCGGCCGCTACGGGCTTGCCACGATGTGCATCGGGGTTGGCCAGGGTATCGCTGTCGTCGTGGACGCCGGCTAGGGGGCCGCTCCCCGCGACTGAAACTCCTGTCGCGCCCGCTGCAGCGTCGCCAGCGCCCTGGCCTTCTCCGCCTCAGTATTCCAGTCCTGATTCGCCCTGGCCGCCGCCTCCAGCCGACCGATCCAGGACACGAAATAGTCTGCGTCCCGCGGCGACCTGATCGGCTGTCGCGCTACGGTCACATAGATCGGACTGGTGGTGGCGTAGGGATAGACGTCCAGCACCGGGTATGCCGGACCATTCCCTCTCGCGCGCAGCAGGTACCACCCGCTGCCGCGCACCGGGAGGCGGACCTGCGCCGCAGCCCTGGTTCGATCGGCGGAGAGGGGCACCGTGGCGATGACCGCTCCATTTCGCACGATCTCCAGATGATCAACCGGCACGTTCGACTTCAAGCTGACGCTGGCAACGACCTCGTGTTGCCGGGGACTCAGCGTCAGCTCACTGCCGATATCCCTCCCGTTCAACGTGAACCCCAGCAGCGGCCCATTGGTCGCGAAAGTCCGACCCGCTTTCAGCGCCGCCAGCCAGCGTGAATGCATCAGCGGGCCGTTCAGCTTCGCGAACACCCGGTTCATCCCCACCGGGCCGCGCAGCGAGGCGAAGTTGGCCATGGCATCGGTGCCGGCTCCCGTCGGCAGCCGAAATCCGCAGTTGAGTAGCCGATACCAAACCTTGGCAGTGGCGGCATAGTCGTCCACAAAGCCGATCGCCTCGTAGTAATCCACTTTGCCGAGCGCGACATCCACCGGCAGCGCGTGGGTCAGGGGCCTGGTGGTATCGCCCGGATCGGGATCGCCGTCGAAGGGGTGGACGTAGCCGGTAAGGGCCCGCTGCGCGTGGGCCAGGTCGAATACATCGGCGTTGGTGGGATAGAGACTCGCCGCGGCAGTGTTGGCGTAGCCGGCGTAGCCCGGCAGAATGAGGTGGCTGGTCAGCCCCAACAGCCCGGTGTGGCCCCACACGCTGGTGTGATACTCCTGGTCGTGAACGATGAGCGTCGAGGCGGTAGAGACCGGGTCCGGGCGGCCGGTAAACCAGCCGACATCCGGGACCCGCCCCTCCTTATTTACGATGAGATTCTCCACCAGGTGGACGTCCTCGGCCCGGGCCTGAAACGCCAGGTGCGCCGGGGTGTTGCGGTAGGCACCGCCGTAGTTCATGTGCACGTGTAGGTCGGCGCTGAACCACCCGCTGGCGGTGAGGTCCGCCAGCCGGGTCAGGGCGATCCGGAGTGGCGTCGTGGAGTCGGGCAGTAGGGTCACGGTTCGTCTCACGACCCGGTATTCCGGGCCGCGCGATACCTCCACCTCGAGCTCCCCCGCGGGCGCGCTCACCACCGATGAGCCGCGGCTGTGGAAGTAGCCGTACTCGAAGCCCCGCTGCTTGCGATCGAAGCCATCGTCTGCGTGGCGCCACGCATCGTCAGGCGCAAAGCTTCGCCCGTCGGCCGCGGTGACCGACACCCGCGCGGGCGTCGCGCGGCCGGTCGTTGCGTCCACCACCGTCAACCGGAGCCGCCCAACCGGCTGCTGGTAGACCCGTCGCTCGACTGCCAGTTGCTCCACTGCTCCTCCCGGAACGCTTACGATCCGAAGCGCGGTGTTTCCGTCTTCGTTCGAGATGTAGGCCACCCGCCGGCCATCGGGAGACCAGCGCGCGGCGGTCGCATCACCCTCGCCGTAGGTGAGCTGAAACGGATCGCCACCGTCGCCGGTCATGACCCACAGTTGATGCCACTGCCGCCCGAGGTAGGAGCTGTAGACCACCCGCTTGCCGTCCGGGCTCCAGTCGGGCCGGGCCTTCCAGGTCGTCTCCTCGTATCGCAGCTCGCGCGGTTCGGCCCCCGGCTGCGCGAGGACCCGCCAGAAGCCGCCCGAGCCCCAGATGTGACCCCGGTTCGAGATGAGGATCAGCTCCTTCCCGTCCGGAGACCAGGTCGGCGAGAGGTACTGGTCGTAGGAGCCGTAGTAATATCGCGGAAGCGGGCTGAGCCGGTCTTCCGTGATTCGCACCACCGTGTCCAACGTGGCGCCAGCCCCGAGAGCGGCAACGAAGACGTGCCACCTGCCCTGAAACGATGACGAAACGAAGGCCAGCCGGGTGCCGTCGGGCGACCAGCGCGGCTCGAGGTTCACCGCGCCGTCCGACACCAGCGGACGGGTGACCCCCGACGAAAGATCCAGCAGCTGGAGCTCGACGGCATCGCGGTCGTACCGGACAAACGCGACGAAGCGTCCATCGGGGGACCAGTCCGGTTGATAGGCATATCCCGGCCCCGACGTCAGCTGCCGGGCTTCCCTGCTGCCGAGCTTCTGGCGCCATAGCGACCCCTGCATTGAGTAGATGAGCTCGGCGCCATCGGGGGACCAGGTGACCGAGCTGGGACCGCTGGTGAGCTGCGGAAGGTACATCTCGCGGTAGTAGTAGCTGTGCGGCACCTTGATCTGGCGCAGCACCGGCTCGCGCTGTGCGGCGAGCAAACCGGGGGCGAGGAGCGCGCCGAGCAGGCAGGCGCGCATCAGCATCCGCTCAACCCGCATGGGCCCGAGGGGTCAGGCGGGCACGCCAGTACACGACTCCACCGAGGGCGACGAACAGCGCGGCGCCACCAATGACCTTCATTCGGAAAGCCCAGGGATCGGTATCGCCCGGCGGGACGGTTGCCACCAGCATGGCCAGGACCGTGAGCAGAAGGCCGGCCAGACCTATGACCGAGACCGGTCCCTTGCCGAGCCACCACGGGTCGGAGGTGGAAGCCGGCTCCCGCAGCCGGATGATGAGAAAGGCCACGAACAAATACAGGTAGGGGATGAAGTAGATGAGCAGCATGGTATCGAGCAAGACCAGATACGCCTTCTCCACCGTGGTTCCTTTCCCCAGCACCGAGAGCAGCAGGAAAACGGTCGCCAGGACCGCCTGGGTGAGGATGGCGACGTAAGGTGTCTTCCAGCGGGGGTGGACTCGGCCGAATGCCGGCGGGAAATAGCGATCGAGGCCGATCACGAACGCGATGCGGGCCGGGCCGGTGAGCCAGGCCCCGATGCCTCCGATGTTTCCCAGGACGTACATGGCCGCGGCTGCCGGCACGATCCACGCGAGGCCGCCGAGGTCTCGCGCGCCCGCCGCCATTGCCTGGAAGAACCCCGACACGATATGGACCTCGCCGCTCGGCACCAGCCACAGCAGCGAGGCTGTGCCGGCAAGGTACAGGAAGGCGATGAACGGTGCGGCGATATAGATCGACCGCGGCAGGGTGCGGCGCGGCTCCTTGATCTCATCCCCCATCACCGCCGCCAGCTCGAGCCCGGCGTAGGCAAAGGCAATCGAGGCCCAGAGATTGAGCTGAGACATGTTGCCGAGATCGGGCAGGATCGTGTCCATCGTGATGGGTGTTGCGGCCGGCCGCGTGAGCGCGGCATGGATACCGAAACCGATCAGCACCGCGCCTGGCAGGTAGGTGCCGACCGCTCCGGCATTCTGCAGCCAGCGGCCGGTCTTCAGTCCCACCACGTTCAGCAGCACAGAGATCCACAGCGCCGTCAATGTCGCGACGAGGATGTACGTCCAGTTGCTCATGAGCGCGGTGTCGCCCCGCCCGATGGCGTAGGTGGCGATCACCGCGGTGGACATCAGAAGATTGGGATAGTACAGAATGTTGTTGACCCAGTAGCACCAGCCGCAGAGGAAGCCGTGCCCCTCTCCGAAGGTTTGCTTGGTCCAGAAGTAGATTCCGCCCTCCTGGGGAAAGCGCGACGAGAGGTAGCTGACGGCCAGGCCCTGGGGAATGAAGAAAAACAGGGCGGCCAGGACCCACATGCTCAAAGAGCTGGGTCCTGCGGCCGCTGCGGTCGCGGTCCACCGAAGGCTCAGGATGGCCACAATGTTGAACAGGACTAGATCCCGGAGGGTCAATACCCTGGGCAGTTCCACCAGCCGGCCGGTAGCCGGCGGTGCGGTAGCTGTGCTCATGAATGTCGATTTATCTCTTGAGGTATAACCGCTTAGGATCGAGTACCTCACGCAACAGGTGAAGCTCCCGAGGGCTGGGAGGCTGCACCATCCCCGGCCGGCTCCGGCTCCGCAGAGGCCAGCTCACCCCCGCCGCCACCTCCCCTGCCTCCACGCCAGGATACAGGGCGCCGAGTATCAGCTCCCCGGTGTCGGGATCCGCCTCCAGTACAGCCTTGTCGGTGATGACGCGGGTGGGCCCCTCCCCGGGCATTCCCAACTCACCCCGGGTCCGGCCCTGTGTACGGTGACCGGGGCTGGTAACGAAATCCACCCGCTCGGGAAACACCTTGGGGTCGAGCCGGCTGATGACGACCGTGCGTTGCGCGTGGATGGCAATCTCCGCGGCTCCCCCGCTTCCGGGCAGACGTACGGCCGGGCTGGCGTAGCTGCCCACCACGGTAGTGTTGATGTTGCCGTAGCGATCAATCTGGGCGCCGCCGAGGAGGCCCACCTGGATACGGCCATTCTGAAGGAAGCACTGGAACACATCCGCCATGCTGCAGACCATGAGCGAGCCGGTCACCAGTGCTGGATCGCCGATTGATACCGGCAGCCGTTCAGGCACGGCGCCCACCGCGCCGGACTCATAGATAAGCACCAGGTTGGGCGCGTGGGTCTGGCGCGCCAGGTTGCAGGCGAGGTTGGGAAGTCCGATCCCGACGAACACGACCTCACCGTCGTGCAGCTCCCGGGCGGCGACGGCGGCCATCATTTCGGATGGAGTGTAGTCGCCAGTCACCAGTCGCCAGCCGCCAGTCGCCAGTCGCGAGCTGAGAGTCGAAGTGTCACGCACTCATTCCCGGTTTTAGGCAGAAGAATTTCGGGCTTTGACTGGCGACTGGCGACTGGCGACTGGACTGGCGACTCAGAACCCATAATTCACCCCGCCACACACCCGCTGCTGTGCCCTCAGCCGCGCCAGTCCCCCGCTCCGCTCTACATACTCCAGCCGGTCTCTGACGCCGTAGACGAACTCTTCCAGGTACCGCCCCAGCGCCGCCGGATCACGCGATACGGCCTCCCATGCGATATAGAACTCGTTGTCGCGGTCGTAGTAGCCCTGGGCGTATGAGGGATGCGCGCCCCACGGCTCGACCACCACTGCATCTACGATCAGGCCAGGGATGAGAGTACGGTTGGGATCGGCTCGGATGACGGACTCATCGACTATTTCCTCGACGACGACGATGACCCGCTTCGACGCGAACGCTGCTTCCTTCTGAACACCGAGCAGTCCCCAGATCTGGGCGTTCCCCTGGGCATCGGCACGCTGGGCGTGCACCACGGTCACATCCGGATTCAGGGCGGGGACGGTAGCCAGCGTTTCGCCGGTATAGGGACAGACCACCGTGCGAATGAGCGGGTTGACGGCCGGAAGATCGGTGCCCATGTAGTTGCGCATGGTCCAGAACGGGAGTCGCGCCGCCCCGGCGCTGAGCCGCGAGACCATACCGAAGTGGGAATACTCCTCCAGCTCGAGCGGCGGCCGCTTCTTCTCCACCGCGCGACGGAAGGCATGCAGAGATCCGGCGCCGGGATTTCCGGCCCAGGAAAACACCAGCTTCCGGGCGCAGCCCGCCGCGATCATCTGATCGTAGATGAGATCGGGAGTCAGGCGGCAGAGGGTGAGGTTACGCCGCCGCTGGCGGATGATCTCGTGCGCCGCGGCGAAGCAGATCAGGTGGGTGAAGCCTTCGATCACCAGGGTGTCGCCGTCCCGGACATGGGCGGCAATTGCCTGGCGCATGCTCATGACTTTGGACGGACCGCTCAATCGAGCTCGCCCAGGCAGGCGTCGATCATGTCCATGGCCGTGTTGACGTCGCTCTCGTCCACGACCAGTGGTGGCGCCAGGCGCAGCGTGCTGCGACCCGCTCCGAGCAACAGCAGTCCCTGGCGGAATGCGCGCTGCACCAGATCGTGCACCAGCTCCGACGCGGGCTCCCGGGTACTCCGATCTTTCACGAACTCGATGCCCACCATGAGCCCCCGGCCGCGCACCTCGCCGATGCAGGCGTGTTTCTCCATGAGCTGGGCGGCCCGCCCCAGCACCCGTTCGCCCATGCGGGCCGCGTTGGCCATCAGCCCACCTTCAACCAGGTCCAGCGTCGCCAGAGCCGCCGCACAGCACACCGGGTTGCCGCCAAACGTGGACCCGTGAGACCCGGTCTGCCACGTCGTGATCGATTCCTTGGAGATCATGGCTCCGATAGGCATCCCGGAGCCCAGGCCTTTGGCGGTAAGAAGGATGTCAGGCTCGATTCCGTCGTGCTCGCAGGCGAACATGCGGCCGGTGCGCCCCACCCCCGACTGCACCTCGTCCGCAACTAGGAGTATGCCGTGACGGTCGCACAGCTCCCGGAGGGCCGGCAGATAGCCGGGAGGTGGAACGATGTAGCCGCCTTCACCCTGGATCGGCTCGAAGAAGATCGCCGCGACATCCTGCGGATCGAGATGCCGGGTGAAAAGCTCCTTCTCGAGAACGTCGATGCAGCCCCGATTGCAGGCAGCTTCATCACTGCAGAACTGGCAGCGATAGCGGTAGGCGAACGGGACGTGATGTACATCCGGCAGAAGCGGCCCGAACCCCGCGTGCTGGCGGGCCTTGCTCGAAGTCAGCGTCACGGCCCCCGTCGTACGTCCGTGGAACGCCCCCCGAAAGGCGACGATCGCGGTGCGTCGGGTGGCGTGACGCGCCAGCTTGATGGCCGCTTCCACAGCCTCGGTCCCTGAGTTGGTAAGGAAGACTCGTTTCTTGGACCTTCCGGGCGCGACCCCGGCCAGCCGCTCGCACAGCGCCGCCATCCCTTCGTAGTAGAAATCGGAACCGCAGATGTGGAGGAACCGGTCGGCCGCGTCCTTCACTGCGGCAACAACCCGGGGATGCCCGTACCCGGTGGACGAGACCGCGATACCTGCCATGAAGTCGAGATAGCGGTTCCCGTCCACATCCTCCACCATCACACCCTGGCCCCGCGCCACCACCAGCGGATACTCTTTGATGTAGCAGGTGGAAGTCCACTCCGCGTCCCGGGCCACCACGGCTCGGGCCCTGGGCCCGGGAGGGGGAACGACTATTCTGGGATAATCGCGCTGGGCCATAGAGTCTTTTCTCATCCTTCGATCACGGTTCGGCTCTGCTCCCGCATGAATTGGGCGACATAGTACGGCCCGCAGCCGCCTTTTCCGCTCGACCCTGAGCCTTTCCAGCCACAGAATGCCTGGGCGCCGGGCCACGCTCCGGTAGTTGCCCCGGTTCGCTTGTTGGCATAGCAGACGCCGGCTTCGACCTCATCGAAGAAACGGGCGACGTCCGTCGCCTTACTCGAGAAGATGCCAGCCGTGAGCCCAAACTCTACCCGGTTGGTCTCGGCCAGGGCCTGGTCCAAGTCTTCCACTTCGCCCACTGCCAGAAAGGGTACGAAGAGCTCCTCCTCGAAGAGCGGCGAGCTCAGTGGAAGCTGGGCGATGGTCGGTGCCACATAGTGGCCCCGGTCGAAACCATTGCCCCGGAGCCGGGTGCCGCCGAGCAGCACGCGGCCCTCGCTCCGGGCCTGGGCGACTGCCCGCTCGAAGCGCTCCACAGCCCGCTGATTGATCACAGGACCGAAGAAGACGTCGCGCTCGGAGGGATCGCCCATCCTGATGGCTTTGGTCTTCTGGAGCAGCTGCTCGAGAAAGGGGGCCATCGCCTGCCGCTGCACATACACCCTGGACGTCGCGCTGCACTTTTGGTTTTGAAGACTGAAGGAGGAGCGCATGACTCCTTCGGCGGCGGCATCGAGATCGGCGCCGGCCAGCACCACCGCGGCGTTCTTGCCACCGAGCTCCAACAGACAGGGCTTGATCCAGCGGCCACTCAGGCCCGAGTGAATGCGCATGCCGACCTGCTTCGATCCGGTGAACACGACTCCATCAATCCCCGGGTTCTGCCAGAGCGGGTCGCCGATGTCCTCGCGGCGCCCGATCAAGATGTTGAACAGGCCCGGCGGAAGACCAGCGTCACGATAGATCTCATAGAGCTTGAGACCGGTCCAGGGTGCGTCCTCGGCCGGCTTGTATACAACTCCGTTGCCGGCCACGAGCGCGGCGGAGGACATGCCGGCCGAGAGAGCCAGCGGAAAGTTGAAGGGCGCGATGCAGGCGAACACGCCATAGGGGCGCAGCACATCGGTGTTCCGCTCCACCGGCGTAATGCGGTTCATGTTCCGCATGAAGCCGTCGGCATCCTCCACCTGCTGGCAGTAGTAGTCGATCAGATCGGCCGATTCTTCCGCGTCGCCCATCGCTTCGAGGCGGCTTTTCCCGACCTCCAGACTCATGAGGGCGGCCAGTGCGTACTTACGCTCGCGGATGATGGCCGCGGCCCGCCTCAGGATCTCCAGGCGTTCGGTCCACGGCCGCCGCGCCCATTGGGGCTGCGTCCTGCGACTGCTGGCAACCGCGGCTTCGACATGCGCCGGTGTCGCCGCCGCAAACCGTCCCAGGATCATTGCTCTGTCGATGGGGGAGCGGTCTATCAGCGGCTCGGATTGGCTCTCGACCGCGCGGCCTGCGATGTAGAACGGATGTGATCCGCCGGCCTGACGCCGCACATCTTCCAGGGCCCCATCGAAAAGCCGGTGAAACTCCTCGAGGTCCCCCGTGGTGGAAGTGTAGGTGACCTTCGCAGGCGCGGTCATTTCCCGGCCCCGACCCCAGCTACCGTTTCTTCGACGGCGCGGGTGCACACGCTCACCATCTCGTCTATCTGCTCTTCGGTTATTACGAACGGCGGAGCGAGCATGGCCAGATCTCCGGTGCCGTCTTCCAGCTGGCCCGAGTTGGGCCACACCGTCAAACCCAGGTCGATCGCTGCAGCCGCGAAGGATTCGGCGAAGCGCGCGGCGGGCGGAAAGGGCCGGCGAGTCGCCTTGTCTTCCACGAACTCGATGCCTGCGAGCAGTCCGCGTCCACGGATGTCCCCGACGCAGGGCAGCGCGAGCAGGCTCTGCAGGCGGCGATGCAGGAGGGCTCCCATGGCGGCGCAGCGTTCTACCAGCCGGTTCTGGCGCAAGTATCTGACGGTGGCAGCTCCTGCGGCGCAGGCGGTGGCGTGATGAGAGAAGGTCTGCGCATGGAGGAACGCCCCGGAGCCCCGCGCCAGGACGTCCACGATGCGGCGGGGCGCCACCACCGCCGACAGCGGGGCATAGCCGCCCGCGATGCCTTTGCCGAGCACCATGATATCCGGCACCACACCGTACGACTCCAGCGCCGACCAGGTTCCGGTCCGCCCGGCACCGGTGAGTATCTCATCAGCGATGAACAGCACCTGGTGACGATCACAGATTTCACGCACCCGTCGCCAGTAGTCTTGCCCCGGCACCGATGCGCCGGTGGACGAGCCGCCTACCGGCTCGGCGATGAGGGCCGCCACCGTCTCGGGTCCCTCGCGGAGAATCGCAGATTCGATGGCAGCGCCGGTGCACGAAGGACATAGCGGTGGGGTTCCCCTGCATTCGCATCGATACTGGTAAAATGCGGGGGCCCGAACGACCTGAACCAGCCAGTCCCGGTAATAAGTCTGATACTGCTCTCGGGAGGAGGCCGACAGTGCGAGCAGTGTGTTGCCGTGATATGAGGGAGCCAACGCCAGCACTTTGTGCTTCCCCGCCCTGCCCGACTCCACCCAGTATTGTCGCGCCAGCTTGAGCGCTGCCTCCACCGCCTCGGACCCGCTGCCCAGTGGATAGACCAGATCGAGGTCTCCCGGCGAGAGCGACGCGAGCTCAGTGGCGAGTTCTTCCACTGCGTCATGGGTGAACATGCTGCCGCTCAGATAGGCGATCTGTCCAGCCTGCAGAGCGAGCGAGTCCACGATTTCTCTGACACCGTGGCCAACATTTACCACGTACGCCCCGCCCGAGCCATCCAGGTACCGCCGCCCCTGGTCGTCGTACAGATAGCAGCCTTCTCCCCGGACGATTCGGGGATAATCCCGACTGAGCTTCCGGTAAAACACATGGGAGGAGGGGTATCGAGGGCTCATGGGATGACCGCGGAATGTGCCCCTTGTCCGTGGGGGCCGCCAGGGTTCCGGAAGGGCCGAAGCCGATGGCCCATATTCTGCATACCTTCTACGCCGACCGTGCCCCTCCCGGGCCGCCGCGGTAACCCTTTCCGCTGGTCGGAACTATGCCATCTCCACTCGTCGTTGACGCGTTACGCGAACAGCTTGTCCGAGTACTCGACTGGTACCGGCAGCAGCGCCCGGCTTATGCCTGGGGTGTGGTCCTGCACCAGCGTAATGAGCGAGGCACATTGCGTTTTGGGGCAATAACTCCCGCAGGCGAGAGCTTCCTTCTGAGCCAGGCCCTCCTGGCGGGGCTGTCAGAAGGGCCCTGCTGGCTGGACGGCGCGGTGCGAGTGCGGCTGTCCTGCCGGCAGGTAACTCAGCGGCACCCATGGCTGGATGCGCTGGAGCGGCCGGACCGACCGCCGCTGGTCGAAGCCCTCGCGGTGTGTTTCGATCCGAATGCTTCGCAGGCGGAATGCGAGAGGTTCCAGACGATGGCAGGCACGCTCACCCCCGGTACCCTCCCCACAGAGCTCTTTCTTCTCACCCGCAAGAAACCCAGTGGTTGGCCTATCTAGGAGAGGGCCATTGGCTATGGGCTATTGGCTATTGGTCGAAAGCCCAAGTCTCAGCCTCCAGCAGCACACTCTGCGACACTCAGCATCAGCCAATAGCCCATAGCTAGTAGCCCATCACCCCCACCGGGATCTACTTCAAGAACAGAAGATCCCTATACGTCGGCAGCGGCCACAGGTCCGCGGCCACAATCGTCTCCAGCGTATCCACCGTCTCCCGCAGCTCGGCCATAGTCGGCTTCAGCTCCTTGCTGATCTGGGACGCATGCCGGATGGGATCGGCCTCATGGTGGGCCGCAGCCTTTTCCACCTGATTAGTGGCGTTTCGCAGACGGGTGACCAAATCAACGAAGCTTCGGAGCGACGCCACCGTGTCGGCGCACTCCACCCCCGCGGCCTTGGTGGCCGCAACCGCTTCGGCCACCGACCGCTGATGCTGCAACGCGGCCGGCAGGATCTGATTCCGCGCCATCGACACCATCGTTTCGGCTTCGATCGCGAGCTGCTTGATGTACTTCTCGATGGCGATGTGAGTCCGCGACTCCAGCTCGGCCGGACTAAGGACGTTGTACTTCTTGAAGAGCGCCGCGTTCTTCTTGGCCCGGAGCACCCCGAACGCCTCCACCGAATCGTGCAGATTAGGGAGTCCGCGCTTTTCGGCCTCCGCATGCCATTCCTGTGAGTAGTTGTCGCCGTCGAAGATGACCCGCTTGTGCTCCGTAATGAGCTTCTTCAGGACCGCAATCACGGCCAGCTGCAGCTTGGCGGGCGTGGGCTTGGCACCGGCCGCCTTCTCCAGCTCGGTGGCAACGTGATCGAGCGACTCGGCCACGATGGTGTTCAGCACCGTGTTGGGCCAGGCGATGCTGGCGCTCGACCCCACGGCGCGGAATTCGAACTTGTTGCCGGTGAAGGCAAAGGGCGACGTGCGGTTTCGGTCGCCCGAGTGGCGCGGCAGCATCGGCAGCGTCGTGGCGCCGAGGTCGAGGACTCCGCCCTGGATAGTCCGCTTGGGGAGCCCCTGCTCCACCTGCTCCAGGATGTCGGTCAGCATGCTGCCGAGAAAGATCGATATGATCGCTGGCGGGGCCTCGTTGGCCCCCAGCCGGTGGTCGTTGGCGGCGGATGCGATAGAGGCCCGGAGCAAGTCGGCATGGGTATCCACCGCCCGGATCGTGGCGACGAGAAACACCAGAAACTGCATGTTGGTGTGGGTCTCGTCCTGTGGGTCGAGCAGGTTCACGCCCGTATCGGTGGACATCGACCAGTTGTTGTGCTTGCCCGATCCGTTCACACCGGCAAACGGCTTCTCATGCAGCAGCGCCTGGAGGCCGTACCGGGGGGCAATCCGCTTGAGCGTCTCCATCAGCAGCATCTGATGATCGCTGGCGATGTGGCTCGCCTCGAACAGTGGCGCGATCTCGTACTGTCCGGGCGCCACCTCGTTGTGCCGGGTCTTGACCGGGACGCCCAGGCGGTACAGCTCCAGCTCCGACTCGGCCATGAACGCCAGTACCCGGGGCGGAATGGTGCCGAAATAGTGATCCTCCAGCTGCTGTCCCTTGGGAGGCTTGGCCCCGAACAGAGTGCGCTCGCAGGTCAACAGATCAGGCCGCCGGTAGTAGAGCTCGCGGTCCACCAGGAAATACTCTTGCTCGGGACCAACGGTGGTGACGATGCGAGACACACCCTCATCGGTGCCGAAAATGCGCAGGATCCGAAGCGCCTGCTTGGAAAGGGCCTCCACCGAGCGCAGCAAGGGGATCTTGGTGTCCAGCGCCTCGCCGGTCCACGAAACGAATGCGGTGGGGATGCAGAGCGTAACGTTGTTCTCGCCCCGCATCAGAAAGGCCGGGCTGGTGGCGTCCCAGGCGGTATAGCCGCGGGCCTCGAACGTGGCCCGGAGTCCACCCGAGGGAAAGCTGGAGGCATCGGGCTCACCCTGCACCAGCTCGGACCCGGAGAAGTTGAACACCACTCCTCCGCTCCCGTCGGGACCGGCAAGGGAATCGTGCTTTTCGGCGGTGAGCCCGGTCAGCGGTTGGAACCAGTGAGTGTAGTGGCTCGCCCCGTTCTCGATTGCCCAGTCCTTCATGGAGGCAGCGACGACGTCCGCTACGGCGGGATCGAGCGGCTCGCCCCGATCGATGGTCCGAAGGAGGCTCTTGTATACCTCCTTCGGAAGACGCTTCCGCATCATGCTGCGGGAGAAGACATCGCGACCGAAGATAGTGTCGACCCGCTCATCGGTTGCCGAACTGCCGTTCAGAGAACGCCCAGGGGTGGTCACAGATGCTCGTGCCTCATGCATAGAGAGGTAGGGATGCTGAATAGCACATCAGCTAGGCCATCGCCGTCGGCGCCGTCAGCGCTTCTTCGAGGTCGGAGATGTCGGGATCGGCCAGCTCGGTATACACCGGGTGGGACAGGTACCGCTCACCGAAATCACATATAATCGACACGATGAGCTTGCCGGCACTTTCCGGCCGGGCAGCTACCTGGAGCGCCGCCCAGGTAATAGAGCCACTCGAGATGCCTGCGAAGATAGCTTCCTCTCGCGCCAACCGGCGTGCCATGGCAATAGCATCGTCGTTCGTGACGCGAACGACTTCATCGTAAATCTTGGTATCGAGTATCGCCGGGATGAATCCGGCGCCGATTCCCTGCTGCTTGTGAGGCGAAGGCTGCCCGCCCGACAGTACCGGACTCTCGGCCGGCTCGACCGCTACGATCCGGATGCCAGGCTTCCGCTCCCGCAGGTAGCGTCCCGCTCCCGTAATGGTGCCCCCGGTCCCGATCCCGGACACAAAGATATCCACGGCGCCGGCGCTGTCGGCCCAGATCTCCGGTCCCGTGGTGCGATAGTGAATCGCGGGATTGGCGGGATTCTCGAACTGTCGCGGCATCCACGCCCGGTCAGCGAGGCGGGCGAGAATCTCCTCAGCCCGGGCGATGGCGCCCTTCATTCCCTTGGCGCCCTCAGTCAGTACCACCTTGGCGCCGAGCGCCCGCAGCATGTGCCGACGCTCAAGGGTCATGGTATCAGGCATGGTGAAGATGCACCGGTAGCCCCGCGCCGCGGCGACGTAGGCGAGGCCGATTCCGGTATTTCCGCTGGTCGGTTCCACGATCACCATGCCGGGACGGAGCCGGCCCGCCTCCACCGCATCGTCGATCATGGCCGCACCGATGCGGTCTTTTACCGAGTTGTAGGGGTTGTACCCTTCGTGCTTGACAGCGACCCGTCCCGGAAGACCCGCGGCCAGCCGGTTCAGGCGGATTAGCGGTGTATTGCCGAGCGTCTCAGCAACATTGTCATAGATCTTCCCGTGCGGCATGGAACACCCCCAGCTGATGCTACGTCGGTTCGGGTTTGGTCAAGGCTGAATAATACGCAGAGAAGCCGGAAAGAGATCCGCCCCGCCGGTTAACCGTCCACCACCGTCTGGCAGGCTCGCGCCAGGTCGGCCAATCCCGCCGCGTCCCACGACCCCCGATCGTTGAGGTGTCTGAGGAGCGCCATCGGAAGCGCATCGGGACCCAAGCGCGCGCCGCTGATGGCGCCGGCTATGGCAGCCATGGTATCGGTGTCACCCCCAACGCCGATCGCGGTACAGATGGTTTCCCAGTAGTCGTCCGGGGAGCGAAGAAAGGCGTACAGGCTCCAGAGCACACTCGGTGTCACATACGCCGAGATGCCTTGCCAGCGATCCAGGTGCGCGGGGTCGAGGCCGGCCTCATGCACGTGCCGGGCTGCGTTCGGCGGCGGCAGCGAAGCCCAGTGCTCCAGATCTCGAAGAGCGTCGGCCATCGAGCCATCCACGGCTTCGGCGCAACCCGCCAGGTCCTCCAGGAAGGCAGCGCGGTGCAGCGGGCCGGGCGCTGCTGCCAGCGCCACAGCCCGGGTCACGGCGACCGCACCGGCGCCGCAGCGGGGGTCGAGGTGGGTTATACGCGCCTGCTCGACCGCTGCCCGGCACATCATCTCTCGCTCCGGCAACAGCAGCCCCAGCGGCCCGGCCCGCATCGCGGCGCCGTTCCCAGCATAGGGCGCCGGGGTACCAGATTCCCGCCACGGCACCCCCGAGAGAAGCCGCGACGCCGCGGCGCGAGTTCCAGTCCCTGCACCGACGTCACGGCGCTCCTGAAACAGCTGGGCCAGGCGAGTCGCGAAGACGGCAGGGTCCCAGCAGCCGGCCTCCCGGAAGCTTCTCAGCAACTCGCGGGCGAGCTGGGTGTCGTCGGTGTACTGGCCGAAGCGAAACTCAGGATGACCCCGTTCTCCAGCTCGTCCGGTGCGAAGCCAGCCTTCAACGTACGCCTGGGCAACGTCCGGAGGCTCGGCCTCGACCACGAACCCCAGCGCATCGCCCAGGGCCTGCCCCAGAATCGAGCCCGCCAGACTTTCGGCCGTCACCCCTGGACCGGCGCCACATCCCGGCCGCAGTGTTTGCAGACGCGCGCGCGTGCCAGAATCCGCTCGGCGCAATAGGGACACTCACGCTCGAGCCGCGGCTCGTTAGCATGGTCGAGCTGCCCGGCCGGCTGGCTACCCCTCCGCTCCTCCTGCGCCAGAATCTGGCTCTGTATCTGACGGCGGAATTGAAGCGGGTCGGAGATTCCCGAGAACGCTTCCCTGGTTCCCCCGGTCCCGGTTATGGTGACGGTGCCGAAGCCGAGCATCCGGCCGATCATCCCCTGATCGACGGCAATCGCCTCGATCTTGCTGAGCAGGGTTTCATCGGATTCGCGCTCGATGAAGCCGACCTTGCCCAGCACCCGCTTATCCGTCACGGCGAATTCGGACGTGACATAGCGAATTGCCGGTCCGATGCCCAGCAGCAGCCCGACCCCTGCCAGACCCAAGCCGACATAGGAATAGGCCGGTGCCGTGAAGTGCAGTAGCACCGCCAGGCCCACGCCCAACACCACCACGGTGATGGCGGTGAGGAAAATGGTCCAGTGCAGGCGGGCGCGGTACACAATGCGTTCGCCGCTCAGGAGATGGTCGTCGAGGTAGCTCATGTGCCAAGATAGAGGACTGCCCTGGCATCGGGAATCAGGGCCCATAAAAAGGGGCGCAGAGCGCCCCTTTTCTCGATCTAGAAATTGTTGGGCCGAACAGCTGACTGAACACCAATGTAGCGAGCAGCGGACAGGGTGGGATTCGAACCCACGATACCCGTGAGGGTATACCGGTTTTCGAGACCGACGCCTTCAGCCACTCGGCCACCTGTCCAGACAGCAGGGAAAGATAAGCCGGAGATAAAGCAGTGAAAAGTGAACAGTAAACAGTAAACAGTAGTGTGAACCTGAGGGCCCCTCCCTGCTCACTCCTCACTCTTCACTCTTCACTGTTCACTCTTCACTGTTCACTCTTCACTCTTCACCGCCTACCTCTCCATCGCCGTGTCGGCTTTTCCGCTCAGCGTCCGGGCGCGTTCCACCATGCTGATGAACTCTCCCCGGTATCCCTCCGGGTCGTCGCCCCGGGCGTCACGGGCCAGCGCCATCACCAGATCATAGCTGGCGTCTCCCTTGAAATCCGAGTTGCGAAGCAGCATTGCGAATGCCGCGACGGCGGAAGCAAACCGGAGATCCGACGACCCCGTGGACCCGCGGTCTATCACCGTGGTCGAGAGCAGCCTGCTCTTGATCCCGGTGGGATCCTTGTATCTGAGCCGGACCGTCATCAACTCCGGGCTCCGGCCGGCCGATGGCCGCAGGGCGACGTGTTGATAGGTGAGGCTGTCATCCGACGTCGCTACTGCCTTGGCGCCGGTGAGGACTACTTCGTAGAGCGCCGTCACCGTGTGTCCGGCCCCGATTTCCCCCGCGTCCTTCTGGTCGTCCGCGAAATCTTCCCGGCTCAGCAACCGGTTTTCGTACCCCAGTAGCCGGTAGGCCTGCACCTTGGCAGGGTTGAACTCGACCTGGATCTTCACGTCCTTCGCCAAGGTGAAGAGCGTACCGCCGAACTCCTGCACGAACACCTTCTTTGCCTCACGGAAGCTGTCGATGTAGGCGTAGTGGCCATTTCCTTTGTTGGCCATCTGCTCCATCTTGGTGTCCTTGAGATTCCCGGTGCCGAAGCCCAGCACCGTGAGGAACGTGCCCTCTTCACGCCGAGCTTCGACCAGGCGGATCATCTCCGCATCCGAGCTCACTCCCACGTTGAAGTCGCCATCGGTCGCCAGGATCAGTCGGTTGTTTCCCTCGGGCAGGTAATTCTCCCGAGCGACGTCGTACGCGAGCTTGATGCCCGCACCGCCGGCGGTCGAGCCGCCGGCTTCGAGTCTGTCGATGGCCTCGAGGATCGTGACCTTGTCCGCGCCAGAGGTTGACGGCAGCACCAAGCCAGCACTACCAGCATAAACCACGATAGCCACGCGGTCCTGCGCCCGCAGCTCGTTGACAAGTGCGCGGAACGCCTGCTTGACCAGCGGGAGCTTGTCCCACGACTGCATCGACCCTGACACATCGATCAAGAAGACCAGATTGCTCGGCGGCAGGTCGCGGGTGGCAATCTTCCTGGCTTGAAGGCCGATGCGTACGAGGCGGTGGTCGGGTGCCCACGGGCAGGGACCGACGTCGGTCGCGACCGCAAAGGGGTGCTTCCCGGTCCGATCCGGGTAGGTGTAGCTGAAGTAGTTGACCATCTCTTCCAGGCGGACCGCGTCGGCCGGCGGGAGTGCGCCCTGGGAGAGAAAGCGCCGAACATTGCTGTAGGAGGCCGCATCCACATCGATGGAAAACGTCGACAGTGGGTTGGCGAATGCCGCCAGGAACCGGTTGTCCTCGATCCGGGCGTAGGCTTCGGTGTTGCCCGGCTCTCCCTGTCTGCGCCAGGGCTCTGCCATACGTCCTTCGGAGTAGGACTGCTTGCTCACCGCCCCCGGCGACGGCGCACCCAAGCCCGCCTCCACCCGCCCCCGCACTGCGTCTCTGGACGCTCCGGTCACCGTAAACTCATTGACCTGAAGGGCCGATGGTTCCAGCGTGAAGTCATGCGTGGTCGTCCTGCCGGCTCGCACCGTGATCGTGGCCTGAGAGGCCTTATAGCCGATGAAGGCCGCGCGAATCTCCTGCCGGCCTTCTGGTACCGATGGCAGCAAGTAGGCGCCGAGGCTGTCCGACAGTACATGGAGTGCCGTGCCGACGACGAATACCTGCACGTTGGCCAGGGGGATACCGTTCTGGCCCCGTATCCGGCCGGCGACCCGCCCGGTCTCTGGGGCTTCGAGCGTCGGACTTGCTGCCGTGGTGGTCAGGACGAGGAGCAGGAAGAGGAAGAGCACCGGCACACGAGCGACGAGCAACGGATGAAGCGCGCGCATACGAGACTCCGAATGCAGAGGATTGCATCGGCCGCCGTGAGGCCGGCGGAGGAGATGTGTTCTGGAGATGCGCCAGTCGGGCCGACTGGCACAGCGGACTAGAAGCGGGCCATCAGACCGTCAAACGCGGGTGCGCTTACTCTGGAAGAAGCGCTTGAGAATGTCGCCGCACTCATCGGCCATGAGTCCGCCGACGACCTCGGGACGGTGATTCAGGCGGGGGTGGCGCAACAGGTCATGCACCGACCCTGCCATGCCGCACCGAGCATCATAGGCGCCGAAGACAACCCGGCCGACCTTGGCCAGCACGATGGCTCCGGCGCACTGCGCGCACGGCTCCAGGGTGACGTACATGGTCGCCATCAGCAGCCGGTCTTCGCCCACATTCTGGAGCGCCTGGTGCAGCGCCAGAAGCTCTGCATGAGCGGTAGGATCCCGCCGCTGCACCGTTTCGTTGTGGGCCTCGGCCAGGACCTCGCCTTCAGCGATAACCACCGCGCCTACCGGGACCTCTTCGCGAACGGCCGCCGCCCGAGCCAGTCGGAGGGCGGCTTCCATGCCGGCCAAATCGCTCGGTGAAGGGGTCCCCCTACGCACCGGCCATCTCTGGCACCGGCGCCGCGCCCCGACCGACCTTCTCGAAACGCAGCGCGTCGCCGTCGCGCTCGACCCGTATCGTGTCGCCTTCGTGGAAATTGCCCTCCAGCAGCTCCAGCGCGATGGGATTCTGGAGCAGCCGCTGAATCACCCGCTTGAGGGGGCGCGCCCCATAGACCGGATCGTAGCCCTCCGCGGCGAGTAGCGCCTTCGCCTCGGGCGTCACCTCGAGGTGAATGTGCCGGTCCTCCAGCATCCTGACGAGCTTCTCCAGCTGCAGATCCACGATCTGCACCAGATCCTCCCGGCTCAGCTGCCGAAACACGATGATGTCGTCCACCCGGTTGAGAAACTCGGGACGGAAGTGATTACGCAGCTCATCGCGGACCCGGGCCTCCACCTTTTCCCAGCCCCGAGGATCCAGCTGCGCTCCGGCGTCGACGATATACTGGCTGCCGATGTTGGAGGTCATGATGATCACCGTGTTCCGGAAGTCCACCAGGCGGCCCTGGCTGTCGGTGAGTCGGCCATCGTCGAGGATTTGGAGCAATACATTGAAGACGTCGGGATGTCCCTTCTCGATCTCGTCGAAGAGCAGCACGCTATAGGGACGGCGCCGAACAGCTTCGGTGAGCTGGCCCCCCTCCTCGTATCCCACATAGCCGGGAGGCGCGCCGATCAGCCGCGCGACCGAATGCTTCTCCATGTACTCCGACATGTCGATTCGGATCATGGCACGCTCGTCGTCGAACAGAAAGTCGGCGAGCGCCCTGGCGGTCTCGGTCTTGCCTACACCGGTTGGCCCGAGGAAAATGAACGAGCCGAGTGGCCGATTCGGATCCTGGAGGCCGGCGCGGCTCCGCCGTACTGCGTTGGCCACGGCCGTCACCGCCTGACGCTGGCCGATCACCCGCCTGGCGAGCTCGTCCTCCAGCTTGGTCAGCCGCTCACGCTCGGACTCCATCATCCGGTTCACCGGGATCCCCGTCCACTTGGACACGATCTCCGCAATGTCCTCGGCGTCCACCGCCTCCTTCAGGTACATGGCGCCCGACTGGATCTCATGCAGCCGCTTCTCGTCCTCCGCCAGCCTCCGCTCCAGCTCGGGCAGTCTGGAGTAACGGAGTTCTGCGGCGCGCTGCAGATCGCCCCGCCGGGTGGCCTGCTCGATCTCGGCCCGGACGGACTCGATCTCCGCCTTGAGCTGCTGCATCTCCTGGAGTGAAGCCTTTTCCGCCTGCCACTGAGCCTTCATGGCGTTGGCCTTCTCGCGAAGCGTAGAGATCTCCCGCTCCAGCGCCTCCCGGCGCTCCACCGCCGCCCTGTCTTTCTCCTTGAGCAACGCCTGACGCTCGATCTCCAGCTGGACGATGCGGCGCTCCACTTCATCGATCTCCTGCGGCAGGCTGTCGATCTCGATCCGGAGCCGGCTGGCGGCCTCGTCGATCAGGTCGATCGCCTTGTCCGGCAGGAAGCGGTCACCGATATAGCGATCGGAAAGCGTGGCCGCCGCGATGATGGCGTTATCAGTGATTCGCACCCCGTGGTGGACCTCATACCGCTCCTTGAGGCCGCGAAGGATCGCGATGGTATCGGCGACCGTGGGTTCCGGGACCATGACCGGCTGGAAGCGCCGCTCGAGGGCTGGGTCTTTCTCGATGTGCTTGCGGTACTCATCCAGGGTCGTGGCGCCGATCACATGCAGCTCGCCTCGTGCGAGCGGCGGTTTCAGCATGTTGCTCGCGTCCATGGCGCCTTCGGCGGCTCCAGCACCGACGATCGTGTGCAGCTCGTCGATGAAGGTGATGTACTTCCCCTGGCTCTCGGTCAGCTCCTTCACCACCGCTTTCAGCCGTTCCTCGAATTCGCCGCGGAACTTGGCGCCGGCCAGAAGCGAGCCCACATCCAGCGCCACCAGCTCCCGGTTGCGCAGCGACTCCGGCACGTCTCCGTTGACGATGCGCTGGGCCAGCCCTTCCACGATGGCGGTCTTCCCCACACCGGGCTCGCCGATCAGCACTGGGTTGTTCTTGGTGCGACGGGACAGCACCTGCATGCAGCGGCGGATCTCCTCGTCCCGGCCGATAACCGGATCGAGTTTTCCCTTGCGGGCCTCGTCAGTCAGATTCCGGGTGTATTTCTCCAGCGCCTGATACTTCTCCTCGGGTGACTGGTCGGTGACCCGGTGAGAGCCCCGGACATCCTGCAGCGCCCGGCGCAGCTGGTCGGTGGAAATGTTCTGCTCGGTGAGGATGTTGCGGAGAGCGGTCCCCTTCTCCTCCGCCATGGCCAGGAGCAGGTGCTCGGTGGAGATGAATTGGTCGCCCAGTTTTCCGGCTTCCTTGTCGGCCCGGTCGAAGATGCGCTGCAACTCCCGGCTGAAGCTCGGCTCTGCCGCGCCACCGGATTGAGTGGGAAAGCGGGCCAACTCCCTTTCGACTGCCTCGGTCACGGCCGTGAGATTGAGACCGGCCTTCTGCAGCAGCGGCCTCACCACGCCTTCGTCCTGACCCAGGAGGGTGGCGAAAAGGTGCGCGTCGTTCACCACCGGGTTCCCCCGCGAGCGGGCCAGCTCGCCGGCATCCCGGAGGGCTTCCTGTGCCTTTATTGTCAGTCGCTCTGGTCGGATCATTACCGCCTCACCATTCAGTTGGGCCCGCCGCCGGCTCGGCCGACGTTTGAGCCGAGAGGTCGAAATCCCTGCCCCGGGTGGCAAGGCCCGTACCCCAGTTGCCTGCCTGTTTGGCAGAATGGCAGCAGCTATGCCCCGCGCTGCTTCATCGCACACACGCGAAGAGGCAGCCTTGCGGCTGCCTCTTCAATTCACTTCTTACTGGTGATTTTCTTGTGCGCGATCATCTTCCGGGTAAATCGCTCGCCGTCCACGGTGAGCTGGTAGTAGTATACCCCCGGACTTGCCTCCTGCTTTCCATCCAGGTACTGACCGTCCCAGTAGGCGCGGTACGCACCGCACCGAAGGCGGAGGCTGTCTAGCCGCTCGCCCGAACCGTTAGCCAGACCGGGAATCGCAACCACCTGCACCAGCACGTTGTAGATCTTGAGACTGACGACCGGCTGATGACCCCTCGCGCAAACCTCCCGGGAAATTTCGAAAGGGATTGTCGTCGCCGGGAAAAACGGATTGGGGTAGTTCTCCTTCAGCTCGACCCTGGGAGGAATCACATTAGCCTGTCCCGCTACCGGCGAGCCTGCCCCCACCAGGAGCCCGAGCCACCACCCCGGCCACGCCAAGCGGACCATGGGCGCTCCTCTTCAAACGAGATGTGAAACGCTGGTGGGCACCTCCAGGAATCGGGATCGTGCTACTTCAGCGGAAGATGGCCGCGGAAAGTCGGGAAGTCTAGGGAGCTAGGGCCTCGGAACCAGGACGTGCCCCTTCAGCCGGCGGGTGTCTCCCACCCTCACGGTAATTCCCTTTCCATCGGCCCACTCCAGCAGGGGAATCAGGTACTTTCGGGTGATCCCCAGCCGATCGCGGATGGCCGCCGGAACGATCTCTCCCTGCTGTCCCAGGTCGTTCAGCACCGATGTGAACTGCTCCAGCGCTTCGCGGGCATAATATCGGTCGCGCTCCACCGCTTCGACCTGACCGCGCGCCATGGCCAGCCGCAGTAGAGCCATGAGATCTCGTCGGCCGGTCACACGCTCCAGCTCGGCAATGGTTGGCGGCTTCAGATTCGCTTCACGCAGCCGAGCGACTACCATTTCAATTGCCGGGTCTCCCCCGGCGACGCGGGGCACGAAACCAGCAAGGACGACGAGTCCATCGATCCGTCGCACACGCCCACTCCGCAGCGAATCGCCCAGCGCTGCCTCGACGACCAGATCGTGCGCATGGAGCGAGTGACGCAGGGTTTCGAGCGGCATTCCTGGCTCGCTGATATGGAGACGGTGGTATTCTCGCAGGAGGCTCAATGCCCGACCCCCGACCTCATCCACCGCGTCCTTCTTGACCCAGAGATCGCCGAGCAGTCGCGCATTGGGCGCCGCCCTGGCGACGTCGGAGGCTGCAGACTTGGGTATTCCCAGGACCAGAGGCAGACTCTTCGAAACGATGCCCTCACGGTGCCGTGCGAGTGAGGCTTCAAAGCGGGCGCCCGGCTCGATCGACGCGAGCCCTTCCGGCCAGAGAGCTTTCCGTGCCGGTGGAGATGGGTCAAGAACGCTTCCCCCGCCAATGGTGGTTACCGGGCTGTAACTGCGAATCACGAAGCGATCCTGTGCCCGGGTCACCAGCGGGCCCTCCAGCTTGAGCCGGGCCATGCCGGTGGCGCCGGGCTGAATGGGAGTCTGCGGCAGGACTCTCGCCATCACCTCGGCGGTGCCCAGGTGCACGCGAACCCGGCTGCGGGGGCCGAGTGGCTTCGTTGCACTGGCTTCCAGCCGAATCTGGACATCAATTGCCGACGCAGCCACCCACGGTAGATCCGCGGTGACGAGCATCTCTCCGCGGGTAACGGCGGCACGGTCGATGCCGGCGATGCCAACGGCAGTTCGCGTGCGGGGCTGGCTTCGTTCGACAGTTTGGCCGAAGCTTTCCAGCGAGCGAACTCTGCCCTCTGCCCCCGAGGGCAGTAATTGAACCGGATCCCCCACCCGCAACCGCCCCGACCACGACGTCCCAGTGACGATCGTGCCCACGCCGGCAAGCGAGAACACCCGGTCAATCGGCATTCGGAAGGCGTCCACTGGAGGCGCCACCGCGAGTGCCCGCGCCCGGCGCCGCAGACCGCCAACCAGGGCTGCAACTCCTTCTCCAGTTTTGGCAGAAGTGGGAAGCGGGGGCTCGAAGGCGACGGGGGACCGGGCCAGCCGATCGCTCACTTCCGTGATGACAAGCTGAAGCCATTCGGCATCTACCAGGTCGGTCTTGGTGATGACGGGAATACCGACGGGTACGCCCAGCTGTTCCAGGATGGCCAGGTGCTCCACGGTCTGCGGCATGATTCCCTCGTCGGCCGCAATCACGAGCAGAACCACGTCGATGCCGGACGCCCCAGCGACCATGGTGCGGATGAAATCCTCGTGGCCGGGAACGTCGATGACCCCCGCCACCAGGCCGGGCCCCAGCTCGAGCGGCGCGAAGTTGAGCTCGATGGTTATCTCGCGTCGGCGCTCCTCCACCAGCCGATCCATTGACCGCCCGGTGAGGGCCCGGACGAGCGCGGACTTGCCGTGGTCGATGTGTCCCGCGGTTCCGACGATCATGCTGCAATCCACGGTCTATGGGCCCAGAATTCCAGCGCGGGCAGCTCAGCCCCTTCGGCCAGGTGATAACGGATATACCTGCCCAGCAGTCGCCGGTGGGCAGCGCCGTGCTTTTCATTGAGAATCGGCAGGCTCGCTCCGGAGTCCATCAGGGCCACCAGGTCGGTGCGTGCCTGTTCGGGAAGCTGCGTTGCGCCGTGGTGCGAGGCGCAGGTCTGACACAGGGCGCCACCTTCTCGGGTACTGAATGGCAGAGGCCCTCGTTCCGGCAGCCCGGTCCCGTCGATCACGCACGCATCCAACGACGGCGCGAAGCCCAGCGCGCTGACCATCAGCCACAGCAGGCGGTATCCCAGCGACTCGACCGCCGAGCTGGACGCCTGCTCCAGTTCCGTCAGGGAGAAGAGCAGTAGATCAAAGCTCTCTGGATGAGGGTCGGGTGGGGCAAACCGAAGCATCACTTCGGCCAAGGCACAGGCGATGGCGTAGCGCTCGATCTCCCCGGCGAGGCCGACATGCAGCCGGCGCAAATCAAAACCGGTGAGCAGGTGGAGCTCGCGGTTTTCCTTCAGAATGAACTGCGCCTGTCCTTCACTCAGCAGCTGCAGGGCGGCGCCAAACCGGCTCCTGGGACGCATTGCCCCCTTGGCAATGACACTCTGCACCCCGTGCTCTCGGGTGGCAATCCGAACGATCTTTGAGGTTTCGCTATATCTCAGGGTCGATAGTACGACGGCGGGTGTGGAGACCAGCGGCATACTGGAATGTAGCCGCCCGAAGCACCATCGCGTCGCTACATGGTCCCGTCGTCGGTGAGCTCGACGCCCGCAGCGGGCACCCGGGCAAGGAGCGCCTGAGAAGCGCACTGCCCGACCGGTACCGAGCGGATCTCGGTGTAATCGGGCCGGAGCACATGCAGCGTCCCGGTAGACGAACACCCTGCCTCCAGCGCGTATATTCTGCCTTCCGAGTCGACGGCAACTCCGCTATTGGAGGGGATGACCACCCCGTCTCCTTCGCCCCGTACCACGGTCCGGTCGGCGCTGTCGAACTCCATGAGGCCTTCGGTGCGGGAACTGATCAGCACCCGGTCTCCACCGTCCGCAGCGAGATCACCCGGGCCGAACCCGAAGCCGCCGAAGTTGGCAATCTCGTGCCGGTCAACCGGGTCCACCACCGAAAGCCGCCCCTCGTCTACGCTGGCGTCTCCCTCCTGAATGACGTAAAGGAAGCCGTCTCCCGCCACGGTGCTGAACCGGGCATTCCCGGGGCCTACCAGATGGATGGTTCCGATAGGGTCGCTGCCCCGCCCACTGGCTGGGTCGATCACACTGATGGTGCTCTCCCCGGCCGGTTTCCCGAGCGAGTCCAGGTTCGCGTTCATGACCAGCACGCGGCCCCGCGTGAAGGTCACATGCTGGGGCGTGTTTCCCACCCGGATGCTGGCGGTGTCGCCGGTGCCGATATCGACCCGGGTGACGGTATTGAGGTTGGCGTTAGAGACGTAGGCAATCGAATCGTTGACCAGCGCTGCGCCGGAAACACCTGCGCCTGGAGCCAGGGAGATCGTGTTCACCAGCAACCCCTCGCGCAGATCCACCACCGCGATGGCATCCCGGCCTCTGAGGGGCACCACTGCGGTAGCTCCCCGGGTTGCCATACTGACCGGCTCTACATCCGAGGCTCCCAGTGGAACAGTGGATACCTGGGTGGGGGAGGCAACGGGAACCAGGCTCAGCGTGGCCGCGGTGGTATTGAGCACCAGCACCATTTCCTCCGGCGGGGGGAGCGGTGCGGAGGTTTCGGCGCAGGACCATCCCGCGACGGCGGCCAGGCAGAGCCGGAGCTGAACTACCGATCTGGATGATGGCATGCCGAAAGATCGAAGCCCCTCCGTCCCGCCGCCAGTCATCTTCAGAAGCTGAATTTGGCTCCCCCGAACACGGCTCGCTCCCGCCCCTCGAAGCCGACCACCTGCTCGTACCGCTCGTTGAAGACGTTCTCGACTCGGAACGCCCCTGAGAGCGTGGGACGGCCCGGCCCGCCGCGGAGAAATTCGATCTCCGTGGACAGGTTAACCGTCGTAAATGCAGCCAGTTCCACCACCTGAGCTGGAAACTGGTTGAAGTCCACATCGTTCCGGGACCCGGTGTACAGCACCGCGCCCCCGAGAGTTACCCGGTCGCCGGCCTGGCTCCGCAATGTGACTCCAGCCGAGTGGGCAGGGCGCCGGATGAGCCGCTCCCCGGCCGCGAAGGAGGGCGACGGACTCCCGGCGTCATCCGTGGCCTGGGTGTCGAGGTAGGTATAGGAGGCGGAGGCGCCGATATGACTTCCCAGTTCCATGCTAACACCAGTTTCGATTCCCCGGGCGGTGGCAGCGGCGCCGTTCCGATAGGTTGGGCTGCCTGGCGCCCCGCCTGCGTCATATACGACCATGTCTGTGAATCGTTGGTCGAAGTAGGTCGCCCAGATGCTGGCCCGCCCGCTGGCGAATCCCTGCTCGATTCCGGCCTCCCAGCTGGTGGACCGCTCCGGGCTCAGGCTCGAGTCGCCCACGACGAACGGCGCGTCGCAGAACTGTTCGCAGAAAGTCGGTGCCTTGAACGAACGGCCCACCGAGGCGCGGACTTTGGTCGCGGCAAGAAGGCGGTAGACCGCACCGGCGCGATAAGTGAAGAACGTGCCGAAGGCGCTGTTGTCGTCGAGCCGGGCATTGAGATTGATCGCGAGTCCCGAGTTGAGATCTACGAGCGCCTGGGAGTAGTACCCCCACGTGGTCCGGGCGCGATCGAACGGCGTATCCGGCAGAGTGACGATGCCACCGAAATTGGACGTGGTCTCGCCGGTCTGCCGTTCCGTCTCTCGCTCCACCTGGACCCCCGCGGTAAGCGTGAGAACCTCGCTGGCGAGCGCATTGAGGCGGATATCAGCGTTGCCGCGTTCCGCGCGCGAAGTCCGGTGGGAGGCAAAGCCAAAGCCGAGGGTGTCGCCAGGGTGGTCCGCAGTATCGTCGAAATCGGCATTCGTGCGGCTCCCGCCCAGCGTAAGGCGCAGATCGTACCGTTGACTCAGTTGCCGTCCGACCTCACCGGCCAATGACACCATCTCCTCCGCGCTGGCCTGGTTGCTGTCAGACAGCACCCCGGCAAAGTCAGTCGGAAAGTGATAGCGGCTGTCGGTGTAGCGAAACGACAGCGACCCGTCGGTGCGCTGGTCCGGGCGGCCACGGATCGAGCCACTCAGCGCCGTATTGCCGTAGTCGTTGTTGAAGGCATAGATGCCATCGGTGGTAAACCGGCTGGCGTCTGCGGAGTACGCCAGGCGAGACGTGCCTCCCAGCACGCCGCCACGTCCGTTGACGGTGCCGAAGGTGCCCGCCTCAGCGCCTCCTTCGACCGAAAAGCCGCCCTGCCCCTGCCGGGTAAGAATCTGAACGACCCCGCTCACGGCGTCGGAGCCGTAGATCACGCTGCCCGGTCCCCGCAGCACCTCGATACGCTCGATATTGTCCGTCGTGAGGTTGGCCCAGTTGAAGGCACCGCCGGGTTGGTTGGCCGGCACGCCATCGATCAGCACCTTCACATAGTCGCTCTCGCCCCCTCGCAGGAACATGGAGGTGACACCTCCGAATGAGCCGACCTGCACCACCGACACACCGGGCACCTCACGAAGCGCGTCCTGAACGAAACGCACGCCACGGCTTCGAAGATCGTCCCCGCTGATGGTGGTGACTGAGGCGACAACCTCATCCGCTGGAGTCGGTAGCCGAGTCGGTGTGACCACCAGCTCTTCGAGTTGCGTGGTGTCCGGCGTCTGCTGGGCGGTGGCCACACTCGTCATGGCCATGGCGATCGTGATCAAGGCTACCGTCCCTGCTTTCATGGGAAGCTCTCCTGTTCCGCTGCTCTCAGGGGTACCACCTGGGGGGATCCATCCAGCCACTTGGTCACGGCGACGGGCCAGTCAAAGACTCGAGACAGGATCTCGCGGCTCAGTACGGCGGAGGGAGCCCCCTGAGCGACAACCTCGCCCCGATCCAGCAGGACGATCCGATCCGCGAAACGCGCCGCCAGGTTGAGATGGTGGGTGACCACCAAACCGGCCAGGCCGTCAGTGACCAGCTCGCGGATCAGCTCGAACAGCTCCATCTCGTGCCGGATATCGAGCGAAGCGGTGGGCTCATCCAGCACCAGGGCCCTCGGCTCCTGCGCCAGCGCACGGGCAACCCGAGTGCGCTTCCACTCACCTCCTGACAGCGAGTCAACTGGTCGATCCGCCAACTCGACGATGTCGCAGCGCTGGAGGGCTGCCGACACGGCAGCGCGATCTACTGCGCCTGGCGCCGCCAGAGGCCCGAGATGGGCGTAGCGTCCCAGCATGACTGTCTCGGCCACGGTCAAGCGGAACACGGCCTCCTCCTGCTGACCGACCACTCCGACCACGCGGGCGAGGGCGCGGCGCGACCACGAGCTCACTTGCCGCCCGTCCACCGTGACCCTCCCGCGCTCCAGCGGGAGCAGACCCAGAAGCGCCCGAACGAGTGTGGTCTTGCCGCTGCCGTTGGGCCCTACCACCGCCACCAGCTCCGCCCCGGCCACTTCACAGTCGACTCCGTCGAGAGCCAACGCGGCGTTGGGGCGATAGCGTACGGCAAGGTTCTGCGCCTGGAGGATCATGCCAGCGTCCTCCGGAGCAGGAGTGCGAACAGAGGCACGCCGATGAGGGCGGTAACGACACCCACGGGAAGCTCGAGCGGACGCACGGCAGTCCGCGCTGCCACATCCGCGAGTACCAGGAAGCAGCCGCCAACCAGGAAGACGACCGGAAGAAGAGTTCGGTGAAGTGGACGGTAGACGGTGCGAACCGCGTGCGGCACCACCAGCCCTACGAACCCGATGATCCCGCACGTCGCCACGCTGGCCGCGGTAAGGAGCGCGGTGCAGAGATAAACGAGACGCCGCAGCCGGTCGACTTCCGCCCCCAGGTGGTGGGCCGGCTCATCGCCCAGGGCGATGAGATCCAGGGAACGGGCGTGGAACAGCAGGAGTGCGATCGGAAGGGTGGCGTAGGCGGTAAACACCCCGAGGGCGCGCCACGAGGCGCCTCCAAAGCCGCCCAGCAGCCACAGAAAGGCGTTCCGAACACCCGGCGCATCGGAAAGCACCATCACCGCGCTCATCAGCGCACCGGCGAAGGCGCCTACCACCACCCCGGAGAGCAGCAACACATGGGGATCGAGGCGGCGACCGGACACCAGGCTGAGGCGATACACCAGGGCGACGGCGGATAGAGCTCCCACAAAAGCCGCGAGCGGCACTGCCCACGCGCCACCGGCGCGGGTCGCAATCGCGATCACGGCTCCGAGCCCAGCCCCGCTCGAGAGTCCCAGAAGGTAGGGCTCGGCGAGCGGGTTACGGATCATGGCCTGAAGCGCTGCCCCGCATATGGCGAGACTGCCACCGACGAGAAAAGCCAACACGACGCGGGGCGCCCGAAGATCGCGCACGATGGCCGAGGCGTCGGCATGAGAATGCCAGAGCCCGGCCCACACAGCAGTAAGTGGGATCGGAACGGCGCCGGCACTCAGGCCCACCAGAAGGCAGGCCACGACGAGCAGGACCAGAGCAGTCACGCGGCCGCCGCTCACGGAATGCTCCGCTGGAGTTTGGCGGTGAGCTCCCGGATGGCCATCGGCGAGCGCGGGCTCGGACGATTGAATTCGGATCCGGTGACATGGAGGAACTTCTTCTCCCGGACCGCGCGGACCGCCTGCCACTCCGGCCGCCGGGCAAAGGCGGAAGGCCCCTCCGCCGTCGTGAAAATGAGGTCAGGATTGCGCGCCGCCACCGCCTCGATACTCACCACCCCGTCCGTTCCGGCGACGTCGGCGAAGAGGTTTTCGGCTCCGGCCCTTTCCACCAGCTCGCTGAGAAAGCTCCCGCGACCGATAGTCATCGGAGGCTGCTCCCACACCAGCAGGAGCACCTTAGGTGGGGCCGAATCGGGGCGGACCGTTGCCGAGGCCAGGGCGGTATCGAAGGCGGCCGCCAGAGAGTCGGCGGCCGCCTCCCGTCCGGTCAGCTTGCCGAGGATGCCGGCCACACGCGGCACGCTGCTCAGGGCATCGGTGTTGAGTCGAATCGCCGACACACCCAGCTCATTGAGACGGCCGGCGACACCGGCATTCTGCCCCGAGTTATACAGAATCACGAGGTCGGGCCTGCTGGAGATCACCGCCTCGATATTCGGCTTTATTCCATCCCCCAGATTGGGAACCGCCTTGGCCGCCGCAGGATAATCGCAATAGTTGGTGCGCCCGACGACCAAGTAGTCGGCGCCTATCGCAAAGAGCAGTTCCGTGGTGGCGGGAATGAGCGACACAACCCGGCGGGCTGGTGCCGCTAGGCGGATGGTATCACCGGCATCGTCAACGACGCTGATATGCCCGGCGGGAACGGTGGAATTCTGGCAGGCGACCAATGCCAGAAGGAGAAGTCGTAAAATCATAAACCCATCTTCCTGAGTCGGAGGATGGGCGAGAGCGAGAGCCGAGAGGCTGCCGGGCACGCCACCAACCCTCCCCCGAGGGCTTCATGGTGGCACGAACGCAGAGGTCTCCTGGCTTCGGGACTCCACTCGCCTTCCCGGTTTCCCAGTGGCATCATGAGTGGAGGACCTGGCCGCAAGGGCCAGGTACCCGTTACAGTGGCGGGGCCGCGCCGGACTTGCACCGGCTTCCGAGTATCCCCGTTCGTGTTGTGTCAGTTTTTCTTCAGCCGCTAGTCTATCGGTTCGGACCTCCCACCGCAAGAGACGCTTCCAGCCGCGCCTTGAGGGAGGCGCGTCGGGACCGATACTCGGCCCACTCGTCGGCCGGGGTTTCACCCTCCCGTCCCACATACCGGGCATCCAGAGCAGCCACTGCATCGAGGAGCTCCCCCGCCGATGGGGTGGAAGCGGCCTTGCCTCGCACGAAGTACCACGCGGCTCCCGCCAGCGTCAGCGCGACGGCGCCTACCAACGCTCCCAGCAGCCAACCAGGCGCGCGCGCGCGGCCGGGCAACGTCAGGCGTAACGCGCTCCCTGGCGGCACCACTCCGGTCCAGCGTCGAAACGAGCGTCCCTGGAGCATCTGGCTGTCCGCCACCGCGAGACTTCCGCCGCTCACCACCGCTTCCCTTTCCTCGGTGAGAACGTTGAGCATCGGGACCGGTCCGGCGAATGGGAGCTCGAGTACCTCCTTCCCTGCTGGAATCAGATATTCTACGGTCACCTGCTTTTCACCCGGTGCCAGCGGAGCGGTGACATAAAGGGAATCTCCCCTGCGCGTGACCGCATCGGGCGAGACATCACTTTCCCCAACCTCGAGCCCCATCGTTCCTCCCAGAAGCGGGCCGGCCCAGGACGGCTGAAGGCTGTCCGCCGCGATTCGGGTTTGGGTGCCGTCATTTCGCAGGACGATGAGATCCAGGACGGTACGGGAGCCATCGTCACCGGGCCGCGCAACCACCAGATGGCGAGCCTCGATTGCGATCGGAGCGGTACCGGATGTGTCGTAGGTGACGATGTAGATGGCTGTGTCCGGCCGCTCGGGATTGGTGTGTACCGGCGGCGAGAAATACTCGATTCCGCTGCGACGGGCGCTCAGCAGATACAGGGTCGCGGTATCGGCCCGAAAGCGGAACCGGAAGCGGCCTCGCCGGTCGGTCACGGCCGAGTCAACAGGACCTTGCAGCTGCTGGCCGACCTGATGCAGGACCACGCGGGTACCGGCGATTCCGGCTGAGTCGGCCGTGATGACCCGTCCCTCGGCGCGGGTGGTTTGGGCGGACAGGACGGGAAGGGCGGGAAGGGCGGGAAGGGCGGGAAGGGCGGATAGGATCAGAAATCGTAAGAAGGATGCAAATCGGGAAGGTAGGAGACTACCGAACCACCTTCCCGTCATTCCCGTCCTTCCCGTCCTTCCCGTCCTAGGGATTGAACTTTCCGAAATCCTGGGGATCCATCTTCTCGAGATAGTCCTTGAGCTTATCGGCTTCGAGAGATGGATTAGGGGAGGGCTCATCGGTCTCAACGCCGCTCTGGTCCAGCAGCTGATCGCTGGTGAAGATCGGCGCCCGCATGCGCAGCGCCAGCGCGATGCTGTCAGAGGGACGCGCGTCCACCTGAAAGACGTGATCTTCTCTCCGGATGAGCAGCTCGGCGAAGTAGGTATTCTCCTTCACCGAGCTGATTACGACCCGGCGAAGATCACCTCCGAGCCCGACGAGAATCTGTTTGAGCAGGTCATGGGTGAGCGGACGCTGCGCCTTCATCCCCTGCAGCTCCATGGCGATCGCGCTCGCCTCCGCGGGCCCGATCCAGATCGGCAGAACCCGCGTCCCGTCCTTTTCGCGGAGAATCACCACTGGGGTATTGGTGGTTCGGTCGAGCCCGAGATGCGCGACCATGACTTCGATCATCGGCTCATCCGCTACGTGCCTGCGTCCCAGCTCGCCAGGTACTTGACCTGCTCGGGGGTGAGCGTATCGATGGCGACGCCCATGGCCTGCAGCTTGAGGCGGGCAATCTCCTGGTCTACCGCCAAGGGGAGCCGGTGGACCGCCTTCGTCATCTTGCCGGCTTCCTTTGCCAGCACTTCAGCGGCCAGCGCCTGATTGGCGAAGGACATGTCCATCACGCTCGCCGGGTGGCCTTCGGCCGCGGCGAGGTTGATGAGCCGGCCTTCGCCCAGGACCATGACCCGCCGGCCCTTGACCACGAACTCCTCGACCATTTCCCGCACATAGCGGCGGCCTGACGCGATCTTGGCGAGCCCCTCCAAGTCCAGCTCAACATTGAAATGCCCGGAGTTACAGACGATGGCACCGTCCTTCATGGCCGAAAAGTGCTCGGGCCTGATGACGTGGAGGTTACCGGTCAGGGTGATGAAGAGATCGCCCAGCGGAGCGGCTTCGGCCATCGTCAGGACCTCAAAGCCATCCATCCTGGCCTCGAGAGCGGGCAAGGGATCGACCTCGGTCACAATGACGTGGGCGCCCGCGCCGCGGGCCCGGCTGGCAACTCCCCGGCCGCACCACCCGTAGCCCGCGACCACGACGGTGCTGCCTGCCAGCAGCAGATTCGTGGCCCGCACCACTCCGTCCAGCGTGGACTGCCCGGTCCCATAGCGGTTGTCAAACATGTGCTTGGTGTTTGAATCGTTGACCGCAATGATAGGAAACTGGAGAATGCCTTCCTTCGCCATGGCCTTGAGCCGGATGACGCCGGTGGTCGTCTCCTCGGTAGAGCCCTTGACCGCGGCAACCAGCGCCTTGCGCTCTGCCTGCGACAGCCCTTCCACCCATGACCGGATCGGCGGCGCGAGATCGTCCAGACGATTCAGGGCGATCATGTGGAGTGCGCCGACCAGATCGGCGCCGTCGTCCTGCGTCATCTGGGGACCGAACGCCAGCGCCTGCGCGATATGGGTGTAGTAGGTCTCGTGGTCCTCCCCCTTGATCGCGTATACCCGCACTCCGCAGTCGCGCACCAGGTGAGCCGCCACGTCGTCCTGCGTCGACAGCGGGTTGGAGGCGCACAGGGCGATCTCGGCCCCGGCGGCGCGCAACGTAATCATGAGGTTGGCCGTCTCGGTCGTCACATGGAGGCAGGCCGAGAGCTTGGTTCCCTTGAGCGGCTGCTCCTTGGCAAAGCGGGCCCGGATCTGCCGCAGGACCGGCATGGAGCGCTCGGCCCATTCAGTACGCCGTTTGCCTTCATCGGCCAGCGCCAGATCCTTGACGTCGTGTTTCGCGAAAGCGGTTTGAACGGTCATTGCGCTCCTCAGCGGGCGGCCGACAAAATGTCCTTCACGCGGTCGGCTTGCTCCCAGGTAAAGAAATCAACCTTCTTGCCATCGAACTGGCCGGTTTTGGGCTTGCGGCCGAAGTGCCCGTAACTGGCGGTCGGTCTGTAAATTGGACGCTTGAGCTTCAACGCGTCAATGATGCCTCTGGGCGTCAGATCGAACACCTCATTGACGATCTTCTCAAACGCGGCATCGGGCAGCGCGCCGGTGCCGAACGTCTGCACCAGCACCGACACCGGCCGGGCCACACCGATGGCGTAGGCCAGCTGCACTTCGCAGCGGCGAGCCAGTTTGGCCTCCACGATATTCTTGGCGACCCATCGTGCCGCGTAGGCCGCAGACCGATCCACTTTTGACGGGTCCTTTCCGCTGAACGCGCCGCCGCCGTGCCGTGCCATGCCGCCGTACGTATCGACGATGATCTTCCGCCCGGTGAGACCGGCGTCCCCATGTGGCCCGCCAATCACGAACCGACCGGTAGGGTTGATGAGGAACTTGGTCTTGCCGTATTCGAGGCCCGCTTCGTCCAGCACCGGCTTGACCACTTCTTCCACTACCGCGTCCCGGATGGTGCTCTGCGACAGCTGTCTGGTGCCGTTGCGTTCCGCATGCTGGGTGGAGACCACCACCGTTCGCACCCCAATGGGCCGGTCGTCCTCGTACTCGACCGACACCTGGGACTTTCCGTCGGGACGAAGCCACTCGATCTGGGCTCCGCCGTTGAGACCCTTCCGCACGGAGGCAAGACGCTCGGCAATGCGGTGCGCCAGAATTATGGGCAGCGGCATCCGCTCGCGGGTCTCGTTGGAGGCATAGCCGAACATCATTCCCTGATCGCCGGCACCCTGCTCCTTCCCGGAATCCGCGTCTACTCCCATTGCGATGTCGGGGGACTGCCGATCGATCGTGGTTAGCACCGCGCAGGTGCGTCCGTCAAAGCCGTACGAGGCATCAGTATAGCCGATCGATTCCACGGTTTCGCGCACCAGATCGGGAATGTGCACGTAGGTGCTGGTGGTAATCTCGCCGGCCACCACAGCCATTCCGGTGGTCACCAGCGTTTCACACGCCACCCGGGCCGTGGGGTCGCGAGCAAGGATGGCGTCGAGAACGGCGTCGGAGATCTGGTCGGCGACTTTATCCGGGTGCCCTTCGGTAACCGACTCGGAGGTGAAGACGTGACGCTTGGCGGCGGACATGCGCTCTCGATTCATAGTTGGCACAGGAAGCGGGGCAGCGGGGCCGCGGGGGCAAACGTGTGTGCCCCGCTGCCCTGCTGCCCCGCCCTACACGTTGCTCTTGCTGGGGGGCAAAGTAGCCACCCGGCCACGCCCAGGCAACGTCGAATGCGGGTCGAGAAGGCGAATATCGATGTGCGCGCCCACCGCTTCCCGCAGCGCCGCGGAGACATCGGCCGCGCTGGTGGCTGCGAGCGCGGCCTCAGCCCCGCGCCGGGCCGCGGCTTCCGGAATGGTCCGCACTACCCATTTCACCAGTGGCAGCGCCGGTGGCGACACGCTCAGCCGGTCATAGCCCATCCCGATAAGCAGGATGGCGCTGAGGGGCTCCGAAGCCATCTCACCGCACACGCTGACCGGAAGCCCGCGGGCCCGGCCCACCTCCAGCACCCGCTGGAGCTGCCGGACCACCGACGGATCGTGGGGGTTGAACCGGTTGGCGAGCCGGGCGTTTCCCCGATCGAGGGCCATCGTGTATTGGGTCAGATCGTTGGTTCCGACGCTGAAGAATGCGCTGACCTCCGCCAGCCGGTCCGCCATCACCACCGCGGCAGGCGTTTCAATCATCACCCCTACGGGAACCGATTCGGCGGCCGGGATGCTCGCCGCCTTGAGCGACGCCGCCTCTTCCGCCATGATCGCAATCGATTCCCGCACTTCATCCACGGTGGTGACCAACGGCAGCATGAGCTGAATGTCGTGGTTGACCGCGGCCCGCAGCACCGCGCGGATCTGGGGACGGAACACCTCCGGCTCGTCCAGGCAGACGCGGATGGAGCGCCAACCGAGAAACGGATTTGCCTCGACCGGCGCCTTGAAAGCCGCGGGGAACTTGTCCCCGCCCAGATCGAACGAGCGGATGATGACGGTCTTCCGGGGAAAGGCGCGCGCCACTCTGCGGAAATAGTCGGTCTGCTCGTCTTCGGTGGGAAGCCGCGCCCGCCCGGTCAGAAGGAACTCGGTGCGCAGCAGACCGACTCCTTCCGCTCCATGCCGGCTGGCGGCCTCGATCTCTTCAGGCAGATCCACGTTTCCCATCAAGAGAATGGCGCGCCCTGACGGGGTAACGGCAGGCTCGCCCACCACGCCTTCCAGCTGCAGCTCCAGCTTGTGCCGCCGGCTGAGCTGAACCTTGGCCTGCTCCATTTCGTCCCGGGTGGGATCCAGCAGAATGGTGCCGCTCTGCCCGTCGAGAAGCAGTATGGTCCCATTGGGGATTCCTGCGAGTACCCCGGCGGCCCCCATCACCGCCGGGATTCCCAGCGAGTGGGCCAGAATCGCCGCGTGAGAGGTTCGGGTCCCCTCCTCACTGATGAGACCGACGACATGCTCGCGGTCGAGTTGCACGGTGAGTCCGGGCGACAGCTCATGGGCGACAATGATGACCTGTTCATCGGCCGGCACCGACCAGAGCTCGCTATCGGCTCCTCCACCCATCAAACGATGGATCATGCGCATCTGGATGGCATGCAGGTCAGCCAGGCGCTCGCGCAGCCGGGCCGCCCCGGACCAGAGGGCGCGCAGCTCCAGCGCCTTGAACTCGTACGCGGTCTCGGCGCTAAGCTGGTTGTTCCGGATGAGGGTCTCCACCGACGCGAGGAAGTCCTCGTCCTGCGCCATGAGGATCTGGGCGTCGAAGATGCGGGATTCCTCCGGACCGGCTCGCTGGAGGACCCGCTCACCGAGTTCCTGAAGGTGGGAGACGACGTAATCGACCGCCTCGCGCAGCCGCCGCACCTCGTGCTCGACCTCATCGGGTCGAACCGTGCGATCCGGTACCTTGGGGAAGTCCCAGCGTACGATCAGCGCCGGGCCCCAGGCCACGCCGGGAGAGACACCGATGCCCCGAAACTGCCGGGTAGCTCTCATTGTTCCCCGAATCCGCCAGCGACGAGCGCAGCGAGCGCCTCGGCGGCCTGTTCGGCATCGGGGCCGTCGGCCCGGATGATGATGGAGCTCCCGCACTCCGCGGCGAGCATCATCACTCCCATGATGCTCTTGCCATTGACGCCCACTCCGTCCTTGGAGATCTCGATCTCGGAGCTGAACGAGCTCGCCAGCCGCACGATGCGCGCGGCGGGGCGGGCATGAAGCCCCTCCTGATTCACGATGGTGGCCTCCCGCTCGATCACATGCCTACCCGGCGAAGAACCAGTAGAAAGATCATCGCGGCCAGCGCGAATCGCACCGTGGTAAGGAAGGGGGCGAACCAGCGAGTCAAGGCGATTCCCGCCATAGCCACACCTGCAGCTCCCAGGCCGGCTGACCAGCCGAACGGCTGGAGATACCACGCGGCGACGAGAGGAATGGCAGCTCCCACCGCAAACGACGCGGCCGGACCCACCCGCTCGATGGCCCGCGGCAGCCAGGACGAGCCAATGGCCGCGCCGACGCGCATGCCCGACTGCATGCCCAGACGGAGTGACCAGTAACCGGTCCAGAGGCGAATCCCGTTGTACGTGAACACGAAGCCGGCGATGGCCCACCACCCGGCGCCGAGAACCACACCGATGAGCGCTGCGGCCACCAGCGCTGGCACCAGTCCGGCCCAAAAAAGCTCGTCACCCATGGCGCCGAGGGGACTGCAGAGGGCCGTGCGAAGCCGCACGATCTGGGGACCCGGGATGGCTTCGTACTCGGCGCGCGCGGTCGCCCCCAGGGCGAGGCCGGCCAGATTGGGGTTGCAGTTGAAGAACTCCACCGAGCGTGCGACCGCCTCTCCGTGCCGGACGGGGTCAACCGTCTTGAGATCTTCGAGCAGCGGCTCGGCGGCGTACCCCATTCCCACACCCAACATGCGCTCGTAGTTCCAGGTGCCCTGTACGGCGAACAGCCTGAGCATCGCTCGAAGACGCCCGTTCATGCCAGCGCCGCCAGCAGGACGCCGGTACCGGCGCCGGCAGCAAGCCACTTGAACCGCGCGCTCCGTCCCGAGCTGCGGAACGCTCCGTTTGCCGCCGCCGCCAGCGCCGACCCTATGGCCACGAGGGTGAGCGCCAGGCTGGTCTGTTGGTCCAGCGGCAGGTGCTGCTTGAGCAGCATGGCGAGCACGACACCCACAAGGGTCAGCAGGAACCCGCGAGCGGCATCTCGCACAAGTCCCCCGTACTGGAGCCGTCTGATCGCTCCGCTTTCTCCGGCCGCGAGCGCCGCCGCACGGCGCTGAATCGCACGGGCGTTCAACCGACGGACCACCTGAAGGCTCCACCCCCCGAGCAAGGCGAGCACCAGTCCCATCGCAGTGCTCAAGCCGAGACCGAGCTGCCACGGCGACCCTGCCGCCAGGGCCACGGCGGCGATGGTTGCGGGACCGTAATCCGGATAGCGGACCGCCCCCACCGGGAGAACGTCCAGGGCGAAGAGCTCGAACAGCACCCCGATTCGGAGCCCGGCCTGCACGTCGCCTATCAGCCATCCCGCGACGGTGCCTGCCACCAGGGGCCGCGAGATCATCGCCTGGGGCACGCTGACCAGGTCCAGGCCGACCAGGGTTCCCCACAGCAGGAGCGACAGAACCAGCGGAGCAGTGAGCTCGCTCATGCCAGCGCCCTCAGCGCCACGGGGGGAGTGGTAGGCAGATCTTGCGCGGTGATCACGGCTCCTCCTTCCTCCAGCTCCCGGAGTGAACGCAGCTCGAGATCGGTCAGGTAAACAAATGGCAGGCGCTCCCGTCGGCCGGGCCGGTGATGGATACCTCCCAGATTGATGCGCTGCACCACCTCCGGATGGGTCGTGCGAAGAGTGACCATGGTCTCGACGTCCCCCGTGAGCACGAGTCCGCGCTTCCCGTTGGACTGCCACTCCCCCATGTGCGCGCCAGCCTCCGCGACCGTGACGAAACGGACCTCGATCTCCGGCGCCACCGCCATGCGGTAGAGCTCCTGTTCCCATTCGCTGGCGGCAACATGGTCATCTACCAGGACGATGAGGTTGATGCCCATGGCCCGGCCCCAGCCGATCACCACCTGCCCATGGATGAGACGGTCGTCGATTCGGCAGAGCACGATCGCCATCAGGGAATCCTGATCGACTTTTCGCCCGCAAGGGCAGACCGGGCGGCGGCATCCGCCGGTGTCAGCGAGCGGTGGAAGACGAAGTCCACCAGCATGGCCAGGTTGACTCCCGTCACCACTTTGACCTGCTGCTCGCTTCTGAGTCGCTTCACAACGGCGATCAGACACGAGCCGCTGGGAAGATCCACGAAGACCACGGCCGGGCGCCCAGCCACGGCGGCGATCACGCGATCTTCCAGCGCTTCACGATCGCAGCCGCTGTTCGAGACCGGTATCAACGCGCCTGACAACCCGCTGATCTGCTCCGCGGCCTGCACCAGGGCAGCTGCCAGCGAGCCATGGCACACGACCACGCCGCGCAGTTCCTCACTCATAGTCTTCCTGGAGGTACTCCTTAACGCCGCGCTGTTCCTTCATGCGCTTGATCAGGCGGGCGTTGAATGCCGCGGCCACATCCACCCCCGAATAGCGCAGCAGATGCATCATGGCAACGACCTCTGAAATCACCGTGATGTTCTTGCCCGGATTGAGAGGGACCACCACCCGCGGTACCGGCACCTCCAGGATGGTCGTCTCCTCGCGCGCCAGTCCGGTCCGGTCGCTGTCCTTGGCGGTCTCCCAATCCTCCAGCTGAACCACGACCTCGATTCGTTTCTGCTGCCGCACGGCCCGCACCCCGAAGAGTGCGGGAATATCGATCAGGCCGATGCCGCGGATCTCCATGTGATGCGCCGCGAGCTCATGCCCACGACCGATGAGCACGTCGTGCCCCCGCCGGGTAACCTGCACCACATCGTCGGCCACCAGCCGGTGCCCTCGCTCCACCAGGTCAAGCACACACTCGCTCTTGCCGATGCCCGATCGTCCCACGAAAAGGAGCCCCACGCCATAGACGTCGGCCAGAGATCCGTGCAAGGTGGTTCGGGGCGCGAACGCCTCCTCGACGATGGGTTTGATGCGGCGATAGAACTCAGCCGTCTTCAGCTTGCTCCGGAGCACGGGAACGCCCCGTGCACGGGCGAACTCGAGCAACTCCGCTGGAACCTCCTGTCCTTTCGTGACGAAGATGCAGGGCAGATCGAAACCAAAGAATGTGGCGAGGGACTGCCGCCGCTGATCGGCGGGCAGCGCGTTCAGATAGGTGATCTCCGTCTCGCCCAGTACGTGCAGCCGGTTGGCCGCGAACCGTCCGATGTAGCCGGCCAGCGCCAGCCCCGGGCTGGCCACTTCGGCCTCCTGAATCTGGCGGTCCAGGCCCAGGTCCCCGGTGAGCGCCTCCAGTTGGAGGGGATCGCCGCGCCGGGTGATGAAATCGCCCAGACGCAGCATCACAAAGTCTGGTCGGCCGGTTTCGACCGGGTGCGGCGAGTGCGGTGGGAGGCGCGCTCCACTTGTCGCCTAAGCTTCTCCTCGGCCCGGTCCAGCGCGGTGCGATGGTCGGCTTCTGCACCGCTGGCGACCAGGACCTCGCCACCCGCAAGGTGGAGCCGCAGCTCCACGGTCTGCCGGATCCCTTCGATGTCGAAGACCACGATCATCTCCATAGCCTCCGACGCCAGATTGCCCAACCGCTCCACCACTGAAGCGGCGCGCGCCTGCAAGAGATCCGAGACCTCACAATGACGCGCGGTGATCGTGCTCTGCATGGTTGCTCCTCGGTTCAGCGCGGCGCCGCCTGGGCGATGATATCCTGTAGATGTTGCTCGGTTTCCGTGGCCGTGCGGTCCCACGTCAGACGCTCTGCAAATTGGCGGGCACGGTGGCCCAGCCGCCCGACCAGATTAGATGAGTCCGCCACTTCGATCATCCGGGCCGCCAAGGCGGCGATGTCGCCATGAGGCACGAGAAAGCCGGTCTCCCCGTGACACACCGAGTCCCGCAGCCCCGGGCTGTCCGAGGCGAGTGACGGCGTTCCGCACGCCGCCGCTTCGATCACGGTGATTCCCCATCCCTCTTTGGGCGACGGGAAGATGTTGGCCCACGCGCTGCGCATCAGATCGATCTTGCGTTCCTCGCTCACGAATCCGTGGAACGCCACAGCCCGGGCGAGCCCCAGGCCCGCCGCCAGCCGCTCCAGTTCGGGCCGGTGGTCCCCGGTCCCGGCAATCTCCAACCTGAGATCGGGCCGCTGGCGGCGTGCAAGCGCCAGGGCCTGAATGGCGAACGCTATTCCTTTATAACGCTTCAACCGTCCAACATACAAGAAACTGGGCTGGGCCGACCGGCGGCCGGGCGGACCGGGGGTAAACCTGCGGCTGTCGACCCCAGGGTGAATTACCCGGATTCGCTCCGGACGGACCCCCCGTGCAATCAGATCGTCACGGGTGCTCTCACTGATGGCGTGGAACCCGGCTCGGCGATACGCCCACGGCAGCGGCCGCTCGGCCGCCCAGACCACGGCAGCGACCGGCCAGGCAGCTTCGGCAAAGGCGGTGGTGCCGAAGAGATGCGGCACAATGGCGCAGAAGGGTAACCGGGTGCCGGTGGAGAGAAACAACGGGAGCTTGTTGATATCCTCGACCAGAATATCGGGACGCTCCGCCGAGATGGCACGGCGTACCGCATGCCGGCCGAGCAGCGCGAAGCTGTCCCGGCCGCCCACGCGCTGGATGTCGATCCCATCGGTTCGGGCGTGACTCGGTGCGCCGCTCCAACCCGAGCAAACCAGCCTCACACTATGGCCGCGGGCCGCCAACCGCCCGAATATTTCGAACAGATGGATCTCGGCTCCGCCGGCGTGGGGGTTGGCCCGGTCCTGCCAGTTGACCAGAAGGATGTTCACAATGCAAAGAGCAAGGGATGCCGCCTCGTGCTCAGGGCGCGCCTAGAGCCGGCCCAGCGAGTGGGCGACGCCGTCGAGGACTCCGTTGACGAAGCCGGCCGCTCGGGCCCCGCCAAACCAGTGCGCCAGCCTGACTGCCTCGTCGATGGCTACCTTCGGGGGAACCTCGCCGCGCCGAAGCTCGTGGATGCCGAGGCGCAGGATATTCCGTTCGACAGCCGCGATCCGGCTCATGCGCCAGTTGTCGGCAGCCTGGGCCAGCTCAGCATCCAATGCGGCAATGTCCGCCACAACCTCGGAGGCCAGCTGCTCGGCCCGATCGAGTATCCGCGGCTCCGGTCCGGTGAGCCTGGAGATGCCGCTCACAACCACCGGAATGGTGCGGCTCTGCTGCAGCTCCCAGGCATATAGAATCTGGAGGGCTCGAGCCCGACTCTTGGTCTCAACTCTCAGCATGATCGGCTCGCAGCTGCGCCACGGCGTCGGCGGTGCGGAGTGCCGCGGCCGCAGCCTCGTGACCCTTGTTGCCGGCGCTTCCGCCGGCCCGGTCGGTGGCCTGTTGGAGCGTGTCGACGGTGAGCACCCCGAAGCCGACCGGCAGCGCATGATGTACCGCCACCTCGCTCAGCGCGCGCGCCGTCTCGCCGGCGACATACTCGAAGTGGGGCGTGTCGCCCCGGATGACGGCCCCCAGCGCAACCAGGCAGCTGTAGCGCCCCGTTTGTGCCGCGGCGGCAGCTGCGGCGCCCAGCTCGAACGCGCCGGGCAGCCACACCACGTCGATCTGCTCGCGCGAAAGCCCGGCTTCCCGGCAGCAGGCCAGGGCCCCGTCCAGGAGTTTCTTGGTAATCATTTCGTTGTAGCGGCTTACCAGGATCGCCACTCGCCCGTGGGCGCGAAGGCGGCCGGAAAAATCAGGCACGATCAGTGGGTGAAGAGGTGGCCGAGCTTGTCGCGCTTGACCTGCAGGTAGGTGCGATTGTTCTGGTTCTGGTCGGCGAGAAGGGGTACGCGCTCCACGATTTCCAGGCCGTAGCCGTCCAGGCCGACGAGTTTTCGCGGATTGTTGGTCATGATCCGGATCGAGGAAAGTCCGAGGTCCCGGAGAATCTGGGCACCGATACCATAGTTGCGGAGATCCGGCGCGAAACCCAGGCGCTCGTTGGCCTGGACGGTGTCGGCGCCGCTGTCCTGCAGCGCATAGGCACGGAGCTTGTTGAGGAGACCGATACCTCGTCCCTCCTGGTCCAGGTAAACCACGGCACCCCTCCCCTCCTGGGCAATCAGCTCCATGGCACGATGAAGCTGAACGCCGCAGTCGCACCGCTGGGAGCCGAAGACGTCCCCGGTGAGACACTTGGAGTGCATGCGGACGAGGATGTTGGGCTGGCCCGAGATATCTCCGTGAACCAGCGCCACGTGTTCGGCGGTGTCCACGTCATTCTTGTAGCCGATGATGGTGAACTCGCCGAACTGGGTGGGCACCCGCGCCTCGGCCACGCGGTGCACCAGCTGCTCGGTACGAAGCCGGTACGCTACCAGCTGCGCCACGGTGATGAATGTGAGGCTGTGCTGCCTCGCGATCTCATGGAGCTCGTGCCTACGAGCCATTGACCCATCGGCGTTGAGGATCTCGCAGATGACCCCGGCGGGGTTGAGTCCAGCCAGCCGGGCCAGATCCACGCTGGCCTCGGTCTGTCCTACCCGTTGGAGGACGCCGCCCGGCCGCGCTCGAAGGGGAAACACGTGCCCGGGTCGCCGGAGGTCTGCTGGAACGGTGGCCGGATTGATGGCTACGTGGATAGTGGTGGCGCGGTCGGTGGCCGAGATGCCAGTTGTAACCCCAAAGCGGCGCTGGGCGTCGATGCTGACCGTAAATGCCGTGGAGAGCTCCTCGGTGTTCCGTTCAGTCATCTGGGGCAGACCCAGCTGATCGCAACGATCACCGGTCAACGCAAGGCAGATCAGGCCCCTGCCGTGCAGCGTCATGAAGTTGATCATTTCGGGAGTGGCGAGCTCGGCGGCGCAGACGAGATCACCCTCGTTCTCGCGGTCCTCGTCGTCGGCCACGATGATGATCTTGCCGTTCCGCAGATCATCGATGGCCTGCTCGATAGTCCCGAAAGTCGTCATGTTCTACCGAAAGTGAACCGTAAAGAGTGAACAGTGAACAGGGAGACGCCCCCCGCCAGGTCCGTTTACCGTTGACCGCTTACCGCTCACGTTGGCTCTCCAATATGGATGCCACATACTTCCCAATGACATCAGCCTCCAGATGCACCCGATCACCGACCCTGCGTTCCCCCAAAGTGGTGTGCTGTAAAGTAAACGGGATGAGAGAGATCTGGATTGTCGCGGGGGACGGTTTGGAGTTGATCGTCAGACTTACGCCATCCACCGTGATCGAGCCCAGCGGCACCGAGACTCTGGCCACATCGGCTGGAATCCGGAGATCGAGCAGTCGGCCGTCGGAGCTCTCGGAGACCCGGTCAACCGAGCCCAGGCCGTCCACGTGGGCCTGCACCAGATGTCCGCCCAGTCTGTCGCCCACCCTGAGGGCCCGCTCCAGATTGACACGCCGCCCCACGGCATACTCGCCGAATCCGGTGCGGCTGATGGTGGTGGCGACCACATGTAACCGAAAACCTCGGGGCGTCACCGCCTCCACCGTGAGGCAGGCACCATCCACGGCCACACTCTCGCCCGGCACCAGATCGGGATAGGCCGATTCGATCTCGAGCTCAAGACCACCGCTCCCGCCTCTGGCCTCGAGCACGGTGCCGATGGCGTTGACAATGCCGGTGAACATCAGCGCCGGTCCAGAACCAACAGCGTATCTTCGTCCAAGGCCTTGCGATCGACCACTCGCCACCGCTCGGCTTGGTCGAGTCCCCGAGCAGGGAGGCCCGCCAGGGCTGGGACGCCACCCTCTCCCAGCCACACCGGGGACTGGAGCCAGTAAAACCTGTCGACCAGGCCAGCTCCCAGGAGGGCCCCCGCCAGCTGACCGCCGCCTTCTACCAGGACCGAAGCGATCCCTTGCTCACGCAACGCACCCAACGCGTTCACCAGATTGTCGGCGCGAATGATGGTGGCGCCGGTGGACTCCAGTCGCCGGACCCGCGCTCGGTCGGCGTCAGGAGCCACGATGACCAGGGTGGGGATCTCGGTGGCGGTGCGAAGCAGGGTCAAATTGGGAGCCAGGTCGGCGACACGGTCGAACACCACCCGCAGCGGTGGCTGCTGCGGCCGGACCGGGCCGCGGATAGTGAGGGATGGATCGTCCATCCTGGCGGTACGGCCTCCCACGGCGATCGCCCCGAAGCCCGCGCGGAGCCACTGCACGTACTCGCGGGCCGCGGCGCCGGAGATCCAGCGTGAGCGCCCAAAGGCGTCCGCGATCCGGCCATCGAGCGTGGTCGCGAGCTTCAGCGCTACGAAGGGGCGCGCCTGGTTTCGCAGTCCGTGAAGAAAAATCCCATTTATCACCGCCGCCTGGTCACCCAGCGATCCGACCTCGACCTCCACTCCGGCTTCACGCAGGCGTTCCAGCCCACCTGAGGCGATCGGGTTGGGATCACGCATGGCGGCCACGACGCGGCTAATGCCGGATTGGATGATGGCCTCGGTGCATGGGGGCTGCTTGCCATAATGCGCGCAGGGCTCGAGGGTGACAACCAGCGTCGCCCCCCGAGCCCGCTCACCTGCTTCCGCCAATGCAACCGTCTCAGCGTGCCGATCGCCGTACTCCGGATGCCACCCCTCGCCTACCGCTACATCGCCCTGGAGCACCACCGCTCCGACCAGCGGGTCCTGCCCCACCCTCCCCCATCCTCGAAGCGCAAGGTCGAGGGCCCGGTTCATGGCCTCGCGCTCGTTCACCAGCGCTAGAACCCCACTCGCAGACCGAAGCCGGCGAAGAGTTTCCCTTCCGTGGTATCGAAATCCTCGAAATCCGTCGTCAGCTCCTGATCCTTGCCGCCCTGATATCCCACTTCGCCGGTGATGCGCAGGAACGATAAGCTCATGCCGGCGTTCAGGAACCCAAGCACGCGCGAGTTGTCGAGCTCGATCGGCACGTCTGGCTGGGTAACTCCGGTGATGGGATCGCGAAACCGGATCAACGCATCACCGCTGTACTTGTCCCATCCCAATCCGGCGGCGAGATCGAAGATCATGAGCTTCTTGCTGGCGGCGAGACGGAGGTTGGTGGCGTGCAGGTCCACGGCAAAGCTGTAGCGGTCGCCCCCGGGAACGTTGCCGTAGGCAATTTGGGGCATGTCACGGCGCATGACGCTGACGGACACGGCCGGAAGCAGACTCGATTCTCCCAGCAGTCCCACTCGTACTCCGTATCCGAGGCCCAGCGCCACGCCACCGATCTGGTGTGCGTTGGCCGCCACGGTGAAGTTGTCGATCTGATCGGTCGGCAGCAGCTGGGCCGACCCCAGCAGGTCGATTCCCAGGAGCCCACCGGACAGGCCCGGATAGATGCCGATCGCCCCATCCACTTGCGGCGCGGGAGCCCAGAACATATCGCCCGCGGGCACGGCGGCGGCTCCGCCACTGTAGTCCAGGTCGGGCACCACCAGCTCGACCGCGTTGGCGCGCAGCGAGAAGGTGGCATGACCAACCCCACCGAGCGTGCCGGCCGAGCCGATGGTCGGATTACCGCCGCTCACCAGTATGCCAGCGATGGGATGAAAGGCGCGCGTGGCGTCTACTGCCGCCGAGCAGACTCGCCGGGTACTGGAGACGTAGACAGCGCACTCGGACGTCTGGGAAAGGAGGGGACCGGCTGACGCAACGAGACACAGTACGGCGAGGGTGGCGGTGCGCATCGTATTCTCCGTTACGGACGGGCGAATCGCACGGACCGGCTGCCGCGATGAACCTCGCCCATCACCCATGTTGGGACCCCGTCCGCCCCGGCCGCGCCCTGGGCGGCCGGTACGGCGTTCGGGGGCAGCACGGCGATGAGGCCCACTCCAAGGTTAAATACGTCCCGCATTTCCTCGGTGGAGACCCGCCCGGCCTGCTGCAGCGTCGTGAAAAGCGGCGGCAGCTCCCAGCTATCGGGATCCACCGTCGCGGCGCAGTCAGCAGGCAATATCCGCACCAAGTTCCCCGCGATTCCTCCTCCGGTTATGTGTGCCAGGCCGTGCAGCCGGTCCAGCACCGGAGTCACACTCCGGTAATAGCTCCGGTGCACTGCAAGTAGCGCCTGGGCGACCGTTTGCCCGGTGCCCCCGAGCGGATCGTCGAGCCCCAGTCCCATCTGATCGAACACGATGCGGCGGGCCAGGGTATAGCCGTTGGTATGCAGTCCGGTCGAGCCGTAGCCCAGCAGGATGTCTCCAGGCCTGATCGCGTCGCCATGGATGGCTCGGTCCTCCTCTACCACGCCGACGATGGTTCCCGCCAGATCGTACGTGCCAGGCTGATACAGCCCCGGCATCTGGGCGGTCTCTCCCCCGGCCAGCGCCATTTCATGGGCCCGGCAGCCCCGTGCGATCCCCTCGACAATGCCCGCGATCTGCTCGACAGCCAGCCCTGAGCCGGCGATGTAGTCCATGAAAGCGATGGGCGTGGCACCGTGCACGAGGATGTCGTTCACGGAGTGGCAAACCAGATCTTCGCCCACTGTATCGAATCGTCCGGCCTGCAGCGCAACCAATACCTTGGTGCCCACGCCGTCAGTGCTGAGAACCAGGGTCGGCTTGCGGAGCCCGGACGGAATCCGAACCATTCCCCCGAAGGCTCCCACGGCTCCGGCAGACAGCCGCGTGCGGGTACCGGCCACCAGCTCTGCAATCCGTGTTTTCGCCGCTTCGGCCGCCTCCAGATCGACGCCGGCCGCCGCGTACTCCCGCGGATTGCCCGGCCCGTTGGATCCTCGCTTCGCTGAACCGCTCACGCCAGCGACTGCGCCAGTGACACGTGGGTCAGGTCCTGGAAGGCACGCACCCGATCTTCGACCTGCGCGAGAGCGATATCCTCGAACCCACGGATGCCGAACTGCTCGACTGCATAGGAGCCCAGGGCGGCGCCGTAGACCATCGCGCGCCGGATGTTGTCCTCGGTGACGGAGCGGGTCCGCGCCAGGTACGCCATGAAACCGCCGGCAAACGCATCGCCCGCGCCGGTGGGATCGAACACAGTCTCCAGGGGGAACGCCGGCACATAGAAAGTGCGGCGGGCCTCGATCAGGAGCGCGCCGTGCTCGCCCTGCTTGATGACGACACGTTTCGGGCCGTGCTGCAAAATCCAGCGGCCGGCCCGATGGATGTTCCAGTCTCCACTCAGCTCGCGCGCCTCGCTGTCGTTGACCATCAGGACGTCAACCCGGCTCAGCAGCCGGAGGAGCGAGGACTTTTTGCTCTGGATCCAGTAGTTCATGGTGTCGCACACCACCAGCTCGGGCCGGGTTACCTGATCCAGCACCCCGAGCTGCAGCTCGGGGTCGATATTCCCGAGAAAAAGGAAGCGAGCCGACCGGAACGCCTCCGGCAGCTTGGGTTGAAAGTCGGCGAAGACCCCCAGGCGCGTCTCCAGCGTCTCGCGGCTCTGCAGGTCGTAGGAATACTTCCCCTTCCAGCGAAAGCTTTCACCTTCGGCGCGCTCCACACCGGACCAGTCGATTCCCCGCTTTCCCAATCGCTCGAGCTCGGCATACGGATAGTCCCGGCCGACCACACCGACCACCTGCACGGGATGCAGGATCGAGCCGGCAACGCTGAAGTAGACCGCCGAGCCTCCCAGGGCGTCAGCGGTCTCGCCGAAGGGGGTGAAAATGGAATCGAGCGCAATGCTTCCGACGACGAGCAGTGTCATGAGCTCACATTCGGTCAGGGGCGGAGATGCCGAGCAGGCGGAGGCCGTTCGCCAGCACTATGCGGGCAGAACGGGCCAGCAGAAGGCGGGCTTGTTCGGTCGCGTCGCCCTCAGGAGCCCCGACCGCCCGGGTATGGTGGTACCAGCCGTGAACCACGGTGGCGAGCTCGTGCAAGTAAGTCGTGACCCGGTGAGGCTCGCGCTCGCGGGCCGCGGCCAGCGTGATCTCGGGAAACTCGGCCAGCTTCTTGAGCAGCTCGATGTCCTGTGGCGCCGGCAACCGGGCCAGGTCCAGGTCGCCTCCGATGGATTCCGGGTCCCGATCGGCGGTGCGAAAGATCCCGCTCAAACGCGCATGGGCCATCTGGACGTAAAACACCGGGTTCTTGTCGCTCTGCTCCCGCGCAAGATCCAGATCGAACACCAGCTGCGAGTCGCGCTTCCGCATGAGGAAGAAATAGCGCACCGCGTCGACTCCGACATCGTCGATCAGGTCGCGCACCGTGACGTAGCTGCCGGCGCGCTTGGAGATCTTGATCTCCTCGCCGGCCTTCATGACCGTGACCATCTGGTGCAGCACATATTCCGGATAGTCGGGCGGCACGCCCATGTCGAGCGCCTGGAGCCCGGCGCGCACTCGGGTCACGGTACTGTGATGGTCGGCACCCTGGACATTGATAGCGTGACGAAAGCCCCGCTCCCACTTGGTGACATGATATGCCACGTCAGGGACGAAGTACGTGTAGCTGCCGTCGCGACTTGCGCATGACCCGGTCCTTGTCGTCCCCGTACCGGGTGGTGCGCAGCCAGAGCGCCCCCTCGCTCTCGTAGGTCTGTCCCCGGCTGGCCAGTGCTCCCACGACCGCCTCAACTCTGCCGTCGTCGTAGAGCGAGGATTCCAGAAAGTAGACGTCGAAGGTGACGCCGAGCGCCTTGAGGTCGAGATCCTGCTCCCGCCGAAGCTCCCGGATGGCCAGCCGGCGCACCTGGTCCAGCAGGTCGGCCCGGGGGTCGGCAGGAAACTCACGCCGGTAGGTGGCCGCGATCTCCTTGATGTATTCGCCGTGATAGCCGCCGTCAGGTAGGATCAGCGGCTCGCCGCCTGCTTCGCGGACCCGCGCCTGCACGCTCAGCGCCAGATTGGCGATCTGAACGCCGGCGTCGTTGTAGTAGAACTCGCGGGTTACGCGATGCCCGGTCCAGTCGAGCAGCGCGGCAATGGCGTCGCCTAGTGCCGCCTGGCGGCCGTGGCCCACATGCAGGGGCCCGGTCGGGTTCGCCGACACGAACTCGACGTTGGCGGCGAGGCCACGGCCCACGTCCGCGCGGCCGAAGTCCGCGCCCTGGGCCAGGATGCGGCGATGCACGGCGGCGAGCTGGGTGCCGGCCAGCCAGAAGTTGATGAACCCCGGCCCGGCGATTTCGGTCCGCTCGACCAGCTCGGGAGAGAGGCGCAGCTCGTGGAGCACCCGCTCCGCGGTCTTCCGGGGGTTGGTGCGCTCACGCTTGGCGAGGACCATGGCAAGGTTGGTCGCGAGGTCGCCATGACCGGCGTCGCGCGGCCGTTCGAGCACGAAGTCGATTTCATCGGCGCCGAGCCGCGCGGCCACCCGCGTCAGCTCGGCGCGCAGCGCTTCGCTCACTCGGGCGAGGCCTTCCCCGAGCTCTTGCCTGGTGACTGCTTGCCGGATTTGCCTTCTGACTTAGCGGCGGGCTTCGCCTCCGCCTTCCCGGAGGCCTCGGGCTTCGACTCGGCCGGCTTGGACTCCTTCGAACCAGAACTGTCCGGCTTCTCCGATGGCTCCTTGCGGGGCCCCTTACCGTCCTTGCCATAGTCGGTGATGTAAAAGCCGGTCCCTTTGAAGACCAACCCTGCCCCACCCGAGATCTGGCGCTCGGCGGGCTTACCGCACACCGGGCACTTGGCGCGGGGCTTCTCGCTCATTTTCTGTAAGAGCTCGAATTCGTGCCCTTCCGGGCACTGGTACTCATAGGTTGGCATCGTCATCCGTGAGGTAAGCGAAAACAGGCGAGAAAGTTACCCGTCCGCGTAAGGCTCCTCAAGCGCAGGGCGTCGCCACCGCCCACTCATGTGTGCGCTACCACGAAGGGCACAAAGGCAGCGTCAACCCATAACAACCCGGTAAATTCCGAGGCTAAGTCTTTCGACATTGAAATTTATCATGAGGCCTAAGCTGAGCTTTAATAGCTTCAGGTAGGTCACTACTTGTGCCCGATGTACGGGGAGGACGTTGGCAACGGACTTGACCTCCACCAAGACTAACTTTCCAACGATCAGATCAGCTCGATATTCACAGTCCACGGCCGCCCCGCGATAAAACAATGGAAGAAGAACCTGCCGCTGGTGATCAATTCGCCTGAGTGAGAGCTCTCGGCATAGACACGCCTCATAAGCGGACTCAAGAAGCCCCGGCCCTAGTTCACGGTGAACCTGGATGGCGGCGCCCAGGATGTCGTAAGAGAGGGAGTCAGCCGAAGCCTTCGAGCCTTCGTGGTAAAGCATGACACGAAGGACTCATCCTATGAACTTCCTGTCCACCCGCGACAACGCCGACGAGTGCGGGTTCACGCGGGACGGTAAACGCCCCAAACATCGCGGAGGGTGTCAGCTTATTTCCCCCAGGCTTGCGCGAGCCCTGACCGCGTCGATGATCGGCGGCATGAGAGGCGCGTCGCCGGCGGCAGCCTCCTTCACCTGTCGAAGGGCAGCTGCGAGCGCCTCCGGGTTACGGGTGCGTTTGACGGCCAGCAACCGCGCGCGCTGTTCGCCCTCCAGCGCGGAAAAGTCCGGCGTCTGGATGGGAGACGGGGAAGCGTCGTCAGTATAGCGGTTGACACCCACTACCACCCGCTCCCCCGACTCCTGGGCTTTCTGAAGCTGGTAGGCGCTCCGGGCGATCGCTTCCTGGAAAAACCCGCGCTCGATCGCCTGAGTGGCGCCGCCCAAGGCCTCGACCTGACGCATGAGGTCGCAGGCCTCTGCCTCGATCGCGTCGGTGAGAGCCTCGACGTAGTAACTCCCCGCGAGCGGGTCGACCGGCGCCGCTACGCCCGACTCGAAGCCCAGAATCTGCTGGGTCCTGAGGGCGAGGGTGGCGGACTCGGTCGTCGGCAGGGAGAGCGCCTCGTCATAGCCGTTGGTATGGAGCGACTGGGTGCCCCCCAGAACCGCGGCAAGAGCCTGCACCGTCACCCGGACGACGTTATTGAGCGGCTGCTGCGCCTGCAGGGTCACGCCGCCGGTCTGGGTGTGAAACCGCATTCGGGCCGTGGCATCCCCCGCGGCAAACCGCTCCCGACTGATCCGGGCCCAAAGCCGCCGGGCAGCACGGAACTTGGCCGCCTCCTCGAAGAGATCGTTGTGGCTTGCGAAGAAAAAGGACAGCCGGGGGCCAAAGCTGTCGATGGGCAGGCCGGCGCGGAGGGCGACCTCCACATACTCGACCGCGTTCGCGAGCGTGAACGCCACTTCCTGGACCGCGCTGGCTCCGGCCTCGCGCATGTGGTAGCCACTGATCGAGATCGGGTTGAAGCTCGGCACCTCGGCGGCGACGAAGCGGAAGATGTCGGCAACCAGTCTCAGCGATGGCACCGCCGGGTAGATGTAGGTGCCGCGGGCGATGTACTCCTTGAGGACATCGTTCTGCACCGTGCCGGTGAGCTTGCTTCGGGAGATTCCTTGCTCTTCTCCCGCCACGACGTACATGGCAAGTAGGATGGCGGCAGTGGCGTTGATGGTCATCGAGGTGGACACGCGGTCGAGCGGAATGCCCTGAAAGAGCGTTTTCAGGTCCTCCACCGTGTCGATGGCGACGCCCACCCGGCCCACCTCGCCCGAGGCCATCGCGTGATCGGAATCGTATCCCATCTGGGTGGGAAGATCGAACGCCGTCGACAAGCCCATCTGGCCGGCTGCCAGCAACTGCTGGAAGCGTCGGTTGGTCTCCTGCGCGGTCCCAAACCCGGCGTACTGGCGCATGGTCCAGAGACGTCCGGTGTACATGTTGGGATAGGGCCCGCGGGTGAAAGGGAACTCACCGGGGCGGCCCAGATCGCGGACGGGATCACCGGGCCAGTCCTCCGGCCCGTACACCGTCTTCGTCACAGCACCGGCTGGGAAACGGCTCCACTGGCTCGGGCAGCCACCCGCCGGAGCGTGTCGGCCACGAAGCCCACATCCTCCCGCGACCCAATAACAAGGGGAGTCCGCTGGTGCAGCTTCTCGGGCATGATGTCGAGGATCCGGTTGACTCCGTCAGTGGCGGAGCCTTCCGCCTGCTCCGCCAGAAATGCCATGGGGCTCGCCTCGTAGAGCAGCCGCAGCTTTCCTCGGGGATTCTTGGTGTCAGCTGGATAGAGAAAGATGCCGCCGGAGATCAGATTCCTGTGAAAGTCCCCTACCAGCGAGCCGATATAGCGACTGTTCTTCGGCGTGACGCCATCGGAAGTTTCCGCGGTGAGATCGCCCTTGAGCCCGCGCACCGCGGCCTGCATGCCCTTGTCCCAGCGGGGGAAGTTGCTCTCGTTGACGCTGTAGTACTTCCCGATCCGGGGCGTGATGATCCGCGGGTGTGACAACAAGAACTCGCCGATGGTGGGGTCGAGGGTAAACCCGTGGGCACCCTGCCCCGTGGTGTAGACCAGCATGGTGCTGGACCCATACATCACGTAGCCCGCGGCCACCTGCCTGCATCCAGGCTGGAGCACGTCGGCCGCCGTGCCCCGCCCATGCATGCTGACCCGACGGTAGATACTGAAGATGGTCCCCACCGCGGAGTTCACGTCAATGTTCGAGGAGCCATCGAGCGGGTCGAACAACACCGCGTACTTGCCCACCGGGTATTCCGGCGGGACCGGAATGATGTCGTCGTCCTCCTCCGACCCCATGACGCAGACCCGGCCGGTGTGCTTCAGGCAGTTTTTCAGCGTCTCGTTGGCGAAGATGTCGAGCTTCTGCTGCTCCTCGCCCTGCACGTTCTGCACGCCGGCAGTACCGAGAATGTTCACCAGGCCGGCCCGCCGGATCGACGCGGCAATGATCTTGGCGGCCAGGCAGATGTCGTAGAGCAGGTTGGACAGCTCCCCGGTGGCCTCGGGGTAGCGGTCCTCCTGGTCGAGGATGAAGCGTTCGATGGTGGTGACGTGAGAGTTCAAGGCGATCTCCAGTCGAGTTCAACGCACGTCGTAGGACGCGGAACGGCGGTCCGTCGTCACGGTCATCCCGGCTCCATCGGTCGTCACCGTTATCAAACCCTCCCGATCGGTCCGCCACACGTCCACCTTATGGCTCCGGAGACGTTGCAGGGTTGGTGGAGATGGATGACCATATTTGTTGCGGCCAACCGAGATCACGGCGGCACGGGGACGCAACGAGTCGAGCCACTCATCCCCCGTGCTGCCGCGGCTGCCGTGATGCCCGACTTTGAGCAGATCGACCGCGCGGGTTCCACTCCGCATTTCCGCTTCGGCGGGGAAACCGGCATCCCCGGCGAAGAGGGCCTGGAAGGAACCGTACTCGACCAGCAGCACCAGAGAATCTTCGTTGACGTCCTCCTGCCAGCCGTCCCAGAGCGGATCGGGATGCAGCACGGTGAACGCGACCCCGTCCAGCACGAACCGCTCACCCCGGCGGGCGGCATGCCACGCCGTTTCGCTGGCCACGAGGTCGTCGAGGAAACCGTAGTATAGCGGGTCGTTTACCCGCTCCCCGGGCTCCAGAACCAGTGCGGCCGGAAAGCGGTCGAGCACGCTGCGGACGCCGCCCAGATGATCCGCGTGCGCGTGCGACACAATCAGCACCGCCAGCTCCCGCACCCGGCGGCTGGCCAGGAACGGGACCACGACCCGGTGACCCGCGTCGCTGTGACTGCTTCGCGGCCCCGCGTCGATGACCACCCAGCGGCCCCCGGGGGTGCGGAGCACCGCCCCGTCGCCCTGCCCCACGTCGAGAAAATGTAGCGCGAGACCCGAACCCGTGTTAGCGGCACGCGGTGCCCAGGCCCAAAGCAGACTTCCCCACAGCGTCACCACCGCCACCCAGCTCCAGCGCCGGGCCGCTTCCGCCAGGGTATTTCGTTTGCCGATGCACCACAGGCTCGCCGAGAGGCCAGCAAGCCAGGGGACTGCGGAGCGAAGCTCGGCCGGTCCGATCGAGTGGCCGCCCGGCACTGCCGCCCCGACCGTTGCCAGCACTTCGAGCAGGTGCAGCGCCAAACCTGCTCCTCCGGCCAGAGCCCCTGCCAGGCCCGTCGATACCGGGTAGATCAGGAGACTCGCCAGCACCCCGGGTACCGCCACGGCAGCCAGCGGAATCGCCAGGAAGTTGAGCCCGATCCCCACGATCGCGACGGTGCCGAGCGCGGCCGCGGTGATCGGCGCCGTCGTGAGGGTCGCTCCCAGGGAAGAGCCCAGTGTTCGCCACCAGGCCGAGGTGCCCAGGGTTCTGTCGGTCCAGTTGGTGAAGGTGCTGGCGCCCCACAGGGCCGCCGCCGATAGCCAACCGCCCAGGTCCAGTACGGCCCAGGGGTCCACCAGGAGCACGCAGAGGCAGGTGCCGGAGAGAAGCGCATTGGCCTCGACCCTTCGCTGTCGGATCCGGCTGAGCGCAAGCAGGACTGCCAGGGCCGCCGCCCGTGTGGCCGGGGCGGGCCACCCCAGAAACGCGACGTACGCGACGCTCGCCGCCGCGGCCACCCCTAACGAGCGGGTCCGGCTCATCCGCGCAGCTCGGCAGAGAAGGAAAATCCAGGCGGTGATGATTCCGACGTGGAAGCCGGAAATCGAGAGGAGGTGAACCAGACCCGACTGGGCGAACCGATCCTGGAGCGTGCGATCGATGCCACCTCGCCGGCCCAGGATGAGTGCGTCCACCATGGGAGCACGGTGTCCGTACAAGGTTTGGCTCGCTCGGGCGATCCCGGTGCGAAGCCGGGCGCCCCAGGATGGCACGCCACCGCTTGCTTCGACTTCTGAAACGATGAGCGTGCCGGAGGGCCGTCCGGCGACACCGGGCCGCGGAACCCACCGGGCGACCACGCCGGCCGTCAGTCCAGCAGCCAGTGGGTGGCCTTGCGGCCATATCCCACGCACCGGGCCCACACAGCCACCGGTGGGCTGGAGCAACGGCTTGCCGCCGGCCGAATCGGCCGGCTCCAGCAGCAGCACTTTGAGCCGCAGCTGTCCTGCGGGCAGCCGCGCGGGACACCGGTCCGCCTCCCCCAGCCACGCGACCCCGGCACTCAGCTGGCCCAGCAGTGCAGCCGCGGCGAGCAGGACGAGGATGCCCCGCCGGAAGATGCCGGCGACAGTCAGCATCATCACCGCCCCGCCAAACCCGGCGGAAAAATGCAAGAGGCCGGTCGCAAGACCGGCCCCATACGCCAATGTGAGCAGAATCGGAGGCCGCAGCCTCATGACCACCCTGCACCTAGCGGGGGGTGGCTCCTCCTCGCCGGCCACACCGGGGCGCGACCGATATCTTGCGCAATGCTTCCATCACAACCACCTCGATGGCTGCCCGGCTCTGCTCTTTCTCCAGGCTCACCTCCGTGACAACCGCGCCCTCGCGACGAGAGACATAGCGCGCCGGAACCCGATTCAGCGCGAAGGCCAACACGTCGTCCCGGCAGAGGTTGCAACCACAGTAGGCGGGAAAGAGCGGCCGGAGAGTATCGTAGGCCGCGGTAACATGGTCTTCCACCAGGTTCTTGATCACAGCACTGCCAGCTGGGCGTGACCTGCCGCGCCGGTAAAGGTCGAGCCCGTAGTGCCGGTGAAGCGAACCGTGTGGTACTCGCCCACCGATGAGCGCGGGAGGTCCACCAGGACCAGATGATTGCCCCGGGTGCGCGCGAGCATGAGATCGCCCCGCCGGGCCTGCCGCTCCACCAGGGCCTCATGAGTCTGGCCGATACGTCCCATGTTCTTTCGCCGGACGATGCTGCGAACCCCCTCGATGAGGCGGCCCAGCCGGAACGACGCGACTTCATCCGGCACGTGATCCCGCAGACGCACCGCAGGGGTCCCCTCCCGTACCGAATACTTGAAGGTGTAGGCGTCGTCGAAGTCAGCCTGGTTGACGAGATCGAGCGTTTCCTGGAATTGGGCGTCGGTCTCTCCCGGGAAGCCCACGATGATGTCGGTCGAGAACGTGATACCCGGCATGGCGCTGCGCAGCTCTGCCATCACTTCGAGATACCGCTCCCGGGTGTAGCGCCGGAGCATGCGCCGGAGCACGGCGTTGGACCCGCTCTGTACCGGGAGATGGACGTGCTCGCAAACCGCGGGCGTCGAGGCCATGGCCTCGATGACCCCAGGGGTAAAATCGGTGGGGTAAGGGCTGGTAAACCGAAGACGTCGGAGCCCGTCGACCCGCCCGAGGGCCCGCAGCAAGGCCGCGAAGTCATTCTTGCCGTCATGATAGCTGTTGACGGTTTGCCCCAGGAGCGTCACTTCGGTGACGCCTCGCTCGATCAGGCCAGCCACTTCGCGGACGACCTCTGGCAGCTGCCGGCTACGCTCCGGCCCCCGCGTGGTCGGAACGATGCAGAAGGTGCACCGGTAGTCACAGCCGCGCTGTACCGTGACGAAAGCCGTCGGTTCATTTTCCCGCGCCGGCGGCACATCCTCGTAATGCTCCCAGGACCGAAACTCGGTATCCGTCACTCGCTGCCCACTGTTTGCGAGGTTGATCAGCAGCGGCAGGTTTCTGTAGGCGTCAGGTCCGACCACCAGGTCTACTCTGGGGACCCGGGCCAGCAGCGCCGGGCCCAGGCGCTGGGCCATGCACCCAACCACACCCAGCACGTCCCCAGCTCGCTTGTGCCGCTGCAGCTCGCCGACTCGGCCGATCACCCGCTGCTCGGCGTTGTCACGTACGGCGCAAGTGTTGACCAGCATCACGTCGGCATCGTCCGGGGTTTCCGTTCGCACGTAGCCATCGCGCCCGAGCACGCCGAACATCAGCTCGGAGTCGGCCACGTTCATCTGGCAACCGTAGGTCTCTATGTAGACGCGCTTCAGCATGAGGCAATTATAGCGGGGCCGTGAGCCAGAGGAGAGCAAGCCCGCCTGTCGCGGAACCAGCCGCGAGGCCGCCCCGCTGCCGGCTGGTCACGGCCTGACGGAGATTCCGAAGGAGATCAGAAAGCCGTTCTCGGTATACACGCCTTCCGAGCGCCAAACGTATTCGACGGCTACGTCCAGGCCGGCGCGCTGTTGGGCAAAGCGCAGCCCGCTGCCGGCCGCCACCCCGAACTCATGGCCCTGCTCCTGCTCCGGGACCAAGGGAAAGGGCAGGGTCGCATAGTGGGCGCCAACCCGGATCGGCCGCTGGTAGGGCCGCCAAGGATCCGACGCGTACTCTGCTCCCGCGGCGATCTCAAAGGTGTTCTCCGCGCCGGTCCCGCCCATAGCCAGCAGATCACTGTTGGCACCGGCCCAGGTGCGAAACAGCACCTGACCCGCCACATCGAGTTTCGCGGCAGGATGCCACCGCATGCCCAGCCCGGCGCTGTACGGCAGGTCGACCGGACCCACCCGGGTGGAATCGAGGTCGACGTTCAGGTGGCCGTCGCTGCGGGCCATGGCGGTGATCGCGAAGTCAGGCCCGAACTGGCGCATGACTCCGACGGAGAAGCCGACACCGGTGTACGAGAGCTCCGCTTGCTGCCGGCTCGGCAGATAACCAGCATCGTCGAAGACGCGGGTGGACGTGAGCCGGTTCGAGCCGGTGATGATGTGGAACCCGGCCCCGAATGCCCACTGGTTGCTCGCGCGGTAGGAGCCGGCGATCCGGAAGTCGCTCAACCCGCCACGGGACGATAGCGTGTCGTCGACCTCAACCGGCGTTCCACGCAGGTTGATGGTGCTGGACGAGGCGAGGGTAAAATCGCGGCTGGTGTAGTTGGAGAAGCTGAAGCCAACCGACGCCACCTGGCGACGGACCGGCCCGGCCACCGTGAACTGAGGAAATCGGGTGCTCCGAAGGGACGCACTGCCCGCCGGATTCTCCACGTTTCGATTCGATTGCACGATCGCCAGCGCGCTGGTAAGCGCGTTGACACTGGCGAGGGCTGCGGGGTTCTGGCTGGACTCCGGATCGAAGAGCCCGTAGGCTCCGCCGGTCGCCTGCGCCCGCACCGCAAGCCCTCGACCGGGAAACCCGAGTCCGCGGACGCCGAACTGCGACGACTGGGCCGCGAGCATGCCGGGAGCTACCACCAACAGGAACACGGCCAGGACGCGGCGCACTAGGGAGTCTCGAAGGGAAAGGAGAGCAGGTAGCTGAGACGCAGCCTCGGCCAAAGCGCCGGATCGGTCGCCCGTGTCGAGTAGAACACCGGACGGGAGAAGCTGGCGGCCTCGGGAGTGAGCGACAGGAAGAGCGCGCTCGGGCGATTGGACTGACCCAGCCAGAGCTCCACCAGTCGTACCGCCTCCAGACTGACGGCTTCAGTACCGGCCTCGAGCGTGTCCTCGGGAATTCTTCCTGCAAGCGTACTCACCGGCGATTTGGCGCCGACATCGGCCAGGACCGCCCGGGCCTGCAATCGGGCCGGATCGGTCGGTAAACCTGCGATGGGCGCTATGGGCGTGAGCTCCAGCGTAGCTCGCACGATCGTCGCCGAGTCCAGTATTCGGCGAGGGATGGCAAACCGAAGCAGCGTCCGGGCCGATGGCGCGCCGCCGACGGCCAGTAAGGTGGTATCGGCCGCCAGCGGCACCTCAGTGACGTAGGTGTTGAATCCGGCGCCGACCGCAATCGTCCTCAGCTTCGCCGTGCCGGTGTCCGGCACATCAAGGGTGGCATAGGTCGTGAAAATCGGGCCATTCCCTCCTGCCAGGGCTCCCACACGTATGCCGGTGGGGGAGGGTGAGGCGATGCGGACCCCCAGGGCCAACTTGCCGCTGTCGGCGGGCGCAATCTGAACCCGGCTCAGGTCGGGACCCTGAAACACAGTCCGCACCACACCCGTGTTCGCGGTGTCCGGTATGTGTAGCGTAGCGATGAGGTTCTCGGCAACGAAGCCGGGCGCTACGTCGGCGAAGCTGCTCGCGGAGTCGAATGTCGGCGGCACCCGGTAGAGCAGAAGATCCACGCCATCGAGGTTGGTGTCACGGGCGGCCACCGTAAAGCTGAGAGCCACCGAATCGATGGTGTAGGCCCGCAAGGTGTCTCGGACGCTCACCGAGTCAGCCCGCGCCTGAAATCGAACCAGCCCGCGCTCCTCGAAGCCCTGAAGTCCGTTGGACACCAGGAGCGTCACCGCCTGATGTGGCTGTACATACCCTACGTAACTGGAATCCGCTCCCGCCGTGGGGGTAAAGACTTCCTCGAAGATCTCGGGCTGGCCGCCCGGGCATAACGCGGGACAGTCGGCGGGCGACGTAAGCTTTTCCTGGCAGCCGGCCAGAACAACGGCTGCCAACAACGCCGTGAATCGGCGCGTCACCGCAAATGCTCCGGCCCGAATGCCGCGGGAAGCAGGTCGGAGAGGCGCCAGCGTACCGTGCCCTTGGGCCCCACCCCGTCGATCGGCAGATCCAGCCCGAACTCCGCCAGCACCTGGCGACACGCGCCGCACGGTGCCGCGGGTGGATCCACGTCCGAGACCACCACGGCGCGCCGGAATTGGGTTACGCCCGCGCTCACTGCTGCGCACACCGCCGCGCGCTCGGCGCAGATCGTCAGTCCGTACGAGGCGTTCTCGACATTGCATCCGAGAAATACCGCCCCGTCCGGGCTTTCCAGCGCGGCGCCGACATGGAAATTCGAATAGGGCGCATAGGCACGAGCCTGGGCGTCGCGGGCGGCCAAGATCAGGGAGTCAGTCAAGCCATACCTCAGGGAGAAACGAGGTGCCGGCCAGCAGGGCCGGTACCCCGAGAAAGTCGGCCACAGTCTGGCCGATGTCCGCGAATGTGCCCCGGCAGCCGAGGCTGACCGGCCGAATCTTGGGACCGACCACGAGCAGCGGTACCCGCTCCCGCGAATGGTCGGTTGACGGCGTGGTGGGATCGTTGCCGTGATCGGCGGTAAAGATAATGAGGTCGTCTTCCCGGGCAGCGCTCAGCAGCCGAGGAAGGACACGGTCGAGCTCTTCCAGTCCGCGGCGAAACCCCGGGACATCGTTACGATGACCCCAGCTCTGATCGAACTCTATGACGTTGGCCAGCAGAAGCCCCCGGTGCATCGCTCCGAGCGCCCCTTCGATCAGCGCGTAGGCATCGGCGTTGGTGTCGGCGTGGATGCTGGTGATACCCCGCCGGGCAAAAAGATCGTCCACCTTGCCGACGCCCACGCGAGGGACCTGGCGCTCCGCCAGACGGTCCAGCAAAGTGGGCCCCGGTGGAGGGAGGCTGAAGTCGCGGCGGTGCGGAGTACGCTTCCAGGCGCCGGGCCGTCCCGCGAAGGGACGAGCGATTACCCGGGACACGCCGTGTTCACCCACGAGGATCTCTCGTGCCGTGGCGCAGGCCGAATACAGCTCGCTCAGCGGGATGGTCGCTTCGTCAGCGGCAATCTGGAAAACGCTGTCGGCGGAGGTGTATACGATCCAGCTTCCGGTCCGCTGCTGTTCCTCGGCGTACTCATCGAGCACCGCAGTGCCGGATGCCGGCTTGTTGCCGAGAACGCCGCGAGCGGTGCGCCGGCTGAACTCTGCGACCACCTCCGCTGGGAATCCGCGGGGGTACGTGGGAAACGCGGACTCCAGCAGCAGACCGCAAATTTCCCAGTGGCCGGTAATACTGTCCTTCCCGGGACTGGCTGGCTCGCACACGCCGTATGCGGCTCGCGGGGCGGCGGAGGCAGACAGCCCCGGCACCGTGGCGCAGCGGCCCAGGCCCAGCTTCTCCAGCACGGGCAGATGGAGCCCACCAATCTGTCGGGCCACGTTGCCGAGGGTATTACTACCGACGTCACCATACGCCCTGGCATCGTGTGCCTCACCGATGCCCAGTCCATCGAGAACGATGATGGCGGCGCGGCGCATCAGGTTTTGGGCATGGTCTGCACGAAGCGGAAGCGCAGCCCCGTGAGTGCCTGATCCAGGAGCTGTTTCTCGTCAGGCTCCAGGTGTCCTGAAGTCTTCTCCGCGAGCATGCCGAGGGTATCGATCAGTGCCTGTGCCAGGGTGCGCGCGTCGGCCACACCCTCCGCGCCCGGTGGTAGCTGGCCACTCAACGCTGCCTCCGCCTGGTGCGACAGCCCCAGCACCAGCGAAGCGAAGTGTGAATTCATGATTCTGCTCGGTACCGTCGGGTGATCCGGGGCCCCATACGGGTGAGAAGTTCGTAGGATATCGTGCCCGCAGCGGCGGCCTGCTGGTCGAGTGACACCATTCCGCCAAAGATCGTCGCGACATCTCCCGGCGCTGCATCCGGGCCGGCGGCTACCATACACATGTCCATGGTGACGCGTCCCAGGACCGGTACGATGCGGCCATTGAGCTCAATCTCGCGCTGCGCACCCTCCGGACCCTGGGGCGGACTTCCGCGGGGCAACCCGTCGGCATACCCCAGGCTCACGGTGGCCACGGTGACGGGGCGGTCGGCGGTCCAGGTGGCGCCGTAGCCCACGCTGTCTCCCGTGGCGATGGCCCGGACCGCGACCACGCGGGCGCGGAGCGCGGCGACCGGCCGCGGTTCGAGGCTCCCTACGGCACCACCATACAGGAAAATCCCCGGACGTACGAGGTCGCCGGCATAGGATTTACCCTGAAGCGATGCGGCGCTGTTTGCCGCGTGAACCAGTGGGGGGCGTCGGGGAAAGGCTTGCAGCACTTCGAGGAACCGGTCCCACTGCCGGCGCGTCGCTGCCGCATCCGACTCCGCGGCGGCGAAGTGGGTAAAAATTCCCTCCCACCCGGTTGCGTCCCGCAGGAGCGTGGCGACGCGGTCGAGGGCCTTGCGGTCATTCCAGCGAACGCCGGCTCGGCTCATCCCGGTGTCGATCTCCAGGTGGAACGGCCGGGCACCGCTCGCGATCCACCGCTCCAGGGCCTGAACGTCACCGACTGAAGGGCGAAGATCCAGCTGGAGATAGCGGTCGGCCCACTGGGGCAGGAGAGGGCTGAGAATCAGAATGGGCCGGGTGATGCCGGCTGCTCGCAGGACCTCGCCCTCGGAGACGGAAGCGACGCCGAACCCCCAAGGATCCAATCGCTCCAACGCCCGCGCCGCCTCCACCGCGCCCAACCCATAGCCGTTAGCTTTTACCATCGGCAACAGACGGCTGCCGGAGACCGCGGCGACGGTGCGCGCGTTCGCCACGAGCGCCCCCAGGTCAACATCCACCCAGGCGCGTGTGGTCTCGGGGACAAAGGTCATGGGTGAGCCGGCGGTATGATATTCGTCGCGGGGGTCAGATGCAAGACAATTCTGCGCTCGGCCGTGCAATGGCAATGGTGCGCGACCTGCGGAAGCGGTGCGCCTGGGACCGGGCCCAAACCCGGGAAACCCTGCGTCCCTACCTCATCGAGGAAGCGCTGGAACTGGATCAGGCGCTGGGAGAAGGGCAGTCGCTCCACATCCGCGGTGAGTTGAGCGACCTGCTGCTGCATCTCGCCTTTCAGCTGGTGTTGGCTGAGGAGCTGGGCGACTTCACCACCGACGACGTTGCCGGGGAGCTCGAGGCCAAGATGCGGCGCCGCCATCCCCACCTCTTCGATCTGGGTGAAGCAGAGCCGTGGGAACGCATCAAACGCCGGGAGCGGCGGGGCGATGTCCTGGGCGGGCTGGTCCCCACCCTTCCGCCGCTGCTCATGGCGACGCGACTCCAGGAGCGGGCCGCATCGGTGGGATTCGACTGGCCCGATGTGAGTGGACCACTGGACAAGGTTCGGGAGGAGCTGGCCGAAGTGGCGGACGAGCTCCGAGGCCATACCCGGACGCCCACCGGTCCCGCCTGCCGATCCCAACGCCCCCGGACGTGCCCCCAGCGAGGGCTCGCGGACGAGATAGGAGATCTGTTGTTTGCCGTGGTCAACCTCGCCCGCAAGGCCGGCGTGCCCGCGGGCCCTGCGCTCGACCGGGCCAACCGGAAATTCCGTGATCGGTTCGAGGGAATGGAGCGGCTGGCTGCCGAACGAGGGATAGATCTGCCGTCGGCCGGGCTGGAGGTGCTGGACGGGCTCTGGGACGAGGTGAAGAGCGTGAACAGTGAAAGGTGAACGGCGCACCGGAACCGGTTCACTGTTTACTGTTCACCGTTTTACGCCTTTTGACTACGGATACAGGCGATGTATCTGCCTGCGGAAACGCAATGGCCTCGCGAATGTGAGGAATTCCACAGATCCAGGCGACGGTTCGCTCGATACCCGAATCCGAAGCCTGAGTGGACGAAGGTGCCGTATTTGCGGAGATCCAGGTACCAGCGATAGACCTCAGGGTCCAGTCCTTGCTCGATGATCCGGGCGAGCAGCTTGTCGTAGTCGTCCTCCCGCTGAGAGCCGCCGATGATCTCGCCGTAACCTTCGGGAGCCAGGCAGTCGTTGTTCAATACCGTCCGCGGGTCCTCCGGGTTTTCCTTCATGTAGAAGGCCTTCACCTGCTTGGGGTAGTTATATACCAAGACCGGCCGGTCAAACTCGCGGGCCAGGAGTGTCTCGTCATCGCCGCCCAGATCGTTCCCCCAGGTGATATCCGACCCGAGGCTGTTGAGCCGGGCGACGGCGTCACTGTAGGAGATTCGGGGAAATGGGGCCAGCACGCGCTCCAGCGGCGCGAGGTCCCGTTCCAGCTCCTTGAGCTCTTCGCCCCGGCGGTCCAGCACTCGGCTCACGATATAACTCACGAACTCTTCCTGGAGCCGCATGTTCGCGTCGGAATCGTTGAACGCGACTTCGGGTTCGACCATCCAGAATTCCGTGAGATGTCGCCTGGTTTTGGACTTCTCGGCCCGGAACGTCGGGCCGAAACAGTACACCTTACCGTGCGCGGCCGCGGCGGCTTCGACGTAGAGCTGTCCGGTTTGCGCCAGATAGGCCTGCCCCAGATCGAAGTACTCGGTTGCGAACAGATTGCCTGCTTCCTCGCCGATGGCACCGGTCAGAATCGGGGTGTCCACCAGTATGAAGCCGCGCTGGTAGAAAAAATCCCGGATGGCCTGGGCCACTTCGTGACGGACCCGGGCCACGGCCGCCTGGCGCCGGCTTCTGAGCCACAGGTGTCTATGCTCGAACAGGAAAGTCGTCCCATGCTCTTTAGGAGTGATCGGATACTCCGGGCTCGCGCCGAGCACCTCGACCTGGTGCAATCCCAGCTCGTATCCACCCGGTGACCGCGGCTCTTCCCGGACGGTCCCCGTAAGGCTGACGCTGGTCTCGTGCGTCAGCGATTCGAAGGCCGCCCATGTCTCGGCGGGCACCTCCTTCTTGGATAAGACCCCTTGCACTGTTCCGGAGCCATCTCGTACGACCACGAACGCGATCTTGCCGCTGGAGCGCGTGGTGACAACCCAGCCCCGCACCGTGACCGTCTCGCCGACGTGCGCGCGAAGCCCGCTGATCTCTACTGCCGCCATGCCGTGTCCAATGGGAGAATGAGGCCGAGCCGAGGAGCGTTGAGTCTAGCCCTGCTCCTGGGAGGCGTCAACGCGGGCTGCATGAACTTTCGACCTCCGCCGGCACCCTTGGCGGCCAGTGTAGCGGGCGATGCCCCCACTCCGGTCTGGACCCGGAAGGCCGGTCGCCGGCTGGCGGGAAACGTAGAGGTTAATGGGAACACGCTGTACGCGGGTGGCCTGGACCGGAAGGTGTATGCGATCGACCTCGCCAGCGGGGACGAGCGCTGGTCGGCCAGGCAGTCCGGCATGATTGTTGGAGGCGTGCTCCTGGCCGGCGATACGCTGTTCGTGGCGACGTCCCGCCCGGACGGACACGTGATGGCGTTGGAGAAAGCCAAAGGGAAGCGGATCTGGAGGGCGTCCGCCGATCCGGTCGCTGCCCCCTTGGCCCTGATAGAAGACGTGCTGGTGGTACAGACCCAGCGTGGGGAAGTGCTGGCGCTGGACCCCCGCAATGGGAAGCTGCGCTGGCGCCGCCGGGTAGGCAGCGCGCGGGGGCCTGCCGTCCCGGCGGGCCCGGGCGCGCTGCTGGTTTCCACAACCGACTCCCTGTTTCGGCTGTTGCTGGCCGACGGAACGGTAACGCACCGCTCGGTCTCACCCGGCGCGGTGCTGGACGCGTGGCTGCCCTACAACGGCTTGCTGATCGCGGGCACCTCGGACTCCCAGGTCGTGGCGATTGAACCGCAGGACCTTCGGGCCACCTGGTCACTGACGGTAGACGCGCCGGTGCTCGGCAGGCCCGCGACCCTGGGTGACACCGTGTTTCTGGTTACCCGAATCGGGTCGCTGTACCGCATCGGCCCGGGCGCCGAACCCCGGGCCGATCGCATCGCCGCGCTCGAGTGGCCGGTCACGGCTCCCATATCCATTGCAGGAGGGCAGATTCTGCTCGGTGGCGCCGATGGAACGGTGCGGGCCCTAAGACCCGACGGAAGCGAGATCTGGCGGCTGCGGATCTGGCGCCCGATCGAGCTCGGCCCAGTCCCCTTATCCGACGGACTCCTGGCCATAGGTGGCAACGGAGATCTTCACCGGTACCGCCGATGAGGCAGCTCCTCTGCGTCCTCATTGCCCTTTCTCCGCTGGCCAGCCGTGCGGATGCCCAGGGAATCACCCCGGTGGTGAAATATGGAAAGTGGGCGCTGCTCGCCGGTGCCATCGGGATGAATTACATGGCGGCCCGGGCCCACAACGACGCCGACGACGCCTATGACGTCATCGAAGCCACGTGCGCGGTGGACCAGGCTCGCTGCGCGCTCGGTCCAGACGGGAGCTACGCCGATCCTGCCATGGAGGAGCTTTATCAGACGACACTTCAGCACGATCAGGAGGCCCGGCGCTGGCTGATCGGTGGCGAGACGGCGTTGGTGGGTTCCGCAGTGATGTTTATCTGGGAGCTGACTCGGCCCAAGGACCGCCCGGATGACATCCCGTTCGAACCGGAAGTGCGCAGCCTCAGAGCGGGGGGAACCGGTTTCGGCCTGCGGTTAGCGTTCTGACCTCCGACCTTACCCGATCCGAAATAACTCCACCGCACGGGGATATCGTGCCACGGCCCGCTCCCGCAGAGGCTGGTTCTCCCGCCGCTGCAGGGCGGGATCGGCCTCGATAATTTTCAGCGCCAACTCTCGAGCCCGGGCCAGGAGGTCGGCATCCGCGGGGAGCTGGGCATGGCGGACCTCGTAGCCGCCGGATTGCCGCGCTCCGATCAAGTCGCCCATACCCCGCTCCGCCAGATCCAGCTCTGCAATCTTGAACCCGTCCTGGGTAGCCGCGAAACCGCTCAGCCGATCCGGCGCGGCGCCCTCCGCAAGCAGAATGCAGTAGCTCTCCTCGGTGCCCCGGCCGATACGGCCCCGCAGCTGGTGGAGCTGCGCGAGACCAAACCGCTCCGGGTGCTCGATCACCATGATCGTGGCGTTGGGAACGTCTATGCCCACTTCGATCACGGTGGTTGCCACCAGCACCTGAATATCGCCGGCCCGGAACCGCCGCATCACGTCGTCCCGCTCTTCTCCCTTGAGCCGGCCGTGGACCAGCCCCACCCGCAGCTCGGGCCACCGCGCCGCCAGGCTCTGCGCCATTGTGGTAGCGGCCCGAAGGTCGGCTCGCTCGGACTCCTCGATGACCGGGAGGACAATGTATGCCTGTCTGCCGTGCATGCATTCCTCGCGGACGAAATCCAGAACTCGCTCGCGCTGTGAGGTGCCACGGACGGCGGTACGCACGGAACCGCGGCCCGGAGGGCGCTGCCGCAGAGTCGAGACATCGAGGTCGCCGTAAAGCGTCAGCGCGAGCGACCGCGGAATTGGGGTCGCGGTCAGTAGGAGAACGTCCGGGGCTGCCCCCTTTCCGATGAGGGCGGCACGCTGCTCCACGCCGAACCGATGCTGCTCATCGATCACCACCAGGCCCAGCCGCCGAAACGAGACGCTCTCCTGGAGCAAGGCGTGGGTACCCACTACGACCCGGGCCTGGCCCGCGGCGATCCGCTTCCGCACCGCCGATTTCTCGGCCGCGCTCTGCCGCCCCAGCAGCAGCTCCGGCTTGAGGTCCAGAGGGGCCAGCAGCTGTTCCAGGGTCGCGCCGTGCTGCTCCGCCAGGAGCTCGGTAGGAGCCATGAGGGCTGCCTGGAAGTCGTTCTCCACGGCCAGCAGCATCGCGAAGAGGGCCACGACCGTCTTGCCGGTGCCCACGTCGCCCATCAGCAGCCGGTGCATACGGTCAGGCGCGGTCATGTCGGCGGTAATCTCGCGAAGCGCAGTCTGCTGGTCCTGGGTCAGCTCCCACGGCAGTTGCTGCTTCAAGCTGGTCGTGAGCTGCCGCTTGATGGTGAAGGCCACGCCACTTCGATGTCGCTTGGCCACGGCCCGGGCCCGGATCAGCATCAGCTGGAGATCGAACAGCTCATCGAACGCCAGGCGCCGTCTGCCCTGCTCCGCCTCCTCCGCCGAGACCGGACGATGCACGGCGCGCAGCGCATCGGACAACAGGGGCAGCTCCAGGCTGCGCCGCAGCGCTTCCGGCATGCCGTCTACCGAAAGCGAGATCAGCCGGTCGAGGTGCCGCTCGATCAGCGACCGGATGACCTTGTGGCTGAGCCCTTCGGTCGCGGGGTAGACCGGCAGCACCTTCCCGGCGGTGAGAGGGTCTCCATCGGACTCGGCGTCCGCCAGCACGACGTACTCGCGGGGTGCCATCTGTCGCCCGTGATAGAATCGCACCGGACCGGCTACCAGCAGAGTCTGGCCGATCGCGATGGAGCGGTCGAGAAACGGCTGCCCCGGCCAGACGCACTCCAGCACCCCGCTGTCGTCACGCAGCACCGCGTGGAAGATGCGAAGGCCGCGACGGGTAGGGAGCACGCCCTTGGCCACCACCCGGCCGACGCAGGCCACCTCCTGGCCCAGCCGCGCCTTTGCCAGCGGGGTCACGGTGGAGGCGTCGACATAGCGGTGGGGAAGGTGCCAGAGAAGGTCGCGGGCGGTTCGAATCCCGATGCGTTCCAGCGCCTCGGCGCGTCGCTCTCCGACTCCCTTCAGGAATTTGACCGGGGTATCGAGCCGGACTGCCGGAGCGGCGGCGGGAGTCATTCTCTGCTAGGACGCCTCGACTGCTGCTTCGGCGAGCAGATTCTCGGCAAATCGATCCGCGTCGAACGGTTCCAGATCCTCCACCGATTCTCCCAGCCCGATATACCGCACCGGGAGCGACAGCTCTCGCCGCACCGCGGCGACCGCCCCGCCGCGGGCGCTCCCGTCGAGCTTGGTTATGATGATACCCGTCGGGGACGCGGCCTGGGAGAACAGTCTGCCCTGCTGCACGGCATTCTGTCCCACCGTGCCATCGAGCACCAGAAAGGTTTCGTGCGGCGCGCCCGGCAGACGACGGCCGATGACGCGCACCACTTTCCGGAGCTCCTCCATCAAGCCTTCCTGGGTGTGGAGCCGGCCGGCGGTATCGATGATCACGGTGTCGAGACCCCGGGAGACCGCGGCGTCGATCGCGTCGAAGGCCACCGAGGCAGGATCGCCGCCCGGCGCGCCCGCCACGCATGGCACCGCCAGACGATTGGCCCACACCTGCAGCTGGGCGATCGCGCCGGCCCGGTACGTATCGGCCGCAGCGAGCAACACTGACCTGCCTTCCTGCTGCAGCCTGGCGGCCAGCTTTGCCGCTGTGGTGGTCTTGCCGGTTCCGTTCACGCCAACCAGAAGAATCACCGTGGGGCCCGGGTCGGCCTGGACGATGTCACCGGGATCGTCGGGTCCAGCGAGCATGGCGCCCAGCCGGACCCGTAGCGCTCGCTTGAGATCGATCTCGGTCTTGAGCTTGCCTCGTCGGACCTCGTCTTCCAGTGCCTGGATGAGCTCCACGGTGGCCGGAACGCCGAAGTCGGCTTCGATCAACACCCGCTCCAGGTTCTCGAGATCATCGGCATTCAGCCCGCGCATGAGCGCGCCGACGTCAGTGAGGGCTATCTGCTTGATGCGAGACCAGAGACTCTGCTTCTCTGCGCCGCGCAACCGGTCCGGTTTCATGAGGGGAAATGTATCACGTCAGCGGAGGCCGAGACGCCGGCGCGCCAGCCACTCGCCCGAGAGCGCCAGCACACAGATGCCGAATAGCCAGAGCCAATCTCGCGCGGTGCTGCGGCCTTCCGCCCGTCGGGAGCGACCCTCCTGCGTCGCGAGCACCACCGGCCGAGGCAGAAATTCATCCGAATATTGCTCGACTGCTACGATGCCGGTGGCGCCGCCTCGCAGCGCATAGCGGTACTCTCCTGGCGCCAGCCATAGATCCGCCCGGCCCGCACCGCTGAAGCGCAGCGTATCGGTTCTCTGCTCGGTGTCCCTGGACCAGCTGACCACCTGGGGGGTAGGTGGCCCCGACCCGAGCCATTCGAAGACCACGGGACGCCCGTTGGGAACGACCGGTCTGACCGGGCGCGCGACGCCTTCGGCCGAGTCGATTCCGCTGAGCAGCCAGCTCGCGGTGGCCGCGATGAGGGACCGGTAGCTTTGCTCGCTGGAGCCTCCGCGAAACGCCCAGCGCCACAGGCCCTCCACAGCAACGCTCACGTGGCGAGTCCGGCCCTCCTGGCGCCCGAACACGGCCGGCCGCTCGGAGCCGCGCCGGCCCAGCTGGGCGTACAGGGCCACCCAATCGCGCGACGTGGTCTGGATCGGCGTGAGGAGGACTGAGGGGGGGAAGGAGTCCACCGGCTGGCCCAGAAAGGCGCCACCCAGCGGAGACCCGTCCGATGGGGCCAGATACCAGTCGCCACCCAGCTGGGTCTCGCCGCCTTCGCCGCTGGGCCAGGTCCATATGCCTCGAGCGCTGGCCCCGGTGGCGAACCGCCCCACCCCGCCCTTCAAAATCAGCAGGTCGGCGCGGCGAGCCGCGCGTTGAACCACGTCGGCGGGCACCGGCCGCAGATCGCCCATGGTTCGCCAACGGTTGCCATCGAAGCGCACGTACCCGCGGATCGGCAGCTGCACCACATCGCGCAGGGTTCGGTACAGGAAGCGACTGTCCCAATCCACGGGCGATGCCAGGAACACGACGCCAGGCGTCGCAGCTACGCGAACGTAATGAATGCGGGTGTCGGTTCGAGGCTCCGCATCTTCGGCATTCAACAGCGTGACCCGGAGCAACTGGTCGCCGGCGCTCAGGGATTTGGCGGGGATGAGCATCCGGGTCTTCCCTCCGGCTTCTCCTCGGAGCCGTACAGACCGGACAGCCAGGCGCCGATTCCCCGCGAGAACCGCCACGCGGGCACTGTCAGCCGTGTGTCCCCCGCTTGGCTGTACCTCCAGCTCCAGAGCAATCGAGTCGCCGGCGCTCACCCGGGAGGGCCCGGTGACGCGGGTGATTGCGAGGTCCGCGACGACCGCCCTGGGAAAGACCCGGATAGTGCTTCGGGCCAGGAGATCGGGCGGGATCTCCCGGACATCTTCGATCTGGCCATCGGTGACCACGACGAGCGGCCGGTTCGACGCGGAGGCGGCCAGCAGCGCGGGCCCCATTTGCGAGCGCCCCCGAGTCGGGGTCGAGTCCGCCCGGTTCCGCTCGTCGCCGAAAGGCCGAACCTCACCCCACCGGGAGGCGGAGTCTTTAGCCGCGCGCCAGTGACCCCCCGCGGCATCCATACTGAGTGACGCATCGAGAAGCACGAGCGGCCTGAGTGGTCCGGACGGCACCGGGCAGCTCACGTTGACGAGCAACACTCCCAGCGCCGCCCAAGCTGTGCCGCGGCACACCAGCGGAACCCAGCCGCGCCAGCCGAGTCGCTCGACGCCCACATAGGTGAACGCAGCGAGCCCGAAGGCCGCAAGAATTACGAGGACGAGGAGCATGCCGCGGCCTGCAGGGCCTCCGAAACAGTCAGGCGACCCTCGTAGAACGCGCGGCCTACGATGACCCCGTGGAGTCCTGCCTGACAGACCGCTCGCACATCGGCGCTGCCGCCGACGCCGCCACTGGCAATTACGCGCGCGCCGGAAGCTTGCAGTGCCAGCGCCGCCGCAATGTCGGGCCCGCTCAGCATTCCGTCCCGTCCGATGTCCGTATGAATGACGGTGCGTATACCGGCGGCGACAACCTGGCGGGTCAATTCCTCGGCCGTCGTGGTGGAAGTCTCGGTCCAGCCGCGCACTGCCACAAATCCATTCCGGGCATCGATCCCTACTGCGACTTGATCAGAACGAATCGCGGACAACACGGTGGAAACAAATGCCGGCTCGGCGGCCGCGGCGGTCCCGATGACGACGCGAGTGAAGCCGAGGTCCACCGCCTCGTGGATCCGCTCGAGGGTACGGAGTCCCCCGCCGAGCTGAAGTCGAACCGTTGCCGCCAGCCGCTTCGCTACGCGGCGCACCGCAGGGAGGTTATCGCCCGTGCCAAACGCCCGATCCAGGTCCACGACGTGGATCCAGCCTGCGCCCTGCGAGACAAAATGCTCCGCCACCGCTACGGGGTCATCTCCGTAAACAGTTTGCCGCGTCCGCTCGCCCTGACTCAGGCGAACGACGCGGCCGTTTCGAATGTCGATGGCAGGAAGGAGATCCACTACTCGGGAGCTACGGCAGCCACCGTCTGGAGGTTTCAGCCGCTTGCTGGGCGATCGCGTCCGGCTGCGCCGCCACGCCGCCGGGCTGGCGCAAGATGGCAAGCAGGCGGTCACGCTCCTGCTCGAACGCCGCCCGATCGGCTTTGGCAACCGGCGCCCCGCCGCCGATCTTCACCCGCCGTGAGTCCTTGGCTACGCCGTTGATGCGAAACTCATAATGGAGGTGGGGTCCGCTCGCCAAGCCGGTCGAGCCGACGTAACCGATCACCTGGCTCTGCTCGACCCGGACACCACGGCGGATCTTCCGGGCAAAACCGCGCAGATGCCCATACCTAGTGGTGATTCCATTCAAGTGACGCAGCTCGATCAGGTTTCCGTAGCCTCCTACCCAACCGGCACGCAGCACTACTCCGTCTCCTGCCGCCATCACGGGGGTACCGGGCCGAGCGGCGTAATCGGTGCCCTCATGCCGGCGCACTCTGCCAAGGACGGGATGAAACCGGGCGCCGGCGAAGTTGGAGGAGACGCGCCGGAATTCTACCGGCGCCCGCAGGAATGCGCGGCGGAGCGAGCCGCCGTCCGTATCGAAGTACAGTGCGCTCCTCGCGGTAGAAGGCAGGAATCGGAATGCCGTCAAGCTCTTACCGGAGATGGTCAGATCGCTGGCCAGCACTCGGCCGAACCTGACCTCTCCGTCCTCGGAGACGAGTCGCTCGAACACGACCTGGAACCGGTCGCCAGGCCGGATGTCACGAGTGAAGTCGATCTCCCACGCGTACACGTCGGCCAGGTCCCATGCGAGTTTCATGCGGTTGCCGCTGTCGAGCTGCTGATCGGTGACACCGGCGTCGAGCGCCTCGTAGAGGGAGTTATCGATGGCTCCTTCGATGCGCACTTCCTGCGGGATCCAGCGGATCGGCTCCGCGCTGGCGTTCCAGCCTTCCGAGATGCGGCGGAAGGTCACCCGCTGCTCCGGCGTCGTGCGGACGACGATATGTGAGGGACCCGAGTCGCCCACCGTCTGGCGGAAGCTGAATACCAGCCCGGGCCGGAGTCGTCGAGGGTTCAGGGCAAGTGCGGGGTCCAGGCGGTGGAGGTCGATTCCGTCCACACGGTGGCGCGCGAAGAGATCGGACAGCGTCTCGCCGCTCCGCAGGGTATCGACGGTCTCGGTGAAGATCTCAGCCGGCGCGACGGCCGGGGCCGGCACGGACGGCGGTGATGGTAACCGCTGCCAGGGCCAGCGGCCGGTCAGTCCGGCGAAGGCGGCAGCGCCGAACACCGTTGTAGCAACCGCGAGATAGAATCCCCGCCGCATCAATCCATCTGCCGACGAATGAAAGTCGGGATCTCCATTTCGGGGACGTCCAGGGGAGTGCCGGAGGCCGGCGTCTGATGAATCCGGGGCTGAGAGCGGGTGATGACGGGTGCGGCCGCCGGGACCGGCGTGGCGGGGCGCTGACGCTGTGACGGAAAATTGATGACGCCTGCCGCGCCCGACGCCCGGCCGGTGGGCTGCTCCGCGGTGACCGGCCGATCGAAACCGGTAGCGATGACGGTGACACGGACCTCGCCATGCATGGCGGGGTCGTTGCCGGCGCCGAAGATGATCTCAGCGTCGTCGCCTACCGCATCGTGGATGATGTCATTGATCTGCGTGGTCTCGCCCAGCGTGAGATCGTCGCCGCCGATGATGTTGATGAGCACGCCCATGGCGCCCGCGATCGAGATGTTGTCCAGCAGCGGGCTGGAGATGGCCTGCTGGGCCGCTTCCAGCGCCCGGTTCTCACCCCGCCCGATTCCGGTTCCCATCAAGGCCGCGCCGCCGTTCTGCATGACGGTGCGCACGTCGGCAAAGTCGACGTTGATAATACCGGTGGAAGTAATGAGGCTGGCTATCCCCTGGGTGGCGTGCAGCAGAACCTCGTCGGCCTTCTTGAGGGCTTCCTGGAAGGGGATGCCCTTCCCTACCACGGCCAGCAGCCGCTCGTTCGGCACCACGATCATGGTATCGACGTTCTTGCGCATCTCGCCGATGCCGCCCTCAGCCTGCTTCATCCGCCGCCGACCCTCGAACAGAAACGGCTTGGTCACGATGCCGACCGTAAGTGCGCCGGCCTCTCGCGCCATCTGGGCCACGACCGGGGCGGCACCGGTACCAGTACCGCCACCCATGCCGCAGGTGACGAAGACCATGTCGGCGCCCTGCACCGCGTGGAGCACTTCGTCGCGGTTCTCCTCGATCGCCTGGCGGCCGATCTCGGGCCGGGCACCGGCGCCGAGCCCACGGGTGAGCTTGCGCCCGATCTGGATCTTGATATCCGACTTCGACATCGCCAACGCCTGGGAGTCGGTGTTCACCGAGATAAACTCGACCCCTCCCAGCTGGTCTTCGATCATCCGGTTGACAGCGTTGCCGCCGCCGCCACCGACGCCGACCACCTTCATCCGCGCGGTCTGGGCCGCGCCCTCCTCCAGCTCAAAGATCATGGTCATGTCCTCGGCCGACTCAGAAGAAATCTTGAAGCCACCGTCTGACTGGAGCGAGCACCTTCTCCACCGCCGGTGACCTCCGAGTACCCGTCCCCAACCCGCCACTGACCGCGACCTGCCTGGCGCCATACAGCACCAGACCGGCCGGCACTGCCATCCGCGGTGACTCGACGCTATCGGCCAGGCCCCGCAGGCGCTGACCCGGAACTCCACAGCGGGCCGGCATCGCGAAGACCTCGCGCGCCAGCTCGACGATGCCCGGAGCGAGCGCCCCGCCACCGGTTACGATCACACCTGCCGGTAAGCGCTGATGATACCCAGCTCGCGTAATCTCGTCGAGCGCATACTCCAGCACTTCCTGCAGGCGCATGTGCATGATATGCGCGAGCACCCGACGTTGCGCGTTCCGCGCACCCTGTCCCGGCGTGCTCGGAAGATCGAACACATCGCTCTCCGGCACCAGCGGCTCGAAGGCAGCGCCGAACCGTTCCTTAAGCCGTTCGGCGTCGTGCTGCGTCACCTGAAGCCCGTGAACGATATCGGCGGTGACGTGCCCGCCGGCACAGAGCAGCGAGCCGGTGTGGCGGATCTTCCCGCTGTGAAAAATCGATACGTTGGTGGAGCCGCCGCCCAGCTCCACGATCGCGCAGCCCAGCTCGATCTCATCCGGCGTGAGCACCGCCAGGGACGCGGCCAACGGCTCCAGCACGAACTCGGCAACCTGATATCCGGCCCGCTCGACGCACTTGCGGAGGTTCTGTAGCACACTCGACAGCACCGTGACGAGATAGACCTCGGCTTCCAGTCTGGAGCCGGTCATTCCGATCGGCTCGCTGATTCCGCCCTGCTGATCGATGAGGTAGTCCTGCGGGATCGCGTGCAGCAACTCGTGATCCCGCCCGAAGCTGACGTTGCTCGCCATGTCGTTGACCCGCGCGACATCGCTGGTGCGGATTTCATCACCGGTGACGGACACCATACCGTGCGAGCTGCGACCTGCCACGTGCTCACCCGCGATGCCGCAGTAGATCGCCCCGACTTCGACCCCGGCCATGCGCTGCGCGCTCTTCATGGCCTTGTCGATAGCCCGGGTGGTCTCTTCGATGTCGCGCACCACGCCGCGCCGGATGCCGCCACTGCGCTCAACGCCGAGGCCCAGAATCTTGGCCCCGGGGTCTCGCGCGTCACCGGTCACCTCGGCGATCACCGCCACGACCTTGGTGGAGCCCAGGTCGAGGGCGGCTATGAGCCGCTGCGGCTGGTTGGTCATACTCCGGCCCGAACGATGACCTGGCCCGCGTAACGACCGTCGAGCTCCTGATACTGCCGACCCTGCCGGGCGAGGTCCTGCTCCACCGCCATCACCGCTCGTATCTCCTCCGCCGTTACCGCCGGCCCGAACCAGAGCCGTCGCCCGTCCACATCGAGCAGCACGTCGTCCTTGACCCGCCAGGCGGTGCGCACCCGCGCGAACAGCGCCGGATCATGCTGCTGCACCCTGGCGAGTACCCGGGCGACCCGGCGGTCCACGCTCGCGGCCACAGGCAGATCGGGAGCGGTAACGGCGGGGTCGAAGGGAAGGACGTTTCCGCTGGAGTCGAGCAGGGCCATCCCGCCGCTGCGCGGCGCGAGTGCCACCGGCACCGCCTCGACTACTACAATCTCGAGTGTGCCAGGCAGTCTGCGCCGCACGCCGGCCGAGACGACCCCTGGCACGGCGCCGAGCCGGCGCCGGGCAGTTACCAAATCATCGAACACCGTGGCGTCCGGGCCCAGGCCCATGGACGCCATCACCTTCGCCGGAGCAAGATACTGAAGTCCGGCAATTTCCACCCGTCGTACCCGAAAAAAATCGAACCGGTGCAGCAGCCCAGGCGCCGCGAGCCAGATGAGAGCAGCGGTCAGGGCAGCAGCCAGCAGCTTGAGGCCAGTCAGAATCCGCGGGTGGCGGACCCCGGCGGCTTTCAGGCCGCGCTGAGCCAACGCACCAGCTCAGGAGCGACGCGGGTGATGTCACCCGCGCCGAGCGTGAGGACCACGTCGCCCGGACGAAGCTCCTGATACACATTCTTGCCTACGTCAGCTCTGGTGGGCTGAAACCGGGTGTCGGCCCCGGCCCGCTCTGCGGCATCGGCCACCTGCTGGCCACTCACCCCGGCGATAGGCTGCTCACGAGCCGGATAGATCTCGGTGACGAAGACCAGGTCCGCCCCGGCCAGTGCTTCACCCATGGCCTGCCCGTGCGCCGCGGTGCGGGAGTAGAGGTGGGGCTGAAAAACCGCCACCAGCCGCCGGCCCGGGAATGCCTGCCGCGCCGCTGAAAGCGTTGCCGAGAGCTCGGACGGGTGATGTGCGTAGTCATCCACGACGGCCACACCTCCGAATTCGCCCAGACGCTCGAAGCGGCGGCCAACCCCCTGGAACTCCGCCAGGCTAGCGGCTGCCGGCTCGAGCGCACCACCCAGCGCCTCCACCGCACCCAGTGCCGCGACCGCATTGCGGAGGTTGTGAAGACCCGGGACCTTCAGCCGAAGGCTGATCGAACGCCCATCCTTCCACTGAATTCTGGCCACCGTCGAGTCGGCCTGCTGGACCACGCCGCCGATCCGGATGTCCGCGTCCGGCGCACACCCGAAGCGACGCACCTCGGTAGTCACCCGGCGGGCCACCTGCTCAGCTCCCGGATCATCGCCGTTGATGAGGGCAATCCGGCTCCGGCCCGCGAACTCCACGAACGCGCTCTCCAGCGCCTCCATCGAGCCATAGCACTCGAGATGATCGGGCTCGACATTGTTGACGACCGCCACAGTGGGATGGAGCGTGAGAAATGCCTTGTCGTACTCGTCGGCCTCAACCACGAACAGATCGTCGCTCGCAACTCGGGCATTGCCGCCCCAGCTGCTGACCCGGCCCCCTGCGATCCCGGTCGGGTTCAGGCCGGCCGCCGTGAGGGCCTCGGTCGTCATGACCGTGGTGGTAGTCTTGCCATGGGTTCCCGAGACCCCGACCGATCGTGCTCCCGCGATCAGTTCCGCCAGGGCAACTTTCCGGGGAACGATGGGGACCCCCCGTTGCCGGGCGCCTTCCAGCTCGGGATGGTCGGCCCGAACGGCCGCGGTGACCACTATCGCACGGGCATCAGCGAGGTGTGCCGGGTCATGCCCGCTCAGAACCGCGACCCCGAGCGCCGCCAGATCCGCAGCGCCAGCCGGATCGGTGTCGCAGCCACTCACGGAGACGCCCCGGCGACAGGCAATGAGAGCGAGCGCGCTCATGCCCGCTCCACCAATTCCCATGAAGTGAACGGTGCGGTGATCAGAGGGGTTGAACAAGGTCATGTTAGATGGGCTAATGTAAGATGTTGCTGGAAGTTCCGAAAGTGCATCGGCTATGAGGCAAGTGTCAACAAGTTTGACACTATGTCCTGCGCGGCGCGGGGTCTACCGCGGCCCATCGCCCGCTGGCCCATTCGCTGTCGGCCGACCGGATCTGCCAGCAGTGCCCTGACCTCCTCGCCCAGGCGCTGCGGTGTAAACCCGGTTTGGGGCAGCAGCCGGCAGGCCCCCGCGGCTTCCAGCACCCGCGCGTTATGGGTCTGATGATCGGCCGCCGCAGTCGGCAGCGGGATCAGGATACTGGGAAGCCCCCAGGCGCACAGCTCGGCCACCGTGATCATGCCCGCCCTCGACACCACCAGATCGGCCACGGCATAGCCGTCCGCCATGGGATCGAGAAAGTCGATGACGTGCACGGCGGGAGGGCGATGGTAGCGAGCGAACTCCTCGTGCGAGCCGCGGCCGGTTACCCAGATCAGCCTCGCTGCCCCGGCTCCGCCGCCGTCCAGCCAGCCGGCCACGGCCCGATTGATTGCCAACGCACCCTGGCTGCCGCCCGTGACCAGGACCACGGGACTGAGGTCGTCCAGCCCGAATTTAGCCCGCGCATGCTCGCGTCGTTCGGGTCTGGGAGGAGTAATCGGGTTGCCGGTATCGAACACCTTGGTCGCGCTGCCGAATCGGAGCAGGCGAGCCGCCTCGGGCAGGCCGAGATAGACATGGCGGACTCGGCGACTGAGCCACCGGGTGGCCAGACCCGGATAGGCGTTCTGTTCCTGAATGGCGGTGGGGATGGCCTGGCGTGCGGCCCACCAGACCACCGGCCCTGAGGCGTATCCGCCGGTTCCAATCACAGCCGCCGGTTGCTCGCGCTCGAACAGCTGGGCGACTTCACGCAGCAACCGCCCCGCGACGAACGGCCATCGCAGATTTTTCCACCACGTGCGCCGGTAGATCGGCTCCGTCGGAAGCAGATGAAAGCGAAAATCACGAGTGGGGAGGATTTTCGATTCTACTCCACGAGTGGCCCCGATGAGCACCGGCTCGAGGCTCGATCCGGACTCTCGCAGGGCGGATGCAATCGCCAAAGCCGGCATGAGGTGGCCGCCGGTCCCACCGCCGGCGATGAGGATGGTGGACGGGCGGACGGACAGGCTCAACGCCGTTCCCTCTCCGATCGCCGAGTGGCTCTGGCTCCGATCCTCTTGTCCACCTCTTGACCTGTCTCCCCGCTTTCCTCTCCAGCGGTCCGCCTGTCCGCCCGTCCGCCGGTCCGCCTCTCCCGGGGCCCCGCTGCCCTCGGGCTCCCCCGCAGCCGCCCGATGTTAATCAGGATCCCGGTTCCCAACAGCGATATCACCTGACTCGACCGGCCATAGGACATGAACGGGAGCGTAAGGCCGGTCGTCGGCATGAGGCCGAGCGACACCGCCATATGCATGAACGCGGTGAGTCCGATGGTGGCGGTTAAACCGACAGCCAGATACTGACCGAACGGATCGGCCGCAGTGCGGGCAATCCGAAAGCCGAGCCAGCAGAATAGCGAAAAGAGGGCGACAACCGTAAGGACACCGATAAAGCCCCATTCCTCTCCAATGGTGCTGAACAGAAAATCGGAATAGGCGTACGGCAGATACCCCAGCTTCTGTTGTCCCTCACCGAACCCGACGCCGAAGAGCTGACCCGAGCCGATCCCGACGAGCGACTGGTGAATCTGAAAGCCGGCGTCAGTGGTGGCGTCGCCCGGATTCATGAAGGTGAGGAGCCGGGCCAGACGGTATTGGGCGTCCCGGATCTGATGAAAGACCAGAATCATCCCCAGTCCCGCCAGCACGACGAAGTGCCCGATCTTGGCGCCCGAGGTGAAGAGGACCAAACCGCCCAGAAGGGCGACCAGCGTGGCCATGGAAAGGTTGGGCTCGAGCAGGATCAAAAGCGAGATCAGTCCCAACACCACGATAAACGGCAGTACGCCCTTCTTGAACTCACGAACCTGGATGCCCTTTTTCGACGCCAGCATGGCGCACCAGATCACGACGGCGATCCGGGCCAGCTCCGAAGGCTGAAAGTTGATGGGACCCAGATCAATCCAGCGGCGGGCTCCATTCACGGGGGGCGCGATGGAAAGGGTGAACGGCAGCAGCGGGATAAGCAGCAGGACCAGCACCACCAGCAGGAGCGGCCACGCCAGCTGCCGCCAGCGGTAGTAGTCCATCCGGGAAGCCAGCAGCAGCAGAATGCCACCAGCCACGGCTCCTGAGAGCTGGCGCAGCGCGAAGCCCAGCCCCGCGTTCCGCCCTTCGAGCGTCACCAGGCTTGCCGCTCCGTAGGTGGCCGCCACGCCGAACACGACGAGCACCACAGTTACCATCCCCAGCAGTCGGGTCTCCCAGCGCAGCTCGCCGGGGTGGCGTACCGCCCGGGGGCTCATAGCGCCTGCACCGCGGCGCGGAAGCGATCTCCCCGCTCCTCATAGTTGCGGAACATGTCGTAGCTGGAGCATGCGGGCGACAACAGCACGGCGTCGCCGGGCCGGGCGAGACCTTGGGCTGTGGCCAACACGTCGGCGAACGAATCTGCCGGTACCACCTTCAGACTGGAGCTGAGATCCGCGGCGATCAACGGCCCGGCCTCGCCATACGCCACGACCGCCCGGCAGCGGCCTCGCAGCGGCTCTGCCAGTCGGCTGTACGGCTCTCCCTTGTGCCTACCGCCGAGGAGCAGGACGAATTCCCGGTCCAGGGCCGCCACAGCAACTTCGGTGGAGGTGATGTTGGTGGACTTGGAGTCGTTGATCCACAGCACGCCGTTCACCTCGCGCACCGGCTCGACCCGGTGCGGGATGGCCCGGAAAGTTCGCAATCCCTCCGCCATCCCTTCGAGTGAAGCCCCCGCGCGCGCCGCCGCCAATACCGCTGCCAGGGCGTTGGCCACGTTGTGATCGCCCAGCAGAGGAAGCTCGGCCCGCCGGAGCACCTCGGTATTCCCCAGCATCAGACGGGCGCCGGCGCGATCGTACCAGGCGTCGCTCCGGCCCACGATCGAGAAGCGGACCCGGGTGCCGGGTACCTGGTCCGTCAGCTTCTCGACTTCGACGTCATCGGCGTTCGTCACCCAGTAGGACGAGTCATCGGCGTTGTGGAACAGCAGTGACTTGTCGCGGTAGTATTCCTCGAGCGTGGCGTAGCGGTCGAGATGGTTGGGAGCCAGGTTGGTGAGCACGCCCATTGCCGGCTTCAGGTTGGGGGCGTCGTGCAGTTGAAAGGAAGAGAGCTCGAGCGCCAGCCAGTCCGGAGGATGCCCCGACAGGGCCACGTCGCACAGGGGCCGCCCAATGTTGCCGGCGGTCTCAGCCGCCAGTCCTGAACGGGACAGCACGTGCGCGATCAGTGAGGTCGTGGTCGTCTTGCCATTAGTCCCGGTGATGCCGATGCAGCGGGTGCGTCGAAGCGCCACGAAGCCGATGTCCACCTCGGCGTGGATCGCAACACCGGCACGACGTGCGGACTCCAGTGGCGCCACATCGGGCGGCACGCCGGGGGCAACCACCACCGCCGCGGATCGGGCGATTCGTTCCAGGTCGTGTCCGCCGAGCTCGACATCGGCGCCAGCCTCCCGCAGGGTACCGGCCCGGCTCTCGAAATTCGGCCCTGCCCCGCTGTCGGATGCGTATACCGGGAGGCCGCGGGAGCGAAGCAGGAGGGTGGCCGAAACCCCACTCTTTCCCAGGCCCACGACGGCGACTTCCTGGCCGCTGGCCCGCCAGCGATCGAAGAGATCGCCTCCGCCAATCCCGCTCATCGCACCTTCAGCGTCGAGAGCGCCACCAGCGCGCAGAGCAGTCCCAGAATGTAGAATCGGGTCACGACCGTGGTTTCGGCCCATCCCAGCTTCTCGAAATGATGGTGCAGCGGAGCCATGCGAAAGACCCGGTGGGCGTCGGCGTACTCCCGCCCACGGGTGCGCTTGAACCACTTGTAGGTGCCGGTCTGCACCAGGACCGAGATGGCCTCAGCGGCAAACACACCACCGATGAGAAGCAGCAGGAACTCAGCCTTGAGCAGGATCGCCACCGTGCCGAGCGCCCCACCGATCGCCAGGCTGCCGGTGTCGCCCATGAACACCTCGGCCGGATGGGCGTTGAACCACAGGAAACCGATGGTGGCCCCCATGAGCGCCGCGCAAAACACCGCCAGCTCACCCGCGCCAGGTAGATAGAAGACATTAAGGTACGTCGTCACGTCTACCCGACCGAAGAGATACGCGAAGACCGCGAAGGCCGCCGCGGCTATGCCCGCCAGACCCGTGGCCAACCCGTCCAGCCCGTCCGTCAGATTGACCGCGTTGCTCGCCCCAGTGATTACGACTGTGACGAACACGACGAACAGCCAGGGGGCAAAGTTGACCACCAGGTATTTGAAGAACGGGAGAGTGGTAGCGGTCGAGGGGAGCGTGTCTTCAGGAACGACAGGGTTGAACGCCAGGAAGAGACCGAGCAGGAGTCCGAAGCTGACCTGCCCTGCCAGCTTCCACTTGGCGACGAGGCCGCGCGATTTGCCCTGGATGATCTTGAGATAGTCATCGAGGAAGCCGATGCACCCCATCCATAGCGTCGAAAGCATGGCGACCACGACGTACCGGTTCGTGAGCGGCGCCCAGAGCAGCGTGGGCACAATAGTGGCGAAGAGGATGATGAGCCCACCCATCGTCGGCGTGCCGCGCTTGGACTGATGACTGGCCGGACCCTCCGCCCGAATGACTTGTCCGACCTTCCGGGCTCGAAGACGTCGGATCACCGAGGGGCCCAGCACGAACGCCAGAAGCAGCGCGGTGACGGTTGCGCCCGCGGCGCGGAAGCTGATGTAATTGAAAAGATTGAAGATGATGTACTGCTTGCCGAGCGGGGCGAGCCAGTGATAGAACATCAGTCCTCAGCGAGAGCGGAGAGGTGCCGGGGGAGCACCCGTGGGCGTCGCGGCAGCCGCGAGCGCAGGAATAATACGCTCCAGGGCCACTCCCCGGGACGCTTTCAGCACCACGATCTCGTCCCCGCGAAGCCGGGGGGTCAGCAGCGGCGCCAGTGCGACCGGATCGTCCGCCCGAACCAGCCGCTCTCCCAGCCGGCCCGCATGAGGCTCCAGCGCAGGGACAAAGTCGCCCACCACCGCAAGCAGATCCGGCTGCAGCGCCACCAGCGCGCCGGCGACCGCGTCGTGCAGCGCTCTCGAATCCTCACCCAGCTCCCGCATGGTTCCGGCGACAAAGACCAATCGGCGCGTGCCCCGGAGCGCGGCGGCGGTCGCGATGGCGGCGCGGAAGGACTGAGGGTTGGCGTTATATGAGTCGTTCAGGATGGTCATTGCCCCTTCCTGGATCAGCTCCCCCCGGCCCCCGGGTAGCGCGAACTGTTCCAGCGCCCGGGCCGCTGGCTCCGGCTCCAGTCCCAGTGCCTCCACCACAGCCCAGACCCGAATGGCGTTATCGGCCTGATGCAGTCCCCTTGCCGCGAGCACGAACGTGTGTCCTCCCAGGGTTATCACGGGATTCGCGGCGGCGTTGAGCGAGAACCGATCGGGCACCAGGTCAGCTCCCTGCAATGCGGCGGTGCGAACGCGTCGAGCTCGGGATTTCGCCCCGCTGGCCAGCTCCGGTGGCTCGACTCCGACGATGGCCAGGGGCACGTCCTGAGTTAGAGACAGCTTCTCCTCCACCACACCGCCGAGTGAACCGAACCCCTCCAGATGCCCCGCTACGGCGTTCGTCACCACTGTAATGGAGGGCTCGATGATGGCGCGGTACCGGGCAATCTCTCCCGGGAGGTTGGCGCCGGCTTCGACGACCAGCGCCTCAGTGGCAGCCGGTGCCTCGAGAATCGTAAGTGGCACCCCAACCAGATTGTTCAGGTTGGCCCGGGTTGCATGGGTCCGGTACCGAGTCCGCAGCACGGCCGCCAGCATCTCTTTGGTGCTCGTCTTGCCGTTGGTGCCGGTAACGGCGATGACCGGGCCGCTGACGCCCCGCCGCCGGGCGCGTGCCAGGAGTCCGAGCGCCACCAGGGTGTCCGGCACCTCGAACAGCATCAGCCCTGGAACCGGTGGCGTGCCTCGCCGCACTACCGCGCCGATGGCACCCGCCGCCCGCGCGGCCTTCAGGTGATCGTGTCCGTCGAACTTCTCTCCCGCGAGAGCCACGAAAAGTGCGTGTGGAGAAATGGAACGGGTGTCGGTGCTGATGCTTGGGAACGTGGCGGGGGAGCGACCTCCGGGTGATTCAAGACCCAACGCTTCTCGCACCGCACCTTCCGGCCATGGTGGCGTTACGAGCATCTCCCCGTCACCGCTCACGGCTTACCTCGGACCGCTTGTCGGACGATCTCGCGCTCGTCGAAATCGATCTTCTCAGCGCCGATGATCTGGTAGGTTTCGTGGCCCTTGCCGGCCAGGAGGATGGTGTCACCGGGCCGGCCTTCGTTCAGCGCCCACCCGATGGCGGCGAGACGATCGGTGATGCGGCGGTGCAGCATGCCGCCCATTCCCTGTTCAATGTCATCAATGATGGCGTCGGGATTTTCCATTCGGGGATTGTCGGACGTCACCACGGCCAGATCCGAATGCGTCCCGGCGATCCGGCCCATGATAGGACGCTTGCCGCGGTCCCGGTCACCCCCACACCCGAACACCACGATCAGCCGGCCCGCCGTCAGCGGCCGCAACGACATCAGCGCACGCTCCAGTGCGTCGGGCGTGTGGGCGTAGTCCCGCAGCACCACGCAGGGTGTGTCGCTGAGCCTTTCCATGCGTCCGGGTACCTGGGGAGCGGTCGACAGGCGCTGCGCTACATCGCCCATCGGTCGGCCCAGGGCGAGTCCGGTCGCGGCCGCGGCCAGGGCGTTCGCGACGTTGAAATCGCCCAGCAGCGGGAGGGCCACCTCCGCATCCCCGAATCGCCCCGTCAGCCGGAAACGGGAGCCCGCGGCATCCAGGACCAGATGCTCGGCCCGAACATCCGCGGAGGGATGCAGGCCGAAGGTAAGCCGCGGTGACCGTGGAGGCATCGCCTGCCAGGCGTGGTCATCCAAGTTCACCACTTCGATCCCGCTGAGGCCGAGCAAGGAGCTCAGACGGAGCTTGGAGCACAGGTAGGACTCCATGGTGCCGTGATAGTCCAGGTGATCGCGGGTCAGGTTGGTGAACACCGCCGCCGCGAATGTCATCCCGTCCAGTCGGCGTTGGTCCAGGCTGTGGGAGGACGCTTCCATACCGACGTGGGTAACGCCGCGGTCGCGCATGGCACCCAGCGTCGCCTGGAGGTCCACCGGTCCCGGTGTGGTGAGTGAACCGGCCGTGGAGGATACCGGCTCACCGCGGCCGTCGAACGCGCCCAGCGTGCCAATGCTGCCGGCGGTTGCCGCGGCGTTGAACAGGTGGCGGATCAGCCCGGTTGTGGTGGTCTTGCCGTTGGTCCCGGTCACCCCGATGAGGGTCAGCGAGCGCGCCGGATGTCCGTGCCACGCGCTTCCCAGCAGCAGCGCCGCCCGATGGCTGTCCCGCACCACGATCTCGGGTACGGTGGATTGCTGCGGCGCCTCGACCAACACGGCCCCAGCGCTCCGGCGGATCGCGTCGGCCACAAACCGGTGGCCATCCAGCTGGGATCCCCGGAGCGCCAGATACATCATCCCCGGAGCAATGGAGCGGCTGTCGACGCCAAGGCCGGTAGGATTCGATGCGGAGGTCGGCGCGGAGACCAGGAGATCCGCTCGGCGCAGCTCGTCCAGGAGCGCGGACCAGGTCAGCGGCATAGCAGGCCCACCTACTCCGCCCACACTGTGACGGCCGTCCCCGGTGGTGCCGCCTCGCCGGCCGGCGGCGCGGTTCGGCTCACCTGGCCCACACCACGGAGATTGATGCGGAAGCCGCGCCGGTGAAGCGCCAGTGCGGCTTCACGCACCGGTGTCCCCGATACGTCGGGGATCGGTGTGGCAGCCTGGCTCAGCCGGTCGGCCTGGTAAGGCCAGGGCAGGACCACCCGGGCAATACGCGCCGGGGGAATCGGCGGGGGTTTCCGAGTGTGGTTGCTGTCGGGCCGGGTGAGACGGCTTCGGTCGATACCGATTCGACGCGAGGCCAGCGCCTGCTGCAGCATCGTGCGGGTGACCGGAGCAGCCGTGAGCCCGCCGTAGTACTTGCCGGACGGATTGTCGATCTTGACCACCACGACGAGCTGCGGGTCATGCGCCGGGAACAGCGCCGCGAACGAGGCGGTGTACTCACCGCTCACATAGCGCCCCCCCTCGAAGCGCACCGCCGTGCCGGTCTTGCCCAGCAGCGAGTAGTTGGCCAGTTGAGCGCTTCCACCGGTGCCGCCCTCCCCCACCGCCCCTTTCATGAACTCCCGCAGCCGTCGTGCGATCGCGGCCGGGACTACGCGCCGCACCGGCTCAGGCTGGTGCCGGTATAGTATCTGGCCCGAAGGATCCCGGATCTCGCGCACCAGGGTCGGGGTGAGCAGCAGGCCGTCATTGGCGATGGCCGCATAGGCGGCAGCCAGCTGAACCGGGGTGACCCCGAACTCATAGCCCATCGCCATGCTGGCACGGGTATACATCGGCTGCCATCGGTCGGGCCGGGCCAGGCGACCCCTCGACTCCGAAGGGAATTCGGCGCCGGTCGGGGTGCCGAAGCCGAAGTCACGCAACATCTCGAACTGTTCTTCAGGCGACAGCCGGGAGGAGAACTTTGCCATTGCAATGTTGCTGGAGACCTGAATGGTACGCGCGAGGGTGAGGTTGCCGGTGGTCTTGTGAACATCGGTGATGACCCGGGTACGCCCACTGCTCGTGATCGGCATGTGCCACTGCCCGCCTTCGGCGAACACCGCATCATCATCACTTACACGCCGATGCAGCAGGAGCGCGGCGGCGGTAAACAGTTTTGCGGTGGAACCGGGCTCGAATGGATCGGTGAATGCAGAGGCGCGGAGCGAAGCAACCCCCGACCTCCCCCGCTGAAGCGACGCCATTGCCAAGAGCTCGCCGTTGGTGGGATCGAGGAACACGACGTCGCCGCCATCCGCCCTCATTGCAGTGATGGCATCGTCCAGGCCCCGCTCCGCAATCTCCTGGAGCTCCGCGTCCAGTGTCAGAACCACATCGTTCCCGGCAACCGGCTCGCGGATCAAGCGCGCGGGCGAGTGGTAACGCCGGCCGGCGCGATCCTTGATGAGCACCGCCTCCCCGCGCTGCCCGGTAAGGATCGGGTCCAGTGCGAGCTCGAGGCCAGCCGCTCCCACCGGCTCCTCGGGTGACAGCCCGCCAATAATCGGCCGGGCTAACCCTTGAGACGGATAGGACCGCTGGAAGTCTCCGGTCAGGTGAATTCCATCCAGCTTACGCAGCGGCTGAATCTGAGTGGCGGTATACGGCCCGTGGAAATAGAGCCAGCGCTTACGGGACCGCAGGTCTCTGTCCAGCGCGGATCGAGGCAGGCCCAGGTGCCGGCTGAGGAGCTGTGACGTGCGGCGCTGGTTGGACAGCTCATTGGGAGCGACACCGACGTGGTAAAACTCCTGGCTCACGGCCAGAGGAACGCCATTCCGGTCGTAGAGTGCACCCCGGCGGGCCGGCAGCACTGCCCGCTCGGTGCGCTGTCGCCGGGCCTGTTCAGTCCAGCGGTCGCCCTGAAAGATCTGCAGCTGGGCGGCCCGCGCGACTATGCCGAGGACGCCGAGCGCGAACGCGAACTGGACGACTGCTATGCGAACTTGCGGACGCGCCATTAGAACTCGCTCTCCCCCGGCGCCGGCGGCTCGGGGAAGAGCACGAACTCCGAGTCCGCGGGCTCATGCAGGCCGAAGGTCCGCTTTGCCATCGGAACCAGCACCTGCCGGCTCGATGCCAGACGGATGCGGCGCTCCAGCTCCGCCCGCCGCGCTTCGAGGCTCCGCCGCTCCTCACGCAGATCCTCCAGGCGACGGGCGGTCTGCAGCGCAGATGTCTGTCGGGTCACCACTGCCACGGCACCTCCCAGAAAGATCAAGAGCCACAGCAGCATCCAGTGCCGTCCCTTAAGCTGCATCGTCGAGCCGGAAGGTTCTCAATTTGGCGCTCCTCGCCCGCGGGTTCCCCGCCACTTCGTGCCCGCCCGGCAGAATGGGCTTCCGTGTCTCCAGTCGACCCAACGGCCGCCCCCGGCAGACGCAGACCGGAAAGCCGGGAGGACACACGCAGCTGCGAGCCCAGTCGCGGAAGGACTGCTTCACCAGTCGATCCTCGCCCGAATGATAGGTAATGACCGACAGCCGGCCGCCGGGCTTGAGCGCGTCTCTGAACCCGCTCAGGGCGCGTTCGAGCTGCGAAGCTTCGTCGTTCACGGCAATCCGCACCGCCTGAAACAGGCGAGCAAACTCCGGCGGGCCGCATTTGGACCCCAGCGTGGCCCGGATGGCATTGACCAGATCATCGCTGGTGGCGAATGGCTGCCGCTCGCGTCGCCGAACGATCTCACTCGCCAGCCGGTGGGCCCGCCGCTCATCCCCGTAGTCCCGAAAGAGCGTCTCCAGATCCTCGGGGGAGGCCGTGTTCAGAATCTCCGCCGCTGACCGGCCGCCGGCACCCATCCGCATGTCCAGGGGAGCGCCTGGACGGAAGGTAAAACCCCGGGCCTCCTGGTCCAGTTGCCGGGAGGATACGCCGAGATCCAGGAGGATGAAGTCCGGGCTGAACCCCCGTACCGCTGCCAGGGCTTCGGTAGAAGCGAAGGAGGCCAGAAGATACTGAATCCGGTCGGTTCCGAGCCGACGGCGGCTGATGGCAAGAGCCTCCGGGTCGCGATCGATGCCCAGCACCTGGATGCCCTGTTCCAGGAGCGCCGCCGCGTGCCCTCCGTCGCCCAGGGTGGCGTCCACCGCGCGCTGGGCCCCACCGGCGGCCACGAGAACAGCATCCAGCAGCACGGGCACATGAAAGGTCGAGCTCGAATCGGCCATGGCGCGGCTCTGGGCAGGGGCTGAAATACAACACCCCGCCGGAAGGACGGGGTGAGGTTTGTATCAGGACGAGCGGGGCTGACGGGGCTCGAACCCGCGACCTCCGCAGTGACAGTGCGGCACTCTAACCAAGCTGAGCTACAGCCCCTAGAGGAGGGCGGAATATATAGAGGCTATTGGCTATTGGCTATTGGCCGTTCCGAGAGCCGCGTAGCGCCACAGCCAACAGCGAGCAGCCAATAGCAAGCATCTTACTTGCCCTTACAATACGCCTTCACCATCGACGCGACGCGCTTGTTGTACTGCTTGACGATTCCGAGGTTCTTCTCCACCGCCTCCGGGTTGACGCTCCGGCCGGCCGTCAGGGCCGAGTCAGCTGCGGACAGCAGCCCCTGCTCCTCCCTGGCCACGTCGCACGACTTTTGTTTCTCGGCAATCTTGTCCTTCGCCGGCACCTGGAACAGCGTCGCCAGCCCCAGCAGATAATTAGCCGGCGCATACACCTTGCCGGTGGGGTTGGCCGACTGAACCGCCATCCGCAGCAGCTCGGCAGCGCCCTCCAGGTCCTGGGGCTCCTGGAGCAGCGGAGCCGCACCGGTGTAGAGGAGCGCCGCCGCATTCTCCTTGGCCTGTGCGTCTCCGTGCTTGATCGCAAATTCGAGGAAAGGCACCGCTTCCTTTACCCTGCCGCGGGGGGCTTCGAGAGGCGCACCCGCTGCGGTGGAGCCGTTTGTGTTGGCTGGTGGCGCCGACGCCTGCGGTGGGGCAATCAATGCCCTCGCCGCCTCCAGCGCCGGCACCACTGCGGTAGTGTCCTTCGCGATGATGCGGTTGGTCACCGCCACCACGCTGTCTACCGGACCGGCTAGTGAGTAGGCCCGGTTCAGATACCCCAGCAGCGTCATATTGTCGGGATACTTCCGGGTGCCTTTTTGGGCCCACTTGAGCAATCGGACGGTATCCGGCTTCTCGCCTTCAGCCGAGGCCGCCGAGATCTTGGTGAAGAACAGCGTGTCGGCTTTGGTCGAGTCGGTGGCATACATGGTCTCCAACGCATCTACCGCACACTTGAAATCGCTCAGGAACAGACACGCATTGCTCTTCAGGTCGTACAGTTCGGGGTTGTTTGGATCCAGCTTCAGACCCTCGTCCGCAACCTCCTTCGCCGTTTCCGGATGCCCGGCCTGCAGGAAGTACTTGAACAGCTCCTCCCGCAGCTTCTGATTGGTCGGAGCCACGCGCAGCATCTGCTTGAAGGCCACCAGGGTGTTTGCGGTGTCATTGGCTTGCTGATACTGCGTAGCTAGCGCGGTCCAGACCGGCAGGCTCAGGGGATCGCCCTTCACTGAGGCCTGGAGGTGTTTCACGACCTCACCCCTCGGAGCCTTCTTATCGACCGCCAGCTGAGCCAGACAGAACTCGGCGAGGCCGTGGTTGGGAACCGCCTTAATGGCTTTGTTGGCCGCATCCCCAGCCTTGTCGGGCTTGGAGGTTCGCTGATCAATGCACGCCTTCGCATCGGGATGGGCCTTCACAGCGGGTGCCAGGGCCTGGGCCAGCTTCTTCCCGAAGTCATCCAGGCTCTGACCTTGGCCCTGGGTCAGGGTGACGACGTTACCGGCATCGTCGTTGACTCCAGTCAACCTGGCGGTAACGACCGCGCGGCCTCCATCGCCCCGAACCATGGTCCCCGTCATCAGGACGCGGGCCTGAATGTTCTTGGCCAGCGTCGTTGCCAGCTGCGGGTTCAGGATGGCATCCACCGGATAGCCATACTGTTTGAGAGCGTCGTTCATCTGCGACTGCTCTATGACGGTGAAGTTACGTCCGGCTATGTCTTTCATTTCCTGACGCGCCGCGCTGCCGATCCTGACGGCGTTTGCCGAATCCGCAGCCGCGTTAGCGAACGGGTTGGCCACCATGAGCCGCGGAGCATTGTTCACCGTTTGGGTGCGAGCACCCCGGGGGATGCCTTGCGCCCCGAGCGGTGCGGTAATCACCACACCGGCGAACGCGACGAGAACCAGACGCTGCAGATACATTCCTCGACCTCCCTACAAGACGGCCTCGTGGGCCAATGTTCCGCACTGTTTCGCGGCGATTATGGGCGAAGAGGGATTCGAACCCCCGACATCCTGCGTGTAAGGCAGGCGCTCTGAACCAGCTGAGCTATTCGCCCGAGAGCGACGCGGGCCCACTTCGGTTTTAGCGAGAATGCAGGGACCGTGCCGTGACGACCGACACCAGCTATGAGGCAATACCTATCGGGAACAGGACACAGTACCCAAAGACCAGGATCACCGCCGCCGCACTGGGGTGGCCAGCCCGTAAGGTCAGGTAACCGACTATCAGCACGCACACGGCCGCCGCCAGGATGATCAGGTTGCGCGGAGCCAGCAGAAAATGCCGCTGCGGGGTGCTGGGCTGTGGATTGGACATAAGTATTGACGCTACTACGGTTCCCGATCAGGGTCAAGTTCAGACACCGCTGAGGGTTCGGGCGCGATCTCCCAGCCTTCGTCGAGGGCCCGGCGGCGGGGCACCTCGGCTCGCCGACGGGCCCGGACGACCAGCCATAGCAAGAAGACCAGGATGCCCCACCCGCCCCCAGCCAGCAGCCAGGTGAACAGACTGTACCGCCGCCGCAGGGTCTTGCGCCACTCGGTCTCAAACTGGGCGATGGTCAGCCCCGTGGTCGCGAGAACCGCGGCTTCGAAATCGTCGCCCTCCTGCAAGCGTGCCATGAGGGGGGTCAGCGAGCCGGAAGGATTTCTCCGGGACAGCTCGGTGACCGCCGAGGCGGCCAGGGCGTAGGCAGCGTCTGCCGTGGTGGCGGAGCCACGAAGTGCACCATCCAGCGCGCGGAAATCCGGGATGCGGCCCCGCACGACGGCAAAGTTTAATTCCAGGCCCTCGAAACGACTCCACTCCCCCGCGGCCCAGGTGGCATACCCTTCGTCGAACCACAGTGGAACGCGGACCTTGACGCTTTCATGCAGGGCCAGGTGAGCCAGCTCGTGACGCAACGTACGGTAGAGATCACCCTGGTCCGCTCGCAGGAGAATGGTCCGGGAGCCGGGAAGCGCCACGGCGGCGCCCCACGATGGGGCCCGGCCGGACGTGAGCGAATCCAGCTGGCGACCGTCGGGAACGATGATGAGCCGGAGCGGCCCCGGCCTTCTGGCGCCGAGACCGGGCCAGGAGGTGCTCTCCGCGGCTCGAGCGGCAAGCTTGACGGCCAGGTCGCGTTGCTCGGGCCACGCAACGGCGGTGATCTGTCCGACGCGTACTGCCAGTGGGGCTTCCTGAGAGGCCGAGAGGGCACCAGCCTGCGCCAGCCAGAGGAGGAAGGAAACTGCCAACCGCTGAGAACCTACTGAGCGAGCGGGCTGCGCGGGACCTCACCTCCGGCGGAAGCCACGTCCAACATCTCCTGGCAACGCTTGGCCCAGGGGTTGAACTTGTTCGCCTTGTAACCCTCGGTCCACACCTGCACCGCATCTTCACGCCGGCCACCCAGCCATAGGGCGCGGCCGAGCTCGAAGTAAGCTTCGATGAGGTTGGGTCCGAGCTTGAGAGTCTTGCGAAGGAACGTTTGGGCATCATCGTACATCTCGCGCTCGAGGTACACCAGTCCAAGATAGTAATGAGCGTAGAGTGTCGCCTTGCGGTCGTTGTCGAGACGGATGGCCTTCGACAGATGCTCGATCGCCTCGCCGAAGATTCCTTTCTTGAGACATATGTAGCCGACGTTGATACGAGCCAGGGCATTCGCGGGCTCTTTCATCAGCACGCGGGAAAAGTTCCCCAGCGCCTCATCGTAGTCCTCATTGAGCATCTGGGCCCATCCGAGCAGCGACTGCGCCTGTACCGCACCGGGGGATAGAGTCAGCGCTTTGTCGAGCGCCTGAATGGCCCCACTGTAATCCCCCAGCGAGATGAGGCTCCAGCCCTTCTCGATGTACGTCGAGGCCCCGAGGTGGTCGGCATGGACGGCGGGACGATCTCCGTTGAACTGAGGAGCCGGGGAGGTATCGGCGAGGCTGTTGGCCTGCTTGTAGCGCTCGACCAGTCCCCTGATATCATCCTTGAGCTGACCCAGGTCGGTCAGCACGCCATCAACCTGCTTGAACAGGGCAATGATCTCCCGCTTCAGCGTTTCCCGGTCGGCGGGTGGACCGGCGACATCGACCCGTCCTGACAGCTCCTTGACCTGGGCTCGGAGATCGGTGAGCCATTGGTCTTTCACGTGGCTACTCCGAGATTGTCCAGCTCCAGCCGTTCTGTGGCCGAAAGCAGCTTCCGCGCGTTGAGAATGATGATGGTCCTGCCCGGCCGGGTGATGATCCCGGAGATGTATGCGGCCGCCAGACCGCTCACGACTGGCCCGGGGGCCGTGATGGTCGTGGTATCAACCCGCAGGACCTCCCGCACCTCGTCCACCAGCACCGCGACCCGTTGCTTTTCCAGCTCGAGAACCATCAGCCGGGTCTCCTCGCGGATGGATGCCTCGAGTTCGAACCGCTTCCGCAGGTCGAGGACGGGAACGGCGCCGTTGCCATACGGCATCACTCCCTCCAGGAAGTCCGGCGCCTTCGGGAGCGGAGAGGGCGCCGTATACCGGAGAATGCGCTCGACCTGCAGGATATCGAAGGCGAGCTCCTGTCCTCCGACTCGAAAGGTCACGACCTGGATATCGTCGCCCTCACTCATGTCGCGGTAGCCTCCATGAAACGTGCGCTGAGCGCCGTCAGGTCCAGTACTGGAACCAGCCCTTCAGGGTGGCGCGCGACCCCAATGGCCCAGGGGAGTGTCGAGCTCGGGGGAACCGGGAGGGCCGGCTCCCGCACCACCAGTTCCGCTTCATCGATTTCGAGGCAGATTCGACGGCCCTCAACCGCCATCACGACCACGGTATCGCCCGGCGGCTGCGGGCATGTCCCACCGTGAAGCAGAGCGCCGAGATGCACCACGGGCATCATCCGACCCTGAATCTCTGCCACGCCCCGCACGGCAGACTCGCGGGTCGGTACCCGGTGCACCGGGCCCAGCTGAGTCACCTGGATCACGTGGGCGAGCTCCAGACCGACGCGACGGTTACCGGTGCGAACCAGAAGAAATCCGCCGTTGGCCCGGCTCATCCCACCCTCAGCCGGCTGAGCTCAGCTACTACCCGGCCTGCGATCTCCCCCACCGGCAGCACATAGCGGGCGCCGCCGGACTCCCGCGCCGCGCTGGGCATTCCGTACACCGTGGCGGACTCGCGGTCCTGGGCAATGCCGACGCCACCCGCTTCATGAACCTGGCGCAGCCCCTCGGCGCCGTCCCGCCCGATTCCTGTGAGAACAACCCCGACCGCGCGGGCACCGAATTGACGGGCGACGCTGCTGAACAGCGGATCGGCGGCCGGCCGCACACCCCACATGGTGGGTTCCTGGTCAAGGACCAGCTGGAGTCCCGCGGACCCGGCGCTCACCCGCATGTGAAAGTCTCCGGGCGCGACATAGGCCTCATCCGCCAGCAGCGGCATGCCGTTTTCCGCTTCAACCACGCGAAGCCGGCTCTGAGCGTCGAGCCGCTCCGCCAGACTCCGGGTGAATTTCGGGGGCATATGCTGCACGATGACAACGGCGGCCTCCAGTCCGGTGGGCAACCGAGGGATCACCTGGGCCAGGGCGCGCGGGCCTCCGGTGGAAGCAGCTATGGCAACGCAAAGGCGGGCCCGCGAAGGAGATGTTGTAGTACCCCTGACCGGCGGCGTGCTGCTTCGGTTCCAGCTCTCTGACAGCGCCAGCCGTTTGACGTCGGCGGAGCGGGCCGCGCGGAGCACGATCAAGAGCCGCTCGGCGAAGCGAGCGGTGGCGGCAGCGCCGCGTTCGCCTTCCTTGGCCACCAGATCCACCGCACCCAGCTCCAGGGCGCGAATGGCGGCGACGGCGCCTGGTCCCACGTGGGCGCTGACGACCACAATAGCGCGAGGCGACTCCGCCATGATGTGACCGATGGCGCCGAGGCCGTCGAGCTCCGGCATCTCGATGTCCATCAGCACCACGTCAGGCGTCAGAGCTCGAACCTTCCGCACGGCATCCATGCCGTCGCGTGCGGTTGCGACCACCCGGAAGTCGCCCGAGCCTTCCACCACCTCGGTCAAGAGGCGCCGGAAGAAGGGGCTGTCGTCAACTACCAGCACCCGGCCGGGATCAGAGATGCTGGATACCATGCGCCACCGTGCTGACCTCGACCCGGCCGTCACGGACCCGCAAACGTACCGTCCTGCCGAAGTCGCCACCAACCGCCTCCCCTACCAACGGTACCCCGTGAGTGTTGAGTACCTGCCGCGCCGAGACCAGGTTGCGCTCACCCATCTGAATCGCTCCCGGCGGCGCCAGCGCGGCAAACATGCTCGCGCCACCGGCAAGCCGCGCCGTCATCCTCTGTGGCCTGGCGCCCTCCGCGACCATCAGCTCGATGAGACGGGGCACGGCCGTCTGGGGGAACTTCGCGGGGTTGCTATCCTTTCGGCTCAGTGCGGGCGAGGGCAGAAGAACGTGCGCCAGACCCCCGACCTTGGCTTCCTGATCGTGCAGGATGATGGCGACACAACTTCCCAGGCCCACCGTGACGAGCGTGTCCCCCTCCAGGCCGCTGCGCAGATCGGCTACCCTAACGACGAGCTCGCGGGTCATGCCGTGCGCCGGTATATCCGCTCGCGCGGATCCAGCAGAGTGAACCGCTCTCTGGCGGACCCGAACAAGGTCTCGACCTTTCCCAGCACCAGAATGCCGCCGGGAGCCAGCGCTTCCGCGAAGGAGAGAAATACGCGCTCCTGTGTGGCCCGCCCGAAGTAGATCACCACATTGCGGCACAGGATCAGCTGATAGTTGGGGCAGAGGGGAGCTTCCCGGCTCAGGTCCAAGGCGCGGAACACCACCCGGCGGCGCACCCGGTCGATCACCCGGCAGCCACTGGCGTCCGCCTCGAAGTAACGATCCAACAGGTCCTGGGGAAGTTCGACCAGGGCCTCACGCCGGAAGCTCGCGCGCCGGGCCCGCTCCAGGCACTGTGCGTCGACATCGGTCGCATCCACCGTGACGTGGTCCAGCCGCTCCGGCCGGCCCTGCCGGTCGAAGAGATCGGCCATCAGGAGCGCCACCGTGTATGGCTCTTCCCCCGATGCGCACCCCGCGCTCCACGCCCGAACTTCACCGCCGTCGCCGCCGCAGATCTCCTCGAGTAACTCGCCGCGGAGCAGATTCCAGGTATCGGCATTGCGGTAGAAGCGAGTGACGTTGATGGTGATCGCGTCCTTCAGCCGCTCGTATTCGCCGGGTGTGCCGTCGAGCACGCTCTGGTAATCGGCGAAAGTGTGGACGCCGCAAGCCCGCATTCGCACCGCGATGCGCCGGCGCAGACACTTGTCCTTGTAGGCGTCCAGTGAAAGGCCGGCCTCGCGTGAGATCTTGCGGGTCAGTGCCGCCCAGGCCTCGTCGTCGGCCGGGATCACTGCGCCAGGTCCAACATTTCGAGATTGGCCCGGGCGAGCTGATGTCCCGGGTTGAGAGTCGTCGCCTGGGCCCAGCGTTCCCGGGCGCGCGCGTGATCTCGTTTCTTGTAGGCGATGTTGCCCAGCTTGAAATAGAGATCATCCCCCAGCTCCGGGCTGAGCTTGGCCGCGCGCTCGTAGGCTTCCGCCGCTTCTTCATAGCGGCCGTTGCGATAGAGAATGTCGGCCAGGTTTTTGGAGACCTGCGGCAAGGCCGGGTCCTCGGCCAATGCGCCACGCAACATCGCTTCGGCGCCCTCGATGTCACCGTTCAGCTCCAGCAGCACCGCCAGATTGTTCTGCAGGACGGCATTGCTGGGATACGCGGCGACGCCTTCGCGGGCGGCCTTCAGCGCGCCCTCGGGATCCTCGAGGCCGGCATGGGCCAGGCTCGAGGCCCAGTACCAGATGGCGGGGACCGGTTTGCCGTTGAGAAGCTCACGGGCACGAACCAGCCGCGTCCGGGCCACCTGGTGATCCCCGCGCTTGAGCGCGACGATACTCCACCCCAGCAGGATTCGCCCGTCCTCCCGAGCCCGTCCGGCTGCGTCGCCATAGGCGGCCTCTGCTTCATCGAGCCGGCCCAGCTGCTCCAGGGCAAAGCCGAGATTGTGGAGCGCCGCGGGTTTCGGCACCCCGGAATCCGAGGCCTTTCGCAGGGCTTCGGCCGCTTCCTCCCACCGGGCCTGGCGCACCGCGATGAGGCCGAGAAACAGGGGCGCCGTGCTATCGGCGGGGCGCAGGTCGGTGACCCGGCGAAACTCCCGAAGAGCCTCTTCGAACATCCCCGCTTTATAGAAGGCGATGCCGAGATTCCGGTGCTCGTCGACCCGGCTGTCGTTGGCCTTTGGCGCGGCGGCGGTGGAAGTGCCCACGCGGTGCGCAAACCCCGCGGTGATGAGCCCAAAGAGCGCCTTCCCTACTTCGAACTCGACCAGGCCCGACTCATCGATGAGGTGCGCTACGTCACGGGTGCCATCCACCAGGGGCAGCAGTCGCTGCTGCTCCGGCGACAGGGTGGGAGCCGACTGCTTGACGTGATCCTGATCGACTGAGAAGATGAGATCGAAGGACGGGATTTTCTTTTCGATGAGACTCCACTCGTCCACCCGGCGGGCCCCCTCGAGGAGTAGCGCCTCGGGGCTGATGCGGACCAGGAAATCCTCGCTCTCCGGCCTGACCCCGGCCTCGAAATTGAACGTGCCGGAGGTCCAGGTGAACAGGTAATACACCGCCTCCTCGATCTGGAGCCGCATGTAATCTTCCAGCTCGGTGCGGGTCAGGAAGCCCAGTCCCACCAGGATTTCGCCCAGCTTGTGCTCGCGATCGTCCTCCTGAGCTGCAATGGCCTGCTGCAGCTGCTCGGCGCTGATCCGGCCTTTTCGGATCAGCAGGTCTCCCAGGCGGTCGCGGCGGTTGACGATCGACGCGAAGGTGATCTGACCCTCATCGAGGTAAATCGTCCCGAAGGTGTGCCGATCGGCCAGCGCCAGACATCCAGTTCGCCGGCCCAGAAAGAGCAGCTGGATGACGTCCGGAAGACTGGCCTCCTTGAGGCTTCCCTTGATCGCCATCAGCGCCACTCCTCGACGATGCGGTCACCTACGTCGGGCCAATCCCACACGATCTTTTCCCGGCTTCGAGCTGCGCTGGCAGGCGCGACGATGCCGCTGGTGCGCGAGGCGCCGGGGCGCCGCGGCGCCTTTGGGGTCGGCGCTTCGAGTACCTCGCGCGCGAGGGCGGCGCTGGGAGCGACCCCCTTGACTCGGCGGCATTCAACACCCGCTGGAGCAGCCCGTGGAGCGCCCGGACCGATTCGGCCGGCCGGGAACTGAGGTACTCGATCAACTCCGTATCCGCCGTCGCGCCCTTGCCGTTCAAGGTCCGCTGCAGCACGTGCTGGCGCATCTCCCGGTCCGGTGCCGGAAGGTCCACCACCAACCCGCCTTCGAGACGGGTTCGAAGGCGCGGCTCGACCGCGGTCAGCTCGGACAACGGTATGCCCGAGCTGAAGACCATCTGGCGGCCGGACTCGATCAGGAAGTTGAACAGGACGAACAGCTCGTCCTGGGTTCGGTCCTTCTGCGCCACCAGGTGAACGTCGTCGAGCAGAAAAGCCGACGCCGAACGGTATCTGGCGCGCCAGGGACCGACCGCGTCGCGGTCGATCGCCTCGATCAGCTCGCTGGTGAACTCATGGGCGCTCAGGCACGCGACCGGACCCTTGCTCGTGCTTGCCAGAGCATTGCCCAGGGCGTGAAGCAGATGGGTCTTGCCGACTCCGCTGGCCCCGACGATCACGAGCGGGTTGTAGCGGGCAGCCGGCTCGCCCACGACCGCCCGCGCGGCCTGCAACGCCATCCGATTGCTGGGCGCTTCCACCAGGTCGTCCAGCTTCCAGAGCGGCGACGGAGCCGGCGGCGGGTGGGCACCCTGGCGGGCCCGCTGGGTCAGGGCCTCGGCGCCCACGATGTCGTCGGGGTCTCGGAATGCGGTGGAGCCCGCAAGGTCCGGAGCCAGCTCCACGGCTTCGGCGTGGAGTGCCTGGAGCCGGCCGACGTCGGCTGCGAACCGGCGCAGCACTTCTTCGGGATCGACCGTCATCTCCTGCTGCAGCAGCGCCTCGATCCGGGTGGTGCGGAACCCTTCTCCTTCCCAGCGGAGGATGGCAGCCGCGACCTTGGTGCGCCACGAGTCCACCTGCTGCGACACCGTGGCGGACACCTCGGACAGGAAGTCGCTGAATTCATCCCGGCCCGGAACTCGGGTTTCGAGTTTGGCTGTCTTTGCAGGCTTCTCCTCGCTCCGTGCCTCATCGCCGCCGGCCAAGGCCCGTGCCTGCGCTGGTTTCAGGGGTGTATCGCTGACCGCCTGGAACGCCACTAGGCGGTTGAGGGCGCCGAGGAGCTCCCGCACGTTGTCGATGGCGAGCGAGGCGACCGCTTCGAGTACGCCCTCGCCAAAGGTGGAGCGCCGCTCCTCCGCTTTTCGGCGGAGGATCGCAACCCGGGTCTCGTAGTCCGGCGATGAGACGTCAATCACGAGACCACCGGCGAAGCGGCGGATCAGACGCTCGTCGAGCGCCTCGATCTCGGACGGCGGGCGGTCGCTGGTGAGCACGATCTGGCGGTTGGCGGACTGCAGGGTGTCCGTAAGACGGAGCAGCTCGGACTGCATCTCCCGCCGGTGGGTGAGGAACTGCACGTCGTCCACCAGGAGCAGGTCCACGTCGTTGAACCGGCGGCGGTAGGCGTCACCCTGCCCCGCCGCGATGGCCGCATGGAACGATTCCACGAACTCGTCCAGCGTCAGATACTCGACCGACAAATTCGGATCTATGGCGCGCGCGGCGTGGCCGATGCCCATCAGGAGATGGGTCTTCCCCAGGCCCGGGCGAGCATAGATGAAGAGCGGGTTGTACACCGTGCCGGGCGACTCCGCCACCGCCTTGGCCGCGGTGACCGCGAGCCGGTTGGCCGCGCCCACCACGAGGGTGTCGAAGCGGTAGAGCGGGTTCAGAGTTGCAGTCACGCGACCTGACTCCCGGCGGCAAGCCGCTTGAGCACCAGCTCGGAGATGCCTTTGAGCGTCTCGAACACCCCGGCCCCGTGCAGGGCATCCGCGGAGAAGCTCTGCACCGCGCGGAAGTTCAGGGCGTCATCCATCTCATCCTGGGTAAGGATGAGATCGCGCGGGAGGTCCTGCTTGTTGTACTGGAACACGACCGGCAGCTGCCGGATGTCTACGCCCTGGCTCAGCAGGTTGTCCTGGAGGTTCTGGAGGCTCTCCAGATTGTCATCGAAGCGGCGGGCCTGGCTGTCGGCCACGAAGACGACACCGTCCGCGCCCTGCAGCACCAGCTTGCGGGTGGCGTTGTAGTAGCTCTGACCCGGCACGGTATAGAGCTGGAACTTGGTGGTGAAGCCGGAGATGGTGCCCAGCTCCAGGGGCAGGAAGTCGAAGAAGAGGGTGCGGTCGGTCTGGGTGGCGAGCGACACCATGCGCCCGCGCCGTGCCTCCGGCACGCGGCCATAGACGTACTGCAGGTTGGTCGTCTTGCCGGACCGTCCCGGCCCGTAGTAGACGATCTTGCAGGTGATCTCACGCGCGGTGAAGTTGACGAGTGACATGTTCCCCTAGGTTCCGAAAAGCTCTTTGAGGCTGGCATTGAGCTCTCGTTCGAAGTTCTCAGCCAGCAGCGGCGCCGGAGCCGGCTCTCTCGGTGCGGCACCTACCAGTTCCTCGACCATCTGATCGAAGAACAGCTGGACCAATCCGACCGAGGTCTCCGGGCCGAACACCACCAGACCGATCCAGCGACCGCGAGGAGTTCCGAACGCTGCAAGCAGGCAGCTCTGCTGGCTGCCTCCGTGCACCACGGCTCCGAATCGCGGGGCACCCATCAGGCGGGCGATCTCCTCGGTGGAAGCGACGATAGCCGAGCCGAGTGCGGCGGCCGTCATCACCTCGAACGAGCGGGCGAAACCATGTTGCGCCACCACCTGGCCGGACGTGGTCATCAGCAGGATGAGCCGCGCCGAAGATTCGGTCAGGAACGTCTGCAGTGGCTCGACCACCCACGGCTCGAGTGCGCGCATCAGCTGAGGCGGCCGACTGCGTCGAGCATCTCCAGTCGAGCGAGCCCCAGGTTCGCGTCCAGACCCGCCAGCGCAACCAGTACCAGGTCGTTCTGCCCTGGCGCGGCCAGCACCGACCCGGTGTTGCCGCGCAGGTGCACGAACGTAGGGATCTGCATTCCGGCGCCGACCGTGGCGCGGCCCAGGCGCTGGATGAGGCTGGCGGCAAGTGCGGCGATGGCACGCCCGTCGATGCCGTCCATCAGACGCTCAGCGACCACCAGGCCATCGGTGGCGGAAATCAGGAGCGACCCCCGGACGCCGGGGACCTTGGTCACTCGCTCCAGCGCCGAATTGGCGGGACTCACTCTTGGACTCCCAGCCACGCCCGGGCATCGCGTGCCGCCCGTTCAGCGATCAATCCCAGCCGAGCCATCGGCAGGGTGCGCTCCCGCATCGTCAGCAGCACGGTGTCCGGCGTGGGCGGCAGCAGGAAGAGGTTTCCCTCGGGCGACTCCACCGCGATCGCCTGCCACCCCCCCAGTCCCAAAAGCCGCGTGGTGCGGGAGGCCTCTCTGGACACGCCGGCGAGTTCCGCCGCTACCCGATCACCCACATCCTCATTGGCGGGATTTCGGAGATTGCCGCTCAGACGCATCCCGTTTCCATCCACCAGCAATTGTCCCTGCAGATCGTCGGCGGAGGAGTCGGCGATCGCGGGCTCCACTGATGTGGCACCACCTTGTGCCGGAGCCGTGGACGTTCCGGCCGGAGCCCGGCCGGTCTCCATCATCCGGGCGAGCGCCTGCCCGATGGATGGATCGTCAGGATCGATCTCCGCAGCGCGCTGGAGGTGCTCCCGGGCCTCATCCACGTTGCCGGCCCGAAAATACAGAAAGGCGATGCCCTTCAGCGCACTGGTGCGCATGGGATCGATCCGGAGGGCCTCCACCCACGCGTCGAACGCGCCGGCAAGGTCGCCCTGGTCACCCAGAATTCGCGCCAGCAGATCGTGCGCGTCGGCGAGGCCGGGGTATCGCGCCAGACCGCCGCGCGCGACCTTGTAGGCGGCCTCCAGCTGACCCCGGCGGCGAAGCGCTTCGGCCAGGTCCAGGAACGCCAGGCTCGAGGGCTCTTCGGCCAGCCGGGTCGTCAGGGTGCGGATGTCGTCACTCACGGTAGCTCTCCAACTCCTCCGCCAATGTTTCTGCCGCCTGCCTCAGCCGATCCACTGCCGGAATGAGTGCCTCCTCGGCGGGCGTGTGAGTGCCGAGGCGGGCCCAGCTTCTCCAGGCCTCGGCCGCGCTGCGAAAGTGACCCAGAGCGGCCTGACAGACTCCGAACAGGCGCCGCGCCTCGGGCATCAAAGGATCGGTACGCAGGATCTGCTGGAGCATGGCTGCGGCTGCCTCATACTCTCGCTTGGCCAGCGCTTGCCGGGCCGGGCCAAGCGGAGTGCCCGTTTGGCTCCCATTTTCGCTCAGGTGCTGAGGCCCGGCACTGTCCAGCACGATGACACCGGCTGACGAGAGCGCGTAGGCGGTGCGGGCAATATCGAATTCGGACCGCCCCAGCGCGGCTGCCAGGCCGTGGAGGTCCCGCTGGCCATCCACCGCTGCGAGCATTTCCCATTCCAGCGGTGCAAGCTCCAATCGCCCGGTCCCGGCGCTGTCGCTGGCCGGCAGTCTCGGGATGACCCGCAGGTGCGGCACCTTATCCTCGATCCGGGACCACTCGTCCATTCGGCGAGCGGCTTCCATCAGCAAGCCTTCGGTTGGAATCCGGACCGGTGCATCCACCACGGCATCGGCCACTGCACCATCCTCGAACCGGAAGTAGCCTTCCGACCACGCCAGAAGCTCGAAGATCGCCTCCTCTACCTGCGCCTTCAGCTGACGATCAAGCTCGCGACGCGTGATGGCACCGTTGGCAACGAGAATGTCGCCCAGACGGCGTGTGTCGCCGGCCTGCTGCGCTGCCCGGGCCTGCTCCAGCTGCGTCGCCGAGATTTTTCCCAGGCGCACCAGCCGCGCACCCAAGGGCTGCGGGTCCTTGCCGGTCGTGGCGGCCACAACGCCGCCGTGATCGAACGCCACCGTGCCGGCGGTCTGACGCAACTCCGAGGTGATCCGAAGGACTCCGCTTTTCCGGCCCAGATCAAGCAGCTGGAACACGTCCTGGATATGGAGCTCCTTCAGGGGGCCTTCGAGAGCCACAGGTCAGCTCGCAGCCGCGAAAATGTGCTGGAGATCGCGAGCGGAACGCGCGCGGCTGCGCGCTTCCGTGGCGTAGGGCCCGTCCGGATCGAGGTGCATCACGCGCTCCCATGCGAGCACCGCGTCATCGAATTGCCGCTGCCGCGCGAGGCAGGTCCCCAGGTGATACAGCGCAGCCGCATGCTCCTGGTCGAATCGCAGCACCCGGGTGAATGCCTCCAGCGCCTGCTGGGTGCGGCCATCCTCCAGCAACGCGCGTCCCAGAGCGGTTAAAGCTTCCAGCTCGTACGGATCCGTCTCCAGCAACCGCACGAGTACCGTGATCGCGGCCCGCGGGGTCTCGGTCCGACGGATCAGATCCGCGAGCGAGAGCGCCGCAGCCCCATACGTGGGCAGAAGGTCCAGGGCACGCTCGTATGCGGTGCGGGCCGCCGGCCAGTTCCGCCGCTCCTCTTCCAGGGCGCCAAGCTCGCACCAGACGCGGACCAGAGAGGGATCGAGTGAGAGCGCGTTGTTGAAGGCCGCGAATGCGGCAGCGCGATCACCCAGCCGAATCGAGGCTTGTGCCTCGAGATGGTAGAGGTCGGGCCGGCTGGGCGCCTGCTTCTGGGCCGTTCGAAGTGAGTAAAGCGCGGTGGCGGCGTCGCCCAGGGCGAGCCGCACCCGGGAATGCGCGGCCAGCACGTCCACATCGCCAGGTACGCGCGCGGCCAGCTCAGCGGCCAGCTCCTCAGCTTCCTGAGGACGCCCCAGGGCCAGGAGCGCGTGGATCTCGCCCAGCGTGGCGTCTGAATCGGCGGGGACCAGAGCTCGCGCTTCCCGATAGCGCTCAAGGGCTTCACCGTGGAATCCCCGCTTGGCGAATATCTGTCCCAGAAGGACTGCCGTCGCATGTCGGGGTGCTCCCCGTACCGTGGCCCGATCGAGCTCCGTTCGGGCGAGATCGAGCAGGCCCTTCGCGATGAGGTCCCGCGCCTGGCGGAGCAGGCTGTCGGCAGACTCCAGCCCGGTGACCGGCTCGACCGGGGCCAGCTCCTCGAAGAGCTGGTCCAGCGCCGGCGAATCGAAGCTGAACTCGCCCGCGAGCACGTCGCCGCTGGCATCGGCAACCAGCTCCGGTGCGATGGCAATAGTGGGATCTTCGTACTGAAGGTCTATGGTCAGGGAGAATTTCTGGGGGATGTACAACGGCTCCAGCTCGAGAGCGCGCTTGGTCTCGCGCAGGGCGCCTTCGAAATCTCCCAGCTGACTCAGGACGAAGCTCAGATTGTAGTGGGCCGCGGCAAAGTTCTGGTCTGCGTCCACGGCTTGCCCGAAGGCGTTGCGGGCCTCCTCGTAGCGCTTGAGCTCCACCAGCACCAGGCCGATCCCGTTCCACCCGTTGGCACTGGCGGGCTGGTCCCGGAGGGCACGCTGATACTCCTCGAGGGCGGCCTTGTACTGACGGCGCTGCAGCCGCAGGAGGGCCAGGTTGAGCCGAGCGGTGAGCAGGGGCTGATCGCCTTCGAGGGCCTGCCGAAACGCGTCGGCGGACGGGTCGCTGGAAGCCTCGCTCGCCCGAATGACGCCGATATTGTTCCACGCCAGCCGGTACTGGGGGTCGGTGGTAACCGATTTCTGGTAGGACGCCAGGGCGTCAGAGAGCCTTCCTGCCTGGTGCAGACACACCCCCCGCTCGTTCCACATCTTGGGTGAGTCGGGGAACTCACCGACCAGGGAATCGTAGAGCTCGAGCGCCGCGGGCAGGTTGCGGCGAAGGAGGTGCACCTCCGCCATTGCTTGGAGATTGAGCCGACGGTCCTCGCCAGCCGAGAGGCCCGCCTGATACTCCTGCAACGCCTCCTCGTAGCTGCCTCTTTGCCGCAACGCCACGCCGGCGTTGTAGTGGGCGAGGGCGGCACCGGGAACGGATTGGGGGTCAGATGGCCGGGCAGTCCCGCTGGAGTCGCCGGCAAGATCGCCGTTCTGGCCACTCACCTCAGAGGTCTGGTGCGCCGCTCGCGAGAGCGCCAGATTGGCCTGCGCCCGGGTCAGCCCGGGGTTCAGCGCAACCGCCCGCTTGGTAGCAGCCCGCGCAGCTTCATGCTGCCCCAGCTCGCCGTACACGAACGCGAGAAGGTAGTGCGCTTCGGCATAGTCGGGGTTCCCTGCGATCGCCTCCTTCAACGACTCCAGGGCCGGCTCACTCAACCCCCGGTTGTAGAGCACTTCCCCGTAGTGAAATCGCGCGACGGCGTTGGCCGGGTCCTCGGTGCAGGCACGCTGAAGCCATTCGCTCGCAGCGTCGAGGCGTCCCCGAGCTTTTTCCGCGAGACCCAGCTGAAGCAGTGCCGGTACATCGTGTGGGTGGCTCTGGAGCAAGGCTTCGAACTCGGTCACCGCTTCCTCATGGCGTCCCACGGTCGCGTAGGCCCGTCCCAGCTCCCACCTCGCTTCGCGATCCCCGGGCGTGCGCTGAACCGCTTCCCCCAGCTGGGCAATTCGCCGGTCGTAGTGCCCACTGTCCCGGTAGGCGATCTCGAGATTGGCCTGCGCCACCAGCATGCGCGAGTCGAGCTCCAACGCCCGGGCAAACTCGGCGATGGATTCCTCGATCAGACCCTTCTGGTAGTAGAGGACCCCGAGATTGTTGTGCGCCCCGGCGTCGGATGGGTCGATCCGTCCGGCGAACGACCGCAGGACCGCAAGATCTCGCTCCGACAGCGCGGGAGCCGGCATCGGTCAGGGCAGGCGAATGGCGTCGAAGATGGCCCGCAGGGACGCAACGTCGGGCAAGAGCAGAAAATGGCCCGCCAGCGGTTCGCTGGAGCCTTCGACCTGGAACGACGTTTCGACGCAAAAGGCGTAGTCGCGATCATGGCCGAAGTTCAAGTGCGTGCTGGTCAACACCGCCCCACTGAGATCGATCACCAGACTGGGCACGGACGGCACCAACATCATCCCCATGAAATCACTCAGCGCGTTCAGATAGGCGCTGGCCAGGATATTCCCCACCTCCTTCAGGGCCGACCGCTCCATCTCGCCGAACTCCTGGGTCGTGCCCAGCTCGCGGCGCAGAAGGAAGTCGCAGATGGTGCGGGCGGGACGCTGGGGAAACATGAGCAGGGCGCGGCCGGTGAGGTCGCCCATCATATGCATGAGTATCGCCGCCGTGACTTCGTCCGCCTTGCCGACGATGTCAGAGGCATCCTCCAGCGGCTGCACATTCACGCGGGGCACGCTGATCATGATCTTGCGATTGGTCATCTGGGACAGCGCGGTGGCGGCATGGCCCGCGCCGATGTTGGCGACCTCACGCATGGCGTCGAGCTGCGGCTCCTTCAGATCACGCACGTCTTCCATGCTTTCCTCCTACAGGAGTGCCGCGGCGTCCAGGATGAGCGCCGGCCTGCCATCGGCCAAAATCGTCGCCCCTCCCACGAAGGGCGGCAGCCCGCGAGGGGCGTCGAACGGCTCGACTACGATGTCCTGCTGGCCCAGGAGCGCATCGACCACCAGGGCGGTGCGCCGCTCGCCGATCTCCAGGATGACCGTGGGCTGCCGGGCCGCGGCCACGGCCGTGCCGCCGGACACCAGGTCACGAAGGTGAACAGTCGGGATCACCTGATCGCGAACCACCAGTGCCTCGCGGTCGCGCACCGCGGTCACCGCGCGGCGGTCGAATTCAACGGTTTCGGCCACGTACGCCAAGGGCACCGCATACCGCTCGCCACCGGATTCGGCGAGCAAAGCTCGAACGATCGCCAGGGTAAGCGGCACCCGGATGAGGAATGTGCTCCCCCGGCCCAGCTCGGTCCGGACCTCCAAGGTTCCGCCCAGGGCGCGCACCCGCGTCATCACCACGTCCACTCCGACGCCGCGGCCGGAAACCCCACTCACCGCCTGCGCCGTGCTGAACCCAGGGCGTGCGAGCACCCGCACCAGAAGGTCGTCGGTCAGGGTATCCACATCCGTCGCCACACCCTCGCGGCGCGCCTTCTCCAGAATCCGGGCCCGGTCGATGCCACGGCCATCATCGGTGACACGCAGGGCGACGGTGTTCCGTTCCCGCGCCGCCGAGAGCAGGATGCGGCCTTCGGCCGGCTTGCCCGCGGCAAGGCGCTGCTCCGGAGCCTCGATCCCATGGTCGGCCGCATTCCGAATCAGGTGCAGCAGCGGATCGCCGATCTCATCCAGCACCGATCGGTCGAGCTCGATCTCTTCGCCTTCCATGTCGAAGCGGATCTGCTTTCCCAGGTCGCGGGACAGATCGCGCGCCAGCCGGGGGAAGCGCTCGAAAACCTCTCCCACCGGCGTCATTCGAGAGGCCAGCACCTCGCCCTGCATGGCGGCGACCAGGCGTGCAATGCGGCCGCTGAGCTCGATCAGGGTCGGATCCCCGGATTCGGCGGACAGCGCCGAGAGTCGGTTCTTGGCGACCACCAGCTCGCCCACCTGCTTCATCAGCGCATCCAGCCGCCGGAGATCGACTCGTATCTGCCGGCCCTGACCCGCGGCGCCGGTCTGCCTGGCGGCTTCCTCGATGACCACTGCATCGACATCACCGACCATGCGGAGCGCAGCCGCGATCTGCTCATCCGACTGCCGGGTCTGCAGCCGAAAAAAGAGCTTTCCGTCGAAGTCATCCTGCTCCAGCTGCGCGGCTGGCGGCTGCACGCCGCTCACTGAGCCCAGAGCCTCGGCGCGCCGGAGCACGAGGGCAGCTCGGGCTCCCCGCATCAGCGCCGTGCGATTGAGCGTGACCTGCACCGGGCGGGACCGTGGAGCATCGCTGGCGCGTCGCAGCTTTGGCTCCTCGCTCGGCTGGCTGGCAGCGCTTCCCGATTGGGTCAGGTCTCCCGGTGCCGGAGCCCCTGCCGCTTGCGGAGCCGCGGCCTCCTTGTCCAGCTGTGCCAGAAGGTCCGCATCGATGTCCGGTTCGCTTCCCGCAGCCGCCGCCTCAACCGCTCCTCCGAGGGTGTCGACGGCACGAAACAGCAGTTGAAAAACGGGCGGCCCCGCCACCACCTGACTGTGCCGGAGCGCGTCCAGGAGGTTCTCCGCTCCGTGGGCCAGGCGCGCCACGCCCGTGTAGCCCATCGTCGCGGCCATCCCCTTGATGGTATGGATGGCACGAAACAGCCGGTCCACCGGCTCGAGCGATGCCGGTGCCCGTTCCCATTCCAGCAGCGACCGGTTGCAGGCAAGAAGGTGCTCGCGGCTCTCGGTAAGAAAGAGCGCGGCGTACTTGGACAGGTCCATCGATCAGGCCAGAACGCGCTGAACCGCCTCGAGGACGCGGGAGGGCTGAAACGGCTTGACCACGAAATCCTTGGCCCCGGCCTGAATCGCCTCGACCACCAGCGCCTGCTGGCCCATAGCGCTGCACATCAGAATTCTGGCGTCGGGATGGTCCTTGCAGATCTCGCGAACGGCCTCGATCCCGCCCATATCCGGCATGACGATGTCCATGGTGACGAGGTCCGGTTTGAGGGCCCGATACTTCTCCACCGCCTGGACTCCCGACTCGGCTTCGCCCACGACCTCGAACCCGGCCTGGCTCAGGATGTCGCTGATCATGGTGCGCATAAAGATGGCGTCGTCGCAGACGAGCACAGTTTGATTCACAGACTTCCTCCGTGCGAGTTAGCGGTTCCTGCCCTGAGCGAAGCGAAGGGGCGGTGCCCATCTACGCTCCAATGATCGGCGCAAACAGGGCGTCCACGTCGAGCAGGATGAAGTGCTGATCTCCACGCAAGCCAACCGCCTTTACCAGCCGCGGGTCGAGCCCGGGCAGATCCCGGCGTTCAACAACGGAGCCTGCGGGGACTTCGAGGAAGTCGAGTACCTGGCTGACTCCCAGCCCATAGCTGCGGCTCTTTACGTCGAGGACGACGATCGCGCCCTCATCGGCCTCGCGGCGGGGTTGTTCCAGCAGCAGGTGCCCGTCGAGCACCGTAAGCAAGCTGCCGCGGACATTTACCAGCCCTTCAACCGCTTCCGGCACGCCTGGAATTCGGGTGGCCGGCAGGCGAGGGAGGATCTCACGCACGATCCCTGCCGGGGCCGCGCAGATCACCTCACCGATGCGAAAAATGACGGCGTGAAGCGCGGGAGAGTTAGCCATCTCTATTAAAGAACCGAAGATAGCTCAGAGGTTCAGGCTGGGCAACCAGTTCTTCGCCAGCCGCGACAATCAGTGCATCGCGTAAGTCGGCCGGCCACTCGGCACGGAACTCAAGTGGTGCTCCGCTCACAGGATGGCGTAATGCCAGAGCGGCGGCGTGAAGTGCCTGTCGGGGGGTGGCTTGCTCGAGCAACGTTGCCTTGCGGCGTCCGGAGCCCGAGATCCGGCGGCTTCCTCCGCCGTGGTATACCGGGTCCCCCACCACTGGATGCCCCAGGTGCTCCAGGTGCACCCGGATCTGATGGGTCCGGCCGGTGTGCAGCTCGAGGCGCAGGAGATCAACGACCGGCAGCCGCGCGATCACCCGGGCGTCAGTCCGGGACGGGCGACCGGTAACCGACACGACCATTCGCTTGCGGTCTCTCGGGTGGCGGGTGATCGGCGCCTCGATACGGACGTCGGTTTCATCGAGGTGGCCCCAGGCGAGCGCGGCGTAAACTCGGCGCACCCGCCGGGCGGCGATGGCCGCTCCCAGCCTTCGGTGGGCCAGGTCGGTCTTGGCAACGATCATGAGGCCAGACGTGTCGCGATCCAGCCGATGCACGATGCCGGGCCGTCCCGCGGCGCCTCCGGATAGCGTAGTGCCGCGGGCGACCAGGGCGTTCACCAGGGTGTCGTCCCAGTGCCCCGGTGCCGGATGAACCACCAGGCCGGCCGGCTTGTCGATGATGGCCAGGTGCTCGTCCTCGAACACGAGCGAGAGCGGGATGGCGGCGGGCTGGATACTGCGAGGCGGTTCGTCTACTGGGAGGCGTACCCGGACTACTTCCCCGCGGGAAAGGAGACGGGAAGCACGGGCGACTTTGTCGTCGATCGTCACTCGCTTCTCGGCAACCAGGCGAGCGGCCTGGGTTCGCGAGAGCGCCATCTGATCGGCCAGAAACCGGTCCAGGCGCTCCGTCTCACCGCTGGTCACGGTGAACTGCACTTCGTGATCGGCTGCGTCGGTGGGGAACCGTGGTCCCTGCCCCGCTGCCCCCTCGCTCGATTGCTCGGGGCAGGCTCCGCTATCCCCCGGTCCCGCTTTCACCTCAGCCCGTCGGAACCGATTCCGCCTCCGCTCGGCGCGCGTCCTCCCGCCACAACGAAATTGCCAGGGCGATGGCCCCGCAGCTCACCGCGATGTCCGCCACGTTGAACGTCGGCCAGCGCAGCGCCCCGATGCCCACGTCCAGAAAGTCGACCACCCCTCGGGAGCTGCGGACCCGGTCGATCAGGTTGCCGGCGGCGCCGCCCGCCACCAGCCCCAGGGCGAGCTGACGGAACCGATCGGTCGCGGCGCTGCTGCGCGACATCCGGGCCAGAACCACGACCGCCACCAGGGCGACGACAAAGAAGATCCAGCGGGAGTAGGGACCAACATGAAGGCCGAACGCGGCGCCGGGATTGTACACCAGACGGAGTTGCAGCCAGTCCCCGATCACCGACACTCCCGGGGTGCGGAGCAGTGTCGCTTCAGCGATCAGCTTGGTGATGAGGTCGAGAACGACGATCACCACGGCGGCGATAACGAACAGCCGGCGCGGAGCGCCGGCCACTCGCAGCTGCTCTGAGCCCTGCGAGGCATCAACGACGTTTGCCATCTTCCTCTTTCTCTTTGCAGGTAATGCAAAGTCGGGCGTGCGGCAGGGCGTCCAGCCGCTCGAAGTTGATCTCCTGTCCGCATTGATGGCAGTGTCCGAACTTGTCGGGCGTGCCGTACAGCCGCCGCAATGCTTCGTTGACGTGCCAGAGGTAGCGGCCCTCCTGGGACGCAAAGAGAAATTGCTTTTCTCGCTCCATCGCATCCGTGCCCTGGTCGGCCATATGGAACGAATAGGAAGAGAGATCGCCGTCGGACGATTGCAGCGTCGCGTTGAAGGACTCGTCATAATAGCCCAGCTCCTTCATTACGCGGGCCCGCTCTTCGATCAGGCGCTTCTCGAGATGTGTCAGCTGTTTCTTGTTCATTACTCGTCCATGGGTTGAGGGCCGACTCCGACCCGGCCGTCCTGATGTCGTTGCACTCCCACTACGGCACCGTGCCCGTCGATATCCACCTGCTGTTCCAGATCCGACTGCCCCGCGCGCGCACCGACCTCGAAGCGGCGGGCCAGAGTTTCCCCTTGAATGAACGCAGCGTGGACCCGTGAGGCCTCGAGCAAGGCGGGATCGCCGTCGAGCCAGAGTGAGATCCGATCGCTGTAGTGATATCCCGCCTCTTTTCGAATTCGCTGGACCCGGTTCACCACTTCCCGGGCCAGTCCCTCCCGCCTGAGCCCGTCGTCGAGACCGGGATCGAGCGCGGCGACAAAGGGGCCATCGCTCGCCACCAGCCAGTCAGTCGTGACCTCGCGTTCGACCACCACGTCCTCGGGATGAAAGACCGCGGGCTCGCCATCCACCTCCAGCGTGGCGGAGACCCCTTGCTCCAGCCCCCGGAGCTGCTCCGCCGCGAGCCCTGCCGCCGCGGCCGCGATCACCGGCGTGCGCTTCCCGTAGCGCTTGCCCAGAGTTCGAAAATTCGGCTTGGGCCGCAGCCGGACCAGATCGGTATCGGAAGCAACCACCTCGATCTGCTTGACGTTGACCTCGACCCGCAACAGCCCGAGCAGCTGATCCAGAGCCGGGCCCCGAACCCCGGCCGGAACAGCCACGTGCATTCGGCCCAACGGCTGCCGGACCCGAATGTTTCGCTCCTCCCGGGCCGACCGCGCCAGGGACGCGAGACGGCGCACGGCATCCATGGCGGCTTCGAGCGCCGGGTCCCGGGCCTGGCGAGCTCTGGGAAACCCGGCAAGATGCACCGAAGTTCCCGCGAGCGCCCGGTGCAGCCAGTCACTGACAAAGGGCGCGGCGGGCGCCAGCAGTCGGCTGACGGTGGTCAGCGCCTCATGCAGCGTAGCCAGTGCGGCCGGGTCAGCCACGGTGTCGGGCGCCCAGAAGCGGGGGCGATTGACCCGCACATACCACTGAGACAAGTCGTCCACCACAAAGTCCATGATGGTGCGCACTCCGGCAGTCACGTCGTAACCGGCCCACGCTTCTCCCACCGCCTCGACGGTGGCATCCAGTCGGCTGAGCAGCCAGCGGTCAACCAGTGGCCGCTGCGCGGCAGCCGGCGCGACAGCCGGGGTCCACTCGCCCGCGTAGCCGGCGAAAAAGGTATAGCTGTTCCGCAAGGCATTGAAGAACTTACCCGCCACATCAGGAATGGTCCGCGGATCGAAGCGCTTCGGGAGCGAGACCTGGCTCGACGCCAGCAGATACAACCGGATCGTGTCCGCCCCATGCTGCTCGATCATGCTCCAGGGGTCGACCACGTTGCCCTTCGTCTTCGACATCTTCTGGCCCTCGGCATCGAGGACCAGCTCGTTGACGATCACATGACGGTACGCCAGCTCGTCGAATGCCGCGGTCGCGATTGCCAGCAGCGAATAGAACCAGCCGCGGGTTTGATCGATCCCCTCGCAGATGAAGTCGGCGGGGAAGTGCCGGGCAAACTCCTGCTGGTTTTCGAACGGATAGTGCCACTGCGCATATGGCATTGCCCCCGAGTCGAACCAGGTATCGATCACTTCGGGGCTGCGCCGCATGAGGCCACCACAACGGCAGGCCCAGGTGTACTGATCGATGAATGGCTTGTGGGGATCGAACTGCTCCGGAAGGGCCCGGCCCCAGCGCTGGCTCAGCTCGGCGTAGCTGCCGATGACCTCTACGTGAGACGGATCGTCTTCACAGACCCAGACCGGAAGCGGCGTCCCCCAGTATCGGTCTCGCGATAGCGCCCAGTCGACGTTGTTCTCCAGCCACTCGCCGAACCGGCCCGCCCCGACTTCAGGCGGATGCCAGTCGACCTGCCGGTTGAGCTCCAGCATGCGCTCTTTGACAGACGAGGTGCGAACGAACCAGGAGTCCCGCGCGTAGTAGATCAGCGGATTGGAGCACCGCCAGCAGTGGGGATAGCTGTGGGTGTAGGGCTCCGTCAACTGCCAGCGGCCCTCCTGCTTCAGCCGCTGAATGATCAGATCATTGGTCTCGCGCGCGGTGACCAGCCGGCCTTCGATGTCGGGCCAGGTCGTACCGGTCAGGGTTCCGTCCGGCGCCACCGGCCGAACCAGGGCAAGGCCGTGCTCTACGCCGGCCTGGAAGTCGTCCGCCCCGAACGCTGGAGCGAGATGTACCAGCCCCGACCCGTCACCAGCGGTTACGAAATCGGCGGCGACCACGACCCGGGATACCCGGTCGTCCGGCAAGGGCACCACCTCGAGCGGGCGCTGGTAGCGCAATCCGATCAGCTCCCGGCCCTTGAACGTGCTCGACGGTCCGATCTCCTCGAAGGTCGGGGCCCCGCGCGCGGCACTACTGGGAAGCGACGCCCGGGCGGTCGCCAGAATGATTCGCCGATCGCCGACGAGGTACTCGCCGTACTCGAGCTGGGGATTCACCGCGACCGCGACATTGGACAGGAGGGTCCAGGGAGTGGTGGTCCAGACCAGAAGTTGACGGGTGGGATCGTCCTGGAGCGGGAAGGTCACATAGACCGAGTTGGTAGTGACCGTTTCGTAGCCCAGCGCCAGCTCGTGGCTGGAGAGGACGGTTCCGCAGCGAGGACAGTACGGCAGCACTCGGTGCCCTCGATACAGCAGATCTCGCTGGTGCAACCGCTGAAGCAGCCACCATACGCTCTCGATATAGTCGTTGCTGCAGGTGACGTAGGGGTGCTCGTAGTCCAGCCAGTAGCCGATGCGGTCCGACAGAGTCTCCCATTCTTCCTGATACTTGAAGACGCTCTTCCGGGCCCGCGCGTTGAACTGCTCCACCCCGAAGCGCTCGATGTCCTTCTTTCCGGTGAGCTTGAGCTCCTTCTCGACCTCGATCTCCACCGGCAGGCCGTGCGTATCCCACCCCGCGATGCGGGTGACGGACTCGCCCTGCATTGAATGGAACCGGCAGACGAGATCCTTGATGGTACGGGAAAAGACGTGATGAATACCGGGCCGCCCGTTCGCCGTGGGTGGACCCTCATAGAAGACGAAGGGAGGTCCGTTCCGGGTGGCCTCCATGGTCTGCTGGAAGAGACCCTCTGCTTTCCAGGTCTCCAGCTGAAGCTGTTCCAGCTGATTGAGGGTGAGATCGGGCCAGGCGGGAAACGCCATCAGGGCAGCCGCTCCACTACGCCGCGAATGAGCCGGGTCAACGACGGCTCGGCCCGGGCCGCGGTCGCAATGATTCTTCCGATGTCCGCGGGCTCCAACGCATCCGGCAGGCATTGATCGGTAATGATGGAGATACCGAGGGCACGCATGCCGGCGTGCGCCGCCACGATGACCTCGGGTACCGTGGACATGCCCACGACATCGGCGCCAACGGTTCGCAGCATCCGATATTCGGCACGAGTCTCGAGGCTGGGACCCGGAACCGCGACATACACGCCCTCCCGGAGGGTGATTCCCAGCTCCAGAGCCACGGTCCGCGCGAGGCTGCGCAGCGCCGGGTCGTATGGTGCTGACATGTCGGGAAAGCGAGGTCCGAGCCGGTCGTCGTTGCTTCCCACCAATGGATTATCACCCAGAAGATTGATGTGGTCGCTGAGTAATACGAGATCGCCCGGACCCCAGAGCGGGTTCATCCCACCGCAGGCGTTGGACACGATCAGGGTCTGGACGCCCAGCGCCCGCATTACCCGCACGGGAAAGGTGACTTCTGCGAGGTCGTATCCCTCATACCGGTGAAACCGGCCCTGCATGGCGACAACCGGACGCTTGCCGAGCTGGCCCAACAGCAGCCTGCCGGCGTGACTTTCGACGGTTGACAGCGGAAAGCCCGGGATCTCCTGGTATGGAATCGAGCTGGCCAGCTTGATCTCGTTGGCCAGCCCGCCCAGACCAGTGCCCAGAATGATCCCGACGTCAGGTCGGAGGGAGGCGCGGTCCCGGACGACCCGGGCGGCCGCCTCGATCCGATCGAACAGAGGCGGCGCCGCGGTCATTCGCGCTCTCCCGCCTGACGCTCGGCGGCTAACCCCGCAACCTCGGGTTCAGTTCGCCGCTGCAGCCCATCCACCTCGCCCAGATGCCGCTCCAGCAAGGCGCGAAAGCTCGCGACGTAGGCGGTGAACTGCCGCGCCGCCGCGGCAGCGCGCTCCCGCACTACCGCCTCCTCCTGATGGGCCCGCTCCAGAATCCGCTCGGCTTCGGTCCGGGCCTCCCGAACCACCAGTTCCGCCTCCCGCTCCGCCTGCGCCCGGCTGTCGACTCGAAGCTGCTGGGCGGCAATAAGAGCTTCGTTCATGGCGCGCTCCCGATCCCGGAAACCGCGTAACTGCTCCTGTGCGCTCCGAACCCGCTCCTCGTGCTGCGCCCGTTCGCGGACCAGCCGCTCCAGCTCGTCCGAGACAGCGAGCTTGAACTCATTCACCTGCGCCGTGTCGTAGCCACGAAAGGCCCGCTGGAATTCCTGCGATCGGACATCGAGCGGGGTAAGATGAAATGCATGATCATCGCTCATGAGCTGCGCTCCCCGAACAGGACGGTTCCCAGCCTGACAATGGTGGCGCCCTCCTCGACGGCAATCGGGTAGTCATCCGACATTCCCATGGACAGCTCAGGCAGTGAATGGCCGGAGCGCACCGCGGTGTCGCGCAGATCACGCAGCAACCGAAATGCGCGGCGCTGCTCGGTCCGGTCCTCAGTGAGGGCACTCATAGTCATCAGGCCCTGTACCCGCAGGCGTGCGAAGCCTTGAAGTTCGTCCAGGAGCCGAGGCAGCGAAGCGGGTGCGACCCCGCCCTTCTGAGGCTCCGCCGAACAGTTGACCTGCACCAGGACCGCCTGGGGAGCTCCATCGGGAGCGCGCCGGTCCAATTCGGCCGCGAGATCAACCCGATCGACCGAGTGGATCAGCGCGAAGCGGCCCACTGCCGTCCTGGCCTTGTTACGCTGCAGAGTGCCGATGAGGTGCCACCGAATCGTCAAATCGGTCAGTACCTCCTGCTTTCCCAGCGCCTCCTGGACCCGGTTCTCTCCGACGTCCTGAATCCCGGCTGCCGCGGCGGCCCTCACAGCCTCCGGGCCGTGCGTCTTGGTAACTCCTACGATGCGCACCGGGTGCAACCACCCGCCGGCAGCCTGGCTGCGGGCCACCGTGTCACGCACAGTGGCGAGCCGAGCCGGCAGGCCTGGGAAATCCATAACCCTCTAATTTACCGTAGGATCGTCGGTTATTGAAGGACGGGAAAGGCGGGAAGACGGGAAAGGCGGGAAGGCGGTAAGGCGGGAAGACGGGGAAGGCGGGAAGGCGGGAAAGATGTCAGCGCGTCCTTCCCGTCACTCCTTCCCCGGCACCTGAAGCTCCAGCAGCGCCGCGCGCAACGCGGGATTGGGCGAGAGCCTCAGGGCGTAGTCCAGCGCCCGCCGAAGCTTCTCCTCCTCACCGCGGGCCCTGAAAGCGTAGGCCAGCTGGACCAAGGGGAATGAGAGGGTCGAGGCGATGCTGGCGCTGGTGCTCTCCAACCGGCTCACGTCGCCCTCGAGCAGGCCCGCGTACCGATACGTTTCCCAAACCAGGCGCTCGGTAGTGGGAATATCGAGCGGCGCACCCGCGAGCCGGCGGAAGTCGAGTGCCGGTGAGCTGCTGTCCGGCCGGGTAGTCTCCAGGCGAAAGCCGAGCCCCTGCTGCACCACGTAGTCGCCGAGCCCGGCGAATTCGCGGCCGGCAGTAATACCCCACACGATGGGCCGTCTCCCGATGTTCTGCTGCACCACGCTGAGCGACAGGATGTCGTTCGGCATGAGGTAGCTCCCGGCCTCCAATGTCCGCTGGATTGGCCCGAGCTTCAGTTCCTGGGCTTGCCCCACCCCATAGCCTCTCATGGCGATGGCAATGGCCGAATCGGACATGCTGTGCAGCTTCCAGGTTGGCCGGGATCCGGGATTCCCCCGCCAGATCGGTGGCAGCTGGCTTACATCTACCGGGCGAACCGGGTTATCCCGGAGCTGGCGCATGTACCAATCGGTGTTGGCGAGCGCCAGACACACCACGGTGACATCCTGCCTGATTCCTTCGACCTCCTGGGCCCACCAGAGCGGGAACGTATCGTTGTCGCCATAGGTGAAGAGAATGCCGTATGGTGGGGCGGTGTTCAGAAGGTCATAGGCGAAGTCGGCCGCCAGCCTCGCATCCGGGCCATGGCGCCGCGACGCCGTGGACCAGTTCAGAGCCAGCGGCACCGCTGCCAACATGAAGGCGGCCGGGGCCAGTCGCCTGAGCCTCGCCGCTTGACGCATCAGAGACCCGACCAGCAGTGCGAGCCCCATGCCGGCCCAGATTCCCCAGATGATGAAGCTGACCACAAAGAAATAGTCTCGCTCCCGGACCTCGTGGTTCACCGCCTGGGGGTAGTAGTTGAACCAGCGTCCGAATCCGGGCCTGAAGTTCATGTACACCACCAGACCCAACCCGGTGACCAGGAACAGCATGAACAGCAGCCACCAGGCAGGGCGATCGGCCCGGCGCTGGGCGTAGGCGCCGCGCAGCCCCAGGCCCAGAAAGATCAAGGTGACGGCAACCTGGAGCCAGACACCCACGCCCTTGGCCCATTGCCAGGTGAAGTACACCACGTAATCCCAAAATTGGATCGCCATAAGTCCAAGCGTGCGCCCAGGATTATCGGGACCGTGCGGGACCGTGGGATCGTCCAGCGGCGTGCGCGGTGGATACTGGGCCCGGCGAATCACGGCCATGAGCGCGTCGAACGTCGCCGGAGCCGCCTCATTGATGGGTGGGTTCTGAGCCGACCGGATGTACAGATAGAGGTATGGGGTGACCCCGATACAGGCGATGAACAGCGTGAGCGCCGCGAAGGCGCCGGCGCGGCCCAGCGTCGCGTACGCCGCCGCCCCGGTGAAGCAGACGGCGCCCACCAAAATGAGTCCGGTGCTGCCGAGACCCAGGCCGATGAGGAGCGCCCACACCCCGGCCACCACCGCAGTCTGTCCCCATTCTTCTCGCCGGTGCGCTGGGCTTGGCGCGGGATCCTGCAGCAGCGTCGCCACCATGAAGCACACGATTGCGGGACCGGCCAGCAGCGCGAGCAGATGGTTGCCGATCGAGATGCCCGCGAGATAAACGATCAGCAGCAGCAGCCTCGGGGCGCGGTCGGTTCCCCGCGCCCGGCGCCAGATATGGCCCAGCCACGCCATCGAGGCGATAGTGAACGTGGCGACGGTGTAGACCTCGGTCTCGTTGGAGTTCTGCCAGTTGGTGAAGGTGAACGCCGCAAGCATTGCCGCAGCGGCTGAGCCAAGCAGGCTCAGCACTCGCGCGGAACGCTGGTCCAGACCGACCGGGAACCGGCGGACGGTATCGTGGGAGACGAGGAAAAACAGCCCTGCCGCCGCCGCGCTCAGCACGGCGCTCAGCAGGTTGGTGCGCAGCGCGAACTCACCGACAGGAATGAGCATCGCCCAGACATGGGCAATCATCACGAAGAGGGGAGTGCCGGGCGGATGGGGAATGCCGAGCGTCTTCGCCGCAGCGATAAACTCGCCCGCGTCCCAGAAGGTCACCGTCGGGGCGAGCGTGAGGACGTACACCGCGAGGACTACTCCCATCACCCCGAGGGCTGCGCGATAGGGCGGGCGGTATTCGGGGACGTTCACGCCTCGCCTCCCACTGCCCGCGCCAGCGCCAGCGTCTCCCGGGCCCCCGCGACGTCATGCACCCGGAACAGCTTCGCTCCCCGTTCGTAGGCCAGCGCGCACGCAGTCGCGGTGGCGCGGTCCCGCTCCTCCACCGGCGCTCCGGTCGCAGTCCCGAGAAATCGCTTCCGTGAGGGTCCGACCAATATCGGCCTGCCGAGCGCCTGAAGAGCGGGCAGTTGATCCAGCAGCTGGAGGCTCTGCTCGGCGGTCTTCGCGAAACCGAAACCCGGATCGATCACGGTGGCGTCGGCGCCGATTCCCGCTGCCCCGGCGGCGGCGAGTGCGTTGCGCAACTCCGCCAGCACCCAGCCAACCACATCTCCGCCGTAGTCGGCATGGCGGTACGACGCGACCTCGAGGATGGAGCCCCGGCTGTGCATCAGAATCACGCCGGCTCGATTGGCCGCCACCGTCGCCGCCATTTGGGGATCCAGCCGGAGGGCGGAAACATCGTTGACCACCGCGGCCCCGGCGTCCAGCGCGGCCTGGGCCACCGAGGCCTTCACCGTATCAATGGAGATGATCAGCTCCGGATAGCTTCGGGCGAGTGCTTCGATCACCGGGACCGTGCGGCGCAGCTCCTCGTCGGCGGCGACATCTTCCGTGCGCCCCGGGCGGGTGGACTCCCCGCCGATGTCGAGGATGGACGCTCCGGAGCTGAGCAGCTTGTCGGCCTGGGCCAACGCAGCCGACAGGCCGGTGTATTGTCCTCCGTCGCTGAAGCTGTCGGGCGTGACGTTCAGGATTCCCACCAGGACCGGCCGGTCGAGAAACACCGAGCCGCGAGCGGTTTGCCAGGCGGACTCGGGTGAGTGCGGCAGCGCCAAGCCGACATCAACCGCCACCTGCCTTAGTGGATCGGGAACGGTCCAGGGCCGGGCCAGCGCACTCAGCCGCGACCGGCTCCCCGCCAGGATGGCCCAGCTGTCCCCAGTGAGCACTTCGAGGCCGAGGCTACCGGCGAAAGGAACCAGAGCCTCGAGCGTGCTCTGGTCCAGACCGGTCAGGTGAAATGCAGAGGTGTGGATTCCTTCGGCAGCGCTGTCGGCAAGCGGGTCCTTCCACCCATACGAGCGGAGCACGTCGCGCACCGCCCGAGATGAGTGCAGCGCTAGCGGAGTAACATTCACGCGCCGGCGGGTTCCGCCGGGGGCGCTCCTAGAATCGGGGCGCGGGACGGGGCAGAGCCGGGCTTGGCTGCTGGTCCCGCCGGCGCCGCGCTCGGTTCGGCCGGTGGCAAGGTGCGGGGCGGCAAGGGGAGGTTCCTGGCTAACCGGTCAAGGTCCTCCCGATCGATCGTCTCGCGATCGAGCAGCGCCTGGGCGATCCGGTCGAGCAGCTCACGGTTGGCGCTCAGGATGGTGCTGGCGCGGGCGTAGGCTTCGTCGATCAGCCGCTTCACTTCGCCGTCCACCATCTGGGCAGTGCGCTCGGAGATTTCCCGGCGCTGAGCAAATTCGCGGCCGAGGAAGATCTCCTGCTCCTTGTCGCCCACCGCAAGCGGCCCAATCAGCTCGCTCATGCCGAACTGGGTGACCATCCTGCGCGCCAGGCCGGTGGCGCGCTCGATGTCGTTGCCCGCGCCGGTGGTGATCTTGTCCGCGCCGAACACCTGCTCCTCCGCCACCCGGCCGCCGAAGAACATGGCCAGACTGCCGATGAGCCAGTCCTTGCTGTAATTGTGGCGATCGACCTCCGGCAGCGAGGCGGTCAGCCCCAAGGCTCGGCCCCGGGGCACGATGGTGACCTTATGGATCGGATCGCTGCCGGGAATCTTGATGGCGACGATGGCGTGGCCCGCCTCGTGGTATGCCGTGAGGGTTCGCTCGGCCTCCGTGAGCACGAGGCTGCGGCGCTCGACACCCAGCATGACCTTGTCCTTGGCGTCCTCGAAGTCGGACATGTCCACCAGGGTCTTGTTTCGCCGTGCCGCCAGGACCGCGGCTTCGTTGACCAGATTGGCCAGGTCGGCGCCTGCCATGCCTGGCGTTCCCTTGGCAATGACGTCCAGCCGCACATCGCCGGCGAGAGGAATCTTCCGAGTGTGAACCCGCAGGATGCCCTCTCGCCCGCGCACATCGGGTGCGTCCACCACGATCTGACGATCGAACCGACCCGGACGCAGCAGCGCCGGATCGAGCACATCGGGCCGGTTAGTGGCCGCCACGAGAATGACGCCGTCGTTCGACTCGAAACCGTCCATCTCGACCAGGAGCTGATTCAGCGTCTGTTCCCGCTCGTCGTGTCCGCCACCGAGGCCTGCCCCACGGTGCCGCCCCACGGCATCGATCTCGTCGATGAAGATGATGCAGGGAGCGTGTGACTTACCCTGTTCGAAGAGATCGCGTACCCGGCTCGCGCCGACGCCCACGAACATCTCGACGAAATCCGAGCCGGACATCGAGAAGAACGGCCGGCCGGCTTCGCCGGCAACGGCCTTGGCCAGCAGCGTCTTGCCGGTACCGGGAGGGCCCACCAGTAGCGCTCCCTTCGGAAGCCGTCCGCCGAGCCGGGTGAACTTCTGCGGGTCCTTGAGAAACTCGATGATTTCCTGGAGCTCGACCTTGGCTTCGTCGGCCCCGGCCACGTCGGCGAAGGTCACCTTGGGAGTGTCGCCGGCCAGCAGCTTGGCCTTCGATTTGCCGAAGGCGAATGCCCGGCTGCCTCCTGCCTGAAGCTGGCGCAGAAGGAAGAACCACAGTCCCAGGATGACGATCCACGGCAACGCGGCAATCAGCAGTGCCGTGATGCCACCCTTCGGCTCCTTCGCCAATATGGGGACCTTGGCGTCCTCCAGGCGCTTGATGAAGGCTTCGCTGTTCGCCACCGGCAGCAGCACCTGGAAGCTCTTGGCGCTGCGCCCGTCCTGGGTGACGGGATTGCGGAAGTCGCCCTCCAGGCGCTTGCCATCGAAGACTTCCACCCGCGCGACATTGCCCTGGTCGAGCTGTCTACTGAACTCGGTGTAGGAGAATTCCTGTGTCGGATTCCGCTGCCGGCTCATCATCTGGAACAATGCCAGTGCGAGCAGGCCCACGACGAGCCAGAGAGCCACGTTCTTGCTGAAGTTTCCCCAGTTGGTGCGAGGGGATCGGGATGGGGTTCGGTCTGCCATTTATTCCAAGTCCGCGATGAACGGGAGGTGACGAAAGTTCTCGGCGTGATCGAGCCCGTATCCCACCAGGAATGCCGGTGGTGCCCTGAACCCCACAAAGCGAAGTTCGGGGCGTGGCTCGGCCGCCAACTGTTTATCGAGCAGCGCGCAGATCGCGAGGCTTCGGGGCCGGCGCGCACCCAGCAGCGTCATGAGGCGCTGGAGGGTCTTTCCTGTATCAATAATATCCTCTACCAGGAGGATATGTTTGCCCTCGAGCCGGGTTTCCGGGTCATAGACCAAACGCACCGTGCCGCTAGAGACCTTGCCGTCTCCGTAGGAGCTGGCAACAAGAAAGTCGACCTGGATGGGCCGCTCGATGGCCCGGACCAGGTCGCTGAGAAAGATGAAGCTGCCTTTCAGGAGGCCCAGGACCAGCAGATCACCATCGGGATAAGCCACCGTGATGTCGCGCGCCAATTCCTGCACCCGCGCGCCGATTGTGCGCTCGTCGAACACGATTGACTTGACGGGGCGCCCCCCGGTGCGCCGCATGACCTCAGGCGTACTCAGCATCGACGCGCAGCGCCTCCGAACCACGGGATGGGAGCTGGACATCGGAGCGGCAGACGCCCGGGATCCAGATGATCTCCTCGTTCTGCGCCAGAACCGGCCAGTACTGCCGCCGACTCCGCGGAACCCGGACCTCCTGGAAACAGCGGACCACCAGCCGCCGTCCGGTACCCCCCAGCGGCCGGACCTTTTCTCCGGGCGTCCAGGCACGCACCGCCAGTGGCTGTAGCGGGAACCAGGCGGTCAGTGCGGTCCGCTCCTGGTGGTCCGGCGCCACCGCCCGGAACCACCGAAAGTTCCAGCGACCCCATTCCCGCTGGCCCGACTCACCTTCCAGAGACCAGGATGGACCGGAAGGATCCGCGGCGGGACGGTAAATGCGGAGTCGGCCGAAGGTCAGCTCTGCCATCCAGCTCCCTCCCAGTGGCACCCTGCTGCCGCTGGTTGATCCATTCAGGATAGCAAGAATTCGGCCCAGCCGCGCGGGACCAAGCTGGCACCCCGCACGCCGGGCCGAAGCCAGAATCAGCGCCTGCGCCAGGGGTGAATCATATCCCCCGAGAGACGACGCAGCAACGGAAATTCCGTCGCGTTCCCCTTGAAAATCCAAGGCGGGCATGACATCCAGGAGGGCATCCCAGGCCGCCCGGTCCCGGCCCGACTGGCGGGCTGTTCGGAGGATACTTGTGTCCACCTCGGGGACCCGTCCGCGAAGCGCAGGCAGTAACTCGGTCCGGATCCAGGACCGCAGGTGTTTCGGGTCCGAGTTGGCCGGGTCCAGCCAGGCTACGAGGCCGGTTTCCTCGAGGTATCGCATCAGGTCGGCCCGGCGGAACGAGAGCAGCGGTCGCACCAAAGACCCCCAGACCGGACGCATCCCGGCAAGGCCCGCAGGTCCCGAGCCCGCCAGGAATCGCATCAACACGGTCTCGACCTGGTCGTCGGCATGGTGCGCCGTAAAGATGATTCCCGCACCGAGCCGGGACCGGAGCGCCCCCAGCCAAGCATAGCGCGCCGCCCGTGCACCCGTCTCGCCGGCATTGGGTCCCAGTTCCAGCCGGCCGACATGGACCGGAAGACCGTAGCGGGCGGCTAGCATGCGCACCTGATCGGCCACGTTGGCGCTGTCAGCGTGGATGCCATGGTCGAGGTGGACAACCACCAGCTCCTGCCCATGCGCGTCCCGGCTCGCCACCAACAGATCAAGCAGCGCCACCGAATCCGGCCCGCCGGAGACTGCGACGAGGGCCCGGCCCGGGTTCAGATGCAACGCCGCCAGCTCCCGCTGGAAATCGCCGATCAGGGACATGACCGAAGCTTAACCGCCTTGAATTGTCCGCGAGGTTTGACTTGGTTCCACCTTCGGGGCTCCCCCGCCCCGTCGCGACCCTCTGGAGGGGCCGCCGATGTTCCCTGCAGTTCGCCTGCGTCTCGCGAAGCTCATCCTGTGGATGGTCCCCTTTACCGCCGCCCTGGCTTGCGGCGAAGGGGGCACGGACGTAGTCCTGCCTTCCCTTCGAATCACGATAGCCACCACGGGGCTCGAGCTAGACCAGGATGGCTATGCTGTGGCCGTGGACGGAGGTGCGGCCACGCCGATCGGCCTGGATGCCACGGTAGTCATGGATCGGCTGACCGAGGGCGCCCACCTGGTCGCGCTTACCGGTTTGGCCACGAACTGTTCGGTGGTGGGGGAGAACCCACGCTCCATCAGCGTTGTAGCAGGCTCCACCGCAACGGTCGCTTTCGCGGTGACCTGCACCGCCAGTGCACCCTCGGCCGGCTCGGTACAGGTGTCCACCATCATGACCGGGTCGGGCACCGACGCTGATGGTTTCGCTCTGCTGCTCGATGGCAACGAAGCCGGGCCTATCGGCGTGAACGCCACGCACACGGTCGGTGGTATTCCAGCAGGACCTCACAGCGTTGGGCTTTCCGGCCTGGCGGCAAACTGTCAGGTCGCGGGTGAGAACCCGCGGGTGCTGAGCGTGATCCCGGGGGAGACAGTCCAGCTGGACTTCGAGCTGACCTGCACAACACCGGGACCGAGCAGCGGCACAATTGAGGTGGTGACGGCGACAACCGGCGGAGGGACCGACCCGGATGGGTTCTCGCTGCTGCTCGACGGCGTAGATCGGGGCCCGATCGCGGTGACCGCCTCCAGCAGTCTCGGTGGACTGGACCCGGGATCCCACACCGTGGGGCTGACTGGGTTGGCGGCCAACTGTCAGGTCTCCGGTGAAAACCCTCGCATAGTCACCGTTACGGGAGGCAGCACAGTCCAGGCGGCGTTTGCCGTCACTTGCACAGCCCCGGGACCGGCCACTGGGAGCCTGGCCATCTCGACGGTCACCACCGGCCCCGACCAGGCGCTGGACGCTGATGGTTACCTCCTGGCTATCGATGGCGGGGCCGACCGTCCCATCGGCACCAGTGCCACAGTGACGGTGGCGAACATCTCTGCCGCGCAGCACTTGGTGCAGCTGCGTGGGCTGGCATCGAACTGCAGCGTCACTGGAGACAATCCGCTGGGGGTAGCGGTTGCGGCGGGGGAGACTGCACGGATCAGCTTCCCGGTTACCTGCCTGGCCACCGTGGGCTCGCTGAGAATCGCGGTCGAGGGCTTGCCGTCAGAGGTTCCCGCGGCGATTACGGTCACGGGCCCGAACAGCTTTTCCCAGGTCGTGACCGCGACCCGCACCCTCACTGCCCTGGCCCCAGGCACATACACCATCAGAGCGGCGGACGTGGTAAGAGGCGGCACCACGTACAAGCCGAGCGTTGCCCGGCCCAGCGTACCGGTCACTGCCGGGGCCACCGCAGCATCGACGGTCAGCTATACGCCCGCGGTGGTTGCTCCTACACTCAACTTGCGTATCGACGGGGTGAACCTGACTCAGAGCATTCAGACATACAGTTCGAGTGTTCCGCTGGTGGCAGGACGAGCGGCACTGCTCCGAGTCTTTGTGATCGCCAACCAGAGCAACACGGCGAGGCCGGCAGTGCGGGTCCGGCTTTCCGGCCCTGGCAGTTCTCAGAGCTTCACCATACAGGCACCTGCAACCGTTCCCACTCGAGTGGAAGAAGGGGAATGGGGCAGATCCTGGAATCTCGAGATCCCTGCGGCGCTGATTCAGCCCAGTCTTACCGTGATGGCGGAGCTGGATCCGGACAACGGGGTAGCGGAAAGCAATGAAAGCGACAACCGTTTCCCCGCCACGGGCACCAAGTCACAAAGCGTCCGCGGCGTTCCGCCGGCTCGCATCCGCTTCGTGTCGGTGCAGCAAGGGTCGAGCCCTCCGGGAGACGTGTCGAACACGAGTCGGTTGATCGATCTCGCCCGGCGGATGCATCCGTTGAATGCGGTGGATGTGGATGTTGATCCAACTGTGTTTCCGACGGGAGCGCTCGCACCGAACGGCGATGGATGGTCCCAGCTACTGAGCGATCTGGACGGAAAGCGGGTCGCCGAGGGAAGCGACCGTATTTACTTCGGCATGGTGAGGCTGGGATATGGAAGAGAGGGCCTGGTTGGGCTGACTCTGGGTCAGGGAGTTCCGACCGCCGCCGGCTGGGATGATCAAACGGACGCCGGTCGCGTCGTGGCCCACGAGCTGGGTCATGTCTGGGGTCGAAGGCACGCGCCCTGCGGCAACCCTCCGGATCTCGACGGACTCTTTCCGCATGCGGGCGGGAGAATCGGTGTGTACGGAGTGGATGCGACTCCGCCGGTAACGGCCTCCGATCTGAAGGCACCCGGGTTGCCGGATATCATGAGCTACTGCGTCGACAGTCCCTGGATCAGCGACTACACCTACCGCAATGTGATGGACTTCCGCGCGACCCACGCATTCGTTGCCGCGAGTAGTGCAGCGCCGCAGCCTGTGATGCTGGTCTGGGGGCGCCTGGTCAACGGACAGCCCATCCTGGAGCCGGCGTTCCAGATCGTGGCTCGGCCTAACCTCCCCCGGCGTTCGGGCCCATACTCCGTTACGGCAACGGCGTTGGATGGCTCACAGCTCTTCCGACTGTCATTCGACATCACGGAGGCGGTAGACGGCCCTGTCGGCTCGGGCCACTTCGCCTTCGCCGTCCCGCTGGATCGGGATCGGGCCGCCCGCATTGGCACCATCAACCTCGGAGGTCCGGCGGGTGCTGCCAACAACCAGCGGGCGTTAGCGCGGGTGAGAACCGCACCGGGCTTGGGGTCCATCGACGTGCGGCGCGAAGGGCCCGCCGTGACCCTGCGTTGGGATGCGCGAACCTATCCCATGATCATGGTGCGAGACCCGGAGACGGGAGCCGTCCTCGCCTTCGCTCGGGGAGGTACGGCCAGGGTGCAGACCGCGAAAAGGGAGCTCGACCTGGAGATCTCCGACGGCGTGCGGAGTCAGCGCCGACGCGTGGCCAGCAACCGTTCATAGGCTGAGCCAGGTGTCGGCGCCTCGTCCGAGGTGCCGGTGTTGCCGCCAGTCTTCTTCCGGTCCGACCGGTTCGAATGCCAGACTCGGCTCTTCCCTCCTCCGATTTCCTCCATGGTCCGGCCGGTAGTGACCGACGTCAGATGTTCTGCCGTCACATCGGATCCGGGTACCGCATGTTCGTCATTGTGCTTAATCAGCAGCCACTGAGGTTTGCCGCGACTGTCACCCCGCGTGCGGACCAGCACCCATGAGCCTTTCAACCGCTTGCCATTGAGAACGAACTTGAAGTCGCCCTTCTTGTAACCGTCTCGCAAGCCCGCCTCGGGGTCGGGATTGGTGCCCCCATAGCTGTAGGTGCCGCGGTCCCACAACATGACCGTCCCTCCGCCATACTCGCCGGGCGGAATGGTGCCCTCGAACTTGTTGTACTCGATCGGGTGGTCCTCGACCTGCATCGCCAGACGCTTCACAGCAGGATCGAGGCTGGGCCCCTTCGGAACCGCCCAGCTTTTCATAACGCCGTCGAGCTCGAGGCGCAGGTCGTAGTGCAGATGGCTGGCAGCGTGCTTTTGAATCACGAAATCGAGCTTCGGGCTCTTGCGGGTAGCGCCCCCCGCCGGCTCGGCGGTCCGGGTGAAGTCTCGCTTGCTGCGGTACTCCGCCAGTTTCTGCTCCGGAGCTTCAGCCGTCTTTTTGCTCGTGGTCTTCTTTGCCACCCGGTCATCTTTCCCCTCCCTGGTAGTGCCGAGATACTCGTCGAGCTTGAATCGGCCTTTCGCCGCCAGTAACGGCTTCCAGAGGTCCCCCTGCTTCCGTACCCGCTCAGGAACGTTGTCCATTCGGAAGTCGTCGATCTCGAATCCCGACTCGACTTCGGCCCAGGTCACCGGGGTGGATACCGCCGCCCGTGGGTTGGGTCGCACCGAATAGACCGATGCAAGCGTCTGACCCCAGGCGTTCTGGTTGTAGTCCACCAGAATCCGCCCCTTCGGTCGCTTCGCCACCCGGTACTCGGTGGTGACAAGCTTCGGAAACCCTTGCTCCAGCTGCTGGGCAAACGCCTTGGCAAAGCGCCAGACATCCTTCTGAACTGGTCCGCGCACGATGGGAACGTACACATGGATTCCCTTGGATCCGCTGGTCTTGGCCAGAGGATTTATTCCCAGCGATTTGAGGGCGTCACGTACGACGATGGCCGTCTCACGCACGCCCTCGAAGGTGGCTCCCTCGACCGGGTCCAGATCGAAGTGGAGATAGTCTGGCCGATCCACATCGTCGCAGCGAGCATACCAGGGATTAAGGTCGATGCATCCGAGGTTGATGACCCAGAGCAGGGACGCGAGATCCTGGATCATCGGAAATGGGATGATGTTGTTCGACTCGTGCGGGATCTCGCAGATCTCCAGCCAGGCCGGCCTGGGCGTCGGCGTGCGCTTCATGAAGAACCACTTTCCCGTGATGCCGTTGGGATAGCGCTTCATCACCATGGGGCGGTCCTTGATATGCGGCAGGAGCGCGGGCGAGATCTCGGCGTAATACTGAAGCAGGTCCCGTTTGGTGTAGCCCAGCTCGGGCCAGAACATCTTGTCCAGGTTGGTGAGCTGGACCTCCTGGGCGCCGAGCTTGACGATCGCGTTTGCGGCGTCCGGCAAGCGGAGGGTGGGCGGCGCAGAGCGTGTGGGACTCATCCCCTGATCCGGGGAGCTCGGCGTCCGCGCCTTACGGCGCCCGCCACAGGCTGGTACACCAGCTCGGCGCCTTCGCGGGCCGCCTGGAGCAGGAGCGCTCCTCGGCTCATGTCGCCCCGTCCCACGAAGTCGGCCGGGAACAGGAGCCGGTCCCCCAGAGCCTCGAGGAGAATGTCCACGTACTTCCCGGTGGCGACACTGCCGAGGAGGACCACCTCTACGTCCGACTGCCCCAATTTGTCGGCATCGCGCGCCAGCGGCACCCTGTAACCGGGCTCATCGGCGCTGATGTCAACCGTGCCGAAACGGCGCAGATCATCCCAGCCAATTACCGTGTCAGCGGATACCAGACCTCGATCGGTGGTGATCACCTGCACGCCCAGGCTGCCGCTGGGGGGGCGTGCGAAACGGTCGGCGTAGGCGAGTTTGCCACGAAAGTACAGGCCACTGAGAAAGCTGAACGCTTCACCCAGCGTGGCGCCGGCGGCGGAACGAAGCCGGAGGGCCAGAGGGAAGGCGGCGCGCTGGTTGAGCAGCAGCTCCGCCCGCTTCCCACCGCAGTGGGCGGGAGACAGCAGGAAGATTCGAAAAGGAGCCATGCCACATCAGGTCGATTGCCTCGAGCGATCCCGGTACGCCAGCCGGTCGTTGGCGCGGCGTCCGCGAACCCTGGCGGGAGCTCCCAACAAGGGAGTGAGCACCTGGGCCAGCTTCTCGGTGGTGAACGGCTTGGCGATGAACGGAAGCTCCGGATAGGCCGCGACCAGCTCCGCGATCTCTCCTACCGGGTGCGCCGACATCAACACGATCGGCAGCCGAGGGTGCACGTCCCGCGCCCGTTCTGCCAGCTCGCCCCCATCCATGTATGGCATCACGACGTCAGTCAGTACCAGCCGCACTTCCCCCGGATGCTGCTGGAGATAACGCAGCGCCTCACGACCGTCCCGCGCCGAGTGGGCCTGGTAGCCGAGGGCCCGCACCATTCGGCAGGTGACTGTCCGCGGGGTCTCCTCGTCGTCCACGATCAGCACCGTGGGATCGGCCGAGAAGCGAGACCGGCGTTCTCTTCCAGTGGGCATGCGGGGCTCCTGCGGCTGCGCCAGCCGCCTTGCCCCTCCCCACGAAGAGAGGTTTAGGTGTTGCGCGCCAAGGTTCGGCGCGGGGTATAGCCTACACGACGCCGGCCTGACGCCGCGGTGATGCTTGTCAACCTAAATACGCCAGCCGATCGGGGGCAACACCTCATACCCTACGCGAACTTGCCAACGTGACCTGTTGGCGCACCATAAGTTAGCCCGATGGCTCGTTGCAGTAGTCTACCTGTGTGCCAGGGCACACCCGCCCGGCTGTGGCCGATGTACACTGATGGAGGACGATTCCATCGCAGAAGGACGCACTGCCCACATCCGGAAACGCTCATGAGAAAACCGATATCGCCGAAGCTCCATGGACTGTTGGACTACGCTACCGTGGGGGCCACGGTCATCCTGCCCTTGCTGGCACGCATGCCGCGTCGAGCTACCCGCACGGCCGAAGCCTGGGCAGCCGGTTATACCGTGCTCTCAGCGCTCACGGATTACCCCATGGCTCTCAAGCGTCGAATCCCTTTTCGAGCTCACGGGGCCGTTGACCAGGCCCTGGGCGTCGTGATACCCGCATTGCCCTGGATTCTGGGGTTCGCCAGAAACCGCCAGGCGCGGAACTTCTTCCTGGCTCTGGCGGGGATCAGCCTGGTGGTCACGGCCCTGACGGACTGGGACTCCACAACATCACCGGCATCCTCACAGTAGCGGCTGCCCGCTGGGTTGAGGAGCCAAATGCCGCACATAGCCCTGCTGGGCGATTCGATTTTCGACAACGCGGCGTACACCAGTGGGGGCCCGGACGTGGTTACTCATCTCCGGGCACTGCTGCCTGGTGACTGGACGGCATCTCTCCTGGCGGTAGACGGACATCGAACCGGTGACGTGGAGCGGCAAGCCGACCGGATTCCTGACGAGGCCACTCACCTGGTATTGAGCGTTGGCGGAAACGATGCCCTCAGTCACATCTCGATCCTGGACCAGCCGGCCGTTTCTTCATCACAGGTGCTGGGGCTGTTGGCCGATGTGCGCGACGACTTTGAACAACGCTACCGGAGGCTCATCGCGGCATTGGCGAGGCATGGGCTCCCTCTCGTCATCTGCACTATTTACGACGGCAACTTTCCGGATCCCCGGTTTCAGCGCCTGGCATCCACGGCTCTGTGCATCTTTAACGACGTCATTCTGAGGATCGCATTCGAGCATACCATCGGTGTGATCGACCTGCGGCTGGTCTGTAACGAGGCTGGAGACTATGCCAATCCAATAGAGCCGTCCGATAGAGGCGGCGCGAAGATCGCGCGCGCGATAGCAGCTGCGGTGGGAGTTACCAGGGGAGCGCCGGAAGCGGATGGCGGTCAATACCCGGCGAGGAAACCTGCCGGCGTCCCCGAACGGGTGGCAGGCCGGCGAGCGCGGCGATCCGGGAGATAACCTGGGACCCTGGGCCTTATCCAGGTACTATTAGAACAGGCCAGCGACAATACCCAGCAGAATGCCGCTTTACGGCCTCGCTGCCTGAACCCTAAGGTACAAATCAGCAGCCAGGATTTTCTGATCGATGAATGCACACCCGGCGAAAGCCGAGGCCACAAGGCCACGGGTCCTCGCCTTCCGCGCCTCACTTCGATGCCCCGAAGCACCCTACGACCTCCCGGACCACGATCCGACCACCAAGGTGTCCATGGGAGGACAGGCAGTGACGGCGACCGCCTGTCCCGATTTGCGGAGCCGAGCACGGTCTAGGCGTGAGTCAGTGCCGCAAACCCGTGGTGGGCCGGACCCTGCCGGGGGGGCTCCGCGTCCGGGAAAAGTTGGGGGAGACCCCAGTCTGCAAGCACTATCGTGCCGAGTATCCGACCGGGCTCGAGGTCGCGGTTCTGATCCTGGGCTCCTCTGGCGAACTTCCTTTCAGGCCGCCAAGCCTCCAGCCTGCGAAGATCCAACCATCCGAATATCGTCGCCATTCATGATCTGAACGAGACTCGACGATGGGCTGGTCTACGCCGTCGCGGAGCGTCTTACGGGCACGTTCCTGTCGCTTACTCTGGTGTTGCGTGGCGCCTTGCCGCTGCAGGAGGCCCTGGATCTCTGCCTGCAAGCCGCGGCTTCGGCCTGCAGGCCGCGCACGATCTCGGATGGGTTCACGGGAATCTCTCGCCTCACACCATTCTGCTGACCCGGACGAGCGGCGGACGTCCGCTGGTCAAGCTGATAGGCCTTCGCGCACCAGTTCCCGCTGCGACAGGGAGAGGCTGAGTCACCGATCGAGCGGGGGATGTATGCCAGCCCGGAGCGGATCGCCGGACACCTCGCCCGACGCGCGGAGCGATGTGTTCAGCCTGGGCGCGGTGCTCCATCACCTTCTCACCGGAGCACCACCAAAGCCGGGGTCGCGGGGTGGCCGCGTTCCCAAGGCCGTGCGCGACGTGCTCCACCGGGCGCTCGACCCTTTGCCGGCCCGACGTTTTCAGACGATCACGGAGTTTGCGGCGGCGCTCGCTCCCTTGCTAACGGAAGCTTCACCGCCCGATCCGCCACGCATCACCATACCCGGCGTTGACGCAGTTGATACAGAAGAAGCGGCACCGTCGAAGGAAGACCTATCATTTCCGCTCCTCGCCCCCGGACCGGCGAGACCAGCCTGGAGGCGTCGCCTTGCGTTCGGGGCCGCTGCCGTCCTAGTCGCCGCGGTCGTAGGACTCTGGCGGCCCTGGGGTACCGACCGGCCGTCGGGCGATGTATCGGCACACGCCAGATCGCAGGAACTCGGGTCCATTGTGGCGGTCGAGCCCGACTCGTCCTCTGGGTTGACTCGCCTGGGCGGCTGACTCCGAGCCGGTGGCAGTGGGCCGACACCACTCAGCGGCTGCCCAGATTCCCACCGACTCCGTGCTCCGCACGTCCGACTGGCCCGGCGAGCCACGACTCCGCTCCGGCGGTCGCCGAATCGCTGTTGGTGGATGTGCAGTCGGTGGACTCGACCATCCAGGTCGATCTCCGCTACGCAACGGCGAATAACTTCACGGGGGCACCGCTCCCCGGCTACGAGAGCGCGGCGCGCGCTGCTCCACCGGGAGGTGGCTGACCGCACTCGGCCGAGTTCAGGCCCGGCTCCGTGCACGCGGCCTCGGCCTCAGAGGTCTTCGATGCCTACCGGCCGGTAAAGGCGACTCGCGCGATGTTCGATTGGGTCCGAGCGGACCGGGCGGCGGGAGCTCTTCGAGAGTGGGTTCATCGGCCGACGCAGCCAGCATAACCTGGGCGTGGCGGTGGATGTCACGCTGGTCGACCTGGAAACGGGAACCGAGATTTCCAACCCGGACATTTTGACCCGGACGATGAAATCGGAAGGGTTCAGCACTCTCCACCAGGCATCGTATCACTTTGTCTATGAGCTCGAGGGGGCGATGCCGTTGGACCGCGTCATCCGATAGTCCAGGCAAACAGCCTCATTTCACCGGCGGCCCTCCGCCAGCTTCCTGAGCTGTTCACATATGGATGGATCGTTCACTGCCGGCTGTCCCATCCGGGACATTACCCGACGGTCTTTCCTGTAAGGATCGTCACGGAAGTGGAGCACGCCGTCCCGCACGAATGCGGTGAGATAGAGCAGGTAGACCGGTACCGGCTCCTTCAGGTACACCGAGGTGGGCGTCATGTCCTTGGTGGGGTCGGCCGCTATCGCCTCGAGAATCTCATCGTCTCCCCAGCCCTCCTGTTTGTCCAGCACGTACCCCGCCAACTTGACGGCATCCTCCACTCTCACGCAGCCGTGACTGTCCGTTCGGTTCTGCTTCTCGAAGAGACTATCGGCCGGAGTGTCGTGCAGATAGACGGAGAATTGATTGGGGAACATGAACTTCACGGTGCCGAGCTGATTCTCGGGGCCGGGCTTCTGCCGGACTCGGAAGGGAATCTTCTTCATATTCAGCTTGGACCAGTTGATCGCTGACGGATCGGCAATGACTTCGTTCCGTGCGAGATCCACCAATTCGTACGAGTGCCGAGCCAGGTAATGAATGTTCTTCCGCACATTGGGAATCACCGAGTCCACCATGATCCGGCGCGGTAGCTCCCAGTAGGGCCGAAACACCACGTGTGTCATCGAGTCGGCGAAGACCGGAGTGGCGTGGCTGTACTCCTCACCCACGGTGACCCGCATCGTGAGGCGCTCCTTGCCCTCGTCGTAGGCATAGAGCCGGTAGTCCGGGATGTTCACCAGGATGTAGCGCTTCCCGAAGTCGCTCGGCAGCCAGCGGTAGCGCTCGAGGTTGAGCTCGATGATCCGGATTCGGGTCTCCACCGGCACATTGAGGGCCGCCAGCGTCTTGGCATCCACCGAGCTGTCCGCCGGAATGCCGTGACGCTCCTGGAACCGGGCGACTGCCGCCGCGACCCGGTCGTCGTAGATGGGCTTGCCTTCGGACTTCTCCAGATCTCCCGTCGCCTGCAGCCGGTCGCGGAGGACTTCGATATAGGGTCCCTCGTCGCCCCACTGCAGGCGGGAGATTCCAAAGATCGTGCCCCATCCGCCCTTCGCCTCGATCTCTCGGTACTCTGCCAGCTTCTCGAGCAGCTCCTTGTACTCCTTCTGGCGCGGGTGAAGGGGCGAGACCATGTCGTCGAAGCCGTCATGCGAGAGCGCCGAGCGCAGGGTACTGTCGATAACGGCGCGCCGGGCCTTTATGTACCACCCCTTCTGCACGGCCTGGGGATCCAGCCGCCCCGCGAGCAGGTCGCCACCATAGTCGAGGAAGGCCCGGGTCAGGCGGAGATCGAGTGCGGCAAGCGCCGCCGGATTGGACTTCTTGTTATCCCCGAGCCGAGCCAGGTCGGCCTGAAGGCCGGCCAGGTCGTAGTCGGCGGCGCGCAGTCCATCCCGCTCCGCATGGCACAGCGTCTCGATGAGCTCGAGGGCTCGGCCCTCGAGTCTCGAGCCATCGATCCAGAGGGGCCGGTAGTCCCGATCGAGATAGACCCTGCGCACCAGCTCCAGGCGGGGGCCGACCGCCGCTGCCGCATGGCCGGACGACAGGGTCGTTTCAAGTTGTTTGGCCGTCTCATCCCGGCCCGCAGGCAGCGGCTCCCAGCAGGGTGACGACGCAGGCAGAGTTACGCAGGATGGCTCGGGTCATGGCTCACCGCGAAGGCGAGGTCGGGACTGGAGATCAGAAGCGGCTTACAGATAGGAGGTTCGGGGACGGGCGCCGTGGTCCGGCTCACAGTGGGACTCTCGCTGAGCAATGACTTGAGCTGCTGGGCCAGGGCGCTGCAGTGTGTATAGCAGGGGCGGGACTCGAACCCGCGACCCCGGCATTATGAGTGCCGTGCTCTAACCAGCTGAGCTACCCTGCCGTCTTCTCAAACAGCGTGAAAAGTAAACGGTAAACAGTGAAACAGGCACGGCGTGCCGCGGGTGGCCGCTTCCCCTTCACTGTTCACTTTTCACTGTTCACTTTTCACTGTTTACGACCTTCGACCGCGGCACCAGCCGGTACAGAAACTCTCCCTTCTTGATCATCCCGAACCGCTCCCGTGCGACCCGTTCCTGCACCCGCGGATCCAGCTCGAGTCCGACCGCGGCTGTGGTCAGCGAATCCACCAGCCGCTGGAGCTCGGCCACCTTGATCCGCTCCTCCGATTCTTCCCGCCGGAGCTGAAGCAGGTCGAGCGTCCCGTACTCACCACCCTGCAGCGCGAAGTAAAGCGCCAAGGCCAGGCCCGCGATCGTGGCCCAGCGCCCGAGCGTCACAGAGGGTAGAGATCCCGGCCGGGATAATGGGCAAGATCGCCCAGCTCCTCGGCAATCCGGAGCAGCTGGTTGTACTTGGCGGTCCGATCGGTCCGGCTGGCACTGCCGGTCTTGATCTGCCCGGCCCCAGTGGCCACGGCCAGATCGGCGATGAAGGTATCCTCGGTCTCACCGGAACGGTGCGAGATCACCACGCCGTACGCACTTCCCTTGGCCAGCTCGATGCACTGCAGCGTTTCGGTCAGTGTGCCAATCTGATTGACCTTCACCAGCACGGCATTCCCGACGCCCTCCTCGATGCCCCGTCCCAGCCGGTCCACGTTGGTCACGAACAGATCGTCGCCGACCAGCTGGACCCGGTCGTGGAGCCGCTCGGTCAGCCGGGTCCAGCCGGCCCAGTCGTTCTCCGCCAGCCCATCTTCGATGGACACGATAGGGTAGCGATCAACCCAGCCGGCATACAGATCCACCATCGCTTCCGGCGACTTGCGGCTGCCGTCCCCCTTCTTGAAGACGTATTCGCCGTCCTGGAACAGCTCCGACGCGGCGACGTCGAGCGCGATCGCGATGTCCTTACCGGGTTCGTACCCCGCCGCCTTGATCGCCTGCATCACCACGTCCAGAGCCGCCTCGTTCGAGGGGAGCATAGGCGCGAATCCACCTTCGTCGCCCACCGCGGTGGAGAGGCCCATCTTACTGAGCACCTTCTTGAGCGCATGAAAAACTTCCACGCCCATGCGGAGCCCCTCGGGAAATGTCTCCGCCCCGATGGGCACGATCATGAACTCCTGGGCATCCACGTTGTTCGATGCGTGGGCCCCACCGTTGAGGATGTTCATCATGGGGACAGGCAGCACCCGCGCCATGGGGCCGCCAAGGTACCGATAGAGCGGCAGCCCGCAATCCTGCGCCGCGGCACGCGCCACCGCCAGTGACACGCTCAAGATGGCATTCGCGCCAAGCTTGCTCTTGTTCGGGGTTCCGTCGGCATCCATCATCTCGGCGTCGACTTCGATCTGGTCCGCGGCAGCCCTGCCCTCGAGCCGCGGGCCGAGCACCTCGTTCACGTTGCGGACGGCCTCGCTGACGCCCTTCCCCAGGTAACGCTTGGCGTCACCGTCACGCAGCTCCACCGCCTCATGCTCGCCAGTCGAGGCCCCGCTCGGCACCGCCGCCCGGCCCTGCGCACCACTGGAGAGGACCACATCGGTTTCAACGGTCGGGTTGCCGCGGCTATCGAGGATCTCACGAGCATGGACTTCGATGATGGTCGACATGTGCACCAGAAAGGGGGAACGAGGGGAACGAGTGAACGAGGGCCAAACTAGCTACGTCGCTGGAACGCCGTCAACCGAAGTGGTTGAATCCGCGCAGCTCGAGAGGATGGCCGGAGAGGAGGAAGTGCGTACCGCTTCCTGCGACGACCTCACCAATCGCGGTAAGCGACAGGCCGCACTCCTGCTGGAAGCGGTCCGCGTCGGCGAAGCGTGGAGGCAGCGCCACCAGGAGCTCGTAGTCTTCCCCGCCCTCGGCGGCGAAGCGCGAAGGCGGCGTACCGAGACGGACGGCTTCCTGCTCTGCTTCGGCGGCGACCGGAATCGTCGCCAAATCGATCACCAGCGACACCCGCGACGCAGCCGCCAGGTGTGGCGCGTCGCCGGCAAGGCCATCGCTCAGATCGATCATCGCCCGCGCGCCGTGGTCTGCCAGCCACCGCCCAGCCCCGATGCGCGGTTCAGGGTGGGCAAACCGCGCGCGCGCTCCAGGCGACGGCTCTCGCTGATGCAGCCACGCTTCCAGGGCCGCCCGTGCACCTCCCAATCTGCCGGTGACCCAGAGCCGGTCGCCGGGCGAGGCGCCCGACCGCAGAACCGGAGCCTGCGTGCGCCCCACGACTGTAACCGCGACGGTCCACGCCGGGCCCGAGGCGAGATCTCCACCCACGACGGTGGTCCCGGAGGCAGCGGCCGCGGCGCCGACGCCGGCCATCAGATCGAGCAGCTCCGCTTCCGGGGCCGACGCCGGCATGGTTACGGCGCACAGCAGCCCCACCGGCTCGGCGCCGTCGGCGGCAAGATCCGACAACGCCGCGGCCGCACTCCGCCAGCCTACTTCTTCGGGGCCGATCCAATCCAGCCGGAAGTGAACGCCTTCGACGCTGACGTCGGTACTCAGGGCGACGAGCTCGCCACCCACCTGAATGAGGCCGCAATCGTCTCCCAGACCGGCTGCGCGGTCTCCCAGAAGATGGGTGATGTTCCGGATCAGGTCGAACTCGGGCCCCGGGCCGAGCGAAACCCCGGCGCCCGGCAGGGGCCGAGCTCGTGTCATGGACGGATGTCGCTCAACCGAAAACGGACCAGCCCCCGGTCGGTCGCGACCCACAGGTAGTCGGCGTCCACCGCGAGGTCGTTCACGGCGCCGGGTAGATCACCGCCGCGGAGTGTGCGGAGTGGAGGGGCGTTCAGGCGGGCGAAGCCCACACCCCGCTCGCCCGCCAGCCAGAAACCTGACTCGTCCGGCGCAAACCGGCGCAGGCGGCCGAGCAGCGCCGAGAGGTTGGGGCCGAGCGCCCAGCGCCGGGTACGGGGATCACGCCAGAGAAAGCCATCGTACGTCAGCGCGACGAGGGTATCGCCCATAACGGCGAGATCGATGACCGGTACCTGTAGACTGGGGGAGGTCATGCCCTCGGGGCGGACCAGGTTTGCCAGCCCGGGTAGCGCGAGGCGGATCCCTTCGGGAGTTCCGACCCAGGTCGAGTCTCCGGCCGGAAATACCGCGTAGGCCACATCGTTATATGCCGGCGCGATTCTGGTGACGGCGAGTGAGTCGCTCACCCGGGCGATGCCGCGTTCGGTGCCCACTGTGATCCGGCCGCCCCGCGAGGCGATCGAGTAGACCCTGACGTCCGGCAGACCCCTTCCCTCATCCAACACGTCGATACGGTCGGCGGAGTGATCCAGTCGAGCCACACCCCGGTTGGTTGCGGCCCAGAGGTATTTACCCTGTCCCGCCAGATCCCGTACCTGGTCGAACGGCGTTCCCATGGCTGACGGACCGGGGAACGAACTGAACTCCCCCAGATCACTCCGCACGAACGTCAGCGATGCATCCGCCGACGAAGTGCGTGACGTTGCGGCCCACACACCACCGGGCCAGCTGAACACGGCACCGACCGGATCTGCCGGCAGCCCGAAGCTCAGCCGCTCCGGAATTGGCGCACCGTCATCCGCGTACAGAGCACCGATACCGGAAGTCCCCAGATACCATCCCCGGTTGTCGAACGAGCGGGCCGCCGCGGTGTAGCGAACGCTCCCGAGGCGGGTGTCGGTGAGGATCGCGGCCGCGTTGGCCTGAAGCGCGGGGTTGCTGCGGATAGCCTGCTCCACGGTTGCGGGAGTGAGTGGATGTCCGGGCCCGGGAGACGGCACTGGTACGCCGCCGCCCCGAGGCAGCTGTTGCCAACCGCGTCGGGTACGGAGATAAAGACCGGCCCCAGGATTGTTCTGATCGAAGGCGATGGTCTGAATACCGTCGGCCACTGATCCCTGGTCCCAGAGCCGTAGATCCGGCTGGTAATGCACCCACCCGTTCTGGCGGGCCATCCAGAGTGAGTTGTCCACCGGGTCCGCCAGCGCTGTGAACACCCGATTCAGGAGCGCGGCATCGGGAGCGTCGAACGCACCCTCCCAGCGGTGAAACTGCGGGTTCCACACCAGGACGGCGGAGGGCGCCACGATATACACCCGCTCAGCCGAGGTGGCGATGGCATTCACCCGGCTGAAATCACCGATCACGGTCCGCTCGTCAGGGCGCCAGTCCCGGGTGAACGACTGCGCAGCCGCGGGAGATGCAGCGCAGGCAGCAGCGAGGATGACGAAAGGTCGCAGCAGCATGGGGAGAATCTACATCACGTGGTCTGGGGCCGGCGCAGCATCATCAGGAGAGGCGGACGCGGCGTGGCGGCGCCAGTCCGCAGCACCTCCCACTCGCGCCACAGGTCCGGAAGAGCCTGGACCACATCCATGGGCCGGAGGCTTCTGGCAGTATGCCGCCGCGCAGCCAGATCCGCGGCCCGTCCGAGGATCTGGGCTCCGAGCGCCGCGGCGAGGCCTGGCTCTAGGCCCGCGGCGAGGTTGGCGCCTACCAGACCGCTCAACACATCGCCGCTGCCGCCGGTTGCCAGTCCGGGGTTCCCCGCCACCACGGTCAGCTGGGGCCGATGAGAAACCGCGACCACGGTGGGGACGCCCTTCAGCAGGATTGTGGCCCCGGTTTCCTCCGCGGCCAAGGAGGCCGCCGTCCAGGGATCGAGCTCGCGGTTGGCGGCGAGAGCCGGAAAAAGGGAGCGGAACTCACCGGGATGCGGCGTCAGAACCAGGGAGCGGTCAGTGGCGAGCGGTTTGAGGGTCGCGGCCGCGCCGCTGAATGCCACCAGCGCGTCGGCGTCGAGCACCACCACCTTGCTGGCTTCGATCAGCGCGGTAACGAAGGCGCGTCTTCCGCCGTGTCGCCCAAGGCCGGGACCGATGATCACCGCCTCCGCCCTGGACACGAGGTCGAGCAGCGCGGCCGTGGGCGGGTCCCCGAAGCTATGCGCCAGCGTCTGAATATCCGGCTCCGCCTGCACCAACGCCGCGACCGTGTCCGCCGGAGCGACGGCATGCACCAACCCGGCACCCGAGGCAAAGGCTGCCCGCGCCGCCAGTCGCAACGCACCGCTCATCCCGGTGTCACCTCCCACCACCACCACCCTGCCACGATCGCCTTTATGGTCCCGCGCCCGGAGGCGCCGCAGCCACTGCGCTGCCTGACTATCGCCGACCACCACCGGCCACTCCGGGTCCGGCGCCGGGTGGCCGATGTCGACAACGGCAATGTCGCCCATTTCGTCCCGGGCCAGCAGCTGGCCGCGGCGAAAGCCACCGAAGGTGACGGTGAGGTCGGCCTGCGTGATGCCGTGCACGATGCCGGTGAGGAGGTCTACACCGGACGGTCCATCGACCGCCACTATTGGGACCGCGAGATCGTGAAGCCGTGCGACCAGAGCCGCCAGCGCCGGCCGCGGCGCCCCGGCAGCGCCGGTGCCCAGCAGAGCGTCCACCGCCAGCCCGACGGCCGGCCAGGGCCCATCGGGCGAGACCTCGCGGACCCCCTCGCTGCGGGCGAGCCTGGCCATTCGCTCGCAGAGCGCCGAGCCGGCGCCGGACGACGCCACCCAGACCGGAATGTCGGCGCGATGCAGCGCCCGCGCGATGACCCAGCCGTCCCCACCATTGTTCCCTGGACCACTGGCGATGACCACGCCCGCGCGCAAGAGATGGGCGTAGCGATCCGAGAGCACCGCGGCCGTGGCCCGCCCGGCGCACTCCATCAGGGTGGCCAGGTCGACGCCGGCGTCAGCGGCCCGGCGGTCCCAGCTGTTGGATTGTTCGGGGGTGAGGACGGGAATCATGGAGGGCGCTATTGGCTATTGGCTATTGGCTGTGACGAGGTTTCTCCTGCGCCCAGCTTACGATTGCAGTCCTGCAAGACAGAGCAGCCAACAGCGAATAGCCAATAGCCTATTTATACGACTGCCCTATCGCCCTGCCGAAGCTGATCTCGCCGTTGTCGATACGCAGATTGAACCCGCAGTCGGGGTTGGTGCAGACCCAGGCCTTGTACGTGATAGGCGCGCCTTCGCGGCCGTAATCGGAAAGCGGGATCAGGGTTCCCTGGGAGCATTTCTGGCAACCCGGCCATTCCTTGGTCTCCATATTCCTCCGGCTCGTGGGCTAGGCGCCGCGCAGGCCCTGCCATTCGTAGGAATCGCCGAATGCGTCGGCGAATTGGTACACCGCCTCGAAGTCGGCTTCCGCGTCACCCGGCTGCGTCACCAGCAGCCCCACCTCGACCAGTGTGAAGACGATGCGGCCGATGTCCTCGGTGCGGTTGATACCCCAGTGCGCCAGCACCACCGGCGCCAGCAGGCCGAATTGCTTGCGGGCAAAGTCACGGCAGGCCCACGCAAGCTCCGCCCCGCTGACATGCCGGCGTGCGTCGAGGCTGGACTGCAGGAACTCGATGGTCCCGAGCACGAAGAGATAGCCGCGCTCGTGGTACTGCCCGCCCCGCGCGCGGATCCGGGCCATGATATCATCGGCGAACTGAAGGTCGTTCACCGACATGCCTCCTCCCCGGGGGTTACATCCATCAGGCACTCCGTCGGACCCTGCTGGGGATCCGGGCTGATTGATAAAGTGGGAACGCGGCGGTCAGGTCCTCGACTTCCGCTTTGACACGCAGGAGACTCGCCTCCTCCGGGTGCGTCAGGGCGCGGTCTATGAGCTCGGCAACCCGGTCCATCTCGGCGACGCCCATGCCGCGCGTGGTGACCGCGGGCGTGCCCAGCCGAATCCCACTGGTGACGAACGCCGACTGGGGATCGTCCGGAATTGTATTCTTGTTCACCGTGATGCCGGCATGACCAAGCAGCTTCTCCGCTGCCTTGCCGGTCATGTTCTTGGGCCGCAGGTCTACCAGCATCAGATGTGAATCGGTGCCTCCCGACACAATGGCAAAGCCGCGGCTCGTCAGCGCAGTCGCCAGCGCCTTTGCATTCTCGACCACCTGCCGGGCGTAGGCCTTGAAGTCGTCGGTCAGCGCTTCACCAAAGGCAACGGCCTTGGCGGCGATGACATGCTCCAGTGGACCGCCCTGAGTACCCGGAAAGACCGACTTGTCGATGGCCTTGGCGTGCTCGACGGTGCAGAGGATCAGGCCCGCGCGGGGGCCCCGCAGCGTCTTGTGAGTGGTACTGGTGATCACCTGCGCGTGCGGAACGGGAGAGGGGTAGACACCGCCCGCAACCAAGCCGGCGAAGTGCGCCATATCCACCAGGAAGAAGGCTTCCACCTCGTCCGCGATGGAGCGGAAGGCCGCGAAGTCGATGATACGGGCGTAAGCGCTGCCGCCAGCGATGATGAGTCGCGGCCGTTCCTGTCGAGCCTGATCCCGCACCTTGTCGTAATCGATCAGTCCGGTGGCGGGATCTACGCCGTAGTGCACCGCCCGCCATACCGTGCCACTGTGGTTGACCGCGGCGCCATGGGAAAGATGCCCACCGTGCGGGAGGGACATACCCATCAGGAGCTCGCCCGGCCGTATCAGCGCCATGAAGGCGGCGAAGTTGGCCTGGGCACCGGAGTGGGGCTGCACGTTGGCGTGCTGGGCGGCAAAGAGCTGCTTCAGGCGATCGATCGCCAGCTGCTCGACCTCGTCTACCACCTCACACCCCCCGTAATAGCGTTTTCCGGGGAGACCCTCGGCATACTTATTCGTCAGCGGCGTTCCCATCGCGTCGATAACGGCGCGGCTGGCAAAGTTCTCACTGGCAATCAGCTCCAGCCCGTTCTGCTGGCGCCGCAGCTCGGCATCGATGAGACGCGCGACCAGGGGATCGGCTTGGCGCAGCGAGGCATTGTGGTCAAGGGTCATTCGCGCTCCTGTTCGATCTTCTCCACTCGGCGACTGTGGCGACCACCGGCGAACCGGCTGTCCAGCCAGGTCCTCAGGATCTCAACTCCCTCGTCCTCGCTGACGAAGCGCGCGGGAAGGATGAGGATGTTGGCGTCATTGTGCTCGCGGGCCAGCTGCGCGATCTCCGGCGACCAGGCCACCGCTGCGCGCACGCCTGGATGACGGTTCGCCGCATAGGACATTCCCAGTCCGGTCCCGCACAGCAGCACCCCACGCTCCGCATCGTGATGCTCCACCCTGGATGCCACCTGGTGGGCATAGTCCGGATAATCGGTAGAGTCGGGACTGTGGGTGCCGAGGTCGAGCGGTTCGTATCCGAGCGCCCGAAGCTCCTCGACCAGTCGCTCCTTCAGCTGGAAGCCGGCGTGGTCGGATCCTATGGGAATGACTTCGGCCATTGGTTAAGGTAAGAGGTAAGTGGGTAGGCGGGTAGGCGGGTAGGCAGTGACCGTTTGGCGAGTTAGCTTGTTCATCTGCATCAGGTAGCTGATCTGAGCACCGTTATTCCGCTGTGCTCGAGGTGGCGCCATCCCGAAGGTTCTTTCTGGCTTACCCGCTTACCCGCCTACCCGCTTTCTCCCCCATCCACATCCGGTCGAGGCCCGCAACAGCGGCCACCCGCTTCTCCGCGAGCCGGTCGGCCGCGCGGTACGTCGGAATCCGCTCCTTCTGCGCAATCTCGAAGATGCGAAGCAGCGTCTCGTAGATCTCACCCGCCTTCTTCTTGGCCCGCTCCACCGGCCAGCGGTGCAGCTCGCCGTAGACGTTGATGACGCCGCCCCCGTTGATCACATAATCCGGGGCATACACAATCCCCCGCCGCTCCAGCTCGTCGCCATGCCGGTCTTCCGCCAGCTGATTGTTCGCCCCACCCGCGATGATCTGCACCCGCAGCCGCGGCAGCGTACCATCGTTGATCGTGGCGCCGAGCGCGTTGGGAGAGAAGATGTCCGCGCTTTGGTCGTAGATCTCGTCCGGTGACACCGGCTGTGCCCCGAACTCCTGGACGGCGCGCTTCACCTTTTCGGCATCGATGTCCGTAACAACGATGCGGGCGGCCTCCGCGTGCAGGTGCTGCATCAGGTAGTACGCCACTTTTCCCGCTCCCTGCACGGCCACGGTCTTGTCGGCCAGATTGTCGCTCCCCCAGTGGACCCGGGCAGCGGCCTTCATGCCGACGTACACCCCGTACGCGGTCACCGGGGACGGATCACCCGAGAGTCCGAGCAGACCGGCGACATGGTCGGTCTCCAGCTTGATGTACTCCATGTCGGCCGGGCTGGTGCCGATGTCTTCGGCAGTGATGTATCTGCCGCCCAGCGTTTCGATGAAACGGCCGTGGGCCCGGAACAGCGCCTCCCGGTCGGTTCGCTTGTTGTTCCCGATGATGACCGACTTGCCGCCGCCGAGGTTGATCCCCGCCACGGCGGACTTGTAGGTCATTCCACGAGCCAGTCGGAGGGCATCAGTGATGGCCTCGTCGGTTGAGCCATACTGCCAGAAGCGAGTACCGCCCAGCGCCGGTCCCAGCGTGGTATCGTGAATCGCGATGATGCCGAAGTAGCCGCACGACGGATCATGGGAGAACAGCAGCTGCTCGTGCCCCATCGAATCCATGGACGCGAAGACGTCGACCCCTTTCCCGCGAGGGCTGGGAGAGGCCGGTAAGCGTTGAGCGGGACCCGCAGCGTCCGTCGCCGCCACTTGCGCGATCACGGCTGACCGCCCCTCGCCTCGGTCAGGACGAGCTTTACCGCTCACGTTTTTGCTCGTAGTCATAGAAGCCCTTTCCCGTTTTCCGCCCCAGGTGGCCGGCGGCTACCATCTTACGCAGAAGCGGGGCGGCCCGGTACTTGTCGTCGCCCAGACCCTTCTGGAGCACTTCCATGATCGCCAGGCAGACATCGAGGCCGATGAAGTCGCCCAGCGCCAGCGGCCCCATGGGGTGGGCCATGCCCAGCTTCATGACGGTGTCGATGGATTCGGGAGTCGCCACCCCTTCCATCACGCAGAATATCGCCTCGTTGATCATCGGCATGAGCACCCGGTTGGACACGAATCCCGGGTAGTCGTTCACTTCCACCGGCGTCTTCCCCAATGCCCGCGCCGCGTTCATCACCGTGGCGGCGGTCTCATCACTGGTGGCATGGCCGCGAATCACCTCCACCAGCTGCATCACCGGAACCGGGTTCATGAAGTGCATACCGATCACCTGCTCCGGCCGCCGGGTCCGGGAGGCGATCTCGGTGATGGAGATGGAGCTGGTGTTGGTGGCGAGAATTGCCTCCGCGCCGGCGGCCCGGTCGAGCTGCTCGAAGATCGAGAACTTCAGCGCCGGATTCTCGCTGGCGGCCTCCACGACGATCCGCGCCTGACCCACGGCGTCGAGCCCCGTCCCGGCGTGGATGCGGTCCATGATCTGGCTCGGGGCATCGCCCGGCAGCGTACCCTTTTTGACTTGGCGCTCGAGGTTGCCGCGGATGGTGGCCATAGCCTTCTCCAGCGCCGCGGGCGCGCTGTCGATCAATGCCACGTCCCATCCGTGCTGCGCGAACACGTGGGCGATGCCGTTGCCCATGGTGCCGGCTCCCACGACGGCGGCCCGGGTCATGAGGGGAGACGCGCGATCCATCGGGCAGTCAGCACGATCGCCACAGTGAGCGCTATAGTCGCCGCCAGACCTCCCTCCGGGCCAAAGCTTCCGCCGGTCAGCCACACCGGACTTCCGGCGTGGTAGTCCAGCATCGGGATGTCGAACGGCACGCCGCTGACCGGGGTATCGAGGCACGCCAGCAATGCGTTCCAGCCAAGGTGAGCACCAAACGCAGCCCAGATTCCGCCGGGAGTATAGAAAACCAGAGCCAGGAAAATTCCCGCCATGGCGATGTTGCCCAGGCCCAGTGGGGTGGCGTTAGGGTTGCTTACATGCACCAGAGCAAACAGGACGGAAGTGGCTACGATCGCAGATCCCCGACCCAACGCGCCGGCCAGGATCACCAGCGGCACTCCACGGAACAGAACCTCTTCCGCGAGAGCCGCGGGAGCGAGCACGGCAAGTGTCTTGACCGACTGGACGATGTAGTCGCCGAGGCCGCCGGAGTCGCTGACCCAGCGGGCCTGGCCGGCCACTACGCTGAGAAGAAGGGCAAGCGCGGCGGTGAGAGCCCCGGCCAGAAGCCCCCGCCTCAATCCCGCGGCAGCCAGGCGCCCGGTGGTGTATCGCAGATCCTGGTAGGTAAGACCGAGCCGGCGGATTCCGATCAACCAGGTGAAAAACGCCGTAGAGACCAGCGTAGCTCCGGCCTGCGCCAGCATCGAACCCGGACCGAGGGTCCTGAGCCAGGCATCAGAGCCGGCCAGGGAACCGGTGAGCAGGACCCCGATCCCCAGACAGATCAGACCCGCGGTCAGAAATGTGAGCACGAGAAAGGCGATCGACCATCCGATCGCCTTGCCGGGTGACAACCTGCCGGAACCTGCCTGCGACGCGGTCAAAGGAGTGAGCGAATCTTCGGGCCGGCGGCAAGGATCAGCATCGCAGCGAGTCCCACTTTGAGGATGTCGCCGGTGAGAAAGGGGACGAAGCCCACGCGGAAGGCAGCCGCCGGGTTTCCTCCCAGGAGCGCCAGCTGGGACACGCCGCCCAGGTGGATGATCGCCATGCCGAGCGCGCACGCGATGAGCACGCGGAGCAGGCCCGGCCCGTTTACTCCCTCAGGACGCTCGATGACCGGCCGCACCAGGGCCCCGGTCACACCGGCAGCGACGGGAAAGGCAAGCAGGTACCCGCCAGTCGGTCCGAGCAGATGCGGCAGGCCCGAGCCGCCACCGGCAAACACCGGCAAGCCCATTACACCCAGCGCGAGGTACAGCAGCAGGGCCCCGGCGCCGGCCGACCAGCCCAGCAGCCCACCTACAGCCAACACGGCGAGCGGCTGAAGTGTCATGGGGACCGGGCTGAATGGGACCGGCACCATGACCTGGGCTGAAACTGCGACGATCAGCGCTGCGATGCCGATGCTGAGGCCACGTCTCAGGACTGAGGGACGACTCGACGCTGCCAAGACAGGGGCGACTTCGCGATTCATCAGATCCGCTCCACGCTAAGGGCAACCGCATTGCCACCGCCGAGGCACAGGGTGGCGAGACCGGAGCTTCCGCCCCGGTCTTGAAGAGCGTACAGCAAGGTGGTGAGCACCCGCGCGCCGCTGGCCCCGATGGGGTGCCCCAGCGCCACCGCGCCGCCATGAACATTGACCCGGTCCCAATCCCACTCCAGCTCTCTGCCATCAGCCAGCGCCTGCACCGCGAATGCCTCGTTAGCCTCGATCAGATCGTAGTCGCCGATCCGGGTGCCGGCTTTTTCCATGAGTGCCCGTACCGCCTGCACCGGCGCGAAGAAGAGGTCCCTCGGCTCTCCCCCGCCGGTGGCGTACCCGGTGACGCGGGCGAGGGGATTCAGGCCGTGGGCCTTCGCAAAGGCGAGCGACGTGACCACCAGCGCGCTGGCGCCGTCATTCAAGCCCGGGGCGTTGCCGGCGGTCACCGTGCCGCCATCCTTACGGAACGCGGGCTTCAGCTTGGCCAGGGTCTCCGCCGTGGTGTCGCGTCGGGGGGCCTCATCGGCGGCGACCGTGGTGGGACCGCTCTTGCCCGCCACCGGCACCGGAAGAATTTCCGCCTTGAACTTTCCCGCGTCCGCGGCGGCGACCGCTTTCCGGTGACTGTGGTAGGAATACGCGTCCTGATCCGCCCGCGATACGCCCGCTTTGTCAGCGGTATACTCGGCGTACTCTCCCATGTGGCAGCAGCCGAAGGAGTCCCACAAACCGTCATGGATCATCCCATCGACCATTGTCTGATTGCCGGCTTTGATCCCGCCGCGCATCCCGTACACGTAGTGTGGCGCGCTCGACATCGACTCCTGTCCGCCGGCCACGATGCACTCCGCGTCACCGGCCTTGATCGCCTGCGAGGCAAGCATCACGGCCTTCAGTCCCGAGCCGCAGACTTTATTGATAGTGAGTGCCGGGATAGCGGCAGGCAGTCCGGCATGGATGAGCGCCTGGCGGGCGGGGGCCTGGCCCGATCCACCCTGGACCACTTGCCCCATGATCACCTCTTCGACCGCGGCCGGATCTACCTTCGCGCGGGATACCGCCTCGCGGATGACCATGGCGCCCAGCTGGGGCGCGGTGAAAGAGGAGAGTCCGCCCAGATAACGGCCGATGGGAGTGCGCACGGCAGAGACGATGACGGGAGTGGTGCTGTCGCTCACGTGGTACTGGTCCGGTTCAGGTTTTTCCTGCGGGCAAATTACGCCGGAAAGCGACGTTTGTCACCACCGGACTCGCGTTAGACCACGGAGCTCATCTCTCTAAGGGACGATGCTGCGAGTGCGGACCTCTTCCCCCAAGCGCTCCATGAACGCAGCCACGGTCATCACTTCCTGCTTCTTCCCTGCCCCACGCACCCGCAGCGCCAGGCTGTCCGATTCCGCCTCCCGCTGGCCGATGACCGCCATGTACGGGATCTTCTGAACCTCACCCTCCCGGATCCGGTAGTTGAGCGTCTCATGGCGGTCGTCCACGTGCACCCGGAACCCATTCTTCTTCAGCCGCTGCGCCAGCCCCCGGGACGCTTCCGCCTGCGCATCCGAGATCGGGATGACGCGAACCTGTTCCGGCGCCAGCCAGACCGGAAACGCACCGGCAAAATGTTCGATGAGGTTTCCAGTGAACCGCTCCAGCGTGCCGTACAGAGCCCGGTGAATCATCGCGGGCCGATGCGGTTTGTTGTCGGGACCGGTGTACTCCAGCTCGAAGCGGTCCGGCAGGTTGAAATCCAGCTGGATCGTGGGACCCTGCCAGAGACGGCCGATGGAATCGCGGAACTTGATGTCGATCTTGGGGCCGTAAAATGCCCCTCCCCCTCGTCGATCCGGAAGTCGATCCCTTTTCGCTCCAGCGCGCGCTGCAACGTGGCTTCGGCCCGGTCCCAGATGGCATCATCGCCCAGCCGCTCGGCCGGCCGGGTGGAGATCTCGAAGTCCAGCTCGAAGCCGAAGGTCTGCCGCACCACGCGATCCACCTGGTCGAGGCACAGAAAGATCTCGTCCTCGACCTGATCGGGAGTACAGAAGATATGCGCGTCATCCATGGATAGGCCGCGTACCCGCAGCAGCCCGTGCAACACGCCGGAGCGCTCGTTGCGGTAGACGTTAGCCACCTCGGACAACCGGACCGGCAAGTCCCGGTAGCTCCGCTGCTGGCTCTTATAAATGAGCGCGTGCATGGGGCAGTTCATCGGCTTTACCCGATAGCGCACGTCCTCCGCTTCCTCATGGCCGGCAGCCATGGGCGGATACTGATTGGCCTCATAGAGCGGGAGATGCCCCGAGATCTTGAACAGCTCTTCCCGGGTGATGTTGGGCGTGTAAACCAGGTCGTACCCGCTCTGGATGTTGTCGTCCTCGACGGCCCGAGTCAGCAGCCACTTCACCATGGAGCCCTTGGGGTGCCAGAAAATCAGGCCCGGCCCGACCAGTTCCTGGACCGAAAAGAGATCCAGCTGTTTTCCAAGCACGCGGTGGTCCCGCTTGCGGGCTTCCTCCAGGCGGTTGAGGTAGCTGTCGAGGTCTTCCTTCCGGAACCAGGCGGTGCCGTAGATCCTCTGGAGCATCTGCCGCTTCTCGTCGCCTCTCCAGTAGGCGCCCGCCGCATTCAGCAGCTTGAAATGCTTGAGCCGGCCGGTCCGGGGGATGTGGGGGCCACGGCAGAGGTCCACGAACGGCCCATCGGTGTAGACGGTGATGGTCTCGTCATCCCCCAGCTCGCCGATGCGTTCCAGCTTCAAGGGGTCGTCGGCGAATCGGCGGCGGGCTTCGTCGCGGTCGACCACTTCGCGTACGAAGGGAAAGTCCCGGGCCGCCACCTCGGCCATCTTGGCCTCGAGCCGCTGGAGGTCCTCCGGTGTGAATGGGCGATCCACCTGGAAGTCGTAGTAAAACCCATCCTCGATGGGCGGGCCGAACCCGATGCCGGCATTGGGGAAGAGCTCCCGGACCGCGGTGGCGAGGATGTGGGCGGACGAGTGGCGCAACAGCTCGAGCGCCTCGGGATCCTTTTCGGTCAGGATGGCGAGTGACACATCGGACTGCAGCGGCCGGTCGAGGTCCCAGATCTCACCGTTGACACGGGCGGCCAGGGCAGCGCGCGCCAGGCCCGGGCCGATACTCTCGGCCACCTGGCGGGCGGTACTGCCCTTGGGCGTCTCGCGCTGACTTCCGTCCGGCAGCGTCACCCGCACGTTGCTCATCGAGGCGTTTCCTGGACCGTGGGCGGCACCACCGGGTGGGCGGAAGGGCCGAAACGGAAGAACAATCCGATCCCGGCGACGATCAGAGCCGCAAGGACGAGCCACCGGATCAGCTCGGATCCGCTGATAGTTTCGCGTTCTTGGTCCATCGGATGTTCCGGGTTGAAGAATTTCAGCGTTCGGAACCGAAAAAGGTTAACTTAATCGGAGGCGAAATCTTCTGTAATGAGGTCGGCGCGTGAGACGAAGCAAACGGCTAAGCGGCGTTCAGGTCTTCCTTTGGAGCACATTCGGTGTGGGCACCGGACTGGTGGCCGGCTTTGCCCTGAGCGAGTGGGTGGGGGGCGTGAACCAGACCCGGGTCAAGCGAGCAGCCAAGAGCCTCGGTCACCCATCGCCGGTGCACCACACCTCCGCCGCATCGGCCCGCGCCGTCGAGGGGGCCCTCGCCGCCGAACCCCGGCTCTCGGGATGCGCGCTCGAAGTAGTGCCGATCAGCCGCAGCACCGTTGAGCTCCGGGGCTGGGTGGGCGACCGCGCCGCCCGCACCCTCGCCGCACGGGTTGCCTGTGCCGTGACCGGCGTCGACAGCGTGGTCAACAGCATTCTGGTTCGCGGCGAGGATGACAGGGTCATCCCCGGCGGCAAGCGCGTGACTGACCAGAGCGCATGAGCGAATCGCTCGCCCCCCAATACAATCCATCTTCGATCGAGTCCGAGCTTTACCGCTGGTGGACCGAGCGGGGACTGTTCTCGCCCGATTCGCACGGCCCCGGAACCGGCGAGCCGTACGTAATCCAGATGCCGCCGCCCAATGTCACAGCCGTGCTGCACATGGGTCATGGGCTGAACAATACCGTTCAGGACGTTCTGATCCGCTTCGAACGGATGCGGGGACGCCGCGCGCTCTGGGTGCCGGGAACGGATCACGCGGGTATCGCTACTCAAAACGTCGTCGAGCGGGTCCTGGCTCAGGAAGGGCTCACTCGCTTCGATCTCGGACGGGACGCGTTCGTGGAGCGGGTCTGGGCCCACGTGCGGGAAACCGGAGCCGTCATTCTGGATCAGCTCAAGGCCATCGGCAGCTCGGCCGACTGGTCCCGCACCTATTTCACGCTGGACGACGGACTATCCCGCGCCGTCCGTGAGACGTTTGTCCGACTCTATGAGCAGGGGCTGGTCTACCGCGGCCACTACATCATCAACTGGTGTCCCCGCTGCCTGACCGCGCTGTCCAACGAAGAGGTCGACAAGGAAGAAGTCGACGGCCGCATCTGGCGCCTGCGCTATCCCCTGGGCGACGGCACCGGCCACCTCACCGTCGCCACTACCCGGCCCGAGACCATGCTGGGAGATACCGCGGTGGCGGTGCACCCAGCCGACGAGCGTTACCGGCATCTGATCGGACAGGAAGTATTGCTCCCGGTGGTGGGACGCCGCATCCCTATCGTCGCGGACGAGGCGGTAGATCCCGAATTTGGAACGGGGGCGGTGAAGGTCACTCCCGCGCACGACCCCCTGGACTTCGAAATCGGCCGAAGACATAAGCTGGCGACGATCGACGTCCTGACTCCGGAGGCCCGGGTCAGCCTGGCGGCGCCGGATCGGTTCCAAGGACTCGACCGGTTCGAGGCCCGGCGCCAGGTCGTCGCCGAGTTCGAGAGCCTCGGCCTGCTGGAACAGGTGGAGGAGCACCGCCACGCGGTGGGCCACTGCTACCGCTGCGCCACCGTCATAGAGCCCCGGCTGTCGGACCAGTGGTTCGTGCGGATGGAGCCGCTGGCGCGGCCCGCGCTGGAGGCCTACCGCAATGGAACGATTGGGTTCGTGCCCGAGCGCCGCGGCGAGGATTACACCGCATGGCTGGAGGGGATTCGCGACTGGTGCATCTCCCGGCAGCTCTGGTGGGGGCACCGCATACCGGTCTGGTATTGCGATCATCCCGGCTGCGGGGTGACCAGCGTGAGCCGCACGGACCTCTCCGCCTGTCCCGGCTGCGGCGGTGCGGTGCGGCAGGACGACGACGTGCTGGACACCTGGTTCTCGTCCTGGCTGGTCCCATTCTCCAGTCTCGGCTGGCCCGACCAGACCACGGACCTGGCGGAGTTCTATCCCGGCCACACCCTGGTCTCGTCGCCCGATATCCTGTTCTTCTGGGTGGCCCGGATGATCATGTCCGGCCTGCATTTCATGGGCAAGGTGCCCTACACCCGCATCTACCTGCACGGCGTCGTGCGCGATACCCAGCATCGCAAGATGTCGAAGTCGCTCGGGAACGGAATCGATCCGCTGGAGGTGGTGGAGCGGTACGGAGCGGATGCGCTTCGCTATTCCCTCATCTCGGGGATGTCGGTGGGTACCGATGTCATCCTGGATCCCCAGGATCTCGAATCCACGTTTGCGCCGGCGCGAAACTTCGCCAACAAACTCTGGAACGCCGGCCGTTTTATCCTGTCCAATCTCGACGGCGCTCCGCGTCCCCTGGCCGGCGACGTCCGCCGCGCGGTGCGGCGGGAAGAGCTTACCCTGGCGGACCGCTGGATAATCGCCCGCTGTGACGCCACCGTTGCCGAGGCCACCGAAGCGTACGAGCGCTTTCGGCTCAACGAGGCCGCCGCCGCTGTATATCGCTTTATCTGGAGCGATCTGGCCGACTGGTACATCGAGCAGGTGAAGCCGAGGCTCTATGGCGAGCAGTCCGGCGGCGACGTGGCCCGGGCCGTCGTCACGCAGACCTTCGACGTCGCGCTCCGACTGCTGCATCCCGTCATGCCGTTCATCACGGAGGCGCTCTGGCGCCGCTTTCCCGGCCGGCCGGACGGAGCGTCGATTTCTGTGGCGGCCTGGCCCCGTCCCGATCAAAGGGCACGGGACCCTGAGGCGCTGCGGCAGTTTGGCCTGGTGCAGGAGCTGGTCAGCGCCATCCGCGGCATCCGCGCCGAGTACGGAATCCAGCCCGGCCAGGTGATCCGCGCCGTGGTTACACCCAACGATCGGATCGCGACCGCGGCCCTTTCGCAGGAGCGAGCCACGATCCTCCGACTGGCCAAGCTCTCGGGACTGACCCTGGGCGAGAACCGGGAGCGGGTAGGGGGACACTCGGTCCTTTCCGACGGGAGCGCGGTATTCGTCCCGCTGGGTGACGCCATCGACATCGGACGGGAGTGCGGCCGCCTCGGCACCGAAGTGGACCGGCTCGCGCGCCTGGTTGATTCGCAGCAGAAGAAGCTCGGTAACCAGCAGTTCGTGGCGCGGGCCCCGGGCGATGTGGTGGAACGGGAGCGCCAGAAGCTCACGGCCTGGAGGGAGCAGAGCGAGGTGCTGGTGAAGAAACGGCAGCTGCTGGGGTGTTCGTGAGGGCGGGAAGGGCGCACTCTGCCTCGGCTGTCATCCTGAGGGAACGGAGTGACCGAAAGATCGCGTCGAGCTCGGGCCGATCCTTCGCTGCGCTCAGGATGACATGTTTCTCTACCCTTTCCGTTCTATCCGCCTGCGCCCGCATCGAGCCGCCGCCGGGTGGCCCACCCGATCCTTCGGCGCCCCGGCTGATCGCTACTCGTCCCGACTCGTTTGCCCGGCTCACTCCGTTCAAGGGAGTTGCCGAGTTTCAGTTCGACGAGGTGGTGTCTGAGGGCGGTGCCCCGAATCGCGGCGAAGGCACCGGCGGCCTGGAGAAGCTGGTCATTCTGTCGCCCAGCACCCGGGTCCCCGAGGTCAGCTGGCGCCGCAACCGCATCACGGTCCGGCCTCGGGAAGGCTGGATACCGAATCGGATCTACCGGGTCGAGCTCCTCCCCGGCGTAACCGATCTTCGCAGCAACCGAACCGAAGAGGGCGGGGTTATCACCTTCAGTACCGGCGCGCCCCGGCCCCAGACGACGCTCGAGGGCCAGGTTCTCGACTGGAACACCAGCCGGCCGGCGCCGGGCGCCCTGGTCATCGCATCGCTCCTGCCCGACAGTCTCCCGTACCGTGGTGTGGCCGATTCCAGTGGCCGCTTCTCCTTGGGCCCGCTCCCCCAGGGAGACTACCTGGTGAGTGGCGTGATCGATCAGAACGGAGATCACCGGCAGGACCCCCGGGAGGGCTACGGCTCGAGCCGGGTGGCCCGGGGACGCTCCAGCGTCGGCGAGCTGTGGGCATTCGTGCACGATACGACGCCTCCGCGGATTCAGACCGCCACCGTGGACGATAGCATGAAGGGGACGCTCACGTTTTCCCAGAAGCTCGACCCGCGCCAGCAGCTCAGCACCCGGAACGTGCGACTGCTCCTCCTGCCGGACTCGACTCCAGTGGCGGTGTCCTCCATCCTGCCGCAACCTGTTGACGACAGCCTTCACGGGCGAAAGACGCCGATCGACTCCGCCGGAGTTGGAGATTCAATAGCGAGGCCGGACACTCTCCGCCGCGGCCGGCGAACCCCACCCCCGGGCCGCGCCGACAGCATCAAGCCATCGCGGCCACCCCTCAACGATCGCCTGGTTCTGCGGGTTCCAAGGCCGTGGAAGCCGGGCTCCCGGCTCACCGTGGAGCTGCGCGGCGTGCGCAATGTGAGCGGCGTGGCGGGCACGGCGGTCGGCCTGCTGGCGGTCCCTGATGCCGATACGTCCACGGTCAAGCCAGCGGCCCCGGGCGCTGGACGGACGCCGGCGGACAGTGCACGACGGGCCCGGCCCGACAGCGCGCCAGCCAAGCCGCGGCGCCCGACACCAGCCCCGAGAAAGCCACAGTGAGCGACTCCCGGCGCGAGCTTCCCTCGGTCGATCGCCTGATGCATCACGCCGGGGTGCAGCGGTTGCTGGACGTCGCTCCCCGCGCGGCGGTATTGGCCGCGGTCCGCGAGTCGTTGGACGCGGCCCGCACCCGCCGCGCGGGTCCGCCGGAGGATTGGAACGAGGACATCAAAGAACGTCTGGCGCGGCGCACGGGACCCGAGCTGCGTCCGGTGCTCAATGCAACCGGTGTGGTGCTCCACACCAATCTCGGCCGGGCTCCGCTGGCCCGGGCCGCGGCCGACGCGATGCTGGAGGTCGCGGCCGGCTACAGCAGCCTGGAGTTCGATCTGCCCTCCGGCACCCGCGGCAGCCGCAGCGATCACTGTCGCTCTCTGCTGCAGCAGGTCACCGGCGCCGAGGACGGGCTGGTGGTAAACAATGCGGCCGGGGCGCTCCTCCTGGCCTTGAACGCGCTGGCCGATGGAAGGGAGATTTTGATCTCTCGGGGCGAGCTGATCGAGATAGGGGGCTCGTTCCGCATTCCCGACATCATGGCCCGAAGCGGGGCGGTCCTCCGGGAAATCGGCACGACCAACCGCACACATCTCCAGGACTACGAACGCGCCCTGGATGACTCGGTCGCCGCGATCCTCACCGTTCACCGCTCCAACTTCGAGCAACGGGGTTTTGTGACGTCCCCCGAACCCGCCAGCCTGGCGGAGCTCGCGGCGCGGGCGGGAATCCCCTACATCTATGACATCGGCAGCGGGCTCATCGCCGACCTGTCCCGCTTTGGTCTGACCGGCGAGCCGCGGGTGACCGAGGCCGTCGCCTCCGGCGCCGGGCTGGTCATCTTCAGTGGAGACAAACTGCTGGGTGGGCCCCAGGCCGGCTGTCTGGTCGGGGCGAGCCAGCTCGTCGCTCGCTGCCGCAACAACCCCATCGCCCGGGCGGTGCGGGCCGACAAGCTTACGCTGGCGGGACTCGCTGCGACGCTGGGCCTGTACCAGGATGAGGGGGACGCGCTGGCTTCGATTCCGGTTCTCAACATGCTGACGCGGAGCTCCGGCGAGCTGGCGTCACGCGCCGCGCGACTGGCTTCGCTCTGCCCGCCCCGGGCCGGCGCCACCACCCTGAAGGGAGAGTCGGCGGTCGGCGGAGGAGCATTCCCCGGCGCGGTGCTGCCGACCACGCTGGTGGCGCTCACTGCCGAAGGAATGGGGCCGGACGGGTTGGCTCTCCGTCTGCGGCTGGGTCAGCCTTCCGTCGTGGCACGCGTGTCGGGCGATCGTGTTCTGCTCGATCCCCGGACTCTTCCTGAGGACAGCTTCCCTGCCCTGGCAGCCGCCATCGAGCAGGCACTCGCATCGTGAGTGGGGCGACCGGCGCGCGGCAGCGCGCTGCTGTCTTCCTCGATCGCGACGGCACCATCATCGAAGACGTGGCCTACCTGCGACACCCCGACCAGGTCCGCCTGATTCCCGGCGCCGCTCAGGCCATCAAGCGGTTGAACGATCGGGACCTCCTCGCCATCGTGGTCACCAATCAATCAGGAATGGCGCGTGGCCTGGTCTCGCGTCACGAGTACCAGGCCGCCGAGCGGCGGGTCGACGAGCTGCTGCGGGCCGAGGGTGCGAAGCTCGACGCGCATTACTTCTGCCCTCACCTGCCCGAGCTTACCGGCCCCTGCGACTGCCGCAAGCCGGGCGTGCTCCTGTACCGGCAGGCCGCGGAACAGTTCCGGATCGACCTCCGCGCCAGCTGGTGGGTCGGTGACCGCCTGCGCGACGTGCTGCCCGCGGAAACGCTGAACGGCCATGGCGTACTGGTGCTGACCGGAGCGGGAGCGACCGAGGCCAGGGATCAGAAGGCGAGCGGGTTTACGAAAGCCGGTGACCTTGCTGCAGCAGTGGACGTTGTTCTGAGCCAGAGGCAGCAGAGAGATCCTTCGGTACCCTCAGGATGACAACCCATAGCAGCCCATAGCCCATGGCCAATAGCCAATAGCCCATAGCCAATAGCCCCCATTACTTTCCCCCGCCATGACGATGCGGATAGCCGTCGCCATTTCCGGGCGCGGCAGCAACCTCGAGGCGCTGCTCCACGCGTTGGGTCCGGGTGCGCCCGCGGAGATCGTGCTCGTCGTCAGCGATCGCGCCGATGCAGCTGGACTCGGGCATGCGCGGAGCCGGAACATTCCGGTGCGGGTGTTGCCCCGCCCGGACGACGTGGACGCGTGGCTCCAGGCGCTCCGCGCGCAGCGGGTTGATCTGCTGGTCCTGGCCGGTTATCTGAAGCTGGTACCCTCGGCGGTCGTGGCGTCCTTTCGGGGACGCATCATCAACACCCACCCTTCCCTCCTGCCGGCTTTCGGGGGGAAGGGCATGTACGGCCACCGGGTGCATGAGGCGGTGCTTGCCAGCGGCGTACCGGAAACCGGCGTCACCATTCACCTGGTCGATGAGGCCTATGATCGCGGAGCAGTTCTGGCGCAGTCCCGAGTTTCGGTCCTGAAGGACGACACACCGGAGCGGCTGGCCGCGCGGGTCCTCGAGGCCGAGCACCGCCTCCTTCCCGCCGCGGTGCTCGCGGCCGCGGCCGCGGGGAGGCCGGTGGTGTTGGAGCAGTCGCGAGTCGCGAGTCGCGAGTCACACGAAGAGTCACGAGTCGCTAGTCGCGAGTCTTACTCCACAACGAACAAGCCCGATTCCCTAGAGGCAGACCGTTGATGATCCGCGATTGGTGTCCCTAGTGTCGGCTCCCTCTTGGCGACTCGCAACTCGTGACTCGCGACTTCCTTCATGCCCCGCGCGCTGATCTCCGTCAGCGACAAGCGCGGCGTCGTCGCCTTTGCTCAGGCGCTGGTCCAGCTGGGCTGGGACATCGTCTCCACCGGCGGTACGGCGGCCGCGCTGCGTGCGGCCAAGGTGCAGGTGCTGGAGGTCGAGAAGGTCACTGGCTTCCCCGAGCTCCTCGATGGCCGAGTAAAGACGCTCCACCCCGCCATCCACGCCGCATTGCTGGCCCGTCGCGATCTGCCGGCCCACGTGTCGGCGCTGAAGGAGCACGGCATCGTCCCGATCGAGCTCGTGGCGGTGAATCTGTATCCGTTTCAGGCGACGGTTGCGCAGGAAGGCGCATCTCTGGAGGATGCCCTGGAGAACATCGACGTCGGTGGGCCATCAATGCTGCGGTCGGCCGCCAAGAACCATGAGACCGTGCTCCCGGTGGTAGATCCCACCGACTATCCGGTCGTGCTGGACCTGTTGCGAAACAGGGGTCTTACGGCGGCAATCCGGCGGGAGTTCGCGGCCAAGGTGTTCACTCATACTTCGGACTACGACGCGGCGGTCGCGGCGTATCTGACCCCCGGCGAGGAAGCCCTGCCCCGGCGACTCGGTCTGGCCATGGAACAGATGCAGTCGCTGCGCTACGGCGAGAACCCGCAGCAGCGGGCGGCTCTCTACGTCACCGAAGAGCCCCGGGGGATGCGGGACCTGACCCAGCGCCAGGGGAAGGAGCTGTCGTTCAACAATCTGCTGGACATCGATGCCGGAATGGCGGCCGTTGCGTGCTGGAGCAACCGACCAGCCTGCGCCGTGATCAAGCATACGACCCCGTGTGGAGTGGCGGTGGCCACCTCGGCGGTGGAAGCCTTCCGGCGGGCCCGCGCCACCGATCCGGTCTCGGCCTTCGGGTCGGTGGTAGCGTTCAATACGGTGGTCGACAAGGCGACAGCGGCGGCCATGAGCGATCTGTTCGTCGAAGTCGTCGTCGCTCCATCGTTCCACGCCGAGGCGCTGGCCGTGTTCGAGGCCAAGAAGCAGCTTCGGGTAGTCGAGCTGCCGGTCAGCAAAGGCGCCGGTGCCTTGGACTACAAGCGGGTGCGGGGCGGTTTTCTGGTGCAGGACCAGTTCCAGTTCGACCGTTCCGAGGTCGGCTGGAAGGTCGTAACCCGGCGTCAGCCCACCGAGACCGAGTGGAACGACCTCCGGTTCGCTTGGGCTGCCGTGGCAGCCATCAAGTCGAATGCCATTCTACTGGCGAGGAACGAAGCGGCCATCGGCATCGGGGCCGGGCAGATGAGCCGGGTGGACAGCGTCTTTCTGGCCATTCACAAGGCGCGACAGCAGGCCCACGAGCCGCGGGGCAGCGTGCTGGCCTCCGACGCGTTCTTCCCCTTCGCCGACGGGGTGGAGCAAGCGACCGCGGCCGGCATCACGGCGATCATTCAGCCCGGCGGATCGGTGCGAGACGCGGAAGTGATCGAGGCGTCCGATAAGGCCGGCGCGGCCATGGTCATGACCGGCAAGCGCCAGTTCCGACATTAACGAAGGTGAGAGGTGAGCAGTGAGAAGTGAGCGGGTCGAAGTGAGCACCCAGAGCCAAAAGCCGCCCTATCTCTGGGCCGCCGTGACTGCAGTGATCGTGTTCGCGATCTACCTCGCGACGCTCGCTCCAACCACGGCGTTCTGGGACACCTCCGAATACATCGCGGCGGCGCGGGTGCTGGGCGTACCGCACCCACCGGGCAATCCTCTGTTCGTCATCATGGCCCACGTGTTCGGCCTGATTCCGCTGGCCGCTTCGTATGCGGTCCGCATCAACCTCTTTGCCGCGGTCACCAGCGCCGCTGCCGCGGGGCTCTGGTTTCTGGTGGCCGAACGGTGGCTGCGGGGCATCGTGCCGGAGCGCTGGCCGCGCTACGCCGCCGCATTTGCCGGCATCCTCGTGGGCGCCACGTCCTGGACGGTGTGGAACCAGTCCACCGTCAACGAGAAGGTGTACACCCTGTCCCTGCTGTCGATCGCCGTGGTGATGTGGTTGGTGGTTCGCTGGGGCGATGATGAGCCGGGAACGCACCGGGACCGCTGGCTGGTCCTGATCGCCTATGTGATGGCGCTGACGTCCACCAACCACCTGATGGGGGTGCTCGCCCTGCCAGCGCTGGCGGTGTACGTGCTGTGGACCGACTGGCGCACCGTCCTCCGACCCTGGGCGGTGGTGACTTTCTGGGCGCTGCTGCTCGCAGTGAGCGGCAAATGGACTGACATGTTCCTGGGCGGCGGCATGCAGGTGCCGCTTATCGTGGCGACACTCGGCGTCTTCGGCTACGCCCTCTGGAAGTCGCCGCGAGATCCGCTGGTGTACCTGGGCCTCACCGCGGTCATCGTCGGCATTTCGCTGAACTATCTCTGGCTGCCCATGCGGGCCGCCCAGTTCCCGCCGATCAACGAGGGTGAGCCGGTGGGCTTCCTGAGCCAGGCGCTGCAGGACGTGCTGAACCGGGTCCAGTACGGCAAGCCACCCCTCACCGAGCGGCAGGCCACCTTTACGGCTCAGCTGCAGAACTTCTGGCAGTATCACTCCTGGCAGTTCGCCAAGGATTGGGGTGGCTTGGCTGCCGTGGCCACCGCGCTCTTCACGATGCTGGGACTGGGGGGGCTCTGGGCCCTGTGGAAGAGCGACCGCCGGGCCGGACTGGCGGCCCTGGCATTGCTGGGGACACTGTCACTCGGTCTCGTCTACTACATGAACTTCAAGTACGGGTTCTCGCAGTATCCCGGCGAAGATGGCCTGCCCCGCGAGGTGCGCGAGCGCGACTACTTCTTCATCGGGTCCTTCGCCGTATTCGGCGCGTTCGTAGCGCTCGGGTTCGGGGCCGTCATGCAAGCGATCGTGGAGTTCCTACGGGACCGGGGCAGCAGTGTGAGCCGCTGGGCCGCCGCCAGTCCGGTATTGGCCCTCGCGCTCATCCCTCTGCTCGGGAATCGGGTCACCGCGAGCCGGGCCGACGAAACTATGGCCCGGGACTTCGCGCATGACATCCTCGAGTCGGTCGAGCCCTACGGAATACTCATTACGGCGGGCGACAACGACACCTTTCCGCTCTGGTATGCCCAGGAGGTGGAAGGGATCCGCCGCGATGTGACGCTGGCCAATCTCTCGCTGATGAACACCCGCTGGCACCTGCGGCAGCTGCAGCGCCGCCAGACACCGCAGTTCGACCCGGCCAAGGCGGCGGCGCTGTGGCGGCCCCGTCCGGCAGAGTCGGGAGTTCCCCTGACCGACACTACCCGAAGTAAACCGGTTGCTCCGACCTGGCCTCATCCAAAGGAGTCGGTGTTCAGCCTGACCACGGGCCAGCTGGACAGCCTCCCCGAGGCGATGCAGGTCCCGGAGAACGGCGGCGTATCGTTCGACAGTCTGAAAATTGCGTTCGGCCAGGACGTCATGATGCTGCAGGACCTGGCGACGATCTTTCTCATCCGCGACAACCTGGGCAAGCGACCGATCTTCTTCAGCTGGAGCGATGGCGGCTACCCGGATCAGACGCTCGGTCTGAGTCCCTATCTGGTCTCGCAGGGATTGGTGCGGAAGCTGATGCCCAAGCCTGTGGTGGCGTCCGATTCGATCGTCCTGAGTCCCAGCCTGGGCTTCCTGGACGTGCCGCGGACCGAGAAGCTGCTTTGGGACGTTTACCACTGGCGTACCGCCGCCCGCGATCGTCCCCGCGGCTGGGTGGACCGGCCGTCGGGCTCGATACTTCAGTTGTATGCGGTAGTGTACGGCGGTGCGGCCCGGGCGTTCGGCGATGCCGGCCGGAAGGATCTCGCTGCGAGGGCGGACTCAGTGGCCCGAAGTGTCAGTCAGAATCTGGGTCCCGGTCCCAATTAGTCGATCTGGGGCGGACCGATCCGCGCCACGTTGAGCCCCGCAGCCCCCCCGTTCCAGCTCTCCCACGTGAGTGGGCACCCTACGCCGAACGGTGGGTCGGGATGGCCGGGGCGGCCGAGCAGGTCGTGCAGCATCTCGTGCCGGACCACCATCTCGTCCATCACCCACTCGCCGGCCAGGTAGATGTGGTGGTTGGTGCGCCAATGACCGGCGCACTGCCCGCTGGAGCAGGGGAAGCTGTAGCCTTCGATCACCGACCAGCGCAGGCGGTCGAAGTCCCCCGTGCGGCCGGAGCAGGCCTCGGTCTTGGCCCACCACTCGCGATACACCGCAGGCGGATCCAGCGGCACGTCCCCTTCGGGGTCGAAGCCGCATCCGCCCAGGATTGCGAGTAGTCCGACGGCCCAGAACAGCCGTCCGCGAGCCAGTCTCCGCGCCATTGCCCCTCCGAACCGGGTGGCCCCGGGGGAACCACTGGTCCGGGGTCATTCGTTGGTATCGGTTGAGCGCGGAATGCTCTGTAGTGAAAAGGTTTTGGGGGTGTCAAGAAAGTCGCGAGTCACGAGTCGCGAGGCGCAGTTGGAGCGTCGGCCCGCGGCGCTCCGGTTTGTCATCCCGAGGGCACCGAGGGAGCCATAGCGCATCGGGAAAGAGATGGAGTTAGGGTGTTGGCAGGCCTGAGAAGTTACTGGATGCTTCTTGCGTAAGACGCGGAGCCTTAAGAGTTTTAGGCTTCAGGCGTGGTGGCAGAGTGGTTGAATGCAGCGGTCTTGAAAACCGCCGAACGGGAAACCGTTCCGTGAGTTCGAATCTCACCCACGCCGCTCGATCACTCCAGCCAAGCTCCGCACATGGCTCGGAGAAGGCTTAAATCCTCCCTGTGCGAACCACGGTCGTTCGGCGAGAACTCAGATTCAGGACAAGAAAACCCCGCTGCCCGTGAGCGAGCAGCGGGGTCTCTCCTGTGTAGGTCTTGAGGCTTACCGGGCCCAGGCCGGAGTTCTGTCTGCAGCCGGGTTGTCGGTCAGCTGGATCAAGCCGGTGCCGTCGATATTTACCACGTAGATGTCCTCGCCAGCGCCACCAAAAGCACTGAACGCAAGCTTGCTCCCGTCCAGCGACCAAGTGGGGGCCGAGTTCGGCAGCACAGCCACCGGAACGGCTGTCTGGCCGCTGCCGTCGGCGTTCATGACCCAAATCTGATACCTGCCGGCGGGGCGGTCACTGATGAACGCGATCTTGCTGCCGTCCGGTGACCAGGACGCCCCGCCATCGTGAAAGTTGCTTTCAGTGAGCTGAACCGCTCCACTGCCATCGACGTTCATCACCCAGATGCTTTCGGTCTGGGTCCGTCCCCGATCTCGCGTAAACACGAACCTGGTGCCGTCAGGGGACCAGTCCGGATCCGAATCGCTGTCGTTCAGCTCGTGCGGAACCGGAGTCTGATTGCTGCCGTCGGCGTTCATGACGATGATCTGGCCATCTCTGCTGAAGGCGATCTTACTGCCGTCAGGGGACCAGTCCGGGTGTTCCTCGTGAAGAGGGTCGGTCGTCAGCTGCATTAACCCGGTCCCGTCCGCGTTCATGACAAAGATGTTGCCGTCGAAGCCGCCATCCTCGGCGCGGCTCACAAAAGCAATCCGGCGTCGGTCGGGCGACCAGGCAGGTGAGTAGTCCTGCTCCGTGTTGGTGGTAAGCCTCGTCTGTTTCTTTCCGTCGGCCCGCATCAGATAAATCTCCGCAGCCCCTCCATCGCGATCGCTGCTGAACGCGATCTGCAACTTCTTGGACTCAGTCCGCGCCAGAGGCAACAACTGGTCCGAAGGCTCCATTGGTGCGTTGACCGATCCATCATCACAGGCCCACAGGCCAAGGCTTCCGAGGAAGGCAAGCACGGCCCCCGGACGAGCCCGTTGGGTGATGTGAGAAAACGACATGAGCACACTCTCCTGAGTAAGACAGAAAAGAACTCGCGAACCGAGCGGAGACACTGCCCATGCCCGATCAAGTGAGTCTCAAGAGCAAAGTGTGATCTGGATCACAAACCAGACTGAAGAGGGTGCCAGAACTACAGAAATGCGGGCTAACGCTCTATGCCGAACCCCCGCCATTCTTCCCGTAGTGCACTCGCCAGCGTGCGACCAATCGGGATATCCCGGTACATCTCCGCCGCTACTCCCCCCTCCGGTATTCCCAGCTGCCGGCGCGCCTCGGCCACCGGTACCGACCAGAGCTCCTCTACGGGGATATCGAACAGGTTGGTCAACCGGGTGCGCTGGGCATGATCGTAGGCCTGAGTGAAGATGCCGAGCGCGATGCCCCGCCCCACCTGGCGGAAGGACGCGATCCGCCGGGCGCACTCCACGAAGGCTCCACCGTAGAACAGCATCCAGCCCACGTACTTGGGCACCCCCCTGGACGCGAAATAGAGCCCCTGCTCCGCCGCCTCACCCGCCAGGAGCACCAGCGGCGGCTCGTTGTGGGTGAATGTGGTGCCGGTCAGGACGTGCGACGCGTCATGAACCAAGTAGATCTTCTCCGGGTCCCGGGATCCATTGATCAGCTTGCGAAACAACTTTAGGAAGTGCGGCTTAGCTGGAATGGGGAGGCCAACATAGCCGTTCACATCCCTAAACCGCTGGACCGCGTCTCCCAGCGTGATGGTCTCCCGGTCGCTCTCCCAGTCGTACGAAGAGAGCAGGAGATTCCCCACCCTTCCGGTGGGTGTCGCGGTGCCGGCAGCTGCCGGAGCCGAGGGGCTGGCTGAGCTATTCATGATGCGGTCCGGGCCAATGCGGGAGGCCCCGCCTCTGCCATGCGGTCAGCCAGCTCCATCTCCAGATCGGCCTCCGACCGGCGGCTGATGTACCGCCGGTACCAGACCTCCGCGCTCAGGAGCAGCCATATCCGGTTGCCATGGTCGTAGCGGCGGGCCAGATGCTCGTCCACGATCTGCTTGACCCGCTCCCCCCGGAGATAGCCGTCGCGCACCAGCTCACTCCGGTGCAGCAGGCGCGGGGCCAGCGTCCGGACTTCGTTCTCCAGGATATACATCAGTGGCGACGCGAACCCCTGCTTCTTCCGCGCGAGCACCTCGGCTGGGAGGTATTTCTCACCCAGGCGTCGCTCGAGATAACGCAGCCGCCGGCCCCGGATCTTGAGATTCGTCGGCACCCGGGCCATGAACTCGGCGAATCGGGGATCCAGGAAGGGCGAGCGAGACTCCAGGCTGTATGCCATGGTGGCACGGTCGAGAATCGTCAGCGATTGCCCCGGGAGGCGCGAAGCCGCATCCACGTACATCATGCGGTCGATCGGCTCCTCGGCGTTGGGCGCGGCGTACAGGTCCAGCAGACAGGCGTCCGGCCGGGTACCGAGCAACTGGTCCCGGTAGCCGGGGGCGTACAGCTCGCTCCGGTGGGCCTCGTTGAACCAGAAGAACTGCAGGCTCTCCGAGTAGCGCTCGCCGCCCGTCTTCCGAGCCATCAGGTCCACCCAACGGAGCTTGTGGGTGACGCTCTTGAAGGTGAACTGATCCGGCAACCGGCGCAGCACCTGGTTGGCGACCACGTTTCTGATGACCTCCGGCACCGCGCGATAGCCGTCCAGCCAGCGGTTCGCCGCGTAGCGGTCGTAGCCGCCGAAGAGCTCGTCTCCTCCATCGCCGCCGAGGACCACCTTCACGTGGCGCGCCGTCAGCTTCGCGAGGTGCAGCAGGCAGATGGAGAGCGGGTCGGCGGGCTCGTCCAGCGCCGAGACGAGCCGAGGCAGATCGTCCACCACGCTTGGCGTCACTTCCTCGGCATGGTGCTGAGTGCCATAGCGTGCCGCGACGGCAGCGGCGTACGGCAGCTCGTTGAGGTCCCGATAGGGAATGCCCATCGAGAAGGTCCGGAGCTCCGGACCGAGGGTTCGGGCGGCGTACGAGGCGATCAGCGTCGAGTCCAGTCCGCCGCTCAGAAACGCTCCGACGGGGACATCGCTCAACAGGTGGAGCTTCACCGTCTCCGCCAGCAGCTCATCGATGCGGTCCAGTGTCTCCGCTTCCGAGTAGGTCCACTTGGGGCCGTAGTTCAGGTCCCAGTAGCGCTCGATTCGACTACGTCCGTTTTCCCACACCATGTAGTGCGCGGCAGGCAGCTGGCGCACCCGGCTGAAGAAGGTCTCGGGGGGCTGAACGAACCGCATGGTGAGGTACTGGTCCAGCGCCCGGGGAGACAGCTCGGCCAGCGACGGATCGTCGGCCAGCAGCGCCTTGATCTCAGACGCGAAGGTCAGCTGACCTCCCGTCTCGGTATAGAACAGTGGCTTCTGTCCGAAGTGGTCGCGGGCGATCAGCAGTCTGTGGTGGGTCCGGTCCCAGATGGCGAACGCGAACATGCCGCGCAGCCGCGCAACCATCTTCTCGCCGTACTCCTCGTAGAGGTGCACCAGCGCTTCGGTGTCGGAGCGGGTGCGGAACTGGTGGCCTTTGGCGACCAGCTCGTCGTACAGGCTGGGAAAGTTGTAGATCTCGCCGTTGAAGACGACCACCACCGTCCCATCTTCGTTGGTCATGGGCTGGTGACCGCCGGCGAGGTCCACGATACTCAGCCGCCGCATGCCCAGGCCCAGGCCACCCTCGACGAAGGTCCCCCAATCATCGGGGCCCCGGTGCGCGATAGCGTCGCACATCCTGACTATCTGGGCGTCGGTCACCCGCGCCTGGCCGACCTTACCTGCGATGCCGCACATCTACGCTGCCTTCTTCCTGCCCCAGGCCACCATCATATAGCCGGGCGAGAACGGAATGAGTTTGTCGAGCATGGTCCAGGCCCGCAGGGCGGGATAGACCGCCGAGTACACCTTATAGGCAGTGCCTACCTTGTTAAGCGCCTCCGCCGACATCGGCGCAGTATCCCCATGAAAGTCCTGCTGCTCGGTGTCTTTCCCTTTCATGGACTTCTTGTGATACGCATAGTTCAGCAGGTCTTCGATGGACTCGGTGAAGAAGCGGCAGTAGTCGTCGATGCCGGCCACCGTGAGTCCGTGGCGTTCCATCAGGGCCCGGGTAGCGGCGGGAGGATACCCGTCCCGTGCGTGTCCGAACCCTTCGGTGTCGGCGGTAAAGCCGAGCAGCTTCTTGAGGGCAAACCCGGGCCGCCCACTCTCCCCCTTGGGCGCCATGAAGAGGAAATCGCCGCCCGGCTTCAGCACCCGCACCATCTCCCGAAAGAAGGCGTCGTCGTCCTCGATGTGCTCCAGGAAGTTGATAGCCGCCACCACGTCGAATGACGCGCTGCGAAAGGGCAGCTCCGCATCGCTGGTCTGGAGCACCCGGTCGCCCACCAGCTGCTTGGCCGACCGTACGTGGTCCCGCTCGAAATCGGTGCTCACCCAGGTGCCGCCCCGATTGCGCAGGAAATGCGACGTGAGGCCGGTGCCACACCCAACCTCCAGGCAGAGACGGCCCTCGGTGCGGGGAACGTGCTTCATCAACGCGTCCACGGTCTGCTTCTTCTTGAGCGAGCGCCGGAAAAGTTGGAGCTGCCACGGTTCGGACACGACGATCTCCCGTATCAAGTAAAGTCATTGCGAGGGCGCCCTGCGCCCGAAGCAATCCCGTGGCAGACAACGGGATCCGCTGGATCGCCACGCGGCCTCCGGCCGCTCGCGATGACTCCCGCTTCCTTTAAAGTTCCCCGCTGCGCCGGTAATCCTCGTACGTCCGCCGGATCCCTTCCTCCAAATCTACCCGGGGCTCCCAGCCCAGCACCCGGCGGGCCCTCGAGGTATCGAAGGCCGAATCGCTGTGGAAGAAGTCCATCCGGCGGCGGTAGATCGGCGGATCGATCGCAAGAGCGGCACACATGTCCTCCACCACAGCCGCCACACCCAGCATCGGGACCAGGGGGAGGCGAAAGCCGTAGCGCTTGCTGCCGGTGACCGATGCGACGCGGTCCAGCAGCTCGCGCAGAGTACAGGGCCGCGGGCCCGCGACGATCAGCCCCTCCCCCACCGCTTCCTCCCGCTCGCAGGCTTTGAAGAAGGAAGAGACGACGTCGTCTACATACACCATGTGGCGGCGGCCCTGCCCACCGCCGAAGAGCGGGAAGCGGCCCCGGCTCACGCCCTTGAACATCTTCAGCAGCCGCTGGTCACGGGGACCGTAGACGTCGGCTGGGCGCAGCACCACGGCCGGCAGAGTGCAGTTGTCCACGAAGTCACGCACCAGCCGTTCCGCGGCGACCTTGGTGCGCTCGTAGATGTTTCCCGGAGCCAGGGGCGAGTCCTCCCGGGTGACACCGGGCGCGCGGTGGCCGTAGATGCCTATGGTACTGCAGTACACGAAGCGCTGGACTCGTTCGGTGGTTGCCGCCTGCAGCAGGTGGCGGGTTCCGTCCAGATTGATGGTCTCGAAGAACTCGTCGCTCTTGCCACCCTCGCGCATCGCCACGGCGAGATGGAAGATGTGGGTGGCGCCCCGGGCGGCCCGGCGGCAGAGCTCCGCATCGGTGATGCTGCCGGACACGACCTCTGCGCCCAGGCGCGACAGCAGCTCGGCATTGGCCTGCTCTTCGGGCCGGTCGGTGAGGCCCAGGACGACCACCTCCGCGCCCCGGCGGCGGCCCTCCTCCGCCAGATGGGAGCCGATAAATCCGGTCCCGCCCGTGACCAGCAGCTTCATCCGAAGCGCTCCGCCAAAGCTTCAACAATGCGACCGCTCGCCTTGCCGTCACCATACGGGTTCACGGCGTTCGCCATGCGCTCGTAGGCCGGCTTCGAGGTGAGCAGCTCACTCGCCACGCTCACGATGCGGTCTCGATCGGTCCCCACCACGACCGCGGTTCCCGCCTCGACCCCCTCCGGCCGCTCGGTCACTTCCCGGAGAACCAGTACCGGCTTGCCGAGCGATGGCGCCTCCTCCTGCACTCCACCGCTGTCGGTGAGCACCAGGTAGGCCCGGTTCATGAGATGCACGAACTCCACGTAGTCCACCGGGGCAATCAGGTACATGCCCGGCAGATCACAGAGCAGCCGCTCCACGGTCTGTTTCACCTGTGGATTGGGATGTACCGGCAGCACGAACTGGAGATCTGGGAAACGGCCCGCCAGGCTCCGAATGGCGGCGCAGGTGGACTCCAGCGGCGCCCCAAAGCTCTCCCGGCGGTGGGTCGTCACCAGGACCAGTCGGCGTCCGGGATCCAGCGAGCCCAGTTGGGGAGAACGAAAGGTGTAGTTCGGCCGTACCGTCGCCAGCAGCGCGTCGATCACGGTGTTGCCAGTGAGGTGCACATCAGATGGCGACACGCCCTCGCTCAGGAGGGCAGCCCGGGCCTGGGCGGTCGGAGCAAAATGGATCGATGCCAGCCGGGTGGTCAGCACCCGGTTCATCTCTTCGGGAAAGGGTTGATACCGGTCGCCGGTGCGGAGCCCGGCTTCGACGTGCCCGGAGGGGATGCGCTCGAGATAGGCAGCAAAGGCGGCAGCGAAGCTGGTCATCGTGTCACCCTGCACCAGCAGCAGATCGGGGCGCATCTGCCGGAGCAGCGGCGGCAGCCGCTCCAACACCCGGGCCGTCACTTCGGCCGGCGATTGGGCGGCGGTCATCAGGTCCAGGTCGTGATCCGCCTGTAAGCCGAAAACCTGGAGCACCTGGTCGAGCATGGAGCGATGCTGCGCGGATACGCAGACAATGCTCTCGAAGCGATCCGGCGCGTTCTGCAGGGCCTGCACCACTGGCGCCATCTTGATGGCCTCCGGGCGAGTCCCGAAGACGCTGAGTACGCGGATCATCGCTCGAGCGCGACTGCCCGCAACCGCTCCGCCATGGTCTGCATGGTCACGAAGCGGAAGCCCCGCTCGACCACTGTCGCAAATATCTGGCGCAGAATCCTGTCCCGCACTCCCTCGTAACACGGGTGGCCGTACAGGATGACCGAGTCGTTGGCGTCGAGGTGCTGGTTGAACAGGCGCAGCACTTCCGGCTCGGGCGTGCCGCGGGCGCCGTGGTATTCGAGGAAAGGAATGGTGCGCGGCCCGGACAATGTCACCGGAATGGTCCAATGTCCGACGGCTCCACCTCGTACGGTGGCTCGGCGCGGCTCGCCGCCGATGGCGTCCCCATTGTAGATGAATCCCAGTCGGTCCAGCAGCGCCATCACGCGCTCGTCGGAGTAGAAGCCGGGAGACGAGAACCCGGCCGGCTTTCCGAAATGACGGACGAAGTGCCTATACGATTGCTCGACGTCGGCCTGAAGCGTGCGGTCGGGCAGCTCGTGAAAGCGGCGGCTCCACACGACGTGATCCATGCCGCCGTGGAGGCCGAGCTCATGGCCCTCGGCCTGAAGCGATTGCAGGAGCGGCACGAACGAGAGGCCGACCGGCCGCGAGAGAGCGGTCTCGATGATGAAACGGGGCCAACCGGTCTTCTTGATCAGATGGACGGCTTCCCGGTCCGCCAACTTGGCCTTGGAGCGCGCCATGCCGCTGCCGATCCACTCTATCAGGTTGGTGGAACGGCCCATGTTCACGAAGAACGTGTTCGGCACGCCGAAGTCCCGGCATACATCGCGGATCTTCGGAAGGCCATCGGTGACGCAGACGCGATGATCGACGTCCCAGCGGAATGCGAAGAACCGCTCGGTCACCGCGCCGCCCTGACGCCGATCTCTCGGTAGAGCTGCTCGAACTGCTCGGCCGAGCGGTCCCAATCGAACAAGCGGAGCGCCCGGGCCCGGCCCGCCTGGCCCATGACCCGGCGCGAATCCGGATCCGCCAGCAGCGATCCGATCGCCTTTGCCAGCGCACCCGAGTCTCCGCGCGGAACCACCAGGCCGGTGACGCCGTGCTCGACCACCTCGGGCAATCCTCCCGCATCGCTGGCTACCACGGGTACCTCGCAGCCCATCGCCTCCGCGGCGGGAATGCCGAAGCCCTCCTCCAGCGACGGAATGACAGACACTGCCGCGGCTCGATAGTACGGCGGCAGGTCGACGTTCGGGACCCATCCGAGAAAGGTCACGTCGGCACCGATGCCGAGGTCGGAGGCCAGCCGGACCAGCTCGGGGCGCTCGAAGCCATCGCCGGCCAGCACGACCTTCAGATCCGGGAACCTCGGCTTCAGCTGGGCCGCGGCCTCGAGGAGGAAACGGATTCCTTTCCGGGGAAAGAGCTGCCGACAGGCAAAGATCATGTGCGGGCCGTACCGCAGCTCGGACCGTCCGTTCTCACTGGGACTGAATCGCCGCAGGTCGGTCCCGTTGAAGACCAACCGGATGTGGTCGGCAGGGGCACCGGCTCGCAGTGCGTGCTGGCGGCAGTCCTCAGTGATTGCGGTCAGAGCGCCCGCGTGACGCAGAGTCCAACGGAGTGCGGGCCGCACGTACCAGCGGGTGGGAAAGTCGTATCCCTGTTCCGGATTCACATAGACGTCACCCCCGTGCATGGTGATGACGCTGGGCACTCCGAGCTTCCGGGCGGCCATCACCGCAGCCGGACCGGTGGGAATAGCCCAGTGGGCGTGAATGACGTCGGTATTTCCCTCCCGGGCCTCCGCCATGATGGCCCGGTGCTGGGCCTCGAGGTAGTTGGCCATGACAGCCACCCGGGCAAACCTCCCCAACCAGCTTACCCGGCTCTGGGCTACCCGGCCGTAGGTGAGATCGGCGGGGAGGTTCAGCGGAAACCGGACGATGCGGACACCGTCGAACTCGTCCTCCCGGGACAGCGAAGGATCGCCGGGCGTGACCACCGTGACCGAGTGCCCCCGGCGCACCAGGTGCCGGTTGATATCGTGGACGTACGTGGCCTGGGTGTCGCTGGCGTGCTGGGGATACCAGTAGGTAGGACAGATGATACGCAACGGAACTCCACGGCCCCCAGATATTCCAGAGGGTTGTTTTGGTGCGGATACCACCAGTCCCCCTGCTGTCATGATACGGTCATTTCAGGAGATACCACTCGGCTAAAGGCTAGAAGATAGCCGCGCAAAGATCAACATTTATGCCATCTAGACCCCCTCCCATCACGGGAGTTAGCGCTTGGGCAGCCTGTGTATGACGGGCAGGCGCCACAGAAATCTGCTGCCCGCCCGCCGCGCATGCCGGTTGGGGACTGCCGCCAGACTGGCAACAGGCAGGGATGGAGCGGAGCGCTCAACCCGCCAGGAGGGAGCGGACTTTTTGGACCAGGTCTTCCTGGGTGAAGGGCTTGGAAAGGAACGGAGCCCCGTTTTCGAGGAGCCCGCCTTGGAAGACCTCGGAGGCAAAGCCGGACATGTAAAGAATGCGCTTCCCCGGCCAGCGCTGCTCCACGTAGCGGCCTAGCTCCCGGCCGTTCATGCCGGGCATCTTGATATCAGTCAGAATGAGGTGAATGGCGCCCGCGTGCTGTTCGATGGTGGCAATGGCCTCGCGCGCGTGGCCGGCTTCGAGAGCCTGATAACCGGTCCAGGTCAGCATGCGGCAGGCAAGATGGCGAACAGCCTCCTCGTCGTCGACCACAAGCACCGTATAGCCGCCGGCGGGCCGCTCGGTTGCGGCCGAGTTGGTCCTCGCGAGTTGGGGCTGCGCCATGGGCGAAGTATGGCTCGTTCGCCGAGTTTCGCCAGCCCACTGGATCGTTCGGCCCTGCACAATCTTGCGCGTTATTCGCTGGGTGGATCCCCCGCCGCCGGTCTCCTGCAGGGCGGCGGCGAGCGCCTAATCCCGCTGCCCAGGACAAGCAACCCGGCGGTAGCGGAATTCACTCCGGCGGGGCTTTCCCCCTGCCTTCCCATCGATCCATGCGACCACTGAATCCGGCCCGGCTTTCCGGTAGCCGACGATCTGGGGATAGTCGTGATCAGGGGCCCCAAAGACTACGCTGTCGGGACCGGCCACGGTCGCGGTGAACGTGGCCACGGGCTGGCCGCTGGGCCGCGCCTCGAACACGATCTTCCCATCCTTCTCGTGAATCAGGGTGAGCTCGAACTCACCCAGACCCTTTCCAGATGTCGTCCGTGCCATCCCCAGCATCGAGCCGGCGCGAACGGCCATACGATGCTCTTCCACCAGTCGGTCACCGGAGCGCATCTCCAGGCAGCCCGCCAGCCAGTCGAGCTGCGCGACGGAGGGATTGGTCCGGGACACGAGAGGCCTGGCGCCGGCGATCCCGGTAAGGAAGAGTACCACGCCACCTGCTACGGCCATGCGCGCGCGCATGAGGGGCTCCTGTCCGGAGAAATGAGGGAATGAATGCGCAACGGTATCGCTTCACGGCGGGGGTGCGCAAGCGCAGGCAGCGTGTTAATTTCCGCCCTCGCTGCCGAACCTGGAGTGGTGGCCGAGTGGCTGAAGGCACCGGTTTGCTAAACCGGCATAGGGGGTCAACCCCTATCGAGGGTTCGAATCCCTCCCGCTCCGTCTATATCAGACAGCGTAAACGGTGAACAGTAAACGGTGAACGGGTTCTTACCTGCCGCCTCCCGTTTACCGTTCACCGTTCACTGTTTACGCCCTTTCTATGAAACCACGCGTCCGCTTCGCTCCGTCTCCCACTGGCTACCTGCACGTCGGCGGCGCCCGTACTGCGCTCTTCAATTGGCTGTTTGCCCGGCATACCGGAGGCACGCACGTACTGCGAATCGAGGACACCGATCGCGAGCGCAGCACACCGGAGCACACGAAGGTCATTCTCGATGGCCTCACCTGGCTTGGCATTTCCTGGGATGAGGGGCCGTATTTCCAGGGGGAATATGCATCCCGGCATCAGGCCGATGCGGAGCGGCTCCTCGCGCAGGGCAAGGCCTATCGCTGCTTCTGCACCCGGGAGGAGCTGGACGCTCAGCGCGCCCGCGCCGAGTCCTCTGGGGCGGGCTTTCGCTACGATCGCCGCTGCTACCGGTTGAGCGCCGCCGAAATCGACGCGCGGGTTGCCGCGGGGGCACCCTCGACCATCCGCTTCCTGCTGCAGGACGCCGAGATCGCGTGGGACGACGCGGTTCATGGCCGCATCAGCTTCCAGGGACGCGATCTCGACGACTTCGTGATACTGCGGAGCGACAACACCGCCATCTACAACCTCGCGGTCGTGTCGGATGACATCGCTATGGCCATCACCCATGTGATCCGGGGCGACGACCACATTTCCAACACCCCGAAGCAGATCGCCCTGTACCGTGCTCTGGGCCACGAGCCGCCGGTCTTTGCTCACGTTCCCATGATTCTGGGCTCGGACGGGAAGAAGCTCTCCAAACGGCACGGCGCGACCGCGGTGGGTGACTACCAGGAGCAGGGCATCTTTCCGGCGGCGATGCGCAACTTTCTCGCATTGCTCGGCTGGAGCCCCGGCGGAGACCGCGAGATCATGCCGGACGAGGAGATGGTGAGACTCTTCACGCTGGACGGCATCCAGAAGAAGGCCGCAGTCTTCGACACCACCAAGCTGGAGTGGATGAACGGGCAGTACCTGTCGGCCTTGCCGGCGGAGGAGCTGCTCGAGCCGGTACAGCGTCAGCTTTCACGCATGGGAGTGAGGCACGATCGCGACATTCGTCCGCTGATCGACGCGGTGAAGGCGAGGTCGCGTACCATCCTGCACATTGCCGAACAGGTGGCCGTGCGGCTGGATCCGTCGCGTTCCCGTCCGGACCCCAAGGGAGAGGCTCTCATCCGCAAGATGGGTCCTGCTTTCGTCGAGAATCGCGCGCTCGCTGTAACTGCGCTCGAGTCCCTCACAGCTGCAGAGTGGAAGCCGGATCAGATATTGGCGGCCCTCAAGGGCGCCGCCGAGTCGAACAATCTCAAGCTCGGCGATGTGATGCAGCCAGTTCGAGTAGCACTGACTGGCTCCACTGTTTCGGAGCCGGTTAACGAGCTCCTGTTCGTCGTAGGCCCCCAAAGCAGCATCAAGACGTTGAAGAGTACTCCGGAACGTTGGGGCCTGAGCACCAACTCAAAGTGAGACTAAGTCATTGGGGATTAGTGTTGGCGGCCGCACTGGGGTGCGCCAAGTCCGCACCTCCGCCCCAGCCTGAGCCACAGCCGGTTCCTCCGGCGCAGCGCGCCGACACGGTATCGCCTCCTTCCCCCTTGATCGAACCCACCCCGCCGGCCCGGCTCTACGCGCCGGTCCGTCTGGCGTTCGTGGGTGACATCAACCTCGGCACGACGACCCTGCCCGACGGAGTGCCGCCCAATAGCGGCCGTGGCTTGCTGGACCAGGCGCGCCCCAGCCTGGTGGGGGATCTGGTGGTCGGCAACTTCGAGGGAGTGCTGGCAGATACCGGCACGTCGGTGAAGTGTCTTGTCCCCCTGAACGCCAGCGAAAAGCGCCGCAGGCGGCTCAAAGGAGACACCGTCTCGGTAAAGACCCGTTCCAATTGCTACGCCTTTCGGACACCTACGATGCTGGCACCGCGGCTGGTCGAGGCCGGATTCACTCATATGAATCTCGCCAACAACCACGCCAACGACCTCGGGCCGGCCGGCCGGACCTCAACCGAAGCGACGCTGCGCCGTTTGGGTGTTCGTCTCTACGGTCCGCTGGGACAAATTTCGGTGGACACCGTTCGACACGGGGACAGTCTCACGACCGTGGGGTTGGTAGGCTTCACGACCTATCCCTACGCGTACAACCTGCTCGAGATCGAGGGCAGCGCCGCCGTGGTGGACTCCATTCGCCCGTTGGTGGATCTGCTGATCGTCACCTTTCACGGCGGTGCCGAGGGAGCGAAAGCGGTGCACACCAGCGAGGTGGCGGAGTCACTGGGGCGTGAGCCGAGAGGCGACCTGCGTCGGTGGGCGCGGGCGGTCATCGACGCCGGCGCCGATGCCGTGATTGGACACGGCCCGCACGTGCTGCGCGGAATCGAGTTCTACCGCGATCGGCTCATCGCGTATTCGCTGGGGAACTTTGCCACCTACCGCGGCTTCAATCTCAGTGGGCCGCTCGGAATCACCGGCGTGCTGCAGCTGGAGTTCTCCGACCGACGGACCCTGCAGGCAGCACGCCTGGTGCCGATGCTGCAGCGGCCCCGGACCGGCCCCCTACCCGATCCGGACCGCTCAGCGATTCATCTCGTGCGGCGGCTCTCGGCCGAAGATTTCGGCTTGACGGGAGCAGTCATCACAGACTCGGGAGAAATTCGCCCACCAAAAACCTCGAATCCCTAGACTCATTTCCTCCAGTGCGTTTCCCTTCCAGTCCTTTCCGTCCCTCCCGTCCTTTCCGCCCGCTTGCCCTATCGGGCGCTCCCCTCTACTGATTCCACATGACAGCTGCCCCTGAGCCCTCCGGCGAGAACCCAGTACCCGGTCCCGCCGCCATCGCCGCGACGGAAGACCCGGTCCAGCTGGAGGTGGCGCTGGTCGAGGACGAGCGGGTTCCTGATGGGATGGTTTGCATGGGAACTTTCCGAAATGGCCGGATGGTGGCGCGTGCGGTGTTGACGCCGGAGGCCTGGGCCCAGATCGAAGAGCACGGGTTCTTCGATGAGCCGCTTCAGGTAGTGCTGGTCGCCCGGCTGGCCCCGCCCGGGCTTCAATGCCAGCTGTTCGCGATGGTGCCGCTGGCCCAGGAGGAGGGTGAGGAGGCCGAGGAGCCGTGGGCCGCCAGCGTGCCCAGCTCCGGCTATGAGTCCACCATCGAATCCGAATCGGAGGATGAGGAGGACCCCCGGGTGGCCCCGATTCCGCTGGGAAATATCGTGCGATTCGAGCGGGACCGGGTGCATCCGGAGAGCTTGCCGCTGGAGACGGCCGATGTGCTGAAGAAAATCATCGAGGGAGGGACGTCGGAGGTCGTGGACCGGGCGCTGTCGGATCTGCTTGGGCTGTAGAAAGAGAGTGAAAAGTGAAGAGTGAAAAGTGAAGACTTATCCCTTGCCCTCACGTTCGCCCTCTCATCTTAACCCTCAAGCCTCTTCACTCTTCACTTTTTACTTTTCACTTTTCACTCTCAGACAAACACGCCCGTTCGAAACCGCCAGATCCGGCTCAGCAGATCATCCAGGAATCCATTCGCCATGAACGCGTCAACTGCCGCCGATGTATTCGCCGCGTCGGTTCCCCACAGGCTCGCCCGCTTCAGCTCACCCTCGAAATCGGCCTGAACGAAGATCTGCTCATCGCGGGAATAGACGGTGGGCAACTCTTCGGAGAACCCGTGCGACACCGCATTGGCGCCGGGTCCCCCGATGGCGATAGTCGGATTGAGGTGAAAGATCCGGTTTTGCAAATACCAGAGATCGGCCACGACCACGGCGCGCCGGTACGCATGCCCTATGCCCCGCTGGTCGATCTCGGCCTTCAGGCGGTAGGCGAGCGGACGATCTCGCTCCTCGGCGGTGAGCGACGCACCGGTGACGAGAACCACCGTCTCGTCGGTGTCGACGAGCTTCATGGTGTCGCCGGGGTCTCGGGGGGCGGCGCCGTCCGCTGATTCCGTTCCATCTCGCGCTCGCGCTCCTTCCGCGCCCGGATTTCACGAATCACCTGTTTGAACTCCTCCATGGTTTCCGCTCGCCGCGCTGCATAGTAGAGGTCGGCCCGCAGGTCCATCAGGTGGCTGTAGGCCCGGTTCTGATCGATGTTGCCGCCGGGAATCGGCAGCAATGCCAGGACTGCAGCCGGAATCTTGAGGCCGGCGATATAGATGCTCGACGAGTCCAGGCCGAACTTCCGGCCGATCACCTCGGTCGTCCAATCCGGCATCCCGACATTCTGGCTGCCGGGATCGTTTGCGATGGAGTCGAGATACTGCTGCACGATGACCGACACCGCGCTGTCCAGCAGCGCGGCCCGGCTTCGCGACAGCCGTTGCGCCAGCTCTCGGGGTGGAAGCGGCAACGGGCGAACCCAAAGCTGTCCGTCCGCGAGCCCCGGACCGATGCGGCCCACTGGCGCCCGCGCGGCCGGGGGCTCGCCCGTCGGCGCCCGAGGTTCACGCGGCTCGGGCCGGGGCAGCACTGTCACCGCTTCGTCCCGCCGGGGCAGCTCCGCCCGCGGCGGCTGGCGGCCGGGGCTGCCTCGCCGCTGCTGAGGAAGCCGGTTGCTTCCCCGCTCGCCCACTTGCCGGGGCAGCTGGTACGGCGTGATCAGCTCCTCGGGCCCGCCGGCTGGAGGCGCCAGCACGATCAGCTGCCGTGGGAGGCGCGGCACATCCGGCAGCCTGCCGGTGATCCAGCCGAACAGCAGCAGGGTGTGCGCGAGCACGCTGGCCACGATCGCGATCCAGGGCCACCGGCCGCGTTGCCGAAGGTGAAGATCAAAGCGTTGTCGCAAGCGCGCCTCGGCGTGCCCGATCGAGTGCCTGACCCAGCCGCTCGGCGGCCAGCTCGAGCCGAGCCGCCTCCACCGTCAACGCAATGCGAAAGAAGCCCTCCCCCGCCGGTCCAAACCCGCTCCCCGGAAGCACGACGACGCCGAGCTCCTCGAGGGCCCGGCGGGCGAAGCCGGCGGATGCGACACCAGCCGGAAGCGGGATCCAGAGGTACATCGCGGCCTTCGGCGGTTCTACGGGGAAGCCCGCGGCCCGGAGCGCAGCCACGGCCGCATCCCGGCGGCGCTGCAGCTCGACCCGGATCGGCTCGACCAAACTTTCACCAGCGTCGAGAGCGGCGGCGCCGGCCTTCTGCACCGCCAGGAAGGGCCCGGTGTCCACATAGGACTTGACCCGGGTCAGTGCCCCGATAAGCTCGGCTCGGCCGGCGGCGAAGCCCAGGCGCCAGCCGGTCATGGAATAGCTCTTCGACAGGGAAAAGAACTCCAGGGCCACGTCCCGGGCTCCGGCAGTCTCGAAGATGCTGGGTGCGCGATACCCGTCGAATGTGAGATCGCAGTAGGCATTGTCATAGGCCAGCAGAATGCTGTGCTCCCTACAGATGGCGACCGTACGCTCAAGATATGCCGCGGTCGCCACGGCCGCCGTCGGGTTATTGGGATAGTTCACGAACGCGATTTTTGCCCGTCGAAGCACGTCACGGGGCACCTGATCCAGGCGGAGTAGAAAGTCGTTCTCGGCGCGAAGCGGGGCGATGTAGGGGTCGGCGCCGGCGAGCAGCGCGCCGCCGATGTAGGCCTGGTACCCCGGCTCCGGTACGATCGCCACGTCGCCGGGATTGATCACTGTAAACGGCAGGTGGGAGAGCCCCTCCTTCGAGCCGATCAGCGGCAAGGTCTCGGTCGCCGGATCGAAGTGGACCCCGAAACGCCGCTCGATCCAGCGAGATGCGGCCTGACGGAACTCCGGCAGTCCCTGCTGGAATCCATATTTGCTGAGCGCGGGGTTCCTGAGAGCAGCGGTCATGGCCTGCACCGCCACCTCCGGAGGAGGGGTATCGTTGTCGCCGGCACCGAGGTCGATCACATCCACTCCGGCTTCGAGCAGGCGCCGTTTGATGGACGGAATCTCGGCCAGTGGGTAGCCGGGGAGGCTCTGGACTCGCTGGCTGAAGCTGATCATCGTCGGTCCGGCCCCTGCACGGGGTTGGAGAGAATACCTATCCCGGGGATCTCTACTTCGACGACGTCACCGTCCTGCAGCGGAGCGGTGCCGGCCGGTGTTCCAGTGGCGATGAGGTCTCCCGGCTCCAGCGTCATCACGCCGCTCAGGAAAGACACCAGCTCCGGAATCGAAAAGTGCATGTCAGTGGCTCGGGCACGTTGGCGCTGGGTGCCGTTGACGCGGCATACCAGCTCCAGACTCCGCCAATCCAGACCACTGACCATCCTCGGACCCACCGGACAGAAGGTGTCGAACCCCTTGGCCCTGCCCCACTGGCCGTCCTTCTTCTGGAGGTCCCGGCAGGTAACATCGTTCACGCACACATAGCCGCCAATGGCTCGCTCGGCGGCCGCGGCGTCGGCATGGCGGAGGCGTTTCCCGATGACGACGCCGATCTCAGCCTCGAACTCCACCCGGGTGGAGACGTCCGGAAGGTGGATAGTCTCACCGGTGCCGATCAAAGCACTGGGTGGCTTGAAGAAGATGATGGGGACCTCGGGCATCTCATTGCCGAGCTCGCGGGCATGCTCCACGTAGTTCCGACCGATCCCGATGATCTTGGTGGGATGCACCGGCATCATACTGCCGCTCCGATCCCCTGACGGGCGAAGAAGTCCTCACACTTGGTGCGGATCTGGGCCCAGCTGCCAAGTACCCGTTCGGCCCGGGGCAACCCGCTGAGCAGCAGTGGACCATACCGCTTGGTGACGACGCGGCTATCGAGCAGAATGACGACGCCGGTGTCCTCGCGGCTCCGGATCAGCCGGCCGAACCCCTGCTTCAGCTTCAAGGCGGCGTGCGGCAACAGATAGTTCATGAATCCATCGAAGCCTTCCTCGGCCAGCCGCTCCAACCGTGCGGCGGTGATGGGCTCCGATGGCACCTTGAACGGCAGCTTGTTGAGCACCAGCGTGCGCAGCGCGCGACCGGGCACATCTACTCCCTCCCAGAATGAGTCGGTGCCGAGCAGGATGGCGTTCTCCAGCTCACGAAAGCGCCGCAACAATACATCCCGGGGCGACTCGCCCTGGACCAGAATGGGCCAGCGGTCGCCCAGACACAGGCGCAGCTCGCTCGCTGCCCGTCTCAAGGCGGCATGACTGGTGAACAGCACGAACATCCCTCCGTCCGACGCATAGGCCAGATCGGTGACCACCTGGACCACCGCGGCGCCGTGGCCCGGCTCATCCTCGCGCGGCTCCGGAAGATCGTTGGGGACCCCGAAGAGGCACTGCGACGGGTAGTCGAAGGGCGAAGGGAAGATCTCACGCACGCTCACCGGTGATGCGTCCCCACCAAGCCCCAGCCGCGATTCCAGGAAGGAGAACTCGCCCGCGGCAGCGAGGGTGGCGCTGGTGAGGACGACGGTCCGGAGCCGGTCGAAGAGCAGCTCCCGGAGGACCGGTGCCAGATCGAGCGGCACCGCCGACAGGCCGACGTGCTGGCCCCGAGTGGTCCGCTCCATCCACCGAACCGTCGGCGCACCCCCTGCCGCGGGCCGGAGCGACCGGTTGAGCCCGTCCGAAATCGCCTCCAGCCGACGCATCACCCCCCGAAGCTCCTGGAGGAGCTGCCCCCGCCGCTCGCTTTCCTCGGCCTGCGACAGGCGATCAGCAATGGTCTCAACCGAATCACGCAGCGACCGGAACGCGCCCAGCGTGGCATCGAGATCGAATCCGAGTCCTTCCGGCCAGATCGGATCGGTGGCAAAGTCGTCATCCAACCGCTGCTGTCCGCCGGGGACGTTCTCCAGCCGCTGGTAGAGTCGAGTAAACAATGCGTCGCTGGCGCGCCGGGCATCGGTGATGGCCGGCAAGAGCCGCTGCTGGAGGATGTCCAGGCTGGCGCGGCTCAGCAGGTCGCCCCGGCTCTGCAGCTCGTAGGACAGCGTCGGCGCGAGCCCCCGTCCGTTCCGTTCGAAGCGCGACAAGAGCCGCCGCACCGCACGACTGGTGACCTGAATGCCCAGGTGGTTGGCGGCAACATCCTCCAGGTGGTGGGCCTCGTCCAGAATGAGACGCTGATAGGGCGGCAGCACCGCGGCCTCCTGCCAGTTCTCGGTGGTCCGGCGGACCGACAGATCGGCCGCCAGGAGATGATGGTTGACCACCACCACGTCGGCTTCCGCGGCGCGCCGCCGGGCGCGAAAGAGGAAGCACCGGTCGAACTCGGAGCACTTGAGCCGCATGCAGAGATCCGGCTCGGCGCTCACTTCGTCCCACACCTCGCTGCTCGGCGTGACCGGTAGATCGCTCAGGGTCCCGTCGGCGGTGTGTCCGGCCCACTCCGAGATGCCGATCAGCTCGTCGAGCTTGTCCTGCTCCAGCAAGGTGCGCTGGGCCGACACCGCCTGGTGCATGCGGGCGAGGCAGAGATAGTTGCGCCAGCCCTTGAGCAACGCGAACGTCGGGGTGTAGCCGTCAGCCGACAACGCCTTGCGCAGGAGCGGAAGGTCCTTGCCCACCAGCTGTTCCTGGAGGTTGATGGTGTTGGTGCTCACCACGGTGCGCTCGCCGTTGGCGCGGGCCCAGGCAAGGGCCGGTACCAGATAGGCGAACGACTTCCCCACCCCGGTGCCGGCCTCCAGCAGCTGGACACCACCCTCGTTGTAACCGTCCGCGATGTGGGCCGCCATATCCCGCTGGCTCCTGCGATCCTCGTAGCGACGCAGCTGGCCCGCCACCGGACCTTTCTCTCCCAGCGTGTCGATGATGTCGAACGGATCGATCGGCGTTACCGGCCGTTCGCGCGGGACCTCGACCACCATGAAGAGGTCGCTGGCCTCGTTGTTCAGGATCCCAAACCCGACGCCGGCATCGTGCAGCCCCGCCGCCACGTTGAGATCGGCCGCGGACGGCTCCAGCACGCCGCTGGGATGGTTGTGCAGGAGCACCTCGCCCCGCGACGCTCCGCCCGGCAGCGCCAGCACCATATCGGGCGTGCCGCGCGAGACCACCCGAGCGGCGGTCACGACCCCGTCGCCATCCATCTGGGCCACGAAGCACACTTCCCGTCCGCCGGCTCGGGAGATCTCACTCGCAAGGTAGGCCCGGACGCCCGGAGCTATGCGCTCGCTCAAGTCTTCAGTTCTTTCTTCTTGGCCGCCGGGAAAAGGACGTTGTTGAGGATGAGGCGGTACCCCGGCGAATGCGGATGCAGGGAAAGGTCGGTGGGAGCATCGCCGATCTGATGCTGCGGGTCTTCAGGGTCGTGGCCCCCGAAAAAAGTCCAGGTGCCCTGCCCGTGCTCCCCATGGATGTACTTGACCCAGGGAGCGCCGGCCTCTTCGGCCAGGACCGTGACACCCGGCTTCAGGGTTTTCCGATTGAATGACGTCGTGAGGCCGTAGAAGTCGGGAATCACCTGACGATGGTTCTGCACCAGCATCGTGGCGACCGGATCGATCTTGGCGCTGAAGTTGAACAGCGAGTATGAGCCGAGTGGCTGCCGGCGCTCGGGCGAGTTCACCTGATGTCCGTCGATATCGGAGTAGACCGGGGTGGTAGGACTCAGCTCGAGGTGCGCGTCGCGAAAGGCGAACGCCCGATCCCACTTCAGGCGGGCGGTAGCGTTCGGGTCCATCGGGTCGCCGTCGGCATACGACGCCGCGATGTCCACGCCGTTGGCAGCGAGCGCCAGATCGAGCGTCTCGGTGGCGGTGCACATGGCGAACAGAAAGCCGCCCTGGTCTACAAAGTTCGATATGGCCGCGGCGACCGCGGCCTTTTCCGCGGGCACCGAGGGAAACCCCAGCGAGCGGGCCATGGCCCGATTGCGCTCTACCATCTCTACCAGCCAGGCGGAGCCGGCGTAATTGAGAAAGAACTTGGAGTACTGGCCGGTAAAGTCCTCATGGTGCAGATGGAGCCAGTCGTAGGTCTTGAGCTTCTGGCCCAGGACCTCTGCATCCCACACCTTCTCGAACTCGATGCCGGCATAGTTGAGCGCCATGGTCACGGCATCATCCCAAGGGGGCGCGTTGGGCGGCGCATATACCGCGATCTTGGGCGGCTTCTCCAGCGGCACGGCGTCCATGTTTCCGTCCCGGAGGCTGCCACGAATCTGGACTAGCTGGGAATCTTCCAGCGGCTCTACCATGACACCCGCCAATGCCGCATCCCGGGTGGTTCCCGCATCACTCGGCAGCAGGAACGCCCCGCTGCGGTAATTCAGCATCCACTCCGCCTTCACACCCCGCTTTAGCGCACGATAGGTAAGTCCATAAGCTTTCAGATGATCTGTCTGTGCGTCGTCCATCGGAACCAGCAGCCACGGCGCGCTCGACCAGCGCCCCAGCCAGGATGATCCGGGCGCCATGGCGGCCAGGCCGGCGCCAGTCCACGAGACGAACTCCCGGCGCCTCATGTACGGGGCACCGCCCCGCGGGCCGCGTCCAGCTTGCGCCGGGCCTGAGGGACCAGGGCGCTACCGGGGTATGTGAGGATCAGATGCTCCAGCACCTGGACCGCCTCCGCTTGCCGCTGGGTGGTCATGAGCAGATCAGAAAGGGCGAGCCCGGCGGCCGGCGCCGTGGCCGGTGCCTCCTTCACCGCGGCGGCACGCAGCAGACGCTCCGCGTCGCCCGGCTTGCCCGCAGCGCCGGCAAGCCGCCCCGCCAGGAGGTGCAGCTCGGCACCACCCCGGTCGGGCGGCAGATCCGACCCGGCGCGCTCGAGACCGGCGATCGCGTTGACCGTGTCGCCCCGCTCGAGATGGAACAGAGCGCTGCCCAGCTCGGCCATGCTGTCCCGCTCCAGCGGCTGCAGTAGGGCAAGAAGCGCGGTACGGTGAGTCGCGTCGGCCCGGTCTCCCGCGTAGGGACCGGCGGCCTTGAGCAAGTCGACAGCACCCTTGATGTCGCCGCGATAAAGTCGAATTTTCCCGCTCAACGCTAACCCCTCGACGCTGCTGTCCCGGACCACCGCTGAATCGGCGCGTCGGAGGTCGCCCGCTTTCAGCCACCCTTCTGCGATTCGCCGTCGCAGGTTGTCGTACTCGTCAGCCGACAGCTTCGGCTGGAGCTCCACGAGTCGCTGGGCGGCCTGGTCCGGTTTGCCCTCGCTGATGAGCACGGTGATCAGAGTAGTGGCTGCATCGGCCGCGACCGACTGCGGTGCCGCCCGGTCGTCCGCCAGACCGCCCAGCATCCTGCGCGCGGCGGCGCGGTCTCCGCCCGCGGTGTACGCCTGCGCGGCCTCGAGCCGAAGGCGGGAGGCCTGCACTTCGGGCGAGCGGGCGGCTATGGCCTCGAGCACCATGCCCTCGGCCTGCCTGGCGGGGGAGGTCCGAAGCGTTCTGAGCTGGTCCAGAACGCCGCGAAGCACCGCGATGGCCTGGACCCGATCGGGCGGAAGCGCGAGGGACAGGATGCGCACGGCGCCGAGAGGATCGCCCCAGCGGGCCCGCAGGTCGGCCTCGATGCGCCGCGCCGCGAGATCCGGCTCGCGCACCAGCTGGCGCAGGAGGTCGGCTCGCGCCGCCACGGGTGCCTGGCTTAGCGTCGCGATCGCGGTGGCGCGATAGCCCGGGAGCCGGCGAACGGCCAGGAGCCATTCACGCAAGGCGGCGTTGTAGTCCCCTTCAGAGAGCGACAGCTGCGCCAGCTCGGCCGACATCGCGTCGGGCCGGCCCAGTCTTACCCTCCCACGCAGGTAGGCCGCCCGCGCGGCCGCCCGGTTCTGCCGGCCCAGCTCGGCGGCGCCCCATTCTCGGTACGGCGCTTCCTCGGTGGGAGCCATGCGGGCCCAACGCTCGGCCATCGCCCTCACGCTGTCCGGCTGCTCGACGGCAGCCCATGCCCGCAGCGCAATACCGAGCACGGCAGAGCTCGAGGGCGCGGCGTCCAGCGCCGCTCGCACCGCCGGCAGGATCTCCGCCCCGCGATTGAGCGGCAGCAGCGAGCGTTCCAGGCCAAGCAGTGCAGACACGTCAGCGGGGCGGTCCACCAATACGGCGCGATATGCCGCGATCGCCGCCGCGTAGTCGCCGCGGCGCTCGAGATCGAAGGCGCGCGTCATCTCAGGCCGCTGCGCCCAGGCAGGATCCGGTAGCAGGAGAAGAAGCAGGAGTGTCCATGGGGCCGGACGCAAAACCATCAGATCACCTTGAGGAGGGCTGAGAGAGGCGGCGGAAGTAATCTACTACGAGGCGTCGTTCCTCCGGCGAGAGCTGTTGCAGCTCCTCCCAGGTGGGCACTCTCAGGCGCCGGTGCTCGTCTTCCAGACGAGCTCTGAGCGCCGGCGGCAGGTGGATGCTGTCGCTGGTGGCGGTGGTGCTCTGCCGCTCTTTCTTCTCGTCCTCCTCACGACCCTGTAGGGTCCGGCCGGCGTCGAGCATCCGCCGGAATAGCCGCTGCTGACGCTCCACCGTCTGCCGCTCCAGCCGCCCCGCCTCCAGCCTGCGGGAGAGCTGCTCCGCCTCGTCGGCCATCTCCCCGGCCCCGGGGATGCTGCCCTGGCCGCGCATCTTCTCCAGCTCCTGGGCGAGCGCACGCTGCCGGGCCGCGAGTCGCTGCAGCTGCTCCCGAATGGCTCCGCCGCCCGCCATCGGCAGCAGGCCCGCACCCTGTTGCCCCAGTCCGCCCTGCTGCTGCGCCAGCTGCGCCAGGCGTTCGAGGGTCTCGGCCAGACCGGATCCGGACTGGGACCCGGAAACGTCCCCCCGGGCACGCAGCAGCTGGTGGGCCGCCGCATTCAGGCCATCTACGGCTTCGCCGGCTTGATCGGCCGCTTCCCGGCTATTGGGGGCTGCCGACGAAATCGCCTCCCGGGCCTGCTGCATGCGGGACTGGGCGGCGGACAGAGCGGCGCCGATCTGGGGAGGAACCAGCGCGTTTTTCCCCCCTGCCTGGCGCACCTGCTCCAGAACTTTCTGGACTCCCTCTTCGATGGCGGCCTGCTCCGCCCGGGTGGATGCGTCCGCCGTGCCCGCATCGCGCAGCTGTTCCTGGAGTCGCAGCTGGCGCTCGGCGAGGCGGCTCGTCTCGCTCAACGCCTGATCCATTGCCTGTACCACTTGCTTGCGCCACTCCTGCTGCATCTGTTGGCGCCGGCTCTGAAGCTGATCACCCAGTGGGGCCAGCGAACGTGAGGCCTCTTCGCCCTGTTGCTTGGCCTGTGGGCGCTGGCCCCGCTGGGCCGAAGCTGCGGCCTGCTGCATCTGCTCTCCGGCCTTGCCGGCTTGCTGGGCCAGGTCGCGCATGTCGGCCTGATTGCCTTCAGCGGCCGCATCCCGGGAGATCTGCTTGAGTGCTGCGGCGAGCGAATCGGCCCGCGCCGCCAGCTGTCGTTCAGCGAGAGCGGAGCGGTTGCTGTCGGCAGTCCCGACCTTCTGATTCCAATCACGCTGTTCGCGCGCGAGCTCTCTGGACTCCGCGCTGAGATTGGCCAGATCCCCTTCCAGCGCGGCCCGGCGGAACAGCTCCCGGCTCCGTTCCAGCGCCTCACGCAGCTCCTTCTGGGCCTGGGCCAGCTGTTCCAGTGCGGCCTTGGTACGTTCGGCGTCCAGATCTTTCAGCGCTTGCTGCAGGCTGGCGAGCTTTTCCCGCAGCTCGGGCGAGAGCGCCCGCTCCAGCTGGTCTCGAATTTCCGCCAGCTGTCGCTGCCACGATGAGTCATTGACTCCCGCGGCTTCGGCGGCGCGCTGCAGCGCCTCGAGCGACTTCTCCAGCGACTCGGCTTGACGGATCAGCTCTTGCTGGGACCGGGCCACGCCCTCGGCGCGCTGGGCCTCATCATAGGAAAGCGACTCGCCCTCCCTCTCGCCCTGGGCTCCCGCCGGGCGGGCCCGCTCCCGTGCCAGATCGTCGGTCTGGCGTTCGACCCGGCGGCTCGCGTTGGCAATGGAGTCGAGCTGGCTGGACACTGCCTCGGTAGCTTCACGCTGGGCGGCCCGCACCTCGCTCATCGTAGGCAAGCGCAGCACGAACTCGCGGGAACGCCCGGTCTGGCCCCGCGGTGTGTTGTCTCGAGCTCTGGCGAAGTAGCGGACCGTGTCACCCGGCAGGAGGCCGCGCCGGTTCAGGTCGAGGGTAAAGCTGAGGATCGCCCGGTCGGGACGTTCTGCCGGTACCGGCACGGTGTCGCGCCGGGCGGAGTCCACCTGGCCATAGCGGCTGATTCGGCGGCTTTCGAGGGTGACCGCAGTGACACTGTGATCGTCGCGCGCATCGATGATCACCGGTACCAGAAGGGTAAGCGGCGCCAAGGTGTCCGCCCCGGGCACCGGTATCTCGACCGAGGGGGCGCTGTCCGGCACCAGTCTGATGGGGAGGCGGACGGAGTCGCCAGCGAGCGGCGCGCCCGAAGCGGTCTGCAACGCAAGCCGATATTCCCCGGACCGCGGCGGAGTGAAGCTGCCTTCGAAGCGTGTGGCCGTGACCACCAGCGAGTCGAGGCCACCCGTGGATTGCCAGGCGGCACCGACCAGGCGCGCGGTGGCTTCGCCTCGCGTTTCCAGCCGGGTGCCTGCCGGCAGGATCAGGGTGTCTCCACCGGTCGGCAGCGGCTCGTGCTCCAATCCCAGATAGGCCGGATAATGTGCGATCACGCTGACCGCGCCGAGAAAGACCGGCAGCCGCACGCGAACGGTCAGAGTGTCCGAGGAGCGGCCGCCGCTGGTTAGTCGGGCGAACAGATCGCTCTGGAGGGGGGCCGTCGCCACGGTGGCGCGGCCGAGAGAATCGAGACGGACGCCGCGGGGCTTCCAGGCTTCACCGGGGGCCCGGGTCCAGAGCATGGCGTTCTTCCGGCCCAGGGCTTCCAGGTGCAGCTGCACCGGCTGACCCCGATCCACGAGGCTCTGGCTGGCTCTGATTCGGACCGGCGCGACGGTCGCCTCCCAGGCTCTGCCGGGATGCCAGAGCGCGGCGGCAACGCCTGCGACCGGTCCGGCGGAGGTGAACGCCGCAGCCCCAATCGCCAGGCATACAAGTCCCGCCAATGCGAGCAGCCGCACCGGCCGCGCTATCGGTTCGAGCGCACCGCCGCCCCGCCGCTCGAGCTCATCAGCCTGGGCCTTGTCGGCCAATGTGAGGAGATCACTACTGGTTCCCGACGCCGCCGTGTCGAGCAGCGATGTGAGTGCTCCCCGGCGCCACTCGCCCAGCTCCTCCAGCCTGCGGGCCAGGCGGTGAGTGGACAGACGGGAGTGGGCCATCCACGCCAGAAGGACGATGCCTGCCAGGCCCACGAGCGCTACCAACCATGCGAGCAACACCCAGTATGGCGCGCTCAGCCACCCCAGCTGGACACTCCAGGCCCAGAGGCCGAGAAGCAGCGCTACCGTGCCCAGGGCGAGAGCGGCCCACCCGGCCCCGCTTCTGGTGCGAAGCGGGCGGCCTAGACGCCGGAGCGCGCCCTGCGTGGCGGGACCGGTCACCCGCCGAACCCTACAGCATACGTGATGAGATTTACGCCCATACGGAGCGCGGCTTCGCGTTTGGCGGGAGAGTCGTCATGCACCTGAGGATCTTCCCAGCCGTCACCCAGATCGGACTGGTAGGAGTAGTACACGGCGAGTCGCCCGTCGAGGAAGATGCCGAAACCCTGCGCCGGCTTATTATCGTGGGCGTGAATCTTGGGGAGCCCCTTGGGAAAGTCGTAGACCAGGTGGTAGATCGGGTGATCGAGCGGGACCTCAACCAGCGGCTCATCGGGGAATAGCCGCGCCAGCTCGCGCCGGATCGACGCATCCATACCGTAATTATCGTCCGCGTGAAGGAACCCTCCCTGCAGCAGAAAGCGCCTGAGGGTGGCGAGGTCGCGGTCGCTCCAGTGGACGTTGCCGTGCCCGGTCATATAAAGGTAGGGGACGGTCCAGAGCTCATCGTCGCTGAGGGTGACCACTTTTTCGCGGGTATCTACCCGAAGGGTGGTCCGGCTCCGAACCGCTGACAGGAGATTGGGAAGGCTCGACGGATTGGCGTACCAGTCGCCGCCGCCATCGTAATGCAGCCGCCCGATCGTCAGCACCGGTTCTGGATCGACCGGGGCCCACGACCCGGTGGCCACGCCCAGCAGGCAGAGTATCCGTGAGATCACGGCAGCTCCATGACCAGCTTGTACGCTTCGTTTCTGGGAAGGCCGAGGGACTGGGTGAGGCGCTGGACCACCTCTCGGCGGGTCAGTCCCTCTGCCAGCAGCGAGGTAGCCTGCTCCACCGCGTCTTCGGTCCGGTCGGGCTCCGGCGCCGGCTCGCCGGTACCCTGGAGCACGATTGTGAGCTCGCCTCGCGCCGGGACTGCCGAATAATAATCGGCCAACTCCCCCAGCGTCCCGCTTCGGATCTCCTCGTACATTTTGGTCAATTCCCGGCCAACCACGGCTGTCCTACCCGGTCCCGCAACCGGGATCAGATCCTCCAGAAGTGACACCAGCCGAGGCGGCGCCTCGAAAAACACTACGCTCCATTCCTCCGCCGCGGCCCGCGCCAGGAGCCGGCTGCGTTCCTTGCCCTTACGGGGGATGAAGCCAAGAAAGAGATAGCGATCGGCCGGAACCCCGGCCGCCGATAACAGCGTGGCCACCGCTGAGGGGCCGGGGATGGGGACGACGCTGACGCCCGCGGCTCGGGCTTCGGCCACGAGATCGGTGCCGGGATCGCTGACCGAGGGGGTCCCGGCATCCGAAACGAGGGCCACATCCCGGCCCGAGCGAAGTATGTCGAGGATGTTCTCCAGCCGGTGTTCCGCGGAATGCGCATGGAAGCTCAGGAGTGTGGGCTTTGCCTCGAGGTGGGTGAGCAGCCCGCGGGTGCGTCGGGTGTCTTCGGCGGCAACAACCGGCACCTTCGACAATACCTCAACCGCCCGGGCCGAGAGGTCGCCCAGGTTGCCGAGCGGAGTTGCCACCACGTAGAGAGTACCGGGGACGGGCATGGTGGAGTCTAATAGGGCGGGAAGGGCGGGAAGGACGGGAAGCGGTTAGAGACACCTCATCCCGAGGAGCGGAGCGACGAGGGATCTGGTCGGGACCGTGGAGGTGACGGAGTAGATCCCTCGCGTTGCTCGGGATGAGGTGTTTTGCTGTTTAGCTCCTTCCCTTCCCGCTTTCCGCCTACTCGAGATGCTGCTTGATCTTCCCCTCGAGGGTAGCCTTGGGCACTGCGCCTACCACGGTGTCGACGTGCTGGCCATTCTTAAAGAAAAGGATGCTGGGGATCGAGCGGACATTGAACCGCATTGCGGTTCGCTGGTTGGCGTCGACGTCCACCTTGGTGACCTTGGCCTTGCCCGCGTACTCGCCGGCGAGCTGATCGAGGAGCGGCGCCACGATTTGACATGGCCCGCACCAGGACGCCCAGAAATCCACCAGCACCAGTCCGTTCGCCTGCTCGATTTCCGCGGCGAACGACGCGTCACTGACGTGCACGGTCAAGGTATTCGCTGCACCCATGTTGGTTATTCTCCTGTTGTGTTATTGCGGGCGTACTGCCCTTATCCTGTGAGGAGGCATCAGTGCCTGACGGCCCCCGCATTGCCCATGTTGGTATTGCCGTCCCCGATCTGGAGGCGGCGGCAGCGTTCTATCGGGATGTGCTGGGGATCTCACCGCACCCTCCCGAGATTGCGGACGGGGCCGCCATCCTGTCGCTCCCCTTTGGCGATGCCGAAGTGGAGTTGCTCGCCCCGCTCGTCCCGGACAGTCCTATCGGAAAGTTCCTCGCCAAGCGGGGCCCGGGAATCCACCACATCTGCTACCGGGTGCCTGACCTGGATGCGGCGCTCGAGGCCTGCCGGGCCGCCGGGTACCGCCTGGTGGACGAGCTGCCGCGGTCAGGTGCGGCTGGACGCCGGATCGCCTTTATCCATCCCAAGGCTACCGAGGGAATCTTGCTGGAGCTCACTGATTAACTGTTAAAAGATAACAGCGCTCATGCAGGAAGGTTCCCGGACCGAGCCCTATGGGGCAGTGTCGGTGGAGGAGGGTTCCATGCAGGGACGTGCCGGGTTGCCGGCAGCGGCGAGATCGACCTGGTTGACGATCCAGCTACCGTCGAGAGCTTTGACGGTGACGAAGGGAACGGTCCAGCTGCAGGTATCCCGCTTGATCTCCACCTGCACCGCCCGCCGGCTGGGGTCGCTCGCAGGGGTATCACCCATGATTCGGAAAGACTGATTTCGCAGGTATGCGTGCATAATGGCTATGCGGCGCTGGTAATCGGGGGGCTGCCGGGTTTTGGCGGCGGAACCATTGGCGTTTCCCCACAGGGACGCCATCTGTGCCAGGTTGCTGTCTTTCACCGCCTGCATGAAGCTCCGCACTGCGCCGCTGGACGAGGTGACGGGCTGTGCTGCTGGGGCACCCGCCCCGCCACCGCATGCCGCCAACATGAGCACCGTTCCGAGCCACCGTTGCTTGGGCACAAGTCTCTCGCTCAGCTAATGTTAGGTTTGCGAAGTTAACCGGCACCGGAGCCCCGAGCAATGACTCCGACTCGGCTGTACATCAACGTCGACCACGTGGCCACGGTGCGCGAGGCCCGCCGCACCGATGAGCCCGATCCGGTCGAAGCCGCGCGCGTCTGTGAGCAATCGGGCGCAGACGGCATTACCGCCCACCTGCGGGAAGACCGCCGCCATATTCAGGATCGGGATGTAGAACGGCTGATGGCGCAGGTACGGGTCCTGAACCTGGAGCTGGCCACCAGCGCGGACGTGGTGGCACTCGCCTGCCGGCTCCGCCCCTACCAGGCCACCCTGGTACCGGAGCGTCGCGAGGAGATCACCACGGAAGGAGGGCTGGATCTAAGCCGGCCCCACCCAAAGCTCCGCGAGACCATCCGTCGCTTGGAAGAAGCCGGTTCCCGAGTCAGCCTCTTCATCGACCCCGATCTGAGCACGATTGATGCCGCCAAGGACCTCGGCGTGCCCGCCATCGAGCTGCACACCGGACGCTATGCCAACTCCTGGCGCCGGGACGACACCGCGTTGGACGAGCTGTGTCGCGCAGCGGCCCACGCTTCCAGCATGGGCCTCTTCGTACATGCAGGCCATGGACTCACCTACGCCAACGTGAAGCCGGTCGCATCGATCCCCGAGATCGAGGAGCTCAATATCGGACACAGCGTGGTGAGCCGGTCCATCATGGTCGGGATCGGCACCGCGGTAAGCGAGATGCGGCAGGCGATGGAGAGCTAAGGCTATTGGCTATTGGCTATTGGCTGTTAGCTATAAGGCCCTTGCCTGTTAGGTTGTAGTACCCGGGATTAGGAATAGTTTTGCCAATAGCCCCTAGCCCATAGCCAATGGCCTTCCTCCCATGACTACACCGCTCGGTGCCGCGGACTTCTTCGCGCTGGAGGCGGGTGAGTGCCTGGACCAGCTGGAGCGCCTCGTCTCTCAGAGGGGGTCGCCGCCGGCCGATGAATTTCTGCGCGCCGCGCGGGTGCTTCGTGGCTCGGCGTTGATGGCGGCGCAGTCGCAGATCGCCCGTGCTGCAGCCGGTCTGGAGGCGCTTGCGCGGGCCCACCGCGATCAGAAGCGGAGCTGGGATGCGGCCACCGGGGAGCAGGTGGCGCAGGCGGTAGAGGAGTTCCGGCTGCTGGTCCGGCGCACGCGCGAGTGGAGCGAAGCGGACACGGCCAGGTCGGCGCGCCTGGCTCGCTCACTCGAGAGTCTTGCCGGCCACTCCTCCGACGAGCCGACCGGGTCGCCCGCCGCCGAGCCGGCGCGGCCCGAGCTGCATACCGGCGTCAGGGCGTTCGTGGCGCGCGAGGGTGCTCTGATCGCCAGCGCACTCGACCGTGCCGCACGATCGCTCCGCACCGCCCCCGGCGACCGGGAGCCACTCTACAACGTGATCCGCCGCATGCAGTCGCTTCGAGGCCTGGCGGAGCTGGGCGACCTGGTGCCGCTTCCGGAAATCCTGGACGGCATCGAGCTGGCCGTGGGCGACCTGACCCGCCTGTTTGCGCCGCCCCCCGACGTTGACAAGGTCATGGAATGCGCCGGGCTGGCGCTCACGCGCATCTCTCGCGACGTGGCCGAGCGAGGCCGGCCCGACCCCGACGCGGACGAAGCGCGCAACTTCACTGAGCTCCTGCTTCGTGCCTTCGCGGTCGAGCGGGATGTGGTCCCCATCGATTCGCTGTATTTCTCGGGCGATCCGGAGCCCTTGACTCAGCCGCTGGCTCAGCCGCAGTTCACCGCCCCCGAGCCGCTGGGCCCGCTGGAGCTGGTGAGCCAGGGCGAGCATCTGTGTCAAACGGCGGACCTCATCGCTGGTGCGCGCTCGGCCATCCAGCGGGATCTGCGTCTGTATCATCTGTTGGGCGCGCTCAGATCCGCCTCTACCCCAAGCCCCGACCCGGTCGCCGGGGCCCTGGGCATCTTCGCTCGATCGGCACAGGAAGCGCTGGCCGACGGCGTGGCGAGCCGGGCACTGGCTGAGCTCTCGGCTTACCTGCGCGAAGCGGGTGAGCTCCTGCGTGCCGTCGTCGAGACCGACGACCGGATGTTGATCTCGCGCCGCCTGCTCGATGTGGCGCATCGCCTGGACGGCCTGCGGTCGGGCGAGCACTCCGCCCCGGCGGAACTGCCAATCGTGCCGATAGACGCGTTGGGTTACGATGCAGAGTCCGGCGTGGTGCCGATCGAGAGTCTCGCTCCCGATCAACCTGTCCCCATCGAAAGTCTAGCACCCGATCAGTCAGTTGATGTCGAAGCCGCCCCCGGACTCGAAGCCAGCTTCCGCACCTTCGATCTGCTGATCCGCCAGCGCGGCGGGGTCTCACCATCGCTGGACGGGCTGATGGGACGGGCGGCTCCACCCGTCGTCCGAACCGAGGAGCCGGAACCGGTTGCCATCGGTACCCTGGTGTACCGGGGACAGGCCGCCCTGGAACGCGCGGTCACGGTCCGCCATCAGATCGCGGCTGAGCTATCGCGTCAGGCGAGCCTGGATTCGTTACAACCGCTCTTGCAGGAGCTGCTGGACCTCGTGCCCCTCGCGCTTGAGCAATCCTGAGGCGGAGGTTCGGCGTAGCCTGCTCCGCCGGAGTCTGCCGGCTCTCATTGGGGTCGGGATATCGGTAGCCCTGCTCGCGTGGGCCCTGCACGATGTGCGCCTCTCGGACGTAATGTCGCATATCAAGACCGCGCGTCCCGCCTCCCTGACCGCCGCAGTCATCATCGCGACATTGACGTTCCCACTACGCCTGGTGCGCTGGCGCCTGTTGCTCCGAGACGAGCGGGGCGAGCCATATCGCGCCGGCCCTCTGTGGCACGCCATAGCGCTCGGATTCATGGCCAACAACCTCCTTCCGCTGCGGGCCGGCGAGCTGATTCGTGCCTACACGGCGGCGCGGCTGGCGCCGGCCCGCTTTACCACGGTCATCTCCTCGGTGGCGGTCGAACGGATCTTCGACGGGCTCACCGTCGTGGCGTTGCTCACCTGGGCGCTCTTCGCCTCGGATCTGCCGGGCTCGACCGCGATCGCCGGTACCTCGGTTACGCAGCTGGCCCGCGTGGCGGGCATCGCAGGGGTTATCGCACTGCTGGCAGCGATCGCGGTCGTGGCCGCCCCGCTTACCGCGGAGGCCTGGGTCAGACGAGTGCTACCTCACGCGCACGTCGCCGACCGGATTGTGGACCTCATCGAGGGCGTTCGCCAGGGATTGGCGGTCCTGCGCTCTCCCGCCCGCCTGGCCGGCGTCGTGTTCTGGTCGCTGGTGCTATGGCTGGTCAATGCGCTGGCGTTCTACGTCGGATTTCAGGCATTCGACATACCGGTGAGTTATGCCGGCGCGCTCCTGCTCCAGGGGCTCCTGGTGCTCGGGATTTCCATTCCGTCCACTCCCGGCTTCTTCGGCCCTTTCGAGGCAGTGATCGTGGCGGTGCTGGCTTTGTATGACGTGCCCGGCAGCCTCGCGTTTTCCTACGCGATCTCCTTCCACATCACCTCCTTCGTGCCGATTACCCTGCTGGGTCTCTGGTCCATGGCCCGGACGCCCGAGGGGTTCCAGATCTTGCGCAAGGATCCGGCGTGACGCCGACCACTGTGACCGTCTTGGCTCCGGCCAAGGTGAACCTTTTTCTGCGGGTCCTTGCTCGGGAGGAGAGTGGTTATCACGGAATCGAGACATTGTTCTGTCTCATCACCCTGGCGGACACGATCGTGGCCGAGCGGCGTGAAGGGCGCGGCGTCACGATCGACCTGTTGGGCGCAGACGTTGGGGCGCCGGAGGAAAACCTTGCGGTGCGGGCCGCGGCCGCGGTGCTCGACTCGGTGGGAAATCCTTACGCGGTTCACCTCAGCCTCACCAAGCGGATTCCGGTGCGCGCCGGCCTGGGTGGCGGATCGAGCGATGCAGCGGCTGCACTCCAGGCGACGAACCTGTTGGTAGGCGACGCCATCCCTCGGCACGAGCTACTCCAGATCGGCGCCCGCATCGGCAGCGACGTCCCGTTCTTTCTGACGGGAGCTCCGTTGGCCCTGGCCTGGAACCGGGGTGAGCGGATGCTTCGTCTGGCCCCGCTGCCGGCCGCGCCCGCTCTGCTGCTGACGCCAAAAGTGCCGGTTGGAACCGCCGAAGCATACGGGTGGGTAGACGCCGCCCGGCAATCGGCGGGCCGCCGCGGCGCGGTGGCGCTGGAGCTCGATGCCCTCGCCAACTGGGGCGACATCGCACGTATGGCAGGGAATGATTTCGAGTCCCCGGTGTTCGGGCGTCACCCGGAGATACGAGCCGCCTTCGAGGCGATGGTGGGCACTCGCCCGCTGCTCTGCCGCATGAGCGGCTCAGGGTCCACTTTATTCGCTATCTATCGCACCCCGCGGGACCGGGATGACGCCGCGGTGATGCTCGGCCGTAAGCACGGAGTCCTCACCCCGGTGGAGACGAACACGACCGCGGGCCGGGGCCCGGAACCTAGTTGAAGACCACAGTAGCCTCGTTCGAGCAGATGGTGCCCCCCGCCTGGCACACCTTGAACACGTAGGTCGCGGCACCCTGGAAGGTCCACCCATTGGTGTCGCTCCCATCATTCGATGTGGTCCTCAGCCGACCTCCGTTGCGGTAGATGTCGACCGTTGCTCCGGATGCCCCGTTCCATTTCAGGCTCATGTATTGAACGCCTCCCTCCGATCTGCCGGTGGCGGTCAGCACGATGTTGGGCGCCACGCGGGGAACGGTCACTGTTGCGGAGCGCTGGTTGGTGGCACCCACGTTGTCGGTGACGGCGAGAGTCACGTTGTACGTGCCCGCTGTAGCATAGGTGGATGTGGGGTGCCGCTCAGTCGCGGTGCTCCCGTCCCCAAAGGCCCAGCTCCACGCCGTCACCGTGCCATCGCTATCGGTGCTGCCGTCGGTGAAGGCACACGTCAGGTCGGTACAGCTCGAAGTAAAGTTGGCCACCGGGCTCACATTCGACGGGGGCGCACTGCCGAACGTCACCGTGGCCTCGTTCGAGCAGATCGTGGTCCCGGCCTGGCAGACCCGGAACGCGTACGTCGCGGTCCCCTGGAAGGTGCGACCGTTGGTGTCGCTCCCATCGTTGGTGGTGGTGCGCAGCTTGGCACCGTTCCGATAGATGTCGACCATGGGGCTGGTGGCACCGCTCCACTTGAGGCTCATGTACTGGGCGGTGCCGTCAGAGCGGCCGGTGGCCGACAAGGCGATACCGCTCGGGGGGGGAGGGGGAGGCGGAGGCGGCGGCTCGCTGCTGCCACCGATCCGAACGATCCTGGCCACAGAGGGCACCCCGCTGTGGTTCAGGATGAAGAGCATGTAGTGGCCCGGCGGGGTGACGTTGCGATTGTTTGGAGCCCCCACGCTTAGCGCCCCGTCCACGGGTGTGAAGGACAGCCACTGAAACCGTTGATTCATGTCGAAGGCGTGCGTCACCGATCCGAGCCGGATCAGGCTCACCTTTGCGATGTCGGCAGCATCGGGTGTCATGACTGTGAACGAACCGCCATAACCTATGTTCGAGGGTGCGTCGCCGATGGCCGGCCGTGGACCCTTGGACAGATATGGCGGAGAGAAGATCTCCGCGTTCGCCTGATCGGGTGCGCCGTCTGCCGCGCCGCTGCCGCTGTGCAGGATTCGGCCGTCGGGGAGAAGCAGTGACACCGAGTGATAGGTACGCTTGATTGTGCTGCTCGCCAGAAGGGTCCAGACTCCCGTGACAGGGTCCCATACCTCAGCCGCTTGAACAGCGGCGTTCCAGTCATCGAAAGTGGTTCCGCTGCTGCCACCGGTCGCAAGCACCTCGCCGGTGGGCAGGACTGTGGCATTGAGATGCCGTCGCGGAAATGCCATCGCCCCGGTCCACTGCCACGCCGGCGCTGCCGAGTTGAGATCAATGATCTCCGCGGTGTTGGTGGTGCGGCCACCGCCTGCATACAAGATCTTCCCCTCGTCGTACATCACCGCTGACCCATAATCGCGAACCGGATAGTTGCGGCTCGCGACGGCGGCGGTCCATGTTCCGGTCCCGGAAACGTCGAGGTATCGGGATGACTGCTGCTCCCCAGCGTAGAACAGTCTGCCGTCGGGCGCGAGAAAGGCCCGAGGGTAGTACGGCAACCTGCGGGTAGCACCGGTCAGCGGCCGCACGCTACCGGTCGAAGCGGACCAGACCTCAGGCTCCATGACCTCTACACCGGACTCATCCCGCCCTGCCGTAATCACGACGTCACCGTTACCCATCGTGGTGTTGGTAGGGTACCATCGGCCGCGCCGCATGGGAGTGGACCGGCTCCAGGTTTGTGATCCGGGCGTGAAAATAGTGATGTCGGGTATGCCATGGTCGGAGCTGATGTGCCCGCCAGAGACCAGCACCCTGCCATCTGCCAGGAGCGAGTGTCCGGAGCAGAAGAGCCACGCTGGACTCGGCACCGCGCTAAGGCTCCCGGTCGCTGGGTCCCATACCCGCGGGCTCGCCCTCGCGTTGCCCCACAGCAACACCTTCCCGGTGGGGAGCAGGCTCGCGTGAAGCTCTACATATGGAAGCCGAAATGGCGCATCCCAGCTGCCCGACTCAGGGCCGGCCATGCCTGAAACCGACGCGAGCATACCGGCGGCACCGCATGACGTTGCTCGGTTTGGTCGACGCGTGACCCGCTCGCCGGCCTGGTACAACTCTACCATCCCCTGCTCTTTTGTCTCCAGCTCTGTCTCGCTGAAGCCGGGATCTTCGTTTGGACCTGGCCTCAGCGTGAGGCTCCCCGTCTCATTCGTCCCCAGCACCCGGTACTCGACGTGGACCGACAGCTTGGTAGAGTTGGTGACCAGGAACTTATTGCCGCAGAGATACACTAGGTCCACCGGACCGAGAACCCCTTCTGCGGGGGCATCCGAGGCTGGGGAATCGGGGCGCGAAGGAGGCGACTGGCCGCCATCGAAGCAGGCATTGAGGAGTGCTGCGAGTGCAGGAACTGAGAGCGAGGGAGCGGTACGATGGAGGATCATTCGAAGGTCACCGTGGCTTAATTCGAACACGCGCGCCTGTCTTGCATCCCTGTGCAAGGGTGCAAGAACCTGCACACAATAGTCGGGATTCTCTGTATTGGGACCTACACTTTAGATACCTGAAAAATCCAGAGGGCGCCAGCACCAGGGCGCATGAGAGTCATCCGATTCGCAAGGCTTTGGCTAGCGACGGCACCCCGCCGGCACTCAGAATGAAGAGCAAGTAGTCTCCGGGCGGAGCCAGGCTCGGCCTCAGCGGCGCGCTGACCGTGAGGCCTCCCGCCGCCCTTCGAAACCCCAGCTCGAGAAAGCGTTGATTCTGGTCGAAGCCATGTGTTACGGAGCCCAGCCGAACCAGTGTCACCCGGGTGACCCGCGGCGCGTCCTCGGTTCCCAGAAAGAACTCTTGTCCGTAGCCAGCTGTTGCCGGGGACATGAGAATGGAGGGTCGTGATTCCCGGAAGAGATAGGGCGGGGAGAAGATCTCCGCGTTCAGCTCACGAGGAAGTCCCGGTCCATCCCCGCTCCCGGTGTGCAGCACTCGGCCATCCGGTAGGAGCAACGAGGTCGAGTGGTAGACCCGGGTGATCCGGTTGCTCGCCTGGACAGCCCACCGCTCAGTGCCCGGATCCCAGATCTCGGCGGCGTGTACCGCCCCCGCCGGATCACTGAACCCGATTGCAGTGGTGCCGCCGGTAGCCAACACTCGACCATCGGGAAGGATGGTGGTGTTGAACTGTCGTCGGGGATAGGTCATCGACTCGGTGTACCGCCATACCGGAGCGGACGCCGTGAGATCGATTATCTCGGCGGTGCTGGTCGGAGCGCCATCGGGTGGGTCACTTCCCCCCACGATCAGCACCCGGCCCGGCCGGTACATCACCGCTGAGCCGTAGTCCCGGCGGCCGTAGTTACTGGCTGCAACTGGAGTCCAGCCGCCATCTCCGGCTGGGTCGAGATAGGCGCTCTGCTGCAGCTCGCCGGCATAGAACACCAGCCCGTTGGGCGCGACGAACATCCTGGGATAGTAGGGCAATTCACGGGCGGCACCGGGGAGGGCCCGCCATCCGGCGCCGGTCCACACTTCGGGAATCTCGGCCGGGGTGCCGGTCTCGTCGGTGCCCCCCAAGGTCAGCACTTCACCGTTAGGCAGCGTTGTACTCGTTGGATACCAGCGGGCCCAGCCCATGGGCGCCGCCGAGGTCCAGGTCTGCGCCACCGGATCGAAGATATTCGCGTCGCGCAGCCCCTTGAGGTCGTCCAGATGGCCGCCGGTCACCAGCAGCCGGCCGTTGGGGAGAAAGGCGTGTCCACTGCAGAACACCATCGTTGCGCTCGGCGCCGGCGTGAAGGTTCCGCTACCGGGATGCCAGACATGCGGGTCACCAACCCGTCCCCAGGACAGCACGTCTCCGCCAGAGAGGAGGTGCAGGTGCACCGCCACCGCAGGCCAGGCGAAGGGCGGGGACCACTCTCCCACACTGGCCTGGGGCTCGGGATTGTCCGTGTCGGGAGCACAGGAGGCCTGGTCGTTCGGAACCGGAACGGTTGCGCCAGCCTCGGACGAAAGCTGGAGTGCGCCGGTGGAGAGAGTGGTAAGCCGGGTCGTGCTGGGAATGGTCTCGCTGGCGTGCGCCGGCAGCAGCAGCTCGCCCTGCTCCGCCGTGCCCGCCACCTGGTACGCGACAGCCATCTCGGCGGGGGCGTGGCTCCGGATGTCGAAGTCGTTGCCGCACACGTACACCACGGAGACGAGCGCCGACAATCCGCCGGGCGGGTCCGGCTTTAGTGCGCTGTCACAACCCGCGGCAACGGCGGCCACCGCAACTGTCCGTATCGCCTGGGAGAGCACGGCCCTGATCTTCAGTGCGGCACTCTCGAATCCAGCATTTCACGAACCTTGCGCGTGAGCACGTCGGGATCGAGCGGTTTCTGGAGAAATTCCCGGCCTTCGTCCAGCAGACCCCTCCTGACCACGTCGAGACCGGTATAGCCGGAGGTAAACAGCATCGGGATGACCGGGTGCCGGTCCAAAAGCCGGGCCGCCAGCTCCCGCCCGCCTAAACCCGGCATCACGACATCGGCGATGATCAGATTGATGTCGCCGCGCTCCTCAACCTTCTGAAGAGCCTCCGCTCCATCGGCTGCCTCCACCACCTGGTAGCCGCAGTCCCGCAGCGTTCTGGCCATGATGGCCCGGACCATCGGCTCGTCCTCGGCCACCAGCACCACTTCATTAGCCCCGGCTACGCGTGCTGCCGAACTGGGAGACTGCCGATCGGTAGACGGGTTCGCGACCGGCAGGTACACCTTGAAGGTGCTGCCGAGGCCGAGCTCGCTGTAGACCCAGACGTAGCCGCCGGTCTGCTTGACGATGCCGTAGACGGTCGAAAGGCCGAGCCCGGTTCCCTGCCCCACCGGCTTGGTGGTGAAGAACGGCTCGAAGATTTGCGCTTGCGTTTCGCGGTCCATCCCATGGCCGGTATCGGTCACCGCGAGCACCACGTACTCACCCGGCCGGAGACCCTTCACTCCCTTTCGGGCGGCATAGGGCGCGTCCAGCACTGCCAGCGCGGTTTCGATGGTGAGGCTTCCACCCTCGGGCATCGCGTCTCTGGCGTTCAGCGTCAGGTTGATCAGCACCTGCTCCAGCTGCCCCGGATCGGCGCGGACCGAGCCGACTGCGGCATCCAGGTGCAAACGGAGTCCGCGGGTCTCGCCCAGCGATCTCGCGAGGATCGGCTCCAGGTCACGAACCGTCTGGTTCAGGTCCAGCACCCGCGGCTGTAGTACCTGCCGCCGACTGAAGGCCAGGAGCTGCTGGGTTATGCCGGCGGTGCGCTTTGCCGCACGCCAGATCTGGTCCACGTCGTCCCGCACGGCGGGCGCCAGTCCCTCCGTCTGCAGCACGTAGTCGGCGCAGCCCAGTACCACCGACATCATGTTGTTCGCCTCGTGGGCGATGCCCCCGGCGAGCTGGCCCACCGCGTCCATTCGCTGGGACTGCCGAAGCCGCTCTTCCATCTCCCGGCGGTCGGTGATGTCGATGCAGACCCCGGTCATGTACAGGGGGTGCCCCTCAGGCTCGCGCACCACACGCCCGTGGTCCGCGAGCCATCGGACCCTGCCGTCCGGGAGCACGATCCTGAGCTCGTAGTCCAGCGCGTCCCCGGCTTCGATCGCGCGCTGGATCGTCATGGCGACGAACTCGCGGTCGCCGGGGTGCACCCGTTCCAGGAACTGCTGGTACTGGGTGACGGTGCCGGCCTCTACTCCATACAGGCGGCACAGACCTTCATCCCAGGTGAGAACATTGCTGCCCACATCCCACTGCCAGGCGCCCATCCGTGCCGCATGCAGAGCCAGCTGGAGACGTTCCTGGCTCCGCGCCAGGGCCTCCGCCGCCTGCTTGCGCTCGGTGACGTCGCGCTTGATGGAGGATGCGCCGACCACCTCGCCGCGCGAGTCTCGGATAGGCGAGACCGTGACGGCTATGTAGATCTTCTGTCCGTCTTTTCTTATCCGCTGGGTCTCGGAGAACTGCACCACCTCACCGCGTCCGATGCTTTCCAGCAGGTCGCGCTCGGCCTGATGGAGCTCCTCGGGTATGAGCCGGAAGATGGACTGACCCACCATTTCCGCTTCGCTGTAGCCGAAGATCCGTTCGGAGGCAGCGTTCCAGCTGGTGACCGTCCCTTCGAGGGTCTTGCCCACGATGGCATCGGAGGACGACGACACGATGGCAGCCAGGCGCGCGTTCGCCACCTCGGCGCCGTACTCGGCGGTGACGTCGCGGGTGAAACAACGGGTATGGATGAATGCCCCGTCCTGCCGGTACACACTGGAATCGATGAGCACATGCTTGATCGATCCGTCCTTGCAGCGTAGCTTCGCGGGATACTCGTGCAGCACCTCGCCCTCGGTGAGCCGGTGGAGGATGTCCCGGATGACGTCCGCGTCGGCATGGAACTCCGCGATGTTGCGGCCGATGTACTCCTCGCGCCCGTAGCCGACGAGGTCGAGCTCCGCCTGGTTCACCCGGAGAATGGCACCATCGGGCCCGATCCAATGCATGGGGACGGTGGCGCTTTCGAAAAAGTCGGTCAGCTCCTGCTCCCGCCGCCGGAGCGCCGCCTCAGCCTGCTTCAGGTCATCGATATCAACGGAAGTTCCCACCCAGTTGGTGATCCGGCCGGTGTGGTCGCGGCGGGGGATGGCCCGCGCCAGCATCCAGCGGAAGACCCCATCATGCCGGCGGTAACGCAGCTCCATCTCGAACGGCTTGCCCTGCTCCAGCGCGCGGCTCCACCGCTCCCCGACCGCCGCGGCCTCGTCCGGATGATGGAAGTGGGCCCGACCCCGGGTATTGATCTCCTCCACGCTGGAGCCGGTGTACTGCTGCCAGGTCTGATTGGCATATACGATCCGGCCGCCGGCGTCGGTGATCCAGAGGAAGCCGGGCGCCGCGTCGCCGAGAACGCGGTGCCACTCCTCACCGGTGCGCAGCGTGGTCTCGGTCATGGAATCGGGAGTAAAGAAATGGGCACCAGCGCTGACGTCCTGGGGTCCGGGAAAGTGACCGGCCCACCATTGTGCGGGCAGGGGATCAAAGTATGGACGTTGCAAGGGGCAAGGCAAGAGGCGGGTGGGCGTCGCCCTTCGTCAGGGAGGGAGGGTTGTTTAACTTTGAAGCCGTGAACAGTGGAGAGTGAACAGTGAAGAGTAGGGCGTGAAGAGTGAAGCCTCTAATTCACACGTCCGTTTCACTTTTTACTTTTTACTTTTTACTGTTCACTTTTCACTTTTCCTGCTTCTCTTTGCACAACACTGGCCCTTCGTCCAACGGCAGGACAGCGGACTTTGGATCCGTTAATGGTGGTTCGAATCCACCAGGGCCAATTAACCTTACGAAAAGCTGCTGCAGTTTCCTCCTCCATTTTGCCCCCGACCTTGGTCTTCTCGACCTATAGCCTCGGAGCAAGAGGTCGCGCGTTCGAGTCGCGGCGGGCTCACCCGTACCAAGTGTTGCCGCAGAACTGGCCCCACTCGCTCAGGACCAGCGGCCGCCTAGCTCGAAGTCAGTGGCGGTGGTGGCCGGCCGCTATCCGCAGGGGCAGTGCGGACCTGGGCACGAGGGTAAATCCCGCGGCCCTCCCCGGTCGAGCGGCGGTAATGACGGGATGTTCTCAAACCTGCCGCCGAGAATCGTAGGCTCCGCAAACCCGGCACCTTCGACAGCTGAGGGCTAAAACTCCTCGTCTTTAAGCCGATCGACTGGGATCGAGAGGATACGCGTCCTCGCCATCCAGAACTCCATCCCCATCCGTATCGCCGTCCATGGGATCAGTTCCCTGGTGGGTAATTTCTTCCCAATCGCTGAATCCATCGTCGTCGCTGTCCAGCTTGGCCGGGTTTGTGAGCCAGTGCGTGAGCTCGGCCCAGTCGCTGTACCCGTCGTTGTCGAGGTCGGCACACATATCACCCGTGCCGTCGCCATTGAAGTCGTCCTGATCGGAGTTGGCGGCAAGGGGACAGTTGTCGGTTGCGTCGTTTATGCCGTCATTGTCGCGATCGAGGGGATTCGGATCTTGGCTATCGATGACGCCGTCTCCATCGGTGTCGGCCAGCATGGGATGGGTGCCTCGGCTGGTGATCTCTTCGTAGTCGCTCCACCCATCATCGTCGCTGTCCGCCTTTGCTGGGTTGGTGAGCCAGTGAGTCAGCTCGGCCCAGTCACTATACCCGTCGTTGTCGCTATCGGAGCACATGTCGCCCGTGTCGTCCCCATTGAAGTCGGCCTGGTCTGGGTTGGCGGCGACGGGACAGTTGTCGGTGGCGTCGAGTACGCCATCATTGTCACCGTCGAGCGGGTTCGATTCGCGAACCGACCGAGTTGGGTCGAGGGGATACGCGTCCTGGCCATCCAGAACTCCATCCCCATCCGTATCCGCAACCATGGGATGAGTCCCCTGCCTGGCGATTTCTTCCCAGTCGCTGAATCCATCATCATCACTATCCACCTTGGCCGGATTGGTGAGCCAGTTCGTGAGCTCGGCCCAGTCACTAAACCCGTCGTTGTCGAGGTCGGCACACATATCACCCGCACCGTCGCCATTGAAGTCGGCCTGATCAGGGTTGGCGGCGATGGGGCAGTTGTCGGTGCCGTCGTTTACGCCGTCGTTATCACGATCGATCGGATGCGGATCCTGGCTATCGTTGACCCCGTCTCCATCCGTGTCGGCCAGCATAGGATGAGTCCCTCGGCTGGTGATCTCTTCGTAGTCGCTCCAGCCATCGTCGTCGCTGTCGGGCTTCGATGGGTTGGTGAGCCAGTGGGTAATCTCGGCCCAGTCACTATACCCGTCGTTGTCGGTGTCGGCGCACATGTCGCCGGTGCCATCGGAGTTGAAGTCGGCCTGGTCCGGGTTGGCGGCGATGGGACAGTTGTCATCGGAGTTGGTTACGCCGTCGGCGTCGGTGTCCGATGCTCCCTCCGTGCTGGCGACGATCACCGTTGCCTGATCGCTGGTGTCGTCCACCGTTGCCGACACTATTGTGGTTCCGGAACTGCGGGATGTCACGACACCATTTTGGTCCACGCTGGCCACCTCCGGATCTGAGCTATTCCAAGTAGCCGCTCGACCGGGTGGGTCAACGTCCGCCGTGAAGGTGACTGTTTCGCCGGGTTCCAAAGTTATGGGTGAATCGGAATCACGGATGGTGACCGTTGCCTGCTGGCCAACGACATAGGTGCTGAAGTGCGTCGTGTTACCACTGACGGTGTGAGCGGTGGAATTTACGCCGCTGCCGGCGATGAACTGGAGTGTCCCGGCAGGCCCCACGGTATAGAGTCGGAGCTTCGCTTCGGGGATGCCACCCAGCGTCGCGGGGTTATAGCCAAGAGAGATGGTCACCGGGCTGCTAAACGTGGCTCCGCTGGGACCGAACTCGTAGGCTGTGCTCGCCAGCACGCCACTGCTGGGAACCGTGGCAGGCAGCGTTGTCGACTCGATGGTAAGAGCCACCCCGCCACTGGCCGTCCCGGTGCCGGTAATTGTTTGCCCGGCTGGCAGGCTCACCTGCGCGTTTACCCCGCCTGTCGTGGCCGGAGTGCTCACGATCAGTGCTGGGGCATCGGGACCGGATGCCGCCACCGCAACTACGCCACTGGGATTCTTTTCCACTCGAAATTTGATGGGAAGCGTGCGGCCGTTCACGAGGGGGATGGAGTTTCCGGTATCGTAGTTCCTGAGGTCTCCCCCGTTGCTAAGAACATCGATATCCGCCTGACCCAGCTCCGTGGCCGCGATCAAGACCCGCAAGCGGTAATAGTTTGTTGTCCTCAGGTGCGATTGATCGGTGTGCCAGTTGACGTGATAGGTGCCATCGTCGGTGGACCGGATAACCTCCCCTCCCAATCCTCCCATACTGGTGTAACTCGCCACGATGGGTTTACCGAAACAGGATGTCCCGCTCGGTCTCGCCGTCCCGAGGTCGCAGACCTCTACACTGAGCGCCCCCAGCACCGTGCCGTTGGGAACCCCACTGAATGTGGGGCTCCGCACAAGCGGGGGTAGCAGAAAGAAGAAGCTTTTCCCGCCGTGCGCGCCATCTTCGATAATGAAGCTCGGCTCTGCTGGGTCTAACGCAACCTCGGTGACGTCGGTGGCGCACGCAACAAACAGTGCGGTGGCCAGAGACCAGGCGAGCGCTGGGGACTTCATTTTGGAATAACCTTGGTCTGCGGGGAGTCCGCAGCGTAGCAGGCAACTGAGGCAGGAGATTCAGGTGGGGCCGGGAGAACGTACTGCGGGGTACAAACTGCGTCAAGGCATTTCGACTGGCTCCAGGTTTGCTCCAGTTTGAGCGGTGAATCTCCTGTATTTGGTTCAAATGCGTACAGTCGAAACCGCGCTGACTCGTTGGTTCTGTTGGATGATGCTGTTACGTGGCCCTTCCGGTTGCTGCACAGCCTGCTTTCCGCGGAACATCCGGCCAGTCACTCCGCCTGAAGTCCCATCACTTTTCTTGACGATGGCTGTACCGGACCCTAAGTAGTAGCCACCCTCACAAGCCCGACGGACGACCCAGGACCGCACCAGGCGGCGGCTTGACCTCTACTTGACACACGGCTCCTAGTCTACCCCATCAATGACGCCCTAGCGGGAGGCGGAATGGCCAAGCGAGCTGGCAAGGAGATCGTGCGGGGGGTGGCCCTCACCCTTCCCACTCTCGCCGGTCTGGTGGCCGGGCTCAGCTGCGGCGGCGGCGACATCCAGGCTCCGGACACTGGCGGTCTCGAAATCACTACAACCACTAGTGGCCTCGAGCCGGACGCGGATGGGTACGCCGTCAGTATCGACGACCAAGCCGAAACACCCATCGGTGCCAATGCGACCCTGGAACGCGGGGGACTGGAGTCCGGTGGCCATAGCGTGCGGCTGGGGGGCATAGCCTCCAACTGCACCGTGGCGGGGGAAAATCCCCGCAGCGTCAGCGTACCATCCGGGGAGATCGTCACGGTCACCTTCCAGCTCACCTGCAGCGCGACCACCGGAAGTCTCCAGATCACCTCCGCGACCAGCGGAGCCTTGCCCGACGCCGACGGTTATACCATGACGGTGGATGGCGCCGATCGGGGCACGCTGGTCGCCAGTGGCGCGGCCACCTTGGACGGTCTGCCGCCGGGGGCCCATTCCGTTGGGCTGAGTGGCGTTGCGGGCAATTGCCAGGTGCAGGGCGACAACCCGCGCTCGATCACCATCGTGGCCGGCGCCAGCGTCACCTCGGCCTTCGTGGTCGTCTGCACCGCACCTCCATCCGTCAGCGGGGCCCTCAAGATCACTACCGCTACCGGCGGCCCGGATCAGGACCCAGACGGCTACAGCTTTGCGATCGATGCTGGCGCCACCCAGTCCATCGGCCTCAACGCAACTACCACTGTCACCAACGTGGCGGCCGGTGCTCACATGGTGCGGCTGTCGGGGGCCTCAGGAAACTGCACGGTCGGAGGAACCAACCCTCGCGCCGTCACAGTGGTCGCCGGCGCGACGGCGGATCTGAGCTTTGCGATCACCTGCACAGGCACGACTGGCAGCATAGAGGTGACCACTGACACCAAAGGCGCCAAGCCCGATCCCGACGGGTACACAGTAACCGTCGACAATGGGAACGCCCAGACCATTGGGGCCGCGGCCACAGTCACCGTACCCACGCTGCCGCCCGGTTCTCACGCGGTCGCACTAGCCGCGATGGCGGCCAACTGCAGAGTTGAGGGCGAGAACCCGCGCACTGTCACAGTCTCCGCCGGCCAGACGGCCACGACGACCTTCTCCGTGGTCTGTCCCACTACCCTGACGTATCGGGCGACCGAGCTCGGGACACTCTTTGGGGAGACTGAGGAGATTGCCAATGAACCAAGGGACATCAACTCTGTAGGCCAAGTGGTTGGCATAAGTATTCACGAGGAGGATTCCTGGGTGTTCCTGTGGCAGAGCGGTGTCATGACCGATCTCACACCGGAGCGCTGGCAGGCCGGCGCCACTGCGATCAACTCGGCCGGTCAAGTGGTCGGCGGAGGATCCATCGCGTATGAATATGACGAGCCAGGATTCGCGTGGCTGTGGGAGCACGGCGTGATGACCGTTTTGGAATCGGAGGCCCACGCCAGAGACATCAACTCGGCGGGCCAAGTGGTCGGTCTTTACTACGGTGGCAATCCTCCTTACATCGGGCATGCCGTCCTCTGGGAGAACGGCTCGAGGATCGACCTGGGCACTCTGGGCGGCGAAGTAAGCGAGGCGTTTGGCATCGATCCCCTGGGGCGTGTAGTCGGAGCAAGCTACCGCCAGGACGGAACTCTGCATGCCTTTCTCTGGGAGAAGGGCGTGATGATTGACTTGAACATCCCCGGCAATGAAAGCATAGCGCGTAGCATCAACGCAGGGGGCCAGGTGGTGGGTACCGTCTCAAGGAACGGTGTGACCCACGGTTTCTTGTGGGAAAAGGGAGCCACTATCGATTTAGGAAAAGTTCTTGACGTCGATGATATCAATGCCGCCGGCCAAGTCGTGGGTACCAGGGAAGTGAAAGGGGTCCGGCATGCCTTCGTCTGGGAGAAGGGAGTCATGACCGATCTTCCGGGCCCCAGCGCTGCCGGTGGCATCAATGACGAGGGTCTGATCGTGGGCAGGAGTGGGGGTACTGGGGACGAATTCCCGAGAGCCACGCTTTGGACCCCCGAATGAGCTGCCGTGAATCTGGAACTCATCTGAAGCTGTAACTCATCTGAAAGCTGTAACTCATCTCAGGGAAGAAGGTGGAGCCCTCCATTGAGAGCTTCCAGGCTCATACTGCTCCTGCCACTTGCTGCCTGCGGCGATGAAGGGCCGACAAACCCTCCAACTCCCGTCACTGCGGTGGTTGTGACCCCGGCGGAGAGCCCGCCGCTTCGTGGCGGAGACAGTTTCCAATTTTCCGCTCAGGCCCTGGATGCGGAGGGGAACGTCCTGCCCGGCTCCATTACCTGGAGCGTCGAGAGCCCGGAGCTCGCCACCATTTCGCCGTCCGGCCTGGTGACGATCCGGACGGGTACCGGACATGGCTCTGGTTCGCTCACCGTGATTGCCGCGTCCCAGGGAACCCAGGGCCAGGCCTCGGTCCCAATCCGTGACTGGAGCTTCGAGGAGAGGCAGACTTCGCTTGGGGGCGAGCCGATTCGGGTCGCCAGCATAAGCGCGGAGACGGGACCAACCAGCCTCCACGTCCGGTGCCAGGCAACACAGATCGACTCCCGGGAACCACCCCTGCATCTGGGGTTCAACGGCGTTACCCAACTTCAGATCTATGTAACCGGTGAGATCAGTGCCGAGAGTCAAACAGTGACTTACCAGTTGGATCAACAACCGGCAATCGGCGAGACCTGGGCCTGGTCGACCGATCTGAAGTCCCTGTTTTACAACTCCGATTCCCGCAGCCTGGCCGGCCTGGTTGCAGATGCCGACACGCTGCGGTTCGAGTACCAGACCGCCGCTGGGCCCAGCCTCTCTACCTTCGCCATCGCTGGTCTCGAGTACTATGTGGATCGTCTTTTTGAGAATTGCCTGACTGGCACCTTCAAAATATCCGGCGACAATCAGACCGGCATGGTTGGATCTGAGCTCCCCAGCCCTCTCGTGGTCGAGGTTCGCGGACCAGACGGCGCGCCGGCTCCTGGCGTATCGGTGGGCTGGATCATGAGCGGGGCCCACAGCGGCCAGGTATCGAGTTCTACCACCACGACTGACACCGAAGGTCACGCCAGCGTGACGTGGAGAATAGGTTCCGCCGATGTCAGCAGCGTACTTGCATCCGGGGCGGGCAACGTCGTGGTTTTTGCCGCCAGGGGGATCAAGTTTGACGCCACAACCACCATCACCTCTGTTCAGCCCGAACCCTCGAGTGTTGGACAGGAGGTAAGAATCGACTTCACGGTCGCGGGGAGTGGAGGAATTCCGACCCGTACCGTCGTGGTTTTTACCACAGATGGAAGCGCCGAGAGATGCGATGGGATATTGGCTTCGACGCCAGGATCTTCCGAGTCGTCGGGATCTTGCACCATGATCTTCACGGCACCTGGCACTCATCTGGTCACCGCGAGGTATCTGGGCGATGACCGATACACCTATAACGACGACACGGCTGAGCATCAGGTGAATTGATCCTTCTCCCACCATCAGAGAACATTATGATCGCTTCGCGCTGCGTTCTGCTCGTGGGGCTGCATCGCCTCGCGGTAGAGTTGATCCAGGCCCAGCAGGAGGACCCGGTTGTCGACGATGCAACGCTCAGGCATTAGTTCTCGCCTCTGCACCATCCCTCGAGAAAATGCCGTGGATAGCTCTCGTCGCCCTCTGTGATCGCGAGCAGGGTGTCCCCGCTCCTTACGTACCTCTGCGCCGCACTCGGCGCGGCCTCACCCGCGAAGACCAACCGAAGCGTGTCGTTCTCCCACCGCCAGGCCCCCGACACGAAGTAGCTCAGCCCGAAGAACCCGATGGACTGCGCATCGAATTCACCATTAGCCCTCAACCGGAGCGTCACACCCACCATAGTGCCTTCGTAGCAGGCGCGCTCCAGGACAGGGCTCTGGAAAGCCTCGCAATGGATCCCGAGAGGGTTCGCAACGGCGTCGACAATGGTCACCAGGTAGACAATGGCCGGAAGGACTACCCCGAACTCGCGTCGGGACCGGTTCCGGATCGCGAAGACGATCGCGGCGACCAGCTTCACGACCGCCGCGACGAAGGCCACGACAATCAGGAGGTTCATGGCAGGAAGCACGATCCCTCCAAGCCGCTCCCAATAGCACTCCGTCCGCAGCGCCCCGAGCAGGATGACGGCGATGAGGATCGCGGTGACCAGACGAGTCTGCCTGGGTACCAACCCCATCAAGTTCTGCAGTCGATATCCTGCTTATAGAAATCCGGACCACTGGCGCCGACCTTGATCCGAATCACCCGCTGGCCATGTCCGGAGACATTCCTGGGCAGCTCCGTCTGGACCTGCAGCCCTCGAACCCTGCCCCCATGTTTGCCGAACCGGCTTACCTGCTCGTCTTTCACCTCCGCCTCGTACGTCGGACCAGTTGGCGCGCCTGTCACCGGGTTTACCGGTGTCAGCCGAAGACGTCCCGATGCGTCGAATTCCGTGGTAAGCTCACCATGACCGTTCATCTGAACCGTCTTTCTGAGACTCACGGGTCCCTCTACGTACAGGTATTCAGGGCCGGAAGCGCAGAACGGCCGGGGAATCACCTGCCCGTATTGGATCACGAAGCTTTGCTCGCTCCCCGCGGCGCTCTGGGCCTCGGCGCCTAGGTGGAACACACTGGCCCGCCCATCGCTGCCGATCGGCACTGCGGCGGTTACGGTTCCGGCAGGCCCCCCGATGAGCGCCTTCAGGTCAGCCGGTATTCCGTTGTAGATCTGAGCCGGGATTTCGCGAAAGGGGGCGTTATTGATGGCTCCGGTACTGCCGATGGGATCCGCAGGATCGAGCAAGCCCGAGCGCACAAAGTCCACCGTCACCAGCTGCTCCGCCAACTCCCAACTCAAGACCTGGTGGTCTGCCGTGCCAGGGATGAGAAGCTCAAAGTGCGCGTTGCCGAGCGTCGTGCCGCCGGCCTCAAAGAGACGGACATGGAATCGGACCGGACCGTAGTTGCCGCACGCGAGCTGAATGGCGCTGCCCACCCAGTCCGCGTGCGCGTTGTAGCTGGTCTGAAGGTCCCCGATCGCATCGGACCAGGTGCAGTTGAACGGATATACCGGTGGCATGCCGAAGGCGGTCCGGTTGCCATCGAGAGCCATGAGCACCGAACGAACCGCCCGGGGATCCGACTTGCCAGTGAAAACCAGATTCAGTGGATCCTGAGGCGTGCCGCTGAAGTCCATCCCGGTGTACGGCCATATCGAAAGCGAACCGCCTGGCAGCGCGATCGGGACCAGCAGTCCGGGAGGAGGCGCGGCAGCAGCGAAGCCCGGGGACTCGGCACGGGCCGGCACAGGATCGAGGGAATCGGTGTCGCAGCTGAGCGCAAGGAACATGACACTCAGGAAGCCGCAGGTTCGCAAGGTGTGGGAGAGAGAGTGCATGGCTTCTGGCTCCGGTTAAGGTCACTGGCTGTCTTCGAATGGTCCGTCATACGAGGCGACGCCGATGAAAATCAGTGTGGCCAGGCCTACGCCAATGATGGCCCCTGCTGTCTTTCCGGCATTCACCCGCTGCACCTCCAGGGACTGAACGTCCGACAGTGCGGTGGAGAGCCGTCGAGCACTCTGCCCGGTTTGTGAATCGGCCGCTGCCCCGATGAGGCTGTCACCTACGATCGTCGGACCTGCCATAATGGTTCTGCCGCCACCAGCGTGCGTGATGCGCACCTGACTCGGTTTCTGGCCTATGACTTGATCGGGAGTCACCGGCTGAGTTTCCCAGGTCACGCAGGCCGGCGTGGGAAGGGCAAGCACAGAAAGGGCGATCCATCCTCTGAGAGAGCAGGCGCGACGCATGGGAGACCTCCATCGGCGGGGTGAGCTCGGGGCGGGCTGCCGCGAGCGGGTGCCGATGCCAGGAAGTGTGGGGTGAGGTGCTCAAGCAGGAAACAAGAGGGCCAATAGGGCCCGCCGGGTGAGCGCCGGCGCTACATCAGGTGGTTAGCTTGGATCCGTTGCCGCTGACCGGCCGTTAGCATGTCTCGCACCACGACTTGACGGACCAGGCGCGCCACAAAGGTGTACCCCCGTGAGTCGCAGATCAGCCAGCGATGCCACTCCAGCTCATCGAGTGCGGCTGCCACCTCAGGAACCGGGAGGCCGACTACGTGGGCGAGCCGCTCCAATGGCACTCGATCATCGAGCACCGCCGCAACGGTAAGTACTTGCTGCGCTACAGGGGTGAGCCGCCGGAATCCCACCCGGATGGCGGCAGTGATCGAATCGGGAAGCTCTCCCGGCAGGGTTTGGTCGAGAGTCTTCAGCGGCTCAGGCCAGGCGCCGGTCATGCCGCGGAGATCGAGACCGAGCGAAACCGCACGGAACAGCTCCACAGCGAGCAGAGGAATACCGGCCGAATCGATCGCGACGCGGCGCACCACCCGCTTGATCTCTATCTCGGTGAACTGCGGCAGCATGTGCTTGGCAAGGGCGTAAAGCGCGGCAAGGTCGAGCGGAGGGAGGCGGACCAACGCTCCGCGAAGATCGCGACCCAGCTGGGCGCGCAACCCGTCCAGCTCAGCTCGGGGCTGCTGGAGATCGATCGCGAAGAGGACTATGAGCGGGGCCGCCGTCAGATCGCGCAACGCCGCGAGGAGTGCCAGCATGGAGGTCCGGTCCAACCACTGTGCGTCGTCTACGGCGAGGACCAGTGGTTGCTCGTGGACGGCTGCGCGCAATACATCGCTCAACGCCCGATTGTATGAGGGCGCACCCGCTTCAGGTCGGGCTCCAGGAAACCGGTCGGCCCACTCCGGGATGACCTTGGCAAAGACCGATAGAGCACTCCTGGGTGCGGCCGCCAGGCCAGGAGCATGGAGCAGACCACCACGAGCCAGGCCCAACACGCCGCTCCATTCTTCTGCGAGGTCCGCTTCCGCCGTGCGCATTGACACAACCGGCACTCCGTCCAGGCGCAGTCGGGCCAGGAGTTCCTCTGCCAGCCTCGTCTTCCCGATACCACTGTCGCCCTGAATAATTAGGGCTCTCGCCTGACGCCCACGCCGCGCCTGGGCGGCCACATCCAGCAGGGTGGCAAGCTCCACCTCCCTGCCTACCAGCGGGGGTCGTAACTCTACGGGCTCCGTGGCCCGCCCAGCACCAGCGGGTCGAGGTAGCCGTTCGTGGCGCACACGTTCCGCGAGTGCTTCGGTGGCCGGGTCCGGGGAGGTTCCCAGCTCGTGCTTCAACTCGGTGCGAAAAGCGTCGTAGCGCTCCAGAGCACCGCTCCGGTCGCCTGTGAGGACCAGACTTCGCATTGCCACCCGAAGGGCGGACTCAGACCTGGGCTCCAGTGATAATGCGCGGATAGCGATGCCGGCGGCCTCTCCCGCTTTTCCGCTCTGCAGCAGCTCCTCAGCGTGGTGGAGCAGAACCACGATCGAAAGGCGGCGCAGGGTAGCCCGTTCTTCGGCCAGCCAGTCCTCGAACCCTGAAGCCCCAGCTACCGCGAACCCTTCCATGAACTCGCCTGCGATCAAGGCGGCAGCGCCTGCCCAGTCTTCGGCGCCAGCCAATTCCTCGACACGGTGCACGTCGAGTTGGACGGCATTAGCGGAGATTCGGACGTGCCCACCGGTCGTGTCGACATCCGCGTCACCCAGATACCGCCGGAGGACACGAAGCGCCTCAGTGAGCGAGTGCCTCGCCGGGGACTCCGGTTTGTCAGGCCACAGCAACCCGATCAGATGTTCACGCGTGCGCCCCCGGGGGGAGCGCGCCAGATACACCAGAAGCGCGAGATGCTTCCGCCACAGCAATTCGGCTGGGGCCGGGCCTCCGTCGAGGCTCAATCCTACCGGACCGAGCACCTGGCAGGAGATCACGGTGAACATTTTCGTTGCAGGGAGTCAGCCCGTTGCACCAGTCCCTGAAATGCCGCGTCCGCTTCACCCCAGAGCTGGACGACCCGCTTCAAGTAGGCACATCCTTTCGCACGGTCCGATCCGTCAGCCTGGGGCTGGAGTAATGCTTCTCCACGGACCAGCCGGGCGAACCCGCCCAGCATGCCATCGATTTCGCCGGCCTGCGCGGGACCATGTGGCCAGCCCTCGATATCGGCAGCTTCATACCAGAGCCATTCACGGTCACTTCCGCGCCGGTCGCCCGCCGCGGCTAACCACGCACCGCGCTGGAGGTGGAACGCCGCGCGACCGAACGGAACCGGTGAATCGGTAGCATTGAAATAGACCTCGAGGGAGTCAGTGAGGGCGAGAGCGGCTTCCCAGTTGTTTCGGCCCGCGAGGGCCAATGCACCCAGGAAACGCGCCAATGGCTGGTTCTGGATGGCTCCAGTGCTGAGCCGCGTCCGCCAGCGCTGACCCTCTACCGTGTCTCCGGCGGCGTAAGCCGCTAGCCCCAGGGCCCAGGCTGCGCGGGCCCCCAGCCAAGGGTCGCCAGCCAGGCTGATGAGACGACCACGCCATTCACCGGAGCCGGAAATCGGCAGCCCGAGCGCCGGAAGCACTACGCGCCATTCGGCCTGCTCCAGCCGAGCCGCGGCTGAGCGCCGCATCTCGGCTGCCGAATCAAGCTGCGCCAGAGCCTGACCGGAACGGCCCAGTGCCATCAGTCCGATAGCTTTCCCCTCGCGAATGCTCGCGTGTTCGAGAGAGTCGGGTCCAGCCGAGGCGAGCAGAAAGTCAGCGAGGGCCACCTGGGAGGCTGGGATGTCCGACCAGGGAACACCGGTGCGAAATACGCGACGGATTCCCTCGCGTTGCGCCGAATCGGCGACCCAGCGGAGATAGGACCGTCTGATGCGGGCACGCCACGGCACAAAGCGCTCGTCGTACGCCAGCTGTGCGAGCGGGAGTATATCGGGGTCGTCGTGGGACCGGGCAGCCCCCATCAGCCTACGATACTGAATTGCCGATCTCGCGTCCTCCCGCCGACCTTGGCGGATCGCTCCGAACACGAGATGATCGTAGGGCGGTGCCAGAGAGGAATCACGAGCAATCGCGTCCTCCATGGCTTGAACGCCATCGTCGAGACTTCGCCCCACCAGCGGCCCACGATGAAAGAGCTCTTCCGCGAGGAGGAGCCGGGCATAGGCGTCGTCCGGAAAGAGGACGATGACGCTGTCCAGCTTGGCAAGCCGGACCCGGATGTTCGGCTCGGCGAGTCCCGCGATCAGCCCTCGGTCAAGTGGACGGAGCCGGGCATCGCGGGCATGGTAGAGTTTCCGTAGATCGTCATCATAGGGCAGCCGACGCCAGCGTTTCACATTCGCCAGCCGCCACGCTGCCAGCGCAAAGGTGGAATCGAGCTCCAGCGCGCGCTCGAAATGTCGCTCGGCGAGTGACAAGGCGTCCCGTTGAAAGGCAGCCTCTCCCCTGAGGAATTCCCAGAGGCCGCCTATGCTAACGGCACCAACGTCCCCGACCAGCCGGTATGATTGGGCCAGGTGTGGCGCGATGGCTCGAACCAGGGTAACCGCGAGCGTATCCCCGAGGGCACTCAGTTCTGAGGCGCGAGCGCGCACCTCGGGAAGCGGCATCTTCTTTCCGGTTGAATCGTAGACCGTAAGCCGCACCCGCAGGCTGTCGTTCCGCTGTTCCAGCATTCCGTGCGCCAGCCAGAGGACGCGTAAGTCGCGAGCGGCGCCCCCCTTCTCGACTCCGATGAGAGTACCCCCATGTCCGTCCCACCAGCGCTGTACCTGGCGAGCTGGTGTGAGGGAAAGTCCCGGCAGATTATCGAGGTTGAGTTGAACCAGATCGGAGAGTCCGGAACCTATCGATGCTCCTGAGGCGCTCCCGTCGGATTCGAAAGGAAGAATCGCCATCTGGCGGGGAGCGGCGGGCCGGGTCGGATTCGCTCGCTCCCGTGTCGCGGCGTAAAGAATTGCGGCGAGGATGGCCAGACCCGCGTACGCCCATGCACGTCTGCTCTTGTTTCGGGGATCCGCGGCTTTCAGGGCATCCTGAAAGGCGGTCGCGTCGGTCCAGCGCTCGCCCGGAGCCGGAGCGAGAGCCCCGCGTAGAGGGACCCGAAGCCAGCGAGGCACCTGGGCCCAGTTCGCCAGAGCGAGCGGAGTTCCACTGGGCCATGTCCTGCCCGTGAGCGCCTCGTACAGGATCATTCCCAATGCATACAGATCAGTTTGCGCGGTTGCCTCTCTGCCGGCCAGCTGCTCAGGCGCCGCGTAGCCGGCATTTTCCAGCCGCGGTTCAGTCGTGGCTGGCTCGTTTGCGCTTGTGACGTTTCTTGCAATCTCGAAATCGGTGAGTATGTACCGATCATCCAGACAGAAGACGGTGTCCGGCCGGAGATTTCGGTGGATGACACCCGCGCTGTGGGAGGCACCCAGTGCGCCTAGAAGGTCACGACATAGGTGAGCCACCTCTGCGGCGGAGAGCGGGCCGCGAGCGAGTCGGTCCGAGAGTGCCTCCCCCTTCAGAAAGTCCCGGACATAGTACCGGAGCCCTCGGGCTTCGCCGATCTCATGGATGGCAACCACGTTGGGATGATTCAGGCTGGCGAGAATGCGGGCTTCACGGATGAAGCGGCGGCAGATCGAATCGCTGGCGAGCTCGGGATACAGCACCTTGATAGCGACCCCCCGCTTCAGCGACAGATCGTTGGCCAGGAACACCGCGCCAAGGGTTCCGCTGCTCAGCTCGCGGTCGATCTCATATCGAGGCTGGAGCGATGCTCGCACCTGGCTGAGAAAATCGTCGGGACTCATCGGGGGCATGGCTGGAGTAACTCCCGGGCCTCCTTTAGCAGAGGAGCGTAGGCAGACTCGGCACCCGACCAGCGAGTCGTGACGTAGGTCATGCCACGGCACGTCTCAGACCGCGATCCAGTCAGGGCCGCAAGGCGGGCGCGTCGCCAGCGCGCGTAGGTGGCAAGGGCCCAGTCGACCTCGCACGCCTGGGCCACGGTACTGGGCCACCCCACGGCGTCGAGGTTCTCGTACCAGAGCCAGGATGAGTCAGCGGCCTGCGTATGGCCTGCCGAGGCTTGCCAGCCACCGAGCTGGAGATGTAGCACCGAGCGGAAGAAAGGGTCTACGGCGGCGCCAGCCGAGTCATACTTCAGAGCCGGCCGAGCCAGCTCGACCGCGTCGCGGAACCGTCCGGCATTCGCCTGCTGTAGAGCGCGCAGGTGTAGCGCCAGAGGACCGATCGAGTCTGACCCTGACGCACCCGCTGGACCCAGGGCTGGGCCGCGGATGTATCTCCCCGCCCCAGCGCGTCCAACGCGAGCACCCACGCGACCCGAGGCCCCAACGCGCTGTCATCCGCCATGAGGCGGAGGTTGCGGCGTCCCCGCTCGAGCTCGTGGGCCGAGACGCCGGGTAATCCTACCGCGTTCGTCACCACTCTCCACTCGGCCGCCTGGAGCCGCGCCTCGGAGTGGTTTGGGAGCAATCTTGCAGCCGCGTCAAAATGCGGCAGCGCATCCGCAGGGCGACCCAGGGCCATGAGTGCCACTCCCTGGGCGACTTCTCCGCTTCCGTGCATGGCCGGTGGCCCCCTCGGCAGCACGGCAAGCTGCGCCCCCAGGCGAGCCTGAACCATGGGCATGTCGAAGGACAGCGCACCGCGGGCGGCAAGCCCGAGCACAAAGGAGGACCCGAGCAGTGCCTCGGGCCTTACTTCCGCCTCGGGCCCGAAGCGCATGGCAAATGCGATCTCGAGCAAGGCCGGAAGGAAAATCTCAGACTCCTCAGGGCTCCCGCTGAGACGCCGCAATGCATCCAGGCTCACGCGAGCCTCGTCCGGACGCCCGGCGTGAATCAGGGCCCACGCGAGATGCTCGTGTGCCGGCGCCAGGGATGAGTCCAGGAGCACAGCATGCTGGAGCATCCTGATCGCGTCGTCGCGCGACCGTCCCGCGAGCGCACCCCGGTGAAACAGCTCGTCTCCGTAGTACAACGCCGGATAGGCATCCAGAGGAGCACGGCGTATCGCCTCCTCGTACAGCGCAAATCTCTCATTTCCGCCGGGGGCGAACTGCGCATCGATAAGGAGTCGATCGACGGGACCTAGCTTGCTGCCATTCTCCCGATACAGGTCGCGGAAGCCAGGGGGGAGTGGCGGGGCCGAGCGCAGCGGCATCCAGCGCCGCGCATTCGCCAGGCGCCACGCAGCGAGGACGAACGTGGAGTCCGTCCTCAGAGCATCGAGATAGTGTCGCTCCGCAGTCAGCCAGGCGCCTCGCTCCGACGCGTCCTCCCCGAAGAGGAAGCTGTGAATCGCCGGCGTGCTCAAACCGGCAAATGCTCCGGCACTCCGGTACAGGTGCTCAGAGAGGGGAAACACCTTGCGCACGATCTGAAGTGCCAACGAATCCCCGAGACCTATACGATCTCTGGGATCGCCAGCCACCACGGCTCGGAGTACCGGCTCGCCGTGGTCATTCACGACCTGTAGCTGAACCTCTACACCTCCCTTCCCCGGGCGGACCACTGCCCATACTCCGTATTCCAAGCCGGGCTGACCCTGGGTCAACGCCCCAAGGCGCTCGGCTGGCGGGAGGGATGATGCTCTCCACTCACGGAATGTCTTACGTACCGGTGCAACCGTGACCGCCGGCAGCGCCTCGAGGTGGCTTGCGGTGAGTCGGGCCAGCTGAACTCCTAATGAAGTATCAGAAAGTCCGGCGACCTCGAAGGGGTAAACCGCCACGCTGCCAACTACCGCTTTTGGCGCGGGCCAGGCCATGTAGCCGGCATAGAGCAGGAGCGTTGCAAGCGGAATAAGCGACGTTCGCGGAGCCAGCCGGAGCCAGGGACCGCGACTGGCGATGGCCCGGGCAAAGCTCTGCGCCGAATTCCAGCGATTGTCCGGCACCGGCTGCAGAGCGGTTTGGAGTGCCTCGCAGAGAATCGAGGGGACACCGGTCCAGTCTCCATCTTCAGGAGCAACCAGCAGCTCCCAGCGGCGCCCCGTGCACGCCTGGTAGAGCACCAGACCCACGGCATACAGATCGGTCTGGGGAGTGACTGGAGACCCGCTCAGCTGCTCCGGCGCCATGTACACGGGCGTTCCAATAACCTGGCCCGGCGAGGTGAGCGTCTCGATCGCTTCGTCGGAGCCCCGCGCGATACCGAAGTCACCCAGCAGGGCCCGTCCACCAACCAGAAAAATGTTCGCCGGTTTTACATCGCGGTGGATGATGCCCTTCCGATGAGCGGCGGCCAGGGCGGCAAGCAAGCTGCTGGCGAGCCGCTGGACTTCCGGCAGCGTGAGTGGCCCCCGGACCAGACGGGCATGAAGGGTCTCTCCATCCACGAAATCCATGACGTAGTAGGCAAGGCCGTCGGCACGCCCTGCGAGGTGAACCGGAACGATGTTTGGATGATTGAGGCTGGCGAGGTACTGGGCTTCCCGGATGAACCGCTCAACCGCGATAGCGGTCGAAAGCTCCGGTCGCAGGATCTTGATGGCCACGCGCCGGTCGAGAGATACATCGCGTCCCAGGAACACCATTCCCATGCCTCCACTGGCGAGCTCCCGCTCGACCGTGAAGGTGGGTGACAGACCTTTCCGCAAACGCTCCAATACCGATGGCATCGGGATCGCGCGGCCTCGATTGTGGTTGGGCTAAGGTAGAAGATACGCTGCGGGATAGCCTTTGGGAGGGAGGTGCTCTGACTGCCTGCTGCTTGCCTACCGAAAAGGGGATTGAGCGCCAGCTTACCTCAAAACGTAATGCGCGTAGGGGAGAGCCGTGCCGTTCTGGTTCCATCCCCCAGCTGGCCTCGAGCATTGTCGCCCCAGCAGAACCCCCGCCCGGGCGCGTCGTCCGCGCCCTTCATACGGCCTCCGGAGTTTTGCTTGACCACTAGCATTATCTGGACTCCGGAAGAATCGCCAGGCCGGGTCAAGTCCGAGTCAAGCGCTCCAGGCACCAACCGGTTCGCGCGGGCTCCAATGGAGGCTCTCCGGGAGAGAGCGCTTGACTCTGACTTGACAGGGTGTCGCCTTATTCGGGTAGCATCACCGCTGTTCCCTGCCTGCCCGCCACCGATGGCGTTCCTTGCAGCACCTTGGAGGTCCCATGCGCCGTTCCTCGCTCCTGTTTACTTACGCCGCGCTCAGTGCCCTCGCGCTCGGCTGCGGCGACCAGCCTCCCACGACGGCCCCATCCGAGCCGTCGCATGAGGCCGTGAAGCAGCGCAGGTTCAGTGCAACACCGATTGGTAACGCCGACGGGACCGCAGCCGAGATCAATGAGGCCGGCCAGGTCGTCGGGACGAAATATTTCATACGTGACGGCGTGATCGAGGGTGGAAGCGCCTTCCTGTGGGATAAAGGAACGATGACGGAGCTCGCCATCGCTCCCGGTGTCCAGGGGAGCGGCGCTAATGGCATCAACAACCGAGGCCAGATAGTCGGTGTCAGTCCGGGGTCGGGAGGTTCCGAGACCGGCTTTCCCCACGCGGTGCTTTGGGACCGGGGAACGATCACCGATCTGGGCGCACTTCCGGGCGCGGTCTACAGTCAAAGCGGCGCGACTGCGATCAACGAGCGGGGCCAGATTGTCGGCTACAGCAGCTCATCGGTGGATTTCGGCAGCGATCATGCGGTCGTCTGGAAGAACGGTAAGATCACCGACCTGGGCGCACCGCCTCAGGGCGCGAGCTACGCCACAGACATCAACAACCGGGCGGAGATCGTTGGATCCAGCCAGGCCTACGACGCCTATCCCCACGCCACACTGTGGTCGAAGGGCACGACCACCGACCTCGGCCTGCTCCCGGCTGCGGTCTACAGCAACGCCCACGGCATCAACGACCGGGGCCAAGTGGTCGGCGTGAGCGGGAATCCCAATCCGGAGGCATGGGAGCACGCGGTGATCTGGGAGCGGGGTACGATGACGGATCTCGGTACTCTCCCGGGTGGGTCCCATAGTTTCGCCTTCGACATCAATGCGGCGGGCGTAGTGGCGGGCATGAGTGATGCCGGCGACGGCCAGTTCCATGCGGTCATCTGGCAGCGCGGCGTAATTCGCGACCTGGGAGTCGGGGAGGCGTCGGGGATCAATAATCGGGGACAAGTGGTCGGGACCAGGGACCTACGACCGACGCTTTGGAGCGTCAAGTAGATCGCCCCTAGCCGCCACCTTTCTTGACCCCGGCGGTACCGAACCCTAAGGTGCTCCTGACCACTCCTCACGCTCTCACGCCACGATGTACCCGCTTGACGGATACTTGACCCGTGGCTCCTAGTCCAGCTCAGATCGTGAACGGGCTGGAGAACAGGAATTACGCCGGAGACGAACATGGCGGAGCGATCTGGACCGGGAATGCTGCGGGAAGTGGGGCTGAGCCTATTCGCGGTCGCCGGACTAGTCGCCGGGCTCAGCTGCGGCGGCGGGGATGTCCAAGCTCCGACCACGGGCAGTATCGAGATCACGACAGCCACGAGTGGTCCCGAGCCAGACGCGGATGGCTACGCCGTCAGTATCGACGATCAAGCCGAGGCACCCATCGGCACCAATGCGACGCTGGAACGCGGGGGTCTGCCGTCCGGTAGCCATAGCGTGCGGCTGGCGGGCATGGCCGCCAACTGCACCGTCGCCGGGGAGAATCCTCGCGACATCAGCGTTCCGGCGGATGAGACCACGGTGGTCACTTTCCAAATCACCTGCATCGCAACCACGGGAAGCCTGGAGATCACTTCCTCGACCACAGGGGCCTCATCCGACCCGGATGGTTATACCCTCAGTCTGGACGGGAACGACCGCGGGGCGCTTGCAACGAACGGCTCCGTCACGGTCGACGGACTCACCCCCGGGAATCATGCTGCAGGGTTGGGGGGCGTCGCCGCCAACTGCCAGGTCCAGGGGGATAACCCCCGCGCGGTCACGGTAGCTGCCGGCGCGAGCGTCACGGCGGCCTTCGCCGTGGTCTGCAATGCCCCACCAGCGGTCACCGGTAACATCCGAATCACCGTCTCGACCGCCGGACCCGAACCGGATATCAACGGCTATGCCATTGCGCTGGATGCTGGGTCGGGACAGCCGATCGGGGTCAACGCCACGACGACACTCGCCAACGTGGGCGCCGGCGCTCACGCGGTGCAGCTCTCCGGCGTCGCCGCCAACTGCAGCATTCAGGGAGGGAACGCACGCTCGGTCACGGTTTCGGCGGGTGCAACCGCCGACGTGAGCTTCGCGGTTACCTGTGGTGCCTCCACCGGGACCATTGAGGTGACTACGTCCACTGCGGGAGGCTCGCCTGATCCGGACGGCTACACCGTCGCAGTCGATGAGGGAGCGGCACAGTCGATCGGGAGCAACGCCACTTTGAGCGTCCCGGCGGTCAGCCCCGGATCTCATGGGGTGACCCTTGGCGGTCTGGCCGCGAATTGCCGAGTGGAGGGAACCAATCCGCACTCGGTCGTGGTGACGGCGGGCGCAACGGTTACGGCCGCGTTCAACATCTCTTGCTCCGCCTCTTCGACTTCGAAGATTGCCTTTTTTCGTTCTGACAACAGAGGTGTTGACGGGATTTACGTGATGCATGATGACGGAAGTGCCCTGCAGAATGTATTCCAAGCCTCAGAAGGGAGCCACTCTGGCGCCCCCGAGTGGGCGCCCGACGGCAGTAAGATCCTGTTTCTCAAGACTGGGAACCCCTTCTTAGGGGACAACACGGATATATATGCCGTAGCTCCTGATGGGTCTAACCTGGCAAACCTCACTAACACGCCGGACGTAGCCCGCGAAATAGCTATCAATGAAGGCAGAGGCCCCGTTTGGTCGCCCGATGGCCGGAGAATCGCCTTCGAGAAATATCACGGTTCGGACGATCACGGAAGAGCGATCTATATAATGGGGTCTGACGGAACGAGTCAGACGAGACTTACTTTTGGGAGCATCGTCGCGTTTGAGCCAAGCTGGTCGCCAGACGGTACGAAGCTCGTCTACACCGTCGTCTTTGCAGTGGCCGACCAATATGCCATAGAGCTGTCGAACGCCGACGGTACCGGCGTAACACGGCTCACTCATTTTGGCGTAGATACCTTGGTTAGCGATCCCCTCTGGTCTCCGGACGGGGGGAAGATCTCTTTCAGCATGAGTATTTTCGTTGGCAATAACGACGTGGACCACGAGCTGTTCAGAGAAGAGTTGTGGGTCATCAATCCTGATGGAAGCGGTCCGATGAAGGTTGCAGACGATGGAGCTGATAATCCTAGCGAGTTCAGTTTGCATTCAAGGGCCGCCTGGTCACCTGATGGAACTAAGATAGTTGTCGCGATGGGGGGTCGGTCGAGGGGTGGTCAGCGCATCCAAGTGATGAACCGAGATGGGACAGGGTTGATCAGACTCGGCGTTCACGGGCTTGAGCCAGCATGGTCTCCCGATGGCGCCAGACTCGCATTTACCGATTCAGATGCGGAGGACATCTTCGTTGTCCATACAGACGGAACCGGCCTTCGAAACCTCACCAACTCGCCCGGAGTGAGCGAGCGACACCCGGCTTGGTCGCCCTGAGGCAAAGCTCGCAACGGAGATGGCGCCGGCGGGAGAAATGAATGCGACCGGCTGTTGTTAGGCGCGTCCGCTTGGTCGCGGAGCGTCGCTCCAGGTTTGCTCCAGTCTACACCGTGACAATTCTGCATTCGACCAAATTACATACAGGAAAGCCGGCCTAACTTGCTGACTTTATGGATGTAGACTGTAAGGTGGGCTGGACCGGCAAAGACTTGGATCAGTGAACGGTAGTTCGAATCCACCAGGGCCGATTGAACTTTCGCGTCTCAACTGATGAGACGCGAGTTCACGGGAACCAGGAGTAGTCGACCCGGAACCGCCCTCCTGTCACGGCCACCCTTTGGCCACCCTGGCTGAGACCGTTGAAGCTGAATACGCCGTACACTAGATGTGCTACCGTGTCGATCGACGTTAGGGTAAGTGCACCTGCATCCGGGGGTGCCGCGAGAAAGAAGCCCGAACCAACCAGAGGCTCATAGAACCACATACTGAGGGACGCAGAATTGTCGGTGGATCCGGTTCCGAATGTGTAGGTGCCCGGCCCCTGAAAATTACGAATAACCATGTAGATAGCATCGAGTGGACGATCGCGAGAGTCTCGCCTGATCCCGCTAATGATCATCCGGTTGTCCGAATCGAGATCGACAAACAAGTCGGCCGAGTCAGTCACTGCCCACGACGTACCCTGGAATCGTGCTGCGATGAGCAGAGGAGCGTCCTCAGGTCCGCTGCTGTCGGAGCACCCGAGTACAACGACCATGACCAGGGTCCAGACACTCAGGGTTCGCAAGTTACCTCCCAGTGTTTGAAGAAGCAGCGTACGTATCTGCAGAGTGCGAAACCGACGGAGCCGCCCATTCGTCGTATCACGCAAGCAAGCACAATCCACCCTGATAAGTGAGCATCCGATGCACCAGCTCGCCGCACGGCACCTCGCCGGCGCCTTCGCCATCGCCGCACTCCTTCCAGCCGGCTCGCTCGCCGCCCAGGATTCGGCACCAACGACGCCGCCCCCACTCCTCACCGCTCCGGTGCCGGGCCCGCGCCTCCACCCGGCCGATGACGCCGAGGTGCGACGCAAGCTCCAGTCGACGGCCGATGCGTGGAATCGCGCGGATCTGGCGGGCCATGTCGCCCCCTACGCCGACAGCGCCGGGTTCATGACCGGCCGGGGCCCGATGATCGGCCGCGACAAGATCGAGGCAAGTCTCCGCCGCGGTTTCTGGCGCGACGGTAAGCCGGTCCAGACCCTGAGGTACGAGCACGTCCACGTGCGCGCACTCGGCCGCGATCACGCCTTGGTTACAGGTCGGTTCGTGCTCACCGGCGGTGGTCGGGACGACGCGAGTGGCTGGTTCTCCTTGGTGTGGGAACGGGGGCTACAGGGATGGCGCGAGATTCACGACCACTCGAGCTGAGCGCCGTTGCCTCCAGCCGCTCAGTAAGAACAAGCGGACTACACCAGGCGGAGACCGCGGCCGTCGGATGGACCTGCTGGAGAATCGGTCTGATCGCTGGAGGGGTCCAGCGCCTGGTACATCTGCAATGACAGGTTGAGATCTCGCCGCAGCTCGGCGTCACCGCTGATGAGCGACGCCCACGAGAGCTCGTGACCCTTGCGGCGGCCCTTCGGCACGATTTTCACTCCTTCGGGGCCCACCAGCACGGTGTAAAGCCGGCCTTCGAGCTCCAGCTCCCGCTTGATGACCTTGTCCAGACGGGTCGCCATCGGAACCTCCCGGTTACCCGGGTATCTAACCAGGGCCGGCGCCCCCGCGGTAGGGAGTCGCTGCCTCAACACTCCAGTGCGGAGTCGAGGCTGATGGGCACCAGCTGATCCTCCAGCGGCAGCGTATCGAGCGAGCCGGGGACGATATACGCGCCGACCCTTCCGCCCTCACATCGGAACAACACCGTTGGCTGGTTGCCTTCCGCCGCTGAATCCGCGGCGGTTGTCCGCCCGGACCTTTCCACCCCCAGGGTGTCAGCCGCCGCCTGCTCCGGCCGGATGGCCGGGTGGGAACAGCCGACTAGCCCTGCGATACCTGCTGCGATCCAGCCCCGGCACACCATGTCTGCTGCCCAGGTAAAGGTTTCTCGAAGTGGCGGCGCCTCGGCGCCCAACCGGGTGATGCCCGGGGAGCACCGAGGCGCGGATTGCCTATGAGACTCTTGTCAGTTGCCGGTCGGAAGCGCCGTCAACGTCAACGTCATGTCGTCGAAGTCCTGGTCCACGCCATCCTCGTACTTCAGAACCCATTCCGGGTAGCTGCCGCTCACCCGTAGCTCGGGCGGATTAGCGAGCACAGGAGCGACCATTTCCGCGCTGATTTCGGTCCCGGCCGGGAACGCCGCAGCAAACACCAACTGCTTCCCTACGGTCTCGTAGCACCCATCGCTCGTCAGAGTGCCGGAAACCGGCGCCGTGATGCGGAACAAGTTTCCGTGAGCTTCGCAGCTGCGGCCATTGAGAACCACCTTGAACCCGGCCTCCTGCTCCAGTCTCAGGGTGCACGCCACGAATCCACCCGGGGCCGAGGCGTCCACACAGGTCAGTGAAGTGACGGCCGGCATCTTCGGGTTGGCCTGGTGCGAGATGGTGGCCGACGCGCCCTCCTCGTCGATGACGGTGAGGCTCACGTCGAAGGACCCCTCGCCGCCGTAATTGTGCACCGGGTGTCGCGCCTGCGAGGTGCCCTGGTCCCCGAATGTCCAGTTCCAGCTGGCGATCCCGGTATCGTCGGTGCTCGAATCGGTGAAGTCACAGCGAAGCGCCGCGCACTGCAACGAGAACCGCGCCTCCGGGCCCTCATTCTCCGGCTCGATCTTGGTGCCGGACTCCTTGCAGGCCGTCACCAGGCCCGCCCCAGCGACAACAGCTGCGAGCCAAATCGTGGATCTCATCGTGCGCCTCGCGGTAGGGTTGTGGTACGACTCGCTGCGGATCGGCCGCAGACTTCCGTCCTGGCCACCGGAAACGCGCCTCCGGCGACGGGATGCTGTTCTACACTTCAGCTGATCGGTGTCTTGGGTCTTCGATTTCCTGACAGCCCGCCGGAGGCTTCCCTCCGGCGGGGTACAGCGTCAGTCGCGTTGCTGCTTATGGAGCTACAGTCGCCTGGACACTAAGAACGACGTCGTTGAAGTCCGGCTCTCCTGGCGTGCCCGCGGCACCGCCATCGTCCACGTTGAGGGTCCAGTTGGGATAGGTGCCCGTCACCTGGATGCCGGGGTCACCGGTGGCCGGATCGGCCGGACCCGGGGTGCCCTGGGTGAAGCGGAGGGTCAAGGTGGATCCCGCTTCGAACACCGTGGGGGTACCGCCAGCTTCCTGAACGGTGTATTCCGCGCCGGCCGGCTGGTTACAGAGGTTGAAGAAGGCCGTCTGCTGCCGGGGTACGGTAACTTCGATCTTGTTGCCGGAGAGCTCGCAGTCTTCGCCAACCACCGTGAGCTTCACGGTCACCCGTTGCGTCATGGTGAGGGAACAAGTGACCAGGGTTCCGGCGGTGGTGCAGTCCGTGGCCGCCGGGGCCGTCACGGTCAGCTGCTGAGTGGAGGTTCCAGGCAGGCCCCCAGCATCGGTGACGGTCAGGACCACCGGATAGGTGCCGGCTTCCTCGTAGGTGTGGGTCACATCCGCGCCGCTACCCTCCTCGCTGTCGTCGCCGAAATCCCAGGCCCAGGTGACGATGTCGTCATCGCCGTCGGGGTCGGTGCTGGTGCTGGCGAAGCCGCACGGCGTTCCGGCCACGCAGTCGGTCGGCAGAGTGAAGCTGGCGATCGGTGCCGCATTCCCCGGTGTCGCCGGGTTGACCACGACGTTATTGGAGACGGTATCGGCGAGGCCCTCCGCGTCGCTCACGATGAGCCGGACCGGGACAGTGCCGGCGGCCGCGAAGGTAAAGGAAGCATCCTTCGTAGTGGCATCCGCTACCAGGTCACCGTTAAAATCCCAGTTCCAGCCCGTCACAGCGGTGTTATCGGAGCTCGGGTCGGCGGTGAAGGCGCAGGGAGTACCGGCCGTACAGGTAGGCGCGGTGAAAGCCGCGTTGGGCGCTGTATTCCCATTGCCGGTCGGTGGGTCATCGCCTCCGCAGGCAGACCCCAGCACCAGGACGGTTGTGGCCACAGCAAGCAAACGGATTGATCGCATAGAAATTCTCTTCCCAGCCAGAGAGTGACAGTGTGCCTGCGTGAAAACGCGGAATAGATGGCGCGACCTCGAGGGCCGCATGCGCCAGACCCGTGCCAGTCAGTGGCCCCCGTATAACGCCGCCCGTGTCAGTCATGCAACAAGGGACGCCACATACACCTAGGCCACTGACTCAAACAAACAGCACAACGGTGCGGCGTATCTACAACTGTGGCGGGCGGCCCATACCCGGCGCCGTAGATGCTACTGACGTCGTCGCGCAAGTGCTGGAATCCGCATCACAACGCTATTCGAACCGGGCCCGCCGCCGGTTGACGCAAGCCCGTTGCCGCGGCTACGTTTGCGGGCTGTAACCATGACGGACCTGTCGCTGTCGCGCAGCCAGATGCTGCTCCTGAGCGGGTCGGCCAACCGCCCCCTCGCCGAAGAGGTAGCCGCCCATCTGGGGCAGCCTCTCTGCCAGGTCACGCTTCGCCGGTTCGCCGACGGTGAGCTGTTCGTCAAGATCGACGAAAATGTGCGCGGGCGGGACGTCTACATCATTCAGCCGACCAACCCGCCGGCGGAGAACATGATCGAGCTGCTGCTCCTCATGGACGCCGCCAAGCGAGCCAGCGCGGCCCGGGTCACCTCGGTCATCCCCTACTTCGGGTATGCCCGTCAGGACCGGAAAGATCAGCCCCGGGTGGCGATCAGCGCGAAGCTGATGGCGAATATGGTTTCGATGGCCGGGGCAGACCGGGTGCTGGCCATGGATTTCCACCAGCACCAGCTGCAGGGTTTTTTCGACCTGCCGGTGGACCACCTGTACGCGGCGCCGGTGTTCGTCAACCACTACCGGCAGAAATCACTGCGCGAGCTGGTCATCGTGGCGCCCGACGTCGGCTCGGCCAAAATGGCCCGGGGCTTTGCCAAACGGCTGAACGCGACGCTGGCCATCATAGATAAACGGCGGCCGTCAGCGAACATAGCCGAAGTACTTAATGTCGTAGGTGAGGTCACCGGGAAGGACTGTATCATCCCGGACGACATGATAGACACCGCCGGGACGATGGCGGAAGCGGTTACGGCGCTGAAGCGGCTGGGGGCCGAGGACGTGTATTGCTGCGCCACCCACGCCCTGCTCTCCGGCCCGGCGGTAGATCGGCTCATGGCATCCGGCGTCAAGGAAGTGGCGGTCACCAACACCATCGCCATCCCGCCGGAGCGGCGATTCGATCGGCTCAAGGTGCTGTCCATTGCCGGCCTGTTGGCTAAGGCAATCGGGTACACCCACAGCGATCAATCGGTGAGTTCGTTGTTTGACTAGTCGCGAGTCGCGAGTCTCGAGTCCCCAGACAGAGTCTGGCTCCCCTGGAGATTCCCGGCTGTAGCTCGCGACTCGTGACTCGTGACTTTTAGGAGAAATACAGATGGCCCAGCAAGCGAACCTCCAGGCTGCCACCCGCGCCGAGACCGGCAAAGGCGCGGCGCGCTCCCTCCGGCGGCAGGGCAAAGTCCCGGGCGTCATCTACGGGCACAACCGGAACCCGGAAGCGGTCGCGATCGACACCGCCGCGTTGAACAAGATGCTGGTGGGGATCAGCGCCGGGACCACGGTGCTCGACGTCGTGGTGGACGGGCGTCCGGCGGTGAAGGCCCTGATCCGCGAGATCCAGCGGGATTCGGTGCGCCCGGCCGACATCCTGCACCTCGATCTCTACGAGGTGCGGGCCGACGAGAAGATCACCCTGTCGGTGCCGGTGCACCTTGTAGGCATCCCGGACGGGGTCCGCAACTTCGGCGGCGTGCTCGACCACTCGCTTCGAGAAATTGAGATCGAGGTCCTTCCGACCGACATCCCGGAGCACGTGGAGCTCGACGTCACCGCCCTGACGATCGGGCACTCGCTCTTCGTGCGGGACATCCGCATCGAGAAGGCGGAGATCCTGAACGAGCCCGACACGCCGGTGTGCAGCGTCGTGGCGCCGAGGACTGAAGAGGCGCCGGCGGTGGTGGAGGAGGTCGCGGCCCCGACCGAGCCCGAGCTGATCAGGAAGCCGAAGCCGGAAGAGGGCGAAGTCGAACCAAAGGCGTAGGCCCTGCACGCGATCGTGGGGCTGGGGAACCCGGGCCCGGAGTACGAGAGCACCCGGCACAACGCCGGGTTTCGGCTCGCCGATCGCCTGGCAACCCGCTGGAAGTTGCCCCAGTTCCGGCGCGGCGACCGGGCTCGCCAGACCCAGGGAAGCTGGGAATCCCGTCCGGTCACCCTTCTCAAGCCGCAGACGTACATGAATCGCAGCGGGGCGGCGATTGCGCCGCTCCGTTCCCTGCCCGGCTTCGATCCCAGTCAACACCTGCTGATCCTCGTAGACGACGTGGCGCTCCCGATGGGCCGCTTCCGTCTTCGCGGCGCCGGCTCGGCGGGCGGACACAACGGCCTCAAAAGCATCGAGGGCACGTTGCAACGGCAGGACTACGCCCGGCTCCGCATCGGCGTGGGCCCGCCGCCGGCTCCTGAGGAGGAGTTATCGGATTTCGTGCTGGGCGATTTCACGCCCGAGGAACGGCAGGTTCTCGAGGAGCTCCTCGACCCGATGAGCGAGGCGGTCGAGGCTTGGGTTGAGCATGGGATCGAGGCAGCGATGAATCGGTTTAACCGCTGAGTGTTGCAACTACTTCAACACGAAGGCACGAAGCACACGAAGGCGATGAAGAAGGGGCGTAGCTCTTCACCCAGAAAACAAAAAAATAGACAGTAAGAAAGTTGTTAAACCACAAAAATGGATGTTCTTCGTGACCTTCGTGACCTTCGTGCCTTCGTGTTGAAGTAGTTTCGATCCATGCTGCGTCTAGGAATTGTGGGACTGCCCAACGTGGGCAAATCGACGCTCTTCAACGCCCTCACCTCCGCGGGCGCGCTGGTGGCGAATTATCCCTTTGCCACCATCGAGCCGAACACCGGCATCGTCCAGGTTCCCGACCCTCGCCTGGACGCCCTGGCCAAGATCGTGAACCCGGAGCGGACCGTGCCGGCAGCGGTGGAGTTCGTCGACATTGCAGGGCTGGTCAAAGGTGCGAGCGAAGGCGAGGGACTGGGCAACCAGTTCCTGGCCAACATCCGTGAGGTGGACGCCATTGTGCACGTGGTCCGCTGCTTCGAGGACCCCGACGTGCAGCACGTCATGGGCGCGGTGGACCCGGTACGCGACCGCGAGATTATCAACATCGAGCTGGGCCTGGCCGACCTGGCCAGCGTGGAGAAACGACTGGACAAGACGGCGCGCGCCGCGAAGTCGGGAGACCTCCAGGCCCGCCTGGAGCTGAAGCTGCTGGAGGCGCTTCACACGGAGTTGGCTGCCGGTCATCCCGCCCGTGCCGTGGTTCCAACTCCAGAGGAGGCTCCGGCATACCGGGGATTCAACCTGCTCACGTCCAAGCCAGTGCTTTACGCGGCCAATGTCGCCGAGCATGAGATCGGCTCCGGGAATCCCCACGTGGACGCGCTCCGGGCCGCGCTCCTGCGCGACCGGGAGACCGCCGAGCTGGTCACGTTCTCGGCCAAGGTGGAAGCCGAGCTTGCTGAGCTCGCGCCGGAGGACCGCAGCGAGTTCCTGGAGTCGCTGGGACTCACTGAGTCGGGGCTCGACCGCCTGGCTCACGCGGCTTATCACCTGCTCGGCTTGCAGAGCTACTTCACTGCCGGCGAGAAGGAGGTACGCGCCTGGACGGTGCACCGGGGAGACAAGGCGCCGGCAGCGGCGGGAGTAATCCACTCCGACTTCGAAAAGGGGTTCATCAGAGCCGAGACCGTGGCGTATGGCGACTTCGTGCGACTGGGTGGCTGGAAGCCGGCCCGCGAGCAGGGAGTTGCTCGTGCGGAGGGCAAGGACTACGTGGTCCAGGACGGCGATGTGATGTTGTTCCGGTTTACCAGCTAAAGGCGGTGTGAGTCGTGCGCATCGGCATCATGCTGCGACACTACGACCAGCACGGTGGTGGCGTCCGGGTGTATACCCAGCGACTGCTCCAGGCAATGCTGGAGCTGCGCACCGGGCACCAATTCGTCTTCCTGTATAGAAATCCGGCGCTGATTGGAACCTACGCTGCCCACAGCGAGGTTCAGGAAGTCGCGCTCCCGGCCCGGTCGGTGCTCACCTGGGATCAGATCGCCGTGCCGGCCGCGGTCCGACGCCATGGCATCGACCTCCTCTTCAATCCCAAGTACTCGATACCGATCCAGGTCGCCTGCCCCGCAGTGTGGGTCTGCCACGGCCTGGACTGGTACGTCATGCCGTGGGGCTCCAAGTTGACCGACCGCCTCAGCCATCGCTTCCTGGTTCCGCGCTACGCCGCAAATGCCGGTGCGATCCTGGCGGTATCCGAGGTAACCCGCGAACACGTCATGCACTACCTGAAAGTCGACCCCGACCGGGTGGTGACCGTGTACTCCGGTGTGGACGACGTCTTTCGCCGGCCCACCACCAATGCCCGGCTGGCCGAGATTCGGAAGAAGTACGCGCTTCCTGAACGGTTCCTGCTCTATGCCGGCGCCATCTACCCGCCGAAGAATTTTACCCGGCTGGTCCGGGCCTACGCCCAGGTGGGACCGTCACACGGTATTCCGCTGGTGGTAGCCGGCGGGGAAAATCGGTTTCTCTCTGAGCGCGAGTTGAAGGAGCCCGAGGCGCTCGGGATCGCAGATTGGGTGCGCTGGCCCGGGTGGGTAGACCAGGCGGATCTGGCGGGCTTCTATGCGATGGCTGAGGCGCTGCTGCTGCCATCGATCTTCGAATCGTGTGGTCTTCCGGTGCTCGAAGCGATGGCGGCAGGCTGTCCGGTAGTAACGGCGGATCGCTACGGAACCAAGGAGCTTGCGGAAGGAGCCGCTGTATTGGTGGATCCCGAATCGGTCGACGCTATCGCCACCGGTATCCGCCGGGTCCTGCACGACGATGTGCTTCGGGCCGATCTGATCAGGGCTGGGCGGGAGCGGAGCCGCCCATTCACCTGGACCCGCTGCGCCCAGGGCACGGTAGACGTTCTCGAGCGGGTGGCGACTCGCCGCCGCGGGACCCAGGAGACCCATGCGGTCCGCTGACCCGATTGCCCTTTTCGTCAACGCCAGGCACCTGGCCGGGCCGCGAACCGGCATCGAGGTGTACATGGAAGAGCTGCTGGGGGCCCTGGGCCGCACCGGCCAGGTAGACATCACCGCTCTCAGCTGGTCCCGGCTGGACCTCAACCTGCCGGGCGTGCGTGAAGTCGTTCCGGCCCTGCGGCCCGACCTCGGCGGCCTGCGAGCCACCATGTGGAAGCTCTGGTTCGACCAGTGGTACGCCCTCCGGGCCGCTGTTCCGCCTGAAGCCGTGCTGGTGCATGGAATGGACGGCTTTCTTCCGTACTCGCTCCGCCGGCGGGACCGCTGCGTCGCCACCGTGCATGACCTCGGCTGGCAGGTGCATCCCGAACTATATGATAGAAAGCTGCGGCTGATGTATCAGGCCCTGTTCCCCTGGGTCCTGCGCCGCGCTGACCGATTGATAGCGGTGTCACAGTACACCGCCGACGATCTGGTCCGCCGGGCCTCGGTGCCCGCATCCAAAATCGACGTCGTGTATCATGGCCTGGATCCGGTGTTCACCGCGCCGCCGAGCGACGGTACGCCGGACACCGCAGGCGCCCCCTACTTCCTGGCCGTGGGAGGGATTTCTCCCCGCAAGAATACTCGCCGTTTGATCGAGGCCTTCAGTCGCTGGCGGTCTCGCGGCGGCCCTCGCGCGAGCTACCAGCTTCGCATTACCGGTACATCCCTGGATCGAGACGTCGCTCAAAACGGGGTGGCGCTTCCCGACGGCGTTTCACTGCTCGGCTATGTCGCCAAGGCGGAGCTGCCGGGACTGTACGCCGGGGCCGCGGGCTTTCTCTATCCCGGCATCTATGAGGGTTTCGGCCTTCCTATCATAGAGGCGATGGCGTGCGGGGCCCCGGTCGTCACCTCCAATACCGGGGCCGCCCCGGAGATCGCGGGAGGCGGCGCCATCCTGGTTGACCCATTCGCGGTACAGAGCATCGAGGACGGAATCGAACGCGTGATCGTGCCGGAGGAGAGGCAGCGCCTCCGGGAACTCGGCCGCGCACGGGCCCGGTCGTTCACCTGGAGTGCCGCGGCAGAGGCGACTATCGACAGCTATCGGCGCGTGCTGAACTGAGTCAGGTGCCTTTCCCCGGCGACTCGGCATAATTAGCTTCCGCCTCACATATCTCCTCCCCGGAGTCCACACCAGGCCCGGGGCAACCGAGCCGGCAGCTTCGCGCCGGCGCCAGACCGAAGGAAGGTGTCATGACCCGTCAGTACGAGGTGGTCTATATCTTCGACAGTGCGCTCGAAGAGGCCGCCATCAACGAGCGTCTCACCCGCTTCAATTCCCTGATTCAAAAAGAGGGCGTCGAGCCACCCCAGGTAAGCCACTGGGGCAAGCGAACCCTGGCCTATCCGGTGAAGAAACACGAGACCGGGTACTACGTCATCGCCAAGTTCGACGCGGACGCCACTGCCCTGCCCGAGTTCGAGCGCGCCATCAAGCTCGATGAAGGGGTGCTTCGGTTCCTGGTGGTGGTGAGCGAGGGTGCTCAGCCGGTACCGGTCACCGCCGGTAAGAGCGACGAGGAGGACGACGAATGAGGCGGCCTCAGAAAACCTGTGCCATCTGCGAATCGGGCGTGCGGGTGGTGGACTTCAAGGACGAGCGCACCTTGTCCCGTTTCCTCACCGAGCGCGGCAAGATCCTCCCCAGCCGGCTCTCCGGCACCTGCGCCCGGCACCAGCGCCAGCTCAGCACCGCCATCAAGCGCGCGCGCCAGTTGGCACTCCTGCCGTATATCAAGGGATTTGGAGGCTGACAACGGCTGGGCCGCGGGGCCGCGCCGAGCGATCGAGCGAGGGGGCAGCGCTGACACAAGGCTCTTCCTCCGAACGCGCTGGTTGGGGAGCGGTGCTGGCTCTTGCGGGCTTTCTGCTGCTGGCACCCCCCATCTTGATGCTGGCGCCCCTGGCCGGCCTGCTGCTCCTGTCGCGTCCCGGTACTACCCGCGAATGGGTCTGGATCGTCGGCGCTCTCGCCTGGTGCGCGGTCTGGCTAGCGCAGCCGGGAGGGCTTGCCCTGCAGTTCACGAGGGCCGGGGCGGTTCTCCTTACCGGCACCTTCCTGGCGCTCACTCTGTGGCGGCCGTCGGCCCGGTTTTCCCGGGCGCTCAGCGCCACCACGATCGCCGCAGCCGCCCTGATCATTTGGATGTGGCAGCTGGGTCTGGGTTGGCCGGAGGTGCAGCACGCGTTGGAGCACAACCTGTGGACCTACAACCGTGATTTGATGATGCGGCTGACCGAGGCCGCGGGGACGCGCTCCGGAGGCGAGAGCATGCTGGACGAAATGTCCTCTATGATGCGCATGGTGGGATCGCTGTACCCGGCATTTGTGTTCCTGGCCGGAGTGGCAGGCCTCCGCCTGGCGTGGCGCTGGTATCACCGGATCGCCCGGAGCCCGCTGGGACCTGCTCCCATTCCTTTTACTGCCTTTCAGTTCAACGACCAGCTGGTATGGGGCTGGGTGATCGGGCTGTCGCTGTCGCTGCTGCCGTTTGCTCCCGGCGGGTGGTCTCTGATCGGCTCCAACCTCCTGCTGGTCTGGGCCGCACTGTATGCGACACGGGGCCTGGCCGTTTTCTCAGTCGGGTCCGGGCGGGTCTCGGCCCCGGTTATCGCCACGATTCTGCTGGTGGCCCTCTTCCTCCTGCCGTTCATCCTGGCGGGCCTGACTCTGCTCGGCCTGGCCGACACCTGGCTAGATTTCCGGCGTCGCCTCGTGGCGACGTCAACAACTTGAGGGTATTCCCATGATTGAAGTGATCCTTCGGGAAGACGTGAGCACGCTGGGCCGGGCCGGGGAGATGGTTCGAGTGAAGCCCGGCTATGCCCGGAACTACCTGCTGCCGCAGGGATTGGCCTACGAGGCCACCGAGGGAAACAAGAAACGGATCGCGGCCGAAACCCGGGCCCGGGCCTCCCGCAACGATGCCGAGCGCGCCGACGCCGAGCGGCTGGCGGCCACGATCGGAGCAGTGCGGCTGAGTCTTGCCGGCAAGGCGGGCGAGGAAGGCAAGCTGTTTGGATCGATCACCTCGCAGGATATCGCGGATGCCCTGGCCCAGCAGGGCCATACGGTCGACAAGCGTCGCATCGAGCTGGAGCACCCCATCAAGAGCGTGGGCGAGCACGCGGTGCGCATCCGGCTGCACCCTGAGGTTCATGCTGAGTTACGCGTCGCCGTCGCCGCCGAGTGATTCACCGGCCATGACGGTCGGCATCGCCTACGTGGATGGCCCACGGCTGGCGCGCGCCGTCTACGCCGCAGCCGACTGGGTAGCCGCGGGTCGCGAGGAGATCAACCGAATCAACGTGTTTCCGGTCCCGGACGGAGACACCGGCACCAACTTCAGCCTCACCCTGCGCGCCGTCGCCGACGCTCTCCGAGCGCTCGGCGACGCGCCGCTTTCGGCGACGTCCCAGGCCATGGCTCGAGCAGCAGTCCTGGGAGCCCGGGGGAACTCGGGCATGATGCTCGCCCATTTTCTGCTCGGCTTCACCGACGCGCTGGGCGACCGCTCCACTGCCACGGCGCCCGACATCGCCCGGGCGATCCGCCAGGGGGCCGACCGGCTCTACGAGTCGCTGGACGACCCCCGGGAAGGCACCATCCTGACCGTGGCCCGAGAGGCCGCCGTGGCCGCCGAGCCCGTGGCCGGGACCTCGGCGGACATCGGCGAGTTCATGAAACGATTGCTGGAGGAAGGCGAGCTCGCCCTGGCTCGAACTCCCGAGCTCATGGCAGTGCTCAAGGAAGCCGGGGTGGTGGACGCCGGCGGCAAGGGCTTCGTGCGGATGCTCGAGGGTGTGGTGCGATACATCCATGGCGATCCTATTGCGGCCGGCCTGCGGGTCGAGGAGTTGGAGCGAGACACCCTGGCGCCGGCTGCCGCGGTGGACGTCGGTGCCGAGCGGGACTTCCAGTACTGCACCGAGGTCCTGGTCCGGGGCGGTTCCCTCCCACCCGCCAACGAGGTGCGCGCGGCGATGCATGCCTTTGGGGGGTCGACCGTCGTGGCAGTAATGGGAGACATCCTGAAGATCCATGTGCACACCGATACCCCCGAGGCCGTCTTTAGTTATGCTGAACGGTGGGGGCGGGTGGACACCACCAAGGCCGAGGACATGCGGGTGCAGCACCGGCGGCTGTCGCACGCCCCGCGCCGCCCGGTCGCCATCGTTACCGACAGCTCCGCCGACCTCCCCGATGCGGTGCTCGACCGCCACGGAATCGCGCTGGTCCCGTTGCAGGTAATGTTCGGCAGCTCCGCCTTCCGCGATCGTGTCGAGCTCACGCCCCAGGAGTTCTACCAGCGCCTGCGCCAGGCCTCGGAGCTGCCCACCACCTCGCAGCCCACGCCGGCCGCCTTTATCCAGGCGTTCCGTGACGCGCGGCAGGAGGCGGACGAGGTAGTGGCCGTCCTGCTGGGCTCTAACCTCTCGGGGACGTTCGGCTCGGCCCAGGCCGCGGTGCGGGCCGGCGGGCTCCAGGGAGTGCACCTGGTGGATACCCGCCTGGCCTCTCTGGGGGTCGGCCTCCTAGCACTGCGAGGCGCGGAGCTTGCGGGAGAGGGTTGGCCGGCTGAGCGGATTGCCGCCGAGCTCACCCGGCTGCGGGGCCAATCGGGAATGTTGCTGACGGTCGACCGCTACGATAACCTCCTTCGGTCGGGTCGCATCTCGCGGGGTAAGGCGTGGCTGGCGGGGATGCTGGACGTCAAGCCGATCCTGTCATTCGATGAGCAAGGCCAGGTGGTTCCGGTAGAGCGGGTGAGGGGTCGCGAGAATCTGGAGGCCCGGGTGCTGGCACTGCTGCAGCAGCGTCTGACCCCCCGCCCTCGCACCGTCCGATTCGGGGTGGCTCACGCCGATGCTCCCGAGGCAGCCGAGCGCATCAGCAGGGCATTAATCGAGCAGTATCGCCCTCAGGACTGCTTCGTCAGCCTGGCCACCGGGGTGCTGGGCGCACATGTCGGTCCCGGTGCCTGGGGAATCTTTTACCAGGTCGAAGACAGTAGAGGGCCCCGACAAGAATGATTCGAGATGCACGTCCGAAACAGCCCGAGGCGTCGCAGCCTCCCGATGCGCTCCGTCTGGCCCTGGATGCCATCCAGGATCTGAAGGGGAGCCAGCTGGTGGTGCTCGACCTGCGGGGTCTGAACGATGCCACCGACTACTTCGTCATCGCATCAGGAACGTCAGACGCCCACGTGCGAGGCATCGCTGAGTCCGTCATGGAGAAGCTCAACCGCCGGGGTCATCTGACCCATCACGTGGAGGGCCTAACCGGCGGCCGATGGGTTCTGCTCGATTTTGTAGATTTCGTGATCCATCTATTTCATCCGGAGACCCGCTCTTTCTATCAGCTGGAGCGGCTCTGGTACGATGCACCCGAGCTGTTGATCAGCTCCTCATAGATCGAGGTCGATATGCGCCTACGTGCCGCCCCGGCACTGGTTCTTCTATTCCTGCTCGCGCCGGGACTGGTGTCCGCCCAATACTTCGGGCGGAACAAGGTTCAGTACAGCTCGTTCGACTTCAAGATCATTCAGACCGAACACTTCGACGTGTATTACTACGAGCAGGAGCGGGTGGCGGCGATGGACGCCGCCCGCATGGCGGAGCGAAGCTATGCCCGGATCTCGAGGGTGCTGAACCACGAGTTCCGGGAGCGGAAGCCGATCATCCTCTACGCCTCGCATTCCGACTTCCAGCAGACCAACGCCCTGGGAACAGCCCCCGGCGAGGGCACCGGCGGCGTCACCGACTTTCAGCGGAACCGGGCCGTGCAGCCGTTTACCGGATCCTACGCCGAGTTCGAGCACGTCCTCATGCACGAGATGGCGCACCAGTTCCAATACGACACCTGGTCGCGCGGCCGCGCCGGTGGAGGACTGTCGACTCTCATCGCGATCAACCCACCGCTCTGGTTCGCCGAAGGCATGGCCGAGTACCTGTCCACCGGTCCGATCAACCCGGAAACTGCCATGTGGCTCCGGGACGCCTCGCTGGAAGAGAAGCTCCCGACCATCGAGCAGATGACGCTCGACCCCTACACGTATTTTCCCTACCGCTTCGGTCATGCGCTGTGGTCCTACATCGGCGAGCGCTGGGGGGATGAGGCGGTCGGCGCCATTCTCAAGGCGACGCTCTCGAGCGGCATCGACGGCGCCTTTCGCCGCACCATCGGCCTGACGATGGACCAACTCTCGACCCAGTGGCGCGACGCGGTTCAGAAGAAGTACCTGCCCGAGATCGGCACCCGGACCAAAGCCAGCGCGGTGGCCCAGCCGCTGCTGACCGAGAAACTCTCCCAGGGGACTCTGCACCTGGCGCCTGCCCTGTCACCCGACGGCTCTCAGGTCGCCTATTTCAGCGAAAAGGATTTCTACTTCGTCGACCTCTACCTGGCCAACGACAAGGGAGAGGTCCAGCGCCGCATTCTCAAGTCCGGCATCAGCAGCAACTACGAGACCTACCGGTTCATCAACTCGCAGGCCAACTGGTCGCCCGACGGGAAGTACCTCGCATTTGCCGCCAAGCGCGGCGCGCGTGACGTCATCGTGATCGTGGACGTCGAGCGCAACAAGGAGGTCAAGCGGATCGAGGTGAAGCTGAACGGTATCACCACTCCGTCCTGGAGCCCCGACGGAAAGCGATTGGTGTTTACCGGTTATGACGGAGGTCTCAGCGATCTGTTCGTGGTGCAGCGGGACGGCAGCGGGCTGCAGCGGTTGACCGAGGACAAGTACGCCGATCTCCACCCGGTCTGGTCTCCGGACGGCCGGACCATTGCCTTCGCGACGGATCGGGGCCCGGAAACGAACTTCAAGACACTCGCCATCGGCAACATGCAGATCGCCCTCTACGATCTGGATACGGGTTCCATCGATCTCCTGAACCAGATGGACCAGGGAAAGAACGTGAGCCCGCAGTGGGGCCCTGATGGTCGATCGATCGCCTTCGTCTCCGATCGCAATGGTGTCAGCAATATTTTCTTGTACGACCTGGACGAAAAAGCGGTTTACCAGCTGACCGATTTTTACACCGGCAGCCAGGGCATCACGCCGCTCTCCCCTGTCCTTTCATGGGCGCCCCAGGCGGACCGGCTGGCCTTCGTGTACTTCGAGAAGGGAAAGTACGACGTCTACACCCTGTCCAACCCCCGGTCGCTCAAGCGCCAGCCCTATCAACGGCAGGCGCCGGACAGCAGTGGCCTGCTGGCGAGCACCATACCGCCACCGGCGGACACCACGCGCTCGCTGCAGGTACCCGAGGAGTCCAGAGCTCAAGTCGGGGAGGGTGGCTCAATCTATCGCACCCAGAGCGGCTTCCGATCGTCAAGCGAGGTGACTCGTACCGGTGACACGGCCTTCGTGACGCCGCCGGTGTCTGTCGCGGCCTTGCTCGATTCCGCCGTGTTCAACCTGCCGGATACTAGCGAGTTCAGCGTCAAGAAGTACAAGGTCAGTTTCACACCGGACTATGTGGCTCGCCCTTCCATCGGCTATTCGCGCGACAACTTCGGGCGGGGATTTTTCGGTGGCACCGCCATTTCTCTCAGCGACATCCTGGGAAACCACCAGCTGATCTTTGCCGGTTACATCAACGGACGGGTTAACGAGGCTCAGCTGCTGGCGGCATACGTCAACATGAACAACCGGATCAACTGGATTACTGGTATCTCTCAGGAGCCCTACTACTACGTCGAGCCCAGCCAGTTGGTTCTGAATCCGGCGGGCGAAACCATCTTCGTCCGCAATATCCGCCGGCTGGTGGTCCGGTCTGCCTTTGGGCAGGCCTACTACCCCGTGAGCCGCTTTCAGCGGCTTGAGGCCAACGTACGCTTCGCGAACGTGGATGACGCCCTGCTGCGCCTGCTGCAGCCCACGAACCTCACCGAAGAGCCCCAGCTGATCACGGACAACAATCCTGGCATCAACTACGTCCAGCCGTCCCTGGCGTGGGTGTTCGACAACTCCCTGTTTGGGTACACGTCACCTTTCTTTGGGCGGCGCTCCCGGTTCGAGTTTGCCCAGACCGTCGGCGACTGGAGGTATTCCCAGGTTACCGTCGACTACCGGCGCTACGATGGGCTCCTCGGCCCCCTGGTGCTCGCAACCCGGCTGCTCTATTTCGGGCGCATCGGTCGGGACGCGGAGCAATTCCGCATCTTCGCCGGCAGCACCGAGCTGATTCGGGGTAACACCTCGGGGTCGTACTATAACAACGAGTGCCGCAGGCTCGTTGATGTCGGAACCGAGACCGGCTGCGCCGAGCTGGACCGGATGGTGGGCACCCAGTTCGCGGTGGCAAGCGCGGAGCTGCGTTTCCCGATCCAGACGCCGCAATTTGGGATCTTGCCCCAGGGTTTCCCTCCGCTTGAAGGCGCCATTTTCTACGATCTCGGGCTTGCGTGGAACGAGAACAGCACGCTGCGGTGGGACCGGCAGCCCACCGATCACCCAACCCAGGTTCGCACGCCTTCGCGAACGGTCGGGTTCTCGCTCCGCAGCAATCTGGTCGGCTTCGCACTGGCGCACGTGGACGTAGCCTTTCCCCTGGACCGCCGGGGTGTGGGCGCGCTGTGGACGTTCAGCCTGGGGCCGGCTTTCTGAGGCGGCGGCAGGTCAGGAGCCGCCGCCTCGCGCGCCGCTCAGTACTTCAGCGTCCACATCGCCGTAGCCGAAACCGCAAGAGATCCAGGGAACGGCCCTCCATAGTCGAGCCACCTCAGGCTAGTCGGAGAGCTCGGCCCCGTGGGATTATCCCGTATCGTTGACACCCCGTAGTTATCGTCGCTGTCGAAAGGACCATCGGTCTCGATCAAGGTCACCCGGATCGTTTCTGTAGTATTTTCGCGAATGCGCCTGTTGATCAGAATCGCGTTGACCGTAGTGAGCGTGCCCGGTTTTACCCCCTCTCTTCGAAGGACCGCCGATGCCGCAAGGCTTCCGTTCGCAAGGTAGTATCTGGAACGGAACTCGAACTCATTTCCCTGGCCGCAGTCGTTGTTATCGCAAACCTGTCCGGTAAAGAACGAAGTCAGCCGGGTCGCGTCCTGGACCGGAGGACTGCCGCCGCCACCACCACCACCACCGGAGCCGCACCCGCCTCCATTGTCATCTGGAATACACTCTTGAAACGCAATAATGTCGCCGAGAGAAAGAACGACACTAGCTCCTCCTGGCGAGGTTAGCACCAACGTGCCGCTCTCGTCCCCGTCGTCTGAATCCTGAATGGTGGGGCCGTCCTTCTTTGCCTGGACCCGAACCCGGACGCTCTTGCGCTCCGCCGGCTGCAGCACCATGAGTGCATGGCGCGGTGGGGCTTGCCTCAGATCGAGGGGCACCGAGAAGCCACCAGGCGAGTAGGCCAGGGTGGGCGCATTGTCATTGACAGTCGCCGCCACGAGCAGATCCGAGCCGCCCTTCCAGGTCAAGCGGTGCTCCCGCGCCGGCACGTAGAAGTCCAGCTCTGGAAGCCTGGAGCTGGCGCGTTCAAGTTCAGCAGCGTCCACTTTTGCGGCGCTGGCCGCCGCCGCAATGAGCGCCCGGCCTTCGGCTGTTCGAATGAACTCCTGCCAGACCAGTTTGTGCTCCGTGACGCGAGATGCACGCATGGCCCGCAATACCTTGCCGCGCACCTCTGGAACGGCCATGGCCGCCGCGAGCGCCCGAGCGAGCCCCTGCGCTGCGTCCCCCGATAAAGCGATTCCCGTGGCCGCCGCGCCGCCCGCTGGGGGCGAAGGATCATTGGGAGGACTGACCACATCGTTCGAACACGCCGTAAGCCCGACGATGCAGGCTAGAAGAGCTCTCATTCTCATAATGACTCTCCTTGTGTGATGATGCCCGCCTGAGGTTGTGGATTCGCAAACCGCCCCGACATCCCGACACAGGCGCGGCCCGCCCATCGCCTCGGAACAAGTATTGAACGATCGGAACTGTCGGGAGTTTTTCCACCGTAGAGCTACTAAGAGTGGCGCGCTATAACCGTTCGTGCGACGGTTTCATGTCTTGCCGACTTTGTGGCCGGGAGCTAAGTTCGGCTTCGCGTGGTATAGCTCTCCTGCGCCGCCTCTGGCCACGAGCCGTGCATTTCACCGAACCCATCTCTATAGTCTTGCAGGAGCTCCCGCCGGAAGCGCGGAGAGTCCTGACCTTGCTATTGGAGTTGCACGAGGAGGATTCCGACTGTACCCGTTTTGCGGGAGTACTGGGCAGGAAGAGCAGGTTCTCGGTGGCTCACCTGCTCCGCCGCAATCGATTGCCACCGTACCGGATCCTGCTGGGCTGGGTTCACGTCCTGAGTTGGATTCTCGAATGGGAGAACCACGGGACCTCGCTCTCGGCGCAGGCATTTCAGGCTGGCCGCTACCCCGGCACACTATACCGTACCGTACGGCACGTTACCGGAATGAGGTGGAGTGAGGTCCAGAGACGGGGCTCATTCTGGGTGCTCCTCGAACTGGTAGAGGTGCACCGGCGAGTGCGCGTCCAGAAACGGAGGATCCCGGCCGGCCGGCGGGCTGGATAAGGACTTAACTTCCCCCCTAGCCGCGACAGCCTATCTTTCACTGGGTGAACCTTCCAACAATAGCCTGTGCGGCCTGCTTGGTTCTCTGCCTGGCATGCAACCGAGCCCCCGACCTGGCCACGAACAACGCTCGCGCCGCATCGCAGGGGGTGCCAGGGACGAGCGTCCTGCGCATCCCCCGCGAGGGGGGGGTCGCCCGGCTCTACCGGGTTGAGTCACTGGACTCGGCACCCTGGAAGCCCGCCGACCAGCTGCCCCCGGTCGACCGGCCGCTCGGCGCTGATCCTGAACAGGGGTTGGTCTTCCTGGTGGACCGCAAGAGCAACGTGGTGGCAGTAGATCTCGACACCCGCCGGGTTCGTACCTATCTGGAGAATATCCGATACGCAACCGTAGGTCCCGATGGCGCCCTGTACGCCGTCGACACGGCCAACTCGGTGGTGCAGCTGGTGCGGAGGACGCCGGTGCGGTTCCGATCCAAGCTGCAGGGCACGCCGGCCCGGCTGCACGGCACCATGGAGGGAGGCCTCGTGGTGCACCTCGCCGGCGACAAGCCGGCGCTCGAGTATCTCGGCTCGGACCAGGCTCCCAGCTCGACGCCTCTGCCTAAGGGGCAGATGGCATCGAGCTTTCTGGGCGACCTCGTAGCCGTCGCTGCCGACACGGCGGTGGTGCTCTACGCGCCCCAAAGGAAGACGGAGCCACTCTCGATCCCCATAGCCGGCGATGCCCGGGCGGTGATGTTCTCACCATCAGGCCACCGCATCTACGTGGCCCAGGCAGCGGGTCCGCTGCTGGTGTTGGACCGTGTCGATGGCGCGCAGCTCAGCCAGATCGAGCTGCCGGGACCGGCCCGCGAGCTCCGGGGTGACATGTTCGGCAACTGGATTCTGGTGCGTCCCGAGGAAGGCGACTCGGTCTGGGTGATCGATGTCGGCACCGGCAAACATGTGGGATCCACCACCGCCCGGTGGACTGAGGACCTGCCCGCCGTCGCGCCGCCTCACACCCTGTTGGTTCGCCGGGGTAGCGACTTGGCCGGCCTCGACCTCTCCGACCCGGCCCTGCCGGAGATCGGCAGGGTCAAGGGAGGCGCGGCCGATTTCTGGCTCCCCATCGCCTGGCAGCCGGCGCAGGAGGCGGAGCTCCCCTTCGAGGCAGACTCGGCCGCGCTCGCTGCCGCCGACACCGGCCCGGCCCGGCCCAGCGTATATCTGCAGGTAAGCAGCTCGCAGAACCCGACGTGGGCCAACGAGCTGTCCGGAAAGCTTGGCGCTGCCGGCCTCCCGGCATCGGTCCTGACGCCTCGTCGCCCGGGCGAGGTCTACCGGGTGGTGCTCGGGCCCTATGCTACTCGCGAGCAGGCGGAAGCAACCGGCCGCAAGATCGGCATGCCGTCTTTCATCGTCACAGCCCAGGATCAGTCGACCCCCCAGTAGCTTCACCCACCGCCCGCGAGGTTCGACGGCATGAAGCTTACCAAACTGGAGCTCTCCGGCTTCAAGTCCTTTGCCGATACCGTGACGCTCAGCTTCGAGGAGGGCGTCACTGCCATTGTGGGGCCGAACGGCTGCGGAAAGTCCAACGTCTCCGATTCAGTGCGTTGGGTCCTGGGAGAGCAATCCGCGCGGCTGCTGCGGGGCGGCAAGATGGAAGATGTGATCTTCCAGGGCTCCACCGCCCGGCGTCCGGTGAATGTCACCGAGGTCTCGCTTTTCCTCGATAACTCCGACGGCGACCTCCCGATTGCGTACCGTGAGGTAGTGGTCACCCGCCGGCTCTCCCGCTCGGGACAGAGCGATTACCTCCTCAACGGCTCGCCGGTCCGGCTGCGCGACATCCAGGACCTGCTTCGTGGCACCGGCCTCGGCAGTGATGCTGGCGTGGTAATCGAAGCCAAGATGATCGATCTGTTGCTCTCTGACCGCGCTGAGGAACGCCGCTCGCTCTTCGAGGAGGCGGCCGGCATCGGCCTGTACCGCGACCGCAAGCACAGCACCGAACGGCGGCTGGAGGAAACCGCCGTGGACCTGCAGCGGGTCGAAGATCTGATCGCAGAGGTTCAGTCTCAGATCCGCAGCCTCGCGCGCCAACGAGGCAAGGCCGAGCGTCACGCCAAGCTATTGGAGGAGAAATTCGCGGTCCAGCTGACTCTGGCCCGGCGGCAGCTCGACCGTCTGGCTGAAGAGGCGCAGGGGATGGAGGATCGCTACCGTGAGCTGGCCAATCTGTTGCCGGCTACCCGGCAGCGGCTGAGCGAGAACGATGCGCGGAGAGACCAGGCTGCCGAGGCCCGCTCCCGGGCGGAAGCCGACCGAACCGAGCTGACTCACCGGCTCGCCACCGTGCGGGTGGAGCTGGGCCGGCTGGATGGCGACCTGGCGCTCGCGGCAGAGCGGCTCGCGAACGCAGCAGCCCGCCGGCTGCGAGCCGGCGAGGAGCGGGCCCAGATGGAGCAGCGTGCGACCGCCGCCTCAACCGAGCAATCGGCCGCGAGGGAACACCAGGATAGTGCGCGCAGCGAGCATCACCGCATCCTCGAGGAGCTGAGTGGCCGGGCCGAGGCGGAAGAGCTGGTCCGCCGCACGCTCAACGATCAGCGATCCGAGGTGCGCCGGCTGGAGCAGGAGCTGCAGGCGAGCGCCCAGTCGTTGCGCGCGCTGGAGGGTGAGCGCACCGCGCTCGAGGGCGACCTCGCCTCTCTGCGAGAGCGTGCGGCTCAGGCCAGTGCGCGCAGGACCGCCCTCTTGCAGGAGCTGGCGAGTGCGGAGCGCCGGCGCGACACCGCCGTCGAGCGCGCGGGCTTTCTCACCCACGAGGCCAAACGCAGCGCCACCGCTGCGGAGCATGCGCGCCACAGCGTCGCCGAGACCCGCGAGCACGAGGCGATGAACCGGGCCGAACGCCGACAGGCGGAGGAGGCGCTGGCGCAGGTCACTGCACGGCGGCAGGCACTGGAGGAGCTGGAGCGCGACCGGGTCGGCCTGGCGCCGGCTGCCGCGGCGTTGCTCGGAGCGCGCGACCGTTTCGGGTCCGGCGTGCTCGGACCCCTCAGCGACTTCGTCAGCACCGGCCGCGAGAACGCCGAGCTTGCCGAGCGGCTCCTCGGCGATTGGATGCACGCTGTCCTGGTGCGGAACGAGGAGACCGCGAAGGAAATTCAGGCCTGGCACGCCGAGCATCAGCCCGGGCCCCTGGTGCTGTTGCCTTTGGAGCCCGGACCGGTCGCCGCGGCGGGCACGGCGCAGCCTTTCGATGCCCGGCTGACGGCAACCGAGCCGGCGGCAGGATGGGTGAGTGCCGCCCTGGCAGGCTCCCAGGTCTTGGATTCTGAAGGCCGGGTGCTTCGGCGCGCGAGCGGGGCGATTTTCCTCGCCGGCGCCGCCGGGCCCACCGGCCCGCTCCGCCGCCGTGCCGAACTGGAGTCGCTGTCGCAGGAGGGAAGTCAGACAGAGGCAGCAGTCGTCTCGGCCGAGCAGTCGCTCCGGTTCACGGTCGCGCGCCTCGCTGAGCGTGAGCTGCTTTTGGCTCAGGCTACGGCGGCGGCCGAGCGGGCCCGTGAGGAGGAGCGTCAGGCCATCGCCACGCGCGAAGATCTGGTCCGCGCCGTGGCTAACCTGACGCGCGAAGCCGCCGATTCCGAGTCCCAGCTGGAGCAGACCATGGAGCGGGTCTCGCGTTCGGAGCAGCGCCTCGGGGAGATCGATAGCGCCCTGGTCCAAGGCGAGCTGGCACACGGCAGAGTCGAGGAGGATCTCGGGGTATCCCGGAGCCGGTTGGCCGAGCTCGAGGCCGACCAGGAGAGCGCGAGAGAGCAGCGAGCCCACTGGCAGGTGCAGGAGGCCCACGTTGCAGGCAGCCTCCGCGCGGCCACGGAACGGTTGGAGCGGGCGGGCCGCACCGGGACCGAAGCCCAAGAGGTCATACGGGCCCTGAATCTCGAGCTCACCGGCCTGGAGACTGACGCGGCTGCGCTGACCATACAACAGGCGGAGTGGCTCGAAGCCAGGTCGGAGCGGCGAGCCGCGCTTCAGGAGTTAGAGGCGGCCAATGCCGGCGCGGAAGCCACGCTGGCCGCCGCCGATCGGGCCCTCGCCGATGCCGAACAGGAGCTCGATGCTACCCGCGCCGAGCTGGAAGCAGCCGGCGAGGAAAGTCATGCCCTTCAGGTCCGGCGTACTGAAGCCAAGGGCATGCGACGCTCGATCATCGAGCGGGTGGAAGCCGAATGGCACAAGCCCTTCGATCAGCTCATGGAGACGGCGGTGCTGCTGGACCTCGACCTTGAGACCCTCGAGACCGAAGCCTCGCGCATCGTCTCCACCCTCGACTCTATCGGTCCGGTCAACCCACTCGCGGTGGAGGAGCACGGAGAGGAGATCAAGCGGCTGGACTTCCTCACCTCGCAGCGAGACGATCTGATCAGTGCGCGCCAATCGCTGATACAGGCCATCCGCGAGATCGACGGCACGGCGCGAGCCATGTTCCTGGAGACCTTCCTGGCGGTGCAGGCCAACTTTTCCAAGGTCTTCCAGACTCTCTTCGGCGGTGGAGAGTGCGACCTGCGGCTGGCTAATCAGGACGACCCGCTGGAGAGCGAGATCGACATCCACGCGGCGCCCCGCGGAAAACGCACCCAGCGCATCCATCTGCTCTCCTCGGGCGAGCGGACCCTGGTGGCCGTTTCGCTCCTCTTCAGCATCTATCTTACGAAGCCCAGCCCTTTCTGTCTGATGGATGAGGTGGATGCGCCCCTGGACGATGCCAACGTGGGCCGCTTCACCCGGCTGCTGGACGAGTTCAAGGTCGACACCCAGTTTCTGGTCATTACTCACAACCCCCGGACCATGCAGGCAGCCGACGCGGTGTACGGGGTGACGATGCAGGAGCCGGGGGTGTCGACCATCGTCGGGGTGCGGCTAGGCGAACGCGAGCATGTTTGAGGAGTACGGACATGGCCTGAGGCTTGCGATAGGCTGGTGTAGACCCCAAACTCCTCATCCCGAGCAACGCGAGGGATCTGCCTGGTGGGTCACCGGACCCATAGGGTAGATCCCTCGCTGCGCTCGGGATGAGGAGTCAGGGCCTAGCTCGATCGAGGAGAGCAGATGCTCATCGTCATGCGCCACGGGGCAGCGGAAGAAGAGATTCGCCGGGTGGCGGCCACCATCGAGGAGATGGGATACCAGGCGCGCCCCATGCCGGGCCGACAGCGCACGACCGTTGGCCTGGTGGGGAACGATGGGCGAGTGGACGGATCCCGACTGGCAGCCCTGCCCGGAGTCCAGGAAATCATTCACGTTACGAAGCCCTACAAGCAGGTCTCCCGGGAATGGAAAGCCGAGACCACCGTCATAAGCCTGCCGGGTGGTCTCACGGTCGGCGGGGACGAGGTCGTAGTGATGGCGGGACCCTGCTCGGTGGAGAGCGAGCAACAGATACTTCAGGCGGCTCGTGCGGTCCGCGAAGCCGGCGCGACGGTGCTTCGCGCTGGCGCCTACAAGCCACGCAGCTCACCGTACTCCTTCCAGGGGCTCGGGCGCCCGGGGCTGAAGCTGCTGGCGCGGGCTCGCGAAGAGACCGGGCTCCTGATTGTCACCGAGGCGATGGATGCAGAGGAAATGGACTTCGTCGCCGAGACGGCAGACATCATTCAGCTCGGCGCCCGCAACATGCAGAATTACTCCCTCCTCAAGCGCGCGGGCCGTTCAGGAAAGCCTATCCTGCTCAAGCGCGGGCTCTCCGCCACCATTCAGGAGCTGCTGCTCTCGGCGGAGTACATTCTGGCGGAGGGAAATCCCAACGTCATCCTCTGCGAGCGAGGCGTGCGAGGCTTCGATCCTGCTACCCGCAACATCTTCGACCTGAGCGCAATACCGGTGGTACACGGGCTCTCTCATCTCCCGATCATCGCCGATCCCAGCCACGGAACCGGCCACCGCGATATGGTCACCCCAATGGCGCGCGCCGCCGTTGCGGCCGGCGCGGATGGGCTCCTGATAGAGGTTCACCCCAGCCCTGATCGCGCACTGTCGGACGGGGCACAGAGTCTCTATCCGGAGCAGTTCGACCGTATGATGAAGGAGACCCGCCTTATCGCGGAGGCGATCGGGCGACGAGTAGCCGAGCCGGCGGGGATCCGGGCATGATCGTCCGTTCGCTGACCCTCCTGGCGCTGGTGTACGCTCTCCCCGCCGCGGCCCAGGACCCGGGCGAGATCATTGGGAGGGCAGCACGAGTCTATCGCTCGCTGGCGAGCCTGCAAGCCGATTTTGTTCAGGTGATCGACAATCCGATGATTGACAGCGCCGAGAGCAGGGGGACCCTGGTGCAGGCGGGAAGTGCCCGGCTGGCGATGCGCTTCAGCGATCCGCCGGGAGAAGCCATCGTGGTTGATGGAAAGCACGTGTGGATCTACACCCCGAGCACGGTCCCGGATCAGGTACTGCGCATGAAGGTGCCCAGCGGGGGTCCGGCCTATGGATACAACCTGCTGGCCTGGTTGCTCGATCGTCCAGCCGAGAGATATAAGCCGTCCTTCGTTCGCACCGAACGGGTCGACGGACGCACTACGGATGTGATCAAGCTGGTGCCAGCCGTGCCCGATCTGCCGTTCACCCAGGCGACCGTCTGGATCGATCGGGAAGACGCCCTGCCCCGCCGGCTGGAGATCCAGGAACACTCCGGCGCCACCCGCACCCTGCGGCTGACCCGGCTGCGGACCAATGCCCCGATTCCCGAATCCACCTTCAGCTTCAAGGTTCCCTCCGGGGCTCGACTCGTCGATCAATAGCGGCCGCTACGCCTTGTCGAGCGCTTCCTCCACCCGCTCCGCAGCGCCCTCACTCAGGCCGGCCTCCTTCGCCAGAGTGATCGCCGCCTTGCCAACAGTACGGTAGAGAGTACGATCCTCGGCGCTCAATGCCTTCAGGTGGGCGCGAATCGTCTGCTCGTCTCCCCGGCGCACTGCACCGGTCAGGGAGGCAGCTGGTCCCATCGCGGTGAGATTCGCCACTGCTCCACCGAGGAGGGGCAGGTAAATCCGGGCGGCGATATCGGGCGCCACGCCTGCCGCGCGAGCGAGTCGTTCGGCCACTCCGACGAGAGCGACCGTATAGTTGGCCACGAACGCGGCGCCCGCGTGGTACGCCGGCTTGGCCGACGCGGGGATCCGAACCGGCACCATCCGGAGTGTATTCGCCAGCCGCTCGGCTGCCACCAGCGCACGATCGTCGCCCTCGATCCCCACGTAGGCTCCCTTAAGCCGTTCCGCCGCTGTGCCGGCCTCCGCCACTGACTGCAGGGGATGAAACGATCCGCAACCGGCCCCAGTCTCCTCCAGCGGCAGCAGCGCGTTGCGATCGAGCAATCCCGACAGGTGCAGGACTACCTGATCCCGAATAATGGCTCCCTCGGCCGCAAGCTCCGCGGCCACTGCCCCGATCGCGTCGTCGGGCGTAGCGATCAGCACCAACTCGGCGCCCGAGGTCGCTTCGGCCCGGCTGCCCTGATGCAACATCAGCGGCGGAGTTACGTCGCGCGGTGTACGGGCCACCAGGACAACCTTGTAGCCTCGACGCTTCAAGGCTAAGCCCAGGCCCTGGCCCATTCTGCCCGCCCCGATGATGGTCACGCGTGGCTGCGACACCAAGATGCTCCTTGAGGTACTCTGGTTCTAAACGGGCAAGCCCGGCCGACCATAAACGGCCGACCGGGCTCGGTAAGTGATTGCCGGGGCTCCGGCGGCCCTAGTTCTGGACCGTTGGCACGGACCCGGCTTGGGCCAGGCTCAGCAGCTGCTTCGGCGTCTGGGCCTTGCGGAGAAGTCCCATCGCCGTCTGCATCTGTACGTCCTGCGTGGCCCGGCGCCGGAACTCGGCCGGCCGGCCGAAGACGTATCTGGCAACTTCGAAGCCCAGCTGCTCGTCAATCAGGGTTCCCGCGCCGTTGAACACTTCGAGACTGATCCGGACGTCCTTGTCGCGGAGCCGCTGGTACACCTGCTGCCGCATCTCGGGGGTCACCTTGAAAGACTCGTTCTTGACCTGGTTCGTCTTCTTGGCCTCGAGGGCGATAGTCGTGAGCGCGTCGCGGTAATGCGGCAGGCCATTTCCCAGCGCCTTGGCAAAGTCACGCTCGCCTCCGGTCAACGTGTCCAACCGAACGACCAGGTCGGGCACGATACCGCCTCCGCCCCGCACCACGCGGCCCGCATCAGTGTGGAAGATGGGACGTTCCTTCAAGGCTGAATCGGTGGATTCCTTGTCCGGTGCGCCGAGTACCGTGTCGGCTACGACCGCTAACGCGGCCTGGGTTGCCTGGTCCTCTTCATCTTTGGCGATCCGCTGAATAGTGCGGCCGCTGGGCGTAAACCAGCGGGCGGTGGTCAACTTCAACGCCACGCCCTCGCCCAGAGGGAACAGCGTCTGGACCAGACCCTTGCCGAAGGTCGGAGCGCCCACCACGACGGCACGGTCGTGATCCTGCAGGGCGCCGGCAATGATCTCCGCCGCACTGGCGGTCCCATCGTTCACCAGCACCACGATCGGCAGATCCGGCCACGCCTGGCGCGCCTCATCGAAGAACTCTTTCGTTGATCCCCGGGCGCGGCCGCGAGTCGAGACGATTTCCTGGCGAGAATCCAGGAACAGGTCCGCCACCTTGACACCCTGGTCGAGCAAACCACCCGGGTTGCCCCGCAAATCCATGATCAGGGATTTCATCCCCTTACCCTTCATACCCGCGATCTCCTGCCGCAGCTCCTCGGCCGAAGTCTCGCTCACCGGGTTCAGGGAGATGTAGCCAATACCACCGTCGAACATCGTGCCGGCGGGCACCGAACGCATGTGGATTTGAGCCCGGGTGAGCCGGTACTTGATGGGCTCCGGAATTCCGCCCCGGCGGACCGTGATGACGATCTTGGATCCAGCCTCACCACGGAGGGCTTTCACTGCCTGATCGTTCTTCCATCCCTCGGTGGACTTCCCGTCCACCTCGATGATCTGGTCTCCGGTCTCGATCCCAGCGCGTTCGGCCGGTGTCTCCGGCAGCGGCGCCACGACGGTGATCCAGCCATCGCGGACGTCGATCTGAATGCCGAGACCGGCGTAGTTACCCGAAGTCTGCTCGGTCAGCGCCTTGTAGTCGTCCCCGGTCAGAAGCACCGAATAGGGATCCATCAGCTGCTCCAGCATCCCCCTGGTGGCCTTCTGGTACAGGTCGGTTTCGCCGATGGAATCGACAAAGTAGGTGTTGACATGACCCAGAACATCGTCGAACAGCCGCGCCTGCTGATAAACGTTGCCATCGCTGGCGACGCCCCGCTGGAGCAGCCATCCACCGCTGAAAAAGGAAATCAACGCGACCAGTGCGACCAGACCCCAACGCTGCTTCATTTTCTCCTCCACTCCCGCAGAATAACTGAGGCTCTCCTGGGACAGAACATCGTGGCGAATCTCGTGTCCGCCCCCCGAGACGAGGGAAACTACCTCGGCCCTAGGCCACAGCGCTATATATGTTTAACCCGTGACGGACTGAAAAGTTTCTGGGGCGGCCTTGCACACTTCCGCCCATGCCGCCTGCAAGAGCCGGTCCGGCGGGAGGCGGGCATCTAAATGTCGCACCCCACTGCCCTGCACCGCCAGGTAGTACTCCAGAACCCGGCGGTGGAAATCCAGGTTCTCCTGCTCAAGCCGATCCTGCCGCTTCCCCGCGGCGATCTGCCGAGCCTGACCCACCTCGGGCGCCAGATTAAGGATGAGTGTCAGATCGGGAGTCAGCCCGTGGGCTGCTGCCTGGTTGGCCGCCTGTACCATGGCCGGATCGAGTCCGCGACCAGCCATCTGGTAGGCCTCCGTTGTCAGAGCAAAGCGATCCGAGAGCACCACCCGTCCCGCCGCGAGCGCGGGCTGGATGACGGTTTGCACCAGATCGGCCCGGGCCGCCAGAAAGAAGAAAAGCTCGGCCACCGGCCCCACGGGGTGTTCCGGATCCAGTAGCGCCTTCCGTGCGATTTCGGCGGCGTGGGTGCCACCCGGCTCGCGCACCACGATCGGATCGACGTTACTGGCCCGCATGCGCTCAGCGAGTGGACCGAGCAGGGTGGACTTGCCTGAGCCTTCCGGGCCCTCCAGCACCACGAAGAAACCGCTACGACTCATCCCAGAGTGATGATGCTGCTGGTGGCTCCCTTTTCCATCCCCTCGCTGATCTGTTGGTTTACCCGCTGCATCAGCTTCTCGAAGTTCGAGCGGGCCACGACATATGCCTGACCCGTGGGGCTCATCTCCAGATCGCGCACCGCCCCTTCGTAGGCCTCCGCCGTGGCCTGATCGGGCATCTGTCCCGTGGACACGACCTGATCGACCTTACGGGCCAATGTCTGAATCTGGTCGAGTTTAGCCACAGTGTCCTTGTCCTCCCGCAGCGACGTCTCTGCCCGCCGTAGCGCCTGATACTCAGCCGACTGTCCGATTTGGCGGCCCAGCTCCTGAGCCTTGTCCCAGATCACCTTGTGTCGCTCCTCTGCGCGAGCAGGTATCGCTCGCGACCAAATAGGTCCATGTGGACGGTCACCTCGCGCCAGCCCAGAGCGCTGGCCTGCGCCGCCGCCAAAGCCGCGCGGGAACAGTCTACCTCAAGTGCGAGCCATCCGCCGGGCCGCAGTACATCGCGCGCCTCACACAGTAGGCGTACGGTGGCGGCCATGCCGTCGGCTCCGCTGACCAGCGCGGCCTCCGGCTCCCAGTCCCGCACCGCGGGGTCGAGTGCTCCGTACTCCGCCTCTGTAAGATAGGGGGGGTTGGAGATCAGCGCGTCGAAGGCGTCTGACCGAAGCGGCCGGCACAGATCTCCGCAGACCAGGTTCAACGGCAGGCCGGTGACGCTCTGATTCAGTCGGGCCACCGCAAGCGCGTCCGCCGAACGGTCGACTCCCACCACTTCGGCAAAGCTACCCTCCTGCGCCAGGCTCAGCGCCAGGCAGCCGCTGCCGGTGCCGACATCGGCAATTCGGCCGCTACTCACGCGCTGGAGAATCAGATCGACCAGCCCCTCGGTCTCGGGCCGGGGAATCAGCACCCGGCTGTCTACAGCCAGCGCCAGCCGCCGAAAACCGGCGATCCCCGTGACATGCGCGAGCGGCTCTCCCCGGACCCGGCGCGCGACCGCCAGCTCGAAACGTTCGGCGGCGTCGAGCTCGACTAGCTGGTCTCCGCCAAGCACTACATTGGCGAGCTCGGCGCCGGCCAGATCGGACCAGATTCGGAGAGCGTGCTGGCGGGGATCCGGAATATCGGCCGACCGCAGCTGCTCGGTCCCCAGACGGATCAGCCCACCGAGCGTCGTAGCCATCTCAGGCATCGATCAGCTCCTGGCGACTGGCCATGCGCAACGCGTCCACCATTTCATCCAGGCCGCCGTTGAGCACTTCACCCAGGTTGTGGACCGACAGGTTGATCCGGTGATCGGTGATGCGGCTTTGGGGAAAGTTGTAGGTGCGAATCTTGGCGGAGCGGTCCCCGGTACCTACCATCGCGCGGCGATCCCTCGAGCGCGCGGCCTCCTGCTCCGCCAGCATGCGGTCGAGCAGCCGCGCCCGCAGCACCTCCATGGCTTTGAGCTTGTTTTGGAGCTGGGATTTCTGGTCCTGCTGGCTCACCACTACGCCGGTGGGCAGATGAGTAATGCGGACCGCGCTGTCGGTGGTGTTGACGCTCTGCCCGCCAGGACCGGAGGAACGAAAGACGTCGATCTTCAAGTCCTGGGGCTCGATCTTTACATCCACTTCTTCCGCCTCGGGCAGTACGGCTACCGTGGCGGCCGACGTGTGAATTCGGCCCTGGGTCTCGGTAGCCGGGACGCGTTGCACTCGGTGGACCCCGGACTCGCGCCGCAACAGGCCGTACGCCTCCGGTCCGCGCACCGCCACAATTGCCTCCTTGATGCCACCCAGGGCACCAGCGCTGAGGGATATCGGCTCCCACGACAGCCCGTGACGCTCACTGTAACGCTGATACATTCGGTATAGATCCGCGCCAAACAGCGCGGCTTCGTCGCCGCCGGTACCGGCCCGAATTTCCACGATGGCATCGCGGTCGTCGTGCGGATCCCTCGGCAACAACAGCTCATGCAGCTCGGCTGTCAGGGTGGACAGCTCGCTGGAGAGCCGGCTGATGTCCTCTTTCGCCAGCGCGACAAGCTCGGGATCCGGCTCTTCGGCCAGACCCTGAGCTTGCTGGAGCTCGTCCTGTAGGCGGGTGAGACGGTCGGCGAGCCTGACCACTGGAGCCAGCCTGGTGTGTTCCCGGCCGAGTGATCTCAGCTTTTCGGGATCCTTCCCTACACCCGGGTCTGCTAGTGCCCGGGCGACCTCGTCCGCCTGGAGCAGTGCCTGGCGGAGTCTGGCCTCCATGCGTTACTCCGTAGGCGTCGTGGCCGGGGCCTCGGTTTGGTACCTGCGCCGGAACCGGTCGACCCGGCCGGCGGTATCCACCAGGCGCTGCTTACCCGTGAAATACGGATGGCACTGCGCACACACTTCGACATGGATCGAGGCAGCGGTGGAACGAGTCTCGAACTGATTGCCGCAGGCGCACTGCACCATGAGCTTGCGGTACGGCGGGTGAACATCGGCCTTCATCTGTGGCTCCAAGGTTGGCGCTAAGCCTTTCAATTTAGCTGGCTTTCGGGTCTTGGTGCAAGGAGAGCACGGCGGAGAAGATGGAGATCTGATTGACAGCACTCCCGGGCGCAAGTATGCTACCCCCAAACACTTCCACTATCGAGAGGCACGAGTGGCTCTGTCCCCGATGGAGGTCCTGCGCAAGGTCCCCCTGTTCTCAGGACTGGGAGAGGCGGATCTCAACGCATTCGCCGAGCTGACGCGGGAGCGCAGCTACCCCAAAGGCAGCGTGATCGTCTTCGAGGACGATCCGGGCGATGCGCTCTTTCTGGTGGCTGCGGGACAAGTCAAGGTAGTGCTCATTGCGGAGGACGGCAGGGAGGTCATCCTGTCGGTGCTCGGCGAGGGGAGTTTCTTCGGGGAAATGGCGGTGATCGATGAGGAGCCGCGGTCGGCGCACGTCATCGCCATGGACGATTCCAGCCTGCTAGTCCTTCGGCGGGAAGACTTTCATGCCCGGCTAAGAAATTCTCCCGAGGTAGCCATCTCGCTGCTGAAAGAGATCTCCCGCCGTCTCCGCAGGGCCGACGAGAAGATCGGGAGTTTGGTGCTGCTCGACGTCAATGGGCGGGTAGCACATCTCCTGCTTCGAATGGCCGAGGACGAAGGTGGCGACCGAATCACCCGCAAGCTGACCCACCACACCATAGCCCAGATGATCGGCTCCAGCCGGGAAACCGTCTCCCGCACGATGCGCAACCTGGTGGAGCGCGGAATCATCCAGGTAACCCGGAAGGACATTACCCTGAAGGATCGCCGCTCGCTGATGCTGGCTGCCCGGAGGTCGTGACCAGCATCACATGGCCTCCGTGACTGCGACCGCTGCCGACGCCCAGCGCGTCTGGAGAGGTTGCGACATGGGTATTCCCCTCCACAGCTGCTGCTCGTGACGCACCCGGTAACTTTCTGGGGTGCCAGAGGCTCGATTCCAACGCCGGGTCCGGATACCGCACGCTACGGCGGAAACACCGCGTGCATCAGCATCGTGGGCCGGCGGGAACGACTCGTCATACTCGACGCCGGAAGCGGGCTGCGTCCACTGGGGCACCAGCTGATGAAGCAGGGCAATGCCGCGCTGGCCGCGGACATTCTCCTTTCGCATACTCACTGGGACCACATCCAGGGGCTTCCCTTCTTCAAGCCACTGAGCTCGCGCAACACTTCGGTCAACATTTATGGTGCGGCGCAGGAGGGAGTCCCCCTGAAGGACATCCTGGGCCGGCAGATGGACCCCATGGTGTTTCCGGTACCTCTGAACGCCCTGGCGGCATCGCTGACTGTAGTCGAGATCAGTCAGGGCGAGTTCGATCTCGATGACTTCCGGGTATGCACCATTCGTCTTCGCCATCCCGGGACGACGCTCGGCTATCGGCTGGCCCCCGCCGAGGGCGGCCGCGAACTGGCCTACGTGACCGACAACGAGCTGGGACCCGGGGGGACCTACGAGGTCCCGTCTGACTGGAGAACCCGGCTGGTCAGCTTTGTGGAGGGGGCCGACACCCTGATCCATGACGCGATGTACCTGGATCAGATCATTCAGGCCCGGGCGGGCTGGGGCCATTCGACGCCCCGCCAGGCGGTGGATCTTGCCGCCGAAGCCCGCTGCGCCCGGCTGATCCTCTTTCACCACGAGCCGGAGCACGACGACGACGCACTGGATCGACTGGTGGCCGACACCCGCAAGTACGCGGCCCGAGTTGCGCCGCGGCTCGTCGTCGATGCCGCGGCCGAAGGAATGCAGTTTTCTCTCTGATGAGGGTGACCATGATACGTGCGGTCCTGTCGAACCTGCTGGGAGCCGGAGTGATGGTCAGCCTGGCCGCAGCCCAGGCCCCCGTGACCATCGCAGTGCTTCCATTCGAGGACCGAGGGTCGTACGGCCAGGACAAGGAAGTCTTCCGGGCTCTGGAGCTCGGCATCCCGGCGCTGCTGGTCGCTGAATTGGGCAAGCACCCTGGCGTACGGCTGGCGGACCGCGCTCGAGTCGCCGCCGCGGTGAAAGCCGAAAATCTCGGCCCCGACGCTCGGGTGGACGCCGCGACCGCGGCACGAGTAGGAACCCAGGCGGGTGCCCGATACGCCGTTACCGGCAACTTTGCCGACTTCTATGGAAAGTTCCGGCTGGATGCCCGCGTGGTGGATGTGGGAAGCGGGCAAATTCTGAAAGTGGTATCCAACAACGATCCCGCGCTTCAGGATCGGGCCGACCTGACTCGCATCGTTCAGGATCTGGCGGCGAGAGTAGTGGGCGTCATCGGTCTGCCGTCCCGTGCGCCGACTGCCGGGGCCCCGCTCGCGCCGACCGAGGCCGTGACCCAATACAGCCTGGGGTTACTGTATGAGAGTGAGGGGGACAAGGCCAGGGCCGGTGAGCATTACCAGCGAGCACTAACTGCCTTTCCGAATTACGTAGAGGCCCGCGAAGGAATGCAGCGGGTCAGGTAACCTCGGAGGAACGCATCAACTGCCGGACGCCGAGAGCAACCCCGAAGTGAATCGGCAGCGCCAGCGCAATGATTTCCCCGTTCACCTGGTAGAATCCGGGAAGTATTTTCAGCAGCACTCCCACCACCGAGAGGACTGCCACCGCTCCGGCGACGATCCGCGCAAGTCGGTTGGCCGAAGGCTGCGCCAGACGCGGCACCAGGGCCAAGAGTGCCAGTGCGATCGGATTGAGCTGGAACAAATTTTCATTGTTATAGGCGGCCGAATGATCGGTGAAAGCCCACAGGCCGGCCAGCAGCAGTCCGAGCATACCGGCCAGCAGGGCCCACCCCGCCGATAGGGCGAGGAATCCGCTTCGGAATCCGCCGCCTCTCCGCCCCGCGAAACCCAGCACGATCATACTCCCTCCCACCATGAGACCCAGCCCGAGATACGCCGGCAGCCACGATGGTGGGCGGGCCGGCGGTGGCGGGTCGGTCGACTCGAAGAGGGTCTGCTCGGAGCGGACGACCGGGACGTCGGTGCCCCCCGGACCGGGCACCGTGACGCCCCGGAGATGCTCTCGAAGCGACAGAGGGAGAAACATTTCCTCCCACGCGGAGATCTTCCGGTCCACCGGCTGTCCCAAGCCGATCAGCAACCCGGTGTACACCAGGGGATCGTTGGCGGTCAGGCGCTGGGTATGAAAGCGGTAGGTCTTGCCGGTCGGGCGGGCCGCGGCGTAATCATGGATCCGGCCGCCTAGCGCGCGATCCAGCGCGTCCCGGACCCGGGTCGAGCAGTTATCCCGGTAATAGTCGTAATGATAAAAGCGGTTTTCCGGTCGCTCGTTCCACTCCAGGAACGCTTGGAGCTCGCGTTTGGCGTCCGGCGCCATCTCCAGCTCCTGAATCCAGACGGAGCGGTTGGCCCGCCGATACATCTCGACGTAGGACTGCGCCGGAAAGCCCTGCATCCAGTACCACATCCTTCCCTGGAGAAACCGGACCAGAAATTTTTCCTGCCGCAGATCGAAAAGGCCGTAGTTGTACGCCTGATCGGTTCCCTGTTCCGCATCGTGGATCCAGATGGCGTTGTGACCGAAGCGCTCCCAGACTGCCTTGCCGGGCCCCATGGTCATGAGGTAGACGGTCAGATCGGGCGGACGGGCAGACAGGCGGTCGGGCGGTCGAGCTAACGGGCGTGCTGGCGGCGACTTCTGAGCAGAAGCGAAACTTCCAAGGAGCGCTAGACAGGAAAAGGTCAGCGCCGGGAAGCGCGACCAGCGGAACCTTCCGACCGCCCGTCCGCCGGTCCGCCGGTCCGCCTGCCCCGCCCCGCTGGCCCGCTTCACAGGCCTACGTCTTTGCCTTCAAGCGCCGACCGATAGATCGCGTCCATCACCTTGTGCAAAGTGAGATGCTCCAGCAGCGAGGGCACTCGCGCCTCACCGGTAATGGCCGCCTGGAAGTGAGCCCACTCGGCTCGATAGGATGCAGTGAAGGCGTTCTCACGGCTTACCGAGCCGGTGGGTGACACGTCCATGGCTACACCGTGGAGTTCCTTCCAGACATTCAGCGGATTGATGCCGGCGGTTCCCTTGCTGCCCCGAATGCCGACCCCAAATCGCTCACCCTCGCCGAGATGCCGCCACGTGACATCGACGAAGATCGAGGTGCCGTTCTCACAGATCACGAAAGCGCTGCCCGACTGCTCCACCGTGCGTTCCTTGCCTGCGGTATCGAGGGCGGCGCTGACCCGCGCGGGAGGCGAGCCCCCCCCGAGCCAGAGACCGAGATCCAGGATCGATAGGCCGAGGTCGAGCATGGCTCCACCACCGGCCTCGTCGCGCCGCTGCCGCCAACCCAGGTGAGTCCGGCCGGGTCGAAACACATGCCAGCTGCCACGGATGCTTTCAATGGTGCCTAGCTCCCCGCTCTGGACGAAGCTGCGAACGATCTGTACGTCCGGCCGATAGCGATGGTTCACGCCAACCATGACCACCCGTTGGCGCTTGTCAACCGCTCGCAGAATCCGCTGCACGCTGGGGGCCGACATGGCGAGGGGCTTCTCGACCAGCACGTTGAGATCAGCCGAGAGCGCGGCCATGATATGTGACTCGTGGAGGTGGTTGGGCGAGCATATGACGACTGCATCCAGCGCCTCGTAGCGCAGCAACTCCTCGATGTCGTCAAAGGCGCTCTTCACGCCAAACCGGTCAGCCAGTGCGCGGGCCTTAGGGAGATCGGTGTCGCAGATGGCCTGCACTTCGACAGTGCGCATCTTCTTGAGCACGGGCAGGTGGGCCACTTGGGTGATGGCACCCCCGCCGATGATTCCCACTTTCAGACGCTCGCTGGTGCTGCCGCCCCGGCTAGCCGTCATGATACCCCCTCCTCAGTAGCGGCGTTCCAGCCTCGTTCCTGGATAATAGGCCGCGAGAATCTCCGGGTACTCCTGTCCGGCTCGAGCCCGGCCGACAGCCCCCCACTGACACAGGCCCACGCCATGGCCGGCTCCGCTGCCCTCCGCGATCAGCAGGGTGATGTCGCGGCCGGCCCCAACCGCGGTCAATGTGAAAGCCGTGCTTCGCAGCAGGTCACCCGCCGGGCTACGCAGTACCTGCCGGACATTCGACTGTCCGTCTACCCGCACCTCTGCTCCGCCGACCGAGACCGCCAACTGATCGACGCGGCCCGAGCCGGAGCGCTGAGTGACGCGGATGTCGGCCACCCGATCGAGTGTTCCACCCGAACGGGAAGAGGCCTGAGGGAGATAGCGTCTGAGGGTGGAGCGCAGGGCCGCCCCGGTCCACTCCTGCCGCCACCGGTATCGCGGCGAGATGCTGCAATACGCTGATCCCTGCGGAGCCATGTCCGCGCTGGAGCGGAGGTACGGCCGTGACGCGCCGCGGAAGACCTCGTATCCATCAGCCGTGCGCCCGCCGCAGGTTGAGTAGTAGAACGCCTCGATCGGCGCGCCATTGTACGTGAGCACTCGCCCCCGCGTGGCGCTGACCGCGTCGCGTCCCTCCGGCGTCTCGGCGGCGATTCCGCCATACGCCTGATCCGATACGGTGCCGTACAGGTCGAACCCCTGCGAGCGCCAGCGGCGCAGGTTGCGCAAGGCATAGGTGCGGGAAACAACGGCCTGCGCACGGAGCGCGGCCAGCTCCTGGGTGCCGCGGCGGCCCATTTCAGCTGACACCACGCCGAGCAGATATGCCTCCATGCCCACCCGGTTTACAACTGTAAGGCCGGTGCGGTCGCGCAGAATCTCGGCGGTGCCGCGGTATGATTTCCCATTGACGCGCAGCGTTCCGGAAGCATCCGCGGGAATCAGCGTCAAGGCGTCCAGAGCGGGCGAGACCCACCCGCCCGGGCTTGCCAGAGTCACTCCCGTCCCCACCGCGGTAACACGCCAGCTGGAGCCCGCCGGAATCGTGACCACCGACGAGCCGTCGGGCTCGGTCACCGCGATGGGGCCGGCCCCGCCGATGGTCGCGGCTCCTGCCCCGACCAATAACCCGATCCGGATCTCAACCTCGGGTGAGGCAGGCGACGCGCCGGCGGGCCGCCGCTGAGGAAAGGTTCCGGACGTGCAGCCGATGAGCGCGGCCAGCCCCAGTGGCAACAGCGCGCGCCCGGTGACCGGCCGCTTAACCCCGGTAGTTCCCAAACTTGAGCTCGATCTCGAAATCCTGGGCCTTGAGAAAAGCGATCACGGCCTGAAGCTCGTCGCGTGAGGGAGCCGTCACCCGAACCTCGTCCCCCTGGATGCTGGTCTGGACTTTCTTGAAGCCGCCGTCCTTTACCGCCTTCGTGATCCGCTTCGAGACGTCCTGTGGAATGCCCTGGGTCAACCCGATCGTGCGCCGGACGCTCTGGCCGGTGCCGTGCTCGAGATCCCCTACCTTCAGATTCTTCACCGGGACAGCGCGCTTGATCATCTTGGTCTGCAGGACGTCCACCAGCGCGTCCATTCGGAACTCATCATCGGCGCTGAGCCGGATCTCAGCCTTGGCGCGATCGAATTCGACCGTGCAGTGGGTGCCCTTGAAATCGTATCGCTGCGCGATCTCCTTGAGCGTCTGATTCACCGCGTTATCGACCTCCTGGAGGTCGGCGCCGGTGGACACGTCGAATGAGGCGTTACTGGCCATAGAAATCGATGCGCGCTGCGGGAGAGTGGATGACGGCGAACGCCGGAAGAATTACCTCGGGAACACCAGTGCAGCAAGCGCACACGTCGAAAGACCATGGCACTCGCTTGACAGTCGAAACAGTAAGGTGTAGTGTAAACCATCGGCGGTGGATTTCAGGCCACTTGCTCCCGCCGGGTGCCCTCGGGCCCGAACCAAAGAGCTAAAGCGCCGGACGTTTGCCCTCCGCGCTTCAGGCCCGGGGGGTTTCTTGCTTCCCCGACCAACCAGAGCGAGGTCGCCAGTGGTCCAGTTTCAGTCTGAGATGTGTTGCCGAATTTGCATGTGTCAGCCCCTTACGGGGTGGACCGAGCATTCGGCGCGCACCAGGCAGAAGGCGAAGAGCTAGACGCTCTCGCCCCCAGCGACCGAAGCCCGGACCACTTCAGGTGATCCGGGCTTTTTCGTTTCCTACACTCAGAGGAGCACGTCCATGTCCTACCAGCCCGACACCTTGGCCCTCCACGCGGGCCAGGCTCCCGATCCGGCGACCAATGCTCGCGCCGTGCCGATTTACGCCACCACGAGCTACGTGTTCAATGACACTCAGCATGCAGCCGACCTTTTCGGCCTCCGGGTGTTCGGCAACATCTACACCCGCATCATGAATCCCACGAGCGACGTGTTCGAGAAACGCGTTGCCGAGCTGGAAGGCGGGGTGGCGGCACTGGCCGTGTCCAGTGGCCAGGCAGCCACCACGCTGACGGTGCTGAACCTGGCCCGGGCCGGTGACAATCTGGTGTCATCCCAGACCTTGTACGGTGGGACCTACAACCTCTTCGAGTATACCCTGCCGAAGTGGGGCATCACCACGAAGTTTGTGGACATCCACAACCTGGATCAGGTGCGGGCCGCCATCGACGCCGGCACCCGCCTCCTCTTTGTAGAGACGATCGGCAACCCCCGCCTCGACGTACCCAACTTCGAGGCCCTCGCCGATATCGCTCACTCGGCCGGCATCCCGCTGGTCGTGGACAACACTTTCGGCGCCGCCGGCACCTTGAGCCGGCCGATCGACTACGGGGCGGACATTTTGGTTCACTCCGCTACCAAGTGGATCGGCGGGCATGGAACGGCCATCGGCGGCCTCGTTGTGGACGCCGGGAAGTTCGACTGGGCCAGCGCCTCGTCGCGGACCCGGTTTCCCGAGTTCACGGCGCCCGATCCATCGTACCACGGGCTGGTGTATACCGAGGCGTTCGGGCCCGCCGCCTTCATTATCAAGCTTCGGGTGCAGCTGCTGCGCGACCTCGGGCCGGCACTGTCGCCCTTCAACTCGTTTCTGTTTCTACAGGGACTGGAAACGCTGCCGCTCCGAATTCAGCGTCACTCGGACAACGCGCTTGCGGTGGCCCGCTGGCTGGCGCGCGATCCGCGCATCGAATGGGTGTCGTATCCCGGCCTCGAGAACCATCCCGAGCACAGGAATGCCACCCGATATCTCAAGGGAGGCTTCGGGGGCGTACTCACGTTCGGCGTGAAGGGCGGCCACGCCGTGGCCCGGGCGCTGATCGACCGCGTCAAGCTCTTCTCGCTGCTCGCCAATGTGGGCGACGCGAAGTCGTTAATCATCCACCCTGCTTCAACCACTCACGAGCAGCTCAGCCCGGAGCAGCAGCGGGCCACCGGCGTAACGCCGGAGCTGGTGCGTCTCTCAGTCGGACTGGAAGACGTACGCGACCTGATTGCCGACCTGGATCAGGCTCTGGGCGAGGCAAGCGCTGCCACCAGGACGACCCGGGCCGAGCCCGCCGGCGCCGGACGCTAGGGTCTGGGAGCTTGGAGCTGCAAATAGATCTGTCCCGCAGCTCCCACGCTCCCAGCTCCTCCAAACCTTCACGAGCTGGAGGCACTATCCATGTCCGTCAGCGATGAGCTGCTCGAAGCCAATTCCGAGTATGCCAGAACATTCAACCGTGGCGCCCTGCCGATGCCGCCGGCGCGCCGCCTTGCAGTCGTCACCTGCATGGATGCCAGGATTGTCCCCTCGCGACAGCTGGGCCTCGAGGAGGGGGACGCCCACGTCATCCGCAACGCCGGCGGCAGGGCGCGTGACGCCCTCCGGTCGCTGGTGATATCCCAGCGGCTGCTCGGCACCAACGAGATCGCCGTCATTCACCACACCGATTGTGGGATGCTGACGTTCACCAATCCTGACCTGCACGCAAAGGTGAAGCAGGACCTGGGAGCCGACAGCAGCGAGATCGACTTTCTGCCGTTTTCAGACCTGGAAGAAAGCGTCCGCGAGGACGTCGCCTTCCTGCTCTCGTCACCCCTCATCCCAGCCGACGTGTTGGTTCGCGGCTTCGTGTACGACGTTCGGACTGGCGCCCTTGAGGAGGTGCATTTCGATTCAGGCGCGGACCGAGGGTGACGACCGCACTGATCGGAGGCTCAACCCGCGAGCTTCCCCTGGAGGAGCTCACGACTGCCAACGGACAACCGGTTAGCGGGCTCAAGCTTCGTTATCGCGTGTTCGGAGATCCCGAGGCGGCGTCTGACAACGGCTGGATCCTGGTTTTCCACGCGCTCACCGGCAGTGCCGAGGTGGACGCATGGTGGGGGCCTCTGGTCGGTCCCGGCAAGGCACTGGATACCACCCGGCATGCCATCGTCGCCGCAAATCTGTTGGGCAGCTGCTATGGCTCGAGCGGGCCGACCGAGTGGGGGGCCGAGCGCGGGAACCGATTTCCCGAGCTCAGCCCCGTCGATCTTGCCCGGGCCCACGTTCAACTGCTGGAGCACCTGCGGGTGAGGAGGCTCGCGCTCGCCACCGGTGGCTCATTGGGCGGCATGGTGGCCCTGGAGTGGGGACGACTGAGCCATGTTCCGGTCGACCGGCTGGTGGTATTCGCGGCGCCGGCGGCGGCATCGCCCCAGGCGATTGCGTGGAATGCGGTGCAGCGGATGGCCATCGAAGCCGACCCCGCCTGGGCCGGAGGATGCTACCCGCGGGGCGAGGGGCCCTCCGCGGGACTGGCCGCAGCCCGGGCTCTGGCAATGATCACCTACCGGTCCGGGGCCGAGTTCCAGGCACGGTTCGGGCGATTGTCGTCTCGATCCAACGGAGTGTTTGATGTCGAGCACTATCTGCGGCGGCAGGGTGAGAAGCTGGTGGCCCGCTTCGACGCCGCCAGCTACATGTCGCTGATGCGCAGTATGGACCTGCACGATCTCGGAGATTTCGGCGTTGCCGCGCGGGAGACCGCGGCCAGGGTCCGGGAAGTCGTCGGAGTGGGCATCGACTCCGACATTCTCTATTTGTCCTCAGAGGTGCGCGACTGGGTCACCGCCTACCGGTCGGCCGGCGTCAACGCGGACTACCGGGAGATCGCGTCCCTCTATGGGCACGACGCCTTCTTGATCGAGTGGGATCAGGTGGAGCGGATTCTGCGAGGTTAAGCCAGGAAACTCTCGAGGGCGCGGGCGCGGCTCACGTGGCGGAGTCGGCTCAGCGCCTTCTCCTTGATCTGACGGACCCGCTCGCGCGTGATCCCCAGCAGGCTGCCGATTTCCTCCAGCGTCATCGGTTCAGGCCCGTCCAGCCCGAAATAGAGCCGCAGAATTTTGGCCTCTCGCTCCTTGAGCGTGGAGAGCACCTCTTCGATTGATTCGGTCAGGGCATGCTCGAACGTTTCGGAGTCCGGCCCCGGGTTCTGCGTGTCGGGCAGATAGTCGAGAAGCTTGTTGTCTTCGCCGGGAGTGAGCGGGGCGTCCAGCGAGAGGTGGTTCTGGGAGATGGACAAGGTCTTCTGGACCTCTTCCATCGATATGTCCATCCCCTCGGCTATCTCCGACGGCGTTGGCTCGCGGCCCAGTTCCTGGAGCAGCGCGGAGGAACGCTTTCCGATACGGTGGAGAGTGCCGGCGCGGTTGAGCGGCACCCGGACGATGCGACTCTGCTCCGCCAGGGCCTGAAGGATGGCTTGCCGGATCCACCACACGGCATAGGAGATGAACTTGATGCCCTTGGTCTCGTCGAACTTGTGGGCCGCCCGAATCAAGCCGAGGTTCCCTTCGTTGATCAAGTCGGCCAGCGAGACGCCCTGGTTCTGATACTTCTTGGCGACTGACACCACGAACCGGAGGTTGCTGCGCACCAGCTTGTCCAGCGCCTCTTCCTCACCCACCCGGATGCGCTGCGCCAGATTGACTTCTTCCTCCTGCGGAATCAGCGGATACTTGCTGATCTCACGCAGGTACTGGTCCAGCGAGCCCTCATCGAACGACGGCCCGCGCTTGCCGGTACCGACCTGCATTGGACGCATGCGACCCGACCTCGTACTTAGCTGGGAAGTCACTGGAACTTCGGAGGCATGGGGAACGATCCGTGAGAAGTGGCGTTTGACGAACCTTACTCTGCGGCGTGGGAGTGCGCAACCAGTCACGAGTCATGAGTCGCGAGTCGCCAAGTCACCGGTTGAGAGCCCGGTCGGCAAGGGGCCAGCTATTCCCATGAATGTGTGACGAGAATCACTCTCAACTGCCCCGCTCGCGACTCGAGACTCGCGACTCTCTAGACCTCGTACGTGTCCATCTGGGCTCGCTGGAGTTTACCCGAGTAGTCGATGTAGCAGACCTTGGTCTCGGAGTAGAACTCGTACACCTCCCAGCCGCCCTCCCGGTGCCCATTGCCGGTCGCCTTTACCCCACCGAACGGCAGGTGCGCCTCCGCGCCGATTGTCGGGGCATTGACGTAGGTGATCCCGTTATCCAGCTCCTGCATGGCCCGAAAGGCCAGATCCACGTTCGCGGTGTAGATCGAGCTGGAAAGGCCGTAGCGTACATCGTTATTGACCTGTACGGCTTCCTCGAACGACCCGACCTTGATAACGCTCAACACTGGGCCGAAGATCTCCTCCTGTTCCAGCCGGGTCTTCGGCTTGACCCCTGCGAAGACGGTCGGGCGGTAGAACCAGCCTTCCTTCCACTGGTCGCCACCGGGAACTGTACCCCCGGCTACCAGCTCGGCGCCTTCCTCCTGCCCGATGCCGACATACTGTTCGACCTTTTTCCGCGACGCCTCATGGATAAGCGGTCCGACCTCGGTCTTTTCCTCCCGGCCATCGCCCAATCGCAACCGGTCGGCAGCGTCCACCAGACGATTGAGAAAGCGGTCGTGCACTTTCTTATGAAGAACCAGGCGGCTGGTAGCGGTGCACCGCTGTCCGGTCGTGCCGAACGCACCCCACAGTACTCCCTCCAGGGCCAGATCGAGGTCGGCGTCATCCATCACGATCATGGCGTTCTTCCCGCCCATCTCCAACGACAGGCGCTTGTGCATGCGTCCGCAGGTCTCGCCGATCAGAGCTCCGGTCTCGGTTGAGCCCGTGAAGGAGATCACCGGCACCTCCGGGTGCTCGACCAGCGCCTTGCCGACGGTTTCGCCCCGGCCGTGAACCAGCTGAATCACCTCCGGAGGAAGTCCGGCTTCGAGCAAAATCTCCACCAGGATATGCACCGTGTGGGGGACATCCTCCGAGGGCTTGATGATGACCGAGTTCCCGCAGAGCAACGCCGGAAACATCTTCCAGGTCGGGATTGCCATGGGAAAGTTGAACGGCGTGATCAGTCCCACCACGCCGATCGGACGGCGATAGCTCATCGCCCATTTGGAGCGCAGCTCGGAGGGAACCACCTGCCCGAAGAGGCGGCGGCCTTCGGTGGCGGCGTAGTATGCGGTGTCGATGCCTTCCTGCACGTCGCCCTTGGTTTCCGCCAGCACCTTCCCCATCTCCCGCGTCATGGCGGTGGCGATGGCCTCCTTTCGTTCGACCAGCAGATCGCCCACCCGCCGGAGCACGTCGCCGCGGACCGGTGGGGGTGTCTTCGACCAGACGGCGAATCCCTGTTTGGCCGAGCGAACCGCGGCCTCCAGGTCGGCCCGATCCGAATCAGGAAAGCGGCCGATCAGATCGGTACGGTCCGCCGGGTTCCGATTCTCGAAGTAGGCAGCGTTGCTCGGGGCCACCCACTCACCGGCGATGTAATTCTTGAAGGTCTTGGCCATCACTCTTGCCCGGTTGGCGCGGGTGGATCCGGGGCCGGCTCCGTCGGGGCCGGGGCGGCTGCCGGCTCGGGGCAGGTCCATTGCAGCTCCTGCCTGGCATAGCCGGTTCGCGGCAGGATCTCTCGAGCGGCCATGATGCCGGCCCATACGATGGCCAGCAGCGACAGCAAGTGGGCCAGACCTCGTCGGTAGGACCAGCTCGACAGCGCCCCGAGCACCCCCATCAACAGCGCAATACCGGCCGCTCCGATATAAAAGACGAGTCGTAGGCCGCAGCTCTTGTCATTGGGCCACAGCGGCAGCGCCACGGCCAGCACCAGCGCCAGGACAGTCCAGAACCAGGTCGAGCGCGACGAAGCGTCGCGATGGCTGGGGATCCGGACTGCCCGGTGCCCGGCCGGCAGGCACGGGGGCCGGCGCAGGCTGCCTCGCAATCGCCTTGTCGATCTCGGCGAGCTCCTTGTCCCAGTTTCGTGGCTCCTCGGTCATACCGACTCCCGGTTGATTCCGTAGCGCTGCAGCTTCTTGTATAGTGCCGAACGGGGCAATTTCAGGGCGCGCGCCGTCTCCGAAATATTCCAGTTGTTCTCCCGCAGCCTCTGAGCAAGAAAGCTCCTCTCCGCGTCCTGTTTGAAGACCTCCAGCGCCGGTGCGACGGGTGTCACCGGCAGCAGAGTGTCGATGTCCGATCCGGTGATCACCCTGCCCGGCGCCAGAATCAGCGCCCGCTCGATACCGTTGCGGAGCTCCCGGATATTCCCCGGCCAGACGCGAGATTTCAGCCGCACGATCGCCTCGTCGGAGAATTGACGTCCAGGAACGCTCGCGCCGGCCCCCAGCTGCTCGGCGAAGTAGGCAACCAATGCCGGGATGTCCTCGACCCGATCGCGCAGTGCCGGGACCTCGATAGGCACCACGTTAAGCCGGTACAGCAGATCCTCCCGGAAACGTCCTTCGGCGATTTCCCGGTCCAGCTGCTTGTTGGTCGCGGCCAGAACCCGGACATCGACCTGAATCGGCTTGGAGCCTCCAATGCGGGTCACCACGCCTTCCTGGAGCACCCGTAAGAGCTTGGCCTGGGCCGGAAGGGACATGTCGCCTACTTCGTCCAGGAACAAGGTACCACCGTCCGCCTGCTCGAACTTTCCCGCCCGGTCGGCCACCGCACCGGTGAAGGAGCCCTTCATATGGCCGAAGAGCTCGCTCTCGATCAGCTCCGACGGGATGGCGGCGCAGTTCACCTCCACGAACGGCTTGTCTCGCCGGGGTGAGGCCTCGTGCAAGCCCCGGGCAACCAGCTCCTTCCCGGTGCCGTTCTCGCCGGTGATCAGGACTCGCGCCGCGGTTGGCGCGACTTTCTCGATCAGCGCGCGCACCGCCTGCAGCCGCTTGCTGTCGCCGACCATGGCATACCGGTTTCCGGTGGCCTCACGCAACCGGTAGTTCTCGCCCACCAGCCGGCCGTGCGCCAATGCATTTCTGACCGTTACCAGCAGTCGGTCGGTGTCGAGCGGCTTCTCCAGAAAATCGAACGCTCCCCGTTGGGTCGCCTCGACCGCGGTGGCAATGGTTGCGTGGCCCGAGATCATGACGATCTGGGCCGTCGGGTCCAGGGCCCGGAGCCGACCCATGGTTTCCAGCCCATCCAGGCCGGCCATCTTCACGTCCAGGAATACCAGATGGGGTCGGAAGTCGGGATAGACCGTGATCGCTTCACCCCCCGACGCAGCGACCTTGACCACCATTTTCTCGTACTCCAGCACCTGCTTCAGAGCCTGGCGAATTCCGGCCTCGTCGTCGACGATCAGCACCCGGTGAGTCATGGGCGGGGTGTTCCGAAGAGGGTGGCGCCCTCGGGACGCACTGTGATCTTCCGGACGCCCGTTGGAATGCGAACCGGGATGGTCCGTCGGGTGCTGTCCCCAAAGGCTCGAGCCATCAGCCGGGGAACGGCGTCTTTCGGGATGGGAAAGTCGCGGATTCGGAACGATTGAACCGACCACTCGGCTTTTCCTGGGGCGGTTACCTCGATCGGGCCGGCGGCTTCCACCGGTTCCCGATCGCGCAACGCGACCGCCAGCGGCCCGGTCAGCTCCCGCGGCAGCCGTGCGGTGGCCAGCTTTGCATTGAGCGCCACTTCGCCCTCCTGCAGCTCCACCTGTAGCGAGTCGAGCTGGCGCCGGAGGCTCGGCTGAAGCCCTGCTCCAATCAGGGACGCGACCTCCGCCGCGGTGAGGACTACCGAATCAGCCCGCCAGCCATTGAGAGAATCTATTTTGGACTGGGCCGAGCTCAACGCCTGGGTGCCCGGCCTTCCGAGCGACGTCGCGGGCTCGCTTGAGGACGGGCTCTGAATCAGCCGCCGCAGTTCGGCTGTAAGCCGGTCACGGTAGAGCCAACCGATCGCCAGCGCCAGCACCAGCGCGAGTCCCCCAAGGAGCTTGAAGGGCGCGGAAAGGCAGCCCATCAGCGTCCGAACTCGAGCGTCAACCGCGGGTCGTAACGCGGTCCACCGGTTGTCAACACGCTTTCGTACAGCACGAGCTCCTGGCCAGTGAAGGGCACCCGATCGAAGCTGTCGGCGTGCTCGTCCAGGCCTTTCGCCGGAAGGCGTTGCCCCTCGCGCACCCGGCCCAGCGTGATATGAGGTTGGAAGGGCGCGCCTTCGGGTGGAAAACCAATGGCTTCGCAGCCGCGCTCGATCCGGTCCTGCAGCAGCTCCAGAGCCGGCGGCGCGACCACGCCGACCCACAGTACCCGGGGCCGGCTGCGGCTGGGGAATGCTCCCAGCTCGCCAAGCTGCAGCGCGAGGGTCGCCGCGTCATCCGCGGCAAACTGGAGCGCTTCAGCGATGACGTCGAGCCGCTCGGGACCCACCTCGCCAAAGAACTTGAGGGTCATGTGCAGGCCCTCGTCATGCACCCACCGAACCGGCCAGCCCGCGCCCCGGAGCTCGCCCAGCAGCCTGAGGATCTGCACCCGGGCCGGATCGGGAACCGGTACCGCGACAAATAGCCGCATCAAGCCGGGCTGCGGGGAGCCAGCGACAGCAGACTCCCACGGCGGTAGCCTCGTGGATCTAGCTCTACTGCAGTGAAGCCGAGCGTTCGGAAGGCGCTCTCGATGATTTTCCAGTGCTCCCGAAGCCGGTGCATCTCCTCGACACCGACTTCCAGGCGGGCCAGCGCGCCGTGGTGCCGAACGCGAAGATCACCCTGGATCCCGAGGTGACGGAGAAACTCTTCGCCCGATTCGACCTGGCGCAAACGCTCAGGAGAGATCTGCAGTCCGTACAGAACCCGGCTCGAGAGGCAGGGAGCCGCGGGCGCGTTCCAGGTGGGCAGCTGAAGCTCCAGCGCAGCGTCACGCACCCGCTCTTTGGTCCAGCCCAGCTCTAGCAGGGGGGAGCGAATCCCGCGCTCGGTGGCCGCGCGGGTACCGGGGCGGTGCTCTCCCACATCGTCGGCGTTGGTTCCATCGACGATGGTGTCGAACCCACGCTCCTGCTTGATCTGGGAGAGACGGCTCCAGAGCTCGGATTTGCAGTAGTAGCAGCGTTCGGTGGTGTTACTCAGGTACATAGGATCCTGCAGCTCGTGGGTCTGGACTTCGATGACCGGCACGTCGAACCGCCGCGCTAGCTCCAAAGCGGTGTCAGCCTGAACCGCAGGGTACGAGGCGCTGCGGCCGATCACCGCGAGGAAGCTCTCCCGGCCCAGCGCCTGCCGGCCAGCCACCGCCAACAAACCGGAGTCCACGCCACCCGAATATCCCAGGATTATCCGTCCCAAGGATGTCAGATGGGTGCGCAGAGTTGTCAGATCGGACATGGGGAGAAACGTAATGGAGAGCAAGGTGAGCGGGAAAGGAACGCCGCGCGCTGAGCGGGAAGGGGGCGACAGAAATACCTTTGTCCATGCCCGACAGCGACAATTTCCTGGTCATCACGCCGGACCTTTCCCTTCCGCTCTCGGAGCTGGAGTATCGCGCCTCGCGCTCGGGAGGGCCCGGCGGCCAGCACGTCAACACCTCTTCGACCCGGGTCGAGGTCTCATGGAATGTCGGCGCGTCTCCCAGCCTGAGTTCCGCGCAACGGCTGCAGCTGCTCGAGCGGTTGGGGCCGCGGCTCGATTCCGCCGGCCAGCTGCGGCTCGTCTCCAGTTCTACCCGGAGCCAGCTCCGTAACAAGGAGGACGTTACCGCCCGGCTCCAACAGATCCTGGCAGGCGCACTTGCGGTCAGAAAGAAACGCAAGGCAACCCAGCCAAGCCGCGCGGCCAGGGCAGCGCGGTTGGAGGCTAAGCGCCGCCGGGCGGCAACCAAGCGGCAGCGGAAGGCGCCGGGAAACAGTGATGACTGACAATGGGAGGTCGGTGGAGGCTGGCGGCGGGGGCTCGGTCAGGGTATAACTTTTCCGGTTCGATATTTGCGCTCTGGTCCTATCGCCTTCCTCCCGCCCATTCGGGGCGTATCCCAAGGAGTAGAGAAACGTGCGCATAGGCTTTGTCTTGCTCGCCGCGACCCTGCTGACCAGTGGATGTGCGTCCAAGACCGAACCGAAGCCCACGCCCACTCCCCGCCCACGCCCGGAACGAACCGGCCCTTCCCGCAGCGACCTTGAGAAGCGGATCGCGCGTCTCGAGCTCAGCCTTCTGGACAAGGAAGCGCAGGTTGACGAGCTGCAGACTCGTCTGGAAGAAACCCGGCAGGAAGTCGTGCGCGCCATGGCGAAGCTTCAAACCCTCGCCAGTCGAGCCGAGGCCGCCTCGGCGATAGCCGAAGCCGAAGTAGCCCTGCAGCCGCTCAAGGCCGCGCAGGGCCAGCCAACTCCACCGGAGGCGACCCAGGCCAGCCGACTCCTGCGGGAGAGCTCCGCTGAATTTGACAAGGAGAATTACGGCGGCGCCCTCTACCTCGCCAATCAGGCAAAGACCCTGGCTGGCGCGGCGCGGGGCCGGTTGTCCGCCGGGGAGCGTGGAGCCCAGCGACCGGGAGAGACCGCATTTGCGCTCCCCATTCCCCTCAAGGCGTCCAGCCGGGGGAACGTGCGCGCCGGACCCGGCACCGGCGCCCGCATCGAGTTCGCGGTTGAAGCGGGCGACGATCTGATCGGTTACTCGTACGTGGATGAATGGATTCGAATCGGGGCCGAAAATGGACGCAGCGGCTGGATCTTCCGGAGCCTGGTGGCTCGGCCCTAATCAGCGGATGCGGCTGGCCGATTTCGGCTTCCTGCTGGCGCACGCGACCCGGTTCCGGCCTTCGCGCTTGGCTGCATACAGCGCCTCGTCCGCGCTCGAAATCACTGCCTCTGCGGTGTGGCCATGATCCGGGAATTCAGCAATACCCGCGCTGATGGTGATTCGGCCGGCCGGAAACTCCTCCTCCGCCACCCGTTCTCTGATCCGCTCCGCCAGCTGTAGCGCTTCGTCGGCGCCCTTGCCCGAGAGCAGCACCGCAAACTCCTCGCCGCCGTAGCGTGCGGTGCAGTCCGCCGCCCGGGTGCTGGTCCGCAGAATATTGGCGACCCGCTTCAGGACCTCATCTCCTGCCGGATGGCCGTGGGCATCGTTGTATTTCTTGAAGTGGTCCACGTCCAGCATGACCACGGTGAACGAATGGCTCTGCCGCTGCGCCCGCAACAGCTCCTCGGAGAGTCGTTGAGTCAACACCCTTCGATTGGAGAGCCCGGTGAGCGAATCGGAGGCAGACAGGCGCTCCAACTCCTCATTGCGCTCCCGGAGGGTCTCGTTCACCGCATCAAGCTCCTGCCGGCTCTGGCGCAGCCTGCCGACCATGTGATTGAAGACGTACGTCAGGTCGCCCACTTCGCCACTGGCCGTCGGCAGGTCAACCGCGAGATCGCCTTCAGCGACCTCGGCCGCACCCTTGGTCAGGCGCTCCAGAGGGCGGACGATGAGCAGCGCCAGGTGATAAGCGATGGCCGTGACCGCCAGCAGCAGAGCGGCTACGATGGCCAGCGTGAGGTCGCGGAAACGGCGCACCTGGTGGTAGGCGGCTTCGGTGGGAATTTCAGTCAACACCGACCAGCCGATGCGCGGCACCTGCTTCAGGCTGCCGAGCACGTCCATGTCAGTCACGCTCTCATAGCCGACGATGTTGCCTTCCCGCTTCAGCAGGCGCTGAAGGAGTGGCGGGCGAATCGTCATCTGCATCAGATCCGGCGAGCTGGCCAGCGAGCTCGCGATCAGACTTCCACTGCTGGAGAGCAGATAGATCCTTCCCGAGGTGCTCGGAGCGAAAGTGCGGAGGCTTTCTTCCGCGCCCCGCAGGTTCAGTCTGGCGGCCAGCGCCCCCACCATCCGTCCGTCCGCGCGCTGTACCGGTACCGCCACCAGGAGAATTGCCTTCCCTAATGACTTGTCCCACAGCGCGTCACCCACGAGAGCGTTGGTGGCGGTCAGCTCCCTGGCCCAGTTACCAGGAAGCTGCAGCTGCCTGGGCTTACTGGCACTACTGGCCACCATCCGACCGGTGGCGTCCACGACGATGAGCTCCTCATAGTCGCTGAAGCGTTCTCGGACCGAGTTCAGGTAGTCACTCAGACGGGTACGAGTTGCCGGTTTGCGCGGCACCCCCGTCAGGTTCTCGGTGACCTCATACGAGCTGGCGAAGACCCGGAGGTCGTACAAACGCTCCTTCACCCAGACATCCATTTCGCGGGCGGTCTGGGCGCTGGCGCTGAGAAGCTCCTGAGAAATCTTTTCTTCCAGGGCCCGGCGGTTTTGTGTATAGGAAATCCACGCGGTGAGCCCCGACGGGATCAGGGTTACCACGAGGGCAAACGCGAGGATCTTGCTCCGGACAGTGTCGAAGCGAAAAAATCGACGCACCGGGGAGATGTGGTTCGACAGGACGTTCAACCTGGCCCCCCGCGGTAGCTGAAGGGAAATACGTCGAGGAACTCCCTCGCAGGTCCCGGGCCATGACTCATGTCTTGCTGTGTCAAGGCGATAGCAGTTTCGGCCGAGACGAAATGGCGGTGGGCTGCGGAATCTTCTGCAGTTTCCGAGGCAGGGACGGCGCGGCCGCGTGGCACGACCGGCTCGGCGGTGGGAGACCGTGGTGATGGGGGCTCCGGTCCAACCCCGGATAGTCTCGTTGGCCGGTTGTGGCCGGCCGCCCGCTCATGCAAATTCCATTTTCCGATCCAGGCTCCGATACTGTATGGCTTCGCCGACGTGGGCCGGGCTGAGCTCCGCCTCTCCCGCCAGGTCGGCTATGGTCCTCGCGATCTTGAGCACGCGATGATACGCCCGCGCGGACAGGTTTAACCGGGCCACCGCCTGGCGCAGTACGGTCTCGACCGGTTCGATCAGCCGGCAATGCCGCCGGAGGTCTCGAGCGCTCATGTGCGCGTTGGCGTAGACGCCACGCTGCTCTCGAAATCGGATGCGCTGGATGGCGCGCGCCCGCTCCACCCGGCCTCGGATCGTGGCGCTGGTTTCTCCCGAGAGGTCGCTGGTGAGGTCCCGATAGGCCACCGCAGGAACCTCCAGGTGAATGTCGATGCGATCCAGGAGCGGACCCGAGATTCGGGACCGGTAGCGCTCGATGGCCAGCGAGCCGCAGCTACAGGAGTGCACCGGGTCTCCGAAGTAGCCGCAGGGGCAGGGATTCATGGCCGCGGCAAGCATGAAACGGGCGGGGTAGGTGAGGCTCATGGCGGCCCGGCTGAGGGTTACCACGCCGTCCTCCAGCGGTTGCCGCAGTACTTCCAACACGTTCCGGCGAAACTCCGGAAGCTCGTCGAGGAAGAGCACGCCACCATGCGCCAGGCTGACTTCCCCTGGGCGGGGCGAGGAACCGCCGCCGATCAGACCCGCGTCGCTGATGGTGTGATGGGGAGAGCGAAATGGCCGCTGGGTGAGCAGCGAGCGGCCGGATGGCAACGTCCCGGCGACGCTGTGAATCTTGGTGGTTTCCAGCGCCTCGTCCAGAATCATCGATGGCAGTATGGTGGGTAGGCGCCGGGCTAGCATGGTCTTCCCTGCTCCAGGCGGCCCGATCATGAGAATGTTATGGCCGCCGGCCGCAGCGACTTCCAAGGCCCGTTTTGCCGCGCACTGACTCCTCACGTCGGAGAAGTCGCTGTCGCTCGTCTCCAGGGTATTCATCAGCGCAGCAACATCTACCCTGGAGGGCTCGATCGGCTCGGCGCCAGTGAGATAGGCGCATACCTGCAAGAGGGTATGCGCTCCGCGCACATCGAGCCCCTCGACCACTGAGGCTTCTGGAAGGTTGGCATGCGGTAGCAGAACGCCACGAACCCTTGCGTTGCGCGCAGCGAGAGCCATGGACAGGGCTCCGCGGACTGGCCGGAGATCTCCCTCGAGACCCACCTCGCCTACCACGGTAGTATCGAGAAGGAGTTGCTCTGGCAACTGTCCGCTTGCGACGAGAATGCCTAGCGCGATTGGCAGGTCGAACGCGGATCCGTCTTTACGGATATCGGCCGGGGCCAGATTGACTGTGATCCGCCTGAGCGGAAAGGAAAATCCGGCGTTGGTCAAAGCCGCGCTAACGCGCTCACGGCCCTCTTTAACGGCGCCATGTGGGAGCCCCACCGTCGAGAAGGATGGTAACCCGTTGGTGATGTCCACTTCGACGTCCACCGGGTAAGCGTCAACGCCGAGGACGGCAGCAGAGCGGATTCGCGCGAGCATCGTTGTTTGCGGCCTCCGGCACCGGAAAGCGGCAACATACCCCGGCACGTCCGGCTGGCAGGTACCGGGGCCCTGCAGATGTGGACCGAAACCTGCAGCGCAATTCGGTCCGGCACCGGTAGCCAGGTGCCAGGGGTGGCGGAGTTCCCCCAGCTCACCGCCGCCTGTGGCGTTTTGATCCGGAGATGTCCATGAATCGGTCAGTCTACGGTCTGTTCTTCCTCCTCGGAGTGGGCGCGTGTGCGGCCCCCCGGGCGGCCGGCGCGCCGCTGGCGCCACTGGGCCGTTCCTGGGCCGTTCCCACGCTTGGCTTATACCAGGAATGGTGGGACAAGACGGTCGCGTGCTCGGGCCATCAGGGACAGATGGGGGACGTGAGCTTCTACGCAGTTGACGCGCCTTCCGGTGCGATCGAGCTGGCCGGGGAGATGGCGCACGCGTGGTGGGTCCGCGAGGGAAATCGGATATATCTTCCGGCTAATGCGCTGGGTCAGGAGTGGCTGGTGCGGCATGAGATGCTCCACGCCCTTCTGCAGCGAGGGAGCCACCCGGCCGAGATCTTCGTGACAGCTTGTCACGTAGCCTCAGCCGCGGTCTGGCGGGATTCGACCCTGACCGTTGACCCCGGCAATCCGCGGGGTAACTAACGAGAGGTCGAAACTCGGGGGCACTCCAAGGTGGCCTCCAACTTGCCGCCTACCACCGCTTCAGTAGCTGTAGCTCGCGCCCTCATGCCAAGGGGAATGGCATCCGGCAGACCTTCTGGCATTTCGCAGGAGCAACCCGACATGGTGGGACCTTCTCGTAGGGCGCGCTGGGGTGGCCTCCTGGCCATCCTCGTGCTCTCGATCATCAGTGGAGGCTGGCTGCTCCGCCGGAAGGCGGCCCCTGACGGGAGTGTCTATCAGCAGGCCCGCCTCTTCGAGAACGTCGTCGCCTCAATTCACGACCACTACATCGATTCGTTAGGGGAAGGCGATCTCTATCAAACGGCCGCCCAAGCGCTGGTCGCCTCCCTGCACGACCCCTATGCCGAGCTACTCACCCGCGAGAGCTACCGCCAATACCAACGGCAGATGTCCGGCACCGAGGTTGATGTCGGCCTCAGCTCCGATAACCGTTTGGGTATTGCCCGGGCCAAGCTGGGACCGGGTGATGAGATTTTGAGCATTGACGGCAAAAGCACCCGCGGGTGGTCCGCCCGGCGTCTCGAGGAGGCGCTCTCTTCCGGCACCGGCGCTGTCGTCACTATCGTGGTCCGGCCCAAAGGGTCGGATGTCCCGGTGGTACGCCGGCTCACCCGAACGGTAGTGCACGTTCCAGCCGCCTCCGCCGGTATCCTGCTGGGGGGTGGCGTCGGCTACGTAGAGCTACGGCGGATCAGTGACGGGGCCGCCGGCGAGCTTCGCCAGGCGGTCGACCGGCTGGTAGCGGAAGGTATGACCTCTCTGGTACTGGATCTACGCGGCGACCCGGGCGGGTTGATCAACGAAGGGGTGCGGGTTGCAAGCCTCTTCCTGAAAACCGGAGACACGGTGGCCTTCTCGCGGGGCCGTTCCCAGACTCACTCGAAGGTGTACCTCGCAGGCACCTCAGGCGGGTGGAGAGGGCTTCGACTGGTACTGCTGGTCAACCACGGAACCGCCAGCTCTGCCGAGCTGATTGCCGGCGCCCTCCAGGACCACGATCGCGCCGTGATTCTGGGCACCCCCAGCTTCGGCAAGGGCGTGCTCCAAACGACCTATCCGCTCGGCGATGAGATCGCAATCAAGCTCACCACGGCCCGCTGGTTCACCCCGAGCGGCCGCACGGTGCAACGCCCCAAACCGAATTCCGAGGGCGCCCTGGGGAATCGGACGCCGGCACAGCTACCTCAGATATTTCGTACCGCCTCGGGCCGGCCGGTCCACGATGCCAGTGGCATCCTTCCGGACTTGCCGGTTCGGGGGCTGCCCCGCTCCGACGCCGAACGGTCGCTGCTGAACGCGCTGAGCGAAGATCTGGGCATCTTCCGGGCAGTGATGGCGGATTATGCGATGGATGTGAAGAAAACCCGGCCGCCGCGGAGTGAATCATTCCGGGTGACCGCCGGGATGAGAGACCACCTGTTCGAGCGCCTCCAGGAGCATGAGCTCGCGCTTCCGCGCGCCATCTACGACGGTGCCAGTGGCTACGTGGACGAGCAGCTGGGCTACGAGATCACCCGAGCGGTGTTCGGAGCCGTCGCGGAGTCGAGGCGGCGGGCGCTGTCGGACCGGCAGATGCAGGCCGCGGTCCGGCTGCTCCGGCGGGCCTCGACCCAGGAGGAGGTGCTGGCGATAGCCCAGGTCGAGCGTGCGAGGACGATCACCCGCTGACTCAAGACCGCAGCCTTACCGAAACCGCGGTCCCCTCCCCCGCTACGCTTTCCACCTCGACTCGCCCGCCCCAACTCTCGACCAGCCGCCGCACAATTGCCAGACCGAGCCCCGATCCACTCGTAGTGGTCGAGAAGCGCGGCTCGAAAACTCGCGGGAGGAGATCGGTAGGAATCCCGCCTCCATCGTCCTCGACCCGGATGAGCGCCGGTCCGACCGAGACCCGCACGACCCGAGCACCGGCGTTGCGAGCGTTCTCCAGCAGATTCACTACTACCTCTTTTACTTCATCGGCCCGCGCGGCACCTCCCGCGTTGGGGGCGACCTCCAGCCTAACTTCGCAGCCTTCCTCCGCCAGGCGATAGAGCTCGACCACCTCCCCTACGACCACCGCCAGATCGATCCGATCGAGCGGCTGGCCAGGATCGGCCGGTGCCGCGAAGCGGCTGAAAGCCCTGGCGATAGTGTCGAGCCTATCGATCTCGTCTAGAATACGAGTCGCGGTCTCTTCCAGAGTGCGGTCGAACTCGTCTCGACGATCCCGATAGACCCGGCGCAGGTGCTGCATGCCCAGACGCATGGGCGTGAGCGGATTCTTGATTTCGTGGGCGACTTGCCTCGCCATTTCACCCCAGGCCAACACTCGCTCAGCCCGTGAGACTTCGGTCACATCGTTCAGCGCCATGACCACACCGCGCACCTCCGGTCCCAGAGACGCGAGCTGCAATGTGAGCCGTCGCCCGCCGACCTCCAGTTCGGCCGAGCCGTCCACCCCTGGATCCAGGAGAAAGCGGCGCACCGCATACGTCAGTGGGACCCATTCGGCGGGCAGGCTGTCGAGGAAGGGCTCGCCTTCGCGCAGCGGGGTTCCCAGCAGGTCCACGGCCTGGCGGTTCGCGATCAGGACCCGGCCCCGCGGATCGATGCCGACCACGCCGGTAGCGACTGTCGCCAGCACCGCGGCGGTCCGCCTCCGAGCTTCTTCCAGCGCGGCCTGACTGGATCGAATGTCCGCGGCCATGCGCTCGAATGCACCGAACACCGGTTCGAACTCCAGCGGGGGGCGCCCGGAATGCACCGGCATCGGCTCGCCCTTCCCCAGTGCAAGGGCCGAGCGCCGCAGCTCTGCCACCGGCCGCGATAGCGCCCGCGCGGCGATGCGAGCGCCTGCCAGGGCCGCGGCCACGCCGGCCACCGTGGCGAGCAGCAATACCAGCGCGAGGTCGAGCTGGCGGGTCGCGAGTGACGAATCGTCCGCCAGCTGCGGGGTCGCGAGCACTGCCAGATCCGCCGGCCGGCCGGGTTGCACGACCCGGTAGCCCACTCGCTCCGCCAGCATCGGTAATAAGCCCTCCCCGGCTACTTCGAAGCGCCCTTCCAGGGCCAGCGCCCGGAACGCACTGGGATCCATCAGCTGGCCCATGACGCCGAGATCCTCCAGGACCGGCGTGCTGGTACCCACGAGCGTGCCACCCCGGTAAAGCGCCAGATCCGCGTCGATGCGGCGACTCAGCTCCCGAATCGCTTCGGAGGGGGGGCCATCGCGCCCCAGCAGCCGCGCCGACGCGAGCCCGGCATCCCGCAGCGTGCGGGTGATGAGGAGGTCCCGGCTGCGCTCGGCCTCATCGGCGAGACGATAAAAGCTCCACGTAGCAAAACCGACGGCCGGCAGAATGAAGAATACGCCCAGGGTCACCGCCAGACGGACCCGGAACGACCGGGAAAGACTACGCCAACGTGGGCGACGTGGTTGCGCACCGGCAGCGAGTTCCGCGATGAACCAGAGCCCAGCTAGCACGGCGGCATCAAGCAAAACCACCAGAACTCCGCGCACCAGAAGGGGGACCGGCCCCCGCAGGTCGATCGCCGCGTGGACCGTGCGGGTCCCTCCGGCCATCATGAGAGGCTGCTCGCTCCGAAGGGTCCACCCCTCGCGTCGCCAGCGGGGCCCGCGGCGTTCGCCGTCGAGAGCGGCGGTCGGCGGGGTGAGCGCCAGGGTGTAGAGCGGAGCGCTCTGGCGGGCCGGTTGGAGCAGGCGTCCCACCCGCCCCGGCAGAATCAGCTCGGAGCGTGGTCCTACCGAGGCGGTCATGATCCGGTCACGGCCGGTACGGACTGCCAGCACGTAATGCACGCCGGGAACGCGGATCAGTGACACCACGCGAAGGCTGTCGGCCGGGGCCAGGTTGCCTACCATCGTGGACAGCAACGAGGCTGGAAGATCCAGCGAGTCGAGGGTCAGCTCATCCTGCAGCGCACCCGCGGCCGACCATAGACCCAGGTGTGCCGGATACCGCTGGTCGCCCAGGGGAGATCCATGCCAGAGGGCATACATCTCGGAGGCACTCGCCGGGGGTGGCGAGCGCCGCACTTGCTCCCCGAACCGTTCGAGCAGCGGGACCGCGAGGGGATCCGGTTCGGCACCCAGCCGAGCAATGTCTCGCTGCGCGACCTGCAGCCGTCCCGACATTTCTGCTCCCCACGTCACCAGCGCCGCGGAGCTGCCCGCCACCAGGGCTACCCCGGCGATCGTGGCCCAGCGGCTGGCCGGCAGCGTGACCAGGAGGAGAGCCGGGGTCCACAGAAAGGTGTACCAGGCGGGCCAGCCTCCTCCGCGCGGCATCCAGACCAGCAGGCCGATCACCGCTGCAGCGAACGCGATGGCCACGCCCGCGACGATGCCCCAGCGGGTCTGGCTCTCAGGACCGTCGCCGCGAAAGAGGGCCGCGGCTGGCACGATGAGAGCGGATACCGAAACCACGAGCGTGAGCTGCCACAGCAGCCAGAGTCCGAGAGACACTCCCTGCGCCGGCGGGGTGATGCCCCGGCCCAGGTTGCTGATCAGGTAAGGCGCGGCCAGCAGCAATCCCGCCCCGATCACCACCCCATACCAGGTCCGGCGGAATCGCCGGCGCCACAGCCAGACGCCCGCCATCGTCAGGAGAATTCCGGCCAGAGCCAGCACGCCCGCGGATGCCGACAGTGGGCCGAGCAGTGGACGGAAGAATGTCGCGGGTGAGAAGAGCGGCTGAAGCCCAAGTGCCGCACCGGCCGGAGCACGCACCACAAGCCACAGCAGGAGCGGCAGCAGGAGAAACCGTTCCAGAGGACGTTGCGCCAGCGTCAGGGCCATCGCAAACGTCAGCAGCACGAGGAGCATCACCGCGCGACTGCCGCGCTCGAACGCGAGCTCCTTGGCTGAGCCTTGCTCCGTCGGGATCGGCTGCACGCTGAACAGCAGGCGGGGGCCGGCCGTGGTGGGTTCCTCATAATCGAAGACGTCGGCACTGTTGGGCCCGGCGCCCGGAGGGTACACCGCCAGCCCGACTTCGGTTTGCTTGCGGAAGAGCGCCGCCAGGCTGCGGCCCCCATCCGGAACGGCGGGGTGGGCCCAGATGAGCACCGTCGCGACTGCGGCGCGGCCATCGCGTGAGTGGCGCCGGGCCTCGACCACGACGTAATATCCACTGGCCCGCGACGTGATCGAGTCGCCCTCGCTGCGGGGTGGCAGCCGGTGTCGTCCGGCCCACGCCCACGGATCGCCCTGCTGGTCGAACACTACGGTACTCATTTCGGGGCCACCCACCGGTACCAGCCGGTCCAGCCTCAGGAACGCGGCCGTACGGTCGTCCGGCAATGTCGCGGCTGCCGCTTTGGCCAGCCGCTCGGCCCGGCGTCGCGCGGAGCGGAGATCGCCTTCCAGCCGCTGTGAGGCCGTGGTGACCCGATGCTCCCGTTCTTCAGGCCATCGAGTCTCGATCGCGGTGAGTTGCTGCTGGGTGATCGTGAGCGCCAGGGCCAGCCCCGCGAGCACCTCTACCAGCGCTCGCCGACGCCACCCGCCGATGGGATACAGCACCGCCGCCCCGGCGGCAACAGTGGCCCATACCATCCACACCCACGCCGGCGCCGGGTGTCGGAGCCATTCCGCCGCGGCAGCCATAGCCGCCAGCACGACCACGACCCACGATCGCGCGCGATGACTCAAGAGCAGCGCCCCTGGCGTTTGAAAGAAATGAATCCCCTTTCGGTAGGCGAGCGCCTCGGAATGAGGCCGACTCTGATCGTGCCGGTGGGCACGACCGAGCTACACGGTCCTCACCTGCCGCTCGGCTGCGATACCATAATTGTAGAACGGTTGGCCGACGATTTGTCGGCCGCGCACGGAGTAACCCGGGCACCGACGGTCGAATACGGCGTGCACGCGGCCGTGCGGCCCTTCCCCGGCGGCGCGGCGCTGCGGCGGCGGACCCTTCACCGTGTCATGAATGAACTTATCGAGTCCTGGGAAGAGGGGGCGGGAGTCCGGGAGTTTCTTATACTGACCGCGCAATCGAGCGAAGCACACCTGGAGGCACTCAGCACCATCCGCACTGACCAGGCCACAGTGCAGGTGGTGGATATCTTCGGACTCGATTTCGGTTCATTGCTCGAGCGAGCAACTCCCATTCAGGGAGGGGAGCTCGATACCTCGCTGATGCTTTACCTGGCACCCGATCTGGTTCGCATGGACCTGGCTCGCGACTTTGACCTGACACCCGCCATGCTGGCGCGGTACCGCCCCGGACACAGTCGGCGGCTGCCCGTCGGCTCGCCTGGATCAGTAGGATATCCCAGCCTCGCCTCCGCCCAGAAAGGCGAAATCCTGTATACATTTATCCTCGAACGGGTCGGCCGCTGCCTGATCCGTGCCTGACCCCATCGGAGTTCCAATGCGGATTGCCGCGGTTCTGCTCCTGCTGTTGCCCACTGGGCTGGCTGCCGCGCAGGAGTCGCTGGAAACCAAGCTGGTAGTGGCTCAGGAGGGGCGGGAAACTGGGCGCGAGGAGTTCACCCTCAGGCAGGGTCGCGGTCGGGGGGCGCCGGGTTCGACGCTCGTTGCGGTGGCGCGCTACCCGGCCACCAATCCCCTGCTTAAGGTGGCGGCGACCCTTGAACGCACTCCCGAGTTCGCTCTCGCCAAGTTCCAGCTGGATGTCGAAGGACCCAATGGTACAACAGTCATTCTGGCCGCGGGGTCGGGCGCCCGCCTGATCGTGCGAACGGTCGCCAAGGGATCGGAGGCCGGCCGCGAGCTTCCCGGAGGTCCCGACGTCGTTCTGCTCGATGAATCGGTGTATTCCCTGTATACCGCCGTGGCCGATCTCGCCACGCCCGAGGGCAAGAACCTCACCGGGGTGTTTCCCCGTACCAGCCGGCGAGTGTCGTTCGTGGCGCGGCGAGAGGGGGGCGGAGCGACGGGCGCGGCCCGTGTGACCATGAATGGTGACCTCAACGGCACCCTGGCGACCGATGGCAAGGGACGCCTTCAGCGCCTCGAGTTCCCGGGCTCCGGCATCCTGGTTACGCGCGCCCCAGACTGACGAACTGCGCTACCTGTCGGAACGCTGCCCTTACTTAACAACCGCGTTGACGCCCCAAATCTGTAGACATGCTTTGTCGCAGCCTGAAACCTCTGCGACGAGGCCTGCGTATGGGGCCCCGTCACGACTCACCTAAAGGCCTGTTCATGATCCGCTGGTTTGCGCCGCTTGTGCTCGCCCTGGTGCTCAGTCGTCCAGCGGCTGCACAGGACTCCAGTGACGTCATCCCTGTCGCCCCCGCGCCCGTCGTCCTGTCCCTCGCAGACGCCTTGAAGCAGGCACGCGCCAGCAGCCCGCTCTATCGGCAGGCCCTGAACGACGCCGGACCCGCCCGCTGGGGCGTCCGCAACGCCTATGGCAGCCTGCTGCCGTCGGTGGTGGCGTCCGGCGACATGGGCTACAGCGGCTCGGGGCAGTCCAACCTTGGCGGTGGCGTGACCGTGCCGACCTCGGCGTACCTGACTTCGGCGTATAGTCTGGCTCTGCAGTGGCAGCTCAGCGGACGATCGCTCCAGGCCCCGGCCCGACAGCGGGCCCTGCAGCAGGCTACCGACGAAGACATCGGCGCGGCCGGGATCGGCCTTACCGCTGAAATCTCCACTCAGTATCTCAGCACGCTCCAGGCACGGGCGCAGGTGGCGGTAGCGCGGCAGCAAGTGCGGCGCAACGAGGATTTTCTGGCCCTCGCAAGAGCGCGCCACCAGGTGGGACAGACCACCCTGCTGGATGTTCGCCAGGCCGAGGTTACCAAGGGGACGTCTGACGTCGCCCTGCTCCGAGCGGTGCAGGTCGAGAACGAAGCCAAGCTGGATCTGCTTCGTCGCATGGGCACCGAGCCGCCGGTTCCCATTCAGCAGATCGTTCTGTCCGACACCTTTCCCGTAACCGCCCCGGTCTTCCAACTCGACAGCCTGCTTGCGGTCTCGGACCAGCAGAATCCCGCGCTGCGTTCGTTGCGCGCGCGGGAGCACGCCGCGACGGTCGGCGTGCGCTCGGCCAAGAGCGAATTTTTCCCATCGCTTTCGCTGCGCGCGGGCTGGAGTGGATTCACCCAGCAGTTCACCGACGAGGGCCTGCTCTTGGGACAATCCCTCTCCGATGCGCAGGCGCGGGCGGCCGACTGCCAATACAATAACTCGGTGCGCTCTGGACTCTCGCTCGGCGGGGAAATCCCTAATTGCTACGCGTATTCCGGCCTGGTGGATGGCGGCGCCACGTTGCTCGATCCAGTAGAGCAAGCGCTCGTCAATGGCAACCAGGTGTTTCCCTTCTCGTTTACGGGGCAGCCATTCGGCGCCAACCTGACCATCTCCGTGCCGATCTTTACCGGATTCGGCCGGTCATTGCGGCTGTCGGAAGCGCTGGCGCAGGAGGAGGACGCGGAGGAGGAGGTTCGAGCGCGCCGGCTTCAGGTACGCACCGACGTGCATTCGCGCTTTCTGGCGCTCCAGACCGCCTATCAGGCGATCGGCGTGCAGGGGACCAGCCGTGCGGCAGCGCAGGACCAGCTCCGCCTGGCGCAGGACCGCTACCGGCTCGGCGCGGGCGCCGCGCTCGAGGTCTCGGATGCGCAGAACGCGGTGCAGCAGGCCGAAGGCGACTACGTCAACGCCGTCTATGACTACCACAAGGCCATCGTCGCGCTCGAAGCCGCGGTAGGCCGACCTCTCCGCTAACGAGGAATCGACATGTCGCGCAGGACGAAGCTTGGGCTGGCGGTCGCCGTGGTCGTGCTGGTTGCGGCGGGGGTGGTGGCGTTCCGGCTGAACCAGAAGAAGAACGCCGGCACCGAGGTGCGCCTGGAGCAGGTCGGCCGTCGCGACTTGGTCAGCGCCGTGACCGCCAGCGGCAAGATCGAACCAAAGACATCGGTCGACATCAGCGCCGACATTACCGGTCGAATCGTAGAAATCGCAGTGCGCGAGGGCGATCCTGTCAAACGGGGCCAGTTCCTGCTGCAGATCGACCCGGCTCAGTACCAGGCCGCGGTCGCCCGCGCGCAGGGGGCGGTGCAGCTCGACCCAGGCGGTGCTGTTGCAGACCCGGGCCAGCCGCGACCAGGCTCAGCGAGCCTGGAACCGGGCCAAGCAGCTCACGGAGCTGGGCGACAACCTGATCTCTCCCGAGAGCGCCGAGCAGGCTCAAACTGCGTTGGAGGTTGCCGAGGCCAACTTCGAATCCAGCAGAGCTCAGCTGGAGCAGGCGCGCGCCAGCCTGCAGGAGGCGAAGGACAACCTCGCGAAGACGCGGCTCACCGCTCCGATCTCCGGACGGGTGGTTCGCCTGGCGGTGGAGGAGGGCGAGGTCGCCGTTCCGGGCACCTTCTCCCGGGAGACCGGTCTGCTCATGACTATCGCCGATCTGTCGGTGATCCTGGCCAAGGTCCAGGTAGACGAGACCGACGTGGTGCGGCTCAAGACCCGCGACTCGGTCGAGGTCAACATCGATGCCTACCCCGACACCACGTTCACCGGCCGGGTTACCAAGGTAAGCCACAGCGCGAAGCTGACCCCGACCCAGACGGCCTCCGGCTCGAACGATCGCGCGGTGGACTTCGACGTCGAGATCACCCTCAGCAACCCCCCGCCGGACATTCGGCCTGACCTCAGCTGCACCGCCCGCATCGTCACCGACACCCGCAGCAAGGCACTGAGCATTCCCATCATCGCGCTCACCGTCCGCGACCACGAGAAGGTGCCCAACGAAGTCGAGGCGGGACCGGCCGAGGACACCCTGCGCCAGCGGTTTGCCAAACGGGAGGCTGAAGGGGTTTTCGTAGTGCGGGACGGCCTGGCGACGTTCCGCCCGGTGAAGGTCGGCGTGGCCGGCGACGAATACTTCGAGGTGATGGACGGACTGCGCGAGGGCGAGACCATCGTGGCCGGCACCTACCAGGCCATCCGGGACCTTAAGGATGGCGCCAAAGTCCGCCCCGCCGACACGACCAAGACCCGGGAAGCGACACCCTCCTGATGCGGCTGCTGGAAGCGGTGCGGATGGCCCTCTCCACTCTTCGCGCGCAGAAGCTGAAGAGTTTCTTCTCCCTCATCGGGGTGCTCATCGGCGTCACTTTTCTCATCGCAGTAGTGTCGATCGTGCAAGGCATGAACCGGTACATGGTGGAAAAGTTCGCCAACACCCTCGTGGGGGCCAACACCTTCGAGCTGCGGCAACGGCCCAGCATCGTGACCGGCAACGTTTCCGATGAGGTCTGGCTGGCGTGGCGGCGCCGGCCCCGGATCAGCTACGACGATGCCGATTACGTGCGGGATAGGGTCCGCACCCCCGCCACCTTCGCGAAGTTCTGCGAGGATTATGTGTCGGTCCACTACGGCGGCAAGATTGCCAAAAGCATCAGACTGGCGGGGACGGAAGAGAGCTACTTCAAGATCCGCAACTATGAGATTGTGACGGGGCGCGCGTTTACCTCCCAGGAGGTCAGGACCGCGCAGCCTGTCGTAGTCATCGGCCAGGAGCTGGCCGACAAGCTCCTCAAGGGGGTCGATCCCATCGACAAGAAGGTAGTGATCGGCGGCCTTCCGTACCGGGTGATCGGTGTCGTTGCCAGGCAAGGCAATCTGTTCGGGATCTCCATGGATAAGTTCGCCATCATGCCGTTCAGCGCCCCAGGGAGACGGCTCATCTGCCCCATCAACATTCTGGACGCGCTCATCGTGCAGACCGCGGATCCCGACGCTCATGCAAGCCGCCATGGGCCAGACCGAAGCCATCATGCGCAGCCGGCGACAACTCAAACCCTCCGAGGAGAGCAACTTCGCATTTCAGACCGCGGAGGGGGCCCTGGACAGTTGGGAAAAGATCTCGCGGGTGCTCTTTCTGGCGCTGCCCGGGCTGGTGGCTATATCGCTCGTAGTGGGCGGCATCGTGATCATGAACATCATGCTCATGGCGGTGAGCGAGCGCACCCGGGAGATCGGGATCCGGAAGGCACTGGGCGCGCGCCGGCGTGACATCCTGGCGCAGTTCGTGGTAGAGTCCGCCACCCTGTCACTGGCGGGCGCGTTGCTCGGCATCGGGTTGGGGATCGCCCTGGCATTCGTGGTGAAGGCCTTCACGCCGCTTCCCGCCGCGGTCGCTCCCTGGTCGATTGCCGTCGGTGTGGTGCTGGGCGTCAGCGTCGGCATTGCCGCCGGCGTCTACCCGGCCAGCCGGGCCTCCCGTTTGGACCCCATCGACGCGTTGCGGGCGGAATGATCGGGCGACGGGCGGGCAGCGTGTTGACCCGAATGCTCGAGGGCTCGTCCATCGCCCTCGACTCCATTCGCTCCAACAAGGTGCGCGCCGCGCTCGACCATCCTGGGGGTTGCCATCGGCGTGACGGTGGTGATCGCCATGGCGTCTGCCATTACCGGAATCAACCGCAGCATCACCGGGATCCTCGAGTCTGCCGGCCCCAAGACGTTCTTCGTGTACCGCTACTTCTCCGGCGGGCTGGAGGTCTCCGACGGGTCGGATGAGATGTCGCCCTGGCGCCGGAACCCGCCTCTGACCGTGGCCGATGCCGAGCTCGTTCGCCGGCTTCCGGCAGTCCGTGATGTCAACATCAGCGAATACACCAGCGGGCCGGTGAGCTTCGAGGGCGTGGAGCTCAAGAGTGTCGACATGGCCGGGATGAGTCCCAGCTGGAACCTGGTCAACGGCGGCGAGATTCTGGCGGGCCGGAACTTTACTCCGATGGAGTACGCGGCCGGGGCCAGAGTAGTCGTCATAAATGACAAACTGGCCGAATCGCTATTCCCGGGGCGTGACCCGGTGGGCAAGCGGATCAAGATCGCGGGCCAACCTTTTCAAGTGGTGGGGATGCACGCCGAGGCGGCGTCGCTCTTCAGCAACGCCAACGAGCCGCGCCTCGCCATCCCGCACACGACGTTTACCAAGTCGACGGCGTATTGGAAAGATTGGCTGGATATCGCCGTCCTGCCAACCGAGACGGCCACGGTGCAGGAAGCGCAGGACCAGGTCACCACAGCTCTCCGCTCCAGCCGCGGACTTCGTCCCGGCCAGGCCGACAACTTTGCCATCGTGGGTCAGGACCGGATTCTCGACAGCTTCAACCAGATTACCGCCGCTTTCTTCGTGGTCATGATTGCCCTCTCCAGTGTGGGGCTCATGGTCGGCGGCGTAGGCGTGGTGGCCATCATGATGATCTCGGTCACCGAGCGAACTCGCGAGATCGGGGTCCGGAAGGCGCTGGGCGCCACCCGGCGCGAGATCATGTTCCAGTTTCTGGTCGAAGCAGCCACGTTGACCCTGGTCGGCTGCCTGGTGGGTATCGCGGCTGGAGCCCTGATCGCGTTCGGCATTCGCTCGCTGAGTCCCATCCCCGCCACCGTCCCGCTGCTCTCGGTGGTGGCCGCGGTGATTGCATCGATCCTCACCGGAGTGCTTTTCGGTATCTATCCCGCCAGCAAGGCGTCGAGGCTGGACCCCGTTGAGGCTTTAAGATACGAGTAGAAAAGCGTGAACAGTGAAAAGTGAACAGTGAACAGTGAAGAGCGTCGGTGAACGGTCCCGGCTGTCTTCACTGTTTACTGTTTACCGTTCAGGCTGTTTAGTTTAGCAATGCCCTTCACAGAAGCTTTACGCCTCGCCCTCCAGACGATCTGGCACAGCAAGCTACGGTCATTCTTCACCCTGCTGGGCATCATCGTGTCGGTTGGTTTTCTGGTGGTGGTCGTCGCCGTCATCCAGGGCATGAACGCGTATGTCAAGGAAAATCTGACGGGCGCCATGATCGGGACCAACGCCTTCCAGGTGCGCCGCTCTCCTATCTCAGTGGGTTTGCTCGATGAAGAGGAGGTCCGCCGGATCAACAAGCGGCCTCTCATCTCCGCCGCGGACGCGGAGGTGGTGCGCCGAGCCGTGCCGGAGGCAAAGGCGGTGTCGCTGCAGTCAGGCTGGCCCACCCCGGTCAGCGATGTGGAGTACCGCAACCGTACCGTGGGCAGCGTGCTGATCTTTGGAGTGACTCCCCCCTACCAGATAGTCCAGGATTATCAGTTTGCCGCGGGCAGTCCCCTCGGGGAGCCTGACGTGCGGGAACGCCGTCCGGTGGCGGTGATCGGCTACGATGTGGCGGACAAGCTCTTTGACGTGCCGGAAAGCGGGGTAGGACGGAAGATTCGCATCGCCGGTAACGAAGTACTGGTGAAGGGCATCATCGCCCGGAAGGGACGCATGCTGGGTCAGTCGTTCGATGGATTCGTGCTGCTCCCGTTCAGCACCTTCGAATCCTGGTATGGTCGGCGCAAGACGACGGTGGTCTCGGTGAAGATGACGGATCCCGAGGCGATTCCCGCGGCGATGTCGCGAGCGCAGGAGGCGATGCGGATCGCGCATCGGCTCCGCCCGGGTGAAGCCGACGACTTTGCCGTGGACAAGGCCGATGCGCTGGTGGCGTTCTGGCGGCAGCTCACCCGCCTGCTCTTCACCGCCATTCCCGCCGTGGTCTGCATCGGAATCGTCGTCGGCGGGATCGTGATCATGAACATCATGCTCATGACGGTGAACGAGCGGACCCGCGAGATCGGCATCCGGAAATCGCTGGGCGCCACGAGAGCCGACATTCGGCGCCAGTTCCTGATCGAGGCTGTGGTCCTCACGACGATCGGAGGCCTCCAGGGTGTTCTTGGAGGATGGGCACTGGCAGCGGCGGTCTCCAATTTCACGCCGCTGCCGGCCCGGGTGACCCTATGGTCGGTCGGCGTTGCTCTGGCGCTCGGAGCCGGGGCCGGCATCCTGTTCGGCGTGTTCCCCGCGGCCCGGGCAGCCCGCCTCGACCCCATCACGGCGCTCCGGGCCGAATGATCCGCAACATCGGTGAAGGCGTCTCCATCGCGGTCGATTCTATCCGGACCAACAAGCTCCGCTCGTTTCTCACAATTCTCGGGGTCGTGATCGGGGTCAGCACCGTCATGACCATCGCCTCGATGGTACAGGGGATCCGGACCCAGATCTTCAACGCCATCGAGACCGCGGGTCCCACCGCTTTCTACGTAGTGCGGTTCTTTTCCCAGACCCCTCTCAATCCCGACCGCCTGCCTTACGAGGTCCGGATCCGCCCCGTGGTACAGAGCACGGACGCCGACGCCATCAGGCGGATCCCCGAAATCGGCTACAGCGCCATGTGGGTGCAGCTGTTCCAACGGCTGGAGTATCAGGGCGAGCGCACGGGGGGATTGGCCATCTTCGGGGCAGATTCGCGCTACATGGAGATTCAGGGCGGCACCCTCCTCCGAGGTCGGTTCTTTACTCGCGGGGAGCTCCAGGGTGACCTCGTCATGGTGCTGGAGATCGATGTGGCCGAGCGCCTGTTCGGTCGCATCGATCCGCTGGGCCGGGTGCTGCGGATCGGAGACAAGCCCGTCAGAGTTATCGGCATCTACCAGAAACCCGGCAACATTTTCGAGCCACCCGGGCAGGAGATCGGTGGCGTCATTCCCTTCGAGGCCGCGCGGCAGAACTTTCGCTACGATGAAACCAACAGTCTGTTTATCGCCGTCAAGCCGCGCAGCGGCGTGGCGGTCTCGGAAGCGCAGGATCTCGTGACCGTCGCGCTCCGGCGGGCGCGCAACCTGCGGCCGGGAACCCCGAACACGTTCGACATGATTACGCAGGACCAGATCCTCGAAGTCATAGGAAACTTTACGTCCTACTTTTTCATCGCCATGGTCGCGTTGTCGAGCGTGGCTCTCCTGGTGGGTGGAATCGGCGTCATGGCCATCATGATGGTATCCGTGACAGACCGGACCAAAGAGATAGGGTTGCGAAAGGCTCTCGGCGCTACCCGGAGGGAGATTCTCTGGCAGTTTCTGGTGGAGGCGGCCACCCTCACGCTGATCGGCGGCCTGTTCGGCATCGTCATGGGACTCGGTACCGGCGAGCTGCTCAAGCATGGCCTGGAACTGCAGTCCGGGGTTCCGCTGTGGAGCGCAGCGCTGGCCTGTGCGGTCAGCATCGCTATCGGCCTCACGTTCGGACTCTATCCTGCCAACCGCGCAGCCCGCATGGATCCAGTGGAGGCGTTGAGACATGAATGAGGAACAGCGTGAGCGGTAAGCGGTGAGCGGTAAGCGGGAAAACGAGGAAGCAACGATAGCAGTAAATCGGCAGTGACTCGCAGGCGTCGGGTTACGAAGCCTCAGATAGAAGGGGTACTTTGCCGTAGCTGTCTGACCCGCTCACCGCTCACCGCTCACGCAGTATCCCTCATGCCATCCCCTGCACTGTGCAAATCGGCAGGCCACTCGCATCTCCTGTGCTCCCTAAGGAGGCACCATGCGAGCACGTACGATGGTAGTCGGTCTGGCCCAGGCGGCCCTGTTACTGGCCTGTAATGGTCCTGAGAAAATTTCCGAGGAACGCGGAAAGCCGGAGGGCGCGCTAGCCAGCAAGTCCGCGAACGCCGTTCCGCTCGGCGGAGCACGTGACCGGCCGGCATCTCCACAAGAGGCGTCCGCCGACGCCGCGGCCACCGGTGACTCGTTCACCCCGGCAGCGCTGGATCTGAACTCCCGGCTCATCGTGCGTACCGGGCAGGCCAGCATCGAAGTGGATTCGCTCAGAGCGTCGATGACCGAGCTGCGGCGCATCGTCCAGCGAGTTGGCGGGTTTGTAGCGGACGCATCGGTACAGAGTGGCCGGAATCAGGTCCCTTCGGCCACGCTCCAGGTGAAGGTCCCCTCTGGCCGGTTCGATGAGCTGACCGAAGGGCTGGAGCCGCTCGGGCGGCTGCAGTTTGTGAACATCGGGGCGCAGGACGTAAGTGAGGAGTTCGTGGATCTGACTGCCAGGGTCGAGAACGGCCGGCGGCTGGAAGATCGGCTGGTCGAGCTGCTGCGCACCCGCACCGGCAAGCTTCAGGATGTGCTGACGGTCGAGCGGGAGCTGGCCCGGGTCCGGGAAGAGATCGAGAGGATGGAGGGCCGGCTGCGCTTTCTCAAAACCAGCGCCCAGCTGAGCACCCTCTCAATCCATTTGTACGAGCCGCCGCCGCTGGTCGCTTCTCACCCGGGGCGGAACGTCATCGGGGAGGCGTTCAAGACTGCCTGGCGCAATTTTGTCGGCCTGACAGCCAGTGTGATTGCTTCACTCGGCTTCGTGGGACCGATCCTTGCCCTTGGCTGGGGAGCAGTGCTGCTTGGAAAGAGGTACAAGCGTAGAACAGCGTAAACGGTAAACGGTAAACGGTAAACGGGCCGCCCCACCCCGTTCACTGTTCACCCTTCACTGTTCACGCTTTATTTCCCCCATGCCTGTCGACATCCTGGCCATTGCCGCGCATCGCGACGACGTCGAGTTGACCTGCGCGGGTACGCTGCTCAAAGCGGCCGATGCCGGTTACCGGACCGGCATCCTCGACCTCACCGCCGGCGAAACGGGAACCCGTGGTAGCGCGAAACTCCGAGAGGAAGAGGCCGAACGCGCCTCGACTATTATGGCCGTAGCCGAGCGCCGTAACGCCGGACTGCCTGACGCACACCTTCACAACACAGATGAGGCGAGGCGAGCTATCGTGGCGCAGATCCGTCACTTCGCTCCTCGCGTTGTGATGCTCCCCTTCCCTGTCGGACGGCACCCGGATCACCGTGTGGCATCGGAGCTGAGTCGCGATGCCTGCTATCTTGCAGGCCTGGCCCGGTACGATGCGCCCGGCTCCCCCCACCGGCCCTACAAGCTCCTGTACGCGCTGTCTTACCGGGAGGATCCGATCAAGCCGACCTTCGTGGTGGACATCAGCTCCCAGTTCGACCGCAAGCTCGCCGCCATCAAGTGCTACGGCAGCCAGTTCGACGGGGCTAAAGCCGCCGGGGAGATCTTTCCCACCGGACAGGATCTCTACTCCCTGGTTGCCACCCAGAACGCCCACTACGGGTCATTGATCCGGACCCGCTACGGCGAGCCGTTCTTTACCCACGAGACCATGGAAGTCGACGACGTGCTCAAGCTCGGTGTGCAGAGCATGTAAATCACCTGCCGGCTCACTCCACGTTGCACCCTGCCTTACAGATCGGCGCCGTGCGAGTGCCAGCGGCCCGTATCGCAGACCGGTCGAGCGGGACAGGCGTCACCAGGCTGCCAGGCATGGACGAGAAGGTGTTTGCGGCGTTGCGCCGGGCGGTTCCCTCCGCGATCGCGGCGCGGGCATTGGCGACCGCTTGGGCCCGAGTGTCGCCTGCCACCACCGCAACCCAGAACTCCGTGGACTTTCCCCGCGTGAGCCGGACGGTCGCTCCGCCCTGGAATGCGCGCACATCACTTGGCTCAGTGATGCTGGGATTGGAAATTTCCCCGCGTATGCCGGCAAAGGCCTCGCTCTCTGGAATGTTGAAGTTGCTGTTGACGAAATAGCTCCGACCGCCGCGCGGTGCTCCTATGATCACGCTCCCGAGATGTCTTCCTACCTCGTCAGCGGTTGTGGTGATCATCAGCTGACCGCCAAGCTCGGTGTACCCGGTGTTGCTTCCGAATTCAGCACCCACATCGAAGTCGAGGAACAGGCCAGGTGCAAAGGTCACCGGTAAGGTCCCGGTGTTCGTGATACGGAAGGAATACAGCACATAATCTCCGTTCGCCCCATCGAACGAGCGCTGCAGCACCTTGATCCCCCGGGGCCGGAGGCTGCCGGCATCGGAGTAAATCCAGGTGATCTCCCGCCTCCCTCCGCTCCGTTCGGTCACACCGGCCTGTCCGTCGAACCCAAGCCCTCGGCAGGGCGAGACGGCGCAGACGACATACCCATCCAGCTCGGCGCCGCTGATCAAAAGGTCAGGAGCCACAGCCAGCACCACTCCACCCCGGAACAGCTGCCGGCTCACGGTGGGTCCCGCCTGGGGAGATTGGCCCGGTGGGAGAGGAAACTGCGCGCTGTATCCATACCCGAGATCCGGAAAGATGACCGGATCTGAAAATCCTCCGATGTCGCCAGGATAGGAGGTGAGTTTCAGCCGGGTTGCCTTGTGGGTGTATTGCAATGCCTTCCCGGTGAGGAACGCGCAATCCACGCTCCTGGATTCGCTGGGAAACAGAAACGGACCTGCCGGAGTGACCCGCATCTCTCTGATTCCAGGCACGGGCTGAACCTGACAGCCCGAGAATGAGTACCTGACCCCCTCCTGGAGATTCCATCGACTCGGGAAGAATCCATCCTGCCACGTGCCGGTCGGTCCGCTGATTCCGAAACCAGAGACGAACTGGCCGAAGTCACTGTAAGAGACCGACACGCTGACGCCCGAGATCGGGCGGCCGTTCAGGGTGACACGGCCTCCGAGTGGGGACCCCTTCCCGACATGAATGTCCTTGATGACGTCCTCTGCATCCACATTCACGGCACCTGGTTCGAGCCATCTCTGCGGGAAGTCCCCTCGACTCTGATCGAGAGGGAGATTCACTCGCACCATGTACGAACCGGGTTCAACCGGCATGGAATAATCGTTCGCCGGACAGACAGTCGCCGTAGCGGTGAGGCCCCCGTCCACGGTTATGCCTCGTACCCCCAAGAGAGTGCCATCAGAAAACAGGGAGCAGAGGCTCTTTGGCCCGTCTCGAAGGAAGATTCGGCCGTTGATGTCGGGAATGCCTTCATGAAAGAAGGAGGGGGTACCGCGAGGAGACGTGGGCTCCGAATCGGGACTGCAGCCCAGGATCGCCGCCGTCAGTACCAGGGCGGTGGGCCGCCAGCACCAGCTGCCTTGCATATCGCCTCCAAAGCGCGCGAAGGAGACTCAGGATGTAGTTGGGTTATAAGAGCATGCAGTGCCGAAGCTGGGCTGTCAAGCAAACCGGTTTTTTCGGCGCTATCTTCCTACGATGCGTCCACCTGTCTACCTCGATCATGCCGCCACCACGCCGGTTCGTCCCGAGGTACTGGAGGCGATGCTTCCCTACCTGACCGACCAGTCGTTCGGAAACCCGTCGAGCTCCCACCGGTTCGGCCGCGCCGCGCGCGCCGGGATCGAGCAGGCTCGGCGGCAGGTCGCGGAGGCCGTGGGTTCGGAGCCCAGCCAGGTCATCTTCACCTCTGGCGGGACCGAGGCGGACAACCTCGGTATCGTCGGTGCCGCGCTTGCGGCCCGTGACCGCGGTGCCGCCATGTGCGCCGTCGTCTCCGCCATCGAGCACAAGGCGGTCCTTGCAGCAGCCCACGCCGTCTGTCACCTCGGAGGCCGGGAAGTACTGCTACCCGTCGACGGAGGAGGCCAACTCCAGCTGGATGCGCTGGACGCAGCCCTGCGAGACCGCCCCGCCGTCGTTTCCGTCATGTGGGTCAACAACGAGACCGGAGTCCTCCAGCCGGTGCAGGAGATTGCGGGCCGATGCCGCGAGGCCGGCGTCATCTTCCACACCGATGCGGTGCAGGCAATGGGCAAGGTGCCGGTGTCGGTGACCGCGCTGTCGTGCACCCTGCTGACCATCTCGGGCCACAAGATCGGGGGACCGAAGGGGATCGGAGCGCTGATCGTGCGCGACCGGAAAGCGGTCGAAGCGATCATTCATGGCGGCGGACAGCAGTTCGGCATTAGACCCGGAACCGAAAACGTGGCGGGGGCCGTGGCGCTGGGCCGGGCCGCGCAGCTGGCGGCGAGCGAACAGGCAGCCACGGCCGAACGTCTCTGTGGGCTGCGCAACGAGCTGGGCGCACGCCTCAAGGCGGCCGTTCCGGATCTGGTAGTGAACGCGGAATCCAGTCCGCGCGCGCCGCACCTGTTGAGCATCGCCGTGGCCGGCGCCGACAGCGAGGCGCTTCTGATGCACCTCGATCTGGCGGGGATTGCCGCCTCGAGCGGGTCCGCTTGCTCGACTGGCGCGGTCGAACCGTCACACGTGCTGGTTGCGATGGGCCTGCCGCATCAGTTGGCGCTCGGCGCCATCCGCTTCAGCCTGGGCCGGGAAAGCACCCGCGAGGACATCGAGCGCGCGGTGGAGACGGTGCCCACGGTCGTCGCAAAGGTGCGGAAGCTGGCCGGAGTGCTCGGGCGTACGGACTGGCGGACCGGCGGTCAGGCGGGCGGAAACAACCCGCCCCAACGGTCCAGTGGCGCGCCATCGGAGACGACCGCCCGACCGCCCGACCGGCAGCCGGCCCGATGAGCTCCCGCGTACTCGTGGCCATGTCGGGAGGGGTAGACAGCTCGGTCGCGGCCGCGCGCCTGGTGGATGAGGGTTACGACGTGGTCGGCGCCACCATGAAGCTGTTTTGCTATGGCGATGACGTGCCGGACCGGCCCTGCTGCTCGCTGGACTCCATCAACGATGCGCGGGACGTGGCCCACCGGATCGGCATTCCGCACTACGTCCTCAACCTCGAGGACCGCTTCAACCTGCACGTCATCCAAAACTTCGTGAGTGAGTACAGCCGGGGGCGCACCCCGATTCCCTGCGTCCGCTGCAATTCATTCACCAAGTTCCGTGATCTACTGGCTCATGCCGATGCCCTGGACTGCGAGTACATCGCTACCGGACATTATGTCATCGCGCGCGATGGCGGCCTGTACCGAGGGAGCGACACGACCAAGGACCAGAGCTACTTCCTGTGGGGAGTGGACCGGCGGGTCGTCGCCCGGATGCTGACCCCGGTGGGGCGGATGTCGAAGGCGGAAACTCGGGCCTACGCCCGGCAATTGGGACTGACCACGGCGGACAAGCCCGAATCGGTGGAGATCTGCTTTGTGCCCAACGATGACTACGCGTCCGTGCTGGAGCGTCATTTACCAGCCGACGCGCCCGCTCTGGCTCCAGGTCCCCTGGTGACGACCGCCGGTCAGGTAATCGGCCAGCATCGGGGATATGCCCGGTACACCGTCGGCCAGCGCAGAGGCCTGCCTGGTGGATCCAGCTCTGCCCGCTATGTGGTCGCGATCCGTCCCGAGCGCCGCGAGGTGGTTATCGGAACCGCCGAAGAGTTGGCCGGCCACCGCATTCACCTCGATGAACTGAATTGGCTGGTCCCTCCGTTGGAGACGGGCGACGGTTGCAAAATCCAGATTCGATACCGTGCCCGGGAGGTGGCCGCCACAGTGCTCGAATCGGGGGAGGACTCGCTGACGCTGGCGCTGGCCACGCCGGTTCGCGCTATCACCCCGGGTCAGTCCGGGGTTCTGTATGGGCCGGGTGGCCGTGTGCTCGGCGGCGGGGTCATCGGCTGAGGATGCAGTCACTCCTGCTGCACTGGATTCTGAACGCGGCGGCGCTCTGGATAGCCGCCGCCATCGTGCCGGGACTGGAGTTCAACGGCGGGCTGGGACGTTTGCTGTTGGTGGCTGCCGTGTTCGGAATCGTCAACAGTACCCTCCGGCCACTCCTCACCATTCTCACCTGCCCGCTGATCGTGATCACCCTCGGCCTCTTTACCCTGGTCATCAACGCATTGATGCTGCTGGTGACCGGCTCCCTGTCGGCAAGCTGGAATCTGGGTTTTACCGTGACCGGGTTCTGGGCCGCATTCTTCGGTGGGCTGGTCGTGGGACTGGTGAGCATGCTGCTGGCGATGGCACTTCCAGGTAAGGCGACGCGACCGTACGACGCCCACCGGACCGGCCCCGAGTAGCGACAGCGGTTCTACCGCCGAGCGGGAAGCTCCCCGGCTAAGACACGGCCCTCAGTGCGGCAGACCCGCCGATTCGGCAAACCGCTTCATCAGCTCCTGTTGTTCCGGGGTGAGCTTGTCCGGCACCGTGACCTGTATGCCAACCAGCTGGTCTCCCTTTCTGCCGTTTTTCTCGATCCCCTGCCCTTTGATGCGAAACCTCCGGCCCGGCTGCGTGCCCGGAGGAATGCGCAGCAAGACCTTCTTGCCGTCCAGCGTGCGAACTCTGAGCCGGGTACCGAGTGTCGCCTGTGCCAGGTTGATGGGAACATCCGCCACGATGTCGAGGCCTTCCCGGCGGAAGAACCGGTCCGGTTGCACCTGAAAGGTGATGATCAGGTCTCCGGGAGGTCCTCCCGGACTGCTGGGCTGTCCCTGCCCCCGCAGCAGCACCCTGGAGCCGGTCTCGCTGCCGGGCGGGACCGTGATCACGATCCGGCGCTCGGTCCGGACTTCCCCGGCACCGCGGCAGGTCGGACATTTCTCGGATGGGATTTTTCCCCGGCCGCGGCACTGCGGGCACGGACGGCTGACGGCGAAACTGCCTTGGCCGAACGAGATAGTGCCGCGTCCCTGACACTCCGGGCAGGTAGAGAACGTGGCTCCTGGCGCCCCCCCGCTGCTGCTGCAAGTGGGACAGGTTTCTGTAACGGGCAGCGTGACCGGAATCTTCCCGCCCATCATCGCCACCCGGAAGGGCACTTCCACCACCGCCTCCAGGGTGTCGCCCTCGGGCTCGGCACCGGCCGAGCGCCGACCCCCGCGGCCAAACATCGAGGAGAAGATGTCCCCTAGCCCGCCAAGGTCACCAAAATCGAACCCCTCGGCGTCCTCGGCACCCATCCCGCCGGAGGGTCCGCGCCGCGCGCCGGCGCCTGCGGGGCGGCGGGGCATTCCGTCGAAGGCGCCATAGCGGCGCATTTGATCGTATTGCTTGCGCTTGTCCGGGTCTGATAGGGTGCTGTGCGCTTCGGATATCTCCTTGAAGCGCTCCGCAGCGCTGGCGTTATTCGGATTCGCGTCCGGATGGTACTGTTTCGCCAGCTTGCGGTACGCCTTCTTGATCTCGTCCTGGCTGGCCGAGTCGGACACGCCGAGGACCTGATAAAAGTCCTTGGCAGCCACGTTAGCGTTGGCCCATGTCGGAATAGACCTGCACTCGGGCCGGGCGCACCAGCACACCCTTGAATCGATAGCCCGGTTGGAAGGTGGCGCTTACCTGCTGGTCGCGAGAATGGTCCGGAGCCGGTACGGTTGAGACGGCCTCATGCTGGCTTGGATCGAAGGCGGCACCTGTCGGATCGATTCGCTCTACTCCGGCGTCCTCCAGTTCTTTCGACAGCTTACGGTCAATCGCACTCAGGCCTTCTCGTAGCGAGGGCAGGGGCGTGGACGGGTCGCTCGCGACCAGCCGGTCCATGTCGTCGAGCACGTCGAGAAGCTTGGCCACGAAGCTCGCCTGGGCCCGATCGCTCAGCTCGGTGCGCTCGCGGTTGATGCGCTTGCGATAGTTGTCAAACTCCGCCGCCAGACGTAGATGCCGGTCCTTCAATTCGGCGATGTCGCCTTCCAGCTTCTGCTCCCGGCCGCCGAATCTGGGCTGGGTGGTCTCGGTTCGCGAGGAGGGTTCAGCGCTCATATCGGTCGAGGCAATGTCCGCGGCATCGGAGTCACGGCCATCGGGCGGGGCCTGGGCACCGAGATCGCTTCTAAAGTCGGTTTTTTCAGTCACTTGGAATACTCACTCTAGGGACCTTGAGAAGATAATAGCAACCCGTGTGCCTGTTCGCCGTGTCAGTCTGGCAGGAGTACGTCTCCTGGGGCAGAGTAGTATTTCACCGCGCGCCCAGTTGCTGATAAACCAGGAGCAATGCCGCCTGGGCCGCCCGAGCGCGGACTTCCTGCCGGGTTCCAGGGAACATGTTGCGTCGGGATTCGACCTTCCCTTCCAGGGCGCACGCCAGCCACACGGTACCTACCGGCTTATCGGGAGAGCCGCCGCCCGGGCCCGCCACGCCGGTTATGGCCACCGCCGCGGTCACTCCGAACCGGCGAACGGCCCCCTCGGCCATGGCGCGGACCACCGGCTCGCTGACCGCTCCGTGCTGGGCCAGCAGCACTTCCGGGACAGCCAGCAGGTCCCGCTTCAGGGCGTTGTCGTACGCAATCACTCCTCCGACAAACACATCGGAGCTCCCCGGAATCTCGGTCAGCCGGCTGCCGACCAGACCTCCGGTGCATGACTCGGCCACTGCCAGGCGCGCCCTCCGCGCCCGGGCTCGCTCGAGAACCAGAGCGGCGAGGTCGCTGTCACCGTCGCCATAGACATGCTGCCCGGCGCGACCGCGCAGCAGAGCGGCGGCCTCGGCCAGCCGGCGGTCGGCCTCCTCCGCGGTCAGGCCCCAGGCACTGAGGCGGAGGTCGACTCCATCCAGGCCGGGAAGGTAGGCCAGGGTGATGGGAGCGATCTCGGCTTCTACGTTGCCGATCGTTTCTGCCAGAGTGGATTCGGGAACCCCGGAGGTCCGGACCAGCACTGATCTGATAACCGACTGGGCACCGCGGCGGGCGAGACGCGGCCCGACTTCATGCTCCAACAGGCGACGCATCTCCAGGGGCACTCCGGGGAGCAGGATCACGAGACCGGGGGTACCCTCGATCCAAAGCCCTGGTGCAGTCCCCCAGCGGTTGGGCAACACAGTGGCGCCTCGCGGAACCTCCGCCTGGCTGCGGTTGCTCTCGGCCGGCTGCCGTTCCAGCCGGGCGAAGCGCGCCAGCAGCGCATCCCACACACTCTGGTCGAACTCCAGCGGTGCGCCGAACAGATCGGCCACCACCTTCTTGGTGATATCGTCTCGCGTGGGGCCCAGTCCGCCGGTTGTAAGGACGGCACCGGTTCGACCCAGCGCCTCCGCCACAGCATCGCGAATCTGGTCGCCGCGGTCGGCCACCGAGGTACGGCGAGTCACCCGCACCCCCAGCGCCGCGAGCTCCCGCGCGATCTCAGCGCCGTTCGTGTCGACGGTGAAACCCAGCAACAGCTCGGTGCCAATGGTGACGAGCTCGATGTTCAAAGGGGGCTATTGGCTAGTGGCTATTGGCTAGTGGCTACTGGCTATTGGCTGGTCGAGAATCATGCCCGACTCCCGCTTGCGAATGGAGCACTGCAAGACTGAGTAATCCATAGCCCATAGCCCTCCCCTACTGCGTCCGCTGGGAGAACAGCGCGCGATTCCGGTACAGGTAGAGGCCGAAGGAGTAGACGGTGAGCAGTGTGGCGACCGCGAGTGTCACCGCGACGAAGCCACCATGGAACTCGTTCCAGAACTGGGCGAAGCGATTGTCCTCCCAACCCATCGGCTTCCTGGCGTCGCGGAAGGCAAACCAGAGGATCACTGCCCCCACGAAAACGTTCTGAATGATCGTCTTGAGCTTCCCCGCGTTGCCGGCGGGGATGACGACCCCACGGCGGCTGGCCCACCAGCGGAACCCGGTCATGGCGAGCTCCCGTCCGATCAACAGCAAGCAGACCCACAGCGGGATGCTGCCCCAGATGGGGATGTCGTAGAGGTCGTGACGTTGGCGGGAAATCCAGTAGATCGGGATGAGGGTGGCGAACAGCAACAGCTTGTCGGCGATGGGGTCGAGCATCTTGCCGAGATCGGTGACCTCGTTCCGGCTGCGCGCGAGATGGCCATCGTAGACGTCGCTGACCGCGGCGACCAGGAAAATGATGAAAGCGATCAGCTTGGGCCAGTAGCCCTCGATGAACGGCAGCAGCGCGATGACGGGCGTAAAGCAGATGCGAATGAGGGTGACGATGTTGGGCAGGGTCCACATGGCGCGGCCTACCCCAGCGTCTTCACGACGTTCTTGCTGATGCCCTTGAGCGTGTCGAAGACGCCCTCTCCGGTCAGGGCCACCGCCTCGAAGTACGGCGCCCGCTCCACCCATTGCCCGTCTTCCTGCGCCACCAGGAACTCGGAGTCGTGATAGGGATCCGGCAGAGGCCGCTGCTTCATCGGATCGGTAACGGGCCAGCCGGGATTCAGCGCCGCCTGCAGCTCCGAGATCGGGGCGGCATTGGGGAGATCGCGCTTGTTGTACTGAATGGCAAAGGGGATCTTGGTGACGTCGTAGCCGTGCTGGGTCATGTTCTCGTAGAGGTTCTGCATGGCTTCGATGTTCGCGTCCATCCGTTCGATCTGGCTGTCGGCGACGAACACGACGCCATCGACCCCCTTGAGGATCAACTTGCGCGATGCGTTGTAGTACACCTGGCCCGGCACGGTATAGAGGTGAAACTTGACCTTGAAGCCGCGAATAGTGCCGAGGTCGACCGGCAGAAAGTCGAAAAACAGGGTGCGCTCGGTCTCGGTGGCCAGGGAAATCATCTTGCCGCGTGACGCCGGCGCCACCTTGTTGTAGACGTGCTCCAGGTTGGTGGTCTTTCCGCCCAGCCCGGGGCCGTAGTAGACCAGTTTGCAGTTGATCTCGCGCGAGGCGTAGTTGATCATCGACATGCGTGACGTTCCCTCAGGCGCCGAACAGTTTGTCGATCTCGTCTTCCGCCTCACCCAGGAATTCCGACTCGACTCCTGGTGCACTGGTCCCATCACGGTTGAACATTTCGGTAAACACCTGGGTCAGCTGCAACACCGCCGCCTTCACCCGCAGCTTCACCAGGCCCAGCGTGGTACGATTGTCGAACAGCACCACCAGGATAACCCGACGCGCTATGTCGGCCAGGTACATCGATTCCCGTTCGCCCTGATGAAACAGGGCTCCGAACTCCGATTCACCCAGCATGCGCGCGAGCTGGTCGTTGGCGCTGAAGTCGGCGGCAGTCAATGACGCGAAAGCGGTGGGATCGAATGCCGGGGCCTCCCCCACGGTGGCGACCATCTGGCCGGTCCGATCCACGATCAGGGCGGTCCGGGCGTTGGACTCTCCGAGAAACCCGCTCAGGATAACCTGAATACGCTTGGCGTCCTCTTCTCGGAAGGACCAGCTGGAGGCACCACTCATGGGGCACACCTCATACGAGGGTGGCTTCCATGCGCCGTACGATCGCCTCCGCCCGCCGACGCAGCATCGGCTGGCGCTCCCAGGCGAGGTAGTCTCGGAGCAGGCGGACGGTGTCCACCCCATCCTGCCCGGCCAGGAAGCCCAAAGCGGCCAGGCGCCGGAGCGGCCGGGGACTGAACAGGTCTCGCCGATGGTAACTGAAACGCTGCTGGCCCAGGAGCCAGCCGGCCGTGGCCCCGGCAAGGACACCCCCGGCGAACAACCAGGCACGCGAGCGCATCAGCCCACGTCCTGGCGGGCCACCAGCGCATGCGCCAAGGTAACGCCGTCGACGTATTCCAGATCCCCACCCATGGGGAGCCCACGCGCCAGCCGGGTCACCCGAACGTCGAGCCCTGCCAGCAGCTGCTGAATGTAGGTGGCAGTCACCTCGCCCTCCATTGAGGGATTGGTAGCCAGGATGACCTCCCGGATCCCGCCGTCCCGCACTCGCTGCACCAGACGATCGAGACGCAGCTCCTCGGGCCCGATGCCATCAAGGGGGGACAGCCGGCCGCCCAGAACATGGTAGTGGCCCCGGAATTCCGTCGAACGATCCACCACGCCCACAGTGGAGGGCTCCTCGACGACACAGAGCACACCGGGATCCCGCCGCGGGTCACGGCAGATGGCGCAGGGCTGTTCCTCGGTCAGATTGCCACACTGCTCACAGGCATGCACCCGTTCGCCGACGGACGCGAGCACCGCCGCCAGCCGTTGAGCCTGTTCAGGAGATTGCTGGAGCAAATGGAACGTGAGCCGCTGAGCGGTCTTCCGGCCTATTCCCGGGAGCCTGGCAAGTTCGGTGATCAGCTCCTCGATTGCGCTCACCGGCTAGAAGGGCGACGTGAAGGGCAGTTGAGGAACTTTCCGCATCTCTGCCTGGAGCATCTCGGCGGCGCGCCGCTGGGCCTCTGCCACGGCGGTAAGCACCAGCTCGCTCAGGAACTCTGCGTCATGGTCCGTGAATATGACGGGATCTATGACCACTGCGCGCACTGTGCCGCGGCCGTCGGCGGTCACCTTCACCATGCCGCCGCCCGCAGACGTCTCGATGACGCGAGTGGCCAGCTCGGTCTGAAGCTGCTGCAGCCGGCCCTGCATCTGCTGCCCCAACTGGAACAGCTGCTGAAGGTCTGCCATGCTATCGGGTAATCCTGCCATGTGAGTTCTGTAGGCTATGGGCTATGGGCTAATGGCTATTCGCTGGAGGGGTTCGTCGGTGCACCGAGCATCCCATCGCCAAGCAGCCAATAGCCTCTCTCAATCCACTATCTCCAAATCTAACGCATCGGCAGCCGTGTCGAGGGTGGGGTCCTTGGACCGGAACTCCCGTAACCGCTCGGCCTTGATACTGGAGTCGGAGAGTCGCCGAGGCTTGGTCGGAACCCCGGGGACCGGCCCGGCGGTCACCCGGAGCCGCACCGACTCCCCCAAGCTTCGGCTCAAGACCTCCTCGACCTTACTGGCCTGCTCATGGAGGCGGTCGGCGAACAGCGCATTGGGCTCCGCCAGGGCCACCGTCAACCAGGGAAGCTCGAGCGCGCTCGGCTGGGTAGCGGCCAACGCTTCGCCCAGGAACCGGCTGTCGGTGCGCAGGGCGGCGACCACGGCGGGCCAGGCGGCCCGGATGGCCTCCAGGGAGGCGGAGCCGCGGGGCGGCTGAGGCGCGGGACTGGGGGGTAGCAGCCCGCCAGGCGATGCCGTCTCAGCGGGGCGGCGGGGCAGCGGGGCGGCCGACAAGGAATCAACCGCCGGCGCGGATGTGCTTCTGCTGCCCTGCTGCCCCGCTGCCCCGCTGCCCTGCCCTGCCTCCCCGAGCACCTGCTCCAGATCGACGATCCGGTCCAGCATGGCCCACCGCAGCAGCAGCGTTTCCACTGCGAGTCTGGGGTTGACGCTTCGACGGATTCCGATCTCGTTGTCGGCCAGAAGCCGGAGCATCCGGACAACATCCCCCGGGACCAGACGGCTCTGGTACTGCTCCAGCGTGGTGCGGAGCGCCTCGGTTATTCCTTCGGGGCGGGACCCCACCTGGAGCATCAGCAAACCCCGCAGAACTTCGGCGGTTCCGGCCATGAACTCTGCCAGATCCACGCCGGCGTCCATGAGGCGGCCCACCAGCGGAAAAACCTCTCCCGGCTTCCGCTCCACGACTAAACGGAGCACCTCGGCGTAGAGGTCATCATCCACCAGCCCCAGCACTTCGCGAACCCGCTCAGCGGAGATGGCCCCTTCCCCGAAGCTGAGACACTGATCCAGAACCGAGAGCGCATCCCGCATGCCCCCGTCGGCGTGGCTGGCAATGAGGGTCAAGGCATCGTCATCGGCCTGGAGGCCTTCAGCCTCGAGGACCTGCCGGAGCCGGTCCCTGATGGCCGCGGGTCCAATGCGGCGGAAATCGAAGCGCTGGAGCCGGGACATGACGGGTGCCGCCGCCGCGGCAATTTTCTGGGGCTCGGTAGTGGCGAAAACGAATACCACACCCGGCGGCGGCTCCTCGAGAATCTTGAGCAACGCGTTCCACGCCTCCCGGGTGAGCATATGAGCTTCGTCTACGATGTAGACCTTGTGGCGCCCCTCCTGCGATGCCGCGTACATGGCGCGCTCACGCAGATCGCGCGCGTCTTCCACGCCCCGGTTACTGGCGGCGTCGATCTCCACCACATCAATATTGGCGGAGCCGTTCCACACCCGAAGACAGTTCTCGCAGTCTCCGCAGGGTTCGCCGGATGAGTCACGTTGGGGACAGTTGAGCGCCATCGCGAGTATGCGAGCCGCAGTCGTCTTGCCCACCCCACGAGGTCCGGTGAGCAGGTAGCCGTGACCCACCCTTCCCCGGGCTACCGCGCCACGCAGGACGGCCACGACGTGGTCCTGAACCAGGAGATCGGCGAAACGCTTGGGACGGTATCGGCGGGCGAGGGCGATCATGAAGGCTGTTGGCTATTGGCTGTTGGTCGATCTGGATAAGGAGCCTCGGTCGCCAGCGGGCAGCCCATAGCTAATAGCCAATAGCGGGGGTGCGGCAGGGAGGCGGGGAAGAAAAGTGCCTCAGGCACCCCGAAGCGACACCGGGCATCGCTTAGCGCTGCTACCGGCGAGGTCCTGACGCGGTTCACGCGCCGGCGCCCTTCGGACCTGAGGCATATCAAATATAGCTGCCAGCCCTTCCGGAAGGAATCGGCTGCAGGGTCAGTGCTGGAGCGCGAGGTTGGAGCTGTACATGTCAAGGAAGTACTTCCAGCTGCCGTCCGGCTGCTTCTTCAGGATCTCCAGGAACTTTCCCTCGTCAGCGACGCCAGGCACACCTTTGGCCTTCGGTACCGCAGTGAAGCGGTAATGGCCCTGGTTGTAGGCCAGGTCTCCACGGCCTTCGATCGTATCGGATACCACTTCGAAGCGCACGGTGTAGGCGTCGAGGAAGCCACCCCAGAACGCCCTCACGGCGTCGCGGCCCTTCTGGGGTGGGAGGTTGGGCGCCAGTAATGTCGCATCCTCCGTGTACACCTCGGCGATCTTGTCGGCGTCGCCGGCATTAGCGGCCGCCGCAAAGGCTGAGTCCGCCGACCGTATGGCGGCGTGGTCAGCGGCAGAAATCGACGCCACGGCATCATCTGGCTTCTTTCCGGGACCCTCCTTCGGCTGACAGCCACTCACGACTCCCAGACCGACGATGATCAGTAGTGCGGCGCGTCCACAGTCCGACCTCATAGATGCCTCTCGATGTTGTGCGTATCAACACATGATGGCCCGCTGGCGATCCTGCATCTTTCGGAGTTCCCAGGTTTCCGCGACCACCGCGCCAAGCAGGAAAACAATCGCGGTATAGTATATCCAGAGTACGAATAGCGCCGCGGCGGCCAGATTTTCGTCGCCACCCCAGGTATCGAAACTGGTGAAGTTGGCCAGGTACAAGGCGTACAGTCGCTTGGCAATTTCGAAGAGCAGTGCGGTGAAGGCCGAGCCGAGCAGCGCAGTTTTCCAGGGAAGTCGTCGAGCCGACGCATACCGGTAGGTCAGATAGAACAGAGACACCGAAAATGCTAAGGCGAGCAGTTCCGTGACCAGGCGGCCAATGGTCGAGACGAAAAACGCCAACTGGGGAACGCTCGCGGTGCCGCGAGCCTGAAGGATCGCAAGGCCGGTGGTGAGGAGCGTATTCATCAGGAACAACAGCACGGTCCCGATAACCATGACGGCGTCGCGCACTTTGGCGTGGAGATAGATCACGATGAAGCCGCGGGGCCGGGTGGGACGGAGTGATACATCATATATGTCGTTCAGGGCCGTCCGGATCCCCGCGAAGAGCCGGGTGCTGAACCAGAGGAATGCCGGCGCCGCATAGAGCGAGAGCTGACCCCGGTTCTGAGAGATGCCGGTCAGCAGCCGCTCGATCATGCCGAAGGGGTCGCTCTCCGAGGCCTGCGCGTGTGGCGGCAGGAACCGATGGAACAGGAGGACGGTGTCGATTGGCGGCCCGTGGGTGACCGCCTGGGCGAGGTGCGTCAGCCCCACCAGCACCAGCAGAACGAACGGCACCGCAGCCAGCAGCGCGTCGAACGTCAGTGCGCTGGCGAGAAAGGGAATGTTGTTTTCGTCAGCCGCCTGGAGGGTCCGCGCCAGGAAGCCCGCGGGCGAGCGATACCACCCGCCGGGCCGGGTTCGGTTCAGGCGAGCGGTTCCTCGAGGTCAGCGGAAGGACGCCGGCGCGCCCTGGCATCGGCCAGGCGCCGCTCCAGCTCCTCCCTGGGGGACGCGGACGACGCGGATGTGGACTGGCCCCGCCCATAAAACGTGCGGCCCTCGTCCTCGCCCTCGAGGTCGTCGTCCTCATCTTCCAGCAGGGCGCCCAGTGAATCCTTGGCGCCACCCAACTGCTGGGTCAGCTCGTCCAGCTTCTCTTCGGTCATGGCCCTCAGCTTCCAGAGCTTGCGCTGAAGATTCCGGCGGGTGTCCTCCCCGCTGGTGGGCGCGTACATGAGCGCGAGACCCGCACCGAGGAGTGCGCCCCAGAACAGCCACTTGGCGGAGGTATCACCACCCCGCTCGACGTACACCACCTCTCTACGCTGCCTGCCACGCATGGCTCCCCCTATTCCCCGGCATCCGGGTCGTCGGCCGCCGCCACCAGCACCGGCCTGAGCGCCGCGTGGTGCTGCATCGGGGCCTGTATGAATCGGTTAACCTGCTGCTGCGTCCCGTTCACGTTCAGTTGCTCGAACAGGAATGCGAAAGTCTTTTCGAGGTCACCCGCGATGGCTGCGCGAATGTCTTCTGGAAGCGACCAGAAGTCCCGTTTGAACGGCCCGATGGCCTTCTTGCGAGCCTTATAGTAGAACTGCTCGTTGGTGTCCCCGCTCTTCCGCTCACCGGCCGCGTTTTCGTCCAGCCATGCTCTAATGCGCTCCTTCAGGTCCGTCGGCAGCCGGGGATGATCAAAGACGATGTTCTGAAAATTGGTAGCGAGATGAATCTCGGCGGTTTCGATGCGGGGGAAGTTCCCAAAGGCGTTCGATGGCAGCGTGCTGGCTCCGTGCTGCACTGCACCCGCCAGCCCATAATCGTCCCGCGCCACCTGTGAGAGAGCGGCGAGGGCCTGAAGATCCAGCTTCACGTCCGCCATGGTGCCGTCGGGCAAAACTACTCCACCGTGCGAGGTGCCGGTCTGGACCGAAATCTTGCTGATGCCTTCGTGATCGCCCAACTCCGCGATACTGCGGTTGTAGCCCTGCATGAAGGCATGCAGCTCCTCCACGGTGCTGTTCTTCATGCCGACCTCGCCGATCTCCGCGCCAACCGAAACGGTCACGCCCTCCGGCTCCTGCTCGCGAATGAAGGCGGTGATCTCGGCGGCGCGTTCATAATTAAGACGCTGTTGCTCCTCCAGGGTCGCCTGCGAGAGGTCCACCAGGGTAGAAGTGTCCACGTCGATGTTGTAGAAACCCGCCCCCACCTCCTCGGCGATCAGCTTCTTGACCTCCCCGACTTCGCCGCTCGGGTCCGCCTGGTACTTCTTGTGGTTCACCTGGCAGTGGTCGCCCTGAATGAAAAGCGGCAGCGCGTAACCCTCACGCAGGGCGGCGCCGATCAGAACCGCGACATACTCGGCCGGACGCTGCTCGGTGTACGCGATCTCCGATCGGGCAATCTCCAGGATGATGGCGCCGGCCTTGCCGGCCCGGGCGGCTCTAAAAATGGCCCTGGCCGTGTCGTAGGCCAGCATCCGGACGTTGATGGCGGGAACCGTGAAGCCACCGCACTCGCCGCGGCCCCGTGCCAGATACAGTTCGTTGATGGAGGCAGGACGCGCCCCCGTGACCTGCCCCAGCTCCCAGAGGAGCCACCGGGCAGCCTCCCGGTCGTCACCGGTTCCAAATACGGCCTGCCACACCAGGCGGTCGGTGGCCGGCGACCGGAGCTTGCCCTGGTCATGCACCTGCACCCCGCCGGGTACCACCGTCACTCCACCGCCGTACAGATCGATCACCCGCTGTGTTGCGTCAGCCATGCATGTCTATCCTCTTGAAGACAGGGCTCATACGCTCTGTGCCAAAAGTAGGGCGGGAACTGAGGAGCCGCAACGCGCCCACCGGCCTAAACCTCATCGGTGCGAGCCGGGGGCTTTCTCGATTCGGTCTGATAGCCGGGCCGGCCCATCGCAGCATAGGTAAGCCGTTTTCCCAGTTCTACGCCGGGTTGATCGAACGGGTCTATGCCGTACCAGGCGCCGGCGTAGCCCGTGGCCAGCTGAAAGAACATGATCGCCTCGCCAACGCTCGCGGGGGAAAGATCCGGCAGACTCAATGTGCAGCTCATTCTTCCCATCTGCGCCAGGGCGGTCGACGTCGCCTCGTACTCAGCCCGAAGCAGCTCTCCGAGGCTGTGGCCCCGGAGATAATCCAGATCGGGGGGCAGCGGACCGCCCGAGCCGGCAAGTTCCGGTATCGAAACATCGACCCCCAGGTCATCCACCGTGGCGAAGGTGATGATCTTGTCGAACGGCCCCTCCATGAAGAGCTGGACCTGGCTGTGCTGATCGGTCGCCCCCACCGCGCCGAGCGGTGTCGGGCCGAGGTGAACGACCTTGCCCTGCCGATTGAGCCGTTTGCCCAGACTCTCGGCCCAGAGCTGCCGATACCACTCGGCGAACTCCCGCAGCCGATCGGTATAAGGCATCAGGACGTGCACCCCCGCGCCGAGCTCGGTGTGGGCCATCCAATGCAGTGCGGCATACAGCGCCGCCGGGTTCTGAAGCAGATCCTCGGATGCGGCGCGCTCCACGGCGCGTCGGGCGCCGGCGAGTAAGCCCTCTACATCTATCCCGACCAGCGCCGCTGGAAGCAGCCCCACCGGAGAAAGCACGCTGAAACGGCCTCCGACATCAGGTGGCACATCCAGAGTCGCGATACGGTCCCGGTTGGCCAACTCGCGCAGGGCGCCACGGGCCGGATCAGTGGTAAAGACGAGGTGTCGGACGGCAGCATCGCCCAGGGCATCGTCCAGCCAGCGGCGAACCACCAGATACTGCGCCATGGTTTCCGCCGTCCCACCTGACTTGCTGATCACGTTGACCAGCACCCGGCGTGGATCGATGCGTTGGAGCGCCGCTCTGACGGAGGTGGGATCTACATTCTCGAGGACGGTGAGCCGCGGAAAGAAATCGCGTCCCTCGTCGTCCCACTCATTCCAGCCCGGTCGCCGAAGGGCGGTCAATAACGCCCTGGTGCCCAGGGCCGAGCCTCCGATGCCAAGCACCAGGACATGGTCATGCGCCTGGCCCAGGCCCTCAGCAAAGGTCTTGATCTGGCGGACTGTCGCGTCCTGGTCCACCAGCTTATAGAAGCCGTACTCGCCGGCGGCCCGGCGGTCCTGCACCTCTTGGTGGATGGCCCCAAACTGCCCTGCCAACTCCGCCAGCCGGGCTCGCCCGAGCCCGTGCTCGCCGTCCAGCTGGTCCTGGAACATCCGTCCATAGCGCAGTGTGATCACGACACCTCCACGACCAGGCCGTCGTATGCGGGAAAGACTCCCGGAGGGAGCTCCTTCTCCAGGTCGGAGTGACCGGTTTCGTGAGTCAGGTGGGTCAGGTAGGTACGACGGGCGCCAAGCGCGCGGGAGGTGTCGATCGCCTCCGAGATACTCAGGTGGGTGGGATGCGGCCTCCACCACAACGCATTCAATACCAGCACGTCGAGATTCCGCAGCTGGTGGTGCGCGGCTTCCGGAATCTCCTTCACATCAGTGATGTAGGCCAGGTTGCCGAACCGGTATCCGAACACCCGGAGATGCCCATGGTCAAATGAAAGCGGGAGAACTTCGAGGCCAGCGAGCGTCACCGGCCGATCCGGTTCGGTTGGATGTAGGGTCAGCCGGGGCTTGGAGGTGCCCTCATAGGGACGGATGCTGTCATCGAAAATGTAGTTGAAAGACGCCCGCACTCGCTCCAGGGTCTCCGCCGGTCCGTAAATGGGAAGCGGCTGGTGGCGACGAACCGAAAAGATCCTGAGATCGTCGATCCCGTTGATGTGATCCGCATGCTCATGGGTATAGACCACGGCGTCGATCTGCGAGAATCCGCCGGCGATCAATTGAAGTCTGAGCTCCGGCGGGGTGTCAATCAGCACGGTCGCGCCATCGGCTTCGAGAATCGCCCCGGAACGGGTACGCTTGTCGCGCGGATCGGTTGAATGGCAGACGGCGCACTGACACCCGATCTGGGGCACGCCGAACGACGTACCCGTGCCGAGGAACGTGAGGCGCATTTTCTAAACTGCTTCGACCTTGAGAAGGTTGGTAGTACCAGGCATGTCGAACGGCACTCCGGCAGTGACGACCAGACGCTCCCCTGGCTGGGCGAGCTTTCGCTCCAGAATCTGCTGTCGGGCCACGGCCAGCATGGTATCGTAGTTGGTCGAGTGCTCCGTCAGCGCCGGTGTGACACCCCATACCAGGGCGAGCTGGCGGAACGTTTCCGGCTCGGGGGTACACGCGAAAACCGGTACCGTGGGCCGGCAGGTCGCCACTTTCCGCGCGGTGAAGCCACTGCTGGTGAAGCAGACGATGAGCGGTGCCGATAGCATCTCCGCGGCCGCGCAGACGGCGACAGCGATGGCGTCTTCGGTTCTGATCGGCCCCGCCCGGGCCGAGCGGTTGTGGGCCAGCACCCCGTCTCCCGCCGAGCGCCGGCCCAACGCAACGTCAATGGTGGCGCCACGAGTCTGCCGCTGGCTTTCCATTTCCCGTGCGATGCGATCCATGGCCTGGACTGCTTCGAGGGGGTATTCGCCCACCGCGGTCTCGGCAGAAAGCATGACGGCATCCGTGCCGTCGAGTATGGCGTTGGCGACATCGGAGGTCTCGGCGCGGGTGGGTCGAGGCGCGTGCACCATGGACTCCAACATCTGGGTGGCGGTGATGACGGGCTTTCCGTGAAGACCCGCCTCGCGAATGATCTGTTTCTGAATCAGGGGCACCTCTTCGAACGGCAACTCCACCCCGAGGTCTCCGCGCGCCACCATGATGGCATCCGAAGCATCCAGGATGCCGCACAGATTCTTGAGTGCTGTGTCCTTTTCAATTTTGGCGATCAGCTTAATACCCCGGGGCACCAACCCGCGCAGCTGTTCAATGTCCTCGGGCCGCCGGACGAAGGACAACGCGATGTAGTCTACGCCCAGCGCGACCGCCTGTTTGACGTCTTCGATGTCCTTCTCGGTCAAAGCGGGGGCGCTCACCTCGATCCCCGGCAGGTTCATCCCCTTGTTGGCCTTGAGAGCTCCTCCGTAATGCACGACCGCTTCCACCCGCTCCTCTCGAACGCCGCGGACCTCCAGCGATATCAAGCCATCGTCCAGGAGGATCCGGGCGCCGATGCGCACGTCCTTGGAAAGGTCGTCGTAAGTGGTAGGAATTTCTCCCGGCTCGGCCCTGTCCTCAGGAGCGAACACCACCTGCTGCCCGGGCTCCAGAATGATGGGGGATGGGAGCGCCCCGATCCGGATTCGAGGGCCCTGTAAATCGAGGAGGATCGCGGCCGCCGCCCGGCGGCCGGCGAGAACCGACCGAAGCTGCGTGACCCAGCGGGCGCGGACTTCGCCACTCCCATGAGAAGCGTTGATGCGGACGACATCAACGCCGGCATCCAGCAGCGCGGTCATCTTCCCCGGATCGTCCCAGGCGGGCCCGAGTGTAGCGACGATCTTCGTGCGGCGAATGGGCGTCAGTGTCATGGCATGAGTCTAATGGGAGCGGGTCACACCCGCATCAGCGACGGAAGAACCCTGGGTCGCGCCTCGCGCGGAATCCAACGTGCGGGCACCAAGTGTCAGCAGAACTGTCCACCGCCATCAGCCGACCAGCCATGACCCCCTGGAAGCCGGTTTCCACATGTGGAAAACCCCGGGAAGTGAATATCTTATTTGACCGTATCACATCATAAATTGCTTGAAATCCACGGCTTCAAAGCCTACGAACAAATGTTGTAATCCCTTGCTGACGTTGTACTTGTACGCAGCACCTCGGGTAACATCTGCCCAATGCGACAGTGTCGCTTGTGGCGAAGTATTTATGCAGAGAATCGAATTATGAACATCATCGACATGGGGGTCTGGTGATGGCAGTGCTTCCCCACGAATCTGGTGGAAAAGCCGCGCTAAGCGCCAAAAATCCGGGGGAAACAGAAGCGGTCACAACGTGGAAAACGATCGGAAAGGGCCGGGTCCGAGGGTGGCCTTAGAATTTGTCGGCGCATCTCAGAGAACCTGCAGTTAAAGCGGGATCGAGATCGAAGGGAGGAACAAACTCAGCAGTAAGATGATCGGAGACCGGGACTGGATTGATGAAACGACCTCAGCGATAAAATCGCAGCTCCCCCTCCCCACCGAGATAAAGCGGCCCGACAAAACGGGTGGGCGAAGTTTTGAGGGCTCGGGCGAGATCGTCCTTACCTTCTACGGTCAACACCCCAACTAGGGGCCGGGTCCAACCGGCACGGAGACTGGCGCTGACGCGCCAGAAGGTGCCGCTGGTTCCACGAGTCAGCCATCGCTCTTGTATTGGGCCAACCGCCGAGCTATCGCCGGATGCCCTGCCGTTCCAGATCAGCCGGGTCTTACCGACCTGAACGTCATACAGATCGTTATCGGTTCCGGCCGGCTTGGACACGGTCGAGCGTGCTTCCCGCAGCTTGATCTTGCCCATCTCGGCCGCGCGGACCAGGCTTCCATCGCCGCCGAACAGCTCGAGTACCAAGTCCTGGCGGGTTCCGGCTGGTTCGATGGCGGCAACGGTCCAAAACCCGAACATCCTTTTCTTGCGGGGGTCCTTGCTCCCTAGCCGCCGCCCGCTCAGGCGGATGGCATCTGAGTAGAAGATGCAGAGGGAAGAGGGCACCCAGCGGGCGAACTCGGTCTGCTCGCCGATGATTGTATGAAGAACTGGGTGCAGGCTCGAGTCCTGATCCGCCCGCAGCAGACGAACGCCCGGTTTTACGTGTTTACCTGCCGTGCCGGGCTCCATGAGGAACCTGACGCACTGGCCAGAACGGAGCCCTTCCAGAGTCCACACCGGGCCATCCTGGTTGGCGCCTGCTTCCTGCGCACTGGAGGGCGACCAGATGCAGAGCGCAGCAACAGCCAGGCCCAGCGCGGCGCGTGGGCTCTTCCAACGCGGCTCCAGCGGCATCAGCTGCCGCGTGCCGATTTCACCGCAGCGCGAAGCTCGGAGTATGACTTGGGATCGAGCGCGTTGAACTTCATGTTGCGGTATTTGACCCGCCCGTCTGGTCCAATGACGTAGACGGTGCGCCGGTTGTAGCCGCCGCCATCCTTGCTGGCGTATTGCTTGGAGACCCGCTGGTCGGGGTCGCTGAGGAGCCGGAACGGTAGTCCCAGGCTGGCAGCAAAGCGGCTATGTGTCGTCACGGAATCGGTGCTGATGCCTACCAGCGTCACGTCCGGTCCGATGAGGCTGTCATACTGCTCGCCGAAGGTCTGCATCTGGGCGGTGCATCCCTTGGTGAAATCCCTGGGATAGAACGCTATCACGACAGTTCTGCCCCGGTCACTGGCCAGCTGGTAGGGCGACTCGACCGGTCCCACGCCGTCTCGATTGGCCCAGGGAAGCGAAAAATCCGGAGCCCGCCGCCCGACTTCGGGCCCACCCACTAGCACGGCCTTCACGCTCGAGTCTTTCTGAGCCGACGCAGGGACGGCGCTGAAGGACAACGCAACGAGCGTCACAAATATCTGAGATGCGCGCATTGAGAAATCGGTCCTATTGCAGATGGTGATTCACTCACTTGGCGGTCACCCGTCGCAGCACCGGCTCGAAGTTCTGGGTACCGCCGCTTCCAGTGTAGACGACTTTGCCGCCGCGGTCCACGATGACCACGTACGACGTGGCCGGGACCTGGTACGCCCTGGTGCTGACCCCCTCAGCGTCATATAGGGTGCGGAACGGCGGTTTATGCTGTTCGAGATACCGCCGCACCCGGTCATGGCTCTGGTTGACAGTGACGTTGATGCCCAGGAACTCGACCTCAGATCCGTACGTGGCGTGCGCGGCTCGAATCTGAGGCAGCAGCTCCTCGCACAATTCGCACCACGTCGCCCAGAACTCGAGGAAGAGGGGCTTCTTGCCAATATACCGACCCAGGTCCACCACCTTGCCGTCGAGGTCCGCTACCGTGACTACCGGTGCCTTCGAGCCCACGGGAATACCGGCCTCCTGGGCGGCCAGCGGGCCCGCGAACGCCAGGCCGGCAAGAAGCAACCCGACAATCCGGTCATTCATAAAACGCGGCCCATCCTGACGAAGTAGTATTCGGCCATCAGCAGCAGCACCACGCCGCCGGCCCGCTTGATCCACAGGGTCCACTTCCCCGCCTTCGGCAGGGCGGCCACGCTGCCACTAAAGAGTCCCACCGCCACCAGCAGGGCCGACAGGCCAACTGAAAATACAAACAGATACAGAAAGCCCATAAGAGCGCTTTGGGTCGTGCTGACGAAGGTGAGTACGGCGGCGAAGGCGGGCGCCCCGCACGGTGCGGCAACCAGCCCTGAGGTGGCCCCGAGGGCGAAGACCCCTCCCACCGAATTACCAGAGATGCGGCCGGTCCATGCCATGACCCGGGCGGGGGCGTTTACCGTAAAGACGTCCAGCAGGGCCAGACCGAACACGAGGAGCAGGTTGCCCATGATGAAGAGGGCCCAGGGGCTGGAACTCACGGCGCCGAACACAGAGCCGGATAAACCTGCCAACAGCCCCAGGGTGGAATACACCAGCGCCAGCCCGAATACGTATGCCCCGGTCAGGACCGCCGTACGCCCCCGGGACCGGCGGGTCGAGGCGGAGCCGCCCAGAATCCCGGCGGTGATGGGGATCATGGGGTAGACGCATGGAGTCAGGCTGGTGGCAAGGCCGGCGCCGAAAAGAATGGCGAGAGCAACCAGGGGCTGCTCCCGCAACGTGGTTTCGAGCCCGGGTCCGAGGAAGAGCACCGGCCTCAACTCCTCTGCGCCGGTACCGCCGGGCCGTACCGTGACGCCACGTAGTCTTCGAGGATGACGAGAAACTCACTGACGATCGCATCTCCGCGCAGCGTGACCAGAAGGCGGCCGTCCACGTACACCGGGGCCTTCGGCTCTTCCGCGGTGCCGGGGAGGGAAATCCCGATATCGGCGTGCTTCGATTCGCCAGGGCCATTCACGACGCACCCCATGACTGCGACCTTCATGTCCTGGACACCGGAGCGCTCACTCCGCCACGCCGGCATCTTCTCTCGCAGGTAATCCTGGATCTCCTGAGCCATCTGCTGAAAAAAGGTGCTGGTCGTACGGCCACATCCGGGACAGCTGGTGACCTGGGGAGTAAAGCTCCTGAGTCCCAACGACTGGAGCACCTGCTGGGCGACCCTGACCTCCTCGCACCGGTCGCCGCCCGGCGCGGGGGTGAGCGAAACCCGGATGGTGTCGCCGATGCCTTCCTGGAGCAGAATGCTGAGCCCGGCGGTGCTGGCGATGATCCCCTTGCTTCCCAACCCGGCTTCGGTGAGCCCCAGGTGCAGGGGGTAGTCGCAACGGCCGGCCAGCAGGCGGTACACGTCCACCAGGTCCTGAACACCGGATACCTTGGCGCTGAGGACGATACGGTCGTGGCCCAGACCGCTAGCTTCAGCCAGTGCGGCCGACCGAAGCGCACTCTCCACCATGGCCTCCATCACCACATCACGGGCGTCCCGGGGTGCGGCCCGCCCCGCATTCTCATCCATCATCTGCGTCAGCAGACTCTGATCGAGAGAACCCCAATTGACCCCGATCCGCACCGGCTTGTCGTAGACAAGGGCCACCTCGATGATCGCACGGAACTTCTCGTCGTGCCGCTTGCCGCCGACATTACCCGGATTGATCCGGTACTTCGCCAGCGCCCGGGCGCACTCGGGGTATCGGGTCAATAGCAGGTGGCCGTTGTAGTGAAAGTCCCCGATGATCGGCACCGCTACGCCGATCCGGTCCAGCTCCTCCACGATCATGGGCACGGCGGCAGCAGAGGCTTCGTTGTTGACCGTCACCCGCACCAGCTCGCTACCGGCGCGGGCCAGATCCGCCACCTGGCGCGCGGTGGCTATCGCATCGGCGGTATCGGTGTTGGTCATCGACTGGACGACCACCGGGTGATCCGATCCAACCGGGACACCGCCGATGGAGGCGCTGACCGTACGGCGGCGGGTGGCTGAAGGCATGGCGGGAAATATAGGGGAACGAGGGAAGGAGGGTACGAGGAAAATGCCCCGGTTCCACGCGTTCCGTCGTTCCCGCGTCCCTGATACATTCTTGCATGCCTGACCATCCCCCGTTCAAGCCGACACGCGCCGCGATCACGGCGGTAGCGTCGTACGTTCCCGAGCGGATTCTGACCAACGCCGAGCTTTCACAGCGGCTCGACACGTCGGATGACTGGATCGTCACCCGAACCGGGATCCGCGAGCGGCGTACCGGGGGCCCCGGCGAGACCACTTCCATGATGGGTGCGGAGGCTGTCCGCCGGCTTCTGGCGGCACGGGGGCTGTCACCACAGGATGTGGATGCGGTCCTTGTGGCCACCGTGACTCCCGACATGCTCTTCCCGGCCACGGCCTGCCTCATCCAGGACCAGCTGGGTCTGAGCCGAGCCTGGGGCTTCGATGTGTCCGCCGCTTGCTCCGGTTTTCTCTATGCGCTGACCGCCGGAGCCCAGCTCGTGGCCGGCGGGGCTCATCAGCGAGTCATAGTGGTAGGTGCCGACCTCATGAGCGCCATTATCGACCCGCTCGACCGCACCACCGCGGTCCTCTTCGGGGACGGGGCCGGCGCCGCGCTCCTCGAGCCGGCTGAGGAGGGCTACGGTGTCCTGGATTTCTATCATCGGGTGGACGGCAGCGGGCGTCATGACCTGATGATGCCCGCGGGCGGCAGCCTGCTACCAGCGAGCGTCGCAACGGTCACGGCGCGGCAACACTTCCTCAAGCAGAACGGACGGGCGGTCTTCAAGTTCGCCGTCACGCACATGGTCGAAAGCGTGCAGGTGGTGCTGCAACGCAATGGCTTGACACCCGCCGACCTGGCGATGGTAATCCCGCACCAGGCCAATCAACGAATTCTGGACGCGACTGCTGAGCGCCTGGGATTGCCGCACGAACGGGTGGCCACCGTGCTGGCGCGCTACGGCAATACGACGGGGGCGACCCTGCCGCTGGCGCTCGATGAGATGGTCCGGCAAGGCAGAATTGTGCGAGGCGACCTGGTGATGTTTGTCGCGGTGGGCGCCGGGCTGACATCGGGAGCGACGCTGGTGCGTTGGCAGTGACGCCGGCGGCCGGCAGCGGTTCTATGCGCGGGAGAATTCTGCGTCTGAGATCGCCGAAAGATCGCTCGGGCTCAGAACCAATTCCCCGGCCCCGGCGCTGTCCAGCGCATGCTCGACCGTACGTGCACTGGGAATCGCGATGACCGATGGGGAACGCGCAAGAACCCACGCAAGCACCAGCGCGTGGGGGGTCACGCCGAGCCGGGCAGCCATGGGCTGAAGCACCGGGTGCGCCGGTAGCTTGCGATTGAGCCGTCCGCCCCCGACAGGACTGTAGGCCAGAAAGCCGATCCCACGGCTCTCACAATATTCCACCACCCCCTGGCTCAAGGCCTCGCGGAAAAACGGGTTCAGCCGGTTCTGCACGCTGGTTACCTCGACCACCGACTCCGCCTCCCAGATCTGCGGGACCGATACGTTGGAGAGTCCCACCCGGCGAATCTTTCCCGCCCGCTGGAGATCCGCCAGCGCACCTACGCTGTCAGTCAGCGGGACCCGCGGATCAGGGGCATGCAGCTGATACAGGTCGATGCATTCCAGCCCCAGGGCCTTGAGCGAACGCTCACAGGCCTCGCGGAGGTGCTGCGGTCTGCCATCGGATTCCCAGCGGCCGGCGGGACGGGCGATCCCGCCCTTGGTCGCCACGACCACCGCCTCCCTATCCCCCTGCCACTGCTTTAGAGCTCGCGCGATCAGACGCTCGTTATGCCCGATATCGCCGTCGTCCAGGCAGTAGACGTCCGCGGTATCGATCAGAGTCACGCCGGCGTCCAGCACGGCGTGGATGACACGGACAGCCTGATCCTCGGGCGGACGCTCTTGAATCGAGAGATGCATGCCGCCGTAGCCTACGGCGGTGACCCGCGGAGCGTTGGGGCCGAGGCTCCGGCGGGGGATCATGGCGGGAACAATCGAGCTACGCGAGGCCGAGCTGTTTGGTCAGCCTCTGCCAATCGGAAGCGGACACAACGCCTTCGTTCTTGAGCGGGGTGAGCGTTGCCATGATGTCGGCCCGACTGCCGTCGATCCGACGGTCGCGCAGCTCGCCGATCATCCGGGCGAACCGATGCTCGTATTCGTTGGCGTCGAGTGTGCCATCCTTGCGCTGGCTGCTGAGCTTTCTGAGCTCCTCCGCTACGCGCGCGGGGGTAATGGGCTTGAGCGCGCCTCCCTGCTTGTCAGCCGACATGTGTCCCTCTCCAGAGCCATGGACTGGTGAATGCCTGTCCCTGCATTATCGCTGGACCAGCGGCATCGCGTCCAGCCTCGTCAGTCGCCGCCGGGCTCTACCACCTTCGAGGTCAGGATGATCGGCACCGGAAATTGAAGTGCCGCATCGTCACCGGGCGCTCGCGATCCCCCCGGCAAGCTGCTTGGCGACCGGCAGGCTACGGATTCTGCGGCCAGTCGCGGCGAAGATGGCATTACACAGCGCCGCGGCGACGGGGGGAACTCCCGGCTCTCCCACCCCGCCCGGCAGGGCGGTGCTGGGTACAATGTGCACACCGAGCTCGCGGGGCGCGGCATCGATTCGCGCCACCTGGTAGTCGGTGTAATTGGATTGGACCGGCCGCCCCTCCTTGAACGTGATTTCCCCGTAGAGTGTGTTGCCGATGCCCATGATGGTGGCGCCTTCCATCTGGGCCCGGACCCGCTCCGGGTTCACCACCATGCCGGCATCGATGGCCACAGTCGCGCGTGGGATGGAGACGGTGCCATCGGCTTTGACGTCGACCTCGAATACGGTGGCGACGTAGCTGAGGAAGCTCCGGTGGACTGAAATGCCTCGCCCCCGACCTTTCCTGAGGGGCGTGCCCCAGCCGGATTTCTCGGCCACCAGTTCCAGAACGTTGCGATAGCGCGCCGTATCTATGGGATAGTCCTCGAAGCTCCGGTCGTAATTCCATGGCTTGACCACGAGGCCGGCTCGATTCATGTCGATGATCCGGTCGGGGCCGATCAGTTGGAGCAGAAACTCCTTCGGAACCTTCCCGGCGGCGTGGGCCAGCTCGTCGGCGAAGGACCAGATGGCGAATGCATGGGGGATATTGATCACCGACCGGTACCAGCCGATTCGGGTCATTGCCGCCGCAGGCCCGTTCTCACACTGGAGATTCGGAACTGCAAACGGCAGATCGGTGATCCCCTGCCCCACTTCGCCTTCACCGGCGTAGACGGTACCGGGTACGAAAGTGGCGCCGATCGAGGGAAGCGCGGTGCGGTGCAGCCAGGCGGTTACCTTGCCGTTCGCGTCCAAACCGCCCTCGAGGTGCTGCGCCGCCACGGTGTGGAAATAGTCGTGCTGGATGTCGTCCTCCCGGGTCCAAACCACCTTGACAGGCTTCCCGGATTCCTTGGCCAGCAGCGCGGCTTCCACGATGAAATCCGGCTTCGACTTGCGCCCGAAACCCCCGCCCAGCAGCGTGACGTGGACCTCTACATCCTCCACCGGCATCTTGAGCGCCATGGCAACCGTGTCCCGGGCTGCTTGCGGGTGCTGGGTAGGGGCCCAGATGGTACACTTGCCGTTCTCGAGCGTGGCGAGGGCCGCGAGGGGCTCCATTTGCGCGTGACCGAGATGCGGTAGGTAGTAGTCCGCCTGGAGGCGTTTCGATGCAGCGGCCAGCGCCCGTGCGGCATTCCCCTGGCGGCGAACGACTTTACCCCGCCGCCTGACGCTGCGCTCCAGGTCGGCCCGGAATACTTCCGAGTCGTAGGTCGCATGGGCGCCGTGGTCCCAGTCGATCTTCAGCTGCCGCCGGCCCTCGATGGCGGCCCAGGTGTTCTTCGCCAGCACGGCCACGCCGCCCAGCGGCATGAAGCCGGAGGGAGGAGGGGTGGTGTCGATCCGGATCACACGCTCGACGCCCGCCACCTTCTCCGCGGCCGCAGAATCAACCGACTTCACCTTGCCGCCATATACCGGCGGACGCGCGATGACCGCCACCAGCATGCCTTCACGCCGCAGGTCCATGCCGTACTGCGCAGTGCCTCGGATCATATCGGACATATCCACGATGGGTATGTCCTTGCCGATATAGCGGAACTGGTCGGGCTGCTTGAGCCGGATCGCGGTCTTTGCCGGCATCGGCAAATCTCGCGCGGTTGCAACCAGCTCGCCGTAACCGAGCGTGCGCCCGCTGGCGCGGTGGGTCACGATGTGCTGCCGTGCCTCGACTTCGGAGGCCGGTACGTTCCACTGCTTGGCCGCTGCCGCCTCCAAGAGCGCGCGCCCGGTGGCGCCCGCCTCCCGCAACGACGAGTAGAAGTCCCGGATGCTGCGCGACCCATCAGTGTTCTGCGAGCCGTAGGTCTTCTCGTCTCCGAGGGCCTGTTCCACTTTGACCCGATCCCAGTCCGCGTCGAGCTCGTCTGCCACGATCATGGCGACCGAGGTGCGGATCCCCTGGCCCATCTCCGACCGGTGGCAAATCACGGTAACGGTTCCGGTGTCATCCAGCCTCAGATAAGCCGCCGGTGTCACCGAGGTGGTGGCGGTCTTCGGCGCTCCCCGCAAGGCGTCGCTCAGGCGGCGGCAACCGCTGGCCGAGACCACCAGGACCAGGCTGCCGGTGCCGAGGAGCTGCACGAACTCCCGCCGCTGCATGCCTGATGTCTTGGAGTTCATGATCAGGCCTCCCCTGCCGCGGCATGGATGGCAGCACGAATGCGCACGTAGGTCCCACAGCGACAAATGTTGCCGGCCATTGCCTCGTCTATCTCAGCGTCACTCGGCTTCGGCGTGACGGCGAGCAGGGCTGCCGCCTGCATGATCTGGCCGGTTTGGCAGTAGCCGCACTGGGGAACATTGTGAGCTTGCCAGGCACGCTGCACCGGATGCGAGCCGTCCTTGCTCAGGCCCTCGATGGTGACAACCTTGCGCCCCTCGGCGGCGGACACCGGAGTGACGCAGGCGCGAACCGCCTGGCCGTCCAAATGGACCGTGCACGCGCCACACGCCGATACGCCGCAGGCGTACTTGGTGCCGGTCAGTCCCAGCTCGTCCCGTAGATACCAAAGCAACGGCATGGCGCCGTCGCCGCTGAACTCCTGCCGCTTGCCGTTCACCGTCATGCTGATCATGGAAGGACTCCCGGATTGACTTTGCCGACGACTCTGCAATCTGGCACCTGGTCGGCGCAGCGCAAGCAGAGAGCTCGGGCAGGGCTCCGCGCGGGTCTGGCGTTACGGGCAGTTGTCATGGTATGCTCACGGACCTCCCAGCCCGAGCACTGTCATGCGGTTCCTCATCCCTCTGTTGCTGGTCATGCTGCTCCCGTCGTGCGATCGCGCCGACCGCAAGAAACAGCTCGCCGAGTGCGTTGACATTTACCGAACCGCCTACGTGACCGGCGGGGTGCAGGAGTGTCTCGTAAAGCGCTACGGCTGGTCGCCCGAGGATGCTGCCGAGGCCCAGAAAGATCTGGAGACCCATCCGGACAGCGCCGCCGCAGGTGATAGCGGCCAGGTTGGGGACAGTCTCCGGAAATAGCCTATTGCAGGTCCCTGGCAGCTACCTGCGGGTCCACGACCACGGTAGCGGTCGGTTCGCTGGTGGTCACGCCCGGGGCAGGCTCCTTGGTGCCGCCTCCCTCGTCTTCTTGTTTCTCTCCCATGACATCGGGCAGGGCTGTTTCCCTGATCCAGCCGTGCGCCGCGGCGTGGCGTGCCGCCGTGAGGGTGTCGTCTGCCAGCACCAGGGTCGACCCTGCCGCGCTCACTCGCTGGGCCAGGTCCCGTATGGCGGGTGAGTCCTCGGGGTGCTGTCGGACGTTGCGGATGTACACGGCGAGAATGCGCCCGGGATGGGTCCCCACGACGTCGGCATAAATCTCCGGGTCCTCCTGCGCGCTATCCCCGATCAGGATGAAGGGCAGCGAGGGATAGGTTGCGAGGATCTCGCGAATGATGCCGGATTTGTGGGCAGCGTTTCGCAGCAGTGACGGCCCCAGGTCCCAGTCTCGCAGCAACAGAGGGCCGACAGGGATCTGCTGTGCCTCCAGGAACTCGGCGATCACGTCGTACAGGTTCCAGGGGCTGCTGGAGACGTAGAACACCGGATTATCCGCGTGACCGCTGGCGCCCTGCTCCAGCGCGCGATAGAAAGCGGCCACACCGGGGAAAGGGAGCCGGGTGCGGGCATTCTCGAGCAACACCATTCCCGCGGCCCGGATGAAGTCAGTGACGTGCGACTGGAGCACAGTGTCATCCATGTCGCTGATGATGCCGTACCCGGCCGTCCTCGCCGGCACCAGGAAATGTGCGTCGGTGGTGCTCGTCGGGGTGGACACGAGCTCGAGCCGGACCGATCCCCACCCGGTGACGCCGCCGGTGTCCATCTCGACCCACTCGCGAAAGAATCCCTCGTCATCGGCCACCAGCTCTCGGGTGCTCCCGGCCAGGTGGGCCCGCACCCGGGCATGGGCCAGCGGGTCGCTCTCCACCCGTTTCAATACAGAAAGCAGGTTTCGCAACTTGGAGTGAGCCGGGTCTGCCACCACCAGCCCTTCGTTTTGAAGGGCCCGCCCCAGCAGGAGAACCCGGCCGCCTCCGGCATAGCCGCGATACGCGACCAGGTGAAAAGGGTCGCGGTCGATGAGACGCTCGAGCCGGTTAGACCCACGTCTCAACCGGGATCCCAGTGACTCGGCGAGACCGCGCAGGTCGTCTCTCCAGCTGGCCATACTCTCCTCACTCAGCTGCTTGCTGGCTCTCCTGTATGATGGACCAACGCCCGCAGACCTCTCGGCCTGCGGGCGCTGTCGTGTGCTCCTGCCATTCAGCTATCTGCGCATGACCACGATCATCCGCACTCGCTGAAGCCGCACACGTGGCACTTCATGCACCCCTCAGCGAACTCGAGCTGTGAGTTGCAGTCCGGGCACGCACCGGAAAGCGTGTCCTGCATTCCGCCCAGCACCATCTGCTCGCCGCTGCTGCCGCTTTGCATGACCGGCGGTCCCACCACGGGCGCCACATCTCCCTGGGCTCTCTGGCCCGGCAGCAGCTCCTGCTGTATGCCCTGCTTCTCCTGCATCCACCGCTCGATGGCAATGCCTACGGCATCGGGCACCGACAGAATCTTGTTGGGTCCCAGCCCGATCACGCGATCGGAGCTGATCCCGCGGAGCTGCCGGTAGATCTCCTTGATGGGAATCCCGGAGCGCAAGGCGAGACTGATCAGCCGGCCCAACGACTCGACATCGGCCATAAGCGCGCCGCCTGCCTTCCCCAGCGTCATGAACACCTCGAAGGGCTGGCCCCGGTCGTCCTCGGTGATGGTGACGTAGAGCGTGCCGAGCGGCGTCTCCACCCGGCGGGTGGACCCGCGGAGTACCTCGGGGCGGGAGCGCTTCTGCCGCCGCTGGAGATTTTCGGACTCCAGCTCGTGAACGATGCGCTGCAACCGTTCGTTTTCCGCCCGAAGCTCCGCGATCTCGCCATGGAGGTCAGCGGAAGGGGTGGAGGATTCTGCGCCAGTTCTACCGCCTTTTCCGCCCTTCCCGCCTTCATGCTGCTCCTGCACTCTTTTGGCGGTTGACCCTGACGATAGCACCTGCATTTCCCGGCTGCCGTCACGATAAACCGTCACACCCTTGCAGTTCAGCCGATACGCCAGCCGGTAAATTTCCTCGACGTACGCCTCACTGGCATCATGGGCGAAGTTGCAGGTCTTCGAGATGGCGCTGTCGTTGTGCTCCTGGAAGGCCGCCTGCATCCGGATGTGCCATTCAGGCTTGATCGCGTTGGCAGTGACGAAGACGCGTTGCCACTTCTCCGGCACCTCGGGGAAGTTGATGTGCCCCGTCTCGGCGATCTTCCGCATCAGCTCATCAGAGTACCAGCCCTCCTCCCTGGCGATGGCGACGAAGTCTTCGTTCACATCAGGCATCAACACGCCGGCCTGGTTGCGCATGAACGCCACGGCAAAGAGGGGCTCGATCCCCGAGCTGCACCCGGCAATAATGGAGATGGTGCCGGTCGGCGCAACGGTCGTCACGTTACAGTTCCGCAGCCGGCGCATCGGGCGGATCCGCTCACCCTCGGCATCGCGGGCCGCGGTTGCATCCGGTCCCCAGATGCTGCGCTCCCATTCGGGGAAGACGCCCCGCTCGGCGGCCAGGCGCTCCGATTCGACCTTGGCCTCGTCGTCCACGAACTTCTGGATCTGCCGGCCGAGCGCGACACCTTCCTCGGAGTCGTAGGCGATGCCCAGCTTTACGAAGACGTCGGCCAGACCCATGACCCCGAGTCCAATACGGCGGATCCGCTGAGCCAGCTCGGTGATCTCCTCCAGCGGGTACTGGTTGGCGTCGATCACGTTCTCGAGGAAATGGGTCGAGAGATGGATTACGCGGCGGAGATGATCCCAATCGATCTCCATCCCGTCGCCTCGCTCGCCTGCTCGGGGCAGGCTCTTCCCGTCCTTTTTTACAAACGCCCCGAGATTGATCGACCCCAGATTGCACACATCATAGGGCAACAGCGGCTGCTCGCCGCAGGGATTGGTTGCCTCATACTCACCAAGATGGGGAACCGGATTGTAGTGGTTGGCCTTGTCCACGAAGAACACCCCCGGTTCGCCCGTCTTCCAGGCGCCGTGAATGATCCGCTCCCACACAGCCCGGGCACGAAGCTGACCGGTGACTTCCTTGGTCTTCGGATGGATCAGGTCGTAGGTGCTGTCCGCCTCGACCGCGGCCATGAAGGCATCAGTGACCGCCACCGAGATGTTGAAGTTCGTCACCTTGGTTGTGTCATCCTTGCAGGTGATGAACTCCAGGATGTCCGGGTGGTCGACTCGGAGAATCCCCATATTGGCTCCCCGCCGGGTCCCTCCCTGCTTGACGACATCAGTGGAAGCGTCGAAGAGCGTCATGAACGACACCGGGCCCGACGCCACACCCATGGTGGAGCGGACGATATCGTTTTTGGGGCGCAGGCGGGAAAAGCTGAAGCCGGTGCCGCCCCCTGACTGGTGCACCAGCGCCATGGCGCGGAGCGTATCGTAGATGCCGCTCCTGCCGTTGGAGAGCGCATCGTCCACCGGAAGCACGAAGCAGGCAGAGAGCTGACCCAGGGGACGGCCGGCGTTCATCAGCGTCGGGGAATTCGGCACGAACAGGCGGTTGGCCATGAGGCCAAAGAAGTCCTGGGTCAGCGCATCCACCCGGGCTTCAGTGGCGCCGTATCGGCGGTCGGCGTCGGCGACGGTACGAGCCACCCGCTGGAAGAGATCCCGTGGAGTTTCCACCGGCGCCCCGGATTCGTCCTTGAGGAGATAGCGCTTCTCGAGGACTGTGATGGCATTGGGCGACAGCCGGACCGCGTCCCTTGGGGTGGACGTTTTCATAGAACTCCCCGCTTGAAAGGTATTGATCTCAGAGGGTGAAGCGCATGTGCAGCACCGGCAACCGACCCTGCACCGACTCGCGCCGGCCCATCCCACCGGACCGAAACGGAAGGCCAAGCTAGGCCGGTGACCCCACCGGGACAATACCATGAAAAAGCGACGTAACTACGTACATTCTCGATTCCCACATCACAAATATAGCTACTAGGACGATGTGGAAGAGGTGGATAGCTGGGGATAAAGCGGATATCGTCCCTCGCGGTGCGCGCGCGCCTCCTTGACGTAGTGGCTCCAGGTCGCCGAAGCCCGCCGGGACAACTCGGCGTCGACCGCCCGCACGATACGTCCGGGGACCCCCATGACCAGCGAGCCCGCCGGCACCTGCATCCCCTCCGGCACGACTGCCCCAGCCGCAACGACACTGCCGGCGCCGATCCGGACACCGTTCAGCAGAACGCTACCCATAGCGATCAGGCAATCGTCTTCCACCGTGCAGCCATGGAGGATCACCCGATGTCCGACTCCTACTCTGCGTCCCACGGTGCATGGCACCCCGGCATCGACGTGCACGATGGTGCCATCCTGGATGTTGGATTGCGCCCCGATCACGATGGGCGCCATATCGCCGCGAAGCACCGAGCCGTACCAGACGCTGGATTCCTCACCCAGGGTCACATCACCCATGACGGCGGCGGTTGCGGCAATGAATGCGGTTGGGTGGATGGTGGGCGGACGCACGCGATGCGTCCTACTGATCCTGCGCCGGCGGGAACAGCATCTGAGTCCAGGCGTCGACCGGCGCGCCATCTTTGAGCGCGGGGTGCCAGGTCACACCCCACACAAAGTTTTGAACCTCCCGCTCGTACGCGGGATCGTCCGATGGCTTCAGCCGCCTGATATCCACGGTCCGTCCTTCGGCCGACACCTTGACCCACATCAGGCTTGGGCGGGGCGCCGGCTTGGCATCCTGCGGGACGGTGACGAACGGGGGGTTGACCGGTTTGGGGCGCTCATCAAAACAGGATCCATCAGCGTTGTAATTAGACCCAGGGACGCATTGAGTGTTGGGTCGTTGCTGCGAGCGTGCCGTCGGAATGGGAGCGCCGATCTGGGTGAGCTGCGGCGTCAGCTCCTGAATCTGACCGGGCCGGATCACCACAGTGTCGGAATAGAAGTTGTAACGCGGCGCGGAGATGGCCAAGGCGTGGGGCCCCGGCGCCAGCCGGGTGAGGGCATTCACGATCGGCTTTTCGTCGATCAGCACTGTGGATCCTCGAGGCAGTCCGACCAGCCGGATCCCTCCGCTGTCCACCGGTCCGACCACGTCCTCAGCGCCCTCGGCTTCCGACGGCGCTGGCGTAGCGGCAGGAGAGGATTCGCGGGCCGCCGCTATGGAGTCTGCCGCAGGCAGCGGGGCCGGTGCCGGAACCGCGGCGGGTGTGATCACCGTATCCCGCGGCGACAGGGAATCGGGTGGCGGCTCGGGACCGATATTGGCCGGCGCAAACCCTCCAGCCTGCCAGTAGTAAAAGGCGCCGCCGGCCCCTGCCAGCACCGCGAGAAGCACCCACAGCCACGCCCAGGAAGACGCGCTGGTGCGCATGGCGACGGAACGATCGGCGACGCGGCGGGGCACTTCGCGGCGCTCGAGCGGCGTCATGCGCCGGTTCACCAGGGGAGATTCCAGCGGCGTCGTCGGTTGACTCACGATGGGCGGAAGACCGGCGCCACCTATAGCGGCCGCGCTGCCGGCCACGGCCGCGGCGCCGGTCCCCACGAAGGTGGCGGCCGAGACCCGAACTGCGCCCGGCGCCGCGATGGGATGGCCGCGAAACGATGCGACGAGTTCTTCACAGCTCTGGAACCTGTCGTTCGGATCTTTCATCAGCATGCGCTTGATGACTTCGAAGATCCGTCGCTCGTCGGCGGTTACCAGGCTTGGCGTCGGTATCGGCTCGGTAATGTGCTTGTAACCGATGGAAAAGCTGTCCTCGCCGTCGTAGGGGACGGTGCCCGTGAGGCACTGATACGCCACGACACCGAGGCTGTAAATGTCGCTCCGCCCATCGATAGCCTGGGCCCTGGCCTGCTCCGGGCTCATGTAGTGGGGAGTACCGATGGACATCCCGGTGCCGGTCAGCTTCTGGCCGGACGCCGCCTTGGCAATGCCGAAGTCGGTCAGCACACTCTGGCCGAACTCGTCGAACATGATGTTGTCGGGCTTGATGTCCCGGTGCACGATCCCGCGCTGGGCGGCGTATCCGAGAGCGCTTCCGGCCTCCGAGAGCAGGCGCCGGATCTCCGGAGGCGTGAGCTTCTTGCGGGCGCCGAGCACCATGGAAAGCGAGCCGCCACGCAGGAACTTCATGACGAAGTAAATGACCCGGCCGGACCGGCCGACCCGGTAGATGGAGATGATATTCGGGTGTTCGAGCTGGGCCGCCGTGCGGGCTTCCCGCTGGAACCGCTCTACGAACTCGGTATCGAAGGCCAGGGAAAACGGCAGCACTTTGACCGCCACTTCCCGCTCGAGCTGCCGGTCCTTGGCGCGATAGACCATTGCCATGCCGCCGCGGCCCAGCTCCTCGATGATCTCGTACTCCGCCGCCAGCGACTCGCGAACCAGATCCAGCTCCTGCAGCACTCCGGTGGCGATGGCGTGCACCGGGGTGGTAGCCATCAGATCCAGACCGCAGGAGGGGCAGAACTTCGATTTTCCGGTGATTTCGCTGCCACAGCGGGAGCAGAACATGCGGTCAAGCTACGTCAGCACCCGAGGTAGTTCAAGGCAATTATGCGTGGCGTATCGCGAGAGGGGTTGCGATAAGCGGGTAGGCAGGTAGGCAGGTAAGCGGGTAGGAAAACCCCGTGTAAGTAGCTGTACCTCAATGCTCAGAGAGAAAACGGACCGGCCTACCTGCTTACCCGCTTGACCGCGTTAAGTGGCACGTCCCCTGCAGCGACCCGAGCCGTCCGATCCTGTTTCGCCCACTGGGAGAGCCTTGTGGTTCCGTATCACACGATCGCCTTCAGTCAGCAGAAGCTCCGGGCCGCCCTCCGGCGAGCCGAGGGGCAGGACCCCGCCTTCACCTACGGCTTCGTGGTCCACTCCCGCCGCCAGAACGAGCGGCCCAGTCTGGGTCTCATTACCCTCCACGGCGAGAGTCTGGCCTTCAACGAGCGGCTGTTGAAGTCGCTCGACGGCCTTCCCCTCTGGTTGTTCGGACACGCCCGCATCACACTGGTTCCCGGGACTGCGATTTCGCCCACCGAGGGCGGACGCACCAAGCCGGCCGATCGGCCGCTGGCTTCCTTGCTGATGCACATTGCCACTTTCGATACCAGCACCGGCGTTACCCAGCACCTGGTGCAGGTCGAGGCCGTGGTCAAGGCCGAAAGCCTGGTACAGCCGCTCCTGATTCTCGCGCCAACCCGTCCAGCCGCGTGGCCGCTCTAAACCAGAAGCGTGAGCGGGAACCGCGAAAGGCGTGAGCGGTAAGCGGGAACTACCCATACAAACAACCCTCCGGTGCCCATGAGCCGCGGAGGGTTTTGTCTTATGGGAGCGACCCGCTCACCGCTCACGCTGTTGGCAGTTCCCGCTTACCCTGTCGTGGTTCTCACGTCTTCTTTTCGTCCACCACCTGAAACTCACGAATCCGATAGTCTTTTCGGCCGTCGGCATCCACGACCAGCAGCTGCAGAACGTACATGCCGGGCTTGAGCCGGTCGAGCTTCAGGCTTCGATGGGTCGACACGCTGGGGGTAGTTGCCTGCTGCTCGAACTTCAGTTTTATGGCCGCACCGCCACCGCCGAAGATCTTCTTGAAGATTCCCCCACCTCCGCCCTTCTTCCGCACCAGTAGCTCGACCGTGTAGGGGGCGGGCCGGAGTCCTTCAATCTCGTAGTACAACTCCATCTCTTCGTCCCGCTTGTAGGTCCGAAGTGGATTGAAGAGAACCGTGTCCTGGGGCGTGCGTTTCCACCCGAGATTGGCGGTGCGCGACCCAAGGACGAGGTCACTGAGGCTGAGCGCGGCTGAGTTGGCCGGACCTACCCGGACGGTATCCCGGGGGAGTGTCATACCGGCGTCGTCGCCTTGCTGAATGGCCAGACGGTACTGCAGGGATCCGACCGGAACCGAGGCGCTCACCCGGCCCACCAGGTGCTCGTTTGGTGGAACCCGCTCGGGGGCGACGAAGTGTCGAGTGGTATCGAGCGCGGACACGACCTTGCCGTGTCGGTCTGTGGCCACGAAGCGGAGCCGTACACTGTAGAGGAAACCGCGGGTCACGGTGACCGGCTCCAGGCTGGAGCCTGATATAGCGTAGGCGATCTGCACCTGATGTCCTGACGAGTCCCGCCCCACGGCGAGCACTTCCGAGGTGGCCTTCAGCTCGGTGGGGAACCGCAGCTCGTAGCTGTCACTGGTAGTTCCCAGGGCGATGCTCTCCTGGCCGACCTGGCGTTCCTGGCTTTGATACCGGCCAGTGCTGCCCGCCCCGGCTGACTGGAGCCGGCGGTAGATGGGCGACAGCTGCTCCCGCGAGAGCATCAGTTGTTCGGCGACGGCGTTGTCGCTGGCCCTGTTCTCGCCCTGCAGCCTCACCGCGCCGCTGAATCCCAGCACGTCAAAGAGACTTTCTACCAGCTTGAAGTCCTGCACGTCCTCTCGGGCGATGAAGTGGAAGATCAGGTCGCCATCGGTGCGGCTGTAATGCCACGATTCGTTTGGCTCCAGACCGGGTGCGGCATAGCTGGCCCGGCTGGAAGGCTCGCCGTGCCGGATGTAGATCACTCCGCGATCGTCGAAGTCGCGGCTGCCGGAGCGGTACCGCTCCACGATATCGTAGTGGCGGTTATTGGAGGTCAGCTGAAAATTCTTGCGGGCGTAGAACAGCCGGCGGTAGTGCTCGCGTAACCGCTCACCCTCGGTCCGGAGCTCGGTGCGGTCCCGCTCACCCCAGAAGCTGCGCAGATAGGCGGCACGCCGGGGGCCCCGCTGCTGGTCGAACTCTCCCATGACGCTATCCGAAGCGATCGTCGCGAGGTCGGCGCGGTAGCCCCGCACTGTGGTGGAGTCGTCCAGCGTGGCGCCTTCGAAATACGGAGTGGTGCCCTCGACGCGGCCCAGCAGGAGTTGGGTGCGCGCCACCTCGAGGAGCGCCAGCCCCCGGTTGCTGCCCCGCTGCAGATAGCCGTTGAAGGCGACCAGAGCGGAGTCCCCATCACCGACCTCGCGTTCGACGCGGCCCCGGGCGAGCAGCACATCGGGATCGCTGCCGGCCGGAGTTCCCGCGGACCGCCGCAAGGCCTCGAGGGCGACGCCGAGTTTGATGTTGACCCGCTGCCGCAGCGCCGTATTGGCGAGATCGACCAAACCGCGCACGAAGGAGGGGTCGATCTCTGCGGATTTGGCGAAGGCCACCGCCGAGCGGGTCAGCGCATCCTTGCCGAGCATCATCTTAAGCCCGGTGACGAAGGAGATCTGCGAATCTCCTACGCCGTACTCGGCCAATCCCATTCCGTACCAGGCGTACGGCCAGTACGGTTGAAGGTCGATGGCCCACTGAAATTCCGAGGCGGCGTCGTCATAGTGGTCCCGCCCGCCGAGGTCACCCAGCCTGAGCGACAGAAAACCCAGCTTCAGATGGATCATGCCGTTGGAACGATCCGCCTTGGCAGCCTGAATCATCGTGCGCTCCAGCCTTAGCAGACCAGTGGAGTCAACGGTACTTCCCACCGAATCCCTGAACCGCTCCAGCTCCAGACGCTCCTCGGGAGACTGGGCCTGCAGCGGCGATAACACGGTCAGGGTGAGGGCCGCGAGGAGAGCGCTCTTAAGGAAGCGGGGAAGGTGTCGGGAGGAGTACATCCGGGAAGTTTTGGGCATCGGGGATGACATCAGCCAAACCTCATCACTACGCTCTATGGGGCAACACCGCCATCCGGGGCGCCCGAAGGCACGCGGCTCGGTGAAGGGAAAGTCGCCTTAGGAGACGCCATTGGTCTGGAGCGGCCCACATCGGGGGAGGACTGAATTCTGGCCCGGTCCTGAAGGAAGCGGCGGATCCCCTCGTACACCCCCTGCGCGTAGCGCCGTCTCCCGGCTGGACTTCGGAGGGCCTCTTCCTGTTCCGGCATGATGATGAACATCCCCTCCACCAACGCCGAGGGCATCCATGTCGCCCGGATGACCGCCAGATCGGCACGGCCGACACCAAGGTCCGGGAGCTTCAGCCGCCGGACCAGCGACCGCTGGATGGCGGCTGCCAGGGGCAGGCCGCGCGGCTGATTATAGAATACGCTGGTGCCGTTATTCGTGAAGGGGTTGACCCCATCGGGCAGGGCGTTGTTATGAATCGAAACGAACAGTTCCGCCCCCCTCTCTCCGCGAGCGCGACCCGGGGCCACAGATCAACGGCGGAGTCTGAGGTGCGGGTCATCAGCACCCTGGCGCCGTCGGCCTCGAGCATCGCGCGTAGCTGGACCGCCACGGCCAGATTGGCCTCGGCTTCCCCCAGTCCGGTGGGCCCGGTCGAGCCGAGGGGAGGATGTCCCGGATCGATAGCGATGGTCCGGCCCCGGAGCGGGTTCGATACCGACAGCCGAGGCGGCCGCCGGATCTCGAGTATCAGGTCGTTGCGACTCCACCGGGCGCGATACCCCCAGACGGGCTCGGTCAGCTGGGCCGTGACGGTGACTTCCTGCCGCTGCGTTTGAGCCCAGCCGAGCTGGGAGACCAGCGAGTCAGTACCGTGGCGCATCCAGTCGACGTCGCCAACGGCGCTGTAGAACGTGATGGCGAGACTTCGCTCACTCTCCTGAACCTGAAAGGGCACCCGCTGGGTGAGCGGAATACGGAGAACGGCCCGGTCCGGCGCTCGCATCAGCGTGACCGAGCCCACCACCGCCGACGGCTCCGGAAGCCCGGCAGGAAGCGGGTGTGCGTCCGCAATGGGAACCCACGCCTCGGAGCTGGGCGAGAGCCGGATGCGAAGATCATCGTTGATGCGGCCGGTCACTGCGGCCCGGGTACCCGTGGGGAAAAACCAGGCGTAGGAACCTCCGGGTGTGGCCCGTCCGGGTGTGAGGCTGTCGCTCTTACCCTCACCTGCGCTGTCGTCGTCGAATGTTGCCAAAACTGGAAGAGTATCAATCAGCCGCAGCTGCAAGGGCCAGCGTTGCCGAACCGTGTCGCCTTCCACGGCCACCTCGACAACGGCCCAGGAGCTGTCGGCCGACACCAGCTCCGCATACGGAGCCGGACAGGGCATGCCGGTCACGCAGCGGAGTGCTGCCCTTGCGAGCGCCCCCACCAGGGCTGCCGTGGGACCTCGAAGAATGGGGCCGGCATCGGGACCGATGGCCCGGCCGCGCACGACGCCGACGTAGCGCACTTCCTCCGGCGTCCTGAGCTTGGTGCTGTCCCAGTCGAACGCGCGCAGCGCCGGCAGCACCTCTTCCGCCTGGCGCTGAGGCAGCAGACGCACCCGCCGCCCGTCCGCCAGAAGCACGCGAACATCCGCGCCGGCAACCGCACGAGCCGAGAGGGTCAGATATTCGGTGCGCGGGAGCCAGACCTGTCCCTGGGGTGACAGCGAGACCGAGTCCAACCATGCCGCTCCGACGTTGAGAATCCGCGGGAGCGTGCCGCGATCCCGGCGAACCGGGTAGTGAACCACGGAGCTGTCGTTCGCGGTGCGTGCCTCGATTCGGAACGTCATCAGGGTGTCGGGCGGAAACGGGATCCAAGCCAGCCACGCTCCGTTGGGCCAGATCTGCACCGGGTGTCCATTGATCGTCAGCCGGGTAGTGGCCCGTGCGACCGCGCCGAACAGAAAGCTGGAATCTCGCACCCGGACCACATCGGTAGGCGCCGGATAGACCACCCGCAGCCCCACAGGATCCTGCGCGGGGGAGACCGCATACAACTCCGACCGGCTAAGACCGTGGTCGGAAGCTCGGGTGTCGTTGGGATCGGACTGGCGGGAGCAGGCCAGCGCCGTCAGGAGCCAGAGCGCCGTGCCGTACGGCCGAAAGACAAACATGCGTGCAAGGTAAACGGCGGCTAGAACTTACGCCAAGGCAGCGTTGACGCTCCCCGCCCTGCTTCCTAGATTCGTCAGACCTCGAACCGCCGCAGCCGGCGGAAGGGACCTTCGCGTGACTTTCCCAGTGGCCGCCGGTCGCCCCCGGTCAGACGATCGTTGGAGGTGTGCCCTGTGTTCGAGGAGCGCGTGACGCGGGCCCCAGTGCGCGTCTCCGTGTTCGGCAAAACCGATCTCGGCCGTAGCCGGGAGCATAACGAGGACACCTTTCTCGTCGCCGACCTCAGCACCGGGAACGCCAGCCTTCAACCCGATGTCCGCCGCCATGAGATCGGCCCGCGCGGGTCGCTGTTCATGGTGGCTGACGGGATGGGCGGGGCCGCGGCCGGAGAACTCGCCAGCGCCATGGCCGCCGATCTCATCTACCGCCATATGGCCACGGCCTGGGCCAGCGATCCTGCCGACACTGCTGACCAGTTTGCCTACCGGATGCGGGAGGCGGTCGAGCTGGCCAACGGCCAGATTTATTCCTACGCGCGAGAGCACCCCGAGGTCCGGGGGATGGGGACCACGGTTACCGCCGCCGGTGTCTTCGGAGGCGATCTGTATCTCACCCAGATCGGCGACAGCCGCGCCTATCTGGTGCGCGGTACCGACGCAGTGCAGCTGACGAAGGATCAAAGCCTCATGCAGCGGCTGGTGGATGCCGGCGAGCTTACCCAGGATGAGGCGGAGCAGAGCGAGCGGCGCAACATCATCCTGCAGGCACTGGGACCCGACCCCCGTGTCAAAGTCGATCTGACGCACCAGCCGATCCGCCGGGGGGATATCCTGATACTCTGCTCCGATGGCCTGTCAGGCGTGGTGCGGCGGGAAGAGTTCGCCAGGCTGGCCCGCGAGCACGAGGACCTGCCGAGCCTTTGCTCCGCGCTCATCGATCTGGCCAACGCGCGAGGTGGACCCGACAACATCACGGTGGTCGCGGCCCACTTCGACGGCGAGGGTCTGGAGGAGGCCAACGGAAGTGATGGCGTGGGACATCAGCGCTATCATCTGGCGCAGAGCACGACCCCGCCGGAGCCAGCCGTTCCCGCCCCGGCCGAAAGCGAAGACGTCAGTGCTCCCGCGACGGAGCCTCTCCCCGCCGGCAGCGCTGAGCCCAGCCCACCGAACCTCATACGCACCGTGGCGCTCATTCTGGTCACCATGGGTGTGCTCCTGCTGCTGCTCGCGGTGTGGCGGTAACTCCACCCGGTATAACTGCAGCGGAGGAAGAAACCGCCGGCGTCGATGCCCCCCTGCGAACTCGCCTGGCGTGGCTGGCGGCCTTGTCCTTTGCCTCCGGGTTTCCCTTCGGCCTGGTCAATGAAACGCTGCCGGTCTATCTACGCACCCATGGGTCGGGGTTGGTGGAGATCGGGCTGATCAGTGCACTCAGCTTTCCCTGGACCTTCAAGTTTGTCTGGGCCCCACTGGTGGATCGGGTCGGAAGCCGAAGGCAGTGGATCGTCGGTTGCCTGGCCGGACTGACCCTGCTGACGCTGATCCTTGGGACCACCGAGCTCGGCGAGCTGGCGCGCTGGTTCTGGCTGATCCTGGTGCTCATGGTCACCTTGTCGGCGACCCAGGATATCGCCATCGACGCGTATACCATCGAGGCCACCAGTACCCGCGAGCTGGGGGTGGCGAACTCCGTACGGATTGCGGCGTACCGGGTGGCGATGTTCACGGCAGGTGGACTTCTCATCTGGCTCGCGGGGCGGCGGGGCTGGCCTCTCTCGTTTCTGACCGGCGCCACCATAGTTGGAGCGCTGACCGCCGCCGCGCTCTTTATTCCCGAGCCCCGCCGCACCGTGGCGGCTGCGGCGTCGGTCTGGGAGCCACTCCGGGCCCTGCTTGCCCGCCCTGGCATCTGGGCCGTCGCGATCTTCGCTTTGCTGTTCAAGATCGACATCTACGCCATGGAACCGATGACCCGGCCGTTCTGGGTTGACCGGGGATTCACGCTCGAAGAAATCGGTGCGATCCTGACCCCCGGCCGGATCGTGGCGACAGTTTCGGGAGCCGTGCTGGGAGGGCTTCTCACCACCCGGGTCGGCATCTTCCGGGGGCTCTGGACGCTGGGCCTGGTGCAGGCGCTGTCGAGTCTTGGCTATGCCGGGGTCGCCAGCGTGCCGGCTTCGAAGCCCCTGATCATAGCGGCAGCTCTGTTCGAGAACTTCGCGCACGGCTTGGGAACTGCGGCGTTCCTGGCCTTCCTCATGTCGGTCTGCGAGCGGCGCTACGCCGCTACCCAGTTCGCGGTTCTGTCCGCGATTCTGGCTCTGAGCCGGACGCTGGCGGGCGGGGCATCGGGTGTCTTGGCCGAGAACATGGGCTATGCGGCGTACTTCTTTCTGACTTTTCTTCTTGCGATCCCCGCGTTTGCCCTCCTGCCCTGGATCAAGGGGGCCAGCCGTTCAGGCTAATCGGTGACCGAGCCATCGTGCGACCCCTTCCTGCATGAGCCGTTGGCGGTGCCAGGCAAGGAGCACCGGTGCGTCGCTGGGCAGCTCCGCGGCCAGCCTGGGATGACCGAACAGGACTATCAGATCGGCGCCGGCCGCATGGTGGGCCAGTGCTTCCTTTGCCGCCGGACCGAATCCGGAACGTCCCTTCCAGGCCCGGGGCTCCGCAAACACGAGCACCACGCGCGAGCCGCCCCCGTATCGCCCGGTCAGCTTCGGCCCCAGCGTCCGGTGAACGTAGTCGCTGGGCCCTGGCGGATATGGCCCCCCGATGTCGTCGTCGATCACGACCAGATCGAGCGGACCGGTCAATGGAGGAATTGGGCGGCGAACCATCATTCCCTGAGCGAGCAGGGCATCGGCGAGCGCCTCAGCGGAGTCATAGGGTCCCCGCGTGACCGGCGGCGTGGGGGCGGTCGCCACTGCAAGTGCTCGATGGTAGCGCCGCAGGGACTCCTGGACCCGCGCCCGCGGAAGCACCCCGCTGGACAGTGCCGCCTCGAGCGCATCCCGTACTCTTCGCGCGTCGTTGGGGTAGAGCAGCAGGTCGGCTCCAGCCTGTACCGCCTCTACTGCCGCATCCGACTCGCGACGCCCCACCAGGGCCCCATCCATGATGAGCGCGTCAGTCACCACCAGTCCGTCGAACCGCTCGGCGCCCCGGAGGCGGCCCAGCACCGCGCGCGAGAGCGTTGCCGGGACCCCCGAGCTATCCAGCGCAGGGTAGGCCACATGAGCGGTCATGATCGATGCAACGCCACTCTGGATCGCCACCGTGAAAGGAGCCTGGTCGACTTCCAGGTCGGTGGCCGACGCCTCGACCACCGGCAAGGCGACGTGCGAATCCACTGCCGTGCGGCCATGTCCCGGATAGTGTTTGGCGCAGGCGAGGGCGCCGGCGCCCTGGCATCCTTCAATCCACTGGCGCACGTAGGTGGCCACCTCATTCGGGTCGGCACCGAAGGCGCGGGTCTGGACGATAGGATTTTCCGGGAGGAGATCGAGATCGGCCACAGGGGCAAAGACCCAGTTGATTCCGACGGCCCGGGCCTCCTGGGCCGTGACGGACGCGGCCCAGCGCACCACCGCCGGCTCCCGTAGCGATGCCAGGGCCATCGGCGGGGGAAACTCCGTCAGGCCGGCTACCTGCTGCCCGGCGCCGCGCTCCAGATCGGAGGCGAGCAACAGCGGTCGGCCGGCGCGTCGGAACAGGTCAGCGGTCAGCCGGCGGACACTCTCGCTCGTGCCCCCGAAAATGATGTACCCGCCGACCCCGATCTCCAGGGTGTCGGCAATGCGGCCGGCCTCGTGCGCGAACCCGCTGAGGGCATCGGACCGCAGCGCCGGCATGATCAGCCGTGCCGGGTTGGTCGATTCGGGGACCGAAGTAGTCACGGAGGAGTCACGGTTCCCAGAACCCGCGACCCGCCGGCGCCGGTCGCGGCCGGTACATTGCCCGGCTGGCCGTGCACGGTGAGATACCCGAGCAAGGCAAACGCAACCGCCTCCTTGGCATCGCCGGGAAAAAACAGTTCATCGAAGCGCCGCAGGTCGTGGCCGCCGTTGGCCGCCAGGTTCCGCCTCAGCGACTCCATCAGCCCCGGATGGTGACAGCCCCCGCCGGACGCGACCACTTCCACCCCGGCGGGGGTCCAGCGGGCGACGGCGTCGGCCACCGTGCGGGCGGTAAGGGCGACGGCAGTCGCCACGCCATCCGGGCCAGGGACCCGCTGGTGCAGGGCACGCGCGTACTGGTCGCCGAAACGCTCGCGTCCGGTGCTCTTCGGCGGCGGGGCGGTGAAGAACTCATCGGCAAGCAGCTGCGCGAGTACTGCGTCGTCAACGGTTCCTTGCGCGGCCAGCCGGCCGTCGCGGTCGTAGGAACGGCGCTGATCCACCAGCCGGGCCACCGCGTCGATCACCGCGACGCCGGGGCCGGTATCGAAGGCGAACACGCCTTCCTCCTGCGCCCGGCGTTGCACGTACGTCAGATTGGCCATGCCGCCGAGATTGAGTAACACCCGGGGCGCGTCGGGCGAGGCGAAAAGCAGCACGTCGGCCATCGGAACCAGGGGCGCCCCCTGCCCCCCCGCGGCGACATCACGGGCGCGGAATCCACTCACCACAGGCACTCCGAATTTCTCTGCCAGCACCGCGGGCTCACCCAGTTGCCACGAGACGATGGGCGGCTCGTGCCAGATGGTCTGGCCCGGAAAAGAGATCAGCGACAGCTCGGAGGCACGCACCTTGGCCTGGACCAGCACCGTCTGCACCGCTTCCGCGGCCCACTCCGCCACCCGCACGTGCAGTCGAGCCAGAGACGGGGCGGTGGCACCATTGAAGGCTGCCCGGATCTCGGCGCGCTCGGCGTCGATGTAGGGCCGGGTCACGAAGTCGAGCAGCGTTGCATGGGTGGGGCCATCAAGCCGGACCAGCGCTGCATCGACGCCGTCGAGAGAGGTTCCCGACATGAGCCCGACCGCCAGAGTCGGCCGCTCCGTCATTTCGGCACCACGGGGGGAGGATCTCCAACCACAGCTCTCAGGCGGCCGGCGTTGTCCGCCAGCAGGCGCTCAGCCTCCGCCTTGTGAACCCCCCGCCGGGCCATGACGATCGCGGTCTTGACGCTTCCCTCGGCCTCACGGATGGCGTTGCGCGCCGATACCCGGTCCACGCCCGCCGCCTCCATCACGATTCGCTGGCTCCGATCGACCAGCTTGTCGTTCCAGGCCCTCAGATCCACCATCAGGTTGCCGTAGGTCTTTCCGATTCTGATCATGGCACCGGTGGTGATGGTATTGAGCACCAGCTTGGTGGCGGTCCCCGCTTTCATCCGGGTTGACCCGGTGACGATCTCGGGCCCGACCAGGACGGTAATGCAGACATCACAGCTGTCGCGCAGCTTTGGAGGCGGCTCCGAGCAGGAGAGAAACACGGACCGCGCTCCGAGCGCTCGGGCCACTTCCAGCGCGGCCCCTACGTACGGCGTGGTGCCACTGGCTGCAATCCCGACCACCACGTCTTTGCGGCTCACGCCGATCGCTTTCAGTTCGCGCTCAGCGGCCGCGGTGTCGTCCTCGGCGCCCTCGATCGATCGGACCAGCGCCGGATGGCCTCCTGCAATCAATCCAACCACCATCTCGGGTGGGGTCCCGAACGTGGGCGGGCACTCGGCGGCATCGAGCACGCCGAGACGGCCGCTGGTGCCGGCGCCTACATAGATAAGCCGGCCGCCGGCACGAAAGGCGGCATCCACCAAATCAATCACCCGAGCAATCTCGACCCGGGCCTTGGACACCGCCGCCGGAACGCCTGCGTCCTCCGCGTTGATGAGATCCACGATCTCGACGGCGGAAGCAGTGTCGATGGTTGCGCTGCGGGGATTGCGCCGTTCGGTCAGGCGCGTGTCGTGAAAGTCGTCAGCCACGCAAATGTGAGGATAGGAGTATGCAAGCGACAACGTCCGGCTAAATTAGGAGAACTTGAAGGCCCCAGGCAACTCCGCCCGACCATCCAATTCTTTCACGGAGCTCCGGTGCAGATCTCTTTCTCCGGTGGGTTGCTCGCTCTGGTTGCCCTGGCGCCGGCTTGCGCGCCGCGCGCCACACTCCCCGCAGCCGGCCCCGCAGCCCCGGGCATCGCGGATGGGTGGAACCCGGGGCCAAGCCGTGTGGTCGTAGCACCGACGGCCCTGGTGGTGTCGGGTAGCCCGGTTGCCAGTGAAGTCGGCAGGGACATCCTCCGCCAGGGCGGCAATGCGGTAGACGCCGCAGTTGCCGTCGGCCTTGCGCTGGCGGTAGTGCACCCCGAAGCCGGCAACATAGGCGGTGGTGGGTTCATGGTGATTCGCATGCACAGCGGGGGGGTCGAGACTCTCGACTACCGCGAGACGGCGCCCAGCCGCGCGTCGCGCGACATGTATCTGTCCGCGGGACCGGAAGCGAGCGTTACCGGCCACCTGTCGGCCGGAGTGCCGGGTGCGGTCGCCGGATTAACGGAAGCGCACCGGAAGTATGGCCGCTTGCCGTTCGCGACGGTCATCGGCCCGGCCATTCGGCTGGCTTACGATGGCTTCGTGGTCGACGAGTACCGCAGTCGGTCCATCGGCGCCGACAGTGCCCGGCTGGTATCGTTTCCTGCTTCCCGCGCCACGTTCCTCCCCAACGACCGTCCTCCGGTCTCCGGCTCTACTTTCAGGCAGCCGGAGCTGGGATCGACGCTGGAGGCAGTACGAGACAGCGGCTCGGCGGGCTTCTACCGCGGCTGGGTGGCCGACCTCATCGTCGCGGAGATGGCGCGGGGCGGCGGCCTGATCAGCTACGATGATTTGCGGAGCTACCGGGCCATCTGGCGCGATCCGATCGAAATTTCCTATCGGGGTCACACGGTGTACTCCATGCCCCCGGCTTCGTCCGGTGGCGTGACCATGGGCCAGATCCTCAACATCATGGAGGGGTACGATCCGCTGCCTCCCTTCGGCTCCGCGGGACTGCTGCACCGCGAGGCGGAGGCCATGCGGCGCGCCTTCACCGATCGGAACCGCTACCTGGGCGACCCCGGCTTCGTGAACAACCCGGTGGAACGGCTGCTCTCCAAGGATTATGCGGCTGAGCTGCGGCGCCAGATCGGCGAGCAAGCCTCGGTCACGCCGGGATTCGAGGCTGGACCGGCCCCTGGGGCATCCACGACGCACTATTCGGTGGTCGATGCTGAGGGCAATGCGGTCAGCTGTACCACCACGCTGAACAACAGCTATGGAAGCGCGGTGACGGTGACGGGGGCCGGCTTTCTTCTCAACGACGAGATGGACGACTTCGCGACCTCACCCGGCCAGCCGAACATGTACGGCCTGGTGCAGGGCGAGGCCAACGCCATCGCTCCGGGAAAACGGATGCTGTCCGCGATGACGCCCAGCATCGTGCTCGATAAGGAACGGCGCCTGTACCTGATCGCGGGCACTCCCGGAGGTCCCAAGATCATCACTATGGTGTATCACGTGATCTCCAACCTCATCGATCATCGCATGGCGCTCGCCGAAGCGGTGCGGGCCCCGCGGGCGCATCACCAGGCGTTGCCCGACAGCCTTCAGCTGGAAGAAGGAGGATTTCTTCCCGCCGTGCTCGACACCCTTGAAGCCAAAGGTCATGGTCTCTCCACCCGGCGGCCCTGGGGCGACGTCGAGGCGATCGTGCGGACTCCGGAGGGCTGGCAGGGAGTGAGCGACCCGCGGCGGGGCGGCGGGGGGGCTGGCTACTGAGATACTGAAAAAGCGTGAGCGGGAACAGCAAAAGCGTAAGCGGTAAGCGGGAACGATCGACCTCTGTAGTTCCCGCTCACCGCTCACGTTTGTCCTAGTCCCGCTTACACGTTTGGCTATGACGCCGGCTGGAACTCCTCGGTCAGCGACAGCGTCACCGTCGTGCCCTGAGGGAGAACGACGTCGCGGTCCTTGGTCTCGACCGCCCGCTGGGCCCCGACAGCCCCACCGAGTACACCTCCGATGATGGCTCCCTTGCTGCTGCCGCCGAGCACGCGGCCGACGACCGCGCCCACAGCCGCGCCGGCCGCGGGCTTCGCGATGTCGCCCGCATTGGTTCCGCGGCCCTGGAGCTCGGTAGTGACGCCCTCGATGTTGGCCGCAACCGGGTGCGACTGCCCGCTGATGATAACCGAGGTCGGCTGCAGCGTCAGGGTGCCGGTCTTGTCGCTCTTGTTTTCGGATTCCTTGATAGCGGTCACCTTCAGCACGACCTCGGATCCGGCGGGAATCACTACCCGGCCGGAACGATCCTTCACGTCGTTCGCGATCGTTGCGGTGACCGTGTCGCCCACCTTGTTCTTGTGGGAACGAATCTCGGCATTGGTGGACGCGGTGAGGGTGGTACCGGCCGCAAGGATTCGAGGCGTGGGCGCCGGCGCCGCCGGACGGGGCGTGGCTGCTGGCTGCGTCGCGGGGCGGGGGCTGGTCCGCCTCGGTGCCGGTGTCGCTGGGCTGGCGGTGGGACGCTCCTCAGTGGTCTGGTCGTTCAGCTCAGCGGAGGTGTCGACCGGGGCCAGCTGCAGATCCCGATTCAGGCTGTCCGCCGTGGCCATATCGTCCCTGTCGCCACCGCCACAGGCTGCGACGGCCACCAACGTAAGCGCTGCAATCATCGATCTCGACATCTCTCGGCCTCCTTAGGTGACTTGATCGGGTTCTTCGACCCGATGACATTCATCCGATATGCACGAACTGCGATCTCTGCTTCCGTATCTCAAGCCGTACCGGCGGAGATTTCTCGCCGGTCTGGTCCTCGTTGTCATCTCCAACTTCTTCGCGACCCTGGGTCCCCGGTTTCTACAGCAGGGGATCGACGCGCTTCGGGTCGACCATTTCGCCGCGGTGCAAACTGCGGTAACCCTCCTGCTGCTGGTGGCCGTCGCCAGCGGTATCGCCCGGTACGGAATGCGGGAACTCCTCAACAGCGGGAGCCGCCGCGTTGAGACCGACCTGCGGGACCATCTGTACAACCACCTTCAGCGCATGTCGGCGGAATTCTACGACCGCTACCCGACCGGCGATGTGATGGCCCGCACAACCAACGACTTGCTCGCCGTCAGGATGGTAGCAGGCCCAGCCCTCATGTACCTGGTGGACACCACCGTGCGAGCCCTTCTGGTGGCTCCCGCGATGATCGCGATCAGTCCGCGCCTCACTCTGCTCGCGCTGGTGCCGCTCCTCGGGCTGCCGATCGCGATGGTGTTCCTGGGCCGCATAATCCATCGCCGATCGCAGGAGATTCAGGCGCAGTTCAGCGAGCTGACGTCTCACGCACACGAGAACATTTCCGGCGTTCGCGTGGTTCGGTCCTACCGCCAGGAGCGCGCGGAAACCGACCACTTTCGGGCGCTGAATGATACTTATCTCACGCGCAACCTGGGATTGGCGCGGGTCCAGGGCGCCTTCTTCCCCTTGCTCACGATGCTCGGCGGACTGAGCGCGGTAGTGATTCTGTATGCGGGCGGCCACCTGGTCATTCGAGGTTCGGTGACGGTGGGTGAGTTCGTTGCCTTCGGAGTGTATCTGGCGATGCTGGTCTGGCCCATGATCGCGCTGGGCTGGGCTTTCAACCTGGTCCAGCGGGGAGCAGCCTCCATGGCTCGCATCAACCAGCTCTTTGCCGAGCGCCCCGCCATTACCAGCGCGATCGCGCCGGTAGCGCTGCCGCCCGCGATGTGTGCCCGTGCGGTGGAGTTCCGGAACGTCTGGTTCAGCTATCCGGGAGCGCGGGAGCGAGGCTGGGTGCTGCAGGACATCTCGCTTCCGGGTTGAGCGGGGAGCATCGCTCGCGATCGTGGGGCCCACCGGCTCGGGAAAGTCTACGCTGGTTGACCTCATCGTTCGCACCTACGATCCGGACCGCGGAGCCGTGCTCATCGACGGCGTGGACCTGCGCCAGCTCTCACTCCCGGACCTGAGGCGTGCAGTAGGCTTTGTGCCGCAGGAGACGTTCCTATTCGGGGAGACTCTCCGCCACAACGTTCTCCTCGGGGCGCCGGACGATGGAAGGCTGGAGCGGGTTTCGGAGGTCGCCCAGCTCACGGAGGCGCTGCCGGTCCTTCCGGACGGCTACGAGACCATGCTGGGAGAACGCGGCATCAACCTGTCGGGCGGGCAGAAGCAGCGCGCGGCGATTGCCCGAGCCTTGGCCCAGGAGCCGCCGATCTTCGTGCTGGATGACGCGCTGAGCGCGGTTGACGCCCACACCGAGGCGCGCATCCTCAAGGGTCTGCGGGACGCTCTGGTCGGCCGCACCAGCATCATCGTGTCGCACCGGCTCGCGGCGGTTCGGGACGCCGACTGGATCCTGGTACTGGACCGGGGATGCATCGTTGAGCAGGGCACCCACGCCGACCTGCTGGCCGCGGGAGGGCGTTACTGGGAGCTGCTTCGCCGGCAGCAGATGGAGGAGGAGCTGGAGGAAGAAGGGGTGAACAGTGAACCGTGAAGAGTGAAGGACGCCGGTTCACTTTTCACTGTTCACGTTCTAGAGCTGTTCCCGCAGGAAATCCGGCGTCAATCCCTGTAACCATCCCGCCAGCCGGGTAAACTCGCCGGTCACCAGCAGCACCCCTACCAGGATCAACAGTATTCCGCTGGCTCGCATCACCCAGGGAAGATACGGCCGAAACCGCTGGAACCAGTCGAGGAACGATTCGACCGCCACCGCGGCAATGAGGAACGGCAGTGCGAGGCCGGCCGAGTAGGCCGCCAGAAGCTGCATGCCTCGCGAAACGTCGCTCGAGGTGGCGGCGAGCCCGAGGATGCCGCCCAGGACCGGGCCGATACAGGGGGTCCACCCCGCACCGAATGCCATCCCGACCAGTGCCGACCCCAGATAGCCGACCGGTTTGCGCTCCAGGTGGAGCCGACGCTCCTGACTCAGCGCCCCGATCCTGAACACGCCGAGACAGAACAACCCGAAAATTATGATCAGCAGTCCACCGACGCGCTGCAGCCAGATCTGGTAATAGTTGAGCGCGCGTCCCAGCGCGGTGGCGCTGGCCCCGAGCAGGATGAACACCAGCGAGAAGCCGCCGACGAACAGGAGGGCGTGGGTGAGCGCGGCGCGCCTGCGTCCGCTCACCTCCGGCAGGGTCATGCCGGTAATGAACCCGACGTAGGAGGGGACCAGCGGCAGAACACAGGGAGAGAGAAAGCTCAGGAGCCCGGCGACGAAGGCCACCGCGAATCCGAGTGCCGCCGGTTCGTTCACAGCGGTCCCAGTTCCCTCTGGCGGCACTCACGGCAGACGCCATAGATCTCCAGCCGGTGCCGCTGATGCTGAAAACCGTGCTCGTCGGCGAGAATCGGCAACATGCGCTCCAGCCGCTCATTGGCGAACTCCAGCACCCGCCCGCAGCGTTGGCAGATCAGGTGCTCGTGACCCGCCTGCGACGCCATCGGCTCATAGCGTTTGAACCCCTCTCCGAAGTCGTGGGCCCGCACCAGGCCACTCTGGACCAGCAGCTCCAAGGTGCGGTACACGGTCGCTGTGCCGACGCGTTCCTCCTGCTGCCTCAGCACCCGGCGGATGCCCTCAACCGACAGGTGGTCATCCGCGAGAAAGACGGTTTGAGCTACCAGGTCCCTCTGACGCGTAACCGGCTGGTGATGCTCTCGGAGGTAGCGACGAAAGCGCTCGGAGTGGGCGGTTGCCTCCGTCTTATCCAGTCGGGCCATCGGCCGGGGGGTCACCAGGCGTGACCGGAAACCAGGTATCGGGCGAGATCGGGACCGGCGGGTGTTCATCGTCGATGCGGCGCTGGGCTTCCCGGAGCAGGCGCTCGAGCGCTTCCAGCGGCCCCGTCCCCACCTCCTGTACCGAGGCCTCGAATTTCCCCCGGTCCTTTCCCTTTACCGCAAGGCCGTAGCGGGCGGTGTAGATCCGACGGCGCTCTCCGTCCACCCGGGATATCACGGCAGTACCCCATTCTTTCGCGTCGCGGCGCAAAGGCGTGAAGATCCAGATGGCGTCCACCTCCGCCGGGGGCAGTACCTCGGCCACAGCCTGCGCCAGGCGTTCCCACCCCGATGCCGAAGGCGCCACTCCCATTGCCCGGTGACTCATGTCGGCGCCTGTTCCCATCGCTCGCAGTAGAAGCGAAGCACGTGCATGAAGTCCTGCGCGTTGGTGACCACGCCGTAGGCCTGGTGGGTGCCCCGGTCCTTGAGTTTGTTGACGACGAACTCGGTTTGATCGACGCAGATGGTCATGAGTGGCGCCGGCGCCCCGTCACAGAGATAGAAGGCCGGCAGCATGTTGCCCACCGCGATGGCGTGCAGCGCGGTGGCGACGAAGACCGCGCCCGTCGCCTTCACGGTGTGCTCCCGCATCGCGTCCTGGGCCTGGAGCGTGTCGCTGTACACCCCGGGCAGCGGGCCATCATCGCGGATCGACCCGGCCAATACATAGGGGATGTTGGTGCTCACGAGGGCGTGCATGATTCCGGTCTTGATCAGGCCCGACTCAACGGCTCGTTCAATTGATCCGGCGGAGCGCACCCGGTTGATGGCCCGCATGTGGAGCCCGTGGCCACCCTCGGTGGGTTGGCCGGTGTTGCTCATACCGAGTGTGGTACCGAAAATGGCCGCCTCGATATCGTGAACCGCCACCGCGTTACCCGCCAGAACTGCCTGCACGTAGCCGTTGCGAATGAACCACTCGAAGTCGGCGCGAGCCCGCGAGTGGACCAGAGCCGGGCCCACGACCCAGACGAGGTAGCCGCTTCGCCGCTTCTCCTCACCGAGGCGCGCGGCCAGTTCCTCGTAATTAACCGGCCGTTCGCGACTGACCTCGGTGGACATGAAGCGGAATTCGTTGGCTCCGTGGCCCCCTCCGAGGAAGCCCTTGGCGTGCACCACGATCCCCTCGGTTCCGTCCTCCGCTTCGCCCATAGCAATGAGCTCGCCCCGGTGCAAACGCCTCGGCTCGATAGTCTCCAGCATGCCACGACGCTGGACGACCACGCAATCCATTCGGGGCCGGACCGGGGCCAGCCACTGGCCATTAACCCGGATATACGTGGGCAGGTTGGAGGTGGAGAAGAAACCTTCCGGCAGCACTCCGTCCGCGGGCAACGGGGCAAACCGGGCATCCGGCGCCCCCGCGAAGGGCGCCTGATTGAAGTCGGGTAGCAGGTCTATTGGGCGCGCCATGTGGGAGAGGAAGCTAGGGACGGCCCATGGGGGATTCAAGCGGCTGCGTGCACCGCAGGGGAGAGATTAGCTTTAGCGCCAACCAGGAGAGCGTTTATGCATTGGTGGAGCTGGCGGTCGACGGTCAGAAGCTACGGGTGGAGAGTGGTCGTCGGACTGGCCAGTCTGGCGCCGGGGGCCGTTGCCCTGGCCCAGGAGCCGGTGCCCTCACCGGACACTACCGCCTCGGACACCAGCCGGGTGCGTGAGTTACCCGAGCTGAATGTCACAGTAACCCGGTCCGTTGAGCCCCTGCAACGCGTCCCATATGCCGTCAGTGTGCTCAACCGGGGCGACTTCCAGCGCGCGCAGCAGACCACCGGGATAGACGAGGCCCTGAACAATTTGCCTGGTGTGGTGGTCGCGAACCGGTACAACTTCTCTCTCGATCAACGCATCTCCATCCGCGGGTTTGGCAGCCGGTCTAACTTTGGGGTGCGGGGGCTCAAAATCCTCCTCGATGGTGTACCTCAAACCCTCCCTGACGGCCAGAGCCAGCTGACCAATATCGACTTTGCCACTGTGGAGCGGGCCGAAGTGCTCCGCGGCGCCAGCTCGTCGCTATATGGCAATGCCTCCGGGGGTGTGATCTCCTTCCAGACTCAGCAGGCGGCGCTGGGCCCCTTTGCCCAGAGCGTGCGGGTCCAGGGAGGTAGTGGCGAGCGTGACGGAGACGACTTCTACAAGTGGCAGACGTGGACCTCGGGCCGCTCGGGCAGTGTGAGCGGGACGCTCTCGCTCTCGCAGTTCAAGGCCGACGGGTACCGCCAGCACAGCGCGGCGGAGACCCGGCAGCTGAATGCAGGGCTGGACTACGCCATCAGCGGATCGACCCTGGCTCGGATGCGCCTGAATCTCGCCGATAGTCCCGAGGCCCAGAACCCCGGGGCTCTGACGCAGCCGGAGTATTCAGCCAATCCGGACTCGGCGGCTCCGAACAACATTCGCCGAAACGCGGACAAGGACGCCCAGCAGTACCAGCTGTCTCTCGGCTTGCGCCACTTCGACGCGGCCGGCAACGAATACGAGGCCACCGTGTTCGGATTGACACGCGACCTGGCCAACCCGCTGGCAGCGCCACCCGATATCAATCCCGGGCCGACCTCGGGCACCTACGTCGCCATCGACCGGGCCGCTGGGGGCGTGCGGCTCAGCGGAAGCCGCCGCCTCGGGGGAGCGGAGTCGTCTCCGCGGCTCAACGCTGGCGCCGACGTACAATACATGCGGGATGACCGTCAGAACTTTGTCCATGTCGCCGGAGTTCCCACCAGCGATGTCTTCCTCGATCAGCTCGAAAAGATCACTGAGCTGGGCCCCTTCACGCAGATGCAGTGGAGTCCCGACCCGCGGCTGCTGCTCAGCACCGGGGTGAGGTACGACTGGGTGCGGTTCGACCTGGAGGACCGGTATACCGGGGATGGATTTGACGACAGCGGCACGCGAACGATGTCGGCGGTGAGTGGAAATATCGGGGCCAGCTGGACGGCCGACGATCGGTTCATCCCATATGTGAACGTCTCCACTGCATTCGAGACCCCCACCACCACTGAGCTGGTCAACCAGCCGGACGGGTCGGGAGGATTCAATGAGGAGCTGGGCCCACAGCGGGCCGTCAATTACGAGATCGGCGTCCGGGGCCGGCCGGCCACCGGCGTAAACTATTCCCTGGCCCTGTTCCTCGGACGGGTCACCGACGCCATTGTGCAGCAGCTGGAAGTCGGCGGGAGAGCGTACTTCCGGAACGCCGGGAAGACCCACAACGACGGCGCAGAGGTCGGCCTCACCCTCTCACCGGTCTCCGCGCTGACGTTGAGCGCGGCCTACACCTACGCGCGCTACCGCTTTGCCGATGGTGAGCTCGACGGAAACCGACTGCCCGGAGTGCCGGAGCATTTCTGGCGTCTCGGCATCCGGTCTTCTCTGCCGGCCGGCCTCTACGCTGATGCCGATCATACGATCAGTACGTCGGTTGCCGCCGACGACGCCAACACCCTCATTGTGCCGGCCTGGGGGGCCGGCGTGACCAATCTGCGGCTGGGTTGGAGTGGTACCACCGGCAGTCTCCGACTGGCTCCCTTCCTCGGATTGAATAATCTGTGGGATCGCCGCTATATCGGCTCGGTGACCCTGAACGGCGCCCTGGGACGCGTCATTGAGCCGGCGCCCCGGCGGGTGATTTACCTTGGAACCGAGATCGGCTATGCCAGCGCCCCGTGAGTTTGCAGTCGGTCTCCCACATGAGGGTCCTTATTGACTTCTCATCCCAAGCCCGGCAGGGATGCGCCTCCCAGCGGTGTAACCCGCCGAAGCCTTTCGGGGTGGAGAGGGAATCTCGCACTGGGTATCGGCGCGGTACTGGCGAGCCTCCTGCTCTGCGAGCTCCTGCTGCGCATTCTGGGAGTATCCTTCACAGTCTTTGTATGGACCGACCCCGTTCGGGGAGTCGCGCACATCCCTGGCGTCAGAGGCCGCGAGCGCGAGACAGACGGCCGGGCCCTGGTGGAGATCAACTCCGACGGGCTCAGGGGTCCGGAAGCCGCGCTGGACCCTCCGTCGGGCACCTTCCGAATTGCCCTGTTGGGAGATTCCTACATCGAAGCCTTCGAGGTCCCCTACGCAAGAACCGTGGGCGAGGTTCTGGAAAAGGAGCTGTCGCGGTTGACCGGAGGGCCGGTTGAGGTACTGAACTTCGGTGTCGGCGGCTATGGGACGGCACAGCAACTCCTCACCCTCCGCCATGAAGTCTGGAAGTACGCGCCCGATCTGGTTCTCCTGGCGATTACGACAGGCAACGACATCTCGGACAACTATCGTCCTCTGAAGCGAGTCGATTACGTCCCGTACTACGTATATCAGGGTGAGCAGCTGGTGCTCGACACCAGCTACCTGCAGTCGGAGGGATATAGGGCTCGCGCCATCGGTACTAAGATGCTGCGGGGAGCAGTCCAGCATTCGCGCCTGGTCCAGCTGTTGAATCGCGTACGTAACCTGCGCCGCCGAGGAGAGCGACAGCGCTACCAGGCCGGAGGTACCGAACAGGAAGCGGGACTCCATGAGGAGGTTTACCTCCCTCCGGCGACCCCCGAATGGCAGGCCGCCTGGAAACTCACCGAAGGGCTCCTGCGACTGATACGCGATGAATGCAGGACGAAGCAAACCCCCTGCGCCATCATCACCCTGACCGCCGGCAACCAGGTTTCCCCACAGCCTGAGAAGAAGGAAGCGCTACGTCGTCGGCTCGGGGTAAAGGACCTCTACTACCCCGAGCGTCGGTTGAGCGAGTTTGCGAAGGGCGAGGGTATTCCGCTGCTTGCCCTGGCACCGATCATGGCGGAAGACGCAGAGAAGCGCAAAGTTTTCTTTCATAGCCACTACAATGTTCCCGGCACCGGACACTGGAACCCGGAAGGTCATCGAGTGGCCGGCAACCTCATTGCGGCATGGCTGGCCAGGGAGATGGCCCCCCCGGCCAGGGCCTCGGAGCTGCGGTCCCAGCGCTAGAACACCGTGTAGATGAACGGGGCCAGGACCGATGTCTGCGCGAACACCAGAAGCGCACCCACCAGTAGCAGAATGATGATGATCGGCAGGAGCCACCATTTCCTGCGCACCTTCATGTAGGTCCAGAGTTCCCGGGTGATGCCGGATTGACCCATACCTCACCTCAGAATTGATGGTCCATTTCACCACGCCTCGCTCCAGCCGGCCGGCTGTGCCAATAGGTCGCCGCTGCTCTGGGCCGTGAGAGGGGCCGATGGCCAAACAGCCGGGCCAAAAGCCCGGCAGGGGTGAACACAAGGAAGAAGATTACGCCCATGATCACCGGGGTCGTGACCTTGGAGATGGCCTGTGCCAGGCTCATCCACCCCCGGTAGATCGGCCCGAGACGCCCGGGGACCACCACCCCTCCCGCAACCAGCGCCGTGCCCAGTGCCAGGACGACGGAGGCCGCCGTAGGATGCTCGCGCCACCAGAGGACAGCGCCCAACACCAGAAACGCCCCGCCGACCACGAGGCCGAACTTACGCCCTTCGGCGGGCGTCAGTCGAGCTGAAACTCCTGTTTCCAATTCTCGCTCTCTTCCCACTGGGGCTGGCCGACCTTCTCCAACAAGAAGGGGCCAAGAACCAGGTGATCGAGGTGGGTTCGCATGAAACACCGGTACGCATCGGCAGGGGAGCAGACAATCGGCTCGCCCCGAACGTTGAAGGATGTGTTTACCAGCACGGCACAGCCGGTCAACCGCTCGAACTCCAGTATGAGATCGTAATAGTCGGGGTTCGTCTCGCGGCTGACAGTCTGGATGCGGGCCGAATAGTCGATATGGGTCACGGCCGGTATGTCTGAGCGTACCACGTTCAGCTTATCAATACCCCACAGGTGATCGGCGGCCTGGTTCATGGGAATCTGGCGCTCAGTCCTCACTGGAGCCACGAGGAGCATGTACGGCGAGTCCACATCCAGGTCGAAGTAGTCTTTGACCCGCTCTCGCAGCACGCTGGGGGCAAATGGCCGGAATCCTTCACGAAACTTGATCTTGATATTCATCTGAGCCTGCATCCGGGGACTTCGCGGATCACCCAGGATACTGCGCGCCCCGAGCGCCCGGGGGCCGAACTCCATCCGGCCATTGAACCAGCCGACCACTTTCTCCGTGGAAAGCAGCCGGGCCACGGTCTCCAACAGCTCCTGACGGCCCAGCTTTCGATACGTCGCTCCCACTGAACCCAGGTAGCCCTCTATCTCCGCCTCGGTGTAGGCCGGCCCGAGATACGCGCCGCTCATGCTGTCGCTGCCTGGCCTCAGCCGACGCGGCTGCCGGCAGTGCCGATGCCAGGCGAGCTGCGCCACACCGAGCGACCCTCCAGCATCACCGGCCGCCGGTTGGATCCATAGCTCCTTGAACGGGCTCTCCCGCAGCAATCGACCATTCCCGACGCAGTTGAGTGCCACGCCCCCCGCCAGGCAGAGTCGCTCCAGACCGGTCTCTTGGTGCACCGTGCGGGCCATGCGGAGCATGACCTCCTCGCACACCACCTGGACCGAGCGCGCCAGATCCATCTCTCGCTGCGTCAGCTTCGTCTCCGGCTCCCGGGGCGGCGCGCCAAACAGCTCGTCGAAGGCGCCATTCGTCATGGTGAGGCCGGACAGGTAGTTGAAGTAGCGTTGGTTCAGGGAGAAGGAACCGTCGTCCTTCAGGTCCATCAGCTCGCGGTAGATGAGATCCACATATTTGGGCTCGCCATATGGCGCGAGGCCCATAACCTTGTACTCACCCGAGTTGACTTTGAACCCGGTGTAATAGGTGAATGCGGAGTAGAGGAGGCCGAGTGAGTCCGGCCAGTGGATCTCCTTGAGGATCTCGATGTCGTTGCCGCGACCCACCCCAAAGGAGGTAGTCGCCCATTCACCGACGCCGTCCAACGTCAGGAACGCGGCCTCCTCGAACGGCGATGGGAAGAAGGCGCTGGCGGCGTGGGACTCATGGTGCTCGGCATAGAGCAGCGGCCCCTCATAATCGAGTGCATCACGCAGCTGGCGGTCGGTGAAGAGCTTTTCCTTGATCCAGAGGGGCCCGGCCAGCAGGAAGGAGCGGACTCCGCGCGGTGCCGTCCCGAGGTACGTCTCGAGTATGCGCTCGAACTTGAGGAGAGGCTTGTCGTAGAACCCGACGTAGGCCAGCTCGCCGACCGAGATGCCGGCCGCGCCCAGGCAGTAGGCAACCGCCTGGCGCGGAAAGGCAGCGTCGCCCTTCTTGCGACTGAAACGCTCCTCCTGAGCCGCGGCAATGATCTCACCGTCGCGAAGCAGGCAGGCCGCGCTGTCGTGGTAGAACGCGGAAATACCAAGTATGTAGGTCGGGGTCACCAGACGAGGCTCCAGTCAGCTGCAAGGAGGGAATGTGGACCGCCCCTTACCAGCAGGCAACCCTGGCGTCACACCTCTGCCCAGTCAGAGCAATGACGTCGGGTCCCGATCGATCACAATCCGGACGCCTCCCCGCCCCGTGAGCCGGGGTGCCGCGTAGCGTACCACCCTGCCCAGCGACTCAGAGGGACCCTTCAGGAGAACATGCCACCGCCACCGCTCCTTGATTCGAACCAGCGGGCAAGGCGCCGGGCCCAGCACCTCGATCGGGAGTGCATGTTGCGCAACCAGCGCGGTACACCAGTCAGCCAGCGCCGCTGCAGCCCGCCCTACTTCCGACTCATTCGGTCCCGTGACCAGGAGATTGACCAGGGAGGTAGCCGGGGGATAAGGCGGATGCTCTCTGATCTCGCGTTCTTGCCGCAGGAAAGCCTCGGCATGGTGCTCCTGGGCGCAGACCAGCGCATGATGGGCCGGGTGCCGGGTCTGCACCAACACCCGCCCACCTTTCGGACCCCGGCCGGCTCTGCCCGCCACCTGCGCCAGGAGCTGAAACGTTCGCTCTGCGGATCGAAAGTCTGGAAGGTAGAGCCCGGTGTCGGCATCAACGACGCCCACCAGCGTGACGTTCGGGAAATCCAGTCCCTTGGCGATCATCTGTGTGCCGATCAGAATATCGACTTCTCCCGACTCCACCGCCGCCAGGATGCGCTGGTGTGACCACTTGGTGCTCGTGGTGTCGAGGTCCATTCGGCTGATACGTGCCTCAGGAAATCGGTCTACCAGCATCCGCTCGAGCTGCTGGGTACCCACACCACGCATCTGCTGGACCGGATTGGCGCACCGGCGGCAGCTGAATGGCAGCGCCTCCTCATGTCCGCAGTAGTGGCAGCGCAGGCCCGCCGGCGCCTGGTGGACGGTGAGCGAAATACTGCACCGGGGGCATTGCCACACTTCGCCGCAGTCAGGACAATGCAGGAAGGCGGCGTAGCCGCGTCGATTCAGGAGCAGGAGAACCTGCTCTCTTCTCGCCAGCGCGCCGACCATTGCCATGTCGAGCGCCTGTGACCATGGCACCGGCCCCGTGCCGGACACCCTGGGGGCGGTCCTGAGATCGATCAGCTCAACCGGTGGAAGGGGCCGGTCACCAACCCGGTGGGGCAGCCGCAGCAGCCGAATATCGGCTTCCGTCTTGACCATCGTCTCGAGCGACGGCGTCGCGCTCCCGAGCAGCAGCCGCGCGCCTTCGATTCGGGCGCGCACTGCGGCCACATCGCGGGCATGGTACCTCGGCGTTTCTCCGTTCTTGTAGCTGGCTTCGTGCTCCTCGTCGATGACGATTACCCCCAGATCGGCAACCGGGGCGAAGACGGCGGAACGGGCACCTACAGCGACCCGCCGCTCTCCCCGCCGAAGCCGCCGCCAGGCATCGGCCCGCTCGCCGTCGGAGAGGCCGGAGTGAAGCACGGCAACCTGGTCTCCGAAAGCCCCGCGGAACCGGCTTACGGTCTGGGGAGTTAGTCCGATCTCAGGAACGAGCACGATGGCCCCCCGGCCTGCCGCCAGCGCCTGGCGTACGGCTTCGAGATACACCAGCGTCTTTCCGCTCCCGGTGACGCCGAACAGTAGCGCAGTTCCCCCGCCTTCGAGTTGGGACACCGCACCCAGGGCGGTTGCCTGGTCGGCAGTCAGAGTCCGGGGGGGTGGCGACGCAGGGGAGCCGGCAAAAGGGTCCCGCAACAGTTCGGATCGTTCCATTCGGGCCAGACCTTCGCGCACCAGCGCCTTGAGCACGGCTTCGCTGAATCCCAGCTGGTCGGACAGATGCCGGACCGATGCGCTACCGCCCAATGACTCGAGCGTCTCATACAGCTGGCGTTGCCGGGGGCGTCGCTTGAAGATGCCGTCGCGCTCAAGCAGCGTCGGCCTCTCCCCGGCCAGCAGGAGCACCCGTTCGGTGAGACCGCCGGCGCTGATGTCGGGAGGCTGCACCTCCAGCGTCACCGCGTCGATTCGTGCCAGTCGCTCGATGACGTCCCATAACGGCCGCTTGAGCGCCCGTGAGGCGGTAGAAACCGCGGCCCGGCCGCCGCGACCGCCCAGCCAATCAAGGAGATCGCCTGCGACGCCACCGGATATCCGGGCTCCGTTCCGGACCACGACGATCACTTGAGATTCTCCCCACATGCCCGCGGGGAGAATGCTCTTGAGGGTGAGACCAATCGGTGCGGCGTAGTAGCCGGCGATCCATTCGGCGGTCGCCAGCAGCGCGCCCGAGAGTGCAGGCTCCCGATCCGGCACCGCGAGCACATCCTTCGCTGCCGCGGTTGGGGAATCGACATCAACGGCCACGACGAGACCGATCAGCTCGCGGCGCCGAACGGGGACGACCACTCGCGCTCCCGGAACTACCCGGTCGCCCAGGGTCTCAGGAATGCGATAGCTGTAGGGAGTGGCGAGCGGAAGAGGTAGGGCAACGAGCGCGAAGCGATCGCTCATCGCCGCCTGACGCCGAGGCCGGGACCGGACGGCAGCGTCACCTGCCCACGGTCGATATGCGCCCCGACGAATGGATCGTCGGCCAGGAGTGCCGCACCATCCAGATCGACGATATCAACCAGGGGTGTGAAGTGGGCCGCTGCCGTGATACCCAGCGAGCTCTCGATCATGCAGCCCACCATCACCATCATCCCATGGGCCCGGGCAATCGCGATCATTCTCAGGGCCTCTCGCAGACTGCCGCACTTGGCGAGCTTGATATTGATACCGTCCACCTTACCCACCAACAGCGGAATGTCCACCGAGGTGACGCAGCTTTCATCCGCGATCACCGGTATGGCCGACTGAGCGGTTACGGCGGCCAACCCCTCCAGGTCTTCCGGTGGGAGTGGCTGTTCCAGCACCGTCACGCCGAATTCCTCCAGCACCGGCAGCATTCGGATGGCTGTCTTCACGGTCCAGCCGCAGTTGGCGTCGACCCGAATCTCCTTGTCGGTTGCCTCTCGGATGGTGCGAAGAATCTCGACATCCCGGTCGGTGCCGAGCTTGACCTTCAGCAGCGGGTACGGCTCGGCCTCGATCACCTTGGCCCGAATGCGCTCGGGGGTATCGAGTCCAATCGTGAAGGTGGACTGGGGCGTCTTGCAACCATCCAGTCCCCACATCCGGTAGACCGGGATGCCGAGCCGTTTTCCTGCCAGGTCATGAAGCGCCGCGGACAAGGCGGCGCGAGCCGCGGCGTTGCCGCGGAGCATCGTCTCCCAGCGCCGTTCCGCCTCCTCCATATCCAGCGGATCGTGCGGCAACGCCGTCCCGTACAGCTTCAGCGCGGCCACCGCTGATTCGACTGTTTCTCCGTAGAACTTGGTGGGCGCGGCCTCTCCCCATCCCTCGTTCCCGTCCCCGTCACTGAGCTTCACCCACACGGTGCGGTAGTCGCTCTGACCTCCGCGCGCGATGATGAAGGGATGTCTGGTGCTGAGCTGCAGCAACTCGATGTCCATGCGGAGAGGCTGGGCCAAGGCGTCCTCAGGAGACAGGGAAGTGAGCCAATGTGCGTCCGTGACGGGCGGCCCTGCAAGCCGAGTTACGTGAGCGCGCGCAGGTGTGACGCCACACCTTCGGCCAGACGAGCCGGGACATAACCTCCCTCCATCAGCCCCACGATCGGGGTGGACGGGAGGTGGTGCCGCAGCCGGGTGGTCCACTCGGCATAATGCTCCGGCTCCAGGGTGAAGCCCCCAAGAGGATCACCGGCCAGGGCATCGAACCCGGCAGACAACAGTACCAGGTCGGGCCGCCAGTCGGCTGTGGCAGCAACGATCGCCGCCCACAGATCGCCGACGTACAGCGATGCGGGCTTTCCGGGGCCCCGAGGGACGTTGAAGACGTTCCCGACGCCTCGCTCCTCCGCTGCACCTGTCCCGGGATACCAGGGATACTGATGCAGTGAGACATAGCGGATGGTCGGGTCGGTCTCGACCAGAGCCTGCGTGCCGTTGCCGTGGTGGACATCCCAGTCGATGATCAGCACCTGCCGGTGCCCGGCAGCCTGGGCGTACCGGGCGGCGATGACGACGTTGTTCAGCAGGCAGAACCCCATGCCCTTTCCAGCCAGGGCATGATGGCCAGGCGGGCGGATCGCGGCAAATGCGTGTCCCTGCCCCTTCACAGCGTGCGAGGTAGCCGCCAACGCGGCGCCGGCCGCCCCCAGCGCCGCGGACCAGCTGTCCCGGCTCATTACGGTATCGAGGAAGAGAGCCCCGCCACCAGCGGCGCTCAGGGCTTCGAGTGTTGCCAGGTAACTCTCCGGATGCACGGCGAGCAGCGTCTCGCGCGACGCAGGCGCCGCTTCACGCAGGGCTACGGCCGGTTCCTGCTTCAGCCGCTCGAGGACGAAGCGCAGCCGGTCCGAAGTTTCTGGATGGCCCGATCCGGCATCGTGCTTGAGACAGCTGGGATGGGTGAAGACAGGGATCGGCATGTCAACAAGGTAAGCGGTGAGAGGGAACAGAAAAGCGTAAGCGGGTAGGAAGGATGAGTTCCCCGCTCACGCTTTCTTTTTCCCGCTCACGTTTTGTTCCAGGGCCCGCTGCATCTCGCGAACCTCGTCCCGGACGCCTCGCCGGTCATGCGCGATCTCCTGCCGTTTGCGTCGATACCAGCGCCAGTACAGCAAGATCAATCCGGCGGAGAGGAAAAAGACCAGCCCCACCGGGACGAGAAACAGGCGGTCAGTCATGACGCCCAGTGCCGCCAGAGCCGCCCCATCGAAGGTCAGAAAGCCAACGGCTAGGATGGTCAGCGTGCGGCTCACGACCGGAGCGCCGCTCATCCCGGCTAGCGCACCGGCCGGCGCCGGCGGGCGAGCACGATTAGCGGCGCATTCGGCACCAGCCCGGCGGCGGCCAGAGACTGCGACTCGTCCGCTAACGCAGCACCACGATACTTGATCAGGTACTCCGATGCCGGCCGCGCGACGTGAGTCAGCTCGAGGACCTGCCGCTTCAGCTCGGACAGCGGAGTCTGTTCCGGCAGCTCCAGAAAGACTTCATCCCAGGCATCCTCTACCATGACCCGCAGCGGCAAGGCAGTCATGCCACGTGCTCGGCGGGCAGCGGCAAGGTCGAGAGGAATCTATCCACGACCTGGTCGAACAGCAGCGTCGAGGCACGCACCCGGGTTCCCCGGGGATCGGCCCATACCGCCAAGGCGATCTCTTCCCCGCCCTGTCCCCGAAACGTCACGAAGCCGGGGCCTTCTTTTTCAGGGTAGGCGGCATTCAATGGCACCCGCTCGGCAAAGAAGCGCTTGGCGCGATGCAATACCTCGGGACCAGCCAGTGTCGTGATCGCCTCGTACACCATGGCTAGCGCCCCGCTGTGGTGGACGGAAAGCGTGCGATGGTGATACCGGTAGGTTGACCCGGGACGGCGATGGTTCCCACCACCTTTCTCCGGGCGAGATCGATCACATCGACCGCTCCCGGATCCGCGCCCACCGACTCGGAGGACACATAGGCCAGCGTTCCGTCAGGCGAGTAGGCAATGCCGTGGACTACCTTCTTGCTGGTGGGAATACGGGCGATTTCGGTGAGCTTTGCTCCGTCGATCAGGCTCACGCTCTGCTCTTTCTTGTTCGTCACCACGATGACCTTGCCGTCCGGGGACGGCTCGACATTGTAGGCCCCCTTCCCAACCGGCACTTCCTTGATGAGCCTGAGCTCGGCGGCATCCCAGACCTGAAGGTTGTTGCCGTAGTTGCAGGCGATGTAGAGCCGCTTGTCATCGGGCGACACCGACACGAATGTCGGGGAGCACTCCTTGGCTACACCGCCGACCAGCGGCGCGGCCGGGCCATGATGTGCCGGGCCCGTGGCGGTGACCGGATGACCCTCGCCGGTCTTGGCCCGACGCGACACCCGGAAGGTGGCGACGTCCAGCTGCAGGAGCTCATCGCTATGCATGCAGGATACGTAGATCCGGGTGCCGGCATGGTTCACCTTGACCCCGTGCGGCATGTCGCAGGCCGGAATGTCCGTGATCTTGTTCATCGTAGGCGTGTGCACCACCGACACGACATTGACCCGGGGATGGTCGCCGTGGAAATCCGAGTTGGCCACGAAGGCAAACTGACCATCGGGCGTAAGACTCACAGTGGTTGGAAAGAGCTCCACCTGCGCCCGGCCGACCAGTGAGTCTCCCTCAACGGACATTTTCCACAGCGAGCCGTAGGGAGTTCCATGGGCCACCGTGATATAGTAGTTCCGCCCGTCCGGAGAGACCGTGATGTTGTGTGGCCCGTCGATACCCGTCGGCATGATGCCGATCGGAACCACCCGGTCAACCACCAGGCTTTTGCCAATCGGCTTGAGCCAGGTAGTCACGTCACCCGATTCACTCACCACTCCGACACGGTACCCAGGATCCCCGCTCTGGGCCACGGCGGGCGGAGCGAACAATCCAGCTATGGCAATCAGATACCAGCGCATCGAGCCTCTGCTTCGTCGTCAATCGGTTTCAGCCGGTGCTTCGCCCGGAAGATACCCGCCTAGCCGGGCACTCGCACGTCAGCCTGAAACACGGGGCTATGGGTAAAGAGGTCGCGCACGCCGGGCGCGCGCCGCAGGACCAGGACGAGATCTCCGGCCGGCGGATCGGCGACGCCCTCCACGGTCAGAAAGCACGGCAGTACCGCACCGGCTGGGGGCTGGACCACGTAGCTCCTGCCCTGCCATGCAAAGGCAACGGAGGCAGGGATCGATCGAACTATGTGATCGAGGAAGACATCATCCTCGACCCAGTAGACGCCATCAGCCCGACGCTCGCCGCTGAGGAAGAATGTCGGATCGAAGGTTTCCCGCTCCTGGCGCGCGAAGTTGTGCTCTACCGCCCAATCGAACTCTTCGAGATCTGGTGCCTGGGCCCGCCATTCCAGATGATGGCGAAGCTCATGCGTCAGCGTTTCCCACGCTTCCTGGCGCCAGTCGAACCCATTCCCACTCGCAGCGAGGGCGGCGAACGATCCGTAATACAGGACCACCTGGCTCTGGATCCCTTCCACGCCGCTGCCGACCTCGACCGGCAGGGGGACACACTCGCCCAAGGTGTAGATCTCCGGCCGTTCGGGATGCGGCACCGTCCGGGGAGAGACGATGACCTCCGCGATGCCCTCGAAGAAGCCGGGAGGTACCTCTTCGCAGAGCCGGCGGACCAGGTTCTCGAAATCCGAGAGCCGCATACATGCCCGGGAGCCGGGACCGCGGAGCTGAGAGCAACTGCCTCAGCTCCTAGCTCCCAGCTCCCAGCTTCTCCGTGATATAGCCAGCAACCTGATCCAACCCCACCCGGTCCTGCTGCATCGAGTCCCGGTGCCGGACCGTGACGGTGCGTGCCGTCAGGGTATCGCCATCAACGGTGATCCCGAACGGCGTGCCGGCCTCGTCCATGCGGCGGTACCGCCGCCCGATGGCGCCGCTGTCATCGTAGAAGCAGGCGACTCGTTGCCGAAGATCGTTGTACAGGGTCGTGGCGAGCTCGGGCATTCCGTCCTTCTTCACTAGCGGGAAGACCCCGGCCTTGATCGGCGCTACCCCGGGATGCAGCCCCAGTACCACTCTGGTCTCGCCCTCGACCTGCTCCTCGCGATAGGCGTCGACCAGCAGAGTGAGGGTGACGCGGTCGGCCCCCGCGGATGTCTCGACGATATAGGGCAGGTAGCGTTGATTCCGGGCCTGGTCGAAGTATTCGAGCTTCTTGCCCGAATACTCCTGGTGCCGGCCCAGGTCAAAGTCACCCCGGTTGTGAATGCCCTCGATTTCCTGCCAACCGAACGGAAACTGGTACTGAATGTCGAAGGCGGCCTTGGCATAGTGCGCCAGCTCGCTGCCCGAGTGTTGATGCCATTGCAGCTTCGCCGGATCTAGACCCAGCGAGTGGTGCCACTCCATTCGCCATTCCCTCCAACGCTCGAACCACTCGGCATCAGTGCCCGGCTGGACAAAGAACTGCATTTCCATCTGCTCGAACTCTCGAGTCCGGAAGATGAAGTTGCCCGGCGTGATCTCGTTCCGAAAGGCTTTGCCGATCTGCGCGATACCGAAGGGAATTCGCTGCCGCGACGACTGGAGCACGTTGAGGTAGTTCACATAAATGCCCTGCGCGGTTTCCGGACGCAGGTATACCACTGAGGCCGAGTCCTCGACCGGCCCCATAAAGGTCTTGAACATCAGGTTGAACATGCGTGGCGCGGTAAGGGACCCACGGGTTCCGCACACCGGACACTGGGCATCGGGTTCCCCCGGTGTGCCCTTGATTCGGGGATCGTCGGCCCGAAAGCGATTCTTGCACTGGCGACAGTCCACCAGGGGATCGGTGAAGCCCGCGACGTGTCCGGACGCTTCCCAGACGCGGGGATGCATGAGGATCGCAGCGTCCAGGCCCTCGATGTCATCCCGCGCCTGCACCATGGCATTCCACCAGCGGTCCTTCACATTTCGCTTGAGGGCGACCCCAAGCGGCCCGTAGTCCCACACCGAGCCCAGGCCGCCATAAATCTCCGACGATTGAAATACGAACCCACGGCGTTTGCACAAGGAAACAAGCTTGTCCATCAAGACGGTGTCAGCCATCAGCTTCCGGAATCAATGAGGGAGGATCGAAACCAGCGGGGGAAGATAGAACTGCCGCGCACGGCAAGGAAGCGCGGCAGAACCTGCAATTTCGGGCGAGATGGCACAGACCCGGCCGGTGAAGGGGCTCGGTGGAAGCATCGAAAATCGTTGCCAATAATAGACATAGCTTGACGATACACCCCGGTCCAGAACTTGCCAATTTGTGGGCGACCGAATCCTTACCCAGCGCGACATGAGGCATGCTACATGGGCGCAGAGACCAGCAGCCCTATGGATCAGACCGAGCTGCCTGCTGACCCTGGGGCAGCAGCGCCGGCGTTGGATCTGGACGGCAGCGGCAGGAAGGTCACGTCTCTGTCCCGCGAGTTGGCGGACTTCCTGATCGAGTTCTCGATCGTCCTGCACAAACGCTCGATGTACCCTGCCGGGCACCCCCACCTGAAGGATTCGGCCGAACGGTTTGCCCGCCGGTTGAATGCGCTGCTGGCGAGCCGGGATGCGGTGACACTCGGAGTCGCGCGCAACCGTCTTGTCATCGAATCCGTCACAACCGACCCCAAGAATGGGCTGCTCCGTGACCTCGCTCACCGGTTGCACCGGCATCGCATTGCTGCGGTTCATCTCACCCGGGGCGCAAGCGGCGATGAAATCGAAGACGCGCTGGGGGCCCTGAGCGCGGATCCGCAGCGGGGCGACGGGCCGCTGGGGAAACGGCTGCATCAGGTTGGCCCCTGGAACCACATTCAGCTCCGTCCAGTCGGATACGAGAGGCTGGCGCTCCAGGACCCGGACGGCAGCGACGCGGCGGGACCGGGGCCGATGAGCGGCCGGGACGCGTGGGTCGAACTCGCCAGGCTGGCCCTCTCGACCGATACGGCCGGAACGCCGGTCACCGAAGCCAACCCACTGGTCGTGGCTCAGGCCATCGGCCGGAAGTCCGGAGAGGTGGCCTATGATCGCGTCGTTCTCGGCTATCTGTCCCGGGTCGCGGAGGAAATGTCCGGCCGCAAGGGGGCGGTGGACGATCAACTCAGCCAGCGCCTCTCCGGCCTGATCGACGCGCTGGATCCCGAGACGTTGCGCCGTCTGCTGGAAACCGGAGCCGATCAGGCCGAACGCCGCCAGTTCGTCCTCAACGCTTCCCAGGTGCTCGCCGCCAACGCCGTGATGGAGGTACTGCAGGCCGCGGCGGAGGCATCGCATCAGACGATCTCCCACAACCTGCTGAATCTCTTACACAAGCTCGCCCACCACGCCCAGGCTGGGTCAGTGGAAACCAGGCTCGAGGCGGATGGCGCGCTGCGTCATAACGTGGCCCGGCTGATCGGCGACTGGAAGCTGGATGACCCAAACCCCGAGCAATACACCGCGGTGCTCGAGGGCATGGTTCGAAATGCCCCGGACGATGCGAGCGAAGACAGCCAGGGCGGGTGCGAGCCGGAGATCATCCTGAAGATGGCGCTGGAGCTGGACTGCATGGGGCCCTCCGTTTATGCCGCCACCGAATCGATGCTGAACCGCCGGGAGCTGGTCCGGATTGCCACGCTGCTGCAGGGAGCCACTCAAACAGAGAGCACCGAAGCGATCTGGCGCTTTGTGGCCACCCCGGCCCGCCTAGAGGCCGAGCTGGCGATCTCCCCCCCGGATGGCGACGCCATTGCCATCCTGGTGGACCGGCTCGGCTTGCGGGCGGTAAACTCGCTGCTGGATCACCTGGGCCGAACCGAGGACCGCTCGACGCGAGCGGCACTGATGAAACAACTCCTGGCATTGGGGTCGGCCATGGGAGAAGCGGCAGCGGCCCGGCTTCCTACTGCACCCTGGTATCTCCAGCGAAACATCCTGGTGCTCATTGGACGCCTGGGAAGCTGGCCCCAGGGGTTCTCCCCGATGAGCTACGCGGCGCACGTCGATCCGAGGATTCGCCGGGAGGGTATCAAGCTGCTGCTCGAGTCGCCGGAGCATGTGGCAGAGGGCATCCTGATGGGACTGCGCGATGACGACGACGGGATCGTGGTACTGGCGCTGAACGCAGCGCTGGAGTCCTGCCCGCAGGAAGCGATTCCTGACATCGAGGCGCTGGCTATGGATCTGCGGCGCCCTCCGGAGGTACGGGTCCCCACGCTGCGCGTACTGGCGCGCACCCGCACCCCCGAGGCCCTGAAGGTCTTGCTGGCCCAGGCACAGCGCCGTCGCAGGTGGTTCACCAGGCGGCTGGCTCCGAAATCGCCCGAGCTCCTGGCGGCGCTGGCGGGCCTGGCCAGTTACTGGAAAGATGACCCCCGTGCCATTGAAGTGCTGACCCGCGCACTGCGGCACTCGGATCCTGAGATCCGGGCCGCGGCCAATTCGGCTGCCGCATGAGCGATCCGGTCCGTTTCCTGACCACGCTGTCCCAGGCGCTCGCCACCATGAGTCTTTATGGTGACGATCACCCCGCCACCAGTCGCGTCGTCGATGCGGCGCTGGAGCGACTCCAGGAGCTTCAGGAACCCGACCCCAAGCTGCAGCTCACCTTCCTCGCTGGGGAGGTGTTGTTCGGGTCTGAGGTCGTCCAGGAGCTGGAAGGGTGGGACTGGAGCGGCCGCCTGATGAAGGCCGGCATAGAGCGGATCGAGTTTCTTCAACCCGTCGACTCGGACCAGTTCGCCCGCTTCCTGTCGCACCTGGCCGTGCGACTCGGCATCCGGCCCGCTGCAAGCCTGGATCTCTGGCAAATGGGCGAATCCGCCATCCGGTTCGGCCAGGTCGCCCTGAGCGAAGGTCAGATGGTCCCGGCGGAGCCGGCCCGAATCGCCACATTCAGCCATACCCTGCACGAAGAACGCGAGGCGATTGAGTGGGTCCACATGGAGATTCAGAAGGGGTCGAAGATTCCCATGGTCGAGGCGGACGCTGTCGTGCGCTCGCTCTCGATTGCAATGCACGCTGAACAGGCCATGGTGCTGCCCCTGCTCCAGCTAAAGGAGTTCGATCAGTACACCACGACCCACTCGATGAACGTGTCGGTGCTCGCCATGGCGCTCGGTGAATATCTCGAGCTCGGCGGGGCCACCGTGCGCACGCTCGGGGTCGCCGGACTGCTCCATGACCTGGGGAAGACCTGCATACCGCGGGAGATCCTGGTAAAGCCGGGAAAGCTCACCGAGTCGGAGCGCCTGGTCGTCCGCGAACATCCGGTGGTTGGCGCGCGGATGCTGCTGGCCAGCCAGGAGCCCATGGAGCTGGCTGCGGTCGTGGCCTATGAGCACCACGTCATGCTGGACGGTGGCGGCTATCCAACGCTCGCCGACGCACGAGGGGCTCAGTATGCCAGCATGCTGGTACATGTCTGCGATGTGTACGACGCGCTGCGGACCAATCGCCCCTACCGTGAAGCCTGGGAATCCGAGCGGGCTCTGACCTACATCCGCGAACGCGCGGGCGTGGAGTTCGATCCCGGAATTGCACAGGCGTTCATCGCGATGATGCGACAGTGGGACCAACGGACTGCGAGGATCTCGGCCTGAGGCCGGCCAGAGTCTGCTGCAGGTGCCGCACGATCAGCTCGCCATGACCGCGCGCATTCTCGATGAAGAGCCGATTGGCATCGTTTCCGCTTGCGATCACTCCAGCCAGATAGCAGCCCGGCACCGGGGTAGCCATCGTTGCCTCGTCATGAGCCGGTACGCCAGTCTTCGGATCGACCGGAACGCCCAACCGACGAAGCAGCTCGGTATCGGCATGATACCCCGTCATGGCCAGCACCGCGTCGGCCGGCAGCATCTCGCTCACCCCACCCGGGTCGGCCACGATCTCGACGTGCGTGGGCGTGATGGCCCGCACCCGTGAGCCCCACCGGACCGCGATGCTCCCCTCCTTCACACGGTTGACGATGTCAGGCAACACCCAGGCCTTGACGGTGCGATCGAAACCCTCTCCGAAATGCACCAGTGTGACGGTGGCGCCCGCCCGCCAGCATTCCAACGCCGCGTCCACGCTGCTGTTCCCCGCGCCAACCACGATCACCCGCTGGTGCCAGTAGGGATGCCCCTCAACGAAGTAATGGGCCACGTGCGGAAGGTCTTCCCCGGGGACTCGCATGAAGTTGGGGTTGTCATAGTAGCCAGTGGCAAAAACGAGCGCCTGCGCCCGGTAGACCTTGCTGTCGTGGCGCCGGGCTACCTGGATCCCGAAGGAGCCGTCCGGTGCCCTGGTGACATCGACCACATCCTCCCCGGGGCGGATGTCCAGCGCGTAGTGCTCCGCGACCCGGCGATAGTATATCAATCCGTCCTGCCGGGTCGGCTTCTCGTGGCTGGCGATAAACGGTATGCCACCGATCTCGATTCGCTCCGGCGTGGAGAAAAATGTCATCGCCAGCGGATAGCGCTCGATGGTGGATACGACGGTGCGGCGGTCCAGGAGCACGCAGGAGAGGCCGGCCTGCTTGGCCGCAATGCCCGCAGCCAACCCACACGGCCCTGCGCCGATGACGAGAAGGTTTGTCTCCTCTACCATCATTTACCCCTGACTGAGTGAAGCGTGAACCGTGAACAGTGAACGCTCAACACTCCCATCCACCGCTCCCGTTCACTGTTCACTTTTCACTGTTCACTTTTCACTGTTCAGTGTTCACGCCTTCATACTTCAATTATCTGATCGCGCCGGGTCCCGACGCTCACGTAGCGCACGGGAACCCCGGAAAGCGCCTCCAGCCGATCGAGGTATGCCCGGGCCTGGGCCGGCAGGTCTGCCAGCTTACGAGCCGCACCGGTGGGCCGCTGCCAGCCCTGGAGAACCTCATAAATCGGCTCCACCCGCCCCAGGGCGTCCACCTCGCCCGGCATCTGTTCACAGCTTTTGCCGTCCAGCCGGTAGGCGACCCCAACCGGGATCTCGGCGAAGCTGTCCAGCACGTCGAGCTTGGTCACCGCGAGCCCCGTGAGGCCGTTGATCCGGGCCGCGTATCGCACCACGGTCGCGTCGAACCAGCCGCATCTGCGCGGGCGCCCGGTGACCGCTCCGAACTCACCGCCCAGCTGGCGCAGACGCTCGCCATCGGGACTCTCCGCCTCAGTCGGCAGGGGGCCATTGCCCACTCGCGTGGTATACGCCTTCACCACACCGAGGACGCCGTCGATTGCGGTTGGCCCGATACCCGCGCCGACAGCAGCTCCACCTGCGGTCGTGTTGGACGACGTGACATAGGGATAGGTACCGTGGTCCACGTCGAGCAGCGCGCCTTGGGCCCCCTCCAGCAGCACCCGGCGTCCGTCGCGGATTGCCCGGTGGACCAGCAGGCCCGTATCGGCGGCAAGAGGCAGCAGGCGTGGCGCCAGCCGTTCAAGCAGGGTGACGTGATCTTCCAGAGAGGCCCGTTCACTGCTGCCCATCATCTCCAAGAGCCGGTTGGCCCGGCCGACCCGCTCGGTCAGCAGATGAGAGGCACACTCAACCCGGCGGAGATCAGCGACCCGGATCCCTCGGCGGCCGTACTTATCCTCATACGCCGGGCCGATGCCACGGCCGGTCGTGCCCAGCTTCTGACTCTTCTCGCTCGCGGCATCGAGCAGCTTGTGGTAGGGCAAAACCAGGTGAGCTCGATCCGACACGAACAGACGATTGGTGGTGTCGATTCCGCGCTCGCGCAGTTGGTCCAGCTCGGCAAAGAGGTTCTCCGGCTCGAGCACGACGCCATTCCCGATCACACAGGTGACGCTCTGGTGCAGGATGCCTGACGGGATCTGTCGGAGGATGAACTGCCGGTCCCCGATAACGACGGTGTGTCCGGCGTTGGCCCCGCCCTGATAGCGGACCACATAATCGGCCCGCTCGGCGAGCACGTCGACCAGTTTCCCCTTCCCCTCATCGCCCCACTGGGCGCCCACCACCACCACACAGGCGGTCCTGTCGTCGAACATGTTCGCTCCCCACGCTGAAACAACAAAAGAGCCCCTCGCGGGGCCCTGAATCCTCGGGCAAACCTATCGCGAGCCTCAAGAAAGGTCAATTCGGGCAATCGCTTTCCCCACCTCTTCGGCGGTTCGAAACGAAAGTCCTTCGCTGGTGTCGGCCGAGGTGTGAATGCACCGCAGGGTTCGCCACGTCAGCCTGCCGATGGTTATCGCGGGCGCCATCCGGGACAGGGGAGCACTATCGACGAAGATGCCCAGCGGCAGACGCCGGCGCCGAATTGCCAGGCCCAGCCCGGTGAGAGAAGGCTCCAGTGTCCGGGCCAGCTGTTCGCCCTTTCCGTCATGGCTGACCAGGTACAGCGTGCCCTCCTGGTCAACCGTGTCCACGTTCACGAACTCGGTCCCGCCGCCGGGATTCCAGTGCCGCGCGAACACCCGGGCACCCACCAGACCGAACTCCTCCGCACCCGTGATAAGAATGCCGGTCCGCGCGTCGGCGATCCCGGCTGCGGCAAGTGCCGCGACCACCCCGGTACCGTTGTCCCGGGCCCCGTGGGAGCGCCCCTTCAGCCGCCCCCGGCCTGCAAGGAGCCCGGCAGTCACGGCCAACATGACCCCAGCCGCGCCAAGGACCGGCGGCAACACGTCGAGAAGACGCATGAGCCCGAGGGCGAACAGCGACACCAGGGCCAAGCCGGTGACCCACACGGCCACCAGACGTCCCGCCATGGAGTGGCCCTGGGCCTTTGAGTCGAGATGAGCTACGACCCAGCGATTGGGCGGTAGCTCGCCGCGGGTGGCGATGAGGTTGGCATCCTCCCGGGTGCCTTCTCCGAGGGTTACCCAGCCGAGTCCAATACCGGTCGCCAGGACGGAAAGCGCCGCCAGCCCGACACCCCACACAGCGAGGGCCCCCCAGGCCGGCCACCGCTGGGAGGACAGAAACGGCAACATCATCAGGGCGAGTCCGCCGAGTCCGGCCCCGAAGATGGGGAACGCGAGCAGGCTGGAGGGAGCGAAGGTGAACCGCTGGCGGGTGACCGCGAAGCCGAGCGCCGTCAGGTAGGTGGCGACTTGCTCTCGCGCCTGAGCCGCCTCCGGGGTCCCGGCTTCACGAGTGAGGGCCAGAATCCTGAGGGCGGTTTCCGGTAGGCTCGGCACGCCTGCTGGAATGGCTCAGGCCTGCTTTGACCGCTTCGGGACGAGCGGTGGCTGATTGGCGGTGGCGAGGGCGGCGCGCTTGGTCTCCTGGGTGATCTGGTCGGTTGCGATCAGCTCATCGAGATGCTGGTCATAGGTCTGGGTGCCAAGCTCCTTTTGACCGTCCGCCATGATGCGCTTGATCTGCGAGGTCCTGCGCTGATCCTTGAGGCATTCGCGGACGGCGGCTGTTGCGAGCATGACCTCGACCGCGGCTACCCTGCCCTTGTCCCCCTTGAGGGGCAATAGCTGCTGGGACACGATCGAGTGAACCGCCTCGGAGAAGCGCATCCGGCCGATCTCACGCTCTTCAGCCGGCAGCATCGCAATTACCCGTTCGATTGTCGTCACCACGTCCGGCGTGGTAATGGTTGCGATGACCAGGTGTCCGGTCTCGGCCCCCTTGAGCGCCGTATCGACCGTGGCGGCGTCGGCCATCTCGCCCAGCACCACCACATCCGGGTCTTGCCGCAAAGCGGCCTTGAGCCCGACCGCCAGGCTTTCCGTGTCCACGCCTACTTCCCGCTGCGTGATCGAGCACTGCAGGTCGCGGTGCAGGAACTCGATGGGGTTCTCGATGGTGACGACGTGCTTGTGCAGGGCGCGGTTGATATGATGCACCATGGCAGCTACGGTCGAGCTCTTGCCGCTGCCACTCACCCCCGAGACAAGGACCAGTCCCCGGTCCGCCTCCGCCACGACCTTGAGCACCTCCGGCAGCCGCAGCGACTCGATGCTCGGGACGGTGAAGGGAATGACCCGCATGACGATCATGAAGGAGGACCGCTGGCGCAGCACGTTGACCCGAAACCGACCCACGCCGGGCATGCCCCACGAACAATCGAAATCCCGCAGTTTATCGATTTTGCTGCGGTCTTCGTCGTTGGTGATGAGCTTGAGCGCAATGGCACGGGTCTGATCCGGCGTCAGGCGCTGTTTGGTCAGCGCGACCAGCTTTCCGTTGATGCGGGCCCGGAAGACGTCTCCCGCCTTGATGTGCAGGTCCGATGCGCCCCGCTCGACCGCCGCCTTGATGATCTTCTCCATGGATTCCGCCAAAGTAGGGGATTGCCGAGAGTCAGCCACGGTGACCCAACCCCGTTGGCGGCCGGCCGGTCTTCCAGCGCCGGAATGAGCCCCATCCGGTCTCTCACTTCGCGCATCGTCTCCAAAGCCTGGCGACGCGCGCTGGCCGCCCCTGCCGCCAGGATCTCATCTACCTGCTCCGGGGTTTCCTGGAGCGCGAGCGCGCGATCCCGAATGGGCGCGAGGGTGGCGATCATATTATCGGCCAACACCCTCTTACAATCGAGGCACCCCCAATTGGCCCCTCTGCAGTTCTCCGCAACCGTCAGGACGGTCTCGGGAGGGGAGAAATACCTGTGCAGGTGAAAAATGTTGCATATCTCGGGATTTCCCGGAATCCTTGCGGGTGACCCGAGCCGGATCGGTCTTGGCTGGCCGTAGCTTCTGCCAGATTTCCTCCGGACTGTCGAGTAGCCCGATGGTGTTGCCCAGGCTCTTTGACATTTTGGCCTGACCGTCGAGACCGGTTATCCGCTTGGCTTCAGTGAGGATGGCCTGTGGCTCGGGAAAGAAGTTGACGCCACCCCCAAACTCCGCATTCCACTTACGCGCAATCTCGCGAGTCAGCTCCAGATGCTGCACCTGATCTTCTCCGACCGGTACCAGATCCGCGCGGTACAGGAGGATGTCGGCTGCCATCAGGACCGGATAGTTGAGCAGGCCGGCCGGCACGCTCTCGAACTTCTGTGACTTATCTTTGAACTGCGTCATCCGCTCGAGCTCGCCCAAGGGCGTCACGCTATTCAGGAGCCACTGGAGCTCTGAGTGTTCGGGGACATGCGACTGCACGAACAGGGTTGCCTGCGCCGGATCAATACCGGCAGCAAGCAGCCCCACGGCCATGTCGCGGGTCCGTTGCGCAAGGGTTTCCTTGTCATACTTGCCCGTGATGGCATGCAGGTCCACGATGCAGATGAGGGACTCATAACTACGTTGCAGGTTGACCCAGTTCTGGACCGCGCCGAGCCAGTTGCCGATGTGCAGCTTGCCGGACGGTTGAATTCCCGAGAATATGCGTGGCATGCCGGGCAACTTACCCTCCCGCTAGTGGGCACACAAGAACTTGTCCGCCCTAGACTTACTTCATCTGGACAGAATCGCCGCCGGGGCCGCGGGCGACTATCTGCGACGGGTGCAGCCCCCAGCCGATCCCAGCGGCTGGACCCTCAAGGGCAGCCGCGATTTCGTGACCGAGGTAGACCGCACCGCGGAAGAGATCGTGTCGGAGCATATTCTGGCCGCCGAGCCGGGTTCCCGCATCGTGGGCGAGGAGCTGGCCCCGGCGCTGGTTACCGAGGGCCTGGTGTGGGTGGTGGATCCGCTCGACGGAACCACCAACTTCCTGCATGGTTACCCCTGCTATGCCGTCTCGATTGCGGCAGCGCTGGACGGGGTGCTCGAGGCGGGTGTCGTGCTGCACGTGCCCCGCAACGAGTTCTACTGCGCCTCCCGGGGTGGGGGCGCCTGGCTGGGAGAGGAGCGCCTGGGCGTGTCGACCATCGCCGATCCTGAATTTGCCTTGATCGGCACCGGCTTCCCCTTTCGGGAGCTCTCCCGGCTCACCGAGTACCAGCACCAGTTCGCCCGAGTAGCTCGGGCTACCAGCGGCATCCGCCGCCCCGGCGCCGCGGCGATCGATCTGGCGGATGTCGCCGCGGGTCGGTTCGATGGTTTCTGGGAGCAGCGGTTGTCGGCATGGGATATCGCAGCGGGTACCCTGCTGATCCGCGAGGCGGGCGGCGTGGTGACTGATTATCTGGGACGAGACATCGGGGTCGAGCATACACCCGTAGTAGCCGGGAACCCGGCGATCCACCGCTGGCTCGTCAATACGTTGAACGTTGATCTTCCAGCCTGAAAGCTCCATGGACGAAGAAGGCGTACTCGATTCCGAGCATTCGATACAGGAGTGGTCCGCTGCCGTGGCCGCGCCCACCTCGACACCTGCCGGTGGGGCCGTAGCGGCGCTGGCCACGGCGTTGGCAGCCTCGCTGGTAGCGATGGTGGCCGGCCTTACGGTCCAGCGCGAGAAGTATGCGGCGGTCCACGATCACGCCAGCGACACCCTTCAGCGGGCCGAGCAGCTGCGGATCGACTTGATGGACATGGCGACGCTGGATACCGTGGCCGTGGCGGAATATATGGATGCGCTGCGTCTGCCTCAGGAAACCGAGTTTGAGCGGACGGCGCGGGAAGCGGCCAAGCGTATCGCGCTGATCGAGGCGGCACGGGTGCAGCTGGAGCTCTTGCATCAAGCTTCGGAGGTGGCCGACCTGGCCGAGTCCATGACCGGATCGGGAGTCGCTACCGCGATCGGCGACGCGGCGGCGGCGGCCCTGCTGGCGGCGGCCACGAGCCGGAGCGCCTACTGGAGTATCCGGAGCAATCTGAAGGCAGCCCGGTGGCCCGAAGAGGCGCGGGTGATGATCGATGCGGCGTGGGATTCGTTAGTACGGGTTGAGGCGGCGGAGCTGCGGGTGCAGCAGCTGTTGGAAGAGCGTATCGGCTGATTGCTCCCCCTCGCCTTCAGCAGGTCGTCAGGATCCGGGCCCCGTTTGAGGTGATCACCACCGTGTGCTCGAAGTGGGCAGAAAGACTGCCATCCGCCGTGACCACGGTCCATTTATCGGGGAGCGTCTTGGTCGCAGGATCTCCCATCGTAATCATGGGCTCGATGGCCAGCGTCATTCCCTCGAGCAGCCGGGCCAGCCGCTTGGGACGGCCGTAGTTGGGCACCTGAGGCTCCTCGTGGAACTGGGTGCCGATCCCGTGGCCTACCAACTCGCGGACCACGCCGTACCCGGCTCCCTCGGCTACCCGCTGGACCGCATGGCCGATGTCGCCTACATGATTGCCGACGTGGGCCGCGGCAATGCCGGCCGCCAGAGATTCCTGCGTAACCCGCAGCAGCCGGGCGACCTGGTCCGTGACCTGTCCCACCGGCAGGGTCGTCGCCGAGTCGGCGTGGAGGCCTTCGAGCTGCACCCCGACATCCACGCTGACGATGCTCCCTTCCTCGAGCACCCGCTTGGGGGATGGTATGCCGTGCACGATCTCTTCATCTATGGATGTGCACAAGGTCTTGGGGAAGCCGTAGAGCCCCTTGAACGAGGGCACCGCCCCGTCGTGGCTCCGAATGAATCGCTCGGCCTCGGCGTCGAGCTCCTCGGTGCTGATGCCCGGGCGGATGATCTCCCGCATCCGGGCGAGGGTGCCGGCCACAATCCGGCCGGCGCGACCCATGATGTCGATTTCCCGGGGGGACTTCAGCGTTATCATGTTACTTGCCAAGGGCCTGTCGAACTCTTTCTGCGATGGTTTCCACCGAGCCGGTTGCCGGAATACGTCGTACCAGCTTTCGCTCCTCATACCAGTCGAGCACCGGCGCCGTCTGGCGGCGATAGGTGCTGAGGCGCGTGGCGACCGCCTGAGGATCGTCGTCGGCTCGCTGCTCGATGTCACGGCGCCGTCGCAGTCGAGCGAGGATCTCGTCGTCACTGACATCGAAGAATAGCACCGCGCCCAGCCGGCGGCCCTGTTCGGACAGCAGCCGCTCGACGCCCTCCGCCTGCGGGATGGTCCGGACCACGCCGTCGAATATTACGCCCTTGCGAGCGGAGGGCTTGCTGAGCTCCTCCCGCACAATCCCCAGAATCAGCTCGTCGCTCACCAGGTGGCCCGCCTCCATCAACTCGCGGGCCTGGACCCCCAGAGGAGTGCCCCGCTTGACCGCATCCCGCAGCAGGTCCCCGGTGGCGAACTTCGGGACGCCGAGCGACTCGGCCAGTAGCGCGCCCTGAGTGCCCTTCCCCGCGCCGGGGGGGCCCATCAGTAAGATATCCACTAGTACGGAATTCCTCGAAAGAGTGAACGGTGAACAGTCAACAGTAAACAGGGGCGCCCGAGCTACGCCGAGTGCCCCCGTTTACCCGTTCACTGTTTACTGTTTACCGCCTAGATATACCGTTGCTGCCGTCCGCGGAACTTGACCCGTCCGGTCTTCATGAACCCGTCGTACTTCCGCAGCGTCCGATGCTGCTCCACCTGCGCGATGGTATCGAGAAGCACGCCGACCACGATCAGGACCGAGGTGCCGCCGAAGCCGCTGTTCGGTATTCCCAGCCAGTTGGAGACCAGTATCGGCAGCAGGGCGACGAGGGCCAGAAAGAGACCGCCCGGCAGCGTGATCCGCGCGAGTACGCCGTCGATGTAGTCCGCGGTGCTGGCGCCGGGCTTCACACCCGGAATGAAACCTCCCTGCTTCTTGAGGTTCTCCGCCAGGTCGACCGAGTTGAAAATGATCGAGGTGTAGAAATAGCTGAAGACCAGAATCAGGAATCCGAACACGAGGTCATATGGCAGATCACCGGGCTGAAAGAAGCCGGCCATTTCCGTAAGTACCTCGTTCTGAGTGAAGCTGGCCAGCGTGCCCGGTACGATGATGATCGTCTGGGCGAAGATGATCGGCATAACGCCGGCCGTGATCAGCCGGATTGGTATGAATGTCTTGGTGCCTTCGCGTACCCGTCCCCTCCCCATCACCTTTCGTGGGATCTGAATCGGGATGCGCCGCGCCGCGATGGTCATGGCGACCACGGCCGCGATCGTCGCTACCAGTATGAAGAGGAAGAGCGCGGCACCGATCGGACTCACCACGCCGGTCTGGACGAACTGGAGCAGCTGAAGCGTGCCGGGCCAGAACTGCTCGAGGATCGAGAACGTGATCAGCAGGCTCATCCCATTGCCGATGCCCCGCTCCGTGATCTGCTCGCCCAGCCACATCACGAAGATCGCGCCGGTGGTCAGGGTCACCACCATGATGAGACGGGACCAGAAGCCGGGCGTCGGCACGGCCCCAGGTATCGACTCGGTGAACAGGGCGAAGGTGTACGCCTGCGACAGCGCGATGAACACGGTCAGATACCGGGTCCACTGCGTGATCTTCTTTTTCCCTTCCTCGTCCTTCTGCATCTTCCCGATGGAGGGGGCCACGCCGCCCGCCAGCTGGAAGATGATCGAGGCCGAGATGTAGGGCATGATTCCCAGCGCGAACACGGTCGCCCGGGAGAGCCCGCCGCCCAGCGCGTCATACAGTCCGAAGAATCCGGCCGCGGCGGAGTTCCGGATGAAGTCGGCCAGGGCCGTGACGTTGACGCCCGGCGCGGCGATGTGCGCGCCGATCCGGTAAATAACCAGGGCCATGAGCGTGAAGAGCAGCTTCCTCTTCAGCTCCTCGTCCATGGCAAAATTGGGTCGAACAGCTGTCATTGTGAATTACCCGGTAGGACCACCCTACCCCTCGATTTTGCCGCCGGCGGCCTCGATCTTGGCACGCGCCGATGCGGAGAAGGCCACGCCTCGAACAGTGTAGGCCCGGTCGGCGTCACCGGTTCCCAGCAGCTTGACGGGAGCATCGGGCTTCCCGATCAGTCCCGCGGAGTACAGCGTCTCGGGGCTGACCTCGCCGGCGCTCACCTTCTTCAGGTCGGCCAGGTTGACGATCTGGTTCTCGACCCGGAACGGATTGGTGAAGCCCCGCTTGGGGAGCCGCCGGTACATCGGCATCTGGCCGCCCTCGAAGCCGGGGTTGGTTCCGCCGCCGGTCCGCGCCTTGTGCCCCTTGTGGCCCTTCCCCGAGGTCTTGCCCAGCCCCGAGCCCGGTCCGCGGCCGACCCGCTTGCGCGCCTGGGTCGATCCGGGTGCCGGCTTGAGGGTCGACAGGGTTATCGCCGGGACGCTCGCGGCGCCCTGGGCGTTCTTAGTCTTCGCCATCAGCTCTCCTGCGCCGGCGTCACCTCGATGAGGTGACGCACCTTGATCAACATGCCCCGTACCGAAGAGGTGTTCGGCACCTTCACGGTCTGCTGGTGATGCCGGAGACCCAGCGCCCGCAAGGTGCGTCGCATCGTCTCAGGGTGGCCGATCTCGGATCGGATCTGCTTCACCGCCAGCGCGCTGGCCTTGTCTTCGGTGGGGATGACCGCGGCGTGATGCCCGGGTCCCTGACGGCCGACTACTGGATTGCGTCCCATCGTCAGCCCTCCTGCCTTGCCTTATAGGCGATCTGGTCCAGGTCCACGCCGCGCTCTCGCGCGATCTGGCGGACCGAAACCAGATTGACGAGGCCGTCCATGGTGGCCCGCACCATGTTATGGGGGTTGGTCGATCCCAGGCTCTTCGTCAGAATGTCGGTGATGCCGGCGCACTCGAGCACGGCACGCACCGGACCGCCGGCGATGACGCCGGTCCCGGTTGCTGCCGGCTTCAGCAGGACCCGGCCGGCTCCATGTTGCCCGATGACTTCGTGCGGGATGGTGGAGCCGGTGCGAGGCAGTTCGATCATGGCGCGCTTGGCGGCGTCGACTGCCTTGCGAACCGCTTCCGAGACCTCGTTGGCCTTCCCGGTCGCAATGCCGACTTTACCCTTGCCGTCGCCCACAGCCACGAGCGCATTGAAGGAAAAGCGCCGGCCACCCTTCACCACCTTGGCCACCCGGTTTATCGCGATCACGTTCTCGACGTGCTCGCTGGATCGATCGCGGTCGCCGCGATCGCGCCGGGGTCCCCCCCGGCCACCCCGGTCCCCCCGCTCGCCGCCCCGACCGCCCCGCCCACGAGGCCGGTCGCTGCCGGCTGGGCGCTCGGCCACCGCCGGTGCATCACTCGGCTTGCCGATCTCTGCCGCGCCGCCTTCGGCGACCAGGCTGTTGTCCTGGGGTCCCGCTACACTTTCATCCGACATTAGAACTCCAATCCACCCTCGCGTGCGCCGTCGGCGACGGCCTGCACACGACCATGGTAACGGTAACCTGCTCGATCGAACACGACTTTCGTGATGCCCGCGGCCTTGGCCTTCTCGGCCAGCAGCTTGCCGGTGCCCTTGGCTCGTCCTACCTTGGCCGCGCCGTCCGCCTGGAGCCCCTCGCTGAGGTCGCTCACGCCCAGCAGGGTGACGCCGAGCTCGTCATTCACGAGCTGGGCGTAGATATGCTTGAGGGAGCGATACACCACCAGACGAGGCCGTTCGGCCGTCCCCGAGACTTTGCGCCGCACCCGCAGGTGGCGGCGATACCTGAGCTGCAGGCGAGTCTTGGGCGCGTGAATCGTACGCATTACTTGGCTCCTGTCTTGCCGGCCTTGCGGCGCACCTGCTCACCCTGATAGCGGATCCCCTTGCCCTTATACGGCTCCGGCGGCCGCACCGCGCGGAGCTCCGCGGCCACCTGCCCTACCAGCTCCTTGTCGGCCCCTTCGATCTTGACCACGGTATTGTTGTCGACCGAGATCTTGATGCCCTTCGGCGCCTCGTATTTCACCGGGTGGGAGTACCCGACGATCAGGTTGACACCATAGGGCTTGGCTTCGGCCTTGTAGCCGACACCCTGGATCTCCAGCGTCTTGCTGAAGCCCTTGGAGACGCCCTCCACCATGTTCTGGACCAGGGTCCTGGTCAGCCCATGGAGCGCCTTGTGCCGTTTTTCCTCACTCGGCCGGGCCACGGTGAACTGGTCCTTGTCGAGTGCGATCTGCATGTCCGGGTGGAGGCTGCGGCGCAGCTCGCCGCGCGGCCCTTTGACCGCGACACTGTGGCCCTGGAGCGTGACCGTCACGCCCTTGGGCACCACGACCGGCTTTCTACCGATACGCGACATGGTACCCCCTACCAGACGACGGCGAGCAGCTCGCCGCCAAGATTCGCGGTGCGCGCCTCGCGGTCCGTCATCAGGCCGCGCGGGGTGGAGACGATGGCCATGCCCAGGCCGTTCTTCACCCGTGGCAGCTCGCGGCACTTGACGTAGCGCCGGAGGCCCGGCGTCGAGACCCGCCGCAGCTCGCGGATAACCGGCGCCTCGTTGTGGTACTTCAGGTACAGGCGCAGAACGCCATGGGCACCATCGTCGAGGATCTTGAAATCCGCGATATAGTGATTGTCACGCAGCAACCGGGCGACCTCGCTCTTCAGCTTCGAGACGGGCATGTCCACTCGCCGGTGGCCGGCGGAGCAGGCGTTCCGGATGCGCGTCAGCATATCCGCGACGGGATCTGTCAGGCTCATACTTCCTCGTTCCCCTTACCAGCTGGCCTTGCGCACGCCCGGGATTTCCCCCTTCAAGGCGAGCTCACGGAAACAAATACGGCAGAGTCCGAACTTCCGCAGCACCGCGCGGGAGCGTCCGCACCGCTGGCAGCGGCGTACGGCGCGCACCTTGAACTTCGGCGTGCGTTTGGCTCTTTCAATCCAGGCAGTCTTTGCCATGTGTCCTCAACTACGTGAACAGTGAACGGTGAACAGTGAACGGGGGGGGGTGACGGGCGGGGCCCGTTCACCGTTTACCGTTTACCGTTCACGCTTTCTCTCTCTACGCCACCCTCACCGGCGTCTCGCCCCGGAATGGCCAACCCAGCTCCCGCAGGAGCCCCATGGCCAGGTCGTCCCTACTGGTCGAGCTGACCAGTGTGATGTCCATGCCATGGATCTTCTCGACCCGGTCGAAGTCGATCTCCGGGAAAATCATCTGCTCCTTGATCCCGAAGGTGTAGTTTCCCCGCCCATCGAAGCTTCGCGTCGGCAGGCCGCGAAAGTCGCGGATCCGCGGGATCGCCAGGTTGATGAACCGGTCCAGAAACTCGTACATCCGGGCCCCCCTCAGGGTGACGGCGGCCCCGACCGGCATACCGGCCCGAAGCCCGAAATTGGCAATCGCCTTCTTGGCTCGGGTGACGGTGGCGCGCTGGCCCGTGATCAGGCCCAGCTCCTCCACCGCGGCATCGAGCTGCTTCGGATTCTTGGCCGCGTCACCCATCCCCACGTTCAGCACGATCTTGACCAGGCGGGGCAGCTGGTTGGGATTGGCCAGACCAAACTCCTTGGCCAGCCGAGGCCGCACCGTCTGCTCGTAGTACTCCTGGAGCCGCGGCTTGCCCTCCATGGCCTTGGGGGCGTGGTCGACCGCAGCGGCGGCTCCCTTTTCCTTCCCCTTCCCTCCGCCCTGAGGGGCTGCACCGGCCTTTGGCGCCGCGGCGGCTCCACCCTTCCCGCCTTTGCCGGCCTTTCCGGCCTCTTTGGTCTCCGCCATGCTACCTGCTCCTTGGAATCGGCTGGTCCGACTTGACCGCGATCCGCTCGACGGTTCCATCGGCGTCGCGGCGGCGGCGGACCCGGCTCGGCTCTCCGCTCTTGGGATCGATCAACATCGCCTTCGAGTGATGGATCGGCGCGGCAAACTCCACAATGCCGCCCTCGGCGGTGTTGGTGGCCCGGCGATGCCGCTTCACCACGTTCACGCCCTCGATGGTCACCCGGCCGGTCTTGGGGTCGACCCGGAGCACCCGGCCGCGCTTGCCCTTGTCCTCGCCCGAGATCACCTGCACCGTGTCGCCCTTGGTGATGTGCAGCCGCATCGGAGTAGCCGCCTGGTGGCGGATCCGCTTGGCCTTCTTGAACACGAGCGGCTTCATGCTACAGAACCTCCGGCGCGAGTGAGACGATCTTCATGTAGCGCTTCTCACGGAGCTCCCGGGCGACCGGCCCGAAGATGCGGGTGGCGCGCGGTTCGCCGGCATCGTTGATCAGAACCGCCGCATTCTCGTCGAAGCGTATGTAGGAGCCGTCCTTCCGACGGGTCTCCTTGGCGGTCCGGACGATGACCGCCTTGGCGACATCCCCCTTCTTCACCTGGCCGGTGGGGATGGCGTCCTTGATCGCCACCACCACGGTGTCGCCCAGGCCTGCGTAGCGGCGCTTGCTGCCGCCCAGGACCCGGATGACCAGGGCCTTGCGCGCGCCCGAGTTGTCCGCGATGCGGAGGATGCTTTCTTGCTGGACCATTGTTTCCTCGTCAGGGACGCCTTTTCTACTTCGCTCGCTCTACGATCTCGGTCACCCGCCAGTTCACCGTCTTCGCGAGTGGCCGCGTCTCCATGATCCGCACCGTGTCGCCCGCCTTGGCGCCGTGCTCGTTGCGGGCCTTTACCTTCTTGGTGCGGGTAACCTGCTTGCCGTACACCGGGTGCGCATACCTCCGCACCAGCGTCACGGTGACGGTCTTCTCCATTTTGTCGCTGGAGACCACACCCATCCGGGTCTTGCGCCGGGTACGGGGGGACGTGGTTGTCTGCTCAGCCATGTTCGTCGTCCTGTCAGTCACGAGTCACGAGTCATGAGTCGGGAGCATTACGAAATCGGTTCACGAGCCTAGCTCGTGACTTGCGACTCGCGACTCGCGACTTTCTCCTTTAAAATCGTCTGGATCCGCGCGATCTCGCGGCGGATGGTCCGAAACCGCATCGGATTTTCGATCGACTCGGTGGCCGACCGGAACCGGAGGCGGAATCGCTCTTCGATGAGCTCGGCCAGCCTGGTCTCCAGGTTTTCCTGCGACATCTCGCGCAGCTCGTTGGTCTTGGCCACCTAGATTTCCTCCCGCTTCACGAAGCGCGTCTTGACCGGGAGCTTGGCCGCGGCCAGTGCGAGCGCCTTCTTGGCCAGGTCCTCGCTGATGCCCTCGATCTCGAACAACACCCGCCCGGGCTTGACCACCGCCACCCACCCCTCGGGATTCCCCTTGCCCTTCCCCATGCGCGTTTCGGCGGGCTTCTTGGTGATGGGCTTGTCCGGAAAGATCCGGATCCACACCTTGCCGCCCCGCTTCATCTCGCGGGTCATGGCCACGCGCGAGGCCTCGATCTGCCGGTTGGTGACCCAGCCCGGATCCAGGGTCATCAGCCCGAACTCACCGAACGCCACCGTGTTCCCCCGGGTGGCGATGCCCTTGGTCCGGCCCTTGAACGTCTTGCGGAACTTGATCCGCTTCGGCGCGAGCATCGGACTCAGGCTCCCGTGCTGTAGGTGCGGCCCGACACGTCCTCGATCACCTCGCCCTTGAAGATCCAGACCTTGATGCCGATGGTGCCGTACGTCGTCTTCGCCGTGCTGGTGGCGTAGTCGATATCGGCCCGCAGCGTATGCAGCGGCACCCGGCCCTCATGGTACCCCTCGGTGCGGGCGATCTCGGCGCCACCGAGGCGGCCGGCGGCCCGCACCTTGATGCCTTGGGCGCCCATCCGCATGGCGCTCTGCACCGCCCGCTTCATGGCGCGGCGGAACGAGATGCGCTGCGTGAGCTGGTGGGCGATGTTGTCCCCGACCAGCTGGGCCGACAGCTCCGGCCGCTTGATCTCCTCGACGTTGATCGCCGCTTCCTTGCCGGTCAGCTGGGCCAGCTCGTCGCGCAGCTTGTCCACCTCTGCCCCGCGCTTGCCGATGACGACACCCGGCCGGCCGGTATGCACGGTGATAGTGACCTTGCCGGGCCGCCGCTCGATATGGATCTCCGAGATGGCCGCGTGCCCCAACCGGGTCTTCAGGTACTTCCGGATCAGCTCGTCTTCCTTCAGCAGCGCCGGCATATCCTTGGTCGCGAACCATCGCGACGACGACTGCCGCACGATGCCGAGCCGGAGCCCGATCGGATGCGTCTTCTGGCCCATTACTCGCTCTCCTTGGTCTCCACGTGGATCTCCACGTGGCTGGTGCGCTTCCGGATCGGCGTCGCCCGGCCCTGCGCCGCGGCGGTGAACCGCTTCAGCGGCTGCCCGCCATTGACGATCGCCTTCTTGACGAAGAGCGCGTCGGCATCGAAGCTGGCGTTCTCCTTTAGCGCCTTCTGCTCCGCGTTCGCCACCGCCGACTTGAGCGTCTTGGCGATCTGCTTCGCTGCCAGCTTTTTGTTGAACTTCAGAATCGCATACGCCTCGTTCACATCCTTGCCGCGGATGAGGTCGATGACGAGCCGCATCTTTCGGGGCGACTGGCGCACCAGCCGCTGGATCGCATGGCCGCTCATGGCTACTCCGGCTTGGCTTTCTTGTCGGCCACGATCTTCCCGCTGTGGCCCCGGAAGAGCCGAGTGGGCGCGAACTCTCCCAGCTTGTGGCCCACCATGTTCTCGGTGACGTACACCGGGACGAACTTGTTCCCGTTGTGCACCGCGAAGGTGTGGCCCACGAACTCAGGGAGAATCGTGCTGGCCCGGCTCCAGGTCTTCACCACCCGCTTTTCGTTCTTGCTGTTGAGGACCTGTACCTTGGTCATCAACGCGTCCTGAACGAAAGGGCCCTTCTTTACGCTACGTGCCATGTTTGCTCTCTAAGTGGTCGAGAGTCGCGAGTCGCGAGTCGTGGACTTCGGGTCCATTTAATCTCGTGACTCGTGACTCGTGACTCGTGACTTTCCACTACGTCGTTGCTCTACCCCGTTTGCGACCCCGCACGATCATCTTGGTCGAGCCCTTCTTCCGGTGCCGCGTCTTCTTGCCTTCGACCTTGCCCCACGGTGATGTGGGGGGTCGGCCACCGGAGCTCTTGCCTTCGCCGCCGCCGAGCGGGTGGTCCACCGGGTTCATCGCCACGCCGCGCACCTTGGGCCGCTTACCCAGCCACCGGCTCTTGCCGGCCTTGCCGACCGAAAGCAGCTCGTGCTCGGAGTTCCCGACCTCGCCCACCGTCGCGAGACAGCGGCCGTGCACCAGGCGCATTTCGGTGGAGCGGAGCCGCAGCGTCACGTAGTCGCCCTCCTTGGCCACCACCTGCGCGCTCGACCCGGCGGTCCGGGCCAGCTGGCCGCCCTTGCCGATCTTGAGCTCCACGTTGTGCACCGTGGTGCCGAGCGGGATCTCGCCCAGAGGAACCGCGTTGCCGGTCCGGGTGTCGGAGCCGGGACCCGAGACAACGGTGTCGCCCTGCTGCAGACCCTTGGGGTGCAGGATGTAGCGCTTCTCGCCGTCGGCGTACACGATGAGGGCGATCCGGGCGCTCCGGTTGGGATCGTATTCGATCTCCGACACCTTGCCCGGGATACCGAACTTGTTCCGCTTGAAGTCGATCTTCCGGTACTGCCGCTTGTGGCCGCCGCCGCGATGCCGGGACGTAAGGTGGCCCTGGTTGTTGCGGCCGCCGGTCCGCTTCTTCGGCTCGAGCAGCGACTTCTCGGGTGTCGCGCGCGTCACCTCGTCGAAGCCGGATACGGAGCGAAACCGGGTGCCCGCCGTCATGGGTCGGAACTGTTTGATGCTCATCTCAGCCCTCGAACACGGCGATCGAGTCGCCATCCTTGAGCGTGACGATCGCCTTCTTCCACCGGGCTGTGGCGCCCCGATAGCGACCGCGCGTGACCTCGCGCCGGCGCACCTGCATGGTGCGAACATCGGTCACGGTGACGTTGAACAGCTTCTGAAGCGCGTCCCGGATCTGGAACTTGTTCGCCTCGGGGTGCACCTCGAAGGTGTACTCCTTGCGCGTCTGGTATGCGGCCGAGCTCTTCTCGGTTACTACCGGCCGGACCACGACCTGATGTAGCGTCGGCATTACTTGGACCCCTTCTTCTTCTTGGGCGCGGCCTTCTTCGCCGGCTTGCTCGCAGACTTCTTCGCCGTGGTCTTCTTTGCCGCCTTCGCCTTAGCCGCCGGCTTCTTCTCGGCCTTGGGCTTCTCGGCCTTGGGCTTCCTGGCCTTGCCCGCAGGCTTGGCGGCGGTTGTCCGCTTCGGCTTTCTATCCGCCCTTTCCGCTTTTTCCGCCTCGGTTTCTTCGGGCAGCGGCTCCGGCATGACGCCGGTCAGCGCCCCTTCCTCGACGACCACGACTTCGGACCACAGAATGTCGTAGGCCGACGCCTCGGGATAGGACATGACCTCCACGCCCTGAAGATTGCGGCCGCTGAGGTACGCATTCGGATGGTGCCCAGCGGTGAGCACGAGCGTCTTGCGCCCGTTCACGCCGAGGCTCGCGAGCAACTCCACCAGTTGTGCGGTCTTGGGCGCCCGGAACGCGAGCCGCTCGACCACGTGTACCGCGCCTTCCCGGGCCCGGGCATTCAGCGCGCTCTTGCGCGCGAGCTGCTTCACCTTGCGCGGGATCTCGGTGCGATAATCCCGCGGCGACGGCCCGAACACGATGCCGCCACCCCGCCAGTGAGGCGCGCGGGTGGAACCCTGCCGGGCCCGCCCGGTGCCCTTCTGCTTCCAGGGCTTCTGATTGCCACCGGAGACGAAGCTCCGGGTCTTGGTCATGTGGGTGCCCTGACGCTGGTTGTTCAGGTACACCTTCACGGCCTGGTGCAGGACCGGCTCGTTGATGGTGCCGTCGAAGTATTCCGCCGGCAGCGCGAAGTTGGCGTCGCGCTTGGCCCCGGCCGACGAGTAGTGGGGCGCTTCAATCATGGCGACTCGGCCCTCCCTGCTTCGCGACGGTCACGATGCCGTTCTTGGATCCGGGAATGGCGCCCCGCACGAACAGAAGATTCCGCTCCGGATCGACCTTGACCACCCGGAGGCCCAGCTCGGTGTGCCGCTCGGCGCCCATGTGGCCCGGCATCCGCTTGCCTTTGATTACACGGGACGGGTCGGTGCCCGGACTGATCGAGCCGGGCTTGCGGTGCCGGGTATTTCCGTGGGTGGCCGGACCGCCGCCGAAGCCATGGCGGTGAACCACACCCTGAAAGCCGCGGCCCTTGGTCGTGCCGGTGACCTTGACGAGCTCGCCCGGCGCGAAGATGTCCACCTTAACCTCAGCGCCGGGAGCCGGTGCGTCGCCGTTGACGGTAAAGACGCGCAGCACCTGGGGCGCCACGTCGAGCCCCGCCTTCTTGGCGTGGCCCAGCTGGGCCTTGTTGGTGCGCTGCTTGCGCCGAACCCCGAATCCCAGCTGAACCCCGCCATCGCGCACTTGCACCACGCGGCAAGGTCCGGCCTCGATGACCGACACCGGAACCGCGGTTCCGTCTTCCGAGAAGACCCGCGTCATGCCGAGCTTGCGGCCGATCAGTCCGATGGTCATTGCTATTCGACCTTGATCTCGACGTCCACGCCCGCCGGCAGGTCAAGCTTCGTCAGCGCGTCCATGGTCTGCGGGCGGGAGTCATTGATGTCCATGAGCCGCTTGTGGGTGCGCAGCTCGAACTGCTCCCGGCTCTTCTTGTCGACGTGCGGGCTGCGCAGCACCGTCCAGCGCTCCGTCTTCACCGGCAGCGGGATCGGCCCGGACACCTGCGCGCCGGTCTTCTCGGCAGTGCGCACGATATCGGCCGCGGCCTGGTCGAGGACCACGTGGTCGAAGGCTTTCAAGCGGATTCGAATTCTCTGGGCCATAGTTTGCTCGCTCTCTTTACTTGAGAATCTTCGTCACCACGCCAGCGCCCACGGTGCGGCCACCCTCGCGGATGGCAAAGCGCAGCCCCTCGTCCATCGCGATCGGCGTGATCAGCTCGATCGTCATCTGCACGTTGTCCCCCGGCATCACCATCTCCACCCCGCCCGGCAGCTCGCAGCTCCCGGTCACGTCCGTGGTCCGGAAGTAGAACTGGGGCCGGTACCCCTTGAAGAACGGCGTGTGCCGGCCCCCCTCCTCCTTCGTCAGCACATACACCTCCGCCTCGAAGTGCGTGTGCGGCGTGATGCTCCCCGGCTTCGCCAGCACCATTCCCCGCTCGATCTCCGCCTTCTCGATCCCACGCAGCAAGAGCCCCACGTTGTCCCCCGCCTCCCCCTGGTCCAGCAGCTTGCGGAACATCTCCACCCCGGTGACCACCGTCTTCTTGGCACTGTTGAACCCCACCAGCGCAACCTCCTCCCCCACCTTCACCACCCCCCGCTCGATCCGGCCCGTAGCCACCGTCCCCCGACCCGTAATCGAGAACACATCCTCCACCGGCATCAGGAACGGCTTGTCGATCTCCCGCTTCGGCTGCGGGATATAGCTGTCCAGCGCATCCAGCAGCTCCTGGATCTTCTGCCCCTGCTCCGACTTCGGGTCCCCGCTCTCCAGCGCCTGCAACGCGCTCCCCTTGATGATCGGCGTGTCGTCCCCCGGGAAGTCGTAGCTCGACAACAGCTCCCGCACCTCCAGCTCCACCAGCTCCAGGAGCTCCGGGTCGTCCACCATGTCCACCTTGTTCATGAACACCACGATGTACGGCACGTTCACCTGCTTGGCCAGCAGGATGTGCTCCCGCGTCTGCGGCATCGGCCCGTCCGCCGCACTCACCACCAGGATCGCCCCATCCATCTGGGCCGCCCCCGTGATCATGTTCTTCACGTAGTCCGCGTGACCCGGGCAGTCCACGTGCGCGTAGTGCCGCTTGTCGCTCTCGTACTCCACGTGCGCCGTCGCGATCGTGATCCCCCGCTCCCGCTCCTCCGGCGCCTTGTCGATCTGGTCATACGCCGTGAACTGCGCCATCCCCTTCTTCGCCTGGATCGCCGTGATCGCCGCCGTCAACGTCGTCTTCCCGTGGTCCACGTGCCCGATCGTCCCCACGTTCACATGCGGCTTCGTCCGCTCGAATTTGGCTTTGGCCATGGTTGCTTCGTTTCCCGATATCCGGTGGTTGTGCTGGTCGCCAGTCGTCAGTCACCAGTCTGGCTGGAGGCTGGCGGCTGGTGACTGTGACTAGCTCTTCGCCTTTGAAATAATCTGCTCGGCAATCCCCTTCGGCACTTCCTCATAGTGATCGAACTGCATCGTGTACACCGCCCGGCCCTGGGTCATGCTCCGAAGAGTGGTGGAGTACCCGAACATCTCCGCCAGTGGGACGTCCGCCGCGACGACCTGCGCATCGCCCCGCTGAGTCATCCCGCCGATCTTGCCGCGCCGGCTGGAGAGGTCGCCGATCACGTCGCCCAGGAAGTCGGAGGGACTCACCACTTCGACCTCCATCACCGGCTCGAGCAGGATCGGGTTGGCCATGCGGGCCGCTTCCTTGACCGCCATGGAACCCGCGATCTTGAACGCCATTTCCGAGCTGTCCACGTCGTGGTAGCTGCCGAAGACCAGGGTCGCCTTCACATCCACCATCGGATAGCCGGCCAGCACGCCGTTTTCCAGCGCCTCGCGGATGCCGGCTTCCACCGGCTTGATGAACTCGCGCGGAATGACGCCACCTACGATCTTGTCCTCGAAGACGAACCCGCCGCCCGGCTCGCTCGGTCCGAAATTGATCACCACGTGGCCGTACTGGCCCTTGCCGCCGGACTGGCGAATGAACTTGCCCTCGACGTTGGTGACGGCCTTCTTGACCGTCTCCCGGAAGGCGACCTGCGGCTTGCCGACGTTGGCCTCGACCTTGAACTCACGCTTCATCCGGTCGACCAGGATCTCCAGGTGCAGCTCACCCATGCCGGCGATGATGGTCTGGCCGGTTTCCTGGTCGGACCGCACCCGGAAGGTCGGATCCTCCTCCTGCAGCTTCTGAAGGGCGGTGGCCAGCTTGTCCTGGTCGGCCTTCGTCTTCGGCTCAATGGCGACGTCGATCACCGGATTCGGGAACTTCATCGCCTCGAGGATGATCGGCTTGTCCTCGTCCGACAGCGTGTCGCCGGTGCGGGTGTCCTTGAGCCCGATGGCCGCCGCGATGTCGCCGGCGAGCACCTCCTCGATCTCATCGCGCTTGTTGGCATGCATCTGCAGCAGCCGGCCGATGCGCTCCCGCTTGTCCTTGGTGCTGTTGTACACGTAGCTGCCGGACTTGAGCGATCCGGAATAGACCCGGAAAAAGGTCAGCCGGCCCACGTAGGGATCGGTGGCCACCTTGAACGCCAGCGCGGAGAACGGCTCGCCATCCGAGGCGCAGCGCTCGACGTGGGTCTCGTCATGCAGCGGCAGGTGCCCCACGATCGGCGGGACATCCTCCGGACTCGGCAAATAATCGATGACCGCGTCGAGCAGCGCCTGGACACCCTTGTTCTTGAACGAGGCCCCGCACAGCACCGGCACGATGGAGCCAGAGGTGGTCGCCTTTCGGATGGCGCGCTGAATCTCCTCGTAGCTCAGCTCGGCGCCGCCGAGATACTTCTCCATCAGCTCATCGTCATGCTCGACCGCGGCCTCGATCACCTCGTGGCGGGCGGCCTCGACCCGCTCCCGGTACGCCTCGGGAACCGGCATCTCGGTAAAGGTCTTCCCCAGGGTCTCGTCGTCGAAGATGTACTCGACCCGGCGGATCACGTCGATATGACCGGTGAACATTTCACCCGAGCCGACCGGAAGCTGGATCGGATAGGCCTTCTTGGTGAGACGGTCGCGGATCATGCTCATGCAGCGGTCGAAGTCGGCACCGACCCGGTCCATCTTGTTGGCAAAGATGAGCCGGGGAACGCCGTACCGATCGGCCTGACGCCAGACGGTCTCGGTCTGGGGCTCGACACCGGCCACGGAGTCCAGCAGGGTGACGGCGCCGTCGAGCACGCGAAGCGAGCGCTCCACCTCGACGGTGAAGTCCACGTGCCCCGGCGTATCGATGATGTTGATGCGGTAGGGAGTGCCGTTCCGGGTCCAGAAGCAGGTGGTGGCAGCGGAAGTGATGGTGATTCCCCGCTCCTGCTCCTGTTCCATCCAGTCCATGGTGGCGGCGCCCTCGTGCACCTCACCGATCTTGTAGTTCTTGCCGGTGTAGTAGAGGATCCGCTCGGTCGTAGTCGTCTTCCCGGCATCGATGTGGGCCATGATGCCGATGTTGCGATATCGATCGAGGGTGGTCTGTCGGGCCATTCTACTCGTCTTTCTGATTTCAATCCGGTGCTATGGCGGTAGGGCGGTACCTCACCACCCTCCTCCCCGCCCGGCGGTAGGGCTTGAACTTCCTACCGCCTTACCGCCGCTGTATCTACCGCCGCATCACCTACCGTCTACACCTAACGAAAAAGCGGGGCGACCGACCGGGAGACCCCGTGGTATCGCTCCGCGCACGTCCGGGCTTGAACCCCTGAACGAGGACCCCAGCAGGGCCCCACGCGTTGTCTATTTGAAGATCAGAGGTGACCGAGGTCGAACGCTGGCCACGTAATCCGATGTTGGCCTGGCGTACCAAAAAGCGCCAAGCCCGAGGAAAATACTGGGTTGACTACCAGTGTCAACCCTGCGCGGGAGACGAAGTTGAGACCCCGGCATAGATCGACAAAAAGGGCGCCTCTCTCGAAGCGCCCCGCTATCTACCGCCCTGTCGACTACGCTCATGGCAAGCTTACCACCTATAGTGCGCGAAAGCGCGGTTCGCTTCCGCCATTCGGTGCGTGTCTTCCTTCTTCTTGATCGTATTTCCTTCACCCTTGGACGCCAGAATCAGCTCCGCGGCCAACCGCTCGGCCATCGTCTTCTCGGTACGGGCCCGGGAGAAGGAGATGATCCAACGCATGGCCAGCGCGGTCCGGCGGTCGGGCCGAACCTCGACCGGCACCTGAAGAGAGGCACCGCCGACTCGGCGGCTCTTCACCTCGAGCGTCGGCTTGGCGTTGTTGATGGCCTGCTTGAAGACCGACACGCCCGGCTGGGTGGTACGCTCCTCAATGAGATCCATGGCCGTATAAAAGATTCCCTCGGCCACGCTCTTCTTGCCCTCGAACATCAGATTGTTGACGAACTTCGACACCGTCTGGCTGTCGTAGCGGGGATCCGGCGGCACCGGCCGCTTCACCGACTTATTGCGGCGGCTCACTTCTTACCCCCCTTGGCGGCCGGAGCACTGCCCGCGGCCTTGGGACGCTTGGCGCCATACTTCGACCGACTCTTGCGGCGATCGTTCACCCCCGCAGAGTCGAGCGTGCCCCGTACGATATGGTAGCGAACGCCCGGGAGATCCTTCACTCGGCCGCCGCGAATGAGCACGATGGAGTGCTCCTGGAGGTTGTGCCCTTCACCCGGGATATAAGCCGTCACCTCGAAGCCGTTGGTCAGCCGCACACGGGCGACTTTCCGCAGCGCCGAGTTCGGCTTCTTCGGAGTGGTAGTGTATACGCGGGTGCAGACCCCACGCTTCTGGGGATTGTCCTTGAGGGCCGGCGCCTTGTCCTTGGCCTCGACGTCTTTCCGGCCGCGCCGGATAAGCTGATTGATAGTCGGCATAACTTTCGAGCTTGGGAACGATAGAACCCCGGTTCGGGGGCAGCTTGCAAAGCTAGAAGCCTCGACCCCTACGGTCAAGCGCGCTAACCATCGTGGTTTCGCGCCACGACAAAGGGCCACCCCCGAAGATGGCCCCTGTCGGACCGCCCGAGATGCCTCCTCAATCCTCAATGAAACCTGAATAATGCGCGGTGAACAGATCCATCAGTCAGCCCTACCATGAGCTGGCGGCAGGTGCCGGCCCAGGCCTTCTTCGTCTTCCATGTATAGCGATACCGGTCGGCGCGGCGGTGATACGTCAAACCCCCGCCCACAGACTTGGTCGGCTGGCCGCCGCTGTTATCAGCCAGCGTACATGCAACCGGCTTCGAGCGAGGGTTTCCTCCGGCCAGCACGTCACGCCCCTGGTTTCCCTTCAGGCTGAATTTGATCGGTATGGCGCTGCCGGCCTTGACCCGGTTGACGACGTACGGCGCGGAGCTACCCGGGTTCCGGACCGGCGCAAAGAACCCCTTAAAGCTGAACTGCGCCGGAGACGGATCGAATGACCAGCGGGCCGCACGGACCTGCAGATCGCGGTAGAACACGCCCGCGAGTTGGGTCTCGCTCAGGTCGTTGAGACCGGTCCGTACCGCCGGAGACGGTGGCGCCAAAATCCTTTGACCATTGGCCCAGATCACTCCTGTCGACCCCGGCAGATCGGGGGAGACGTTCTCGGCATAACCCACAACCACGCCCGCATCGTTGATCTTCGTGGCTTCGCCCATTTCCGAGTCTGGGATCACTGTCGCCGTTCCGTCGGGTGCCCAGATCACCGCGTGATGCGTGAGCTCCGGCCCATTACTCCGCCCGGTTGTTCCGACCACCTGCCCCATGTTGTTGATGCCAGTCGCAGTTCCGAAGGTGTCCCCGTCTGGCAGAGCCAGGATTGTTAAGCTGCCTGTCGGAGACCAGATCGCCGGCGCCAGACCAGGGACTTCCACATACCCGACCGTTGTCCCAGCGTCGTTGATATCGTACGCAGCCCCGTTGTTACCAGGGAGCACATGAGCGCCTTGATCGTCCCATCGTACCGCTTTGGTGCCCCCTGTGACGAGTTCCGCCCACCCTACCACGACACCACTCGTGTTGATCGCCATGGCTGACTGGTTCCGAGCCTCCGGGATCCAGGGGAGCACCATCAGCGAGCCACCCGAGCTCCAGCGGATGGCATGTAACCGCCACCCGAACCGCTCATCGGGTTGGTTCTCTGCTCCCACAACCACCCCTCCATCATTCAGGTGCCTGGCGGACGCTTGACCCTGATCGGTCAGCTTTCCCAGCTTCACCGGAGTTCCATCACTCTTCCAGAGGATTGCGTTGACTACCTGTGGGCCCTCGGTCGGAGTAGTCCAGCCGGCGATCTGTCCCGAGGAATTGATAGCCATCGCGACAGAGCCTTCATTGCTCCCGAAGGTGACTCCCAAATCGGTGGGCTGACTGACTGAGACCGCGAGACTCCGGTACAGCTGCTGAGCCAGCGACACAGGACCCCGGGAGATCGCCGGGTGAGTATGCTGCCGATACGAGCGCAAACCTGGCGGCGTGACCATTTGAATCACCTGGTCCATGGACAAGGGCTCGGCTTGCACCCCCCGCTCGGTGTTCGTATCTGGTCCAAGAGGGCTGTTCGCCGCGTCGCAGCCAAACAGCAGGATTGCCACCGGCAACCAAGCCCAACTGACAGCAGGCACGACCCTTGGATGTCGCATACAGGGCCGTTTCAGGAGACACGAGCGGGTCAACATGGAACCTCCCTGGGGCGGTACGGTTCGGGTTACCCCAAGTGATAGGCGCACCAGGTCAAGTATTCCTCAAGTAACAGTGCGGCAGCCAGCTGGTGATCCTTGCTGCTTTTTGCGCTCGGGGCTGGCTTTTTGAAAGGTCGAAGCCTCGCAACCTCTCTGAAATCCCAAGTTTACCGCCACTTCCGCTTGCGGCCCCCAACTTGCCCCTCGTCCAGAGGCTGTTGGCTATTGGTCTTTGGCTATTGGCTGACAGCCGACTCAAGAACGACGTCCGTCATTCGCCGCAGCTGCCAATAGCCGATAGCGAATAGCCCATAGCCAGTTGCAACGGAGTTGCCGTGCCCCACTCAGCCCGATGGTTCCTCGGCGCTCTTCTCGCCGGGTGCAGCGCCATCAACGCCCACGCGCAAACACCGGAAGCGCCACCTCCGGTGCGCGCTGCGGCCGCGGGCGAGAATGGGGGGACCGACCTCGCCCGTGACGCCGTATTCCACCAGGGCAACAATCCCAAAGATGGTCCCTGGAAGTCATTCTCAGACGTAACCAAGGGCGCCGAAGTTCGCACCGGCATCTTCACACTGTACCTGAAGCGGGATAAGGCCTACCTCTCCCTCACCCCCGGTCAACTGGACCGGGATTACCTCCTGGTCACGCAGTTATCCCGTGGCATCGGGGAGCTGGGCCTGGACGGCGGCGCCTCCATCCGGTCGGACTTGGTGCGCTTCCATCGCGCCGGTGACCGCATCGAACTCCAGGTGGTAAACCCCCGCTTCGCCGCAGCTCCGGGAAGTCCCATGGCCCGCACGGTGGACTACTCGTTCGGCAATTCGGTGGCCCAATCGTTCGCTATCGCGACCATGCGCGACGACGGCGAGATCCTGGTTGATGTCGCTCCGTTCCTGCTGTCCGACTGGGCCGACCTGGGTGCCTTCTTTCAGGGTGTAGTGGCGCAGCGGAAGCTCTCCGGCACCGTCATGCTGGACCGCGAGCGGTCGAGCATCGAACAGATCCGGCTATTTCCCGCGAACCTCGAGGCCGGCGTCCGGCTGACGTATCAGGCCAGCCGGAACCTTGGACTGGAGACGGTATCGGACTACCGCTGGATCCCCGTGGGCGTGCATTATTCGCTCCTCGAGCTGCCAGCCAATCCAATGCGCCCCCGCTACGCCGACGAGCGGGTGGGCTACTTCGTGTCGGCGATCAAGGATTTCTCGCGCGACACCGCCGAGAGCTTCTTCGTTCGCTACGTGAACCGCTGGCGGTTGGAGAAGCGGGACCCCAACGCCGCCCTCAGTGAGCCAGTCGAGCCGATCGTCTACTATATCGATCGCACGGTGCCCACCGAATGGAGGGCCTGGGTCCGCTCAGGGATACTCGAGTGGAACCGCGCCTTCGAGGAGGCGGGCTTTCGGAACGCGATCAAGGTCATGGATGCTCCGGAGGACACCCTCTGGAGCGCCGAAGACGCGCGTTACTCGACTGTGCGCTGGACCGCCACCAATCGTAGCGTCTACGCGGTCGGCCCCTCGAACGTGGACCCGCGCACCGGCGAAATCCTGAATTCGGACGTGCTGATCTCGGCCTCCTGGATTCAGACGTGGCGCGGTGAGTCGGGCGAATATCTGCCCCCGGCAACGGCGATCCGCTCGGTGTTTGTGGAAGACTCTGCCGCGGCCGCTTCCGAGGGAGACACCCGCCTCTGCAGCCTCGCTGACGGTATGCGGCGGCAGGGCACTCTGACCCGCGCCGTTCTGAGCTCGAGGAGCGGACCCGCGACCGCGGCCGCCACCAGGCGGTACATCGGCCAGGCGCTGAAGGCGCTGGTCATGCACGAGATCGGGCACACGCTGGGGCTGCGCCACAACTTCCGCGGTTCTGCCGGAATCACCAAGGCTCAGCTGACGGATCGGAAGTTCACTCAGGCGCACGGCCTCGGTGTGTCGGTGATGGATTACAGCCCCCCGGCTCTCTCGCTCGACCCCCGGGATCAGGGGGACTACCACAGCGGCACCGTCGGGACGTACGACCGGTGGGCCATACGCTATGGCTACTCCGGCGTCGGTCCCCGCGACCTTGCAGAGGGGAGCGCCAAGGGGTCCACTGGGCCGGCCCCGGTATGGACGCCCGACGCAGAAATAAATGCGCTTCGAGCGGTGGCCGCCGAAGCGGCCCGGCCGGCGCACCTGTATGGCACGGATGAGGACGCTGGGTTTGGAGGGCTGGGATTGGATCCGACGGTGTCCCGCTACGACCAGACCAGCGATCCACTGGAGTGGGCTCGCGACCGGGTCACCCTGATCAACGGGCTGTTCGACTCACTCGACACCCGGATGGTGGCGCCGGGCCAGGGCTATGCGCGACTCCGGTCGGCGTTCACCGATCTGCTGAACGATCGCTGGTATGCGATTCTGGTCACCACGAAGTACCTCGGCGGGGCCACTACGGCTCGCGATCATCGTGGCGACCCGTCCGCACGGCCGGCGCTGGTGACCGTACCTGCGGCGCGACAGCGTGAGGCGCTCGCGTTTCTAACGGATGCAGCCTTCGGGGAACAGGCCTACCGGTTCCGTCCTGAGCTGTTGAGCCGCCTGGGCCCGGACCGCTGGAGACACTGGGGGTCCAACCCGGGAGCCGACGGGCGGATCGACTTCCCGATCCACAGTTGGGCCACGGCGCAGCAGGCGTCCTTGCTGGGACAGGTGCTCGATCCCGCCGTACTGTCGCGGATTCGGGACGCCGAGCTCCGCGCGACCGAGAGTGAGCCGACGCTGACGATCCCCGAGGTGTTCAACACCCTCACGCGCGCAATCTGGGCCGAAGCCGCCTACCTGGCGCCAGGCAAGACACCGGCGCCGCGGAACATCACGTCGGTCCGGCGCGATCTCCAGCGGCTCCACTTGAACAGCCTCATTCGGATGATCGTGAACCCCGTGCCGGATACGCCTGAGGACGCCCGAACCCTGGCCCGCGCTACCCTGGTGGAGCTGGGTGGAGAGTTGGACCGGACGCTGCTGCGGCGCGGCGCCGAGCTGGACCCATACACCAGGGCCCACCTGGTGGATTCGAAGGAACGGATTTCACAAGCCCTCAACGCACAACTTATTCAGACCGCCGGAACGGCAAGGTAATCTCCATGATTCTTAGTGCCTCAGATCCCTCCCCGATGGTGCAGACCGTTGTTTACATGGCCGGCGTCCTGGTTGGCTATGTGCTGCTGGTGCGGCCTGACGAATGGCAGAGCGCCTGGGAAACCCTCCGGTCCAGCTGGAGCAAGCCACCACAAGACTGAACAGGCGGTAGGTGCTGAACGATGGAACGATGGACAAGCTGAACGACTGACCACCGTTCCCTCGTCCAATTCGTTCCCTCGTTCTGGAGCGTTATGATTCTGCCATGGAATTTCCTGCCTCCGGAGTAGCCCTTCAGGTCCGCAATCTCCGCAAGGCCTACCAGGATGTGATCGCCGTGGACGGACTCGACCTCGAGGTCCATACCGGCGAGTGTTTCGGCCTCCTGGGCCCCAATGGAGCGGGTAAGACGACCACGATCGAGATCTGCGAGGGGCTCAACTCCCCGGACGCGGGGGAGGTCGAGGTATTAGGGCGCCGGTGGTCGCGGGACGACCATGAGCTGCGCCAGCGGCTCGGTATCTCGCTCCAGGAGACCCAGTTCTCGGAGAAGCTGACGGTCGATGAGACGGTGCAGCTCTTTCGCAGCTTCTACCGGGCCGGGCCGGCTCCCGCCGAAGTCATCGCCATGGTACAGTTGGGCGAAAAGGTGCATGCCCGGGTGGGCGCCCTGTCCGGGGGCCAGAAGCAGCGGCTGGCCCTGGCCTGCGCCCTGGTCGGCGATCCGGAGCTGCTCTTTCTCGATGAGCCGACCACGGGGCTCGACCCCCAGTCCCGCAGGCAGCTGTGGTCCCTCATCGAGGGCCTGAAGTCTGCCGGCCGTTCCATCCTGTTGACCACCCACTATATGGAAGAGGCCGAGCGGCTCTGCGACCGGGTTGCGATCGTCGACCACGGCAAGCGAATCGCCTTGGGGACGCCGCGGGAACTGGTAGCCCAGCTCCGGGCCGAGCACGTCCTCGAGTTCGCACTTGCGGGCGGCAGTGTAGTAGACGAGACGGCTCTCCTCCACATCGAGGGCGTCTCCGCCGCCAACCAGCGGGAGGGGAACTACCGCCTTCAGGTCGAGGAGCTGCACCTGGCCATGCCTGCCCTGCTGAGCGAGCTGCGGCGACAGGGCGCCCAGCTGGCCGAGCTTCGCACCCACTCAGCAACCCTGGAGGACGTCTTCGTCTCTCTCACGGGGCGCCACCTCCGCGATGAGTAGGTCGCGCGGCTGGGGCCAGCACCCATTGGTCCAGCTCACCAGGGTCCGGTACCGCGAGTTCTTCCGGGAGCCGGAGGCCGTCTTTTGGGTCTTCATTTTCCCTGTGCTGCTTGCGGCCGGGCTCGGTATAGCCTTCCGCAGCCGCGCGCCGGATCTCGTCAGCGTTGCGGTAGTCGCCAGCGATACGGCACCATCGCCGATGGTAGAAGCCCTCCGAAAGACTTGGGGCATCGAGGTCTCGACATCGAGTGAATCGGAAGCCGGGGAGGCGCTTCGAACCGGCGAAGTCGCCATCATCGTCCTGCCCTTCGCCGACGGGAGCGTGGAGTATCGCTACGACGATGCTCGTCCCGAAAGCCGCACTGCGCGCCTCGTGGTGGACGATGTGCTGCAACGAGCCGCCGGAAGGCAAGATCTCCTCCCGCTGAGTGAGCGGATAGTGCACGAGCGCGGCTCCCGCTACATCGACTTTCTGGTCCCGGGATTATTGGGCATGAACTTGATGGGCAGTGGGATCTGGGGTGTGGGGTTTGCCATTGTCGATGCCAGAAAGAAGCGGCTGCTCAAGCGTTTGATCGCGACACCGATGTCACGACCGCAATATCTTGCGTCCTTCGTGCTCTCCCGCCTCACCCTGCTCGTTATCGAGGTAGGGCTCCTGCTGGGATTCGGGGCGCTGGTCTTCGGGGTACCATTCCGCGGGTCGCTTATCACGCTCGTGGGCATCTGCGTCATTTCATCCCTGGCTTTTACCTCCATTGGCCTTCTGGTGTCCTCGCGGGTCCAGACGATGGAGGGCGCATCGGGGCTCATGAATCTCGTCATGCTCCCGATGTGGATCTTCTCGGGCGTCTTCTTCGCCGCCTCCCGGTTTCCCGAACCGCTCCAGCCGTTCATCCAGGCATTACCCCTGACTGCCGTGGTGGACGCCCTGCGCGCCAACATTCTTCGCGGGGCCGGCTGGCAGACGCTGGCGCCGGAGGTGGGAGTCATTGTCGCGTGGATGGTGGCGAGCTTCCTGCTTGCCGTGCGCCTCTTCCGCTGGCGTTAGCCCGGCCGCATGTTGCCTACGAAGGATGTTCCTGGGCCGCCCACGAAGGAGGAGGCATGAGACGATCGCTGCTTATCGGTGTCGCTGTGGTTCTGGCCACGGCTCCCCAGATCGCGACCGGACAGGCGCCTCAGATGCCCAAGCCTGGGCCCGAGCACAAGCGGCTCGGGTACTTCGTCGGCAAGTGGAAGGCGGAGGGCGACGTGAAGCCGGGCCCAATGGGTCCCGGAGGCAAGATGATCTCCAACGACACGTGCGAATGGTTCGAGGGACGGTTCAGCGTAGTGTGTCGCTATGAGGGGAGCGGCCCGATGGGTCCCAACAAGGGTCTCGGCATACTCGGGTACAGTACCGAGGAGAAGGTTTATACCTACTACGCCGTCGACAACACCAACATGGGCATGGCAACCGTCCCCAAGGGCACGGTCCAGGGCGACACCTGGACCTACACTGATGAAGCGACGTTCGGTGGGAGCAAGGTCAAGACCCGGGTCATGATCAAGGAGCTGTCGCCCACCGCCCATACGTTCAAGCTGGAGGTTCTCGGCCCCGATGGAAACTGGATGACCATGGTCGAGACCCGAAATACCAAGGTGCAATAAGAGCAGGGCAGCAGGGCAGCAGCAAGATTACCGAACGAAAACGGCGCCCAGGAAGTGAACCTGAGCGCCGTTCTTTTGCTGCCCTGCCGTCCCGCTGCCCCCGCTAATTGGTCCATCCTTGACTTCTGCTTGACCAAACGAGTGTGAATTGGGGAACGGCCGGCAGTTAATGCTGGGGCTCGTAGCTGGATGCGTTTAGACAGCCTTATTCAGGCTCGGAAAGTAGTTCAGGCCCGAAGGAGAGACATATGAAACCACCGTTCAAGGTGGTCGTCGCGAGACTTTTGGCGACCGCTATCGCCGCTTCGATACCTGCCTGTTCCCATGATCTGCCGACCACGGCTGGCGACAAACCCAATGCTGATGCAACTGCACTGGCCGCCCCAGCGAACGATGACTTCGACAACGCCGTGGTTATCGCCGCTCTCCCCTTCAACCCCAGCTTCAACCCCATCGTAAACACCAGTGAGGCAACCGCCGCCGCCGACGATCCGGTGGTTGAAGTCTGCAACCTCGTCGACCACACGGTCTGGTACCGGTTCACCCCGACCGAGAACCTGCGGATCAACGCGAACACGGTCGCCAGCCGCCCAGACCAGGCCATCTCGGTCTTCACCGGGACGCGGGGCAACCTGACCCGGGTCGGCTGCAGCGATTACGGCAGCATGACGTTCGAGGCCATCGCTGGTAGGACCTACTTCTTCATGATCGGGACGCCGGCCGGCGAACCGGGCGGGAACCTGGTCCTCAATGTGGACCGGGGGATCGAGGTCGGCGTGACGATTGATGGCGTGGGGACCCTGAATCCCGCTACCGGCATCGCCACGATCAGCGGCACAGTCACCTGCTCACGATCGGCCTTCTTCGAGTTATTCGGCGCGGTCCAACAGGGGGACGCTCCCGCCTCCCAAGGGTCGCTGTTCGCATCCAGCAACTGCGATGATGTGACCCACTGGGAAGGCGAGGTGGCTGCGGATGAGGGGCGCTTCGAGCCAGGTCCGGTCGAGGTCTCTGTCAACGTCTTATTCACCGCTGATGCGACCACGGAGGAGCGCCACGCTCAAGCGAGCGCGACGGTGCAGCTTCGGACGGCCGGCATCGCCTTGTCGGCGACGGGCCGCTCCGACGGCACCGTCCAGTACATGTCGCTCAAGTGGAGCGGCGCCACCGGAGCCAAGGTCGACATCTATCGCAACGGCTCGCGCCTGCGCACCGTGGCCAACGACGGCAGCGACACCAACGGGCGCACCTTTCAGGGTGCCGCCACCTACGTGTTCAAAGTGTGTCAGGCTGGAACCACCGTCTGCTCGAACGAGGCGACCGTGACGTTCGAGAGCATCCGACTGACCGCGACTGGCAGACAGGAGGGAGCCGTTCAATACATGAGCCTGAAATGGACCGGGGCAACAGGGGCGATGATGGATATCTACCGCAACGGAGCCCGGCTGAGAACAACCGCCAATGACGGGAGCGACACCAACGGCCGGACCTTCCAGGGTGCCGCCACCTACGTGTTCAAGGTATGTCAGGCGGGAACCACGGCCTGCTCGAACCAGGCCACCGTAGTCTTCAAGTAGGGGCGATGGCGGCAAACAGAAAGCCCGTCTCCTATGGAGGCGGGCTTTCTACTTTGACGCGGCAAACCGCAACGAATTCTACTTCCGCACCTATTCTTCGTCAGCCAGCAGTCCTGCTGCCGTGAGCGCGGGCGGCAATGCGCCTGGTACCGGCTCCTCTATCCGTGGCGGCGGCGCTTCGTAGCCCGCCGGCGGCTCGATATCGATCTCGGCATAGCGGTAGATGCCGCTGCCAGCCGGGATCAGATGCCCGATGATGATGTTCTCCTTGAGGCCCAGAAGGTCGTCCTTGGCCCCGCGGATAGCGGCATCGGTCAGTACCCGTGTGGTCTCCTGGAATGACGCGGCCGAGATGAATGACTGGGTCGTGAGACTCGCCTTGGTAATGCCCAACAGCACCGGCTCGGCCTGCGCCGGAGTGCTCTTCCGCTTGACGACGCGCTCGTTCTCGTCGCGGAAAGTGAGACGATCCACCGTCTCGCCCTCCAGGAAGTCGGTATCGCCCGGCTCGGTCACGCGCACCTTCTGTAGCATCTGGCGCACGATGACGCCGATGTGCTTGTCGCTGATGCGCACGCCCTGCAGCCGGTAGACCTCCTGCACCTCGTTGAGCAGATACTCCTGCACCGCGCGCGGCCCCTTGATCAGCAGGATGTCGTGCGGGTTCACCGGGCCTTCGGTGAGCCGGTCGCCGGCGCGTACCCGGTCGCCTTCGTGCACCCGGAGGTGCTTGCCGGCGGGAACTTCGTACAACTGCGGCTCCGTCTCCTCGGCCTGGCCCCCCGGAGTCTCGGGATAGACGTAGATCTCCCGCTTGCCGCGTTTGATCTCGCCGAACTTGACTACGCCATCCACCTCGGAGATCGTGGCCGGATCCTTGGGCCGCCGGGCCTCGAACAGCTCCGCGATACGCGGCAGGCCGCCCGTGATGTCCCGGGTCTTGTAGGCCTGGCGCGGGATCTTGGTGACCGTGATGCCCTTCGTCACCTTGACCGGAGCGCTGAGGAAGACCGTCTTGTCCTTGCTCTCCTTCTTGGTCTTGCTGGGCCAGGCCTCGTTGATCGGGCGCTCCTCCACGTGGAACTTGGTGCTCCAGGGATTCGCGGCATCGGGAATGGCCATTCCTCTTGTCACCAGGTCCGTCGGGGAGCCCAGGATGACACGGCTGCCTTCGGCCAGGGTGTATTCCTGCGGGTCCTTCCGGTTGGGCATGTACACCAGCACACTCGGATGAAGCTCCCGATCGGGATCGGCCATCACCACGAGGCTCCGAAGGCCGGTGCCCTCGTCCAGCTCCTCGCGAAGCGTGACGCCCGGCACCAGGTCCTTCCAGCGGAGCTCGCCGTCGGCCTTGATGATGCTGGGATCGTTGTATGGGTCCCAGGTATAGAGAATCGTGGCGCGGCGCTCGTTGTCTCCCTTGGTGACGATCTCGCCCTCCTTGACCTGCAGGAGCGCGCCCTCGGGAACCGGGTAGCGGTTGAGCACCCGCTTCGGATCTTTCGGGTCGACCACGAGTAAGCCTTCCTTGCTCTCGTCCGACGCCGACTCATCCTCCCGGGTGAGCACGACACGGATCATCGCCTTGGTGCCGTCTTCGTACTCGACCGGCACGTCGGCCCATTCGAGACCCTCGGTGTATCGGACCTTGCCGTCCGACCGGGCCCGACGCTCCGCCTCTTCCGCGATACGGGACGAGGTGCCGCCGATGTGGAAGGTTCGCAGCGTCAGCTGGGTGCCCGGCTCGCCGATCGACTGGGCCGCCAGGATTCCGACGGCCTCGCCCATGTCCACCATATCCATAGTGGCCAGGTTGCGGCCGTAGCACATCCGGCAGATCCCCCGGCGGGCCTCACAGGTGAGCACCGACCGGATCTTGACCTTCTCGATGCCGGCGTCGTCGATGGCATTCGAAATGTCCTCGTCGATCAGCTTGCCCGCTTCTACCAGAAGCTTGGGATCGCCGTCTTCGTCCAGCTCGTGCGGGTCGAACACGTCCTCACTGGCCACGCTGCCCAGGATGCGCTCGCGGAGCGGCTCGATTATGTCCTCGCCCTCCTTGAGTGCCGCGATGTCGAGTCCGAGGATGGTACCGCAATCCTCCTCGGTGACGGTCACGTCCTGCGCCACGTCCACCAGCCGCCGGGTGAGGTACCCCGCGTCTGCGGTCTTCAAGGCCGTGTCGGCCAGACCCTTACGAGCACCGTGGGTCGAGATGAAGTACTCCAGCACCGTGAGCCCCTCACGGAAGTTCGACTTGATGGGACTCTCGATGATCTCACCGATGCCGCCGGTGAGCTTCTTCTGCGGCTTGGCCATCAGGCCGCGCATACCGGCCGAGCTGACGGATCTGGTCCCGGCTACCGCGTGAGCCGGAGTCGAACATCATGTACACCGGGTTGAACCCGCCGCGCGAGACCCGCATCGAGTTGATCATCGCCTCGGCCACGTCGTTGTTGGCGTGGGTCCAGGCATCGATCACCTTGTTGTACCGCTCGCCGAAGGTGATCTGACCGGTGTTATAGGCCCGCTGGAACCGCTTCACCCGGGCGTCGGCCTCGTTGAGCAGCTCGGCCTTCTCGGCCGGGATCTCCAGGTCCTCGACCCCAATCGACACGCCGCCCATGGTGGCGAACCGGAAGCCGAAGTCCTTCAACCGGTCGAGGAAGGTGACCGTATCGGCCAGGCCCGCCCGCCGGTAGCTCTGCAGCACCAGCTCGGACAGGATCTTTTTCTTCATCAGGTCGTCGCGGAAGCCGAGCTCGGCCACGACGCGGCGCGGCAGAATGCTGTTGAACAGTACCCGACCCACGGTGGTCCGGAGCCAGCGCGGGGTGGCATCTTCCGACTCCCGGGGCGGGATGTACCAGAAGCAGATGGCCGTATGATAGCCCACGCTGCCGTTCAGCAGCGCCATCTCCAGCTCGGCCAGGCTGCCGAAATGCTTGCACTTCTGCCACAGCCGTGCCCGGGTCTCCTCGCTCTTGCCGATACCGGATTTGCGGAATTCCTCCTCGAAGCCGGCCGGCAGCTTCGTCAGGAAGTAGCTACCCAATACCATGTCCTGCGACGGCTCCGCTACCGGCCGCCCGTCCGACGGCTTCAAGACATTGTTCGAGGAGATCATCAGGAGACGGGCCTCCAGCTGAGCCTCGAACGACAACGGTACGTGCACCGCCATCTGGTCGCCGTCGAAGTCGGCGTTGAACGCCGCACAGACCAGCGGATGGATCCGGATGGCCTTGCCTTCAACCAGCACCGGCTCGAACGCCTGGATACCCAACCGGTGGAGCGTCGGGGCCCGGTTGAGTAGCACCGGATGATCCTGGATGATCTCTTCCAGGATCTCATAGACCTCGGGGCTCTCCCGCTCGACGATCTTCTTGGCGCGCTTGACCGTCTCGGCGATGCCCTTCTCCACCAGCTTGTGGATGATGAACGGCTTGAACAGCTCCACGGCCATGGCCTTGGGCAGTCCGCATTGGTGCAGCCGGAGCTCCGGGCCAACCACGATGACCGAACGGCCGGAGTAGTCCACCCGCTTGCCCAGCAGGTTCTGCCGGAAGCGCCCCTGCTTGCCTTTCAGCATGTCGGACAGGCTCTTGAGCGGCCGCTTGCCCCGCCCCCGGATGGCCTTGGAGCGGCGACCGTTGTCGAACAAGGCGTCCACCGCCTCCTGAAGCATCCGCTTCTCGTTCCGGAGGATGACCTCCGGCGCCTTGTGCTGAATCAGCTTGGTGAGCCGGTTGTTCCGGTTGATCACCCGGCGGTACAAATCGTTGAGGTCGGACGTGGCGAAGCGTCCACCATCGAGCGGCACCAACGGCCGCAGATCGGGCGGAATGACCGGGATCACATCCAGGATCATCCAGGCAGGATCGTTGGCCAGGTCGCCCGAGTCGCCCGAGGACAGGAAGGCGTCCACGATCTTGAGGCGCTTGAGCATCTGCTTCTTGCGGTGCTGGCTGGTTTCCGTGGCCACGCCGGAGCGGAGCTCGTCGGCGAGACGGCGGATATCGAGCCGGCCCAGGAGTTCGCGCACCGCCGGGGCCCCGATGTCGGCCCGGAAGGTGGTGTCTCCCTCATCCCGTGCCTTGGCCCGCAGAGTGAGATATTCGTCCTCATCCAGGAGCTGGTTCTCCTCCACCTCCTGCTTGCCCGGATCGATGACGATGTAGCTCGAGTAGTAGATGACCCGCTCGAGATCCCGAAGCGTAATGTTGATCAGGTTGCCCATGGGGCTTGGCAACGTCTTGAAGAACCAGATGTGCGCCACCGGCACGCTGAGCTCGATGTGGCCCATACGCTCGCGCCGTACTTTGCTCAGCGTCACTTCGACGCCGCAGCGGTCGCAGATCACGCCCCGATAGCGAATCCGCTTGTACTTGCCGCAGTGGCACTCCCAGTCCTTGACCGGACCGAAGATCCGCTCGCAGAAGAGGCCGTCCTTCTCGGGCTTGAACGATCGATAGTTGATCGTCTCCGGCTTGGTGACCTCGCCCCACGACCACCAGGTGCGCTGCCCCTGCAACTCCAGGCGCTCGCGCTCCTTGGGATCGCGTGGCCCGCGGATTTCCTCGGGCGCGGCGATACGGATGCTGATGTAGTCGAAACTCGAGCTCTTGGGCTCGCGACCGCTGCGAAAATCAATCATGATCTATTCATCCCCCGCTTCCGTGGTCCCCAGGGTGACCTTGAGACCGAGCGCCTGCAGTTCCTTCACAAGGACGTTGAACGACTCGGGGATGCCGGGCTCCGGCAGATTCTGCCCCTTGACGATGGCCTCGTACACCTTGCTGCGGCCGTTCACGTCATCCGATTTGACCGTGAGCATCTCCTGGAGGACGTGGGCCGCTCCGTACGCCTCCAGGGCCCACACCTCCATCTCTCCGAACCGCTGCCCGCCAAACTGCGCCTTGCCGGCCAGCGGCTGCTGCGTCACCAGTGAATACGGGCCGATCGAGCGGGCGTGGATCTTGTCGTCAACCAGGTGGCTCAGCTTCAGCATATAGATCGAGCCTACCGTGACGTCGCCTTCGAACGGCTGACCGGTCCGGCCATCCCGCAGCCGGGCCTTGCCGGCCGGAGTAAGACCAGCGGCCCGCAGCAGCTCGTCGGCCGCGGCATCGATGTCCGACTCGCCTTTGGGGCCGAGCAAGCCGGCCAGGGCCGGCCTTCCCGAGGCTTCCAGGGCCTCCACCGGTGAGGCCGCCGCCGCCTTCTCGACTTCCTTGAGGGCCTTGGCAATCGCCTTTTCGTCACCGGCCGCGCCGTCTCGACTGGCCGGCTCGCGATGGAATTCCACCTCCTGGCGCCGCTGCGCAATCTCCCGCTCAGCCAGCTCCTTGGCCGCTTCGATCATGAACGACCGGACCGACTGAAACAGCTCGCGGGTCTCCGGCGAAGCGGCCCGCGCGCCGAGCATGCCAATCCCGGCCTCGACCAGCGTGGTACGATCGCCGTTCGGGGCGACTTTCTTGAGATCCGCCACCATCCGGGTGATCGCCTGCGGCGTCATCTCCGGTGGCTTGGCCCGAAGCCGAAGTCCCTCGGCTGCCCGCCGGAACCCGGCCAGCCGGAGCAGGGTCCCGATCTCGGCTTCATCCGCTCCCCGGAAAACCGGAGTCTTGGCTTCGAAGCCCAGGATCCGGGCGGCCCAACCCAGATGCGTCTCCAGAATCTGGCCCACGTTCATCCGGCTCGGCACGCCGAGAGGGTTGAGCACGATGTCTACCGGACTTCCATCCGGGAGGAACGGCATGTCCTCCTCCGGCACGATCCGGGCAACGATGCCCTTGTTGCCGTGGCGGCCCGCCATCTTGTCCCCCACTGAGATCTTGCGCTTCTCGGCGATATAAACTTTCACCAGCTGTATGACGCCGGGAGGCAGCTCGTCCGGCTGGAGGATCTTGTCGATCTGATCTTCAGCCTTCTCCTCGACCTTGGCCCGCTCCCGCGCCGCCATGTCGATGGCCGCCCGGATCCGTTCGTTGGCCGGCTTGTTGACCACCCGGAGTGTCTTCAGGTCCACGTCGCCCAGGTCGGCATCGGCCAGGATGGCCGGGCTCAGCTTGGTTCCGGCCGGGAGATACTCTTCCACCGTGCCGGACTTCAGCATCAGTGCCACCTCCTGGCCGGTGAGCAGCTGAGTCAGCTCTTCGAGCATGACCGCGCTGATCCGGGCCTTCTCGTCGTTCTCGATCCGGCGCACTTCACCGATCCGCTCGCCGCGGTCCTTCTCGACCACCTGATCCTCGATCCGGCTGAAGATCTTGACGTCAATGACCACACCGGCCATGCCGGGCGGCACCTTCAGCGAGCTGTCCTTCACGTCCTTGGCCTTCTCGCCGAAGATCGCCGTCAGCAGCTTCTCTTCGGGCGACAGCTCGGTCTCCCCCTTCGGGGTGATCTTGCCGACCAGGATATCTCCTGGCTTTACGTGGGCCCCGATCCGCACGATGCCGCGCTCGTCCAGGTCCACCACGCTCTCGTCCGAGACGTTGGGGATTTCGCGGGTGATCTCCTCCTGCCCCCGCTTGGTATCGCGGACGTGGAGCTCCAGCTCCTGGATGTGGATCGACGAATACACGTCGTCCTTTACCAGGCGCTCGCTCAGCACGATGGCGTCCTCGAAGTTGTGCCCGTACCAGGGCATGAAAGCGACCAGGACATTGCTGCCCAGGGCCAGCTCCCCTCCCTCGGTGGCCGCGCCGTCGGCAATGATCTCGCCCGCACCGACCTCCTGGCCCAGCTGCACCAGGGGCCGCTGGTTGATGGCCGTGTCCTGGTTGGTGCGCCAGAACTTCTTGACCCGGTAACGGTCGTGCTGATGCAGCCGCGCCAGCGGGGTCTCGCCCAGCGTACCACCGTTGGTCCCGGCATCGACGATGATCTCGTCCGCGGTCACCCGGGTCACGGTCCCGGCCCGGCGGGCAATGATCACCGCCCCCGAGTCGCGCGCGACCTTCTCTTCCAGGCCGGTGCCGACCAGCGGCGCCTGCGGGAAGAGCAGCGGAACGCTCTGCCGCTGCATGTTGGAGCCCATGAGGGCTCGGTTCGCATCGTCGTGCTCCAGAAACGGGATCAGCGCCGCAGCAATGGAGACCAGCTGCTCCGGAGCCACGTCCATGAACTCGATCCGCTCCGGGGGCAGCAACGGGTAGTCGTCGCCCTTGCGGCTCAGCACCAGCTGCTCCGCGAAGGTGCCGTCCGGGTTGAGCGGCGCGTTGGCCTGCGCTACGGCATAATCCTCTTCGTCACTGGCTGAGAGCCAGCGGATCTCATTCGACACCTTGCCGTTCTTCACGGTCCGATACGGTGTCTCGATGAAGCCAAGATCGTTGATCCGGGCGTAGGTCGAGAGGCTGGTGATCAGCCCGATATTCGGACCTTCCGGGGTCTCGATCGGGCACATCCGGCCGTACTGGGAGTAGTGCACGTCCCGAACCTCGAACCCGGCGCGTTCCCGGGTGAGGCCGCCGGGACCCAGCGCCGAGAGCCGCCGCTTGTTGGTCAGCTCCGCGAGCGGGTTGGTCTGGTCCATGAACTGTGACAGCTGCGATGACCCGAAGAACGCCTGGATCACGGCGCTCACAGTCCGCGCATTGACCAGGTCGTCGAGCGAGATCTTCTCAGGATCGGAGTTGATGCTCATCCGCTCCTTGACCAGCCGGGCCATACGGGAGAGACCCACCGAGAACTGGTTGGCGATCAGCTCGCCCACCGACCGGATCCGGCGGTTGCCAAGGTGGTCGATGTCGTCGGTGAACCCCCGGCCGTCGTGCAGGTCGATCAGGTAGCGGATGATCGCCACAAAATCGTCCTCGGTCAGAACCGTGTGATTCGGGTCGGTCTTGGTTTTGAGCCGCTGGTTGATCTTATAGCGTCCCACCCGCCCCAGATCGTACCGCTTGGGATTGAAGAACAGCTTCTGGAGCTGCTGCCGGGCGGTTTCCAGGTTGGGGGCGTCGCCGGGCCGGAGCAGGGCGTAGATCTGCTCCAGGGCCTCGGCCTCGCTGTGGGTGGGGTCCTTGGCCAGCGTGTTCTTGATCAGCGGCGACTCCGAGCGGCCGTGCGGCAGCAGGACCTCCACCTTGTGGACGCCGGCCTTGATCAGCTTCTTCCGGAGCGCATCCGTCAGCTCCGCGCTACCCTCCGCGAGCACCTCCCCCGTCTCGGGGTCCGCCACGTCGAAGGCCAGCACATGGTTCTGCCGGTCCCGGGTCGAGGTCGGCTGCTCCTCCTCCCGCACGTCCAGTGTGGTGTATCCGGCAAACACCGTGACATTCTTCACGCCCTTGTGGCGCATTTCGTTCAGCCGCTCCTGGGTCAGCTCGTCTCCCACGAGGCCCAGCGGCTCGCCGCCCCGGTCTTCCGGATTGGCCACGTCCGACGCGAGCAGTGATCCGATCACTTCCCGCTTTTCCTGCCGCCCCTCGAGCTTGCCGGTGATGTTCAACTCTTTGGTAGCGAAGAACAGCTTGAGGATGTCCGCGTTGTTCCCGTGCCCGAACGCCCGCAGGAGCGCCGTGGCCGGGAACTTCTTTTTCTTGTCGATGTGGACGTAGATCACGTCGTGGATGTCGATGGTGAACTCGACCCACGATCCGCGGAACGGGATGATCCGCGCCGAAAACAGCCGCTGGCCATTCGGGTGGGTATCCTCCTCGAAGACGACGCCAGGCGAGCGGTGGAGCTGGCTCACCACGACGCGCTCCGCGCCATTGATGACGAACGTCCCGAGCGGGGTCATGATGGGCAGCTCACCCAGATAGACCTCCTTCTCGATGGCGTTCTTCAGCCGCTTCTGGCCTTCCACTTCCTCGTAAACATCGAGGCGGAGCTTGGCTTTCAGGGGCGCGGCATAGGTCATGTCACGCTCCACGCACTCCTCGACCGAGTACTTGGCTTCACCCAGGGCATAGCCCAGGAACTCCAGCTTGTACTTTTCGTTGACATCGGTGATCGGGAACAGATCCCGGAACACCCGCTCCAGGGAGACGTCCTGGCGTGCGCCATGGACGTCGTCCGGCACAAGCAGCGTGTCGAACGCGGCCGTCTGGATGTCGAGGAGGTGCGGCATCGGCATGCCGCCCTCGCGCTTACTGAACGTGATTACAGATCGGGTCTCAGGCATTGTCACTCGCTCTCACGCAGCACAAATGGCCCCAGCACGAATCCCCCGACGAAGCGGGGTGGCTACGGGGCTCGGCAAATTCGGGAATCTTACGGAGCTTTGAGCGTTCATTCGTCTCACTGAAATAGGGTTGCCTAGAGATCCTGCGCGGCTCCGGGCCGTTGCGGGCCCGGAACTCGCTCAGGATAGGCCACGCCTATTTCAGTTCGACGACCGCGCCCTGCTCCTCCAACTTCTTCTTGATTTCCTCGGCCTCCGCTTTGGACACGCCTTCCTTGATGTTGCTGGGGACGTTGTCCACCGCATCCTTGGCTTCCTTCAGACCCAGGCTGGTGATCTCTCGAACCACCTTGATGACCTTGATCTTGTTGGGGCCGCCCTCTTTGAGCGTCACCGTAAACTCGGTCTGCTCCTCGGCCGGCGCGGCTGCCGCTGCTCCACCGCCGCCGCCGCCGCCAGCTGCGGCCGGCGCGGCCGCTGCGATCGTGACGTTGAACTTGGTCTTGAACGCCTCGATCAGGTCCGACAGCTCGACAACAGTCTTGTTGCCGATCGCCTCGAGGATCTCTTCGTTACTCAGCGTGGTGGTGGGCATCGATGTTTTCTCTCTCAATCCGGATGATAGTTACGAACGCTGTGCGCGAAGCGCCTCGAGGGCGCCAACCATCTGATACAGCACTCCAGTCAGAACCCCGGCAAACTGGGCCATGGGGGCTTGCATGGTGCCGGCCAACTGCGAAAGCAGGACCTGCTTGGGCGGCAGGCTCGCCAGCCGCTTTACCTGATCCGACGTGACAGGCCGTCCGTCGACCAGGCCAATCTTGATGGTCGGCTTCTCGAATTCTTTCGCGAAGTCGGTGAGCACCTTGGCCGCAACGACCGGGTCCTTTCCGGCGAGAACCAACCCAGTGGGTCCCGCCAGATGATCGTCCAGCGCGGTGACGGAGTTGGCCGCCAGCGCCCGCTGCGCCAGAGTGTTCTTAACGACGATGTACGAGACGCCGGCTGCCTTGAGGCGGCGGCGGAATTCCGTCATCCTGAGCACGTTCAGGCCGCTGAAGTCCGTCACATAAATGTTCGGCGAGGCCTTGAACTGCTCGGTCAGGCTCTGCACCGTCTCCTGCCGCTCGGTCTTATTCATCGATATACCGCCGTCTCGAGCCGGACGCCCGGGCCCATGGTGCTGGAGATTGTGGCCGAGCGAATGTAGGTGCCCTTGGCCGCGGCGGGCTTGGCCCGCGCTATGGTGTCCATGAATGCCTGGACATTGTCCGCCAGCTGAGGAGCCGAGAACGAGACCTTGCCCACCGGCGCGTGCACGTTGCCGGTCTTGTCCACCCGGAACTCGATCTTACCAGCCTTGATCTCCCGGAC
>CAWIXT010000003.1:0-30774 GCA_963840165.1 uncultured Gemmatimonadales bacterium
CTGCTCCCGGGGCACCACCTTGGGCCGCTCCGGATCGCCCTCGTAGGCCGGCGTCATGATCTGTACATCGTGCTCGTTGAACACGTCCAGGATGTTGCGGTGGAGCGCGGTATACAGCAGGAACATCATTTGAGGATTGTCACAGTAGGCATTGATCTCATAGTCCACCGCAAAGGTCCCCAGCGTCTTCTGCAGCACGAACGGACGGGGCTCCGGCAGCAGCCCCGGCGTGCGGGCCGCGGCCTCGAGCAGCATCGCCTCCACCTGGCGCCAGGGCGTCTCATAGCCGATGCCGACGATGGTGTGCAGGATCAGCCCCGAGGAGCTCCGGGCAAGGGTGCTGAAGTTCACCACCTCGCTGTTGACGATGAGCTGATTGGGAATCACGATCTCCTCATTCTTGGGCGAGCGCAGATAGGTCGACAGGAGGCGCATCTGCGCCACGTCTCCGACGTGCTCGCCAATCTTGACCCGGTCTCCCAGCTTGAAGGCCCGGCGGAAGGCCAGACTCTGACCAGCCACCATGTTGCCGATCACCGATGGCGATCCCAGAGAGAAGACCAGCCCGAGGATGAGAGTGATACCCTTGAACGCCTCCGACCCGGACCCCGGTATGTGCGGATAAGCGACGACCAGGGCAAAGACGACCACCATGAGCCGCACGATCCGCTCGGTGGGCGTGGCCCAGTCGGCTTCGAATCCCGACAGGGTCACCGTTCCCTCCCTCACCCGCGGAAGAAGAGCCCAACCACTTTGAGCAGGAAGCGGGTCACCAGCGCCAGGACGACCAGAAACACCAGATTGGGAATACGCCGAAGAGCACCATGGCGTCCGGCGCGGTCGGTTGAGCTTGAGCCAGGCAGCGGGCTCGGCTTCGGCCAGTGGCGGTCCAGCCGGTGCCTGGACGTGATGCTGCCGGCGGGCGGCGCATGCTTTCGTATGCCCCTGGCCGCTCAGCGAAGAGCTGGGAAAGGCGGCCAGCAGTCGCGGCCAGGCTGCTCGCGGCCGGCCGGCCACCTGCACGGATCTGGACGTACGATGGTCTGGAGGACATCTCCACCGGGACGTGATCGGAGACCGTCGCAACTCGGTGACCTGGGCGAGGTCGTGGGCATGCCGCTGAGTACTTCCTCCCGCGCGGTGCGGCTGACACCGATCACGTCTACCGACTCACGGCCGATCCGACGATCCACTGGGAAGGTCCTGGTGGTGGGAGGCATCGGCACGCTCGGAGGGAACGGGCCGCCGGCTTCCGGAGCGAATGGCCCGGGCGTTGTGCGGAGTCGTTCGGTGTATCAGCACGATGTCTTCGTGACCACCGGCCAGGGTCCTCGCACCACGGGGCCTCACACCACTGAGCGCTATCGCGCGGGTCGTGGGTATTACACGGCTGGCGCTGAGACTCGACCTGCCCTCATCCACCACGGCCGCCTCCACCGCCCGGCCTTGATCGCCTTCACCGCTCGGCGTCGATCCGCTCGATCTGGTCACCATACGCTTCGGCGAAGTCCGCCAGCGCGCCGATCAGGGCGTTCGCTCCCACAGAGGCTCGAGGAGTACGGATCGCATCGCCAAGAGCGCGCATGGGCCCGGCCCAGCAGGGCCCGCAGGTGAACGCCAGAGTCGAACGAAGTCGCCGGTCATCGAAGCGACGCCGGCGTCGAGGCCTTCATGTTCTTCATCTCGCGCACGAAGTCAGGGCACGCCGTCGATCGTCGTCGCGCCGAGCAGGACCGCCGAGGCCTGGAGGAGGCGTCGGCGTCGACCACCGCGCGCCGTGGTGGTCGTGCTCTTCCTGCAGGTTTGCAAGGGCAGGCAGACACCGCGATGGACAGGCGCGACCGCCTCCTTCACCTCGAGAAGCGATTCGCTGCCCTATTGCCAAGGCACAGGACCAGATAGGCACGGGGTTGACGCTTCCTCGCCGACGACACGGTGGGCCACGTCGGCGACGGAGACGGCGCAGCATTCCCGCGACGCGGGTCTGGGAGATGCTGGCGCTCGCCGCAGTGACCCGACGACCTTGCGGTGGTACCGTCGTCCACCGGGTGAGGATGGGCGGAGCATTCTGGAATCCGCCGAGCCGCCGTGGGCATTGTGGTTGGCGACCTGGGCACAGGGACTGATTGTGGTTGCTTGGCCGGCCACCGTCTTCTGAATGACCGCCCACGCCGTTCGGCACCTTCGTGACGTCGGGCCTCGTTCGGCGGTATCCGAACAGTGACCAGGACGTCGAGGAAGCCGATGGCCGCCAGACGAGTCATGTCGAACCGATCAACGGATGCGGCCTTCCTGACGGCGCGGCTTCGTCCTTGTAGCTGAAACCGTCTCGCGACCGGCGACGTTGACGCTGGCAACCAGGGCGCTTGAGGTCCTATTCCCAGGGGCCGATGCGTCGCTTCATCGAGGCGTCGAGGTAACGACGACGTCGCGCTGGGGCGTGCCGCAGACCCGAAGTTGTTGATGTGGCATCGCCGTTGATGATGATCTGCATGCCGGTGACCGGATATGGACAATACCCACGCCATCAGGCGGCGGCTTCCGCAGAAACGCGAAGGGCGAACACCGCCGATGCGCCCATCCCCGAAGTCGGCACCGAGGTGTTCGTGCCGCGGCTTCCGCGGCAACGACCAGGTCCACCGGTTGGGGCGAGTGCTTCGGCTGGGACCCAGACTTGGTGGTGAAAAACGGTGGAAGAAGATCTGGGTCAGCAGGTCGGCCGGGACGCCGGCGCCGCCGTCGCTCACGGCGATCTCGACTCGTCGCGCGCCGTCGAGCCGCGCACTCACACTGACGCGCCGATCTTCCAGCCGTGTCCCGTTCAGCGCGTCCATGCCGTTGAGAATGAGGTTGAGGCAGCACCTGCTGCAGATGCACCAGGTCACCCCGCGCGTCCTTGCAGATTGTCCGGCAGGTCCACCTCCAGCTTCACCTGCCGCCTGGCCGCATCGACGCCCAGGAGCGCCACGACTCCCCCACGACCGTACCCACCGCGAGCCGCCGGGTATCGAGCGCATGGCGCTTGAGTAACCCCCGCATCCGGTCTATCACGGCACCGGCCCGCTCGTCGTCCTTGCGGATGTCCTCCAGAATGGCGCGGACTTCTTCGAGATCCGGCACTGGCTGACGCAGGTAGAGTTCCGCCGCCTCCGCGTTGTGGAGGATCGCCCCCAGCGGCTGATTGATCTCGTGCGCCAGCGCCGAGGCGGACTGCCCCATGGTTGAGACCCGCCCCGCGTCGGCGATCTGTTGCTGAAGGACCTGGGTCTCCTGCTCGGCCCGTTTGCGGGCGGTGACATCGCGAGAGGTACCACGCATCAGCACCGGCCGGCCGGCGGCGTCCACCTCGACCCGGCCCAGAGACGAGATCCAGCGAGTCTCCTCGCCGGGAAGCATCAACCGGTATTCCGTCTGATATCTGCCTCCATTGGACCCCGCAACGGCCATCGCGTGGGTCTGGCGGAGCGTTTCGCGGTCATCCGGGTGCAACCGTCGCAGCACATCCTCGCCTTTCAGGTGCTCCGACGACGTGAAGCCCAACAGTGTGCGCCACGTATCGCTGGCCCGACTTCATCCCGCCGAGGTCCCACACCCAGAGGCCCAACTCCCCGGCATCGACGGCCAGACTCATCCGGGCCTCACTCTCACGCAGCCCGGCTTCACTCTCCTGCAGCTCGCGCACGAGCTGAGCGGCGCGGACCACGTCAGCGCTCAGACTGAGTACCCCATCGTCCCCGACCACACCCAGGTACACACCGCTGAAGACGATGGGCACCTCGCCATGTCCCCAGAGTACCGTGACAGCCAAGCCGAGGCCGGTGAGGAGGAGAAATTCGATACTTCCTCCTATCATCAGGGCCTTGGTGGTCGCCTTGCCGCCAGGCGGTCACGCTGGCATCGGCGACAAGATGGAGGAGCAACACCACAGCCGACTGCCCGATCTCATCGACGGTATGGCGACGCCTCCGGCGACGACCGTGACCGGCTCGCCGAGAAACTGGATCGTTTGAGACTGCTCGATCTCGCGGTAGTTGAGATTCTGCGTCATCACGAAATTGAGCACGAGCGACAATGCGCGCAGCCGCAGACGGTCCAGGCAAACCAGGTTCGACCGGTACCAGGTACAGCCGCACGCCCAGGTAATCGACACGAGCCAGAAAAAAGTGGCACGTGCCCCATCTCATTGCCGTGGCGAAGGCTCGGCGTTGCCGCCCGCATCATCCATAACTCGCAGAGTCGCGAACGCCGCCGTGGAGGCTGCCGTCGCAGGAGAAAAGCAGGAGAGCCCACGCGGTGCGGTTCCGGTAATGACACCAGCCAATAGATCGCCTCAGCGTGAGGCACGCCGAGGCGATCATCGACCAGATGAGAGCTGGTACCCAGCTCATGGGCTTAAGGTGCCTTCCCTGGTGTCCATCTTTCCTAAGGCAGTTATGGAGGGTTTCGCTGGCACGCCGGCATCTATAGTCCAGTGATGACAGGCACGATGAACAAGCACCGGACCCCTCTACGTCGCCGTGGTCGATGATGACGAGAATTTTGGCGATCGCTCGGCAGGCTGCTTCGTGTGGCAGGCATGCAGTCGATCAGCGTATCCGTCGGTGGAGGCGTTCCTGGCAGATACGAAGCAGCCTCGCTTCGACTGCCTGGTGATCGACGTCGAGCTCGGCGGCATATCGGTATCGAGCTCGGCAGGCGCCTGTGACCGAAGGCCGCCACGCCCTTTCATCTATGTTCACCGCGCATGACGATCCTGTGGCCGCCTGGGCGCCGAGGAGGCAGGTCCGCAGCGTTCTTTGCAAGACCGATTCCGGTGCCGACGTGCTTGGACGCCATCGCCGAGAAGCGGTCTAGCGGCCGGTCCTGCCGGAAGCCGGCCAAGGGCGCCCCGCAACCAATTCCGCGACGTTCAAGCTCCTCGGCCAGGATGGGGATACCCAGATTGCTGGCCTGCATACCCGAGGCGACGCAGATCTTGAATACCTCCATGATCTCCTCCACCGTCGCGCCGAGCTTCAGCGCCGTCTGGATGTGCCGGCGGGTTCCGGGCGCGTACATGCTGCGTGATCGACGCATCGACGGCGATGCTCAGGAATTCCGCCAGCTTGGGCGAGAAGCGCGCCGCTGGTGTAAACCGGGAGGCTGACCGCCGATGATCGCTTCCGGTCCATGCCGGGGCAATCTCGAAAAACGCGTCCCACGCCGGCATTCCATTGCCCCGCCGCTTTCATCTTGTCGCAGACCGGCGTCGTCGCCTCGTTCCGGGTCGGCTTTACACCGGCCGCCTTCGCTTCTTCCAACAGAATCGGCGCGCCAAGGCTGCAGGTATGGATCGACAGCAGAGACGCGACCTTGAGAACCATCAGGATCTCTTCCTGGGTCGCGCCGGCCTCGAGTGCACCGCGAATGTGGCGACGGGTTCCCTCGGGACTCAAGTTGGTACAAGCAGCATTCACCGCAATACTGATCAGCTCCACGTCTTTGCGTGGCAGTACGCCGCTGGTCCACGGGTCTCTGGACATGTCGAGGCATTCATCAACCCATGCCGCTTCCCACACGCGAAACTGGGCCAGCGCAAGGCTGTCCCAGGGTCCGGTTTCTTCCGTTTGATCGCTTCGTGCTGCTCTCGAGGGCGCCTTCAAATCGATGCTCATCGTGGCTCTTGTCGTTTCGGGTACGAAGCGACCTCTATACCGTCGGAGCCAGGGCCCCACCGGCGCAGGGTCTGACTTTGCTACGCATCACCCCCGCGAGCTCCTGGTCCTGGATCCCGGTTGTCATGGGCGGCGGCGTCATGCAGTAGGCCATGGGATGCGAATCGGAAATCTGGTGCTGGACCGACTTCTTTCCGGTCGTCTCCCACACCACGAAGCCGCGGTCGTCGTCCCCCAGATTGGGCGGCATACCCAGGTTCTTGAGCGTCTCGTCCACGCTGTTGTACCAGACTCCGATCTTCATGATCTCACGCGCTTCCTTCGCGGTCGCGATCTTGCGGCCGAATCGCTCGGAGAGGTCCACCGCCGCCTTGATCTGCTGCACGGTTGTCATGCGCTCGCGCTTGCTGTTCCAGAGGTTGTCCTCGATACCGACCCGCACGTGCTGGCCCAGGATGATCGCCATCGGCTGGGCGACCGCGTTGATCCGCATGCCGGCCCAGAAGGTGACGATGGCGCCCTGGGGCTGGCGTTGGAGCCAGTGCATCCAATCGAACGGATTATGGCCGCACCCACCGCCGCCATACATCGTGATGTTGGTGTTCAGCGGGCCCATGTACGCGCCGTGGCGGATCAGCCGCTCCACGATCTCGAGCTGGTGCACGTGCGCCAGCGTAAAGTAGGGCTGGATCCTATGCGCTCGCAGCCGCTTCAGGTGCTCCAGGTAAAAGGCGGGGCCGGCGTCGGTGAACATGCCGGCGTAGGCCGCGATCACCTTCGGATCCTCGAGGTGCGTCCCCTTCACGTCATCGGCGGTCCACATCTGGGTGATGTCGAACATGGAGGTGCCGATGGCGATGGTGACGGTCTCCGGCTTCGGGTCGATCTCCGCCAGCATGTGGCGGGTATCGTAACTGAGCCACTCGGCCTTCTTGCCCTCGCCCTTGGGCGAGAAGGAGATCGAGCCGCCGACCTGGATGATCAGGTCCGGCACGGCCTCCTTGAGCCGTGTCATCATGTAGTTGAAGTGCTCGATATCCGCAGAAAGGTGCCCGGTCGCAGGGTTGCGTACGTGGAGGTGCAGGACCCTGGCGCCGGCGTTGTAGCAATCCACCGCCGACTGGACCTGCTCGTCCCAGGTCACGGGGATGTCAGGCGCGTCGCCCGGCAGCCACGTCGGCCCGTACGGTGCCGCGGTGATGATCAGCGGCTTCATGTTTTCGGGGTATAGCGCATCGTCTGTGTACCGCATGCCGACTGTCCTTTCGAGTTTTGTGTTCCTGCGATTCTTGTTCCTAGGTCACTCTTCTGGTTCCGGTGGCGGCATCGCCAGCGGATCGGCCTGCCAGATCGCGAAGATGTTGCCCTCCGGATCGGCTACGACTGCGTACCAGGCCGCCTTCGGTACCGCGGTCTTGGGTCGCAGCACTGTACCCCCGAGCTCCAGGATCTGCTCCAGGGTCTGGTCGACCGACTCGACGTGGAGGTAGTGCACCCAGCTGCGCGGCCCGGGTATCGGGCGGAACAGCAGCCCTCCGCCGATGCCCTTGGCGTCTCCGGGCGTGGTCTGGATGCGCCAGTAGTCGATACCGGGCGCCTTGTCGACCTGCCACCCGAGCAGCGTCCGGTAGAACTCCGCCAGTTTCGGGGGGTCCTCGGCATAGATCTCGAAGTGAGTCACTGAGCTCGTCATCTGGGTCCCCGAAGGACCCGAGGCTCTGTCCGTTGGCGTTGATGTTGTGTCATGTTGGCCCATCGAAGGTTGACTGCGGTGGGGACACAGTGCTTGACCGCACAAACGCACTCCGTGGCACGCTTAGCGCTGATGGCAGATCTTACTGGCCGGCCGGCGGAGCACCTACTAGACCTTGGTGCAGGCGAAGCCCGTGAGATCGGCCGGGATGGAACTGCTCGACATCTACATGCTAGAGCCTGGGCAGAGAGGCGGAAACTGGCAGTTCTGACAGGTGGGCGACTCAGACCGCTACGGCCTCTTCCCGTCTGAAGAGCCGCACGACCACCAGGCCTGCGCCAAGCCCCAAGGCGATGGCCAAAGACGTGGTGAAGACATTGCCCAGGTTGGCAGTCAGGGCAACCGAAGCTGCGGTGAGCGCCTCTCCAGTCAGGGAGGAGACCTGCATCAGTGCGAGCATCAGCTTGAACATGGCAACGGTGGCGCCGAGCGGGAGGACCCCGCAGACCAGCACCACGGGTGAGACCGTGTGACGCCGGATGAGGGCCACTGCGACCAGGACCACCGCGGCAGCGGCGATCACCGTCGCCCAGTTTTGACTCAGGCCCGCCGCCATGCAGACATCTCGCACACCACGCCCGATAAATCCGCAGAGAAAAGTGGGAACGAGATACCGAACCGGGGCGGTGAGCAAGACACCCAGCCCGGTGGCAAACAGGGCTGCCCACAAACTGGGCAGAGCAATCGCCAGGAGGTCCATGCCGGCTCACCGTCTACAGGAAGACGGTATGGGCGAGGGCGATCGCGATCGCCAACACCAGGAACAAGAACGCGGCATTCATTATCCGCGTCGAGGCCCACGACCAGATACCGGTGCGATACCAGGTCGATAAAGCCATTGATTAAGGGGAGACCCGGAACCATGTAGATGACCGATGCAATCAACGTGGCGGGCTCCACCTGACTGAATTTCAGGTGCAGCCCGGCACCGGCGATCATCGCCGAGAGTACGCCACAGATCAGCGTCACGGAGCCGACGGAGAGCTTTCTGGCCTGCAGTGGGGCGCGGAGAAACTGGCCCACGCCAGCAGCGACGAAGGCAATGCCGAAACTGCCCCAGTCTCCGCCAATAAATTGGGAATAACAGCCCGCGGCGAAGGCAGCGGTCACCAGCAACACCCAGCGATTGTAGGGCGAGGACAGCTGCCTGATGCGCTCGAGCTCAGCCCCAAGGGCGGTAATCCCAACCTGACCTTGGGCCACCCGCTCGCCCAGCACCGCTACCTCGGAGGCGCGCACCAGGTTGACGCCGATCGGCCCGACCGGCCACACGACCGAGGGAGACTGGCCTTCCACCGTACTGGATGTAGCGATGAAATCGAGCCGCCAGAGGGCTGCGACTCCCTCCTGGTGGTATGCCTTCAGGATATTGGCAAAGCTCCGGTCCGCCGCGACCGTCGAGCCGCCATTCCGCATGACCAGCAACGCCGCCTCTATTGCCATCGTCACAGGCTGCATAGTCTCTCCCGCTGCTTAGTGCCTCAACGAGTGCTCAGTGATGCGGTCCATAGGGCATGGTACGGCACCGAGGTCCAAGACTGGATTAACCGAGAAGAGGGCGAGCACGCTACTAGACCTTGGTTCAGCGGCCGACCGGTTCGGGTCTCACCGCATTTCCTCGCCGCGTCCCTGATTTCGCACAGTCTCGGGTTGGAACCGGACGACTCGCACTTGTACTAAGGTCTACTGGCCGGCATCGGCTCCAGATGCGAACGTCTTTGCCGTACCGGCCGAAGTTGAGCAGGGTCGAATACGGGAGCAGGGATCGAAGGCGCCTGCAGCCCACCTAAGGTGCTGCGCGGGGCCCAGATAGCTCGGCATGTTGCGGAAGAATCACGCTACGTCGAGAGGCTCAGTTCGACATGCCGGCACCGCAATTCCATCCGATGACTCATAGCGAAAACGTGGTCCGACTCAAAAAGCGGGTTCGACACCCCGTTGGGGCGGCCAGCATGCCTTGAGCGGGCTGGCCGGTCGATCGGCCGCGCGAGCGCGCCAGCGGCAACATCGTTCTCATCCAACAGGGGCAACAGATATGAGCACGGCCACCGTACAGTCAGCACCAAAGCAAGCCACAGGCACCGTATTGTCAGCCCAAGAGCAAGCCATCCGAGACGGCAAGAGCATCGTGTCCGGGTCGGCGACTGACCGAATCCTGCGGATGTACGAGGCCATGCGCGCGTACGGCACGGTGCGGGTCACATTGGATCGCGCGGTCCTCTTCACCGAATCGTTCACAGCGACCGAGAGCCAGCCGCTGGTGCTGCGCTGGGCCAAGGCGCTGAAGCACTTTGTCGAGAAGGTGCCCGTCACGATCTTTCCGGACGAGCTCATTGTCGGGCGGCCCAACACCTGGTTCGGACGGTGGGGCATCGTCTATCCCGAGCTCGACGGCAGCGTCATGCCCGCCGGGGTGGAGATGTTCAAGAAGAACAAAGGCAAGCCCGGCGATGTCACCGTCACAGAGGAGGATGACAAGATCATCAGCGAGGTCCTCACGCCTTACTGGGCGGGCAGGGACTTCTCCACCAATTTCATCAAGTCATTGCCGGAGGACACGCGGTTCGTGTTGTACGGCCCGGACCCGAACAACCTGCTCATGCAGACGGTCGTCATCTTCGCGTCCTGTTCCATGCGCCACTCGATGAACTGGACGCCCGATTTCTCGAAGATTCTGACGCGCGGCGTCAAGGGGATCCGCGAGGAGGCCCAGGCGAAGCTGGCCGCGCTCACCGAGCCGCGTAACATCGTCTACAAGAAGCCGTTCCTCGAGGCCGTCGTCATGACCTGCGACGCCATGACCACCTGGTCCAGGCGTTACGCGCAACTCGCGAGAGAACTGGCGGCGAAGGAAGCCGATCCGCAGCGGAAGCGCGAATTGCTGGAGATCGCCGACATTTGCGAGTGGGTGCCGGAGAACCCGGCCCGCACGTTCCGGGAAGCGCTCCAGTCGGAGTGGTGGTGCCAGCTGTTCAACCGCATCGAGCAGACCTCCTGCGCCATGGGACAGGGCCGCATGGATCAATACCTATGGCCGTTCTACCAGAAGGACATCGCCGAGGGCCGGATCACGAAAGAGTCGGCGATGGAGTTGCTGCACTGCATGTGGCTGAACATGGGGCAATGCATCGAGGTCAAGATGAACCCCGTGACGGCGGCCGGCGCGGAAGGGTTTGCCAAGTTCGAGGACGTGGTTCTCGGCGGCCAGACGCAGGACGGCAAGGACGCGACCAACGAGCTGACCCACCTCATCCTCGAATCGACCCGTGCGCTGTCGCTCACGACTCCCGAACCGTGCATCCGGATCCACTCCAATACGCCCGACAGCCTTTTGCATCACGTCGCGGAAACCGTCAAGGACGGCAAGGGATTTCCCAAGCTGCTGAACGACGAGATGATCGTTCCCTTCTATCTCGCCAACGGCGCATCGCTCAAGGAGGCGCTGGACTGGAGCGTTTCAGGTTGTTGTGAAAGCCGCCTGCCCAACCGGGAGACGAACGTCACCGGCAATGGCGGCCTCAACTACGGTTCGGCCGTCGAAATGACCTTCCGCAACGGGAAACTCAAGGTTTTCAACGACGTTCAGTTCGGAGTGCAGACGGGCGATCCGCGGACCTGGACCAGCTATGACCAGGTCTGGAATGCGTTCTGCGCGCAGGTTCGCCATCTGGCCTGGCATGTGTTGATTCAGCAGCATGTGGCCATGAAGATCAAGCCGCAGTACTTCGCCGCGCCCGCGACGTCCATGCTCAGCGACCTGGCGATGACCGAGTGCCGCGACCTGCACACGCACGGCGACTACATGCCCGGCGCGCTTGACTTTTCCAATTGTTCCGCCTTTGGCAAGGCCACCGCCATTGACAGCCTGGCCGCCGTCAAGCACCTGATCCTCGACACCAAGAGGCTCACCTGGGACCAGCTTCTGACGGCGATCGAGGCCAACTGGGAAGGCCACGAAGCCGTCCGGCAGCTCTGCCTGAACGCGCCCAAGTATGGCAACGGCATTGAGTGGGTCGATGCCATCGGGCTCGAGATGGAAACCTTCCTGCTGGAGTTCCTGCACCAGCACCCCAAGCCCCACAACCAGCCGTTCCAGATGCGCCAGATCCCCATCACGTTCCATGTCCCGATGGGGAAGGTGACCTGGGCAACACCCAATGGAAGACCGGCCAATGAATACCTGTCCGAGGGCATCTCGGCCTCCCATGGCAGGGACGTCAAGGGCCCCACGGTGGCGCTCACTTCGATGGCCAGGGCCCGGAACCTGAGCTACCGGGAGAAGGAGGGCGACCTGATCAACCTGAAGTTCAGCCCGGCCTCCGTCGCGGGTGAAGAGGGCACTCGCCGCCTGATGCAGATCATCCGCACCTGGTGTGACCTGAAGCATTGGCACGTGCAGTTCAACATCCTGAACCGGGAGACGCTGCTGGCGGCACAGCAGGACCCGGAGAAGTACCGGAGCCTGATCGTGCGCATTGCCGGCTACTCCGCGTACTTCGTGGATCTATCCCCCGCGCAGCAGCTGGAGATCATCAATCGGACGGAAGAGCAGATGTAGCAGACGCGAAGATGGGTAAGGACCGCGAGGGCTTCACTCGCCATTGTCGGTGGAACTAAGTGTCGGGGGACCTAGGAGAGAGAGCCATGGAACTCAAAGGAAAAACAGCAATCGTGACGGGATCAGGGAGGGGAATCGGTGAGGGCATCGCCCTTGTCCTCGCCCGCGAGGGAGCAAACCTCGTCATCAATGACAGAAAAATAACCCAGGACGCCGAAGGGGTTGTCAAAAAGATCAAAGCCATGGGCCGCAAGGTCATCGCCGTCGAGGCTGACGTCAGCAAGAAGAGTGAAGTAACCGCGATGGCTGAACAGGCCGTCAGGCAGTTCGGCGCTATCGACATCCTGGTGAACAATGCCGGTATCGAGAGCCATCCGGTCCTGACACTGGAGCTTCCAGAGGAGACTTGGGACCGAGTAATGAACGTCAACCTGAAGGGCACGTTTCTCTGCTCGCAGGCGGTGATTCCGCAGATGGTGAAGCAGAACAAGGGCCGCATCATCAACATCGGGTCGACAGCATCGATAAGGATTGCCTTTTTCGGGGGCGTTGAATACACCGCATCCAAATACGGCCAGGCAGGCATAGCCGCGCATTTGGCCTGGGAGCTTGCGGATTCCAATATTACGGTCAATACGGTTTGCCCCGGCTCAGTTTTATCGCCGCTGATGGAACAGGGAACCACGCCGGAGTACAGGGAGATGACGGTCAACAGATTGATTCCTCTGGGACGCTTCTCCACCAGCGAAGAGATTGGAGAGGCCGTGAGCTTTCTGGCGAGCGATCGCGCGGCCATGATCACTGGCCTGATGCTCCCCGTCGACGGCGGGGCCTTGACCGGTTTCGGAGAGGATCTGCGGTCCGTGGTGCGGCAAAGAATGGCGGATCACAAAGCCGTCGGCGCTCACTGACAGAATCTCCGGAACGAGGAGTTGAAGTATGACCACGTACCTGCGACCCAAGAGAGTCAAGCCGCAACCGACCGAGCTTGGTGCCGAGATCGCGGCGCTTGCGGCCGATCATGGCAACGATCGCGAAGCCCTGATCTCCGTTCTGCAGGCGGTGCAGGCGCGTCATGGTGGCCTGACGCGCGACGCGGTCGCCGATGCGGCGCGCGCCCTCGGCATTCCGGTTGAACGGGCCTACGGCGTGGCCACCTTCTATTCGATGTTCGACGTCCCGCCCCGGCCTGGCGGCGTCATCCGGGTATGCGACGGGCCAGTATGCTGGTTGAAAGGTGCGGCCCGCGTCCACGACGATCTGTCGCATGCTCTGGGCGGCAAGTGGCGGATCGAACGGAACAGTTGTCTGGGGCTGTGCGATCACGCCCCCGCGGCTCTGATCGACGGCGCTCAGTGTGGCCCCATGAGCGGGTCGACCGTACCGCCAGAGCCACTCACTTCACAGCCGGCGGTCAACCGGTACGCCCACCCGCGCCCGGGTGAGAAGCGTGTCCTGCTGGCCCACGCCGACGAGCGCGACCCGGACTCGATCGATTCGGCGCTCCAGTTCGGCGCCTATCGTGGTCTGCAGAAAGCGCTGGCGGCAGCGCCCGGGGCGATCATCGATGCAGCTCGAGACCGCGGGATTGACCGGCCGAGGTGGCGCGGGCTTCCCCACCGGGCTCAAATGGCGGGCGGTGCAGCAGGAAGCGGCGACGCAGAAATACATCATCTGCAATGCGGACGAGTCGGAGCCGCTGGTGTTCAAGGATCGCGTTCTCATGGACACCAACCCGCACCAGCTGCTCGAGGGCATGGCGATCGCCGGCCATGCCGTCGGCGCCGACGAGGGATACATCTACATTCGCGGTGAATACATACCCGCAGGCCGAGCGTCTGGAGCGAGCCGTGCAGCAGGCCGAGGCGCGCAACTGGCTCGGTGAGCACATCCAGGGCTCGACGTTCTCGTTCCGCATCCACGTCCACCGCGGCGCGGGTGCGTACATCTGCGGCGAGGAGACGGCACTGCTGGAATCACTGGAGGGCAAGCGCGGTGAGCCGCGCCTGCGCCCGCCTTTCCCGACGACGTACGGTTTTCGCGGAAAACCGACGGTCGTCAACAACGTCGAGACGCTCGCATCGGTGCCGGCCATCGCGCTCAACGGCGCCGGCTGGTATCGCGCGCTCGGGAGTCCGACCGCAACCGGCACGAAGCTGTACATGGTAATCGGTCACGTAACGCACCCCGGTCTGTTCGAGGCGCCGCTCGGCCTGACCCTGCGGCAAGTCATCGACGAGTTCTGGCGGCGGCATGAGGAACGGCTCGACCTTCAACTTCGCGCTGACCGGCGGCGCGGCGGGCACCCTGGTACCGCCGTCCTTGCTCGACATTCCCATGCATCAAAAGTCCTGGTCGCAGGGGGTGTCGCTCGGCGCGGGGGCGTTCATGGTCTGCGATCAGACCGTCTCTCCGGTCGGCGTCTTGCGCGAGTTGATGCACTTCTTTGAAGTGGAGTCGTGCGGCAAATGCACGTCGTGCCGTGTCGGCACCTACGAGGCCCGCGTCGTGCTCGATCGGCTCGTTGCGGGCGTCGGCCGCAGCTGACGATGTGCCGATGCTGGAGAAGCTGGCCGACGTGCTGAAAACCGCGTCGTTCTGCGGGCTCGGGCAGTCGACCGAAATTCCCATGACCTCGGCCTTGACCCACTTTGCCGCCGCAGTTCCAAAGCAGACGGGGAGCTGACAGATGAAGATCAAGTTCACGCTCAACGACCAGGTTATCGAGGCCGAGCCCGGGCAGACGGTGATGGATGCCGCGACCGACGCGGGCATTCCGATCCCCTCCATCTGTCACCATCGCAGCCTGGTACCCGAAGGCTCGTGCCGCCTGTGCGGCGTCGAGGTCGAGGGCCGGCGCGGAGAGATTCGCCTCCTGCACGCTGCTGGCGGTCGAAGGCATGGTGGTGCGCAGCGAGACGCCCGCGATCAAGGAGACCCGGCTCCAGGTTCTCTGCGCTGCTGCTGCGGGACTACCACGATGCGGGCTACAACCCGCGACGATCCGGAGACCGAGTTCATGTACTGGGTGCGTCGCTCTGGCCTGCCCATTCCCGCCGACGCGCAGCCGCGCTATCCGATCAACAGCGATCCCAACCCGTTTGTCTGGGTGGACATGAACAAGTGCATCCAGTGCACTCGCTGTGTGCGCGCCTGCGACGAGGTGCAGGGGCGGTTCGTGTTGGGGTATGGCCGGCCGCGGCCGCGACCGGCAAATCGTGGCGGGCACGGACACGACCATGCTCGAGGCGCGCTGCGAATCGTGTGGCGCCTGCGTGGCCTACTGCCCCACGGGCGCCCTGGACAACAAGATGTCCGTCGGGCTGGGCAAGCCCGACAGGATCGTCACCACCACCTGCGGTTACTGCGGCGTGGGCTGCCGCTTCGACTGCACGTCAAGGACGGCGAGATTATCCGGGTCGTCTCCAATCCGACACGCGCCCGTGAACGCGATGGAGCTGTGCGTGAAGGGTCGCTACGGCTACGACTTCGTCCACCATCCGGATCGTCTGACGATGCCGCGCGTACGCCAGTACCTGCTCGAGGGCACGCCCCGGCCCGGAGGGTCGCGGCGACTGGGTCGAAACCGACTGGGAGACGGCGCTCGACCTGGTCGCGGAGAAAGCTGGTGCGCATCAAGCAGCGAGTCCGGCGCCGATGCGATCGGATTGCTGTCGTCGGCCAAGTGCACGAACGAGGAAAACTATCTGGCGCAGAAGTTCGCGCGCCAGGTGATCGGCACGCACAACGTCGACCACTGCGCGCGGCTGTGCCATGCCTCGACCGTCGCCGGCCTGGCGATGTGCTACGGCTCCGGCGCCATGAGCAACACCTTCGACGACATCTGCCGGCGATGCCAAGGCCATCCTGATCATCGGCTCCAACACCACCGAGCAGCATCCCGGTGTTCGGGGCGCGCATCCGTCAGGCTGTGCTCAAGCGCGGCGTCAAGCTGGTGGTGGCCGATCCGCGCCGGATCGACATCACCGAGTTCGCCACGCTGCATCGTGCGGCAGCGGCCCGGAACGGATGTCGCCCTCATCAACGGCCTGATGCACATCATCCTGAAGAACGGCTGGCAGGACCAGGCGTTCATCGACGGTCGCTGCGAGGGTTTCGAGGACTTCAAGGCGACTATCGAGGCCTACACGCCGGAGTCGGTCGCCGGCGACGACGGGGGTCTCGGTCGAAGACCTGACCCAGGCCGCGGAGCTGCTCGCATTGAACAAGCCGATGGCGGTGATCTGGTCGATGGGCATCACCCAGCACACCACGGGCGTGATCAACGTGCTCTCCCTGGGCAATCTGCAGATGCTCCTCGGCAACATGGGAATCCCCGGCGGGGGAGTCAATCCACTGCGCGGCCAGAACAACGTGCAGGGCGCCTGCGACATGGGCGCGCTGCCGAACGTGTTCCCCGGCTACCAGAACGTGATCGAGCCCAGCGGTGCGCGCGAAGTTCGCGGCGGCGTGGCAACTCGAGAGCGACGGCTCGACCGCGCCCCTGTTCGGCGAATGCGCCGGGTCTGACCAGCACGGAGATGGTTCACGCGCTTCAACGGTGGAAAGGTGCGCGCCATGTACATCATCGGCGAGGATCCGTTGCTGACCGACCCCGACCTGAATGATGTGCGCGAGTGTTTCGCGGCCTGCGAATTCACCGTGCTGCAGGAAATCTTCCCGTCGGAGACGGCGGCCTATGCCGATGTGCTGCTGCCGGCGGCCTCGTTCATCGAGAAGGACGGCACCTTCACCAACACCGAACGGCGGATTCAACGCGTGCACGCGGCATTCAACCCGGTGGGACAGGCCCGGCCCGACTGGCAGGCGTTTTCGGCCGTGGCGAAGAGGATGCTGGCGCATCGAGGGCCGGCGGCGCCGCCGGGCCCCACGCCGGATGGGAGTACTGCCTCACCGGCCGCCATCATGGACGAGATCGCCGCGCTCACGCCGTCCTATGCCGGGCGTCAGTTTCAGCGCGGCTCGACCGCGGCGAGCAACTGCACTGGCCGGTGAAAGGGCCGGACCATCCCGGCACGCCGATCCTGCACATCGGGGAGTTCACCCGGGGCAAGGGCAAATTTCACGCGATCGACCATCTGCCGCCGGCGGAACTGCCTGACGCCGAATATCCGATCCTGCTGACGACCGGGCGCGTGCTCTACCACTGGCACGGCGGCGAGATGACGCGGCGCGCCAAGGGCCTGCTGGAAGTCTATCCGGAATCCCTGGTGGAGATCCATCCGGAGGATGCGCTGAAGATCGGCCTCAACGGCAACCGGCGTGTGACCGTCACGTCGCGGCGCGGCGAGATGATCGCCCAGGCGCTGGTGACCGACCGGGTGTCGCCGGGAATGATTTTCGCCAATTTCCATTTCCCGGGGGAGCAGAACGTCAACAACGTGACGATCTTCGCCCTCGATCCCGGTGGCGAAGATACCGGAGTACAAGGTGTGCGGGGTAAGGATCGCGCCCGCCGTCGGACCGGAAGAGGCGGTGGCAGAGAGCGTGAGCGCACGACCGATTGCGCTAGCAGAAACCTCGTGATGAAGGCGAACCATCGAATCCTCGATTTCCGCAACCGACCACCGCCGCCTCCCTCCAGGGCGATTTGTTGACCACACACCCAACAAGCCGAATCGCTATCAACCTGGGAGGCGGCTATGTGCCGGGGCTGAACTCCGTGCTCACGGGTACGGTGCTCGCCGCCCATGAATTGGGCTGGGAAGTTGTCGGCATCCGCGACGGCTATGAAGGGGTACTCTTTCCCGAGCGCTACCCGGAGGGCGGCTGGATGACGCTCACCCCGGCCCTCATGGAGAGTCTCGCCGGCGCCACTGGCTGCGTGCTCGGTATGGCGTCCCGAACGGATCCGTTCCACATCCGCTCGATCAATGAGGACAATGCGGTCGAGGAGATTGATCGTTCGGATGACTTGCTGGCGTTCATCAGGAAGGAGAGAATCGATGCGGTCGTCTCCATCGTGGACCCGCAAGCACTGAGCATTCTGTTCAAGCTGCACCGCAGGGGACTGCCCATCGTCTGCGTGCCCAAGTCAGCCCAAAACCAGGTGGCGGCGACGGAGCTGTCCTTTGGCTTTAACAGCGCGCTGAGCTTCACAGTTGAATTGCTGGATCGTGCCCGGCAGGCCGCACAGTCGGCGCGGAGGATCGGTGTGGTCGAGGTGATCGGGGAGCACGCCGGCTGGCTCGCCCTGCAATCGGCTACCGCCGTGTGCGCCGACGCGGTGCTCCTTCCCGAGATCGCATACGATCTGAAGAAAGTTGCGGCCAAGCTGCGGGAAAGGCTGCAAGCAGGCCGGAGGCACGGCCTGGTTGTCGTGGCTGAGGGTGCCAAGTCAGCGGCGCGCGCTCGGCCATCCACGGGCGCCTCGCCCACCGATCCGATGCGGGCAGCGCTTTCACCTGGTGCCAGAGGGGAGGAGGGCTCACATGTGATTGAAAGCGCCGGCGATGCCGCGGAGCGAGTAGCGTTGGAACTGCAGCGCCTGACGGATCACGAGACTCAACCGCTGGTCATCGGCCCGCTCGTCAACGGCGGCCCAGCAACCGCCGTGGATCGACAACTGGGACTCGGATACGGCGCTGCGGCAGTGCGTGCCATTCATGGCAACCAGACCGGGGTGATGGTTGCCTTCCAGCCCCCGGCCTTGAGGTTTGTGCCGCTCGCCGAAGCCATCAATAAAGTCCGCACCGTGCCGGCAGACAGCGTTTTCATTCAGATCGCGCGATCACTCGGCATCGCTCTTGGAGACTAACGTCATGCGCACTTCATCCGCCGACGCGCCGAAGGGCATCGTGCTGAACATTCAGCATTTTTGCACCCATGACGGTCCGGGCATCCGTACCACTGTATTCCTCAAGTTTTGCTCTCTGCGATGCAAGTGGTGCAGCAATCCCGAGAGCATTCGCCCAAAGCCGGAACTGGCCTACAACCCGGCGAAGTGCATCGGCAAGAAGCAGTGCGGACTCTGCTTGAAACCGCCATGTCCTGAAGGCGCTTTCTACGTCATCGAAGGAAGCGACGACCGCATCCACGTGAACTGGGATCTTGCCACCGAGTGCGGCATCGAGACCACCGACGTCTGCCCGACGAAAGCACTGCACCTGTTCGGTCAGGCAATGACCGTGGACGAGGTGCTCGCCGAGGTGGAGCAGGACAGCACCTTTTACCGTGAGTCCGGCGGCGGCATCACCCTCAGCGGCGGCGAGTGCGCGCTGCAAGCCGACTTCGCCGCGCCGCTGCTCGCCGAGGCGCGCCGGCGCGGCATCAACACCGCCATTGAGACCGCCGGCAACGTCCCGTGGGCGAATTACGAAAAGCTGCTTCCCCACGTGGATCTGATGCTGCACGACCACAAGCTCACCGATCCCGAGCGCCACAAGAAATGGACCGGGGTGAGCAATACACGCATTCTCGAAAACTTCAAGCGGGCCTACGAGACGTTCCCCAACGTGAAGTTTGTCGCGCGCACGCCGCTCATTCCCGGTGTGAACGACGACGAAGAGCACATCCGTGCGGTGCTGGCCTTCATCCGCCCGCATCCGAATGTCATTGATTACGAACTGCTGCCCTATCACCGCTACGGCGAGACAAAGTATAGCTTCCTGGGCCGCGTTTATGAGATGGAGGACTTTGACACGCCGAAAAAGGAAGTAGTGGCACACTTACAGGCCATCATTGACGAAGCGTTCGGCCGCAGCGCCACCCCGACAATCATGCCATGACCCCGTGCTCAGGGCACACTACAGTCACAACATCGGCATAGCATGTATGCGATCGGCCTGCTACTCCTTCTCCTCCTCGGCGCCGGAGTGGCCGAGGCGCAAAAGACCGATTCGGTCTGGATCCGGAACGGCGACCGGATCACCGGGGAGGTGAAATCGCTGTCCCGGGGACTGCTCAAGTACTCCACCGACGACCTGGGCACCATCTACATCGAGTGGGACAAGGTCGATCGGATCAGCACCACGACCGTGGTGGAAGTTCGGCTGGCCTCGGGCCGGAAGTTCTATGGGTCCCTGGGATTGGCTTCCGCCGGCCGGCTGGTGGTGGCGGCCAACACGCTTCCCCTGTCCGAGATCGTGACGATGGCGCCGATCGAAGGCAAGTTCCTCGGCCGCCTGAACGGATATCTCGATCTGGGATTCTCCTACCAGAAGGCGCACAAGACGATCCAGCTCTCGACCGGAGCCAGGGTGCAGTACCGCGGGCCCGCGGCCGAGACCACGCTCGACATCACTACCTTCGTCGAGGATCGGGACGACGCCGCCGAGACCTCCCGTCTCTCCACCTCGCTCACCGAGCGGTTGTTTCTCAGCAATCGCTGGAGCACCGGGTTCGTCGTGGGGTTCGACCAGAACGATGAGCTGGATCTCTCGGGGCGGGCACGGCTGGTCGGCTTCGGAACCCGGACGATGACCCAATCCAACCACATCGAGTTCCGGGCCAGCGGGGGCATCGTGCTCACGCGCGAGCGGTACTTCTCGACCGATTCGACGACCAGCGGTTTCGAGGGGCTGCTTGGCGCAGCGTTCCGCGCGTTCCGCTACGACCGCCCCAAGCTCGATGCCTCGTTGACCAGCCAGGTATTCCCCAGTTTTTCGATCAAGGGGCGGGTCAGAATGCAGAACGATCTACGGGTGTCCTACGAATTGGTAAAGGACTTCATGTTGACCGGGACGCTGTTCGATACCTACGACAGCAAGCCGCCGGCGGAAGGAATCCCCAAGAACGACTTCGGGACCACGCTCGCGATCAGTTGGACCTTCTGAGACACGGGTCTGCCCGGTCGGTGACTATCCTTCTGCGCCTTCTCCCAGGCCCGCACCCGCCGCGCGGCGGCGTCGAACAGGCGCTCGTAGTTTCCCTTGCGCACCTTCTCGCTCGCCTCCGGCGTGAGCTGGTCCCAGAGCGGCGCGTACTGTTCGAAGACCGCGTAGTACTGCGTGGTGTCCTTCGGCGCGACCACGTCCGAGCCGAAGAGGAACCGGTCGGGGTAGCGGTTGATCATGGCCGCCGGCGCCGCGCGTGGTCTCGGGGGTGGCGAGGAGATACTTCGCCACCTCGTCCCAGCTGATGTCGAAGTAGACGTGGCGGAGCTTCGGGTCGGAGAGGATCTGCTCCACGATCACGCCGTGGTTGGGGTTCCGCTCCGTCGGAGGCTCCGTGGCGCCGAGGCCTGAACCGGGTGCACGATGCGCCCGAGCCCGACGTGCGCCCAGATGATCGTCGTCTTGGGGTGCCGGCGCAGGAGCGCCTTCATCTGGTCGAGGTAGACCGGCTCGGTGCCCGCCTTGGCGAACGGCATGTCCATGTCGTTGTGCAGCAGCACGACCAGCCCGACCTCGCCGGCGAAGTCGAGGATCCGATCCAGCGCCGGATCCGTCAGGCTGGCCACCTCGCCCGCCACCTTCGACGACACGAACTCCTTGTGAATCGGTGAACTCGCCGATCCCGGTGAAGACGCCGGGAAAGGTCTTGAGCACCCGCCGGATGTGGTCCGCGGCGTACATGTCCGCGGGATTGAAGCCGGTGATCATCGGGTCGAACCGGGCCCGCTCTTCCGGCGAGAGCGACCGGTACGCCATCGCGATGAAGGCGTCGGTGAACGAGTAGTAGTAGAGCGGCGCGTCGGTCTGCAGGTAGTAGGTCGGCGCGAAGTCGCCCGAGTTCTCGTACGACCAGGTCTGCTGCAGCGGGATGCCGAAGAGCGCGACCCGGCCGGCCTTGGTGCCCATGAGGCGCAGGAAGTCGCGGATGTCGGTGCCTTCCTGGATGTAGTTGGTCAGGTGGAAGTGGACATCGTCGAAGTCGTAGCCGGCCCGCGGCGCTCGGCGCCGCCCTGCGCCGGGCAGCAGGCCGAGCGGTCGACCAGGACGGAGCACCAGCGCCAGCAGAGTCCTACGCGCGCAGCACTGTGCCATCAGGCCGTCACAGCAGGATGTCGGTGCCGATCGAGATCGTCGTGCCGCTCTGGCCCGAGGTGTAGAAGCCGAAGTTCGACGCCGCCGGGCTCTTCTCGACCCGGATGAGGTGCAGGTTCAGCCGCCAGCTGCGGGTGCCGGCTCGGGTAGAAGCTCGCCCCGCCGGACATCTCCCACGGGTTCCGGTCGAAGTCGTCGAACAGCTGCCCGTACGTGAGCGTAGACACCGACGCAGCCTCGGCACGACCATGTGCATCCCCTGGACCTGGAACCCGTGGTCGAAGATGGACGTCCAGCGGGACCGGGCCGGTGGCCTGGAAGTCGGAGAGCTTGCGCACAGTAGTACTCGCTCTGGAACGAGAAGCCGCGGTACTTGAAGCCGGCGTCGACGGCGAGCTCGTCGTAGTCGAGCTTCTCCACCGTGACGCCGTCGGCCAGCGCGCCGGCATCGAACGGATTGACGCCGTCGGAGAGCTTGATCTGGGTGGCGTTGGGCGGCGCGGTCGTCCGAGCGCGTAGCGCGACTTCGCGGCTGTGGCCGGCCGACATGCCGAACTGGGTCGCGAGCTTCGTGTGGTACTCGAAGTCGCCGAGCCCGCCGCGCGGCCCGAACTCGCCGGTCGTCGGCCTCCAGACGACGCTCGCGCTGTAGGCCATGTCGCGCGTGTCGTTGGCCGCGGTGGTGCCGAGCTGGCTGATGTTGGTGTTGACCGACGCGGTGTAGCAGAACCGGTCGATGCGGCTCGCCCGTGACGAAGAAGCCCGACGAGAACCCGCCGCGGAAGAAGTCCTCCGCCATCTGCCGGTCGCTGCGAGCCCCAGAAGGGCCACGAGCCCTGCACCGAGCGCGCCGTGAGGTTGGGCGCGATGCCGACGCCCAACGCCGACGGCCTGGCTGAACCGGTACTGGAGGTTGCCGAACAGCAGCGTCTGCTGCGTCGTGGGCAGCGACCAGAGCGAGATGTTGTAGCGGAACTTCGGGTCGTAGAAGAAGCCCGGTGAGCCAGACGAACGTCCGGTGCCAGTTGAGGTCGTTGCGCGCCTTGACCGCGCGCTCCCGGCCCAGGTGATCGATGAACGTCTGGTCGCCCGGCATCTGGTTCATGTAGCGGAACAGCCCGTAGAAGCTGATGTTCAGGCTGGCGCGCTTGGTCTTGACGATGTCGAAGCCCTTGCGCGGGCGTGAACTCGCCCGCGATGCTATTGGGATATGATCCGATCCGCTCCGGTCGCCGTGTCGGTCGGCTCCCGACCCGCCTCCTCCTGAGCCTGCAGCGGGAGCGATAGCATCGTAATCAGGCACGCAAGCACCAGGGCCGGCAAACGCAGTGTTCGCTCCGTTATCTGTCATGCGATAGCTCATGGCGAACCGGCAACGGACGGTCGCCGTTGGGCAACCGTCCGCTCGCCTCGCAACGCACTAAGGATACGACCCCCTACTTGGGTTGGACCGCGTAGGGGTTGGCGCCCAATCGCGACACGATCTCCCTGATGGCCTTCTGAGCGCGCACACTGTTCCCCGCCTCGTCGAGCGGCGGTGAGATGACCGCGATGCCGAACTTGCCCGGCGCCACCGCGATGATCCCGCCGCCCACCCCGCTCTTGCCCGGCAGCCCGGTGTGGTAGAGCCACTTGCCGGTGTCGTCGTAGAGGCCGGCCGTCGCCATGACCGCCAGCACGTAGGGCACGTTCTTCGGCGCTCATCACCGTGCTTGCCGCTCACCGGGTTCTTGCCCCCGTCGGCCAGCGTCGCCGCCATAGTGGCGAGGTCCTTGGCGTTGACGCTGATCGAGCACTGCTCGGTGTACACGTCGGTGGCCTGGTCCGGCTTCTCCTTGATGTAGCCGTAGGCGTACATCAGGGCGCCGATGGCCTGGTTGCGCTGGTTGGTCTCGGCCTCGGACTTGAAGACCTCCTGGTTCACCGCGAGCGGCCTTCCGGCGAACGCCGAGTGCCAGTCGAGGATGCTCTTCCACACCGCGTCCCGAGTGCCGCCCTTGACCATGGAGGTGGTGGCGATGGCGCCCGGGTTGACCAGGGAGTTCATCTCGGGCCCGCCAAGTGCTTTCTGGGAGAACTCCACCGAGACGATCGAGTTGAAGCGCATGCCGGTCGCGTCCACCCCGATGGTCTTTTCGATCTTTTCGGGCCCATCCGCCTCGATCACCTGCGCCAGGGTGAAGACCTTGGAGATCGACTGGATCGAGACCTCCGACTTGATGTCGCCCGCGGTGTAGACCTTTCCGTCGGTGGTCACCAGCGCGATCCCGAAGATCTTGGGATCGACCTTGGCGAGGGCCGGGATGTAATCGGCGTTCTTGCCTTCCTGCAGGTTCCGGAACTTGGTGTACGTCTCGTTCAGGACCGTCGCGATGGACTGGTCCTGGGCCTGCACCGGGCGGGCCGGGGCAAAGATGGCCCCGGTGGCCGCGAGGGCCAGCGTGAGTACTGCGCGAGGAGTCCCGATCATGGTCATCACCCTTCACAAGGTTTGGAGAAGGCGTACTTGAAGGAGAACTGAAGGCGATACACGTCTGAGCTGCGCAGCTTCGGTGATCAGAGCTGCAGCTGGAGCCGGCTCTGGAAAAAATGGGTCGCGCCCGTGGTGTCGAACCGGTCGAGCTTGCCGTAGCCGTAGACGAACTCGAGCCGAGCGTTATCGGACAGATGCCAGTTCACCTGCGGCGTGATCCGCCAGAAGGTGCCGCCCGTGAGGGTCCCGCCGTCCAGGTCGATGTAGGAGAACCGCAGCCACCGCCTCCCACGCGCCCGGTCCGCCGCTCGAACACGGTCCTGGCCGGTGATATGGCTCTGAAGAAGCCGCCGGCGGTGTTGTACGAGCGGGTCTCGCCGGTGATGAGCCACGCGGCGAAGATGTCGCCGCCGTGAAACGTGGGATCGCCGGTCGACGGCGAGTTGGCTTTTTCGGATGTAGTACTCCGTGCCGAATAGCCAGGGACCGGGCCGGTAGAAGGCCTCCACGCCCCACGCGCTCGCCCACGTCGCATCAAACTTGCCGGTATCGATGAAATACGGCGCCAGGTCGTTGGCTTCAGGCCGGGAGCGCAGCTGCAGCTGGCCGTTATTGGGCTGGCCGGTGTCGGAAGTTCACGCCCAGGTGAAGCAGGGTACCGGCACTGTCCGACATTGAGCGGCACCCACCCGACGCGGGCGACGAACTGGTAATCGTAGCTGGAGAAGGACTGCCCCTCCGAGAGCCAGTCGGTGAACACCCCGAGGTTCCAGATCAGGTGACGGCTGGGCAGGTAGCCGAGCCACTTGACGCCGTCGGCCAGGAGGGGGACTATGGCGTCGGTCATCGTCATGCGCTCAGCGGTCCAGCCGTCGTACCCCGACATCACCTTGTTGAGACTGAATCCTTCCTTGTTGCGCCCGATGAAGACGTTGCCCCAGAGCTCCGGGATCGCCACCGTGATCCCGGTCAGTCGAACGAACCATTCATCGGTCGCACCGTCATACATGAACCCCGCGTTCCAGGTGACGGGCCGCTTGGTATTGAAGCGGCCCCGGAAAAGCAGGCGGCTGTCCCGGACCTTGAAGCCGGACCCCACCGTGAGCTGACTCTGGCTCGCGTCATCCTGGCTGGCGGTCATTAAGTCGAACCCCACGCCGGCGCCGAACCGGAACGTCGTGAACCCCAAGTCGAACTCGTTCCAAGGGGTGAGTTTCCGCGGCTTCTCCTCGCTGTCGGCATCCAACACGGTCGTGTCGCGGGCCGGCGTTGCCGGCTGCTGGCCGAAAGCCAGCCCGGGCCCTGACAGGCACAGCAGCGCCAGGGCCCAGGTGTACGCTCCCGTGGCGCTCGGCGCGGCCGGCATCAGTAGGTGCGGAACATCGTTTGCAAATCAGCCGCGCTCCGCTGTTTCAGGAGCGCGAGCGACAGGAGAACCCTCGCCTTCTGCGGGTTCAGCTCGTCGGACGCGATGAAGCCCAGCTCGTCGTCGTTGAGCTCGACGTTACGTCCCACGAGACCGGTTGCCACGCGGCTGCTCCGGACCACGACGACCCCCTTCTTCGCCGCGGCGGCAGCCGCGGTCACCGAGCTCTTGGGCATGTTGCCGTTCCCGACGCCGGCCAGGACGATGCCCTTGGCGCCGCCTGACGGCGGACGCGTTGATCAGCTCCGGCGACATGTCGACGCCCACGAAAATGACGTCGACCCGCGGCAGCGCGGTCACCTGCGAAATGTCGAACTCGGTCTGGGTCGTGTGCTTCCACTCCGGCTTCGAGTAGAAGTCGTTCTTGCCGTAGCTCGCCACGCCGACCAGACCGCGAACCGGTGACAGGAAGGTCTGGACCGCCGTCGTGCTGGTCTTGGTCAGCGAGTGGGCGGCGTGGATCCAGTCGTTCATCACCACCAGCACCCCGCGTCCCTTGGCTTGGGGATCGGCCGCCACCCCCACGGCGTTGTAGAGGTTCAGCGGGCCGTCGGCGCTGACCGCCGTCGAGGGGCGCATCGAGCCAACCATCACGACGGGCTTGTCCGTTTTCACCGTCAGGTTCAGGAAGAAGGCGGACTCTTCCATGGTGTCGGTGCCGTGGGTGATCACGAAGCCATCGACATCGCTCGACTTGGCCAGCGCGTTGATGCGCTTGGCGACGTTGAGCAGGATCTCGAAGCTCATGTCCTGGGAGCCGACGTTGGAAATCTGCTCGCCCTTGATGGTGGCGAGCTCGCCGATCCCCGGCACGGCGGCGATCATGGCGTCGATGGTCACGGCGCCTGACTTGTAGCCCAGCTTGCGTGCCGCTCGCCGCGGCGCCGGCGATGGTTCCCCCGGTCGCCAGGATCACGACGTTGGGCTTCTTGCCTTGCGCATGCATGAACTGGACGTTCACGGCGAGGGCTACGGTCGCCATCGCCAAGGCGGTGCGTGCGAAATGTCTTCATGGACGCTGCTCCTTGTGACAGTCATCCCGGGATTGGGCTCGGCTGATCGCTATTTGGTCTTGCGGGTACTGGCTCTTATCCAGGTTGGTCAGCTTCACCGGATCGAGCAGGTCTTTGATCTGCTGCTCGGTCAGAATCTTCTTCTCCCGGACGACCTCGAGGATGCCCTTTCCGCTCTTGGAGGCCTCCGCCGCCAGCTCGGTGGCTTTCTCGTATCCCAGTACCGGATTGAGCGCCGTCACGATGCCGATGGTGGTTTCCAGGTAGTGCTCCAGCACCTTCTCGTTGACGGTGATACCGTCCACGCATTTGGTGCGGAAGGCCATCGAGGTGGTGTAGAGCAGGTGCTGCGACTCCATCATGGCGACGCCCTCGATCGGCTCGTACGCGTTGAGCTGAAGCTGCCCGGAGTGGGCCGCGAGGGTCACGGCGTAGTCGTTCCCCATCACCCGGAACGCAACGAGGTTGACCAGCTCGGGAATGACCGGATTCACCTTCCCCGGCATGATCGAGGAGCCCGGCTGAATCGCGGGGAGGTTGATCTCATTCAGGCCCGCGCGCGGCCCCGAGGCGAGCAGGATCAGGTCGCCCGCGATCTTGGACAGCTTGATGGCGACGCTTTTCAGCGCCGAGGAATAGACCACGAAGCCCTGCTGGTCCCAGGTGGCCGCCAGCATGTCCGTGGCCGGCACGATCGGCTTGCCGGTGAGCTTCGCGAGATGCGCCGCGGTCCGCTCGGCATAGCCCTTGGGCGCGTTGAGCCCCGTACCGATGGCCGTGGCGCCCATGTTGACGGCGTACAGGTACTTCTCCGCGTCACGCAGCAGCGCGATCTCTCCGTCCAGCGAAGCCGCGAAGGCGTGGAACTCCTGTCCGACGGTCATGGGCACGGCATCCTGCAGCTCGGTGCGTCCCATCTTGACGATGTCGATGATACGCGTTGCCCTTGGCCCGGAACGAGGCGGCCAGCTCTTGCAGCTCCTCGATCAGCTTGTCGTTGCGCAGGAGGAGCGCCACCTTGATGGCGGTCGGGTAGGTGTCGTTGGTCGATTGCGACATGGTTCAGGTCGTCGTGCGGCTCGACGATGTTGTACTCGCCCTTCTGGTGCCCGCTCAGCTCCAGCGCCACGTTCGCCAGCACTTCGTTGGCGTTCATGTTGGTGGACGTGCCGGCGCCGCCCTGGTACCAGTCGACCGGGAACTGGTCGTGGTACTTGCCCTCCATCACTGCCTGTCGCTGCCTTCTCGATGGCCGCCAGCTTTTCCTTCTTCATGGCGCCGACATCGGTGTTGCCGCGCGCGGCGGCCAGCTTCACGATGGCCCACGCTTCGATGAAACCGGGATAGTGGTTGATCGGGACGCCGGAGATCTGGAAGTTCTCGAGCGCCCGTGCCGTCTGCACGCCGTAGTAGGCGTCGGCCGGCACCTCCTTCTCTCCCAGAAGGTCGTGCTCCATCCGGGTGGCCCCGGGCTGGCCGGCGGGCCGATCCGCAGGCGCCGCTGCGCCGACTGGCTGGCTCCGCGGCGGGTGGCGAGGCTTCATCGGTCTTGCACCCCCACGTGAGCGCGAGTGCGAGAGCGGGAGCCAGCAGAACGGTTCGACGTCGCTTCGGTTCACGGTTGACGCGTACTCAACATGGTCCTGATCATCGTCGTCATCGTTAGAAAGTCTGCGAGAAGTTGTATTGGCGGAGACCTGGATCTTGAACCGTCCGAGCTAAATCCGTCGGAGAAATTCTCGCGGTCGCCCCACTGGAAATTCGACGCCGGTCATCACGTTCTGGCATCGGGTAGTAGAGCAGGTTGCCGAGCGCGTACTGCCCGTCTTGAAGGCGTTGGCGTCTGCCGTCGCTGTTGTCGATGTCGATCATGGAGTAGCCGATCGACGAGGTGAATCGCTCGTTCCAGGTGATCGTCGAGGAACGCGACCACGCCGAACATCGGCAGCGCAACGCCCTGGATCGGCGCGGACGCGTTGCCGGGATTGAGCTCGATCCCGACATCCGCCGGCGCGTCGTTCATGTAGTTCTGGATGCCCTCGCCGTAGACCGCCTGAAGCTTGAAGACGTTCCTTCTGCCCAACTTTGAGATTGGAGCTCAGGTTGACGCCCCAGCCCGAGGCGTCGCCGGAGAGGTCGAACTGGGTCGGTGCCGTGTCGTCCCACTCGATCCTTCGCAGCATTCCGGCGACCTCGACATAGCCCCACGTCGCGGCCCAGCCGGGCCTCGCCGGAGAAATCGGGCATCGGGAAATGCGGCCTGACATCCTGGAGCTCAATCCGGTCGGCATACTCGCCCCTGGTCGGCGCTCGCGCCCGGCCGCTCCAGCGCCAGCGTGACGCGGGATTCTCCTTGAATCGGCATCCAGCGGAACTGCACGTTACGGAAGAAGACCATGCCGGTCGGGCCCCAGTACTCCACCGAGTTTGGGAACACGTCGATGTCCATGAACGGACTCCAGGTCTGGCCGGCACCGAACTGCCCCAGCTCGCCGTAGGCATGGCGCAACCGGAACGTGGTCTGTCCGGCGTCCACACCGGTCCCGAAAAGCTCGAATTCGAAAAGCGTCTTCAGCGTGCCCAGATCAGTCGGGACTTCGGACTTGACGCCGAAGCGCGTCTGCCGGACACTGAAGTAGGTATTGCCATCGGCGCCGAATTCGTCCTCAAGGACGGGAGCTTGGTGGGTCGTACCACGTCGAACCAGTCCGGGTGTACCTGCTTGAAATCGTAACCTGCATCCATCATGGCGAAACCGTATATCTCGAACTTGCTTTCGCCCTGGTCCTGCGCGGCAAGGATCGGGGGCAGGGCCCACAGCAGCAGGACGAGACAGAGACGAACTTTCAAGGGATCCTCCTGGGCTGACGTTCAAGTGCTCAGCCCCCAGCTCCGCGAATCCAGGAGGGGCTGACGTGTTTCTTCTGACGACCTGTTCCACCCTGAACCGGCTCACGCGACCTTGACGGATCCTGTTTCGGCGGCATGACCGCTCGGCCCCGGAACAGGTAGCGGGCGGTAGTGTCCGCCGAGAGGACGCACCCTCAAATGCTCTCGTGGGGTGGAAGCGTTGCGCGGAATTACGGGTGAATGCAGGGAATCAGGAATTAGACCTTGGTGCAGGTCAGGCGGTACGGCGGTACGGCGGTACGGCGGTAAGGCGGTAAGGCGGTAAGGCGGTAAGGCGGTAAGGCGGTAAGGCGGTAAGGCGGTAAGGGCATAAGCTCCTCATCCCGAGCAAAGCGAGGGATCTACCCCACGAGCTCTAGTGCCGTGCGGAGTAGATCCCTCGTTGCACTCGGGATGAGTACGTCGTTTAACCGCCTTGCCCGAGACGCTTCATCTACCGCCGCTTCACCCTTCGCTGCGCTCAGGGCACGCTCTACCCTGGCTTTATCTACCGCCTGATCTGCTCCTGGCTACATCGAGTCGGCCGGGACTGTACTCTGCTGGTATCCGGCCGGCCGTCGGCGGCGGAGTCGCCATAGGCTGCCGCAGCTCCCGCGGCGGAATCGCGGGCAGCCCGGGAAGCCGCAGCGGCGGAGTCGCGGTAGGCCCCCTCTGCCGCAACCACCGAGTCGCGATAGGCCGCTGCCGCTGTAATGGAGTCGCGAGCCGCGCCCTCGGCCGCCGCGACGGAGTCGCGATAGGCACCCTCCGCTGCCGTCACGGAGTCCCGGGCAGCGCCCGCGGCTGCCGTCGTCGTGTCGGGCGCCGCTCCGGCGGCGTGTCTCAGGAGCTCGTTTCAGCAGGCTCGGACTTGGAGCACGCCAGGACGAGCATCGCCGCTCCCATCGATTCCAATGCTCAATAAGCACCGCATACGCATACATCCTCCGGTGTGGAGTGTGTTCGGCTTGCATGATAGGCCCTTGGGGATGCCGGAGTAACTGTCAGTGAAGCGACCGAAGCGATGACTCGTGTTCCTGTCCGCCTGTCCGCCTGTCCGC
>CAWIXT010000004.1:0-14799 GCA_963840165.1 uncultured Gemmatimonadales bacterium
GAAAGAAGTCGGCGGAGTTGGCGGACGCGTTATTCCGAAGCCAAGCCGAAGAATCTCTCCATTATTGCAGATCTTTGACTCGTTCCACGCCGGCCACAACAGTGGACGCAGGGCTTCGACTCCGCCCGGTCGGTGGCCATTCGAGTTGGTCGGGTCCGATTCGGCCGGTGAGGCGAACCACTGCTCCCGGGGCACCACCTTGGGCCGCTCCGGATCGCCCTCGTAGGCCGGCGTCATGATCTGTACATCGTGCTCGTTGAACACGTCCAGGATGTTGCGGTGGAGCGCGGTATACAGCAGGAACATGCATTTGAGGATTGTCACAGTAGGCATTGATCTCATAGTCCACCGCAAAGGTCCCCAGCGTCTTCTGCAGCACGAACGGACGGGGCTCCGGCAGCAGCCCCGGCGTGCGGGCCGCGGCCTCGAGCAGCATCGCCTCCACCTGGCGCCAGGGCGTCTCATAGCCGATGCCGACGATGGTGTGCAGGATCAGCCCCGAGGAGCTCCGGGCAAGGGTGCTGAAGTTCACCACCTCGCTGTTGACGATGAGCTGGTTGGGAATCACGATCTCCTCATTCTTGGGCGAGCGCAGATAGGTCGACAGGAGGCGCATCTGCGCCACGTCTCCGACGTGCTCGCCGATCTTGACCCGGTCTCCCAGCTTGAAGGCCCGGCGGAAGGCGAGACTCTGCCCCGCCACCATGTTGCCGATCACCGAGGGCGATCCCAGCGAGAAGACCAGGCCGAGGATGAGGGTGATGCCCTTGAACGCCTCCGAGCCGGAGCCCGGTATGTGCGGGTATGCGACCACCAGCGCAAAGGCGATCACCAGGATCCGCACGATCCGTTCGGTGGGCACGGCCCACTCCGCCTCGAATCCCGATAGGGTCAGGGTTCCGTCCCTCACCCCGCGGAAGAAGAGCCGGACCAGTTTGAGCAGGAACCGGGTCACCAGCGCCAGGATGATCAGGAACACCAGATCGGGAATGAACCGGATCGCCCCGGCGCCGAGCGTCACCAGCGGGCCCAGCAGGATGGGGGTCAGGCTGTTGCCGAGCGCCCTGGTCCAGGGGAAGAGGTGCAGCACGTAATCGAGGTAGAGATAGCCGGCGAGCAGTGCGAGCAGGAGCGCCAGTATCCCGAGGGCGCGGTGCAGCCCCAGCCACAGCTGTTCCGCGCGCACGATCTCGACCGTGCCCACCTGGACGGTCCGGACCCTGGGCCGGTACCGCTGCTCCAGCGTCGCCCGGATCAGGCGCAGGGCCCTGCGCCCCAGCCACATCGCCAGTGCGAGGAGCGAGGGTGGCCCCTATTGCCGTCGCGGCATTGGGCCAGAGGACACTCCCCTCCCGGTCGTGGCGGAACTTTTCGATGGCTTCCGCCACTCGTCCCCGGTAGACCTCGGCCAGGACCGGACGCCGGACGCCTTCGAGCCGGGCGTCGGCATCCACCACCGCGAAGAGCCTGCGGCCGCCGGCGACCACCTCGCTGCCCAGCGGTGTCTCCTGGACCGCCAGAGACTCGGCCGGGAAACTCCGATCCGCGGCCAGTGCCGTGATCCGGCTGGAGATCTCGCTGGCCCGCCGCTCGGCTGGGAAGGCGGAGACGCCGCGCACCCGGAAGAGGGTGACACCGTCCAGCACGACCGGCGCGGTGACCTGCTCGGGGGGCTCCCCGGCAGGGGCCGGCTCGGCCGGCTCCTGGGCCTGGACCGACGTGTTCCAGGCCGCCTAGCGCGAGCGCGAGCTGAACGAGGCCGAGGAGAGAGTTCCACGGTGTAGAGCAGGGGGACGACGAAGAATGTCGCCCGGCGCGGTTGACCGGGACCAATGAGCGCAGCATATGACCCATGTGGAATCGGCGCCGACTCTCCCCGTCCTCCGTCAGGCGTTTCGGAGACGGCACCGGGGCTGTCAGGCGCGGCAGAGTACTGTACGCTAGACCGCGGGTGCAGGGGCGGAAACTGGCAGTTCTGACAGGTGGGAGGGACTTCCAGAGATCGATCGCTGCCACTGCACTAAAGTCCAGTATCTGCCCCACCAGGGCACCGGTAAACTCGCCCCTCATGAGTGGTTTCGTTGCATCGAATTCCGGTGAGGGTAGATTGAAGTGAGCTCCGGCCGCGCAGCGCCGGTACCCCTATTCAAAGGAGATACGTGCGGTTGTCCACTCCTTCCCGCATTCGACGCCGGAGCGGCCTCTTGCTGGCTCTGGCGGCCTGCGTCGTCGGTGTCGTGGCCATGGTCGGCCCCGCGCCCTCCGACGAGTATGTGATCGAGATCGGGCCTGTCTCCATGCCTGCGAATGGCGGACATGGAGACATCGCGCAGCCGTCTCCTCTCGCGCTCAAGCTCCCGGTGGATGGGTGGCTGCGAGGCATGGCGTTCGAGCTGGTGGATGAGAAGGGCAGGCAACTGCCCAGGCAGATGCTGCATCACCTGAATATCATCGCGCCGGAGCGGCGGGAGCTCTTCAGCCAGATCATGCTGCGCATTGGCGCGGCCGGGCCCGAGACGCGGCCCTATAGGGTCCCCTGGTTCCTCGGCTACCGGCTGCATCCCGGCGACAGTGTTCTGGTGACCGCGATGCTGCACAATCCGACGCCGAAAGAGCACCATGGCGTCCGGCTGCGGGTCCGGTTCGAGCTGAGCCAGGCAGCGGGCTGGCTTCGGCCAGTCGCGGTCCATCCGGTGTACCTGGACGTGATGCCGCCGGCGGGCACGCATGCTTTCGACCTGCCACCTGGCCGCTCAGCGAAGAGCTGGGAAGGGCGGCCGGCGGTCGCGGCCAGGCTGCTCGCGGCCGGCGGCCACCTGCACCAGTACGGGACCGCGCTCCGTTTGGAGGACGTCTCCACCGGGGAGGTGATCTGGGAGACCCGTCCCAAGCTCGGTGACCGGGGCGAGGTCGTGGGCATGCCGCTCAAGTACTTCCTCCCGCGCGGTGTCGCTCTGGACCCCGATCACGTCTACCGACTCACGGCCGAGTACAACAATCCGACTGGGAAGGTCCTGGTGGGCGGGGGCATGGGCGCGCTGGGAGGGATCGTGCTGCCGGCCTCCGGGAGCGAATGGCCCGGCGTTGTGCGGAGTGATTCGGTGTACCAGCACGATGTCTTCGTGACCACCGGCCAGGGGTCCTCGCACCACGGGGCCTCGCACCACTGAGCGCCATGGCGCAGTCGTGGCTCACACGGCTGCGCTAGACGTCACCCGCCGTCATCCACGACGACCGCCTCCACGCGTCCGGCCTTGATTGCCTTTACGAGCGCGGCATGATCCCGCTCGGTCTGGTCGCCATACGCTTCGGCGAAATCCGCCAACGCGCGATCCAGCGTGTCCTCCTCGCCGCAGTAACCTGCGATGCGGGCCGCATCGCCGCAGCGCGCATGTGCACGAGCCAGCAGGGCCCCGCAGGTGAACGCCCAGAAGTCGAACGGTTTGCCCGTCATCAACGACACGGGCATCGAGGCCTTCATGTTCTTCATTTGCCGCACGAAGTACTCGCGCCCATCGATCGTGGTGGCGCCCAGTAGCGGGTCGCCGAGCGCCTGGAGCAGGCGCTGCGTGCCGATAACGCGCCGGCCCTGGTGCAGGTGCTCTTTTCGCACCTGCAACTCAGGCAAATAACGGCCATGGACGGGCACGATCGCTTCTTTCACCTGGAGGAAAAGCGGGTCATGGTCGCCATTGCCAAAGAGCAGTACCAGATAGGCGCGCGTGCCGACGCTGCCAACGCCAACCACTCGGTGGGCCACATCGGCGACCGCATAACGGCGTAACATCAGCCGGAAGGCGGGCGTCAGATCCGCAGCGTACTCGACAAGCGAGGCGACGACCTTGCGGCGCGTATCATCGTCCACGCGGGTGAGGATGGGCGGAGCATCCCGGAACCGCCAGCCGCCGTCGGTATTGCGGTAAGCGACCTTCGGCAGCAGGGACTCATTGGTGGTCCGCTTGGCCTTGGCCACCGTCTTCTGAACGATCGCCCATGCCTGGTCGGGCACATTAAAGGTCGTTGGCCGGCGTTCGGCATACCCGAACAGCGACGCACACCTCAAGGACGCCCATAGTCGACAGCCGGGCCATGTTGAACCGATAGCCGCTAACGGCCTTTCTCACGGCGCGGTTTCGTTCTTTCAAACTGAACCCGTTCTCGCGACCGGCGACGTTCACACTTGCGACCAGGCGCTTGAGGTCCCATTCCCACGGGCCCATGGTCGCTTCATCGAAGTCGTTGAGGTCGACGACGACGTCGCGTTGGGGCGTGCCGTAGAGCCCGAAGTTGTTGATGTGGGCGTCCCCGTCGATCCAAACCTGCATGCCGGTGACCGCCGTGTGCGACAGGTCCCACGCCATCACGGCGGCGGCCCCGCGCAGAAAGGCGAACGGCGAAGCCGCCATGCGCCCCATCCGGAGCGGCACGAGATGCTCTTGCCGTCCCGGCGTTTCCGGCAACGACAATGTCCACAGGGTTGGGTCGATTTTTCGGCGCCGTCCACCCCGCATGCGCTGCGTGGGGTACGCTCTTGCGCATTTGCGCCCCGGCCTCCCGCCGTATTGCGGGGTTCTCCTGGGGACGCTCGGGCTCGTAGCGGCCGAAGGCTTGCCAGACTTCCCGGCTCGACTCGAGTTTGGCGATCAGGGCCTGCTGCGTGGCGTCAAGTGCGGGGAGTGCCGGCAACCGAGGCGAAGACCGAGGCGATTTCTTTTTGGAGGCAACGTTTTTTTGTGTCTTTGCAGTCATCGGAGCGTCGACTATCGTTGGAGCGTCGACTCGATCGCTGGAGCCTCGGCTGAAGCGCTTTGTCCTACCTTGCACTCATCATGATTTCTCCTTTTGCTCAAGCCGTTCCAGTTCCTCAGCCAGAATCGGGACGCCGAGATTGCTCGCCTGCATACCCTGGGAGACGCAGATTTTGAGAACTTCCATGATCTCCTCCATCGTCGCGCCGAGCTTCAGCGCCGATCTGGATGTGCCGGCGTGTTCCGGGCGCGTACATGTGAGTAATCGACGCATCGACGGCGATGCTCAGTAACTCCGCCAGCTTGGGCGTGAATATGCCGCTGGTGTAAACCGGGAGGCTCGCGGCGATGATCGCTTCCGTCCACGCCGGGTCCAGCTCGAAGAACCCGTCCCAGGCCGTATTCCATTGGCCCGCGGCTTTCATCCCGTCGCAAACCGGCGTCGCCGCCGGTTCCTTCGGCGTCGGCTTCACACCGGCGGCCTTCGCTTCTTCCAACAGAATGGGCGCGCCCAGGCTGGCCGTATGGATCGACAGCAGAGATGCGATCTTGATGATCATCAGGATCTCTTCGCGGGTCGCGCCGGCTTCGAGTGCGCCGCGAATGTGGCGGCGGGTTCCGCCGGCGACTCAAGTTCGTACAGGCAGCATTCACCGCAAGGCTGATTAGCTCGATGTCTTTGCGCGGCAGTACGCCGCCGGTCCAGGGGTCGTTGGACATCTTGAGGCATTGGTCGACAAAGACCGGTTCCCATTCGCGAAGCTGGGCTAGCGCAGGGCTGTCCCAGGGACCGGTTGAGGGAACTGATGCTGTCTCTGCTTTGTTGGGTGTTGCCATTTTCTGTCTCCTATTACGCTCATCGTTTAACGCTGATGCGTTCCATCCTCACATACCGATTTCTGTCCTCATTCCAGTGGCTGACCTCAGTGTCTCGGTTTCGAACAACGCAGCTCGGATCGCTGGCATACCACTGCCGGTCGGCGACCCACGGTCAGTGTCCAAATAACACGATCCCAGCATGCCGCGTCCTGTCCGCTCCTCGTTGTCGATCCTGTTCCTGCCCCTCACGGAGCACGAACCAGGACGCCTTGATTGCGATGGTTGTCTGTTGCTTACGGCTTTGGCCGCTGCCGCTAGCCTGGGGAAACGGGTGCGAATCGCCCGCCGTCTGATCGGTCCTCTTCTTTCCGTCGGTCTCAAAGACAGTGAAGCCCTTCTTGCCTCCCTCGCGGTTGGGCGGCATACCGAGGTTCTGAAGCGTCTCCTCCACGCTGTTGTACCAGACCCCGATCTTCATGATCTCGCGCGCTTCCTTCGCGGTCGCTATCTTGCGGCCGAATCGCTCGGAGAGGTCCACGGCCGCCTCGATCTGCTTCACCGTCGTCATGCGCTCACGATTGCTGCTCCAGAGATTGTCCTCAATGCCGACCCGCACATGCTGGCCCAGGATGATCCCCATCGGTATCGCGACCGCGGTAATCCGCATATTGCCCCAGAATGGACGGTTGCACCCTGCGGTTGGCGTTGGAGCCAGTGCATCCAATCGAACGGATTGTAGCCGCACCCTCCGCCGCCGTAGATCGTGATGTTCGTGTTCAGCGGGCCCATGTAAACGCCGTGGCGGATCAGCCGCTCCACGATCTCGAGCTGGTGAATATGCGCCAGCGTAAAGAAGGGCTGGATCCCATGCGCTCTCAGGCGCTTCAGGTGTTCCAGGTAAAAGGCCGGACCGGCGTCGGTAAACATGCCGGCATAGGCCGCGATCACCTTCGGATCCGTCAGATGCGTTCCCTTGACATCATCCTCGGTCCACATCTGCGTGATGTCGAACATGGAGGTGCCGATGGCGATGGTGACGGTCTCCGGCTTTGGGTCGAGCTCCGCCAGCATGTGACGGGTATCGTAGTCCAGCCATTCGGCCTTCTCGCCGTCACTCTTGGGCGAGAAGGCGATCGAGCCGCCGACCTGCATGATCATTTCGGGCACGGCTTCCTTGACGCGTCCCAGCAGGTAATTGTAGTGGTCGATATCGGCCGAGAGGTGCCCGGTCTCGGGGTCGCGCACGTGGAAGTGCAGCATGGTGGCGCCGGCGTTGTAGCAATCCACCGCCGCCTGGACCTGCTCGTCCCAGGTCACGGCGATGTCCGCCGCGTCGCCGGGCAGCCACGTCGGCCCGTACGGAGCCGCCGTGATGATCAGCGGCTGTCATGTTTTCGGGGTATAGCGCATCGTCTGTGTACCGCATGCCGACTGTCCTTTCGAGTTTTGTGTTCACTGCGGTCTTGCGTCCTGGGTCACTCTTCCGGTTCCGGTGGCGGCATCGCCAGCGGATCGGCCTGCCAGATGCGCGAAGATGTTCCCCTCCGGATCGGCCACGACTGCGAACCAGGCCGCCTTCGGCACCGCGGTCTTCGGTCGCAAAACAGAGCCTCCGAGCTCCAGGATCCGCTCCAGGGTTTCGTCGAGCGACTCGACGTGGAGGTAGTGCACCCAGCTCCGCGGCCCCGGTATCGGCCGGAACAGCAGCCCTCCGCCGATGCCCTTGGCGTCTCCGGGCGTGGTCTGGATGCGCCAGTAGTCGATGCCGGGCGCCTTGTCGACCTGCCACCCGAGCAGCGTCCGGTAGAACTCCGCCAGCTTCGGCGGGTCCTCGGCATAGATCTCGAAATGAGTTACTGAGCTCGGTCATCTGGGTCTCCGAGCGACCCAAGGCTCTCTCTGTTGGCGTTGACGTTGTCATGTTGGCCCATCGAGGTTGCCTGCGGTTACCACCGGCTAGCGGGACGCGTCCCCGAGGGCAAGGCTGACCGAGAGGACTCTGTGGGACGTTACCGGCTGATGGTGAGATTTTACTGACCGGTTGGCGGACCACCTATTAGACCTTGGTGCAGACCGCGACGTGCGCCTCGCCCGAGAACACTGTACGCTAGAGCCGCGAGCAGAGGAGGCGGAAACTGGTAGTTCTGACAGGTGGGAGAGCCGCCACACCCGATAGAGATTACAGGCCTTCATGCGGATCAGATTGGCGGGTCTTCTTCTCCTCCTTGGCGCCGGAGCGGCCGAGGCGCAAAAGACCGATTCGGTCTGGATCCGGAATGGCGACCGGATCACCGGAGAGGTGAAATCGCTGTCCCGGGCACTGCTCAAGTACTCCACCGACGACCTGGGCACGATCTACATCGAATGGGACAAGGTCGATCGGATCAGCACGACGACCATATTGGAAGTTCAGCTCGGCTCGGGACAGAAGTTCTACGGGCCCGCTGGGGCTGGTCTCCAGCGGCTGGCTGGCCCTGGGGGCCGACACGCTCAGCCTGGGCGAGATCGTGACGATGGCCCCGATCGAGGGGAACGGTTTCTGGCCGGTTGAGCGGATATCTCGATCTGGGATTTTCCTACCAGAAGGCGCATCAAGGCGGTGCAGCTCTCGACCGGAGCCAAGGTGGTGTACCGGGGACCGACCACGGAGACCACGCTGCGAGTTCACCACCTTCCTCGAGGATCGGGATGACGCCGCGGAGACCTCCCGTCTCTCAGGTGCGTTCACCGAGCGGTTGTTCCTCAGCAACCGCTGGAGTACCGGATTCGTTGTCGGGTTCGATCAGAACGAAGAGCTGGATCTGGCGGGCCGCGCCAGGCTGGTCGGCTTCGGCATCCCGGACGCTGGCCCAATCCAACCACATCGAGTTCCGTGCCACCGGGGGCCTGGTGCTCACCCGCGAGCGGTACTTCTCCACCGATTCGACGTCGTCAACGGCTTCGAGGGACTGCTCGGCGCCTCGTTCCGCGCCTTCCGCTACGATCGTCCCAAGCTCGATGCCTCGCTGACGAGCCAGGTATTTCCCAGTTTCTCGATCAGGGGTCGGGTGAGACTGCAGAACGATTTGCGGCTGTCGTACGAGCTGGTGAAGGACTTCATGCTCACCGGGACGCTGTTCGAGTACGCTACGACAGCAAGCCACCGGCGGCCGGAATCCCCAAGAGCGACTTCGGCACCACGCTCGCGATCACCTGGACCTTCTGAGATCGGCGTTCTCGGCCGGTGGACCACTTCTGTGCGCTTGCTCCCATGCCCGCACCCTCCGGCGGCCGGCGTCGAACAGCCGCTCGTAGTTTCCCTTGCGCACCTTCTCGCTGGCCTCGGGGGTGAGCAGTTCCCACAGCGGACGATACCTCTCGAAGACCGCGTAGTACTGGGCGGTATCGCGCGGCGCCACCACGTCGGAGCCGAACAGGAACCGGTCGGGGTAGCGGTTGATCATGGCCGCCGAGCGGCGCGTGATCTCGGGGGTCGCCAGGAGATACTTGGCCACCTCGTCCCAGCTGATGTCGAAGTAGACGTGGCGGAGCTTCGGGTCGGAGAGGATCTGCTCCACGATCACGCCGTGGTTGGGGTTCCGCTGCGTGGGAGGCTCCGTGGCGGAGGCCTGAACCGGGTGCACGATGCGTCCCAACCCGATGTGCGCCCAGATGATCGTCGTCTTGGGGTGGCGGGCCAGCAGCGCCTTCATCTGGGTGAGGAAGACCGGCTCGGTCCCCGCTTTGGCGAACGGCATGTCCATGTCGTTGTGCAGTAGCACGACCAGGCCCACCTCGCCGGCGAAGTCGAGGATCCGGTCCACGGCCGGATCCGTCAGGCTGGCCACCTCGCCCGCCACCTTCGACGACACGAACTCCTTGTGAATGGTGAACTCCCCGATCCCGGTGAAGACACCGGGGAAGGTCTTGAGCACCCGGCGGATGTGGTCCGCGGCGTACATGTCCGCGGGATTGAAGCCGGTGATCATCGGGTCGAACCGGGCCTGCTGCTCCTGGGACAGCGAGCGGTACGCCATCGCGATGAAGGCGTCGGTGAACGAGTAGTAGTACAGCGGGGCGTCGCTCTGCAGGTAGTAGGTCGGCGCGAAGTCGCCGGAGTTCTCGTAGGACCAGGTCTGCTGCAGCGGGATGCCGAAGAGCGCGACCCGGCCGGCCTTGGTGCCCATGAGGCGCAGGAAGTCCCGGATGTCGGTGCCTTCCTGGATGTAGTTGGTCAGGTGGAAGTGGACGTCGTCGAAATCGTAGCCGGTCCCGGCGCGCCGCCGCCCTGCGCCGGCGAGAGTGCCGAGCGGTCGCCAGGATGCGAGACCAGCGTGGCGCACGCAGCGGCGCCAGCAGCACTGCTGCTCGCGCTCATAGCAGGATGTCGGTCCCGATCGAGATCGTGGTGCCGCTCTGGCCCGAGGTGTAGAACCCGAAGTTCGACGCCGCCGGGCTCTTCTCGATCCGGATGAGGTGGAGGTTGAGCCGCCAGCTGCGGGAGCGGCTGGGGTAGTAGCTGGCTCCTCCGGACACCTCCCAGGGGTTCCGGTCGAAGTCGTCGAACACTCGGCCGTAGGTCAGGTAGACCCCAACCAGGCGCGGCACTACCATGTGCATCCCCTGGACCTGAAAGCCCTTGTCGACGATGTCGTCGGGAGGGACGGGGCCGGTGGCCAGGAAGTCGGAGAGCTTGCGGACGTAGAATTCGCTCTGGAACGAGAAGCCGCGATACTTGAAGCCGGCATCGACGGCCAGCACGTCGTAATCGAGCTTCTGCACCGTTACGCCGGGGGCCAGCGCGTCCGGCGTCGAACGGGTTGAGACCGTCGGAGAGCTTGATCTGGGTGGCGTTGGGCGGAGCGTCGTCCGAGGCGTAGCGGGATTCGCGGCTGTGGCCGGCCGACGCGCCGAACTGAGTGGCCAGCTTGGTGTGGTACTCGAAGTCGCCCAGGCCCGCACGGGGGCCGAACTCGCCGGTGCGTGGGCCGCCAGACGACGCTCGCGCTGTACGCCATGTCGCGGGAGTCGTTGGCGGCGGTGGTGCCGAGCTGGCTGATGTTGGTGTTGACCGAGGCGGTGTACCAGAATTTTTCGAAGGGCTGTCCAGTCACGAAGAAGCCGGACGAGAACCCGCCCGCGAAAGAAGTCCTCGGCCATCTGCCGGTCGCTGGATCCCCAGAAGGGCCAGGAGCCCTGCACCGAGCGCGCCGTGAGATTGGGCGATATTCCCACCCCGACGCCGAGGGCTCGGCTGAACCTGTATTGGAGGTTGCCGAACAGCAGGGTCTGCTGGGTCGTCGGCAGCGACCACAGCGAGATGTTGTAGCGGAACCTCGGGACGTAGAAGAACCCGGTGAGCCAGACGAAGGTCCGGTGCCAGTTGAGGTCGTTGCGCGCCTTGACCGGCCGCTCCCGACCGAGGTGGTCGGTAAACGTCTGGTCTCCGGGCATCTGATTCATGTAGCGGAACAGCCCGTAGAAGCTGATGTTGAGGCTGGCTCGCGAGGTTCGCACGATGTCGAAGCCCTTGGCCGGGCGGAACTCTCCCGCAATGCTGGTCGCGTAGACCGAGTCCGAGACCGCCGCCGTGTCGGCCTCGGTCTCGGCCCGCACCGCCTCGTCCTGAGCCCGCAGCGGGAGCGATAGCATCGTGATCAGGCACGCAAGCACCAGGGCCGGCAAACGCATTGATCGCTCCGTTGTCTGTCATGGGTAGGTCGAAGGAAGCTGGACTGGACGGTTGCCTGGGAGGCAAACCGCCCGATCCTCACGTGCAGCTCGTCAGAGGTGACGCCGGGCCACGGGCCGCGCGACCCGACCGCACGCGAACTCGCTAGCTGGGCTTGACCGCGTAAGGGTTGGCGTTGAGCCGTGCCACGATCTCGGCGATGGCCTTCTGGGCCCGCACGCTGTTGCCCGGCGTCGTCGAGCGGCGGCGAGATGACCGCGATGCCGAACTTGCCCGGAGCCACCGCGATGATCCCGCCACCCACCCCGCTCTTGGCCGGCAGGCCGGTGTGGTAGAGCCACTTGCCCGTGTCGTCGTAGAGGCCGGCTGTCGCCATGACCGCCAGGACGTAGGGCACGTTCTTCGCGCTCATCACGGTCTTGCCGCTCACCGGGTTCTTGCCCCCGTCCGCCAGGGTGGCCGCCATGGTGGCCAGGTCCTTGGCGTTGACGCTGATCGAGCACTGCTCGGTGTATACGTCGGTGGCCTGGTCCGGCTTCTCCTTGATGTAGCCGTAGGCGTACATCAGGGCGCCGATGGCCTGGTTGCGCTGGTTGGTCGCGGCTTCGGACTTGAAGACCTCCTGGTTCACCGTCAGCGGCCTTGCCGCAAAGGCCGAGTGCCAGTCGAGGATGCTCTTCCACACCGCGTCGCGGGTGCCGCCCTTGACCATGGACGTGGTGGCGATGGCGCCCGGGTTGACCAGTGAGTTCATCTCCGGCCCGCCCAGTGCCTTCTGGGAGAACTCGACCGAGACGATGGAGTTGAAGCGCATGCCGGTCGCGTCTACGCCGATGGTTTTCTCGATGTGCTCGGGCCCCTGCTCCTCGATCACCTTGGCCAGGGTGAAGACCTTGGAGATCGACTGGATGGAGACCTCGGACTTGACGTCGCCGGCGGTGTAGACCTTCCCGTCGGTGGTCACCAGGGCGATACCGAAGATCTTGGGATCGACCTTGGCCAGGGCCGGGATGTAATCGGCGTTCTTGCCTTCCTGCAGGTTCCGGAACTTGGCGTACGTCTCGTTCAGGACCGTGGCTATGTCGGGAGATCCCTGGGCCTGGACCGGAGTCAGGGCCAGGGTGGCCCCGATCGCCGGCAGAGCCAGGGTCAGGAGTGCGCGAGAAAGCGTGATCATGGCGTTGCCCCTAGAAGGTCTTGGAGAAGTTGTATCTGAAGGAGGCCTGGACCTTGAAAATGTCGGAGCTGAATCCGTCCTCGAAGTTCTCGCGATCTCCCCACTGGAGCTCGACCCCCGTCATCACCCCCGGCACGGGGTAATAGAGCAGGTTGCCCAGGGCATACTGCCCCCGCTTGAACGCGCTGGCCGTCTGGAGCTCGCTGTTATCGATGTCGATCATCGAGTATCCGACCGATGAGCTGAACTTCGCGTTCCAGGTGTGATCCAGGAACGCCACGACGCCGAGCATCGGAAGGGCGACGCCCTGGACCGGCGCGAGCGGGTCGCCGGCATTGGGCTCGATGCCCACGTCCGCCGGAGCGTCGTTCATGTAGTTCTGGATGCCCTCGCCGTACACCACCGAGGCACGGATGACGTTCTGCTCGCCGATCTTCAGGTTGGAGCTCCCGTGAATGCCCCAGCCGACCGCGTCGCCGCTCAGGTCGAAGGCGTCGGTGCCCTGGTCCTCCCACTTGATGTACCGCGCAATGCCGGACAGCTCGATGTACCCCCACTTCGCCGCGTGGCGGTATTCGGCGGAGAGGTCCGGGAGCGGGAACCGTCCTCTGACGTCCGCGATCTCGATCCGGCCCGCCACATCTCCCTGGTCGGCGCTGGCACCCGGGCGCTCCAGCGCGATCGTCATCCGGGTGTCGCCCTGGATCGGCATGTAGCGCACCTGGACGTTGCGGAAGAAGACCATCCCGGTCGGTCCCCAGTACTCGACCGAGTTGGGGAACACGTCGATGTCCATGAACGGACTCCAGGTCTGGCCCGCGCCCCATTTGCCCAGCTCGCCGTAGGCATGCCGGAGCCGGAACGTGGTCTGGCCGGCATCCACCCCGGTGCCGAAGAGCTCGAACTCGAAGGTCGTCTTGAGATCTCCGAGGTCGGTTGGTACGGTCGAGCGTACCCCCAATCGGGACTGGCGCGCGCTGAAGTACGTGTTGCCGTCGGGAGCGAACTCGCCCTCGAACGAGGGGAGCTTGGTGGGCCGCACCACGTCGAACCAGTCGGGTTGGATCTGATTGGCGTTGTACCCCATGTCCATCATGGCGAAGCCGTACACCTCGAACTTCGACTTGGACGTGCCTTGTGCCGCCAGACTCAAGGGGACGCCGAGGAGCAGCAAGGCGGCGAGCAGACGGAATTTCATGGATGATCCTCCTGGCTGACGACGATTCTCCTCCACCCCACCGGGCACATCCGCCCGGTTAAGCTGGAGATCGGCACCGCGGCCGGCGCAACCACTTTGCAGAGCGGAAGCGGCCGTGATCCATTGGACCTTGGTGTAGGCCCGGGGGAGCGTGCAGAGGCACTCGACTTCGGGAGCTCCTGGCTCACTTCATCAGGGCGAGATTCCTCCAGAAATTCGCCAGACTCTCCGTACCGCCGAACAAGGTGGTGAAGATGGTCGAGTCGGCCAGCAGGATGTCTCCGGCCCGGCCTGGGGCGGGCGGCATCCAGATAAAGCAGTTGAACTCCGTATTGCCTGCAGCCGTAAAGGGGTGCGGCCGGTCGAGATCGATAGGCTGGCGGGACAGCACGCGTACCGACGCCGAGTCATCGGAGGTCAGGGCATAGTGCGGCAGGTGGGGGTGAAAATTGAACGTGGTGACGCCCTGGAGCAGACCGAGCTTGTCCTCGTCCCGATTGGTGCTCAGCGGCGCGATCTGGCCCGTGCCTTTCAGCACGGCGGGGCGGAGCCCGTACTGGTTCATTACTGGAACGTCCAGGCCCTTCATCAAGGACCGGGTGTACTGGCCGAAGCGCTGCTGGCGGGGCACCAGGGGATCGCCATGGTGCTTGTACTCCATCTGCCGCTGCTGCAGGTCGGGGGCAAAGCCGACGTCGTGATGGGGGCCGATCAGGAGACAGGTGCCTTCCCGCTTGAGCCACTCGCGCAGGGCCGCGATCTCCTCCGGCGCAGCCTCCTGCTCGGCCACCAGGTGGTCAAGCCCGAAGACCATCAGCGTGTCCGTGTCCGCCAGGATCCGCTCGTCAAGCGGCTGCCGGTACCCGGCCTGGTCGATCCGCTGGAAGACGGCGACGGGATGGCCGGTGGCCTCGCCGACCAGCTGCTGAAAGCTGAGCGTCGAGCGATGGAACAGCTCCAGCGTGCCCGCAATGCCCTGGAGGAAGCTCTGCTCGTCCCATTCGCGGGTCTCGTAGTCGGGCCAGGCCACCCGGCGAACCTCGGTGAAGGTCGAGAAGCGGTTGTCCATGATGGCCGGGTCGCGGTTCGCCTCCCAGGGGTAGCTCCAGGTCCAGTAGAGGCTCACCCGCCGTTGGCCGGCGATGTACCTGCGAGGCACATGATCCTGGTTGTAGGTCCTCGCCGC
>CAWIXT010000005.1:0-16870 GCA_963840165.1 uncultured Gemmatimonadales bacterium
ACAGTGGCTACTTCATCGCCTCGCCCCGCCACACCCTCATCGACGACCACATTCAGCTGCAGAAGGCCGGCATACGAGCCATCGATGTCGTCGATTTCGACTACCCGGCGTGGCACACTCCGGACGACACCATCGACAAGGTGAGCTCGGCGAGCCTGCAGGTGGTGGGTGACGTGGCCGTCGCGCTGGTGAGGCGGGAGCAGTAGGCGGAACGAGGGAACGAGGGACCCAGCCTAGAGTGTAGCGACATCTGCTGAGCAATGATCCAGCCTGCGCTGAATCTCCTACCTGCGTTCCCTCGTTCCGCCGTACCCTCGTTCCATGCTCCCTCCCGAACGTCGCGCCCTGCTCCTCCTCTTGACCTTGGCGTTGGCGGGTCAGGGCGTGCGGATCCTCGCCACCCGGCCCGATGAGCCTCCCGGCCAGGTTCAGATTCTCCCCTCGCTATCCGACGGATCACCAACGGCGCAGCGCGAGAGTACCATGCACCAGGCCCGGCCGCTGGCACCGGGCGAGCTGGTCGACGCCGATCTCGCATCGCCGGCCGAACTGGCTCGCCTGCCGAGGGTCGGCCTGGCACTGGCAAAGGTCCTGGTAGCGGATCGGCAGGCCAAGGGCCCGTTCGGTAGCCTGGAGGGGCTCGACCGGGTGTCCGGGATCGGCCCCGGACTGCTCCGGACCCTGGCCCCGCACCTCACCTTTAGCGGAGGTCAGAACGCGGCCCCAACCGCCGGGTGCAGGGCTTGGCACCGCGTTTGCTCCCCCACCTCCTAGAAACGTGGCTGTCGCCGGGTCGGGGCAGCCGGATAGCGTCCTCAACGTCAATCGTGCCACCGCTGTCGAGCTGGAGAGACTGCCCGGCATAGGGCCCTCCTTGGCCCGTCGATCGTGGCGGATCGCGAGGCCCGGGGACCGTTTGCGACGCTGGAGGCGCTGGACCGTATTCCAGGGATCGGGCCGGGGCTGGTGGCTCGTCTCGAGAGGTTGGCCACCGCTCCGTAGGGTGATGCCTCACGTCATCGGCACCGTCTTCCGATGATATCCCTGAACCCTTTCCTTCGGATACTTCAGACCTAATGGCGACCGCACCTGCCGGAGGCGATCGGCTTGGCGAAATCCTGCTCCGTGAAGGCCTCGTCACCCGAGAGCAGCTCGGGCAGGCCCTCACCGAGCAGAAGAACACCAAGCACCGGCTGGGCTACGTCCTGGTGAAGCTCGGGCTGGTTCAGGAGCTGGAGATCACCAAGGTCCTGGCCCGGCAGTATCGCATGCCGGCGGTCGATCTCACCCGGTTCGAGGTCGATCCGAAGATCATCAAGCTGGTTCCCGCCGAGATGGCCACCAAGAGCGTCGTGCTTCCGCTCAAGCGCGAAGGCCGCACGCTCACGATCGCCATGGCCGATCCTACCGATCACGGCCTGCTGGAAGACCTCAAGTTCATCACCCGCTTCGACCTGTTTCCCGGTCATCGCCGGTGAGTACACCCTTCGCAACCTGATCGAGAAGCACTACGAGTCCTCCGACCAGCAGCTGCAGAGCCTGCTCAAGGACATGGAGGAGTCGGGCGAAGACGTGGAGGTCGTCGAGGAGCAGGAAGACGAGGCCGCCACCCAGGCGCAGATCGACGACGCGCCGGTGGTCAAGCTGATCAATGGCCTGCTGACCGACGCCGTCAAGCGGGGCGCCAGCGACATTCACATCGAGCCGTTCGAGCATGAGATCCGGGTGCGGTACCGGATCGACGGCGCGCTCCTCGAGATCATGAAGCCGCCGCTCAAGATGAAGGCGGCGCTCACGTCGCGGGTGAAGATTCTCTCCCAGCTCAACATCGCCGAACGGCGGGTGCCGCAGGACGGCCGCCTGAAGCTGAAGATGGGAAGCCGGGTGATCGACTTCCGCGTCTCCACGCTGCCGGTGCTCTTCGGCGAGAAGATCGTGCTCCGAATCCTCGACAAGGGCAACCTGACGCTGGACCTGACCAAGTTCGGCTTCGAGGAGAAGGCGGAGCGGGATCTCATGAAGGCGATTCTCAACCCCTACGGCATGGTGCTCGTCACCGGGCCGACCGGGTCGGGAAAGACCACCACGCTGTATTCCGCGCTGTCGCGCATCAACACGATCGAAGTCAACATCATGACCGCCGAGGACCCGGTCGAGTACAACCTGATGGGCATCAACCAGGTGCTGGTGCGCACCGACATCGGGCTGACCTTCGCCGCCGCCCTGAAGGCGTTCCTGCGGCAGGACCCGAACATCATCATGATCGGTGAGATCCGCGACCTGGAGACCGGAGGCATCGCGATCAAGGCGGCGCTCACCGGCCACCTGGTGCTCTCCACCCTGCACACCAACGACGCGCCCAGCACCATCACCCGTATGATCGACATGGGCATCGAAGCGTTCAACGTGGCCAGCGCGGTAAACCTCGTGGTGGCACAGCGTTTGGTGCGCCGCATCTGCAAGGATTGCAAGGCGGAGCACAAGTACACCGATGTCGAATTGTCCGCCCTGGGCACAGATCTTGAGAGTCTGAGGGCGATCAAGTTCATGAAGGGAACCGGTTGCGATACCTGCAGCGGAACCGGCTACAAAGGGCGGGCCGGCCTCTACGAGGTCATGGCCATGTCGCCTGAATTGCGCCGGATGATCCTTCGGGGCGCCTCGGTGGCTGATATCCAGACCCAGGCAGTCGCTGACGGAATGCTCACGCTACGGATGGACGGAATGAAGAAAGTCGAACGCGGCGTGACCACCCTCGAGGAAGTCGTCAAGGAGACTGCCGGATGACGTTTAACCTGCGCTCACTGCTGGAAGAGATGATCCAGAGAGATGCCTCGGACCTCCACATCACGGCGGCCGAGCGTCCCAAACTGCGGGTCGACGGCGATATGGTCGACAGCGCGGTGGTCGAGGTCCTGACTCCCAAGGACACGCTCCAGCTGGCCTATTCCGTCTTGACCGAGAACCAGAAGAAGCGCTTCGAGACCGACGACGAGCTGGACTTCTCCTTCGGAATTCAGAACCTGGCGCGCTTCCGCGGCAACGTGTTCAAGCAGCGTGGCTGTGTGGCCATGGTAATCCGCATGATTCCCTTCAATGTGCGAACGTTTCAGGACTTAGGCCTTCCTCCGGTCATCGCCAAGCTGGCCGAACGGCCCCGCGGACTGATCCTGGTGACCGGTCCAACGGGCTCGGGAAAGTCCACCACGCTGGCGGCGATCATCGACAAGATCAACAAGGAGCGGAAGGGCCACATCATCACGGTGGAGGACCCGATCGAGTTCATCCATCGGCACCAGTCCTGTATCGTGAACCAGCGCGAGATCGGCACCGATACCAAGTCCTTCGCCACCGCGCTGAAGTACGCGCTCCGCGAGGACCCCGACGTCATCCTGGTGGGAGAAATGCGGGACCTCGAGACGGTGGCGGCCGCGCTGACCATTGCGGAGACCGGCCACCTGGTGCTCGCCACCCTGCACACCAATTCCGCGGCCGAGTCCATCAACCGCGTGATCGACGTCTTTCCTTCCAATCAGCAGTCCCAGGTCCGGGCCCAGCTCGCCTTCGTGCTCGAGGGCGTCGTTACCCAGACGCTGCTGCCGAAGGTGAAGGGACGCGGCCGGTCGATGGCGGCGGAGATCATGGTCGCCACGCCGGCCATCCGGGCGCTGATTCGCGACGACAAGGTCCACCAGATCTACTCGGCCATGCAGGCAGGCAAGAAGTTCGGGATGCAGACCATGAACGACGCGCTGTACCAGCTCTACACCGCCCGCGAGGTTGCTCAGGAAGAGTGCGAGCGGGTATCGCACGATCCCAAGGAGTTCCTCCGGATGATCGGGATCACCCCGATGGAGGACCAGGAGATGGGCAACGTCGATCGACAGCAGCAGCAGAAGTCCGCAGGCCGCCGGTAACACGCCAGGACGCACAGGCCTGCGCCCACGATTCGGGAGAGGACCATGCCACTTTTCGAATACACCGCGCGGAACGCCGCGAATGGCCAGATCCAAAAGGGCCAGGTGGACGTCAAGAGCAAAGAGGAGGTGAGCGCCTACCTCCGCAAGAACCGGATGATGCTCGTGAGCGTCCGCGAGGCACCCAAGAAGATCAACATCGGGGGCCTGGGAAAGGCACGGGTCAAGACCCGCGATATCGTGATCTTCACCCGGCAGTTCGCCACGATGATCAACGCCGGCCTGCCGCTCGTGCAGTCGCTCACCATCCTGGCGGAGCAGACCGAGAACAAGACGCTGAAGGAAGTCACCAGGAAGGTGGTGCAAGACGTCGAGTCGGGCAACACGCTGGCGGATGCCTTCTCGAAGCATCCCGGTGCGTTCACCGACCTCTACGTCAACATGGTCGCGGCGGGTGAGGCCGGCGGTATTCTGGACACCATTCTGCTCCGGCTGGCCACGTTCCTCGAAAAGAGCGACGCCCTGATCCGGAAGGTCAAGGGCGCGATGATCTACCCGGCCGTCATCTTCAGCGTGGCGATCATCGCCATCTCGGTGCTGCTGATCTTCGTCATCCCGACCTTCCAGAGCATGTTCGCCTCGGTGAACATGGAGCTGCCGCTGCCGACTCGCGTCGTCATCGGCATGTCGCAGCTGCTGATCGGATACTGGTGGGCCTTTATTGCGGGCACCGGAGGCGCAGTCTTCGCCTTCAAGAAATACAACGCCACGACCAGCGGCCAGAGACACGTCGACGGGATCATGCTCAAGGCTCCGGTTCTGGGCGACATTCTCCGGAAGTCAGCCGTCTCCCGGTTTACCCGGACCCTCGGCACCCTGATCTCCTCCGGCGTGTCGATTCTCGACGGTCTGGAGATCACGGCGAAGACCGCGGGCAACATGGTCATCCACGACGCGGTCATGGAATCGCGGCAGTCCATCGCCGGCGGTGAAACGATCGCGGCCCCGCTGCAGAAGTCCAAGGTCTTCCCGCCGATGGTCATCTCGATGATCGCGGTCGGCGAGCAGACCGGCGGTCTGGACGAAATGTTGACCAAGATCGCTGACTTCTACGACGAGGAAGTGGACGTCGCGGTCTCGTCGCTGCTCTCCCTCATGGAGCCGGTGATGATCGTGGTCCTGGGTGTCATCGTCGGCGGCATGGTGGTGGCGATGTACCTGCCGATCTTCGACATGATGAACGCGGTGCAGTAAAGGGCGGACAGCCCGACAGGCGGACGGTAACGCGGGGCGGGTCTTCGGATCCGCCCCGCGGTTTTTCCGGGTGCACTGCTATCTGACGCCTGACACCGGCTACCAATCGGTTGGTTGATAATCCTTCAGGAACTGCCCCCATACATGCGTGCCGGAGTTGACCCCGGCAATGATCGGGTCCACGATCCGGGCGGCGCCGTCCACGATGTCCAGGGGTGGATGGAAGCGATGCTCAGCCACCTTGCGGGCCGCGAGGTCGGCTGGGTCTTCGTCCGTGATCCAGCCGGTGTCCACGCTGTTCATGTGGATGCCGTCGCTGTGGTAGTCCGCGGCCGCGGTGCGGGTCATCATGTTGAGCGCGGCCTTGGCCATGTTGGTGTGCGGATGGCGCGTGGTCTTGAAGTTCCGGTAGAACTGGCCTTCGACCGCCGAGACGTTGACGATGTGCTTGTCGCGCTCCGGGGTGCGCAGCATCAGCGGCTTGAGCCGCGCGTTCAGGACAAACGGGGCCACCGCGTTGACCAGCTGTACCTCCAGCAGCTCGACCGACGGCACGTCGGCCAGCAGCATCCGCCACGAGTTCCGCTCCCGGAGGTCCACCTGCTGCAGGTCCTGATCGAGCCGACCCTCGGGAAAGTGATGCTGTTGCGGCTGGTGCTCCTCGGCTAAGAGCGGCACCTGAGAGTAGCTCGGCCGAGTTGGCCAGTCCCGCGATGCTGGGCAGCCGCCGCTCGAACGCGGCGGGGGTGGCCGCCTGCGGTCCGTCGAAATGCAGGTGAGCACCACGCCACCCCTCATAGGCCCCGAGCAGCCGCCGGGTGGGCGCCGGCAGGGCGTGGAGCGCTGCGGTCTCGCGGGCCATCATGTGCTCGTAGAAGTCGGGCGGCCGCCGCACCGTCTGGCAGGCATTGTTGACGATGAAGTCGAGCCGGTCACGGGTGGTCAGCAGCTCCCGGCAGAACGCCTCGACGCTCGGCGTATGGCGCAGGTCGAGCCCGAAGATCTCGAGCCGGTGCCCCCAGTCGTCAAAGTCCGGTTCCGCGGCGTAGCGGACCGCGGAGTCTCGGGGGAACCGGGTCGTGACGATCAGGTGGGCGCCGGACCGCAACAGCTTGATGCCGGCCTGGTAGCCGATCTTGACGCGTCCACCGGTCAGCAGCGCCACCCGGCCCCGCAGGTCGGCCAGCTCGGTCCGCTTGGCGAAGTTGAACGCCGCGCAGGGCGGGCACATCTGGTCGTAGAAATGATGGATGGTGGTGTATTTCTGCTTGCAGACGTAGCAGTGCTGCGGCTCGACCGCTTCCCGGAAGTCCGGGTCGTCGACCTCCCGCTGCTCGAACGGGACGGGCGGAAAGACGTTGGGGCTGGTGTATACCGTCTGTCGGCGGAGCGTCCGGATGCCGGTCTGATTGAGCACCCGGTCTCTCCTGCTCGACCTTCTCCGCCTTGCGCCGCCGGCTGCTGGCACGGACCAGCTGACGGCGGGCACGCGCATCCGGTGCGTAGACATGTCCGGCCGCCTGAAGCAGGCGTTGCCGGTCGCTGGGAGCGATCTGGAGCAGCGCCGCGGTCGGAGACGATGGATTCGAGCAGCTCGGTTGCGTCGCGGACACGGTCGGAGAACGTGGCCGCTGAAGACTCGTCCGGGCGGCTGAGGCTGGGCTTGGTCATAGCGCGAAGTTTAACCGGCGACGGTGCACCCGTCATGCTGGCGCTTGATGCTCAACCTCGAGTATCCGCCCCTGGGCGGCGGCGCCGCGCCAGTGACCCAGGGCCCGGCCAGGGCCCTCGTTGGCCGGGGGCACTCGGCTTTCTCGCTGTCCTGCCTTTGCGGGCGACCCGACTGCTGGTGGCGCAGATCAGGGGAGTGGTCCACCAAACCCGACACCGTCAGCCGTGATTCGGCTCACCGCCCGAGCGGAGTACCAGCCGTACCTAGGGTGAGCACCGTCCCCTGCCGCGCCACGCGGCGCCGCACACAGGTCAGTGGCCCTCGAGGCGTTCTGGATGGACCGGTCGAACACTTCAGGTCTCGCACTCTGGCTGGCTATCTCCTTCCCGGTTCGGAGGAGCGCTCTCGGGATGCGCGCCGGAGCAGGAACGCCGAACTTCTGCCGGTACGACTGACTCGCCCCCTGCGACGGTTTCCAGTGCGCCCCGAGCCCGCGACACCTCGGCTGGCGGCGTCCGATTTCCCGACGACGGCGAGCGGGCGAATTCCGGCCAGGGACTTCGCCAGCACCCGATTCAGCGGACTGGAGCAGATCACCGTAGACAACGTGGCCCGGCTGCGGCCCGCGTTCACTTTCTCCACCGGCGTCCTGCGGGGCCACGAAGCCGTGCCCATCGTGGTCGGCGACACGATGTACTGTCGTGACGCCCTACCCAACATCCTGCTACGCGCTCGACCTGACGCAGGGCGGTGCGCCTGAAATGGGCGTTACTGACCCCGGAACGTCCCGCGCCTCCCGCGGTGTGGCGTGCTGCGACGTGGTAAACCGCGGGGGCGGCCTACGCCGGAGGGCCGAGTGTTCTTCAACACGCTCGACGTGCACACCGTGGCGGTGGACGCGAAGACCGGGCAGGAGCTGTGGAAGACCAAGCTCGGCGACATCAACCGCGGCGAGTCGATGACCATGGCGCCGATGGTCGTCAAGGGCAAGGTGCTCGTGGGGAACAGCGGCGGGGAGTTTGGAGTCCGCGGATGGCTCACGGCGCTGGACGCGGCGCACCGGCAAGATCGCGTTGGCGGGCGTACAGCACCGGTCCGGACCAGGACGTCCTGATCGGATCCGCGGTTCAAGCCCTTCTACGATGCAGACCGGGGCGCGGACCTCGGCGTTACAACCTGGCCGGCGGATCAGTGGAAGATCGGCGGAGGCGCGGTGTGGGGCTGGATCTCGTACGACCCCGACTGGACGTCATGTACTACGGCACCGGCAACCCCGGCACCTGGAACCCGGCGCTGCGTCCGGGTGACAACAAATGGGCTCGTCGGTGTTCGCTCGCGACGCGGACACCGGAGAGGCCGTCTGGGCCTATCAGTGGACCCGCACGACGAGCACGACTACGACGGCATCAACGAGAACATACTCCTGGATCTGCCGCTGGACGGGCAGCACCCGGCAAGGCTGCTGGTGCGCCCGGAGCGCAACGGCTACATGTATGTCCTCGACCGGCAGACCGGCGAGGTGCTTGCCGCCGATCCCTACGGCCCGGTGAATCGGGCCATCGGGATCGATCTCGCAAGACCGGCCGACCCGATCGTAGAATCCCGAGAAGGCCACCGGGAACCGCCAGGCGAAAAATGTCTGTCCGGCGGCACCGGGCGGTGAAGGACTGGCAGCCCGCGGCATGCTCGCCTCGAACACGGCTGCTCTACATCCCGCACAACAACTTGTGCATGGACTATGCCGGGGTGGAGGCGAACTATATCGCCGGTACCCCCTACGTGGGCGCGCAGTGCGGATGTACGCCGGACCCGGCGGGCATCGCGGTGACTTCACCGCATGGGATCCGGTTGCGCGGCGGAAAGTCTGGGACATCGAGGAGCGTTTTCCCGTGTGGAGCGGCGCATTGGCCACGGCTGGCGACGTCGTCTTCTACGGTACGATGGACCGCTGGTTCAAGGCGGTCGATGCGCGCAGCGGCCAGCTGCTGTGGAAGTTCCAGCTCGGGTCCGGGATCATCGGCCAGCCCATGACGTACCGTGGGCCCGATGGGCAGGCAGTACGTGGCCATCCTGTCGGTGTGGGAGGGTGGGCCGGTGCCGCGGCGCTGGGCCTCATGCCGGAGGCCGATCCGTTTATCGCGCTGGGCTTCGCCGACGCCATGAAAGACCTGCCCGACCACACTGCGGAGGGCGGCACCCTTCACGTCTTCACGTTGCCGGCCGACGGTCTCCAATGAGCACCGCCCGGGCAACCTGGATCCTGCCGCTGGTCTGTGCTGTCCTCGCCTGCAAGGGGGAGCGGCCCGCGGTCGCCGTCGGCGGGCCTCCGCTCGGTGTTGGCCGCCAGGTGGTCCGCACCAGCGAGCTGATCGCTGGCGAGGCGAACCCGGGCGTAGCGATACGGAATCCCTATGAGGGCAACAAGCAGGCTCTGGTCGACGGCAAGCGCTACTATGGCTGGTTCAATTGCGGGGGCTGTCACGGCGGTGCGGGTGGCGGCGGAATCGGACCCCCGCTGGCGGATCAGGACTGGATCTACGGCGGGGAGCCGGCGAACATCTTCCTCTCGATCGTGCAGGGCCGGCCGAACGGTATGCCCTCCTACGGGGGCAGCTCTCCGACGATGAAGCCTGGAAGCTCGTTGCCTATGTGAGCACGCTGTCGGCCCACGCCGAGGGGGACAGGTGATCCTGCGCAATCGCAGTCTCGCGCTCGCTGCGTTCGGAGCCATCCTGATGTCGCTGGTTGGTTGCGAGCAGAATGGACAGTCGGCGCTGCATCCCAACGGTCCGGGCGCCGAACGAATCGCGCAGCTGTGGTGGCTGATGCTTGCCGCCGGCTCTGCGGTATTCCTGCTGGTCCTCGCCGTGTTGTACTGGGCGCTCACCCATAGAGGCCACAGGGCTGAGCCGCACAAGGTCGGCGGTGATGGCTTGCCGACCAGGTGGGTGCTGGTTGGCGGTGTCGCGCTGCCGACTCTCGTTCTGGTCCCATTACTCATCATCACGCTTCAAATCCTGGCCGCCATGAGACCTCCTGGCGGTAAGGACGTGCTCGAAGTCGTGGTGACTGGGTGGCAGTGGTGGTGGGACATTCAGTATGCGGGTGAGAAACCTCAGGATCGCTTCCGAACCGGCCAACGAGATGCACATCCCCGTCGGGCGGCCGGTGCGGATCCAGCTGCGCTCAGATGACGTCATCCACAGCTTCTGGGTCCCCGCGCTCCAGGGCAAGCTCGATCTGGTGCCGGGCCAGGGACACGACCTGGATCCAGGCCGATACCGCCGGTGTCTACCGCGGTGAATGTGCGGAGTACTGCGGGCTGCAGCACGCAAAGATGCAGTTCGGGTCATCGCGCTACCGGCGGACAAGTTTGCCGCCTGGCGCGCGGAGCAGCAGAAACCAGCCGCGGCGGCGGCCGACTCGATCCGCCGCCGGGGCGAGGCGGTCTTCTTGACCGCCGGCTGCGCGCTCTGCCATGCCATCCGCGGTACTTCGGCCCGGAGCCTGGCCGGCCCCGACCTCAGCCATTTCGCCAGCCGGAGCACCATTGCAGCCGGCACTCTTCCGAACACCCGGGGTCACCTGGCCGGCTGGATCGCCAATCCCCAGGCGTCAAGCCTGGGAACCGGATGCCCAGAATTCCCCTCCGGCCCGAGCAGCTCGAGGCGGTCGTGGCCTACCTGAGTTCCCTCCGCTAGGCCTCTCATGACCGCGACAGTGGCCCCTTCCAAGGCACCCCCCGAGACTGTCGAAGCGTTCAAGCAGACCTGGTCCGCGCCGCGCGGCATCCGAGGGCTCTAGGCGAGATCGACAACGTTCCGATCGCCCAACGATACATGGTGACGGGGTTCGTCTTCTTCCTGCTTGGGGGTTTGCTGGGGCTGTTGCTGAGAGTCCAGTTGGGTAGCCCGGACAGCACGTTTCTGGACGCGGAGACCTATAACCAGATCTTCACGATGCACGGGACGACGATGATGTTCCTCTTCGTCATTCCGTTCATCGAGGCTCTGGCCAACTACATGCTGCCGCTGTTGCTCGGGACCCGGGACCTCCCCTTTCCGCGGATGACGGCGCTCAGCTACTGGACCTACCTGTTTGGAGGGATCTTTCTCTACTCGAGCTTTCTCTTCGGTGCCGCACCGGACGGCGGCTGGTTTGCCTACGTGCCCCTCACCAACCTGGAGTTCTCTCCCGGCATCAACATGGACTTCTGGGACATCGGCCTGAGCGTGGCCGAGGTCGCAGCCATCGGGGCGGCAGCGGAGATGATTGTAGCCATCCTCCGGGTCCGCGCCCCGGGGATGACCCTCAGCCGCATGCCCCTCTTCGCCTGGGCGATGCTGACCACCGGGGCGATGATCATCTTCGCCTTCACCCCGCTCATCGTCGGCACCGCCATGCTCGAGCTTGACCGCAAAGGGCTGACATCGTTCTTCAAGCCGGAAGCCGGAGGAAAGCCGCTGCTGTGGCAACACATCTTCTGGGTGTTCGGCCATCCTGAGGTGTACATCATGCTCATCCCGGCCACCGGCATCGTCTCCCACATCGTGCAGGCGCTGGCCCGGCGGCCCATCGTGAATTACACCCTGATGGTCCTGTCAATTCTGTCCGTGGGCTTCCTCAGCTTCGGCCTCTGGGTCCATCACATGTTCACCACCGGACTGTCCTCGGTGGCGCTCGGATTCTTCACGGCCGCCAGCGTAGCCATCGCGATCCCGAACGGAATACAGGTCTTCGGCTGGATTGCCACGCTCTGGTCCGGCCGGCCGGTGTGGCGAATGCCGCTGCTCTTTGTGATCGGGTTTCTCATCATCTTCACGCTGGGCGGTATCACCGGTGTGATGGTCGCCGCGGTGCCGTTTGACTGGCAGGCCCACGACACCTTCTTCGTGGTGGCACACTTTCACTACGTGCTGATTGGCGGGGTCGTGTTTCCTCTGTTTGCCGGTCTGTACTATTGGCTTCCAAAGGTCACCGGCCGGTTGCTCAATGAGCGCCTCGGCCGCTGGAACTTCTGGCTCATGTTCGTCTTCTTCAATGTCGCCTTCTTCCCGATGCATATTTCGGGTCTCCTCGGCATGCCCCGGCGGGTCTACACCTATCCCGCGGGTCTTGGTCTCGACACCCTCAATCTCATCTCGACGGTCGGCGCGTTCGGCTTCGCCATCGGTGTCGGCCTGCTCGTGGTCAACGTGCTGTGGAGCCGGAAGCATGGCGAGCGGGCGGGCGACAATCCCTGGGAGAGCGACACGCTCGAATGGTCGGAGACCTCGCCGCCGCCGGATGCCCAGTTCATTACCATCCCGGTCGTTCGCGCGCGCCACCCTCTCTGGGAGCAGACCGATCTTCTCCCGGACACGCCCTCACTCGCCCGCAAGCTGGAGGATCTCGACGCCCGGCCCGCGCGCTGGCGTGGCGCTCTGGTTGTGACGGTGCTGGACGCAGAGCCGCTCGCGATCGCGCATATGCCGGGTCCCACCTACGCCCCATTCACCATGGCCGTCGCCTTCCTCGCGATCTTGGCCGGCGCGCTGGTGGAAGAGGCGCTCCTCGTCGCTCGGCCTGGCCATTGCCGCCGTCGCGCTCTTCCTCTGGTTTCGTCCTCAGCCCTCGGAGGCATTGGCGTTGGAAGAGCTGGGAGAGCGGGAACCAGGTCAGGACCGGCTTCCGCTGGCAATCGGCGGAAGAATAGCGAATGGCTGGTGGGCGACCCTGGTTTTTCTCTCTGTGCTGGCCACGGCCCTCCTCACTACTGTGGCGAGTTACTTCTATCTCGGGGACGGAGGAGGTGGGGCGGAGCCCGCTCCGCCGATGCTCATGCCAGCCCTCGTAGCAGCGTTGTCCCTCGCGGCGGTCGGCTCCTCGTTCGGGGCCGTTCACGGAGTACGCCGGCGGGCGCCGGGAAGCATTCGGCTGGGATTGATCCTCACCTGGCTTTTGTCCGCCGCCGCCTTGGGCCTGGGCATCTACACCTTCCCCTGGGAAACGCTCGACCCCGAGCGGAGTGCCTACGCTTCCGGCGTTCTCGGCGTCGTGGGCTTTCAGTGGCTGGTGCTCGCCATCCTGCTGACCGGTGTCACCATCGCGCTCTTGTGGGCGATCGGGAAGCCGCTGGATAGGCGGGGCCACTCCGTCGTCCATAACGTGGGCCTCATGACCGGATTCGCCGCGGCCAGTGCGGCCGTCGTGTTTGCCGTCGTACATGTCTCTCCCCGGCTTTGGTGAGGGAAATGAACGCAGCACTGCTGCTTCTCGGTGCCCCCACGGTCTGGATGATCCATCTGGCGGTGAGCTACTTCCTGGTCGTGCTCGATTGCAGTACATCCTGGAATGGCGGGCACGCAGCCGTATTGGTGGCCACCCTCGTGTGCGTCGGGGCGACCGGCTGGACGGGCGTTTACGCCTGGCGAGAATGGCAGCGGACCCGACGTGCCCGGCGAGCGGATATGCTCGAGGCCGCCGATGTCCGGGAATTTCTGGCAGTGGCCGGTGCAGGACTGTCGATTCTATTTACCGGGGCGGTCGCGCTCACCGCCCTGTCTCCATTGTTCCTGCCGACGTGTAGCTGAGGGACGTATGCGAACTTCTCTTTCCATCCTTCTTCGGCTGGCGGCCGCTTCTCCGGTTCTTGGGCTCGCGGCCTGTTCCATGTCTGGAGACCGGGTCGAGACGCTGGTCGTTGGTGGCGACGCGGACCGGGGGCGTGCTTCGATCGATGGGTTCGGGTGTGGAGCCTGCCACGTAATACCCGGTATTCGGAGCGCGAGAGGGATGGTAGGCCCGCCTCTCAATCAGTTTGCCCTGCGGGCATACATCGCGGGGCAGCTCCCCAATCAGCCGGACAACCTCATGCGCTGGTTGCAGGACCCCCAGCAGGTCGAGCCTGGTACCGCCATGCCCGACCTCGGAGTCAGCCCCGCCGTGGCCCGTGACATGGCCGCGTACCTGTACACCCTTCGGTAGACCTCTCTGGCCCTGTAATTGCCCCTCCGCAGGCAAACAGCATCCCGAAACACACCCCCGTCTCAACTGTTCCGGAGGGCTCCATGGCAGGTAACCGATTGGTACTTCTCACGATGGCCGTCCTGGTGGGCTGCGGCGGCGACAAGGATGGCGGTGCGGCAGGCGACGGCTCAACCCGCGATCTGCAACGTCCAGCAGTCAACGCCAATGCCCGTCTGAACGATGCGCCCAAGACCACAAGCAGCAAGGCCGCGGCGAAGCCGGCAGCCAAGCCGGTGACCCGGATGCTCGCGACCGGCACGGCGATCCCGGCGAAGTTCGACGCGGGGATCAGCTCGCGCACTCATAAGGCCGGCCAGAAGCTCACCGGCACGGTTTCGTCTGACGTGAAGGACAAGAGCGGTCGCGTGGTGATCCCGGCCGGCTCCAAGGTATACGTGACCATCGCCGCCATTCACGAGTCGGAGCGGAAGAGCGACAAGACCGGCAAGCTGGTGCTGACCCCGACCAAGGTCGTGATTGGGGGCCGCAGCTACCCGGTGTCCGGCTCGGCTGCCGCGCTCGATCGCACCCTCAAGGACCGGAAGACCAACGTGGGCGACATCGCCAAGGTCGGAGCCGGCGTTGGTGCCGGCGCCCTGCTGGGCACCGCCGTCACTGGTGGCAGCACCAAGGGAGCCGTCATTGGTGGCGTGGCCGGCGGTGCGGTAGGCGCCCAGCGCGCAGTCGAGACCCAGGACCGCGACGTGGTAGTGCCGGTCGGTTCACGCCTCAAGGTGACCCTGGCCGCGCCGTTCCGCCGCTCTATCTAAGGAAAGCGTGACCGAGAGAACGCCTTGCCTGCGGCCTGCGGGCAGGGCGGTTTCTCTGGCCGCGGCGAGCCAGTTTGCTATACTGAAGAATGTCGAGAGCGTTTGTTAATGAGGATGCGGCTGGCGATGCGGGTCCGCGGTTTCCGCTCCCCGATCGGGATGATCCGGGGTTCGATGCTGCGGCGGCACGGGCGCTCCTTCAGGGGGCCCACCTCGGTGACACGGCCAGCGCGGAATCGGCAACCGGGTATTACTCGGGGGGAGCCTCGTCTCCGCCCGCTGGTGGAGCGGTTACTCACCGAGGCGCGCCAGGACGGGAATGAGCGGCTGGAACAGCTGGCTGAGCGATTCCTTCGGGTGCCGACCAGGAGTCCCCGGCTCTGATTGACAGCGCAGAGGCCGAGCCCTAGATTCTGCGCGGGAAATATTGAAACGGATCGCCTCGCGGGACCAGTGAATATCCTCAGGGACCTGGCTCACAGCTAGGTCCCTTTTCGTAGAGGCCCGGCGCGGGGGCAAAGTCCGCGAAACATTCACTGTCGGCAGGTACGGCATCACCGGACTCCGACGACAAACCAATTAGAGGAGTACGGACATGGCACGTACCACCGGAACAGTGAAGTGGTTCAATGACGCGAAGGGCTTTGGCTTTATCACCCCGCCAACGGACAGAAGGACTGCTTCGTTCACCACTCGGCCATCCAGGGCAGCGGCTTCAAGTCGCTCGCCGAAGGCGAGAAGGTGGAGTTCGACATCGTGCAGGGTCAGAAGGGCCCGGCGGCGGAGAACGTCACGAAGGTTAAAGACTGAACGGGAGGATAGACCGGTACAAAGCGGGCCGTCTGGGTAACCAGGCGGCCCTTCGCATTTGCGCCGGCCCTTCCCAAAACAAAAGCGAGGACGAAAGCACGAAAAGTGCCTACTCTAGCTGTTGCTTCTGATCCGCCATAAGGCCGCTGCCGGCAACGTTTCTCTGCAATCTTGCCTCTCGTCGGTATGGAAACACGTCGACCACCTCTCCTGCCGCCAACTGCCGCTGCACATTCTGCCAGAAGGACGGGTCCAGTAGATCACCGTGCGCCTCGAGGAATGTCTGACGCAGGCTCCCGGATGGGACCAGGAAGGCGTTGAACTCCTCGGGAAACACATCACTCTCCCCCACGTGAAACCAGGGCTCGGCCGAGAATTCGTCCTCCAGGGAGGTGGCTTGGGGAATGCGGCGAAAGTGGCACTCGGACAAGAGGCAGAGCTCGTCATAGTCGTAGCAGATGACCCGGCCATGCCGTGTCACTCCGAAGTTTTTAAGCAGCATGTCGCCGGTGAAGATGTCGGCCGCGGCGAGATCCTTGATGGCGTCGCCATAGTCCACTACCGCCTCCCGCGCCGTGGCCTCGTCGGTGTCCTGCAGAAACAGATTGAGTGGGGTAACCCGCCGTTCGGTGTACAGATGGCGGACGACAACGCGCTCGCCCTCGAGACGTATGGTTGCTCCCGCCACGCGCGTCAGGTACTCCAGCAGGTCGTCCGGAAAGCAGCGGCGGGGGAATTCCAAGTGCTCGAATTCCTGGGCGTCCGCCAGCCTGCCCACCCGGTCCCGCACGAACACGAACTGGTATTTTTCCATGACGGCACGCCGGGTCGTGTTCTTGGGCGCACCGAAGCTGTCCTTGATGGCCTTGAAGACCACATTGAGGGAGGGCAGGGTAAAGACCGCCATCACCATGCCCTCCTCACCCTCCACAAAGGCGAATCGGGCGTCGGGCTCCTCCAGTTGCCGCATGAGGCTCCGGTAGAGCTCGGTCTTTCCGTGTTTGTTGTATCCAATGGAGGTGTAGAGCTCGTGTGCCAGCTTGAGCGGCATGATGGTGCCTAAGAAGGCCACCAGCGCTCGCGGTTTGGGGGCGTCCACCCTGAAGTAGGTCCAGCTGAACCCGAAGACGACGCTCGCCTCGTCGGAGGTCATCAGGACCGCGTCCACTACGATGCCGCGCTCCGCATGCAGCAGCGGCAACACCAGGGGAATGACCTGGGTGCCGGCCCGAATGCGTCCCACCAGGTAGGCGCCCTTGTTGCGATAGAACACCGAGCGTACCATGTCGAGCTGAATCGGGCCTGGTGCGTTGGCTACCTGACGAACCCGGGTGTCGATGAGCTGGGCAACCAGAACGGTGTCCCGGTCCAGCTGGGCATAGGGCACTGACCATGGAATCCCGGCCAGGACATGCCGCACCAAGCCCGCATCGATGGCG
>CAWIXT010000006.1:0-1228029 GCA_963840165.1 uncultured Gemmatimonadales bacterium
CACCCGGGGGCGATTCACGCGCTCTCAGGGCATCCGGAAGGACTGCAAGTTTGGCAGGACCTTGAGACAAGGCAAAGGTGTTGCGATAAGACGCCGAAAACTCACGAAATACAACAAAAAGAGACTATTTCAGCCAATTTCCGACGACTTTTTCTGATTTCCGCTACTTAGTCTGGGGCGCGCCCATGGCGGCCGGCTTCTCCGTGATGGAAGACTTGGCTCCTTCGCCATGCCGGAGCAGGGTCTCTCGAAGTCCTTGCCGATCGACTTCACCAGTGAAAACGGCATCTCAGCGGTCACCCAGCTGTCGGACGTGTACTTGTCGCTGCGGAAGTGCGCGGTCTGGAAGTTCCCGGCAGGCACCGAGACGCTTTTCCGGTCCGACCAGGCTTACGTCCTGGCAGCATGTCGCTGAGGAACGACTGCTTCTCCATCTGGCCCCGGATCATGTCGAGCATCATCCCGTCGATCTTCATGGCCGGCTTGTCGCCGTGCTTCATCACGATCTCGTGCACGTCACCCAGCTGAGTCAGCTGAGCCGGGCACCAGCATCTGGTACACGATGTCTCCGTCCTTCTTGTTGCCGGTGGTGCGAAGCTCCAGCCACTTCAGCGGCTTGCCTTCCCTCGATTCCTCACCGATCACGGCATAGCGCATGGTGTAGGGCTCGTTCTGTTTGAAGACCGCCTTGTACTCGGCCCAGCGGCCCACCTCGGGAAACTTCATCTGCTCGATGCAGGTCTCCTGTGCGCCGGCCACCGGGGCGGCGCCGCCCAGCAGCAGCCAGCGTCAACAGCTGCAGTCTCATAACGTTCCTCGCTTCCGATTAAGAGGTCGACCGCCGGCTCAATGCCCGCTGCCGCCGGAGAGCTGCTTCACCAGCTCGCCGATGACGTTCTTGGCGTCGCCGAACAGCATCCAGGTCCGCTCGGAGAAGTAGAGCTCGTTGTCGATGCCGGCGAAACCCGGGTTCTTGCTCCGCTTGATGGCAAAGACGGTCCGGGCCTTGTCGGCGTCGATGATCGGCATGCCGTAGATCGGGCTGGTCTTGTCGGTGCGCGCCGCCGGGTTCACCACGTCGTTGGCGCCCACCACCAGCGCGACGTCGCACTGGGGCATGTCGGGGTTGATCTCGTCCATCTCGACCAGGTCGGTGTACGGGATGTCCGCCTCGGCCAGCAGCACGTTCATGTGGCCCGGCATCCGGCCGGCGACCGGGATGGATGGCGAACTTCACCGTGACTCCCGCGCTTCTTGAGCTGATCGTAGAGCTCGCGCACCTTGTGCTGCGCCTGGGCCACGGCCATGCCGTAGCCCGGGATGATGACGACGAGGTTGGCCTGCTCCAGCACCTGGGCGGCGCCCTCGATCGGTTTCCGCCTTGTAGACCTTCTGCTCTCCACGCGGCCTTGGCCTGCTGCACCTGGCCGAAGGCGCCGAACAGCACGTTGGTGAACGAGCGGTTCATCGCCTTGCACATGATGATCGCGAGGATCAGGCCGCTGGATCCGTCGAGCGCGCCGGCCGTGATCAGGAGCTTGTTGTCCAGCACGAACCCCATCGCCACGGCCGCCAGGCCGGCGTAGGAGTTCAGGATCGCGATCACCGTCGGCATGTCGGCGCCGCCGATCGGGATGATCAGCAGCACGCCGAAGAGCGAGCGCCAGCACGATGATGACCGGGAACAGCACCGGCGCCCAGGGCGCGGTCGGGTTGAGCGTCAGCGCCACGCCGACCACCAGCGCGACGCCCAAGCAGACCGATGTTGGTGACGTTCTGAAGCGGATAGGTGACCGGCCGCTGCGGAATCCACTTCACCTCCTGCAGCTTCCCGGCCGCCATGAGGCTGCCGGTGAAGGTCAGGTAGCCGAGGATGATCTCGACGATGATCGCGATCATCCGGAACGTCGTGAGATGCTGCGGGCCCTCCGAATACCAGAGGTAGTACTTGGCCGTGCCGACGAGGCCGGCGGCCAGGCCGCCGAACGCGTGGGACAGCGCGGTTCGCTGCGGCACGGCGGTGAGCGGCACCCTCGAGAGCGGAACGCCCACGGCGAACCCCGCGCATGATCGCGAGGACGATCCAGAGGTGGTGGACCACCTCCGGCTGGGCCCAGGTTGCCCCGATGGCGATGACCATGGCCGCCACGCCGGCGAACACGCCCCGGCGGGCCGTGGCCGGCGCGTTCATCCAGTGGAGCGCGAAGATGAACAGCACGGTCGCGACGAGGTAGGCGAGCTGGACCACTGCGTGTCATGAGCGGATCGGTCCGCTTCGGCTTCCGGTCGGTCTTGAACATCTTCAGCATCCGGTCGGTGATCAGGAAGCCGCTGACGATGTTGGTCATCGAGGCGAACAGCGCGATGGCGCCCATGATGCGGATGCCGGTGGGATAGTCGCCGCCGGTCACGAGGATCGCGCCGACCACCGCGATGCCGGAGATGGCGTTGGTGAGCGACATCAGCGGGGTGTGGAGCAGCCGCGACACCCGGCGGATCACGCCGAGCCCGATGAACGTGGCCAGCACGAAGACGTACAGCAGCGACCAGAAGTCGATGGACTCGCTCATGTGTCCGCCTTCTGCAGCGCGTCCCGGGTTCGCGCGTGCTTCACCTCGCCGTCGTGGGTGATGGCGCGCCCTGCTGGATGTCGTCGGTGAAGTCGAGCTGGAACGTCTTGTCCTTGGTGAACGCCAGGACGAACGCGGTGAGGTTGCGGGAGAAGAGCAGGCTCGCGTGGAGCGGCATCGTGGCCGGCAGGTTGAGCGGCGCCAGGATGGTGACGCCGTCGACGGTCACCGTCTCGCCCGGGCGCGACAGCTCGCAGTTGCCGCCGCCGTCGGCCGCGAGGTCCACGATCACCGACCCCGGCCTCATGCCGCGGACCATGGCCGGCGGTGATGAGCGGTCGGCGCGAACACGCCGCCGATGAGCGCCGTGGTGATCACCACGTCGGACTGGGCACACTGCGCGGCCAGCAGCTCGCGCTGTCGGGCCCGGTCGTCCTCGGACAGCTCCTTGGCGTAGCCGCCGCCGGCCGACGCGGCCTCCTTCAGCTCGATGCCGACGTACTTGGCGCCCACGCTCTCGATCTGCTCCTTCACCTCGGGCCGCACGTCGGTCGCGACGACGTTGGCGCCGAGCCGCCGGGCGGTGGCGATCGCCTGCAGGCCGGCGACGGCGGCGCCGATCACGAAGACCTTCGCCGGAGGCACCATGCCGGCCGCGGTCATGAGCATCGGGAAGTACTTGTTGAGCTCGGCCGCCGCGAGCAGCACGCCCTTGTAGCCGGCGATGTTGGCCATCGACGACAGGGTGTCCATCGACTGGGCGCGCGTCGTCCGGGGGATGGCGTCGGTGGAGAAGGCGGTGATCCCCCGGGCTGCCAGCGCCCGGACCGCCGGCGAGATTTCGCAGCGGCATCAGCGAGCCGAGATAGATGGCGCCGGCCCGCATGGCGGCCACCTCGGCTTCGGAGGGAGCGCCGACTTTCAACACCAGATCGGAGCCGAGCACTCCGTTCGAGCCTGGTTGGACGCTGACCCCGGCCTCCTGGTAGGCCGTATCAGGAAACCCGGCCGCGGCGCCCGCCCCGGTTTCGACGGACACCTGATAGCCGGCCTGCATCAGCTTCTTGCCTGATTCGGGCACGAGCGCGACACGCCGCTCGCCGGCCGCAGTCTCCCTGGGGACGCCGATGCGCATCGAGGCTCCTCACAATTTGATCTTGGGCAACTCGAGTCCGGGCACCAGCCCGGCGGTGAGGCGCTTGAGCTCCGCCTGCAGCTGTTGTTCTACCTGGTCGAGTCGCTTGCGCTCCGCCTGTACTCGTTGCGTCGCCTCGGCCTTGACTACGGCGATTTGACGTTGCACCGGCTCGACCCTGTCGGCAACCAGGCTGTCGACCTTGGCCCGCACCAGCCGCTCGGCCTTCGCCACCTCTTCGCCGATGACGGCCCGCAGCCGGTCGGAAATGGCCTGATCCAGATTGCTTCGCACCGAGAGCCTGGGTGAGCCTACGCTCCCGCTCAGCTCGGCGAGGACCTGCAGGTTGGACAGACCAGAAATTACCCGCCACACGAGCCGTTCGATCTCATTGAGCGAGCGGCCCGCCGTGTCTGCCGTCCACCGCACCTGCTGCGACGAAATCGCCCAGCGCCCGAAGAGCTGCGCCCCGCCGCCCTTCATCGTGAAGTCGAGATTGCTGGTGCCGGTGCCGGGATCCACCCGGAACGGAACCCCCGGAATTGCGATCGACGGCAGCTTCACACCTCGAAGGTGGGCCCTGGCGGAGTCCACCGTACGCGCTGTGACGTGGTTGATGACCGCATCGACATCAATGTATGCCAGCGTCGAGCTGCCGGCGCGACGGCTGGCGGTCACCACGGTGGGATGGCCATAGAGGGAAGGCGTGGAGGTCACCCCCTGGACCGTTGCGGTGTAGCCGCCCTGGAGCGGGCTGGTACCGCCAATGGTGAAGTCCAACTTTCCCTGCTTCAGGAGGAACCGGGGGAAATCCTCCTCCCTGGGAAACTCGAAGGTGTGGCCCGAGGCCCTCAGCCGGGCGGGGCCGGAGGTGGGCCGAGGCGCCAGCCCCGGTGGCATATACTCCTGCGCCAGCTCGGCCCAGTAGAGCGCCTGCTGGAAACGCTCGATGCTCACCTGACCGAAGAAGGCGCTGCCGATATCAGGCGCGGCGAAGCTCGGGAGCTTCAGCAGGGATTTGGCAAATGCGAAGTCCTTCTGGCGCGCCTGATCCAGCACCCGCGTGCCCCGCTCCAGAAGCTGGATGGTGGCCCGGGTGCTCCGCTCCAACTGCTCCACTCGCTTCTTCGCAGCGTCGATCTCGCGCAACATTTCACGCACCGACTCGATGGCCTGCTTGGTGCCCTCCAGCCCGAGCTTCTTGGGATCAGTCGCGGCGAGACGCTGGGCCAGGTTAGCGGCCGAGTCGATCGTCTCTTTGATGTTCAGCTGCTGAAAGCCGTCATCCAGGGCCTTTTTCGCTGAATCGGTGCGGCCGGCCAGTGCCTGCGCTTCGCGTATGGTGGTCAGCTGGGAGGGGTCCAGGGCCAGCTGCCGGATGGTGTCGATCGGCGTGAGCGACAGCAGCGGCACGTCGAACTGCCTGGTCCATTGCTGCACCGACTGGAGGATCTTGGGAGCGAAGCCGCCGCCTTTGACCGGCCGGGCCGGTGTCTTACGGTTGGTTCCGAACCGCATTCCCTGGAGGTTGAGTCGCTCGATGACCAGCTTCTTCTCAGCCAGGGCCGTGGGGTTCAACTGCAACCGGATCTCGTCGGCTTCCAGCAGGTTCTGGGTGAGAGTGAAGGGGTTGGCGATCTGCAGGGTCCGGAGATTAACCGACGATTCCCCTGGGTGCAGATCCAGCTTCCCGATATCCACCTGGGTCCCGAGCAGCTCAGTGCTCGCCTCCTCGGTCGTGTCCTCAGCCATCGGCTCGGCGAAGATCACCGCCAGCACTGCGATGATCGTGAGCAGCAGCAGCAGCGGGCCGATCGCTTTCCAGCGAAAGATCTTCACCTGCATCGTCAGTTGGGCCGGAACATGCGGTACAGGTTATACGCCTGTGAGGCGGTAATCGCCTTGTAGAATCGGGAGCGTCGGACCCGCTCTCCGATCGTGGCCCGATAGCGCGCCACACCGTAGCGTGCAGCGAAGAAGATGGGGACCGCGAGCGCCAGCCATCCGACGAAGCTCCCCAGCACGATCGTGTTATTGAAGTTGGTGTAGGGGACCAGCGGGGTGTTGGTGAGCGTGGTCCAGAGGGGACGCAGCGAGGGAGCCTGCAAAAGCTCGAGTCCAATGCCATGAAACAGAGGATCGAGAAGAAACCCCACCGGAACAAAGAGGGCCCACCCGAGCATCGCGCCGCCGAAGCTGACGTTGAGCAGCACCACCAGCGAGAAAATGAGCAGATTGTGAAGATTGAGCAGCGGCGTGAGTCCCAGCACCGAGCCGATGGCGATGCCGGCGGCGACCTGGCCCGGCGTGCCATCCGAGTGCAGCGTCTTGATGATTGATTGGATGAGCTTGAGCAGCGTCAGCATGTAGGGAAGGTACGGAGGCTATTGGCTATTGGCTATTGGCTGTTGGCAAACCCTTTGTAATGCCGCCTGAGTAATAAGGAGTTCCAGGGATAGTGCCCATCGCCCATAGCCCATAGCCAATAGCCCTGTTATCCTCCCCGATTCTATGCCACGACACCGCCGCGCGCCGCACGTGCACAAGTTCGGCGGGGCTTCGCTGGCCGACTCCGCCGCCGTCCGCCACGCCGTCGAGATCATCCGCTCCCACCGCAGGGAGCCCACGGTCGTGGTCGTCTCGGCGATGGCCGGGGTGACCGACGCGCTGCTCGCCGTCGCGCGTCAGGCCGGAGCCGGTGACGACCGCTCCCTTGCGGCGCTGATCGCCGAGCTGCGCACCCGCCACGAGGAGGTTGCCCGGACCCTCCTGCCCGCAGGCGAAAGCCGATCCGAGATGCTGTCGCATATCGGGGAAGCGTTTCAGGAGCTGGAGGCGCTCGCCGCCAGCCTCCACAAGCTGCGTGAGCTGACGCCCAGGACCAGCGACTACGTGGTATCCCGCGGAGAGCGGCTGACTGCCCGGCTGCTATCCGCGGCCCTGAACGCTGCCACGGTTCAGACCCAGTATGTTGACGCCCTCGAGGTCATTCACACCGATGACGCCTTCGGCCAGGCCGCGCCGGACTTTGCCGCCACTGATCGCGCGGCTCAGCGGACGTTGCTGCCGATCCTGGCGCGGGACACCGTGCCCGTGGTCCCCGGGTTTCTGGGCGCCGCCACCAGACGGTGAGGTGGCCACCCTGGGGCGCGGCGGATCCGATCTGACCGCAACGCTTCTGGCCCGAGCCCTGGGCGCGCGGCGGGTCTCACTCTGGAAGGATGTCCCGGGACTCCTTACCGCCGACCCACGCGTCGTGCCCGATGCCCGGGTCATCCCCAAGCTTCACGCCCGCGAGGCGGCAGAGCTGGCGTATTACGGCGCCAAGGTGCTCCACCCCCGCGCTTTGATCCCGATCGCCGGACGGCATATTCCGATCCATGTGCGGCCGTTCGAGGACCCGGCCTCACCGGGAACCGAGGTGTCGGAAGAGGTGGCGCCCGGGCGGGTGCCGGTCAAGGCCCTGACCGCCGCGGGTGGGCAGGCGCTGATCACGGTCACCGGGAATGGCATGCTGGGTGTGCCCGGCATCGCGGCCCGCACCTTCGCGGCGCTGCACAGCAGGAGAATCTCCGTCTCCCTGATCTCGCAGGCTTCGTCCGAGCACTCGATCTGTTTCAGCGTTCCCGAGGCCTTCGCCACCGATGCCCGGGATAGCCTGGTTCAGGAGTTCCGGGGAGAGATCACCCGGCGGGAGATCGACGGCGTGGAGGTGAGCCCGGGAATGGCGACCGTGGCGGTGGTAGGACTGGGCATGCACGGCACGCCCGGGGTGGCCGCGGGGGTGTTCGGCGCACTCGCGGCAGGCGGGCTCAACGTCGTGGCGATCGCCCAGGGCTCGTCGGAGCTGAACATCTCGGTGGTGGTGTCGGCCGAGGACGCCGGCGAAGCCCAGCGGCGGATCCACGCCGCATTCCGGCTGTCACGCATCGCGGGCGGCTCGGTGATCCGCCCCGAGCAGATGGAGGTCGTGCTGCTCGGCTTCGGACAGATCGGCCAGGCTCTCGCCGCGCTGTTAAGCCGTGTCAGCCGGCCTGCCCTTTCCCTGCGGGTGGCCGCTGTCATCGATCGCTCGGGGTTTGTGTTCGATCCCGAAGGCATCAGCCCGCGCCGGCTGAGCTCGCTCGCCTCCCAGAAGCGCAAGGGTCGCCGGCTGGCTGATCTCCCGAAGGGCCAGCGGGCGGAGGCGGCCGAGGCCGTCTCGCATATCGCCGGATATGCGCTGACCCGCCCCGTGCTCGTGGACCTCACAGCCGATAACACCATTGCCGCTCTGGAGCAGGCGCTGACTCACGGAATGGATCTGGTGCTGGCGAACAAGCGTCCCCTGGCCGACCGGCAGGCGGTGAGCGATGGTCTGTGGCAGACGGCCCGGGCCCGGGGCCGACGCATTCTCCATGAAGCAACCGTAGGCGCCGGCCTGCCGATCATCGATACGTATCACAAGCTGGTCGAGTCGGGCGACCGGGTGAACCGGATCGAGGGCCTGCTCTCCGGAACCCTCGGCTACGTGCTGAGCGAAGTCTCGGCCGGCGTCCCCTTTTCCCGGGCGGTGCGAAGCGCCATGGCCAAGGGCTACACCGAGCCCGACCCACGGGATGACCTCTCAGGGATGGATGTCGCACGCAAAGCCCTCATTCTCGCCCGCTTGCTCGGTTACCAGGGGGAGCTGAAGCAAAGCGCGGTGGAATCGCTGGTGCCCAGGTGGGCCCGACCACTTCCGCTGGCCGACTTCCTCGCCCGGGTGGAAGAGCTCGATCCAATGTGGAGGCGCCGCGTGGACGCCGCGGCGGCGCAGGGATCGGTGCTCAGGTATGTCGCGTCGGTCTCCGCCGGCGAGTTTGCCGTTGGGGTGCAGGCGGTACCTACCTCCAGTCCGCTGGCCGCAATCAAGGGCTCGGACAACCAGCTGGTGTTCGTCACCGAGCGGTACAAGGCCAACCCTCTCGTCATCACGGGGCCAGGGGCCGGAGCAGAGGTGACCGCCGCGGGGGTGCTTAATGACATCCTGCGGCTGGCCGGGGGATCGTGAGCTGGGCTGCCGCATTCGCCCCGGGTGGTGTGGGCAATATCGGGCCGGGTCTGGACATCCTGGGACTGGCGCTGGACGGCCCGGGCGACACGGTCCGGGCCGAATGGATCGCGCATCCCGGAATTCAGATTATCGACCCCGGTCACCGCGAGCTGCCGGCCGATGCTGACCGTCACACAGCTGGATTGGCCGCTCGGGCCGTGCTGGACCGGTCGGTCGGCCGGAGTGGCCGGAGCGAGGGTATCGGCCTCACCGTAATGAAGGGTCTGCCTCTATCCGGAGGCCAGGGAGGCAGCGCTGCATCGGCGGTGGCCGCTGCAGTGGCGGTGAACGCGCTCCTCGGAGACCCGCTCGACCGCGCAGCGCTCCTGAGTGCGGCTCTCGAGGCGGAGGAAGGCGTCTCGGGGCGTCACGCCGACAACGTCGCTCCGGCCCTCCTCGGCGGCATCATCCTGATCCGATCGCTGGACCCGTTGGACCTCGTTGAGCTGCCGGTGCCAGAGCAGTTGCGCGTCGTCGTCGCGCGTCCCCACCAGCAGCTGCGTACGGCCGAGGCTCGGAGAGTCCTTCCGGCCCAGGTGAACCGGGAGGCAGCGGTGTATCAGGCGGCCCAGGTCGGGGCGATCGTCGCAGCGCTGGCGTCGGGTGACTACGCGCTTCTGGGTCGGGCGATAGATGACCGGATCGCCGAGCCGGTCCGGGCGCCCCTGCTGCCCGGCTTCCTCGAAGCCAAGCGCGCGGCGCTGGACGCCGGAGCGCTGGGAAGCTCCATCTCGGGCAGTGGCCCCACCGCGTTCGCGCTGGTGGAGGGGGAGGACGCCGGAGAGCGTGTGGCCGCGGCTATGTCTGCAGCTTACAGTAGCTGCGGTCATGGGAGTGAGGTCCGGGTGGCGCGGATCGACCGCCACGGCGCCCGTGTTGTCGGTAAGCCGCAGGAGAGCAGCCGATGAGATTCGAAACCCCCAGGCCCGCCAGCTGGCAAGTGTGCATCGCCTGCGGCAATGAGGTGGTGGAGACCGATCCGCACCCACGCTGTGCCAGCTGTGGGGGCCTGCTGGAGGTTCGCCACCGGCCGCCGGCGATGAGTTCGGCGGAGCTGATCCAGCGGTTCACCGAGCGGCGCGGCGGCCAGCCCGGCGCCACCGCCTCCGGGGTCTGGCGTTTTCGCGAGATCGTGCTCCCGTCCGCCGACACCGTGGTCTCGCACCCCGAGGGAAATACTCCGCTGCTGCACCGGGTCGCCCTCGACCGCTGGGCCGGCCTGGATCATCTGCTGCTCAAACACGAGGGTCACAACCCCACCGGCTCCTTCAAGGACCGCGGGATGACGGTGGGAGTGACCCAGGCGAGGCGCATCGGTGCCACGGCGGTGGCCTGCGCATCAACCGGAAACACCTCCGCATCCCTCGCGGCCTATGCGGCGCAGGCCGGGCTACCGGCGCTGGTCCTGGTGCCCCTCGATGGCGTCGCCACTGGCAAGCTGGCACAGTCGCTGGCCTATGGCGCGAGGACGCTGCTGGTGCGAGGAGATTTCGACGATTGTCTTCGGCTGGTCGAGCAGGCCAGCGAGCAGCTCGGCGTCTATCTGCTCAACTCCGTGAATCCCTTCCGGATCGAAGGCCAGAAAACCATCATCCTCGAGCTGCTCCAGCAGCTCTCGTGGGCGCCGCCCGACTGGATCGTCTTGCCGGCCGGAAATTTGGGGAACACCGCCGCTTTCGGCAAAGTCCTGCACGAAGCCCGCGAGTGGGGGCTGATCTCACGGCTGCCCCGGCTGGCGGCGGTGCAGGCCGCCGGGGCAGCCCCCTTCGCACGCAGCTTTGCCGAAGGCTTCGTCCGCCGGCACCGCGTCAAGGCCGACACGATAGCGAGCGCGATCAGAATCGGAGATCCCGCGTCCTATGATCGAGCCGTGAGAGCGATTCGTGAGACCGACGGCGTGGTGTTGTCCGCCTCCGATGAGGAGCTGCTGGAAGCCAAGGCGGCCATCGATGCGTCGGGAATCGGCTGCGAGCCCGCCAGCGCGGTGACCCTCGCGGGCATTCGACAGTTAATGGGCTCGGGGACGATGAAGCCCGATGACCGGGTGGTCGCCATCCTTACCGGCCACATCCTCAAGGACCCCGGAGTGCTGCTGCGCTACCACCGGGAAATGGACCCGCCGCCGCCCGGCGCAAACCGGCCAATCGAGATCGACGCAGATCTTCGGGAGGTGGAGCGGGTGCTCAACAAGGAGCGTGAACGGTAAACGGTAAACAGTGAACGGGAGTGTTTGGGGCCGGACCCGTTCACCGTTTACTGTTTACTGTTCCCCCTTTGTTTTTACTACCTTCCAGATCTTCCCATTCTGATCGGCTGAGATGTAGAGGGATCCGTCCGGGGCGGCGGCGACTCCGCTCGCCCGCAGCGCCGTGGGTCCTCCCTTGTCGGTCGCGAAGGTGGAGTACTCTCCGGCCGGCCGGCCCTGGGCAAAGGGGATGAACACCACGCGGTAGCCCTCCTGGGGCAGCGGGTCGCGGTTCCAGGACCCGTGGAACGCGGCGAACATGCCACCCTGGTACTTCGGGCCGAACGCGTCAGAAGGGTAGAACGCCAGGGCCATTGGCGCCCAGTGGCCGGGAAAGGCAACCAAGGGATTCCTGGCGCTGCTGCAGCGGCCGACCTTCTCTCCGTCTCCGCCGTACTCGGGTGCCAGCACTTTCTTCCGGTACTGATTGCTGTAGTAGCAATAGGGCCAGCCGTAGTCCGCGTTGGGCTCGACCAGCACCAGCTCTTCGGCCGGGTTATTCGCGTTCACTTCGTTGCTGAATCCCCAGTTGTCGCTGAGCTGATCCCGGCCGTGGATCGCGGCGAAGAGCGCGCCGGTTCCGGGTTGAGAGGCCAGCGCCATCGCGTTGCGCAGGCCGGTGGCAAACCGGCGGCCGTCGACGAAACGCTGGCCTGGTCGGTCCGCCGAGAAGCGCCAGATCCCTGCCCGCTGTTCCAGCTCGGTGCAAGGGTCTTGTCCCGGGGAGCCGGGAAGCCGGTCGGTCTGCTGGCAACTGTTTGTCTTGGACCCGATGTTCACGTACATCGCTCCGTCCGGGCCGAAGGCGATACTCTTGGCCACGTGCCCTCCATCGCGGGGAAGCTCCGAGACCACGACCTCTTCTTTCCCGCCGGGCTCGAGCTTTCCCCCGCTGAGCTGGTAGCGTACTACCCGGTCGTTGAGCGCGAAGTACAGATAGCCGTGATGCAGCTTGACGTCGTTGCCCCCGCCCGGGCCGAAGCTGGCACGCTCATCCGGCTTGCCATCGCCATTGCGGTCCCGGAAGGCCAATATCCCGCCGGTAGCGTCGCCCGGCTTCCCGCTCAGCGCCGCGTAGAGGTCACCGTTCGGGCCGACCGCCAGCTGGCGCACCGGCCCGAGCTGGCTCGCCACGAGGGTGGCGCAGAACCCTTCGGGCAGTACCAGGCCGCCGTTGTCTGCATCGCATCTCGCGTTTTTGAGAGGGGAAGTGCTCGTTGCCAGCACCAGGGCAAGCGGCGCCAGAGCCAGCACGGCGGGGCCGAGATTGAAGTGTGTGAAGTTCATATCGACACCGGTGAAAGGTCGAAAACCTGCGGCATCCGGTCGTTCTCCTCTGAAAATACCACCGCCGACCCCCGTCCCGGGGGGTATCCAGCCGGCTGCCCCGCCGGGTTCTCAGAGGGGAAATTGTCATTTCCCTATTGCATCAGAGCGCAGTCTGCTTACTGTTGATCACGGTAGTTCTCATTGGTTCCGAGGCACAGCACAGTTCTCACTCATCCAGGGAGACACTGCATGGCCACCAGAAAGAAGACTGCCGGCAGAAAGAAATCCGCCAAGAAGTCCGCCAAGCGACCGGCCGCCCGCAAGAAGACGGCAAAGAGAGCCACCAAGAAGTCCTCCGGTAAGAAGCGCGCGCCAAATCCCGCGTTCATGAAGCCCCTTCAACCCAGCGCCAAACTCGCGGCTGTAATCGGCAACAACCCCATGCCCCGCACCCAGGTCATCAGCAAGCTCTGGGCATACATCAAGCGGAACGGTCTGCAGGATGCCAAGAACCGCCGCGCGATCAACGCCGACGAGAAGCTCCGCCCGCTCTTCAACGGCAGGAGCCAGGTAACGATGTTCGATCTTGCCAAGATCGCGAACCAGAATCTCAGCTAGTCCACGCTGTCCGTGGTACAACCGAGGGCGTCCCCGCTGGGGCGCCCTTTTTGTTGGAGGAGGGCTATTGGCTATGGGCTATGGGCTATGGGCTATGGGCTATGGGCTATGGGCTATGGGCTATTGGTCGCCGGCGACTGGCGACTGGCGGCTGGCGGCTGGCGGCTGGCGACTCGCGACTCGCGACTCGCGACTGCCCACAGCCAATAGCCAATAGCCAATAGCCCTGTCTATCTTCCACCCCCTATGGCCGGCGAATACATCTTCACGATGCGCGACCTGCGAAAGGTCGTGCCCCCCTCCCGCGAGATCCTCAAGGGCATCTACCTGTCCTTTTTCCCCGGCGCCAAGATCGGCGTGCTGGGCGCAAACGGCGCGGGCAAGTCTTCCCTGCTTCGGATCATGGCGGGGGTGGATAAGGATTTCATGGGCGACGCCCGCCCCCTACCCGGCACCCGGATCGGGTTTCTGCCTCAGGAGCCCTCTCTCGACCCGGCGAAAGATGTTCGCGGCAACGTGATGGAAGGCGTCAAGGAGCAGCAGGCGATTCTCGACCAGTTCAATGACATCAGCGCCCGCTTCGCCGAGCCGATGGACGACGAGGAGATGACTCGCCTGCTGGAGAAGCAGGGAAACCTTCAGGAGCGCATCGACACGCTGGGTCTGTGGGAGCTGGATCACAAGATCGATCTCGCCATGGACGCGTTGCGTCTCCCTCCGGGCGACGCCGATGTCGGTAAGATCTCTGGCGGCGAGCGGCGGCGGGTGGCATTGTGCCGCCTGCTGCTGGAGCAACCAGACATGTTGCTCCTGGATGAGCCGACCAATCACCTCGATGCCGAGAGCGTCTGGTGGCTGGAGCGCTACCTGGCGGAGTTCCCCGGCACCGTCGTGGCGGTGACTCACGACCGCTATTTCCTGGACAACGTGGCCGGCTGGATCCTGGAGCTCTACCAGGGCGCGGGGATTCCATGGGAGGGGAACTACTCGTCCTGGCTGGAGCAGAAGGAGCAGCGGCTCGGCCAGGAGGAGAAGCAGGCGTCGGCGCGTCAGAAGACGCTGCAGCGTGAGCTCGAGTGGGTCCGGATGTCCCCCCGGGCTCGCCAGGCCAAGAGCAAGGCCCGCATCACCCGGTATGAGGAATTGCGCGAAGCCGCTGAGCGCCAGACTGAAGGCAATGCCGAGATCTTGATCCCGGTGCCGGAGCGGCTGGGCGATGAAGTCGTAGTGGCCAAGGACCTGGCGAAGGGCTTCGGTGACCGGCTGCTGTTCGAGAATCTCAGCTTCTCGCTGCCGCGCGGAGGCATCGTCGGTGTGATCGGCCCCAACGGCGCCGGCAAGACCACCCTCTTCCGGATGATCACGGATCAGGAAGAGCCGGACGCCGGAACCCTCACCGTGGGCTCCACGGTCCAGATCGCCTACGTGGACCAGAGCCGCGACAGCCTCGACCCGGACAACACGGTATACCAGGAGATCTCGGGCGGGCAGGACCAGCTGCAGTTCGGACGCCGCAGCGTGAATGCTCGGGCCTATGCGGCGGGATTCAACTTTCGCGGAGCGGACCAGCAGAAGAAGGTGGGGACCCTGTCAGGCGGTGAGCGAAACCGGCTGCACCTCGCCAAGCTGCTGAAGAGCGGCGGCAACCTGCTGCTGCTCGACGAGCCCACCAACGACCTCGACGTGGACACCTTGCGCGCGCTGGAGGAGGCCCTGCTGGGCTTCGCCGGATGCGCGGTCGTGATCAGCCACGACCGCTGGTTCCTGGACCGTATCGCCACCCACATCCTCGCGTTCGAAGGCAACAGCGAGGTGGTGTGGTACGAGGGCAACTACCAGGAGTACGCCGCTGACTACCACAAACGGAAAGGCTCCGCGGTGGATCAGCCGCACCGGATCCGGTACAAGAAGCTGGTTCATTAAACGCGTGAACGGTGAACAGTGAACAGTAAACAGAACCCCCGACCGGCCGGACCCGTTTACCGTTTACCGTTCACCGTTTACGCTTCAGCATGTTAATCCAACAGACCCGCATTCCTTACCTCCCCGCCCGCATCGAAGGTCTCGCGGCGCTCGCGATGAACCTCTGGTGGAGCTGGAGCCGAGAGGCGCGTGCGCTGTTCCAGTCCATCGACGAGCCGCTCTGGCATTACACCCGGCACAATCCACTGGAGCTGCTGTGCCGGGTGGAGCCGGCCCGGATTGCGGCATGCGCCAGCGACAGCGATTTCCTCCGCCGCTACGACGACGTAATGGAGCGGATGGCGCATGAGGCCGATTCCGGCAATACCTGGTTCGCACGCAACTATCCTGACCTCAACGGGCGCCCGGTGGCCTATTTCTGTGCCGAGTTCGGGTTGCACAACTCGGTACCCATTTACTCGGGCGGGCTGGGTGTACTCGCCGGCGACCACTGCAAGTCCGCCAGCGACCTGGGCGTGCCGATGGTGGGCGTGGGACTGTTCTATCGCAAGGGTTACTTCGATCAGCGCCTGACGCTCGATGGCTGGCAGGAGGACAGTGACGTCGAATACGATGTCAGTGCCACGCCGCTCGTGCCGGTGTCCGCCTCCGGCCACCAGCCGTGGCTCACCACGGTAGAGACCTTCGGGAGACCGGTCCACGTGCGGGCGTGGAAGATGATGGTCGGCCGGGTGCCGATCTACCTGCTGGATACCAACCTCGAGGCGAACCACGCGGACGACCGCGGCCTCATGAACCAACTGTACGCGGGTGGGCCCGAGCTGCGGCTGCGGCAGGAGTGGATTCTGGGAGTGGGAGGAGTCCGGGTGCTTCGCGCCATGGGAATCGATCCCGGCGTGTGGCACGCCAACGAAGGGCATGCCGCGTTCATGTTGGTCGAGCGTATCCGCGAGCTGACCGTGAGCGGAGTGTCCTACCCGGACGCCGTGAAGCAGGTCCGGGCCCGGAGCATCTTCACCACCCATACCCCGGTGCCCGCGGGCCACGACGCATTCACCAACGACCAGATCGAGGCGTGCGCCGGACCGGTGTGGGAGCAGATGGGCGTAGACCGCGACACGCTGTTCGGACTGGGGACCCACCCCGCCCTGCCGGGTCAGTTTCACATGACGGTCACCGCCATGAGACTCTCAGCCCGGGTGAACGGAGTTTCCCGGCGCCATGGTCAGGTCTCTCGCAATATCTGGCGGGAGCTTTGGCCCAACCGGCATTGGGAAGCGGTACCCATCGGGCATGTGACCAATGGGGTGCACCTCGCCACCTGGATGGCCTCGCCCATCATGGCGGTGCTGGACGATCACCTCGGTCCGGGCTGGGGCGAGCGCCTCGATGAGCCCGGCTTCTGGGACCGGGTGCTCACGCTGGATCATGCCCGGCTCTGGGAGGCGCACCTGCGCCAGAAGCGGGCCCTCGCAAGCTTCGTCCGGGAAGACGCGCGCCGCCGCTTTGCCGGCCAGCTCAAGGAAGCCGCACAGGTAGTCGGCGCCGGAACGCTGCTCGACCCGATGGCGTTTACCATCGGATTCGGGCGCCGTTTCGCCACCTACAAGCGCGCCAACCTGATCTTCCGGAACATCTCCCGCCTCCGGCGATTGCTGGTCGATCCCTGGCGTCCGGTCCAGATCATCTTCGCCGGGAAGGCTCACCCGGCCGACAACCCGGGCAAGGAAGTGCTGCAGACGGTCTATCAGTTCACCCGTGACCCCGCCTTCGAGGGTCGCGTGGCGTTCCTGGAAGACTATGACATGCACCTGGCCCACCTGCTGGTGCAGGGTGTAGACCTGTGGCTCAATCTCCCCCGTGTCCCGCTGGAAGCATCGGGAACCAGCGGCATGAAGGCCGGGCTCAACGGTGTCCCGCAGCTCAGCACACTCGACGGCTGGTGGCAGGAGGGGTATGACGGCCTGAGCGGCTGGGCGATTTCTCCCGTGCCTGAGGACGAGGATGCCGATGCCTCGGACGCGGGTGACCTGTACCGGCTGCTCGAGGACCAGATCGTACCGCTCTACTACACCCGCAACGCCCAGGGTGTTCCGCTCGGGTGGGTGGAGAAGATGCGGCACGCACTCCGGCTTGCCGGCGGCCGGTTTACCGCGAGGCGAATGCTGCGGGATTACGTGCAGGAGTACTACGCGCCGGCGATTTACGGCGAGGCATCGGGCGACGATCCTCCCACGGCCTGAGGCAGTGAGATGGCGACCTTGCGGCAGCCGCCCCGGCAGCCGGTTACCTCGATTCCGTCGCTCCGGACCGCCGGAGGCCAGCCGGTCTCCGTGGTGCACATAGCGGCGGAATACCATCCCTACGCCCGGACCGGGGGCCTGGCCGAAGCCGTCAGCGGCCTGGCAAACTTTCAACGCGCAGCCGGGCTCGATGTCGCCGCTATCCTTCCCCTGTACCGCACGGTTCGCGATGCGGACCCGGACCTCGAGCCAGTGGGACAGCCATTTCTGGTACCCATGGGCTCCCACTCCGAGGAAGCGCGAATCTTCAGGGCGGCTGGGCCCAGGGCCGGCCCGCAGGTCTTCTTCGTCGAGCACCTGGACTATTTCAACCGTCACGGGATCTACGGCGAGAACGCCATCGACTATCCCGATAACGCCCGCCGCTTCGCGTTCTTTGCCCTGGCTGCGGTCAGCGCGCTGCCCCGGTTGGTGCCCGGCCCCATCGTGCTGCATGCCCATGACTGGCATACCGCCCTTTCGCTGGTATATCTCCGTACCTTGCTCCACAACCGGTACTCCGCGGATACGACGACCGTCCTCTCGGTGCACAACCCGGGGTATCAGGGCCACTTTCCACCCGAGGTGATGCCGGAGATCGGATTGCCCTGGGAGTTGTACAACTGGAGGCAGTTGGAGTGGTACGGCAAGGTCAACTTTCTGAAAGGGGGCCTCGCCTTCGCGGACTTCGTCACCACGGTGAGTCCCACCCAGGCCGAGGAGCTTTGCACCCCCGGGGGTGGGTTCGGCCTGCACGACGTCTTTACTTTTTTGGGGGAGCGGCTGGTCGGCGTGCTCAACGGGATCGATCAACGAGCCTGGGATCCCGCCACCGACTCGCAGATAACGGCCCAGTACTCTGCCGAGAATCTGGAGGGCAAACGCCGCTGCAAGGCGGCCCTGCAGCGCTCATTCGGACTGCCGCAGCGACGCAAGGTTCCGCTCTTCGGCATGACTGGACGGATGGTCACCCAAAAGGGTCTGGATCTGATCCTGCAAAGTGATGAGCTGCTGGAGCTGGATGCCCAGTTCGTCTTCCTCGGCAGCGGGGAGCAGAAGTACGAGAGCGCGTTGGTGGAGTTGGCGTCGTCCGCGCCGGACCGCATCGGCGTGCAGCTGGACTTTACCGACCGGCTCGAGCATCGGCTGATGGCGGGCGCCGATCTATTTCTGATGCCGTCACTGTACGAGCCGTGCGGCCTGACGCAGATGCGGGCCCAGCGCTACGGAGCACCGCCTATCGTGCGCAACGTGGGCGGTCTGGCCGATACCGTCGTGGACGAGGTGACGGGCTTTTCCTTCGAGCCTTATACCCCGGATGCGTTTCAGGAAGCGGCCTTTCGGGCCCTGAGCCGGTTCCGTCATCCGGCGCAATGGCAGCCGGTCGTGCGCCAGGGTATGGCGAGTGATTTCAGCTGGGAGCGCTCAGTGGCCACTTACATCGATGTCTACCGCCGCGCCCTGGCCTACTCAGCCGGTGCCCGGTGAGTCCCCGTCCGACGGACTTCATCTTTACCCTGCACAGCCACCTGCCCTACGTACTGCAGCACGGGCGTTGGCCCCATGGCAGCGACTGGATCTGCGAGGCCGCGCTCGATACCTATCTGCCGCTACTGGAAGTTCTCCGGGGCCTGGCGGCGGACGATGTGGCGGCGCCGGTCACCATCGGCTTCACCCCGATTCTCGCCAATCAGCTGACCAGTCCGGTCTTCGTCTCCGAAATGGAGACTTTTTTTGACCAGCGCATCAAGGCGTGCGATGAGGCCCCCGCCTCCCTGGCGGCTACGAGCGACAGTCACCTGCTGCCCCTGGTAGGGTTCTGGCGAGAGCGGCTGAGCCGCTTGCGGGGCCTGTTCGATAGCATCGGTGGCGACCTCGTCGGCGCCTTCCGGACGCTGGAGGTGGAAGGCCGCATCGAGATCATCAGCTCCGCCGCGACCCATGGATACCTGCCGCTGCTGGCCCGCGACGAGAGTATCCGGCTCCAGCTGGCGGTCGGCGTCTCGGAGCATCGCCGCATCTTCGGGCGCTCGCCCAAGGGATGTTGGCTGCCGGAATGCGCGTACCGCCCGAGGGGACCGTGGGAGCCCTGGCCCACCGCTCCCCGCACCGGGGTGCGGCGCGGCATCGAAGAGCATCTGGCCGATGCCGGGTATCAGTTCTTCTTCGTGGATGCACACCTTGCCGCGGCGGGCCGCCCCCTCGGGTTGTCCGGTGATCCGGCGGGAGACCCCAACGTGCATACACCGCTCCGGTCGGTCATAGAAGGCGAGCCGCTGCGCTCACCCTATCGCGCATACCGGGTGGCGCATGGCCCGGTTGCGGCGTACGTCCGCGATCCTCGGGCTTCCATGCAGGTCTGGAGCCGTTTCGAGGGCTACCCCGGAGATGAGTGGTACCTGGAGTTCCACAAGATGCGCTGGCCCGGCGGCCTCAAGCTCTGGCGGGTGACCGGGCCGAACGTGGATCTCGGCGACAAGCAGCCATACAATCCCCTGGCTGCGGCCGGTAAGGCCCGCGACCACGCCAATCATTTCGCGCACCTGTTGGAGGGTATTGCCGCCGGACAGTCGCAGAACCGCGAGAGCGTGGTGGTGGCGCCGTTCGACACGGAGCTCCTGGGCCACTGGTGGTTCGAGGGGCCCAAGTTCCTGGAGCATGTGTACCGGGCCGCAGCCGGCAAGCGCAACGTTATTCAGCCGGTCACCGGGTCCAGGCACCTGGAAGCACACCCGCCCCGCGCCGCGATTCGCCTCCCCTGGGGCTCATGGGGCGCTAATGGCGACAGCAGCATGTGGCTCAGCGATCAGACCGCGTGGACCTGGGAGCGTCTGTGGCCGCTGGAGCAGTCATTCTGGGACGTGGCGCCTGCCGCCCTTGCCTCGCCCGCGGCGCGTCCGGTCCTGGCCCAGGCCGCGAGAGAGCTGCTGCTGGCCCAATCGTCCGACTGGCAGTTCATCATCTCGACCGGCGCCGCGGCGGACTATGCGGAGAAGCGATTCAAAGAACACTGCGAGGAGACCGAGAAGCTGATCGCGGCTCTGGATCCTGGCCGGGAAAACGAACTCGAGGAAAGCCAGAAGCTCGCCGCGGAGCTGTACCAGCGTGATCATGTCTTCCCCAACGTGCTGGCCGCCGTCGCGGCCGCCATGGGCGGGTCCCGCTCGCTCGTGGTAGGGTGACGGATGGCCCCGCTCCGGTTCGTATTCGGGCTCCACTTGCACCAGCCGGTCGGCAACTTCGATCATGTGTTCGAACAGCATGTCCAGGATGTCTATCGACCCATCGTGGAGCGGCTGTCGGAGCGGGACTTCGTTCCGCTGGTGCTGCACCTGTCCGGCCCGCTCCTGGAATGGCTGGAGCAGCACGACAGCTCCTATCTCGATCTGCTGGGACGATTGGTCGCGGACGAGAAAATCGAGCTCTTGCTCGCCGGGTTCTACGAGCCGGTGCTCGCCTCGATTCCCCGGGCCGACCGCGTCGAGCAGATCCAGTGGATGCGCGATGCCGTCCGGAAACGGTTCGGGTGGCGGCCCGTGGATTGTGGCTGACGGAGCGGGTCTGGGAGCCGGAGCTCGCCGCCGACCTGGCAGATGCAGGCGTCCGCTATGCCCTGGTTGATGACCGCCACTTTCTGGTGACCGGTTTCACCAGCAATCAGCTGCATACGCCTTACTGGACCGAGAGCGATGGCAAGCGGGTGGCTCTCTTTCCAATCGATGAACGCCTTCGCTACCTGATTCCGTTTCGCCCGCCGGAGGAGACCGCGGCGTACCTGCGAGAGCTGCGCGCCGCCGGTCACCAGTTGGCAGTGCTGGCGGACGACGGTGAGAAGTTTGGCGGCTGGCCCGGCACCAGGGAGTGGGTCTACGAGCGCGGCTGGCTCGACCAATTTACCGGCGAGATCGGCCGACTGGTGGAGGCAGGAGAGATCCAGCTGAGCACGCTGAGCGACGCCCTGGATACCTTGCCGAGCGGAGGGATCGCCTACCTGCCGACCGCGTCCTATCGTGAGATGGAGAGCTGGTCCCTTCCTCCCGATGCGGCCCTGCGGCTGATCCGGCTGGAACGGAGCCTCGGCGAGGAGAGGATGGCCGGCCCCGACGGAGCCCTCATACGGGGAGCGCACTGGCGCCACTTCCTCACGAAGTACTCCGAATCCAACCGCATGCACAAGAAGATGCAGGCGCTCTCGCTGCTGTGCCGCGAGCGGGGAGATCCGCCCGCGGCTCGTCGCGCTATCGGCCGGGCCCAGTGCAATGACGCGTACTGGCACGGCGTGTTCGGCGGAGCTGTATCTCCCCCACCTGAGGGAGGCGATCTGGAAGAACCTGGCACTGGCAGAGGCAGAGCTCCGGCGGGGGGAAAGGCTCAGGGTCCAGATCCTGGATCTGGATGCGGATGGCCACGACGAGATCTGGGTCCACTCCGATCAGTTCTCCGCCATCTTGAGTCCCCGACGGGGAGGCTCAGTGGAGGAGTACACGCTCTTCTCCCGGGGTATCAACTACGCCAACACGCTCACTCGACGGCGTGAGGCCTACCACGATACCGCGCTCGAGCAGTACGCGGACCCGAACGCCGGTTTCGATGGTGGCGCGCCCAGCATCCATGACCTCGAGGAAGGGGTGAGGCTGGGGACCCGGCCACCGCTCGATCCTGAGCCGAGGGCGCTGCTCCTCGAGAGGTCCTGTCCCGGGAGCTAAGCCTCGAACGGTATGCGGCCGGAGATTATCGGCCCGAGCGCTCCTGGGCCCAGCTCCAGTGTGCGGTGTCGGTTGACCAGCAACACGACGTGGTGGCAATCGTCTGCACCTTTGGCGAGGACCTGGAAGAAAAGAGTCGAGTTTACCGCCGACGGAGCCATGGCGGTTACGTACCAGTGGGACCCTCGCGTTGGAAACCCAGACGATTGGTTTGCCGCTGAGCTTTCGCTGTTCGCACCGCTGGAGGTTCGCTCGGACCCGCCGGCCGAGCTGTGGAGCTTTCCCATCGAGACGGTGGCCAAATCGGAGCGCGGCCTGGATCGCACCAGGCAGGGAGACTCGGTGACTCTCCGGTGGCCGGTGCAGCTGGGCAGGTCCGGAGTGCAGCTTTCTGCCCGGATTGAACAGCTGGTGGAGGTCGGCGACACCCCCTGACTGATCGCACCTGGTGGCCTGCCCCTTGCCTTGCTTGGGTGGAACCCCATCACCAGGTGCCTCCATGCTCGGGAACAGCCAAGTCGGGTCTGTCCGAACGCAAATTGCCCTCGCGGTTTGCGCGCTGGCGCTTTCGGCTTGCTCCTCAAAGTACGCCGCGGTCCCGGCTCGGCTGGACCTCGCCCCATACGGCCGGGTGGCTGTCGTGGCCTTCTCTACCGAACAGGCCAACAGCGCCATGAGTGCCCTGGCAACCCAGCGCTTCGCGGAAGAGCTGCTGAGGAGCCAGTCCGGCATCGAGCTGCTGGAGCTGGGCGCGGCTGATTCCTCGACTGAAGAGCTTCAGGGCCAACGGAGACGGCGCCGCGCTCGCTCAGGCGCTGGGGCGCGACAGGGATGTTCCGGCGGTCTTCGTGGGTCAGCTGAAGGTGTCCGGCATCAGGCCCAGCGGGAAAATCGGTGTGTCGGGAGTGAATGTTCGCGCCGCCGTCTCGGCGGAGCTCACTGTTCGGCTGCTGTCCACCAAGACCGGCGGCACGGTATGGCGGTCGAGCTCTGCGGCGAATGGCACCGTAGGTAAACTGGGACTTTCTGGCTCCCTGCCCACCGTTGCCATGCGCGACAAGGAAGAAGCCTACGGTGAGGTGGTGACCCAGCTGATTAGCGATGTGACCAGAGATCTGCGGCCCACCTGGGTCAAACAATAGCCCCGGAATCAGTCCACGATCACGGGCACCCGGTGCCAGGCGTTGTTGTTGTAGCCTTTCACGTTCCATGTCTCAGCGACGGTAGCCGGCTGGGTCGAGTGCCGGTCGGTAGCTCGCGCCGCCAGTACGTGCCGTCCCCGCGGTAACGTCAGCTCTGCTTCCCAGAAACTCCAGGCCCAGCGGTCCCCCGCGGCAGTAATGGCAGCCGTGACCCAGCTTTCACCGGCATCGGGTGAAAGCTCCACTGCGATCAGCGGCCGGCCTCCCGTTCCTATGGCCCAACCCTTCACCGTCACTCGGCCGGCCCGCACCACGTCGGCACCCGCCGGCGACACGATGACACTGTTGATCGGGATCTCAGTGAGCATGTTTCCCTGGCTCACGTCGCGCCGGTCGTGGAGATGCGCGGCCCGCTGGAAGCGGTAGGCTTTTGCCTGGAAGTAATTGTCCGACGGAGTGTCCCTGAGAACAATACAGGCCAGCCACTTCACGCTTCGAGCTCCGATCCAGCCCGGCACTACCGCCCGGACGGGAAATCCATGCGAAGGTGGGAGCGGCTCCCCATTCAGCGCGGTCGCCAGGAGAACGTCGCCGTTGAGGGCCTTGTCCAGGTCGACGGAGCCGCCAAAGCCAAAGCGCGCGCCCTGGCGCTCGACCTGATCCAGTCCCACGAACTCCACATGCCGGGCTTCGGGAGAACAGCCGACAACTCGGAGAAGGTCGGCCAACCGCACTCCGCTCCAGCGACCGGTGCTGATCGGCTCGGGTCCCCACGGCAGCTCCCCGGGCAGTGGCCCCAGTGAGAGAAACTCCTCCCGGCGGAGACCGGCGCAGACAATTGTGGCAGTGACCTGCCGCTGGGGAAACGAGTCGGCCAGGTCGTTCAACGAAAATTCGGCATCCTGCTTCACCAGTCCCTCCACCCGCAAGCGCCATGTCGCCGGGTCCACCGCCGGCACCGGGGCATGGCTGCGGGTGAAGAAGCGGCTGGTGGGTGTAACGAGAGAATCGGTGGAAACCGGCCAGGGTCCGGTGTTGAGGCCATCGGCTCCGTGGATCACCCGGCCGGTCAACCTATGGGTCTCCGGAGCGCCGGTGACACCGTTCGTCTCGGGAAAACCAGAAGCCGTACCTACGGCGTCGCCGGCTCTTTCTTCGGCTCCAGCTTCAGGATCCAGAGGCCGCTGTTGATGTCGGGCACGAAAATGTTGCCGTCCTTCACCACGGCCCCCCAGGCGAATGTCGAACGCGGCCGGACACCGAGAGAGTCCGCCGTGAGGATCCAGCTGATTTCCCGGCCCTGGCGCAGCAGATCGCCCTTCAGCTCACCGGAGATATCCAGCGCCCTCGCTCCCCCCTGGTAGTTGCCGAGGTAGAGCGTGTCCCCAGCCACCCAGACATTGTGCACCCCTCCATCGGTGGGCTCATACCATGCTACTTCTTTGGGCCGTTGGATGTTCGACACGTCGATCACGTGCAGCCGCCCGAACGTCAGGTCATTGCCATCGACGAGGCCCTGGGCCGGTTTCGAGGCGTACACCTCGTCGCCCACGAACACGTAGTTCCCGTGACGCCACGCGGTGTGGGTTCCCCGCGCCCCGAGCCCGTACAGCTGATCCACCCGGGCATAGGTTTCGTTGAGATCGTACTTGTACTGGGAGACCAGCTTGGGCGCTTGCGGCGTGCCTCCCTTGATGCCGTTCCCCACGTCGAGGATCACCAGCCCATCGTTCCAGTAGCTCAGGTACGCCAGCCCGTCGGTCACCGCCACATCGTGGACGTACCGCCCGGCCTCGGTCTGCTCGGTCTGCCACCGGGCCACCTCGCGCGGCTTCAGCGGATCGCGAATGTCGATGACCCGCAACGAGCCGGTGGCATCGTCAGTGAGATACACATGGCCCTGCGACACATAGCTGGAATGAACCCCGCCGGTGACGGTCTCACTGTATTCGGAGACCGGCTTGGGGTGACACGGGTCGCTCGCGTCGAAGACGACAATGCCGTTCTTCCGGTCGGAGGCCCCCTCCCGGGAGAACACGCCGTAGCGCCCGTCTTCCGTAGTCATCACGTCGTTGACCAAACGGGCATTGGTCATCATCGAGTCTACGATTTTCGGAGCGGCAGGATCGGCGACATCGATGGCGTAGACCCGGTCCGCGATAGTCGTCAGGTAAGCACACTTGCCGGAGGGATGCACCCACACTTCGGCGGCGCGGAACGCGAGCGGCACCCGGCCCTGCACGATCATGCCGCGTCCCACCCGTCGGGGGTCGACCTGGATCACGGCGTCGGCGGAACGATCTCCGATCGCGCCGGTGACTGTGTACTTGCCCGGCGTTTCAGCCACGAACGCGCCGGCTTCGTCCACTTGCGCCACTCCGGAGGATGACATGGCGCTGACCGACCAGCGCACCAGCGGGTCAGGCAGCGCTTTACCCTTGGCGTCCTGGGCCCGCGACCTGAAACGAACGACGTCCCCGGTCTTGACCGTCTTTAGTGTCGGCTCCAGCGTCAGCCGGGCCACCGTGTTGGGCGCGACTCGCAGCTTGAGCTTCGAGACGGCGGCTCCGCTCCTCGCGGTGATCGTCGCCTCGCCCGGTGCGAGAGCGGCCAATCTGCCGTCGGCAGTTACGTTGGCTACGCGCGGGGCGCTCGAAGAAAAGCTCACCGGGTCGGTCCGACGGTCCCCCTGGGCGCTGTAGGGGGTGCCGGAAAGCGTCAGACGGGCCCCGGCCAGCAGAGTGGACGGCGCCGGATGAACCTCGATGCGGCTCGCGGGGAGAGGCAGAACGCGAACGACGGCCTGGCCCATGACGTGCCTGGTGCTGTCGGCCGCCATGGCAAACACATGCACGTATCCGGAATACCCTGCCTTCACAAGGCCGGTCGAATCTACGCTGCCCTCGCCGTGTCCAAACCATTGGATTGGAGCATTTGGAATCGGGCGGCCGGTGGTGTCGAGAGCGGTGGCCGAGAGTCGAAGAGTCTGGCCGATCCGGACTTCAGCCTCGGCGGGAACCACGTCGATGCGGGTAACCGGCGATTGCGCCGTGACGGCCGTGGCCTGCGCGAGCATGAGAGCGAAGCCGAAGTACATGCCAGTGCCTCCGAGGATTGACAAAGGGACGAGCCCGCCGCCTGATGAGAGAGCAGACGACGGAGTCAGCTTCCGAGTTTCGATATGATCAAGTGGGGCTGGCCGGCCGCCCGGGAGGGATCCGTTTCTCGGCCCGTCCTTTGACGTATGCATAGACAGCCCGGATTTGCTCGGGACTCATGATCCCCTTGAAAGCGGGCATGCCGCGCTCCGGACGCCCTTCCGAAACCACCTGCACGAACTTGGCCTCGGTGTCGATCGGCCCGCCCGGGGCCAGCGAGACCAGCAGATTGGCCGCGACCGGGTTGGGCAGCACATCCTGACCATGGCACCGGGCGCAGTTCACGCTGTACTGGCGCCATCCCTCGTACTCGATCTTGCTCACCTTGGGCGCACCACCGGCGGCCGGGGCCGCGGCACCAGCCGGCGGCGTATCCCTGGCAGCCTGCGGTTCAGGCACGATCGGCGGCGTGGCTACGGCGCTCTCGCCGGCGGTAGGGTCCGGCGCCGTAGCCGACGCCGTGTCTGGCCGGACTCCTGAGTCCGAAAGCGTGTCAACCGGAGCAGCGGCGGTGTCATCGGCGCGTTGGCCGCTGCACGCCGCCAGCGTTCCCACCATCAGCATGACCACTGCACCGGCCGTTGACGTCGCGAGTAAGCTCATTTTTCCAACCTTCTTTCATTAACCTTGGGATTTCAACGCCGGTCGCCCGGGGCGAAGCTTCCCCTCACTGCGGCCTTTCACATAGGCGTGGATCGCCTCGATCTTGTCCATCTCCAGGCCCAGGGGACACCACGCGGGCATCCCTTTCTCTGGCCTGCCGGCACAGACCACCTGCACGAAGAGTTCCTTGGTGTTGATCGGACCTTCGGGCTTCAGCGACGTGACCAGGTGGGGTGCGATGGTTGTACCCATCACGTCCTCGCCATGGCACCGGGCGCAGTTCAGGTTGTACTGCTTCCACCCATCGTAGACCTGCTGCGGGACGGTATCGAGCGGGGCCTGATGGTACGCGTCCCGGAGGGGTGCGTTGGCCTGGGCCGCGCCGGACGGTGTGTCGCTCGGTTCCGCGGCGGGCGACGCTGGTGCGGGGGGAGCGGCCGTCGCGGTATCGGCCGGGGCGGGAGTCGCCGGGCGTGGAGCCCTCCGCGCGGGCTTCGGCGCCGCCAGCTTGGGAGTCGCCGGCGCAGCTGAAGCCGACGCGGCAGGCGTCCGCACCGAATCGCCCCGAACCGTCGGAGCACTGTCAGTCGGGGCCGGAGCGGAGTCGGCGCGGCTGGCGCCGGAGTACGCCGGAGCCGGAGCCACCGTCCCGGTCGTATCGGTGGCTGGTGCATCTCCCGTGCGCCGATCGCCACAACCCAGGAACATCGAGACGAAGAAAATGTTTACTAACACGAAGCTCGGACGACCACCGATCATTGGGCGCATCCTTTCGAGTTGGAGGGGCCCAATCGGGCCGGCCGCTGATAGTGAAAGATCGTGCTTGCTGAAGGAATGCTAGGTGACGCAGGTCACTAGTGGTGAATGATGACTCTCATCCGACGAGGAATTATTATCCGGCAATGACTACGCCCGCGACAACGAAAACGGTGACACTGGGTCTGGTGCAGATGAGCTGCACCGACGATCCCAAGGCCAACATGGCCAAGGCGGTCCAGGGAGCACGGGAGGCGGCCAAACGGGGCGCCCAGATCGTGTGTCTCCAGGAGCTGTTCCTCAGTCCGTACTTCTGCCAGACCGAGGACCACGCCTTTTTTGGGCTAGCCGAGCCGGTGCCCGGACCCTCGACGGAGACGCTGGGCCGTCTGGCCGGCGAGCTGGGCGTCGTGATCATTGCCTCGTTGTTCGAGAAGCGAGCCGAGGGGCTCTATCACAACACCGCGGCGATCATCGATGCCGACGGACGCTTCCTCGGCAAGTACCGGAAGATGCACATCCCGGACGATCCGCAATACTACGAGAAGTTCTACTTCACTCCCGGAGATCTCGGCTTCCGCAGCTGGGACACCCGGTTCGGACGCATCGGCGTCCTGGTGTGCTGGGATCAGTGGTACCCGGAAGCGGCCCGCCTCACCGCCATGAGCGGAGCCCAGATCCTGTTCTATCCCACCGCCATCGGATGGCTGCCCGGCGAGAAGGCGGAGCACGGAGCGCAGCAGGAGGCGGCCTGGGAAACGATCCAGCGTAGTCATGGCATCGCGAACGGGCTCTACGTTTGTGCCGTCAACCGCGTGGGATACGAGAAGGGCCCCGGCGGCGGTTTGGAGTTCTGGGGCGGCAGCTTCGTGTCCGATCCGGGCGGCCGGGTACTGGTGAAGGGGGGCACGGGCGAAGAAGTGCTCACCGCTACGCTGGACCTGGGCAAGGTGGACGCGAGCCGAACCCACTGGCCGTTCCTGCGTGATCGCCGGATCGACGCCTACGCCGACATCACCAAGCGATATCTGGACTAAACGGAGTAAACGGTGAACAGTGAACGGTGAACGGACCCTCCCCCACTCACCCCCGTTTACCGTTCACACTGTTATGACTTCCACGCCCTCCCAGCTGGGATACCGGATGCCCGCCGAGTGGGAGCCCCATCGCGGCACCTGGCTCAGCTGGCCCCATAAGGAGGCTTCGTGGCCCGGCAGGTTCGGGCCGGTGCCGAAGATCTTTGCGCGTATGGTGCGACACCTCGCCGACCATGAAGAGGTGCACATCAACGTTGCCGGTCCCGGCATGGAGCACGAGGTTCGGCGGCTCCTGGCCGACGAAGGCGTCGGCAGCGGCAACGTCTTCTACCACCATCACCCCACCAACGACGCCTGGTGCCGGGACCACGGTCCCATTTTCCTGCAGAGGAAAGGGGGGTCGGGGCCGTCGCAGGCGATTGTGGACTGGGGCTACAACGCCTGGGGCGGGAAGTACCCGCCATACGACCTGGACGACGTCATTCCCACGAGGATTGCGGCGGAGCTCGGCCTTCCCGTCTTTGCCCCAGGCATCGTGATGGAGGGCGGGTCGATTGACGTGAACGGCGCCGGCACCCTGCTGACGACGGAGGCCTGCCTCCTGAATCCCAACCGGAACCCGCACCTGGATCGCGGCGCTATCGAGGACTATCTCCGCGGATACCTCGGCGTGTCGCACATCCTCTGGCTGGGAGACGGGATCGCCGGCGATGACACCGACGGCCACGTGGACGACCTTACCCGGTTCGTGAACCCCACCACCGTCGTAACCGTCGTGGAGGACGATCCTTCGGATCAAAACTACGAGCCGCTGCAGAACAATCTGGAGCGGCTCAATCGGATGACCGACCAGGATGGCCGGCCGCTCGACGTCCTGACCTTACCGATGCCGCGCCCGCTGTATCACGACGGTCAACGGCTGCCGGCCAGCTACGCCAACTTCTACGTCGCCAACGGAATCGTGCTCCTGCCGACCTACGACCCCGCGGCCGACGAGCGTGCGTGCGCCGTGCTACAGTCGGCGTTTCCCGACCGTGAAATCGTCGGCATCGACTGCACCGACCTGGTCTGGGGACTCGGCGCGTTTCACTGTGTCACCCAACAGTGGCCGTCTCCAGGAGAAAGCGTGAGCGGGAATAGAAGAGCGTGAGCGGGAACTGCAACAACCGCGGGTGCTCCCCCTGTTACGCCGTTTCTTCCCCGTTCACCCCGTCAGCAGTTCCCGCTTACGCCTTTTCTTCCCCGCTCACGCTGTTCCTTCCCGTTCTTTACGTCTTCTCCCAGGTTCCGACCAGGGCCGCCCGCCGTCCCCCGCAGCTGTCGGCCCCGATCCCGGCTATCTGCAGCTGATCCTCGGTCCGGCTCACTACGTATCTTGCGGGGGCGGTTTGGCACGCGAGCGTGGTGGAGTCGGCCTGGAACACCAGCGTATCTCCCTTGAAGCTGGCCCGGCTCTTCATCACCGAGTCGGCCCAGCGGCGGGACGGCAAGGTCAGCTCTACCCCGCCGTTGGACGCGAGGTTCATGCGGACCTCGCCTTCACCGTACAGCTCTCGCTTCCAGCTGCCGGCGTATCTCCCCCCTTCTCCCGAGCAGGCCATCAGCAGCGGCAGGGCCGTCAGAAGCGCCGCGGCCAGGTGCGTCAACCGCAGTGCAGCAATCATAAGCTTTACCTCCTCTCCTCGAGATCAGGGGCTAGCTCTACCGTGCTTGAATTTCCGCGGTTGGAACCGGAAGCGTCGGGAAGATCACATCCGGCGGTGGTCCGACCCGGTCGAAGTCATCAAGCGCCCCGGTCAGGCCATACCGGCGATAGTCCACCCAGCTGTGACCCCCTTCATACATCAAGGAGTACCGCTTGTTGTAGAGCACTTCGTTCAGCAGTGACGCCTGGTCCAACGCTCCGGCGTAAGCGGGCAGTCCCCCGGAAGTAGTGCGCACCAGGTCGATGTCGGGCACCGCCGGACCGAGGTTGGTAGCGCCGATGTTGGCCTCGGCCCGGAGCAGGATCAACTCCTCGTTCTTGATGATCGGAATCGGCGTGCTCGGGCTGGGATAGCGCACCCAACCCAGATCCGAGGAGAGGAGCTGTGGTGGGTCGGTATTGGTCGTGCCGGCCGAGCGCGGGGGCCGCCCCACCAGCTTGGCGAGAAAGCGGCGGTCCAGCGAGACGCCGTCGGACTGGAGCTGGGCCTGAGTACGAAGTGAAGGATGGCCGAAGTTCTCGCCGGTCTGGGGATCGATCGCCAGGGGATTGGCCAAATCCCCGGCACCGGTGCCGAAATCGAAGTATACGCCGCGGTCCAGCGGGGCGGCCGGATCGAGGAACGATTGCGACAAGTAGGTAAGCGCACCGGTGTAGTCCCCGCGGTATACCGCAACCCGGGCTCGCAACGCCCGATTGAACTGCAGGAACGTGGCCGGAGTGTCGAAGCCGGTGAACCCGGACGGCAGCGTGAACGGAAACGTGGCGCCCTGGAGCTCGGCCACCGCATTGTCGAGCAACGCAATGACGTGGTCCCACGCCGCCGCATTGCTCACGAACGGCGCTGGAGCGTCGCTGGCGCTGGTGCCGACATCGACCGGGATCTGATCCTGAGTATGCGAGCTCAGGACGATGCTGAAGTTGTACGCCTGCATGGTGTGGGTGAACCCCCGCACGGCGTTCTGCTGTTCTGCCGTGAGTGCGCTGGCGCTGCCGATCACCGCCAGCAGGTCATTCGCGCTCCGGATCGCGGAATACGGTTCGGCCCAATGGTCGCCGCCGAAGGCGCGGCTGCCCGGATCCAGCGGCCCCTGCATCATCTCCTGGGCGTAGCGCGGGTCCGACGGGTCGAAGCGATAGGCCTCACGGCCCCAGATGGCGCCGTCGAGGGCCCAGTCGGCGGCGTTGGTCCGGCTGGCGATGATGATGCCGGTGGCCGCCGCCGCCACCTGTGAGGGCGTTGGGTCTTGGCCGATCACGGTGGGGCTGTTGGGATTCGCGATATCGAAGTCGCAGGCGCCCGCGCCGATCAGCAGTGCCGTCAGCGCTACTCGTGTGAGCCTGGTCATGGGCGTCATGTTAGAACCCCAAGTCGACGGAGAAGTAGAAGCTGCGGCTGGGCGGGAACGGGGCCACATCGATGTTTCGGACAATCGCCTGGTTGCCGAAGTTGCTGACCTCGGGATCGAGCCCATCGTATGGCGTAACCCGCAGCAGATTCCGGCCCGTCAGCGACAGCCGCGCATACCGCACACCTCCACCGAAGATGCTGGAGGTGAAATTCTCCGGGAGGTTGTACGACAGATTGACCTCGCGCAGCTTGAGATAGGAGCCGTCCTGCACGTAGGGCTGGGTGAAGCCGGCGCCGAAGGTGTTGATGCGATCAGAGCCCCGCTCGAGGTAGTCCTCCGTATTCGCGACGGCATCGTAGAGGAACTGGGTCAGGTTGATGATGTCTCCACCGTGTTTCCAGTCGAGCAGAAAGCCCAAGGTAAACCGCTTGTAGTCGATGTCGTTCGAGAATGACACCTGGAAGTCGGGACTGGCGTCGCCCACCTTCCCGGCAATCGGGGCTCCGCTTGCATCAGTGCCAACCGTACCAAAAATCTGGGTCGGAGAGCTTCCCTCCTCGATCTGATAGGTGCCAAGCGAGAGCGCGAAGCCGCCGGTCTGGTACGAAGGCACCGTCAAACGGGTAATCAGGGCCCGGTTGGCGAAGAAGGTCGCGCGTGATATCCAGTTTACATCTCGTCCCTGCACCGGCTGAACCGTCAGCGACGCCTCGATCCCGCGATTACGCATCCGGCTGTCGGAGCTGAAGATCCGGGTCTCCTGTCCCAGGGACGGCGCGATGGTCTGCTCCAGGATGAGCCGGCTGATGTTTCTCTGATATGCGGTCAGGGTAAGCTCAGCTCGTCCGTTGGCAAACGTGGCATCCACTCCGGCCTCGAACTCTTCCTGGCGCTCCGGCTCGATATTCGGATCTCCCGCCAGACCGCCGATATAGGTGCCGAACTGTCCATCGATGGTGCCGGTGGTGTCGTTGGAGTATTTGGCGTCCCAACGGGACGGCCGGTTGCCGGTCTGCCCGTACGCCCCCCGGAACTTGAGCTCTTCCACGCCACCGAACGGCTTCGAAAGTCGGTAGGACGCCGCCAGCTTGGGATAGAGAAAGAACTGGTCGGTGTCCCCGTACTGGCTGCTGCGGTCGGCTCGCACACCTCCCGTTAGCAGCAGGCGGCGGTTGGCGAGCAGCACTTCCTCCTGCACGAACAGGCCGAGGTCCCGCACCGGCTCGAGCTTCGACGTGACGCTCTGGTTGGTCGTCTGCTGCGGGCTCTCCTGCCCCGGGAGCAGCGTGCGCGCAGTGATCTGGGTGACGAACGGCCGCCGTTCCTCGTACTGGATGCCGGCGGACGTGGTCCACTCGGCTGAGCTTTCGGTGCCCGACGGATTCAGCCGCCAGGACATGTTCAGCGCAGCATTCAGGTTTCGGTTCGAGGACTTGCTCAGCACCACGGTGCCCGGCTGGCCATCGTTCGGCTCGAACTGAAGCTCGGGTGGGGAGACCAGGTTGTTATCCTGTTGGAAGTAGTCCACCCCGCCGACTCCGATGAACTGGAGGGTGCTCTTGGCCGAGCGGATGGCCGACCAGCGCAGCGTAGTGGTGCCCAGCAGCCGCCAGACGTCTTCCTCGTTGGTCAGGAAGTTGAACGTCTGCATTGGATTGCTGCGCTCGAACGGATTAGTGGGAAAGTCGATGGCCGTCAGCTCATCGGTGATGACACCCCCCGCCGGCATCAAATCGACGAAGTTGGGAGTGGCCGGGAAGACCAGATAGGGGCTGGTGCCTGAGTTGTCGTTGTTGGACAGGCCCCGCTCCGACAGACTGTGCGTGCCGCTGAGATTCACCTCGAGCTGGACGCCGCCGCCGAGCTCCTGATCCAGATTGGAGCGGAGCGCCTGCTTCTTATAGCCGGTGTTGATCGCGATTCCCTCGTCGTTCATCACCAGGCCGGACACGTAGTACTTCGTGTTGGCGCTGCCGCCGCTCACGCTGGCGCTGGTCTCGTAAGAGAGAGCTTGCCGGCCGTAGAGCTGGTCTTCGAAGTTGAAGGACTGGCCCGGCTGGAAGGCAGCCGTGACGGAGGCAGTGTCGCTGAAGACGGATAGCGCCTCGTCCAGAGTGGCATAGGTGCGGGAGCCCAGCTCGTTGGCCCGGGCGGAAACTCCGAATCTCTGCGAGAGGTTGAACTGAGGCTTGCCCAGCTGGCCGCGCTTGGTCGTGATGATCACGACGCCATTGGTGGCCTTGGAGCCGTAAATCGCGGCGGCGGAGGCACCCTTCAGAACCTCGATCCGTTCGATATCCTCCGGATTCAGATCGGCGATGCGGTTGACCGGGTTGTCCTGGTTGCGCGGATTGCCGCCGCACTGGGCACAGCTCACCGCGTTCTGACCGTTGGGAATGACCGCGTTGCTCACCACGATTCCGTCCACTACGTACAGCGGGTCAACGCTGCCGATGATCGTCGATACGCCGCGCAGGCTGAGCTGGAACCCTCCACCCGGCGCCCCCGAGTTGGCCTGGATGTAGGCGCCCGGAATCTTCCCCTGCAGCGCGCTTTCTACAGTCTGAGCGGGCGCACGATTCAGCTCGCCTCCCGAGACCGTGGCCACCGCGTTAGGTAGATTCTGCCGTTCCACGCCGGTGACCTGGCCGGTGATCACGATCTCCTCCAGCTTGAACACGTCCGGCTCGAGTGCCACGTTGGCCACACCCTGCCCGGCTGGAACGGGCACCTGCTGGCGCTTGTAGCCGATGGCCCGCACTACCAAGTCCAGGTCGCCTTCGGGCGCGTTGAGCACGTACGCCCCTTCGTTGTTGGTCTCTACCACGATCGAGGTCCCATTCACCGCGACGGTGGCCCCTGGCAGCCCTTGATCGGTCTGGGAGTTCGTCACCCGTCCGGTGACTTGACGGACCTGAGCCGCTGCCATCTGAGTGCTCAGGATTAGGAGCGACAGAAACATGCCGCACACGCGCAGAGTCATGGCTCCTCCAACGATTTCTACTGAGAGTTGCTTCGGAATTGTCCCTACAGTGCATCGGGGTTGGACGCCGCGCAAGGCGGCCGGGCTAGCGCCGCTCCGACCTGCCCCGCAGCAGCCACCACACCGTCACCGCCGCCAGCCGCGCGGTCTGCCCGTCCCGATCCACCGCCGGATTCAGCTCCACCACGTCGGCCGAGGACACCGCCGGTGAGCGTCCCGCCTGATAGGCCGCCTCGATCCAGAGATCGCTGCTGAGGCCGGCAGCGTTCGGTGCGCTGACGCCGGGCGCCTCTGCCTCGCTGACCGCGTCCAGGTCGAATGACACCATGGTAGGGCTATCACTGGAGCGGTAGAGCTGCGCTATCCGCTCCGGCGTGACATCGTCGCGCCACACCAGGCGGCCCTGACGCTCGACGAAGACGGCATGACTGCGCGCCACCGCCTGGGGCTGCACTCCCGCCACCGTGTAGCGCCGGCAGGCTCCCGACCGGTCTTCCAGCGCCTGGCGAAAGGGCGACCCGGAGTGGGCCTTCCCTCCGGCGAGCTCGCGCACGTCGGTATGGGCGTCCCAGTTGAGGATCTCTGCCTTGCGACCAGTCAGCGCATAGCCCAGGAAATGACCGTAGGACGTCTCGTGTCCGCCACCGAGCACAACCACAAAAGCACCTCGCTCGATGTGTGGTGCGAGGGTCTCGCCGAGACGTTGCTGATCGGCCTCGACATCGCCCGACACCGCCAAATCTCCCAGATCCCGGCTCCGGCCGATCAGCTCCTCGAAGCGCTCCGAGCGGGCATCCGGAGTGAAGCGATACAGCGCGGCCCGTATCGCGGCCGGCCCCAGCGCCGCCCCGACCCGCCCGCCATTACGCCGCACCCCCTCATCGGAGGGAAAGCCCAGCATTACAACGTCGGGGTGATCCGCCGGACCGAGGCGGCTACCGAGGAGGCGGCCGAACCGCGGATCGTCGGCCGCGGTAGTGGGCTGCACGACGTCAGGCGGGCTGATTTGGTTCACGCGGCGCGGTCCATCGCGTCGTTCCCTCTATGACAGTCATGACACACGCATTGGGGCGAAAGTGATAGATCCACTGGTTCAGATCAGGGGCGTCGATAACTGCGAAGTCGGCCGCTTTGCCGGGTTGGAGCGACCCGATCCGGTCGTCCATTCCAATGGCGCGCGCCGCGTAGATCGTGGCGCCCTTGAGCGCCTCAGCCGGGGTCATGCGCTGGAGGAGACAGGCGAGGGTGACCGCCAGCGGAAGGTGATAGCTGGGCGCCGAGCCCGGGTTGAAGTCCGTGGCCACGGCGACCGGGACTCCCGCCTCGATCAGGCGGCGAGCCGGCATCGGAGGCTGGCCCAGATACAGTGAGGCAATCGGAAGGCTCACCGCCACCACTCCCGCGGCAGCCATGGCCGCGATGCCCCGCTCCGAGATGTGCTCCAGATGATCCGCACTCAGCGCCTTGAGCTCGGCCGCGAGCTCGGCGCCTCCGCCCTCACTCAGCTGATCGGCGTGTAGCTTGGCGGAAAGCCCGGACTTCTGGCCGGCTCGAAGGATACGCCGCGCCTCGACCGCACTGAACGCTGATTCCTCCAGGAACACATCACAGCACGCCGCCAGCTTCTCCTTCGCCACCGCGGGAATCATGCGATCGGCCAGCAGGTCCACATACCCGGCACGGTTGTCCCGGAACTCCGGCGGCACGACATGCGCGCCGAGAAACGTCGGCACCAGGCGGACTGGCTGTTGGTTCGCCAGCTGGCGGTAGACCCGGAGCAGCTTGAGCTCGGCATCCGGCTCGAGGCCGTAGCCGCTCTTGCACTCCACCGTGGTAACACCCAGCGTGAGCATCTCCCGGAGAAATCCGGAGGCTCGCCCCAGCAGATCCGCCTCGCTGGCCGCTCTGGTCTCCCGTACAGTGGACATGATGCCGCCACCGGCGCGCGCGATGTCGAGATAGCTCCGGCCTCGGAGCCGCTGCTCGAACTCGTCTGCCCGCCAGCCGGCAAAGGCCAGGTGGGTGTGGCAGTCCACCAGTCCAGGAATGACCAGCCGCCCACCCGCGTCGAGTCGCTCGGCCTCACGATACTTCGGAGGTAACTGCTTCTCGGGACCGACCCACTGGATAACGCTATCATCCCACGCCATGGCCGCGTCCGATATGGCGTGAATATCTCCCTGCCCTCGGTCGTCGCGACACGTGGCGAGCTGGGAGATGTTGGCAAGCACCTTCATGCCGCAGGGCTCTGCAACTACTTCACCACGAAGGCACGAAGGACACGAAGGTCACGAAGAACACCCACAGTGTGTCTGTCATCGCGGGGTGATTATGGTTGGCGCGTTCGGTTTAACTTCACGATACTTCTCTTGCGTTGTTACTGTTTCTTATTCTGCAGGTGCGTTGGCACGATCTTCTTTGGCCGCTTCGTGGCCTTCGTGTCCTTCGTGCCTTCGTGGTGAAGTAGTTTCGATCTTAATCAATCATTGGAAGGTCGACCCCGCGCTCCTTGGCAGTCTCTATGGCGAGGTCGTAGCCCGCGTCCGCGTGCCGCATGACGCCGGTACCGGGGTCTGCCGTGAGAACGCGCTGCAGTCTCTCGTCCGCGCTCGCGGTTCCATCGGCGACCGAGACCATTCCCGCGTGGATCGAATAGCCGATGCCCACGCCACCGCCATGATGCAGCGACACCCAGCTCGCGCCACACGCGGTATTCAGCATGGCGTTCAACAGCGGCCAATCAGCGATGGCATCGGACCCATCCAGCATCGCCTCGGTTTCCCGGTTGGGCGACGCGACCGAGCCGGTGTCCAGGTGATCCCGGCCGATCACGATCGGTGCGGCCACCCGCCCCTGCTTCACCAGCCAGTTGAATCGCGCGCCGAGCTCGGCCCGCTCACCGTACTCCAGCCAGCAGATGCGGGCCGGAAGGCCCTGGAAGGCGACCCGCTGCTGCGCCTGACGGATCCAGCGGGCCAACGCCGCCTTGTGGGGAAACGTCTCCAAAACGGCGCGGTCGGTCTCCGCGATATCGGAGGGGTTCCCCGAAAGTGCGACCCACCGAAATGGCCCGGCTCCGCGGCAGAACAGGGGCCGGATGAAGGCCGGCACGAATCCCGGTATGTCGAAGGCTTCCGACATTCCTCTCCGGTCGGCCACCTGCCCCCGGAGGTTGTTTCCGTAGTCGAACGCGACCGCACCGCGAGCCTTGAGGTCGAGCATCGCGCGCACGTGCGTCGTCATCGTATCGAGCACCCGGTCTTCATAGCCCGCGGGGTCCGTTTCCCTGGCGGTCGCCGCCGACTCCAGTGTCATGCCTGCGGGGATGTAGCCCAGCCGTAAATCATGGGCTGAGGTCTGGTCGGTGAGGACGTCCGGCACCACCCCCCGGCGGACCAACTCCGGCAGCACGTCGGCAATGTTCCCCACCAGTCCCACCGACAGAGCCTTCCGCGCCAGGCGGGCCTCTTCGAGCAGCCGCAATGCAGCGTCGAGGCTGGTCTCCAGCCGGTCGCAGTAGCGGGTCTCCACCCGGCGCCGGATGCGCTCCTCATCGACATCCACTCCCAGGAACGCGGCGCCGTTCATCGTGGCCGCGAGCGGCTGAGCCCCACCCATCCCACCCAGGCCGCCGCTCACTACCAGGCGCCCCTCCAGCGAGCCACCGAAGTGCTGCCGGGCACACTCGGCGAAAGTTTCGTAGGTGCCCTGGAGGATTCCCTGGGTGCCGATGTAAATCCATGATCCGGCGGTCATCTGGCCGTACATCGTGAGTCCCATGGCATCCAGCCGGCGGAACTCGTCCCAGGTGGCCCAGCGCGGCACCAGGTTGGCGTTGGCGATCAGGACCCGGGGTGCCTGGTCATGGGTGCGAAACACGCCGACCGGCTTGCCGCTCTGCACCAGCAGGGTCTCGTCGTTCTCCAGCCGGCGCAGCGTGCTGACGATCCGATGGTAACACTCCCAGTTCCGCGCCGCTTTGCCGCCCCCACCATAGACGATCAGCTCTTCGGGGCGCTCGGCCACGGCCGGGTCGAGGTTGTTCATCAGCATCCGCAGGGCGGCCTCCTGGTGCCAGCCCTTACAGGAGATGGCGGATCCGGTCGGTGCCTTGATCGTATGTAGCTGAGTCGTTGCGGCCATGAGACTTCCCCTGGGTTGTCACCCTGAGGGATGACAAGGCAAGTAAGGCTAGCCATCTCCCCAAACCCCTGCAACCTTTTGGCCCACTGGATGATCCAATCTCTCCGCGATGACTCAACTCGGCTGTGGAGTGGCAACCCTGGAGCACGAACAGACCGGCAGGCCCGATTCGGACGCTGTGGATGCGACGCTGGCTGCCAGCGGCGATGCGAGCGCATTCGAGCGGCTCTACCGGCACCACGTGCCCAGGATCCATAGCCTGGTCCGGCGCATGCTCAACGACGACGATGCCGACGAGGTCACTCAGGACGTCTTCGTGCGGGCCTGGCAGAAACTGGGGACCTTCCGAGGCGAGTCCGCCTTCGGAACCTGGCTCCACCGATTAGCCATCAACGTGATTCTGGGGCGGCGAGAGATGCTCGGCACCCGCCGCAAGCGGTATCTGGAGGGCGACGCAATGCTGGAATTCATTCCAGCCCGTAAGGCGGGGCCAGAGCTGGCCCTGGACTTTGAGACTGCGATGGCGCGCCTGCCGGACGGCGCCAAGGAGGTCTTCGTCCTTCACGATGTGGAGGGGTACCGGCACGAGGAGATTGCGGAAATGCTGGGATTGGCTACCGGCACGTCGAAGTCACAGCTGCATCGGGCGCGTCTGGCGTTGCGCCGGCACCTCGAGCGGTAGAGGGAGAGCATTATGAGCGATCGCTGGATGGAACTGCTTTCGGAGTACCTCGATGATGAGCTGCCCCCGGGGGACCGCCTCGCGTTGGAAGCGCACCTCGAGAGCTGCGGAGATTGCGCCGCGATTCTGAGTGACCTGCGCCGGGTGGTAGACCAGGCTTGGCACCTGGAGGACCGGCCGCCGCGGCACGACTTGTGGCCGGCAATCGCCCGGCAGATCGGTGCTGCATCGGTTCGCCGTTTTCCGGTGCGCCGGAGATGGAGCTTCTCGATGCCCCAGCTCGCGGCGGCCGCGGTGGCGCTGATGACGCTGTCCGGTGGCTCCGTATGGCTGCTGCAGTCCCCCGGCGCGGGACCCGCCGCGGCCCCCGTTGCCACCGCCGCACCGTCGGGACCCCCGGCCGCGGTCAATGCCAGCCACACCGCGGCCGAGAGTTATGCCGCCGCGGTAGCCGATCTGGAACGGGTTCTGGCCGGGGGACGGCGACAGCTCGACAGTGCTACCGTGCGGGTTATCGAGCAGAATCTCGCGGTGATCGACCGGGCCATTGCGCAGGCAGAGCAGGCGCTGAAGGCTGACCCGGCCAACCTGTATCTCAACACCCACCTGGCCGAGACGATGCGACGCAAGCTCGATCTCCTGCGGCAGGCAGCTACCCTCGTCCCCGTGAGCTGAAAGGAAGCCATCGTGCTACTGACTCTTGCCGCTGGTCTGACCCTGGCTGCCGCGCAGCTCGACACCACCGTGACCGCCGAACGCGGACAGCGGCTGCAAGTGAATGCCCATGGAGGCGACGTCACTATCCAGGCCTGGAACCGCAATGCCGTTCGGGTCGAGGCCAACACAGCCGGACGGCCCCGGGTCGAGGTCGTGACGTCGCCGACGAACGTCAGCGTCAGAACCCAGGGTCGGCACGGGCCGCCATCCGAGGTGGGCCTCCGCATCAGCGTACCGCCATGGATGGCGGTGACGCTGTCCGGCGTGAATACCAACGCCAGGATAAACGGCCTGAAGGGTTCGATCTCGGTAGAGACGGTGGAGGGCGAGGTCGAGGTGGCGGGCGGAGACGGCCTAATCTCCCTGAGGTCCGTGCAGGGCTCGGTAAAACTCCGGGGAGCCAAAGGCAGGATCAGCGTCAACTCCGTGAACGAGGACGTCGAAGTGGCGAGCTCCACTGGTGAGATCACGGCCGAGACGGTGAACGGGGAGATCACCCTGGAAGCGGTAGATGCCGCCGTCGTGGATGCGAGCACGATCAACGGAGACATTACTTACGCTGGTCCCATCCGCAGTGGCGGACGCTACTCGCTCTCCACCCACAACGGCGACATCCTGTTGACAGTGCCCGAGGGCACCAGCGCCAATGTGTCAGTCTCGACCTTTAACGGAGAGTTCGAGTCCGAATTCCCGGTTCCGCTGAGCAACACCCGCAAGGGCAAGGGGTTCAGTTTCACCCTTGGATCCGGGAGCGCCCAGGTGACACTGGAATCGTTTCAGGGAACGATTCAGCTGGTGCGGCCGGGCGGCTCCAGGGCCCGCCACCGCGACCGCGACGACTAGGCTGCTCTTCCCGCGCTGGCCCCGCAACTCAGGCGGCAGCAACTCGGAGCCGCGCGATCTGCTGGTTTAGTGTCTCGAGATCGAAGGGTTTCAGCACCACCGGACAGACCGCACTTTCCAGGAATGTCTCGGATGTCGGGCTCACCGACCCACCGGTCAAAATGATGGTCCGGACCGCCAGCGACTGCTCGATCCGCACCAGATTCTGATAGACCGTCCCGCCATCCATGTCGGGCAGCGTGAGGTCGAGGAGCACCACGTCATAGCTCCTGCGGGCAGCCAGGCTGAGCGCCGTTGCCCCCAGGCTCGCCGAATCCATCGCAGCGCCGACCCAGGCGGCCCAGTGCTGCATCACACTCGTCAACGCTTCATCGTCTTCGATCAGGAGGACCGATAGCCCGCGCGGCAAAGGGAGGTTCACGCGACTCTCCCGGATTGAAGTGAGCACGACATCTAGAACCGGTCCCGCCAGAACTCGGCCGAGGTTGGGAACTGCTTCTCGGTGACGCTGGCGGACAGGGTGAAGAACAGACCGGGTCCACCGCGCACCGAGAAGTCGGGGTCGCGCAGGTCCCCAAACCGGTAACCAGCGGCGAACTCGAGCCCATTGATCAACCGCAGCGCGATAGTGGGCGCGGCGTCCCAGCGCTGCGTGACGCTGGTGCGTTCCAGTAGAAGCCGGGCATCGCCTCGCAAGGCCAGCCAGCGGGTCAAGTCCACGCCCCCATGGGCGCCGATGTAATCCGCCCACGAGGTCAAGGGCCGGGTGGTTTCGTCCCCGTCCTGGAGCACCGCCTCCGTGCGGCGAACCGCATAGCGAGTGCCCAGCTCGATGCCCCGGCTCGGGGTCCAGATGACGTCCGCGGCGCCGATCAGCTTCTTCTCGGCGCCTTGCGAGACCAGCACACCCCCGCCGATCGGATTCCGGTCGTCGGTCCACTGAAATTTTCCCAGTACGTTGAGGCGATTGCTTCCCACCGGCCGCAGCGCGATGCCCCAGAGGCTGGAGAGCCGTCGCGCGAGGGCCAGGTCCGGCCGCGCGGTCTGGGAAAACTCCTGCCGCGTCAGCAGCGAGAGCGAGGCATCCAGGGTAACGTCGCCCGCGACAGTGACCAGCCGATTGGACTGGAACACTCCGTCCTTGTACTCGGCACGCGCCGCAAGGCGATAGGGGGCCCGCTCCGGTGTGAGCTCCAGACCCAGCCCGGCTGCCCAGTAGTCCTCTTCGGGCTGCAGAAAGGGCGCCGCCCGAACCGGATCGGCCACGGACGCGCGGTCCACCCCTATGCGCCGCTCGAACATGAGGTTCAGGGCTACGCCCGGAGCCACCCGCAGCTTGTTGTTCAGACCTACCACGGCGGCGTTGCGCTGCCCCTCCACTCCTCCACTCAGCTGGTACCGGCCCCAGGCCTGGGTACCGAAGCCCACGTCCGCGCGTACCCCGACGCTGGACACCGTGTAGTGCGACCCGGTGGAAGGCGTGACCAACCGGTGCCCCGCCTCCACAGCCAGCGCGGGCGACACCCGGTAAGCGCTGCCGATGCCCCAGAAGTCGGGCTGGGCCAGATCAGCGGTGTGGCTGAACTGACGCCGGCCCTCAAACCAAACCTGGGCGGCATCCCAGGGCTTCACGGTCAGTTTGATGTCGCCGGCCTGGGATGCGCCCGAGATCCCGGTCCCCCCATCGCTCGCCTCCGTCCAGTCGGAGACGCCCGCTTCTATCTCCAGGTGGCGTCCGAGCGACTGGGTCAGTGCCAGTCTGCTGTTGCGACGTGCGATCCGTTCGACTTGGAACTGCTGCCACGAGTGGGTCGCCCGGAGCGTACTGGTGCTGACCTTCAGCGCCCCCCGAAGCGTCAGCTCGGTGGTCCCCGGCCGCAGCGCGATGTTGGAGGGGTTGGTGAACTCCCGCCCGATTCTCATGTAGGTGGCACCAAAGGTCAGGGGGCCGTTGCCGTCCCCATAGCCGGTTTGGCGCCGGTCGCCATGCCGTTGGAATCACCCTGCTCTGCGTAGGCGATCTCGCCGCCCAGGTCGATTCCCCCAAGCCGCAGGGCGCGGACATCTGCACCGACCAGGCGATACGGCGCGGTCACCTGCTCCGCGTTGACGGCAGTGACCCCGAGGCGGAGGGAGTCGAGTCGGCCGGCGCCGAACGTCCGAAGGTCGAGCGCCGCCCGGCCACCGGCAACCAACTGCCGATCGCCGCCTGAAGCTGCTTCGAAGGTGGCCATGAGGTACACCGGGTTTCCCAGGGCGTCGGCGGCGGGAACCGGACGCTTGAAGAGCACGGTCCCCATGGCGTAGTCGATCTCATAGTCGACGTAACGCGCCAGGCCCTGGGTCACGATCGCCCGCTCCGGGTTCTCGATCGCCCGAGTCTCCAGTCGGAGGAGCTCGGTCCCGGGCAGGACGTCAGAGCCGAGGAAATAGGGGCCGGACACGCCGGCACCCCGGATCTGCAACTGCCTGAGCGACTGCGCCGTCATGCTGCCGAAGCCGCTCCATGTGACCGGGCCGGTCGTGAGGCGGCCGGCGATCCCGTTAACGGCACGCCGGTAGCCGGCCAGACTGAGTCCGGGCGCGAAGTCGTTGGTGGCCACGTCACCCACGCTGACCCAGTCGAAGCCGCGCTCCAGTCGAGCCGAGAACCAGCTCGACGATGCGGCACGGGTATTCACGTGGCTGGCATCACCCAGAATCGGGTACTGGGAATCCTCCAGCGGATCGTTCGCCCGGCCGAACACGTTGCGGCCGGCATCGAGGCGGCGCGAGTCCAGCGTAAGCGTCACAGACGTGCGCGAGTCGAGTCGTCCCCGTGCGGTCACGGCACCATAGGCGTCGGCACTGGCCCCGGCGCCGACCATCCCCGCACCTGCCACAGTCAACGCCCGCACCTGCGGCCGGATCTCGAGCGGTATGCTGGCTCGGGCGTCACCCGACTGCAGGTGCAAGCGGCCGGCGCCGACGGTGTGACCGGGGCGGAGGGCAACATCCAGCCGCCCGGTGGCGCTGGACAGGAGCTGCGTACCCACCGAGGACTGGTCCGCGTCGGTGCCGATCACCTCGGCCCCCTCGGCCGTTACCGTGACGTATGCCGGCTGGGTGACTGGGATTCCCCAGCTATCGAGCGCCCGTACCAAGGCGCTGACGACCGACCTCCCGTCGGCCGCGAGCGCGATCGTAGCAGGCGCCTCGAATCGGGCTGGAAGACCGGTGACATGAACCGCCACACTGTCCCAGCGCTCATGGCGGGACGAATTGATGATGCGGGCCCGCAGCCGGTGAGGGCCGCGTGCCAGGGGCACGGCGATGAAATCGAGCATACCGTCCACCCGAACTGCGGCGGAGTCGATGACCCTGTCGCCGTCATACAACATCACCGGAACACCGGGCTCGCCTTTGACGCCTACATAGACCCGGTCGCCGGGAAGCACAGTCCCGTCCGCCGGGGCCACAATCTCCACTCCAGGGCCCTTGACCAGCGAGGAGCGGCGCTCGGCCGCCCGGTCTGACGCAGTGCGGGCCGGTGTCACCGTGACCCGATCCGGCCCGCTCGCGAGCACGGGGTCGGTGGTGACCAGCACCGTCATGGGCGCGGGTTTCTGGCCGGTGAACTTCCACCGCAGCCGTGCGCGACCGGCGCCGTCCTGCTCCACCTTCGGGTCGGCGGTCCTCCGGGTGCCGACCCGGGTGGAGCCAGGGACGACGCGCCATCCTTCGGGCAGGACATAGGAGACCTCCGGCCAGCTGCTTGCGGCGGGCTGAAGGACCAGCTGCAGCGCGGCAGAAACCGGCATCACGCCGATGGCGGGTAGGGCCCGCGTAGGCAGGCTGACCCACGCCCGCAGATTTCCGGGTTGAAGGCCGATGCCCACCGGAGTGCGGGCTTCGGAGCTGCTGCTGCCGGCCCGGAGTTTGACCGTGACCGAGTCCGCAGCGCTCGCTGACCACCCCAGGACCCGGATAAGGGCGCCGGGGGCCGCGGCGGGCACGAGGAGGCTACGGGAGATCCACACCGAACGGTCGTAGAGTTTGCCGTCCACGAACACCGTAGCGGAGTCCACGGCGGGCCCAAACCCGAGCAGCGCATCCTGAGGAAGCTCGAGCAATCCTCTGAGCGTGACGTCGTAGCGTAGGCGGGGCTGGAAGCCGCGGAACCCTCCAGCGGGAATGCCGGAGACCACGCCGGGCACCCGCTCGGACGTCACCGGGACGGCGGAGAACTCGATGTCCACCGACTGGCGAATATCCGACAGCGCCGCGCCGGTCGGCACCGCGCGGTATTCCAGGCCCGAGCTAGTCCAGCCGGACACGTCGATGGTGCGGATGTCGTCGGCCACCCGGTAGTCTCCGGCCAGCGATTGCGGGGATCCAAACGGAAGGTGCGCCGGCCAGGACGCAAGTTGGTGAACGAGAACTTGCCGGTGGCATCCGTGGTCGCGACCTCACCGTCCTCGGTCCAGATTTCGATCCCTGCCAGTCCGAGGTCGCCGACGCCCTGGACGCCGTCGCCGTCGGTATCGACCCACACCTTGCCGATGGCGGCCCGGGTTTCCATGGGCCAGGCCCTCCGCACCTGCACGCCGGCTACCGCCGTTAGCGAGGTCGTGGTGCGCGGCGGCCGCCCGTGCCGCTGCGGTTGCCCGGGTCTCGACGACGGTGCTCGATGAGGAGGTCAGGGCCACGCCCAGGTGAACGGTACGACTCTCTCCCGGCGCGAGGGCAGGCGGACGAATACAGCAACAGCTGGTTACCCGCAGCACTGACCGAGTCGATGCCACTGATGCTGCCGTGGGAGTACTCGCCCCCCTGCGGCAGCAGACAGGGTGATGACGAACTGGTCGAGCGCCGCTGGCTGCCGACATTTCGAATCACGGCGGTATAGGGGATGACCTCACCCAGGCCGATCTCGAGCACATCCGCCGCAAGGGTAAGGGTGACACCGGCGCTCGCCGGTCCGATGAGCGCCACCTGCGGCTGAGGCCGCCTCGACCGGCGTGGCGCCGGCAGCGGAGGATACCAGCGACGCGGTGTTGCGCACCCGTACCGTGTCACTGCACCGAACCCGCCACCGTCGTGACCAGGTCGATCGTCCCGGAGGCGCCCGGTGCCAGGGCCCCAACCGACCAGGTCAGCACCCCGCCGGCCGCCGTGGGGACCGACGTAGCGCTGGTATAGTCGAGACCCGCCGGCAGCGAGTCGATCAGAAGAACGCCGGGGACCGTGGCGGTGGCCGAGAGGTTGGTGTAGCTCAGACGATAGTGCACCTGCTCTCCGACCAGCGCTTGCTGTCGGCCCCACGAGCTGCTTCGTCAGCGCCAGCGCCGATGCGTGGACCGTGGTCAGGACCTCATTACTGGAAACCGTATCGGGAGACGCGCCGGCGGCGAAGACTGCGTAACCCCGGTTCGACACCGTCCGGGAGGGGCCAGGAGCCGCCTGTGCCTGAAATACAAGCGTCCCGCTCGATCCCGCGGAAACCGACCCGAGATCCAGCGTCACCACGCCGTTGCCGGCAGGGCTCAGAGTGGCCGCGTCGTCACCGGCCGCGTCCGTTACCGGCACGCCGTTCCAGCGCATGGTTCCCGCGAGGTAAACCGTGCCGGCAGGCACGCTGTCCTGCAGAGCAAAGCTGGTGGTCGCTCCCGCTCCCGCCACGCTGTAGTTCAGTGTGTAGGTGATCGGGTCGCCTGGGAGTACGTTCGTCACGTCGGCGCTCTTGTTCAGCGCCACGATTGATGCGATGCACTCTGGACGTCGATGCGGTGCGCAAGACTGTCGGCCGTTCCATCGAACTGGCTGGTGGCCAGCACCGACACGGTGTCGCTCTGCCCCAGTACAGCAGGATCGTTGGGAATCGTGACCCGGGTGATTAGGCCGGTATGTCCCGCATAGCCCGAGCGTGACCAGCCGGACACCGGGGCATCGGCGCCGTTGATCTGGCCGTCCTCGTTAAGTCGCGATAGGTCGTGATGACCCAGCCACGAGCCGACGTCGCGGTCAGCGTAGAAGTCGATCGGTGCCGTTGCCGGCGTTGGTCAGGATCTGCTGCAGCAGTACGTTGGTCCCGATGGCCGCGGTGGTCACTCGCGGGAGGCTCCAGATCCGACGCCGCCCACCTGCGCCACGATCACATCGGCCGTATCGGAGAAGAGCGTGAACGGGATGCTGTTCAGGACGAATGAAATGGTGGCCCACGAGCGTATCGTGGTTCCTGCCGGCACGCCCTGGGCCTGGGCGGGCCGGGCGCCCGGCCCCGCCAGCAAACTCAGCAGGAGGCCCACTCCTGCCGCGGCCGGAATGCCGCGGAGGGTGGGCCATATGCCGAGTACGCTGCCGAAGCCGGAGCGCATCTCTGGTTAGGTCGAGTTAGTTGACACTGACGCGCAGCACGAACGAGCTGCTGGCGCTCGCGGCCAGCACGCCGGCAGTTGGCCGTGTAGTCCGCAGTCACGTTCTGCCCCGCCACGCCGAAGCTCCAGTTCGGCCCCGGTGGACGAGACATAGGTCAATTCAGCCGGCAGCGGATCGGTCACCTGCACGACTGGTCGCGCTGGTGGCTGCCGGAGTTGGTGACGGTCACCTGGTACCGGAGGAACTCTCCCGGCAGCACGGTGCCTACGACGACGGTTACTCCGTCGTCCCGGAAGACCTGCTTGGTGATGGTCAGGTTGGGCTTCACCACCGTGAGATCGGCAAAGCCGTCATCCAGGGTCGCGGGCTGCCCCACCGAGCGGGCCCTGAGGTACAGGGTGTCGGTTGAACCGGCCGCCACCGACGGCGACGTTGTACACCACGGCATAGGTCTGGCTGGCACCGGCTGGCCAGCGTGACCCGGGTGCTGTCTCCGGCGACACCATTGACCGACACGATCGAGATGACCACCGAGCCCGGGCTGGTGCCCAGCAGATCGAACTGATCGCTGCCGTTGCCGTTGTTCTGGACGGTGAAGGTGAACGAGTAGTTGCGTGCCCGGCAGGCGCTGGAGGTTCTGCCCGCCGTCGGGAGTGGTCGCCACTGCGTAGGTCTGGGCCGGCGTGATGCTGCTCTGGCCGTTCGCGGTGGTGGCCGGGGTCCGGCGCGACGCCGCGGTCAGGGTGTACACCGTGTTGACGCCACCCTGGTTGGCCGCCACGTCGTAGTTGACTTCGACAGTAACCGTGCCGCCCTGCGCTAACACCGTTCGTGACAGCGCCAAGTTCAGCGCCGCCAGGTTCGCGTAGCTGGTCGCGCCGATCTCGTAGCCGGTCACGGTGATGACGCCGGCGACCGAGATGTTCTGGCTCACGGTCACGCTGTCGGTGCCGTTGCCCGCGTTGGTCACCGTGAACGTCAGCTGGTTCCCGGTGCTGGGCGAAGCCGGTGTCGGAGTCGGATGATTGGCCGTCACCGAGACACCGGCAGTGAAGCCGACGGTCACGGAGACCGAGCCGCTGACCGGCGCGTAGGCGTTGCTGTTGGCGTCGGTATAGGTCACGGTCGCAGTATTCTGGATGACCGTACCTTCCGGCGTCTGGGCCGCGACTCGGCCCGCCATGAGCGTGAGGGCCGCGATGACGGCGACGTATCGGCCGGCCCGATTCAGAAGCGAAGACATTGTGTGCCTCTCCAAAGAGTGGGGGTCTCGCATGACCGTTTATTTCGCTTCACTGGCCGACTGACTGACTTCCGCCTGGAACCCGGCCGTGACTTGCGCGCCGGGTGCCAGCGGTCCTGTTACCGTCCAACGGATGTGGGTGTACGCCGTGCGTGGGGCAGGCTTCTCCACCCGCTTTCCGTTCTCCATCACCGCGATCACCGGCTGCGTCGCGTAGCTCTTGCCGCCGTCGATCGAGTAGTCGATCCGCACCGCCTTGTCCGCCCCGGCGGAGCCGGTGCGGTAGACCAGTCCCTGCGGCAGCGGGTCGACGAACTGCACGTTGGACACGGCGCCATTGGTCACGTTGGTGAAGGCGAGCGAGTAGCCCAGCACGTCACCGGGGCGGGCCATCGCCTTATCCTGCCGCTCCTGCCCCGCCTTCTTGGCCGAATCCGCCGTCAGATTCAGGACGGTGATCACCAGCGGCTTGGGCTCTACGCTCTGGGCAGCCAGCGGCGCTGCACCCCAGAGCGGCCCACACCAGCACCAGCCGAACTGCATTCCACTGCTTCATGGCGACGACTCCTTCACGACTTCGGGGTTGGGCCCACCGTTCTTCCGCGCCGTCTCCGACCGGGCCGAGGTCGCGTCCTGCCACCCGAACGGCGTGTGGCACTGGAGGCAGACCACCAGCTCACCCAGGACCCGGCTGGGTCCGTAGGTCTCGACGACTGCACACCGCGGGCATCGTAAGAGCACGAGACTTCTCCTTTCGTGGGGGAGAGAAAGGCAGGAGACGTGCCCCGAGGTACGATGGGGTATGCTGTTGCTATACTTGGAGTTAGGGAATTACAGCGGAGCCCGATTTTGGTGACGATGTTACCGGGCAGGTAACCGAGCGGGTAACCGATTGGAGGGCTCAGCGCAGGCGGCTGATGAACTCCAGAATGGCGACGTTATCTGGCGTGGCGGAGCTGAGGTTCCCGGTGAAGCTCCAGCGGATTCGGTTGACGCACCGGTCGAATCCCGCTGGAGCCCCACACGCCTGGTCGGTGGGGACGTAGGTCCAGGTGGCTGCCCCCGTTGTTGGAGTAGTCCACCGAGACGGTCACGCCCGCCGGAAGCGAGGTGCCGGTACTGCTGAGCTTGAATTGGAGCGCGCTCGGCACCGAATCGACCAATGCAAGACTGGCGGCGCTGGCGGTTCCCACGTTCACCACCGTGGCGGTGTAGGTGAGATCGGTGCCGACCACCTGAGTACCGTTGGGATTTACTTCCTTCGTCACTGAGATGACCGGCCGGGTAACGGTCAGCTCCAGCCGAGCCGTGTAACTCTGGCTGCTGTTCCCGACCGAGCGCGCCTTGAGAAAGAGCGTGTCCGTCGTGCCCGATGCGACATTGGCGATGGAATAGGTGACGGTCACGGTACTCGAGGCGCCGGCCGCCAGCGTCGCTCGGCGCGCACTGTCTGGTAGCGCCCCCTGGGTCACTCCGGTTCCGCTGATCGAGACCACCGTGATCGGCCGTGCCCGGACTCTTGGTAGTGAGCAGATCGTAGCTGTCGCTCACGTTCCCGCTGTTGGTGAGGGTAAAATCCACCGTTCGAGTGGTGCCGTTGCTGGGCAATCGTGAGACCCTGGTCGTGTCGGGACTCAGCGCCGCGCCGTAGGCCGTCACCACGACCTGGATGGTTTTGTCATCGAGCGCAGTGGTCACTCCGTCATTCTCCGTTTCGACCCAGAGGTTCGAGACTGCTGAGGCCGCCGTGAAGCTGGTGAACTTGAGGCCGGAGACGACGATCTGGTCACCGTCGGCAAAGTTGGTAGTCACGTTGAGCTTCAGGGTCCGGGCATCGTCGTACGTCACTGCCGTGGCCACCTTGGCAGCCGCTCCCGCCGGTGATCGTGGCGGTGGTGATCGTCTGGTCCCAGGCCATGTTGAAGGCTGCCGGGATGTGCACCCGGAGGTCCTTCTTAGCCGTGATCGTCGGCCGTCGGCCGCATCGGTAATGGTGATCGGGCTGATCGTCGTGGCGGCGTCGCCCACGTGGAATAGCTGGCTGGCGCCGGACGAGACGGTCACGCCGATCACCGTCTTGGACATCGGGTCCGTGGCGACGGTGGCGCCCCCTGCACCGGCAATCACCAGCTGGAGGTAATTTGGAGGCGAGGACGCCGTGAAGTTCTTGAACTTGAGCCCCGAGATCGTCAGCACGTCTCCCGCGGCAAAGTTGCTGGTGACGTTGAGCACCAGGGTCTTGCCGGCATCCTCGTAGGTCACGGTGGTCGAGACCTTGCTGGCGGCCACCCCACCCAGCGTGGCGGTGGTGAGGGTCTGGTCCCACTCCATGGCGAGCGCCGCCGGGATCCGGATCCGGATGTCACCGGTCGAGGTGATCGAAGGCTGGGCGTCCTCAGTGACCGTGATCTGGCTCATGTTGGTTGCCGCGGCATTCACCAGGAAGCTCTGGTTGGCCGCTGAGGTGAGGTTGAGCGCGGCGTAGATCCGGATGGTCTTGTCGCTGGTGGTGATGGTGGCTCCGCCGGCGCCGGCCACCACCAGTTGCAGCCGGTCGGTGGCGGAGGCGGCGGTGAAGCTCTGGTACTGCAGCCCGCTGAGGCCAAGGACATCCGACGGATTGAAGTTGGCGGTAATGTCGATCACGACCGTTTTGCCGGCGTCCTCATAGGTCACCGTGGTCGAGGCCTTGCCGGCGGCGTTGCCGGACAGAGTGACCGTCGTGATGGAGGTGTTCCACACCATGTTGAAGGTGGACGGGATACGGACCCGGAGATCCTTGATCTGCTTGATACTCCCCAGATTGGAATTCTCGGTCACCGTCATGGTGGCAGCGGCAGTGGGGGCATCCCCTACGGTGAAGATCTGATCGCTGGTCTGGAACAGCACCGGTGCCACGATCTCAATCGACTTGTCGTCGGTCGAGGCTACCGGACCGCCGTCGCCCGCCAGCTTGAGCTGGAAGTAGTTCACCGGCGAGGGAGCGGTAAAGTTTTTGACTTTGAGACCCGAGATGACGATCTGGTCACCGGCGGCAAAGTCGGTGGTCACGTTGATCACTGCCGCCGCGCCACCGGCGGCATAGGTAACGGTGCTGGCGACCTTTGCGGCGGCACCCGCCGGCGATGGTCACGCTGGTGACGGTGTTGTCCCAGGTCATGTTGAAGCCGGTGGGGATGAAGATCCGGATGTCCTGCTTGGCCGTGACCGTGGGCGTGGTTGCGTTGTCCGTCACGGTGATGGGGCCGAGCGTGGTCACCGGATCGCCCACCAGAAAAATCTGGTTGGCACCGGACGAGATGCCGTAACGGTCGATGACGCGGATGGTCTTGTCGTCCGCGTCGGCCGTAGCGCCGGCGGGCGATCCGGAGACGACAAGCTCGAGATTGGATGCGGCGGCCGTTGCGGTGAAGCTGGTGAACTGAAGTCCGGCCACCGTGAGCTGATCGCCGGCGGCGAAATTGGATGTGACGTTCAGCACCAGTACCTGACCGCTGTTCTCGAAGCTCACCGTAGTCGATACCTTCCCGGCCCCGCTCCCACCGAGGGTTGCCGTCACGACCGCGGTGTTCCAGGCGGCAGGAAAGCCGGCCGGGATCCGGATCCGGATATCGTTCGCCGCTGTAATCGAGGGCGAGGCGTCGTCTCTAATGGTGGCCGAGCTCATGCCGGTCGCCGACGCAGCCACATTCCAGCTCTGATTTGCCGCGGAGGAGAGGGACATCACGGCATGGATCGCCTTGGTGCTACTGCTGGTGGCGACCGTGCCCCCTCCTGCGCCCGCCACCACCAACTGGAGGCCGGTCGCCGCCGACGGAGCGGTAAAGCTGGTGAATTGCAGCCCGGACACGGTGATCGCATCACCCGCAGCGAAGTTGCTGGTCACGTTGAGCACCAGGGTCTTGCCGACGTCCTCGTAGCTGACCGTAGTGGATACCTTGCCGGCCGCCCCGCCGCCGATGGTGGCGGTGGTGAGCGCCGTATTCCAGACCATGTTGAGCGAGGCCGGTATCCGGAGCCGGATATCATTCGCGGCAGTGATCGTGGCTGTGGCCGCGTCGGTGATGGTCGCGGTAGTCATGCCGGTGGCGGGGTCGCCCACGGTGAACGCCTGATCCCCCGTGCTCGTCAGCGTGGGTCCCACGATGGCGATCGTCCGGCTGTCCGTGGCGGATGTCGCGCCATCGTTTTGGAGCTCGATCCAGAGGTTCGAGGCGGCTGAAATCGCGGTGTAGCTGGTGAACTTGAGCCCCGACACCACGATCTGGTCGCCCCCATGAAGTTGGCGGAGACATCGAGCTTCAGCGTCCTGGCATCGTCATATGTCACTGCGGTAGCCACCTTGCCGGCGGCTCCGCCGGTGATCGTGGCCGTGGTGACGGTCTGGTCCCAAGTCATGTTGAACCCGGCCGGGATGTGGACCCGGATGTCCTTCTTGGCGCTGATGGTCGGCGCGGCCGCATCGGTGATGGTGATGGGGCTGATGGTGGTGGCGGTCTGGCCCACCACAAACGTCTGGTTGGCCCCCGACACGACGGTCTGCGCCGCGCCGGCCGATGCCCAGCCGCTCAGCGCGAGGACGAGACCCATCGCGCGAGCCGCTCTCATCGGGCCCTCAACGAGTCAGCCACGATGACCAGACTCTGCCGCGCCTGCTCGAACTCGGGGTGGAGCGAGAGCGCGAGGCGCCACTCCTGCTGGGCTTCTTTCCAGGCCCGCTGCTGGAAGTAGGCCGCACCCAGATTGAAGTGGGCGACGGCATTGTCCGGCTCCTGCAGCAGCGCCTGCCGGTACTGCTCGATCGCCTCCCTGTTGCGACCCATCCGGAGCCACAGGCTCCCCAGGTTCATCCGGGCGGACACGTGCTCCGGATGACTGGCCAGCGCTAGGCGATATTGAACCTCGGCACTGTCGGGTTGCGCCAGACGCTCGAGGATCACCCCGAGATTGGTCCGCGCTGCCGGATGCTCGATTCCGCCGACAAATGAGCGCCGCAGCGCAACGGCAGCCGCCTCCAGCTGGTTTGCCGCCAGCAGGAGCCCGCCGAGCTCGATGTTGGTTTCAGCGTACACGGCGCCGAGCAGAAAGCTGTGGCGCAGCCGGGCGGGATTCCTCCCCAGAAAGTCCTGCACCACCGCAATGCCCCGCAGAAAGGACCGTTGCGCGAGGCTGACGTCACCCGCTCGGCTCGCCCGCTTGCCCGCGTCGTAGTACAGCCGGGCCAGCAGGTAGGTTGCCTCCTGGCCCTGCGGCATGATCGAGCGGGCCCGCTCCAGACGGGCGAGCGCCTCATCCTCGGCCGATTCCTGCAGGGCAGCATACCCCGCAACCACCTCCTGCTTGGCCTCGTATTCGGTTGCTGCCATGCCCGCGAGGTCCCGGGGCGGCGCAATCCAGCCCAGCGCGGCGAACTGAGCCGCCGGCTGAGCTCGCATCGCATACAGCTGGCTGAGCAGTGCGCTCGAGCGTCCCTTTACGAGGCCGCGAGGGGCCGAATACTCCAGTCGGGCGTTGTCGTCGGTGTGAAGTGAGGCCTCGCCGGCGAATTGGCGAACACCCTCGGGCGCCAGCACCAGCTTTGCCAACAACGACGGAAGATCGGCGGTGTTGGTGATCTCCATGTCCGACCCCAGCGCTTTGGCCTCCAGCGCAGCTCGGAGGCCGTCCAGACCGGGCCTGAGCTCCGCCACCGATCCGATCAGCAGATAGTCGTTTCCCAGGTCCGCCTCCCACAGCGTGGTGTGAGGAAAGACCTCGGAGAACGTTCGCAGCACGGTCTTGAAATCTTGCGGGTCCATGGAGTAGGCGTGGACCCACTGGCACATGATCCCCTGGCTGCCGAGCCGGGCTCGAACCGACCGGAAGAACTCCAGACTGAACAAATTTGCCATGCCGGAGACCCACGGGTTGGAGGGCTCCGAAATCACTACGTCGTACGCACTCCGGCTCGATCTCAGATACTGCCGCCCATCGGTGACGGAGAGATGAACCCGGGGATCATCCAGAGGCGCGCCGGTGAACCGGCGGAATTGGCGGCTGGCCTCGACCACGGCGGGCTCCAGTTCAAGCACATCGACCGAACGGACTGGATGCCGCTCGACCGCTGCCAAGGTCATCCCGCTCCCGACGCCAATCAGCAGGACGTCGCGGGCATCGGGCTTGAGGAGCAGAGGGAGATGCCCCAGCAGCAGCTGGGTAGGTGCGTCGGCCCGTGCGGTCGCATCGGCCTTGCCATTAATCGCCGAGGATCAAGTCGCCCTCGAGCGTCTTGGTGACCGACACGGCCGCGTGGAGTCCCTCCTTGAAGAAGAGCAGCTCGCGGCCCTCCCTCATGGCCTGCGCCATGGGGATGTTCTTCTCGGCGGCCCTTTCCGCGTACCGGTCGGCGTAGAGGTAGGGGCCGGAAGTGAGTAGGAGCCCATTCCACGAGGGGAGCCACCATACGAGCAGCGCGAACGACCCCACGCCTCCGCTGATCACAAGCAGACGACGGTACACTGGCCAGCGCCGTATCGTCGCCAGGCAGACCGCGCCAGCAACGAGGTTCGTCAGAACCGCAGCGAGCAGGGTCCGCTCAGTGCCCAGGTGAGGAATCAGGAGCAGGCCGGCAGCGAGGACTCCCACGATGGCGCCCACCGTGTTGGCGCCATACACGGTGCCAACCGACCGGCCGATCCGCGAGAGGGCCGCCCCGTAGCCCGCGGCCGCCAGCGGGAAGGCAGCTCCCATGAGCGCGGTCGGCACCAACACCAGGGCGAATACGGTGGCGAACTCCAGGCGCTGGATCCCCCCGAAGTCCAGGGCCGGCGAGTTGAGCCATTCGGCGGCTAGGGGCGCCAGCCCGCCCAATATCGGGACCAGCACCAGCGCGGACAGGGCAATCCCCAGCTGCACCCAGGCAAAGGTGAGCACCGGCTCCCGGCGTCGAATCAATGGTCCCGCAGCGACGCTCCCCAGCGCGATGCCGCTGATGAAGGCGCTGACGATCAGTCCGAAGACGTAGACCGAGGAGCCCAGAAAGAGACTCAGCACCCGGGTCCACCCGACCTGGTACATCATGCCGGCGAGACCGGACAGGCCGATGCCGAACAGGAGGGCGACAGCCGTCCTCCGGTCCACTTCGGCGGGCTCGGTTTCGACCGCCTTCGATGGCGAGGACTTCGACTTGCGGACCGCGGCAGGAGCGAGAGTGCGGCGAGCCAGGATCCAGGCCGCGCCGCCGACCGCGAAGTTGATCAACGCCGCGATGCCGGTGGTTCGGCTGAGGCCGACGGCAGGGATGAGCACGAAGGCCGCGGCCAGAGAGCCCAGCGCGGCGCCGAGGCTGTTCAGACCATATAACCGTCCCACGGTCCAGCCGGTGCGCTTCGACTCGGCCACGGCATACCGGCTCAAGAGTGGCAACGTAGCGCCCATCAGCGTCGTTGGGATCAGGAGCACCAGGGCGCACAGCCCGAACCGCACCAAGGTCATGACCGCGGGGCCCGCATGCAGCTGCTGATCGAGAAACCGGAAGGCCGGTTCGGCTGCTCCGATGAGCGGGAGGACAGCCAGTCCGCTCACGCCGATGGCCAGCTCCAGTTGCGCGTAGAGCCGAAGCGGAGAGGTAGACGCGGTCGGTGAGCCGACCAGCGACAACGCTGCCGAGGGCAAGACCGCCCATGAACGCTGTCAGCACCGCGGTGATAGAATAGATCGTGTTGCCGATGGCCAGCGTCAGCAGCTTCATCCAGACGATTTCATAGAGCAGCCCGGCGAACCCCGAAAGGAGGAACAGCACCATCACCGGCCCCAGGGGTCGGTCAACGAGTGGCCGTGGCAGCACTTTCACGAGCGGCAACTCACAGTGGACGCGCTCCTCGGGGAATGGGCTGAAATCCGAGCGCCGTAGAACGCAAGGTGCGTGCCGCTCGCTGGCGCCTTAACGCGTGAAGTCGCAATCAGTTACGTGGCTGAGTCCGCCGGGGGGGGAGGGCTATGTTACTGGATGGTAACCAAGTTGGTAATCACGCTGCCAGCGTTGATGCGCTCAGCTGGGAGGAAGGCCGTGCTTTTTCCGCTTTTCCCAGAGATTCTTTCGCGAGATTCCGAGGATCTCGGCCGCCCGTTGGATGTCACCGCCGGTGGCCTCCAGCGTCAGCCGGATGTATTCCCGCTCGGCCTCGACCAGTGTCATCCCTGGTTGGAGGCGAAACCCATTGGCGCCACGGAGAGACGCAGATGTTTCGAGCTGCCCCAGTTTGGGCAGGTCGGCCGCTGACAGCTTGGGAGCCTCGCAGAAGATCAGCGATCGCTCCATCACGTTGCGCAACTCGCGGACGTTGCCGGGCCAATGCCAGGCTTGGAGCTGAGCCAGGGCCTGGGGCTCGATCGCCTCCACCTTCTTCTTGAACTCCCGGTTGAAGACTTCCCGGTAGTGATCGGCCAGCAGCGGCAGATCGGGAATAATCTCCCGCAGAGGCGGCAGCGTGTGGCTCACCACGGCGATCCGGTAGTACAGATCGGTTCGAAAGCGGCCGATGCGTACTGCTTCCGAGAGGTCCCGGTTAGTGGCGGTAACCAGTCGCAACTCGACCTCGATCTCCTCGGTTCCGCCCACCCGCCGAAAGCGACGGCTCTCCAGAAAGCTGAGCAGCTTGGCCTGAGTTTCGGGCGCCAGTTCGGCGATCTCGTCCAGAAAGAGGGTGCCGCCGTTGGCGGTTTCGATGAGGCCGCGCTTGGCTTCCCGGGCATCGGTGAAGGCGCCCTTGTTGTAGCCAAACAACTCCGCCTCGACCAAATTGGACGGCATGGCGGCGCAGTTGAGCTCTACGAATCGTCCCTGCGAATGGGGACTGGAGTGGTGAATGGCGCGGGCCACCAGATTCTTGCCCGTGCCACTCTCGCCCAGCAGCAGCACCGTTGGACGGGGTATTCCGGCGACGCGGCGCACGAATTCGCGGACTTCCACCACCCTGGGATGCTCGCCCAGGATGGCGCGGACCGAAAATTCCCGGCTCCGGGTCTCCTCCAGCGAGCGGGCTTCGTCGCGCAGCGGGCGCTCCTCCAGCGCCCGGGTCAAGAGCGTGATAAGCTCATCCACATTCACTGGCTTCGTGAGGTATTCATTGGCTCCCGCCTTGAGGGCCTCTATTGCCGTGCTCATTTCGGCATGCCCGGTCAGTACGAACACCGGTACGTGGGCGTCCAGTGCTCGCAGTCGGCGGGTTACCTGAACCCCGTTGAGCGAGGGCATGATCATGTCGGTAATGACGGCATCGGGAAGCTCCTCTTCACAGCGCGCGAAGAGGGCCTCGGGGTCGTCGAACAGCTTGATCCGGTAATGCGTGGGCGCTCCCAGATTGACCGCCAGGAGCTTGGCGAACGTGAGATCATCGTCCAGGACATAGATCCGAGGAATCATGCCGACCATCTGGGGTGAGGATACCTCAATATCGACTCTTCTGAAGTCTTGAGCCAGCCAACCTTTCGGGCCCTCGTGATCGATGACGATCTCGACCTGCTGCTGTTGATCCGGCGGACCCTCGAGTTCACCGCCGGCTGGGAGGTGTACACGGCGGCGTCCGGTGCCGAAGGGATCAGCGCGGCCGGCCGCCTCAACCCCGACGTCATCCTGGTGGACGTCATGATGCCCGAGCTCGATGGGTACGAGGTGTGTCGCCGTCTCAAGGCCGAAGCATCGACTGCGAGCGTCCCGGTTGTACTCCTGACCGCGCGGCGCGAGATGGATCCCCACCGGGTTGGCGAGTCGCGCGCGACCGGGGTGCTGTACAAGCCGTTCCAGCCGGCGGAGCTGGCCCGGCAGATTGTGGAGATTTGCCGGTGAGCGAGGTGGATCCCTATGCCGAAGTTCGCCGTGAGTTCGCCGCAGGCCTGGGTGCCCGCGTCGCCGCGCTGCGGAACGCACTGGGCGCGCTGAAGACCGGCTTCGACCCGGACGCGGCGGCGCGGCTCCATCTGCTGGCGCATACTGCGGCGGGCACCGCGATCAGCTTCGAGGCGGAGCGGATGGCGCGGCTGGCCCAGGAACTGGAAGAGATGACGGCGGGATGGCGGGCTCAGGGGACATGCACCCCGGAGCAATGGCGCGCTGCGGCCGCCTTGGTCGATCAGGTGGAGGATGCCACCCGCGAGTATGTGGACGCCCTGACGTCCCGGCCGGTGGAATCGGCGGTGGCCCGACTGGCCGTCGTGGGGCAGCTCTCCCAGCTCATCAGCGTGACGTATGATCTTCCGGAAATATTCCGCAGCGCCATTCTGCTGGTGCGCCGGGTGCTCGACTTTCGTCGCGCCAGCGTCGCCCTGGTCGACCCGGAGGGCACCCACTACGTCCTCCACACGTTGTATGATGCCTTGCGCGGAGGCTTCATCACCCGCGATCTCAAATTTTCGCTCGAGGAAGGACTCACCGGTCAGGTCATCCGCAGCGGTCAGGCGCTGAAAGTGGAGGATCTGGAGGGCCGGGACGGTATTCTCGCCCAGCCCGGCCAACGGGTCTCGGCCATGCTGGTGCCGCTGAAAGTGAACGACGTCGTCATCGGGACCCTGAACTTCGGGCATGAGCGCCCGGGCCACTACAGCGAGACCGACCTGGAACTGGCCGGGGTCCTTGCCCACCAGATTCAAATATCGCTGCAATTCTCCACCTTGCTGAGCACGATCGCGCGCCAGGGCGAGGCTCTAGCCCGGGAACGCAATCAGCTGGAAGCACTGGTCGGCGCCAGCGACACCGCCATTCTGCTGGTGGGACTCGATCAAACAGTGGCGTACGCCAATTCACGGATGACCCGGTTGCTGGGCATTCCGCAGGAGACCATCGTCGGCGCCGACGTCAATCGGCTGCACGACTTTCTCGCTGCCTCGCTCGACGACCCGGCGGCCATGCAGCCCCAGCTGGAGGCGATGCGTCAGGGGCTTCCGCTCACCGACCGGATCGAGCTGGCGCTTCCCGCCCGGGCGACCTATCAGCGGGTGGTAGCGCCGGTGCGTGACTCCGCCGGTGTTTCCATTGGATCCTTGCTGCAATACCGGGATGTGACGCGTGAAGCGGAGCTGGAGCGCCTCAAGTCCGAGTTCGTCTCCGTCGTGAGCCACGAACTCCGGACGCCGATGACCTCCATCAAGACCTCTCTGGCCCTGGTGCTGGCCGGTGCGGTCGGCCCCATCGAGCCGAGTGCGCGTGAGCTGCTCCAGATTGCAGCGCGGAACTCGGATCGTCTGATCGGGCTGGTGAACGATCTCCTCGATCTTTCCAGGATTCAGTCGGGACGAATGCCGCTGCGGCCCGAACCGGTTTCAATGCACGAGGTGGTTCTGTCGAGCGTAGAAATGGTAGGCGCCTTCGCCAATGAAAGAGGCGTCGGCCTGGACATCCCGTCAGACCTGGATGGGACCAAGGTCATGGGCGTGCGCGACCGGTTGATTCAGGTCATGGTCAACTTGTTGTCCAATGCGGTAAAGTTTTCCCCCCGGGGTAGCCGGGTCGGCATTCTCTGGCGGGACGACGGCACAGTGGCCACGATCGAGGTCACCGACCAGGGTCAGGGAATTCCAGCCGAGAAGCTGGAGACGGTGTTCGAGCCGTTTACCCAGCTCGCCAGCTCGATCACCCGGGACCAGGGAGGCGCCGGCCTGGGCCTCACCATCAGCCGCGACATCGTCCAGGCCCTGCGGGGCCGGATCTGGGTCGAGAGCGAGCCGGGCCGCGGCTCACGCTTCTACGTCGAACTGCCGCTGGCTGCCCGTGAGCCGGTGCACCCATCCGAATCCCCCTCCAGCACCCGGCGCGACGCCCACATTCTGGTCATCCACAGCGATCCGGACTGGCGTTGTCTCTGCTCTACGACATTCCGCACGGAAGGCTGGCGCGTCTCAGAGGTAACGAGCGGAGCCGAGGGCCTGGCGTTCCTGCGGGACACCCGGGTTGATCTGATCGTGGTGGGGCTGGAGCTCTCCGACCTGCACGGGCTTTCAGTATTGGAGCAGGTTCGCCAAGCGCCGCTCAACTGCGACATACCCGCACTCGTCGTAGGAGAAGGAGAGGTGGCCCATGTGACCGACTACGGTGCGGAGGCGTTGGGCTCCGGGGCGGCCGGGGAACTGGTCGACCACGCCCGACGCCAGCTCAGCGCGCCGCTGCGGCCCGTCATCCTCCACGTCGAGGACGATCCCGCGGTTCGTGACAGCATCCGGAAGGCGTTGCGGCGGTCGGGGTACGCGTGCATAAGCGCGGCCGAAGCCAGACAGGCCCTGGCCCTGCTGAGCATCCGCCGCCCAGGTCTGATCATCACTGACATCCGGATGCCGGACATGGATGGTTTGAGCTTTCTGCAAGGGCTCCGGCACGATCCGGCGCTGGCGGACATTCCGTTCATCGTTCTGAGCGCACACGTTGGTCCCGGTGTGCTGGAGGAGGTCAACGCGCTCTCCGCCCGCCTGCTCAGGAAGCCGGCGGATCTCTCGGAACTTCTCGCGGAAATTCGGGCGCTGATCTGATGCGGAAAGAAAAGGGCGCCCGGCTCAGCCGGGCGCCCTCGTACTCCTGGCGGCAGTCCTAAGGCATCGCGAGCTGGTCGGTGGCGATGGCCGAATGGTCGATGACCAGCGCAACACGGCGATTTTCCATCCCTGCGTCGCCCGGCCCCGTGGCCCCAGGCACCACCTGGCGGTTCCGAGCTTCGCCGTAGCTCACCGACTTGACCTGAGTCGTCTCGAACCCCCCAGCGGAGGCGAGGTACTCTTTCACCGCATCGGCGCGGCGTTGCCCCAATTTGCGGTTGTACGCGGCGCTACCGGCCGGATCAGTGAATCCCTCCACCGTGACCATGGCCCCGGGATAGTACTCCTTGACCACCATGGCGAAGCGATCCAGCACCGGGCGATCGGCTTCACGCAGCTCGCTGCTGGAGTACTCGAAGTGTACCGGGACGTTGAACTTCATCAGGTCACGGGTACGCTCGATGCTCACATTGTACTCGCTGCGGAACGCCTGCAGCTCCTGGTCCAGCGCGTCGAGCCGGCGGGTATGGTCGGTGACGACCTGGTTGGTCGAATCGATGCGGGACGCCAGCCTGGCGTCACCCTCCTGAACTTCCTGCCGGAGGCGGGCGACTTCGGCAGTGAAGTCCTCGCGATTCACCTTTGCCGCGCAGCCGCTCAGGCCGATTGCCAGTCCGAGCCCGCCGACCAGAGCAATGAGCCGGAAGTCGCCCTCGACAGCAGCCATGATTCCCCCTTGCAAGTGACGGCGCTCAAACGGATCCACTAGTATGGCATCCGGATCAGCGAACGTCCAGCAGCTCCACGTCGAAAACCAGCGTCGCCCCGGGCGGAATGGCCGGAGGAGCGCCCGCGGTTCCGTAGCCGAGATCCGCCGGGATGACCAGCTTCCGCCGGCCGCCGACCTTCATGCCCGCTACACCTTCGTCCCAACCGGCAATGACCTGTCCCGCACCGAGCGTAAAGCTGAATGGCTCGTTCCGGTCCCGGCTGCTGTCGAACTTCTCGCCGTTCGGGAGCCACCCGGTGTAGTGCACCTTAACGGTTCGGTCGGCCACGGCCTCGGCGCCCTGGCCTTGCGTGACATCCTGATACCGGAGGCCGGATGGAGTCTTCGTCATGGCGGTGGTATCGACCTCGAGAGCGGCGGCGAAGCCGGCGGGCGTCTGCCCGTCGCGACGGTCGGCTGGGCCGCTGCAGGCGAGAGCAGCAAGACCCAGAAACAGGAAGCGGTGCAGAGTGACTCCGATGTGTGAGTTGGAAGTGAGCCGAGGGCCAGGCCGAAGCCTGGCCCAATCGGGACGGCGGGATTTGAACCCGCGACCCCTGCAACCCCATTGCAGTGCGCTACCGGACTGCGCTACGTCCCGGAACCTTCGAACCGAGCGTAATTGTACCCCGGCAGCCGCAGGGAAGGAAGTGTCGGCCCACGACTTGCCACCTTTCCCCTGTTGGGCCTAAACCGTGAGCCCAGGCACGGCAATTCGGGGTATGGTGCCGCATGGTGCGACGCCGAGCCGCAACCGAGGGAGCTCATATGAGCGAACAGGACGGGCGGACATGGGAGTGCGGGGGAGACCTCCCGTGGGAGACGCCGGAAAGCGACTGCGATGCGGAGATGGAGGCCTGGCGCGGAGAAATCCACCAGGACGACTGGCCCGAAGACCTGGCTGGTCCCGAATATTGGCTATACAAGAAACAGCGGGATGAGTAAGCGCCAGCTGTTCCACAATGCCCGACCGGGAGCCGGCTGAATCGGCTCCCGTTTTTTATGCCCAGCCGCGATAAATCCATAGAAAACACGAGGTTTTCACCCGTTTTTCATGGTTTTCCGTCGTTTTTGCAGCATTGACACCTGTCCCTGATACAAGCTACTTTTTACGGTTGTATACGGTTTTTATTCGGTTCAAGTCGGCCGATCCCCGGCCGCCTCTACATACGCAGGGAGTAGTAAATGACTGAGACAGTAACGGGCGGAGAGTCCCCCGAGCAGGCCGTTGTTTGGGATCCATTTCAAGTCATGGATCGAATGGACGAAGAGGCGCTTCGGAGAGAGTTGGAGGGCGTGGCGAGCGCCGATCTGGTGTATGTCGTACGCGAGGGGGGCCAGGAGATCGTCGGCCTCTCGAAGACGGGCGTGGACGAGTGCTGCATGGCCCTGGTCTCACAGGGCCAGGTGATCAGAGAAGAAGATCTGCAGTACGAAGTCGTCGGCGAGGGAGAATCCCGCGAGGCGCTCTTTCGGGTGAAGGCAGCCCGCTATGCTGTTTCACCGAGTGGCCAGGAAGTGCGCCTGGACCAGGTGATCGGTGTCAAGCGGCAGCCTTTCTATAATGAGTCGGTCCGCGGGCGCCACCTGAATCCGCACTGGTATGAGCACGGCGCCATGAAGGCAGCCCGCAACGCCAGGTTCCGGCTCATTCCAGGAAACGTGCGGGCCCAGGTCATCGCCACAGCGCGAGCCTCCGGCAGAACCCGTGTGGTGGAGAGCCCCGAAAAGGCGAGGACGAGCGGAGAGATGCAGCCTCGGCTCGGGCCGTACGCGCCCACCGAGAAGCAGGTGGCCTTTTACCAGAGGTTGGTCGAGTCGCCGGTGTTTACCGAGGAGGAGCGAAAGCGCGCGCTGGACTGGCTCGCCGGCAAAGCCACCCGACAGAGCATCAAGGACCAGATCGATTGGCTGAAGCGTCAGGTAGAGACCCGCAAGGCCGCCTGAGGAGGTGAGGAGTGAAAAGTAAAAAGTGAAAAGTAAAAGTGAGAAGGTGCGAGGAGAGAAGTAAGAAGTGAGGGGGCGCGGCAGACTCATTCAGCTTGCCTTCTCATTTTCACTCTTCACTTTTGACTTTTCACTTCTCACCCTCACCTCTTACTTCTCACTTCGGAGCACTGCCAGCGCCACGCCTCCGATGATCGCTGTGCCCCCGAGCGCAGTGTGCCATCCCAGAGTTTCCCCCGCGAACGCCACCCCAAAAATGACTGCGACGAGCGGTGTGACCAGCGGAATCATCATGACCATGCTGACATCGGTGTGGCGGATCAGCCAGTAATACATAAGAAAGGCGACCACCGAGCCGAGCAGTGTCAGGTACGCCAGCGCTGCCCACGCAAGCGGCGTCCAGTGGAACTGAAGCGGATTCCCCTCGAGCGCCAGACCGCCCAGCAAAAGCGGAATACACCCGGCGGCCATCTGGACCGCCGCAATGACCGAGGGCTCGATGTGGGTGCCGCGAACCTTGATCAACACTCCCGCGTGGGCCGTGGCCAATGAGGCGACAATAATTCCCAGACTGGCCCAGAACGCCAGCGGACCACCGATGCCCAGCTGGCCGGAGCACACGATGGCTACGCCTAGCACCCCCAGCAGCACGCCGGCAGCCTTGGCGAGAGTGAGCCGCTCAGTGGCCAGGTACCGGTGCGCCAGTGGAAGTCCGAACAGCGGCACCGTCGCGCTGAGCACGGCGGCCAGCCCGGACGATATGTACTGCTCACCCCAGAATACCAGCGCATAGTTGAGGGTGATGGTGAGGAGCGCGGTGTAGCCGAGCAGGTACCAGTCGCCGCCCGCCCGGGGAAGCTGCATCTTGCGCACGGCAACCAGGGCGAAAAGGATCACGGCCGCGGCCGCAAACCTCAGTCCGGCAAAGCCCAGCGGTGGGAGATCGCGGAGCCCCAGCTTGATGGCGAGCCAGGTCGACCCCCAGATAGCACAGAGGCACAGCCACACGATGACCGCCCGGCGACCCGAGACCCGCCTGGGCGCAAGGACCTCCCGTGACCCGGTCAATGGGCTCTCGACCAGGCGGCGCACCGGCGTTGTTTCCGAAGGTTCGGCGGCACAGGGGGCTGAAGTCACATGGGCATCCGGGCAGAGTGAGAATAGCGATTGAGCCAATATCAATGTTGACACAATTCTTGTCAAATGCCACATTGTTACTATGACAATATGGCTGCCCCGCATCCCTCCGGACGCTGAGCCGAAGTATCAGGCGTTACTGGACGCACTCGACCGAGACATCCAGGGCGGCTTGCTTCCCCCCGGCACTCGGCTCCCTACCCAGCGCGAGCTGGCCAGGCGGCTGGGGCTCGCCATTGGGACCGTCAGCAAGGCCTACGCGTTGGGAGAACGCCGCGGCCTTCTGAGCGGCGAGGTGGGACGCGGAACGTTCGTCCGGCGTAGAGAGCCGAGCGTGCGGGAGGGCGCCAACGACGAGGGAGATGACCCTGCCCTGCTGGACCTCAGCAAGGGACGGTTGGTCCGGGACCCGCGCGAGCCCACCCTCCGGCGTGCGCTGGAGGTGATCTCGCAGCGACCCGACCTGGATCGGCTGGTGGACTATTACCAGCCGGCAGCCGGAATGGCGCGCCATCGCGCCGCCGGCGCGAGCTGGGTCAGTCGAAGCGGGCTCGAAGCAGATCCGGAGCGGATCGTGATCACCAGCGGGGCACAGCACGGGGCTGCCGTCGTGCTCGCTACCATCGCCCAGCCGGGCGATCTGATTCTGGCGGAGGAAGTGACGTACGCTGGAATCAAGGCACTCGCGAGCCTGCTGCACCTGCGGCTCCGGGGATTGCCCATGGACGACCTCGGTATCCGCCCTGACGCATTCGAAGCGGCTTGCCGTTCCTCCAATCCCAGGGCCTTGTTCTGTGTCACCAATCTGCAAAATCCCACCGGCCGGACCATGCCGCTTGCAAGGCGCCAGGAGATTGCGGCGATCGCCGTGGCTCACGACGTTGTGCTGCTGGAAGACGACGTGAACGGCTTCTTGCCATCGGCGCCCGAGCCTCCGCTGGCCCGGCTGGCTCCCTCGCACACGTACTACGTCACCGGCACATCGAAGAGCCTGGCACCGGGCCTCCGGATCGGGTACGTCGTCCCTCCCGCGGGCCGGGTCGACCGCATAGCGGCCACGGTCCGGGCCAGCACCTGGCTGACGTCGCCCCTACTGGCGGAGCTGGTGACGGAATGGATCGAGAGCGGCGAGGCAGACGAGATGGTGGAATGGAAGCGCGCCGAAACCGCGGCACGGAACCGGATTGCGCGAGAGATCCTGGGGCATTGGCTGCCGCCGGGGCCCGTCAGCTTTCACCTCTGGCTGCCGCTCCCTGAACCCTGGCGAACCGAAGCGTTCGTGGCCCAGGCGAAAGCCCGCGGAGTCATGGTGACCCCGTCTCAGGAGTTCATGGTCGGCCGAGACACCGCGCCCCACGCGGTGCGCGTCTGTCTGGGCGCCACTCTGAGCCGTGAGCGGCTGGAGGAAGGATTGCGGCGGCTGGCCGTGCTGCTGGAGCAGGGACCCGAGCCGGTGTTGGCGGTGTATTAGGAGGCTATTGGCTATTGGCTAGTGACTAGTGACTGGCGCTGCGATCTGTTTCAGCTGCCGGAGCGCCGGAACCTTCAGCGCCGTCACGGCGACAACCACCAGCGTCGCAAGGCCACCGAGTACCACGGCAGGCACCGTACCGATCAACCGCGCCGCCGTCCCGGACTCGAAAGCGCCGATCTCGTTCGAGCTCCCGATGAAGACAGCATTGACCGCTGAGACCCGCCCCAGCAGGTGATCCGGAGTCAGGACCTGCAGCAGGGTCGAGCGGATTACGACGCTGACAGTGTCCGCCATGCCACTCGCGGCCAGTAGCGCGATCGAGAGCAGAAAGTCCCGCGACAAGCCGAAGCCGACCATGGAGACTCCGAAGATCGCCACGCTCACGAGCAGGGTGCGACCGGCCCGGCGAAAGGGAGGCCGGTGAGCCAGCAGCACCGACATCAGCACCGCTCCTACGGCCGGCGCGGCACGCAACACGCCGAGCCCCTGGGGACCGACGTGCAGGATCTCGGCGGCAAACACCGGTAGCAGGGCTACCGCACCGCCGAACAGGACCGAGAACAGATCCAGCGAGAGAGCGCCCAGAATAATCGGCTGACTTCGGACGAAGCGGACCCCGGTGGTCAGACTCTCGAGAAGGGACTCGGTGGAAGGTGGTGTCGATCTGGCGGGATGGCGCATGGCAGCCAGCGACGCGACACTGGCGGCCATGATCACGGCATCCACCCCGTAAGCCGCGGTGGCGCTGCCGAAGCCATACAGCAACCCTCCGAACGCGGGGCCGACCACGGTGGCAAACTGCCAGGTGGAGCTCCGCCACGTCACTGCATTGGGATAGATCCGCCGCGGCACCAGCTCCGCGCCCAGGGCTGAGCGCGCGGGCTGCAGAAAGCTTCGGGCGATACCGCTGATGAAAATGACGAGATAGATGGGCCACACTCGCCCCGTGGTAATAATGCCGGGGCTCAGGGTGAGAGCCAGCAGAGCGACGGAACAGAGGAAGAGGATCGTCAGCGCCGCGAGCGAAATCCTGAGCCGGTTGTGCCGGTCGGCGACGTGCCCCGCAAACAGCGCCACTCCGATGAACGGTATCGCCTCGGCCAGACCGATGAGGCCGAGCGACAGTGGATCCCGGGTGAGATCGTAGATCTGCCAGGCCACGACCACCGCCTGGATCTGGGTCGCCACGGTCATTGCCATCAGGCTGGCGATGAAGCGGCGGAAATTCGGCACTCGCAACGCTTCGTAGGGATCGTGACGCGGCTGGCTCATCGGGCGCGGAAACTAATGCCGCAAGTGGTCGGGTCCTAACAGTGCGTTCTGCAGGGCGAAATGTTTTTTGCCGGGCCCCGGAGAACCGCCAGACTGAGCCTAAACTTGTAAGTCCTTGTCACTTAAGCAGCGTCGCCCGGGGAATCGCGCGGCCCATTTTGTGCGAGCGAGACCCCAATCTTTCATCAGTTTATTCTTCCGCACTTTAATCCCTGGCAGGCATGAAGCGACGTCTCATCCTGTGGACCACTCTCCTGGCCCTGGCCGGGTGCGCACCCTCCATTCCGCCGGCCCCGGTTGTCCCCGTGGCCACTGTTGTTCCAGACCCGCTCCTGATGAGCATCGAAGTGCCATCGATTGGCCACGACGCCGCCGCCGATGCTGCACTCAATGACCTCTCAGACGCTGAACCTGATTCCCGGCTGGTGCCCGAGTTCGGCGCCGAAGAGATCAGCTGGGACATCGACGTCCGCACCTTCGCGTCTCATCCGCGGGTGCAGTACTACCTGAATCATTTTCAGGGAGTGTCCCGCTCCGGGATGAAGGTGTTCCTGACCCGCGGCGCGCGCTACGAGACCATGATCCGGAGCCGCTTCGAGGCCGAAGGGTTGCCCGGCGATCTGGGGTACCTCGCGCTGATCGAGAGCGGATACTCGAATGACGCGGTCAGCCGGGCCCATGCGGTCGGCATGTGGCAGTTCATGAAGGGAACCGGCAAGGGATACGGCCTCCGGATCGACAGCTGGGTGGACGAACGGCGGGATCCAGTGAAGGCGACCGATGCCGCCGCCCGTCATCTGCGCCACCTCCGGGATCGGTTCGGCTCGCTGTACCTGGCCGCTGCGGCGTACAACGCCGGCGCCGGCAAGGTTTCCCGCAGTCTGGGCAAGCTCCAGTGGGACACACCCTCGGATGCCGAGAGCGATACTCTCATTCAGAGCGAGGTCACCGACTCGGCCGCGGAGGAGGAGGAGTCTGCGGCCGAAGCCGAGGCAGCTGACGATCTCGAGGCCGCCGTCGAGGCGCACGAGATCACCAGCGACCACGCCTTCTTTCGCCTGGCGAGCACCCGCCTGCTGGCAGTGGAGACTCAGGACTACGTCCCCAAGCTGATAGCGGCTGCCGTCATTGCCAAACAGCCGGAGCATTTCGGCATCACCGCGCCCGTTGCCGCTCCATTTACCTACGATTCGATCGTGGTCGGCTCGACCACCGGGCTCGATGTCATCGCGCGGCTGGCAGACGTGAGCGTGGCGGAGATCCGCGATCTCAACCCGCAATATCTCAGACTCGCCACTCCACCCCGGACCGAATCCATCATCCGGCTTCCGTCCGGCACCGGCGAAAAGGTCGCCGAAGGTTATGCCGACCTGTCGCCCAAGGCGCGAGTGCGCTTCCTGACGCACGTGGTGCGGCGCGGCGAGCGGCTCGGCGGGATCGCAGCCCGCTATCACCTTCCCACCAGCGAGATCCTGGCGGCAAACCCCAGGGTCAAGCCATCCCGACTCAAGGCGGGGAGCCGTCTCACCATCCCGACGGTCGCGATCCCGTCCGCCCTCGCCATGCGGGCGTTGGGTAAGCCGGCCCGAGGCGGGAGTAGCCATGGACGCCTGGCCACCCACCGGGTTCGCTCGGGCGAGACGCTGAGCGGCATCGCGCGCCGGTATCGGATCTCGCTCAAGGCCCTGCGTCGGGCCAATGGGATTCCTGTGGAGTACACGCTCAAGGCCGGAAAACGGCTTCGCATTCCCAGTTAACCAAACCTTCAACACTTCAGTCCTTCGGACCCCGATGACCGCGTCTGCCGAGAACAAGGAATTCGGCCGTACCGCCATGGCGATCCTGGCCGCCATGGTGCTGCTTATCGTGGCTCTCACCGGCATTCTGGTAGAGACCACCTGGAATGATCCCGCCGCGCATGTAGAGGCCCTTCCCCCCGATCCGGGGAGCTTCGCCCGCCGTTGACGCGCCGCGCTACCATTGCGGGACCGCTGCTGTGCGCGGCGGTGGTGACCGCCGGCGTCATGGCGTCGCTGCCCGCCGCGTTTCGCACGGCGGGCTACGTGGCGGCGCCGGCAGCAAGACCGGACGATACCCTCCGGGTCCGCCTGGTGCGGAACGCGACCCGAGCTCGGAAGGCGTCTCGCTTCGGCGCGATCGTGCCCGGCTACCTCTCGGCTCGGGGGCTCCCGCCCAAGCAGGGCCGGTTCACCCTCACCCAGAGGGGGCTGGTCTTCCGATCAGTGGATGGCAACGTCACTCGCTTCCCCCTTGTGGGGCCCAGCCGCAAGGCCAGTGGCCGGCAGCGCCGGCCGCCCACGGTGGCTCTCGCGTACATCGACGAGGCTGGGGGTCGGCCCACTTACATCTTCCGGATAGACGCTGGTGTGTTCGAGACCGATGTGCCCGGCCCGCTGCTGGATGTGGCGTCGCATCCGGTCTGGTTGGACAGCGTCGCGGCCGGCGGCTGGGTCGAGGACCAACCCCTGGTCGATCCCGGCGACTCGACCGGACTCTGGGCGGCGGCCCGGGGCATCACCACCGGCCCCTACGCCGATTCGCTATACCAGCTGTTCGGCAGCCCCCGGGCACCGGTCGGTCTGATCGGACTCCGGGGCCGCAAGGCAGGACGGCTGGGGGAGTACATCGCGCGGAAGGATTCGCTCGCGTTCGATCCAGGACGCATGACCGGAAACGCCCAGCTACGGCACACGCTGGCGCATGAGCTGGGACACCGGTGGCAGGCCCTGGAGCCCGGCCAGGTTGCCGCGCTCTGGGACGGCGTGCCGCCGATCAGGGACCCGCGGCGCTACGGCCACGGCAACCTCTCGGAGCACCAGGCCGAAGCGATCGCCTTCGCGGTTGATTTCATGCAGACCACCGCCGGGCTCGCGAACGCGACCGCCGGCTCGCTGCGCCTCCTGGATCATTACGAGCTGCTGGTGCCGGGGACTCGCACCATGGTACGGTATCTCTCGCTGCAACCGACCTATCGGCAGCACCCGCTGAAGCCGCTTCTGACCGGAACCTCGTTGTAGGCCCGACGCCTCGCTCGCGCCCATCAGCCTCAGCCGCAGTTCCATCTCGTTAGCCATCTGCATCTTCCGCTCGCCCGGTTGCACAAGCTTTGCAGGCTCGGTGTGAGAGACCTCCCCGGGCGGGCTGTGGCGGGGGACACTGCGCCGGGCGCCCGGTGATGCGATTCTGAGGTAGAATCTCACCGGAGAAGTGTGTGACCGTAACGCTGCGCTGCCAGAACTGCGGATTCACTTTTGTCGTCACCTACCAGGCCGCCACTCCAACCGCAATCGACCCCTTCCCGGTTACCTGCGGGCACTGCCGCTCTTCCCGCTGGACGTCCCAGTCGGGCTGACCCCCAGCCAATCGTGAACGTAGACCCGGAGCTCCAGCTTCTGCTCCTGATACGCCTGGTGGCTGCCGGCGCCTTGTCCGCGGTCCTGGGCTGGGAGCGGGAAGCAGCGCGGAAGCCGGCCGGGCTCCGGACTCACATGCTGGTAGGCATCGCTTCGGCGCTGTACACGGTACTGGCCGAGCTGGCGGTGATGAGCTACCCGGTTGAAGACGGCGGCATGCGAGCCGATCCCATCCGTGTGATCCAGGCGGTGGCGATCGGCGTGGGGTTCCTGGGCAGCGGCGTCATCTTCGTGTCGAGGACCGGCGAGTCGGTTCAAGGACTGACGACGGCTGGATCCATCTGGGCCACGGCAGCGATCGGAATAGCGGCGGGTCTGGGCTATTACGTCCTGGCGGTGGGCGCGACGGTGCTGTTGCTTATGGTTCTATGGGGAATGGCGCGGTTCGATAGAGACTAGCGCTCTCTTGACTTCCCCTTGACCCTGCAACGGTAACTCTTTCGCCTACCCACCGGCAGGGAGCCACGGATGGTGTTTCCGCACCGCTTTCCCCGTGTTGCAATTGCACTGACCATTGCTGTTGCCGCTGCGGTCAAATGCGGCGGGGGGGAAGGTGTTACCGTGCCTCCTGCCTCTGCGACCCTGGATATTACAACCTTGACCAGCGGTCCAGAGCCGGACGCAGACGGCTACTCCGTACAGATTGACGGCGCCCCGGCGCGGTCGATAGGTCCGGCAGCGAACCTGACTGTTACCGAACTCACTCCCGGCATCCATACAGCGCAGCTCGGAGGGGTAGCGCCTAATTGTTCAGCGTCGGGCGACAACCCCCGGACAGTCAGCCTCACCGCCGGTGAGACAACGACGATCGCTTTCGACATTACCTGCAGTGCAACCACTGGCACGCTCACCATAACGACGGCAACCAGTGGGCCATCCCCTGACCCCGACGGCTACACGCTCTCTATTGATGGCAGAGATCGCGGAGCGTTGGCCGTCAATGGCACAGTCACCATCACCGGGGTCGGGCCAGGGAGCTATCTAATTGGGCTGAGTGGCGTGTCCGCCAACTGCCTGATCCAGGGAGACAACTCACGGTCGGTAAACGTCAGTGCTGGAGCGGACGCCGGTGTGGTGTACACCATCAGTTGCGCGGCACCTCCTCCGGGAGCAGGCAGCCTCCGAATCACGACCGTTACCACGGGTCCCGATCCCGACAGAAACGGGTACACCTTCGCCATCGATGGGGGCGTCAGTCAACCGATCGGCGTGAGCGCCACAGCTACGATCACGAACATCGCCGCCGGCACTCACACCGTGACGCTTGCGGATATGGCCGGGAACTGCACCGTGCAACAGAGCAGTACGCGATCCATAACGGTCGCCGCGGGAGCCACCGCAGAGGTGACCTTTCAAATCGCGTGCACTGCCACGACCGGTAGTATCCGAGTGAGTGTTGCAACCTCCGGCTCACCGGTCGATCCAGACGGCTACGTGGCCCAGCTGGACGGTGCGGAGCCCGGCCTCTCGGTGGGAACCTCCGGCAACGTGTCGTTCACCGGCGTTCCGGCCGGCAGTCATACCGTCGTCCTCAGCGGACTGGCGGCGAACTGCGTCGTGGCAGGCGGAGCATCGCAGACCACCACGGTCACAGCCAGCGCAACGGCGGAGCTCAGCTTCTCGGTCAGCTGCACCTCCATCAGCGTGGCGACCCGGCTCGAGAAGGTGTCTGGCGATCCCCAGACCGGTTCGGTGGGGACGGCGCTGGAAGACCCGCTGGTGGTGAGGGTCACTGATGCCTCCGGCACCGGGGTCCAGGGCGTAACTATCAACTGGAGCATGACCGGCGGTGGGAGCCTGAGCGAAGCGTCAACCCAGAGCGGCGCCAACGGCCAGGCATCGGTGACGCGGACCCTGGGGGGTACTGCGGGGCAGCAGACAACTGTCGCTACCGCCTCCGGGCTGACCGGCTCTCCCGTGACGTTTACCCACACGGCCACCGAGATTGCCGGCACCGGCATGGGACGGTGGGATCCCTTGTTCACGACACCGGTAGTGGGTGTGCACTCGCACGTGCTGCCGACCGGCAAGGTCCTGCTGTGGGGTGATGAGGGGGATGCACAGCTCTGGGATGCGAGCAGCGGGTTCACCCCTGTGAGCAAGACGTACCGGATCTATTGCAGCGCCCACACCTTCCTTCCCGATGGCCGCCTCATAGTGGTGGGAGGGACCAGCACCGGCACTCTGGGCCTCCGGCTGGCCACGGTCTTTAACCCAGGCTCGGCCGGTTGGAGCGCCACCAGCAACATGGCGCAGGGGCGCTACTATGCCACCACTACCACCTTGCCGAATGGCGAGATTCTCGCCGTGTCCGGGCATGATACAACCAAGGCAGTAGTGACCATCCCTGAGATCTGGAACGGGAGCACCTGGCGCAGACTGACCAGCGCCCCCCTGGCGATCCCGGATCCATACTACCCGGCAATGTTTGTCGCGCCGAACGGTAAGGTATTCATGGCGGGCTTCCCCCAGACCAGCCGATATCTCGACGTCAATGGGGCTGGGCAGTGGACCACGGTCGCGAACCGGAAGGTGGCGGACCGGACCCTCGGATCGGCCGTGATGTACGCGCCCGGAAAGATCCTGTACGCCGGAGGCGGCGACCCACCGACCTCGTCGGCCGAGATCATCGATCTCAACCAGGCGTCTCCTTCCTGGCGGACCGTTTCCAGCATGGCTTTTCCCCGGCGCCAGATGAACGCCACCGTGCTGGCTGATGGCAGCGTGCTGGTGACCGGCGGGACCAGTGGGGCCGGATTCAACAGTCAGGCGGGTGCGGTCCACGCGGCTGAGCTGTGGAACCCGCGGACCGAGTCCTGGAGAACCATGGCCTCCGAGAGCAGGAACCGGACGTACCATGGGACCGCGGTCCTGTTGCCCAGCGGGCAGGTGCTCTCCAGCGGCAGCGGCGAGGGCGGTGGCATCACCTACGCCAACAGCGAGTTCTCGGCGCAGGTGTTCAGCCCACCGTACCTGTTCAACTCCGACGGCAGCCCGGCTGCGCGGCCAACCATCTCATCGGCGCCATCGAGGCTCTCCTACGGGCAGCCCTTCACCGTCCAGACGCCCGACGCGGGATCCGTGACCCGAGGGACCCTGATCCGGCTTTCCTCTGTGACCCACGCGTTCAACATGAGCCAGCTCCTCTATGAGGTGGCCTTCACCACCAACGGCTCGACTCTCAGCGCTACAGCCCCACGTAACGGCAACCTCGCCCCGCCCGGGCCCTACATGCTGTTTCTGATCAGCGGATCGGGAGTCCCATCGGTCGCGAAGATCGTTATGGTGGGCCCCTAGCGAGTGCTGGGTTGGACCGAGCCGGTGAGATGCTTCGAGAGTCGGTGCGGTTGAAGAACGCGCGTGACCTCAGAAAGCGGCTCAGGCACTGAGAGCCACCAGCGCATTCCGGCATACCTGGGTGCCACTATCGCGGACCGCCCCGAGGCCGGTCTTGCTTGCCACTTGGGTGAACTTCCACTCGTAGCGGTCAGGGTACAGAGCGAACTCGACTATCCCTCGCACGTGGTTGATGGTCCTCCCACCCGGGGTTCTGTTGGCGTCCATCAGCCGGTGGATGCTCGTGGGCGTCATGGTGCTCACCCCGCCGGTGCCGACGACGAACTGGCGCATCCCGCTCTCCGAGACGAACGGCTCCCGCAGGTTCCTGGTATTCCGCACCAGCCGCGGAGTCCGCCCATAGCTATGGCAATGTCCAGCCACGTACAGCTCGCAGCCCGCTGCCTGCAGGACCGCGACGAACTGTCCGATGCCGGTGGTGCCGGGCCAGTCCATATTGCTCCCTACCCCGTGGTGGAGGCAGGGGTTGCTCAGGAATGGGAAGTGACACATCGCGATGATGTGCCGGTTCGGGTGCAGAGGCAGCAGCTCCTTGAGCCATGCTGTCTGCTCCGGGCGAACGTGCTGGCTGTTCAGGACCACGAGCAGCCAGTGGTCGCCAAGCAGCTTGTGGTAGTAGCCCTTGCCCCGCTCGCCCACGCCCATCCCGTCCCAGTAGTCGTAGTACGGCATCCCGGTGGGGTCCGCCTGCATGTCGTGATTACCCATTGCCGGAAACGTCCGGTGCTTGAACCGGCCCCACGACGGCGCGTAATGGTTGGCGAACTGCTGCGCCGTGCCGTTGGGCACAAGGTCTCCGACGCAGAAGGCACTGGCGCGCGGGTCCCGGTCGAGCATGGCCTTGATGTGATTGCTGATGTGCCATGCTGACCAATTTGTCGGTACCGTGACGTGCGGATCGCCCCCGCCGATCAGCCGAATTGGAGACACCGGGTCGCCCAGGTCGAGGGAGGGGGACAGCAGGCTATCGACGCCACAGTGGGAGAGCAGCGGGGTAGCGGCCAGGCCGGCCAGGCGGGCAACGGCTTGGCGGCGGGTGAAGCTACGGTTCATGGGATGAGGCTCCTCGCGGGCTCAGGTATCCTGCAACCTCCGACTCCCGAAAGATTGGGCAAGCCTGGTCAAGCCGATCTCAAGGGATTGGCGACAATGTGGGCGTACCATGTGACACAGACGAACGGTGGGGAGCTGGCGGAAACGGCCGGAGCGGAAGTGAGTGACGGGGGGTTGGGCCTACGGAGAGCCACTGGTCGGATTCGAACCGACGACCGCTCGATTACGAATCGAGAGCTCTACCCCTGAGCTACAGTGGCGTTCGGAAGTAAGAGGTGAGAAGTAAGAAGTGAGAAGTAGATGGGCGAGGAAAAAGAGCTGGCTTGCCTTGCCCTCTTACTTCTCACCTCTCACTTCTCACCCACCAAGTGCCCTGGCGCGGATTCGAACCGCGACGCCTTTCGGCACTACCCCCTCAAGATAGCGTGTCTACCAGTTTCACCACCAGGGCGTTGCGGCGGAGCAAGATAGCCCCGGCGTCGGAGAGGGTCAACCGACACTCAGGGACCGTAGGGACTGCCGGAAATCTGTTCCCCGTTGAGAGTAATTATGATCCGCGGGTTGGACAGAACCGTCACGAACCGATCGGAGTAGGTGCCGTCTCCATTGTCCTCGGCGTCCCGCAGCACGTCCGAGCCCTCGATCTGAATCCGCACCTGGTCGCCGCCATGCCCGACCAGGTTCCCCTGCGCATCTCGCGCGGTTACCAGAATGGTGACCTCGAAGAAGAAACCCCCGGCCCGCGTGACCTGGGCGGTGGTCTGCGAGGCCGCCGCCGGCCCGGGCGACACCACGCTGGACAGCGGGCTGCCGGTCACCGGGAGCCCGTCTACCTCAACGGTAATCTGATCCGTGCCGCTGACACCCGGGGTGTATGACGCCGAGTAGTCGCCGCTTCCCAGCTCGGTTACGGCGGCGTCGCCCGGGTTTGCGCCCTCGATCCTGACCCTCAGCGACCCCGCGGCATCCTCCACCTCCGTGCCGAACTCGTCCTCGAGGTGGATCGAGACCACCGTCGCGATGCCCGCGGTGCCGTTGCCAACCGAAGTGGACGACGGACCGCTGGCGGGCGGCCCGACCGTGACCTCGATCTCCTCCGACGTCGCCGGTGTGAAGTCGACTGCAGCAAAGAGGAGATTTCTGGAGCCGGGCCGGCCCCGAACCGACAGATCGGTGAACGAGACCCGCCCTTCCGCGTTGCTCCGTGCCGTCGTGGTGCCGCCGAGTGAGCCCCCTCCCTCGGCGATCTGCACCGTCACCGCCACATCCGCGCGGGCGAGCGGCGTTCCTGCGGCATCCCGGAGCTGGATAACCGGCTGGCGGTCGAACTCCACCCCCGCCGGGGCGGATGATGAGGGCTGAGTGATCAGTGCCAGCTGCGGGCTCGGGGGAGCAATGCCGGTAGACTCGAACTCGACCGGCGATCCCTCCAGTCCCGTCACCTCCGCCGTGGTACGATAGAGGCCAGGCCGGCTGCCCAGCGTGCGCTGTGTGGCGGCGCGGCCGTCGGGACCGGTCGCCACAGTCACGGGCTGACCGTTCCGTCGGAGGCGTTCCAGACAACCTCGACCCCGGCGACAGGATTGCCGAACCGATCCAGCGCCCTGACGGCCAGCGAATCGTCGAGCGCGGTCTGCAGGTCACCTTCCTGCTGGTTGCCGGCGTCAGCCAACAGCCGCACAGCCGGCTCCGGCTGGGCAGTAACGCTCAACATGGTGGTGAGCGAAGGCGTCGGCACCACCGGCTTGGCCCGTGCCTCGATGGTCTGTTCGCCGGAAGCAGTCGCAAGCGTGTAGCGGACCGTCGCCCTGCCGTCACTGCCGGTAACTACTGTGTCATTCGGGACGACCACTGCATCGCCCGGAGCGACGAAGACAACCTCGACCCCTGCGACGGGCCGGTCCTCGGGATCGGTCACCTCGACCACCCAGGGATCACCCAGAGGCTGGCCCACGGTACCGGTCTGAAGGTCGCCGCTGACCACAGTGATGCGGGCCGGCTGGCCCGAGCTGGGCAGGAGAAGATCGTCACCGCTGCAGGCCGAGAGGGCCAGCAGGGTGAGAGATATGCCTATAGCAGACCAGTGGAGTGGCCGGCGGGATTCAGTCTTTCTTGACCTTGAATCGGTCGCTTTCGACCGACGGTAGCCCGTCGGTGGAGGCACGCAGTCGATATTCACCGTCCCTGTCAACTCTGATGGTGAACGTGGCGACGCCGGAGCGGGTCGTCACCGTCCCGTCAGCCCTCACCCTGCCGCGGCGATCGAGTAGTTCAAGTTTAATCGGGAACTCCCGATCAGTCACCCGGTTTCCGGACTGGTCCAGGACCGCCACCTCGACCGAGGGAGACATGATCTCGTCCTCCTCGGTGTCCGATGGCTGAACCCGGAATACCAGCTGGCTCGGGGTCGAGCCACCGCCCCCACCACCGCCCCCGCCACCTCCTGCGGTCGCTGTGAACCCCACTACCCCGACCCCCGAGACCACGGCGTTCAGCGTGTTCTGCCCGCGCGGATCCGAGGGTCCACTCGGTAGAAGCCCGGCCGTTCTCATCGGTGGTGCTGGTGGCAGGGCTGGCGCTCCCCCCTCCGGTGGCCACCACCCAGCTGACAGCCCGGTTCGGTACTCCGTTCCCGGCTCCGTCCAGCAGGCGCACGACCAGCGGGCTGCCCAGCTCGCTGCCGGTCTGGCCCGACTGATCATCGCCCGACACCTTGACCAGAGTATTGGGACTGCCGGCACGCGCCACGGCAGTAAAGGTCAGGGGTGAGCCATCCAGGTCTTCGCTGGTCGCGGTCAGCGTCTGGCTTCCAGCGGCGCTGCCCAGGGTCCAGATGGTTGCCGCGCGTCCGTCAGCGCCGGAAACAGACCTGCTGGGCTCGACGCTGCCGTCTTCAGGCTCCCAGAGGACTTCGACGCCCGAAACCGGGTTGCCGAACTCGTCGGTCACCAAGGCAACGACTGTGGCGGGCAGAGTGGTTCCGGCCGGTGCGGTTTGTTCGTTGCCCTCACCGATGGCGATCCGGACCGGAGCGCCGGTGCCGACGTTGGCGCTGAATCTGAATTCGAGCGGGTCGGCACCATCCCGCGCGACGCGGGCCACGGCTCGCTGAACCCCGCTGGTGCGGCCCAGTACCCAGAGGGCCCGGGCGATCCCGTCGGAGCGCGAGGTGGCAGTCTCCGGGCTCACCTCGGCGCCGGGCGCGTCGGTCTCGAGCGCGAATGTGACCAGCTGGCCCGGCACCGGGAGGCCGGCATTGTCGAGCACCCGAACTTCCAGAGAGTCGGGCAGCGCCGACCCGGGAGCGCCGGACTGGTTATCGCCACTTATGCTGAGCTCCGCGGGGGTCCCGTCTCCCGGAAGCACGAGGTCTTCCCCACCGCAGCCGAGGAAAGCCGAAACTGAAAGAGCGAAACCGGCAACAGCGATCAGGCGGGGCACAGGGGCTCCAGCTCTGGAGTAGTAAAGCCGGACAATACGGTAGCTTACGCTCCCGGACCGCGCTCGGATATGAGGCGGATCACATAGGCTAATCGCGGACTCTGATCTCGAAAGTTCGCTCGGGACTGGTGTCCTTTCCGCCGTTGGCGGTGCCGCCATTATCGCGCAGCACCACGACGATCACCGCCGTCCCCTCCCGCCCCGCAGCCGGCGTGAATCTCAAGGTCCCGGTGTCACTCCGGGCGCCGTCCCGCGTAATGGCCGGCTGCTCGGTAAAGAGCTCGGGACGGCTGTTCGAGAGCACCACGAACTCGAGGGTCTGGTCCGGCTCATTCTCCGCTCCGGCGTGAACTCCCCGGGCAAAACCTCGCACCGTTTGAGGTCCGCTGCGGCTGGCGACGGTCACCTCCTCCTCCGACAGTCCGAACCAGGGCGGATCGTTCCTCGGGGCGACGTGGATAGTCACCGTGGCGGTGCTCGAGTTCCCGGATGGGTCGCTCACCCGGTACGTGAATTCGTCATCGCCGAAGAAGTTGGGCGCCGGCGTGTAGCTGAACGAGCCGTTCCGCTCCAGCCTCACGGTGCCGTTCGGCGGATCGCTGGCGTTAGACGCGACCAGCTCGGCGCTCTCGGGATCCCGGTCGTTCCGCAGCACGCCGTCCGCGGCGCTGACCGTCAGGGTTACATCGGAGCCCTCGACGGTGTCGTAGACATCGTTCGCTGCCGTGGGCGGCTGGTTGGCGCCGCCGCCACCGCCACCGCCTCCGCCACCGCCACCGCCTCCACCACTACCACCTCCTCCACCGCCGCCGCCGCCGCCGCCGCCGCCCCCGTCATCATCATCATCATCGCCCCCGCCACCTCCGCCGGGGGCAGCCGCGACTGCGATGACGTCGGAGGTAACCGAAGCATAGCCATCGGCCGCGAAGATCAGGACGTGATCCCCGGGGCCGCCATTGATGATCAGGTTAGTGAACAGGGCCTGTCCGTTGACATCGGTGAGCCGAGTGGTGGTGCCGAGGAGAGTGCCGTTGCCTGAGGCCACCGCGGCGACCACCGGGACACCGGGCCGGGCGATGTCGGCTCCGCCCGCGTTCTGGATCTGTACCACGGGCTGCTGGGAGAGCACCGACCCCGCGGTCGCGGTCCGGGATGGCTGCTGCAGCAGTGCCAGGCGGTCGGCCCCGGGGGGCGGGACCCTCGCCGAGGCAGTGAAGCGTACTTCGAGAGCCCCTGCCGCCGCGTCGCTCACCACCCGGGCCACCACCCGCTGGGTTCCGCCGGTGCCGCCCAACACCCATCGGGCCGCCGCAGTCCCATCCGCGCCGGTCACGGTAGCGTCAGGGGTCACCTCGGCGCCGGGCACTTCGTCGGCCAGGATGAACACCACCTGCTGGCCCGCCACCGCGTTCCCGGCGCTGTCGGTCACCTTCACCACGATGGAGTCTCTGAGCGGGGCGCCCGCAGGGCCTTCCTGCTCATTGCCCTTGACCATCGTAATGGACGCGGGAGGGCCGGATTCCTCCGGCAACGTCAGGTCGCCCCCGTCGCAAGAGAGGACAGTGAGAAACAGGGTGGTGGCGGTGAGCAAAGTAGCGTAGCGAAGCACGGCACGTCCCGGTTAAAGCAAAAGGCCACGCAATGTTAGCCGTGGCCCTTCAATGCTGATATGAGGAAGATCACATCTGCGCGGCCCTATTTCAGTCTGACACCCGCTATAAAGGTAAGACTGACCGTTGCCGTGGTGGCGTTAGCCCCATCGAATGCTTCGTACGTGAAGCTATCAAAGCCCGAACTAATTCCGGCCGGAGTGTAGGTAAATGACCCGTCCGGCTCCATCGTCACCGATCCCTGCGCTGGCTGGGAGGTAACTCGTGCAATCAACGGCTGGGGAGCGTCGTCCGGATCGTCGTCGTTTGCCAGTACCCCAGGCGCTGGAATAGTGGTGATCTGGTCATCCGGAATCTGATAAGTGTCATTACCTGCGGTCGGTGGCGTATTGACCGTGACGCTATGAGTAACGTCGTCCGTCGCGCCGTCATCATCGGTGACCGTGAGCGTGACCGTCTTGGGACCCGCACTGGCGAACACGACCGACGGGTTCTCCTGGTTCGATGATGGAGGCGTCCCGTCCTGGAAGGTCCAGGCCCGGCTCGTGATGTTGCCGTCGCTATCGCTACTCCCATCGGTAAACTGGCACGGCTAACCCACCGTACACGTCGGCGAATCGAACGCCGCGGTCGGGCCCGTATTGGGCTCCTCCGCCGGAAGCACCCGGTGATTCTCCATGTCGCTGCTGGCGGAGAACTGCGCATCCCCGCCATATCTGGCTGTAATGACGCGGCGGTTGTTGGAGCCGGGAGGCCCCGGCTGCGTCGGCGTGAGCGTACACGCTCCAGTGCCGTCACTCGCCAGCGGCGCGCGGCAGGCCTCGTCTCCCCCGCTCAGCGTCACTATCACCTCGCCGCTGGGCGTGCCGCCACTGCCGGTGACGGTGAACTCGATGATGAGAGGCTCCCCCACCCGGGACGGATCGTCACCTTCCTCGGTGATCTGGGTGCTGCTGCTTGCCTTCTGGACCGTGACCGTGGCGCGATCACTGATGACAACTCCACCGGCGGTGGCGGTGATGGTCTTGGTCTCTGCCACCGTGGAGCTGAACGAAAACGTGGCCACACCGTTACCGTCGGTCGACGCGGTCTCGGGCGAGATGGTTCCGCTGCCGGACGAGGCCAGCGTGACCGACGCACCGGGCACCGGATTGTTGTTGTCGTCGCGGGCGGTCACGGTGATGGTGCTGGTAGCACCCACGCCTACGGTAGAGGGGGAGGCCGAGACCGACGAATTCCCCGCGCTGACCGAGCCGCCTGTCGCGGTCGCGTTGAAGGTGGCGTTGCCGACACCAGACACGACGGCGAGCGCGGTCTTGGGGCCCGGCGTCGAGCCGACGGTCCACCTGGTGCTGGCGTGACCCTGCCCGTCGGTGGTGCTGGTCTCCGGGTCGACCGCTCCTTCGGCCACTACCCAGGTAACGGGCCGGTTCGGGATCGGGTTGCCCTGGGCATCGAGTACCTGCACCACCAGTGGATCCGCCAGCGCGGTACCCGCCTGCGCGCTTTGGTTGTTGCCCGACACTATCACCACTCCGCTGGCTCCGCCGGCCGTAGCGGTATGGGTGAACACAACCGGCGAGCCCGCCAGGCTCACCTGGGAGCTGGCCTCGGTGGACTGCAAGCCTGCTGTCGGGCCCAGAGTACGGGTGACCGACGCGCGGCCATCAGACCCCGTGAGCGTCTCCGAGGCACTTACGCTGCCACCGCCCGTAACTGTCCATTGGATCGGAACGTTGGGAATCGGATTCCCGGAGACGTCGGTGACGACCACTACGAGTGGCTCCGGCAGCACACTGTTTACGGTTCCAGTCTGCGGGTTGCCCGAGACCAGGGCAATGCCATTGGCGTCGGATGGGAGGGCCTGGAGTGTAAAGGAGGCGCGCACCGGCGTGACCCCCTCCGGTACCGGCACTTCCGCGGTTCCAGTAACGGGTCCTGCGCGGTCGCCGAGCCTCAGAGTGGTGGCGGCCTTGCCGTCCGCGTTGGTGCGGGCCGAGGCCGGCGCGGCCTGGCCGACCTCACCATCGGCGAAGGTGAACCTGACGTCCGCGCCGGCCACGGGCCGGCCGCGTGTGTCAGTGACCAGAACCTCGAGCGGAGGGTCCAGGACCGCTCCGACGCGCCCACTCTCGGGACCAGCCGTTATCTCGATGCGAGCGGCAGCCCCCTCCTCCGGGATGGTCAGGCCTTCGCCGCACGCGGCAATTGCGAGTGCTGACCCAAGTATGAACGCGCGTAGCAGGCGGCTGGAAATCACGACGTGTGCCTCAGTAACGAGTCTGTAGTGCGGCGCGAAACTCCGCGTGGGAACTGTATGGCGTCGATTTCAGGCCGGAGTCTATTCGGGCGGCCGCCTGAAAAAAAGGACCTGGGTCACAGAAGCGGGCTAACTGTTTTAACCCCATTCGCTTCCAGTTTTTGAAAGACTACATTGCGGGCGGTACCGATGCGCCGGCGGCTAGTGACCGGGCTGGAAAGCAGTTTGTGTGCCGCAGGGCGGGCGAGATCGCGATGGATAAAGCAAAGCGAATTTTGTACTTAGCAGTCCGGGCAAGTTGCCTGTTGTGGCACCGCCACGGCAGCTAGAACAGCACCGTCGCCGTGAACAGCGCCGGCGAGCCGGTGGCGCGCTCGATGGTGGCGGTGAGCTTGTGCACTCCGGGCCGATTGCCCAGCTGCCAGTTCACAGTGGCTGTGCCGGTGTCCCCGGTGCGGGTGATCGGCTCGCTGATCTCGCCGTTGCCGGAGAGAACCTGCCAGGCGACCTGGACATTGGGCACGGGGTTGCCGAACCGGTCCAGGATCTTGACCGCGGGGGGCGGATCGAGGTCCTCACCTCTACGGGCGGCCTGACTCACGGGGCTCTCCGCACGCAGCGTGTCGGGTGGCCCCGGATTCGCCCGGGCAATGAACTCCTCGATCTGGGGCTCACCCTCTTCCACCAGCAGACGGGCCTGAATGAGGTAATCGCCGGGAGCGGTTCCGAGCACGGCCCTCCAGGTTGCCCTCCCCTCGCTGTCGGTGACCGCGGTGGCCCGCGCGATCTCCGCACCGCCTCCGGTGGTCACGAACTCGACCGTACGGCCGGTGGCGGGCTGCTCGCGCTGCACAGTGAGGACCCGTACCACCAGTGGCGCCGGCAGCTGCTCACCCACGGTGCCCACCTGGTCGTCACCTTCAAACTTTGACAGTGCGACGATTTCAGCCCCGGGAGGTTCAGGCAGGAGTAGCTCGCTGCTGGAGCAGCCGAGTGCGCCGGCCAGAAGCAGGAGGATTGCGCGCGAGGGGAGTGCAGTAGCCATGGGAATCACACGGACGAAGAAATGAAGAACGCCGATTCGCGGACGCGCCGGGTGAAGGGTGGGGTCACCTAGAATAGCGACCCGAAGCCGGGATCGGAAGTGGTTTCAGATCCGACCTCACCTGCCCGTTTGTAACATTATGCCCAAGCCAAAGTTGACGAGCCGCTCCCGATAGTCCCCGATGGGGCTGTCATCGTAGCGATGGCCCACCAGATCGATGCTCGGATTCAGGAATAACCGCCGCCCCAGCCTGAGCTCGTAACCGGCCCCGATCAGCCCGGCGAAACCAGTGTCTCCCTCATCGTACCCGTCATCGAAGCTCACGGCGTTGCGACCGATGCCGGCCCCGCCCTTGAGATACAGGCCGGCGCCGGTCCAGGGGTAGAACTGGGCAATGAAGAGGGCGCTGCTCAGAGATTCGACAGCCGGGCCGACCTGGTTGATCCAGGTAAGAACCTCGGCACCCAGTCTGAAGCGCTGGCTGATGGTACCGCCGAGCCTGAATGAGACGGTCGGCCGGTAAAGCACACTGCTGTACCCGATGCCGGGCTGAAGATCGAAGGACTCGCCACCCGCTCCCAGGCCGAGCCCGAGCCAGAAACCGCCGCGGCGGGGTTCGCGCGCCGGGCCGGGTTCGGGCACTTCCACCAGCCCATCGGACGGCTCTTGAGCCCATGATACTCTAGACTGGCCGGTGAGGGCGGCCATGACCGCCACCGACACGGCTGCTACCCGGACTGGCCGAAGGGTGGGCATTGGGTCTCCCGCTGACATTACTTTGGGTTCACGCCTGCGCACTGATTCCCGGTATCGCAAAGGTCAGACCATCTCGTGTCGTTTCGTGCCCGCATCCTCCTGTTCGGCAGCTTTGCCCTCATCACACTCGTCTGCCTGCGGCTGGGATTCTGGCAGCTGGCCCGGCTGAAAGAACGCCGTGCAGCCAACGCCACTGCGCTGGCCGCCCGCGCGGCCCCGGAGGTAGGCCTTGACCCGGCCGGGGCCCTGAACCCAACGCTGAATGGCCGCCAGGTCCGGGCCACGGGCCACTACGATCACACCTACGATGTGGTGGTTCGGGGCAGATCCTATAGAGGAGCGCCAGGGGTTGAGATCGTATCTCCGCTGGTGCTGGATGACGGGCGAACCGCGGTGTTGGTGAACCGCGGCTTCATGCCGACGCCGGATGCCGTCACCGTGGGGACCGACTTGGTACGGGAGGTGGGCAGAGTTCGGGTGAGCGGAACAGCTTCTCTGGTGCCATCGGGCGATGGGCGGCCGCTGGAGCGCGATCACCGAACCAGTTGGGCGCGTCTCGACCGGGATGCTTTGGCGGCCCGGATACCGTACCAGCTGGCGCCGATTTACATCAGGCAAGCGCCCGATTCAGCGCTACCCCGTTTTCCCCGGCGGCTCGAGGCGGCGCCGATCAACGATGGGCCGCATCTGAACTATGCGATTCAGTGGTTCGCGTTTGCGGGAATGGCGGTGGTCTTCGGTATCGTGATTCTGCGCATGAGGCCAGTGAACGGTAAACGGTAAACGGTAAACAGGAGGGGTGGAGTGGCCCGTTCACTGTTCACCGTTCACTGTTCACCGTTCACTGTTTCCCATCGAGCTGCTCGATCGTTTTCGTCGACGGCGGTCTCGCCTTCTGCAGCCGGGCCGCCGTGGCTTCTGCCGCCCGCAGCGCCCGCAGCACGTTCTGCCCCGCCAGCTTCTTGAGATCGGCGTCGCTCCAGCCGCGCCGGATCAGCTCGGCAAAGAGCTGGGGGAACTTGGAGACGTCTTCCAGCCCCTCGGGGGTGGTGTCGATCCCGTCGAAATCGCTGCCGATGCCCACGTGATCCGGGCCGGCCACCTTGCGCACGTGCTCGATGTGATCCGCCACCTGCTCGAGCGTCGCGCTCGGGCGTGGGTGGGTTCCCTTCCACTCCTCGAAGCGGCGCTGCTGTTCGGCCGTGTCGCTCACCGCTTCCTTGATTCCGTCGGTCTGTTCCTTCGCTTGCGCCTCCCAGGCGGCTACTTCGGGCGACACGAACGCCGGAACGAACGTCACCATCACCACCCCGCCGTTCCGGGGCAGCCGCTTCAGAATCGAGTCGGGCACGTTCCGGCCGTGGTCGGTGAGGGCCTTGGCGGAGGAGTGCGAGAAGATGACCGGTGACTCGGCCAGGTCGAGCACGTCGCTCATCGTGGCGGGCGACACATGCGAGAGATCCACCAACATGCCCAGGCGATTCATCTCCCGGACCACCTCCCGCCCGAATTCGGTGAGTCCATTGTGGCGGGCCGAGTCCAGCGCCGCGTCGGCCCAGTCGAGGGTCACGTTGTGGGTCAGCGTCAGGTAGCGGGCGCCGAGATCGTAGTAGGAGCGGAGCGCGCCGAGGGAGTTTTCGATGACGTGGCCGCCCTCCATGCCCAGCAGGGAGGCAACCCGGCCCCGTTTGAAGCTGCGCTCGATGTCTTCGGCGGTCAGCGCCAGCGCCAGGCGGTCGGGGTAGCGCGCCACGATGCGCCGGGCGATGTCGAACTGCTCCAGCTGCACCTTGGCAAAGCCGCTGTCCTTGATCTCCCCCGGGACATAGATGGACCAGAACTGGGCCCCCACCTGACCCTGGGCCAGCCGGGCCAGATCGGTGTGGCCTTCGGTTGTCTGCCGCAGGTCGTAGTGGGGAACGTCCCTGGGGGCATCCTTGCGCTGGCGGATCTCCCAGGGAAGGTCGTTATGCCCATCGATCAAGGGCGTGGAGCGCAGCAGCTTCCTGGCCCGCTCCAGGGCCTTGTCCTGGGACTGGGCAGCGGCGCGAGAAGGCATGGAGGCCATGAGGAAAAGCGTGAGCGGGGCGAGGACGAGCGTGAGCGGCAAGCGGGAAAACAAGCTCATATGAATCCTACTGCAGGTTGGAGGTCTTGGTGCCGTCGTCCCGCTCACCGCTTACGCACGTTCTAGTCCCGCTCACGCTTTTGCCGATCTGAGTCAACTCCGGCCGCTGCACGAACTCCGGGCAGATAGTCTGGTCGTACTCGTACGGCCCGCCGGTCTCGGCGTCGGTCCAGGGGAACCCCCGGCAGACCGCCGGATAGTACGGCTGAGCGTGGATGGTGCAAACGTTGCCCTTCAGCAGAATGCAGCGGCCTCCCTTGACCCGGGTTCTCCATTCCCCCCAGCGGGTCCGATAGACCGCGGCCCCCCCATGGATGTTGGAGATGGCGACGGCCTCCTCCTCGCTCAGGGTGACGCCGTATGCACAACAGGAGGAGCTATGGGGACAGGGAAAGCAGGGCAGCGACGGCAGCTCTCGCATGCGCAAAGTTAGCCCGGTGGGGTGAGCGCCACCAATATGGTGACGATCTCATGGGGCGCGGCATGGAACGGCACGATGCGCCCGCCCTCTCCCAGGCGGATGTCGTGCAGAACCCTCTCGTCGGCACGGGCCCGCCGGGCGCTGCTCACCGGCTCGGCGAAGTGCCAGAGACCCGCGGTGGGCCGCTCCGTGGCGTTGTAACACCGAAGGACCATCTCCTCCCCAGCTTCGGCCGGCTTCACCGCCGAAAACACCAGGCCATATCCTTCCAGGCGCACATCCGCCGAAGCCGGCGCGAGCGGTGACGCCTGCCGGAGCCACACGCCGCGAACCGGCAAGTAAAGATCCTCCCAAAGTTCGGGGACGGTGGTACCACCGGCGAGCTCGGTTTCGGTTATCGGGCTGATCCCGAGCTGTAGCCGCTCCACGCCGTGGCATTGCGCCAAAGGCGTAGCGACCGGCCATCCGGCGTGCCCCGGACGGGTCGCCAAGCGATCCGACGAGAGCTGTCCCACACTTCGGAGCAGGGTGACCAGCAGGTCGCCTTTGCGGTCGAGCTCGTATTCGAAAAACCCGGGGGCGAACAGCGCCAACCCCCGACCCTTCGTGGCCTTCGCGACAAAGCGGTGGGCTGGCGCCGTAGCGACAGGCGTCTCGCTCGAGTAGCGTCGGCCGGCGAGATCCACCGGCGGCCGCGCGACCGCACCAAAGTGGGAACCTGCTACCGCCTCGCCGCCGGGGAGCCCGGTTGCGGATCGCAGCCGGAGCCGGTGATCGGAGGCGTGGTTGTCGATCTCGAAGGTGCATCGGACCGCCGAACACCCGGCGTGAAGGGTTACGATGAGCCGAACTCCGATGCTCCCGCTCCGCCCATCCCGCTCGCCTCGCCCCGCCGCCATGCGCCAATGCGCTTCGACCGACGCGACGAGCGGCCCCGCGGCCAGGGTCCTCAGCTGTACATCGCCGGCGGTTCGCCGCACCTGGTCCTCGGCCGGAGGGCAGTAGGTGTAGCTGTCGCCAATGTCGCCGCCGGACTCGAGGACGAAGAGATCGCGGAATCGTTCCTGGTTCCTTCGATCGAGTAGCTGAAGCGAGCCATTGGCCGCAATCCTCACCTCCAGAAACTCGTTTCCCAGCGCGCGCCCCTTCTGCCATGCTGTCCCGTGCAGCCCCGCAAAGCGATGGTCACCCGGCTCCAGTACCTGTACGCCGAGACCGCCTATCTCGGGTGGCCGGAAGGCAACCCGGGTCCAGTCAACCTCGTCCTGATCGGGATAGTGATGCGGGGCGTCCAGCCGCTCCTGCCCGGCCCGCCATCCCAGCGACTGAACCGCCACCTCTCCCTGGGAGCCGACCAGGTGGAACGGATGCTGCCCGGGGCCGACCCGGGACATCCGGTCTCCGGGGGGACCCACCAGCACGTCGCGCCGGAACCAGCTGAGGTCTGCCACGACGATCGTCCTGCGTCGTCGTGGCACCGGATTCCAGAGCACCAGCCGTGGCGCGGCGCTTTCGGGTTTGGACCTCGAGCGGTCGGGGATGTTCCCTACCAGCTCATCGAGCGCGCCGCGTGAGATCTCGGACGCGAGGTTCAGGGCGTCGTCCAGCCGGAGCTGGACCCGCTGGGCGACGGCATCGCTGGTCGTCCCGGCGAGGGAGTCATGAAACTGACTCTGAAGCAGCACGCGCCATGCATGGCGCAGGAGGGGGCGCTGATCGCCGCCCCGGGTGAACTGCGCCAGGGCCGCGAGGGGCTCCGCGATCCGGGCCAGGGACAGCTCGGCCAGTCCATGCCGGCGCTTGAGTGGTGCGCGAGTGGCGTGGACTCCCTGGAGCGTCCAGGTGTAGCCATAGGACCAGCGCAGCTCACCACCGATCACCGGTAACGCCACGGCTTCGGCTGACGCCGCCTCGAAGAACTCCTCCAACCGGGAAATACGGAATTCGCTTCCGGGCTCGATCTCTTTCAGGAGCGTTCGAAGCCGGCCCAGAGCGGGATGAACGGCATGGTGGTCGGCTCCGACGAAGACGGCCACGTGGCGGGTTGCGGCACGCGGGACCAGCATGGCGCGAACCCGGTGCCAGGCGGGCGCCAGCCGCTCGGGATCGGCGGCGAGTGCGGATCCCGCCTCGTACCCGTCCGGCGGAAGATGGTACAACACCACCTCGCGTCCGTCCGAGCCGCGCCACCGGTAGAGGTCCCGCTCCTGCCCGGGCTCACCGCCGAGACCGCGCCAGATGACGCCATAGCGGATGCCGAACTCGGCGGCCAGCGTCGGCCAGATGACCGGATGTCCGAAGGCGTCGGGCGAATACAGCACATCCATCCGGCCGCCCAGGCGGCCGGCATCGGCCTGTCCCGCCAACAGGTTCCGGATCAGCGACTCGCCCGCGGGAATCATCTCGTCGGCCAGCACATACCAGGGTCCGACCTGCAACCGGCCGCTCCGGACCAGATCGGCCAGCTCCGGCTCCCGCTCGGGACGGACCCGGAGATAGTCTTCGAGCAGGACGCTCTGGCCATCGAGCAGGAATCGGATGTCGCCGTCGGCTCGGAGCCGAAGCAGCAGGTCGTCAATGGCGGAAACCAGGCGCGGCAGGAAGATGCTCTCGGGGAGATACCACTCCCGATCCCAGTGGGTGTGGGGGATCAGGTGAAAGGTGAACCCCGTTAGGGGGGGAGGCTGGGACGGCTCAGTCGTAGCCAGTGTATGGCTCGCTCAGTAGCCTTGCGCCCGTGGGAGCGTGCTCGAATACGTGGGTGATGCGAAGGGTGGTGGGGAGCCGCTCGACCCTGCTTTCCACCAGCTTGAGGTCGGCGGCATTGCCGAGTCCGGCGGCGTTCAGCCGCTCGGCCTCTGCGCGAGCGACGTCACCGGGTGTGGGCCGGCTCTCGGGGTACGCGTCTTCGTGGTGCCGGATCAGCGCCTGCCAGTGCGCGTCACCGGCTCGCTCGATCGATGCCCGAATCTCGTCTCGGGTAAGTGCCATCGCTCCTCATCGGTGCCGGCCGGCGATCCAGCAGGAGGACGACGGCCAGGATCGCGAATCCCGCTGCCAGCGGGGCAAAGCGGATGTTGCCGAAGTGATACCCCATCGAGGTCAGCGTCGCCACCATTGCCACGCACACCCAGCCCGCCCAGCGACTAATCCTGTCGCGCAGCTCCATGGCCGTCTCCGGAAAAAGTAATGAGGGTACTGGAGCTTCAAACATGCACTGGAGGACCGCAACCGGCTGTAGTTCAGCTCACGGGCTGGGGGTGACCGCGACGAGGTGGCTGGCTTCCGCGAACCGCTCCTGGTCCAGCATGGCTGCGACGCCGGTGGCAGGCACGGCCATGCGTCCGTGGTCGCTCATGCTGAGCTTGATCACGTCCGTATTGCGGCCGAACCAGCGGGTGCTGGGCTCCAGATCCGAGGGATAGACGAAGCCCGGTAGAGAGGCGGCGGCAAGGGCTGCCTGCGACCCGATGCCGGATTCCGGCATGGTTCCGGCCCAAAGCTCCGCACCGTAGTTCTGGGCTAGAGCGTATACCCGACAGACCTCTGACAGACCACCCATGCGGTGGACCTTGATGTTCCAAATTCGCGGACCTCCAAGTTGCATGATCTGCCGCGCCGCCCGGGCGTCCTTGAGCGTCTCGTCCAGACAGATCGGCGTGCCCAGCTCTTCGCCCAGATGCGCATGACCCACCAGTTCATCGGGCGCCAGTGGCTGCTCGATGTAAAGCAGGCCGGCGGCGTCCAGCCAGCGGAGATTGGACTCGTGCTCCGGCCACTCATATCCTCCATTGGCGTCTACGGTAAGCGGTAAACCCGATCCGGACATTGCCTCGCGCGCGGCGGTTACCGGCTTGAGGTCCCACTCCGGCGCCACTTTGATCTTCACCCGCTGGTACCCCCGGGCCAACGCCTCGTCGATCCAGCGCCGCAGCGTCTCGGTCGACCGGTCGTGCGGTATGCCGAGCGCCACTCCGCAGGAGATCTCCTTGGCGGACTTAACGCCGGTGCGCTCAGCCAGCAGCGCGGCCAGACCGGTCTTGCGGCGCGCCGCCTCCAGGTCCCACGCGGCGGTCTCCAATCCGGCACGGGCGAACCGGTTGCCCCGAACCCCCACCGCAAGCACAGCCTCCACCTCCTCAGGTGACTGTATCCGCGCCGCCACCACCCGCGGCATGAGCACCCTCTCCAGGAGGTCGCGGGCGCCGGGAAGGGTCTCCTCGGAGTAAAAGGGGAGCTCGAACGGCGGCGACTCGCCATAGCCGCGATGGCCCTCGCTATCGTGCAGGACCACCACCAGGGAGCGGCGGACGATCATGGTCCCGCCGGAGATGATGAACGGCTCCAGGAGCGGGAGAGTCAACTCGTAGAGCTCGATGCGCTCGATCGGCATTATGTCTTTCTACATGAGCAAGACAAAGCAACAGCAAACACGAAAGCTCGAAAAGGCGATAGCTCGATCAGAAGGTTCAAACAGGATTCTCGAGTATTGACCGTGCATTTCCTTCCGGGCTTCCGTGCTTGCGGTAGCTGGTTGGAAGATCAAGGAACCGTAGCTCCCCGTCCCTGCGCTCCAGCGCGCCTTGCGCTTCGAGGGCGAGCATTCCAGCGAGGAGGCCCTCTTCGGGGTGGAACAACAGAGCGTGCAGCGCCCGCTGGGGGCGGGAGCCATCGGCTGCGGGGTATTCGGAGAGTGGTAGCTGAAAAAAGGTGTGCAGCTGAACCGATTCACACCCGGCCAGGGCGTACCTCAGGATCATGCGTCCGCTGGAGACATTGCCGGTGCCGGTCAATGGCGGGAGAAGCATTCCCTGCGCCCGGGCCGCGTCGAGTACGCGCAGGTTCCTGTCACTCAAGTCGTATCCACCATACGCTACCCCCGGAGCGGGGTCCCATAGCCGGTTGAACACAACGAGCGCGTCGGCTGAGCGGGCGGCGGCGAGCATGCTTACCTGAAAGGCATCGTCGAAACGCGCATTCATCAGCTTGAGCGCCAGCCTGACCGGAGCGGAGCCGGCTCCCTCCCGCACCTGGCCCGGTACTTCTCTGAGCCAACGCAGAATCTGCTCCTGCTCGTCGGCCAGCTCGTTTCCCGCCAGAGTCGGCGAGAAATCCTTTTCCAGCGGAAGCTCACCGCCCCACGTTGAAGAGAGACGCTCGGTGGTGTTGCGGTACTCCGCGGCCCGGAACGGCTCTCCCAGCCGGGGCAGGTGATACTTCACCGAGGGGACGACCAGGATCTCCCCCGACCGGGTCAGGTCTGCCGCCGTGCGCACGAGAGCGAGGTACTCGTCGAACGAACGATCCCATCCCCTGCCCTTCCACGTGACCGTCCACCCTTCGGATCCCGCCGCGGATTGGCGTCGTTCGACCTTCATACGGGTCTCATGCACCGCCCAGGCACCCATCGAGCGGCCGCCCTCAGCGTCCTCCGCGATGACCGTCTTCAGCACCACGAAGGCGAGCCCCGCTGCCCGGTCGGTCTCCAGCTGCTCCTCGCTGAGCGAGAGCTGGCCCGATGCCTTACCAATGGGATGCGGGATGGTGTAGCCGAGATAGCGGGCGGTCAGGTCGATTCGGTAGGCGCCACGGATGTAATGCGGGAGATCCCCGGGCAGCTCGCGCTTGAAGCGCTCGAAGTCACGCTCGAGTCGCTCGCGCATCTCGCACCAGACGCTCGACCGCGTCCCGCTCATCGTTTGGGAGTGGTGGGCCCCAGGGATCGTTGCAGGCCTCGGGCGGCAGCGCGCCATCGGCAGCCGCGGCCCACAGCATCCGCCGGATGTAGCCTTCCATCGGATGAATGAAGGTGGTCTGGGCAAAGCGGTCGCAGAAATCCGACAGCAAGTGGAAGCGGGGCCAGTCTTCCGCTGCCCGCGCGTGGAGGAGATCGGCCTGAAGATCCGGCAGTGCGGCTCCCATGCCGATCAACGCGGCCCGAGCCCCGAGCAGCAGCGAGTACCCCAGGAAACGGTCCTCGCCGGTGATGAGCAGCTTCGACGGATGGTCCCGCAGGACGGCCGCAATGCGCTGGAACGTCACGACCGAATCCAGCGTGGCCACCTTGATGCCGATGACGCCAGGCAGCTCCAGGATGCGGTGCAGGGTACGGTCATCGTAATCAACGCCGCCAGCGGCCTGATACAGGTAGAAGGCTATGACGGGCAGCTCCCGGCTCAGCCGCTGGTGGTACCCAACCGGATCGTCCGGCTGGGGAAAGGCCAGGAGCGCGTCGGCTTTGCCGCGGCGCGCCTCGATGGCCATGCCGACGTCGCGCGCGCCGGCCACTATCACTCGTTCAGGCAATGCTTCGCGCCAGGTGTCCAACACTTCCCGGCGGGCCTCGCCCGAGAGGTGAGGACCTCGGCCGGTATGGGCCCACACGGCCACACCCGCAACCGGCTGCCGGGCCATCCAGGCAGCATAGTTTCGCTGCGCTGCCGAATCCATTTCGGTGCCGCGGAACGGCACCGGCACGGCCGGGATCAGCCCGCCTTCGAGCCGCTGGGTCAGGGTAGCCATCGCCATGTCACCCTGAGCGCAGCGAAGGGGCCGTCGGCCCGTTTGAGCTCCGCCCCTTCGCGTTGCTCAGGGTGACAGCACTGGCATTGTCGCTCTCAATAGCGGAGCGCTGCGCCGGAGTGAGATCCAGCAAATCCAGCTTGGCCACACTGTTCTCCGGAAGTCGCAGCGGCTGGCCGGTGCCGAACACGAAGCGCTCCACTCCAATCGTGTGCAGCAACGTCGCGAGATGATCCTCCGGTGGCCCCCAGATCCAGCAGATGTCCCACCAGATCCGGCTTGATTCCTCCGGCGTCGACCCGAAGTGCACCTCTTCGATGAAAGGCCGGTCGGCGTGGGTCACGATCAAACGGATGCCCGGATCGCTGCGCACCAGGGTCCGCACCGCCCAGGGGGGCAACTCGGCGGCTCGGTCGTTGGGATGCCGCTGTCTGGCATCTTCCAGTCGCACACTCAGGAGTAACGGGAGATCCTCGGCCGAGCAGGCCCGAGCCAGCGACAGCATGGCCGGACCGGACGGGTCAATACCGTAGTAGGTCGGATCGGAGCGAACTGCGGGTGCTTTGGCGCGGTGAGCCTCCTCGATCACGTCCTCCCATCCGGCGATGCCGGGATGAACCGCGGGAATGGGATCAAACCGGGGGTACCGCCCGGCCGTTTCATAGAGCCATGGATTGCCGGCAGCGGGATCACGCCAGAAGACACCGGGAAGATGACTCACCCAGGCCCGGTCTACGGACACGCGGTCCATCGCGCGGAGTAAAGACTCGGGCGAAGTTCGAGGCACGCGCCGGAAAGGGTAGGAGCCGAGAAAGGCGTTGACGTCCAGTCGCATCAGTCGGAGCCAAATGCGCCGGGAGGGAAGATGCGCGCGGCGTTGCGCCACCGGACCAGCTCCAGCTTGGCGGGCTCGAGGAGATGCTCCAGATACCGGAGCTTGGCCCAGCCGGTGTCGAGCGTCAGATCGCACCCCCAGAGCAGCCGTTCCACTCCGACAGCCTCGATACACGCTTCCAGCATGCCGCCGTCCACGCCACTTCCGGAAAGGTCCACCAGAATGTTTCGGATGTGGCGGACCGAGGCGAGCGAATAGATCCAGTCGCCGCCTCCCCCAATGTGCGCCAGCAGGAAATTGACCTTGGGATGCCTCAGGGCCAGCTGCCCCAGCTCACCGGCGTCGGAGGCCTCCTGGCCGGCATAATCGCGCTGCCGGTGCTGCCAGATGTGGTGCAGGACCGGAACATTACGGGTCGCCGCGATTCGGCAGATGGGGTCAAGCAGCGGATCGTTAGCCCGCCGGCTGGCAGCGAGCTTGATGCCGATCATGCCGGCGTCGAGACAGCGTCCAACCTCGGCGATCGCGTGCGAGGGAAAGTTGGGATTCACCACGCAGTAGCCCCGGACCCGGCCGGGATGCGCGCGCTGCAAGGCGAGCAGAAAGTCGTTGCCGTACTCGATGTCGGCCGGAGACGGAAAGTAGATGGGCGACGTCAGGCCCCAGCTGCCCAGAATAGAGGCTACGTGAACCGAAATGCCGATGCGCTCGCCGGCCCGAAGGCGACTGGCATTTCGGGCCTGCCAGTCGCTTCTCGGACAACGGTCGTGTAAGAAGTGGGCGTGTACGTCGACGAGGGGCGCTATGCCTCCTCCTCCGCCGTTCCCTCGTCCTCGAGCTCGTCCGGATTGAGCGGACCTTCGAGCCTGGGATCGCTCCCCGTGATTACTTCGTCGGCGGTCTCGACAACCAGGGTCAGATCGGTTTCCTGCGAAATCTCCTCCTCAACGGCTCCGTCTTCATCATCGATATCGTCGAGGCCATCGACGGTCTGTCTGCGGCCTGCCATAGACACCTCCTCCTGACTCGCTGCGGACGCGGGCCCGATTGCCGGGCCGCCTGGTACCGGCCTGTTGGGCCGTGCTCCCAATCTAGGCGGGTTTCGCCACGGCGGAGAGTGCTTCCGCAAGCACCTGGAGGGTGTGATCGATCACAGAATTATCATGGGCCAGTGAGACGAAGTTGTAGGCGGAGCGCTTGAACAGAATTCCGGCGCGGGCGCACTCGGCGGTGACCGCCTGGGATATGACGTCGTCGGCGTATTGAAGGAAACACATCTCCGGTAGCCCACCCACGCCGCTGACCAGCTCAGGATGCTCCAGGTGAAGCGCGAGCAGGCCGTCGCGCAAGCGTCCACCGACTCGGCCCAGGTGCGCCGGTACCTGGCGTGCGATCATGACGTCCAGGGTTGCTCGCGCTGCGGCGAGGGAAACGAACTCGGTGGCCAGGGTGGAAGAGATCCAGGTGCGGGAGACGCCCTCCATTACCCGCCTCCTGCCGCCGACGGCAGCCAGGGGAAACCCGTTGGCGATCGCCTTTGCCACGACCACCAGGTCGGGCCGGATGCCGTATCGCTCGCAGGCCCCCCCGGGGGCGAGGCGGCAGACGGTCTTGATCTCATCAACCACGAGCAACGCCCCGAGCCGCTCGGTTTCTTCCCGCAACACCGCCAGCCATTCAGGATCGGGCTCCCGGAGAATGACCGGCTCGAACACCACCGCGGCGAGACTGTCGCCGACGCCACGGATCAGCTCCCGAGCCGCCGCCACATCATTGAAAGGAAGCTCACCGTAGATGGCTCTAGTGGAGCCGGGCACACCTTCGGCAGACTGGCACCAGTCGAGCCAGCCATGGTAGCCACAGCCAAGGATCCGATCCCGCCCCGTGGCCACCCGTGCCAGCCGTACTGCCGCGGCCATCGCTTCAGCGCCGGTCTTGAGAAAGCGCAGCTGTTCCACCCAGGGCATGAGGCCCGAGATTTGAGACGCAAGCTCTTCCTCCAGCACGGGAGCGAGCGGCCCCACGACACCATCTTCGACTGCCTCGATGACAGCCCGGGTCACCTCCGGGTGGCCGTAGCCCAGGGCCACCGAGCCCAGGCCCATGATGTAGTCGGTGTAGCCGCGGTCATTCTCGTCCCAGACGCGGCAGCCGGAAGAGCGCGTCATGCGGGAAGGCAGGTCCGGCTGGAAAGTGCCGAAGAGACTTTCGGGGCGCTTGCTTCCCGTCGACGTGAAACCCGCGACGTGTTCGTTCACCGTAGCTCCAGCTTGCCGAATCTCGAAGGCTCCTGGCGGTCGCCTCTGAGCCAGACCCAGCCTCCCCCACCGCTCCATACCAGCTGGCCTGCACGCCGGAGGCGGTCGGACTGCATCTCATTCACCAACAGGTCGAATCCTATCTGGTCTCCCTGGCGGACGTCGCTCCAGCCCGGGGGCGTTATGGCGAGGGTCATCCGGTACCCACCATCGATGGGAGTCCAGCTACCGTGAACCGCGTCGGGAGTGCCGCCGTACCCGGCAATTCCGCGGACGATAAGGGCCCCGTCCTCGGTGGACGGGACGATCAGGAATCCACTCACGGTATCCTCGGGCGGCAGCATGAAGTACACCTGGACCCCGTCCACCTGAATCTCGTCCGGCTCATTATCCAGGCGCAGCGGAGCCGCTTTCGGATCACGGGGGATTACCTCGGACTTGATCACGTCGACCGCCAGATAGAATGCCTCGTCGCCCCAATTCACAACGGCGCTGGCGGAGAACTCCTCCGGTCCGGGATACGGCTCCTCGCTTCTCCGGTATTGATCTTCGTGATCGAGCTGAAGCGGCTCAGTGGGATCGAAGCCATCGAGCGTGCCGTCGAGCGCGGGCGGCTCCAGAACCGGCACGGCGATCCCCGTCGCCAGAAGGGGACGATCGTGGCGTACCAGTGGCTCGAATGGCGCCGGATCCTTGCGCCTCCCGGCCAGCCTCAGCGTCTCGGTTGCGGTCCGAACTTCCCACCCCTCTACGGTTGGACCATGGCGATCCACTCCAGCCGCGGTCTCCACTTCGATCGTTCCCCCTATCTGCCGGACCTCTCGCACCTGGCCGCTGCCGCGGGTGGATTCCAGCACCGAGACGAGACGCAGATTCCTGCCGCGCGCGCGGATCAGATAGAACGTCGCGGGCTCTGCAGACCCGGGCGCACCGGGCGCGACGGCGCGGAGCAAATCTCCTTCCGCAGGCAAATAGACATTCATGGCAGCATCCGCGCCCTGAGCCCGCAGCACTCGTGGCAGTCCGGCCTGCGCTGCCAGCCGTTCCGGCTTCTGCGCGAATTCGTCGTCCAGTGCAGCCGGCTGCCAGCTTCCGGAGGGGTCGACCGAGACCCGGCCGGTCAGATGCCAGGGAAGCTCGAGCGTATGGTCATCAGCGCCGGCCAGCTCCACCACATCGAGGAGATAAGCTGGCCCGGCAATCAGAGTGCGGGTCAGCTGGCCGAACCTCCCCCGCGCCCAGGCCCAGTCCCCGCTATGGTCGAAGTTCTCGCAGGTCGCGTCCTCCCGCGCCTGGGACATTCCATCCAGGCGAGGCGCGTTGTGGGCCAGCGTGGAGCGATACCAGTGGAGGTTCCGCGCCACGTACGAGCCGGTGCCGAAGTCAGGCAGCCAGTATTCCGATTCGGCATGCACGACCAGGTTCAGCCGGTCGGCGTGCCCGTGGCCGCCGCCGACTCGGCCACATTCCAGGCTGGCGTAGCGCTCCCCGTGCCGGAAGACCGCGAGGCCCTGTCCGGTCAGGACCGCGCCCTTCGGGGCCCACGCCGACGTATTCTGAGGCCAGGCCGGCACCATCTCGAGCAACGCCCACCAGGAGAGATCGGCACGGGTTCGCGAGGCCCGGGGCTGGGGTTCTCCCGCTTCGTGCAGATAGGAATCGAAGGTCTCGGCTTTGGGCGCCGGCGTCCGATAGAGCTGCGCCAGCCAGTCATAGAGCTCCGCGGTGCGCTCGCTGGAGGGATCCACCCGAGCCAATCCAATCTCCCACATCTCCAGGTACATCGGCTGGGCCAGGGACACGCCGAACCGTGAGTCCTTACGGGCGGGGAAGGTGAAGTCCGGAAGCGCAGTCTCCGCCGGCGCACGGAGCGCGATGGCCAGCCGATCGGCGAGGCGCTGGTCGGCCAGCAGATCGACTCCCGCCAGACGAGCCCACCACATCGCGAGCAGCTGACCGCGAAGGGCGAACAGGTGGTAGTTGTCCCCCTCATACCACATGCCGTCCTCGCCGAAGCCGTGCAGAAGGTGGGCGACGATGCCGCTCCCACCTTCGACCACGCGTGACCCCAGCTCCTCATCCTCGAACCACACCGCGATGCTGGCGAGCGCGGCATTGTGCCAGGTCTGCCGGTTCGACAGTCCTTCGTCGAACTCACCGATGATGCCGGCGGCCTCGTCGGCCACGGCGGACACGACCTCGGCCGTGTCCTCCCCGAGGAGGCCGGCTTCCCGCAGCAGCATGGCGGCGGCCACGTAATTGCCGACCCAGATCGACTCCAGGTAGGTCGAGAAAAACAGGTGACTGGGCCCCAGCACGTTGTCACGATTGGGGTATTCGGCATATCCGCGATACGCCTGGAGCAACTCGTTGGCCCGCCGGGCCGCGTCGTCTCGCCCGGCGAAGACCGCGACAGCGGCCAGGTGTGCGGCCCGCTCGGCCAGCCACAGGTGCTGGTGGTATGCCCAGTGCCGGTCGTGGCGCTCGCCGGTGAACTGTTTGCCGCAGCGGGAGCAGCGATGAAGTGCAGGGCTCCAGGGATCGAACTCCAGCCGAGCCCCGTCATCCGGGCAGGTGCCGCCGTCGGCGGTCAGCAACGCCTTGTGTTTCGGAACTACCGGCATCCGCTCGATGACGGGAGTAGCGCGCTCGACCAGACGCCGCAGCAGGGCGGCCAGCTCGGGCGCGCTCTCGATATCACTACGGCGGAGATCCAGTTCTTCAGCAGTCAGCACGGTCTCACTCCGTACATAGCCCAGCGGACCGGAAGCACCGTGGCGCCACATTGCTTCGCCGCTTCGATGACACCCTTCGGGTCGTCCGGCGCCAGAAAGAACATGCAGCCGCCGGCGCCCGAGCCGGCCGCCTTGCCGCCAAGGGCTCCGGCGGCGAATACGGAATACTCCAGACGGGCCATCTCCTCGGTGCACATCTGGGGGTCGAGGGCCTGCTGGTGGGCCCAGTTCTGGCTCAGCAGCCGTCCCATCCCGGCAACGTCGCCGGCGACGAGTGCGGTCTCCATCGACTCAGCCACGGAGCGGAGACCATGCAGCGCCCTTGAAACCTCGGCCACTCCCTGCTCATAGGCCCGCATCACCCGGCCAATCGTGGCGCCCGAGAACCGGGAGGCTGTGGTATAGCACAGTATCACTCTGCGGCTGAGATCGTCCGCCAGCTCCGGATTCAGTCCGAGTCGTCGCACCTCAGCCTCGGGGTCCCTGAAGTCCAGCCGCAGAAACCCGCCAAGTGACGACGTGAACTGATCCTGGCGTCCTCCTGGTATTCCAGCTTCCACCGCTTCCAGATGGCAGGCCCGCTCGGCAATATCCACTGGATCAGGGCTCTCACCGCGGGCGGCGGACAACGCGGCCACCAGGGCGACATCGAGAGCGCCGGAGCTGCCCAGCCCCGAGCCCGGAGGTGCATCTGAGGAAGTCGTGAGAGTGCAGGCACCCACGGGCAGCATCCGAAGCCCGGCCTTTTGAAGCGGCAGCCGCCCATCGTTGACCAGCCCGGCCGAGTCGCGAACCTCGAGCTCGTCCTTCAAGTCCTGCGAGACCAGCCTAAACCCGGTTCCGCCGAGGCGAACTTCGGCCCGCGCGAACAACCGGACGGCCGCCGAAACGACCACGCCGCCCTCGCGCTCGGAGAACGGTGGAACGTCGGTCCAGCCCCCGGCGAAGTCGAGCCGCACTGGCGCCGCCGCCCTGAACGCCGGGCCGTCATCCGGGCGCGGGTGGATCACTGAGCCACCCACCAGTCGTGCACCGTAGGTAGCTCGCCCCGGAGGTCCATGGTCACCCCGCGCACCCTCCGGTTGACACCTTGCAGACCACGCGAATGATAGAGAAAGGCCGCCGGCGTAGAATCGGCAAACATCTGCTGGGCGGCTGCCGGATCGCCCGGCGCTGCCATCCCCGAGAGCGCGGCGAGCGGCCTGAGGTATCCTAGCCCGGGGTCGCCAGCGATGCCCAGCACCGCGGCCTCGAAATCGGGCTCGGCGCCATAGACCCGTCCCAGAAATGCAGACAACTCCAGCTGACGGATCGTCACATCGAAGCCGGCCTGGCGTAGGCGGGCCTGAAGCATCTGCTCCAGGGCAGCCTCACCGCTTCCCACGGTGAGCAGCTCGAAGTTGACGGGAGACTTCACCCCGGCTCCTCCGTGACCGGCCAGAACGACCGCACGGTAGCCCGGAGCGGTGGGCGGCACCGGGCCCAGCGCCGGAGTTCCGAAACCGTAGATGTAGCCGTCAACCAGCTCCTGGCGGTCTATCGCTTCACTCACACGGCGGCGAACCTCGCGCTGGTCGAACGGCGCGCGACGGGTGTTGAAGACGATGGCCTCGGTCCACAGCAATGGGAAGCTCAGCACCGCCAGGTTGGAATCGCGGCGGACGAACTCTGCGTGGGCCGGCTGGATGCCGGCAAAGTCAAGCTCACCCGAGGCCAGGGCCGCCAACTTGGTGGTGGGCTCATCTACCACCACAACAATGAAGCGTTTGAGCCGGGGAGGGCCGCCCAGGCTGGGGGGAAAGTCGGGGTTGGCCTGGAAGACCCAGCGCCGGTTGGGGTCGTGGGAGACAAATCGGAAAGGCCCATTCCCGACCGGAGCGCTGTTCCAGGACGCCTGACGCAAGCGAGCATGCGGCACATGGCCCAGCAAGTGGGCCGGCAGAATCGCCAGGTCAGTAAGCACATCGGGAAAGCGATCCTGCGGCCCGGCATACTGGAGCACCACCACCGAGTCGCTCAGCGCCCGCGCGCCGGTTAATGACGCCAGCTCAGTCGCGCGGGGATATCCGGTGCCAGGGTCGCGGGCGGCATCGAGGGTCCAAACCACATCGGCTGCAGTGGTGGGCCGGCCGTCATGCCACCGCACGGCAGGGCTCAGGTGCAGCGTGAGATGCCGGCGGTCGGGGGACCAGACCCATGACCGTGCCAGGTACGGCTGGGGCGTCAGGCTGCTGTCGTAGCGGGCCAGCGTGGTCAGCAGAACGTAGCGCTGCACCTGGCGAGCCAGGGGGTGTGCGGTGAGCAGCGGGTTGATGCTCTGAAGATCCGCGCCCGAGGCGAACAGCACGGTCTCGCCACGTCGGTCTGCGTCCGGACTGCACGCACAGACGACCATCGCCCAGAGAGGGAGCCGGTAGCGGATCGCAATCACAGCGGAAGTTTATCTCCACCGAGGCCCAAGCTGCAGCTCGGCGACGTACATTCCACCATGCTCCGATCTTTTCTGCGGCGCGCACTGGCCGGAATCGCGGTGATCTTCGGCGTCGTGACTCTCATGTTCTTCCTCATCCGCGTGGCGCCGGGCGACCCCGCCCTCCTTCTGGTCGGACCCACGGCAACGCGCGAGCAGCTCGTCGCGCAGCGCGAGGCGCTGGGGCTCGACCGTCCCCTGCCTCAGCAGTACACCGCCTGGCTGGGCCGGTTCATCCGCGGCGACTGGGGCAGCAGCATCGCCACCGGCCGGCCAGTGCGCAGCATGATCTCCCGGGCCTGGCCCGCCACCGTCGGACTGGTGGGGCTATCGCTGCTGCTGAGTTATTTGATCGGCATCGTCGTCGGTGCAGTTCAAGCCACGGCCGGCGGGCGGCTGGACACGACCCTCTCGGTTGTCACGGTCACATTCTTCGCGGTGCCGGGATACTGGCTGGGGCTGATGCTGGTGATGGTCTTTACCTACTGGGCCCGGGCGCTGCCGGCGTTCGGCTCGGCCGGGCTCGATGCCGATTTCCTGACCGGGTGGAGCCGCGTGGCCGACCGAGTCCGCCATCTGGCACTGCCACTCACCACCCTTACACTCATCGGCATCGGAGGAACCGCGCGCTATGTCCGTGGCGCCATGCTGGAGGTGCGTAGCGCCCCGCACGTGTCGATCGCCCGCGCGAAAGGCCTGTCCCCGTTTCGAGTGACCGTCCGGCACGTGCTTCGGAACGCGCTCATTCCAGTCCTCACGCTACTCGGCCTCTCTCTGCCGGCGCTGTTTTCAGGGGCCGTGTTTGTCGAGGCGATCTTCGCCTGGCCCGGCGTGGGCCGGATCATGGTCGAAGCCGTCGGAGCCCGGGACTATCCGGTCATCATGGCGGCCACCGCTGTGAGCGCGGCGCTGGTGGTGGCAGGGAACCTCCTGGCCGAGGCACTCACCGCCTGGGCCGACCCCCGGCTTCGCACTGCCGAACCGTCCCGGACAGCCGCGTGACCCTCCTCCGCGATCCGCGAGCTCGCTTCGGCGTGACGGTCCTGGTCCTTGCGGTCCTGTGTGCCCTGCTGGCCCCACTCGTGGCAGCGGATCCCTCGGTGCAGCGCGACATCGTAGCGACCCGCTTCCTTCCGCCACTCAGCACCGATGTGAACGGCGCCTTTCATCTGCTCGGCACCGACCGGTTCGGACGGGATGTCTGGGCCCGGCTGGTGTTCGGCGCCCGGGTGTCACTTGGCGTCGGATTCCTGGCGGTGCTGCTGTCGGTTGCGATTGGACTCGCGGTTGGAGCGGCCGCCGGTTTCTGGCAGGGCCGGCTGGGCGTCGCTCTGCTGGGGTTAACCGACTTCGCCCTGGCGCTGCCGCGGGTGGTGCTTCTGCTGCTGCTCGCCTCGCTGTGGCAGCCGAGTGCCGCACTGGTCATCATTGTACTGGGGCTGACGGGCTGGATGACAATTGCCCGGCTGGTTCACAGCGAGGTGCGGAGCCTCGCCGCGCGACCCTTTGTCGAGAGCGCGGTTGCACTTGGCGTGAAAGGTCCCCGGGTGCTGGCGCGCCACATTCTGCCCAACGCCATGACTCCGGTCATCGTAGCTGCCGCGCTGGGCGTGGGAAACGCCATCATGCTGGAGGCTGGCCTGTCGTTCCTGGGCCTCGGCGTGCAGCCCCCAACCCCATCCTGGGGAAACCTCATTGCATCGGGACGAGACACGCTGGTGAACGCCCCCTGGGTGGCGACGGCTCCCGGAGTGGCGCTGGTACTCGTGGTGGTGGCGGCGACGTTGCTGGGCGATGCGGTTCGAGATCAGCTGGATCCATCGAGCAGGCGGGTAAGCGGGTAGGCGGGTAGGCGGGTCAGCGGGTCAGCGGGTCAGCGGGTCAGCGGGTCAGCGGGTCAGCGGGTCAGCGGGTCAGCGGGTCAGCGGGTCAGCGGGTCAGCGGGTCAGCGGGTCAGCGGGTCAGCGGGTCAGCGGGTCAGCGGGTCAGCGGGTCAGCGGGTCAGCGGGTCAGCGGGTCAGCGGGTCAGCGGGTCAGCGGGTCAGCGGGTCAGCGGGTCAGCGGGTCAGCGGAAGATTTCACATTCCACTGCTCAGATCAATTCAGGAGTGGCCGTCCCGCTGTCCCCCTGTCCCCCCTCCGGCTACCTCCCAGTCCACTGGCCGGACCCCAAGACCTCGTCGATGCGCTTCTCCAGGACCGTGAGCGCTCCCGGCACTCCGCCGCATCCGTAGTCGTGCTCGATCCGTTTGGTGCGACCCTTGAACGTGGCTGAGCTTATGGCTGTCGGTGAATCAGTGGAGTGGCGCCGGCAGGTCGGCTCGGACGCGGCATAGCGGCTCGAGAATGTGAAGTACCCGGCGCGCTCCAGCTCAACCAGCAGCGCATTGACCCGATCGGCCGGAATCTGAGCGCTCGCCGTACCGATCCGGCGCACGTTCGCGCTTCCTTCATAGGTCACCCGGCCCGCAGGCGACACCGCAATTCGATATACCGGGCATTCGCCAAAGCATGCGGTTCGCTCCAGGGTGATGGCGGCTTCTGTCTCCGCCTCCGAGGCAGCGGGCTGATCGGCTGGACCCGGCGCCGGACGCGATACGCAGGCACCGAGCGCGAGCATCGATATCAGCCGCCCGATCACCGCGTCACCGGGACCCGCCGAACGATGCTGCGCACACCGTCGGAGAGCACCAGCTCCAGCTCTCCGCTGCGACTGGCTACCTGGACCCTTCCGCCTCGGGCAAAGGAAAGGATCTCGCGGGTGTGCGGGTCACGCACCACCACCATCGGGTGGGCCGTCGCATCCCATTTGACCGCGATCTTCCCGCCGGCAACGCGCCGGACCTGCGCCGGCTGCATCGTCCGCTGCTGCCGCACCTGTGGACGTACGGCGGAAGGAGCCCGGCTCCGCACCGTCTGGCTCCCCCGCCCCGACAGCCGCAAGCTGGCAAGCCGGCCGGCTTGCGCATCCGAGATCGGAACCGCGAAGACGAAAGCTGCATCACCACCGGATGATGACGCGTCGGCGATTTCGCTGGGATCGAACGACAGGTCGAACACGCTGGCACCGTCTTCGGTCCTGCCCTCGACGGTGAAGGACCCGGGGCTGCGCGGCAGGCGAGGTTGCGTAGTGGCCTGGAATGACGGCTCGAGCACCAGCTCGCCGTTCCGAACGCGGCCCCACACCATGAGGCACGGCTGTGCCATCTGGCTCGGCAGTGCCGACGCCACTGGGAACGGTGGTGAGACGAGATAGCTCATGACCGCTTTGTAGGTGTAGGCCCCGATCCACTTGGGGTCGCAGTAGCCCATGATATCGCTGGTGCTGGCCGGCTTCAGCGACGCCGCGGCAACGTCCAAACCGTAAAGGCCGATCCGGCCATCCGGGAACGGGAACCCATCATCCACCCCTCCAGGCCCGCCGCAGGGCGCGTGGTTTCTGCCCCAATTGTGACCCAGCTCGTGTGCGGCCACGGCGGCGCCGCTCGGCAGGTAGTCCCAGCCGAGAGCAGCCCGTTCTCCGAAGCCGTTGCTCACGTAGGCCACCCCCGCGACGCCGCTGGCGTACGAGACCTTGGCCACACCATAGTGGTATCGCGAGGAGCCTAACTCCACCCGAAGCAGCTCGATCTGATGGAGGACCGTGCCCCAGGCGGCATTGCCATTGTCGCTTTCGAGCGTGTCGGTGACGCCCACGTCGGTAAGCACAAGCGGTGCACGGACAATCGCATTGTAGTTCGCGATCGGGTGCATTTTTTGAATGCTGGCGAGGAACGCGTCCGAGGTGGCATTAGTCACGTCGCCGGTCAGGCCATTGCTCTGGACGACAGGGACAAAGGTCACGTTCAGCGTTGGTACAGTCTCGACCACAGGCGCCGGCGGAGCCGACGAGTTGTCCGTCTCATCTATTTCTTCGACCAGGTTGGCCGGATCCACATCCGCTTCGAAACGGAACCCCGGCTGAATCAAACTCCCCGGGATTCGGGTGTTCCAGGAGTTCTGCAGAGAGCTCTCATCCACCGCAGTGGGCACCGACGCGCGGGGCGCCGGAATAAGAATGGTGGTATCCAGGATGTTCGAGGCGTCGAAAACACGCACCCGCATCACCGGAACCTCGGTGTTGGCGCGAGAGGCCACCGGGAAGACCCGGAGGTACCCATTCCGGTTTCTGACCAGTGGTACGCTCCCGTCCCAGGACTGGGCGCTCTGGGTCAGGTACAGGCCCGCAATCCCAAGGTTGAGAGCACCGCTGGTCGGCGGGGCATATGAGACGACCGCAGTTGCAGTGCCGGTTGCTGTCACCGTGACATTCTGGCTCGCAGGAGATGGACTGTGCGGCGTTCCACCGGTCGCGACCACATTCTGGGCCGCGACCGTGTAGGTCCCGGGAATCAGGTTAGTGAGCGTCTGGGTAGCCGAAATGCCCTGGCTGTAGCTGTTGGGCCCGGTAACCGTTACGGCGGCGTCGCCGCTGGTGCCAAGACCGTTGATTGTGACGTTGAGACTGCCGGCCCCGGTGGAGTACGCAACCGAAGCGGTGGCCGTCGAGCCACCGACACTCACCGTTTGACTTGCCGGTGTGCCGCTGTATACCGCCGATCCTACGGTAACGCTGTTGGCGGCGACGGTGTAGGTACCGGCAGCCAGACTGGTGAGCGTCTGGGAAGCGGACACGGCCTGGCTGTATCCGTTGGGCCCGCTCACAACCAGATCGGCGGAGGAGCCGGCCGGGAGACCGGAGACGGTAACAAGCAGGTTTCCGGTGCTTACCTCGCTCGGACCCTCACCGCAGGCGAGGGCAACGCCGACGAGCAGCGCCAGAAGATTCTTTCGAGAAGTCGGACGTGGCACGGTTCAATCCTAATAGGAAAGCATTGGGTTCTGGCTTTCTGCGCGTCACGAGCTTGCATCCATGACTGGCAGGCGCCGGCGCAGGCAAGCCAGGACCTGCGGTGGCAGAGCTAAGGTTTTGAACACAACAGGTTTAGCGGAGCCCGCGCGACTGTCTGGCCGGAGAATCGAGCAATAGACGCGCCAGCGCCGGGCCGGAACTATATGGGGGCCTGCGGGGAGGTCGTCGGGGAGGAGCGGAGGTAGTCTACCCGGAGCTGAAGGAAATGCCCTACGCCGTTTCCCGGCGCCTGGTGCAGCGCCGTACCTCCTGCAGCAGGCGCTCCGCGGGGAACGGCTTCGGCAGGATGGCACAGGGAGCCGAGATTCCCAGCTCGGCCAGGGCGCCGGTGGCGTAGCCCGACATGAGGATGACAGGAAGGTCGGGACTGGTTGTCGACATGGCCTGCATCAGCTCGACCCCGTTCATGCGGGGCATCACTATATCCGAAACCACAGCGTCGAACTGGTGCCCTTCCTTGATCAGCTCGAGCGCTTCGAGGCCGTCTCTGGCCTCGAGCACACGGTAGCCCTCCCGTTCCAGCACTCGCAGGGCAAAGCGCCGTACCGCTCCCTCGTCATCCACAACGAGGATAGAGGGGGTCGTGCTCGGGCGTAGAGGTACCGCGGACGAGGGACCGTCGAGTGTTTTCATTCCGCTGATCTGTGAGAGGTGAGAACCAATGTAATACCTGAGCCCGATTCCGTCATCAAGGGGCCAGGCCTGCCCTTACCCTCAGGGGCCAGCTAACCGTCCGGGTCGGCTGAGAACCCCAGCGGGCGGACAGGACGGTCTCCAGTCGGGGGACCGGATCGTGCCCCACCTCTTCCCGGTACCTCTGGGTCGCAGACCAGGTGCCGACATAGTCGACGAGCTGCGGCAGAGTCCAGTGCTGCTCCATGGAGAACTGCGGGGGGTCCAGCTCGGCAAACGGGAACGGCAGCGTGCTGTAGCCGGTCTCGACATGACAGCGCCCCGCCGGCCAGTAGGGGCCGATCACATCCCGGTGAAATCCGTCGAGCACCTCATCGAGCATAGCATCCCCGACTTGCGGGCGGCCATAGGTCCAGACCGCCAGCGCTCCCCCGGTCCCGAGCACCCGTTTGGCCTCAGCATAGAAACCGTCCAGGTCGAGCCAGTGGAGCGCCTGAGCGACAGTAATCAGATCCACCGTTCCGTCGGGCAACCCGCTGGCCTCGGCCGGCGCCGCACGATACTCCACCCTTGGATGCGGGGATGCCTGGCTCAACATGGCGACGCTTATATCGGTGGCGATGACCTTGTTGAACCGGCCGGCCAACGGGATTGAGGCCTGACCGCTTCCGGCCGCGCAATCCCAGGCCAGGGCAGTCCGCGGCGGCAGAGAGGCGAGGTAGTCGAACAGCGCCTCGGGGTACCCGGGCCGCGATGAGGCGTAGGCCGGCGCCACGCCGGAGAAATGGTCGCCCACGGGTCCGATTGTCATCGGATAGCGCGATGCTCCCGCAGGATGCGGACAACCTCATTCAGCGGGATCGCCTCCACGGTGCCGCCGGACGACATTACCGTGGTGGCCGAGAAGAGGGAGTTGTATACCGCCTCTTCGGTTGCCTCTACCACCGCCTGAAAGAGACCAGAGGTGGCCTCGTTGGCCAGCTCCGCAAGCGTGTGTTGCGACCGCCGAGGGTCGCGTCTGACAGCCGGATGGGTCGAGAAGGCTATGACGTAGTCGCCTGATCCGTTCGATGCGATCGAGCCGGTTTTACCCAGTCCCAGCATGGCGCGGGCTGCCAGGCGGCGCAGGTTCCGATCGGAGAGGGGCGCATCGGTGGCCACCACCATCATGATGGAGCCACGAGGTCCCTGCGGATCGGGCCGGGGCCTCACTCCTGTCCGGCCCAGCCCACGACCCACCGGCACGCCGAGGATCTGTAGATCTCCACCGAAGTTGGACTGCACCAGGACGCCCACGGTCCACCCGCTGTCGGCAGCCGCTGTCCGACGCGATGAGGTGCCGATGCCGCCCTTCCAGCCGAACGCCACCGTGCCCGTACCAGCGCCGACGCTCCCTTCGACGACCGGCCCGGGGGAGGCGCCGATCAGGGCTTGCCGGACATCTGCAGGCAGCACCGGCCGCGTGCGGATGTCGTTCAGTACGTATCCGTCGTTGGTCTCTCCCACGACCGGATTGATGGAGTGCACCGCTTCCATGCCGGGCTGCTCCAGGAGATAGGCAGCCATCTCATCGGCCGCCTTCCATACGCACAGAGTGCACGTCAACAGGATCGGAGTCTCGAGCTCGCCGAGTTCCACCAGTTGGGTCACCCCAATCAGCTTGCCGAACCCGTTACCGACGTGAAGCGCCGCGGGAACCCGATCAAAGAACAGATTACCGGCGTGGGGCAGAATCGCCGTTATGCCGGTGCGCACCGATTCGCCCCTTGTAATGGTGGTGTGCCCGACACGGACCCCGGCCACATCGGTGATGGCATTCCGGGGGCCCGGCTGCAGCACTCCGGGAATTACGCCGAGGTCGCGGGCCCGCGAGCGCTGTTGGGCCGCAATAGAATCGGGTGAGCCCAGCGCCAGAATCACCACGGCAAGAGCCCAAAATGTTTCCACCTGGCGGCGCTGGGGGATTAGCATCGAGGCAACGACATCGGTCATGGGGAACTCATGCCGCGGGATCGGGGCCCGACAGGGTCGCCTCGAGCCGGTCAATGAACTGGGCCTGCGCTGGATTGATTTTCTGGCGGGCCGACGCCGCATCGTACCAGGCGCAACGGTCAACCTCGGGGAAAGTGATCAGGCGCCCCGATCCCCTGGGCCACTCGGTCCGCATGGTATTGCTGGTCACCTGGCTGACGTCGGCGTCGCCCTCCCAGGCCCAGCCGTGCACCAGCTTGCCGGCCTTCTGCCGGATGTTGCCTAGCGGTAGAAACGGTCCGGCCGGACGAACGCCGGTCTCCTCCTCGAACTCTCGGCAAGCTGCCGCCAGCAGGTCTTCGCCAGGCTCGGCCACGCCTTTCGGGATGGTCCAGGCGCCGGCGTCGCGGTTATGCCAGAACGGGCCACCGGGGTGAGCCAGGAAGAGCTCGAGCGCACCGGAGGAGCGGCGGTAGAGCAGCAGCCCGGCACTGGCTTTTGAGGACTTCGCCATCGGTGGGTCTACCGGGCTAGCCGGAGAGCGCAGAAGTACCCGGCGGGGTCGGGAAGTATCCGGCGGCTGTCGGCTTCGGTCAGGGCGAGACCCCGATCCGCCTTCCACCATCCCCAGAATCCTTCCGGCGCCACGGCCGTGATCTCCAGGTTGTGGATAGCGCCGGAGAGAGCAACCGATTGTCCGAGCCGGAGACGCTGTCCCGCCAGCACTACCACTGTTCTGGGGGAATCACCGGAAGGCACGGCCGGGGGAGCGGCAGAGTCGGATGCTGTCGTCTCCAGCCACCCAATGAGATCCCGCACGGCCCCGCCGGCAGCGCTGACCTTGGTGGACGAGTCGAGCGGCGCCAAATGGAGCCGCCCGCGGGTGGCTGTGCCACCGGAAGGCTGGGACTGCACCTGGATCAGCTCGTAGTCGCCCGCGAGCGCGGAGGCCGGCACGGCGATGGGATGCTGGGCCGTCTCCGGTACGCTGGGCCCGCATGGGGCTGGTTCGGGCGCGGAACTCCGGGCAGGCCCACAGGCAGCAACGAACAGTAGGGTAAGCCGCAAAGCGAGCCGGGGCGGCAAGTTCGATTGGCCGTTCGATTGGGTTAGGTAGGGACGGGCAGAATTTCCTGGCACGAACGTACGTTCGATTGTCCGCTGTGGCAACTCTGACGGAGCGGATGGTGTTCCGCCGACTCCCGGATAGTGGTAGGCTTATGCTGTACCCCTAGCCCTGAATCGCTCATGAATCCGCGACGCCTCGTCGGCCGCCGCCACTCCACTCCCGGACAAACGTCCGACAGCAGCAGATCCGGCTCCAGCCTTCCCAGCGATCTGATGGTTCAGACCTGCCGGCGGATCGGGATCGTCAGTGTCGTGTTCGGCTCCATCTGGGCCTTCATGACGGTGATGAACAACTTCGTGCTCCCCCTGCTCAGCGAACGGATGCAGACACTTTATCCGTATCCGGGAAACGTTCTCGGGGGCCTCGGGGTAGCGAGTTCGATGGTGATGGTCGCGCTGGCTCGCCGTATCAGTCACAAGAAGCAGTTGCTTATTGATCTCGGTTCCGGCTATCTGGTGCTTCAATGTCTGTTGATCTCAGTACTCACGCACTGGATCCCGGTCCCTATGGTGCCCCGGGTATCCTGGGCGTGTATCGCCATCCTCATCTACCCCGCGATCGTTCCGAATACCCCGCGGAAGACATTCATCGTCTCCCTCATTGCGGCCTCGACCGAGCCGGTTGCAATGGGGCTATCCATGCTCCGCGGAGTCGAGTTCCAGGGTGGTTGGCTCTATGTGTTGTGGATGTCAGTGCCCAACTACATCTGTGCCTTTCTGGTCGTGGTTCCGGTCAAGATCATCCATGGCCTGGGCCAGCAGGTGAGACGGGCCCGGGAGCTGGGGAGTTACCGCCTGGAGGAGCCGCTGGGGAAGGGCGGCATGGGAGAGGTGTTCCGGGCCACCCACCAGATGCTGGCTCGCCCGGCCGCGGTGAAGCTGATTCGCCCCGAGATATTGGGCTCCAGCTCTCCCGGGGCCGCTCGCGTGATCGTGGAGCGGTTCCGGCGGGAAGCCGAGGCCGCAGCCTCGCTGCGGTCGCCCCACACTATCAGCCTCTATGACTTCGGGGTCGCGAACGACGGGACCTTCTTCTTCGTAATGGAGCTGCTCGACGGACTCGACCTGGAGACGCTGGTGGAGCGCTTCGGGCCGGTGCCGCCCGAGCGCTGCGTGTATCTGCTGCGCCAGGTCTGCGAGTCTCTCCAGGAGGCGCATTCCCGGGGGCTGGTGCACCGCGACATCAAGCCTTCCAACATTTTCACTTGCCGGCTCGGGCTGCACGTGGACTTCGTGAAGGTGCTGGACTTCGGGTTGGTGAAAGAGGTGCACGAAGGCGGAAAACAATCGACGCTGCTGACGCTGCCCGATAGTACCACCGGTACTCCCGCCTACATCGCGCCCGAGATGGTTCGCGGCGACGGGACCGCCGATCACCGGGTCGACATCTATACCCTGGGATGCGTGGCCTACTGGCTCCTGACCGGACGCCTGGTCTTTCAGGCGGCCAACGCGATTCAGCTGATGTACCAGCACGCCAACGCCACACCGGTGCCGCCATCGCAGCTCAGCGAGTTCGAGGTGCCGGAAGCGCTGGACCACGCAATCCTGGCCTGCCTGGCGAAGTTCCCGGAGCAGCGGCCGCAGAGCGCGGCTGAGCTGTCGGCACAACTGCTGGCGGCGCTCCCCGGCGCCGGCTGGACGGAGGAGACCGCCCACCGGTGGTGGGATCGCCACCACCCTGCAGCTGCCCGGCTGGAGCACACCGATTCCCACCGCATCCTGACGAAGACCATGGAAGCAGCGTGGGAACCCATTGAGACGCCGTCGCCAGTCGCATCGGCCGGATCGTGACCCGCTCCGGCCGGCTGGAGCGCATCCTTCGGCTGTTTACCGATGTCCGGCCGGGAGAGGCCGGCACCGCGCTTCTGCTCACCTTGAACATCTTCCTGCTGCTGGCAGCGTACTACATCATAAAGCCGCTGCGCGAGGCACTCATTCTTTCCGATGAGGGTGCCGAAGTGAAGTCATACGCCGCGGCGGGCCAGGCCATGCTGTTGCTGATCCTGGTGCCGACCTATGGCCTCCTCGCCGACCGGCTTCCCCGACGGGGACTGCTCAACGCCGTCACGGCGTTTTTCGTGCTGTGCCTGGTCGCCTTCTACGGCCTGACGAAGGCAAACGTCCCGGTCGGTGTGGTCTTCTTTCTCTGGGTCGGCATCTTCAGCCTGATGATCGTGGCCCAGTTCTGGTCCTTTGCCAACGATCTGTACACCAAGGAGCAGGGCGAGCGGCTGTTTGTGATCGTCGCGTTCGGAATGTCCCTCGGCGCCGTCATCGGAAGTGTTCTGGCCCGGCAGATCATCCCTTTGGTGGGGGTGTCTCAAGCGTTGCTGGTGGCTGCGGCGCTGCTGGTCTTGGCGGCGATGGTCAGCAACGTGGTGGATGCCCGGGAGCGAGCTCGCCATGAGACCCATCTTCCCGCCCATCTGACCACGGCAGAAATACCCGCGGCCACCGGCGAGTACCAGATTTCGTCCCTCGAGGAATCCCAGTCGCTCACAGTGTCGTTACCCGGCGTGGGACCGGTAAGCCGCAGCGGCACCTTCCGGCTGGTGTTCAGCAACCGCTACCTGCTGCTGATCGCGCTGCTGATGCTGGTGGTGAACTGGGTGAACACGACCGGCGAGTACATTCTGGGAGCCACCGTCGCCGATGCCGCGGCTCAAGCCGTGAGGTCGGGCACGGCAGGTGGCCTTGCCGCGCCGGAGTACATCGGTCGGTTCTATTCCGAGTTTTTCCTGGTCGTCAATGTGCTCGGACTGGTCCTCCAGCTATTCGTGGTTTCGCGGATCCTGAAATATTTCGGAGTGAAGACGGCCATCATGGTGCTGCCGGTCATCGCGCTTACCGGTTACGCGTTCCTGGCCTTTGCACCGGTGCTGGCGCTGGTACGCATCGTCAAGATCGCCGAGAACGCCACCGACTACTCGATTCAGAATACCGTACGCAACGTCCTGTTCCTGCCAACCAGTCGGGACGAGAAGTACAAGGCCAAACAGGCCATTGATTCGTTCTTTTGGCGGGCTGGGGACGTGATGTCGGCGGCGCTGGTCTTTATCGGTGTCGGCACGCTGGGACTGGGAACGGCAGGATTTGCCAGGGTCAATCTGGTGCTTGCCGGCATCTGGTTGCTGCTGGCGCTGGCGGTAGGACGAGAGTACACCCGCAAGACCAAGGCGCTCGGAAGCGGTACAGCGTTCCGGTGATTCGAAGATCGATGTGGTTGGGCGGGGGGTCGGCTGCCGCTCTCGCCTGCTCCGGCCCACCGGCGCCTCAGCTCCAGCCGGTGCCCCAGCTGGCCCCAACGACCATTGCGACCAGCCTCTATCTCATCGGGGATGCCGGCAAGCCGGATTCGACCGGCGAGCCGGTGCTCCAGGCGTTGCAGCGGGACCTCTCTGCTCGAACTTCCGACCGCGTGGTGGTGTTCCTGGGAGACAACGCGTACCCGAGGGGACTACCGGCGCCGGGTAAGCCCGGCCGGCACGACGCCGAGCGCAACCTCAGGACCCAGATCGCGGCGATCACCGCCAAGGACGGACGCGGCTACTTCGTGCCCGGAAACCACGACTGGGCCAAAGACGGCGTAGACGGCTGGGAGGCGATCAGGCGGCAGGAGCGATTCATCGACTCGCTGGGCCGGGGAGCCGTGTCGCTGCAACCGGGCGGCGGCTGCCCGGGGCCCAAGACGGTCGACATCGGCCCGCGGCTGCGCCTGGTAATGCTCGATACCCAGTGGTGGCTGCACCCCGGACCGAAACCGCAGGGACCGGGATCCGGCTGTGTTCCGGGCACAGAAGCAGATGTCGTGGACTCCCTCCGCTCGGTGGTCAGCGGCGCGGCCGGGCGAATGGTCGTGGTGGCGCAGCACCATCCGCTGATGTCAGGCGGAGAGCATGGCGGGTACTTTGGCCTCACCGATCACCTGTTTCCCCTGCGGGCGGCAAAGGCGTCGCTCTGGATTCCGATCCCGTTGCTGGGCTCCCTCTATCCGACCGCGAGGCTGGAGGGTATCTCCAGACAGGATATCGGCTCCCGGCCGTATCAGCATATGATCCTGGCGTTCCGTCGGGCCTTCCAGGCCGCTCCGCCGGCACTTACCGCTGCAGGACACGAGCACAACCTTCAGGTGATCGAGGGAGGCGGCGCCAAACTGCAGCTCGTGAGTGGCGCTGGCATTTACGGACACACCGGCGGCGCCTTTGGGGTTCCGGGAAGTGTGTTCGCCCGGAACGCAAGCGGTTTCGCCCGGCTCGACATTCCGCGGACCGGCCCCGCGAGGCTGGCGATATTGGCGGTGGATGGTGCCGGTGAGGCACAGGAGGTTTTCTCGACATGGGTAGAGTGAGGCGGCGTACCGCGCTCGAGCGAGGCTGGTGGTTCGGGTGTTTCCTGGCGGCCACGGACGTAGCCATGATGGCCGCGCAGCAGCCTGACACCGCGGCGCGGGAACACGTGATCAAGGCTGCGGGGCCGCGCTATCAGGCCAGCGGTCTGCACCGCCTGCTGTTCGGGCGGGAATACCGCACTCTCTGGTCCACGCCGACGTCGGTCCCGGTGCTCGATCTCCGGACATTTGCCGGCGGACTGAAGCCGATCTCCAAGGGAGGGGGACTACAGACCAAGTCACTCCTGTTGACCGCCAGGGATGGCCGCGAGTTCTTCTTCCGCTCGGTGGACAAGGATCCCTCGGCCACGCTTCCACCGGAGCTCCGCGCCACGGTCGCAGCTGATGTAGTACGCGATCAGACCAGCTCCGCGCTCCCGACCGGGCCGCTAGTCGTGGACGCCCTACTCGACTCGGCCGGAATTCTCCACGGCCGATCCCGCCTCTTCGCTCTTCCCGACGATCCGGCTCTGGGAGAGTTCCGACCCGAATTCGCCGGTCTGATCGGCTTTCTGGAGGAGCGGGTCGGTGGGTCGAATCCGGTGCCGGCCCACTGGGGTGGTGCCCGGGAAATTATCCGCTCCGATTCTTTGATTGCGCGTCTGACCCGCAGCAGCGCTGATCGGGCGGACGCCGGCGCCTTTCTGACCGCCCGGCTGTTTGACGTGCTGATCGGCGACTGGGACCGGCATTCCGGCCAGTGGAGCTGGGCCCGGTTCAACGACGATCTTCCGCGGCGCTGGGTCCCGATTCCCCAGGACCGTGACCAGGCGTTCGCCAAGTATGACGGCGTCATGCTCTACGTGGCACGGCAGTCGGCTCCCCAGCTCACGAACTTCGGAAAGAAGTATCCCTACATCCCCGGCGCGACCTGGAACGGGCGCGATCTGGACCGTCGTCTGCTGGTGGGGCTGGAGTGGCCGGTGTGGGAATCGGCCGCGATCCGGCTGCAGTCGGCGCTGAGCGATGACGCGATCGACGCTGCCGTGAGATCGCTGCCTCCGGAGCACTACCAGCTCCAGGGAGCCGAGCTGGCCACTGCGCTACGCTCGAGGCGCGATCATCTCCTGGAAGCCGCACGCGACTATTACAACCTCCTGGCGAAGCAGGTCGACGTTCATGCCACCGACCGGCCTGACGGGGCCAGGGTGACCCGTGAGCCCAACGGGGTCCTGCAGTTGACCATGTCCGACAGCGCTGGTGCGGAGCCCTACTTCACCCGCCGGTTCGATGGGGCCACCAAGGAAGTGCGGGTCTTCCTGGAAGGAGGTGACGACCACGCTGTGGTGCAGGGAGGAAAAGGGGGGCCGCTTCTGCGGTTGCTTGGAGGTGCGGGGAATGACCGCCTGGTCGACTCCACCAACGGCGGAGCTGAGCGCTTTTATGATGATTCGTCCGGCCCCGCGAAGACTCAGGGCATTCCCGCCGAGGTAGACCGGAGGCCCTATACGGCACCTCGAAAGAGCGAGAAAGACCTGCCTGCCCGCGATTGGGGAAAACGCTGGACCGCCAGCACTGTGTTGAGCTATGGCCCGGATGTCGGCTTCTTGATCGGGGGAGGCCGGACCCTGAACGTGTATGGCTTCCGCAAGAATCCATACGCGAGCCGGCACGCGTTCCGGGCCGCGATCTCGACCGGCGCCCAGAGCTATCGTCTGGAGTACCGGGGAGAATTCCGCCGGGAAAACTCGGGCGGATACGCAGACCTTCTGGTACGCGCGTCGGGCATCGAGGTGCTCAGTTTCCATGGCTTCGGCAATGAGATCGCTGCTCCGGGCAACAATGAGTTCTACCGGGTGACGCAGGACGCCTTGGGGCTGGTACCGTCGCTGGTCTTGGCGCTGGGGCCGCGCTCGACGGTCCGGTTCGGTCCGGTGCTCAAGTATTTCTCGACCGACGATGAGCCGGAACGCTTCCTCGCGACCCAGCCGGGGCTATATGGAACCGGAAACTTTGGCGAAGTGGGCGGTGCCTTGATGCTCCGCTTCGACAGCCGCGATCACCCCGTGGTGAGCCGGCGCGGCCTGCTGGTCGAGTTGGTCGGGGCTGTGTACCCCGCGCTATGGGACGTGGAAAGCACTTTCGGCGAGGTCCACGGGCACGCGTCAACATATCTCTCGGTTCGCGCTCCTCTGGATCCGACCCTGGCAATCCGGCTGGGCGGGCGGAAGGTGTGGGGGCGATACCCTTACTTCGAAGCCGCGTTCATCGGCGACGCTTCGACGGTCCGGCTGGGCCGGGAGAACCGCTACGCGGGCGATGCGTCGGCCTACGGATCGACGGAGCTTCGGCTCTCTCTGGCGAAGGTCAAGCTCATTCTTCCCGCCACCCTCGGGGTGTTTGGTCTGGCCGACGTCGGCCGGGTCTTCCTGGAGGGCGAATCCTCCGATACCTGGCATGGCGCCGCCGGCGGAGGGGTCTCGCTCTCCTATCTCGATCGGGCGTTCACCTTCTCTCTCGCCGTCGCCGAGAGCGAGGAGCGAACCGCGATCTATGCGCAGGCGGGTTTCGGGTTCTGATGCGGCCCGACGGCCCAGCGATCGCGGCCGCGGCAGCAGCCGGCACGGTCATGATCGCATTTCAGATAGCCGGCAAAGCCACCCGGGACGCCCTGTTTCTCTCCAGCTTCGGCGTCGCGTCGCTGCCGCCGATGGTGATAGCCGCTGCCGTGACATCGGCGGTGGTTTCCGTGGCACTCGCCCGCATCATGTCGCGCAGCAGGCCGGCCACACTGGTCCCCCGACTCTTCGCGCTGAGCGCCCTGCTGCTGCTGGCCGAGTGGGCGCTGGCGATACAATCGCGCCGACCTGCCGCCATTCTGCTCTACCTGCACTTCACGGGACTCGGAGCTCTCCTGGTCTCGGGCTTCTGGGCCATCGTCAACGAACGGTTCGACCCTCGCACCGCGCGCCAAACGATCGGGCACATCACGGCAGGAGGCTCCCTGGGCGGACTGCTCGGCGGCGTGCTCCCCGAGCGGGTCGGCGCCACGTACTCACTCTTGGCCATGCTTCCTATCCTGGCGGGCCTGCACCTCGTGGCCGCCGCACTGGTACTCGGCGTGGAGCACGGCGCCCCTGACCGGCCCCAGCTCCAGGATTCCGCACCAGACAGCGATACCGGCACCGGCGCCGCTGCGATACTTCGCTCCTCGCCCTATCTGCTCGCCCTCGCACTGCTGGTAACGCTGACGTCGGCAGCCGAAGGCGTGCTGGACTACGTCTTCAAGGCGCGGGTATCGGCCGTGACCGCGACCGGAGAAGATCTGCTGCGTCTCTTTGCCGTCTTCTACACGGTCACGGCGCTGCTCGCCATCTCTTTGCAGATCACCAGCCTGAGAAAGCTGCTGGAGCGGCTTGGTGTGGCTCGCAGCGCGGCCGTGCTTCCCGCGGGCGTGTCGATGGGCGCGATAGGGGCGTTCCTGGTGCCGGGCCTGGTTCCGGTGCTTCTGGCCCGGGGAACCGAGGTGGTGCTCCGGAGCTCTCTCTTCCGGGCCGCATACGAGCTGCTGTTTACCCCGGTCGCCCCCCGGGAGAAGCGCGCCACCAAGCTTTTGATCGACGTCGGGGCCGCGCGGATCGGCGACGTCATCGGTGGAGCGCTCATCGCCATCGCGATCATGCTCACCGGCGTGGGGACCGGAAAGGTTCTTCTCGGCGTTGCCGTCGCGTTGTCCCTTGGTGCGCTGTACGTGGCCCGCCGGCTGCACGTGGGCTACGTCGCGGCGCTGGAAGGAACGCTGCACCGGCGCTCCGGCCAGGTTCCCGACCCGCTGCAGGATGAGGGGTCGGCCCTGCTCCAGACGGTCGGAGGCTTCGATCTCAGTGGTATCCGCCAGCGAATCGAGCTCGGGACCAGTGGTGTCGCTGTCCCCGCCGCGCAACCGGTGTCCCCTTCCCCGGAGTCCGCTCCCTCATCCCTTCGCCAGGCGATCGCATCGGGAGACCGCGCTACGGTCCGACAGGCGCTGCTCAGAGGGAGCCCGGGGGACGATGAGATCGAGGCCGTCATCGAGCTGCTGGCGTGGGACGAGGTCGCACCCGACGCCATCAAATCGCTCCGAGCCTCGGCTCGCCGGGACATCGGGATCTTCGTCCGGCACCTTCTCGACCCGCAGGAGGACTTCGCGATCCGGCGGCGACTGGTCGGCGTCGTGGCTGCCTCGCGTACAGTCGAGGCATTTGAAGCTCTGTTCCAGGCGATGCGCGACCGCCGCTTCGAGGTGAGGTATCGCTCGGCGCGAGCCCTGAGCTTTCTGGCCGGCGAAATTCCCGGTCTCCAGATCGATCGCGAACGGGTCTTCGAGGTAGTCCAGCGCGAGATGGCGGTAGAGCGCAACCTGTGGGAGACCCGCCAGCTGATCGATCAGCCGGATGACGAGTCGTCTCCCATGGAAGCGGAGGTGCTGCGGGGCCGGACCAGCCGAAGCCTGGAGCATCTCTTTACCCTGCTTTCCCTGGCGCTTCCTAGGGAAACCGTTCGGCTCGCCTTTCATGGACTGCATACCGGGGATCGGTACCTGCGGGGGACGGCGCTCGAGTATCTGGAAACCGTTTTGCCTGAAGCGGTCTGGTCCAAGCTCTGGCCGTTTCTCGACGATGGAGAGAGACAGGTGGTCCGTCCCGGGCGCAGCTCGCAAGAGGCGATGCGCGAGCTCCTGGCCTCACAGAACTCCATCGTGATTGCCCTGGATGAAGTCCGGCGGCGCCAGGAGCGATAGCCACACCTGTACGTACTGCCCGGCGGTCCTGCGACCTCATGCCCGGCCTCCGCATCCTTCTCCTGCCGGTAACGTCAACCTCGCCGGGAGCCACTCCCGTGACGCTCCGTTCCTGGATCGCGTTGTTTTGCCTCATCGGCGCCGATCAGCCGGATGAGCCAATCCCTCATTCACCGCTGAGCGCCGCGGACCGGGCCCGGGTCGCGGAGGCGAGCCGCCTGATGGCAGAGCTGGGGAATCGCCTGTGGCCGGACTGGCCGCACGCCCCCTTCACGCTGCTGCTGGTGACCGACTCGGCGGAGTACCTCATGGGTCATCCGCGGCCTACCCCCGATTTTGCGCGCCCGATCTATGACCCGGAGCTTTGCATGCAGATCTGGAGTCGGCCCCGGGTATTTTCCCCCACCCTGCTCGCCACATTTCCCGCCGTAGGAGGGTTGCCCACCGTCGTGGTCGGCACCGCCGAGCGCACCGGCAAATCGTCGAGTGAATGGGTTCTGACTCTGCTGCACGAGCACTTTCACCAGCGGCAATATTCGCTGCCGGACTACTACCAGCGCTTGGCGCTACTGGATCTTGCCGCAGGTGACTCGTCCGGCAGCTGGATGCTCGACTATCCCTTTCCCTACGATTCGGCTCCGGTCCAGGTCGCCACCAGAGAGTTTGCCCGCGCACTCGCCGGGGCTCTCGGTTCCGGCCCCGGCACTCGGAAGCGGGCGATGTCGAGGGTGGTTCGCGCGCGAACTGCGCTGGCGAGGCACCTGACGGCGGCAGAGAACCGGTATCTCGAATTTCAGCTCTGGCAGGAAGGCATCGCGCGTTTCATCGAATACAAAGCGGCCCAGCTGGCGGCAGACAGCCCCCACCCTGCCATCAACTACACCGCGCTACGGGATTATGAGTCCTACCAGGATTTAGCCGGGCGGAACCGTGCCGCCCTGAGACGGGAGCTGAGCGGCATTGATTTGGGAAAGGATCGGCGTATCAGCTTTTATCCGCTCGGTGCGGCACTGGGGCAGCTGCTTGACCTGGTCAATCCACGCTGGCAGCAGCGGTATCGGGCCGAGCCGTTCGAAATGACCTCGTTACTCAGGACGACTGACTAGCGCAGCCGACGGTCATCGGCGTGTTGAGGAGCACCGAGCCGGTTGTGCTTTCGCAGTATTGCTACCACGCGGTCGTGCGGCAGCGCGTGAGCGCGGATACTGTCGGCGCCCGTCATGGTCGCCGCCGCCAGCATCGCATTGGTTATCGCCTCTTCGGTGGCTTGCACGGTCGCCGCGAATAACGGATCGAGTTCGCTGTTGGGAAGCATCTGGACGCTGGTCTGCGCTGTGTCGCCCACGGCATGGCGGTTGGCCGTCGAGAAGGCGACGAAAATATCGCCCGACCCATTGCCGGAGATGCTGCCTTCTCGGCCCAGACCCAGTGAGGCGCGCTTCACGATGCGACGCAGCTGATGGGGCAGGAGGGGAGCATCGGTGGCAATGACGATGATGATCGAGCCGAGCTCGGGATGCGGGCGCTCGAGATAGGAGCTTCGGACCCCGCAACGCGGCAGCTCCCGAAGCCACTGCCGTTGTGATGGCTTCGAGCCTGCCTGACAGATCGCCGGCTCTATTAACTCCTCGCCGACAGGGATCCCGGCAATGCGGAGACCGCGCCGGGAGCCGTAATTGCACTGTACCAGGATACCCAGGGTGAACCCGCCCGCTTCAGCAGGGAGAACCCGGGACGACGTTCCAATTCCGCCCTTGAAGCCGTTGCACAACATGCCCGTCCCACCACCCACCGCACCCTCGACCACTGGTCCACCCCGGGCCCCGTCCAACGCAGCGAACACGTGGCCCGGCTTGACGTGAAAGCCATTTAGATCGTTCAGAATTCCATCCCAGGTTTCGGCCACGACCGGCAAGGCCCAGAGAAAGCCCGGGCGATGCTTGAGCATCCACTGAACGGCGGCGTCGCGTGCGACCCCGACGCTGTGGGTATTGGTAATGAGCACCGGGCCTTCCAGCACGCCGGATTCCTCCAGCCAGGTGGTGCCGGTCATTTCTCCGTTGCCGTTCAGCGAAAACCAGGCGCCAAAGACCGGCTCGCCTTCGGCCCGGCCGCGCGGCAGGATCGCCGTGACGCCGGTTCGGACGGGGCCCCTGCCTTCCACCAGCGGACCATCACCCGAAACGAGGGTAGTGTGCCCGACCTCGACCCCGGCTACATCAGTTATGGCGTTGAACCGGCCGGGGGATCCATCCAGTGGAATACCGAGATCGCGGGCCCGAGATTTAGCGGGAGCGGTTGGGCTCTGTGCCATCAGGCACGTGCGCTCCGAAACGGGCAATTCCGGCAGCGGCCCGCCGCAGATCAGTATGGTGAGAAGCGTCCGTAGTCTCATGCAGCCTCGACCCGCGCCAGCGCCCGGTCCAGCACATCGACCGCAAAGTCGGCATCCTCGACTGTGATGCACATCGGAGGCTTGATGCGGAGCACATTCCCGTCGAGCCCCCCCTTCCCCATCAGCACTCCCATCTCCCGGGCCGCCTCGAGCACCTCGAGCGTCTGGGCACCAGCAGGACCGCGCGGGCTTCTATCCGTGACCAGCTCGACACCCAACATCAGACCCATCCCCCGGACCTCTCCGATCAGGCGGTGCCGCGTCTGCAGCCGGCGCAGTCCCTGGAGCAGGCGCGCACCCACACGGCGTGCGTTCTCCTGGAGTCCGTCCTCTTCGATCACGTCGAGTACGGCAAGACCTGCCGCCATGCTGACGGGATTTCCGCCGAACGTGTTGAAGTGAATCCGGCTGGTGAGCGCTTCGGCGATCTCTCTCCGGGTGGTGACCGCCGCCAGCGGCACCCCGTTGCCGATGCCCTTGGCCATGGTGACGATGTCCGGTACCACGCCGTAGTTCTCGAATCCCCAGAAATGCTCACCGGTGCGGCCGAAACCGGTCTGCACTTCGTCGGCGATGCAGAGCCCGCCGTATTCTCTGACGATCGAGTATGCCTCACGGAAGTAGTTTGGTGCGCCCCGGGTGACGCCCCCAACACCCTGAATCGGCTCCGCGATGAACGCGGCGACGCTTCCCGGCGTCGAATAGCGGATCAGCTGGCGGATGTCAGCGGCGCTCTTGCTGGCGATCTCATCCGGAGAACCGCTGAGCGGGCTGGTGGCCGGATCGGGAGATAGAGCGTGATGCACTCCAGCGTGCCCCGGCACCGGATGCTTCCAGGTGTGGTGCGACGTGAGTCCGATCGAGCTCGGCGAGCCGCCGTGATACGCGTTCCTCAGCGCGATCACGTCGCTGTGGCCGGTAAAGAGCCGAGCCATGGTGATCGCCAGGTCGTTGGCTTCGCTGCCGCTGTTCACGAAGTAGGTCACGTCGAGTCCCGGCGGCATCTTCGAGGCCAGCTTCTCGGCCAGGAGCGGAAGGTTGGGATGGAGATAGATCGTGGTCGCGTGCTGCAGAGTCTCACTCTGCTCTTGCACCCGCTGCAGTACCTTGGGGTGACAGTGCCCACATGACACGGTCACGATTCCGGCAAACAGGTCCAGATAGCGCCGACCGGTCTCGTCGAAGAGATACTGCATCTTCCCTTCGACGATCATCAGCGGTTCACGGTACAGCGTGAACAAGGCCGGGTTCACGTGCCGCTTCCGCAGGGCCAGAACCTCGGCGCGGGATGGACCCACGTAGGGGCGTGGCGTGTACGCAAAGTCGGCATCGCCAGGGGAGGCGCCAACAGGTCGGTCATCGGGTTCTCATAGCCTGGTAGTTCGGGAGCACCGCTAGGACATCCAGTTCGTCGCCGCCTGCGGATTCCACTTCGTGGTTGTCTTCTTCGTCTTGGTCCAGAACTCGATGGACCCACGGCCGGTGATGTCCCCGACTCCGAACTTGACTCGTTCCACCCGCCGAATGAGAACGGCTCACGCGGTACGGGGACACCGACATTCACCCCGACCATGCCGGCGCTGGCTCGATCCGTGACGTAGCGCGCCACGGCCGCCGTTCTCGGTGAAGACCGCCGCTGCGTTGCCATAGGGCGAGGCGTTCTCGATCGCGAGCGCCTGGTCCACGTCCTCGGTGCGGACGATCGCCAGCACCGGACCGAACACCTCCTCCCGCGCGATGCTTCATCTCCGGCCGGACATGATCGATGACCGTCGGGCCCAATCCAGAATCCGCCTTCGCGGCCCGGCCACACGTCGCGTTGCGTCCGTCCAGCAGCACCCTGGCGCCGGCCGATACCGCCTCACTCGATGTAGCGCTCGATCCGCTGCTTGGCCTCCAGCGAGATGACCGGACCCAGGTTGTACCCGGGAACTCACCGATCGCGCCTGCTCGACCATACGGCGCGACGATGTGGTCGGTCTGTCGATACGGCCAGCATCACCGATGCCGCCATGCAGCGCTGGCCGGCGCACCCGGACATCGACGCGACGATGTTGGTCGAGGTCATCTCGGCATTGGCATCGGGCAGCACGAACAGGTGGTTCTTGGCGCCGCCAAGGGCGAGCACGCGCTTGAGGTTTCCGCTGGCTCGCCGGTACACCAGCTTGGCCACCTTGGTTGATCCTACGAAGGTGACAGCGGCAATCTCCGGGATGGTCGCAGATCGCCTCGACGATCTCCTGTCCGCCGTGCACCACGTTGAACACCCCGGCGGCAGTCCTGCGTCGTTCAGCAGCTCCGCTATCCGGCCGGCGCTCAGCGGCACCAGCTCGGATGGCTTGAGGATCATGCAGTTGCCGAGCGCCAGTGGCGTTGGGGATGGTCCAGTGCGGCACCATGCTCGGAAAGTTGAACGGCACGATCGACGCGACCACTCCGATCGGGTAACGGTCCGTCCGGCATTCGACTCCCCGGCTCACCTCGAGCACTTCGCCGGTGACGATCTGCGGCAGCGAGCAGGCGAACTCGGTGAGCTCGATCGCCTTGAGCATCTCGGCTTCGGCCTCGCTGCGGATCTTGCCGTGCTCCTCAGTGATCAGGGAGGCGAGCTCGTTGAGATGACGCTCCAGCAGCGCGCGGTAACGATAGAAGACCTGCACCCGTTCCTTGATCGGGGTTGCAGACCAGCCCGGAAGAGCGGCGGCGGCAGACTTCGCACCGCTGGGTCGACGTCTTCGCCGGATGACATTGGAACCCGCGAGAGAAGACTGCCGTCACTCGGATTAAGCACGTCGAGCAGGCTGTCGCCGCCTGCCGAGAATCTGCCGCCGATGAAGTTTCGTGCTGTGGCGTACTTCAGCGACGGATCACTGGCGCGACGGTCAACTCGGACTCTCGGGGCTGAAGCAAGCTGGAGGAACTGCGGACCGTAACAAATTACAGAAACGACACCCCGTCAGATAGGTGATCTTCCGGCTCGATACTCTAGCCGGTACCTGCAGTTGCTCTTTCGGGATTTGTTCGGTATCATACCTCTACCTCTGCCCGTCAGGTACCGATGCGAACTCCAGACCTCGAGCAAAAAGCTCGATGTGCTGATGTCCTCGCGTCCGACGACCGCGAGGGCCTTCCCCCCGCCTTCGTCACGCTGAAGAGGTCGGTGCGCTCCGCCCCATCAATATCCGAAATCTCCGGCCCGCCCCGGGAATGAAGATGTCGCTGTTGCGCATCCTCATGACCAATGCCTGCAGCTATAACTGCCACTACTGCCCCATGCGCCGGGATCGCCCGATGCCCCGGACGTTGCTCAAACCGGGTGAGCTGGTGCAAATCTTTCTTGGCGCGCACCAGCGCGGCTGGTGTGAGGGGTTGTTCATCACGACCGGGATTCCCGGCCGCCCGGTGAAAGTCATGGACGACCTCATCCAGGTCCTGGAACTGCTCCGCGAGCGTTACAGATTCGGCGGGTACATTCACGTGAAGCTGGTGGCAGGATCGGAGACGTCGCAGATCGATCGGCTCACCGCGCTTGCCAGCCGAGTGTCTCTGAACTTCGAAACCCCCTGCGGCAAGAGCCTGGTTCAGATTGCTCCGGAGAAGAGTTTCTCGACTACGCTGCACGACTTTGAGCGAGTTCGCTCTTTGGTCGTACGCGAACGAGCCGAGCAGGCTCACGGCAAACCACGCGATCCGCTGCACCCCGGCGGCGCGAGCGGAATGACCATGCAGTTCGTGGTGGGTGCCACGCCTGACACCGACCAGAGCCTCCTGCAAACCATCAGCCGGCTGAAGGCGCCTGGTGGGGTCCACCATCCGCAGTTCAGTGCCTTCCGTCCGATCAGCAATACTCCCATGGAAGGCGTCAGCGCCGCGCCGGCCATCCGAGAGCAGCGGCTCTATCAGGCGGCCCACCTGCTCGGGAGCTACGGCTTTGCTCCCGACGAGGTGGTGTACGAGCCCACTGGAAACCTGCCGCTTTCCCTGGATCCGAAGAGCGCGTGGGCTCTGGCCCATCCGGAGCTCTTTCCGGTCGAGGTGCAGAGTGCCTCTCGAGAGGAGCTGATGCGAGTGCCCGGGATTGGCCCTGTCGTGGCCCGCCGGCTCGCCGAGAGCCGTATGACAACTCTCATTCGCGGTCTGGCCGACCTCCGGAAGCTCGGCGTTCTCACCAATCGGGCCGGCGGGTTCCTCACCTTGCGCGGGCGCAGGCTTACCACCACGCGCTGGACCCAGCAGCTGGGGTTCTGGGCCCCGGAAGAAGAAGCCGGTATGTATCACGGCGTCTACCAGGTCAGCCCCGGAACCTTCCGCTGACCCGACAACCCTTTCCCGGTCTCCGCTATCCAAGTCGAAGATGCCGCCCAAGAGCGGCCAGACCTGATGACCGGAGACCTGCATGCGGACTGTACCCTCCGCGCCCACCCGCTGGTTGGCGCTCTTGCTCCCGCTGATTGCAACACTGGGAAACACCCTTAACGCTCAATCCCACAATCCTGACTACGATGACGTAGACCCCTGGGCCGGGGTAAAACCGCTCGAGCAGGGCGCCGACTCCTCCAGCGTGGCGGGGTTCCTGACTTCTCTCGCGGCCTCTGACCCGGTGGTATGCCAGTTCGTGGCCCATTCGGTCGGCAACAACTGGGGTGACTGGGAGATGCAGTACCGCAGCGGGACCTTGAAGGCCGAAGCCGCGGCCGAGCGCGCCCGGGACTCGCTGAGCCGCCGAGTGACCGATCATTCCGCCATTTCGCATCTCACGGCAGCGCTCGGCAGTCCCAAGCCCTGTGTTCGGCGCACCGCGGCGCGAATGCTGGGACGGAGCAGCGCGCCGGAGGCGGTGCGCCAGCTGCGTGAAGCACTCAGGCATCCGGATCCGCTGGTCCGCGAGGCCGCAGCGCTCGGGCTGGCAGACGCCGAGGACCCGGCCGCATATCACGATCTCGCGCGCGCCCTGCGCGACAGAGATCCGGCTATGGTCCGAATGGCAGCGTACGCCCTGGGCGAGCTGGGGGATGCACGCGCCGTGAAGCCACTGAGTCAGCTGTTGGGTTCCAGCGATGCGGAGAGCCGGGCGGCGGCGGCTTCAGCCCTGGGCGAAATCGATGACATTCGAGCCACGGACCGTCTGACGTCATTGGTGAAGGACGCCGATCAGCGGGTACGGTTGGCCGCAATAGAAGCACTGGGAGAAATCGAAGACCACCGTGCCACCGGTGCGGTGTCACAGGCTCTCAAGGACAAAATGGTGGATGTTCGGCGGGCCGCGGCCGAGGCGCTGGGCCAAATTGAAAGTCCTCGAGCGTCGGGTCCGCTCGAGCAGGCGCTCGATGACGGGGATCTGGTCGTACGGCGGCTGGCGGCGCAGTCCCTCGGCGAACTGGACAACCTCAAACGCGCCCCACCGCGGCTGATCACTGCGGTGGAAGCGGCCGACCCAGAGCTCAGGGTCATCGCGGCGCAAGCGCTGGCAGAGATCGCCGACTCGACCGCGGTGCCGGTCCTGTCCCGAGCTTACTCCGGGGCTGAGCCCCGCCTCCGCTACGCCATCGTGCAGGCGCTGGCGGAGATCGATGATCGCCGGGGTGACCCGGTCCTCGAGTTAGCCGCCAAAGAGAAGGACTCCGCCATCAGGAGCACGGCCCTTGAGGCGTTGAAGGACCGGGATGAGGACGAAGACGACTGACCCGGGGTGTAGACAAAAGTGGCCCGGCCGCTGATGCTTAGAGTTGGCGACCCTCGCCAGGAAACACATCAAGACTTCCTGCCAACAGCACTAGTTGGACGGCCAGCGTTCGGCTTGACTGCCACTTGATCGAGCACCCGCATCATACCGTCGCCGAAGCCGCAGTCCCGCCCTTGCTGGAGGCCGTAAATGGCAAGATCTGCAATGGTTTCCCTGACCCCGCTCTTAATCGCGCTCTCCCTGGTGGGCTGCCGAGAGGACCTAACCGGACCAACTGGCGAACCTGAGGCCACCCTCGCGGCCACCGGAACGGCTGCGCTCTCGTTCTACCAGGTAAGTGTAGGGTCACTATACACTTGCGGCGTGACGACCGATAATCGCGGGTACTGCTGGGGGGATAATACCCATGGCCGGCTGGGCGATGGTTCGACTACCAGGCGTCTGGCACCGTACCCTGTGGCCGGTACGCTCCGATTCCGCCAGATCAGCGCGGGTGAGACTCATACCTGCGGCGTGACCTTGGACCAACGCGCATACTGCTGGGGATTTGGACGCGGGGGCGAGCTTGGAGACGGCACCAATACAGATCGCCTGACCCCTGTCTTGGTCGGAGGCGGTCGCCTGTTCCGTCAGGTAGACGTGGGCGACTTTAACACGTGCGGCGTGAGTTACCCTGACAACCGCGCCTACTGCTGGGGTTACAACGGCAGTGGGGGACTGGGCGACGGCACGACCACCACGCGCTCAAGACCGGTAGCGGTCAGTGGCGGCCGTCAGTTTCGCCAGGTGGAGGCAAGCGCGTTTCATACCTGCGGCGTAACAACGTCGAACCAGGCTTTTTGCTGGGGGAATAACGAGTACGGCCGGCTCGGCGACGGCACTCCCACTAGTGTCTCTCGCAAGACCCCATTCGCCGTTGCCGGAACGCGTCGCTTTCTCCGGGTGAGCACGGGCCGCGATCATACTTGCGGTGTTACCACTGAATACCGCGCTTTCTGCTGGGGCCGCGGTATCTTCGGGCAATCGGGTTATGGGGACAAGAAGTTGAGCTATGTGCCGAGACCGGTAGCTGGCGGGCTCCTCTTCGACCGTGTGACTGCCGGTTTCGACCACACGTGCGGGGAGACCACTAACAACCGGGCCTACTGCTGGGGCGGTAACGGGAATGGTCAAGTGGGGTCCGGCACCACCGGCGGCCTACGTCTGACCCCCGCCGCCGTGGCTGGAGGCCACTTCTTCGCCCAGGTGAGCGCCGGCCAAGGCAGCACCTGCGGGAGGACCTCGGGAGCGCAGGGCTACTGTTGGGGTACCAATTTGGGTAACGGTTCGACCAATTCGAGCCCGGTACCGGTGCGAGTCAACGGAGGTTGAACCTTTTCGAGACTGCAAAAAACGGGTCGACCTGAGTCAACCCGTTTTTGTTTGACGTGTTCTGAGTGATCTTGCAGTGCGCCGCGTAGGAATCGAACCTACAACCTAGTGATTAAGAGTCACTTGCTCTGCCAATTGAGCTAGCGGCGCCGATAGCCCCAAGGGGAGTCGAACCCCTCTCTGGACCTTGAAAGGGTCCCGTCCTAACCGATAGACGATGGGGCCGTCTCAAAGAGGCTACTGGCTATGGGCTATTGGCTCAAGCACACCCACCTGTTCCCGAGCCCATGGTCAACACCTTAGCCAAGGACCAATAACCTCTTATAGTAGCGCTAACGGGATTCGAACCCGTGTTTGGGCCTTGAGAGGGCCCCGTCCTAGTCCCCTAGACGATAGCGCCGTGGCGGGAAAGGCTATGGGCTATGGGCTAAAGCACACCAGACTAAACAAAGCACAAGCCAAACTTGCTCCCAGCCTCTCCCACAGCGCCCATCCTTGCAGCCGATCAACTGGACTACTCTCGCCGGGCTTTGCCAACAGCCAATAGCCCACAGCCAATAGCCCCACCAACAGGCCCGGCAGGACTCGAACCTGCAACCCCCGGTTTTGGAGACCGGTGCTCTACCACTTGAGCTACGGACCTCTGCGCCAACTCACCCGCCGCGGCGAACTGGCGCCTACCAGGGTGGCTGACGGGGATTGAACCCGCAACCTCCGGAGCCACAGTCCGGCGCTCTAACCAATTGAGCTACAACCACCACGACTCTCTGCTGCCACCGTTGGTAGCCCGGGAAAATATCGCTCGCGAGAGGGCGGGGTCAAGGCCAGAACTGCCCGGCCAACGCCTCTGTGCGGGGTGATGTCGGTACCGGCACGCCATCCAGGGTCGCCACCGGCACAACCCCGCGTACGGCATTCACCAGGAAGATGGGATGCCCCGCCAGGTCCCGAAGCGGGGAGTGGCGCTCCTCTATCAACCCGACGAGTTCGGTCAACCGGGCTCGTCCGACGCCGGGCAGGATCCCCAAGTCATAGGCCGGCCCGCAGAGCTGATGGCTTTCCCACCAGAGCACGCTCCAGATGGCTGTCTCCGCCACGAAGCCGCCGGGAGTGAGGAGCAACGCATCTTCGGCGCCCCCGGCTCGCGCGGCATCCAGCGCCCGATCGAACTGAGCCCGATCCGTGGTCTTGTAGGGATAGGAATGGTGCGCAACCTTCGACGTCGCCAGCCTGACCGGGGCCGCAGGTCCCGGAAGCCGCTCGCTCACCTGCACGCCCCGCATGCCAACCTCCAGGCGGTACACCCGGTCATTCCCGCCGCTCGGCACGACCAACTCACCCGGTAGGGGAATCCCGAGGCTCTTGCAGCTGACGGCGAGTCGCCGCAGGTGCAAGTACCAGAGCGGCGCCTGTCCCTGCCGGATCCGGATGGTCTCGATAAGGGCGACGGGAGGGTGTCGCATGACTCAGGTGACCGCCGGTTCCACCCGCCGCTCCGACCAGCTCTTGGCCGTGGTCGCTCCCAGGATCAGCGCGCCGCCCATCAGCGCCCAAAGCCCTGGCACTTCACCTTGCATCAGCCAGGCCCAGACGGGATTAAGCGCCGGCTCGACCAGCAGGATCATCGATGCCTCCAGCGCTGGAATGTGGCTGATGGCGGTGGTGACAAGCACGTAGGCAAGCGCGATCTGGAACACTCCCAGATACAGTAGCACCCCCCAATCGGCCAGCGTATGCGCTTCGAGTGGCAGTCCCAGGGGAAGCGTCACCAGAAAGGCGGTGAGATTTCCCGAGGCCACCGCTGCCACGGGTGAGCCTCTCTCCGGCCGAGCCGTGAGCCAGCGAAGGCCGCACACAGTGAGGGCCCAGAAGAACCCGCTCACCACCGCCAGAAGATTGCCCCGTTCCGGGTCCGGAGCTGTGGCGGCCGGCCGATCCACACCGGCGAAAACCAGCGCCAGGCCCAGCCCCACCACCACCATGAAGCCGACGTCCCGGCGCCGGACCCGCTCCTTCAGCAGCCAAGGCGCCAGAACCAGGACGTATAGCGGCGCCGTGGATTGCAGGAAGATAGTGTTTGCGGCGGTGGTCAGGCGATTGGCCAGCACGAAGAGCGTAAGGCAGGCAGCATACGCACAGCCCACCAGAACGGTGTGCCGGGTCCAACCCCGGCGAGAGGCTGGAACTATGAGCAGCAGCGTCAGAGCGGCAAAGCCGGAGCGAAAGCTGGCAATCTGCCAGCCGGTAAACTCCGCGGCCTTGATAGCCGCGCCGCCGGTCGAGAAAAGCAGCGCCGCTCCCAGCAGCTGCAGGCGCGCTTTGGCGGCGGAGGACATGGCGGAAAATAGAGGCGCGAAGCGCAGGCGAACAGCGGGCGGCGGCAGGCGGAGTACCGCTTATGGCCTCTTCCTCTTCTCCGCTGCGACCTGTCCGTAATTCAAGAGGGCGACGAGGAGAACCCCACCAATGGCGTTACCGATCACCGATGGCGCCACGAATTCCCCCAGCATGACGCCCCAGGAGGCCTTACCCCCAGCGGCCAGGTAGAAGGCCTCGACCGACCCGGCGATGGAGTGTTTGAAACCCAGGGCATGAATGGGCGCGGTGCAGAGCCAGATGAAGGCAAGCTGCGCGCCGGTGGACTGCGTGGAGGCCAGTAGCCACGCCAGCAGCGCGATGAGCCAGCCGGCATATACTCCGGTATACACCACGTGGCCGAACCCACCCGAGGTGGCCTCGACCGCCAGTTTCTCCAGTGAGACATGAAGCTCCGGCTGCACCACCGGGGTGTGGGCCAGGACCCAGGCAAAGATCAGGGCCCCAACCAGATTCCCGGCCAGCAGCAGTCCCCACAAGCGGAGCAGCTTCCAGAATGTTTCCCGGTCCCGCCGCTCCAGAAAAGGGACCACCGGCACCAGCGTGTTCTCGGTGAACAGCTCGCTGCGGGCCATGATAACGAAGATGAAGCCGAGCGGATATGCCGCGGCCGCCGCGGCGCGCCGGTATGGCTCAGAGGCGAGGTCCGCGGCGAACGCCGCGGCCAGAAAGCTGAAGCCGATCGCCAGGCCCGAGGCGAGCGCGGACCAGAGCAGCGCGGCAGCGGGGCGCTCGATCTCCTTCTCGGCGGGCTCGCGGATGTTGTCGTGAATCTCTACCGCGCTGAGTCGGGTACCGCTCTGCGGCTGGTTTTCAGCCACTGGCGGACTCTCCCACCGGCAGCGTCACATCGTCTCCCACGACGTCACGGACGTACAGCATCTTGATGGGAACGATCACGGCCGCAAGCAGCGGCACAGCCACGAGCAGCCCCATGAAGCCAAACACCAGCGAGAGGACTCCCTGGGTGAAGATCGTAAGCACCGGAGGTAGTTCCAGCCCCTTCTTCATCAGCAACGGTTGAATCACGTTGCTTTCCACCTGCTGGATCCCGACGTAGGCCAGGGCGACGTACAGCGCCTTCTCCGGCCCGTCCAGAAAACCCATTGCGATGGCGGGTACCGCCGCCATGATCGGCCCTGCAATGGGCACGAACTCCAGGATTCCGGCGATGATTCCGAGCGCGATTGCGGCCTCGATGCCCATGACCATGAGGACGCCACCCGTCAGCAGACCCACCAGCACCATGCTGATGGACTGGGTCAACAGCCAGCGGCGAAGCATTGCCGCGGTAGCCCCGAGCACCTCGCGCGCCCGCGGCCTGGCCTCGTGGGGGAACAGGTGCATCAGTCCGCGCTGGTAGGTCCGCGTATCTGCGGCGACAAAGATGGCCACGAACAGGATCAGCAGCATGCCGCCCAGGGCGGCGAAGGTGGAGGAGAAAAAACCAAACAGATAGCGGGCGATGCCACCCAGCTGCCCGCTGACTCCGTCACCCAACGACGGGGCCTTGTCAGCCCCCTCGGCGCCGGCCTGCTTCCCTGCGGTCCCGCTGGTGTCGCGCGAGGCGGGCGTCTGGTCCCCAGAAGCCGTTGCGTCCGGCGATACCTGCTCCAGTACCTCGCTTACCCCTTCCTGACGGTCTCGGACCCACCGCTGGATCTTGCCGACGGCCTGCGGCAGCTGAGTCTTGAGCTCCCGCATCTGCCCCGTAATGCTGGGCGCGGTGGCCGCCCCGATTCCCGCCAGGATGCCGAGGAATACCAGCACGATGAGAATCGTACCGACACCGCGGGGCACCCGTTTCCGTTCCAGCCAGTCGACTCCGGCGGACAGGGCAATGCCGAACAGCACCCCCAGGAACGTGAGCAACACGATGGAGCGACCGATCCACAGCACCTGGAGCGAGATGTAGAATCCGGCGATGATGGCAAGGGTGCGCAGTATGTCCCTCGTTTTCCATCCGGTGCTTGCCATGCTGTGGCCTCAGGGGAGAGTGGAAGATTGAAGCACAGGGCGAGCCGCTGGTTCCTTCAGCCAGGTCGCGGCGAGCCCGAGAGCGGCGATCAGATACGCCAGACCGGCCGGCACCCACATGATGACGCCCGCGAGTTGCTGGTCCTCCAGCGGTGTCAGGCCCCACGCAGCCGTGGTAGCGTCGTACAGGCTGTACCATGGCCGTGACGAGAACGTCAGCAGCACCCCGAGCAGGCTGGTGTGGACCGAGGTGGTGAACAGGTAGATCACTGCCGCGGGCCGCCCGAGGCGCCCGTCCCGTCCCCGCAGCAACGCCCACCAGAAGAGAAGCGCCGTTCCCAGAAAACTGACGTGCTGTATGGTGTGGATCGGCTCACTCCTCAGCGTGGCTTCATAGAGCGACGGAGCATGCCAGATCCAGATCGCCACGGCGTGGAGTATCCACGCCACCAGCGGCAAGGTGAGGACTACCCAGACACTTTGCACCGGCGCGGCTGAGGCCCACACCCCGGCGGCTCGCCGCCACCTCATCGGCAGGGCCCAGAGCAGCGGGATGATGGGTCGGCCCAGCACCAGCAGCGGCGCAGCGACCACCATCAACAACTCGTGCTGCGCCATATGAGCCGTAAACAGGACGCTGCCCAGCCGGTGTAGGGGTGAGACGAGCGACAGCGCGAGTGCGACCCAGCCGGCGGTAAACGCCGCCGCTTCCCAGCTCCGCACCCCGTGCCCGCGTCCGGCGTTTCGCCAGACTGCGCGGAGACCGCGAAAGTAGAGCCCCAGCGAAAGCGCCAGACCGGCCACCACCGCAGGTTCCCAGCTCCAGGCCGACCACAGGTCGTGGGGCGCGAGGGGCTGGCCGTCGTGAACGGCAAAGACGTGGCCTGTCACTGGCACGGATCGAGGAGGAAGACCGCCGTCCATTGCGCCACGATCACCAGCGCGCACAAGGCGGTGAGCGACACACCGACGGCCGCGAGAAAGCGGCTGCGGCCGATGGGACCGTCTTCACCGTCGGGCCAGAGCCGTCCTACTGCGTTCCAGCTGCGCCATGCGATCAGTCCGCCGGCAAGCGCGACTGCGAGCGAAGCGGCGTTTACCAGGTGGAGCAGCAGCGTAGTGCGAGTTGCGCAGGCAACCGGCACCAGGGCATAGGCAATCTCGAGATTGGCGAGGAAAGCCGCGGGCGGAAGCAGCAGACCGCCCCACAGCATTCGGATATGCCGGGCGTCGGGGATGCTGGTGTTGGGATCAGTCATCACCAGGCTCCCTACATCAGGTACGGAGCGAGGAAGACCGCGACGTACAATGGAACCCAGACCAGCGTGAGGAAATACCAGTAGAGGGCATTGTCACTGGCGCCGGCCAGGTCCCGGCGTTCGAGCGGGCCTTTGAACATCAGAACGGTAAAGGCAACCGTCTCCGCCGCTTCCAGCAGCAGGAGCGTGCTGTGCGCGGTGAGAATCGCCCATGCGGCCGAGCCGTAGGCATTGCTGTCCCACCGGACGTTGAGCGATTGGAACTCGAACCAGCGGAGCACCACCATGACGACGATCAACACCGAGCAGATGGCCAGGCAATGGCGGACTCCGCGGTGGTCCAGGCGGCGTGCGGCCCGATCCACCGTGGCCATAGGGATGTTGCTCAGCAGCATCAGTAAGAGCTGAATGGTCGGGATCAGGAGCGCCGGACGGAGGACGCGCTCGGGCGGCCAGGTCGGGAAGTTCCGGCGCAGGTAGAAGTAGCTGACCGCGCAGACGAAGAGGGTAGTACCTTCGATGACCATGAAGCCGATGGTTCCCCACCACATCTGACTGCGATGGCCAAAGACAGTCCGAGGCAGCCCGCCGACGTCGGCAACGACGCGCATCGGTCTCATTGGTCCTGCTCCACGCGTACCTGCTCGCGGTGCTCCTCTCCGCGGGGCCAGGCCCAGCCCAGGATACCCAGCAGCAGTAGAGGCGTCCCGACCACGGCACCCCAGGGCGTGAAGATCAGAGTGACGAAGAGGACCGTGGTGCCGATGGCGGTCAGCAGCGGCCAGATCGTGGGCCGCGGGTGCCGGTGCAGCGAATCCGGGCGCGCGTCGAGCAGGGTGGTGACCAGGGTGTCGCGCACATCGGTTCGAAGACCGGTAACGACCGCCATCTCGCCGGGCTGGTCCCACAGCGGGGTGCGACTGTCAACTACCGGGATGTGGGTGAAGTTGTAGGCCGGCGGCGGTGAGCTGGTGGCCCACTCCAGCGTGTCCGCGCCCCAGGGATCGTGGCCGGCTTTCTGGTCCGAGAGGAGCGCCATGACCACGTTGATGAGGAACAGGAGCACCGCGATGACAATCAGCACCGCACCGGCAGTGGACAGCAGGTTGAGGTTGCCCCAGCCGGTCTCTGCCAGGTAGGTGTAGACCCGTCGTGGCATGCCCTGGAGCCCCAGCTGATGCATGGGGAAGAAGGCGACGTTCACCCCAATGAAAAGAAGGACGAACTGCCATCGGCCCAGCCTCTCATTCAGCATCTTGCCGGTAAACTTGGGAAACCAGTAGTAAAACGCCCCCAATAGCGGAAAGACGCTCCCGCCGATCAGCACATAGTGGAAGTGGGCCACCACGAAAAAGGTGTCGTGGACCTGCTGATCGTAGGCCACCGAGGCTACCATCACGCCGGTGACGCCGCCGATTACGAATAGCACCACGAAACCGAGGACATAGAGAAAGGCGACGGTGAAGCGGGGGCGCCCCGACCATATGGTGGCAATCCAGCAGAAAATCTGGAGACCGCTCGGAATGGCGATCATCATGCTGGCCCCGGCGAAGAAAGTCTGGCCCAGCTGCGGCACGCCGGTCGCGAACATGTGATGCACCCAGAGACCGAAGCCCAGGAACGCGGTGGCCAGCAGGGAGAGCACCATTACCGGGTAGCCGAACACCGGCCGCCGGGTAAAGGTCGCGACGATTGACGAGACGAACCCCAGGGCGGGGACCAGGATGATGTAGACCTCGGGATGGCCGAAGAACCAGAACAGATGCTGCCACAGGAGGGCGTCGCCGCCTTCGGCCGGATTGAAGAAGTGGGTGCCGACCAGACGGTCCATCGCGAGTAACTGGGTGGCGGTCGCGACCCAGGGCATGGCGAACAGCACCATGAACGCCTGGACCAGCATGGCCCAGACGAACAGCGGCATCCGGTTCAGGGTCATCCCCGGCGCCCGGTTCTTGAAGATCGTCACGATCAGCTCCACCGAGGCCACCAGCGCGGCGATCTCGGTGAAGGTGATCGCCTGGGCATACACATCCACTCGTTTGCCCGGAGAAAACTCGGGGCCGGCCAGCGGCACATAGCTGAACCACCCGGTGTCGGGCCCCGTATTCAGAAAGAAGCTGATGTAGAGGAAGAGTCCCCCGAACAGATAGACGTAGTAGCCGTAGGCGTTCAGTCGCGGGAAAGCCACGTTCCTGGCCCCGATCATCAGAGGCACCAGGTAGAGCCCCATCGCAGTCACGACTGGCACGGCAAAGAGAAACATCATGGTCATGCCGTGCATGGTGAAGAACTGATTATAGGCATCCGGCCCCAGCACGTTGTTCTCGGGCCGGGCAAGTTGGGCTCGAATAACCGCGGCCTCGACGCCGCCCAGAAGGAAGAAGACCATCGCCGTCGCGATGTAGCGCTTGCCGATGGACTTGTGGTCGACGCTCTTGAGCCAGTTCCAGAGCCCCCGCGGCTGGCGCCAGGTGCGCTCCAGTTCCTGCCTCACGCGCTCTTCCCCGAGCAGCTCCGAGCCCGCGACCGGGATGCTGGCGGTCATTCAAGTGTCTCCAGGTAGGTCAGCAACGCCTGGAGATCGTCCGGATCTAGCGGAGTCGGCGGCATGCGCGTGCCCGGCTTGATCGCCTGGGGGTTCAAGATCCAGCCGGCGAGATTGCCTCGAGTGTTGGGCAGAGTGCCGGCGGCGATGGTTCTCCGGCTGGCCAGGTGGGTCAGATCCGGACCGACTCGGCTTCCGGCGGGGGTGCCGGCGATGGCGTGGCACATCACGCAGGAGGAGCCGAGAAACACTTCCTGACCCCGCTGTGCTGCCGAGTCGGTGGGGGTCGCCGCAGTGTCCCGCTGGCCCTCCAGCCACCGGGCAAAGACCTCGGCGGGCTCCGCGATAATCAGGAATCCCATTTTAGCGTGCTGGTGTCCGCAGAACTCGGCGCACTGCCCTCGATATGTCCCGGCGCTGTCCGCCTGGAACCAAAGACTGTTTTCATTGCCGGGGATCAGGTCGCGCTTCCCGCTGAGATTCGGCGGCCAGAGGCTATGAATGACATCGCCGGACCGAAGTTCGAAAACCACCGGGTGCCCTACCGGAACGTGGATCTCATTGGCCGTCGTGACCCAGTTGGCTGGCAGAGAGTCGCGGTACTGCACCTCCCACCACCACTGCCTGCCGGTAACCCGGATCTGGATTGCCTGATCGCCCGGATTGGTGGTCATCGTCCGGCCTACTGTGATGTCGACAACCAGGAATCCGAACAGAATCAACACGGTGAGAGCCGTGGCCAGCACCACGGAAGTGCGCATGGTGCGGTCGCGCCCGTGAGGTGGGGACCCCTCCCGTCCGGCTTCCCTCCGGCGCAGGAGGGCCCACAGCAGCGCTACGAAGACCGCCAGGCACACCACTGCCGCCGCGATGTACATGGAATCACCCAGCTGTGCGATGCTGCGGGCCTGAGGGCTGGCCGGCTGGTGGACCGAATGAGCGCCCTGTATCACGGCTGCCCCGGCGGCTTGGAGGTGCTCGAAGGTACCGGCTTCGATTTCTCGGTCGACTGCTCCTGACTCCGCACCTGCATGTCATCGTTCCGGCCCGAAGCCACGTCCTTCCGCAGCAACCCGCTCATGGATCGGACGTACGCCACGATCTGCCACACCTGGTCGGGCACAATCTTGTTCCCGAACGCCGGCATTCCGTTGGGCCGGCCTTGCACGATGGTCTCGAAGACCTGTTCAGGCTCGCTGCCGTAGATCCAGACGGCGTCCATCAGCGGGGGTCCCATACCGCCGCCACCCTGCGAATGGCAGCCAGAGCAGTTGTACTGGTTGTACAACTGCTTTCCCTGAGACACACCGTACGCGTTTTCCTCGTAGGGCGCGGACCCCGGCGATGGGCTGGGCACCCCCACACTTTTGACCGGCGGGCCGGGCTGGAGGTCCACCACCCGCACGGCCGCGGCCGGTGTGGCGTAAGGCGGCGGGTTGAAGCGCCGCTCCTCACGCTCGCAGCCCAGGAGGAGCAGCAGCAGCATGGCCCCCGCACCACCAGGACACGCCTTCATTGACCGGCTGCCTTTCGGCTCAATGAGACGCCGCCTCGCGGCACGTGATAGTCATCCAGGATCGTCTCGATGTCGGCCCGTCGGCGGACCAGAACGGTGTCGAGCATTGCCCGACGAGCCTGGTCGCCTTTCCGCACGGCCATCGAGATCGAGAACTCGAGCGGCAGCGTGCTGTCCGCTGGCACCGGTGTCAGCTCCAGGCGAGTCGAGTAGCGATTCGCGAAGTACCCGGCGAGCGGACCCCAGACCACCGCAAGGTCCACCTCTCCCCGTGCCACGGCCTCCACGATGCGGGCCGGCGGATTGGGCTGAGCGTAATCACCGAAGACTGTGTAGCCGACCAGATTGCGCACCAGCCCCCGGCGAGCCAGCGCATCCATGGGCGGCGTGTTGGCCCCATCGCCCACGACCTGGACTCCAATGCGGAGCTGCGGCAGCCGTGGATCATCGAACGACCTGACGTCGAGCTGTCGGTCGGCCCGGGTGACGAACACGTACCCCGAGCGATAGTACGGCCGGGTAGTGAGGACAGCCGGCAGGTTCGCCGGCACGCCCATGACGACGTCGCACTGGCCGGCGTCCAGCGTATTTCGGATGAAGCCCCGGCGCTGCGCCCACCAGACGTAGCGCACCGAGGTCTTCAATTCCCCGGCTACCAAATCGGCCAGCCGATTCTCCAGTCCTTCGAGTCGCTCATTGGAGAACGGGAGGTTGTTGGGATCAGCGCATACTCTAAGCGGGGCAGCGGGGCGGCGGGGCAGCAGAGCGGTCAGTGCGCCGGAAACAATGATGAGCGTGGTTAATCCGAGCAACGACCGGCCTGGGAGCAAACTGCCCCGCCGCCCCGCCGCCCCGCTGCCCCGCTTACGGAAGTGCGAACGCATACACCATTCCGCCCTTCCGAGTCACGCCCGGCAGATCCTTGGTCGCGTTGATGAAGCCCAAAGCCGCGCTGGAATCTCTGATATCCAGGTCGCCGGCCACGACGGCCCCTGCCCAGCCACCGATGCCCGCCAGCACCGCCACGTACTCCTTCCCGTCAGGGCCCCGGTACACGACGGGCTGGCTGATGATCCCGGACTCGACCTGGTACTTCCACAGCTCCTTGCCGGTTCGAGCATCGAGCGCCTTGAACCAGTTGTCCATGGTTCCGTAAAACACCACATCCCCCGCTGTCACCACCGTGCCGCTCCACACCGGGAAGCTCTCTTTCACTTTCCAGACGGCCTTCCTCGCAACCGGATCCCACGCGGTTACCTCGCCGCGGTGCCCACCGGGTCCGGGGTACATCTTTACCAGCGCCCCGACGTACGGCGTGCCAGCGATGTAGTTGGCGTCGGTCGCTTCGATGTCCTGGCAGAGATTCTGGTGCGGGATGTACAGCAGGCCGGTCCGTGGTGAATAGGATGAGGGCTGCCAGTCCTTGGTGCCCGGAGCCGCCGGACAGATCATCCGCACGACCACGCCAGTTCGCGGCGCCTTCTCCGGCACCTCGATCAAACGTCCGGTCTTGAGATCGACGCCTCTGCTGGTGGTGATGAACCCATATGGGTCAGCCGAGAGCACCTCCCCCGTCGCCCGATCGAGCACGTACATGTAGCCGTTACGCTCGGGCCGGACCAGCACCTTCCGAGTCACGCCGTTGATCGGCAAATCCAGCAGGACCAGCTCATTCACTCCATCATGATCGAAGAGGTCGTGCGGGCTCCATTGATAGGCCCAGACCGCCTCGCCGGTATCCGGGTCCCGGGCGAACATGGCGGCGGTCCACTTGTTGTCGCCCGGACGCACGTCGGGGTTCCACGGCCCCGGATTCGCGGTGCCGTAGTAGATGAGGTCGAGCTCGGGATCGTAGGAGATCCATCCCCACGCGCCCCCGCCGCCGATCTTCCAGGAGTCGCCCGGCCAGGTGGAGACACCCAGGTCCTTCTGCCGGTCCTGGGGATAAAACGGATGGAACCTCGGTCCGATGAGCACGTCCTTATCCGGGCCGGTGTGAAACGCCCGCCAGGCCACCTTTCCGGTGCCGGCATCCAGTGCCGTGAGCCACCCGCGCACTCCCATCTCGCCGCCGCTGTTTCCCACCAGCACTTTCCCCTTCACCACTAGCGGGGCCATGGTGATGGTCTCTCCCTTGTTGATGTCGCCGACCCGGGTCTTCCAGAGCTCTTTCCCTGTTGGCGCGTCGACCGCCACTGTCTGCGCGTCGAGCGTGTTGTAGAAGATTTTGCCGTCGGAGAAGGCCGCACCGCGATTCACCACGTCGCAGCACGCCACTCCCTGTGACGCGGGCACCGGACCAGGCTTATAGGTCCACTTGGGCGGTGCCCCTGGCCGGGTGAGATCGAACGCGTGGAGCAGGTTGGGAAAGGGTGTCACCACGTACATCATGCTGCCGACCACCAGTGGCGCGGCTTCGTGGCCCCGCTGCACACCGGTCGAGAAGCTCCATGCCAGCTGAAGTTGGCCGACGTTTTCCGTTGTGATCTCAGACAGGCCGCTATAACGGGTGGAGGAATAGCTTCGGGCCGGCATGATCCACTGGCCGTCGTCGTCGGTGGGCGCGTTAGTGTCGGCGTGGCGGGCGGGCAAGCTGGCAGTCGAAAGACGGGAAGAAGAGGCGGAGTCAGGCGGCGAGGACTGACGCGAACACCCCGCCCCCAGACACACGGCGGCCAGCACCGCAACCGAATACCTGCACCTGAGTATCACGGCCGATCACCAGTCCGCGAGAGACACGCTGCTCTTGTGGGAGCTATGATGCCCGCCCCCCAGGTCCGACTGCTGTGACCTGCGCTACATTACGCCATGCGCACAATCATCGAGCCGTTCAAGATCAAGTCGGTCGAACCGATCCGTCTGACCACCAGGGGCGAACGGGAAGAGAAGCTTCGCGCGGCGGGCTTCAACGTTTTCCTCCTCAAGGCGGAGGATGTGCTGATCGATCTACTCACCGACAGCGGGACTGCGGCAATGAGCTCGGAGCAGTGGGCGGCAGTCATGCGGGGTGACGAGTCCTACGCCGGCAGCCGCTCCTGGTATCGCTTCGAGAAGGCGGTGCATGAAATCTTCGGCTTTCGCCATGTCCTTCCCACCCACCAGGGCCGCGCCGCAGAACGGATCCTCTTCTCCACCCTGTGCCGTCCCGGTCACATCGTTCCCAACAACACCCATTTCGACACCACCAGGGCCAACGTCGAGTTTACCGGCGCCGAAGCGCGCGACCTTGTCATCCCCGAGGGGCTGATTCCCTCGGCGCGCCACCCCTTCAAGGGCAACATGGACGTGGAGAAGCTGAAGGCGCTGATAGCAGAGGTGGGCCCGGAGCGGATACCGATCTGCATGCTGACGGTCACCAACAATTCGGGCGGTGGCCAGCCGGTGGCCATGGCCAATGTTCGGGCCGTATCGCAGGTCTGCCGGAAGCACGGGATTCCACTCTATATCGACGCGTGCCGGTTTGCCGAGAACGCCTACTTCATCAAGCTGCGGGAGGAGGGCTATGGCCGCAAAACTCCGCTGGAGATCGCGCGGGAGCTGTTCTCCTACGCCGATGGCTGCACCATGTCAGCCAAGAAGGACGGCATGGCCAACATCGGCGGACTCCTCGCCACCAACGACGAGAGCCTCGCCTCAAAGGAGCGCAACCTGCTGATCCTGACCGAGGGATTTCCCACCTACGGGGGCATGGCAGGGCGCGACCTCGACGCCATCGCGGTCGGGCTGCACGAAGCGCTCGATGAGGACTACCTGCTGTATCGCATCACCTCCACCACCTACCTCGGCGAGCACATCGCAAAGGCCGGTGTGCCGATCGTCCAGCCACCTGGCGGGCACGCCATCTACATGGATGCAGCCGCGTTCTTCCCTCAGATCCCCGCGCTCGAGCTGCCGGGCCAGGCCCTCGTGGCAGAGCTGTACCTGGAGGCGGGGATCCGCGCGGTAGAGATCGGGACGGTGATGTTCGGCCGCCGCAACAGCGAGACCGGCGAGGAAACTCCGGCCGCCATGGAGCTGGTGCGGCTGGCAATCCCGCGCCGGGTCTATACTCAGAGTCACGTCGACTACGTGGTAGAGGCGATACTCGAGATCTGGAAGCGGCGGTCGGCGGTACGGGGGTATCGGTTTACCGAGCAGGCGCCGCTGTTGCGACACTTCACCGCGCGGTTTGAACAAGCGGGACAGAGGGACAGCGGGACAGCGGGACGGTAAGGGCTCGCTAGCAGGTGGGTCTGTTGCTACTAGCTGTCTTTACTGTCCCGCTGTCCACCCGTCCCGCTGATCGTATACACCTCTTCCCGCACTGCCCGAAACCCCCGCTTTAAATAGTTCGGCAGCGCTGCAGGATGATCCAGGGTGCACGTATGCAGCCATACCCGCGCCGGCTGCAGCGCCCAGGCGGACTGCACCGCTTGGGTCAGCAGATACTTGCCCCATCCCCGCCCGATGAACCCGGGCATGAGCCCGAAGTAGGCAATCTCCACTGACCCGTCTTCGTGTTCTCGCAGCTCGAAATAGCCCGCCGCCTCGCCCCTCCACGACAGAAGCCAGATGGATGTGCGGGGATCGGCCAGATGTTCCGCCACCTGCGTATCGGACCAGGACAAACGGTCGGTCCAGCGAAACGCCCGCCCCACCTCCGCGTAGAGTCGGCGAAACAGCTCCGGAGGACAGGGGGCCAGCCGCTCGACCAGCGGTGCGGGCTCGGGATCCGCTGCCGGCTTCAGCTGATCAGGTGAGGTCATTTCCAGGAACGTTCGCCGCACAGCGATGGTGTTCATTTCCGCCCCAACACAAAAGACCCCGGATTCTATCCGGGGCCTTTCGGATGCGCTACGAGCGATGGGGACGCTTACTGGCTGGACGTCGTATCCGGAACCGGGTGGCCGGTCATGGCGCTGTCACCATGCATCATCGTGGAATCGTGCTGCATGGCCGAGGTATCCGCCGTCCCGGCGTCACGGGGTCCCAGCGTGTCCTGCGGGGTCGAAGTCAACGTGGTGTCGATCCCGGTGGTATCGGTCCCGTTCGGGTTCTCCTGGCTGGTCAGCGCGCTGTCGACTCCGACGCTGTCCGGAGTCACGGTCGCGTCGCCCGGCCGCCCCCCAACTCCCGGCGGACCGGTGCGGGTGCTGTCGATCACGTGCGTCACCGCAGTGGTGTCGGTCTGCTCCGGCGCCGCCCCTACCTCGTCCTCGGCCCGGTTGTGACAGGCCAGGGATACCGCCGCCATCGCTGCAAGAATCAGCAGTTTGCTCATACGTCCGCACTCCCCTTTTTCCGTTAGCAGCCCGAGGCCGTCGGGTGGTCAGCCGCGGCCGGTTCGTGATTGCGTCCCAACATGAAAGGAGGGCGGAGTTCGCACTAGGTCACGCATCACAATTCCTGCTCACGAGCTAAAAGCAAACGACCCCGGACGAGCCGGGGTCGCTGGTAGAACCATCCCGCGGTGACCTACTGTGCAACCGTGGTGTCTGCGCTCGTGTCAGACGTCCCCGCGCCGGTAGTGTCGGCGCTGCTGTCGGTCCACCCGCCGGTGGTGGTGTCGGTCTGGACCTCACCCTGGGCGCCGACACTGTCGGTGCTCATGGTGGCGTCCGCAGCGGTGGTGTCCTGCTGAACGAAGCCGGTGTCCGCCGGAACCTGCCCCATCGCGCTATCGGTGGGAGTGGTCATGGTGGTGTCGGTGGCCGTGACGCTCGGATCAGCGCCCTGATCCGGGGCCGCGCCAGTCTCGTCCTGCTGGTTTCCTGCGCAGCCTACCGCGAGAAAGGCCGCGGCGGCCAAAGTCAACAGATGTCTCATACGTGTGCTCCTCGAGCGAAGGGACCCTGCCCGCAAGAGGGTCTCTTTCGCCATTGTCCATGTGCCGCGGGCCATCTCGAAGTGGTAGTCGGCTGCAGATAGATACAGCCGCGCCGCGATAAGGTACCTCAGCATTGGAAAGTCCGATAGGGGCTGGATCACATTGCCCACTGGAGCCCTGACTCAGGTCTTCAGCTCTTCCAGTTCTCGGAAAAGCTCGAGGGCCTCGGGGTTGGCCATGGCATCCCGGTTGGCCACCCGGCGGCCGTGGATGACGTCCCGGACCGCCAGCTCGGTGATCTTGCCGCTGATGGTTCGCGGGATGTCCGCGACCTGCAGAATCTTGCGCGGCACGTGGTGGGGGCTGGCATAGTCCCGGATCCGCTGCCGGATGCGCCCCACGAGAGCGGGATCCAGGGTACAGCCCGGCTTCAGCCTCACAAACAGCACGATCCGGACGTCGCTCTCCCACTCCTGGCCTACCACCAGGCTCTCCATCACTTCCGGGAGCTGCTCCACCTGCCGGTAGATCTCGGCGGTTCCAATACGGACGCCACCGGGGTTCAGGGTGGCGTCGCTGCGGCCCAGAATGACCAGGCCGTCATGGCGGGTGAGTCGGGCCCAGTCGCCATGGCGCCATACGCCGGGAAAGTGATCGAAGTACGCGGCTTGATACTTCGACCCGTCAGGATCGTTCCAGAAACCCACCGGCATGCTGGGGAAAGGGCGGGTACACACCAGCTCCCCCTCCTGCTCGCGCAGAGCACAACCATCCTCGTCAAAGACCTCGACGGCCATTCCCAGCCCACGGGTCTGCAGCTCGCCTCGCCAGACCGGGGCGACCGGATTCCCCAGCGCAAAACAGGACACGATGTCGGTTCCGCCGCTGATACTGGCCAGGTGAAGATCGGATTTGATCCGGCTGTAGACGTAATCGTAGCTGTGTCCCGCTAAGGGGCTTCCGGTCGAGAGGATGGCGCGCAGCGATCTCAGGTCGTGACTATTGACCGGGGCCAGCCCTTCCTTTTCCGCCAACGCCAGATATTTGGCGCTGGTACCGAAGACGGTGATCCTCTCCTGCGCCACCATGTCCCAGAGAATACTCGGGGGAGCTAGAGGCGCTCCGTCGTACAGCACCACGGTGGCGCCGACCGCCAGGCTGGAGACCAGCCAGTTCCACATCATCCAGCCGCAGGTGGTGAAAAAGAAGATGCGATCCTCACGGCGAAGGTCGGTGTGCAGCACCAGCTCCTTCAGGTGTTGCAGCAAAGTTCCTCCGGCGCCGTGCACCATGCACTTGGGAAGCCCGGTCGTGCCCGAGGAATACAGGATGTAGACGGGGTGGTCGAAGTCGAAGCGCTGGAGCGCTTCGAGGCGGGGCCGCGGGGCAGCGGGGCGGCTCACCCAGTCGGCCCACATCACCGCGCTGGAAATGCCCCTCAGGTCGGGCTCGCGCTGCAGGTAGGGGACTACGATTACCCTCTCGATCTCTGGGATGCGCTCGCGAACCTCGCGTACCCGGGCGAGCGAATCAATCTCCTTGCCCGCGTAGCGGTAGCCGTCGGCACAGAAGAGGACTCGCGGCTTGATCTGCCCGAATCGGTCGATGACGCCATTGGCCCCAAAGTCTGGAGAGCAGGAGGACCAGATGGCGCCCAGACTGGTGGTCGCCAGCATGGCGATGACCGCCTGCGGCAGATTCGGAAGAAAACCTGCCACCCGATCGCCGCTGCCGACGCCCTCCCGCCGGAGCGCCGCGGCTACCCCGGCGACCGCCGAGTTGAGCTCGGCATAACTGAGCCGGCCTTGTGGTCCCTGCTCGTTCCAGAAAATGAGGGCCGGATGATCGTCGCTGAATCGAAGCAGATTTTCGGCAAAGTTGAGGCGGGCGCCAGGGAACCAACGGGGGCCCCGCTTTGGATCCGGCGGTGCCATTCGGTCCAGGCCGAGGACGACATCATCCCACGGGGCGCCGGCGCGTTCCTCCGCGTGGAGGCCACAGAACCGCCACACCTCGGGCCAGAAGGCTTCGGGATGCTCGACCGACCAGCGGTACAGCGAGGCGTAGTCGCTGACCGTTTCCCCGCGGGCAGGTTTTTGTTCTTGAATGTGCGAGATGAACCGGGTGAGATTCGCGCGCGCGACGCGGCCGGGATCGGGAGTCCAGAGTGGGGAATCGTCGAGCTGGGACAATGAGATGTAAGACCTGTTGGGTTTCGGCCCCTTCCCTTCGCTGCGCTTCGGGTCAGGGTGACATACTATCCGTCCTCTCCGCCTTCTCCGTCTTCTCCGCCTATGAAGTAGGCGGATTGAACTGCGCGTGCTGCGAGTCCAGCCAGGACTTGTGGTACTCGGGATCCTCGATCTTGAGCGCGGGCTTGGCCACCTTGAGCGGCCGGAAGGTGTCCATCATGACGGCCAGCTCTTCGGTGTACTTCGCGCCGATGCTCGCTTCCGCCCGTCCCGGATGAGGCCCGTGAGGAATGCCGTCGGGATGGTGGGTGATGCTCCCGAACTCGATGCCTTTGCGGCTCATGAATTCACTGGACGCGTAGTACAGCACCTCGTCCGAGTCGACGTTGCTGTGGTTGTACGGCGCCGGCACCGCCTCCGGATGAAAGTCGTAGGGCCGGGGACAGAAGCTGCAGACCACGAAGCCGTCGCCCTGGAAGGTCTGATGCACCGGGGGCGGCTGGTGGACCCGGCCGACGATAGGCTCGAAGTCGTGGATGTTGAAGGCCCAGGGATAGAAGTAGCCGTCCCAGCCCACGACGTCGAACGGATGATGGTCGAGAATGATCTCGTTGAGGCCGTCGTACTGCTTGACCAGAATGGGGAAGTCTCCCCGCTCGTCGTGGGTGCGAAGCGCCGCGGGCCGGCGCATGTCGCGCTCGCTGTAGGGCGCACCCTCGATCAGCTGACCAAATTCGTTGCGGTAACGCTTCGGCCACCGGATATGCCCCCGGCTCTCGATGACCAGGAGCTTGGTGCCCTCTCCGCCGAGATCGAGCCGGTAGCGGTGCATGATCCCGCGATGAACGATGAGATAGTCTCCCTCGCGGTACGGCAGGTCCCCGAACACCGTCTCCAGCGTGCCGGTTCCCTTGCTCACATACACCAGCTCGTCGGCCTGCGCATTCTTGTAGAAGTGGGCGTCGTTCTCATCCGGCTCGACGTAGAGCATCGCCACTTCGGGATTGAACAGCAGCGGGATCCGGTCGAGGGTTGGACTGCCGCCGCGCTTGACCTTCGAGGTGCGGAAGTGCCGGTGCTTCAGCGTCTGGTCGGCGTCGGCCTCGTACTTGAGCTCACGCAGCCTGCGGGCCGACTTCACCGTGGTGGGGGGGTGGGTGTGATACAGCAGCGACGAGGTTCCGGTGAATCCCTCGTGGCCCATCAGCTCCTCGGCGTAAATGCCGCCGTTCGGCTTTCGAAACGCAATATGCCGCTTCCGGGGTATTTGACCTAGTGTGTGATAGATAGGCATGTGCGCCGCCTTAGCTCACAAAAGATTTACCACAGAGACACGGAGGACACAGAGGGCTCCGCAAGCCACCTGGGTCTTCGACGTCGCGATTGCAACCATTAGCATCAAGAATTTTGACGTAATCAATGGTAGCCACCGCGATATCGTGAGCTCTAAAAGTCAGTGATCCCTCTGTGTCCTTCGTGCCTCTGTGTTAGAGTTGTTACAAGTTCCCGCGTAGAGACTGTTCGCGTTCGATGGCCTCGAATAGCGCCTTGAAGTTGCCCTTGCCGAAGCTCTTCGCGCCCTTCCGCTGAATGATCTCATAGAACAGGGTAGGCCGGTCCTGCACCGGCTTGCTGAAGATCTGAAGCAGATACCCTTCGTCATCCCGGTCCACCAGAATGCCCAGCTCCTTCAGTGGGGCCAGATCCTCGTCGATATGCCCTACCCGGTCCAGCACGCTGTCGTAGTAGGCCTTCGGCACCTGGAGGAACTCTACCCCGCGGTCTCTCAGGGCGGTCACGGTCTCGATGATGTTGTCCGTAGCGATGGCCAGGTGTTGTACGCCGGGACCCCGATAGAAGTCGAGATATTCGTCGATCTGCGACTTCTTGCGGCCCTGGGCCGGCTCGTTGATGGGGAACTTGATCCGGTCGTTGCCGCTGGCCACCACCTTCGACATGAGCGACGAGTACTCCGTGGAGATGTCCTTGTCGTCGAAAGAGATCAGGTTCCGAAACCCCATCACTTCCTGGTAGAAGTTGACCCAGGTGTTCATGGCGCCCAGCTCGACGTTGCCCACGCAGTGGTCCACGTACTGCAGACCTACTGGGGAGGGGCTGTACCGCGGGGTCACCGCCTGGAACCCGGGCATGAAACCGCCCTTGTAGTTGCGCCGCTCGACCAGACTGTGGATGGTGTCGCCGTAGGTGTGGATGCCGGCCACGACGACTTCACCGGCATCGTCCCGAAGCACGGTGGGCTTCTGAGCCGGCCGGGCGCCCCGCTCCACCGCTACCTCGAACGCCTGGCGGGCGTCATCCACCCACAGCGCAATGTCTCGAACCCCGTCCCCGTGGAGGGCTACATGCTGGGCGACCGGATGGTCCGGGGTGAGGGCCGATGTCAGGAGAAGTCGGACCTTGTTCTGCTGCAGCAGATAGGTGGCACGGTCCCGGGTTCCGGTTTCCGGTCCCCGGTACCCCACCAGTTGAAAGCCGAAGGCGGTACGATAGTAATGGCTGGCCTGCTTGGCGTTTCCGACATAGAACTCCACGAAGTCCGTCCCGTTGATCGGGAAGGTGTCGGTCGCCGCGGCAGTGGCCGCCAGAACGTCGGTCTGCATGAGTCCTCTCAGTCGCCAATAGCCAATAGCCAATAGCCAATAGCCAATAGCCAATAGCCAATAGCCAGTAGCCCTCTAACACAAACATACTGACCAGCTTAGCTGCCCGCCACGGTGGCCGGCGCCGGGGCTCGCCGCAAGTACTTGCGTCAGAGATACTTCCTTTGCCTAAACTCTCCACTGGCTGTAGCTTGAAAAGCGGTTGCGATCTTATCCCCGGTGCGGCAGCGCGTGCATGCCGAAACGGAGCAGTCTTGCAAGCTATTGTTCCCCGGGAGCCCTGATGCCCGGCCATAATATCATAGTCCTCGGGTTCTCGGCTGGAGGTGTCGAGGCGGTAGCGCGCCTTGTGGAAGGTCTGCCGGTCGATCTACCGGCGGCCATTCTGGTAGTACACCACTTCCCCGCCACCAGTGTCAGCGCCCTTCCGAGTATTCTCACCCGGGCCGGCTCGCTCCCCGCGTTACATCCGGAACACGACCAGCGCATCGAGCCGGGTCACATCTACATCGCCCCGCCGGACCAGCACATGCTCGTTGCGGGAGACCGCATCCGTCTCACTCGAGGGCCGCGAGAGAACGGACACCGCCCGGCCATCGACCCGCTCTTCCGGACCGCCGCACGTTCGTTCGGCTCGCGGGTGATTGCCACACTTCTCTCCGGCTCGCTCGACGACGGTGTCGTGGGGCTGATGGCGGTCAAGCGTCACCGAGGAATCACGATTGTGCAGGACCCGGATGAAGCGCTCTATGATGCCATGCCTCGTAGCGCCATCGAGCGCGTCCAGGTGGACCATGTCCTGCCGGTGAAAGAAATCGCCCAGCTGCTTACTCGCCTGACCCGGGAGCCGGGTGGCGCAACCGGAAGGAAGTCCAGCCATGCTCCCCGAAGAGCTCGAGCCCAGAGATCCCGCCGAAGCCGGCACCGCCGCGGTGGAAGAGGGTCCGTTGCCCGGACCACCCACCGCCCTGAGCTGCCCCGACTGTGGCGGCGCGCTCTGGGAAAGCATCAACGGCAATCTGGTACGCTACCGCTGCCATGTAGGCCACGCGTATACCGCCGACTCCATGGTGGCTGCCCAGGCCACGGTCGTTGAAGCCGCCATGTGGACCGCGATTCGGGCCCTGCAGGAAAAGGCCGAGCTTTCCCGCCGGTTGGCTGAGCGGAGCGAGCGGCGGGGTCTGGACCGTATGGCAGCGCGCTACCGCTCAGCGGAGGAGAAGGCCGAAGGCGGCTCGGAAGCCATCCGGCAGCTGTTGCTCTCAGGCTCCGCACAGCCCCCGGTCACGACTCCGGCGCCGGAGCGCGAGGAGGAGGCAAGTTGGGCGGGTGAGGCCCAGCGGACATGATCGAGACGGCCCAGCCCCAGCTTGTAGGCATCCCTTTTACCCTCCCGGTGATAGGAATCGCCGCTTCGGCCGGGGGCTTGAACGCGTTGAGTCAGCTGCTGGGGGCGCTCCCCGCCACGCTCAACGCCGCCGTTCTCATCTTGCAGCACTCCGACCCGTCCCGCCCGAGTCACCTGGCGGCGATCCTGGGCCGCCGGACCCGGCTCCCGGTAAGGCAGGCCGAGAACCGTGACGCCCTGAGAGCAGGCACCGTGTTCACCGCTCCGCCGGGCGTCCACCTGCTCGTGGGTCCCAACGGAACGATCTCCTTGTCCCACCTCCCCGCGGTCAACTTCGTACGTCCGGCGGCGGACCGGCTGTTCGAGTCCCTGGCCGAAAGCTTCGGCCCGCGGGCAATCGCCGTGGTGCTCACGGGCACGGGCAAGGACGGAGCCCGGGGCGCTCAGACGGTGAAGCGAGCGGGAGGGACGGTTATCGTGCAGGACGAGGCCACATCGGAGTTCTTCGGCATGCCGGGCGCCGCCATCCATGCCGGGCACGTAGACCAGATCCTTCCGCTGGACGCGATCGCGCCGGCCCTGGAAGCGATTACCGCGAGGCTGCCGTGAGCAAGTCGAAGCAGCAGCGCGGCGCCGCAATCGTTTCGGACGAGCCGGTCGAGCCGGATTTCGAAGCCCTGTTGCTCTACCTGAAGCTCAGTCGCGGCTTCGATTTCGGTGCCTACAAACGCTCCAGCCTTATGCGCCGGGTTCAGGTCCGGATGCAGAGCGCCGGAATCGGATCGTTTGCCGAATATCTGGATTATCTCCAGGTCGATCCGGATGAGTTCACCCGGCTCTTCAATACGATCCTCATCAACGTCACCAGCTTCTTTCGTGATCCGCAGGCCTGGGAGGCAATGGCCGCAGATATCCTCCCCGCCTTGATCCAGGCAATTCCGCCGGAGGACCCGTTTCGCGTGTGGAGCGCGGGTTGCGCCTCCGGCGAAGAGGCATACACCATTGCCATGCTGCTTGCCGAAGTGATGGGAATGGAACAGTTCCGCGGACGGGTGAAGATCTACGGCACCGATGTGGATGAGGAAGCCCTGACGGAGGCACGACAGGCGAGCTACAGCAGCCGGGCGGTGGAGGACGTGCCCCCGGCGTTGCTGCAGAAATACTTCGATCACCAGGACGGGCGATTCGTATTCAACAAGGAGCTGCGCCGCAGCGTCATCTTCGGCCGCCACGACCTCATCCAGGATGCCCCGATCTCCCGAGTCCATCTTCTGACTTGCCGCAACTGTCTCATGTACTTCAATGCCGAAGCCCAGGCCCGGATCCTGGCGCGCTTTCAGTTTGCGCTGGTAGAGGGCGGCATCCTCTTTCTCGGCAAGGCAGAGACGCTCCTCACCCATTCGGTCCGTTTCGGCGCGGTGGACGTCAAGCGCCGGATCTTCAGCAAGGCCGGAGTGAGCAGGGAGGAACGCCGTGACGTAGCAGAACCGGTTCGGGACCTGATTGCCGGAGATGCGATACAGAGCCTCCGGAACGCCGCCGCGGAAATGACGCCAGTGGCGGCAGCTCCTGGTCGATAACGATGGAAGAATCGTCCATATCAACGCTCCGCTGCGAACCCACTTCGGGTTGAGCACCCGGGATCTCGGCCGCCCCCTGCAGGATCTGGAGCTGTCTTATCGGCCGTTCGACCTCCGATCCAGCATCGATCGGGCCTACGCCGAGCGGCGGGCCGTAGCCCAGATTGAAGTGGCCTGGAACGGCGCCATCGGTCAGACGATGTTCTTCGATCTCCTCGTAGTGCCGGTGCCCGATGCGGACGGCACGTTCCTGGGATGCAGCATCGCTCTTCACTGACGTGACCCGGGCACACCGGCTCCAGGAGGAGGTGCAGCGCACCCAGCAGGAGCTGGAGACGGCTCTGGAGGAGCTGCAGTCCACCAACGAGGAGCTGGAGACGACCAACGAGGAACTCCAGTCCACGGTCGAAGAGCTGGAAACCACCAACGAAGAGCTCCAGTCCACCAATGAAGAGCTGGAGACCATGAACGAGGAGCTCCAGTCCACCAATCAGGAGCTCCAAACCATCAATGACGACGTCCGTGAGCGCAGCGACCGGGTAACCGAGCTGAATGCGTTTCTGGAGTCCATACTCACGAGCCTCAGAGGTGGGGTCGTGATGCTGGATCGCGAGCTGCAGATTCATAAGTGGAACCCGCGTGCCGAGGACATGTGGGGGCTGCGCTCCGATGAAGTGCTCCGCCGCAACTTCCTCAACCTCGACATCGGCTTGCCGGTGGACCAGCTGAAGGCTCCCATCAAGGCTTGCCTGACCGAGCAGGGCGGCTTTCATGAACTATTGGTGCGTGCCACCAACCGGAGGGGAAAGCCGATCCAGGTCAGGGTGACCTGTACCCAGCTGGCCGGGCCGCCCGGAGAGGAGCCTCAGGGTGTCATCCTGGTGATGGAGGAGACGGATGGGGCGTGATACGCCGTCGCGGATACCCCGTCATCAGGAGGATATCGTGAAGCAGGAGCATCCGGGACAGCTCCAGCACCCGCATGCCCGGCAGAATTCAGCGGATTCGGCAGGGGGGGCCCCGGCCGAGACCCTGGAAGACCTGAAGGTGGCCCTCGAGGAGCTCCGGGTTGCCCAGGAGGAGCTGCGGCATCAGAACGACAAGCTTGCCTCTGCGCACCTGCAACTCGATCGCGAACGCCAGCGGTATCAGGAGCTGTTCGAGTTCGCCCCCAACCCCTATCTGGTCACTGACCACCTCGGCATCGTTCGTCCAGGCCAATCGGTCCGCCACGCAGCTGTTGAGGGTAGATGGGCGCTTTCTGCCTGGAAAGGCACTGGCAACGTACGTCGCCAGTGAAGACCGTCCCCGCTTCCGGGCTCTCTTGAGTGCCATTACCAGAGACGGGCAGTCCCGGACCGTGTCGCTCCAGCTCCAGCCGCGTGAGGGTGACGTCGTGGAAGCGGAGCTCACGTACTCCGTCGTATCCCAGCGGGGAGCAGCCTCTCATCCGCTGGATGGCTCGCGACGTCACCGAGCACGAGCGCATGGCCCGTCAGATCCGGGCCCTCAACGCCGAGCTGGAATCGCGGGTCGCGGCCCGGACCGCGGATCTGACAGCGGCACACCGGCTGGCACAGGAGCTGGTCGAAAAGGAGCAGACCGCCCGCCGCGCCGCTGAAGCCAGCGAGGCTCAGTCCCGTCACGTGCAGAAGCTCGAAAGCATCGGGGTGCTCGCCGGCGGAATCGCCCACGACTTCAACAACCTGCTGCATGTCGTGCTGGGTAACGCGGATATCGCGCTCGGCAACCTGGACAGCGGATCTCCGGCTCGAGGGCCCCTCGAGGAGGTCGTCCGGGCCACCCTTCGCGCAGCCGACCTCACCCGGCAGCTTCTGGCTTACTCCGGCAAGGGTGCGTTTGTCGTCCGCCACCTCGATCTGTCCACCGAGGTGCGGGAGATGGCGACCCTGCTCAAGACCTCCATCTCGAAGCAGGCGACCCTGGCGTGGGAGCTTTCCCCGAACCTCCCGGCGGTGAGTGCCGACCCCACCCAGATCCGCCAGATCGTCATGAATCTCATAACCAACGCGTCTGATGCCTTGGGCGAGGCCGGAGGTACTATCACCCTGTGCACCGGAGTGACCCGGCTGGAAGATCTGGAGAATGACCGGTTTGGTGGGCGGCCGCTGGGGGAAGAGCCCCTGGATCAGCATCAAGGCCCCCTGGTGTATCTGGAGATCAGTGACAACGGTGCCGGCATGAACCCGGATACCTTGTCCCGCATCTTCGACCCATTCTTCTCCACCAAGTTTACCGGCCGCGGCCTGGGTCTCGCCGCGGTCATGGGAATCGTCCGCAGCCACCACGGGTCTGATCCGGGTTCGGACCGCGCCGGGCGAAAGGGACCGCCTTCCGGGTGCTCTTTCCCGCGGTGGGCGGCGCCGCACGCACGGCGCAGAAGCCGACGGTGGAGCGCAGCGAGTGGCAGGGGAGCGGCACGATCCTGGTGGTAGAGGACGAGGAAGGGGTGCGAGAGGTGGCCGAGCGCATACTGCAGGAGATCGGATTTCAGACTCATCGGCGCTGAAGACGGGCGCCGGGCGCTGGAGATCATGGAGAAGATGGGTGACAGCGTCACCGCGGTGCTGCTCGATCTCTCCATGCCGCGGATGGGAGGAGCCGAGACATTCCGGCGCCTGCGAGCGATGAGGCCCGAGCTTCCCATCCTCATGATGAGCGGCTACACCGAGCAGGTGGTGGCTCCCCAGTTCAACAGGGTCTGGGCCCGGGAGTCACCGGATTCCTTCAGAAGCCGTTTCTGGCCGAGGATCTCATCGCCGTTCTCCGGCGCTTCGCGGAGAGTGCAGCGGAGTAGCGTGCAACTTCCCCTGCCGAGCATCTCCTCCCCACGACTCCGGCAGCATGCTGTCCCTCCGCCTAGCCGCTGACCCTCGCTGGAGCCAGTGATCTAGATGCCTCTACCAGGGCAACGCCGGCATGAAGTCGACGGGTGGAGGGTCTGGACTGACGCCTGGCCTCCCGATAGGATCTCCATCACCGAGTCGGCGAGTACATTCGAGCATACTTTGGCCTGCAGATTGCCGGTCGCAGGAGCCTGGGAAAGCTCGTTACTTCCAGAGGCACATGACGGCTGATCTGACCCAGCTCTTCGAACAGTACTACGAGTCCCTGGTCCGGATGCTCTATCGCCGGACCGGCGACCGGGACCGGGCCGAGGATCTGGCGCAGGAGACCTTCGCCCGGGCGGTTGCCGCTCCACCCAACAACCCGCGTCCCTGGCTCTTCGCCGTGGCGCTGAACCTGGTGCGCGAGGATGGACGCCGGGCGCTGCGGCAGGGACGCCGGCTCGAGCTGCTCCGGACCGACGACCTGCCGGCGAGCGGCCCGGACGTAGACCTGGAGCGGAACGAACGAAGCGCCTCGGTTCGCGCCGCACTGGCCACGCTGGGAGAGCGCGACCGCGAGGCGCTGCTGCTGAAGGCTGAGGGATTCAACTACGAGGAGATCGCCGCCACGCTGGGGCTGTCCAAGGGCGCGGTCGGCACCACGCTGGCCCGCGCCCGCCGCCGCCTGGTAGAGGCGTATCGCTCGGAAGCACGAGGGAAGCATGTCGCATCTTGATGAAGGTACGCTGCACGCGCTGCTCGATGGAGAGCTGGAGCTCGCCGAGGTGAGGGAGATTCAGACCCACCTGGGCACCTGCGCTGCGTGCGACTCACGCCTGCAGGACGTCAAGCAGTTCCTGGCCGAGGCGGACCGGCTGGTGGGAGCCCTGGAGGCCCCGGCGGGCTCCAGCCGGTCTCGGCCGGAGCCCGCGCCGCCTCCGTCGGCAGGCCGACGGCACGCCCCGATGCCGAGCCATGGCGGGACCGGTGTGGGATGCGGCACCGGAGCTGCTTGCTGCCTGATCCACCCGGAAGAGGTCGCCGCCGGCGCCGCTGGAGCGCCGGTTCCGCTGGGCGGCCATGATCGCTGGTGGTCTTCGGCGCGGGGCAGATCTGAGAGAGCATCTGCGCCCGGCAAGCCCGACCTGGAGCTGAACGAGCGGGACGTGATCTCCCCGGCGCCGCAGGCGCCACCAGCCGTGGTGAGCCCGGAGGAGACCAGACCGCCGGAGACCGCCGCCGGCCAAGCCGTCCCGCCCGGCCCCGGCCACCCGCACCCCGCGCGCCCAAGGCCGCGGCCGACCGGCCCCAGGTGCTGGCCAACCAGCCGGCCGCCGAGACGGTTGCCGCGGATCAATTCGACAGCAGTGGCCGCGGCGCAGGAGGACACAGACCTCGGCGCCAGGCCGGGCAGATCGCGCGCCGTCGGGTCGGGGCGACACGGCGCCGACGAAGCCAGCAACACCGACGACCGGACGCTCGCCACTCGGCAGGCCGCCGCGGCCGCACTGGAAGAGCTGGACCGCGAACGTCTGCGCTCCCGCGCCAACGCCGCGACCGCTTCGCTGCCCCCGCCGCGGCGGAGACCCCGCCGGCGGCCGACCGCGAGCCGGCGCCACGCACGCTGGAGCAGCGGGCCCAGATCTACCTGCGGATCGGCCTGGATGAGGCGGCGCAGCAGCTGGGCCGGCCGGTGCACGTGATCGAGGCGATGTCGCCCGAGTTCATCGGCCTCACCCAGGGCCGGCTGGTCCCCGGCGCCGATCCCAACCGTCCGGTCGTCCGGGTGGTCTACCTGGACCGCGGGGCCGGATGATCCTGCTGGATCAGCAGCGGCTGCGGACCGGCCAGGCACCGGGTGCGGCCAGCGGGCAACCTGCGGTGGACTCAGGGAGACGTGATGCTGTACCTGCATGGCGAGCCGGGAACGGACGTGCTGCGGAATCTGCAGAGGCGGGTGCGGTAGTCGAAAAGCGTAAGCGGGAAGTGCAAACGTAAGCGGGAACTGCAAAAGCGTAAGCGGTAAGCGGGGTTGCTCCTGGCCCTGAAGGTTTACGTCGTCCTTTCCCGCTCACGCTTGTCATTCCCCGCTCACGCTGTTGCACTTCCCGCTCACGCTGTTGCAGTTCCCGCTTACGCTCTTTCATCCAAGCACCTCCCGCACCTTCCGCATCAGCTCCACCGACGTGAACGGCTTCTGAATGAACGCGGCCTCGCTCTGGCTGATCCCGCGCCGCACGATCTCGTCGTTGGTGTAGCCCGAGATATAGAGCACCTTGAGCTCGGGCCGGCTCGCCAGCGAGCTGATCCACCAGCTCGCCTGCCCCCATCTCCGGCATCACCACGTCGGTGACCACCAGCTGAATCGGGTGGTCGTATCCCGAGGCCACGCTCAGCGCGTCCCTCCCGTGCCGGGCCTCGAGCACCGTGTGTCCGTGGTCGGTCAGGATCTTCCACAGCAGCTCCCGTACGCCGTCCTCGTCCTCCACCACCAGCACCGTTTCTTCGCCCCGCAGCGAACGGGGCGCGTTCGCTGCGGCCGACTCATCGTCTCGCTCGAGCCCGGGGAGGAAGACCTTGACCGTGGTTCCCTGCTCCGGCTCGCTCGAGACCCGGACGCCGCCGCCGTTCTGCTTCACGATCCCGTAGACGATGGACAGCCCCAGCCCGGACCGGCTGCCCGAGGCCGGGAAGGAAGAAGGGCTCGAAGACGTGGGACAGCGTCTCGCCGTCCATCGCCGCTCCCGGTGTCGCTGACCGCGAGCACCAGGTAGCGGCCCGGCTTGACCGAGCGGCCCCGGGTCGACCCGCTGATCTGGCGCTCGCCGGTCTCGATGGTGAGGGTGCCTCCCGCCGGCATCGCGTCGCGCGCGTTGAGCACCAGATTGACCAGCACCTGTTCCAGCTGGGCCGGGATCCATCTTGACCTCGCCCAGGCCCCGGCCGCAGCCGGGTCACCAACTCGGATGTCGGCTCCGACCAGCCGCTGGAGCAGCCCCTCCATGTTGGTGACCACGGCTGTTCAGCTCGAGCGATCGCGGCTGAAGCGCCGGCTGCCGTCCGAACGTCAGGAGCTGCCGGGTGAGCTGCGCGCCGCGGTCGGCGGCCTTCCGGATCTGCTCCACGTCCTTCCGGCGAACGTGCTCCTCGGGAAGATCGCGCAGCAGCAGGTCGCTGAAGCCGCGGATCGTGGTGAGCAGGTTGTTGAAGTCGTGCGCGACCCCGCCCGCCAGCCGGCCGGCGGCGTCCATCCGCTGGGCCTGGCGCAGCTGCTCCTCGCTCTGCTGCAGCGCCGCCCGGGTGCGGGTGCGCTCGCTGATGTCGGTGCCCAGCACCAGGCGGGCGCGCCGGCCGTCGAGCTCCATCTCGTGCGAGACCAGCTCCATGTCCACGATGGTTCCGTCCTTCCGCTGGTGCTGAGCCAGGGCCACGTCGCCCCGGTGGACGCGCTGCGCTCCAGCCCATGGTGGAGGCCGGGCGCGTCCTCCGGCGGCAGGAGGTCCATGATCGTCATGCGACAGGAACTCGTCGCGGGAATAGCCGTACTGGCGGGTCGCCGCGTCGTTCACCTCGAGAAAGGCCAGCGTGTCCACGTCGAAGACCCACATCGGCTGAGGGTTGCTCTCGAACAGCATGCCGTAGCGCTCGTTGGCCTCGTGAGTCGGCTCGGTAGAGCCGGGCGTTGTCCACCGCCAGCGCTGCTCTGCTCGCCAGCTCCTCGGCGAAGGCAAGGTCGTCCGCGTCGTACTGGCGGCCCGATTCCGTCGTCACCGCCAGCGTGATGGTGCCGACGTTCTGTCCCCGCGCCATGAGCGGGATCCGAATGAACGACGTCGGGCTCAGTGCCCGGAACAGCTTCAGCTGCTCGGCGTCCTGAGCGTGGACCCGAAGAACTTCCTCGGTGACTTCTCCCATGGAAGAGACCCGGTCGGCGATCCCGAACGGAGGCCGGGCGGAGCCGTACTCGCACAGGGCCCTCACCAGGAGGTCGCGGCTGGGGTCGCGGTGCGCCGCCGAGATGAACTGCAGGGTGCCCTGCTCGGTGGCCACGTGGATGGCACACCAGTCGGCCAGAGTGGGCACGATGAGCCGGGAGAGATCTCGCAGGCTGCGTGGTAATCGAGCGAAGAGGCCAGCGTGGCATTCGCCGCCGCGAAGAACGCCAGACGGCGGTCAACCCGTTCCGCCTCTTCCCGCGAGAGCTGGATATCGCGAGCGCGTCGGGCCGCGCCCTGCAGTCGCGCAACCAGGACCACGGTCAGCAGGACCGCGACTCCTACGCCGAGCAGACTATAGGCGTTGGTTGGGGTGTAGCGGACGATCGAGCCCGGCTCGCGCAGATACCCGACCGCATAGGCGAGTGCGATGACCGCGCTGAGCAACCCCGGTTTCGAGCCACCGCTATAGGTGGCATATACCACGGTGAAGAGCAGAAATGGAAACGGATGGGCAATGGGGTAGTTGTGGCGGGCCAGCTGATCGAAGACCAGGGCCGTGGCCAGGGTGAGTACGGGGCCCCGCACCATCGCGCCCACCCGGGACCAGTTCGCCTCCGCAGCCAGGCGGGAGGCCGCCCGCACGAAGGTGGACCCGGTGATCCGCTGCGTTGCGCCGCTTTCACCCATGAGCCGAGCAGCCCCCGGATTAGGAGAGTTATGCTATAAGCTGGTAAGCCAGGCCCCCTGGCGTCTGTGACAGCCCCCACACACCTTATTCCTGTCTCCACCCCGGCCGGGCTTGCCGCCGGCCCCTGCACTCACCGCCAATCCAGAGACCGCCATGGCCGCGACCAAGAAGTCCGCCAAGCGCAGCGCCGCCAAGAAACGCACGCCTGCCAAAGGGCGGAAGAAGTCAACCGCCAAAGCATCGTCCAAGCGCTCCTCTTCCACCAAGGCCAAAGCCCGGAAGGGGCTCAAGGCGGCTCGGGCCGGTCTGGGCAGCGTGCTTCGAGCCGGAGAGAAAACCTGGAGAAGGTTGAAGACTACTACCGCCGGAGGTGGTCGAGGATGTCAAGGACACGCTGGCGCGTGAAGGGCGCCGACCGGCAAAGCGCCCGCGCGGGGGCTGACCTCCGCGCTCCTTGCGACCGAGCCGGTCCAACGATAAGCTAAGCCCCGTCCCCGGGACAATCGAAATTCCGCAGGCCTTTCGCCCCGAAAGGAACGCCCCATGGCATTGCCTCGTCCGTTCTCTCGGCCCACCCGAATCCTCGTCGCTGGTTTCGCGCTGGCGGCCCTGCCCGGTCTGCTCCGGCCCAGGCGCAGGCCACCACGGGAGTCGTGCGCGGCACCGTGACCGACTCGACCGGACAGCCCGTTTCCGGCGCCACGGTAACGCTGCGGCATGTGGAGACCAATGCGTCCCGCTCCCTGACCACCAACGATCGCGGCGTGTACGCGGCCACCTTGCTCCGGGTCGGCAACTACGACGCCAGCTCCCGGGCCCTGGGCTATCGCGAGTCGCGGCGCGGCGCCGTGGCGGTGGGCCTCGGTGAGACAGTGACCCTCAACTTCACGCTGATACCGCAGGTGGTGCAGCTGCAGGAGCTGACGGTGGAGGCGGAACCGGTGCTGGACGTGACCGAGTCGGCGTCGGCCACGCGGCTCGGGGTGGAGGCGGTGGAGGGGCTACCCAACAATGGGCGCAACGTTTTCAACTTTACGACGCTGACCCCGAACGTCGCCATCGTGCAGGGACCCGATGGCGACGAGATCAGCATCGGCGGCCAGCGGGGCATCCACAACAACGTGTCGGTGGATGGAGCAGACTTCAACAATCCGTTCTTCGGCGAGCAGCGAGGCGGGCAGCGGCCGGCCTTCACCTTCAATCTCGATGCGGTCGAGGACTTCGTGGTGGTCTCGGATGGCGCCAACGCCGAGTTCGGGCGGTCCGGCGGCGGCTTCGTGAACATCATCACCAAGTCGGGCACCAACGAGTTCCACGGCTCGGCCCATTATTTCGGCAAGTACGACGCCCTGTCGGCCGATCCTTTCCACACCTTCCCCAGCGGCGCCACCGCCGGGTTCACCCCTGACTTTGCCCAGCACCAGTTCGGCGCCACGCTGGGCGGCCCGCTGGTCAAAGACCGGGCGTTCTTCTTCCTGGCCTACGACCAGCAGGAGTTCAACGAGGTGAAACAGACCGACCGCCTCGGCGCCATCGACCCGGCCCTCGTCGCCTTCACCGACACGGCGTACGGCGGGGCGCTGGCGGGCGACTTCGGGTCCATCAGCCGGACCAATGACGCCAACGCGTTTCTGGCCAAGCTCGACTTCCGCCTGGGGAGCCAGCATAACGCCACGCTGAAATACAACTACGCCAACTCCAGCCAGCTCAACGGCACCTTCGACGTCGATTTCTGGGGCCGCAGTGCCAACGCGCTGGAGCGGGACTTCTCCCACGCCGTGAACGGCGGCCTTACGTCGGTCCTCTCCTCGTCACTGTCCAATGAGTTCCGGTTCCAGTGGGCCCGGGAGGAGCGGCCCCGGCCCTACGAGGGTGCGATCAACCCCGCGACCCAGCGAGCGTTCCCGGATACGGACATCGGCTTCGTGACGGCGAGCGGCTTCCAGGGCTACCGCGTCGGTATGCCGTTCTTCATTCCGGTGGACGCCTACGACTACCGGTTCCAGGTGCTGGACAACATCTCCGTGGTCAGCGGAAACCACCTGCTCAAGTTCGGGGCTGAGTGGAACCGGACCGGCGTGACCCAGACGTTCCGGGGCTTCGGCAACGGCCGCATCGCGTTCACGTCGGTGCCCGGCTTCCTCAACTATGTGGCCAACGGGAACGGGTACGTCGAATGCTCCGACGGATCGAGCAACACCACGGGGGCCTGCCCGGCCGGAACGACCATCACCGGCCCGGTGGCGCTCTACCTGCAGCAGGCCGGGATCGGAGGGCTGACCGTGGATGAGGCGGGAACCCAGACGATCATTCAGAACGAGCTGGCGCTGTTCCTCCAGGACAGCTGGAGGCCGCAGCCGAATCTGACATTGAACTACGGACTCCGGTGGGAGGCGCAGATCCAGCCCAGTCTCATTACGCCAATCCCGGATCTGTTCTACCAACCCTTCATCGGGCAGACCGTCACCAACGCCACCGGCACGTATCGAGTTCCCCGGCGACGGGACCATTCCGAGCGACTACTCCATGTTCCAGCCGCGGCTGGGCATTGCCTACGACGTCAAGGGCAACGGCAGCTCGGTGATTCGCGGGAACGCCGGGATCTATTATGCCCGGATACCAGGCCTGAATCTGGCCAGCAGCCGCAGCACCGATGGATCGCGAGGCCAGAGCATTTTCCGCAACAGTGAGCTGACACCGATTCTAGGAGCCCCGCCCGCCTATGGCGAACTGCTGCCCACTCCCGCGGGTGGACCCTTCCAGCCGGGGGTCTTTGTGTTCGACAAGGACTTCCAAAACCCCCGTACTATTACGGCCACGATAGGGTACGATCAGGAGATCGGCTCGGGGCTGGTCGCTGGCCTCAGCTTCACTCACGCCCGCACGGACAACCTTACCCGCTTCTTCAACGCCAACGATCCGGTATTCGGGAGCCCCTGGGCAACCGGCCTTCCCGGCGGCAACGGCCTGGGGGTTCTGACCGTGGTCCAGAGTAACGCCAAGTCGCGCTATAACGGCGTCACCGCCGAGCTGCGCCGCACCGTCAGCGAACGGTTCCAGTTCCAGCTGAACTACACCCTGTCGTACGACAAGTCGGACGACGACAACGAGCGGGATCCGTTCACTTTTCGCTATGCCCGGGCCGATTCACTGGAGAAGGAGTACAACTATAGCGACCGGGATCAGCGGCACCGCGTCAACGCGTGGGTGCTCGCGGTGTTGCCGGGCGAGATCTACCTGAACAACCGGGTCAGCGCGTATTCGGCGCAGCCGGCATCGGAGATCTGCGGCGCCGCCAACGTCGGCACCGGCGAGCGGGCCGCCCTGCCGACCCAGCGCATCTGCCCCGACGGGCATGTGCTTCAGCGGAACACGATCCGCCGCGATAACGCTTACTTCTCTTGGGATCTCAGGGTATCGAAGCCGTTCTCGCTGGGTTCCCAGGGCGCGTTGGAAGCGATCGTGGAGGTGTTCAACCTGACCAACCACGACAACTTCAAGGACCCCTCGTCCGGCGGTACGTTCCTCGCCTTCGACGGGACCATCCGCAGCGGTTTGGGGGAGCCGCGCCAGGTTCAGGCGGGAGTGCGCTACATCTTCTGACCCGCGCGCGGCACCAGACGGGCAAACTCCCGCTTGAACTTTCGGGACCTGCCGTCCGGAAAGCGCACCACTAGCGCGTCGTGGTCTACTTTCTCGACTTCACCCGCGCCATACCGCGGCAAGCTGACCGTGGCGCCGACATCGAGCTCTGGCTCGGTGGCGGCGCTGGTGTTTCGCTCCACTGGCGCTGACTCGAGCTCCGCGACCGGTTTTTCCGCCAGCTGCGCCAGGCCGCGGCGGCAGTTGTCGCAGGTGCCACACCGATCCTCCGGCATCGTCTCCCCGAAATAATCGTGAACCAGGCGCCAGCGGCACAGTGCCGAGCGAGCGTAGGCTTCCATCCTCCTCAGCTTCTCCTGATCCCCTTCGGCGCGCTCTTTCCAGTGACCCGCGAGCCCTGAGATATCCTCCGGGGAGGCTTCAGGTCCCGCCGGCGACCACCCGCCGGCCCGCGGCTCCCGCACGTAGCCGGCGTCCTTCAGGGCTGATAACGCCACCCGGATCTTGGTTTTGGCCACCGACGGGAGCCGCGCCTCAAGGTCCCGGGTTACCACCGGTTCCGCATTCCGGCTCAGCTCCGCGAGCGCCCGATAGACAGCGGTAAGCTGGTCAGCGGAGGGGTAGCGCCCCCCCAGCATGAAGAGCTGGGTGCGGCGATCCTTGCCATCGTAGAGCAGCACGCAGCGCGACGGCTCCCCATCGCGCCCGGCCCTGCCGGCTTCCTGGTAGTAGGCCTCCAGCGAGCCCGGCAGATCGTAGTGCACGACGAAGCGGATGTCAGGCCGGTCGATCCCCATCCCGAAGGCGTTGGTCGCCACCATGGCTTCCAGCTCTCCGGCCATGAAGCGGTCCTGGGCTTCCTTACGGCGGCGCGTTGCCAGCCTCCCATGGTATCCCAGGACTTCGAACCCTTCGCCTTGCAGGAAGCGGGTGACCTCCTCCACGTGCTTGACCGTGGCGGTGTATATGATGCCCTGCCCCCCGGTTTCCTCCAGCAGCCGCAGCGTCTCTGCCTGTTTTTCCCGATCACCAGTGAGGTGCTCTACCTCGAGCCGCAGGTTGGGACGAAAGATCCCGCTGTTGAAGACCTGCATCCCGGGACGGCCGAGCTGGCGCTTGATGTCCTCCACCACACTGCTCGTGGCCGTGGCGGTCAACGCGAGCACGGGAGGATTGCCCAGCTCCTCGAGTGCCGACCGCAAGGCCAGATAGGCCGGACGGAAGTCGTGGCCCCAGTGGGATATGCAATGAGCTTCGTCGATCACTACGAAGTCGATCGTGGTGCCGCGGAGGGTCTCCAGAAAGGCAGCGTCGCTGAGCCGTTCGGGTGTGGTGAAGATAAAGTCGCTCTGCTCCTCCTGGATCTGGTCCAACGCAGCCCTCTGCTCGGCACCGGGCAGCGCGCTGTTGAGCTGCAGTGCCTCCAGCCCGTATTCCTGGAGCTTGTCGACCTGGTCTTTCATCAACGAGATCAGCGGCGAAACGATGATGGTGGTTCCGGTGAGGTGCAGCGCCGGCAGCTGATAGCAGAGGGACTTCCCGGCGCCCGTCGGCATGATCGCCAGGGTATCCGCCCGGTTGAGGACGGACCGAATGACCTCGTCCTGCCCCTGGCGCAGGCGGTCGAGGCCGAAGGTCTGACGCAGAGAGTGGTGTACCGCGGACATCGCTTCGCGCGGTGCGCGCTTTTTCGTACGGGGCATGCGGCGTCCGGTAGAGGGCAAGCACGACAATTCCGGTCAACATGTCCGACACCCGCCACTGGCGGTGTGACATGTCTCACGCCCGGTGACTCGGGTCACATCACGAAGTTCTCAATCCGACGTATCAAGTACACACTATTCCAGGCTCAGCCTGACTCTGGAGATCACATGGCCAGTCCTCACCTCGGCTCGAGGGACGAGCGCCGCTCTTCTCCTCGCCGCACCCCTCTCTCGACCGCGCCGGGCCGCGCACCCGGCCGCAGCCCTGGAGCCGGCGGCTGCCGGACGAGGAGTGGCACCTCTACCAGCGCGTGGTGCATGAGGCGCGGAGCTCGGGAATCCGTTTTGCGTTCGGCGGTGCGTTCGCCACGGCGGTCTACACCGGCGAGCTCCGCAACACCAAGGACTTCGATTTCTACATTCTTCCCCAGGATCGCAAGCGGATGCAGGAGGCGATCGGCCGAGCGGGGCTTCGAGACCATTACGACCTGCTGCCCTACGATCGCTCCTGGATTTATCGCGCCAGCAAGAATGGAGTGCTGGTGGACGTTATCTGGGCCATGGCCAATCATCGCAGCGACGTTGATGACGAGTGGCTGACGCGAGGACCGCTGGTGGAGATCCGGGGGGAGCAGCTTCGAGCCATTCCCATCGAGGAGCTGATCTGGAGCAAGCTCTACGTGCTCCAGCGCGATCGCACTGACTGGGGAGACGTGCTGAATCTGTTCTCGGCCCAGGCCGAATCCATCGACTGGGACCGTTTAGCAGACCGGCTTGGGTCGGATACGCCGCTGCTGGCAGCAGCGCTCCAGGTGTGGACCTGGCTCGAGCCAGAGCGAACCGGTTCGGTGGAAGCGATCCGGAACCGCCTTGCTCTGGCGCCGCCCGATCAGGAGCCGGAGCAGCCTGACCCGACTCGCTTTCGCGCCGGTCTCATCGACAGCCGGCCCTGGTTCCGTTCCACTGGAACCTGAGCTCCCATGCTGATCGGAGCGATGAACCACCCTGCTCGAGACGTGTTGCAGCAGATCGAGTGGGTGGCATCGCTCGGCCTGGGCTTCATCGATCTCACACTGGAACCGCCGATGGCGGCATCCTGGCGGGTGGACCGCGAGGCGGTTCGCCTGGCCCTCGATCGCCACGGATTGGCCGTGGTGGGGCACACCGCTTTCTATCTGCCGATCGCCAGCGGTATAGAGGAGATCCGGCGCGCCTCGCTGGAGGAGCTGCGCCGCTGCGTGGACGTCTTCGCCGCCGTGGGCGCCCGGTGGATGAACATCCATCCCGACCGTCACGCCCCCATGCACTCGCGCGAGTTCTTTGTGAAGAAGAACCTGGAGACGCTGGGAGAGCTGCTGCCGTACGCCACCGGCCGGGGGTTGGGATTGATGCTGGAGAACCTGCCGGGCGACTTCAACACCGCGGCGCAACTGGGCGAACTGCTGGACCCCTTCCCCGAGCTGGGCCTGCACCTGGATATCGGTCATGCCAACCTGCTGGTAGGCCAGAGCACGGCCGCGGAGCTCCTGGAAGCCTACGGCGACCGGCTGCGGCACGTGCATCTGCATGACAACAAGGGGGGCGGCGCGGATCTGCACTTACCCTTGGGAACCGGGACAGTCGATGTGCGGGGCGCGGTTCGGCTGCTGCAGCAGCGCGGGTATGACGGCACCATCACGCTGGAGGTGTTTACCCCCGATCCGCACCATCTGATGTACAGTCGGGACCTGCTCCAGCGGATCTGGACCGAGGAACGCTCGATCGCTCCGCTGGATTGAGTGTCAGTCGGCGACGGAGGTGAGCACCTCGCGAACCTTTGCCGCCAGCTGGTCCGGACGGAACGGCTTCGGCAGGTAGTCATCGATGCGGGCGCCATTGAAACGCTCCGCCACTTCGGCGTCACCATAGCCGCTCATGGCGACGATGGGGATGTCCGGCTGGATCCGGCGTAGCTCGAGGGCGGCTTCAGCCCCTCCCAGTTGGGGCATCGTCAGGTCCAGCAGGATCAGGCTGACCGACTGCCCCAGTTCGCGGAGGCGCTCGATGGCATGGACGCCGTTTTCCGCGAGCTCGACGGTATAGCCTGCATCTTCGAGCACATTAGCCGCCAGCGTTCTCACGGCCTGGTCGTCATCAACCACCAGTACGGTGCCCACACCGCTGAGGTCTCGGTCGGGCGAAACTTCGGCCCCGCTCTTCCGGGTGGGGACCGTGGCGCGGTGCACCGGCAGCAGGACGGTGAACGTGGTGCCCTGATCCGGCTCGCTCCGCACCCCGATCGCGCCCCGGTGGCCCCGCACGATTCCCAGCGCAGCCGAGAGGCCCAGACCGCGGCCCAGAAACTTGGTGGTGAAGAAGGGCTCGAAGATCCGGTCCCGGGTTTCCTTGTCCATGCCCTCACCGGTATCGATCACGTCGATCCGGATGTAGTCGCCCTGGGTTATGGGAAACCCGGCGGTACGGAGCCGCTCGCGGCGCTCGGTCAGGTGCTCGGTCCGGATGCGTACGGTCAGCGTCCCCGGCCGGTCGCCGATCGCTTCACCGCCGTTGATCACCAGGTTCATGATCAGCTGCTGCAGCTGGGTCCGGTCGCCCTCGACTGGCAGGCAGTCATCGGGCGCATCCAGCACCAGGGTGATCTTCTTGGAGATCGAGGCCCGGATGAGGGTGCTGACTTCGCTCACCAGCTTGCAGACGTCTACCGGCTGAATGACGAACTGGCCCTTTCCAGCGTAGGCGAGCAGCTGGCGGGTCAGGTCGGCTGCCCGCTCGCTGGCCTTCAACACGTCCTGCAGCATCTCGGCGGCCCTGTCGTAGCGGCCCGACAGCACTGCCCGGCGCGCCAGCCCCGCGTTGCCCATGATGCCGGTGAGCAGGTTGTTGAAGTCGTGGGCGATGCCGCCCGCCAGCACGCCGATACTCTCCAGCTTCTGCGCTTGGCGGAAGGCGTCGTCTTTTTCTCGCAGCGCCTCTTCCGCACGGCGTTGCTCGCTGACATCGCGCACCACCAGCACCGCGCCGGCCACAGCGCCGTCTCCCCGGATCGGGGCGATGGAACAGGTTACCGGCACGAGCCGCCCATCCTGGTGAACGAAGAGATCATCCTGGCCTCGCAGGGTTTCCTCGGTCACGAGCACCCGCAGGTGGGGACATTCCTCCCTCGGGTAGTGGGAGCCGTCCGGCCGCAGGTGGTGAAGCTTGTCGTGCAGGTGCTGCCCGATGAGCTCCTCGACCCGCCATCCGAACATCTGCTCCGCACTGGGATTGGCGAAGGTGAGCCGGCCCTCGGTGTCGATCAGGAACAGCGCCTCCGCCGCGTTGTTGGCGATGGCGTCCGCCAGGTTGAGCTGGTAGTGCAGCAGCTCCTCGGACTGCTTGAGGCCGCTCTCGTCCCTGACGATCTTGGCCAGCCCGTGCAGCGTCCCGCCCGCATCGCGCAGACCCATCATGACCCCGTTGGCCCAGAAGCGGGAGCCATCCTTCCGCAGGTGCCATCTCGAGTCCTGGGCCCGGCCCGTCTCCGCGGCGTACTTCAGCTCCCGCTCCGGCTCACCCCGGAACACGTCCTCGGGGACGAAGAGGATCGAGCCATGCCGGCCGATGATCTCCTCGCCGGTGTACCCGAAGACGCGTTGGGCGCCCGGATTCCAGGTCTGGATTATGTTATCGAAGCCCACGTGAAAGATCGCGTAGTCTACCGAAGCGTCGACGATGAGGCGGTACTGTTGATCGTCCATCAGCCACCCGCGGCTCGAGACGGCAGCTCAGCTGCCCTGAAAGGTCCCGCAGGCAAGGTGGGACGGCAGGAAGATTTACGATGTGATGTGGCCTACCGAAGCCGGGGAGATTCGGGAACTGGAAGACTCTCTGTAAGTGCGATCACAGCATGGGCGGGGCAAAGCCCATACACTAGCCGGCTGGCTCCGCGGCTCACACCTCACTGGAAGGGGTCTCCATGGTATGGCTTGCTGTAATCCTGATAGTGGCCTGGCTCCTCGGGTGGGTGGTCTTCAAGGTGGCCGGCGGCCTGATCCACCTGCTGCTCGTCATCGCCGTGATCGTTTTCATCTATAACCTGGTGACGGGCCGGCGCCGACTCTAGCGGGCCGGTCACCTTGGCGTAGCCCTCCCCTGGGGATAAGTTGCGGGATTACCTGCAGCTAGCCAAGGGGAACCGATGGTTGAAAGAGCAGCCTCAACGGCACCGCCCAGCTCCAAGGGGAAGGGCCCGGCGCATCTGGTGCTGGTGGTGGACGACGAGCCCGGAGTGCGCGACCTGGTGTGCCGCATCCTCCGGGGCGAGGGATACCGTACCATCGAGGCGGCCCACGGCGGCGAAGCGCTCGAAATGCTGGAAACCGGCTCCGAGACCGTTGATCTGGTGGTCACCGATGTGGTGATGCCGGGGATGGATGGCCGCGAGCTGGGACGGAGGCTGGCGCAGAGCAAGCCCAGCCTTCCGATTCTGTACATCTCCGCCTATGACGTGAACGATATCTTTCGCCGGGGCTCTCCCCGAAGCTCGGCCCCGTTTCTTCAGAAGCCGTTTCCGCCGGACACCCTCATCAGCAGCGTCGAGCACTTGATTCAGAACCGGTCGCCCCGCTAGGAGTTCGCCTGCGGGTCACTCGAGGGTCGCAGCCACGAAGCGAAGCCGCCCTCTCCTTCCCACCTGCAGCACCGCGGTCGAGTCGGCCGGAATCTCTCCCAGCGCCACCCTCAGCTCGGACAGCGTTCGCACCACATCGCCGTTGACGCCATGGATGACGTCACCCGACAGGAGCCCGCCGGACTCGGCCGCATCCCTGGCGACGATGGCCACGATCACTCCGTGCGGACTGCGCACGCCGGGCATCTCGCGGGCCAGCTCGGCAGTGAGATCCAACCCCAGGATGCCGAGCCGGGGCACCAGGTTTTCTTCCGGCGTCACCAGATCGCGAAAACGGTCGGCCTCTTCCCGGCGCTCGACCACCGGGACCTTCAGCGTGAGGCGCTGCAGCCCCCGGCCAACCTCCAGATTGACCGTCCCTCCGATCGGGCGGCGATAAACGTTTACGTCGAACTGCCGGCCGTTCTCCATCGGTTTGCCGTCGAGCGAAAGGATCACGTCATTGATCCGCAGTCCGGCCCGCGCAGCGGGACTGTTGGGGTACACGTCGCCCAGCACCACGCCCCATTCGCGCGAAAGCCGCAGTCCCGAGGCGACCGCGGGGGTGATGGTCTGGGCGAAGACTCCGATCTCACCCCGTCTGACCCGCCGGTTGGTGCGGATCTGGTCGTACACGAAACGGACGATGCTGCCCGGCGCCGCAAAGCCGACCCCTTCGCTGCCGCCGGACTGGCTGGCAATGAGCGTATTGATGCCGACCACGAGCCCGTCGGCGCTGACGAGAGGACCGCCGCTGTTGCCGGGGTTGATCGGGGTGTCGGTCTGGATGTAGATCATCCGGTCCTCGTCCCGGAGCTGCCGGCCGACGGCGCTGATCACGCCCATGGTGACACTGCTCGCCAGACCGAACGGACTGCCGAAGGCCAGCACCACCTGGCCCGCAGCGAGCGAATCCGAGCTGCCCAGCACCGCAAAGGGAAGGCCGGTCTGCGCCACCTTGAGGACGGCCAGGTCGGTCTCGTGATCGGTGCCCACGAGAGTGGCCGGCACCTCCTGCGAGACCGGCGCCAGCGCCGATCGTCCGGGAACGCCGGCCGCACCGGGACGGGGAATGACCACCACGAAGCGCCGCCCACCCTCGACCACATGGGCGTTGGTGACGATGTATCCATCCGGACTCAGGATCACGCCGGAGCCGGTGCTGCGCTGGGTGCCGAGCAGCGAGGCGCTGGTCCCGCCCTCCACCGGACCGAATGCGGTGGCCCGGATCTGGACCACCGCGGGCCCCACCCGACTCACCACCGCCTCCAGCGACTGGCTCAGGCTGCGCAGATTGGGCGCGGCGCGGGTCTGCGCTCCGGACCATTGGAAGGGAGAACCGGTGAGCACAATCAGGGCAGCGCAGGCCAAGCGGTTCATGGTGCCCGGCGATGGTAGTAAGTTGAGCAAGCGCGTGGGATCGCTCGTGAGAAAGAAACTCCGCCGGCCGGGAACCGCCAGGCGGGACCATCATGTCGCCGTTTCCTGTCTGGAGGAATCATGTGCACTGCCCGCTGGTCCCTCATCTCCTTCCTTGCTCTGGCCGGCTCGGTGCCGGGTTGCGCGCAGCGGCCGGGCCAGGCCGACGACGCGGCGGCGTCTCAGGCATCCAGCGACTCTGCCGGAGCGTGTACTCCGCTGGAGACCCGGGAGCCCGAGGCTGCCAACCAGCGGCCGGCATTCCCGGGTCAGACTCGCGCGTGCGGAGTAAAATCAAACGTCGCGCATGATGTGACGGTGCTGGCCAAGGGGCTGGAGCATCCATGGGCGGTCGAGCCGTTGCCGGGCGGAGACCTGCTCGTCACCGAGAAACCGGGACGCATGCGCATCATCAGCGCGACGGGTCAGACCGGGCAGCCGCTCGCCGGCGTGCCGGGCGTGGATGCCCGCGGCCAGGGAGGACTGCTCGACGTGGCGCTGAGTCCGAAGTTCGATTCCGACCGGACCATCTACTGGAGCTACACCGAGCCGCGAAAGGGCGGCAACGGCACCAGCGTGGCGCGCGGAGTTCTCTCGGCGGACCGGCGGCGGGTGGACCAGGTACGCGTCATCTTCCGGGCCCAGCCGACCTACGACGGGACCCACCACTTCGGCTCCCGCCTCGCCTTCGGCCCCGATGGCATGTTGTACGTGACCCTGGGCGAGCGCTCGGACAAGCCGATCCGGCCCCAGGCCCAGCGGCTCGATAGCCATATGGGAAAGATCGTCCGGATCAACCCCGACGGGTCGGCGCCGAAGGACAACCCCTTCGTCGGGGAGCCGAATGCCCTGCCCGAGATCTGGAGCCTGGGCCACAGGAACGTGCAGGCGGCAGCCTTCGATCCCCAGGGACGTCTCTGGGAAGCGGAGCATGGGACCAACGGGGGCGACGAGCTCAACCTGGTACAGAAGGGCAAGAACTATGGCTGGCCCGAGGTGGCCTACGGCGAGGAATATTCGGGCCAGCCAATACCGGGGGCGGTGACGGCGAAGGAAGGCACCGAACAGCCGGTATACTATTGGGATCCCGTGATCGCGCCTTCCGGGGCGCAGTTCTATACCGGTGACGCGTTTCCAGAGTGGAAAGGAAGTCTTTTCATCGGCGGCATGAAGGACAAGAGGCTGGTGCGGCTGACGCTGAAGGACGACCGCGTGAGCGGCGAAGAGCATCTCCTGGCGGATCGCGGGCAGCGGGTGCGCGACGTGCGGCAGGGGCCGGACGGGGCGCTGTATATCGTGACCGACGAAGGGAACGGGGAGCTCTGGCGGATCACTCCGAGACGCTAGACCGTTTGCTGCCACGCTGAAACAGGCTGGTCGTCAGGAGATCGTTCGATCGGGAGAACTGGTGGCGTACCCGCCGGCGGAGGAACCGGCCGCGCTGCCGCAGCTCGATGGATGCTTGCCGGAGATCGGCTGATCCCAGCCTCAGGGCCACCGACCGGGCCACCGCCGTCTCAGGCCGGGGTGCGCCGTGCGCGCCGTCGTTCATGGCTGAGTGTGGTAGTGACTGCATCGAGGAGCACCTCGGGCCCGAAGGGTTTCAGAAGCAGGGTGGCGCCCACCTCGAGCAAGTGGATCCCTTGCGAGGTCCGGGGAAGATCTCCGCTCATGAAAATGATGGGAATGCCGGGATAGGCGGCGTGGATGGCGTTGGCAAGCCGGATGCCGTCCAGGACCGGCATATTGATGTCGGTGAGGACCAGGTTCACGGCACCCGACAGCGACTGCAGGGTGTGCAGAGCTACGGCGCCATTCTCCGCCTCCAGCACCGTGTATCCTTCCAGCCTGAGGCCCCGCGCAAGGGCGTGGCGGAGCGGCTCGTCGTCTTCCGCCAACAACACGGCAGGGTGTCTGGGCTGGGCCTCGGGTGCGCTCACATCAGAGTCTGAGGAGGGAGGTTCGATTCCGTTCAGCAGCCGGCCAGTATTGCCAAGATACGGCCCGGGCCGGGCAGCACAAGATCGTTGACGACCGCGGCGATCGGCTGTGAAACTTGCGGATCGAGGGCGCGTATACTGGGGGTCTGCAGCCACGGAGCGCCCATGACGCGCAGGACCAATGCCCGCATCGCCGGAGTCGCCTTCCTGGTCTACATCGCAGCCGGTATCATGAGCATGGTCCTGTTCGCAGGGGCCACGCGGGGTACCGGTGTTGCCGCGCAGCTCGCCGCCATCGCCCAGCATGCCACCGACCTGCGGATCACCATTCTGCTCAACCTGGTCATGAACCTTTCTGCTCTGGTACTGGCGGTGACGCTTTACGCCATCACCCGGGAGCAGGATCGCGATCTGGCCCTGCTGGCCGGGACCTGTCGCGTCGGCGAGGGCATCGCCGGAATGGACGTGTCGGGGACGCTCGGACTGTTGTGGCTCGCGACGGGAACCGCCGGTTCCCCGGTCGATGCCAGCGCGGGATCGGCGCTGGGGGCATTCCTGCTGAAAATGCAGCAGACTATGGGCGCCAGCGCAACGATGTTTGCCGTGGGCAGCACCATCTTTTCGTGGCTCCTGCTCCGCGGCCGGATGATCCCGGTCCCGCTTGCCTGGCTCGGCCTGCTTGCATCTATTCTGCTGGCCGTCCTCTGTCCGCTGCAGCTCGCCGGACTGCTTCGCGGCCCGGTCACCTCGTACATGTGGCTACCCATGTTGCTGTTCGAGGTGGTGCTGGCGCTGTGGCTGATCGTCAAGGGCGTGGGGGCGGGAGGTAGTGCGGCGGTAGGTGGTGCGGCGGTAGATACTGCGGCGGTAGATACTGCGGCGGTAGATACTGCGGCGGTAAGGCGGTAGGCGGGAAAGCGGGAAAGCGGGAAAGCGGGAAAGCGGGAAGGTTGGTAACCCTATCCACTGGAGGCCAGATGCGATTTCCCCGTGGCGCTGCTCTTCTGATTGCGGCCGTCTCGCTGACTGGCTGCTATCATGCCACCATCGAGACCGGGCTTACGCCCTCGACCCAGGTGGTGGAGCAGTCCTTCGCCTCCAGCTGGATCTATGGGCTGGTCCCTCCCAAGACGGTGGAGACCGCCAGCCGTTGTCCCAATGGCGTGGCCAAGGTCGAGACCCAGCACACCTTCGTCAACCAGCTGGTGGGATTCATCACCCTGGGCATCTACACCCCGATGCACATCCGGGTCACCTGCGCCCAAGGTACCGACGTGTCTCCGGCCGCGACGTTGACGATCCCGGAAGAGGCGGGGGAGGACCAGGTGCGGGAGACCTTCGGAAGCGCGGCCGACCTCGCGGCGAGGGAGAAGAGCGCGGTGATGGTGCGCTTTTCGAGGCGGTAGATAGTGCGGCGGTAGATACTGCGGCGGTAGATAGTGCGGCGGTAGATAGTGCGGCGGTAGGGCGGTAGATGCGGCGGCGGTAGGGCACCGGATTCTTTACAGGAGGAGTAATGTCAAAAAGCACACTGGAACAGAGGGATTTGGCGGCGCCGGGTGGCCAGCAACGGGGAACCTACAGTGCGAGGGCCTACTCCGCCGCCGCTAAGACATCACCCCTTGCGGCAACGACCATCCCCCGTCGGGAACCGACCGAGCGGGACGTGCAGATCGAGATCCTCTTCTGCGGCATCTGCCACTCCGACCTGCACTACGCCCGCGACGAGTGGCACGACGTCATGCCCACGGTCTACCCCTGCGTGCCGGGCCACGAGATCGTCGGCCGGGTCACGAAGGTCGGGTGCGGCGGTCACCAAGTTCAAGGCCGGCGACCTCGTCGGCGTCGGCTGCCTGGTCGATTCGGACCACACCTGCCCCAACTGCCAGCAGGGGCTCGAGCAGTTCTGCCCGAACTCGGTCCTGACCTACGGCTCGCCGGACAGGCACGGGACCGCGCCGGTCACCTACGGCGGCTACTCCGACAGCATCGTCGTGGACGAGCGCTTCGTCCTGCGCATCCCGTCCAACCTCGACCTCGCCGCCGCCGCTCCGCTGCTCTGCGCCGGCATCACGACCTACTCGCCGACTGCGGCACTGGGGCGTGACCAAGGGCAAGAAGGTCGGCGTCGTCGGCCTCGGCGGGCTCGGCCACATGGGCGTGAAGTTCGCCCACGCGTTCGGCGCCCACGTCGTCGTCTTCACCACCTCGCCGAGCAAGAAGGAGGACGCGCTGCGGCTCGGCGCCGACGAGGTCGTGCGTCTCCACGAACGCCGACGAGATGAAGAAGCACGCCGGCAGCTTCGACTTCATCCTCGACTGCGTCGCCGCCGAGCACGACATCAACGCCTACATCAATCTGCTCGCCCGCGACGGCAACCTCACGATGGTCGGCGCGCCCGAGAAGCCGCTGCCGGTCGCGGTCTTCGGCCTCATCTTCGGGCGCCGCAGCTTCTCCGGCTCGCCCATCGGCGGCATCGCCGAGACGCAGGAGATGCTCGACTTCTGCGGCCAGCACAACATCACCGCCGACGTCGAGGTGATCCCGATCCAGAAGGTCAACGAGGCCTACGAGCGGATGGTCAAGTCCGACGTGAAGTACCGCTTCTCGATCGACATGGCGTCGCTCAAGGCGGGAAGGAGGGAAAGAGGGAAAGAGGGAAAGAGGGAAAGGCAAGCTAAACTGTCATTCTGAGCGAAGCGAAGAATCCCTACTCCGGCAGCGGAGATCCTTCGCTGCGCTCAGGATGACAACCTCCTGCCTTTCCCGCCCTACCCATCCTACCCGTCACTCCCTCATATAGTGACAACTATACCCGCCGGGATGCTTCCGCAGATAATCCTGGTGATAGCTCTCGGCACTGTACCAGGTGGAGGCCGGCTCGATGCTTGTGGTGATGGGCCGCTTCCACTTGCCGGACGCCTCGACTCGCGCCTTCACCCGCTCGGCGGCGCTCCTCTGCTCCGGCGTCTGGGGGAAGATGGCGGAGCGGTACTGGGTCCCGACGTCGTTGCCCTGGCGGTTGAGCGTGGTGGGGTCGTGCAGCTTGAAGAACCACTGCTCCAGCAGGTCCTCGTAGCTCAGCACCGTGGGGTCGAACGTCACCCGGATCGCCTCGGCGTGACCCGACTTGCTGTCGTGAGTGTCCTCGTAGGTCGGGTTCTCCACGAAACCGCCGGTGTAGCCGACGTCGGTGTCGATCACTCCGGGCACGGCCCGCAGGATCTGCTCCACCCCCCAGAAGCAGCCGGCGGCGAGGACCGCGATCTCGGTCTGCTGGGCGCCGGCGACCGCCGTGCGGGTTTCCCTGTTCTCCTGATTCATATGCACTCCGCTTGCATGAGCTGGTTCCCTGGATTGTAAGGTACGACCAGGGCAGCCGCCAACCAAGAACAACTTCTGTGAACCGCGCAGTCGGAGCAGGAGATGATTAGAAGCCCCGCCGGATCTCACACTCGGCGGGGCTTCTGATATCAGGTGGACGGCGCCGCTCGAAGCGCCGACCGGATCTGCTCCAGATGGTGCTCGTTATGAGAGGCGACCTTGTCGAACTCGTCCTTCAGGGTTCGAACTCCGGTGACACTGTGCACGAACTCGAGGTGGCCCCTCTCCTCGTAATACCGGCCGGCATAGTAGATGATGGCACTCCGCACCGCCTGGTACACCCCGCGGGCGATCTCGAGGGGGACCTGCGAATAGTCGAGCCCTTTGGCCCAGGCATCCTGGTCGTACACCCAGAGCACCTGGCGGGGCTCGCTGAGCACGCGGCGGATGCGGTCGAAGAGCACCGTCTCGCTATCGGCGAGGTGCAGGAGGACATACCTGACCGGCCATTTGCCCGGCCCATACACGCGCATGAGGTCCTGCTCGCCGAGCGAGAAGTAGTCCAGCGTTTCGTCCCGGGTGGCTTCGAGCGCTCGAATCAGCTGCATGGGAAGTGAAATCTGCCATGCCGGACCGAGCGGGTAAACCGGATCCTCTCAACTCGCGACTCGCGACTCGTGACTCCCAACTGGCGACTGGCGACTTGCGACTGGACCGTGAACTCGGTTGTGCCTGCTTTTTTCACTTCGCCACTCGACGGCGATGAAAACCACGTGCACATTGGCGAGGGTTCCCGTTGGCATTGTCGCCTACCGGCAGCGTCATTCCGGCACTGCAAGCGTCCGGACGGCAGAGCTGTGCGGTTGCCCAACTTGGCCCATGGGGATCACTGTCTTTGTGACGCACTCGATTTAGGCTGCAAGCTTGCAGTCTACTACTAGTTAGGCCGCAGCAAATGGGAGGTCGAACATGACGCGCCTTCAGTCGTTGGTCACTCTGGGATGTATGCTGTTCGGGACGGGGTGTGACGAAGGAGTGACGTGTCCGGCCGGATCCTTTCCTGCCGTCTCAGCGCACGTGACCTCTGCGAGCGACGGCTCGCCCCTGCTCGGGGCGCTAGGCGAGGTGCGCGACGGGGAATACCGAGATAGTCTGTTTGAACTGGGCAACGGGGACTATGTGGCGGCATATGATCGCCCAGGAACGTACGGGGTCCACATCGAGTTGCAGGGGTACGCGGCCTGGGACACGGCCGGGGTTAGTGTCAGCGGGACAGGCGGCGTTTGTTCAATGGTAGAGACCGAGCATGTCGAAGCCCAGCTGATGCCCCTCTAGAATTAGGGTTATCACGGCCTAACAAGCGCATGCAGCTGACAGGCGCACGTTTAAAGGAAGATCTAGGATTGTGCGCACTCGGCGGAGTCGCCGCAGCTGATGCGCGGTCAGTTAGGCCGCATCAACTCCCGAGGAGATCACCGCCGGATGCCACAGATCGTCCCATTCCGCTGCGATGAGTGTCAGCGTGAGATCTCACTCGGCTCAGGCGGACGATGCGCCCGCTGCGAACGGTGGCTCTGTTCCTGGCACTTGCGAGGTTGGGCTTTCTGGCGAGGGCGGTTCGGGCCGGCACCGATGTGTCGAAGGTGCCAGGCCAGGGATGCCGCCTAACAAGCGCATGCAGCTGGCGGACGCTTCAGTTCTAAGGAACGTTAGATAGTGGGCATGCTGAGGAGGCGCCGGATGCGCGGTCCGTTAGCCAGACTGTTTCTTGACAGTATTATGGCCGCTCCACCAATAGGAACGCGATCATGAGCAGACGACTACGCTACCAAGTGGCGGTGAGCCTGGACGGCTTCATCGCGGGACCAAACGGCGAGTACGACTGGATCGTGATGGACCCTTCCATCGACTTCGCGGCACTGTTCAGGGAGTTCGACACGGCCGTGATGGGCCGTAAGACATATGAGGTCCTGACGGCGCAGGGCGGGGACGGCGCCATGCCGGGTCTCGATGTCGTCGTCTTCTCGCGGACCCTGCCAGCGGCCGCACACCCCGGCGTCCGCATCTTCAACGACGATCCGCGTGGAATCGTGGCGGAACTGAAAGCGAAGCCGGGTCGGTGACATCTGGCTCTACGGCGGGGGCGTGCTCTTTCGTTCGCTTCTCGACGCGGGCCTCGTGGACACGGTGGAGGTTGCGGTCATGCCTGTGCTCCTCGGAGCTGGCGTCCCGCTCCTTCCGCCAGGAGCCGCGACGAAGCTGACGCTGTCGGACCAGAAAACGCTCCCGGCTAGTGGGATCGTGGCGCTCGCGTACTCAGTCCCTGGCGGCGTCGGCCCTGCTCCCCGAATTCGTTACATCAAATCCACAAAGAAGGGCACCAGGGCCGGAACGAAAGGGCTCGGCCGAAAGGCTGCCAAGAAGCAGCCGCGGTCCGCTAAGAAGGGTGTGCGATCACAAGCGGGCGCTCAGCCGGCACACGGTCCCCTCAGGTCTTCGCGCGCCTGAAGGCACATGTTGAGTGCCGCCGCAGAGGGCTGGCTAACAAGCGCACGCAGCTGGCGGACGCTTCTGGTCTAAGGAACATTGGCTAGTGTCCAAGCGGGCAAGCCGCCGCAGCTGATGCGCGGTCCGTCAGGCACAAGAGAGGAGCGCCTTATCTATGCAGCACGTCCTGCATCACAGTAGCTGTGTCCTGTGGACCATCGGGACACTGGCGACGGTGGAGGACGGATTCGGCCAAACAACACGGACGGTGGATTGCTCGGCGGGCGAGACGATTGCCGCCGGAGTTGCCGCCGCCGAACCGGGCGATACGCTCGCAGTCCGCGGCGCCTGCAGGGAGACTGTAATAATCCCGGCGGAGGCCACACGCCTTACCCTCAACGGGCAAGGTGTTGCCACGATTCATCATCCGACCGGCACCACTACTCCAGGACCTGCGGCACATGTCGTCTACATCCGGGGTCGGGGAATCACGATCTCCGGCTTTCGGATACTTGGCGGCGTGGACGGCATTCACCTCTCGGGGCCGGCACATGCCGTTGTCCATGGCAACGTCATTGCTGGCAACAAAGGTCGTGGCGTTCATGCGGACAAGGGCAGCGTCGCACAGATCTACAATAACGTGATCGAGAGGAATGAGGGGGGTGGAATTCATATTACTGAAAGCTCGATGGCTCGGATCGGTTTTCTTATTCCTCCGCAACCAGAACTCCAGCCGAATCAGATCAGGCACAACGGGAGTTATGGGATCTTCGTCGAGCGCGGGTCCACGGCACGGATTGTAGGTAACCGCATTGAGGCGAATGCCGGAGATGGAGTCAGGTTGGACCGGAGTTCTGAAGCGGATGTCGCGGCAAACACGGTCAGCGGTAATTCCGGAGACGCGGTTCTTGTCACTCGAAACTCCGGGGTGAATCTATCGAGCGAGCGAGAGGGGCCGACCGATGGTCCCAATATGACAGATCCCGCCTCTAATAATCGTGGGGTGGCGCTCCGATGCGAGATCGGCGGGTATGTTGCCGGCCCACTCGGAACGCTTAGCGGCACTGCAGGCATCAAGGCTTTTGACCGAACCTGCGTGGATCGAGTGACCACGCGTTAGTACAGGTGTAATCGGGCGGGCCAGTCGACGCCGCTGATACGCGGTCCGTTAGACAGCAGCTGACACGCGAGGAGCTCACATCGTCGAGTCTCCGTGGCTCATAGGAGCAGCTGCGATTCTGGCGGGGTCGGTTGCCGCCGTCTCCGGCTTCGGTATTGGAAGTCTACTCACGCCTCTGCTCCTCCTTTCGATGCCGGCTAATCATGCGGTAGCTATCCTCGCTATTCCGCACGCCGTTGCCACCGGAATACGCTGGCTTCGTCTCCGCACCGCAGTGCATCGCCCCACTTTCCGGCAGTTTGGAATCGCCAGCGCCGTCGGAGGCCTGACGGGAGCTGTCCTCCAGTCGCGACTGGGAAGTCCGGTCCTGACGGTCGTCCTCGCCTCACTGCTTATCGTAGCTGGCAGTAGTGAAGTGCTGGAGCGGCGCGTCCCTTTACCCCAGACTCCGGGTTGGCGGCTTTTCGGTGGTATCGCCTCCGGGTTCTTCGGAGGTCTCGTCGGGAACCAAGGCGGAATTCGGGCCGCGGCATTACTGGGGTTCCAGCTCGAGCCCCGCCAGCTGGTCGCGACAGCGACCGCGTCGGCTTTACTGGTCGACGCCGCCAGAATCCCGATCTACCTTCTTTCTGAGGGAGGGACGATCGCCGCCACGGTCCCACTTTGGGTCGCAGCATCGGTCGGAGCGACTATTGGTACCTTGCTTGGCGTCCCTGTGCTCAGCCGAATTCCGGCAAGGACGTATCGCCGGCTCCTGGGCGTTCTGCTGGTATTACTGGGCTTCGCCTTGTTCGCTGCTGCCGTCTAACCAGCGCATGCAGCTGGCGCCTCAGGTCGCGGAACGTAGGATTGTGCCGAAGCTTAGAAGTCGCCGCAGCTGATGCGCGGTCCGTTAGGCATCACACGAGCATCTCACATGCGAGGAGACCCCGAGTGAAAGCAGTGCTCGTAGTGGGCCTCGGCGGCTTCCTGGGTTCACTCGCCCGTTATAAGCTAGGAGGGTGGGTGCTCCACCATACCGCAAGCTGGCAGTTTCCTCTGAGCACCTTCGCCGTGAACGTCGTCGGCTGCACCATAGTGGGCATCCTCGTCGGCATCGCCGAGCAGCGACATGAACTCAGTCCAGCGGCGCGACTCTTCCTCATCACTGGGTTCTGCGGCGGCTTCACCACCTTCTCGGCCTTTGGGTTCGAGACTGTATATCTGCTTCGCAGGCACGAGGTGGCCTGGGCTCTCGCGAATGCTGTGCTGAGTGTTGTGGCAGGCATCGGTGCAGTGTGGCTCGGCTGGAGGACTGTTGAGCTCCTGACACAGTGATGCCGAACAAGCGCATGCAGCTGATGCGCGGTCCGATATGCTGCGGCACTGAGCCTATTAAGTACGGCGGAGACCCAATGGACGATCGCCTGGAGCGCAACAAGCGCACTGTCACGGCATTCTACGACCTGATGTTCAATCAATCCCGACCGGCCGAGGCCGTTGAGCGCTATGTTGGCGCGACGTACGCCCAACACAACCCGATGGTCGCGGATGGGAAGGCGGCGTTCATCGGGTATTTCGAGCGGATGGCACGCGAGTACCCGGGGAAGCGGGTAGAGTTTAAGCGGGTCATCGCCGAAGGCGATTATGTCGTCCTACACTGCTACCAGCAATGGCCCGGGGACCGGGATTGGGCCGGGATCGACATATTCCGGCTCGATCAGGCCGGCAAGGTGGTGGAGCACTGGGACGTGCTTCAGCCAATCCCTGAGACATCGGCAAACGACAATACGATGTTCTAGTCTGGTAGATCTGGCGAGTCACAGGCACAACGAGGGCTGGCTATGGCAGTATAGATGAGGCGAAATGAGATCCTTACAGGTTCGATTCCTGGCTCCTCTCGCTGCAGCGCTCACCCTTTCCCGCTGCAGTACCGAGATGTGTGCCTGTCCACCAGTACCACCCACAGCGCTATTGTACGGTCGAGTGACTTCTCCCGCCGGAGAACCCGTGTCCGGCGCCCTGGTGCGTGCCTACAATGCGCCGGGTCAAGGTTGTCATGCCGATGGAACGGGGGTGGCGGACTATGGCGTCATTCCGGCTCGGAACGACGGCAGCTTTGACATGGTAATTGCGGGAGGGGATGAGCAGGACAGCATCTGCGTCTTCGTTTTCGCAAGACCTCCAACGGATTTACCTGGGCTCATCGTATCGGATACGACGCTGGTCGTCCTCAGCTTTCGTTACAGCGAGCCGTACGACAGCGCCCGTGTGGATCCGGTCCTTCGGGCTCCGTAGCGCGCGAGCCGCACTGATACACGGTCCGACAGGCGGCGCCTGAAACGGGAAAGAGCGAACCCATTCTTCGGGTCCGCTCTCCTTGACCGATCAGTCTCTAAAAGTAGTAGTCCCGATGGACCCCGTCGTAGCTACCGCTGCCAAGGCAGCAGCGCTTGAAACCGACGTCCGGAGCCGCAGGGACACAGATCGTTGCGACCAAGCTTCTCGGTTAGCTCCTTGTCCCCGTGCACCACTCGGTAGCCGCGCTTGACGCGAGTTTCGGATGGGTAGCCGTTCCGCCGCTTGCTGGTACGTTCAAAAGCAGTGGAGTTCGTCGAGGAGTTCGCGGCGCTTTGCCATACAGCCTCCAGGTTCGGGACGACGCCGCCGGGTGTGGCGGGTGGCACAAGGTAGTGCACGGCGGCAGATATGGGAATGTGCAACCTGTTGCACACGCCTGGGCCGCCGTCTAACCCGCGCCTGCAGCCGACGGCGCTTCATCTTTAAGGAACGTCGGATAGTGCGCGAACCGGCAAGTCGCCGCAGTTGATGCGCGGTCCGTCAGGCGGCCGGCAATACGTGTATGGAGAGCATCGATGACGGGAATGGAGCTCCGGGAGCGTCGAGCGCGTCTCGAATTGTCAGTTGAGGAGCTTGCCGAGGTTCTGGGTGAGCACCGGGATGTGGTGGAAGGGTGGGAAGGGATTGCGAAGGCGCTCCCCAAGGCGCTGAGTCGCCGCCTGGACTGGGTGTTGGCTAACGAGGAACGTTCGCGTCTCATGAGGGCGAGCGGACTCGACGAATGTTCCTGGACCATAGATCACCTGGAGGAGGATCTAAGAGGGCTTAAGCCTAAAGAACTGGAGCGTCGCCTTCAGGAGGCTGAAACACACGCCAAGGCCTGTCCCACGTGTCAGCGTCGAGAGGCGTACGCAGCCATGCTGCCCCCATTACCGCCAGTGCCGTTGTCCCCCTCATTCCGCCTCCTTCTTGCCATTACCGAGCGCATCCAACACCTGCCCAAATGGGCTCGCCCCGCCGTTATCGGCGCACTCCTCATTGGCGGGATGACGGTTGTGCGCGCTGTCTTTTTGCTCGCCTTCCGGCGTGACGATTTGTCCTGGACCCTTGCCTTGACGATCCTCGGGGCGGTCGCGGTCGGAGCCTACGGTGGGGCAGTCGGTGGCCTGGTGTACGCTCTCGTGCGAAAGAGGTTCCGTAAATTCGGCCGAGTCGGCGACTACCTGACCGGGCTCGCATGCATGTATGCATACCTGCTGGCCTTTGGCATCCCACTCGCCGTCTTCACCCGAGAAGAGATGCTTAGAGATCCGGTCGGCTGGGTCATCCTGGCGATACTAGGCACTGTGTTCGGCTTGGCAATTGGGCACAGTTGGTTTCGAGAGGAGCATCATTCCGAGACCCAGGCCGCCTAACGAGCGCATGCACCTGATCATGGGCCATGGCTCGACAGCTCCACCCCGACACGCGGCGGCGACACCCGGGTAGCCAGTCGCTTGACTGTTGGGTCTTTAGCGCGCGTGGGCCGGCGCCCGGCTGAACAGCGCTATCATCTCCCGGTTGAATGCCGGAATGTCGTCTGGCTTGCGACTCGAGACCAAATTGCCGTCCACCACGACCTCCTGATCCACCCACTCGGCCCCCGCGTTCCGGAGATCGGTCTTGAGCGAGGGCCAGGACGCGATACGGCGCCCGCGGGCCGCGCCCGCCTCGATCACGGTCCACGGGCCGTGACAGATCACGGCCACCGGCTTGTCAGCATCGAAGAAAGCCTTCACGAACCCGACCGCTGGTGGCTGCATTCGGAGGGTGTCCGGATTCATCACGCCACCCGGCAGGAGCAGCGCGTCGAAGTCCTGCGGCTGAGCCCGACCGAGCGGCAGGTCGACCGGCAGCTCGTCGCCCCAATCCGTGAAGTTCCACCCGCGGACGCGATCGGCTTTGGGCGACACGACTCGGGTCTCGGCGCCGGCATCGTCGAGGGCGCGGCGCGGCTCCAGCAGCTCGACCTGCTCGAAGCCGTCCGTGACCAGGATGGCGACCCGTAGTCCCTGGAGATTGTCCTGGGCCATTTTCCATCTCCTTACAGTTCAGTCACTTGGTATGAGATCCAACCAATCCTCACTCGTCAGGTGAAGCCTAGGCAGCGATGCCCCCACCCGCCGCCAGCGAAACCCCGCAGGGAACTTCCCGGTTGCCTGACGCCCCGCCGGCTGTGGTGCGTCGAGAGGGCCAAGCCTCGCTACATTGCGTGCTGGCTATGGGCTATGGGCTATTGGCTATTGGCTACTGGCTACCCCTTGCACTGATAAGCCCGCAGCCAAGGGCCTTAGAACCCTGCTGACGCGCGTTCCATTAGAATGCTGGCACCCTCGTTGTCAGGAGCAGGATTAGGTGCGGGTCCTTGACCTGATCGTAGCCGTCGGAGTGCTGGGGGTCGGCGCTTGCCAACATTCTGAGCGTCAACCTTACACGGGCGTACTCGGCTACTGGACCGCCGACGCCCGGGCGCGGGCACATGGTTGGCAATGCGAAACACTCCCTTCATCAGGTTTCGAATGCGGGGGACTCGTCGGAGATACAGTGTATCGCGTGGTGTCGGATTCGATCGGAACTGTCCTTCGCGTACAAAAGCGATGGCGAGTTCCCCCCGGACGACTGCTGCGCCACCTGGATCTCCTCACAAACGAGCTGAGCACGCACGGACCAGGTCGCCGCTGTGATCCAAGTCATCCGGAGCGCCTGATGTGGCAGGCAGCAGGCTACCGCATTCAGTTGTGGCCTCACGGTGATTCGGCAGGCTATGTGTTGCTTGCCGACAACCTGCTGCGTCGGCCCGGCCCCTTGGACACCCTTTCATGCCCAGCTGCCTGACAGGCGCATGCAGGAGGCTTGGCTATTCGCTATTCGCTATTCGCTATTCGCTATTCGCTAGTCCGTGCACCTATAAGCCCACAGCCCAAGGCCAATAGCCAATAGCCCTAGCCCGCGCCTATCGACTAACGACCAGGGACCAGCAACTACCTACCTCCTCGCCACCGGCGACGCCGCGCTCTGCAAGGCTTCCAACAGCGTCGGCTCATCCCACGCGCCGTCATGACGCCTGCCGTTGATGAAGAACGTCGGAGTGCCGTTTACGCCGCTCCGCACGCCGCTCATGAAGTCGTCTCGGACCTTTCCGGCAAACGTGTGCGTGGCCAGGGCGTGAGCGGCCCAGTCGGGATCGATCCCCAACTGGGCGGCATAACTGATGAGATCCTCGTCCTCCAGCGCGTCCTGGTTCTGATACAGCATGTCATGCATGTCCCAGAACTTTCCGCGAGAGCCCGCCGCCTCTGCCATCTCGGCCGCGTGCTGGGCATGAGGATGCAGTTGAGCGAGGGGAAAGTGGCGAAAGGCGAATCGAATCGAATCCCCCATCCGCTGCAGAATCGAGGCGACGATCGGGTGGGCCATGCCGCAGTAAGGGCACTCGTAGTCGCCGTATTCAACCAGCGTCACAGGGGCATCAGCCGGTCCCAGGACGTGGTCCCGGTCGCCGAGCGGCGGGATAAGATGTGTGCTCATGATGGTGCTCCGATGTGGGTGGCCGGAGACGGAAGTGCCTCGAGCGCCGAGAGAACTCCATCGGCACCGGGGTTGACGTCGACCGGCGAGAGATAGCTCCAGCGAATGACGCCGTCTCGATCGAGAACGAAGAGCGCGCGCTCCGAAACTCCGTCTCCGGCACGGTACGCATTGTAGGTCCTGGAGACAGCGCCTTTGGGCTCGAAATCGGACAGCAAGGGAAAGCGAAGGTGCCGAGCATCGGCGTAAGCACGGTGGCACCAGACCCCATCCACCGAGATCCCCACCAGCTCCGCCTCGTGCCTCTGAAATTCGGGCAGGAGCTCGTTGAAGAGGGCCAGCTCATCACCGCAGACCGGGCTCCAGTCGGCCGGGTAGAAAGACCAGAATCACGGGACGGCCCCGGAGGTCACTGAGCCGAAGCTCGGTGTCGGGACCGCTGGCCAGGGAGAAGTTGGGTGCTGGTGTTCCCGCCGGGAGTGGGGCCGGAGAGTTGCTGGTTTGTCTTGCGTTGTTATCTGATTCGCCAGTCATAAGCTCGCTCCTGGGTCGATGGCAGGCGCCGGCTCGTCAAGGTGGACCGTCCAGGGAGTTTGCGCCGGCCGAGGGTCGCCTGCAGCCGATCAGGCGAAGGCGCGCCGCCGTCCCGTCGCCCAGAGTCCGGCGCCAACCGCGGCGAGCAGCGCGACCGCGGTGCGGATCGACGGCCGGGGCAGCCACTTCATCGCCTCGATGACCACATTCGGCGGCTCACGCCGCTGCGGATCCGATTGCGCGACGGGCGGCGCCACCTCCGGTAGCGGCTCGCCGGCGAACAGCTTCGTCATCGCCTTCACGAAGGGGATCATGTCCTGCGGTCCGCGGCTGGAGACCCAGTTGCCGTCGTGCACGACTTCCTGGTCGAGCCAGGTCGCGCCCGCGTTGACGAGGTCGTCCCGGATTCCCGGCCACGAGGTCATGGTGCGTCCGGACGTCAGCCCCGCGCTGGCGAGCACCCAGGGGCCGTGGCAGAGCGTGGCGATCGGCTTCCCCGCCTCGTCGAACGCCCGTACGAATTGCCGCGCCTGGGCCGATTGGCGCAGCAGGTCGGGGTTGATGAAACCGCCGGGCACGAGCAGCCCGTCGTAGTCCGCCGGATTGGCTTCGGTCAGCGTCTTGTCCACCCTAACGCGCGACGCGGGCTCGTGGAGGTTGACCCCGCGGATCCGACCCTGGCGGAGCGAGACGATGTCCACCGACGCGCCGGCGAGCCGCATGGCATTCACGGGGATGGTGAGTTCGACTTTTTCAAAGCCATCGGCGGCGAGCACCGCGATTCGGCGACCCTTGAGTGTGTTGTTGGCGAGCATGGTACCTCTCCTTGATGGTACTTCTCCTCGAGTGAGGCGCTTTTGCGGTAACATAAGGCGCCGACCGGAAGAGTATGTGCGACGCATCACGCCGATTCTTTCGTCCGGAGCATCCATGGGTACACTGCCGGGCAATCGGTAGGTGCATCCGGCGCTTGATCCGACAGCTATCGCAGGCCGGGTGACGAATACTTGCGTCGTTCACCTGCCTGCCACTTGCAGCAGGAGCGGAAACCAGCGCACCATGTGACACACCCTCATGACATCAGCTCAACCCTGCCTGACGATCGACGCCGGCGAGAGAACATTCGCCGAAGACGAATTCATCGTGGTATGCGCCTTTTGCGCCCGAATGAGGAGCCGCGAAGGCCCCTGGATCTCGTTACCGCTGTGGCTCAGCCAGATCCTGGACCACGAGCCCGGAAGAATCAGCCACACCTACTGCCCCGAGTGTCTCGCCCTGCATTATCCGGCCATCCGAACCGGGCCGGCTCAGATCGGCGTCGGTGGTCGGGAAGCCGGCGGAGATGCCGCCCGCGATCGCCTGGATCGTTCATCCCGCTCGCGGATGAGCCAGTAAGTTCCGCCGAGTGCGACCACCAGGGCGGCGAGTGCAGCCACCGTTGCCGGTGGGGTGTGGAAGAGGTCGGCGATGATGACCTTTCTCACCACCGCCAGCATAGCGATGAGAACGACGGCCTTGGCCTGGACTATGCCCCGCTGCCGGGTGACGACAACCTGGAGCGTGTGGTTGAACTCCAGGGCGATCAGGAGCGTCAGGATCTCGCCGAAGACGGCCTGGAAGACCTGAGGGGAGAGAGGATTGAGCGCCCGGAGGAGGAGGAGGTCGATCACGCTCGCGATCAGACGATAGAGCGCGACCAGGATGACGACGCCGATGACGATGGTGAGAAGCGCGGCGACAAAGCTCTCGAACCGCTCGTAGGCGGTGAGCCCGGGCCAGTCGCGCCTCAGGTCGCCCCAGCTCTGCGGTCGCCGGCGAGCCACGGGGGCTACGACAGTGAGGCGGAGCTCGAAGTCGCCGACGCCGGATCGCGCGATGCGCCACGGCGGCTGGGAGACTCCTTCTCCTGAAGCGCGGGCGTACAATACCGGTGAACGTACTGGATGGCCATCGTGCCCTCCCCTGCAGCGGCGGCGAGGCGCTTGATCGAGCCCTTGCGCACGTCGCCGGCGACAAATACGCCGGACATGCTGGTCTCCAGCCGGTAAGGTTCCCGGTCCAGCTGCCACTCGGGCCATTGGCTGATATCACAGCTGACTTCGGCCCCGGAGATGATGAAGCCATCCTGGTCCCGACGCACGGCGCCCGCCAGCCAGTCGGTTCGCGGAGTTGCTCCGATGAAGACGAAGAGCCCGTCGCAGGGTACCCGCTCGGTGCTCGCGGTTCGCAGGTCCTTTACCGTGATGCTCTCGAGCCGGCCTCTGCCGTCGGCTGCCGCGACCGTGGCCCGGGTGCGGACCTCCACATTGGGCAGCCGCCGAATGCGCTCGATCAGGTAGCGCGACATGGTGTGCTCCAACGAATCTTCCAGCGTGAGGATCACCACCCGATCGGCGAACTGGGACAGCAGCAGGGCCGCCTGTCCCGCCGAGTTGCCCCCGCCCAGAATGTAGATCTGCTGACCGCGGCAGGCGGTGGCCTCGGCGGTGGCGGCGCCGTAGTAGATACCCGCCCCGACCAGAGGCGCGCAGCCGGGGAGGTCCAGCCAGCGGAAGCTGACGCCCATCGCCAGCAGGATGGCCCGGGAATGGAGCCGGGAGCTGTCGTCGAGGGTGAGCACACGGCTCTCTCCCTCGGCCGCCAGGCCGGTGGCGCGCCGCACCACCAGGATCTCGGCGCCGAACCGCTCCGCCTGCGCCACGGCGCGTGCTGTCAGATCACTTCCGCTGAGACCCTGGGGAAATCCAGGGTAGTTCTCGACGAGGGCACTGTAACTGATCTGGCCGCCGGGCACTTCCTGCTCTACCACCAGAGTCCGCAGCCCCTCGGAGGCAGCGCAGATGGCTCCGGCTATTCCGGCGGGTCCGCCTCCTACCACGATGACATCATAGGACCGGCTGTCCGGCTCGGTGTCGAGTCCGAGCCGGGCGGCCAGCTCCCGCACGTCGGGATCGATCAGCCTGGTTCCGTCGGGCAAGAGCACCACGGCGTGGTTGCCGCCGCCGAGTTGCTCCAGGGTGTTCCCGGCGTCCTGGTCCTGTTCCGGGTCGAGCCAGCGGAATGGCACCCGGCTGCGGGAGAAGAAGCTCTTGATCTCGTGGACCCGGGGCGACCAGCGACTGCCCAGGACCCGAAGCTCCCCCTCGAGCAGCCGGGGATGCAGCCACGCTCCATCGCCGCTGGAGGATGCCGGCCCAGCCGTCACGCGACGCTATGGGCGGGCTGGTGGGCGCGGGGAGATTTCAGGCCTCGCAGCCTGAAGCCGAGCACCAGCAGCAGGATGCCGAAGACGAAGGCATATGCTCCAATCCAGATTACCAGGGCCAGCGCCCCCGGCCCGGGGAAGAGTACCAGCAGCACCCCGAGGGCGATGGACAGGACCCCACCCAACGCCAGGAGCCATTCACCGGTGATGACCTTCCTCAGCCGGATGGCGGCGGCGATCTGTAGTGCCCCACTCACGAGGGCCCACGCCGCTATGACGAAGAGCAACGCGAGTGCGGTGATGCCGGGCCAGAGTAGAGTGACTACGCCGGCTCCGATACCGGCTATTCCCTGCAACACGAGAAGCCACCAGCGGTCGGCTCCTCGCCGGCGCACGGCACTCACGATTGACAGCACTCCGTCCGCGAAGGCGTAGGCCCCAAAGAGGAGCACCAGCGCCGCCAGGGAGATCCCGGGCGAGACGAAGGTGATGACGCCAAAGAGAATGCCGGCCAGGCCGCGCAGGGCCACGGCCCACCAGTTTTGAGTCAGACTGTCGAGGTCGATCACTGGAACACGCATGAGTCACCCTTTCTCACTTACGACTGCACCTGGACCTTGCGACCCTGTTCCCGCTCCGACACCGGGATCGTGATCTCGAGCACGCCGTTGCGGAAGGTGGCCGCGACCTGGTTCTCGTCGGCTCCTTCCGGCAGGGGGATGGCGCGATAAAAAGTGCCGTAGCTGACCTCGCTACGGATGAATCCGTCCCGCTCCTCCCGGTTTTCCTGCCGCCGCTCTCCCGAGATTATCAGCCTGCCCCGGTCGACCGAGACGTTGATGTCCTCCGCCCTGAGACCCGGCAGGTCGGCTCGCACCACGAGGTCGCCGCCCCGCTGCTCCACCTCGATGTGGGGCACCAGCATCGGAGCCGCGATGCCGAATTCCGAAGGGCCGGGCTGGCGCACCGGTGCGGTCCGGGCTCCTCCCAGGGTCTCGAACAGCTGATTCATCTCTTCGCCCATCCGCCGCATCAGCTCCCAGGGACTCGCGGGAGAGCCGGCCAGCAGGGAGGGCCACCGGGTCAGAGACCGCTGGGTTTCACCTCGACGGGAGCCGTTCCCTTCCCGACGGGCCACCGAATTCTCCTGGTTGGGTCGCTCCTCGACCGCAGTCCCGCCGGAGCGGCTTTCTTCTTGATTTCTTGCCATGTCGCTTCTCCTTAATGAGTCATCACGAGCGGCGCAGCCGCGCGGCGATCCGGCGCCCGCCTCCCGCGTTCCCGCCTAGACCGGCACGTACGCCATGGGATCTACCGTGAGCTGGTTCTCCACCTCGGTGATGCCGGGCACCTTCCGGGCCGCCCGTTCGGCGTCCAGCAATTCCGCGTAGGACCGAACGGTTCCCTTCAGGATGGCTTTATGACCTACGACCTCGACGGTGATCCGATCGGCATCGAACTGCGCGCCGCGACGCAGCGCCTCCGCGATCCGATTCTTTACATCCGACGGAGTCGGAACCGCGGCCACGGTGATGAGATTGGAGACACCCTTGATTCCGGTGATGTTCCGCACCGCTCGCTCCGCTTCCTCCTTCTGGTAGTACCAGTCCACCTGGCCCCGGAGCGTGACCCAGCCGTCTTCGACCACGACCTGAATCCCCTCGTGTGGCACGAGGACGTTCCACTGGAGTGCATCTACTACCGCTCGCGCGATCTCTGGATCGGTACGCTGCGAGCTGGAAGGAAGTCTGACCTCGAGCTCGTTCACCACTGCCTTGACCCCTTTGATCTTGCTCACCACCCGCTCGGCCCGCCACTTGTCGGCATGGCTGTCGACATGTCCGGCGAGCGTCACCACCCCGTCACGAACGCCGACCGCAATATCATCGTTTTTCAGGTTCGGCTCGGCGTTCAACTCGGCGAGGATATCCTTCTGAATGTCACTATCGGTGTGCATTGCACTCTCCGGTTAGGTATTGCCTCTGGGGTCAAGGTCGCTGGCGGGGAGGGGCAAAGCTGTAGGGGAACCGGGAATCCCCGGTTCTGGCTTTGCCGACGGCCCGGGGAATCCCGCCCCTGCATACTCTGGCAGCGGGCAATTCCAACGACTTGGCCCAGGAGGTGGGATGCAGATCATCTCTGCCAGGAACGTTTCCGCCTGGATGGAGCGGCTGATCGAGTCTTACGATGGTGGCGACCGGGAAACCGCCGCCCGCCGCCTCGGCATCGCTCCCGATCAGCTCGACGGCCTTCTGAGCGGTAACTGGAGGCGGTTTTCGCTGGAGGCACTGGCCCGGCTGGTCCAGGGTTACGGCGTTTCCATGGATGAGCTGTTTGCCTTCCCCCGAACCGAGGATGCCCCATGTCCGTTACCAAGGCGATTTCGCCCGACCAGCTCGGGCTCTACTTTGCCGAATTCACCAAGCGGTTCCTGAGGGACGAGATCCCCCGAGGCGGCCGACGTGGAAGTGCTGGAGCCCGACCTGGGCAGCCAGATAGCGATCCAGGGGGCCCGGTTGCTGGGGATCACCTACGATCCCCGGAGCCGGGCCCTGGAGCTCGAGCTCGACGTGGGCGACCATCGGATCTTCGATCTCTTCCACGTGTGGACCCTCGAGGACCAGGACGGATTTCTCAATTCGGTCGCGGTGTTCCACCAGGATGGGAGCCGTGAGATCGTCAGCATCAAGCGGTTAGGGGTCCGAGGCTTGCCATCCTGAACCATGCGCCCCCGCTTCCCATTCCCGACAGCCGTCGGCTGGCCCCCCGCCCAGATTGGGTTGACCCCACTTCCGGCCAGGGCATTGCCTTGTGAGCCATCTGGGGCCATGCTCAGGGAGCAGGTGTCGTTCATCAGAAAGGCTCCGAGGTGATTTCCACGAAGGCCGGCAGCCATGAAGGGGCACCCCCACGGCTGTCGGCCGGGACGGAGGAGCTGGTCCGGGTGGGAGCGGCTTTGGCTGCCCGACCCTATGCCCGTCGCGGGGTCTCGATCGGCGACCGGACCATCCGGGTCATCCTGGTGGACGACCACGCCATGGTGCGCGAGGGGTTGCGGCTGCTGCTTCGGACTACGCCCGATATCTCAGTCGTAGGTGAGGCCGGCGACGGGGTGTCGGCCCTCACCCTGGCCCGCCAGGTCGGGCCCGACATCGTCGTACTCGATCTCGACATGCCGGGCGGCGACGGGGCCGCGGCACTCCACGAAATAGGCAAGGCGTTGCCTCAGTCCCGGGTGCTGATCCTCACCGTGCACGCCGAGGAGGACCGGTTGCTCGCGGTGCTGAACGCGGGCGCCCGTGGCTATCTCACCAAAGAGGCTGCCTCGCGGGATCTGGTGGAGGCCATTCGCGTCGTGGCGGCGGGGGATGTGTACGTGCGACCCGCGGCAGCGCGGCTTCTGGCCGCGGCCGTAGCGCCCCGTCCGGCAGTGGAGTCGGCAAGCGACAAGTTCCAGAGCTTGAGCGATCGGGAACAGACGGTGCTCCGGTCTGTCGCCCAGGGCTACAGTGGCGCCGAAATCGCACGCCAGCTGGGCGTCAGCACCAAGACGGTGGATGCCTACAAACATCGCATCCAGATGAAGCTCGGACTCGAGCACCGAACCGAGTACGTGCGGTTTGCTATCGAGGCTGGGATCCTGGGCCTTTAGCCACGAACAGGCCGCGCTTCAGCGGCATCGGATCTGCAAATGGTCGCTCCGCTTCCATCGGATCGACGCGCCCTCTTTCCGGGCGACAGCGAGATGGCCCGCCGGATGCGGGAGCTCGACTGGACCAGCACCGTAGTCGGTTTGCCCGAGCAGTGGCCGGAAAACATCCGCACCGCAGTCAGCCTCTGTCTTACCTCCCGTTTTCCCATCGTGGTCTGGCTAGGACCCCAGCTCGCGACCCTTTACAACGACGCCTACATCCCGTTCCTGGGGTTTGCCAAGCACCCGCGTGCGCTCGGCCGCCCGGCCCAGGAGTGCTGGAGTGAGATCTGGAACGACATCGGCCCCATGCTCAACACCGTTCTGGCCACTGGAGAGGCGAACTGGGTAGAGGATCATCTGTTGTTCTTTGACCGCAGGCTGCCGCTGGAAGAAGTCTACTTCACTTTCAGTTACGCACCCATCATTGCTGGGGATGGTCGTCGGGTGGATGGAGTCTTCTGCCCGTGCTACGAGATGACAGAGAAAGTGGTGGGGGCCAGACGGCTGGAGACTCTTCGCAAGTTGGGAGTCCGGACCGGTAAGGCTCGGTCGGTGCTCACCGTCTGCCGGGAAGCGGTGGCAGTGTTTCGGGAGAACCCACAGGACGTGTCGTTCGCGGCTATCTACGTGGTCGACGAGCGGGGTAAGCACATGACCCTGAGTGCCGGCGGCGTCCCCGGTGGAGAATCGCATCTACCCCATCAGAGCGGCCTGGACGAGACCGCAGCATCGGGGTGGCCGCTGGCGGAGGTCGTCGCCGATCAACAGGCTCGTCGGGTGACCCTCGACGCGGTGGGAGCGCAGCTCTCCGGCACCCTGTGGCCAGAGCCGATCCGAGAGGCGATGGTGCTGCCGGTTCCGGCCGCCGGGCGCGACCATCCCGCTGGAGTGCTGGTCCTCGGCGTCGGCCAGCGCCGAGTCCTGGACAACGAGTACCGGACCTTCTTCGATCTGGTCGCCGGCCAGGTCGGCACCGCGCTCGATAAGGCGCTGGCCTATCAGAGCGAGCGACGCCGGGCGGAGGGACTGGCCGAGCTCGACCGGGCCAAGACCGCATTCTTCAGCAATGTGAGCCACGAGTTCCGCACCCCGCTGACGCTCTTGTTAGGTCCCTTGGAAGATTGCCTCACCGATGACCGGGCAAATCTTTCCGGGGCGCAGCGGCAGCGCCTGGAGATTGCCCATCGCAACAGTCTCCGGCTGCTCAAGCTGGTGAACACGCTGCTGGAGTTCTCCCGGATCGAGGCCGGGCGGGCCCAGGCCTCCTACGAGCCGGTGGATCTCGGCAGTCTCACCGCCGACCTGGCCAGCAACTTTCGAGCGGCGTGTGAACAGTCGGGCATCGACCTCAGGATTCTCTGTCACCCTGATCCGGCGTCCGCCGACGTCGCGTACGTAGACCGGGACATGTGGGAAAAGATCGTTCTCAACCTCCTCTCCAACGCGTTCAAATTCACCTTCGAGGGCAGTATCACCGTTTCGCTCAGGCTCGAGAGTGGAAAGGCCCGTCTGTCGGTGGTGGACACCGGCAATGGAATTCCCGCCGCTGCGTTGCCCCGTCTGTTCGAGCGCTTTTACCAGGTGCCGGGAGCGGAGGGCCGCACCAGCGAAGGCTCGGGTATAGGCCTGTCGCTGGTCTCCGAGCTGGTGAAGCTCCATGGCGGTGTCGTCAAGGTTGCCAGCTCGCCAGGAAAGGGCAGCAACTTCACGGTCTCGATGCCGCTGGGGAATGCCCACCTTCCGGCGGACCGTATTTCGCCCCGCCGGCACCGGCGATCGATAGCCGCCAGCACCCGAAGCTTCGTCGAGGAAGCGGTCCGCTGGCTACCCGGCGTGGCGCTCGGAAGGGAGACCGACCCGCCGGCGTTGAGTTCCGCGCTGGAGTCCCAGCATCAGTCCGGCCTCAAGCGGCCGCGGATCCTGTGGGCCGACGACAACGCCGATATGCGAGAGTATGTCGAGCGGCTGATGGGACCGCTCTACGAAGTCCAGGCCGTAACCAACGGGGAGCTGGCGCTGGAAGCGGCTCGAACATCGCCACCCGACCTGGTGCTCAGCGACGTGATGATGCCGAAGATGGACGGCTTCGAGCTGCTCCGGGAGCTGCGGAGCGATCCGACGACCCGGGATGTCCCCGTGATCCTCGTCTCGGCCCGGGCGGGAGAGGAGGCGCGGGTCGAGGGGCTTCAGGCCGGGGCCGACGATTATCTGGTCAAGCCGTTCAACGCTCGCGAGCTGCTGGCACGGGTGGTCGGCGCTCTCAGGCTCGTTGAGGTGCGGCGCAAGGCACTGCTCCAGGAGGAGCAGCTACGGGGCGAGCTGGTCGATATTCTGGAGAGCATGACCGATGGCTTCATGGCGCTGGACCCGGATTGGCGGATCCGGTATGTGAACGCAGCCGCCGAAATCACCAACAACATGAAACGGGAGACCTTGCTGGGGCGCAGCCTCTGGGAGGCGTTCCCCGGGATCTCGGGCACTGAGTTCGAGCGCATCCTGAGACGCGCCATGACCGAGCGGGTGCCGATCGCGGCCGAAGCCTATTACCCGCCTTACGATCGCTGGTTTGCGATGAACGTGCATCCGATCAAGGAACACCAGCTGGCGTACTACGGGCGGGACATCACCGAGCAGAAGCGAGCGGCGGAAGTCCAGCTGCGGCTCCAGCACGAGCGGGACGAGCTCCTGGAGCGCCTCAACCTGCAATTTGAGCGGATGCCGATCGCCTGCATCGTGTTCGATTCCGACTTCAAAATCCTTCAATGGAATCCGGCGGCGGAGAGGATCTTCGGCTATGCCCGGGAGGAGGTTCTCGACCAGAATTTACTGGAGTTTCTGGTGACCCCGGAGGTCCGGAGATCGGGCTCGGAGATTCTTCACCGCCTCATGTCGGGCGACATGGCAGCCCATTCGGTGAACGAGAACATCACCAAGGACGGCCGCACGATCATCGGCGAATGGCACAATACGCCGTTACGGAATGCCGAGGGGGATGTCATCGCTGTTCTCTCGATGGTGCAGGACATTACCGAGCGGCAGCAGGCGGAAGAGCAGCTGCGGGAGAGCCGCGAGCGGCTCACCGCCGACCTGGCAACCATGACCCGGCTCCAGCAGGTCAGCACCCGGCTGGTGCCTTCCAGTGAAACGACAACGCTGCTGCTGGAGATCGTGGACACGGCGATTGCCGTAACCGCGGCCGACATGGGGAACATTCAGCTGCTCGATCCTGCGTCCGGGACTCTGCGGATCGTGGCCAGCCGCGGATTGGAGCAGCCTTTTCTCGACTTTTTCAACTCTGGGTCCGGGGGTGATGGGGCGTGCGGCGCCGCCATGCGGCAGGGTAAGCGCGTCATCGTGGAGGATGTCACCACCAGCTCCATTTTCGCCGGCAGCCCCGAACTGGAACCGATGATGGAAGCCGGAATTCGTTCGGTGCAGTCCACCCCGCTGATGGCGCGCTCGGGGCGACTGGTCGGGATGCTCTCGACGCACTGCCGCTTGCCCCATCGACCCGACGAGAGGGACCTCGGAGTGCTCGACCTGCTCGCCCGGCAGGCGGCCGACTGGATCGTGCGCACCCAGGCCGAGCAGGCGCTGCAGGCCAGTGAGGAGCGGTTCCGCGGTTACTTCGAGACGGGTCTGATCGGCATGGCGATCACCTCCCCCACCAAGGCCGTGCTGGAGGTGAACGACCGGTTTTGCGAGATGCTCGGCTATACCCGCACCGAGCTGCAGCGGATGAACTGGACCCAGATCACCCATCCCGACGATCTCTCAGCCGATGAGGCTCAATTCACCCGGGTCCTGGCCGGAGAGATCGACGGTTATTCCGTCGACAAGCGCTGGCTCAGGAAGGACGGCGGAATTGTCTTCACCGCGATCTCGGTGAACTCCATCCGCAAGCTCGATGGATCGGTCGATTGTTTGGTGAAGGTGATTCTGGACATCACCGAGCGCAAGCAGGCCGAAGGGGCGCGCCGGGAGAGCGAAGAGCGCTACCGCTCGCTGATATCGCAGGTCAGGGATTACGCCATCTTCTCCACCAACGAGACCGGTGTGGTCACCACCTGGAACGAGGGCTGTCAACAGGTGCTGGGATACAGCCAGGAGGAGTTGATCGGTCTCAACATCGCGGACCTGTTCACGGAAGGGGACCGGGCTGCCGATATTCCGGCCCGGCAGCTTCGCCAGGCGCTGGAGACCGGGGCGGCTCGCAACGAACGCTGGATGCGGGTAAACGGCGGAGGTCAGTTCTATGCCATGGGCACCACGACAGCACTGACGGATGCAGAAGGGCGGCTAATTGGATTCAGCATGGTCATGCGGGACATTACCATGATGAAGCTGTCCCAGGACGAGATGGCCAATCGAGGCGAGAAGCTGGCCGAGCGCCTGCGTCTCTCTGAGCGAATGGCCTCATTGGGAACCCTTTCCGCCGGCCTGGGCCACGATCTGGGGAACCTGCTCCTGCCGATCGATGTGCGGCTGAGGCTGCTGCTGGAAGCAAATCTCCCGCCGGAGCTTCGCGAGCACGTCGCCGGAATCGAAAAGGCCAGTCAATACCTCCAGCGACTGGCCTCCGGGCTTCGCTCGCTCGCCATGGACCCCGAGGGGGGCCTCGACGGCGAGCCCACGGAGCTTCTAGGATGGTGGAATGACATGGGGATGATTTTCAAGAACCTGCTCCCGCGAGGCATAGCCTTCCAGTGCGAGCTCCCCGAGAAGCCCTGTTGGGTGGAGATGAAGGTCGTCAGCCTGACGCAGGTGGTGTTCAACCTGATCCAGAACGCGGCCGATGCCTTGCGGGAGCGGGCAACCGGCTGCGTCAGGGTAAGCGTCATCGATGACCCGGCTGCCGGGATGGTTCAGCTGCTGGTCGCCGATGACGGGCCGGGGATGACGGCGGACGTTGTCCGCAGCTGTATGGATCCCTACTTCAGTACCAAGCCGCGAGGGGTGTCCACCGGCCTGGGCCTGGCGTTTGTCCACCGGCTGGTGAAGGGCGCTGGGGGACGGATCGACATCGATGGCGGGCTGGGACAGGGTGCGACGATCTCGCTGAGCCTGCCCCGGGCAACACCTGCCGACCAGTGACCGGCAGGCGTCGCTCAGACATTCTTACTCCGCAGGTACCGCCACCAGCGGCGCATCGTATACCTCGGTCGCCCCAGCATCCTCGAGGCTCGAGGTGAGCCCTGGAACCACCGGATGCTCGACCACGATGATCAAGGCGGTTTCTCCCGGCCCAAACGCTTCCTGCATCTCCCGAGCATCCGCACTGGAGATCCCGGCCCGGGTCGCTCCCGCACCCGCCCGACCGGTCTCTGACGGGCGCTGGCCCAGCAACGCCGCCACACCGTCAATGGTCTGGGCTGATTGCTGATTTCGCGCTGTGTCGCCCTTCTTCCCGTGCTGCCGAACCTGAACCTCGCCGCTCCGGTCCTTGGTGGCAATCGCGTAGTAAGGCTCGATCCACTCTGCGTTGACTGGCCGTTCCACCGTGTTGGGTGGCGGGGGCGCCTGGTCTTGTGCCATCTGCGTAGTGGATGCCTGGCTCAGACTGGTCATGGCATCCTGGGCCGCGGCCGTATCGGGGAAGATGACCACGAGAAGAGTCAGGGGTGTACTGTCCTGCCCGGCGAGTTGCTTGCGCCGCTCCAGCGCGGGGAGTGATCACCGCGAAGATCGCGACCATCAAGGCCCCGATCAGGCCTCTGATCCCTAAACGTTCTATCGTGCAGTACATGCCGTACCTCCTACCTGAGCTGGGATTGACTGTCCTCCCTGCCCGGGATCGAGCATACGAGTGAAGGAGGACGAACCGGCTCCCAAGCTAGGAGGCGGTGAGGTGGGGGATGCCGGGCAGGTCGGAAGCCGCCGGCGGGATTTACCCTACAGCGTGCCAGACGAGCTCGTCCTATAGTGCGTGCGTGAGCGCCGTTACCCGGGTCGCCGGCCTCGTGCCCACGACCACACTCCCCGATGGTGAGCCTGTTCCTGTCCTGGGGCAGGGAACCTGGCATATGGCGGAAGATCCCTCGCGAAGACGCTCCGAAATTGCGGCGCTCCGCACCGGACTGGACCTGGGGCTCACCCTGATCGATACGGCGGAGCTCTATGCCGACGGAGCGGCAGAAGAGCTGGTCGGTGAGGCCATCCGGGGCCGGCGAGACGAGGTCTTTCTGGTCAGCAAGGTGCTGCCGGAGCACGCCACCCGCAGCGGGACCGTGGCTGCCTGCGAGGGGAGCCTCCGGCGTCTTGGCACCGATCGGCTGGATCTGTATCTGTTGCACTGGCGGGAAGAGATCCCCCTGGAGTGGACTCTCGAAGGTTTCCGGGAGCTGGTACACCGGGGGCTGATCCGGAACTGGGGTGTGAGCAATTTCGACATTGCCGACATGCAGGAGCTGGAGCGGCTCCCCGGCGGAACCGCGGTGGCCACCGATCAGGTGCTTTACAATCTGACCCGCCGGGGCATCGAGTGGGACCTGTTGCCGTGGTGCCGCTCGCGCCGGATTCCGATCATGGCCTACTCGCCGATCGAGCAGGGACGGATGCTTAACGACCCGGTGTTGAAGAGCATAGCTCAACGCCTGAGTGCCACACCGGCTCAGGTAGCGCTGGCCTGGCTGCTCCGGCAGGCGTTGCTCACCGCGATCCCCAAGGCGGCGACGCCCAGCCATGTGCGGGAGAACCACGGCGCGCTCGACATCCGATTGAGCGAGCGCGACCTTGCCGAGCTGGATCTGGCGTTTCCCCCGCCGGATGGGCCACAGCCGCTGGCAGTGTTGTGATAACGGCTGCGGGATGGTCGCTGGGGAAGCCGATGAGCCATGGCCCACCACGCAGATTTCTACCAGAGGAGACCCATGTCCACTAACATCCTTGTGGTTTACTACAGCACCTTCGGACACGTGTTTCAGCTGGCCCGCTGTGTGGCAGAGGGTGCCGGTCGCCAGCCGAATACCGAGATCCGAATCAGGCGGGTGCCTGAGTTGGAAGAAGCCCGGCGCGCGCTGTCCGGCATGGAGGCTTACCGTCAGTCGCAGCAGGCGCAGCAGGTCTTTCCGGAAGCCACCCACGCCGATCTCCGGTGGGCCGATGGCATCGCCTGGGGGACCCCGACCCGCTTCGGCAACATGAGCGCGCAGCTCAAGCAGTTTCTCGACACCACCGGTCCGCTGTGGCAGGCAGGAGATTTGGAGGATAAGCCCACGGGAGTGTTCACCAGCACCGCCTCGGTCCAGGGCGGGCAGGAGACCACACTCCTCAACAGTATGGTGCCGCTGATTCACCTCGGCATGGTGATCCTGGGGACCCCTTACGGACAGAACCCCCAGCTTTTGATACCGGACGCGATCGGAAGCTCACCCTATGGTCCGGGCACCATCGCCGGCATGGACGGGTCGCTTCAGGCGAAGCAGGCCGACCTGGACACGGCGAGGAACCTGGGGAGCCGCATTGCACGCTTCGCCACCGCGCTCAAGGCGCTCTGCGCCGAGGGGCCCCACGGGCTTCAGCCCGAGTCGAGTGGGTATCGAGCGGCATAGAGCCCATCGCGAATCTCCCCCCATGTGAGAGGAGCCCTGCATGAACCTCCGCCAACTCGACAAAAAGTACTTCGGCCGCCAGGGCGAACCCGAGGACGTCATCGTCGGCAACTCCGCCGACAGCTATCTCACCGACGCCCGCGGCCGCAAATACATCGACTTCATGATGGGCTGGTGCGTCGGCAACCTGGGCTGGGGGAACACCGAGATCCGCGCGGCGGCGCGGAAGTTCGACGGCCCCGATTACGTTCATCCCGACTACCTCTACCGCCCCTGGGTCCAGCTCGCCGAAATGCTCGCCCGCATCACGCCCGGCAAGCTCGCAGTCTCCTACCGCACGACCGGCGGCACCGAATCCGTCGAAGGCGCGCTGCAAATCGCCATGGCCTACACCGGCCGCGGCAAGTTCGTCTCCATCGAGGACAGCTACCACGGCAACTCCATCGCCACCATGAGCATCGGCGCATCGGACAACCGCGAAACGTTCAAGAACCTCCTACCCAACTGCCACAAGATCGAGCCGCCGCTGGATCACAAGGCTCTTGGCAAGGTCGAGACGCTGCTGAAGAAGCGCGACGTTGCCGCCTTCATCATGGAGCCGATCATCTGCAACCTCGGCGCCGTCGTCCCCGAGGACGAGTTCATCCGCGGCGTCCGCAAGCTCTGCACCCGCTACGGCACCCTCTTCATCGCCGACGAAGTCGCCACGGGTTTTGGCCGGACCGGAAAGCTCTTCGCCTGCGAGCACTTCGATCTCGAGCCCGATGTCCTGTGCATGGCCAAGGCCATCACCGGCGGCTACGGCGGCCTGGGCGCCGTGATCACCACGTCCAAAATAGCAAACGCCATCAAGGAAGACTTCGGCCTCTATTCCACCTATGGCTGGCACCCGCGCGCCGTCGCCGTTGCCCTGGCCAACCTCCGCTATCTGACGCGCCACCGGAATAAGCTTCTCAAAAACGCCACCCAACTCGGCCAGTACTTCCTCACCCGGCTCTCTCAGATGAGCTTCAAAGGCAAAGCCACCATCCACGGCAAAGGCTTCGCCATCGGCATCGAAGTCGAAGACGAAGCCTACGCCTCCGAGGTCGGCGACACCTGCCGCGAAAACGGCCTGCTCGTCTCCGCCGAAGAAGACGTCCTCATGCTCTTCCCCGCCCTGACCATCACCCGCCAAACCGCCCAGCGCGGACTCGACATCTTCGAAAAGTCGCTCTAAGCCTGGCCATTGGCTATTGGCTATTGGCTATTGGCGCCAATCCACCGTTGCAGCGGACGGCCGGGGTCACTACCCTCCCCAGGAGGAGGCCGCCGCATATGACTAACGCTCTCGTGACGGTGTTTCAGACCAGCGACGTGGTCCTCATCGCGCTGGCGAAAGCGGCGCTGGAGGCTGAACAGATACCGTACGTTTCTCAAGGAAAGGGTCTCGCGGACTGGCTTTTCCCGGGCGTCCACAACTCAGTCACCGGCCCCGTTCGTTTCCAGGTGGCTGCCGAAGATGGGGATCGGGCTCGGGAAGCTCTCGAAGGTATCGGCGATAGCACTTAGTCGGCTGGGATGCGAGTATGGGTTATGGGCTATGGGCTTATCAGTGCACGGAGTAACCAATAGCCAATAGCCAATAGCCAATAGCCATGGCCAACTCTTACATACGGATGATGCTCGGCATGACAGACCTGCGAGTACCCGGGTGGCTCCACGGCGCCCTCCTGTCGCTGCTGCGCGCGGTGAGTGGCGCGCTCTTCATGCAGCACGGCGTCCAGAAGCTCTTTGGCCTCTTGCTGAGCCCCGATCGAACCTGGAACGGCGCTCCCGAGGCCTTCTCACTGATGTGGTTTGCCGGCGTGCTGGAGGTGTTCGGCGGAGCGCTGATCGTCCTGGGGCTGTTCACCCGGCCGGTCGCGTTCCTACTCGCCGGCGAAATGGCGGTGGCCTACTTCCTGGCGCACGCCCCCCGCGGGCCCTGGCCGATTCTCAACGGGGGCGAGAGCGCGGCGCTGTTCTGCTTCATATTCCTTTATCTCTTCGCGGCCGGGGCCGGCCCGTACAGCGTGGATGCCGTCTTGCGCTCGCGGCGAGAAAGACGATAGTCGGCGGACGATCAAGGGGCGGATCTGGAAGGACCGCGGCGATCTATTCGCTCACACTCTGAGCGCGGGCTGGAGTTGGAGCGGATCGTCGGTCCGGAGTCACCGGCTTCGCAGCTTTCTCCTCCCGCCGATCCTTCCCTGCCCACGGCCTGGTTTTCTGGCGCGCGACTGCAATGGCCTGTGCCAGCTGGTCGGGAGCAAACGGCTTGGGGATGAAGCCCGAGATCCGCACGGACTCGAACCGCCTGAGGGCATCGTCGTCGGCTATACCGCTCATCACCAGAATGGGAATGTCCGGCCTCCGCTCACGCAGGGCCACCGCGGTTTCGGCGCCGTCGAGGACCGGCATGTTGAGATCGAGCAGCACCAGCTGCACCTCGTCCGGCACGTGATCGAACAGCTCCAGCGCCTGGGCGCCATGCTCGGCGGTGACCACCGTATATCCCAGCTCTTCCAGCAGGTGCTGGATCAGGCTACGAAGGGCCACCTCGTCATCCACCACCAGCACCAGCCCCTCACCGCGGGCCGTCTCGGTGATGGCCTCCGCCACCGTCAGAAGATTTTCTGACGCTTCCTGCTCGGAGGGCAGCAGAACCGTGAACGTGGTGCCCTTTCCGGTCTCGCTCTCCACCGCGATGCCGCCGCCGTGGCTCCTGACGATTCCCAGCGCGGCCGCCAGACCGAGACCCCGCCCCATGAACTTCGTCGTAAAGAACGGGTCGAAAATCTGCTGCAGGGTTCGCTCGTCCATGCCGACCCCGTTGTCGCTCACCCTGATCTCGGTATAGGGCCCCTCGGGGAGTGGGAACGGCGCATACCGCTTGGAGAGCTCCGCCACGGTGAGATCGCGGACCCGGACTCGCACCGAGACCTCGCCGTGATTGTCTCCGATCGCCTCGGCTCCGTTGAGCACGAGGTTGAGGATCAGCTGCTGGAGCTGGCCCACATCGGCTTCGAGGGTCGGGAGGCTTTCAGGTATGTCGCGGGTCAGCGTGATCTTCTTCGACACCGATGCCTGCACGATGGCCAGCGCATCCTTCATCACCTGTCCGATGTCGACCGGCCGCATCTCGCGGCGCCCCTTGCCAGCGTAGTTGAGCAGCTGCTTCACCAGGTCAGCCGCCCGATTGCCGGCCCGCTCGGCGGCGGCCAGCAGGGTATCGACCTGACCATCGACATTCGCGGATGCCAGCCGGCGCCGGACCAGTGACACGTTCCCCAGAATCGCGGTGAGAACGTTGTTGAAGTCGTGCGCGACACCGGCGGCCAGGACGCCGACACTCTCGAGCTTCTGGGTCTGGCGCACCGCGTCCTCGAGCTGACGGCGGTCGGTGAAGTCGCGCACCACCTTGGCGTAACCCCGCAGCCGCCCGTCCTGCCAGAGCGAGATCATGACGCCGGAGGCCCAGAAGCGGCTGCCGTCCTTTCGCAGGTGCCAACGCTCATCCTCGGCTCGACCCTGCTCTCTGGCGGTCTGCAGCTCTACTTCGGGGACGCCGGCATGCCTGTCAGGAGGAACGAAGATCTCATGGGCCGGAGTCCCCTCGACCTCGTCCGGGGCGTAGCCAAACAGCTTTTCCGCGCCGTTGCTCCAGCGGCGTATTCGGCCATCGGGGTCGAGAAAGATGACCCCGTAGTCCTCGGTCGTCGATAAGAACAGGTTCATCAAATCATCAGACATATACCCTCAGCCAGCGGTTCTGGATTCGAGGTCAGCTCCAGGTCTGAAAGTGCACCTTATCGGTTCATATTGCCAGCAAACGCTAGCTATGAAGCTGCACTGCAGGGAGTTGGAAATGCCACCACTGGCGATCGCAAATCCCTATGCTGCATCCCCTGGCGCGAACATCGATTCGTCGAGAACATAGCCAGGCAAGGGTGGTCAGGAATTAGGCGTCAAATTCTCCTCTGAAATCATACGGGCAGATAGCCGTTTACTCCCCACCTACCGTCTTTGCAGCGTTCTACCTAACCGTTGCTCTGCCAAGGATCTCGGCAGCCGAGTCCGGTCCTGGCACACTCCTGGCCTTCCTGACTCCGCGGTCACACCGGTTGATCCCCCCGACCGATCATTGATTCGTAAGCGCCCGGCGCGGCGCCAAAGATTGCAGCAGCAATTCTCCAGGAGGACATCGTGAGGACAGACCAGCGAGGCTTCACTCTGGTCGAGGCATTGCTGGCCATCGTGATCCTGGGAATGGTGGTCGGGCTGGGATTTCCCCGGATGAGCGCTGCCACGACGAGGGCCAGCATTCGGGGAGCACGCACCACACTGATCAACATGCTGGCCAAGGCCCGCACCGCGGCAACGCAGGCAAACCGAATCGCCCTGCTCAAGATCGGGGACAACAACGCCGTGATTCTTCTGCGTCCCCGCTTGCTGCCCGGCGCGGGCGATGCCGACACCCTCGGCCTGATAGAGAGGCTGGGAGAGAGCTACGGAGTCACGCTCACGGGTACGATCGACTCGGTGCGGTTCGATCCCCGCGGCCTGGGCAGCGGGTTTGGGGCCGGCACCACGTTTGAGATCTCTCGCGGCGGCATTACGGAGACCGTCACAATCGATGGCCTGGGGAGAGTAGCCAAGTGAATCGCTCACGGTCGGGCTTTACCATCGTCGAGGTGCTCGTCGCCATCGTGGTCCTGTCGGTTGGCCTCATCGCCCTGGCTGGGTCGATGTCGATGGTCACCCGCATGATCGGACGCGGCAAGATCGAGACGCGGGTAGCACAGGCCGCCTCACGGAGAATCGAGGTGCTGCGGTCGGCGGCGTATTCGACGACGCCCCGTTGCACCGGCGGGGCCTTCATCAACGGCGGACCAGTCACGTCCGGTGGTCTCACGGAGACCTGGGTGGTACCACCCGCGGGCCGGGTCCGGAATGTCCAGGTCAGCGTCACGTACCGAACGCCGAGAGGCCCTCGCACGGCGACGCTCCAAACCAGAATCGAGTGTTGACTATGGCCAACCGTCGCGGTTTTACGCTCGCCGAGATCATGATCGCTCTGACGATCATGCTCATCGTCATGGGCGCGGTCTACCGGCTGATGCTCTCCTCGCAGCGCCTGTCGCGGGTCCAGGCCGAGCGCGTGAGCCTCCAATCCAACGTACGGGTGGGCTCGCTGGCTGTGCTGAACGATCTGCGGGAGCTGAACACCGTGACCGGAGCCTCGGCCGACCAGAACGACATCCTGGCCATCGCCGCCGATGACATCACGTACCGCGCCATGCGGGGCATCGGCTTCATCTGTCAGGCGCCGACGGCAACTGCAATCAGAATCAGTCGGGCCACGTTCTCGGCGTACCGGGATCCCCGAGGCGAATCGAGACGCCGCGTACGTGTTCATCGAGGGAGACCCGGACCGGGAAGATGACGATTCGTGGCTGGCCCTGCCGGTTACCGCGGTGTCCACCGCGGCCGCCTGCCCCGGGATCATGGGTGCGGGAATCACCCTGACGACGCCGAACACCCCGGCGCTGGCGGGACTCGCGAGCGGCACTCCGGTCCGGTTCTTCGAAGTGATGGAGCTCAGGCTCCACGAGGCGGACGGCAAGTCCTGGTTGGGCGCGAGATCGGTGAGCGCGGCCGAGGCGATCCAGCCGGTGCTGGGCCCGCTGGCCGATGTCGATGGGTTTGCCCTGCGGTATCTGGACGGGGCCGGCGCCGTGACCGTCAATCGCTCCGCCATCAAGAGCATCGAGGTCACGATACGCGGGATCAGTGATGAAGCGGTCAGTGTCGGCAGCGAGGGCAGCCTGAGTCACGTGCAGGAGGAGTTGGTCAGCCAGATCGCCATCCGCAACTCGTTGCGGCCTTAAACGCAATTCAGCGCAAGGAGACCTATATGCGAACTTCACGTCTGAAAGACGAGCGCGGCATGGCGCTCCCGGTGGCTCTCTTCTCCCTGGTAATTATTGGTACCATGGTTACGGGGACTTTCTTTGCCGGCCGGCTCGAGCAGCAGGGCGGCCTGAACACCTTCTATGCCAGCCAGGCAGCCGAGGCAGCGGAGGCCGGGATCAGTGAAGCCATGGGGACGACTACACCGGCCGATTTCCTCGCGCTGCCCGTGGGCGGCGCCGCGGCCGATCTGGGAACGGTGTCACTGGGAGGCGGGGTCGATGCCACCCGGCAGCTGGTCCGTCTCACGGGCAGCCTGTTTCTTATCCGTTCCGTCGGCAATCGGCGAAACGCCGCTGGAACGCCGATTGCGACCCGCTCGGCGGGCTCGCTGGTACGCCTGGTGACCCCGAACCTCGTTATGAAGGGCGGGCTCACGGCGATCGGCAAAGTTACGATCACCGGAAACGCGACCGTGAGCGGCAACGATACCACTCCGCCGGTCTGGCTGAACGCCCCGGGTATCTCCTGTCCTGCAGGCGAGGATAAGCCGGGAGTGGTGTACAATGGCTCCCTTGCCAAGGGCGGGTCGTCGGAGGTTACCGGCAGCCCCCCGACCCAGCTGGACGCCACGCTCGACACCAGCAACCTGCTGGGAGAGACCACATTCGACCAGCTCAAGGCATTGCGGACATTGACGCTCACGTCCGACATCAGCGGCGTGGGGCCGGCGCTCACGAACTCGGTTCCGGCGCGGTGCAACGCCATCGTGCAAAGCAATTGGGGGGCACCGCTGGACCCGGCAAGTCCGTGCTTCAACTATTTCCCGATCATTTACCACTACGGCGATCTCAGCGTGTCCGGCTCGGGCGCGGGTCAGGGGATCCTGCTGGTGGAAGGGAACCTCAACGTGCAGGGGCGAGTCTCGTTCTTTGGCCCGGTGATCGCCACCGGAGCAGTCAACGTGCGGGGTACCGGCACGGACGATGTGAAGTTCTATGGGGGGCTGGTCGCCTCAGACGTGCAGCTGGATGACAGCAAGCTGAGCGGTAACGCGACGGTCCTGTACTCGTCCTGCGCCAACCGGCGGGCGCTGCAGGGCTCGGGTGTCGTGACCCGCTTGTCCGAGCGCGGCTGGGTTCAGCTGTACTGAGTGCCTAGGGAAGCTGCACCAGGACTAAGCAACGGCGCAGGCAGAGAAGAAACCCGCTCGGCCGAGCGACCCGTTCCTCTCGGTCGACCGTATCCGGTGCGAAGGCGTGCCTTGACCGGCGTAACGGCAGGCCACCTCGCGCCCGGGCACTACCCGTGACTGGCAGTCGCGGGAACGGATAAAGATCGGGCTTACCCTTTCATGGTGCTGGGGATGACGCTGTTGGACTCCCGACGCACGATTCAGGGAGAATGACTGCCAGGTTCTCCTTACAGCCGTACTCCGCCCGAAGAAAGCTTCCCACGGTCTTCAGAGTTTCTTAACGGATAGAACTCCACTTTGGAATGCACCAATGCCACAGTGGAGGGGTCATGACACGGTTGCCGATCGCCTGCCTGTTCATCGTGGCCTCCTGTCGCATGACACCATCCCCTGCTGCGGTACCGGTCGAAGGGACGCAGGAGGAGCTCTCGGCGCTCGCGGGGGAATGGACCGGCCAGTACTGGAGCGAGGACACCGGCCGCCGCGGAGTCATCAGGTTTGCCATGCCGGAAGCGGCCGATACCGGCCATGGCGAAGTCGAGATCACCTTCTCGCCGACGCTGCGACTGGTCCAGGATGCCGCACCCGCTGACCCGACCGCAAGCGACCCGGATGACGACATCATTCCGAAGCCCTGCACCGTTCTCAACATTCGAGTCGTTCGGGTGGAGCACGATCGGGTGCGGGGCACGATGGAACCCTACTGGGACCCGGACTGCGACTGCCGAGCCCAAACGGTGTTCGAAGGTCAGGCCTCGGGTGATCGGATCACAGGCACTTTCACCTCGCACCGCGAGTCGAGCGACCGCCGGCAGCTTACCGGCCAGTGGCGCGTGGACCGTGACGGATGACTACCGTAAAGGCTCGGAGCAAGGCTACCCATCGAATCGGCACGGCGTTCGGTATCGGAGCCACAGCCGCAGTGCTTGCTGGAGTGGGATATGTCGGGATAAACTGGCTCCGCTTCGGCCACGCCGGCTCGAATCGGGGACGCCCCGACCCGCTGCTTGACCGGTATATGCCGACCTATGAAGTGCGGGAGTACCACCAGACCAGGGTTCGGGCCCCGGCCGAGCTGACCTTTGCGACTGCACGCGAGCTCGACATGCACCGGTCAGCGCTGGTTCGGGCGATCTTCCGGGGTCGCGAGCTGCTGATGGGCTCGGATCCCGGCGAACGGAACCAGTCACAGTCATTGCTCTCCGAGGTACTGGCTCTTGGCTGGCGGGTACTGGCAGAAGAGCCCGGATCTGAGCTGGTGATGGGCGCAGTCACCCAGCCATGGAAAGCCGACGTCGAGTTCCGCGGCCTGGCGCCGGAGGAGTTCACCGCCTTCGACCAGCCAGGATACGCCAAGATTGCCTGGACGATGGCGGTCGAGCCCACCGGTCCCGACGCCTCGATCTTTCGGACCGAGACTAGGGTTATGACGACGGATCCGGAGTCACGGCGGCGCTTCCGCCGCTACTGGTCGCTGGTGTCGCCCGGTGTGGTACTGATCCGGTACGAGATGCTGAGGCAGGTCCGGCGCGAGGCGGTTGGTCGCTTTCGTCATTCGGTTCGAGACCATCGGTTCCAGGCATCGTCGAAATGATCGGTCGTGCCCTGCTGGTATGGCTCGTTATCCTGATCCTGGCCAGTCTGAACGGCGCGGCGCGGGAAGCGTGGCTGATTCCTTATTCCGGCGAAGGCACGGGGCGGGCGATAAGTACCGTTGCGCTCTGCGGCTTGGTTTTCCTGGCAGCATGGCTGACGATCGGCTGGATTCACCCGCTCGGCCCGGCTGACGCATTGCGAGTGGGGCTAATGTGGCTGGTCCTTACGCTGGCCTTCGAGTTTCTCGCCGGCCATTACCTGTTTCACCAGCCCTGGGCGGTGTTGCTGGAAGAATACGACCTCAGGCGCGGACGGATCTGGGTTGCGGTGCTGGTAGTGGTTCTGTTCGCTCCGCTCTGGGCCATGCGGCTGCGAAGGATGTGAGGCCGGGATGAATGGAGATTCAGATCCGCGGTGCCGCCGTGATTTCCGCCAGGCGGGCGTAGGCTTCCTGCCGGAACTGCTCCAGCAGGCGCTCGATTCGTTCGGGACTCTCATCCAGCTGGCGAAGTAGGACGCCGCCGAGCTGCAGGCTTCCCTCCACGACTTCGGGCACCGCCAGCGTTGCCCCGGCCGCAACCAGCTTCTCGCAATCGGCCGTGTCCCGCCCCCGCGCCAGGATCGGCAACGAGCTCTGCGCCGACCGGAGAACCTGGACCGCTCGTCCGGCGATACCGGGCTCGTCCAGGGTGCTCACTGCGACGCGGGCCCGCTCCAGCCCGGCGGCCTTCAACACCTCCGTGCGGCTCGCATCGCCAAAGAACACGCGCCGGCCGTGTCGCCGCGCAGCCGCGACCAGCTCGGGGTCGCGATCGAGAGCTACGTACGGGATACGCACCGAATCCAGCAGCACTCCCAGTGTCTGGCCCACTCGGCCGAAGCCGGCGATCACTACGTGATCCCGCATCCCCTGGGCCTCGGCGGCCAGCGAGCCGTGGGACTCGGGAGGGTGTCGCTGGAGCCGGGTGAGCACGGCCCGGCTCAGATGCAGCAGAGCCGGCGTCAGCGCCATGCTGGCGCCGATCACGAGCATGGCGAGCTGCGACACGTCGCTGGTGATAACCTTCGCCTGCCGGGCCAGGGGAAACAGCACGAAGCCGAACTCGCTCCCCTGGGCCAGCATCAGTCCCACCGCGGCGCCAACGCCGAACGGTAGTCCAAATGCGCGGCTGAGCAGCGCCAGGATGCCGGCCTTCAGGGTGAGCAGAACGAGGAGCAATCCCAGAATCAGTGGCGCCTGCCGCCGCAGCAGCTCCAGATCGAGGCCCATGCCGACGGTCATGAAAAACAGCGCCAGCAGGATGCCGCGGAATGGCTGGATGTCTGCCTCGACTTGCGGCCGGTACTCGGTCTCCGCCATCAGCAGTCCGGCCAGGAACGCCCCGAGCGCCATGGGAAGGCCGAACTGCTCGGTTATCCAGCCCATCCCGAGCACCACCAGCAGGACGATGCCGGTGAAGAGCTCGGGGGTATCGGCGCGGGCGACGTGTCGGAGCATGGGCCGGAGCGCCAGCCGGCCCAGGGCCAGGATGGCAATGAAGGCAATGGCGGTCTTGCCGAAGGCGTTGCCCACGGCCGGCAGAATCCGGACGCCTTCCCCGCCCAGGAGCGGTACCAGGGTGAGCAGTGGCACCACGGCCAGATCCTGGAACAGCAGCACCGCGAAGGCGATCCGCCCATGGTGGGAAGCCAACTCCCGCCGCTCGATCAGCATTCGCAGGACCACCGCGGTGGATGAGAGCGCCAGGCCGGCGCCTACGATCAGCGCGGCGCCGTTGGCAAGTCCGGCAACCCGCAAGGCGGCCCAGAACCCGAGCGTCGTGACCAGGACCTGTGCCGCGCCCAGGCCGAAAACGTAGCGCCGGAGAGCCAAGACCCTGTCGAACGACAGCTCCAGCCCGATCCAGAACAGAAGGAAGACGACGCCCAGGCGGGCCAGACCTTCGGTCGACTCGAGGTCCCGAATCAGCCCCAGGCCGGAAGGGCCGATCAGCGCTCCAGCAATGAGGTAACCCAGCACCGAGCTTCCCCGAAGCCGGCGGAAAACGGAAACGACTGCCACCGCGGCAACCAGGATGATGAGAACCTGCCGCATCTGGACCGAGTCGCCCATTTCTCCGCTACCCTGCCCTGCGGCTGGTCCACGACTTATTCACTCTAGGCCACCCATCAGATCTGGTGCATGCCCGGCAACTCAGCATGGTCATGCCACTCCGGTCTTCTCTACGACCAGAGCCGTTACCATTCCGAACATGCCGTGCTCCGACTCGGCGTGTGGCAGGATGTGGCAGTGGAATGCCCAGGTGCCCGGATTGGTGGCCTTCACCAGCACGTCCCACCGTTCGCCCGGCGCCACGTTCAGGGTGTCGCACTTCCAGGGCGTCGGCTGATCCCAGCCGTCCTTCGCGATCACGGTCATGTGCATCCCGTGGAGGTGCATCGGATGGATCATCATCCCCTCGTTCATGAACCGGATCCGAACAGTTTCTCCCTGCTTGCACACGATCGGCTCGGTGGCGGGGAAGCCCTTCCCGTTCAGCGTGTAGCCGTGCGACCCGTCGTTCAGCACCATGACGTAGTCCACGTCGGCCCGGTGAGACGCCACGGGACGTCGCGGCTCCACGACGAACGCTCCCAGAAGTCCCAGGCCCACCTGCATCGCTGCGTTGTGGTGCGAATGGTACATGTGCGAGCCGGCGTTCGGCACGGTGAACTCGTAGGTGTACGACCCGCCTGGCTTCACCGGAGGCTGGGTGATGAACGGAACGCCGTCCTGGTCATTCGGCAGCTCGAGTCCATGGAAGTGAATTGCGGTTGACTCCGGGAGCTCGTTGGTCAGGTTCACCCGTACTCGATCGCCTTCGCGCACGCGGATTTGAGGTCCCGGGACCTGTCCATTGTAGGCCCAGGCCTTCACCTTCCGTCCCGGTTCGACCTCCCAATGGATCTCCTCACAGGTGAGCTCGTAGACCTTCACGCCCTTCTCGTTTTTGGGCTGCAGCAGCTGGTTGCCCTTGCCCACGGTCGGAGCGGGGAAGGCCTTTACGCCCTTCTCGTGCATCGCGTCCATGGCATCGGCCTTGGCGCGCTGAGCCTGGATGCGGTCCACCGGTGGCACTGAGTCTGGTGCGCTCGGCGCAGCCGCCGCCTTGGTGTCGGCACACGCGGCCAAGCTCGAGACGACCGCGGGCAGCACTAGAGCCGCAGCCGCCCCTTGGCGGATGAAGTTGCGGCGCGAATCAGGGATGGTGGAGGACGCGTTGCTGAGCACTGGGCCTCTCCGGAGTGGGTTCAAGATGAGCAGCGAAGCAAGCCTCAACTTGACAGCCGTCACGTGAAGGAAGCATGAAGGCAGTCCGGCCAAGCCTTCATCCTGGCTACAGGACCGGTTCAGCCAGCCGGGGCAGTTTTAGGTGACCCTTCTTACCTGCAGAGGTCCCATTGCGAGTCGCCGAGCTGATGCAGACGGAAGTGCAGTCGGTTGGGCCGGATGCCCGGGTGAATGATGCCGTGGTGATCATTGCCGACGCCCACGTATCCGGGCTGCCGGTAGTGGACCGCTCGGGAAACCTGGTCGGGGTGATTTCCACGACCGATGTCCTTGCCTCCGAGGAGGAGGCTGAGGACCCGGACACCCGGATCGCCGTGTTCAACGAAACCTCAGTGCGGGAACTTATGACGCCCCGTCCGGTGACAATCGGATCGGACGCCACGATCAGGGAGGCGGCTCAGCTGCTGCTGTCAGCAGATGTTCACCGACTCTTCGTGATGGATGGTTACCGTTTGGTGGGTGTTATCTCCACCACCGACGTCGTCCGAGCGGTGGCGAACGGAGCTGTAGCCGGTTGGAAACGCTCCTACGTTGTGCTCCATGGATGTGCTGAATGACAAGCGTTCATCCGGATCTGAAAGCGAGACCGAGTAGGTTCCTGCTGGTCTGCGGCCTCGCGTCTTCGCTGCTGTACGCTGCGATGCTGGCCTTAATCCCATTGTGGTGGGAAGGCTACAGCTCTGCGTCTCAGACGGTGAGCGAGCTGTCGGCGATCGGCGCACCTACGAAATTCCTTTGGGTGCCGCTTGGAATCTTGTGGACCTTACTGTATGCCCTCTTCGGCTGGGGGGTTTGGAAAACTGCGGGAGGCAACCGCCCGCTGCGTATCGCTGGGCTCGTAATCATCGCCCATGGCGTGCTCGGAATCTTCTGGCCGCCCATGCACCTGCGCGGCGCAGAGCCCACGATGACAGATACCCTGCACATCATGTGGTCGATTGTGACCGTGCTGCTGATGGCGCTTGCGATTGGCTTCGCGGCCGCGGCGTTGGGCAAGCGCTTCCGTGTGTATTCCATCGTGACGCTGCTCGTGTTCGTCGTGTTCGGAACGCTAACGGGGCTGGATGGTCCTCGGATCGCGGCCAACTTGCCGACGCCGTGGATTGGCGTGTGGGAGCGTGTCAATATCGGGGTCTGGTTGCTCTGGATCGTGGTGCTGGCGTCCACGCTCTGGCGGCAAAGTCGCGGTCAGGGTGAAGGTACAGCCGCACGTAAGGCGTTCAGGATCACCGCCAAATCAATGGCTTCCTGAAGGAGTGCACCGGCAACTGGGGAGATGTAACCGAAGCTCGCCACGACCATGGCGGCACCGCTCAAACCGAGCCCAACCCAGATACTCTGTCGAGCTATCCTCAAAGTTCGCCGGCTGATCCGGATTGCCTCGCCTACGCGAGTTGGGTCGTCAGCCAGGATCACGACGTCGGCTGCTTCCGCGCTGATGCCGCCGCCGGTCGCTGCCAGCGCGATCCCGACCGTCGCGGTGCTGAGCGCCGGCGCGTCGTTGGTGCCGTCTCCCACCATCAGAACCGGCTTGCCCTCCTTCATGAGAGCTTGGACGTAGGCGACCTTGTCCTCGGGGAGGAGATCCCCATGAGCCTCCTCGATCCCAACCGCGCAGGCCACCGCCGCAGCATTGGCCTGGTCATCGCCCGAGAGCAGGAGGATCCGCCCGACGCCCAGCCGCCGAAGCTGGGTGATGAATCCAGCCAGCTCCGCACGGAGCCGGTCGGCATACTCGATCACTCCGGCCCCGTGTCCATCCACCGCCACATACGCCCTCAACTCGACGCCGGGACGCTGGGCCAGCAGCTCGCGCAACGGCGACTCGGCGGCGGGATGGCGGTGTACCACGAACGACCAGCCACCGACCGTGACCGCACGTCCTTCAACCACACCGGTGACGCCCTGGCCCGGCGCCTCGGTGACGTTCCGAGCCTCCGGCAGCTCGACGCCGCGGGCCTCTGCCTCCTGGACCACGGTGCGAGCGAGCAGGTGGCCGGAGCCCTGCTCGATGCTGCCGGCCAGCCGGAGCACTTCCTCTTCGCTGAAGGGAGGCGCTGCGAGCACCTGCTCGACCCGGGGCTGTCCGATCGTCAGAGTTCCGGTCTTGTCGAAGACGGCAACCGTGATCCCGCCCAGCTGCTCCAGCGCGGTTCCGTGCCGGAAGATGATTCCTCGCCGGGCCGCCCGGTTGATGCCACCCACGACCGCGACCGGGGTTGCCAGGATGAGAGGGCAAGGGGTCGCGACCACCAGCACCGCGAGCACGCGGGTGGGATCGCGGGAGAGGAGGTACGTTGCCGCACAGACCGCCAGCGTCAGCGGAGTGAACCAGACCGCATAGCGGTCCGCTAAACGCTGGAGCGGTGACTTGCTCGCCTGCGCGGTGCGGACCAGCTCCACGATCTTCGCGTACTGGCTCTCGCTCGCGGGAGCGGTCACCCGAAGGGTGAGAGGACCCTCGAGATTGAGGCTGCCGCTGAGCAGCGCGACGCCGGGGTGGGCGCTGAGCGGGACCGGCTCTCCGGTCATCCGGGATGCGTCCACATGGGACCGTCCATCCAGCACCACCGCGTCGCAGGCGAGGAGCTCCCCGGGCCGCAGCAGGATGACGTCTCCTACCCCGACCGCTTCGGCGGCTACGTCGGTCGCCTCACCGGCAACGATCTTGTGGGTGACTCGGGGCGCGGCCGCTTCCAGCTCCCGGACGGCTTCGGAGGCTCGGCCCTGGGCGTAGCGCTCCAGCGCCTCGCCGCCGGTCTGCATCAGCACCACAATGAGCCCGGCGAGCGGCTCCCGAAGCAGGAGGGCAGTGATGATAGCCAGCATCGCCACCAGATCGGCGGCAAACCGTCCCGACGCCATGCCCCGGAGCGTCTGCCAGACGACGGGCGCGCCGGTCAGGGCCAGCCCGGCACTCCAGACTACCGCGGCGGCGTTGCTGTGCCCCGTGAGATGCAGCAGCAGCCCGCTGATGATGAAGAGGAGAGCCGTGCCGGGGAGGAGGTAGGCGCGGCCAACGCGGCCGCGGATCAGACGGCGGACGAGATCTGCGCCTCTTCGCCGCCCCGGCGCAGGCTGAAGCCCACCCCCCGCACCGTGGCCAGGAGCTGCTCTCCGGCCGCTTCGTTCAGCTTCCGGCGGAGATTCCCCACGTGGACGTCCACCACGTTGCTCTCCGGGTCGAAGTGCATGTCCCATACCTTCTCCAGGAGCGTGGTTCGACGGACGACCTCTTCGGGATGGAGGAGGAAGTACTCCAGCAGCTGGAACTCCTTGGGCGTCAGGTCCAGCCGCTTGTCGTTAATGGTCGCCACGTGCCGGAGCCGGTCCAGCGTGACCGGCGGATACCGGAGCACGTCCAGCCGCTCGGCGCCGCCGCGGCGGTGCAGCGCGCGGATGCGGGCCAGCAGCTCGTCGAACTGGAACGGCTTGGCCAGGTAGTCGTCCGCCCCGGCATCGAGCCCCCGGACCACGTCCTCCATCGCGTCGCGCGAGGTGAGCATGAGGATGGGTGTCTTCCGCCCTTCCCGCCGCAGCTCGGTGGCCACCTGAAACCCGTTCTTCTTGGGCAGCACGATGTCCAGCAGGATGATGTCGTAATCGTAGACGTGGGCCAGCATGGTGGCCTCGTCGCCGTCCGGGGCGACGTCCACCACGTATCCTTCTTCCTTCAGTCCCTGCTCGATGAATCCGGCGACTTTGCGGTCGTCTTCCACCACGAGGATCTTCATAGCGGGAATCTGCGGAGTTGTGATTAAGTCTTGAGCGGAATGCCGCATGAAGCTTTCTTCATGCTCGAGGACGGCCGGCAATTCCAGGACGAAGCACCCTCCCCAGGTCTTCCGGGCAACTGCTTTGAGCTCCCCGCCGAGCAGACGAGCCAGCCGCCGGGACAGGGGAAGGCCGAGGCCTACTCCCCGGCCCTCGCCGGCGGCATTGGTGACGTAGATGTCGAAGATCTGCTCTACCTCGCTCTCCGGAATCCCGGTCCTCCGGCGTCCTCGACGGTGTAGACCACCCAGGGGCCTCGAGCTGTTACGGATACCTTGACCGTGCTTTCCTCCGGGGTGTGCTGAATGGCATTGCCCAGCAGGTTAATCAGGATCTGTTCCACCCTGCCGCGTCGGTGTTGCAGCTGGGCAGGTTGGCCTCGAGGTCGATCTGGAGCAGAACCCGCTTGGCTTCCGCCGCCGGGGTCATCCGGGAGAGGGCGCGGCGCGCCACCGCTGACGGCTCGATCGGACGAATCACCGGCTTCAGCCGGTCTTCGTCCAGCCGGCTCAGATCCAGCAAGTCGTTGATCAGTCCTACCGCCTGCTGCGCCGAGTCGAGCACCTCGAAGGCAGCCTTGGGCACGGTGGCCGGATCCTTCTTCCGCACCAGCATTTCCGACCAACCGTATACCGCTGCCAGGGCGTTCCGGAGCTCGTGGTTGACCATGGCGAAGAACCGTTCCCGGGCCCGGTGCAGCTGCTGCACCTCCTCCAGAAGCCGGGCGCTTTCCTCGTGGAGCCGCGCGTTCTCCACCGCCGCGGCGGTATTGGCGGCGAGGAGGATGGCGATGTGCTCGTCGTCCTCGGCTGAAGCCTCCACCTCCGAGCTTCTCGGTCAGATAGAGATTGCCGAAGATCCCTCGTTTGCCCACGATCGGGACCCCGAGGAAGGAGTGCATCGGGGGATGATTCGGCGGAAAGCCGTAGGAGTCCGGGTGCCGGGCGAGGTCGGGTAATCGGATCGGCCGCGCCTCCCGGATCACCAGCCCCAGAATGCCATGTCCCCGGGGCGGAGGCCCGATCAGGGCCCGCTCCTGCTCGTCGATGCCGTGCGTCGTGAAGCTCTCCAGCAAGCGGCCATCCGGCGCCAGCACTCCGATTGCGGCATAGCGGGCCCCGATCACCGCGGCCGCTACCTCGACCACCCGTTCCAGGACCCGCTCGAGGGAGACCTCGGTGATTAAAGCGGACGCGGCGACCAGCAGCCGCTCCAGCCGTTCACCAACCGCTACCCTGCCGGCATCCTGGGCCGCCGCTTCAGCCAACCTCTGATTGCGAATCCGCGACTCCGCCAGCCAACCAAACGCCAGGCCGGTCGCGATGAACAATCCCACACCGGTGACGGCGACTACCCTGGGCGGGTCCCCGGCACTTGGCAGGACGAAGAACAGCACCGCCGCCACGAAGCTGCTCAGCAGGGTGGCCAGCGCCGCCGGTCCCATCCCCCCAAGCCACGCTGAGATGAATACCGCCGGAAAGAAGGTAATGAACGGCAACTGATCGCCGAGCAGGGGGTTGAGCAGGATACGCAGTGCCGCCATTGCGGCCACCGCGAGGATCGCGACCGCGTAACCCGATAGCCAGTGCGTGGTCGCTCTCCGAGGGGACAGTTGGCTCGGAAGCATGAGCCAATTCTACTGGGGATTTCAGGGTCCGTAACCCCAAACGATCATGAAGACACCTTCACCCGGGTTTCCAGCTTTCCCTCGGAGCCGGCTTACAGATTATCACGTAGACAGCAGCGGGCCGAATTTTCGAGACCAGTATTACCGGGGATGGCTCATGAGTCCACCTGGGGTACCTGCTCCAATTGTCAACGCCGACCTTACGGTGGGTTCATTGCTGGCCCGCTCGCACGATCGCTCCATGACGCTGTGTGACCAGATGCTGGGGCCGGTCATGGATCCGGATGCCACGTTCGTCGAGCGCTGGAGTGCGTTGCGATTCGTCTCCGAACAGCTCCAGGAGCGCTGCGATCGCGAGCAGAAGCTGCTGGACGAGCTCCGGACTCTGTTGCCGCCTGAAGTGCAGGTTCGCCTTGAGCGGCAGGGCGATGAGGTGGTACGGCTGCGCCAGGATGTCGAGCTGCTGGCAGCGGCACGGGGTACCGGGCACAATCTGGCCAATGCAATGCAAAGTCTCATCCAGGCGCTGCGGATCTGGTACGCCGAGATCGAGTTCAGCCTGGGAGAACTCCACCGGAGCGACATCAGCCCTCGAGCCGCTGAACTGCTCAATCACTGAATGAAACATGGGAAATCTCGAACGCATCGCGCGGCTCGTGGTGGGCATCGTCATCCTGGGACTCTACGGTGCCTTGGAGCCGCCGGGCCGGTACCTCACCCTGATCGGGTTGCTTCCCCTCGGCAGCGCCCTGACCGGCTTCTGCCCCATCTATGCCCAGCTGGGCTGGAATCGCAACCGCAAATCCCGGAGGAATGCATGAGCTCGCTCGCTGCTGGACGCCTGAAGTCCATTCTCGTGCCGCTCGATGGATCACCCCTGGCCGAGCAGGCGATCCCCCTCGCGCAGGCTATCGCCCAGCGCTCGCGCGCCAAGCTCAAACTGGTCCTGGTACATGACCGGGTGCTGCTCATGCAGCATGGACCGGACTACACCCGGATCGAGCTCGCGATGCAGAAGGCGGACCGCGAGTACCTGAAGTCCGTCACTGCCCGGGTGCGCGAGACCCTGGGGCGGTCGGTATCGTCGGCGGTGCTGCAAGGACTCCCGGTGGTGCAGACCCTGGCTACCCACATCCGTGAGCTCGGAGTCGATCTGGTCGTCATGACGACCCACGGGCGCGGCGGGCTCCGCCGGGCATGGCTCGGAAGCGTGACCGATCAACTCATCCGCAGCTCGGACATTCCGGTCCTGGTGGTCCGGCCGGGCGAAGAGGGTGCCGCGAAGCCGGATGCGCAGGTGTCCGAGATCCTCGTACCGCTCGACGGCTCACCGTTGGCCGAGGCCGCGCTCGGTCCGGCGCTCGAGGTGGCTCGCCTGTGGGATGCCGAGATCTCGCTGGTGCAGGTTGTCCGCCCTGCCATCCTGATGGACAACCCCCATCTCGCGTTCCCCTCCAGCTATGCGGATGAGGTCACTGCCATCAGACGGGAATCGGCCCAGGACTACATCCGGGACATGGCGGAGCGAGTGCGCGAGTCAGGAGTGAGGTCGACCGGGGTGGCCGTCATCGGGGGAGCGGTTTCGGAAACGCTGATCCATCTGGCGTCTCCGGAGCGGGTGAGCCTCATGGTCATAGCGACCCATGGACTGGGAGGGTTGAAGCGGCTGGCTCTTGGAAGCGTGGCCGACAAACTGGTACGCGGCGCGAACGTTCCGGTTCTGGTAGTCAGGCCCTCCGGCCGGCGTGCGCGGAGGAAGTCGGAGGAGCTCGATGTTCCTGTCGGTGCCGGCGCGACGTCCTGAGCAGACTCCCCCTCTGTCAGCAGAAGCCCCGCCGAGAGCTGATCTCCAGGCGGGGCTTTCGCTTAGTTCTATGGGCCTGGGTAGAGTTGAACTACCGACCTCACGCTTATCAGGCGTGCGCTCTAACCACCTGAGCTACAGGCCCCAGGGCTGAAAAAGTAATCGTTCAGACCCCTCGCTGGAAGCAATTGCATCGGCTAGCGACCGACCACCGCCACGATCCGAAGCGGCCCACCGCTGCCGCCTTTGATCTTCATCGGCAAAGCCACGACGAAACTTCCCTTGACCGGAAGCCGATCGAGGTTGGCGACGTTCTCGAATGCCGGGATGTTCGCGGCGAAGAGGACCTGATGCGCCGGGTAGCTGCCGGACTGGCCGTAGTCTATGCTCGGTGTATCGATGCCGACGGCTCTGACCCCTCGCTCGACCAGCCGCTGGGCCGCCGCCGAGTCGATGCCGGGGAAATGCAGCTCTTCCACCGCGGCCGGACCGGTGCGGGGGGTGCCGAGATATTTGCCCCGGTCCGGCCAGTGCCGGGCCCACCCGGTCCGGAAGAGGACGATGGCCCCCGGTGGAACCGTGCCGTGGCGTCCTTCCCATGCATCGAGCGCGCTGAGATCGATCCGGTAGTCGGCGCTGCTGTCGGCCCGGGACTGAACGTCAACGACGACCGCGTCGCCCATCAGACGGTCCAGCGGGATCTGGTCCGCGGTCCACTTGCCCTCCGCGAAGTGTACCGGGGCGTCGAGGTGAGTACCCCCGTGCTCGGCCGCGCTGAAGTTATTCGCGGCGTAGTAATAGCCGGCCGGGGTTCGTTCGGCCGACACCAGGTCGAGCGTGAACGGCTTCGCCGTAGGCCAGTAAATAGTTTCGGCCGAGAAATCGTGGGTGAGGTCGATCCAGCGCCCGGTCCGCAGCAGATCCGGGTCTCCCGGGGAACAGGCGAGCAGCCCGGCGCCGAGCACGAGGTCAGCGCAGCTCTTCATCCTCGTCGAAATCCTCGAGCTCTTCGATCTCCTCTTCGTCGAGATCGTCGTCATCGAGATCCTCCTCGTCGTCGAGGTCCTCGTCCTCCTCGTCGTCATCGTCGAAGGTGAACCCGTCGTCCTCGAACTCATCTTCGTCGTCGTCGAACTTCCGACGCAGCTCCAGGGCTTCCACCGACGTCTCCCAGGCCAACATGATGTCCTCCGCCTTCAGAGAGTGTAACAGGGCGTCAGGATGCGTCCGCCACCCGGGCAGCCCGGGCGGCTTTCTTGCGATCGTTCGCCGGGAGGACCCGCTTGCGGAGCCGGATAGTCTTCGGCGTAACCTCGATGAGCTCGTCTTCCTCGATGTACTCGAGGGCGTACTCGAGGGTGATCTCGCGGGGCGGCTCCAGGATCACGTTCTCGTCCGAGGCCGTCGTCCGCATGTTGCTGAGCTTCTTTTCCTTGGTCACGTTCACGTCCAGATCGCCGGGACGGGAGTTCTCGCCCGCGATCATGCCCTCGTAGACCAGATCGCCGGGCTCGACGAACATCTGGGCCCGCTCCTGGAGGTTGCCCAAAGCGAACGCCACCACCGACCCTTCCCGGTCGGCGATCAGGACCCCGCGCTTCCGTCCGGCCAGTGGTCCGGCCCAGGGGCCGTAGTCCAGGAACCGGTGGTGCATGATGCCGGTGCCCCGGGTGTCGGTGAGGAACTCGGACCGGTAGCCGAAGAGTCCGCGCGCCGGAATCCGGAAGCTCATTCGGACCATCCCCTGGCCCGGGTTCTTCATCTCGATCATCTCGGTGCGCCGCGGCCCCAGCTTTTCCATGACGACGCCCATGTATGCCTCGGGCACATCGATCATCAGCTCCTCGTACGGCTCCAGCCGCTCTCCGTCCGGCCCGAGCTTGGTAATGACCCGGGGCCGGGAAACCTGGAACTCGAAGCCCTCCCGGCGCATGGTCTCCATCAGGATGCCGAGGTGCAGCTCGCCCCGGCCGGACACGGCGTGAGTGTCGGGACTGTCGGTCTCCTCCACCCGGAGAGCGACGTTGCGTTCCAGCTCGCGGAAGAGCCGGTCCCGCAGCTGCCGGCTGGTGACGTACTTCCCTTCCCGCCCCGCGAACGGCCCGTTGTTCACGATGAAGTCGACCGAGATGGTGGGCTCCTCCACCGCGATCCCCTCCATCCGCTCGGGATGGTCCACTGAGGTGAAGGTCTTCCCGATTTCGATGGTCTCGAAGCCGGAGAGGGCGACGATGTCTCCCGCCTCTGCCTCCTCCACCTCGATCCGGTTGAGGCCGTCGAAGGTATAGAGCCGGGTGACCCGGTTCCTCTCGAAGTCTTCGTCGGCTACCAGACCCGGCTCACCCAGGGGCAGCAGCGCCACCTGGTCTCCGACCCGCACCCGGCCCCGCTCGATGCGTCCGATCGCGATCCGGCCGATGAAGCTGGAGAAGTCGAGGGTGGAGACCAGCATCTGGAACGGCGCCTCGGGGTCTCCCTTGGGCTCCGGCACGTAGTCCACGATGGTCTGGAACAGGGGGGTCAGATCGGTGCCCGGCTTTTCCAGATCAACCGTGGCGGTACCGGCGCGACTGGATGTATAAAGGAAAGGGGCGTCCAGCTGGTCGTGGGTGGCTTCCAAGTCGATGAAGAGGCCCAGGACCTCGTCGTGCACCCGGAGCGGCTCGGCGTCGGACCGATCGATCTTGTTGATGGCGACGATGGGACGAAGGCCCAGGGCCAGCGCCTTTCGGGTGACGAACCGGGTCTGCGGCATGGGACCCTCCGCCGCATCCACCAGGATCAACACCCCATCCACCATTCGGAGGATCCGCTCGACCTCACCCCCGAAATCCGAGTGGCCCGGGGTGTCGACGATGTTGATCTTGACCCCGTGCCAGTTCACGGCCGTGTTCTTGGCGAGGATGGTGATGCCCCGCTCCCGCTCGAGCGGGTTGGAGTCCATCACCCGCTCTTCCACTTGCTGATTGGCCCGGAAGGCACCTGCCTGCCGAAGCATCTGATCAACCAGCGTGGTTTTTCCGTGATCGACATGGGCGATGATCGCCAAGTTACGAATCAATCCGCACTTCCTGCACAGTGGCTCGAACACACGAGGCCCGGACGCCCGGGCCTTCGGGCGCATATATAGACTAGGCCGTCTGATGTCGCAAGAGAGGACGGAGAAGGCTGAGACGACCGAGGGGATGTATCCCGAGGAATACCTCATCCCGAGCGAAGCGAGGGATCTAGCTAGTCGGCTCCTGGAGCAGGCTGAGTAGGTCCCTCGCTGCGTTCGGGATGAGGTGTCTAGTGAGTATGGCCATGATGAGAATGGGCTGAACCTGCCACCTGCCGTGGCTCCTCGCACTCGTGCTGGACCTCGAGCTGGATGGTGACGTGTCCGATCCCCAACCGGGACATCTCGGCTCGGATTCGCTCCAGCACGGCGGGGTGATGCTCCAGGTCGGGCACGATGGCATGACCGCTCATGGCCACCATCCCGCTGCTCACCGCCCAGACGTGAAGGTCATGAATGCCGGTGACACCGGGGACCGCCAGCATGCAGGTCTGCACGTCCACCATCGAAACATGGCCCGGCACGCTCTCCAGCAGGATGTCAGTGCTCTCACGGAGGAGCCGCCAGGCGCCGGTGAGAATCAGCAGCGACAGTGCAATGGAGATGATCGGATCGGCGAGGGTCCAGCCAGTGATGGCAATGATCGCGGCGGCACCCAGGGCGCCGGCCGAGCCGAGTGCGTCACCCAGCACATGGAGGTACGCGCCCCGGGTGTTGAGGTTTCCGTCCCTGATGCCGTGGAGAATGAAGAGGCTGATCAGGTTGACGATCAGGCCTGCCGCCGCCACCACCAGGAAGAGCCCCGCCTCGATCGGCTGGGGCCGCTGGATCCGCTGGATCGCCTCGACCACGACCCAGCCCGCGATCCCGAAGAGGGCGGCCCCGTTGACCAGTGCGGCCAGGATCTCCCACCGCTGATACCCATAGGTCTTGCTGTGGTTGGCGGGACGGAGCGCGATCCAGGCACTGAGGAGGGTCAGTGCCAAGGCGCCCGCGTCGGTGAGCATGTGCCCGGCGTCGGCCAGCAGTGCCAGCGAGCCGCTGATTACGCCGCCCACCGCTTCTACAATCATGAATACGACGGTGAGGGCGAGGACGAGTGTTAAGCGGGACAGCGGGACAGCGGGACGGCTCGACAGGGAGGTACAATCCGCCCGAGTACTTGAGGCTTCGCTATTCGGTAGGGACAATCCGGTCATCTGCGAAATCTAACCCTCAGGGTTTGTTTGCTGTCCCGCTGTCCCGCTGTCCCGCTGCCCCTGCTGTCCTCATCCTCACCGCCTCCGCATGCCCCATCAACCCCTCCGCTTCGGCCAGCGCTATGATCGCCGCTGCATCGGCCAGGAGGCGGGCCGGAGAGTAGCGCATCACACTGGTTCGCTTGACGAAGTCGTAGACACCAAGCGGTGAGGCGTAGCGGGCGGTGCCGGAAGTAGGCAGGACGTGGCTGGGCCCGGCGATGTAATCCCCGACCGGTTCCGGCGTATCATCGCCGAGGAAGATGGCGCCCGCATTCCGGACGGCGCTGGCGATTCGCTCGGCCCCGTCCGCCACGATCTGGAGGTGCTCGGGCGCGCGGCGGTTGGCCACCTCGATGGCGTCCCGCATCGAACCGGCGAGCACGATGAGCCCGTTTCGTTCCAGCGCCGCGCGCGCGATCTCGGCCCGGGGCGCCCGAGCCAGTGCCGATTCCAGAGCGGCCGGGAGGGCCTCGGCCACGTCGGCATCGGTGCACACACACCAGCTGATGGCGTCCTCGTCGTGCTCCGCCTGGGCGATCATGTCCGCGGCCAGACGATCCGGCTGGGCGGTCGAGTCAGCGATGATGAGGACCTCGGTTGGGCCGGCGATCATGTCGATCCCCACCCGCCCCACTACCTGGCGCTTGGCCTCCGCCACCCAGCGGTTTCCCGGACCCACGATCTTGTCCACCCGGGGGATAGTCCTGGTGCCATACGCCAATGCCGCGATTGCCTGCGCTCCCCCCACGCGAAAGACGCGGGTTACCCCCGAGAGCGCGCACGCGGCCAGCACCACATCGGTGACGCCCTGGGGTGGAACCACCGCGATGATCTCCTGCACGCCGGCCACCAGCGCGGGCACCGCGTTCATTACGACCGTGGAGGGATAGGAGGCCTTCCCGCCGGGCACGTACAGACCCACGCGGTCCAGTGGCGCCACCTTCATTCCCACCAGGCTGCCGTCGTCCTCGGTGAGGTGGAAACCGGTCTCCCGCTGACGCTTGTGGTACTCGGTGACCCGCTCGACCGAGGTCGCCAGCGCCGCCCGTAGTGGGTCCGGGATACGGCCGAGGGCACTCTGCCAGGTGGCGGATTCGAGCTCCCAGGCTTCGGGGGGCAGATCCACCCGATCGAACTGGAGGGTGTACTCGCGCACTGCCTGGTCCCCCCGGGTGGCCACGTCCTCGACGATGGCCCCCACGACGCGCCGGGTCTCCGGGTCGGCACCCGCGATCCGGGGGAGATACGGCTCCAGTGCCTCGAGCGGTGGCACGGCCAGGCGGCGGATCAGGCGACGCCCTCGCTGGGGAGGCGTCTGGCTACTAGACTTTGACCGTATGGAACCTCCAGAATCGCCTCCGATTTTCCTGGGCCTCGTGGCCGTCGTGGTTCTGGTCCTGGCGAACGCCTTCTTCGTGGCGGCCGAGTTTGCCCTGGTAGGGGCCAGGAAGACTCGTCTGGACGAAATGGCGCAGGCGGGAGATCGCAAAGCTAGGCTGGCGCGCCGCGCGGTACAATCGCTCGACCGGTACATCTCCGCCACTCAGCTGGGAATAACACTGGCGTCCCTGGGCCTGGGCTGGATCGGTGAGCCGGCTCTGGCCGGTCTGATTGAAAACGGCTTCAGCTGGCTGCCGGCCTCAGTTGCCACCATAGCGACCCATGGGGTGGCGTCGGCCATCGCGTTCCTCATTATCACCATCCTGCACATCATCCTGGGTGAGCTGGTGCCGAAGGCAGTCGCACTGCTCTACCCGGAGCACGTGAGCCTCTGGGTGACCCCACCCCTCATGGGCTTCGCCTGGATCATGTCCGGCCCCATCGCCGTGCTCAATGGCACCGCCAACCGCCTGCTCGGCCTGCTGGGCATCGACCCTCCCGGAGAGACCGAGCGGCTTCACTCGCCGGAGGAGATCCGAATGCTGGTGGAGCAGAGCACCGAGGGCGGCAGCCTGCTGCAGCAGGACGCCCGGCTGCTGGAGGGGGTGTTCGAGTTCAGTGAAAAGACGGCCCAGGATGTGATGACGCCGCGCACCCAGATCGCCGCGCTCAATGCCGACCTCACGGTAGAGGAGGCGGCGGACCAGGTGGCAATCCACGGGCGGTCCCGCTATCCGGTCTACACCGAGTCGCTCGACGAGATCATCGGAGTGGTGCACGCCAAGGACATTCTGGCGGCGCTGCGGGCCCGGCCCGGTCAGACGATCCGCATCATCATGCGGCCCCCGCTGTTCGTTCCGGGAACCCGGGAAGTGGAGGATGTGCTGGCCGACATGAAGCGGCTCAAGACTCACCTGGCCATCGTGCTCGACGAATACGGCGGCACCGCGGGGCTGGTGACCATGGAGGACCTGCTGGAAGAGATCGTGGGCCCGATCTACGACGAATACGATCCGCAGGCCAGGATAGATCCCGCCGACGGCGCTCCGCGGCTGGACGGCTCCATGACTATCTCCGAATTCAACACGGAATTCGGGGCCAACCTCGACGACACCGACTACACCACCATCGGCGGCTTCATCTTCGGCCAGCTGGGCCGCCTGCCTCGGCCGGGCGACCGGGTGAGCGTCGGGCCATTCACCTTCGAGGTGGTAGAGATGGAAGGACGCAGAGTCAAGACGATCCGCCTTCACGGCCCCAAGCCGGAAGAGGCGCCGGTCTCCAAGCCCGCCTGACCTCCACCTGATGTTCCCCCCGTCCATCGCCGCGATCCCTCCCGGCGCGCTCGACCTGACCGGAGAAGCGGCCCGCCGGAGGCGTGAGCTGCAGCGGGTGACCATGGGTGCCCTCGAGAAAGCCGGCTACGAGGAGCTGATCCCCCCGACATTCGAGTACGAGGACACCTTCGTTCGGGCCGGTGGGCCCGAGGTGGCTGAGCGGCTGGTGCGCTTTCCCGACCGCGATGGCCGGATACTGGCCCTGCGCTACGATTTTACCGCGAGCCTGGCCCGGGTCGCCGCGACCACGTTCTCGGACGCCGGACGCACCCTCCGGCTGTGCTACTCGGGAAAGGTGTTTCGCCAGGACCCGGAGCGGGGCGGCCGGCCCCGCGAAATGCTCCAGGTGGGTGCGGAGCTGCTCGGCCAGGGCGGCCTGGCGGCGGACATCGAAGTGGTGCGGCTCACCTTGGCTCTGCTTTCCGCCGCCGGCCTCAAGGACTTCCAGATCAATCTGGGTCACGTGGGTGTACTGGCCTCGGGGCTGGAGGCAATCGAGGACCCGCTTCGAGCTGACGTCAGGCGCTGGATCGATCGGAAGGACCGCGGCAGCTTGCGCGGCGCGCTGGAGAATTTGCGGGGCGACGCACGCACCCTCATGACACTGCCGTTCGTGATCGGGCGGCGGGACGCCATCGAGGAAGCGGCCCGCACCGCACCCGCTGCGGCACGGGGCGGACTGGAACACCTGTTGGCGCTTGACGGCGAGCTTACGGCCCGGGAACGGGCCCACATCGTCTACGATCTGGGGGAAGTGCGGGGACTCGACTACTACACCGGCATTCATTTCGAGCTTTATGTGGCTGGTGCCGGGCGAGCGGCGGGCGCCGGTGGCCGCTACGACGGCCTCATGGCGCGGTTCGGCCGTCCGATGCCGGCAGTGGGAGTTGCGCTCGACCTGGACACCATAGCCGAGTCGGCGGTATGAGCCGGCTCCGGATCGCGCTGGCCAAGGGACGTCTGTTCGAGCCTGCGGTAGCCCGGTTCCGGCAAGCCGGGGCCGAGCCGGCGGCCGATTCCGGCCGCAGGCTGCTGATCCCCTCCAGCGATCCGTCGATCGAGTTCCTGGTGGTAAAACCGGGTGACGTGCCGGTCTACGTCGAGTCCGGCGCGGCTGACCTCGGAGTCACGGGAACGGACGTGTTGCGCGAGACCAATGCCGACGTACTCGAGCCGCTGGAGCTGCAGTTCGGATTCTGCCGGCTGGTCGTAGCGGCGCCGGCGAACGCTCCGTACCCGGCGTTGCCGGGCGGCGTGACCGCGCGGGTAGCCACGAAGTACCCTCGGCTCTCGCAGGCCTACTTCGCGGCTGCCGGGCGGCCGGTAGATATCATCGAGGTGGGCGGATCAGTGGAGGTGGCGCCGCTGCTCAACCTGTCACACTGGATCGTGGACCTGGTAGACACCGGCAACACGTTGAAGGCGAACGGGCTGGTCGAGCGGGGGACGATCCTGCACTGTGGGGCGGTGCTGGTGGCGAACCGGGCGAGCCAGAAGCTGAAGCTGGATGCGTATCTGGGTTTGATGGAGAGGTTGGAGGGCGGTAGGTGAGGCGGCGGTAGATGGAGCGGCGGTAGGTGGAGCGGCGGTAAGGCGGTACAAGACATACCTCATCCCGAGCGCAGCGAGGGATCTGGCTCGCGAGCACCCGGAGCTGGCTAAGTAGATCCCTCGGTCGCTACGCTTACTCGGGATGATGTGTTGTTCCCGCCTACCGCTGCAGTATCTACCGCCGCACTACCTACCGCCGCTTCACCTACCGCCGCTTCACCTACCGCCTTACCGCCGCTTCACCTACCGCCAGCCTCGCCGCCAGCTCGATTGCCGCGCGCATGCTTGAAGCATCCGCCGAGTCCGTACCCGCAATGTCCAGCGCCGTTCCGTGATCCGGCGAGGTCCGGGGAAACGGCAGACCCAGGGTGACATTCACCGCCCGGCCGAACGCCGCCACCTTGATGGCGGTCATTCCGACGTCGTGATAGGGGGCGAGCACGACGTCGAACTCTCCACGCAGGGCCCGCACGAACACCGTGTCGGCCGGGAGCGGACCCGCGGCCCCCAGCTCGGCGGCCGCCGGCTTCAGCACCCGCTCCTCTTCGTCGCCAAACAGCCCTGACTCGCCCGCGTGAGGATTAACCGCGCACACTGCCAGCCGGGGACGCGCGATGCCCCACCACTCCCGCAGAGCTCGGTCCACCGTTCGGCCGGTGCGCACCACGAGCTCCGTCGTGAGAAGCGCCGGCACATCCCGGAAGGGAACGTGGGTAGTGACCAGAACAACTCGGAAGGGATGACCGTCCGGCTCGGCCGGCAGTGGCTCAGCCACGAGCATCATGGCCACGTCGACGTCGCCGGCGAGATGTGCCAGCCATTCCGTGTGGCCGGGATAGGGAAAGCCTGCGAGGTGCAGCGCGTGTTTGTGGGCCGGGGCGGTGACGATCGCATCGACCTCGCCGCTGAGCGCCAGCTTCACGGCGGTCTCGACCGCGTGTCCCGCGATGCGGCCGGCCCGGATCACGCGGCTTCGGTCCAGATTTTCCTCGCCGCTGCCGAGTCCCCACATTCCCACGGCGAGTTTCCGCTGTGCCGTGATCGGATGGATCTGGTCCTCAGCACCAACCAGCGTGATCTCGGCATCGAGCGGCTCGGCCAGGGCGGCAGCCGTGATCTCCGGACCGATGCCCCGCGGATCGCCGAGCGTCACAGCAAGTCTGGGTTTACCGCGGTTTCTGTCCGTCCTCTCCGCCCTCTCCGTCCTCTCCCTCAGGACCGGATTTCGACGTAGGTCGCCTTCTTCAGGCGGTCGAGATAGCGCCGGATGGCGAGCTGCTGGCCCAGCTGATCGCGAATGCGGTCCCGCACATCCTCGTACTTCACCTCTCCCTCCGGCCGCCTGCCAGTAACCTGAAGCACTACGAACTGCTCACGGCCGCCGGCGGGAATGGTGAAGATCGGAACCACGGTTCCGGAGTCGGCTTCGCCGATGACCTTGGCATAGTTCTCCGGCAGTTTGTCGAGCGGCACGCTCTCCGCCGCCCGTTCGGCCGAGGGGTCGTGATTTCTGCGCTGGAGTGAGTCGAACGACGCACCGGCGATCAGCGCATTCCGTACGGCGTCGGCCCTCATGCGGGCGCTGTCAACATGGACCGAGTCAACCGGCGGCACCAGGAGTATGTGGCGGGCCTGAACTTCCGCCGGCTGCGCCCGCTCGACCTGGATGATGTGATATCCGAAAGGCGACTCGACCGCATCGGAGATCGTGCCCGGTTTCAGGCCGAAGGCCACCCGCTCGAACTCCGGCACCATCACGCCGCGCCGGAACCAGTTGAGCGATCCACCCTGCTCCCTGGACCCGGGGTCCTGCGAGAACCGGCGCGCGGCGGTAGCGAAGTCCGCGCCGCGGCGCAGCTCGAGGACAATGGAGTCGGCGCGGGCTTTGGTGGCAGCCTTGGCCGAGGGCGAAGGTTGGGGGGAAATCACGATCTGGCGGAACGAGAGCGTCGCCGGGCGTTTGCCGAGGCTGGCTCTCTGCTCGTCGAAGAATTTCTGCATCTCCTTCTCGGTCGGCGGCACCGGCTTCAGCTTGCCGTCACTGCGCAGCTTCTCGATCAGCCGGTTCTGGAACGCCGCACGCCGCTGCTGGTCACTCAACCAGCGGCGGTACTCCTCCGGAGTCTGGAACCCGGCCTTGCTCAGCTCCGCCCGGTAATCCACCTCCGAGGTGAAGTTGCCGCGTATCTTCCGCACCTGCTCCTCGACGCCGCTCGCGATCTCCTCATCGGTGACGGTGATGGAAGTATCGCGCTGGGCCTGCTGGACCAGCAGCTCTTCGTCGATGATCGAGGAGATGACCTGCTGGCGCACCGCCTTGATGCCGGCCGGATCGGTCGGCAGTTTGGCTCCCTGGGACTCGCGCGAAAAAATCTCTTCCTCGACCTGCGACGCCAGCACCGGCCGGTTTCCCACCACCGCCAGCACCCGGTCCACCATGAACGTCGTGTCGGCTGGAGGTACGATCTCCGGCGCTAGTACAGCAGGCGCCCCGGTGACCGAGAAGGGGTCGGTACGACCCGGCGCGGTATCCGCCACCGATGCGCTGTCCTGGGCCGCAAGCGGGCCGGCCGCGAACGACACAACCGCAGCCAGCGTCATAGAAGAAACGCGCGTACTGACCCAACCGCGGTGCATGCTCAGTTCCCTGCCTTGGGCGCCGCCGAGTCCCGCGGCGCCGGTGTACCGGCCGGAGGTGCTTTTTGTGGTGCTCGATTGCCGGGAGACGGAGCCGCGCCCGGGTTGGCCCCACCTGGCGCCGGACCGACGCCGGGAATCGGGGCCGGGCCCGGCGCGGGCTGCAGGGCCCCGGTACCGGCCCGGGCCGAGTCGGCCTGTCGCACGGTGGCCTGCGCCAGCTCCACGGCACGATTGAGTCCAGCGTCATGGACGCGGTAACTGGAGCGGTCCCGCAGAACCGTTGCCAGCGCCGACGGGATCGGCCGGAGACGGATCTTTCCACCGACCAGCTGATCGAAGTACTGGTCCAGCTTCATGGCCGCGACCTTGCTGCGGTCAGTGCCCTTGGCGCTGGAGTCGGACAGGCTGGCGTCGACCAGTCCCATGTCGGCACGAAGCGTGTCGAGCTGGCTGCGATATCGAGCCTCGAGTCCCTTCCACTCCTCCGGCGTGACGGTGATCCCGGCGGAATCGGCCTGGCGCAGCAGGAGCACGTTCTGGGTCAGAATCTTGGCGAATTGGGTCAGCATACTGTCGTCGGCCTGCTTCAGCTGGGCGATGTACTGCGGCGGAAGCGCCTGCACCCAGCGCATGAATTCGCCGACCGTGAGCTCGCCACCCTTGAATGTCACTAGAGTCTTCTTGGAGCGCCGGGCCGCGTCCGGGTCCTCACCCGCGTTACGCATGGCCTTAGCCGCGCCGCGAGCAACCTTGATCTGCTGAGTCTTTGCCAGGCTGTCCATGTACACGGAATCGAGCCGGGTGCCGGCGCTCTGGGCCAGATACGCCGTGATACGATCGCGCGCGGCGTCCTGGGTCGGCCGCTTGATGATGTGGTACCCGAACGGGGTCTCCACTACGCCGCTGACTCCTCCCGGGGCCAGGGTCCAGCCCGCGCTGTCGAATGCGGTGACGAATTTCCCTTTGGGACTGGGAGGAAGGAAGCCCAGATCGGCCTTGCTGCCTGGGTCCTCGGAGAGCTGGGACGCGAGAGTCCCAAAATCGGAGCCGCGCTTGACCCGCGCGAGGGCGTTGCTCGCCTTCCGGCGCGCGGCATTCCTCACCTCGGGCACCGCATTGGGCTCGACCCGGAACAGGATGTGCTGCAGCAGTCGAACGTCATTGGCATTGTACACGCTGTCGGCAGCGCCGGGGGAGAACTTTGAGCGTCGCGCCATCAGCGTGTCGTGCCAGTGACTCCCGCGCAGCTCGGCCATTTCGGGCCAGACGACCTGCGCGATCCCGGCAGAGTCCGTTGGTAGCTTGTCCTCAGCGGCAGCCTGGGCGAACAGGGCGTAATCCACCCAGATATTGGAGATGAAGGAAGCCGTCTCGTGGCTCGGCTTGACTCCCTTGCCGCTGCTGAGGATCTGGGCCAGCCGCTCGGCGCTCAACTGGTGACCTCCGGCTTCGGCGGCCACATCAGCGTGGGCGGAGAAGATATTGCGGGCTCCGTCGCAGCCCGAAAGGATAGCGGCAAACAGCACCAGCAAGAGCAGTGTGGAACGACCCATTGGTACTCCGGTTGAAAGAAGTCGCGAGACGCGAGTCGCGAGTAGCCTGATTACAACGCCTTACGTAGTGCCCGGACCAGCGCGGGCACGATCGGCTCGCCGCCGAGACGGGTGAGCCGCAGTGACAGCGGTACTGTCCGCCGGACTTCCGCCGCCAGCTGCACGTCGTCGAGCGCCGAGGTGAGCCCCGCGAGCCGGGGGGTGGTGCCGGGACGAAATGTGATCCGTGCCTCGTCGCCCCGGACCAGCACGTTCTGCAGACCCAGCGCCGCTCCCATCACGCGGAGGCGTGCCATGTCCAGCAGGTTCTCGGCCGTCTCGGGCAGCGGGCCAAAGCGTTCACGCAGTTCGTCTCGCAGCCCATCAATTTCGCCGGACTCGCCGGCTCGCGCCAGTCGCCGGTAGAGATCCAGCTTGACGTCGTCATCGGGAACGTACCCGTCCGGCAGCTGCGCCGGCCGGTCCAGGACCACGTCGGGGGGTGCGGGCTGTTCTACCGTTCCCTGGCCTCGAAGCGCCCGGACCGTCTCCTCCAGCCACCGCATATAGAGGTCGAACCCAACGGCCTGCGCGTGACCCGACTGCTCCGCCCCGAGCAGGTTTCCCGCGCCGCGGAGCTCCAGGTCCTTGAGAGCGATCCGGTAGCCCGCCCCGAGATCTGTATGATGCTCGAGAACCTTCAATCGATCCTCCGCGTCGGCATCGATGGTATCCGGCACCAGCAGATAGCAATAGGCCCGCCGGTGGCTCCGGCCTACCCGACCACGCAGCTGGTAGAGCTGGGCCAGCCCGAAGCGGTGGGCATCGTGCACCACCATGGTATTCGCATTGGGCACGTCCAGGCCGGACTCGACGATCATGGTTGACACCAGGATGTCCACTTCCCCGGCGACGAACCGGCGCATGACCTCCTCCAGCTCATCGGCCGCCATCTGACCATGAGCCACTCCGACCCGGGCCCGAGGCGACAGGGCCTGCACCTTGGCGGCAATGGTGTCGATCGTCTCGATGCGGTTGTGCACGGCAAAGACCTGCCCGCCCCGGTCGATCTCGCGGGCAAACGCCTCCTCCAGCAGTGAGTCGTCCCACGGCTCGACGAAGGTTAGGATGGGGGAGCGGTCCCGTGGCGGAGTTTCGATCAGGGTGAGGTCCCGCAAACCGGCCAGCGAGAGGTGCAGCGTCCGGGGAATCGGGGTGGCCGTGAGGGTGAGGACGTCGACGGCCAGGCGCATCGCCTTCAGCCGCTCCTTGTGCTTGACACCGAAGCGATGCTCTTCGTCCACCACGAGCAGGCCGAGGTCCTTGAAGACTACATCCTTCGAGAGCAGCCGGTGGGTGCCGATCACCACATCGATTTCCCCGCCGGCGAGCCGGGCCAGCACGGCTCGCTGCTCCTTCGCGGTGCGAAAGCGCGAGAGTACCTCGATCTTTACCGGGAAATCCGCCAGCCGCTCGATGAATGTGCGTCCGTGCTGCTCGGCGAGAATGGTGGTGGGGACCAGCACCGCTACCTGTTTCCCGCCCTGCACGGCTTTGAAGGCCGCTCGCACAGCAATCTCGGTCTTGCCGTAGCCGACGTCGCCCACCAGCAGCCGGTCCATTGGCCGCGGCTGTTCCATGTCCCGCTTCAGCTCCTCGGTCGCCTTGCGCTGGTCGGGCGTATCCTCATAGAGGAAGCTGCTCTCGAGTTCGCGCTGCCATTTGGTGTCGGGGGGAAATGGGTAGCCGCCGCTGACCTTGCGCCGGGCGTAGAGGTCCAGCAGCTCGGCGGCCATCTGCTTGATGGCCTGGCGAGTCTTCTCGCGCACTTTCTGCCAGCTGCTGCCGCCGAGCCGATGGATCCGGGGAGGCGGACGGTCGCCATCCTCACCGGCGGCACGATAGCGCTCCAGCTGGTCGAGCCGGTACAGGGGGACGTTGAGCCGGTCACCACCTTCGTACTCGACGATCGCCACCTCCAGCGTGGACTCGCCGACGGTGATGGTCTGGATACCGCGATAGACACCGATGCCGTGCTCCAGATGCACCACGTAGTCGCCGAGTGTGAGCGCGCCGGTGGCGGCCGATGGTGCGGCCTGACGGTAGCGACGAGCCCGCCGCAGGCGGCGGGCTCGCCGGAAGATCTCGTGATCGGTAAGCACCCGGAGCCCCGGCATGACGAAGCCGCCATCCAGCGCCCCGATCGCGAGCGTCGCCCCGGTGCGGGACCGGGCCCCATCCTCGAGCAGCTCTTCCATCCGCTCCAGCTGACCCTCGTTGTCGCACAGGATCAGGGTGGGGGGCTCCCCACCGAGCAGGGAGCGGAGGCGGTTGAGGTCGCGATCGACCCGGTCCGGCGGGAAGAAACCGATCTGGATGTCGGGCCTGTCACCCCGCAGAAGCAGTCGGGGAAAGGCCTCCATTGAGCCCCGCCATTCGGCCGGCGCGGCGAAGATCGCCTCGCGGCTCGGCACGTCTTCCCCGAGCCGGCGGGCGACTTCCAGGTGGTGCTCGGCCTCATCCCACGCCCGGGTGACTTCATCGAGGTCAGGCCCGAAGGCCTCCTCGATGACGAGGGTGTCCGACGGAAGGAGCTCGAGGAGGGTGCGGCGGGAGGGCGGACCGTGGGAACGAGGGAAGGATGGAAATTCCGTAACTTCAGCCGCGCCCTGGTTCCCTCTTTCCCTCATTCCCTCCTTCCCGCCTTCAGCCGTTCCCTCGTCCCCTCGTTCCATCTCCTCCCTTACCGCACTCGTTGTAACCGGCAGCACGGTAACGTCGGACAGCTCCTCGAGGGACCGCTGCGTCGTCAGATCGAACCCGCGCAGTGATGAGATGTCGTCACCCCACCATTCGAGTCGCGCCGGACTCGCCATGCCGAAGCCGTACACATCGAGAATTCCGCCGCGCACACTGAACTCGGCGACCTCGGTGACCGTGGGAACCCGGCGATACCCCATGCTCTCGAGCGCGCGGGCCACCTCGGTCGGCGGCCGCCGCGCGCCGCGAGCGAGATGCAGGCGCATTCGTTCCAGCGCCGCGGGCAGGAGGGTGCGCTCCGCGGTCGCCCGCGCAGTGGTCACCAGGATTCTGAGGCGCCCCTGCAGGAGAGCCTGGATCGCTTCGGCTCGTTCGCCGGCTATCTCATAGTGCGGCTCATCCTCTCCGAGCGCCTCGCGCTGGGGGTAAAGGGCCGTCGGAGCATCGGTGAGATGAGCGAGATCGGACAGCCAGCGCTCCGCGTCGGCGGCGGTGGGGGCCACCACGGTCAACAGGCGTTGGGGGTGATTCTCCGCCAGCCATGCGGCGAGTACCGCCCCGCTGGAGCCGGGCAGCCCGCTCAGATTCAGCGTGTGATGGCGCGCAGGAATACGGTCGGCGAGGTCCCGCACCGCGGGGGCGCGGGCGAAGGCATCAAGAACGGGCTTCAGCGTCATCGGCGGCGCCAGGAGCTCGCGAGGCCCACTTCCACCACCCCGGCGATCAACGCCAGCCAGAGGAGCGGCCCCCGGAGATCTCCCCGTGATGCGGAGGAGAACGCATCGTCGCCCACTTCATCAAGCGAAGCCAGCCGCGCCCCCTTCCATAGCTGCCGGGTCTGGGCGTCGCCGGCCCGGGCCAGCTGAGACTCGCGGGGATCGGGGTTAACGCTGAGGGCGCCCACGGTGTCGGGGCCGGCAAGCAGGTAGAAGACCCCGGATTCCGGCGGCTGGAACAGCCCTCCTCCTTCGACCCTCCACTCCTGCTCGCCCTGGCGGACCAGATTGACCTGGTCCGGGAGCGGCACTGGATCCCCCGGGGCACCCTGGCCCAAGGCCGCCTCGCCTCGAGCCAGCCGGTTCAGAAGGACATCCATGAATGGCATGAAGGCGGCTGACGTCGGCAGATCGGTCCAGGCCGGCTCCAGGCGGCTGCCCAAAAGGATCACGTTGTCGTCTCGAACGATCCACGGGGCGCCGTTCACGGTCGCGAGCACGCCGGTGCGGCCGCTGGCGGTGGATTCGAGGGCGTAACGGCGGACGATTCGATGTCGCCCCACCAGAGAGCCGCTATCACTGAATGTCACGTCGGTGGCCAGGTTGGCGTACTTCCAGGCCAGACCGCGTCCCGCGAGCGCCCGGTTGACTGCACCGAGGGCTGCAGGGTCACTCGGCGGCTGCACGACCGACGCACCAGGTGCCAGCCGTCCCAGGGTTACCTCGCGGCCCGGCAGGATACGGCCGTTAGCGGCGAGCACTTCACTGGCTGCCGCCAAGAACCGGCTGGTCGAATCCCAGCTCACCCGGGCCACCGGCGCGATTCGTATGGCTGCCACCCGCCGGTCGTCCGGCCTGAACTCGTCGTGATCGAGAGCCGCAGTGAGCGTCCACCAGCCCGACGGCGCTCCAGGAATCGCGAGGGTCACCGTGCCCCCGGCACGGCCCAGGGCCTGGCGCGGCGGTCGGTCCCCCAGGCCAGCGCTCACTGGAACAGACCCGCTGGAGTCGCCCACCAGGACCACCGAAATCCTGCCACCTCCGGATTGCCACGGCTGAGTTCCAACCTGGAGTTGTCCGATGCCGGTATTGGGCGGGGGCGGCGCAGTCGGGCGGCCGACCAGCAGTGGGACTGATAGCTGCGCTGCCGAGAGAGCCGTGACCTGAAGATCGGTCAGCAGCACGATTTCACCGGGGCGGCTCTCCGCTGCGAGCACCTCTCCCGCCAGTGTGAGGGCGTCGCCCAGTGCCAGCCGGCGGGGAGAGACCGTCAGACGATCCAGCAGCTCACGGAGCGCCGCGGCATCTCCCCGGCGCGGGATGCCATCGGCGGCAATGAGCCACAACGCATCGTCCGGCGTCGCCCGGCTCAAGACGTTCCGACCCGCCGCAGCGAGCTGTGACAGCTGGGGTGACCCGCCCACCATGGTTCCGCTGCTGGGGGAGTTGTCCACGATCAGCACCAGCGCGCTGGGCGCATGTCCGGGGACGCCGCTGAGCGGTACCGTCGGGCCGGCGGCAGCCATTACCAGTGTGACCACCAGCAACGTCCTGAGGAGCAGCAGCAGCCAGTTCTGCAGCTTCAGCCGCCGCTGGTGCTCGCGAGTGGTGCTGACGAGATAGCGGACCGCGGGAAAGACGACGGTGGGGGGCTCACGACGGGCCAGCAGATGGAGCAGCAGAGGAATCGCGGCCGCTACCAGCCCGGCCAGCACCCAGGGGTGCAGGAATCCAATCATGCCGAGCGGGATGGCGGGGCCAGTGCCTCTCGAAGTACCACGCCGTAGGGGGTATCCGTAGTGACTCGGTGGTAGGCAATACCATGCCTGCGGCAGGCCAGGCGCCATTGGGTGACGACGGCGTGGACGGTGTCCCGATACGCACCGGCCCAGTCCCGGGGCCTCAGCACCACCGCCGTCCGCGACTCGGGGTCCTCGAAGCGGGCTTCGTTGGGGCCGCCGAGCGCCACTTCAGCGGGATCCATGATGTGCAGCACCAGAACCTGATGACCACGATGGCGCAGGAACCGGAGCGCCTTCAGCGCGAGGGCCTGATCGAGCAAGAGATCCGAGACGAACACCACAAGACCCCGGCGATGGAGCTGTCCCACGACCCGGCGCAGGGCCGGCTCGGCCGCCGTGCCCTGGCCGGCTTCTACCTGGGCGAGGGTTCCCAGAAGCTGCCGCCAGTGACTCAGCCGGGCCCTCGGTGGCAGGACCGACCGCACATCCTCATCGAACGTGATCAGGCCGGTGGCATCGCGCTGCCGGATCAGCACCAGTGCCAACGCTGCGACCAGGCGCTGGGCGTACGCGATCTTGGGGAGAACAGTTGCGGGCAGACCGGTCCATGCCATGGAGCGACTGATGTCGAAGACCACCATGGCCCGGAGATTGGTTTCCTCCTCGAACTGCTTCACGTATAGCCGGTCGTTGCGGCCCAGAATCTTCCAGTCAACGTAGCGGAGCTCATCGCCCGGCTGATACATCCTGTGCTCGGCGAACTCGACTGAGAAGCCCCGCCTGGGTGAGCGGTGCAACCCGCTGAGAAACCCCTCGACCACACCTTCGGTGGTGAGTTCCAGCCCACCGAGCTTGGAAACCTCCATCGGGTCGAGCAAGTCGAGGCGTGTGCGCGTGCGGGGCGCGTCAGAACTGTCCATGCCCGGCGCAACGTATCCGCGCGCTACTGCTGAAGTCAAACTGATTCTGGTGTCATCAGACCAGTACAGATTGGGGAGCGGGAGACCCGTCGCCGGAGTGACAAGACTTTCGCCCGCCGGACGTTATGCGTGCCGGCCCCCAATGGCATGCCCTGTGCTGACACGCCGGTCACCAGGCCTGGAGGATTTGAATGCGCACGACCCTCGGGTGGCTGCTCGTAGTGGCGGTCTTGCACACCCCGCCCGCTCTCGCAACCGGAACATCCCAGGAGCCCGTCCAGCGCCGGTTGGCCGCCGGGCGCGTGAGCGTGTGGACCGACCGGGAAGAGCCCTATCAACGGGGCGAGCGCGGCAGACTCTACTTTCGTACCGAGGGCCCGGCATACGTGACCATCCTCCGAGTCGACACCGATGGCCGGGTCCGTACTCTATTTCCGCGAGAGCCCTGGGGACAAAGCCGGGTGCAGAGAGCCAGGACCCAGGAGGTCACCGGCAGCCCGGGCAATCCCTTCCTGGTAGACGATAGTCCGGGCATCGGCTACGTCTTTGCTGTGACCTCCCCGCACCCGTTCGACTACCGTCCTGTCACCCGGGGCGATTATTGGGATTTCGGGGTGATCGACCAGGGCAGGATCCGGGGTGACCCATATGTAGCGTTGACCGATCTGGCCCGGATGCTGGCGCCCCGGGGGGATTACAGTTACGACATCGCTCCCTACTATGTCGGACGGCGCTACGATTACCCTCGTTTCGTCTGCTACGACTGCCACTCGTACGCACCCGACGAGGAGTGGGATCCCTACGCTGCCGAGTGCGCTCGCTACCGCGTGGTGGTCTATGACGATCCGGCGTACTATCCCTATCGCTACAACGAGGGACGCAGTGTTGTCGCAGGGCGGCCGCTACGCCCCGCCCCGCGCTATGTGTTCAGGGACGTCGAACCCGGCGGGGAATATGTTACCCGCATCCGCCAGCGTGAGAGCCATGACCGGCGTTTATCCCGGATGGAGCGGGAGCGCACCACTGCCGGTACCGAAGCCAAGGGCGCCATCCCCGCCCCCGGCATGAGTCAGGTTGAGCGACTGGTTCCGAGAGCCCGCGATGAGCGCGGGCCGGTATTACGGCGCGAGCTTGGCGACACGGCACCCAAGCGCCGGCCGCGCGCGGATCGCCGGCCGGCTGCGGACCGGCAGCCCGCTGAACGCGAGCCACGAAAGGTCCCGCCAGTGCATCGCGGAGCCCAGAACCCTCAGAGCACCGGAGATCCTGAGCTGCGCCGGCGGAAGCCGTGATCCAGCGGGTCAGGGTGCCTGAAACCGTAACTCCTGCCGGTTCGTAGCCTCATCCTATGCGACCTCTCCTCCTGCTGGCGGTCTTCCTCGGACCGCCGGCCGCAGCCCAATCGGACCCGCCGGCCAAGCTCGCCGCGGCTACCATCACGTCGTCCGACATCCTGCGGCGCATCGAAATCATCGCCGCGGACTCCATGCAAGGGCGGGCCACACCGAGTCCCGGATTGGAGCGCACCGCCGGCTACGTGGCGTCCGAGTTCCAGCGGATGGGTCTTGAACCCGCCGGCGGCATGGGCGGATACACGCAACGGCTCGGGGTTGTCCGGTGGACGGTCGACACGGCTGCCTCGTCAGTGACCCTGACCGCGGGAGGCGCCCGCAACGTGGCGCAGGTGGGTGCGGACGCGAGATACGTTCTGGGTAACTTTCCGGATCAGCCGGTTCGAGGTGAAGTGATGCTGATCGCGGCGCCGGACAGCTCGGCAGTGCTGGCCGGCCGGGATGTGTGGGACAGAATAGTGTTACTCGTAGTCGATTTCTCGCGGCCGCTGGCGGCAAACCTGAATTCCAGAATCGCCGAGCTCGCAGCGGCCGGGCCGAGGGCGGTGATTATCCTGTCGAACCGGGATTCGACCACATTCGCTCGGAGGCTGGCCGACGCGGCTCGCCCTCGGATGGAGCGCCAGGCGGCTGCCGCCGATACCGGAGCGGTGGTGGTCGAACTGCACGAGCGCGCGCTGGACGCCGTGCTTCGCCAGGCAAAGATCGATCCGGCGCCATTGCGAAGGCCGGGAACCACCGTGCGCCGCCTGCTCCCAGGTCTGGCCATCGAGCTCCGGCTGGCCAAGCGGGTGTTTGCGCGCGGCCAGGTGCCCAACGTAATAGGGGTTCTCGAGGGCAGCGATTCCTTGTTGCGCAACGAGTATCTGGTCTACTCGGCGCACATTGATCACATCGGGATGCGGGCGGGGGAGCCTGACAGCATCAACAACGGCGCTGATGACAACGCCTCCGGCGTGGCCGGGTTGCTGGAGCTGGCGCAGGCGTTCCGCCAACCCGGCGTGCGGCCGCGGCGGTCGATTCTGTTTCTGGCGCCCAGCGCCGAGGAGGATGGTCTTTTGGGCAGCGCGCACTTCACCGAACACCCTCCGGTCCCGCTGTCCCGGATCGTCGCCAACATCAACATGGACCTCATCGGGAGGAACTGGCAGGATTCGGTGATCGCGGTCGGCCTGGAGCAGACCGATCTGGGCGCCACTCTCCGGTCGGTGGTAGCGGCGCACCCCGAACTGCGAATGACGCCCATTGCGGATCGGTGGCCCGAGGAGCGCATCTTCTACCGGTCCGATCATTACAACTTCGCCCGCAAGGGCGTTCCCTTTCTATTCTTCACCAGCGGCACACACCCCGACTATCATCAGCCAACCGATGAGGCCAGCCGGATCGATGTCGAGAAACAGGCCCGGCTGGTGCAGCTTCTCTTCTATCTGGGCACGCGGATAGCGGACACAATGCCGCGTCCCAAGTGGGATGCCGCCAGCTACCGCCAGATCGTGGAACGCAGGTAATCCGCCGCCGTAACCTCAATAAATAGGAATGCGAATGCGCAGTGTGACTTTTCTTGGCCTGTTCTCGGGGTTTTCCCTGCTCCCCACCCCCAGCCATGCCCAGACATCCGAACCTTCGTTGCAGGCCGCGCGCACCATCACCGCGGTGGATGTAGCGCGCCGGATCGGCATTATCGCTGACGACTCCATGATGGGTCGCGACACCCCGAGCCGTGGACTCGAGCTCACGGCGGAATACGTCGCCAGCCAGTTCCGCCGGTTCGGCCTCAAGACCTCGATTCAGCGCTACCCGGTCACCCGGCGGAGGCTCGACCCGGCTCGCTCGCGAGTGGTGTTCTCGGCGGGCGGCAAGGAGCAATCGGCCAGCTTTGTCAACGCGGCGCGCTTTCAGGGCGGGGTAACTCCGGAAAAGCCAGTGAGGGGAAGCGCCATGCTGGTGGCGGGCACACACACAGCCGCGACCGCGGGGAAGCTGGAAGTGCGAGGCAAGGTGGTCGTGTTCGTGACGCCCGCAAAGGCCGATCCGGCAACTCTGCAGCAGGTCCTACGGATTCTCTTTCTGGCTGGGCCCAAGGCGGTCCTGATTCTGAGCGACGCCGACTCGGCGACCTTTGCCAGCTCCACGCCGAAGCGATATCCGGAGCGTACGGTCATAGGGATGCCGACGGACAAACCAGTAATCCTTCAGGTCCATCCCGCCGCCGTCAGAAATGCGCTGGCAGCAGCCGGCGTCGAGCTGGCGACTCTCCGCACCAGTCTCACGCCGATAGCACGGGAGGTTCCATCGCTGCGGGCGGGAATCGAGATGACCGACAGCGTGACTTCCTCACTGACGGCGCCCAACACCATCGGCATCCTGGAGGGAACCGATCCCACGCTCAAGAACGAATACGTGGTGTATTCCGCCCACATGGACCACGTGGGCATTACACCGGGGCAGGCAGATAGCATCAACAACGGCGCGGACGACGATGCGTCCGGCACCGCGGGCATCCTCGAGCTGGCGGAGGCGTTCAGCCGGCCCGGCGCGCGGCCGAAGCGGTCGCTGATTTTCCTGACGGTCAGTGGCGAGGAGAAGGGTCTCTGGGGCAGCGGCTACTTCGCCAACAACCCTCCCGTACCGGTGCAGCAGCTCGTGGCCAACTTCAACCTCGACATGATCGGCCGCAACTGGCCCGACACCATCGTCGCGATCGGCAAGGAGCATTCCGACCTCGGCGCCACGCTCAACCGCGTCAACGCGGCCCATCCCGAGCTCAACATGACGGCGATTGACGACCGCTGGCCGGAGGAGCGTTTCTATTTCCGATCCGACCATTACAACTTTGCCCGCAAGGGCGTGCCCATCCTGTTCTTCTTCAACGGCGTGCACGAGGATTATCACGAGGTCACCGACTCGCCCGAGAAGATCGACAGCGAGAAGGAAGCACGCATCCTCAAGCTGTTGTTCTACCTGGGCCAGGAGGTGGGCAACGCAGCGAAGCGCCCGGAATGGAATCCGAAGAGCCGGAAGGAGATCGTGGAAGAAGCAACGACGTGAGCGGGAACCACAACAACGTGAGCGCGGCTAGAACGAACCTGAGCGGTGAACGGGGTGGTCAGGAAGCACCTCATCCCGAGTGAGCAAAGCGAATGAGGGATCCAGCATGCCGTCTCCGAGAGCTGGCTGAGTAGATCCCTCGCTCCGCTCGGGATGAGGTATCTGCTTCGATCCTGTTTCCCCCGTTTACCACACGTTTGTCCTTGTCCCGCTCACGTTTTTCGGTCCCCGCTCACGTTATTGCGGTGCCCGCTCACGCTTTTTCATCACCCCCGCCCGTCCTGGTGAGCAGCACGCCCACGATGATGAAGACCGCGCCGACGGCCTGCAGCGGGTGGGGCCGCTCGCCCAGGAGTAGCCAGGCTCCGAACACCGCCACCACCGGGGTCAGGCACATGTAGATGGCGGTTCGGGCGCCGCCGATGGCCTTCACGCTTCGGTTCCAGAGCAGGTAGGCCACCACCAGCGACAGCACCGAGGAGTACGCCACCGCCAGCCAGGCGTTTACTCCCACCGAATCCCAGTCGAGGCGAATGACCCCGGGCAGGCCGGCCAGCAGCAGTACCGGGGTTCCCGCGATGGTCGTAATGGCGGTGACCCGAAGCGGGCTTACGCCCTCGGGCACCTGGCGCAGCCCCACGGTGTAGCCGGCCCAGCAGAGCACCGCCAGCACCGTCAGCAGGTCACCGGCCAGCGTGGCCCGATCAAAGCCGACGCCTCGTGCGGCGATGACCAGCACCACGCCGAGTGTCCCCAGGGCGATCCCCCACCACATCCGGGGTGTGATCCGCTCCAGGCCCAGCGCGCCGGCCATTACCGCGACGACGGTGGGAACGGTGGATAGAATCAGCGCGCTGTTGGTGGCGGTGGTTTGCGCCAGGCCCAGCATGAAAGCCAGCTGATAGCAGCTGTTCCCCACGAGGCCCAGGATGACCAGTCTCGCGAGCGCGGGACGCGGCAGCGGGGTGGCTTCCCCGGTTAGCCGGATGATGACCCACAGCAGCAGGCTGGAAACCGTGAATCGGATGGCGGTAAACGGCAGCGGCGCGAGCTGATCGAAGGCGGACTTGGTGACACTGAAGTTCATGCCCCAGATCAGACACACCAGCAGCATGCCTGCATCCTGCGACGTCAGAAGTCGTCGGGGCGGCGGGGCAGCGGGGCGGTTTGACGCCTGGGGGATTGTCGTGGCCATCGCGCTAAACAGTAATCACCTCGCTTGAAACTGCCCTGCTGCCCTGCTGCCCTGCGGCCCCGCTGCCCTTATCTTCCCCTCCATGTCTCGCTCAACAATTCGCAATTTCTGCATCGTCGCCCACATCGACCATGGCAAATCCACTCTGGCTGATCGGCTGATCGAAGCCACCGGCGCGGTCGAGAAGCGCCAGATGCGGGAGCAGCTGCTGGATACGATGGATCTGGAACGAGAGCGTGGTATCACCATCAAGTTGAACGCCGTGCGCATGAGCTACACGGCGGCCGACGGCAGCTCCTACGAGCTCAACCTCATCGATACCCCGGGCCACGTGGACTTCACCTATGAGGTTTCCCGTTCTCTGGCCGCCTGCGAGGGCGCGATTCTCGTGGTAGATGCCTCCCAAGGCATCCAGGCCCAGACCCTGAGCAATCTGTTTCTGGCGATGGATGCCGGGCTGGAGATCATTCCGGTGCTCAACAAGATCGATCTTCCGGGCGCCGAACCCGAGCGGCGCGCGGAGGAGATCATGAATCTGATCGGCGCAAAGCGGGAGGAGATCCTTGCCGTCTCGGCCAAAGAGGGAACCGGCGTTCCGGAACTGCTCGAGGCGATCGTCGCGCGGGTACCGCCGCCGCGAGGCCGGCTGGACGCTCCGCTGCGGGCCCTCATCTTCGACTCCTACTACGACCGCTACCGCGGAGCCGTGCCCAGCATCCGCGTCGTGGACGGCGTGATCCGGGAAGGCACCGAGATCGTCTTCGGCGCCCACCCGGACGAGGTGCACCACGTGGACGAGGTGGGGTATCTCCAGCTGGGCCAGCATCCAACCGAAAGCCTGGAGGCGGGAGAGGTCGGGTACGTGGTCGCCAGCCTGCGCGATGTCCGTGATGCCCGGGTAGGCGACACCATCCTCGACGCCTCCAATCGCGCCAGTGAGCTCCTGCCGGGCTATCGTGACGTCAAGTCCATGGTGTTCGCCGGCGTCTACCCCACCGACTCGGAGCAGTACGAGGGCTTGCGCGATGCGCTGGAGAAGCTCCGGCTGAATGACGCGAGCCTGCATTACGAGCCGGAGTCCTCTACCGCGCTGGGGTTCGGTTTCCGCTGCGGCTTCCTGGGTCTGCTGCACATGGAGATCGTTCAGGAGCGGCTGGAGCGCGAATTCGATCTGAATCTCATCACAACCGTACCCACGGTGGAATACCACGTCTACAAGACCGACGGCGAGATGCTGCTGCTGGAGAATCCCAGCAACCTGCCGGACCCGGCCAACATCGCACGCATCGACGAGCCCTACGTCAAGGCGCGTATCATGGCGCCGGCGGAGTATATCGGCGGCATCATGAAGCTGGGTCAGGAGCGGCGCGGGATTTACAATGGGATGCACTACATCGACACTGCCCGGGTGGAGTTCGACTTCGAGTTTCCCCTGGGCGAGATCGTGCTGGATTTCTACGACAAGCTCAAATCGCTGAGCCGCGGCTATGCCTCGCTCGACTACGAGGCGGCCGACTACCGCGAGTCGGACCTCGTCAAGCTCGACATGCTCATCAACGGCGACGCGATCGACGCCTTCAGCGTCATCATCCACCGCGACAAGGCCCAGGAGTGGGGCCGAAAAGTGGCCGAGAAGCTCAAGGAGCTGATTCCGCGCCAGCTGTATCAGGTGGCGATCCAGGCTGCCATTGGAAACAAGGTGATCGCCCGGGAGACTATCTCCGCTTTCCGGAAGGACGTGCTGGCCAAGTGCTACGGTGGAGACATCACCCGCAAGCGCAAGCTCCTCGAGAAGCAGAAGGAGGGGAAGAAGCGGATGAAGCAGATCGGGGCGGTGGAGATTCCGCAGGAGGCGTTTCTGGCTGTACTACAGGTGGATTGATGGAGGAGGGAACGAGGGAAAGTGGGAAGGTGGGAAAGGGGGATCGCGAGAACGCATCCATCGTTCACTCTTTCCCTCCTTCCGTCCTTGTAATACAGACCGCCTTCCTGGGCGACGTCGTGTTGACCACGCCGCTGCTCGCCGCTCTGGCCCAGCGCCACGGGCCGGTTGATGTGGTGACCACTCCGGCGGCTGCCACGCTGCTGGAGGGACACCCGGCAATCCGGGCGATCATCCGCTATGACAAGCATGGAGCCGACCGGGGTATCGCGGGATTCCGGAGGGTCTCGGCTGCGCTTCGGGCTCGAGGGTACTCGGCCGTCTATCTTCCGCACCGCTCCGTTCGGTCGGCGCTGCTGGCGCTCTGGTCCGGCGGCCGCCAGCGGATCGGTTTCGCCGGAACTCTCGCCGCGGCGACCTACACCCGGCGCGTGCCCCGCCCGGCGACGGGGCACGAGGTGGAGCGGCTCCTGACGCTGCTCGGTGACGTCGTCATATCGGCACCGGTTAGTTTGGGACTCACCGCCGACGATCACCGGGCTGCCGAGGAGTGGCTTCAGGCCTCTGGCATCGGTCCGGGCTTCGTGGCGCTGGCCCCGGGGTCGATCTGGGGCACGAAGCGCTGGCCCTACTACCGGGAGCTCGCCGCCCGGCTGGACCGGCCCTGCGTGATCGTGGGGAGCACCGAGGACAGCCCCCTGGCGGCTGACATTCTCGCAGCGGCGCCCAGGCGAAGCGCCAGCGCCACCGGCAGGATTGGTCTGCGCACCTCCGCCGCGGTGATCAGCCGGGCCGCGGCACTGGTGACCAATGACTCCGCGCCGCTGCACCTGGCGACTGCCGTGGGGACTCCGGTGGTGGCCATCTTCGGTCCCACGATACCCGAATTCGGATTTGCGCCGCGGGGGCCGGGAGACATCGCGCTCGGGAAAGAGGGACTGGCCTGCCGGCCGTGCTCCAGCCATGGCCCGCAGAAATGTCCCCTGGGACACCACCGCTGTATGCGTGACCTGTCAGTCGAAACCGTAGCCGCGGCTCTGGCCGCCGTGCTCAGTCAAGAGGAGTCGCGTGCGATTTGTCCTCGGAATTGACATCGGAGGCACCAACCTCGTAGTCGGCAGCGTCGCCGAGGACGGCTCCGCCCTGCATGCCCTGGGCAGCGAGCCCACCGGAGCCGAAGCGGGCGAGCGCGACGTCCTGGAGCGGCTGATCGCGCTGTCCAAACGGACTATCGATCAGACGAAACGCGAGATCCCGGACGCCGAGATCATCGGCGTGGGCGTCGGCGCGCCCGGCCCGCTGGACACCAAGAGCGGCGTCGTGCTGCTGACCCCAAACCTGGGTTGGGTGAACCTGCCGTTGCGACAGATCATCCATGACCGGCTGAAGCTGTCCGCGTCGCTCGATAACGACGCCAATTGCGCGGTGCTCGGCGAGTGGTGGCGGGGCGCGGCACAGGGGACCCGGAACGCGATCGGCATCACCATCGGTACCGGGATCGGAGGCGGCATTATTCTGGATGGCCGGCTGTACCACGGGGCGTCGGACTGCGCCGGTGAGATCGGCCACACCACGATCGACACCGAAGGGCGCCGCTGCAAATGCGGCAATTATGGCTGCCTGGAGGCATATGCCTCGGGACCGAATATCGCGCTGCGCGCCTGTGAGGAGATCAAGGCCGGCGCGGAGAGCAGCCTGGCCCGGTACGTCGGCGGCGATCTGGCGCGCATCACGGCCCAAACCGTGTACCAGGCCGCACACGATGGCGACGAGCTCGCCATGGATGTCGTCAACGATACCGCGAAGTTCCTCGGCATCGGGATCGCCAACCTGTTGAACATCTTCAATCCCGAAGTCGTGGTGGTCTGCGGCGGAGTTACGCTGGCGGGCGATCACTTGTTCGCCCCACTTCGCCGGGAGGTGGCCCGTCGCGCCTTCAAGCCCGCGGTGGAGGTCTGCCGAATTGTGCCCTGCGAGCTGACCGGCACCGCGGGAGTATACGGAGCCGCAAAGGTGTTCCTGGATTCAGCCGCCTCGCGGCCCTAGATGCCGAAAATAGGAGTCGTGGGGTCCCTCGTCTGGGACCTGATCTACGGGCGGGATCCGCTGGCGCCGCCGGTGGAGGAGTGGGGCGGGATCGCGTATGCACTCGCCGGCCTGGAGGCGAGTCTGCCCCGGGACTGGGAGATCGTGCCACTGATCAAGGTGGGCCGCGACCTCGGCCGCGAGGCGCAACAGCTGCTCGGCGGGCTGACGCGGCTGACTCCGGGCGGCCGCTGTGTGGAGGTGACGGCACCCAATAATCGTGTGGTGCTCCACTATCAGTCCACCGAGCGGCGCTGCGAGCGGATGGCAGGAGGCGTGCCGGGTTGGACCTGGACCGAGCTGGGGCCCATGGTCCGGGACCTCGACGCGCTGTATGTCAACTTCATTTCGGGCTTCGAGCTGTGCCTCGGGACCGCGCAGGCGCTGCGCCAGGGATTTCCGGGGCCGCTCTATGCTGATTTCCACAGCCTGTTCCTCGGCATGCAGCAGGACGGCATGCGGGTGCTCCAACCGCTGCCGCAAGCCTCGGAGTGGTTCGGATGCTTCGATGTGGTGCAGCTCAACGAGGATGAGATGAGGCAGCTGTCTCCCGACCCTCTCAGCCTGTCCGCCCAGGCGCTTCAGGCCGGGGTTTCGCTGCTGGCGGTGACTCTGGGTCCCAAGGGAGTCGCCTATGTGGCGGCGCCGGGGTTCGATGGGTTGGCTCAGCGGGGCAGCGGGGCAGCGGGGCAGCAACAGCACACCGCCCCGCTGTCAGTACGCACCGCGTTGATCTCGGCTCCCTCCGTCGAGACCATCGATCCTACTGGATGCGGAGACGTGTTTGGGGCCGTCGCGTTCGCGCGCCTGCTGGCCGGCGATACCGTTGAGGCCGCACTGGGCCATGCAACCGGCCTGGCCGCCCGCAATGCCGGCTTTCGCGGCGCCACCGGCCTGGCGAGTCACCTGCGTGGCGAGCTGGTGACGCCGTGACGCGGGTCATCGAGGTCCCCAGCCATTTCGACGACCGCAGCTTCGATACCTTTGCCGCTGGATTCGGCGAGTGGCCACCGGGGGAAAAGGTCCTGGTGGACGCGCGCGCTACCCAGTGGGCCTCGCCCTACGGCCTGATCGGAATTCTGACAGCGGGACAGGCCCTCAGCGAGGCCAAGCAGGAGAAACCGCTGCTCACGGTGCCTACCAGCGACGAGGTAAAGCGCTACTGGGCCCGCGCGGGATTCTTCACCCAGGCGGCCGAGCTGTTCGAGATCCATGGGAAGGTGCCTCGCAGCAGCACTACGGGACCGTCGGACGTTTTGCTCGACGTGACCCCGGTGCGCGCATCGGAAGACGTGCATGGTGTAGTGCACAAGATCTCGGAGAGCGCTTCGCGGATCCTGCACGGAGAGCTGGGGCTCGAAATGAAGGCCACACTTCGCTTCAGTATGGCGCTTTCGGAGGCGTGCCAGAATATTGTGGAGCACGCCGGCACCAGCGGGTGGGTGGCGGTGCAAGCCTACACCTTTCGCCGCCGGCTGGGACGACGCGTCGTCGTCATTGCGGTCAGCGATGCCGGCGTAGGTTTTCGGCGCTCACTCGAAAGCGCCCACGCCAAACGGTTCGGCGAGCGCTGGGGCGATGGCGCCGCGCTGGAAGCTGCGCTGATCCAGAACGTCAGCCGGTTTCGTGACCCGGGCCGGGGTCAGGGCCTCGCGTTCATCAAACGCTTTCTCGACCAGTGGGAGGGTAAGATCTCCATTCGGAGCGGGACCGCGCGCCTATCCATTGTCCCGCCGTGGGACGAGGATGTCCCCATGAGCGACCATCTTCCCTACTTTCCCGGAGCCCAGGTGCAGATCATCATCCCCGCCCAGGAGGCCCAGGGCCGGTGATCCATACGATCCGGATCGGAATGCTCCTGCGGGAGGCCGTTGCGGCACCCTACCGCAACCTGGTCACGCGGCCGACCGGGGCGGCGGTCCGTACCCGGATCGAAGCGACCCTCGCCGATTCGAACTGCCTCACCGCGCTGCTCGATTTCTCGGATATCGAGCTGGTGGACCTGAGCTGCGCCGATGAAGTGGTCGCGAAGCTGCTGCTGACTGTGCGTACCGCGTACTTCGTCGTCCTGCAGGGTCTCCGGGAGGATCACCATGAGGCCATCGACCATGTCCTGACCCACCACCGGCTGGCGGTTACCGCGGTACCACCCGGCAGCCACGCTCCGAGGCTTCTCGGCTGGGTGCCGGCCGACGCGCGGGCGGCGTTCGGCTGCATCGTGGAGCGGGGCCCGCTCGACGTGAGCGGCCTGGCGCGAGGTCTGGGCTGGACCCCGACCCGCAGCCGCGAAGCCCTGGGCGACCTCACGGTCAACCGGCTGGTCCGGCCCATCGGCGAGCTGTACTACCCGCTTCAAACTGCATGACCCGGCCCAAGCTGGGCCTCTCGACCGTCGCCATCCATGGCGTTCCTCACCGCCGGCCGGACTGGAGTCCCGTCGCGCCGTCGCTACATCAGAGCAGCACCTTCCTCAACCCAATCGGCTCGGAAGACGAGGTGCTCTACAGCCGCTACGGCAACAACCCGAATCAGCTGGACCTGGCGCGCAAGTACGCCCTGCTCGAAGGGGCCGATTCCGCCGTGTTCGTGGCGAGCGGCATGGGGGCGACGTCGCTGGCTCATCTCGCGGTACTGCGTCCGGGCGACCACCTCATCTCGAGTACCTGGATTTACGGCGGCACCCAGAAGCTGTTCGACGAGGAGCTGGGCCGGTTCGGTATCGACGTGACGTACGTCAGTCCCGACCAGCCCCGCCTATGGCGGAAATCGGTCCGCAAGGCCACGCGGGCTATCTTCGTCGAGACCCCCACCAACCCGCTTATGCGGGTCATCGATCTCGGTCCGATCTCGTACGTGGCCAAGGAGCAGGGGTTGGCCCTGCTGGTCGATGCGACCTTCGCCAGCCCCATCAATTACCGGCCCCTGGAGCACGGGGCCGACGTCGTGATCACCAGCGCCACCAAGTACCTCAACGGGCACAGCGACGTCATCGCAGGCGCCGTGGCAGGATCGGCATCGTTCGTGGAAGAGGTCATCCGGCTGATGCGGCTGTGGGGACAGGCTATAGACCCGCATGCTGCCTGGCTGATCGATCGCGGTATCCGCACCCTGGCTCTGAGGATGGAGCGCCACAACAGCAACGGGATGGCCGTGGCCCAATGGGCCGAACAGCACGCCGGCTTCTCCCGAGTGCATTATCCCGGGCTCCCGTCCCATCCCGACCACGCGCACGCCAGTGCTGTGTTGGGCGGCTTCGGCGGAATGGTGGGACTCGAGCTCAAGGGCGGAGCCCGGGCCGCCGAACGGATGCTCAAGCGGCTGAAGCTGATTGCCCACGCGCCCAGCCTGGCCGGGGTGGAGACACTGGTCTCGGAGCCGCGGCTCACCTCGCATAAAGGAATCGGGCCCGAGGGACGCAGCAAGATCGGCATCCCCGACGGGTTCCTCCGTCTGAGCTGCGGCATCGAAGACGCGCCAGACATCATCGGCGACCTGGAGCAGGGGCTGAAGGGGTCTTGAAAGAGGTCTAGGGTCTAGAGTCGAGAGTCTACATGCCACCTAGACCCTAGACCCTTGACCCTTGACCCTCTTAATTCCACGACGTGATCCGTTTCGCCAGCGTATACAAAGCCTATCCCAACGGTGCCATGGCCCTGAAGGACGTGACCTTTCACGTCTCCAAGGGTGAATTTGTCTTCCTGACCGGCCATTCCGGGGCCGGGAAATCCACGATCATGAAACTCCTCTTTGCCGAGCAGCGGCCCAGCGGCGGAGAGGTGCGGGTATCCGGCTACAACGTCAGCGCGCTGCGGCCGGATGATGTACCGCGGCTTCGGCGCCGGCTCGGTGTGGTGTTCCAGGACTTTCGGCTGCTGGAGGATAGAACGGCGGAAGAGAACATAGCCTTTGCCCTGGAGGTGACGGGCGCGCGCACCGACACGATCGCGGCCCGGGTCATGCGAGTCCTGACTCAGGTAGGGCTCTCTGCCAAGAGCCGGGCGTACCCACGCGAGCTCTCCGGCGGGGAGCAGCAGCGGGTGGCCATCGCTCGGGCGCTGGTCAACGATCCCGCCATTCTGCTGGCCGATGAGCCCACCGGTAACCTCGATGAGCGGGCCACTCGCGGCGTCTTTCAACTCCTGCGCGATATCAACAACGGCGGCACCGTGGTTGTCATGGCAACCCACGACCTCGATCTGGTGCGGCAGACGGTCTACCGGACCATCGAGATGCGTGACGGCAGCCTGGTCTATGACAGCGATGTCGACGAGGCGGCGGCAGCGGAACGCTCGTGAAGCTGCTTACCCGCGAGGCATTGCTGTCGTTCCGGCGGGCCCCGCTGCTGTCGGTGCTGTCCATCACGACCATCGCCTTCTCCCTGTTCACCGTGGGGCTTTTCGGTCTGGTCGCCATCAATCTGCGCGAGGCGCTCCGGGGGATCGAGGAACGGGTTGAGATAGTAGCGTACATTTTCCGGGGTACTCCGGCGGAGACCGTCGCCATCGCGACTCAGGATATCTCCGCCTTCCCCGAAGTCCGCGACGTGAGCTATGTCAGCGAAGAGGAAGCGCTCCGCCGGGCCCGGGCCGAGATGGTCGAGTTCAGGGATGCGTATCGTGACCTCCAGGTCAATCCCCTGCCGGCGTCCATCGAGGTTCGGCTGAAGGAGGGTTACCGTGACGCGGCCGCAGTGGGAAGGGTGGCCGAGCGGCTCAAGGGGTTCGGCTTCATCGACGACGTCCGCTTCGGACGTGAGTGGGTCCAGAAGCTCGATCAGCTGCGCAACCTCACTGGTCTGGTCGGCCTGGTGATCGGACTGGCCTTCGCGGCGGTGGCCGTGGTCATCATCGGAGTCACCATCCGCCTCACCCTGCTCCAGCGGGCCCGTGAGATCTCCATCATGCGGCTGGTCGGCGCCACCAACTGGTTCATTCGCGGCCCGTTCCTCCTCGAGGGAGCTCTCAAGGGTTTGCTCGGCGGGCTGCTCTCGCTGGTCCTCTGCTACGCCGGATACCTGCTCTTCCGCGACAACAGCGGGGGCACACTTTCCGGGCTCATCTTCTTCGGCCCCCAGCATATGCTAATCATCATCGTGTTCGGCGTATTGCTCGGGCTGGGCGGGAGCATGGTCAGCGTCGGGAGGCATTTGAGGCATGTATAGGAGGGCAGGCGGGACAGTGGGTAGGCGGGTACGTCTGCTCCTGGTGCCAATAACTCTCCGCTGTCTCATTGCTGTCCCGCTTACCAGCTTACCCGCTTACCCGCTCGGCGTGCTCGCGGTGCTTCTCTTCTCCGTGGATCTTGCGCATGCCCAAGGAACTCCAGATCTGGAGGAGTCCCGCCGCCGCCTCGAAGAAATCCGCGCCGAGCGCGACCGGCTGGAGCAGCAGCAACGCCGGCTACAGGGCCAGGTGCACGACGTCAACGACGAGCTGAGCAACCTGGAGCGGCAGCGGGAGTCCACCCAGCGGATCGTCAACGAGATCGAGCGCCAGATTGGCGGCCTCGCCTCCCAGCTCGACCGTGCCAGCGCCGAGCTCATCCTGGCGCAGGATAATCTGGCCGAGCGGCGGGCAGTGCTGGAACGGCGCCTGGTCGACATCTACAAGCGAGGTCCGCTCCGTACCTTTCAGGTGCTGCTGGCGGCCGAAGGTTTCGGCGACCTGCTGAGCCGGTACAAGTATCTCTACCTGACCAGTCAACAGGATCGCTCGCTGGTCACCGATGTCGAGAAGCTGCGCAACCGGGTTGTCACCCAGCGCAACAACATACTCAACGTCCGGGGCGAGCTGGACCGCCGCCGGGACGAGCGGGAGGCCGAGTTCGGCAAATACAGCGCGCTGGCATCAGCCCGCGCGCGCAGGCTCCAGAGCCTGCAGCGCTCGGCCCGGAGCACCGAACGTCGGTTGACTGAGCTACAGAAAAATGAGGCTCGCCTCAATGGGCTCCTCGCCTCGCTGGAGCGCGCCCGGCGGGACGAGCTGGCACGCGGGGCCCTGCGGGGTACGGTGACGACGCCAGGCTCGATCACGACTGCCGACCTCGGGAGCCTCGACTGGCCGGTGGAGGGCGGCATCGTCTACAAGTTCGGGCGCGATACCCTGCCGAGCGGCGGAATCATACGCTGGAACGGGGTGGGCATCGCCGCTGGTGTGGGCACGCCCGTGAAGGCCGTGGAGAGCGGCACGGTGCGGCTGGTGGGACAGTTCGGCACGTACGGCCTGACAGTGGTGCTGGAGCACGGCAACGGGTACTACTCGGTGTACTCCCACCTGGAGTCGGCCGCCGTAAAGCTGGGAGCGTCGGTGAAGCGGAGTGCGGTGATCGGCGCGGTGGGCGGCCAGAACTCCGACTACGGTCCTCATCTGCACTTCGAGATTCGGGGAGAGAACCAGATCGCGCTCGATCCGGCGACATGGCTGCGGAGGCGGTAGGGGTCCGCGGGACAGCGGGACAGCGGGTCGGCGGGTCGGCGGGTCGGCGGGTCAGCTTGTTCTGTCGGCGTTATGGCTTCAATGTATCTGTCCCGCTGTCCCACTGTCCCACTGTCCCACTGTCCCACTGTCCCACTGTCCCGCTGTCCCGCTGACCGCTACACCGCCACCCCGATCCGCTCGCCCGACTGCGCCTTCCCTCGCATCAGCGCCGCCTCCACAATGGCATAGAGCTCGTCGCTCTGCGATATCGCCGGGTGCGGATAGGTCACGATACCCGCGCTGAAGCGCGGATGCTCCAGGCGGGGGTCGCCCGCGGTCGGCACCACGGCCAACCGATCCCGGACCCGAAGCACCGACTGCCGCGCCCCGCTGGGGCCCGTCTCGGGCAGCACGATGGCGAACTCGCTGGCGCCGTAGCCCACCACGAAGTCGGGCAACCGCAGCTCCTTTCGCAGCACGTCGGCCACGTCGCGCCTCAACCGCTCCGCCGCCTCCGGGCCCTGCCGCTCGCTGACCCCGGTCAGCTCGTCTATTCCCAGCAGGATCAGGCTGAAGCTCAGTGAATAACGGCGGGCGCGCTCGAACTCTTCACGCACGCGGGAATCGAGTGCGCGGAGCCGGGGATCGGAGTCGGGAACCGGGGGCCGATCGCCGAGGCTCCCACCATTCAGTCCGACTCGCCGATTCTCCTCCAGGGCTGCGGCCGCCACGCGAGCGAGACCGGCGGCAAATTCCAGCTGCAGGGGGCTGAGACGGCGATGCGCTTCACGGGTGCCGAGCAACAGGGTTCCAGACACCCGGTCGTTGGCTTCTATGGGCAGCACCACCAGGGTGCGGGCTGCCTCGCCGGGATGGCTGGAGAGCACTGATTTGACCACCGAGCGCCGGGTCCGGATAGCCTCAGCGATCTCGGGATGGCGGCTCAGCTCCAGGTGCTCCTCGTCGGACCAGGGGCGCTGCACCTCGGCCACCACCCGAACGGTCTCGGAGCCGGGCGCGACCGACACGAAGGAGCAGTGAGCCAGATCGAAGGTTCGTGCGAGGCGGCGCAGCAGGGTCAGGACCAGCTCATCCGGATCGAGGCCCGGTTCGATCACCGCCTGGGTCGCATCCCGAAGCTGTTCCATCTGGGACCCGCGGGCCGCGTGCAGCTTGTCCCGAATGCGCGCATGTACCCGGGCACAAAGCTCGGGTAGATGGATCGGCGCCGCCACCGCGTCCTCGGCGCCGAGACACAGGGCCGCTGCCGGGGCGTCCCGGTCCGGCTCTGCAATGACCACGATCCGGGGGGGAACTTGAGGTCCGGTTCCCGAGGCGGCCAACAGATGGCTGAGGGTATCTTCGCTGGTATTCTTCAGCGTAATGAGAATGGCATCGGCCTCCGGATCGGCCGACGGATCTTCACGCTCGACCAGCTGGAAGCCGGCCCGGGTGAGGGCTCGTTCAAGGCCGGCCGGCCGCGCCGACGGCTCGCCCAGGAGGAGGACCCTGGGCCGACCGGGTGACTCCGCCGCCCCTTGAATCACGCGCGACCGAGGAACAGATGCATCCGTTGAGTCCAGTGGAGCGTCTTGGCGCTCATGTGTCCGTCCAGGGCGGCGTTCAAACGGCGCCGGTCAGGGGCAAAACCATAGGAGCGTCCGCGATCCAGGTGTTCACCAAGACACCGAGCCAGTGGCGGGAGCCAAGTATTTCCGCGGACGTGTGCGACGCATTCCGGAGGGAATACGAGCGCTGCAAGCTGACCAGTATAGTGGCGCATGATTCCTACCTTATCAACCTCGCCTCACCGGACCGGGGGTTACGCGCCCGCTCCGAGGCCTCGTTCATCGCAGAGCTCCGTCGGTGCGAAGGGTTCGGGATTCCCTATCTGGTGTCCCATCCCGGCAATTACATGGACCACCGCGCCGCCGGCATCGCCCGGAACGCCGCGGCGTATACCCGTTGTCTGCGCGCGGTGCCGGGAGCGCCCGTGCTGTTGCTGGAGACAACCGCCGGCTGCGGGACCGCGCTCGGCTGCACCTTCGAGGAGCTGGCGCTGCTCCGGGCGGCGGTAGGCGACGATGTGCGCCATAAGGTGGCGTACTGTGCCGACACCTGCCACCTGTACTCGGCCGGCTACGATCTGCGGAATGATTACGAGGGGGTCTGGCGGTCGTGGGACGAGATTCTCGGACTGGACAAGCTCCTGTGCCTTCACCTGAACGACTCGAAGACCGGATTCGCGTCGCGGCGCGACCGGCATGAGCTCATCGGGGAGGGCTCGCTGGGTCCGGAGCCGTTCCGACGGATAATGACCGATCCCCAACTGGCCCACATCATCAAGATCATAGAGACGCCTAAGGGCGACGACGGGGTCACCGCAGACCGGAAAATGCTCCGGCGATTGCGGCGGTACGCTCGAGCGGCCGTCGCTCGTTGACCGATCTCCCATCTCCGGCGATACTTGCGGGCATGCGAGCCATACTAGCGGCGTTGATCATCGCTCCAGCCGTGGGCTTACCGGCGCTGCAGGCACAGGTGGACTACAACGCGCGACTGGGTATTACCTGGGCCACGCCGCTGATCCGTGACGACATCATCGAAGAGATCGAGGTCCAGCAAAAACTGGCGCCAACACTGGCTTTCGGCGCTTCGCTTCCCATTGCCCCCCTCTATCAGGCCGGCCTGGAAGTGTCGCTCACCAGTTCGGGGTACCAGTCGACCGAGGCCGACGCCTCGACCGACCTGGGCACCATCCGCACCGGCACCATCACGTTGGGTCTGCATGGCCCGATCTCCGGTGATCTACAGTGGAGGGCGGGCGTGGGTCTGCTGGGTTATTGGCCCAGCGACGAAAGCGGAATTTTTCTGCAAGGCGGGACCACCCGGTTTCTGGCCGGAGCAGGGATAGACTATCGCCGCCGCGCCGGGTCCAATTGGGACCTGATGGCTTCCCTGCGCTACGACTTCCACCGCTTCACGACCGACGAGCTCCAGAGCCGCGGCTTCAGCCAGAGTCAGGGGGTGCAACGCATTTCCGCAGCAGTGGGCCTGGCCCGGGGGCGCCCATGATTCCGGCGGGTAGACCGCTGCTCTGGCTGGCTACCGGGACTCTGATCCTGTCCTGCGCCGATATCGCCGCGCCCAGTCGGAGCAACGCTTACGAGTGGCGGCGCATCGTGGGCGGCGTCGACACGCTCAGCTTCCATTGGCCGAAGGCCGACCTGCCGGTGCGCTTCTGGGCCGAGGACTCGCTGAACATGCCGGCTCATGTCGAGCATGGCATAGGGGAGTGGGAGGCGGCATTCCTCTACGGAGAATTCGAGGGAGAGGTTGTTTCCGACTCCACCGCCGCGGATGTGATCGTCCGCGTCGGGATCGCTCCGAAAGGGGGATTTTCGATTACCCGGCTCGAGCGGGGGCTGGCCCCGGAGTGTCAGGGGGCCACCGACGTCGAGCTGTCGGCCGGCGGGAATCAAGTTCTGCGGCCGATCCGGATCTACGTCGATGCTCGTTTCACGCCGGGCTCGCCGGGAGTAGACGAGTGTATCGCGCTCACCACGACCCATGAGATCGGCCACTCGCTCGGCATCTTCGCCCATTCGACCAATCCCCAGGACATCATGTTCGCCGATCCGGTGGTGTCTACCTTGAGCCCGCGCGACCGGTCCACGGCCGAGCTGGCCTACCATATCGAGCCGACTCTAACCGCCGCTCCACGGTGAGGTTGCATCGCCGCTCGCGGCTGTCGAGATTAGGGGCATGACTGCCGAAACTACCGCAGCCCCTCGCGAAAACCTGACCCTGGTCGAGCACGGCCTCTTTCCCATCCGGATATACGCCAACTTGACGCCGCCGCAGCTGTTGGAGCATGCGGTGCGACGGAGCGAGGGCGTTCTCACCGACTGCGGCGCGTTCACCGCCGTCACCGCGCCGCACACCGGCCGGTCAGCCAAGGACAAGTTCCTGGTGGCGGAGCCCGCCACGGCGGAGCGCATCTGGTGGGAGAAGAACGCCCGGCTCGATTCGGCGGCGTTCGAACGGCTTCAGGAGGATGTCCGGGGTTACCTCGAGGCCCGTGAGCTCTTTGTGCAGGACCTCTTTGCCGGGGCCGATCCGGCCTACCGGCTTCCGGTCAGGTTCATCACGCCCAACGCGTGGCACGCGCTGTTTGTCCGAAACATGTTCATCCGGGCGGTGCCAGCCGAGCTGGTCCAATTCCGGCCCGGCTTCACCGTTCTGCACGCACCGGACTTCCAGGCGGATCCGGAACGTCACGGCACCCGGACGGGTACCTTCGTGGTCATCAACTTCGAAAAAAAGGTGGTGCTCATCGGTGGCACCCGGTACGCGGGAGAGATGAAGAAGTCCATCTTCACCGCCCTCAATTATCTCCTGCCTGGGCGGGGGGTGATGCCGATGCATTGTTCCGCCAATGTCGGAGCAGGCGGGGACACCGCCATATTCTTCGGACTCTCCGGCACCGGCAAGACCACTCTTTCTGCCGACCCCAGCCGACAGCTGATCGGCGACGACGAGCACGGCTGGAGCGACCGCGGTGTCTTTAACTTCGAGGGCGGCTGTTACGCCAAGGTGATCCGGCTCCGCCCTGACACCGAGCCGGAGATCTACCGGGCCACCCAGATGTTCGGCACAGTGCTGGAGAACGTGGTGCTCGATCCAGCCACACGGCGGGTGAACTTCGACGCCGACAGCATCACCGAGAACACCCGCGCCTGTTACCCCATCGATTCGATCCCCAATCACCTGCCGAGCGGTGCCGGGGGCCACCCGGCAAACGTGGTTTTTCTGGCCGCGGATGCGTTTGGGGTCATGCCCCCGATTGCACGGCTCACCCCGGATCAGGCGATGTATCACTTCCTCTCGGGCTACACCGCCAAGGTCGCCGGCACCGAGCGCGGGGTCACCGAGCCATCCGCCACCTTTTCTGCTTGCTTCGGCGCCCCGTTTCTTCCGCTGCACGCCGGGGTTTACGCCAAGATGCTGGGTGAACGCATTGCCCGGCACGGCGCCAAGGTCTGGCTGGTCAACACGGGGTGGACCGGCGGTCCTTACGGAACCGGGTCACGCATGAAGCTCACCCATACCCGGGCCATGCTCCGCGCGGCGCTCTCGGGGGCCTTGGACCGAGCGAAGTTCAGTCGGGATCCGGTATTCGGTTTCGAGGTGCCGGTATCGGTTCCAGACGTACCGGCGGGTGTGCTGTCGCCGCGCTCCACCTGGAACGATCCTGCGGCGTACGACGCGCAGGCAAAGAAGCTCGCCACGATGTTCTGCCAGAACTTCGAGCATTATCGGTCGGAGGTGCCCCCTGCGGTAGCGGCGGCCGGGCCGATTGTGTGACTTCAGGGGGCCGGCGTCGGAGCAGGGCAGGTCCTGACCCGCTGTCCGGCGGCCCCGGTGAAACCATCCGCGACCCGCTTTGGGATAACATCCGCCTCGACCGCCCCGCGCTTCTCGCACTGGACACTCCCACCGTTCAGCGCCTCCGGTACATAAGGCAGGTCGGTCACAGCTTTCTGGTCTATCCCGGCGCGACTCATACCCGCTTCGAACATGCCCTCGGCGCATATCACCTGACCCGCCGTGCGCTGGCGGGCCTGGAGGAGATCGGCGAGCTGGGGCCTGCCACGCCGGTGGAGTGCCTCGCCGTCCGCATGGCGGCGCTGCTGCATGACATTGGGCACTATCCCTTCTCCCACGCCCTGGAGGAGGCCGGCTTTCCCTCGCACGAGGCACTTGGGGTGGCGAAGCTCACCCAGGGGGAGCTGGGCGAGCGGCTGGTGGAGATCGGAGGCAAGGACTTTCCGGCGGCGGTAGGGGCATTGATCAGCGGGACGAGCGCAAGTCCGCTGCAGGGTCTGATCTCGGGCTCGATCGATCTGGACAAGGTGGACTACCTGAGCCGCGACTCGCGCATGTGCGGTGTTCCCTACGGCACCGTGGACGTGGATCGCCTGCTCTCCTCGTTGACGCTGGTGGAGGTTGAGCCCGGACGCTATGAGGTCGGCGTACGGGAAAAGGGAATCAGCGCGCTGGAATCGCTCCTGTTCGCCAAGTACCAGATGTACCGGAACGTGTACTGGCACCACGCGGTGCGTTCGGCAACCTGCATGTTCAAGCGGGCGGTGCGCCAGGCGGTACGTCGAGGCAGCGTGACGCCGGAGTTCATCGCGGAAGCCACCGACGACGGACTGATGGAGCTCCTGATCGGCCGAGACTGCAACCAGCTCGCCGCCTCTATCAGAGCACGGCACCTGCACAAGCGGGCGCTCGACCTGCCGGCCACCGATGTGCCTGCAAACCTGCAGTCGTGGGTCAGTGCCGACCCCGACCTGCTGGAGTTGGCGGAGGATGCGATGGCTCGGATGGCAGGTCTGCCGGAAGGTGGCCTGCTCGTGGATTTCCCGGCTCGTTCTTCCATGCTGGGAGTGAATCTGCCGCTGCGCACCCGGCGGGGAACGGTCGAGCGGCTTACTGATGCCGGGCGGGCCGGGCAGCTGGGATTGCCCCGGGTGGGCGATGAGTTGTATCGAAGCGCGCGCCGCCTTCGTATCTTTGTCTCCAGACAGCCGAGCGTATCGCTGGAGCCGGTTCTGGCGGTCCTTGCCTATCCCGCCGACGAAGTTAGGCGGCGGCTCGATACAGGAGAAAACCTCTGGTGAACGGAAGTGGAATGACCGACCGACGCGCGTTCGTATCTCAGACGGTGGGCCTTCTGGCGGCCGGCATCGCCGGGCGCCGCCTGTGGGCTGTGTCCCCGTATCTGGCGGGAAATCCCACACCGATCAGCGTCTGGAAGAGCAGTACCTGCGCTTGCTGCGTCAAGTGGGTGGACCACATACGGGAGCACGGCTTCGCACCCATCATCCGCGATGAAGAAGAGATGGACCGCATCAAGGACAAGCTGGGAGTGCCTTCCGGGGTCCGCTCATGCCACACGGCTCGGCTGGAGGGCTATCTCATCGAGGGGCATGTTCCGGCTTCGGACATCCGCCGGCTACTCACGGAAAGGCCGAAGGTCGCAGGGCTGGCGGTGCCGGAGATGCCATCCCACACGCCTGGGATGGCCCCGCCGGGAGCGGAGCCGGGTAATTTCGACGTGGTATCCTTCCAGTCTGACGGTAGCACCAAGATCTTCGCGCGCTACTAGCGTCGCCGGGCCGAGCGTCGGAGAACGGCCCCGGCAACCAGCGCCAGGCCCAATCCGAGCAGAATTCGGGGCAACGGATCCGGCACCGGCGGCGGCACCCTGACTACACCGCCCTCGTCGGCGACGGCAGGCCGGCGGACGTAGCGTCCACGCCGCGGCACCGCCAGCTGGTCGAAGTCTCGCGCCAGCCGCTTCAAATCGTCCAGCATCTGCGGACCCTCCAGCGGCGGCCCATGTCCCGTCGCCACCCGCCGCGGCTCCAGAGCCGCCAGCTGCTCCACCGAACGCCGCGCCGAAACCCAGTCAGGAGTGAAGTACGCCGGCGGGCCATGGATCTCAGGTCTATAGGTCAGCGCCGAGATAGCCGACTCCTGCCGGGTCGTGACGAACGCGTCTCCCGCGATCAGGGACCGGTCGGAGTCGCGAAAGAGGGAAATATGCCCGGGGGTATAACCCGGCGTGTGAATCCAGCGCCAGCCCGGCATTCCTGGCACCGAGCCGTCAGCGGGCAGGGGCTGAATTCGGCCCGAGAAATCGAAGGGGCCTCGAGGATAGATGCGAGACAGAGCTGACATCGCCCCACCCCCGACCGTGGGATCGGGCGGCGGATAGGCCGACCGCCCGGTCAGGTATGGCAGTTCCAGAGGGTGAGCGTAAACCGGTACATCCCAATGCTCGAGCAGCGCGTGCAGCGCGCCCACATGATCGAAGTGTCCGTGGGTCAGCACGATCGCCGACGGCCGAGCCCAGGGCCCGAAGCGTTCCTCGGCGGACCGCGAGGATCCAGGGAGCCGATCCCTGAATTCCGGCGTCGATCAGCGCCCAGGATCCGCTGGGTGCACCCGGACGTCCCGAGAAAAACAGATTGACAAAGACGGTCCTGAGATACGCCACGTCCGACGCCATCCCCTCTGCAGCGGGCGTCGTGGGCAATGGCTCCGTGATTTCAATCCTGGGCATGCAATCCTCCGGTGCGTCCGAGCCGACGTTCGGGCCCGGTATAGTTGGGATTCCCGCCGCGCCGGCGTTCGATCGCCGCGTCGCCGGGGACATCCTCGGGCCGGGCCGATCTGCCTTCCAGCTTCGCCGCTGAGGCGGGGTGCTTTCCGTGCGCACCCGAGTCCGACGTGCCGCCCATGGCGGATTCGGGTAGTGGGTCACCTGAATGGGAACTCATTATTCGACTCCTGAGTCGTTACTGGGGCGGAATCGTCAGCGACACAACGTCGCCGGGCTGGACCGTCAGCTCCTCGCTGACCGGGGCGCGGCTGCTTCCCACCGGATCGGCCAGGAACCGAATCGTGCCGCCCGCCCGGACCAGGTACTGAGGTACCGGGAACGCCTTGGTGGAATTGCCGGTGGCGAGACCCAGACGTATTCTCTGGCCGCTACTGACCGCATACACTACCATATCGCTGAAGCTCTGGTTCTGGACCTGGACCATCGCCGATTCCGACGGTTCGGGCGCCTGATCGGCAGAGCGTCCGGCGCAGGCTACTCCGCTGACCAGCAGGCTGACGAGTAGGGGACGAATGAAGAACGCCAGGCGAAGTGTCGCCGATCGAACTGCCGGACCAGCTGCTGAAGTGGTTCCGTTCCGCGACGAATTCCAGAGCGCGTTCGAACGGCTGAACCGGGAGTGGATCGAGGCGTACTTCACGGTGGAACCTGCCGATCGGGAGGTGCTGGGCAATCCACGCGGGAAGATCGTCGAAGGCGGCGGCGAGGTCTTCTTCGTGGTCCACGAGGGCGAAGTGCAAGGCACCTGTGCCGTCATCCGACACTCGCCGGGGGAATGCGAGATCGCCAAGATGGCCGTCGCCCCCGGCGCGCGGGGGCTTGGCTTCGGAGATCTCCTCATGGAAGCCTCCATAGCATTCGCCCGGGGCATCGGCGCCAGTCGGATATCGATTGTCTCCAACACCGTGCTCGAACCAGCGCTACGGCTTTACCGTAAACATGGCTTCGTCGAGGTGCCACTCGCTCGAGATCCCCGGTACCAGCGGGCCAATATCCGGCTCGAGCTGATGCTCTGAATGGGGCCCTATGGCCTCCGTCTCGCACCACGAAGCAGCCGGACGATAAGTAGAAGCACCACCGCGCCGATGAAGGCCACGAAGATCATTCCAGCCAGACCCGCGAACGGCGCTCCCCATCCCATCTGGGCAAACAGCCAGCCGCCGAACACCGCGCCGAGAATGCCGATGAGGATGTCACCCAGGATGCCGTAGCCGATCCCGCCCATTACCAGCGAGGCCAGCAGGCCGGCAACCAGCCCGACGATGATCCAGGTCAGAATGTCCACACTTGATCCTCCGCTAGGGGTCGTACTTCTCAGAAGTGCAGGCTAGCGCTAGGAGCTGGCGAAGGATGTGCGGGGGATCACGGGGGGGAGTTGGGAGCTGGGGAGCTGGGACCTGGGAGCTGGGAGCTGGGGCTGGGGCTTCCTCCTAGCTCCTCTGGCTCGCGGCGGCCGGGACCACCGGGTGCTCCCCGGTGTCGCTGTCCACCGAGTCGATCCGGACCACGATCGCGGTGATGTTGTCGAGCCCGCCTCGGCGGTTGGCCTCCGCCACCATCCGGTCCACCCACGCCTGCGGGCCGCCATTAGACTCCAGGATGTTGACCAGCTGCTCGTCCTCCAGCATGCCGGTAAGGCCGTCCGAGGCGAGCAGCAGAATGTCCCCCTTCTCCAGCGAGCCGAAATAGATGTCGGGCGCTACATCAACCCCGGCCCCGACACAGCGAGTGATGACGTTGCTGTACGGGTGGACCCGCGCCTGGTCCGGCGTGAGAAGTCCGGCATCCACCTGTTCCTGGACGTAGGAATGGTCCTTGGTGAGCTGGTGGATCCGGCCCTCACGGATGAGATAGGCCCGGCTGTCGCCTACCTGCCCGATGAGGTAGCGCTGCGGTAGGAGCACCAGCACGGTCGCAGTGGTGCCCATGCCTCGCTTGTCCTGTTCCGACAGGGTCCGTTCGAAGATCGCGTCGTTAGCGGTGCGGATGGCGGTTCGCACTCGCTCGCCCGCCTCTTCGTCACTCAGGCCGCGCAGCGAGCCGATTTTCTGGGCCGTGATGCGGACTGCCATTTCGCTGGCGACCTCACCCGCCGCGTGGCCGCCCATGCCGTCGGCCACGATGAAGATGCCGTGCTCGGCCAGCATGAGGTAGTTGTCTTCGTTGCCCGATCGGACGATGCCGACATCGGTGCGGGCGGCGCAGGTGAAGTTCACGAGATTCGTCAGCCTAACAACAGGAAAACCAGGATCGCCAGCAGCACCAGCAGCGAGGTCACCAGCGTGGAAGACGGCCCCTTCTGGCGGGGAGGAACCATCCGGATCGGCCGCCGGGAGCGGACCGGCTTCGGTACCTCCGCGGCGGTCTTGGGCAGCTCAACTGCGGGCTTGGGCGCCTCAGCCGCGGGCTTGGGTGACATGGCCGGTTCGAGGCGACCCATCATGCGAGTCTGGTTAGTGCGGGCCACGGGGACGTGGTCGTCCAGCGGCTCGAAGAGCGCGATGACATCGCCGAACCGCAGCGTCGTGCCCGGGGTGAGGGCCGCTTCGCCGGTAAGCCGTTCCCCTTCCACGAAGGTGCCGTTGGTCGAGCCCAGGTCGGACAGAATCCAGATGGCCTCGCGGCGTTGGAGCTTGGCGTGCATGGTGCTGACGCTGGCATCGCTGATGACCACGTCGTTGTAGTCCCCCCGTCCGATATTCACGACCGGTACCTTGATGGGAAGTCTCCGTCCTTTAAAGTCTCCGCTCCGGAACAGCAGTGAGGCCAACGGTGCCGCCTCCGGGCCAGGCGGAGTGTTCCGCTCCGGCTCCGTGGGCAGCCCGTGCAGCGTATCGGACAGTTGTTGCGACGCACCCGCGGGGGCCGCCGGCGGCGGGCTCGCCGGCTTCCCGGGATCGGCCGCAGGCTGGGGCACTGGGGAACCGGCCGTATCCGCGTAGAATCGAAACTCATCGTTTCCGATGCGGATTACGTCGGCTCGTGCCAGCGTATGCCTCTTGCCGATGCGCTCCCCGTTTACGTAAGTGCCGTTCACACTCAGATCGAGGAGCACATACCCGTCCTCCTCGCTACGGATCTCGGCGTGGTTGCGGGAAACCTCATTCCCGGACACCACGACGTCCGATCCCGCATCCCGCCCCAGCGAGAGTGGGCCGGCGCCAACGCTATACTCCCGTCCGTCCGTCAGGCATACCAGGCGGCCGCCCGTCCTCGTTGTCGTCGTGCCCTTTGACCCCGGCCGCGCGACGAGATCCGCGAAGGCGCCCGAGTCGAAGAGCTGGGTACTGCCGGCGCGGGCCGGGTCCACCACAAGGAGCTCCCGGCCGCTGATCTCGATCTTGTCCCCGTGAAGCAGCGGGGTCGGGTCGGACCCCAGCCGGACCCCGTTCACCCGAACCTCTGCCTCCCGGTCCGCCACACGGATAGCCGCGGCGCCGGATTGCGTTCCCTGCACCACGGCATGCCGGGGGCGCACCCCCGCTCCCGCCAGAACTAGTGTACTGCTTGCATCGGAGCCTATGACTGTCTCACCGGCGGCGATGGGGTAGCGCTCGCCGTCGATTTCGAGATGGATCATCGATTGGCCCCGAGGAGAAAGTCGAGTGCGTGTAACGTATCGCGCGTCTCATAACCATGCAAGGAAACTGAGGTTAGAATGATCACGCGATCTTTTGCTCTTCCTGTCCTCGCAGCTGCAGCTGATACAGCCGCTGGTAGAGGCCCTGGAACCCCAGCAACTCGCGGTGGCTGCCCCGCTCCCGGATCTCGCCATGCTGGAGCACCAGAATCTCGTCTGCATGGAGTATGGTGCTGAGCCGGTGCGCCACGACGATGCTGGTTCGTCCGGACATCAGCTCGGCGATGGCTCGCTGAATCTGCCCTTCGGCTTCAGCGTCTACCGAACTGGTCGCCTCATCCAGAACGAGAATGGTAGGGTCCAGCGCCAGGGCGCGCGCGAAGCTCAGGAGTTGGCGCTCACCCACACTGAGGCTGCGACCACGCTCACCCAGGCGGTGGCGGTACCCCTCCGGCAGCCGCTCGATGAATCGGTCCGCTCCCACCCGATGGGCAGCCTGCCAGGCCGCCTCGGCCGGGATGCCGGCGTCGAGAGTAAGATTGTGCTGAATGTCGCCGGCGAACAGGAATAAGTCCTGCTGCACGAAGCCTATGAGGGATCGCAGGTCCGAGGTCCAGAGCTGCCTGATATCCACGCCATCCACGAGGATCCTGCCGCGCTCGGGGTCGTAGAAGCGGAGCAGCAGGTTGACGATGGTGGTCTTCCCCGCCCCCGTATGCCCTACCAGGGCTACGGTTCGCCCCGGAGATGCCGTGAACGAGACATCCCGCAGAACCCAGGCCCCTCCCGGATTGTAGCGAAACCAGACTCCCTCGAAGCGCACCTCGCCCCGTACCGGCTGGGGGAGCCGAACCGATTCGGCCGGCTCGAGCACGGTGATCGGCTGGTCGAGCAGAGCAAATACCCGTTCCGAGGATGCCATGGCGCTCTGAAGCAGGTTGAACTTTTCCGACAGGTCCTGCAGCGGTTGGAAGAACCGGCGACTCAGCTGGATGAAAGCCGCGAGGACGCCTACGGTGATGGTTCCGCTCAGCGCGCGAAGGCCACCGTAGTAGAGGAGCAGCGCCATGGACACCGCCGTGAGGAGCTCTACTACCGGAAAAAAGACGGCGTAGATCGTGATCGATCGGCGGTGTGCCTCGAGGTGATGCTGGTTGAGCTCGGCGAAGCGCGCCGCAGAGTCAGCCTCCCGGCCGAACAGCTGGACCACCCGCATGCCGGAAAGGCGCTCCTGCAGGTATGCGTTCAGTCGCGCCAGACGCACTCTGATGTCGCCGAAGGCCTGCCGCACCCGACGCCGGAAGATCCGGGCAGTGAGCCACACCAGCGGGATCACGGCAAAGGTGACCAGCGCCAACCGCCAGTCGATCCACAGCATCATGGTCATGATCGCGACAAGGGTGAAGACATCGCCGAACACGGTCACGACCCCGGAGGAGAACAGCTCGTTCAGGGTCTCGACGTCCGAGGTGACCCGCGTCATCAATCGCCCTACCGGGTTCCGGTCGAAGTAGCTGATGCTGAGTCGCTGCAGATGGCCGAAGATCTGCATGCGCAGATCATACATCACCCGTTGCCCCAGGTAGGTGGTCAGCAGGGTTTGCGCGTATTCGACGACGAACTCGAGCAGCAGCGCCGCGAGAAACAGGACCGCGAGGGTGCCGAGCAGCCCGGTATCGCCCGCTGGTATGGCAACGTCCAGGGCGCGCTGGGTGAGCACGGGTCCCACAAGGGCCAGTGCTGCGCCACACAGGAGCAGCAAAATCGCGAGCGTGGTGAGGCCACGATAGGGACGCAGGTAGACCAGCAGCCGGCGAAGCAGGCCGGCGTCATAGCCCTTGTCCAAGGCCTCGTCCTGTTCCACTGGGCTCATCCAGCCGGCTCCGCCAGCGCCGAATCGTCCACCCCCTTGAGCCCGCGCCGGACCCAGCCCGAGAACACCAGGAATCCGAACGCGATCGTGAAATAGCTCAGCGTCAGGCGCCAGATCATGATGTAGATCGGGGTCAGCTCGCGTGGCACATAGGAAGACATTACCGCGGCGGACAGCACCTCGCCGACGCCGGATGCGCCCGGGGTCGGCGCGAAGTACAACAGGAACATGACCAGCGTCTGAACCAGGAGAATGTCGACAAAATTCGCGTGCAGCCCCACGGCCCGCAGGGCCACGTACCCCGCCAGCAGCTTATTGGCGTGGGAGGGACCGGAAAGAACAGTGGCCCAGAACAGGGCCAGCCAGCCTCGGGGGCTGTTGAAAGCGACCACGCTCTCATGCGCGTGGTCGATGCCGGCACGAAGCTTCTCCAGCCGGGCCGCGACTCCCGCGTGGCGGCGGCCAATCCCCTCGGCCAGCCGGTGCAGCAGGTCGCGCACCGTGCGGGGGAAAAACATCACGACTGCCATGAGCACCCCGATGCCGGCGATGATCACCAGACTGCCGAGAAACAAATCGAAGAGGGAGAGGCCCAGGACGTTGCCGCGCTGGCCCAGCGAACGGCCGGCTCCGAAGAACACCGCCAGCGGCCCCGCGATGGCGAAGAAGAGTACGGTGGCCACGAAGCTCATGAACGTGGAGGTCACCGCCACCGGCAGCGGGACTCCGTAGCGCCGCATCGTGTACATCGTCATCGGACCCGCCCCGGAGTTCACCGGGGTGATGTAACCCGCCCAAGCGCCCATACCCCCAGCCAGAATCAGCCCTCTCAGCGGGGGTTTGGGATAGATATGGCGGGCCACCACCCACAGCCGTAAGCCGCCGCCGATCCAGTCGAGGGACGCGAGCCCCAGGCCTGCAAGTACCCAGATCCATTCAACCCGCCTGAAACCGGTGAGGAAAGCGGGAAGGTCGTTACCGTAGGCGAGGGTGATTCCCCAACCCACCAGCGAGGCGACGACGAAGATCTCGAAGCCGCGAAGGAGAAGCTTAGGGGTCAGGAGAAGGGGCATCGAGGGGGGAAAATAGCGGCTTCCTGGCTATTTTTCGACAATGTCTCAGTCCGTCATCCGCATCGTCAACGCTCGGCAGAACAACCTGCAGGGTATCACGGTCGATCTCCCGCACCGCGAGCTCATCGTCATCACCGGCCCTTCGGGCTCCGGCAAGAGCACGCTCGCCTTTGACACGCTCTACGCCGAGGGGCAGCGGCGGTATACCGAGTCTCTGTCTACCTACGCCAAGCAGTTTCTCGACCGCATGCCGAAACCCGTGGTGGACCGGCTCGAGGGGCTCGCCCCCGCGGTGGCGATCGAGCAACGCAATCCGGTGGTATCGAGCCGGTCGACCGTCGGCACCGCGACCGAAGTGTACGACTTCCTCCGCCTGCTGTGGGCCCGGATCGGCAAGTGCTACTGCCGCGCATGCGGCGGGCCGGTCCGGCGAGATACGGCCCAGGAAGTCTGCGAGTCCGTAGCGGCACAGCTGACCGGCAAGATTCAGATCTGCTTTCCGCTTCCGCCGGTGGCCCGGCTGACCCACGAGGCCGTCGTGGAAAACCTGCGGGCGCTGGGCTTCATTCGCGTGGTCGCCGACGGAGTCCCGCTGCACCTCGACGACCTGGATGGGGGTCTCGATCTCACCCGCTGTGGGGAGCTACTGGTGCTGGTGGATCGCCTCGAGGCCGGACCCGCCGGCGCAGCCCGCCTGGCAGAGGCGGTGGCGACCGCATTCCAGGAAGGCGAGGGAGTCGCCATTGTCCTGTCTCAGGACTCGTCCGCGCGGCTCCGCTTCACCGAGTTTTCTGCCTGCAGTAGCTGTGACACCCGGGCGCCGGTCGTCACCCCGGCGCTGTTTTCATTTAACAATCCCCGCGGCGCCTGCTCCAACTGCAACGGGTTTGGGGCCGTTCTGGAATACGATGACTCGCTGATCATCTGCGATCCGGAGAGAAGTCTCGCCGAGGGGGCCATCGATCCCTGGACCAAGCCTCGATACGAGTCGCGCCGCAGGATTCTTCTGGAGTTTGCCCGGTCCATCGGGGTGGACCCCCACCGGCCCTGGTCCAAGCTGAAGCAGGCCCAGCGCCGAGAGCTGCTCTACGGCCGCAAGGGCCGCTTCGTCGGAATCCACCACTTTCTGAAGGGCCTGGAAGAAAAACGATACAAGCAGTACATCCGGGTGTTTCTCCGACAGTACCAGCTGGCGAAGACGTGCGATCAGTGCCGGGGAACCCGGCTGAATCCGGACGCCTTGTCATTTCGCATTGGAAGCGCCGACATCGGAGCGGTGGGATGCCGGTCAATCGATGCCATCCATGCCTGGCTGCGCTCGCTGCCACTCACAGCCGGTGAACGGGCCGTGGCCCAGTTGATCATCGAGCAGCTCGACGCCCGACTCACCTTCCTGCAGGACGTAGGCCTGGGGTATCTCACGTTGGACCGCCAGACCCGTACGCTCTCCGGGGGAGAGACGCAGCGGATCTCGCTGTCGAATGCGCTGGGCTCGCGTCTGGTGGATACGCTATACGTGCTCGACGAGCCGTCGATCGGACTACATCCCAGAGATACCGATCGGCTGCTGGCGCTGCTGCATCGGCTGCGAGACGCGGGTAACACAGTTGTCGTGGTGGAGCATGATCTGGCCGCCATCCAGCAGGCGGACTTCATGCTCGAGCTGGGCCCAGGCTCCGGCGAGCACGGGGGCATGGTGGTGCACGCGGGGCCGGTGGAAGAGGCATCCACTTCCCTGACGGGCCAGTACCTCACCGGGAAGCGGCAGATCGCGGTGCCCAGCGTGCGGCGCCCCACCGGTCCCCAGTGGCTTCGGATCCGGGGCGCCGACCTGCACAACCTGAAGGACGTTGACGTGGACATCCCGCTCGGCACGCTGACGGCCGTCACCGGGGTGTCGGGGTCAGGCAAAAGTACGCTGCTGCACGATGTGGTCTACCGGAATCTCGAGGCCAGACTTCGAGGGGAGCACTCCGCCAAATCTCACCTGGGCGAGCCGGTGGGGCGGGTGGCGGCCATCACCGGCTGGGAATTCCTGAGCGACGTGCTGCTGGTGGATCAGTCTCCCATCGGCCGCTCGCCACGCTCCAATCCGATCACCTACATCAAGGCCTTCGACGAGATCCGGGAGCTGTTCGCCAATCAGCCGCTGGCTCGGCAGCGGAAGTACACCGCGGCAACATTCTCGTTCAACCTGCCGGGCGGCCGCTGCGAGACCTGCGAAGGTGCCGGTCACGTGCAGGTGGAGATGGTGTTCCTGGCCGATGTCTTCGTGCCCTGCGAGGCCTGCGGCGCCACGCGATACCGGCGTGACGTCCTGGATGTGAGAATCCAGGGCAAGTCCATCCACGACGTGCTGCAATGGACGGTGGATGAGGCGATTACCCGCTTCCGTCATCAGCCGCGGCTGGGCGCCGCCCTCTGGCAGCTGCAGCAGGTGGGTCTGGGGTACCTCCGTTTGGGGCAGCCCGCCACCACGCTCTCGGGAGGAGAAGCCCAGCGACTCAAGATTGCGCGCGAACTGACCCAGGCAGGCAAGCGCGAAGGGCGGAAGCTCTACATCCTGGACGAGCCCACCACCGGGCTTCATCTGGACGACGTTCGGGTCCTGCTCCACGTGCTCGACCGGCTGGTGGATGCCGGGCACACCGTGGTGGTCATCGAACACCACCTGGACGTCATCAAGCGAGCCGACTGGGTGGTCGACATGGGACCAGAGGCGGGGGACGCAGGCGGAAGGGTCGTCGCGCAGGGAACTCCGGAGGAGATCGGCGAAGCCTCGGATTCGCACACCGGACGCTATCTCCGGCCGCTACTCTCTCCAGCTCAGGCTGTTCTCGCGGTATGAGAATCCAATGATCCCTGTGGATCGTCGTGATTTCCTGCGTCGCTCCGCGGTTGCCGCCGGCGGCCTGCTTGCACCCTCTCTCAGCGGCCTCCTTTCCTGTGCCAGCTCTCCCTCACTGGGTAACGGTCGTCTGCCGGCGGCCGGCCCGGGAAAAGGAGGCTATGGTGCGCTGCTGCCGAGTCGGGAGCTCGATGGAATCATTTCAGTCCCCAGAGGGTTTCAGGCCGCTCTGCTGAGCACGGCCGGTGAAGAAATGGTGGGCGGGGTCGTTCCTAACGCGTTCGACGGCATGGCTGCGTTTCCAGCCGGCCCGGACCGGATTCGACTGGTTCGCAACCACGAGGTTCGCGACGGCGCCGCTGTGTCTCGTCCCTTCGGAGAACAGCCATACGATGACGCCGGGCCCGGGGGAACGACAACGGTCGAAGTTCTCCTGCGGCAGGACGGCGAGGCCCGCATGATTCGACAGTTCGCCAGCCTGACCGGTACCTGTGTCAACTGCGCCGGTGGACCGACACCCTGGAACAGCTGGATTTCGTGCGAGGAAACAGTCGAAGGCACTGCAACTGGGCGAAACCGGAACCATGGTTACGCTTTCGAGGTCGCCGCAGCAGCAAACGGCCCAGTCATTCCAGTTCCGCTGCGCGCCATGGGCCGTTTCGAGCATGAAGCCCTGGCCGTGGATCCGGTGACCGGCTGGCTTTACCTCACCGAGGACCGAGCGCCAGCAGGCTTTTACCGCTTCACGCCCGCCGTCGCGGGCCAGCTGAGTCAGGGTGGCACACTCGAGGCGCTGGCCATCGTCGGCGCGGACGGCTACGACAGCAGGGTGAACCAGTCTGCGCTTACCCCCCATCCGGTGCGGTGGGTGACGATAGACAGCCCGGATTCGGAGGAGCCGGAGTTACCCAGCGGCTACGTCTTCAACCAGGGCCTCGCAAAGGGCGCTGCGCAGTTCGCCCGTCTCGAGGGCTGCTGGTATGGCGACGACGGCATCTATTTCAATGCCACGACGGGGGGCGATGCCGGGGTGGGCCAGGTCTGGCAGTATCACACTCGACGGAACGAGCTTCGGCTGGTGTTTGAATCTCCCTCCCCGGAGGTCCTCAGCAGCCCCGACAACATATGCGTGAGCCCGAGGGGTGGGATTGTGATCTGCGAGGATGGAATCAGGACCAACTTCGTGCGGGGGCTGACGCCTGATGGGATGGTCTTTGACCTGGTTCGGAACAATCTCAACCGATCGGAGTGGGCCGGAGCCTGCTTCAGTCCCCAGGGCCGCACGCTCTTCGTGAATCTCCAGGGAGAGACGAATCCCCAGGAGAACCCCGGTAGCGACAAGGGGATGACGTTCGCCATCTGGGGGCCCTGGGAATCAGGCGCCCTGTAGCGCGGCGGCGCCGTCCCGCAGGAGCTGCCAGACTTCCGCCACATGCGCCCGGCCGGTCTGCCGCTGACCCACAGCCACCCGAATCACATAGCGTCCCGCCAGCCGAGTGTGGGTGAGGTGCACCCGTCGCGTCGCGTTCACCTGGGCCAGCAGGGCTGCATTGAGCTCGTCGAGCCGGGCTGCATCGAGTTTTCGGCTGGGCGGGTTGTACCGCAGGCAGACCAGCCCCAGCGGAACTGGCGCCATCAGCTCGAACTCGGATGATTCCTCGATCCACTGGGCCAGCTCGCGGGCCATCGCCACATGGGTCCGGACCACCGCCTGCAGCCCACTCACGCCATAACTTCGGATCACAAACCAGAGCTTCAGGGCACGAAAGCGGCGGCCCAGCTGAATTCCCCAGTCCCGATAGTTCACAACCGCCGAGTCTGCCGCGGTTCGGAGATACTCGGGCGTAACCCGAAAGGTTCGCAGCAGCGCTTCCGTGTCCCGCACGAAATAGGCGCTGCAGTCAAAATTCACCAACATCCATTTATGAGGATTGAAGACGAGACTGTCGGCGTGCTCGACACCCTCGAAGAGCCCGCGCAGCTCCGGGGCGATGGCGGCAGTGCCCGCATAAGCCGCATCCACATGCAGCCAAACCCCATACCGACGACATACCTCTGCTATCCGGTCTACCGGGTCGATCGCGGTGGAGGACGTGGTCCCGACCGTCGCCACGACACACGCAGGGGTCAGTCCGGCTGCAACGTCGCTGTCGAGCATTCGATCCAGCGCGTCCGGCCGCATGGCGAAGTACCGGTCCACCGGCACCCGCCGGAACAGCTCGGGGGCGTAACCAGCCAGCTTCACGCCCTTGTCCACCGAAGAATGCGCCTCGGTCGATGCGTAGACGGCCAGGCGCGAGCGGTCGATTGCCGGGGGGCCACCATCCCCCGGGTAACGTGTGGCATGCTCGCGGGCCGAGAGGAGCGCCACCAGGGTTGAGGTGGACGCGGTGTCCTGAATGACGCCGGTGAACTGGGGGGGCAGCCCCACCATCTGGCGCAGCCAGGCCATAGTCACCTGCTCCAGCTCGGTAGCGGCAGGCGACGTCGCCCACGACATGCACTGCGCGCCAAGCGTGGCCGTCAGCATCTCGGCCAGCACCGATGGGGGACTGTTGTTGCCGGGGAAGTATGCGAACCACCCGGGATGGTTCCAGTGGGTCATTCCCGGGACGATGAGATCGTCAAAATCCCGGAACAGCTGGTCGAACGGCTCGCCCTCGACGGGCGGAGATGACGGGAGCTGCCGCAGGATGTCGCCCGGCTTCACGTCCGGGGTTACCGGCCGCTGCCCGACGTCCCGCATGTAATCGGCCATCCAATCGACCAGCTGATGCGCGTGGCGGCGGAAGTCCTCGGAATTCATGCCACAGAAGATGTGGCGGAGTGAGTGAAGGAGGGAAGGAGTGTTGTGATTCTGCGTGGAGCCGGGAATCTTCCAGCCCATGAATCCAGCTATCGGATGGATGCTGTTGGCGCAACTGTTCTTCGCCGGAATGAACCTCTGCACTCGTCTGGGCGGACAAGACCTGCCGTGGGCTGAGGTCGGAGCGGCACGCTTTCTGGTCGGCGCGCTCATGGCCGGCGCCCTCGCCTGGCATCAGCGGGTCTCCCTTAGGATCACCGACCAGAGCAGCGCCTGGCGCCGCAGCGTGTTTGGGGCGCTGTCGGCACTCTGCACTTTCTACGCACTCGCCTCGGACAGCATCGCGTTGGGAGATGTAGCCACACTGGGTGCGACCGCCCCAATTTTCGTTGCCTTGTTGTCAGCCCCCCTCCTCGGAGAACGGGTAGGGCGGCGCGTGATGCTCTCCATTTTTCTGGTATCTGCGGGGATTGTGGCCGTGGTCGGTCCATCCTTCAGTCTCACGGCGACGGTGGCGGCGGTGGCCATAGCAGGAGCAATCCTCTACAGCCTGGCCCTGATCTGGCTTCGAAAGGTCGGTCCGGGAGAGACGCCCTACGCCATCGTGCTCCACTTCTCGCTGGTGGGCCTGTGCGCGATGCTGCTCTTCGCCATCCCGCATTGGGTCTGGCCCGATAGCCGGGGAGCCCTGGTTCTCCTGGGTGCCGGTTTGACTGGTGGCGGAGCCCAGATCGCGATGACTCGGGCCTACTCACTCCACCGCGCGGCGCCGCTGGCCGCACTGTCCGGTCTCGGCATCGTCCTCACGCACCTCCTGGCCATCCCGGTCCTGGGGGAAGAGCCCAGCAGATGGCAAATGGGGGGTTCCCTCCTGGTCATTGGAGCCAGCCTGCTGCTGACGGCCGCTCCGGAGCCCGCCCCGGCCCCGGTCCGCTCCACCAGTTGACCGCAGTATGTTTTGAGGATGACCGCGACTCTCCCAGCCTCGATCGTGCGCCCCGATGGCCTGGGCTACGATCCTGACTTTGCCTGCCGGCACCTCTGTGGCGCCGACCCGGCGCTGGATGCCCTGATCGCCAGGGTCGGAGCTTTCACCATGCGCCCGATACCGACCCACAGTCTGTTCCAGGTGCTGGTCCGGTCGATTGTCTACCAGCAGCTCACCGGCAAGGCGGCCGCAACCATCCTGGCGCGGGTAGTTCGGCTGTTCACGCCCAAGCGGTTTCCCACGCCCCTGGACCTGCTCGAGGTTCCGCCTGAAAGGTTGCGGGCCGCCGGCCTCTCGACCGCGAAGACCGCCGCGCTGAAGGACCTCGCAGCGCGCGCGCTCGATGGCACGGTGCCGTCGCTCGCCCGGGTACGCCGCATGGAAGACGAGGAGATCGTGGAACGGCTCACCGCTGTGCGCGGAATCGGCCGGTGGACGGTGGAGATGCTGCTGATCTTCAAGCTGGGGCGGCCCGACGTTCTGCCGCTGGGTGACCTGGGAGTGAGAAAAGGGTTTGCGTTGACGTTCGGCAAGCGTAAGCTGCCCGACCCCGCGGTTCTGAGCCGGCGGGCCGAACGCTGGCGCCCCTATCGAAGCGTGGCCAGCTGGTATCTCTGGCGCGCGCTGGAGCTTTGATCCGGAGCCGAACATGACGCCACTGGAAGCGGCATTGAGAATCTCGCCTAGCCCGGAGTCGGTCGAAATCGTCAGGGCGACCTTGAGACGGATGGGGTGTGGTCTGAGTGACGCCGACGCACAGAGTCTGGTCGCGGCCGTGCTGGCCGTTGAAGGCCCGAAGCTGCAGCTGCTGGTGCGTGGTAGCGTCGAAAATTCGCTCGAGATCATCCGGGACACCGCTGAGTCGGCCCTGGGGCGAGTGCAGAACAAGCGGGTTGAAAGATCAGATCAGCTCGGAGGTGGCCGGAGGCCGGTGGCCCCGCGGCAGCCTGAACCGGCGGAAGAGGAGCTCTACGAGGATGAGCCCCGACCGGTCTTCAAACGACCGAGGCGGTAGGCCCTTGTAGGAAGGTCGGGGTTCGGCTTTTTTTCGGGACGCAGGCAGATTCGAACCATTGGTGGGAGAGCGAATAATGGCACGTAACTCGAAGGACCAGACACAGGACCAATCCAATACGATCAAGGATCCCGACGACTGGACCACCGGTGATGAGCCGATGACGGGCGCTCAGGAGTCTTATCTGCATACCCTGGCAACCGAGGCGGGCGTGGAAGTGGAGCCCGGCCTGACGAAAGCGGAGGCATCGAAGCTGATCGACGAGCTCCGGGCCAAGACCGGCAAGACTGACGCCGGCGGACGCTGAGACGACGCCGGCTGACGGCGGAACATCGTACCTACGATGTTTCGCTGTCCCGGTCGACCCGGTTAAGCAGTTTCGCTACATCCTCACGAGTCAGTCCCACGTCCTCCAGCATTTCGGCCGTGCTGGGACGGCTGAAATCCTCCCGCCTGGCTTCGAAGATCAGCTCATGGGTATCGGGCGCATCGAGGGCTTGCTGCTGCCGCAGCACCCATCCGCTTTCGTCCACGAATAAACGCAAGGCGTGGTCGAGGGAGTCGAACACGTTCTCGCTCCAGCGATGATCCCGCGGATGCCAGAACCGGGTGATCAAGTTGGGCGATCCCGCCTCCCCCTGCCCCTCCACGCGCTTCGTCGTCACGACCACCCAATGGACCCGCCCCGGACGGCCGGTCAGCAGCGGGTCCGCTGCGGCCTGCACGGCGGGTGCCGGCCCTTCGGTCCTTTCATACTCCGCCTGCCTGTTGATCATCGGATCGTCCTCGGCTGGCCCAGCTCAGTTCCGGTCCTCTCGAAGAATCGCGTACAGGATCACGTCCTCATACACACCCCACTTGCGCACTCGCTGCCTCAGGAATCCTTCCTGCTGCATGCCGATGTGGCGCAGGACCTGCCCTGCCGCCGGGTTCCGGGCCATGTGGTGGGCAAAGATCCGGTTAAGCCCCAGTTGCTCGAACCCGAAGCGAACCACCGCTGCGGCGGCTTCGCGAGCGTAGCCTTGTCTCCACCAATCACGGCCGATCCAGAAGCCGAGCTCAGCCTGAAGATGCTCCGGGTCAATGTCCCGGAGCCCGGCGCAGCCGATCAGGACCGAGTTGGTCAATCGGATCGCGAAATTGGTGGACCGGCCGCGTACCTCCTCGCGGCGCTGATGGCCGATCCAGGCCAGGGCATGATCCAGTTCGTAGGGGTGGGGGATGGACACCGTGGTGTCGGCAACCTCCCGATCGCCGGCCAGCCGCTGCAGCTCGGCCGCGTCACCGGGCTCGAATGGCCCCAGGAGCAGGCGAGAAGTATGAAGAGTGGGTGTAGCGTTCACGACACGTTAGAACGCGTCGCGCTGGGCTTGCTCGATCTTCTGCGCCAGCTCCACCGCCGCCTCCCGGAGGGACGCCAGCTCGGGGTGCCGCCCGCTGATGGACCCCGCATGGAGCTCACCGCCCAGTCCTCGGCACATCTCCGTGGCGCGCCGAATGCGAAACTGATCCTGGAAGCTCCGGGTATCGGGGCCAACCCCGGCACTCAACAGGCCCCAGAGCCGAAGGCGCATGTCGTCCAGGGAGCTCTTGAAGTCCTCCAGGCCTTCCACCGGAGCGCGCCCAAGCGCAAGGCGTACTTCGATAGCGCCCAGGGTGGAGTTGAGCGTGGCCATCTGATCCGCAAAGCTCGGCTCCGCCATCGAATCCTCCTGCACGAGAGCGACCCGGAGATGCGGCCGGTCCTACCATCAGGCTGTGCCGGCCGCCATCGTTTTCCCGATGGTACGAGTACGTCGAGCAGGCTCGCCCTGGTCAGAAGGCGTCGCCACCGCCTCCCGAATCACGCCGGGGTTCAGCGTCGCCGCCAACCAGTGTGCTCCATGAGACTTCGTGCCCCTTGCGGGCACCTTTGGGTGTGACCTTCACCCCCTCCGGCGAAATCGCCACCGTGTAGAGCTTTCCCTCGAGATCCAGTTCTCGCTTGATCGTCTTGTCAAGTTTCGTAGCCATTCAGCCCTCAGGTTTTGGATGAAGCGCCAGCGGCGCAGGTCCCCCCTCGGTCCCGATCGGGTCCTGCAAAGTATACGTTCCCACGGCCTTGATCGGTATTCTTGGGTCTGGCCCCTGCCTTTCACGAGGAGAAACCCTGTCTTGAACCGACCTGTCGGCTCCAGCCCACGGTGGGCCCGCCCATGACCATCGATCCAGTGCTCGCCATAGCCTCGTTCGCGATCGGCATTGTCGTGGGCCTAACCGGCATGGGGGGCGGAGCTCTGATGACCCCTGCGCTGGTTCTTTTCTTCAATGTGGCTCCGCTGACCGCCGTGTCCTCCGACCTGGTGGCCAGCGCGATCATGAAGCCGGTGGGATCGCTGGTGCACCTCAGGCGCGGCACCGTGCACCTCGGATTGGTGAAGTGGCTGTGCATCGGCTCGGTGCCCGGCGCCTTCAGCGGTGTGCTCATCGCCCGCGCCCTGGGAAGCGGCCAGCAAGTGCAGGACATCATCCGTGCGGCCCTCGGTGTGGCCCTTCTGCTTGCGGCCGCAGGGCTGACTCTCCGGGCCTATCTCCGGCTGGTCGAACGCGCCCGCCATCGGGACGGCCGAGCCGCTCCTCTGCCTCAGGGACGGCCCACAGTCGATGTGCGGCCGGTTCGGACCGCCCTGCTTGGCTTGTTCGGGGGGATCGTGGTCGGCCTTACCTCAGTCGGTTCCGGATCCTTGATTATCATCGCCCTGATGGCGCTCTATCCGACCCTCAAAGCGAGCGAGCTGGTCGGCACGGACCTGGTGCAGGCCGTGCCGCTGGTGGCAGCAGCGGCTGTGGGACACATATTCTTCGGAGACTTCAAGCTGGAATTGACGACTTCCCTGCTCCTGGGGTGTGTGCCTGGGGTGTGGGTGGGGGCCCATCTCTCGGCCAGGGCATCGGGTGGCCTGATCCGTCGGGCCCTCGCCTTTGTCCTGCTCGCCTCGGCCCTGAAGCTTCTGAACGTGTCCAACACCCACACCATCATCGCGCTGGTGCTGGTTCTTATCCTCGCTCCCCTGGCATGGATGCTGGTCCGGCGGCGTCATGGATTTCCCGCGTTTGCTTCGCGACGGCCCCGCTGAGGCTGAGAGGTGCTTCGGTTGCCACTGGCAACCGAAGCGGTGATACTAAGTTAGAAGTTCCTTGCGGACATCCGGCCTCACTGCTCTATACGAAGCTTGTGATCAGACAATCTGGGCTTTCTCGGTGAATTCGCTGGTGAGTGGTCTGGGCCTCCTGGCCTCGCTCAGCTCGGTCCTGGCCGCCCAGGCGCCCGACTCATCGGTTGCCGATCTCAGCACGCTCGATCTCCACGAGCTGGCCCAGGTGAAAGTGACCTCGGCGGCGCGGCGGCCGGAAACACTGGGGAACACCAGCGCAGCCATCACTTTGATCTCCCGGGAGGATATTCGGCGGTCCGGGGCGGCGAACCTTCCCGAGGCGCTCCGGCTCCTGCCGGGGCTGAACGCCGCGCAGACCGGAACTCGTGACTGGGCTGTCAGCTCGCGCGGTTTCCATCAGCGGTCTTCCGACAAGATGCTCGTGCTCCTCGATGGGCGCGTGGTCTACTCACCGATCTTCGCCGGGGTCTTCTGGGACGTGCAGCTGGTGCCGTTGGATGCCATCGACAGAATCGAGCTCATACGCGGACCTGGCGCTGCACTCTGGGGAGCGAACGCCGTCAACGGGGTGATAAACGTGGTGACTCGCCCGGCAGGCGAGACTCGGGGAGGATTGGCCGCATTGACCGGCGGAACGAACGACCAGGCCCAGGCCGAATTGCGCTACGGCGGCAGAACGGGGCCGGAAGGCGCAGCCCGAGCCTACGCCCTGGGATCGACAGAGGGTGGCTCTGACCGGGCCGACGGAACAGATGCGGGGGACGACTGGCAGATGGGCCAGGGCGGCTTTCGCGCCGACTTCACCCGGGGCCGCGACGATTTCACGCTCCAGGGCGATGCCTACGTAGGCGGCGGCGGCCAGCAACTGACGTTGCCGACTCCTGACCCGCCCTTTGTCAGTCAGGTGAATGAAGACCTGGAGGTGCACGGCGGCAATGTCCTGGGCCGCTGGAGCCGCCGCTTCTCAGACCGGTCAAACCTCGCGCTGCAAGCCTATGCGGACTATGCGGTGCGCACCCAGCCTTCCCAATTCGGGCGCATCCGGGACGCTACCATCGATCTCGATTTCCAGCACTACTTCACCCTGGGTCATCGCCACGGCATCCTGTGGGGGCTGGGCTACCGATTTATCGGAGATGACGTAAGCGGTGCGTTCCCGGTCAGCTTCGAGCCCCCCAGCCGGGACGTAAACCTGGTGACCGGCTTCCTCCAGGACGAGGTGCTGCTGGTGCCGGATCGGCTCACGCTGAATCTGGGCGCCAAGTTTGAGGACAACTCGTACACCGGCTTCGAGCTGCAACCTTCCCTCCGGCTCCTCTGGACCCCCTCTCTCAGTACGACCATTTGGGCGGCAGTGTCCCGGGCGGTTCGCACCCCGTCTCGGATCGACAGCGATTTACGCCTGGTGGCCCAAGTTTTCGATGCTCCACCGATAACTCGGATCGAGGCCCTGGGCAGCGACACGCTGAAGGCGGAAGCACTCATAGCCTATGAAGCAGGGTACCGGGTTGTGCCCCATGCCCGGCTCTCGCTAGACATCGCCGCGTTTTATCACGAGTACAGTCAGCTGCGAAGCGTGGTGCCCGGATCGCCGGTAGTCGATGGCGGTGTGGTCGTGGTGCCCTTCACCGTCGGGAATACAGCCCAGGCCGAAACCTATGGCGCGACGGCGAGTGCTACAGTTCGCGCCAGCTCCGACTGGCGGATACGGGCGAGTTATACCTATCAGCATATGACGGCAGGCCTGGACGATGACGCCGCGCCGGGAACCATCGCGGACGTGAATCCGGGCCTCAATCCATCGCACCAACTCAGTGTCTGGAACTCGGTCGACCTTCCGCGGAACCTGGAGCTCGATGTGATCGGGCGGTACGTCAGCGAGCTGGAGAGCCCCCAGCCGACGATCGAGGAATTCGTACAGCTGGACGCACAGCTCGGCCTGGCGTTCACTCCGCGTTTCAGCCTCGCGCTCATCGGCCGGAACCTGCTATACCCGCGCCGAGTGGAATTCCCGGCATCCAGCTCGGTCCAACGGGCGATCGAACGGCAGGCTCGGGCCAAGCTGCTCTGGACCTTTTGACCGGCATGCGCGCCGCGCTCCGATTTCCGGTCCTGGCGCTGGTCGCCGTCGGTGGGATGATGTGGGCCGGAAGGCTCGTCTCCCAAAGCTCGAGGGCCGCCGCGCAGCCGGGCGACGAGTCGTTGGAGTACCGGGTCAAGGCAGCCTATCTCCTCAACTTTACCCGGTACGTGGAGTGGCCGGTGCGTACTGAGGCCGACACCGTGCTCAGCATCTGCGTGCTGGGGACGGATCCGTTCGGGAAGACTCTGGACGCTACTATCGCAGGCCGTACCGCGCATGGCCGGCCGCTCCGCGCACGCCGGCTTCAGGCGGCTGGCGAAGCCGACGGGTGCGAGGTGGTGTTCGTCAGTGCGGAGACCTGGCGGCAGAGCCCGGCGAGCCTCAAGGCCCTCAGCCGTTCGGGCAGCCTGACGGTCGGTGAATCGGAGCAGTTCGCCCGCGGCGGCGGAGTCATCGGGTTCGTCATTGTGGATGAAACCGTGCGCTTCGTGGTAAACGATGAGGCCCGGGACCGGGCGGGGCTCCGGATCAGCTCTCGCATGCTGTCGCTGGCCGCGGCCATCTACGGGAGAGCCCGCCCGTGAGTCGGGCCTTCCGTGACCGCCCTATCCGGCAGAAGGTCAACGTCCTGATTGGGGCGGCGAGCGGCGTCGCCCTCATTCTGGCGGGGCTCGGCCTGCTGGTTTATGACCTGACCACGATTCGCCCCCGGGCCTTCAGGGACCTGGCAGCGCAGGCGGAGCTGATCCGCATCAACACCACGGCCGCACTGGAGTTCCAGGACCAGCAGGCCGCTACCGAGAACCTGGCGAGCCTGAAAGCCCGCCGCGAGATCGCTTCGGCGACACTGTACGGGCCCGACGATCGGGTGTTCGCCACATATCTGAGGGATCCGGGAGAAGGCGCCGGCCCGAACCGGCCCCTTCCCCCAGCGGGACACAGCTATCACAACGATCGCCTCACCCTGTCCGAGCCGGTGGTGAACGAGGGACAGCGGCTCGGCTGGCTGGTGATGGAATACACCCTGCCGCCGCTGTGGTCGCGACTGCCGCAGTACGGCATCATCACGGCGGTGGTGCTTCTCGCATTGCTGACGGTTTCCCTGCTCCTGTGGCGGCTGCTCGAGTCGAGCATCACGGAGCCCCTGGCCCGACTGGCCGAAGCCAGCAAGGCCGTAGCGCAATCGAAGAGTCGCGAGGTTCGCGCCGTCAAAAAGGCCGACGACGAGATCGGCCATCTGACCGACGCGTTCAATGAGATGCTTTCCACGCTCCAAAACAGGGAGACTGCGCTGCGTGAGAGTACCGCACAGCTGCTGGAAGCGATGACGGTGGCGCGCATGAGCAGCTGGGCCTGGGACGTTCAGGAGGGCACGATCTCCTGGGCAGGACGCGAAACCGAGGTGTTCGGTGAACGCGGAAAGCCCGCCGACACGACGCTCGGTGCATTCCTGGAGCTGGTGCACCCATCCGATCGGCCTTCGGTCGACCAGGGATTATGGCGTGCTGCCGAAACCGGGCAGCGATGTGAGCTCGACTTCCGGGTGCTGGATCCCGATGGTCATACCCGCTGGCTGGCCATGCGCGGCCAGCGCGCTCACGAGGATGGCAAAAGTGGCCTGAGACTACTCGGCCTCGTCATGGACGTGACCGAACGGCGGCGGCTGGAGGAACAGCTGCTCCAGTCCCAGAAGCTCGAGGCCATTGGGCGTCTGGCCGGCGGCGTTGCTCACGACTTCAACAATCTGCTCACCGGGATCCTGGGATACGCCAACTTTGCGCTCAAGTCCCTCCCGGAGAATCACGCCTCGCGCGCAGACATTCTGGAGATCGAGCGCGCAGGCACCCGCGCCGCGGCATTGACCGGCCAGCTGCTGGCCTACGCCCGGCGACAGATGATCGCACCGAAGATCGTGAGCCTCAATGAGCTGGTCACGAACATGGAGAACCTGCTGCGTCGGCTGATTGGCGAGGACGTCGATCTCGAGACGCGGTGTGCTGCAGGGCTTTGGGCGGCGCAGATCGACCCGGGGCAATTCGAGCAGGTCATCATCAATCTGGCCGTCAATGCCCGGGATGCCATGCCGCGCGGAGGACACCTGACGATTGAGACCAGCAATTGTACCCTCGACGACACATATGTGCGCCAGCATCCGGAGGTCGTGTCGGGCGAATACGTGATGCTCGCCGTGGCCGACACCGGGATCGGGATGGACAGCGCCACACAGGTCCGCGTCTTCGAGCCCTTCTTCACCACCAAGGAACAGGGAAAGGGAACGGGCCTGGGCCTCGCCGTCTGTTACGGAATCGTCAGGCAGGCCAACGGCCATCTCTGGGTCTATAGTGAGCGCGGGCGCGGCACGACATTCAAGGTGCTTCTGCCCCGTGCAACGGTGGAACAGGAGGCGGGTGAAACGTCGAAGCCGCCGGAGCAACTCTCATCCGGCGGCAGCGAGACCGTACTTATCGTCGAGGACGAGCCGGTGGTGAGAAGGCTGACCGCCCGTGCTCTGGCCGAGCGCGGCTATCACGTGCTCGAGGCGGAAGATGGAGAGTCAGCTCTCGCGATTGCCCGCCAGCATCAGGGCGACCTGCAGTTGCTGGTGACGGATGTGGTGATGCCCGGCATGAACGGCAAGGAGCTGGCCGACCGGCTCACCGCGGACCGTCCGGATCTTCGGGTGCTCTATATCTCAGGTTATGCCGAGCACGCCGTGGTGCGGCAGGGGGTACTGGTAGAGGGGATCGCGTTCCTCTCGAAGCCGTTTGATCTGAGCGAGCTCGCCCGTACCGTGCGGGAAGTCCTGAATAAGGCTTCAGCCCTGCCGTAGCACCCCCCGGTTCTGTTATCCAAATCACAGTCACAATTGACGTTGTGATATACGCTGAACCATGACCAGCGCCTTTCTCTCTACTGCAATGCCCCGCCGGGTACTAATCGCCTTCGGTGTGGGGCTACTGGGCTGCGGGGATGACAGTGGCGGTGATCTTCAAGGACCTCCACAAGTCAGTGCGGTGTCGGTATCCAGCCCGGCCGCATCCGTTCAGGTGGGTCAATCCCTGCTGCTCACCGCAAACGCTACGGACGTCGCCGGCACACCTATTCAGGGGCTCACGTTCGAATGGACGAGCTCCGATCCAGCGATAGCCACTGTATCACAGGACGGCCTGGTCACGGGGGTAGCTCCGGGCCAAGTCGAGGTCCGCGCAACGGCAGGAGGGGTGACGGGCAGCACGGTAGTCGTGGTGACACCAGCCGCGAACCCAGGGTCTGTCGCCCTGCAGCAAATAGCCACAGGGCTCGAGTTTCCGCTCTACCTCACTGCGCCCCCGGATGATGACCGCCTCTTCATCGTGGAAAAGGGGGGCACGGTGCGCATCGTCCAGAATGGCGTCCTGCTCGAGACACCCTTCCTGGACCTGAAAGGACAGGTGTCTAACGGCGCAGAGCAGGGCCTCCTCGGACTCGCTTTTCCTTCGGACTATGCCACCAGCGGACGCTTCGTGGTGCACTACACCGACGTCAACTGGGATACTCGGGTGTCGACATTTCGCATCTCCGCTGACCCGAACCGCGCGGATCCCGGAAGCGAGTCGGTGCTGCTTACCCAGGAGCAGCCCTCCGCGTTCCACAATGGTGGGCAGATCCTCTTCGGACCAGATGGCTTTCTGTATATCGGACTCGGAGACGGAGGCTCTCGCGAGGGGAACGATCGAGGTCGTGCTCAATCACTCGATGATCTACTCGGCTCCATCTTGAGGATCGATCCTCGCTCCGGTGTCCCCTATTCAGTCCCACCCGACAATCCGTTCGTCGGCAGGGCCGGCGCACGCCCCGAAATATGGAGCTACGGGCTACGCAACCCATGGCGCTTCAGCTTCGACCGGTCCACGGGAGATCTCTACATTGCTGACGTCGGAGAGCGGCGGTGGGAGGAAATCAACGTCTCTGGCGCCGCAGCCGCCGCTGGTCGGGGCGCGAATTACGGATGGAGCAGGATGGAAGGGACCGATTGCGTGAACTCTGCAGGTTGCGATCAAAGCGGACTCACAGGTCCGCTGGTTCAGTACGACCACGACGATGGATGCTCCATCACCGGTGGCTACGTGTACCGTGGAAGTCAAATACCAAGTCTTCAGGGACACTACCTCTACTCGGACTTCTGTGAGGGCTGGGTACGGAGCTTCAGAGTGGAGGGTGGAACAGCCTTGGATCAGCGGGAGTGGCCGGCGCTGAGACCAGGCCGACGTGTGACGAGCTTCGGGGAAGATTCTGACGGGGAGCTCTACGTTTTGACGCAGGAGGGCGGCGTCTTCAAGATCGTACCTGCGTGAGAGAATTGCTGTCCCGCCGAGAACCGTTTAGGGGAAAGAGGTTAGTGTAGTCGGCGGTAAGCTGTTGGTCTGGATAGCTCCCGAGGAGGGACTCGAACCCCCGACCCGGTGATTAACAGTCACCTGCTCTACCAACTGAGCTACTCGGGATCGTCGACGGGTGTTGCCGCCGGCAGGGCAAAAAGTAGTGGCCCGTCAGGCTATAGGCAACGCTGCTTCAGCGCTCCAGCTAGTCGCCAGTCGTCGCCAGTTACCAGTCCCAGTCGCCAGTCGCCAGTCGTCGGTCGCGAGTCGCGAGTCGCCAGCCCACGGCTACAGCCAATAGCCAATAGCCAATAGCCATTAGCCATTAGCCATTAGCCTCCAATCTAGCCCCCACCCGCCCCCTGCCATAACTTGCACCCAGGAGTGAGCCGTGCCACAGCATCTCCTCGCTCAACGCGCCTAGTTTGGCACGGTCCGATCCCGGACGCTAACCCCAATGATGGCGGGCGGATGAAACCCCGGAGTCGCTTCTGGACTATCGTTTTCGGCAAGTCAGCGGCTCACTTCCGGCCGTAAATTGACGCCTGTTTCTTTGACATTGTGGCCCCGATCTTTGCACTAAGCTGCCCGGTAAGTCGTTGATATTGAACTTGTTACATTAACGGGCCTACCCCTATATCCTTGGGTACGTAGCTTGCCATCCATGCACCCGTACCCGCTGGTAGGGCACCGAACGGCCCGGAATCGACTGGCCCAGGCAATCCGGAGTGGCAAGCTGCCACAGGTTCTCCTGGTGACGGGACCGGCGGGGGTAGGCAAGCAGAGATTGGCACTGTGGCTGGCCCAGCTGGCCCTGTGCAAGCAGGCAGGTGACGAGCCGTGTGGGGCGTGCCGGCCCTGCCACCTGGTCCTGAACTTGTCACATCCCGACCTGCATTGGTTCGTCCCGATCGCGCGGCCGAAGGCGTCGGACTCGGACAAGCAGGTGGACGAAGCGGCCCAGGGCATCGCCCAGATTATGAACGACCGCCGGCTCCAGCCGCTGTATCAGGCTGCGGACGGCATGGCGACACACAGCCTTGCCAGCGTGCGGCTGTTGCTTCGAAGGGCCTCGCTGACGTCGGTCGAAGGCGGGCGGCGGATCTTCATCCTGGGAGAAGCGGATCGCCTGATCGCCCAGGACTCCGCACAGGAAGCCGCGAATGCGCTCCTGAAGCTGTTGGAGGAGCCACCGGCCGGAAGCTTGTTCGTGCTGACGACCGTCGAGCCCCGGCTGCTGCTGCCGACTATGCGGTCCCGGGCGGTTCCGATCAGATTGGGACGCTTGGCCGACGCCGATGTGAGCGCGTTTTTGAAGGCGCACCTGAAGCCGGCGCTCTCATCGAAGGAGTTGGAGCAACGAGTGGCTCTGGCGCAGGGTTCTATCGGCATGGCGTTGCGCAGCAGCGAAGAAGCCGGGAAGGCCCAGGAGGGTGCGCAGCGGTGGCTCGAAGCAGTGTTGGCCGGGCCCGGCCCTTCGTTCGAGCGCGCGCTGAAGCAGGCCCCCTGGTCAGCCCGGGGTGAGTTTACCGCCATGCTCGATGCAGTGGCCCAAACGCTGGGCGACGCAGCCAGAACTACCGTGGGACAGCCGGTGCGCCGGCCGGTTCCCCAGGCGCTTCTGCGGCACCGGCAGCCGGGCCCGTTTCTCAGAGCCATGGAGCACGTGGCTGACGCGCGCGAGGCAGCATGGGGAAACGTGAATCCGCAAATCCTGCTGGCGGTCCTGGGCGAAGAGCTGGCGGAGATCCTGTGAAGCTCACGCACCTGGACGAGCGAGGCCGGGCCCGGATGGTGGACGTGAGCGCCAAGCCGGAGTCCCAGCGAACGGCGGTCGCGGAAGGGGCGGTGCGCATGTCCCGCGAGGCGTTCGATCTCGTGGCTTCGCAGGCGGTGGCCAAGGGGGACGTTCTCGCGGTGGCCGAGGTGGCGGGCGCCATGGGCGCCAAGCGCACCGGAGAGCTGATTCCGCTCTGCCATCCGGTCGGCCTGGATCTGGTCGAGGTAGAGGCGAGGCTCGAGCCGGAGCTGCCCGGCGTACGGATCACCGCCCTGGCGAAGGCAACTGGGCGGACCGGAGTGGAGATGGAAGCGCTGACGTCGGTCGCGGTAGCCTGTCTGACGGTGTACGATATGGTAAAGGCAGTGGATCGAGGAATGACCATCGAGGATGTACGGTTGGTTAGCAAGACGGGGGGAAGTCGGGAAGATTGGAGCCGATCCGAGTCGTAGGCGGAACGGCCTTCTCGTAAAAGAAAGGGGCCTGCGCGTGTCGAGACCCAAGTATTACGACGACCCGAAGCCGATGACGGCGGAGCGCCTGCTGCTGCGGGGAGGTGTCTTCCTCGCGGCGGCCGTCGGCATCGGGGCGCTAGGTGGCTGGAATAAGCTGGTCCGGGCAACCGATAATGTCTCGGTATCGCTTCCGGACGTGGGGGTTGTCGCGCGGCAAATGGGAAGCCTCAGCGAACAGCTGGAGGCTGCCCGGGGTGAAGCCGTGGTCGTCAAGCTTCAGCTCGAGCGCGCTAACGCCATCATGGAGAACTCGACCCGATATCAGATCCCGGCCGATCTCTCGGCCGCAATCTACGATATAGCGCTCAGCGAGGGGATCGACCCATCGCTCGGCTATCAGCTGGTCAAGATCGAGAGTGGTTTCAATGCGAAGGCCAAGAGCAACATGGCGGCGTATGGGTATACCCAGCTCCAGGTTCCCACGGCAAGATTCTATCAGCCGGGGATCACCCAAAAGGACCTGTACGACCGGGACACCAATCTCCGCATTGGCTTCCGGTTCCTGAACGACCTGCTGGCCAGGTTCGACTACGACGTGCACCTGGCCCTGCTGGCCTACAACCGGGGCCCGGCCAACGTGAACAAGATTCTGGCGAAGGGGGGCAATCCGGCAAACGGCTACTCTGACGCGGTGCTGAAGGGTTTCCGTCCGATCGACTCGACCGAGCCGGTGCGTTAACCAGGTATCCTGAGCGCGATACCCGTTCTCAGAATCTCCTGTTCCGTCAGTCCATTCGCTTCTCTGAGGGCCTGGATCGAGACGCCGTAACGTCTCGCCAGGCCCTTCAGCGTTTCTCCCCGCCGCACGATGTGGGTCTTTGCCGCGCCGGTCGCCGGCCTCGGTACCATGACGCGGGCCTGCGTCTCCGGAGCTGCGACCCGGACGCGCTGGCCGGCGCGAATCCGGCCCCGGTGGTCCAGCCCGTTCCAGGCCAGCAGCTCTCGCTGCGTCACTCCGTACTCGTCGGCAATCTCGGAGATGGTTTCGCCGCGTTGAACCCGGTGGAAGGTACGCCGCGCCGTGCCAGCTGCGACCACCGGTTCGGCCATGCGCCGCGCGACCTTCGTCGAGAGCGTTCCGCCGGTGGGGACTACAATCCGCTGCCCGATCCTCAGGCTCCGGCTCTTGGCTTTGGGATTCGAAGCCATAAGCATTGCCTGGCTCACCCGGTATCGCAGCGCAATCCCGCCGAGCGTCTCACCCCGCGCTACAAAATGCTCCACGAATGTCACCCGCTGGCGGGCAGGAAGGTCGGCGTACGCGGCTACAGTCATGGGCCCATGACCCACAGGGAGGCGAACCACTGACCGGGTTCCGGGGGGCGTGGCGAGCCGAAGATAATGCGGATTCAGCTCCCGGATGGCGGCGACCGTGGTGTCCGCCAGCCGGGCGAGCACATCGAGGCCGGTCATGTCGGGCACGATGATGGAGTCATAGGCAATAGGGGCGGCGCGCTCAACCCTGAAGCCGTAGCGCTCCGGCTGCTTGGCGATCAATGCGGCAGCGATCAACTTGGGGACATAGTCCTTGGTCTCCCGCCGCAGGAACTTGGTGTCATAGAGGCGGAAGAACATGGCATCGGTGTTCGCGCTATCAGTCTCCTCGTCGGGAAGACGGCCCAGGCCGCGCGAGACCTTCCCCGATCCGGCGTTATACGCCGCCGCCGCCAGGTACAACGAATTGAACCGGCGGTTAAGGTCTCGCAGGTGCCTCACCGCCGCGTCGGTCGCCCGCATGGGGTCGCGCCGCTCGTCCACCCAGGAATCGATGCGGAGACCATACCCTTTGCCCGTCGCCTTCATGAATTGCCACATCCCCACGGCTTTGGCGCGGCTGGTGGCCGTATTGGAGAATCCACTCTCGATCAGCGCCAGATAGACCAGGTCACCGGGAAGCCCTTCGCGCTGGAGTCGCTGACGAATCATCGCCTCATAGCGAGGCATGCGGCTCAGCCAGATTGCCATCCGCAGCCGGCCGCGACCCTGGAAGAAGTCGAGGTAATACTGAACCCGCGTGTGGCTGTTGAAGGTCTCGACATCGATATCCCACGTGACGGCGTCCGCCAGTGCTTCGGCGCCCCCAGGGATGACCGCCGTGCCCTCGTCCTCGGCCCCTTCCGCTTTAGGGTGCGCGTCGGCCAGCTCTTCGAGGATGGCCTCGTCAGCCGCGGAATCGGCCGCCACCAGCAATTCGGCAGCGGTGTCAGCGGCTACCATGACCGGATCGTTGGGCGCAGCCTCGAGCAGGAGGGTATCCTCGGAAAAGCCCATGACCGGAGCTGGAGACGAGGTCAACGGCGAGAGAGGCGGGGCTGGGGAGGTAGCGGGACTCGGCGCCCGCCCTCCGCAGCCAAGCAGCAGTGCCGTCACCAGAGTGGGTATGAGTCGAGGGCAAGGCATAGACGGCTCCACAAAGCGATTCGCGAGCAGGACCCGCTTTCGGCAATATTTCGGGTCAGGGGTGAGAGGCGTCCGCGCCCTGCAAACCGCGGGACCAGAGGCGATCTGAGGCAACGCCGCCCGACGCGGCTAGCGCATGTACAGCCGGTTGCCCAGGATGCGGTTGGTCGCGTTGAGCACGGCCAGCGCCGCGCCACGGGGCGTGTCGGCCTCGGTCAGGTAAGAGCCAACCACCCGGGTTCCACTTCCCTCACCGTGTACCGCCAGCGACACAATCACCACCGTGGCGTCGAAGGCACGAACCGCCTTGACCCCAAGAAGCTCGAAGCTGAGGCCGCCCTGTACCGCCTGACCCAGAGCTACCACGCAGGCCTGGGCCGAGCAACGCAGCTCGCCTGCCTGGGACGCAAGACCCTCTCCCTCGCCGGTGAACTGCTCCGAATCTCTCCAGGTCAGTCCGACCCGGGCCCGGCAGCGCCCATTGGGCAGCCGGTCGAGCGTAAACTCGGCAAATCGGAGCCGCTCGGGGAATGGATCTGGCGTCGACATGGGGTCCTTGCGCGAGCCTGAAAATCAGCGAGAAATGTCGCGGTGCCGAGGGGCAATCCCCATGCCAGCTACCCCAGCAATTGGGTCAACAGCGCGATGAGATCGTGGTTGGAGACGCGCTCGGCCTGAGCAAACAGCGCGGCTTTGGATGATGAGGAAATCGGATAGGCGCCCCAGACCGAGCGCTGAGCCGGGTCGGAGGTGCGGAAGGAAAAAACCAGGTTCCAATGCGGCGAGTTGGGCCGCCGCTCGGCAGCCATAGAGACGTTCCAGAGCCGTTCCGCATGCTCGAGGACTCTCCACGGCATCAGAAGGAGACCACCGGCGGGATCAGCTCCGGACCAACGCCTGAAAACGTGCCCGCAGGTCGCGCGTAACCGGGCCCGACTTTCCGGTTCCGATCAGCCGGCCATCGAGCTGCCTGATGCCGACGATCTCGCTCGCGGTGCCGGTGAAGAATGCTTCGTCCGCCGTATACAGATCGTAGCGGTTCAGTATGGTCTCGGTCAGCTCGTAGCCCGCCTCGCGAGCAAGGTCGATCACGGTGTCCCGGGTGACGCCTCGAAGGATGCCGGCGTGCGGCGGCGGGGTCATGATCCGGCCCTTTTTGACCACGAACACGTTCTGGCCGGAGCCCTCGGCCACCGCCCCTGAGCTGTCCAGCATGAGCACCTCGTCCGCCCCGGCGTGAATGCCCTCGATCTTGGCCAGAATGTGAGGCAGGTAGTTCAGCGACTTCACCCGTGGAGAAAGCGATTCGCGCTGCGGGATAGGCGTCCCGGCCGTGACGACATTGAGGCCCGTCTCATACACCTGCTCGGGCCACAGCTTGATCGTGTCGACGATGATGATGATCGAGGCCTTGGGACACTTGCGCGGGTCGAGCCCGAGGTCACCCACACCCCGCGTCACGATGTGGCGGATATAGGCCTCGGCAATCCCCGATCGGGTAACCGCCTCACGGGTGACGGCAGCGAGCTCCGCCTTCTCGGCCGGCACGGTCAGCCAGATGGCCTTGGCCGAGTCGTACAATCGGTCCAGGTGTTCCTCCAGCCGGAAGATCTTGCCGCCGTAGACGCGAATACCTTCGAAAACGCCGTCACCGTACAGCAAGCCATGATCGTAGACCGAGATCATGGCGGTTCCCCGGTCGCACCATTCACCGTCGAGCCAGATCGTTGGCATACCGACCCCCTGGGCCGGGGTGCTGCTCTTGGTCTTGGCAGTGGCTGTCATGCTGTCGAATGTAAATCGCATTTGACTAGCCAGCCATGGGCCCATGATACGGGTCTTGCACTCCGGGTGCATCATTCCTACGTTACCTGTGCCGGTGTCACCCGGCGCTCAGCCATCCATAGAGAAGTTTGCGCCCTGCCAACCGATTGGCGATCCCCGCCAAATGCGTCTTCTGGATCCGGAGCAAGTCACCTCTATGCACTACCGTTACGTTGCCCTTGCCGCGGGCATTCTCGGACTGGGCTGTACCGACACCGAGGACCGCTCCGGAGGACCCCTATCACCCGAGTTTGCAGGTACTGCAATACCCGCAATACTGGTGGGCGCAGGGGATATTGCAGGGTGTCCCTCTAATTACAAGGACGAGGCCACCGCCCGGCTGCTGGACGGCATCGCAGGCGCCGTGTACACGTTAGGCGATAACGTCTATGAAGACGGGACCGGGATCGAATTCAATAATTGCTACGGACCCAGCTGGGGCCGGCACCTGGCCCGCACCCGCCCGGCGGTGGGAAACCACGAATATCATACTATTCACGGAGCCGGCTACTTCGGCTATTTCGGGACTCGGGCGGGCCCGACGCGTCGCGGCTACTACAGCTACAACCTGGGCGCGTGGCACATCGTAGTGCTCGACAGCGAGCGCAACCTGACCACCCAGGCGGAGTGGCTGAAGGCCGACCTCGCGGCCAACCCCAGGCGGTGCACGCTGGCATATTGGCACAAACCATTCTTCACCTCGGGCGACCTTCCGCCGGCGCGTTCGCTGAAGCCGCTGGTCACCATCCTGTACAACGCCGGCGTCGAGGTCATTGTCCAGGGGCACAACCACATCTACGAGCGATTCTTTCCCCAGGATCCCAATGGGGTCGCCAACCTGGCGCGGGGTATGCGGGCCTTTGTGGTGGGAACCGGAGGAGCGCCTCTCCTTCCGATGAAGGCCAAGACTCCCAACCTCCAGGTTAGACAGAATACCACACACGGGGTGCTGAAGTTCTCGCTCTATCCCACCTGGTATAAGTGGGAGTTCGTACCGGTTGCAGGAAAGACCTGGAGAGATTCGGGCAGCAACAACTGTCACTAGCGTCGGAGCGCTGGGGAGTTATCGGGTCAGCCGCTTTCGCATGACCACCGCGGATGCCGGGCAGGCGCCCTGGAACTCCATCGACGCCTTGACGTCTTCGGTGACGGAATCCCGGCTGACGCAGGCAAAGCCGAAACGCGGAAAGTAGTGCTCGGCAGTCGTGGTCAACAGGAACACGTCGTCAACGCCCCGGCGACGCGCCTCGTCGAGCGCGCGATCGATCAGACTCTTGCCCACGCCCGTCCCCCTCCAGCTATCCTCGACCACGACCGAGCGCAACAGGGCGGACGCTTCATACAGCTCGAGCCCTGCGGCACCAACCAGGGTTCCCCCATTGTCGGCCACAAAGAAGTGAGACAACCCCTGTGCTACGCCGGCCGCTGGAAGCTTCGCCTGGCCGAGCATAGCCAGAACCTGGGGAAGATCGGACGGCCGAGCCGGACGAAACTCCAGGCAGTCACAGCTCCTGGTTTCTGAGATCATGTCCGTCTCCTCTAGCTCGGCTTCCGGGCACGTACGAAGGCGCCCATGACGCGGCCGCTCACCTCGCGCGCCAACACTTCGGTGTCGAGACCCGCTCCGGCCAGGAATACTCTGGCATCCTCGAACTCATAGACGCGCGTCGGCTCGATTCCGATGTCTTCGAAGCCCGCGCGCCGCAGGCTTTGAACATATTGCTGCTCGCTCAGCGCTCCCGCCACGCACCCGACCCACAGCTCCATGCTGCGCCGTACGGAAGGAGGCACGTCACCCCGAACAACCACATCGGACACCGCCAAACGGCCGCCCGGCTTCAGGACTCTGAACGCCTCGGCGACGGCGCGATCCTTGTCAGTGGAAAGGTTGATGACACAGTTGGACATGATCACATCCACAGAGTTGTCCGGCAGTGGAACCGCCTCGATCTCGCCTTTAAGGAACTCCACGTTCACCAGACCGGCCCGGCGTTGATTCTCACGAGCCAGAGCCAGCATCTCATCGGTCATATCCAGCCCATAAGCACGGCCGGTCGGTCCTACGCGCCTGGCCGACAGAAGCACATCGATTCCGCCACCGGAGCCGAGGTCCAGCACCGTCTCTCCTTCGCGGAGTTCTGCGAGGGCGGTAGGTTTGCCGCACCCCAGAGACGCCAGCACCGCGCCTTCCGGCAAACCTGCCCTCTCGAGAGCAGTATACAGGTTTGAGGTAATCGGATCGTCGACGCCTCCGCAGCAAGTGGTCGAGCTACAGGAGCTTTTCTCTGCCGACGCCACTTTGGAGGCGACGTGGCCATATCGTTCGCGCACCAGAGCCTTCACGTCGTCGCTCATTGATCCGCCATTCATTAAGTTTGATTGATATGTCATCGAAAAAGGTCAGCAACAACCGCTCTTCAGCTCCGCTACCGAGGGCGCCGCGGCCAGCGCGTCCACGGCTTCGGCAACCTCCGCCAGCGTGTCCTGATTCAGGGTGTAGTACATCCAGCGTCCGTCCCGGCGGTCGGTGACCAGCCCCGCCTCTTTCAGGACCTTGAGGTGGAAGGACAGACGCGACTGGGCTGCATCCAGCGCATCGGTCAGGTCACACACACAGCGCTCTCCCAGGCGGAGCCGCCGCAGGATCGAGATGCGGGTGCCGTCAGACAGCGCATGAAACAGCTGGACCGCGCGTTCGGTATCGGGCTTGGCAGTGGTTGCCATGGAATGAATATATCAATTACTATTGATGGGTCAATAGGAGGACTTTCCCGATAGCGCTTACCTGACAGCAGGGCTATTCATACGACTCTTTCATCGAGAGCGGCCATGGCAAATCCCTGTCCTCACATCGCAAGCATTCGACCGGTGACGCCCCAGACGCCCGAGGGGTGCCAGGAGTGCCTGCAGACCGGCAGTCGCTGGGTGCATCTGCGACTCTGCCTCACTTGCGGTCATGTGGGTTGCTGTGACCAGTCACCGGGGAAGCATGCAACTCAGCACTTCCGGGTCCATGGCCATCCCATGATACGGAGCTTCGAGCCCGGGGAGAATTGGGCCTGGTGTTACGTGGATCAATTGTTTTTGGAGCCGGCTCCAGTGGCCCGCTGACCCGGATGGTGGAAACCTGGCCGGAGCTGCCGCTCGACGCGTGGCGTGACACCTATGCGACGCTTCACATGTGGACCCAGATCGTAGGCAAGACCCGCCTGGCCCTGGCGCCTCCGCAAAATCACTGGTGGCACGTGACCCAGTACGTCACCGCGCGCGGGCTCACCACCTCGCCGATGCCCCACGGCGAGCGCAGCTTCGAGATCGAGCTCGATTTTCTGGATCATCAGCTGAGGGTCAACACCAGCGACGGCGCCGTAGCCGGTATGGCGCTGGCGCCGCAGACGGTTGCGGACTTCTACCGGCGGTACCTGCAGATGCTTCACTCGCTCGGGCTCGATGTGCATATCTGGCCCATGCCGGTGGAGGTCGAGAGCTCGCTCCGCTTTCCCGACGACCGGATTCACGGCTCGTACGATGCTGCCTGGGCCAACCGGGCATGGCGGGTGCTGGTGCAGAGTGACCGGGTGCTGAAGCGGTTTCGAGGCCGCTTTCTGGGTAAGGCGAGTCCGGTCCACTTTTTCTGGGGCAGCTTCGATCTGGCGGCCACGCGATTTTCCGGACGCCCGGCGCCACCCCATCCGGGCGGCGCTGCCAACCTGGGAAACTGGGTCATGCAGGAGGCCTACTCCCACGAGTGCAGCAGTGCGGGGTTCTGGCCCGGTGGTGGGCCGATCCCCGAGCCGGTGTTTTATGCCTACGCCTATCCGGAGCCGGAGGGATTCAAGAGCTACCCGGTCGGGCCGGCAGGGGCGCGCTATGACGAGACAATGCGCGAGTTCGTCCTGCCATACGAGGTAGTCCGGACTTCCTCCACACCCGACGACACCCTGCTCGAGTTCCTTCAGACCACTTATGCCGCGGCCGCGGACCTGGCGGGCTGGGACCGGCAGGCGCTGGAGCGGCAGGAAGCAATTGCACGACTTAAGGAGGCAACCGTATGACACACGCCAGCCCTGCTGTCACCTCGACCTGGCAGCTAGATCCGGCGCACTCCAGCGTCGAATTCGCAGTCAAGCACATGATGATGACTACCGTTCGCGGCCGCTTCAAGGCAGTGCAGGCGACTCTGACTGGAGACGAGGAGCACCCGGAGGGTTGCTGTGTCGAGGCCCGCATTGACGTTAGCAGCATAGATACGGGCAACGCAGATCGAGATGCCCACCTTCGCTCGCCCGACTTCTTCGATGCCGAGCGATATCCCACCATCACGTTCCGGAGCACCCGAGTTGATGGCTCGCCGTCGAAGCCGGGAGATCAGTTTCAAGTGATCGGCGACCTGGTCATCAGAGACACCACCTCGAAAGTGGCGCTGGACTGCGCCTTCGAAGGCAGGGGAACCGATCCCTGGGGGAAGGAGCGGGCAGGATTCAGTGCGAGCGCAGAGATCGACCGGCGGGACTGGGGCCTGCGGTGGAATCAGGCGATGGAAACCGGCGGGATCCTGGTGGCGAACAACGTAAAAATCGAAATCGAAGTCCAGTTCGTACGGGATTAGCGTCACGCGCGAGCGGCGGGGCGTACTCGCGCACGTTGACTATATGTGTTATCACACCTAGTTTCCGTCATGCCGAGGAACCTGCAGACCGAGTTGAAGCGCAGCAAGCCCTTCAGCAGCCTCGAACAGGAGGCCATGCTGAGCCTGGCGCGAACGGCTGCCCGGCTCGATCACGATATGCTCGAGGTCCTGAAGCCCTACCGCCTGACGCCGACGCAGTACAACGCACTCCGTATCCTGCGCGGCGCCGGTCCGGACGGCCTTTGCCGCAACGAGGTCCGGGACCGGCTGGTGGCCCGGGTGCCCGATGCCACCAGGCTGCTCGACCGGCTGGAGGAGACCGGGCTGGTGCTGCGGGGGCGCGAAGGTGACGACCGCCGTTTTGTGCGAGCCAGGATCACGCGCAAAGGGCTGGACCTCCTGGCCCGCCTGGACCCGGTCGTGATCGATCTGCATCAGCAGCAGCTCGGACACCTGGGACGCACCAAGCTGCGGGCCTTGATTGACCTGCTGGCTGACGCCAGAGACCGGGAGTGAAACCAGATCGGCCGGGTGTGTGTTATCACACGTACACACGACCCCCGCCGGCCAGGCGGGCACCTCAATCCAGGGAGCAGCTCATATGACGTATCCTGCCACCGCACTCGCCCCGCCGTCACGCCTCTCCTCCGCCTTGCTTATCCTGCGGCTGGTGGTGGGCACCATCTTCATCGCTCACGGCGCCCAGAAACTGTTCATCTTCGGCTTCGCGGGGGTCACCGGCGCGTTCGGCCAGATGGGGATTCCGCTGCCGGGAATCGCAGGGCCCGCTGTCGCGCTGCTGGAGTTCTTTGGCGGCATCGGCCTGGTTCTGGGGCTGCTCACCCGCCCTCTCGCCTTGCTTTTCGTGGCGGACATGCTTGGCGCCATCCTCTTCGCCCACTTGAAGGGCGGCTTCTTTATGCCCACCGGCATCGAGTTCGCCCTCTCGCTGCTCGGCAGCTCGCTGGCGCTGGCGCTGGCCGGCCCCGGCGAATATTCGCTTGATTCGGCGCTGGCCCGCCGCAAAGCCGAGGCCCGCCGTGGCACTCGATAGCACAATCACCGGCCTGCATCACATCACCGTCATAGCAGGCGACGCGCAGGAGAATCTGGATTTTTATGCCGGGGTCCTGGGCATGCGACTGGTGAAAAAGACCGTCAACCAGGACGTACCGGGCACCTACCATCTCTTCTACGCCGATGGCGCGGCGCAGGCTGGAACCGACCTGACGTTCTTCCCCTGGCCCGACATGGCGCCGGGACGCAGAGGGGTGGGACTGACCGTCGAAGTGGCGCTCGCCGTTCCCACTGGGAGCCTGCCCTACTGGGCCGACCGGCTGGCACAGCATGGCGTCGAGCCGGAACCGATCTCGACTCGTCTGGGCGAGACATTGCTCAGCCTGGTCGATCCTCACGGACTGCGGCTGGCACTGGTCGAAACGGCGGACCCTCGTGAGTTCACGCCCTGGGACAAGGGTCCGGTTCCGGTTGCGCACCAGGTGCGCGGCCTTCACGGCGTGCGCCTGCTGGAGAGGAGCGCGGCGGCGACCGTGGACTTTCTGACCTCGACTCTCGGGTTCGAGTCGATCGGCGAAGAGGATGGCTGGCGCCGGTTTGCCCTCCCCGGCTCGCGCTCGGGACGGGTCATTGACATCAAGGAAGCGCCGTCCGAGCGTGCCGGGACCTGGGGCACCGGCAGCGTGCACCATATCGCCTGGCGGGTTCCGGATGACGCCACCGAGCTGGCGGTCCAACGCCGCCTGCAACAGGCGGGGCAGCGCCCCACCCAGGTGATCGACCGCTTCTGGTTCAAGTCGGTGTACTTCAGGGAACCCGGCGGGGCACTGTTCGAGGTCGCCACAGACGGCCCCGGCTTCGGGATTGACGAGACCATGGACCAGCTGGGAGCGCGGCTGGTGCTTCCTCCCTGGCTCGAGCCGAACCGGACCGAGATCGAGGCAAGCTTGCCGCCCCTTCGGAATCCCGAGCCCGCTCCCCAGGCGTCGGAAGCCGGCCGGCAATGAGTATCCTCGGTCTGCACCACATCACGATTGCCTGTGCCGACGCCGCGCGGACCGAGGCGTATTACACCGGGACACTTGGATTCCGGGTTCTGGCGCGGCGGCGGCCGCTCGCAACCGCCGAGCTGCAACAGCACCTCTATCTCGCGGTCGGTGAAGGGGGCCCCGGGCAGCTGGTTTCGTTCCTCGAGCAGGGGGACGCCCCGCCCGGCCGTGAAGGCGTGGGTGGAACTCACCACTTTGCGCTGCTGGTAGAGACCCGGGCGGCGCTGCTGCGTTGGAAGCGTCGCCTCGTCGATCGCGGCATAAGTGTGAATGGTCCACTGGATCGGCACTATTTCGAATCGATCTATCACAAGGACCCGGACGGCACCGTGATCGAGATTGCCACCCGGGGTGCGGGCTGGACCCGGGACGAGGCGCCGGATCGTATAGGCACCGAGCACCGCCCGCCGCCCCCGAGATGTTGAAGGGGAATCGCGACAAGGAACGGATCCAGGCCGAGACCTGGCCCGAGCCGGTGCCGGAGATCACTTCCGATATGCGCTTTGGCAGGTTGCACCATATCACAGCTATCGGCGCCAACATCGATGCCACCCACGAATTTCTCCACGGGACGCTCGGTTTGCGCCGAGTGAAGCGGACCTCGAACTTCGACATGCCCGATTCGTTTCACTGGTATTGGAGCGCCGGATCCGGCGAGCCAGGAACAGTGGTCACGTACTTCGAGCGGCCGGGTCAGGCAGCGGTCACGCACGGGCCAGGGCAGACCGACCACTATGCCCTGGCTGTGGCCGACGAGGCGGCGCTGGAGCAGTGGCGCGCCAGACTGCTCGCCGCGCGGCGGCCGGCATCGCCTATCCTGGACCAGGGACAGTTCAAGAGCTTCTTCACTCGGGACCCGGACGACCAGCCGGTCGAGCTCGCCACAGCAGGGCCCGGTTTCAGCGACGCACAGGCGGGGAGGTAAAGACGTGGAGGGTCCCCATCAGAACCAGCCGATCAGGGTTGCCGGCGCGCCGCTGAAAGAGGCTCGCGGCGCCATGGTCATGCTCCATGGACGAGGGGCGACGGCAGAGAGCATCCTCACCCTGGTCCCGGCCCTGGGTGTGTCCGACTTCGCTTACCTGGCTCCCCAGGCAGGCGGCAATAGCTGGTGGCCCCAGAGCTTTCTCGCTCCCATTCCCAGTAACGAGCCGGGCATCTCTTCGGCCATGCTGGCGGTGGAAGGAGTGCTTGCCCGAATCACTGCCGGAGGCGTTCTACCAGAGCGAACCATTCTGCTCGGCTTCTCCCAGGGTGCCTGTCTGGCTGCCGAGTACGCGGCTCGTCACGCGCGTCGCTATGGAGGTGTGGTGTCACTCAGCGGGGGGCTGATTGGGCCGGATGGAACTCCGCGGAACTATGAAGGGTCGCTCGAAGGCAGCCCGGTGTTTCTGGGCTGCAGCGACATCGACTCGCATATTCCTGCCGAGAGGGTGCGGCTCTCCGCGTCAGTGCTGGAACGACTCGGCGGAGCCGTCACCATGCGTCTCTACCCGGGCATGGGTCATACGATCAATGACGATGAACTGAGCGCCGTGCGAGGCATCATGAGCCTTGACCCAGCGCGCAGCCCGGGCATTACAGGTGGATAAGGTTCCGGGCCACGGCGGTGAGGTCGTCCGGGAGGAAGGGTTTCTTGAGCAGAGGGCCAGGCACATCGGTGTGGCTGCCGGAGACGAACAGAACCGGCGGTGAGCAGGGCCGATCAGCCAGCCGGGCAGCGAGATCCTTTCCGCTCATCCCCGGCATGAGCACATCGGTAATCACCAGGTCAACCCGCCCGGCTTCGCCGTCCAGCATCGAGAGCGCATCCGGCCCGCTTCCGGCCTCCAGAACGGCGTAGCCCTCGCCCTCCAGGACTCGTGTCATGTAGAGACGGATAGAGACCTCATCGTCAACCACCAGGATTGTAGCCACCTCAGTGCTTCGCTGCATGAAACGCCCTCCGCACGAGAACCATGGCAAGCCTACGCCGGTCGTGTCACGCATGGATATCGGTTCTGTCTCCACTGGAATGCGCGCATGTCGTTTGACGTCAGCAGCGGGTCTGCGTTAAGCGGCAATTCCTACCTGATCAGGGGCAGCAGCAGCCGCACCAGGATCACGATCACCACCATGCCCGCCAGGTCCAGCACCAGTCCGTGGCGCATCATGTGCCTCAGCGGGATGTATCCCGAGCCATACACGATGGCATTGCAGGGTGTCGAGACCGGGAGCATGAAACCGAGGCTGGCGGCCAAGGTGGCGCCCAGAGCGGGCTCCACCGGATCGAAGCCGGATGCCTGCGCAATGGATATCACGACCGGGACCACCATGTTTGCGGCCGCGGTATTCGAGGTGGTCTCTGACAGCACAACGGCGACCACTACCGAAGCCACCAGCATTCCCAGGCTGCCCGAGATTGGCAGCACCCCGGTCAGACCGCGTCCCATGGCCTCCGCCAGTCCGGTCTGAAACGACAGCACGCCCAGTGAAAAGCCGCCGCCGTAGAGCAGCACGACCCCCCAATCGATCTGCACCGCATCCTGCCAGGTGATGGCCGGGCCCTTCTCGCCGGGCAGCACGAAAAGCGACATAGCCCCCAACAGCGCGGCCACGCCTTCGGGGAGGCGCCGCACCAGCAGCTGATACGCGGCACTCTGTTCTCCCGCCACCACCGCCACCACGCCCGGCAGTACCCAGAGGACCACGGTCAGGCCGAAGGCAGTGGCGACCGACCGCTGCCCCCTGCTCCAGGGGCCCAGACGGGCCCGCTCCTGGCGAATGAGCTCGGCACCGGCCGGCAGCTGGCGGACTCCGGCCGGCGCCACAGCGTTCAGGTAGACGAACAGCAGCGTAAACATCACCAGCACGATGGGGACACCAACCAGCATCCAGCTGAAGAAGGGAATTTCGACTCCCAGCTGCGTCCGAATGAAGCCAAGCCCGATCACGTTCGGTGGCGTGCCGACCGGTGTTGCCAGACCTCCGATGGAGGCAGCGAAGGAGGTCATCAGCATGAGGGCGGTGGCGTACCGGGGAGCGATGGCGACGCCGCTGTCGGGACCGCGGAGTGCAGCGAGAATAGACAGCCCGATCCCGAACATCATGGCGGTGGTGGCGGTATTGGAGATCCAGGCGGAGATCAGTGCCGTGACCGCACCAAATGCAAACAGAATCCGGCTGGGCCGGGCGCCCACCCAGGGCAGGGACAGCACCGCGTAGGCGACCCTCCGGTCGAGCCCATGGAGGAAGATGGCGCGGGATAGAATGAAGGCCCCAATGAACAGGAACATCAGCGGGTCGGCAAATGGAGCGAAGACCTCCTTTGCCGGCGCGACCTGGAGCACTACGCAGAGAGCAGCGCCCAGCAATGCGGTTACCGGAAGCGGCAAAGCTTCGGTCACCCAGAGCACCACGACGGCCGCCAGCACTGCCGCCAGCCGCTGCGCCGAGGGGCCAAGATGGTCGAGTGGCAGAAGCAGGAACAGCAGAAAGAACGCCGGGGCAAGCGTGGCGCCGATACGGCCACGCATCAATTGCCGGCCGGCAGAAATGAATCGGCCGACGCAGGCCGCGGCAGGTGCACCGGCGGGAGCCCCGCTTCGATCTGAATCCGGTGCGGTTCGTATTGGGCCGGCAGCATCAGCCGCTCTCCCAATCGCTCCAGCGGCTCATCGATGGCGAATCCGGGCGAGTTCGTTGCCAGCTCGTAGAGCACTCCGCCCGGCTCGCGGAAGTACACCGACCGGAAATACTGGCGATCGATGACGGGTGTGGGATCGAGACCGGCGTCCTCGATCCTGGATCGGAGCGCGAGCTGCACAGCATCGTCCGGCACCCGCCAGGCAACGTGGTGAACCGTTCCGGCCCCGGTGACGCCTTGCACGAAGCCACCCGTGGCTCGAACCTGCACCATTGTTCCCGGTCCCTCATCTCCAGTGGCAAGGCGTCGGACGGCGCCCGCCTCTCCGACTCTGCGGAAACCCAGGAGATCGGCCAGCAGCCGCTCCGTCGGACCGCTCTCCTCTATCCACAGGGTCACTGAGTGAAATCCGTGGATAGCCCGCTGCACTGGGACCTCGGGGGAACCTCCCCATGCGGGCCAGCGTGCCGCTGCTTCGGTCGCCACCAGCTCGAGCAGAAGTCCGTCGGGATCCCTGAACGAAATCACCCGCTCCGCTGGGTCCACCGGGTGTTTTGCCGGTCCTTCGTAGGAAATGCCATAGCGCACCATGCGCTCGATCCAGAAGCCCACAGAGTCGTGCGCTATGGCGAACGAGGTGACCGCGACTTGGCCCGGCCCTTGCCTTCCCCGGTGGGCGCCGGGCCAGGGGAAGAAGGTCAGGATACTCCCCGGGGTGCCTGCTTCGTCGCCGAAGTAGAAGTGGTAGGTGCCGGGATCGTCGAAGTTGACGGTTCGCTTCACGAGGCGGAGTCCCAGAACCCCGGCGTAGAAGTCCAAGTTCCGCTGGGGGTCGCTGGCGATCGCGGTCACGTGATGGATACCGCCAACGCCGCTCATGTCTGGCGCATGCTCCTTCTTCCCCCGCGGTCTGAATCGAGTAATTTGTAGGCGACAAGGCTGCTGTTGCTGGCCCCTAAACCTGCCTTCCTCGTGGGGAGGGCTCCCCGGCCGTATTCGGCCCTGGAGCTGTCATGCCCGCGAGTTCCCGCCACACACCCTCGGACCGGTACGGGTCCAGTGACCTTCCACAGGTCGAGCCGATCATTCTGTCCGCGCGTCCTGACTCGTTCGACGATCCGGACTGGCTGTTCGAGCCCAAGTACGACGGCTTCCGCGGAATCCTCTACCACTCGCGGGGGATCTGCCAGATCCGGTCACGGCGCGACCTCCAGTTCGACCGCTTCGACGACCTGTGCAGCCGGGTCGCCGGCGTGCTCGGCGCACGGGACGCGATCCTCGACGGCGAGATCGTCGCCCTGAACCGGCAGGGGAAGCCCGTCTTTCGAGACCTCCTCCGAGGGCAGGGCTTCATCGCCTTTGCCGCTTTCGACCTGCTCTGGCTCGACGGCGCCGACCTGCGGCACCGCCCGCTGGCGGAGCGAAAGAGTCTCCTCGGCGAGCTGCTTCCCGAAGACACCGGCCCGCTCTACAAGATTCTCACCCTCGAGGAGCACGGTCGGGCCCTGTTCAGCGCCATCAAGAAGATGGACCTCGAAGGCATTGTCGCCAAGCGGAAGGCTGACCCGTATTCCCGCACCACGACGTGGTACAAGATCAAGAACCCCGGGTACACCCAGGGTGACGGCCGCGGGGAGCTTTTCCGGCCCCGGGAGAGGAGACGGGCCCAGCGGGTAAGCGAATAAGCGGTTCTCTGCCCGCTACCAGTCTGATGGTGGGGGGTGAGATCACGACCATGGCTGCAATGGAGAGAAACACGCGCTTGGCGTCGGGCTAGTGCGCTAACGCAGACTTCGCCCGGTCGTGGATCCGAGGTCCTTCCATACTTTGCGAAGAAGCTTTCGGGTACCCTTGTGGCCCAACAGCTCGAGCGCCTCATCCAGCGCACACCAGCGCCGGGCCCGACCGTCCTCCGGGGGGCCCGCCTCCCTTGTGAACATGGCGACGAAGTAGTCCACCCGCGCCTTGGCGCCGAGGAACCCGTATTCCAGGACCCCGGCCGGCCCGACCAGACGGCCGACGACACCGGCTTCCTCCAGCGCTTCGCGCAGTGCTGCGGTTTCGGGCGTCTCTCCCTTTTCGATGTGGCCCTTGGGAAAGATCCATTTTGCGCGATTCCGTTTGCTGGTGACCAGCAGAACCTTCGGTTCCTTGCCGTCCAGCCTGATGAGAACAGCGCCGCTCTGACGTATGATAGGCACGGAGTATTACAGCTACACTTGCGCTGCGTTTCCTGCCTTCTCGGGTTCCACGGCTTCCTTGACCCGGTCAGCGACTTTGCGGCTCAGCCTGGTTGCGACCTTTAGGGCGGCGCCTCCCGCCGCGGCGACCGCGGCAGTCTCCAGCCCCTGCTTCACTCCCGCCCTCCCTCGCTTCACCAGCATCTTCTTGGCCGGCTTCGCACCAGCCACCCTGCGCGCCCGGCGGCGGGCTTGGCCGGGGCCCAGGTCCGGATGCATGGTGAGAAGTTGTGCGATCGCCGTGGCGATGAGCCGCTTGTACTGTTTCTTGGACAACCGCTTCTGGACCGTGGTGAGCCCGGCGACAAGCGTGCCCATGCCGACCTGGGCGAGTTGATCTTTGACCTTCGCCATCTGATACCTCCGTTAGACCCGGCTGAAGCCGAGGGGGATTGGGCCACCGGCGTCTTCACTGACTGTGGGAGCCGGGGTCAACACCGGGACTTCACTTTGTGCGGAGCTTCTGAGCGCCTTGCCGATCTCGTCGGCTCGGGTGAGGACCCGATTCGCCAGGTCGCCCCCCATCAGCAGGTGAAACTGGTCGAAGGCGGCACCGGCCTGCTCCTGGGCGAGACGTTCCAGAGTTGCCAGGCCAGGATGGAGCCGAGCGAGTACCGCACCATTGCTCTCGGACAGAGCTGTGCGCGCCGCTGCAATTACCGCGGACATGACGTGCATATCATGATGCTCGCCGAGCAGGTCTTGCGCCAGCTTGAGCCGGGGAATGAGCGCTCTCGCGCGCCGATTGCTTCGGGCGATAGGCTCCAGCAGATACCGCAGACGTTTGACCCCTATTCGAGCGCGGTGCCCTTCCTCGACGTCGTGTGCGCTGCGGACCCGTCCCAGATTCTCTCTCAGTCGGGCCGTTTGAAGACAGATAAGCTCCCCGCTGACCTCGGCGAAAGTCGGGGTCTTGCTGGCTGGACCGCCGCCCACTTCGATCCGCAGAATCCCGACCCGGCGCCGCAGGCGGGCGGCGACCTTCAGATATTCACTGCCAACCTCAGCGGTGGCGGCATCTAGCGCGTCGAGCTTACGTCCTTCCAGCCTCCCCATCAACCAGAAGAAGCCGTGGGCGTCCTCTCCGTCGATGCGCTCGATCTGTTTTCGCAGCCAGTCGAGCTGCACTTCGGTGTCTCGGCCGGCGTTGGTGGCCTGGGTAAGCCGCCGTAGCTGCTGCCGCATCCTCTGCGTCACGCTACCCTTCAGCGGACGCCGGTAGGCGCGAACACAGCTCCGCAGGCGGCGGAGGCCCACCCGGAAATCGTGTAGCGCCTCGGCGTCTTCCTGATCACTGAGCCGCCGCTGGGCCGCGTCGATATGGCTGAGGTAGCTCAGGGCGAGCAGGCGGGAGGACTCGGGTGCAGAACGGTCGAGCAAGTCGGCAGGGAGGCGAGGCAGCATGGCCTTAGTCACTCAGCCGCCGCAGTGCGTCGCTGGTCAGCAGCCATTGCAGTGTAGCCCGGCCGGGACGGGGAGGATCGGCCAACTCCAGCTGACAGGCCCCCCCTTTCTTCAGTTCCGTGAAGGAAGTGGGTCGGCCGGTCAGGAGAAATGCCACCAGGGCGCTCAGATGCGGCTCGTGCCCCACGACTCCCACTGTTGCCGCCGCCCGGTGATCCTCGAGCCAGGCCATCAACTGCTCCGGCCGGCTTTCCGGAGTCAACGAGTCGAGGACCTGAACTTCGCAGCCGTAGGCTTCGGCGACGATGTCGGCAGTCTCGACCGCCCGGGTGAGTGGACTGGTAGCCAGAGTATCCAGCTGCGGCACCAGAATTCTCAGCCCCTTTGCCGCGCGGCGGACCTCCTTTTTCCCCTTGGTGGTGAGGGGGCGGAGCCGGTCATCACGTCCTTCCGCCTCCCACTCACTCCGGTCACCGGCCGGGCCGTGCCGGATGATGACCAGCCTCACGCCGGCTCGGTTCGCTGGCGAGCGCGGGACGAGCGGGCACGTGACTTGGAGCGATTGCCTACGGGCTCCCCGTTACTCAAGGTCATGTCTGCCGGCGGCGCGCCGGTGGCACCATAGATAGGCACAAACCGAAGCGCCGAGTCGACTGCGACCCGCGCCGACTCCCGAGCCCGGGCCTGAAAGACAGCCTGGGACCGAGTCGGCGACTGGCCCGAGGCCGGCTGAAGCCTGACGTAGGTCCCGTCGGCCCGCAACTCGCGCGCTTTTACGTTGTCGTTCAGGATTACGGGGAGGAGCTCCTCGATCAGGCGAGCCTTGAGACGCGCGTCTTCCACCGGGAACATGACCTCGATCCGGCGGAGAAAGTTGCGCGGCATCCAGTCGGCGCTGCCGAGGAAGACCTCCGGGCACCCGCGTTCTCGAAGTAGAAGATCCGGCTGTGCTCCAGGAAGCGGTCCACGATGCTGATGACCCGGATGTTCTCGGAGAGCCCGGGAATGCCGGGCCGCAGGCAGCAGGTCCCCCGGACGACGAGATCGATCCGCACGCCGGCGCGGCCCGCCCGGTACAGGGCGTCGATCACGGTCGGCTCGACCAGCGCGTTCATCTTGGCGATGATGCGGGCGGGCCGGCCCGCTTCCGCGTTCCGGCGCCTCGCGGTCGATCAGCTCCACGACCTGCTCCCGCAGTCCGAGCGGCGCGACGAGCAACTTCCGCCAGCGCCGGCCCTGGGAGTAGCCGGTCAGCAGGTTGAACAGCTCGCTCGCGTCCTCGCCGAACTCGGGCTTGGCGGTGAACAGGCCCAGGTCGGTGTAGACCCGGGCCGTGGTCGGGTTGTAGTTGCCGGTGGACAGGTGGACGTAGCGCCGGATGCCGTCTGCCTCCCGCCGCACCACCAGGGCGGCCTTGCAGTGGGTCTTCAGGCCGACCACGCCGTAGACCACGTGCACGCCGGCCTGCTCCAGGGATCGGGCCCAGACGATGTTGTTCTCCTCGTCGAACCGGGCCTTCAGCTCGACCAGCGCGGTCACCTGCTTGCCGTTCTGCGCCGCCCGCTCCAGGGCCCGGATGATCGGGCTCGCGCCGCTGGTGCGGTACAGCGTCTGCTTGATGGCCAGCACCTGCGGGTCGTCGGCGGCGCGCTCGATGAAGTCCACCACGCAGCCGAACGACTCGTAGGGATGGTGCACCAGGATGTCCTGGCCGCGGATCAGGTCGAACACATCCGCGCCGGAGGCGAACGCCGGCGGCAGACCCGGCACCAGCGGCTCGTCCTTCAGCGCGCGGAAGCCGTCCAGCCGGTGCAGCGCCATGAAGACCGTCAGGTCGACCGGCCCGGTCGACCCGGTAGACGTCCGCGGGCCTGCAGATCGAGCGCGCCCATCAGCATCTGCACGAAGCGCTCGTCGGCGGCGTCCGCGATCTCCAGCCGCACCGCGTCGCCCCGCATGCGCTGGCGCAAGTGTCTCCTCGATGGTCTGGAGCAGGTCCTCGGCCTCGTCCTCGTCGATCGTGAGGTCGGTGTTGCGGGTCACCCGGAAGACGGTGTGCCCCAGCACCCGGAAGCCGCCGAACAGCGTGCCGAGGTGGGCCGCGATCACGTCCTCCAGCAGGACGAAGCGGACTCGCTCCGCGGCACTCGGGCAGGATCACGACCCGGTCGAGCACCGCCGGGCACCTGCACCACGGCGAACAGCTCCTGGAGCTGATTGGCGTGCGTTCGCTCGACCAGGAGCGCGATGTTGAGGCTCTTGTTGTGGACGTGCGGGAAGGGATGGCCCGGGATCGATCGCCAGCGGCGTGAGCACCGGATAGATGCTGCTCGCGAAAGAGCTCGTCGACGTAGATCGCGCTCAGCCGGCGATAGCTCCGGCAGCCGCACCCACTCGATACCGTCTGTTGTGAAGATCTCGCCGATCAGTTCTCTGGTGCAGGAGCCGGTACTGCTCGTCGACCAGACGGTGCACCCGCTGGTCGATGCTCGGCCAGCTGCTCGGCGGGAGCCAGCCCATCGGCCGGAAAGTCCTGAGGCTCCAGCCCGGCGTAGAGCTGCTCCTGCAGCCCGGCCACCCGGATCTCGAAGAACTCGTCCAGGTTGGAGCTGACGATCGACAGGAACTTGATCCGCTCCAGCGCACGGGTTGGTGGGGTCGGCGGCTTCCTCCAGCACCCGGGCGTTGAACTCCAGCCAGCTCAGCTCGCGGTTGAGGTAGTGCTCCGGAGAAAACTCGGGAAGGTCTTTGGGCATAGGCTCGATCGCTCATCCGGCCGCGACAACGCGCAGCCGCGGGGTGCGCGCGGCGCGCCCCTGCGCGCTCGGGCCGCGCGCCAGACCAGCTCTACCTGCGTATCGAACGCCTTCTGAAACAGCGTCGACTTGCGCGTCCGCATCGGCCAATTCGACGTCGGGTGAGGAGGCCGCCTCGAGGCTGAGCTGCAGCTGGCCTCGGACGAGTCGCACCTTGACCCCGGTCACCGACTGCGCGTGGGTTCGGTCGAGACCATCGGCGATCCGGAGGATGCCGCTCAGCCGCGCGATCAGCCTCCGCTCCTCCGACGAGGCGCGGGCGAGGTTCTCGTGCGACTTCTTCGGAAACGCCCGCCGGTGATATCGGGCCACATTGGCGATCAGCTCGACCTCGTGGGGCGAGAAGCCCGGCAGCTCGCCGTGCATGATCAGGTGATAGGCATGCTTGTGGTGCTTGGAGTGACTGATCAGGTAGCCGATGTCGTGCAGGAGGGCCGCAGCCTGCAGCACGTCGCGGCTGTCCGCCGGCAACTCGAAGCGGTCCTTGAGGCCGTCGAAGATCTGGAGCGCCAGGGTGGCCACCTGCTCGCAGTGACGCTCGTTGGACCGGCACTTGCGCGCCAGACGGCGGACCCACTCCATCCGATTGCCCGGCAGTGGGAATCTGGGCCACCGGCCGACGCCCGGGCAGACTCGGAGATCATCTGCAGCAGCAGGCCGTCGCGGATGCCGCGTTCGTTCACCAGGATCTGCTGGGTTCCCAGCCGCCTCACCAGGCGGCTGATGACGCGTGGCGCCCGGCCACGATGATGTCGGCCCGGTCCGCGCTCAGCCCCGGCATCTGGCGGCGGGCCTCCAGCGGCGCTTCCCGGAGCCGGTCCAGCAGGTGGATGATCTCGGCAGGCGTCAGCACGTAGCCCTGCACCGATCCGTGCCGGCCCTCGCGCTGCCACTTCGACATGTGGGCCAGGGCGGTGAAGGTTCCCGCCGCTGCCGACCATGATCTCGGCCCGGTGCGCCGGCTGCCGGATGGTCGCCCGGAGCCTGCGGTCGATCTCCTGCCTTCATCTGCTTCCAGTGCTTGTCGCGGAGCGGATCGGACCGGACGAAGCGCTCGGTGACCCTGACCGCGCCCAGCGGAAGCGAGTAGACCTGATCGATGGCGGTTCCGGCCGAGAGGATGACCTCGACGCTGCCGCCGCCGATGTCCACCACCGCGGTGGAGCGGCCCTCGAGATCGAAGTGCCGGGCGGCGCTGCGGAAGGCCAGCTGGGCCTCCTCGTCACCGGAGATGACATCGATGCGAAGCTTATGCTGCCGCAGGACTTCCCGGGTGAAGGCCCGCCCGTTGGCCGCCTCCCGGACCGCGCTCGTGGCGATCGCCCGGATGCTCGGTGACTTTGAAGCCGTCGGCGATCGCCTTCATCTTCCCGATGGCGGCGAGCGCCCGCTCCACCGCCTCATCCGACAGCCGGCCGGTCCGGTCCAGATGCTCGCCCAGCCGCACCATCTCCCGCTCTTCGTCCAGGATCCGGTAGGTGTCATCGTCCTGGACCTCGGCGACGATCAGCCGGATGGTGTTGGTGCCGACGTCGATGGCGGCAAGCCGGGGCTGTGCCGAGGGCAGCGGACTAGTCATGGGCTTCCGATAGATATCTACCAAGAAGCGCTCCGCCGCCAGCCGCAATCGTCACGAAACGGTAACGATTGGGCAGGCGGGCAAGGGTCCTGTGATGCGGTTGGCTCCCCCTAATCCAGGTCTCCGTATCAGCGGCTGGCCCCGGCCGGCTCCTGCTGATGAGCTTCCACGAACCAGAGCCACTGGTCGATCCCGCGCGAGATCTCGGTCAGAACGTCCGCGCTCCCGGCGTCCTCCAGCTCGTTCATCTCCTCGATCCCGATGCGAACGGTGCGTCCGAAAACAGCCAGGGCATCCGAGAGCGCTGCCACATGGTCGGTCCCGGACGAGATCGTCAGGGGATAGCCGGGCAGCGTCGTGCGCTTGGCCACGACACCGACGGTCCCTTCCGCGATGCCACCGAGCTGCACCACCCGCTCCGCAAGGAGGTCGATGTACTCCTCCACCGCCTCATTGATCTCGTCAAACAGCTTGTGCAAAGCGATGAACTCGGGCCCCTTCACGTTCCAGTGGGCCTGCTTGCACTGGGTCTGCAGATCGATTGCCTCGGCCAGGCGCTGGTTCAGGAGCTCGGCGACTTGAGCCCTGGTCTCCCGGGGTAGATCGTTTTTGGTCGGGTAGAGCCGGCTCTCGGCGAACCGAGTCTCGGTAGCCTCGCGGGAAACCTGGGAACGCTCCGGGGGACGGGTGATAGTACGGGTCATGATGACTTCTCCTTGAATCGAAGCAGCAGCGAACGTGGGTGCGATGCCAGGGCCGCCCTCTAGCGCGACACGATAAACAGGGCGAGCGCGATGGCGACGAGGTCCTCTGACACGGCCACGACCGGGTCGGGGACCTTGAGGGCCGCCACCAGGCGGGTCCGACCCCAATATCCCGCAAACGCTCCGACGAGTCCACCGGTTCCTCCCAGCACTGCTCCGAGCACGAGGGACCGGCCGCCGGACGCACACAGGCAGGCACCCGAGAGCCCACCAAGCACCACCCTTGCCATCAGCGGACCCGGCGCGGTACGGCTGGGAGTGCGGGGATGCAAGTCGGCGAGGTATTCGGCGGCGGCCAACAGCGAAAACCCGACCAAAGCAACCGTGGATCCCATGAAAGCGAGGGCGGAGCTCTCCAGCTGGAGCCATCCAAGGCGCGCTCCCCAGCTCACGGCGGCGGGAGCCGTCAGGGAGCGCAAACCCGCGACGAAACCGATCAGGCCGGCTAGCGCGAAGACGCTATCGCTTTGCATATGCTGATGTTAGGGAAGATGGCCGGGAGTGCTTGCACTTTGGTGTTCTCCAGAGAGGACGCCCCGGCGAGATGGCGCAGGATACTTATGGATCATAAGAGTACGGCGGAGGGGAACCGCGGGGCCATTGGACGTTGGTCGAGGGACCTATGAGGGCGGTGGGACTCGAACCCACGACCTAGGGATTAAAAGTCCCTTGCTCTACCAACTGAGCTACGCCCCCGAGTCCCTGAATCTTCTTCCCTTATGCGGCTTACACAAGCGTCGCTGTGGCCCTCTGGGCCGAGAATCGGTGCCGTGGTGGTGCGCGAAGTCACATCCCTGTGCGATAGCGATGGTTACCTTACGCTCGACCCTTGGAGGCGGACTGTCCCACCAGCACGCAGGTAGATGTGATGGCGCAAATCCCACCGTGGCACTCGATACGCTCACGAGATCGCAATGTGTACCACGACGACGACCAATGCCCGGCAGGCCGGGAGATCGACATAAAATATCGCAAGGCGGGCCACCGGTGCCGGAGCCGGTGCCCCATATGTACCAAGTTGCGAGCGGAGTCCCAGAACGCCGAACGACTGGCCCGCCTCACCCCGCTCTAGGATTGTCGCTTACTTGATCCGGACGATCTTCGCCACCGACGGGACTCCCGCGCCGTTCAGAATGAACAGCAGGTAGTGCCCGGGAGGGGTGCGTCTGCGGGACGTGACGGGAGAGACGTTGAGCCCTGTAGCATCTCGAGTAAAGCCCAGGGTCTGGAACCGCTGATTCATGTTCAGTCCGTGCGTGACCGATCCCAGCCGGATCAGACTCACTTTGGAGATGGCGGCGGCGTCGGGCGTCGCCACCCTGAACGTAGAGTTATACAGCACGGCGCTTGGCGCGCTGGAGATGCGAGGCCGGGCCCCCTTGAACAGATAGGGCGGAGAGAAGATCTCGGCGCTCTTCTGATCCGGGTTGTTGCTTGAGTCGCCCGACCCGGAGACGAGCACCCTTGCATCCGGAAGCAGGAGAGCCGTAGCGTGATAGACCCGAGGCGTCGTACCGCTCGAGAGCGTAGTCCACACACCGGTCTTCGGATTCCACACCTCCGCGCTGCGCACGACCCGCGTGAGATCGTTGAACCCGCTTCCGCCGGTGCCGCTCGTGGCGAGCACTTCGCCAGTTGGAAGCACCGTTAAAGTGTGATGTCGCCGAGGCTGGGCCATCGAGCCGGTCCACTGCCAGGCCGGCGTCGCGCTATTGAGGTCGATGGTCTCGGCCGTCGCCGTGGTGCGGCCGCCGCCGGCGTAGAGAATCTTCCCCGGCTCGTACATCACCGCCGACCCATAATCTCTCACGCCGAACCGGCGCTCGCCCACCGTGGTCCATTTGCCGCTACCCGAGATGTCCAGCATTCGGGTAGTTCGCTGCTCGCCCGCATAGAACAGCTTCCCCGCGCGGGGCTCCAGAAAGATGACCGGGTAGTAGGGCAGCGTGAGGCTGGCGCCGGTAAGTCTCCTGACCACTCCGTTGTTCCAGACCTCGGGGACCGGGACGATCACCCCGTTCTGGTCTTTCCCCGATACCGCGACCATCTCGCCGTTTGACATGGTGGCGACGGTGGGGTACCAACGCCCCCGCTGCATCGGGGTAGAAGCAGACCAACTCGTCCCGTTGAAGAGAGAGATGTTGGGGTAGCCGTGCTCCATGGATATGTGCCCGCCGAAAACTACCAGCCGTCCGTCGGAGGCGAAGGCGTGCCCGCTGCAGAAGAGCGGCACAGGACTGGCCCGGGCAGTGAACGTCCGGGTGATGGGGTCCCACAGCTGAGGGTCACCATCCAGACCCCAGGACAGGACCTTGCCGTTGCTCAGCAGGTTCAGGTGTACCGCGACGATCTGCGGCACACCCCACGCGAAGGGCGCGCTCCAGGATCCGGCCTGTGCCAGCGTGGCGGCGGCAAGCTGGCCGGTGAAGCCGGTAGGCGTGCAGGGAACCTCATCGTTGGCCCGGGTGATGCTGACCCGTCCCTCGAAGGAAAGCTCGACGGAGCCGCGGCTCCTGGTCTCTATCTCCGCCTCTGCCACCGACGGATCCTCCTCGGGGGCAGGCTGAAGGGTCACGCCGCCTTCTTCGGTGGTTCCGATCACCCGCCAGCTGACGCTCACCGGAACAGAGTAGGAGCTAGCAACAATGAACCGGTTGCCGCACACATAAGACAGACGGATGGGCTGGTCACTGTCGTCCGCGGGCTGGCCGGGACCGGGGGAATTTGGCGCGGGCCCCGCGCCCTCTTCGGAAGTGTCGCGACATGCCGAGGTGACAAACACAACGGCAACCGCCCACCGCAGCAGGGGGCGGACTGCCATGGAACAACCACCGAGCACAGGCCCTCCTGCCGCTCTGGTGCGGTTGATCTCGAGTAAATATGGAATCCGGTAGCTCAACCTTATGACCTAAGCTGCAGCCCGTCAAGCGACACGCCTCTTCCCTCCGGGCTCGCCCGCCTGTAGTCTCCGCCCATGAGAATCCTGGTGACGGGCACTGACTCCCACGTAGGTAAGACGTGGGCGGGATGTGCACTGGCACAGGCGCTTCGAAGCGCCGGGCGCCGGGTGGTGGCGGTAAAGCCGGTGGAGACCGGGTGCCACGGTGCACCAGGGGATCGAGAGGACGGCGTGCTGCTGGCCCAGGCAACCGGGCAGTCGCAGCCTGCCCACGCCATTTTTCGCGTGACCGATCCGGTGCCACCCGCGCTCGCCAGCGACCGCTCCGGCATCACCATCGACTTCGATGCGCTGGTGCTGAAGCTGGAGCGCTACGCCGACGACGCCGACTATCTCCTGATCGAGGGGGTGGGAGGCCTGCTCACGCCGATGACGTGGGAGTGGAACATGGTGGACGTGGCCAAGGCGCTGGGCGCCTGCGTCCTCGTGGTGGCGGTCGATCGGGTGGGGGCGATCAACGGCACACTGCTCGCCCTCAGCGCGCTCGAGCTGGCAGGGGTGTCCTGTGCTGGGGTCTTACTCACCACACCGGAGTCGCCCGATCAGACCACCGGAGTGAACGGGCCCGCGATCGCTCGACTGTCGGGGCTGGATCGCGTCGTGACCGCGCCGAGAACGGCATATCCCGACCGTACCGAAGCGATGCGCACGGTGGTCAGCTGGCTGAGCCGGATGCCGGTGGCTACGTGAACGGGGAGGACGGGAAGGACGGGAAGGACGGGAAGGCGGGAACCAACAGACTCGTATCGCGATGCTAAGTAGCCCTGCTAAGACAGCGGTTTGGACCGCGCACCATGAATTGTAGATGTCTCCTCTTTCCCGTCTTTCCCGCCCTTCCCGCCTAACCCTTCCCCTCAATCTGTCGCTCGATCGCCTCCAGCACCCAGCGCCGCACCCAGGGCCGAGAGTCGCTCCCGGTGCTGAACCAGCGCGGTCAGCGCCCGAGTGTCTCCCTCGGAGGCCAGGGTGGCCAGCACCAGGGACGGCAGCTGCTGGTCGCCGAGAATCTTTTCCAGTCCGTCGATGAGCGTCGAATCAGGCGCGCGGGCCGCGGCGGCGATCGCCGCGTTCTGAATGACGTCGCGGTAGGAGGACGTGGTCGAGCCCGGCCAGCACCGGGGCCGAGACCCGACCGAATCGATGCGGGCGAGAACGGCAAGCGCGCCGGCTCGGACCTCGTAGCTCGAGTCGCGCTTCCAGGCATTCAGGGCGGCGGTCTGCGCCCGCTCCCGCCCAGAGCTCCCAGGCTGCTGATTGCCGCCTCCCGCACCGCGGCGGAGGTGTCGCGCATCGCGGCCTCCAGCGGCGGTAGCGCCACCCGCGCCGGGAACCGGCGCAGCGCCCTCGCCGCCTCAGCCCGGGTCAGATAGTAGTCCGCCCGCTGGGCCGCTCGCGCCAGCGCCGCTGCCGCAAGCGAGTCGTCGGCCGCGCTGGGCCAGCTGATCGATCACCCAGCTCCGGTTCCAGAGATCGGGATCGCGAAACAGCTGGGTGGCCAGCCAGCGAGTCGGCTGCTCGAAGGCGAGCGTCTTGACCATGGCGTTGTTCTCGTCGAACACCACCATCTGGGGCTGCGATTTCACGCCCTCCGATCAGGATGACCTGCTCCCGCCGGTCCAGCTGGACCCGCTTCCGCACGTCCCCGGCTGAGGTGCCCACCCGGATCATGACCGGCCCCTGAAAGACCAGCGGGGTGGCGAACCGAAGACCGGAGCTGTCGGCTCGGGCGGTGTCCACCTGGGATCTGGTGCACCGTCAGCGCAAGCGTCCCCGCGACGGAATCGTACGCGGCAGTGACGTTGAACTCGGGGTAGCCCGCCGGATAGATCCACTGGTTCCAGAACCAGTCCAGGTTCCGCCCGGTGGCATAGAGCACCGCGCGCCGGAGATCGTCGCTGGTGGCGTTGCCGAAGGCATGCCGGGTGAGATACCGGTTGATGGAGGCCCAGAACCGCTCCGGACCCAGATGCTTCTTCAGCATCTGCAGGACCAGGGCGCCCTTGGTGTAGACGTTGTTGGAGTTGAACGACGGCCAGCGGCACCCGCCGCCGGGCATCGGCGGCCAGGAAACGCCGGTACTCGTCGAGGTAGAAGTCGTCCTCCGCATGGCGGCCCAGCTTCGTGCCCCAGTACTGCCCGGCCATGAACTCGGCCATCCCCTCGTTGAGCCAGTAGTTGGACCAGTTCTCGGTGGTGACCAGGTTGCCGAACCACTGGTGGGCGAGCTCATGCGGGATCAGCGAGTGGCGATACCAGGGCCGGTCGCGATAGGCTCGGGCATCCGGCAGCCAGTCCACCAGGGTGGTGGCGCCCACGTTTTCCATCCCGCCGATGAAGTCGGTGACGGTGGTCTGCGGGTAGCCGGCCCAGGGGTACTTCACGCCGGTGAGCCGGGTGAAGACCTCCATCATGTCCGGTGTCGCGCCGAAGAGGCGGCGAGCCAGCGGCAGGTCCTCGGAGTAGACGTAGTACTCCAGCGGGATGTCACGCCAGCGCTCGGTCACCTTGGTCAACGGCGCAACTACCAGCGAGACCAGATAGGTCGAGGCGGGCCGCTCCTGACGCCAGTGCACGGTGTGGGTCCGCTGCTTTGCCGCGGCCGGAGAGCCTCGACTCACCGGATCGGGTTTGTCGCTCACCAGCCGGCCGTTCGAGACAACCGTGAGACCCACCGGCACCCGGGCGATCAGCTCCCAGGTCGCCTTGTCGTGGGGGCCGGCGTAGGTGGGAATCCAGTTGGGATTGCCGTCGGTGCCGCCGCCGCTGTACACCTGCTGGGTCCGCCGTCGGCGGCCGGGCTCGGCCTTGAAGAAGTAGAGACCGCGGCCCTGCATCACCTTGCCGCGATAGTCGATGGTGAGACGCATCGTGTCGCGGAAACCGGCCGGTCGCGGCAGCCGCACGACGATCGAATCACCCACCCGCGAATACTGGACGGGCGGACGGGCGGACGGGCGGACGGTTGAACGCGCCGAGCTCAGGGTGACGGTGCGGACGGCCAATCGCCGACCCATGTTCAGTACGATCGAATCCAGTCCCGGCTTGAGCGACACGAGCGTGGTGCTCACGTTGCCGTCGAAGGCGGTGGCATCCCAGTCGAAGTTGCCGACCTCGATGCGCTGATGAATGAGGTCGTAGTCGTGCGACGGGGTATCGCGGCCGCTGAGGATCCGTTCGGCGTTGGACTGCTGCGCCGAGAGCGAGGCGAGCCCCAGGAGCATCCTCATCCCGAGCAACGCGAGGGATCAGCCGGCGCACGCGCGGACGTCGAGTAGGTCCCTCGCTGCGCTCAGGATGAGGAGCCCTCTTGGATCACAGCGACAGAGTCAGCTGGGCGAGCGGAGCGAAGGTCAGACGATGGTGCCTGGTGGGGCCGAGTGCCTGGATGCCTTCCTGATGCTCCTCGGTGCCGTAGCCCTACATTGGTGTGCCAGCCGTAGCCGGGATGGCGGACGGCCAGCCGGTGCATGAGGAGGTCGCGAACCGTCTTGGCCAGGATGGCGGCAGCCGAGATCGACTGGCAGCGCGCATCGCCGTCTACCAGGGCGTCGTGGGGGTAACCGATTTCGGGCAGCGGAAGGCCGTCGATGAGGATGCGGTAGGGGCGGCCCAGCACGGCGCGGCGAATGAGCTGGCCGATGGCCCGGCGCATGGCCAGGGCGGTGGCGACGCGGATGTTGTAGCGGTCGATCTCGTGGGCCGAGGCCGCACCGATGCCGAAGGCGATGACGCGGCCCCGGATCTTCTCGGCCAGCCGCGCTCGCTTGCGCGGCGGAAGGATCTTGCTGTCGCGGAGACCCCGAACGCAGGAGCAACCGGCAGGAAATACAACGGCCGCAGCCACCACTGGTCCAGCCAGGGGGCCGCGGCCGGCCTCGTCAACACCGACGAGGAGATGCTCCTCCGCCCAAACCGCCCGTTCGCGGATCAGTGTGGGTCGAGGGGCCATCGGCTCAGCTCTCGCGCTTCTCCCGGATTCGGGCGGCCTTGCCGCTCAGCGCGCGCAGGTAGTACAGCTTGGCGCGGCGCACCCGGCCCCGGCGCACCAGGTCGACCGAGGCGATGGTCGGGCTGTGCAGCGGGAAGAGCCGCTCGACCCCGACACCGGCCGAGATCTTCCGGACCGTGAAGGTCTCGCTGATCCCGCCGCCCCGCTTGGCGATGACCATCCCCTCGAACGCCTGGAGCCGCTCCTTGTCGCCCTCGCGGACGCGGACCATGACCCGGACGGTGTCTCCCGGCTCGAATGCAGGAATGTCCGTGCGCAAGCCCTCACGGGCCACTTCTGCCAATCGCTCCATGGTCCCATCCTCCTTCGGTCGTTCGGTATACGGAAAAGCTGCAACGATCTTAGTACTATGACCCGATTTGTCATCTGGCCTGCGACCGAGTCATCCGGAGTGCAACGAAGGATCCCTTCGATAGCGCGCAGAGATCCTTCGCTTCGCTCAGGATGACGAATCGTGCTTCTCCCACAGGTCCGGCCGTCGCTCCCGGGTCAGCCGCTCCGATTCCGCCTGCGCGCCACGCCGCGATCTCGGCGTGATTTCCCGAGCGCAGCACTTCGGCACCTCCAGCCCCCGATACTCCGGCGGCCGGGTATAGCTCGGCGGGCTCAGCAACCCGTCGTAGTGCGAGTCGGCGCTGGCCGATTCGTGATCGCCCAACGCGCCGGGCAGCAGCCGTACCACCGCATCGAGGACACACAGAGCGCCGCCGGCTCGCCTCCCGACAGCACGAAGTCGCCGATCGAGAGCTCCTCGGTGGCGAGCCCATCGGCCACCCGCTGGTCCACGTCCTTGTAGTGACCACACAGCAGCGTGAGCCGTTCGACCCAGCGAGAAGCGCACCGCGTCGTCGTGGGTGAAGCGTCGCCCGCGCGCCGAGAGCAGCACGATCGGTCCGGTGGGCCGGAGCGTATCCACCGCCTCGAAGAACGGCTCCGGCTTCAGCACCATTCCCGCGCCGCCGCCATACGCGTAGTCGTCCACCGTCGAGTGGCGGTCGTGGGTGAAGTCTCGCAGCTGCACCAGGCGGAACTGACCAGTCCGGCCGCCGCGGCCCGGCCCGGAATGCTCGCTGCCACGTAGGGCGCGATGACTTCCGGAAAGAGGGTGACGACATCGATGGTCAACGTCGGTACGGCGGTAGGGCGGTAGGGCGGTATGCGTGAGCCCGTCTCGGATTCCATTCGGCACCCCTCACCTGCTGTTTACCGCCGTACCGTCCTACCGCCCTACCGCCTATCCCTCGATCAGTCCCTCCGGCGGCGTCACCACCAGCCTCCGCCCCGCCCGATCCACCTGCTGCACGAACTCCTTCTTGTACGGCAGGAGAAACTCGCGCTTGGGCCCCTGCACCTCGATCATGATCCCCGAGGGGATCTCGTACACCGCGGAGACCAGCCCCAGCGGGGTCTCGTCCGGGCAGCCGCACGGAGAACCCGTCGAGCTCGTGGAGGTAGACCTCGTCGTCTGCCGGCGGCGTCAGCTGATCGGCCGGGACCCCGAGGAACGTGCCCCGGAACGGATCCAGCGCGTCGCGGCTGTCCACCTCCGCGAACTTCACCAGCCACTCGCGATGGTATTCCCTGCTGCGCTCGACCGTCAGCGGTCCGGCGACCGTCTCGCCGGCCAGGTTCACCACCCAGAGCTGCCGGCCCGGCGCGAAGTGGGTACCGGGATCGGCCGTCAGCGGGAACAGGGTGCAGTCACCCTTCAATCCGTGAGGCTTCCGCAGCCGGCCGACGACTACGTGGGCAGTCACGAGTCACGAGTCACGAGTCACGAGTAACGCCGGCAGGCTATGATAACACCGACCGAGCGGGCAGCTACCGACTCAGCGACTCGCGACTCGCGACTCGCGACTTCTGTCGAGAACACCCCCGCCTGCTTCAGCAGCGACTGCACCGTGTCCGACGGCGTCGCTCCCTTGGCGATCCATTGCCGAGCCTTCTCCGCGTCGACCTTGATCTTGTCGGCGGCCGTCTCGCCCTTCGGGTTGTAGGTGCCGATGATCTCGATGAAGCGCCCGTCGCGGGGCGCCTCCTGGTCGGCGATCACGATGCGGTAGAGCGGAAGCTTTTTCCGGCCGATCCGGCGGAGACGAATGCGAGTTGCCATGTGGGTTCCTGAGTGTGCGGGTTAACCGGGGAATCCGCCGCGTCCGAAAGGCAGCTTCAGACCGGCGCCTCCGGTCTTCCCCGCGATCTTCATGAACTTCTGCATCTGCTTGAACTGCGACAGCAAGGTGTTGACTTCCTGCACCGTGCGGCCCGACCCCTTGGCGATGCGCAGCCGGCGCTGGCCGTTGATGACGTCCGGGTTGCTTCGCTCCTTCGGCGTCATCGACAGCACGATCGCCTCGACGTGCTTCAGCTTCTTGTCGTCCAGCTTGGCCGCCTGCAGCATGGCCGGGTTCATCCCCGGCAGCATGCCGAGCACGTTCTTGAGCGGCCCCATCTTCTGCATCTGCCGCATGGCGTTCAGGAAGTCGCCCAGGTCGAGCCCCTTCTTCGACTGGACCTTCTTGGCCAGCCGCTCGGCTTCCTTCTCATCGACCGTCGTCTGCGCCTTCTCGACCAGCGACAGGATGTCGCCCTGCTGCAGGATCCGCCCCGCCAGCCGGTCGGGATGGAACGGCTCCAGCGCGTCGAGCTTCTCGCCCACGCCGATGTACTTGATCGGCGCGTGGGTGACGCCGTAGATCGAGAGCGCCGCGCCGCCCCGGGCGTCGCCGTCCATCTTGGTCAGCACCACGCCGGTGATGCCGAGCGCGTCGTGGAAGCCCTGCGCGATCCGGACCGCGTCCTGGCCGGTCATGCCGTCGGCGACGAGCAGAATCTCGTGGGGCGACACCGCCGCCTTGAGCCGCTTCAGCTCGTCCATCATCTCGTCGTCGATCTGCAGCCGGCCCGCGGTGTCCACGATGACGGTCCGGGCCCGGGCCTTGCCCGCCGCCACGATCCCGTCGCGCACGATCTTGACGACGTCCTGGTTGCGCATTGTCGCTGTGGACCCCGACCTCGACCTGGCGTCCCAGCGTGTGCAGCTGGTCGATGGCTGCGGGACGGTACACGTCGGCCGCCACCAGGAACGGCGCCTTCTGCTCCAGCTTCAGCCGCCTGGCCAGCTTGCCGGCCGTGGTCGTCTTGCCCGACCCCTGCAGGCCGACCAGCAGGATGACCGTCGGCGGCACCGTGGCGTGCGCGATCGGCGCCTGCTTCTCGCCCAGCAACAGCGACCAGCTCGTCGTACACGATCTTGACCAGCTGGTGGCCCGGCCGGACCTCCTTCAGTGCGGCGAGCCCGATCGCCTTCTCCTGGACCCGGGTAAGGAAGTCCCGGGTCAGATCGAAGCTGACGTCGGCCTCGAGCAGAATCCGCCGGATCTCCCGGAGCCCTTCCTTGACCGCCTCTTCCGTCAGAACGCCGCGCCCGGTAAGCCGCTGGAGCGTGGCGTTGAGTTTGCTCGAAAGCTCGTCGAACATAAGCCCGTAAGAGTAGCAGCGGAGCGGACTTTCTTCAAGGCGGGCGGACTGGCGGGCGGACAGGCGGCAGGCGGACAGGCGGCAGGCGGACAGGCGGACAGGCGGACAGGCGGACAGGCGGACAGGCGGACAGGCGGACAGGCGGACAGGCGGACAGGCGGACAGGCGGACAGGCGGACAGGCGGACAGGCGGACAGAAGGGAACACCTCATCCCGAGCAACGCGAGGGATCTGCTCAGTCAGTTCCCGAACAATGTTGAGTAGGTGCTGCGCTCGCTGGACTCACGCAGGCTGAGGTGTCCTGTTTCCGTCCGCCTTACCGCCCTACCGCCTTACCGCCTAATTTCCACCATGCAGCCCAGCGCGCCGATGCAGCCTATCAGAGACGAGGAAGAGCGGCAGCGGCAGCTCGACCGCATGAAGCGCCGGGCCACCGGGCTCCTGGTGTTCATGGGGGCCGTCTTCTGGTGGCCCGCGTGCTGGAGCCGCGCTACCCCTGGCTCGGCTACGTCCGGGCCACCGCCGAGGCCTCACTGGTCGGCGGCATCGCCGACTGGTTTGCCATCACCGCGCTGTTCCGCCACCCGCTCAACCTGCCGATCCCCCACACCGCGATCATCCCCAGCCGGAAGGACAAGATCGGACGCAGCCTCGGCAACTTCGTGCAGAACAACTTCCTGTCGCCCGAGGTCCTTTCGGCCAAGCTGCGAGCCGCCGAGATCAGCCGCCGGGCTGCCGAGTGGCTGGCCGATCCGGAGAACGCGCGGAAGGCCGCGCGCAACATCGGCGTCGGTGCTGCAAAGCGCGGGCAAGGTATCCGGGACGAAGACGTGCACGCGCTGCTGGACCGGAGCGTGATCGAGCCGCTACGGCGGGTGCCGATCGCGCCGGTGTTATCGAAGGGGCTGGAGCTGCTCACGGTGGACGACCGGCACCAGCAGCTGCTCGACCGGGTCATCAGGTGGCTGACCACGCTGGTGGCCGAGAACGAGGCGCTGATCCGGGACCGGATCCGGGAGGAGAGCCCCTGGTGGGTACCGGAGATGGTGGACGACAGGATTCACCGGAAGGTGCTGGGCGGGATCGAGCGGACCCTCTATGAGGTTGGGGTCGATCCGGATCATCGACTGCGACATCAGTTCGATCAGCTGCTCAGCGAGTGGATCGTTCAGCTGCAGGAGTCACCGGAGGTGATCGCCCGGGCCGAGGCGATCAAGCAGCAGGTGCTCGATCCCGAAACCAGCGGGCGGATGGCCGCGTCGCTCTGGAACGAGGTCGAAGAGGCGCTGGGCCGCCAGGACCAGTCGAGCGAGGGCGGAGCGCTCGATGCGGTGGCCCGGGGCCTCTCGGCGCTGGCGCGAGCGGCGCTGGACGATGAAGCGCTGCTGGAAAAGATCGACGGCTGGGTCATCGGGGCGGTGCTGCGGGTGGTGGATCAGCACCGCCACGAAGCCGGCCAGCTGATCGCCCAGACTGTAAGCGCGTGGGATCCCGAGGAGACCTCGCGCCGGATCGAGCTGCTGGTGGGGAGAGACCTGCAGTTCATCCGTATCAACGGCACCTTAGTCGGTGGCTTGGTGGGGCTACTGCTCTACTCCGCCACCAGGCTGCTTTAGTTCGGAACCGGGTGCCGCAGAGTTCATCTGAGTGTTACCCGCACCGGATGGCTGGACGAAGTGATCGTTCCATTTCCTAGCTGTCCCGAGGCGTTGAGGCCCCAGCAGTATCCGGCGCCTTCGTTGGTGATTCCGCACGCGTGTGAGCCACCGGCATCAATCTGGGTGAAGCTGATGCCGCCTTCCACGGGCGCCGGCACCAACTGCGGACTAGCCGTGCCGCCCCCAAGTGCCCGCCCCCAGCAGTAGCCGGTACCGCTCGAGCCCAGACCACAGCTGAAGGCGTCGCCGGCGCTCAGGGCGCTGAACTCGATCCCACCTGCGACCGCCACTGGCGTGGTACGCCCGGTGGTCGAGCCGTCCCCTATGGCACCGGCACCATTGGCCCCCCAGCAGAAGGCCTGACCATTGGAGATGGCACAGCTATGATATGTGCCTACCGTTAGACTCCCCGGCACGAACACCAGCGATGTTGACACCGGTCGTGGAGTGGTGCTGCACACCAGACCGTCGCAGAGCTCGGTCAGCGCCGTGCTGCCCGTCCCAAGCTGCCCATTGGCATTCACGCCCCAGCAGAAGGCCCGGCCGGAGATGTCGATCGCGCATGAGTGCGCAGCCCCGGCGGCGGCCGATCCGAAGCTGCTTGCGGACAGGAGTACAGGAACAGCCTGCTCGTCGGTTCTTCCATTGCCGATCTGCCCGAACCGGCCATCGCCCCAGCAATACACCCGGGCCGAGGTAGTCAGCGCGCAGTTTACGAACCCTTGATTGCTGGTGACCGAACCAGTCGTGCTCCCGAGAGAAACATCCACTCGACGCACTGCCAGGCCCCCCGCCACCGCCGCGGGTGTATCCTGCCGCACCGACCAGGTGCCGTTACCCACCTGAGAGTACTCGTTGTTTCCCCAGCAGTAGGCCTTTCCAGTCACACTGCGGCCACAGGTATTTCGATGGCCGGCATGGATGCCAGCCCAGGTCACCGCGCCCGAGATTGGCAGCGGTTTCGATGAGCTGGTAGGTAGGGCGGCGAGCTGTCCCGACGAATTGCTGCCCCAGCACAAGGCCTCACCCGTAGTGGTCACGCCGCACGTGTGTTGCTGTCCGGCGCTCACCGCGGCTAAAGCAAGAACGCTGAGTGTTGGGCTCTGACTTTGGAGCGGGGCACCATCAATGGTGGCGTGAATTGGCGCCGACGCCGTAGCACCCGTGGCCGTAAACAGGGCTGTGTACGTACCGTCTCCGCGATCCAGGGTACTGCCAAACGATCCCGCCGCCGGCTGCCCCAGGCTGAACGTCACGGTCCATCCACCGGTGGTGAGCGGGTTGCCGGCAGCGTCTCTCGCGTGAAGTGTTACTGTCACCGTGTCACCCACCAGAAGCCGTGAAACCGGCGCGGTAATCGTCGACGGCACCGGCGCCACGTCGAATGCTGCCGACGTTGCGAACTGCGCATCCGGCCCGGTGGCCGTCAGCTGATAACCCGGACCGGCGACATCGATCGCCAGATCATTGAAGGTCGCAATCCCGCCCACGGCACTGACAACGGTGGTACCCGACAAGGTGGCGCCCGCCGAGTTGGGGGCGACCTGCAGGGAGATCGTCACCGGGCCGGCTACCAGTTGTCCGGCACCGTCACGGACGTGGATTATGGGCTGCTGAGCGAACGTCTCACCCGCCGTGGCGCCACTGGGTTGCCGCGCAAAGCTCAGCTCGGACATGCCTGGAGGCAGCTCGGAAACGTCAAAAGTTGCGGACGTGGCAGACTGGATCCCCGCTCCGGTAGCGACGAGCTTGTAGTCCGAGCCTGCGGCACTGACAGCAAGATCCGCAAAGCTCGCTCTCCCAGCACTGGCGGTCATGACGGTGGTGCCGGATAAGGCAACACCGCTGGTCGTGGGTATCAGCGTAACGCTGATGGATATGGCGTCGGTAACCAGTTGACCTCCGCCGCCACGAATTTCGATGATCGGCTGCTGAACGAACGGCACGCCGGCTGTTGCACCAGTCGGTTGCTGCACAAAGACCAGTGAGATGGGCAGGCTCTCCTCGTGGGTGCTCCGCCACAGCTGACACTGCCGAACAGCACCGGCAGAATGCAAAGCCGCAGAATTTTGCGGTCGAGAGCATGAGTCGGATTCACAGATATCGCCCCATGGTTGGTTGGGACTTGGAACCGCTGAGACGCAAGCAAAGAAAAGACTCCGAAGCCCGCTGATCCCCGAGCAGGAGGCATGCCAACGGGGAATCAACTGGGGTCTAGCTGGCGGGGTAGCCAGGCAACCTCATAGAATGAGCGATCCCGTCCGCCGGACGAGGGTTATGGGCAGCATTCACATCTTAGAGGTGGGTGGTGCGGCGTCTTACAAAGCAAGAGGGCCTATTTGTCTACGGCGACCATCGGCACGTCGCCCCAGCCGTCCCAGTGCACCGGCGCCAGCACATACCGCATCACCGGCTTACCGTCGAGCTCGAAGGTCTCCAGCAGAGTCCGGTACCCTTCCCGGCTGGTTTGCCTCAGCTTGCCACCGAATCCCCAGGTGAACCGGTCGGCCGAGCGCTTGTCGTCCCAGGCGAGATACCACACCAGCGCGGGGCCCGCCGGCGTGGCAACGACCCGATAGCGATCACCGCCCCAGCCGGCCGGACGGATCTCGCGCAGCGCCTGGCGGCCCGACAGATGCGCCATGAGGATGTGGATCTCGCTCTCGCCGAGGACATCCTCGTAGATCTTCTCCGAATTGGTGGTAAAGGTCAGCGCAAGCGGCTGTTCCCGGAGGTAGCGTTCGGGAAACATGATCTGCTCGGTCGAGACCGGCATGCGCGGACCAAACGGCACCGTGTCACGCAGCGGCGAGTTTCGCCACCAGTGCATGAACTCCGCTCCAGCCAGATACGGAAAGATGAGCGCCTCGCGTACGATCAGCGGCGCCTTGGCAAACACCGGCATCGACGATTGCTGCTGCCGGACCTGTTGGCGATAAAGCTCCCAGAACTCCGGGTTGGCCGTGACGTTCTGGCCTGATGCGAGAACCTCGATCGAGGCGAGCGTGGCCTGGCCTTCGAGGACCGCCTGAGCCGCGGTGAGACGGTCGTTGTTGGACCCGTCGTACAGGATGGAGTCGAGCGGGATGTACTGGCCCTGAAGCGCGTGGATCATCTCGTGCGCGAGCACCAATCGCAGCTGGGACGGATCGGCATCGGCCACCGCGAACAGCATCGCGGAATCGGGATCGTAGTATCCCGCTACCTGTTCGGTGTACAGGTCGAGCAGCAGCGCGCGGAGCTGGAGCGAGTCGGGCAACAGGCCGAACAGCTTATAGGTAGTCTCCAGCCCCTTCAGTTTGGGAGGGGGGAGCTGCTCGTCCAGCTTCCTTATCAGGTAGCCCCTGACCTGTTCCCGGGTGCGGCTTGCGACTCGGGGCCGGCTCTTGAACTTGAGACCCGCGGCGCGTTCGACCGGCGCCTGGAGGCTGTCCACCAGCCGCTCCATGGTCGCTGCGCCGGGCCGCGCAGGCGCATCGCCCCGGCAGCCAGGCAGCAGGAGTGTCACGGAGACTCCGATGGTCTGCCAGATGTGTCTCATGCGCCGGCCAGGTATCGGCTGTACCAGCCTATCAGGGCGGGTCCGGCCTCGTAGCAGATGGCGGCGCCGATGGCCAGAAAGATTCCGAACGGCACCAGCTTCTTCTGGCCTATGAGCAGGAGCGGCAGGAAGACCAGACTGCCTGCCAGAGCTCCGAGGAAGATGGTCAGCAACACTCCCTGCCAGCCAAGGAACGCGCCCACCATCGCCATCATCTTGATGTCTCCACCGCCCATCGCGTCCTCCTTGAACACCCAGGTTCCCACTGTCCCCACAAGCCAGAGGATGCCGAACCCCACCACCGCCCCCAGCAGGGCGGCCCCGAGCCCCTCCAACCCTCCTGCCAGGCTGAAGAGCAGGCCGATGACGAGCCCGCCCCAGGTAAACTCGTCGGGAATGATGTACTTGCGCGCATCCGTCATGGCGATGCCCAGCAGCAGTGTACCAAAGACCGCGCCGCGGAGCGCCTCCAGGGTCAGTCCCCGGCGCCACACCATGTAGCCCCACAGCGCGGCGGTGGCGAGCTCGATCAGCGGATACATGATTGAGATCGGCTGGCTGCAGCCGCGGCAGCGGCCCCGGAGCAGCAGCCAGGAGACCACCGGAACGTTCTCGTACCACGACAGTCCCTTGCCGCACCGGGGGCAATGGGACCGGGGATGCACGATCGATTCCTGGGGCTCCGCTCCCCACCGCAGGATGCAGACGTTGAGGAAGCTTCCGATCAGCGCCCCGAACAGCGCGCCGTAGAGGACGCCGAGCGGATCGGGATGAGCCAGCTCAATCACGGGTGACCTCATGCAGGAGGATGCCGGCGGCAACGGCCACGTTGAGGGATTCGACGCCGCGAGTCATAGGGACCCCGATCCGCCGGGTGGCGGCTGCTTCGAGACTGGGACTCACGCCGGCGCCTTCGTTCCCGACCACCAGGAGGATCGGGGGCCGCTCGGGCGTGCGGCGCGGCACGCGGTCCAGGCTTTCCCCGCCGACGGCCGCCACCCAGATCTCGGCCCGTTGCAGGTGGCCCCAGGCCACCATTTCCTCGGGGGTGGCGGCAACCGACGGCAGACGAAAGGTGGCGCCCATACCGGAGCGGACGACCTTGGGGTTGGTCAGATCGGCCGTGCCTCTGAGAGCGATGACGCCGGCGGCGCCCAACCCCAGCGCGGTCCGGAGCATGGTGCCCACGTTGCCCGGATCCTGCACCGCGTCGAGCACCAGCGCGGCCATGCCGGGCATCAGCCGGATGTCGGCCAGGCTCCAGCTCTTCGGCTCTACCACCGCGGTTACGCCCTGCGGATGCTCGGTGTCGGCGAGACCTTCGAGCTCCGCGTCACTCACCTCCTCCAGCCGGATTCCGCGCTCGAGCAGAGCAGCTTTCAGCGACTTCCCGCGGGTGGTAGCTTCCAGCGCTGGAGACACGGCGGCGCCTCGGATGTTGATGCCGGTGGCGAGCGCCTCTTCGACCAGACGAATTCCTTCGGCCAGCGCCAGGCCGCGCCGCTCCCGGCCGCGGCGTCGGTGAAGGTCCCGGACCAGCGTCTGGAGGGAGCTGCTCATGCTGAGACCCACCCGATGAAGATCGCGCTGACGATTGCCGGCTCTGACTCCGGCGGCGGCGCCGGCATCCAGGCCGACCTGAAAACGTTCCAGCAGTTCGGCGTCTTCGGCACCTCGGTCATCGTTGCCCTGACGGCTCAGAATACCGTGGGGGTGCGCGCGGTCGAGACGGTGCCGGAGTCGATGATCGGCGCCCAGCTCACTGCGCTGGCCGAAGACCTGCCCCCGGCGGCGCTCAAGACCGGCATGCTGGCCGAAGCCGGCGTGGTCCGTCAAGTTGCACGGGCGATCCGGGAGAACGGCTGGTCGCCGCTGGTGGTGGACCCGGTCATGGTCTCTACCTCCGGGGCCCGGCTGCTCACCGATGAAGCAGAAGACGTCATCCGGGAAGACCTCCTGCCGCTGGCCTCGCTGGTCACGCCCAACATCGACGAAGCGGCCATTCTCACCGGGCGGGTGGTCCACGACCTGGCGAGCATGGAACGGGCGGCCGCCGCGATGCTTCGATTCGGGCCCGGCGCGGTACTCGTCAAGGGCGGCCACCTCACCGGCGACATCACCGACATTCTGGCTACTCCTGGAGGCATGCGCCGCTTCACCCACCCTCGAATCGAGACCACATCCACCCACGGCACCGGCTGCACCCTCTCGGCCGCAATCACCGCGGGGCTGGCTCTGGGATGGCCGCTGGAGGCTGCGGTCGTCACGGCCCTGGAGTTCGTACACCGCGCGATCGCGTCCGCGCCAAACCTGGGCGCCGGGCATGGCCCGCTGAACCACATGGTGCCGGCGACTACATCCGCTCGATGATGCCCTCGATCAGGGCGCCAAGATCGCCCGTCACCCGGCCGGCCGTCTCCATCACCTCCTCGTGATTGAGTTTGGTTGGTGAGATGCCGGAGGCGAGGTTAGTCACCACGGAGAAGCCGAGACAGCGAAGCCCACGGGCCCGTGCGGCGATCACCTCGATCACGGTAGACATCCCCACCGCATCGCCACCGAGCCGGTCCAGCATGCGGATCTCGGCGGGAGTCTCGAAGCTGGGCCCCAGCAGCTGGACGTAGACCCCTTCGTCCAGGCCCAGCCGCTTTTCTCGCGCCACATCGCGCGCCAGGCCACGGAGCGCTGAATCATAGGGATCCGACATGTCCGGAAACCGCTCCTCGCCGGGCAGTACCGGGCCCAGCAGCGGGCTCCGGAATGTCAGGTTGATGTGGTCGGCAATGAGCATCAACGCTCCCTGGGCGAAGGTTCGGCGGATCCCGCCGGCTGCATTGGTCAGCAGGAGAGTCTTGACGCCGAGAGCCGCGAAGGTGCGCACCGGCAGCGCTGCCACCTCTGGGTCATGCCCTTCATAGAGATGGAACCGCCCGCTCTGGGCAATGATCTCCTTGCCGCCCAGGCTTCCCGCCACCAGCTCTCCGCCGTGGCCGATCACCGTGGGCTCAGGAAAACCGGGGACGTCACGATAGGGAATCGTGACCCGATCCTGAATTCGTTGGGTGAAGAATCCGAGGCCCGATCCCAAGACGACTGCGATTGACGGTGTGAAGGTGCCAAGCCGTTGTCTGACCGCATCGGCAGCTTGCCGCACTTGATCCGATACCGCTGCCCCGCTGCCCCGCTGCCCCGCCTCCGTCACAACAGAATTCCGGCAATCGTGGCCGAAAGGAAATTCGCGAGTGTGCCGGCAAGCATCGCGCGGATGCCCAGCCGGGCCAGGTCCCGCTTGCGGTCGGGAACCAGGGCTCCGATGCCGCCGAGCTGGATGCCCACCGAGCTGAAGTTGGCAAATCCGGCCAGCGCGAACGACGCGATGATGAACGACCGCGGGTCCAGCTGGCCCTTCATTGGGCCCAGCTCCGCGTACGCGATGAATTCATTCAGGACCATCCGGGTGCCCAACAGGCTTCCGATGACGTCGCTGTCATGCCACGGCACGCCCATCACCCACGCGATTGGGCGGAAGACCCAGCCCAGCACCGTCTGGAGGTTGGAGGGGAACCACTCGACATAGCTGTGTACCGCGGCGAACCCGCCATTGAGCAACGCGACCAGCGCCACGAAGGAGACCAGCATCGCGATCACGTTGAGCATCAGATTGAGGCCTTCGCTGGTTCCTCGCGCCGCCGCGTCCAGCAGGTTCACGTCTTGCTTCGGCATGTCGAGTTTGACCTTCCCGTACGTCTCGGGCACCTCGGTCTCCGGCTCGAAGAGCTTGGCCATCATGATGGTGCCCGGCGCGGTCATGATCACCGCGGTAAGCAGATGCCGAGCCTCGATCCCGAACGCGATGTAGGCCACCATGATGGAACCCGAAATGTGAGCCATGCCCGATGTCATCACCGTCATAAGCTCGGAGCGGGTCATCCGCTGCAGGAACGGCCGGATCGTCAGTGGAGCCTCGGTTTGGCCCATGAAGATGGATGCCGCCACATTCAGGCTTTCGGCCCCGCTCGCCCCCATTACCCGGCTCATGAGCGCCGCGAACGCACGTACGATGACCTGCATGATCCCGAGATAGTACATGATGGCGAAGAGTGCGCTGACGAAGATGATGGCCGGCAGCAGCTGAAACGCAAAGATGACTCCCAGGCTGGAGTCGGGCTTGCCCAGCTCACCGAAGACGAACTGCGAGCCGACATACGAGTAATTGAGAATCGAGGTCACGAAGCTGCCCAGCGCGCGGAACAGTTGCTGGCCGGCTGGAATCCGGAGCACGAAGATCGCGAACAGCAGCTGGAAGCCCAGACCCCAGGCCACGACGCGCCAGCGGATTTGTCTCCGGTTGTGGGAGAGTGCAATGGCGATTGCCAGGATGGCGACGATGCCAAGAAGGCCTCTGAGGCGGAGCCACACGCTCGCCGGCTCGGACGGGGGCGGGGAGCTGGGCTCCTGGGTGGCAGCGACTATCGGAGAATCGGCCTGAGCCGGCGGCGTCTGCTGCGCCAGCACGTGGTTGACGCCCTGCCAGGTGAGTCCCGGCAGCACCCAGGCGGCGAACATCGCGCCGGCGAAGAGGAGAACCGCAAGGATCGCAGCACGCATGCTTACGTCTCCGTCAGCGGATGTCGGCCAGCTCGTCCCGCGCTCGGCTCAGAAGCTCGAGCCGCTCGGGCCAGGGAAGGAAGGCTCCAGCGAACCCATTCAGAATCAGCTGGTCGATCTCCGCTCGGGAAAACCCGAGCTCGGTGTGCGCGCGCCAGTACTCATCGCTCTGCGAAACGCCGGCCATGAGCCAGCCATCGGTGCACAGGGTCACGTTGAGGCCGGCATCAAAGTAGCCTCGAACCGGGTGTTCCGATGCCCGGCTGACCGCACGGGTCTGCACGTTGCTGGTGATATTCGCCTCGATCAGGATCTGGCGGTCGCGGATATACGCCATGAGCTGGGGGTTCTCGTAGAGACGGGTTCCGTGCCCGATCCGGTTGGCGTGACACAGGTGCACCGCATCAGCGATCGATTCAGCGCCGGCCGCCTCGCCCGCGTGCACGGTGACCCCCAGAAGTCCCCGGGCTGCTATGTCGAATGCGGCGCGGTGGTTTCCCGGAGGACGCCCGGCCTCCCCGCCGGCCAGATCGAAAGCCACCACGCCCTGGTCCCGGAGGCCTACAGAGCACTCGGCGATTTCGACCGACACGGCAGGATCGTAGTGCCGAAGGGAGCAGTTGATCGCCCGGGCTACGACTCCAAAGTCGCGCTCACCGCGAGCCAGTCCGCGAAGCTCTGCCTGCATGACCTCGTCCAAGGTCAAACCTTGTCTCTGGCTCAAGTGGGGGCAGTAGCGGACCTCGAGATAGCGGACGTTGTCGCGGGCTGCGTCTTCCACCATTTCATAGGCGACCTGCTCGATCGCCTCGGGAGTCTGCAGCAGCGGGATCGTAAGGTCGAACCGGTCCAGGTAGTCCTGCAGATCGGCAGCGTCGTCCACCAGCATGAACCGGCCCAGCGCCTCCGGTTCGTAGGACGGCAGGACCGCCTTCGCCTTGCCGGCCAGCTCGATCATCGTGCTGGGCCGCAGCGACCCATCCAGATGCACGTGAAGCTCGGCTTTGGGCAGCCGGCCGATCAGCTCACGCGTCAGCATCGCTATTCATAACCTTCCGGGACCGGATCACTACGCGAAGGATGGCCCCACCGGCGAGAGGAGCGTCGGAGGAGAGCTCGATGCCGCGTCCGTCCGTCACGTACGCTGCCCCGCACCCGACCTGGCGCTCCAGCTCCGGATCGAAGGCGCGCACCGCCGAAGCGACATCAGAGCCGGCCGGAAGATCCACCGTGCCGGCGTTCACGAACACCCGAATGGTTTCGCTCACCGGCTCGCCTTAAATCCGGGAGAGGCCCGCACGTCCACCGGCTGGGGCAAACGCCGCAAATGGGTGACGAGGGCCTCCACGTCGAGTATGGTGGCCGGCGCGGAGGGCAGGCGGGCCAGCATCAGGTATCCATCGCCGCCGGAGGCCAGGAAGTCGTCCACCGCGAGGGTATACTCGGCGCCCGACTGGAGCTTCTGGCCCCGCTGTAGCTCTACGCTCCGCACCCGCTTTCCCGGAGGCCGCCGGGGGTCGTAGCGCACCTGGAGTCCTGCCAGGTAGGCCGCCGGACTGCCTTGCGCCAGGGCATGCTCCAGCACCTCCCGGAGCTGCCTGCCGGTCAGTGTCACCTTTACGAGACTGCTTTGCGAGGGCTGAATCTCGAACAGCTGGCCGTAGGTGACCGGGCCGGCGGGAAGATCGGCTCGGACCGACGCGTCTCCTACCAGACCGACATCCGCCCGCAGCACATTGCGGCGGGCTTCCGCGATCAGCCCGCCCAGACGCTGCTGCCGGTCTTCCCGGCTGAGCGGAGCCTTGATGGTTGCCACCACTCGGCTGGTGATCGAGTCGGTCCGCCGGCGGTAGCTCTCCACCAGCGCTGCCATTTCCGGATCGGGCTTGACCCGGTCGGCGCTGACCGGCTCGATTCGGGTCCTTACTTCTCTCCCCCCGGCAGAGGTCTTCACCAGATCGGCGACCGCGACGGAGCTGCCCTCCGGACCGGCCGCAACGATTGAGATCCCGGCGATCCGGGTGTTGACCAACTGGTGCGTATGTCCGCCCACCAGCAGGTCCAGGGTCCGGGATTCTACGGCATCGGCCAAACGAATCGCCTCGCCGCTGCAGACCGGCCCGTCGCAGCTCCCACCAGCGTGGGCCAGCAACACGGTGAGATCGGGGCGCAACGCCCGGACCTCGGCCAACACATCGTGAATAGCCAGCGCGCCCTCGCCGAAGCGAAGTCCGGCAGTGAATTCTGGCTTGACGCTGGTCTTGGCGTCGGCAGTAATGTAGCCCACTACCGCCACCTTCAGTCCTCCGACGGGCAGCACCATGTATGGCGCTACCCATTCGGGCCGCCGCCCGGTAGCCGAATCGAAGACGTTTGCCGCCAACCAGCGATATCGCGTCTCCGACATCCGGCGCCGCAGTGTGTCGAGCGACCACTGCAGGTCGTGCTCGGCCAGCGCGGTGGCCGCAATGCCCAGCCGGTTGAGCACCTCCACCATGGCGCGTCCGCGCGTGACGTTGGATGCCACGCTGCCATGCATGGCGCCGCCGGCATCGAGCCGGAGCGCGGGACACGCGCAGTCCACTTCCAGGCTGTCCAGAGTCGCTGCGAGCGCCGCAGCTCCCCCGCTGGAAGTGCCCTGCTCCCGGATGTGAGGCAGCAAGGCCCCATGGAGATCCGCGGTGGCCAGCACCCGAAGGAGCAGCGTGTCCCGGGGACCCACCGGCACCGGGCGAGCCGGTACCCTGAACAGGCCGCGAACCGCGGTGGCAGCCACCTCCGGAACAATCCGCCACTCGCGAAGTCCATAGTCCGAAGGCTCGATGGTTTTCCGAGCCCGGACCTCCTGGATGAGGAGGTCCCGAATGTTTTCCTTCCTGTCATAGACCACCGGCGCGCCGCGCAGCATGGTGTAGCCACCCGCGCCGGTCTGGCGGTGGCTGTTCACCGCGAGGGTGAAGCTGTGGGTCGGGGTCACCGGGCGTCCACCGACGCCGAGATTGCGGATGCGGTCGCCGATCGGCCGCCGGAGGTCGATATCGTACCGGACGCCGGCGATCATGTCGAAATCGTAGCCGGGCACGCCCGGATCAATCGAGATGCGGCCGGCGGCATCGGCCCGGTAGTAGCGGGCGCTGTGTTCCAGATACTCCTTGAGCTGGGCGCCGCTGATGCGCACGGCGCGAAGGGTATTATCGAATGGATAGAGGGCCACCAGATCCCTGATCCGGATGGCGCCGCTGTCGAAACCGGCCCTGAGATTGAACGCTGACGCCGCCGATAGCTGGGCCCGGGTGCGCTCGAGCTGTACCGAGTGGATGAAACTCATGATTGCGCTTGGTTCCAGCCGGGCCGCCGCCGCGGACATCGGCCCCGTGGCCTCACCCAGTTGGGTGTCGGCCCAGCCGAGCACCGCGGCGTGCGCCGAAGCCAGCCGCTGGCTTATGCGGGCCGAAGGGGGCACCCCGGCCGTTGGCACCAGCTCCGCCGCGACCCGCACCGGCTTCCAGCCCCGCGCCTGTCGCACCAGAGAGATGTGCGTGACCGAGACACTCGCGCCGAACGGCCGCGGCTGCACGAAGTGCACCCCGCCTATGACCGTGTCGCGGATTTCCCGGTGCGAGTGGCCCACCACCACCAGATCGGGCGGCGAAGCAAGACCCGCGAAAGCGGCTGCCACGTGCTCCCCCCCAACGCCGGTGGTGTCGTAGGACGCCGCGCCACTGAGCCCGCTGTGTACGATGGCGATGGCCAGATCGGATTCGCTCCGCAGCTGATCCATCACCCGTGAGGCCGCGGCGGGAATCCGGTCGACCCGCACTCTTCCCGCGAGCTGGTCGCGGTTCCACACCTGCGCCCCGGGGGTGGTGAAGCCGGTCACACCGACCCGCACTCCCTGCCTCTGGAGCACCACGAAGGCGGGATAGAGCAGCGTGTCCGCAGGGAGAGAGTACAGATTGGCGCTGACGTAGGGAAACGCGGCGCCCGCAAAGATCGCCCGCATGGCTTGGAGTCCCCAGTCGAACTCGTGGTTCCCCGGAGTGGCGACGTCGTAACCGGTCAGATTCATCGCTTCCACGACCGGGTTGGGATCCCGCGGAGCAACCCGGCCGAAATAGGCGGCAAACGCGTCGCCCTGGATGGCGTCCCCCGCGTCCACCAGCACCACCTGCCCTGGATAGCGCGACTTCAAGGAATCCACGATCGTAGCCACGCGTGACAGCCCGCCCTGAAACGGCTGATTGGCCACGTAATCCCAGTCGGTAGCGTGGCCGTGCACGTCGGTCGTCGCAACCACAATCACGTGGGCCGTATCGGCCCGATACGCCGGCGGATGAACGCCGGGCTGCGACAGCAGCAGGGCTGACGAGAGGAATTGCAACAGAGTAGTGGGGAACATGCAGGAATATCGGGAAGGGCGAGGAGGGAAGGAAGGCATGCGCTGAGCGAACCCGAAGGGACGCGGCTGCCGCCCTTGCGAACATTCACCTGGCCGTATATCTGTTTAGGCGAATATGGCCACCTCGGCTGCAGATCTGTTGCTCGCGGTTGCGGAGCCCACCCGGCTGCGCATCCTGAACTGCCTGGCGGCAGCGCCTCTGTTCGTCTCCGACCTTCAAGCCGTGCTCGACCTGCCCCAGCCCACGGTATCCCGCCATTTGCAGGTGCTCCGCCGGGCCGACCTGGTGCGGGATACGCCGATTGCCCAGTTCGTGCTGTACCGCTTGCGGCGAAACGGAGGAGCCCACGGACGAATGCTGGCCGCCATCCTCGATGCCGTCGTCCATGACGATGGCGTGCTCCGCGCCGAGCGGCACCGCGCCGCCGATCGGAGCCGGTCCCATACCCGAAGCCGAGTCCAGGAGCCCGCATGACGCATCGGATTCTCGTAGTCGACGACGAGCCCGACATCACGGCCCTGGTGGCGTATCACCTGGCAAAGTCAGGGCTACGCGTCTCGACCGCCGCGAACGGGACGGATGCCCTCAAGGCGGCCCGGGAGGAGCGACCCGATATCGTCATCCTCGATCTGATGCTGCCAGGTGTATCGGGCTACGATATCCTGGCCGAGTTGCGCAAACGGGAGGAAACCCGCGATGTCGGCGTCATTCTCCTGACCGCGCGGCGGGAGGAGACCGACCGAATTCGAGGTCTCTCCCTGGGGGCGGACGACTACCTCACCAAGCCGTTCTCGCCGCAAGAGCTGTCGCTTCGGGTGAGCGGTTTGCTGCGACGGCTGGGCAGCCCTGCCGTCAGTGCGGGGTCAACCCTGAGCGCCGGTCCGATCGTGATCGATCGGTCGGCTCACCGGGCCACCATTCACGGGCAGGAGCTGAGCCTGACGGCGACCGAGTACAAACTCCTGCTCACGCTGGTCGAGCGCCGGGGGAGGGTGCAATCGCGGCCCCAGCTGCTCGAGATCGTCTGGGAAGCGCAGCCCGACATCCAGACCCGTACCGTGGACATGCATGTGCAGCGGCTCCGGACCAAGCTGGGTGACGCCGGGAAACTGATCGAGACGGTGCGGGGATTCGGCTACCGCTTCAAGGGGAATGAGCGCGGGGCCCGGGCCCGGTGACATTTGTCCGCCGATTGGTCCTGGGCTCGGTCCTCATACTGACCCTGGCTGTCGCCATCCTGCTCTGGGTCGCCGAACGGTCGCTCCGGCGAGATCTCGAAGGCGAGATCGCGCACACGCTGGAGAACGAGGCCAAGCTGGTTCGCGAGGCCCTCCGCCCGGACTCCACGGCCTGGCAAGCCGCCGTCATCCAATTGGCCCGCCAGGTCGGGCATCGGATCACCCTCGTCGACCGCGAAGGCCGGGTCCGGGCCGACAGCGACTTCCCCGCCGGACCGCTCCCCGCCATCGAGAGCCACGCCCAGCGCCCTGAGGTGGTCGTCGCTCTGAGGGGAGGCCGGGGCGTGGCAAGTCGGCGCAGCGACACCGTGGGGCAGCCGTTTCTCTACGTGGCGATACCAGGGGGGCCGGGCGTGGTGCGGGTCGCCGCGGGGCTGGAGCAGGTGGACGAGGTGGTCCGCCGGGCCCAGAGCGCCGTCGCCGGTGCCGCGTTACTGGCGCTGCTGGTCGGAAGCCTGCTGGCGCTGGCCGCAGGAAGGTCCATCGCGCAACCGCTCATCCAGATCAGCGCCGCCGCCCGGGCCATCGCGGCCGGCGCTCCGCCGCGATTTCCCCGATCCGGTATTCCCGACATTGACGGGCTGGTACAGGCGCTGCGGCAGATGCACCGGCAGCTGGGTGACCGCTTCGAGGATCTCCGGCGGGAGCAGGCCGAAACGGCCGCTTTGGTGGAATCGATGGTCGAAGGGGTCATCGCCGCGGACGGGCGGGGCCGCATCATCACGGCCAACGTGGCGGCGCGCCGGCTGCTCGGCTACAGCCTTACGGAGGAGCTGCCCGACCTACCGGAGCTCTTCCGGGTGAAGGCCGCCCGGCAGGTCGTGGACGCCGTCCTCCAGGGGCAAGCGGTGCAGGACCGGGAGCTGGAAGTGGATGAGCGCGCCATCCTGATGAACGCCAGGCCGCTCCCCTCGGGTGGCGCGGTGCTGGTGATCCACGATCTGACAGAGATCCGGCGGCTGGAAACAGTGCGGCGCGACTTCGTGGCCAATGTGTCCCACGAGCTCAAGACCCCGCTGACCTCGATCTCCGGCTATGCCGAGACGCTGCTGACCGACGCGCCCGATCCGGACACGACCCGCCGCTTCCTGGGTACCATCCTGGAGAACGCCCGCCGGATGCAGCGGCTGGTAGACGATCTGCTGGATCTCGCACGGATCGAGGTTGGTCGCTGGCAGCCGGAGCCTGAGCCGACTGACGTGGCTGAAACGGCCCGGGAGATGTGGAGTGAGCTGGCCGAGCGGGCCGCGGCACGGGGCGTCGAGTTCACCGTGGAGACGGAGCCGGCCGCGGGCAACCTCCATGCGGACGCCGACGCATTGCGCCAGATCCTGACCAATCTGCTGGAGAATTCACTCCGGCACACCGGCCGGGGCGGACGCATTGTCTGTCGAAGCCGGCTGGAAAACGGCGGAGTGGCGGTGAGCGTCTCAGATAATGGCTCGGGGATTCCCCATGAGCATCTGCCGCGGATCTTCGAGCGATTCTATCGAGCCGATCAGTCTCGCTCACGGGACGAGGGGGGCACAGGCCTGGGCCTGGCTATCGTGAAGCACCTGGTCGAGGCGCACGGCGGCAGGGTCTATGCAGAAAGTGAGCGGGGGGTAGGAACCACGGTCACCTGCTGGTTCCCTGCATCGAGCGCCACGCCCAGCGATCCTCTGGTGGAGGCCTCGCAGACCTCCCGATAGCTCAGGTCCAGACGGTCCAACTCGCGGTCCCACGTGAGCCCCTCGGCCGTGCGGCGAGCCCCTCGAGAAAGCCGCTCGGTGAGACTCCAATCCTCAGCCAGTTTCACCATTGCTGCTGCCATTGCCCCAATGTCCCCTTCGGGGCAGGCAAGACCGTTCTTGCCATTGCGAAGATGATCCCGCACCCCGCCCGCCGGGCTCGCAATCACGGGGAGGCCGCTCGCCATAGCTTCCAGGACCACAAGCCCCAGGGTTTCCGTTACGGAGGCGAAGACGAACGCGTCACAGTTCGCGTAGAGATCGGGCAGCCGGCTTTTCCGCTCCAGGAATCCCAGGAAGGTGACTCCGGGCGGAGCAGCGGCCCGGAGTTCGGCTTCGCGGGGGCCCGTGCCCGCCATGATCAGGTGGATGACACCTCGCGGCAGGCTTTCGCAGGCCAGTCTAAACGCGTGAATGACCTGGTCGGCCCGCTTCTCGGCGGCCAGCCTGCCGACATACAGGAACGTGAAGCGGCTCCCTATGCCGAAGGCGGCACGCATCTCCTGAGAGCGCCGCCCCGGATGGAACAGCTCCGCATCCACACCGCGTCCCCACACCTCGGCGTCAGAAACATTCAGCCGAACCAGATCATCCCGCGAGGCGGTTGACGGAGTGTAGACCCGGCGGCTCCGCCGATGGAACCGACCCAGGTACGACGACACGGCTCCCCGAAGCCAGGATGTTCCGTACGCGACGGCGTAGCGCGCGAAGTCGGTGTGATACGACGACACCATCGGGACTCCCGCGCGGGCCGCGGCGATCTGACCCATCCGGCCCACTCCGAATTCGGTGGCACAATGAATCAGGTCGGGCCGAAATTGTCGAACCAGCGCGGTCAGGGCGCGGGAAGAGGGCAAGGCCAACCGCACTTCGGGGTAGAGCGGCAGCGGTACGCTGGAAATGGAGACCAGCTCGACAGGAAGGCTCCCCGCCCCCTCCGCGCCATCCCAGTCCGAGGCTCCTGAGGCTGCCGGATATCGTGGCGCCACTACTAGGCAATCCCAATTGCGGCGTGCCAGTCCCCCCACCGATAGGGAGGTGACCACCGAGACCCCATTGAGCTGAGGTGGATATGTATCGGTGCAATAGAGAACCCGCATCGAGACTCCCGGAGTGGACGTCCCAAGCTGCCCCCGGGACGTCACGGTTTGGTCAAATGTGAGTCTCGATTGGTACCGGGATGCCCGGCGGGTCGAGCGATCCGGTGTTCGTTACCGATTCGTCGCGCGCCTGCGGCCATTCGGTTGCGAGTTGTGGAGAGATTTGTGGATACATGGAAACATCGATCCTGGTCCGAATCAGCGCCCGGGACAGAGTTCTTATGGCCCGGTACGCCATTGCGCCCACCGCGCCGCAACCCTTGCGCGCGGTATGGACCGCGATCACCCACCTCGGTGGCACCGGTCCTACGCTTCTGGCGGCAGGCCTGCCATGGTTCGCGTGCTGCGCCTTGCACCACGCCTCGCGACTCGCCCTGGCAACGCTGGTACTCTCACATCTCGTGGTGCAGCTCGTGAAACGGACGGTGGGCCGGGGCCGGCCCGCGAGGTGCGACTGCGTCGCTCTGGTGCGGGAGCCGGACCGATTTTCGTTTCCTTCCGGACATTCGACCGCTGCCATGGCCGTCGCGCTTTCGTATGGCGCCGTGTTCCCGGCCTGGGCCCTTCCACTGGTGATCGTCGCCGTCGTGGTTGGATTCTCCCGGATCCGCCTGGGGGTGCACTATCCCAGCGATGTTCTCGTCGGCCAGCTCATTGCAGCGGCCACAGCTGGTGCGGTGTCGCTGTTCCCTTGGCTCAGCCCACCGTGAACCAGACCGAGCGTAACGACTACAGCTTGTTGGCATAGCTGAGAACCTTGTACCGCCCTCCCCGCTCCAGGATCTGAGTCAGCAGCCGAACCGAGATCGCCTTACCCCCCTGATCCCGCAGATGGAGAACGCAGGGGCCCGCCACTGTGTTCTTACCCTCGCGGCTCGCTTCCGGGCCGCAGTCGTGGCCCAGAAGCTCGAGACGCTGCCCGCCGTAGACGGCAAGCGCCCGGCGAATCCCCCGCTCGCTGCGTTGTTGGAGCAGGTACCACATCAGACCTGGTTCCAGATCATAGGGAGGAAGACCTTGCGCCGCGGTGGGGTAGTACAAATAGGCGAACTCGGCGCGGCTGACCGCCATCGAGGCGAGGGCGGCCGTGTCGCGCCGCGCCAGTGCGGCAACGTACGCGGCCACCAGCGAGTCACGACTGCCATACCCGCTTTCAAGCCGGGTGACCGGCTCCAGCCCTTTTCGAAAGCGCTGAATCGACGAGTCCCGGGGAATGAAACTGTCGACTACCCGCGCGGCGGCTGTGGTGCTGCGGCCCTCACCGTTCTCGCAGCCGGCCAGGATGCCGGCCCCGATTACAAGCACTGCCCTTAATAACATCGGCATGGAGTTCCCGGCGTCGAGACCAGGATAGAGAGATGCAACTCCCTATCCTGGACCCCCGATGTCGTTAGTTCGTGGCGTAGTTGGTCCAACCCTGCCACCACTTGGCTCCCGCTGGATCCGCCGCGCCGAAATAGGTGGTGTTCGTCAAGGTCCCACCGAAAAAGCCGGCAGTGTATTCCGGAGGAATCACGACAGTTCCGGCTCCGGATGCCGCCGCCGACCCTGCCGCCGGCGTCCAGTCCAGCGAGGCCGGGATCAGGCTGGTAAAGAGCGACGCCGCGGTTCCGCCCGAGACGACGTGGTTGGACGTCGCGAAAGCACCCGCCTTGCCGAAGTTGGTGCCGGCGTCCTCGTCGTAATTCAACGCATTTTCCGCGAGCAGCAGGTTGGAGATGTTCAGCGAGTCGGCCGTCATGAGGGCGTCGGTCTCCGCATCTCTCACCGACAGACCCTGGCGCTGCCAGCGGGCCACGATGCCGTTGGTCAGGTAGCCGCCAGTTCCTCGGCGGAGCACCATCCCCACGTCCCCACCGCTGGTGAGCGGTGTCGCGGTACCGGGGCCGACCAGTGTGAAGTTGGCAAAGACCGGGACCGAGAACGGCTGGGTAGCAAAGCCCAGAGCGCAGCCGGCACCGTTACAGCCGTCAGCCTCGAAACCCTGAGGATCGCTCGCGGGGACCCCGGCACTAGGCGCTGGGTCCGGCCGCGCGGACTGGAAGCCTATAAGGAACTGGTTCTGGCCCCGATAGCCTTCGGTCCAGTCGAAGTGGTCGTCGCCCGATTCATAGGAGACCAGGTAGCGCCCATCGACCGCGCCGCCCCACCACTCAAAGGAGTCGTCGAGGCCGGCCAGCGACTGAACGTACTCCAGTGTGGTTCCTGAACCGACAGCGTACATCGACAGGCTGTTGAGCTCCTGCCCGCTGCCCGCCGAGACGTCATAGCCGGCAAACTCGATCCGGACGTAGCGCAGCGTGCCGCTGTTGTCAGCGTTATCGGTCCCGCCCGAGTAATCCTCGGTGAACCCCTGGGGCCCCTCGGTAAGCACCGGCGGGGTGCGGTTGATGATGCCGTTACCGATGATGAGGAGCCCTCCCCAATCCCCTGGAGCGCGGGATCCAGCCGGCCTGCCCGACGTAAACACGATGGGCGCCTCGGCCGTGCCTTGAGCGTCGATCGAGGAGCCACGCAGAATCCACAGGGAGCTTCCCGCCTCTTCCGGATCGCCGACGATGGTGGTGCCCGGTTGAATCGTGAGGGTGGCCGCGTTGCCCACTTTCACGTAGCCGTTCAAGGTGTACAACGTGTCGGCATACAAGGTGCGGTCGGCCGAGATGTTGCCTGTCAGCGTCGCGACTTTCGCCCCGGCCACGGATGTGTTCACGGCCGAGCTGAACGTACCGGTCCCGTTGGCGTTCACGGCCGCCACCCGGTAACTGTAGGAGGCACCGGGGGTCACCGCCGCGTCGGTGTAGCTGGTCCCCGTGATCGTCCCACCGACCGCGGTAAAGGTGCCGGGAGCCGATGACTCAGCGCGCTCGAGTACATAACTCGTCGCGCCGCTGACGGCGGTCCAGGCAACCTCGACGGACGTCTCCCCTGCCGTGGCAGTCAAGCCGGTAGGTGCCGGCGGAGTCGCCGGCGGTTCTGTCAGGTCGTCATCGCCGCAGCCGGCCAGGAAGCCGGTCAGAAGCACTGCTGCTGCGGCAGCGCGAAGCGAGCGGGTGGAGAGCAACATCACGTGGCCTCGAGTCAGAAGGGTTCCATAAAGTCGGGGTTACTGCCAGTCCGCGAATCAATGGTTTGCGTACCACCGATCGAGCACGGAAACGTCACGATCGGGTCACTCACGGCTGCCAGCTCGCACCCAGGGAGAAGACCCGGCCGATCTTGTAGCGGCTCCGCAGAATTCCGCCCTGGGTGGCCCGGTACGGCGTGTCCAGCAGGTTTCTGGCTTCCAGCTTGAACGTGGTGTGCGCGAATACCGGCACCTGGAGAGAGAAGTCCACGATATGGCGGGCCTCCTCATAGGTGTCGGGGAATGGTTGAGCGCCCGCCTCCAGGATGCGCGGGCCCACCACGTTGTAGAGCGCAGTCCCGGTCACCCCTCCCGCGCTGGCGAAGGTCACCCCGCCGTTTACCACATACTCGGCCTGACCCACCATGGGACGGTCCGCGTTGGTCAGCACCGCCGTGCCCGGGGTAATCGTGCTGCGCATGAGTGTGGTGTTGGCAAAGATGGTGAACGGCACCAGACTGGGACTGAGGAAATCCAGGTTCTTCCTGACCTCCAGCTCGACCCCGTAGTTCTCCGCCTTCTCCGCATTGACGAAGCTGTTGGCCAGGGCGCCGGTCTGCACCACGAAGACCCGCTCGATGGGATCGTCGAATCGTTTGGCGAACACCGCCAGGCTCAGGACCTCCCCCGGACGGGGATACCACTCCCAGCGCAGATCGTAGTTCTGAATCAGGGCTCGCTGGAGATCAGGGTTGCCGAAGGTGATGAGTCCGCCGATCGGCTCGAAGGAGCTGACATCGGCGATCTCACGGTACTCCGGCCGGGAGAGCGTCTGGCTCGCCGAGGCCCTGAGCACCTGGTCGTCGGTCAGCTGGTAGTTCAGCGCAAGCGAGGGCAGGATGTCGGTGTTCTCGCGGGAAGTGGCGGACGGCTCCCCTTGAGGGCTCAGGGTATTGAGGTCCAGGGTCCACCGCTCCAGCCTCGCTCCCCCGATGAGTCGCAGGCGCGAGGTCACCGGCAGCTCCACCAGGGCGTATCCCGCCGCGAGACGGTCCCGGGCGTCGTAACGGCCGCCATTGGCGTTGATGAAGAGAGAAAGCCTGCTGTCCTGGGCGTAGGGCCCGGCAAAAATCTGTTCGGGCACGACCTGGCGGTCCGCCAGTGAGAGAGCCCGATTGGTAATGTCGAACGCCCGGCTGTCGACATCCCGGTCCACCGCTCTGAATGCCGCACCGGTCTTGATCATGGCAGGGCTCGATGTCGAGCCGAGGATCAGGCGGTAATTAGCGGCCCCGTCATAGCTGCTCTCATCGAGCTCGCTGAAGGTCCGGGTAGCGGATTGCGCGCCGCCCCACCAATCCAGCGGAACCGACGTGCCGGTGACTGGATCGATGCTGGTCCGATACGCGATGTCAGAGCGGTCCGGCTCGTTACGGCTGACGTGGGATCCAGTGAACGACCAGTCCACGACATGGCTCGAGCCGAGCAGATGCTCGCCTGCGAGTTGATGGGAGCGCACGGTCCGCTGGACGAACGTCAGACGGGTGACATCGAGATCGACGTTGAACTCCTCGTTCTCGCCTGCAAGCCGGACGGCCTCGTTGTCAGCGCTTCGGTTATACGTGTTATTGAAGGAGAGCTTGCTGTTGGCGCCAAGCCGGGTACTGAGATTCGCGATTCCGCCCCACAGCACGTTGTTCCGGGAGGTTGAACCGGCACTCTCGTTATAAGGGCGGAATCCGGCGCTGCTGCTTTGGATCAGGGCACGAGACTCCTCCAGCCGCGCTTCCTGTCCGTACGAGTAGGTGAAAGAACCGATGTACCCGATCGGCTGGTTGAAGACCGGGTCTTCGCCTCCAATACTGACGCCGAAGCTGGCGTTGCCGGTGCCGGTTCCTGGCTGCGCGGACCAGGCATTCCTAAAGGAGCTGATGATGTTGTTGACGTCGGTCTGGCTGGCGCCGCTCAGATCGCCTGCGGCCACCGCTGGAGCGGGGATTTGACGCGCGTCGCCCGGCATGCCGCGCCACTCACTGCCGGTGGTCGGCGCCCGATAGAGATCCTTGCCGCTGGCAGCCGTGTTGAGGCCGGCCATGGCCGAGAAGTTGATGACCCGCCCGGCCGGAAACTCCCGGGTCTTGAGGTTGACGGAGGCGCCGGAGAAGTCACCGGGCTGATCCGGAGTGAACGTCTTTGAGGTGGTGATTCCTTCCAGGAGGCTGGAGGGGAAGATGTCCAGCGGCACCACCTTCCGCTCTGGCTCCGGACTCGGGACTCGAACGCCGTTGAGCGAGGTAGTGGTGTATCGCTCTCCCAGGCCCCGAACGAACACATACTTGCCGTCCTGGACGGTGACGCCACTCACCCGCTGGACCGCCTGGCCCGCGTCGCTGTCCGGACTCTTCTCGATCTGTTCGCTGGTGACGGAGCTGACGATGTTGGTGGCGTTTCGCTGCTCATCCAGCGCCCGGTTGACTGTTCCCCGTTCTGCCTCGGCGCTCACTTCGATCTCCGCCAGCTGAACGGCGGACGCAGATAGCGCGATATCCTGTACCGCGGTCCCTCCCGCGGGAACCACGACGCCGGTGACCACCTTCGGCGCAAAGCCGATCATGCGCACCCGGATCGCCACCGGACCGGCGGGTACCGGATTGAGCGCGTATCGTCCGTCCAGCGCCGAGGTGGTGATGAGGTTGGATTCCACGACCTCGATTTGGGCCCCGGCTACCGGAGCTCCTTGCTCCGCGTCGACGACCCGGCCTACCACTCGCCCGACATCCTGCGCGACGAGGGGCTGGCTGGCGAAACCGGGGCCGAGCAGGAGACTTGCAAGAGCAACACGTTGCAACAGAGGGGGAGTGGGCATGGGCCTTCCGTCACGGGGGATCGAGGCAGCTCAGGCAGGCTGCCAGGTGTCTGCCGGTACGGAGGGATCCTGCGCGAAACCGGTCGCGGCGGCACAACGATTGTGCAACGGAACGGTCACGGGGCACTTCCGGGGGGCACACCTACGCCTGGGACCCGTCGTTTACCTGTTCGTTACAGAAAAGCTTATGCTCCGTGACCTGATTTCAGCTTCTTAGCACCCGTGTTGGACGGCACCGTCTTCCACCACCATCCCGAAAGGGGCCTATGAGCCTGCAGGCGCGAAGAACCGCGATGGGAATCGGGCTGGTTGTTGCTCTCGGAGCAGCTACGGCGAGTGCCCAGACTACCTACCCGAACGTCAAACTCTCGGGACGCCTCCAGGCCCAGGCCTATTACTTCTCCAATGAGGAATTCGCTGCCGTGGTGGGGCCCACCAGCAGCATGTTCATCCGGCGGGCCCGGATCGAGGCGCGGGGGCAGATCTCCGAGAACGTGAGCGTATACGTGCAGCCGTCGTTCGAAGGCGGACGCAATCTCAGCGGCCTGACCACCACCTGTACCTCAACCCCCGTGCCGGCCGGGGGTGGCACTCCGGTGATCACCTGCCGGAGCACCGGCCGCAGCGGATTTCGGCTGCGCGACGCCTACATTGACGTGCTCTTCAGTCCGGTAACCAGCAAGGGAGCGCTATACCTCCGGGCCGGACAGGAGAAGCGCCCCTTCAGCCGCTACGAGCTGACTTCTTCCAACAACCTGCCGTCGATCGAGCGCGGCGGCGGAACGGGCCTGCTGCCCCGCGCGTCCAATGATCTGTTCGGGGGAGCCGGTTTTCTCTCCCATGATGTGGGCGCCAGCGTGCGCTACGAGTACAAGCTGGGGGACACCCGCCTGATCACGGTCAAGTTCGGCGCCTACAACGGGCAGGGCGAGAGTCTCAACGACGTCAACAGCCAGAAGAGCTTCGGGGCCCGGGGAACCGTGGGACTCACGTCCAAGCTCGAAGTCGGCGGCTCGTGGTTCGCTCATGACGGCATTGTCACGGTAGGAGGCGTGCCCGACTCCAGCTTCACCAACTATGCGTTCGACATTGACGCTCAGTGGGGCAAGCCGGGCGACGAAGGACTGTTCGCCCTGGCGGAGTACCTGCACGGCAACGACGCTACCGCGTCAAAATTCACAATCCAGGGCGTGCAGGCCGTTGCGGCGTACAACATCCGCATGACCAGCCCCACGTCCTGGCTCTACGCGATCGAGCCGTCGTTCAGGGTTGACCTGGCGGATCCCAACACCGACGCGGAGGGTGATCGGGTCACCACAATCACCGGCGTCTTCGGCATCTACATGTCGAGCCGGGCGCAGCTGCGGGTGGGCTACGAACGGCAGAGCTTCCAGGACGACCTGCTTCCGAGCATCAGCGGCGTGCGCAGCGCGCTGACCGTGAACTTCTAATCAACGAGGACCGAGGATGACCACGCGACATCTGCTGGTGCTGGGGGCAGCCGCCCTTGCTTTCGGCACGCCTGCCGCGGCCCAGAAACTGACCGGCGCCGGCGCAACGTTCCCGAACCCGATTTACACCAAGTGGTTCGACGCGTACAACAAGAAGACCGGCATCGAGATCAACTACCAGTCTATCGGGTCCGGCGGAGGCATCCGCCAGTACACCGAGGGCACCGTCGACTTCGGCGCCACCGACGGCCCCATGAACGAGTCCCAGATCCAGGCGGTGAGCGGCAACGTCCTCCATGTTCCCGCCGTGCTGGGCGCGGTGGTGGTGACCTACAACCTCCCCACCCTGGGAGACACCAAGCTCAGGTTCGACGGCAACCTGCTGGTCGACATCTTCATGGGCCGGGTGACCAAGTGGAACGACCCCAAGATCGCGGCGCTCAATCCGGGCGTGAAGCTGCCCGGCATAGACCTCATCGTGGTGCATCGCTCCGACGGTTCCGGCACCACCTATGTGTTTACCGACTACCTGAACAAGTTTTCCCGGGAGTGGAAGGACAAGGTCGGCTACGCGACGTCGGTGAACTGGCCGGTTGGGCTGGGTGGCAAGGGCAATGAGGGCGTGACTCAGCAGGTAAAGCAGGTCGAAGGCGCGCTCGGGTACGTGGAGCTGATCTATGCCCTGTCCAACAACCTGCCGTACGCCCAGGTCAAGAACCCAGCGGGAAATTTCAGCACTCCGTCTCTGGAATCGGTGACTGCCGCCGCCGCAGGCATCAAGCTGCCCAAGGACACCGACTTCCGGGTGTCGATCACCAATGCGCCGGGCGCGGACGCATACCCAATCGCCTCGTTCACCTGGCTGCTGGTTCGGAAGGACAACAAGGATACTGCCAAGGCCAAGCTGATCCGGGATTTCCTGACCTGGATGATTACACCCGAGGCCCAGAGAATGGCCTCCGACCTCCACTATGCACCGCTGCCGGCGCCGGTGATCGCTCTGGTCCAAGAGCGCCTGTCCACGCTGAAAGCGGGCGGCAAATCAATCGCCTCGCGCTGACGGGGCACCTGCGTCTGGGAACGGCCGGGGCCGCGAGGCGCCGGCCGTTTGCACATCCGGCGGAACCGGATCACCTTGGAGCGAGGGTTAGCGCTCCACCCTGGAGGAGCCTTTGCCGAGAACCAGATGTCACCACCTGATCGGCCTGACGGTTGTCGTGGCCGCATGTGGAGGGGACCAGCGGACGCCAGGAGCATCCACGGACGGCTCCGCCCCACGACGGAGCGGTCCGGCGCTGACCGGCGCCGGGGCTACCTTCCCCGCTCCACTCTACACCAAGTGGTTCGATGTCTTCGCCCGGGAGACCGGGATTCAGATCAATTACCAGTCGATCGGATCCGGCGGCGGCATCCGTCAATTTATCGAGGGCACGGTGGACTTCGGCGCCACCGACGGTCCCATGACGGACCAACAGATTGCGGCGGTTGAAGGAAACGTCCTGCACCTGCCCACCGCGCTCGGTGCCGTCAGCGTGACCTACAACCTCCCCACGCTCGGCGCGACCCCGCTTGCCTTCGACGGTCGGGCCCTGGCCGGGATTTTTCTGGGACGGATTACCCGCTGGAACGATCCGCGGCTGGCAGCCCTGAATCCCGGAGTGAGCCTGCCTCCGGACGATATCGTAGTGGTTCGGCGCTCGGACGGGTCGGGGACCACCTTCATCTTCACCGACTATCTCTCCAAGGTCTCGCCCGAATGGACCGATAACGTCGGAAGGGGGACGGCGGTGAACTGGCCTGTGGGGCTCGGCGGCAAGGGCAATGAAGGTGTCACCCAGCAGGTCAAGCAAGCCCCGGGCACTATCGGGTATGTCGAACTGATTTATGCCATCTCCAACAAACTCCCGTCAGCCCGGATCCGGAACGCGGCCGGGGCGCTGGTCCAGCCGACCCTGAAGAGCGTGGCGGCCGCCGCGGCGGGCGCGAAGCTGGGACCCGACACTGATTTCCGGGTCTCGATCACCAACGCACCGGGTGGCGATTCATACCCGATTGCGTCCTTTACCTGGCTGTTGATCAGAAAACAGGATCCCGACACCATCCGGGCCCGGACCATCGCGACCTTTCTGAAATGGATGCTGGAGCCACCGGCCCAGCGGATGGCAGCCGACCTGCACTACGCGCCATTGCCGGTTCCGGTCATCGAGCTGGCCCGGAGAAGGATTCCGGACTAGTCCCTTTTCTAAGGCGCGCGCCCGTGACCCGTCCGTTACAAAGCCGTGACGATTCGCGGAGAAGCCGCCTGTAAGATCCTCCCATGACCGTCACCACCGAGCCCGTTGCCACCGCTGCTCCCCCAGCCGCTCCGTCTTTGGAGCGGGCCGAGTATGGCGACCGCGCCTTCAAAGGGATCCTGACGCTCGCCGCGCTGGCCGTGCCGATCCTGCTGGGCTTTCTGGTCTACGAGCTATGGGATGGGGCCTCGCTGGCTATTGCGCGCTATGGCTTTGGGTTCGTCACCAGCAGCACCTGGGACCCGGTGGCGGAGGATTTCGGCGCGCTGCCGCTGATCTTTGGCACTCTGGCCTCCTCTCTCCTGGCTCTCCTCATTGCCGTGCCGCTCTCGCTCGGCGTCGCCATTTATCTAACGGAGTTTGCCCCCAAGCCGGTGCGACAGCCGGTCGCCTTCCTGATCGGGTTGCTGGCGGCCATCCCCAGCGTAGTCTATGGGCTGTGGGGGATCTTTGTGCTGATCCCGCTGCTTCGCACGACCGTCTTTCCCTTCCTGAGAGACACGCTCGGCTTCCTGCCGTTCTTTCAGGGGCCGATTTACGGACCGTCGATGCTGGCGGCGGGAATCATTCTGGCCATCATGGTGATGCCCTACATTATGTCGGTCGGACGCGAAGTGCTCCTGGCTGTACCCAACACCCAGCGAGAGGCCGCGTTGGCCCTGGGAGCGACCCGCTGGGAGGCGGTAACGACAGCGGTCCTGCCCTACGCGCGGTCCGGCATCGTTGGCGCCGTCATCCTGGGGCTGGGCCGCGCGCTGGGCGAGACCATGGCGGTCACGATGCTGATCGGAAATCGGCACGAGATCGCGACCTCCCTCTTCGCGCCCGGCTATACCATGGCCGCGGCGATCGCCAATGAGTTCTCCGAGGCGGTCGGCGACTTGCACCTGTCCGCGCTGGCCTACGTCGCCTTTCTGCTGTTCCTCGTCACCGTGATCGTCAACGCCGGCGCGCGGCTGCTGATCTGGCGGGTGGCCCGTGGGTCAGGGGCAGGGAGCAGCGCGCTGTGAATCGCCGGACGCTGCGGCGGTTCTTCAGCAATTTGATGGTGGGCCTGATGATCGGGTCCGTCGTCGTGGCGCTGCTGCCGCTCTTCTTCATCCTGATCAATTTGATCCTGAAGGGAGCGGGGAGCTTATCGCCGGACTTCTTCACCAAGATGCCGGCACCCGCGGGGGAGAGTGGGGGCGGGGTTGCTCACGCACTGGTAGGCACGCTCCTCATCGTGGGAATGGCGAGCCTGATGGGATTGCCCATCGGCATCGGCGCGGGCATCTACTGCGCCGAATACCCCAACAGCCGGCTCACCTGGGTCACCCGATTCGTGGCCGATGTCATGAACGGCACGCCGTCCATCGTGGTCGGCGTGTTCGCCTGGGCCTGGATCGTGGCGCAACAGAAACACTTCTCGGCGCTGGCGGGAAGCGTCGCGCTGGCGCTGCTCATGATTCCCATGGTCCTCCGGACAACCGAAGAGATGATCAAACTGGTGCCGAACTCGCTGCGCGAGGCGGCGCTGGCCCTGGGCTATCCGCGCTGGCGGACCAGTCTGTCGGTGGTGGTACGTGCAACCTTGCCCGGCATCATGACCGGAGGCCTGCTGGCGGTGGCTCGGATCGCGGGAGAAACCGCCCCTCTCCTGTTCACCGCTCTCGGTAGCCAGTACCTGAGCTTCGATATCAATCAGCCGATGGCGGCCCTGCCGCTGACGGTGTTCACCTATGCGACCGGCCCCTATGAGGAATGGCACCAGTACGCGTGGGCGGCCGCGCTGGTGCTCATCATGGTCGTCTTCGTTCTGAGTCTGGGAGCCCGACTGGCGGTTCGCCGGAGGTTCACCCTCAATGGCTGAATCCGCGGTGAGCAAAGCGCTTCCAGTTTCCGCCGGCGCCATACCGCCGGCTCCCGTGGCCCCTCCGGGGGCCCAGCCCAAGATGGCCACCGACAAGCTCACTGCCATGTATGGCAAGTTCACGGCGGTGAAGGGAGTGTCGCTCGGCTTTGCGCCCAATCAGGTGCACGCCCTGATCGGACCTTCCGGCTGCGGCAAGTCCACCTTCCTGCGCACCCTCAACCGGATGCACGAGCTTTCGGACAACGGCTGGATTACCGGCCGGGTCCTGCTCGAGGGCGAGGACATCTATGCGCCGAGGGTGAATGCCATGCAGCTGCGCCGCCGGGTCGGGATGGTCTTCCAGCGTCCCACACCGTTCCCCACCATGTCGGTGTACGACAACGTCGCGGCCGGGCTCCGGGTGAACCGCAGCCTCCCTCGCTCCGAGCTCGATAGCGTGGTGGAGCGTTCGCTGCGCCAGGCCGCTCTCTGGGAAGAGGTCAAGGACCGGCTCAAGGCCAGTGCCATGGCGCTTTCGGGCGGCCAGCAGCAGCGGCTCTGTATCGCCCGAACCATTGCGCCGTCGCCGGACGTGGTCCTCCTGGACGAGCCTACGGCCTCGCTCGATCCCCAGGGCACCCAGCGGATCGAGGAGCTGCTGTTCGACCTGAAGCGGCACTTCACGATCGTCATCGTCACCCACAACATGCAGCAGGCCGCCCGGGTGTCCGACACCACGACGTTTTTCTACCTCGGCACCATGGTCGAGACCGGCCGTACCCGGCAGATCTTCACGGCGCCACGGAACGAGCAGACCGAGGCCTACATCACGGGAAGGTTCGGATGAGCACTACCATGACTCCCAGGCCCTTCGTCACTGCACCGCAGGTAACGCTGGCCCCGCGCCAGCCGGTGGCCCCACTCGGTTCCAGAGGAGCCCCAGCGGTGGACGTGCGGGACTTCAGCTTCTTCTACGGGCCCCGTCAGGCGCTCGAAGAATCTGACCTTCGCCATCGAGCGCCGGGCGGTCACCGCGATCATCGGCCCCTCGGGGTGCGGCAAGTCCACCTTCCTCCGCTCCATCAACCGGTTGAACGACCTCATCCCAGGCGTCCGCCACCGCGGGGATATCCTGGTCGAGGGCACCTCCGTCTTCGGTTCCGGGACCGATCTGGTCTCGCTGCGCCAGCGGGTGGGCATGGTGTTTCAGCGGCCCGAACCCGTTTCCCAAGTCGGTCTTCGACAACGTGGCATACGGGCCGGCACTCAACGCCCTGGTCACGCGGCGCGACCTGCCCGATCTGGTCGAGCGCTGCCTGCGTCAGGCCGCGCTGTGGGATGAAGTGAAAGACCGGCTCGAGGAGCTCGGCACCGGCCTGTCCGGAGGGCAGCAGCAGCGGCTCTGCATCGCCCGGGCGCTGGGCAATCAGCCCGAGGTGCTGCTGATGGACGAGCCCTGCTCGGCACTCGACCCCATCGCCACTCAGAAGGTGGAGGAGCTGATCTTCGATCTGAAGCAGCACTACACCATCGTGATCGTAACCCACAACATGCAGCAGGCCGCGCGGGTCTCGGACTACACCGGCTTCTTCGACCGCGGGCGAGCTCATCGAGTTCGACGAGACCGAGCGGCTCTTCACCAAGCCGCAGCACGAGCGGACCGAAGCGTACATCACCGGGAGATTCGGATGAGCCTCGACGTCCATCGCCACTTTCACGATGAGCTGAGCCACGTCAAGGTCCGGCTGCTGACCATGTCGGGCGAGGCGGAAGCCGCGCTCGGGCTGGCAGTAGAGGCGCTGCTGGAGCGGGACAGCGAGAAGGCCCAGCGGGTCATCGCCGGCGACCGGGTGATCGACGCCATGGAAGTCGAGATCGAGGAGCAGAGCATCAATCTCCTGGCGTTGCAGCAGCCGATGGCCCGGGACCTCCGGATGCTCACATCGGCGCTCAAGATCGCCAACGATCTCGAGCGGGTGGGAGACCACGCGGTCAACATCGCGCAGTCCGCCGAGCGGCTGAACCAGGCCCGTCCCATCGCGCCAGAGCCCGAGATCGTGGACATGGCCCGGCTGGCGCGGGAGATGCTCTCCGATGCGCTCGAGGCCTTCATCCGGGGAGACGCCGAAGCGGGGCGCGAAGTCTGCCGCAGGGACGACAAGGTGGATGCGCTGCATCGGTCGGTATTCCGGATTTTGCTGACCCACATGATGGAGGATCCCCACACCATCGGCTCCGGTATGGAGCTGTTTCTGGTGAGCCGCAACCTCGAACGGGTGGCCGACCTGGCTACGAACATCGGCGAAGACGTGGTGTTCCTGGTGGAGGGCCGCTCAATCAAGCACCACTCCGAGGATCGGGGCGAAGCCCGCAAGGATCCGGCACCGACCAGGAAGTGAAGCGGCCCGCCGAGCGCCTGGCGGCAATCGACGTGGGCTCCAACACCGTCCTCCTGACGGTGGCCGATTTCGACCGGGATACCGGCCTGACCGTCGTCGAGGAGGCCGAAGACCAGCCCCGCCTCGGCTCAGGAATCGCCGGGGGCCGCCTGAGTGAGGCCTCCATGGCGCGGGCCCTCCTCTCCCTGACCCGCATGAGAGACACATGTCGGCGCCTGGGCGTGCAGCGAACGGCGGCCGCAGCTACCGCCGCCGTGAGAGAAGCCGAAAATGGGCCCGACTTCGTGGAGCGGGTTCGGGCGCTCGACATCCCGCTCCGCATCATCTCCTCCGACATCGAGGCGGCACTCTCCTACCGCTCGGCAGCCTATCGCTTCCCCGGCGATGAGCCCACGCTCGTCGCCGACATCGGTGGCGGCAGCCTGGAGCTGATCAGCTCGAGTGGGGGGCGCGCGCTGCGGTCCGACTCCTTGCCGCTGGGAGCAGTGAGGCTGACTGAGCTCGGGACCTCGGGCGAGCAGCTACACGCGCACATCCGAGGCGTCCTCAGCCGAGCGATGGTGCCCGAATGGCGGCACTCGAGAATCATCGGGTCGGGAGGAACCTTTGCGACCCTGGCGGCCATGGTGCTCGCCGGTCGGAAGTCCAGCACCCACCCCGTCCACGGCACGACCATTCGGGCGGGAGAGGTGACGCAGCTGCTGGATACCTTGTCGGGCCTCACGCCGGAGCAGAGGCGTCAGACGCCGGGACTCAAGCCGGAGCGGGCCGACATTATCGTGGCGGGTATTGCTGTGGTCGCCGAGCTGCTGGTAATGGCCGAGGCGGGAGGCGTTACGGTCAGCGGGTTCGGCTTGAGAGACGGGCTACTGCTCGAGATGGCCGGAATGCAATAGTCATTGCGAGGGCGCTAGCCCGAAGCAATCCCGCCGCGAACGCAACCGGATCGCCACGCGGCCGACGGGCCGCTCGCGATGACTGCGGTTACTCCCCGTAAGGGATCCAGATGTTCTTCACCTGGGTGGCCTGCTCCAGGAACTCCTCGCCTGCACCGCGCCGTTGGTCCGCCCAATCCCGCCCCTTTCCATGGTCTACCCAGGTACGCTTCATATTCCCGGTGGACAGACGTTCCACCTCGGCCGACATCTCAGCCGTACCGAAGTACCATAACCCATCCACGTCGTCATGAGCAGCGAGAACCGGAGCCAGCTCTTCGCTGCTGCCGGTCACGAGATTGATCACGCCGGCGGGCACATCGGAGGTGTCCAGCACCTGGTAGAGCTCGGTAGCGACCAGCGGTGCCTGCCGCGAGGGAATGGCCACGACGGTATTGCCCATGGCGATGGGCGGCAGGACAGTCGATAGCAGGGAGAGCAGCGGCTGCTCATCGGGACACACCACACCCATGACACCGATCGGCTCGGGCATGGCCAGCGTCACATTGCGGTACGGCGTATGATGTACCGCCCCATCGTACTTGTCGGCCCAAGCAGCGTAGACGTAGATCCGCTCGATGGCCAGCTCCACCTCCCGCGCCGCCATGGCCGCATCGCCGGTGCTCATGGCAATCCGGCCGCTGAACTCTTCGGCGCGCGCGGCCAGATTTTCCGCCAGGTAGTAAAGCACCTGGGCCCGGTTGTGGGCCGTGCCACCCCCCCAGCCGGCCGCCTTGTGCGCCGCTTCCACCGCGTTGCGAATGTCCTTGCGGTTTCCCTGCCCCACCTCACCGATCTGGCGGCCGGATGCATCCATCACGGGCAGGCTGTAGCCCGAATCCGGACGCACCTGCTTACCGCCGATGTAGAGCTTGGCGGTTCGGTTGATCGGGGGGACGGGCGGACCGGCGGACGGGCGGACGGGCTGCCGTAAGGGTGGGCGTTCGGCCGAAGCAGCCGACTTTCTCGTCTTGCTTCGGGCTGCCTGTCTGCCTGTCCGCCTGTCCGCCTGTCCGCCCGTCCGCCCGTCCGCCTGCTCGTCCGTCCGCCAGCGAAGGTACTCCCGCAGCCCCTCGCGCCCGCCTTCACGGCCGAAGCCACTCTCGCGATATCCACCAAATCCGCTGGCGGCGTCGAATACGTTGGTGCAGTTCACCCAGACGGTGCCGGCTTTGAGCTGGGGCGCGATATCGAGGGCGAGGTTGATGTTCTCGGTCCAGACGCTGGCAGCCAGGCCGTAGCGGGTGTTGTTGGCCAGCTCGACCGATTCGGCCGGAGTGCGGAAGGTCATGAGGACCACCACCGGTCCGAAGATCTCCACCTGGGCAATGGTGGCGGCGGGCGACACCTCGGTGAACAAGGTCGGCGGAAAGAACCAGCCATCGGCCGGGCAGCTCCAGGAGGGCTGCCAGAGGGTGGCGCCTTCGTCCTCGCCCCGGCGCACCAGGTCCTGGATTTTCTCCAGCTGAACCGGGGCGATGATGGCCCCCATGTCTACCGCCTTGTCGAGCGGGTCCCCCACCCGCAGCGTCTCCATTCGCTGCTTCAGCTTGGTCACCAGCCGCTCGGCCACCCCCTCCTGGACCAGGATGCGGGACCCGGCGCAGCACACCTGGCCCTGATTGAACCAGATGGCATCCACCACCCCCTCGACCACGCTGTCGAGATCGGCGTCCGAGAAGACGATGAATGGCGACTTCCCGCCCAGCTCCAGCGAGAGCTTCTTGCCGCTGCCGGCCGTGGCGGAGCGGATTATGCGGCCCACTTCGGTCGAGCCGGTGAACGCGATCTTGTCTACATCGGGGTGCCCCACCAGCGCTGCGCCGGCGCGTCCGTCTCCGGTGATGATGTTGATCACACCTGGCGGCAGGCCGATCTCCTGGGATAGCTCGGCGAACCGGAGAGCGGTGAGCGAGGTGAACTCCGCCGGCTTGAGCACCACCGTGTTACCCATGGCCAACGCCGGCGCGATCTTCCAGGCCAGCATGAGGAGCGGGAAATTCCAGGGGATGATCTGCCCGATCACGCCCAGCGGCAGGCGGCCAGGTAGCTCCTGCTCCATCAGCTGGGCCCAGCCCGCATGATGATAGAAGTGGCGGGCCACGAGGGGCACGTCGATGTCGCGCGATTCCCGTATCGGTTTTCCGTTGTCGAGCGATTCCAGGACGGCCAGCAGGCGGCTGTGTTTCTGTACCTCCCGCGCCAACGCGTAGAGATACCGGGCTCGGCCGTGCCCACCGAGCGACCACCAGAGCGGCTGCGCCGATCGGGCGGCGCGGACGGCACGGTCTACCTCGGCATCGGTGGCCTGCGCCAGCCGCGCCACCGGCTTCCCGGTGGCCGGGTTCAACGTCTCGAAGCTGTCACCCTTTCCCGCTATCCACTCCCCACCGATGAAAAGACCGAACCGTCGCCCGTGGGCCTCGAGCCACTGGTTTACCGGGCCTACTCCTTCGGGAGCCGGTCCATAGTCCATCGACTGGAAGATTTCGGGAACTGATGCCATTGAACCTCCGCAAAAGCTCACCACAGAGGACACAGAGGGCTCCTCTAACCGAGTGGCTCACGACATCGCGTGATTCGACTTCTTAAGAGAAATCTTTGGGTGGGCTCCTAACCGCATGGAGCTCCAACTCAATCCCACAAAAAACATCTTCAGGTAGTGGATCCCGCGATGTCGAAAACTTCGCCGGTCGCCGGCACCCTCTGTGTCCTCTGTGGTAAAAAATGGGTGGGGAGCTGGGGCAAAGCCAGATTTCGCGGACGTGTCATATTGTGGGGTGTCGGTGAGCAGCTGAATATCGCCCGGTCACGAAGTGCTCCAACTGGCGCTCGAGGTCGGCCAGCAGGGTGCTCGCGCCGAAGCGGAACAGATGGGGGCGGAGCCAGGCATCGCCCAGCTCGTCCTTCACCAGCATCAGCCAGTCCAGGGCCTCTCTGGCGGTGCGAATGCCGCCGGCCGCCTTGAGTCCCACCAGCTGCCCGGTACGCTCATGGTAGTCGCGAATGGTTCGAGCCATTACCAGCCCCACCGGCAGCACGGCATTCACACTTTCCTTGCCGGTCGAGGTCTTGATGAAGTCGGCGCCCGCCATCATACACACCAGGCTGGCTCGCGCCACGTTGCGGAGGGTGCCGAGCTCACCGGTCGCGAGGATGGTTTTGATGTGGGCGTCGCCGCAGGCCTCGCGCATGGCGCGCACTTCCTGGTACAGGCCGGGCCAGTCCTCCCGCAGCACGTAGCCGCGGGTGATCACGACGTCGATCTCCTCCGCCCCCGCCGCCACCGAGGAGCGGATCTCCGCCACTCGCTGCTCGAACGGTGAGAGCCCGGCGGGAAAGCCGGTAGAGACCGCCGCCACCGGGATCCCCGACGCTTGAAGCGCGTCGAGCGCCGTCTCTACGAAGGCGTGGTAGACACAGACCGCCGCCGCGCGGATGGGAAGCTGGGCCGCGCCCATTGCCTCGAGCAGCTCCGGGCGAACCGGCCGGCGCGCCTTGGCGCAGAGCCGGCGTACCCGGCCCGCGGTATCGTCGCCGGAGAGAGTGGTGAGATCCAACAGGGTGACGGCTCGTAACAGCCAGGCGGCCTGCCACTCTTTCTTGACGGTTCGACGAGTCCGAAGCGTCGCAGTCCGGCGCTCGACTGCGCTCCGGTTGACCCTCATCTCCTCGACCCAATCCAGCTCCAGCGGCATCCCGGGATTCCGGGGCGTGACTGGCACGTCGAGCGGTCCAGGTCGGGAAGGCGAGACCGGGCGCTGCTGGTTTGGCATGTCGTGCATGATTCAGAACATAGAGGATAGACGAAGCACCGGTAAGACGGGGCTGCCCCTGATGCACTTGGCCTTGCGGCCCCGGTGCCCCGCTGCCCCGCCTCGACCTACCGCTCCTGGTACCCCAGCCTGTTCGTGGTCCGAGCCATCGCCCGATGCTGGGCCACCAGGTCAGGGTCCTTGAAGATCTGAATCAGCAGCGCTCCCGCGATGAACCCGCCGGCGTGGGCCCAGAATGCGACACCGCCTTCCGCCGAACCGGAAAGCCCGCCGCCGATCAGCTGCAGCAGGAACCAGTAGCCCAGCATCAGGTAGGCCGGGACTACGATGCGTGTGATGAAGATTGCCAGGATCACCAGCATGTGCACTCGAACCTTGGGGTACAGCACGATGTACGCCCCCATGACACCACTGATCGCGCCCGAGGCGCCAACCATGGGTATCGCGCTCGACGGATTCATGAAGGTCTGGGCCGCCGCCGCGGCAATGCCACAAAGCAGGTAAAAGGCGAGGTAACGGACGTGGCCCATGGAGTCTTCGACGTTGTTTCCGAACACCCACAGGAACCACATGTTGCCTATGAGATGAAACCACCCGCCGTGGAGAAACATCGAAGTGAGGGGGGTAAACCAGGTCTGCTCGTCGCCCAGCATGCAGACCGTCTGGTTGCCCATTGGGACGGTGGCGCCCTGAGGAACCAGTCCCAGAAACTCGCCCGGGATGAGACCCAGCTCGCAGACCGACCGCGACAGATGGGGCTCCGCGCCCATGCCCTGTACCAGCACCCATACCAGGACGTTCGCTCCGATTAGAAGGAACGTCACGACCGGCGTGGCGAGAGTCGGGTTATCGTCCCGGTAGGGGAACATGGCTCAATATAAGCGAGCCGTGATCGTCTATTTGGTAGGGGATTCGGTGTTCACCAGCTCGGGCTTGCTGACGGCCGGCCGGCGGATCTCCTGATCAAGCGAGGGACGGTCCTCTCGGGTGAACGGTTCCAGTGTGACGGGCTGGCCGCTGTCCGCCGACCGATAGAGCGCTCGAATCACTCGCACGTCCGCCAAGCCTTCCCAGCCGGACGGCTCGGCCGGAGCACCAGTCAGAATGCACTCGGAGAAGCTGATCAGCTCTGGGGCGAACTGATCCCTCTTGGGGAACGTGCGCTCGCGGCTCCTGCCGTCGATCGTCACCCGCTGCTTCAGCTCTCCGGCGTACTCGTATGCCGGGTCCAACACCAGCTCTCCCTTGGTCCCGACCACGCGGTAGGTGGAGACATCGGCCCCGTTGAAGCTGCAGGTAAAGCTGGCCACCCTTTCCCGCCCCGGGAAACGCAGAATGGCGGCGATTGTCTCCTCGCATTGCTGGAACCGTGGATCGCCGTTGTTGGCGCTGAATGCCACCACCTCCATCGGTTCCGCACCATACAGATTACGGACGGCGTTGATGCAGTACACTCCGATGTCGTAGAGCGGGCCGCCGCCCAGGTCCCGCGGGTTCAGGCGGATGTCACCCTGCTTCACCTGCATGGTGAACACCGAATCGAACAGCCGGGGTTCGCCCAGGCGCCCTCCTTGTACTAAATCGATTGCCTTGAGATTGGCTTCCTCGAAGTGAAGCCGATAGGCAATCATGAGTTTCACCCCGTTGTCCTCGGCTGCCCGGATCATGGCGAGACAGTCTTCCTCGGTCACTGCCATCGGCTTTTCACAGAGCACGTGCACACCGGCACGGGCGGCACGTTCGGAGTATTCGCGGTGGAGGTGGTTGGGAAGAGCGATGTAGACGGCATCCACCAAGCCGCTCCCGAGGCACTCATCGAACTGATCGTAGGAGAAGCGGGCTTTCACCTTGTAGCGGCGCCCAAGCTTTTCCAGCTTCTCCGGATCGTCGGATACCAGCGCTGTCACCTCCGAGTTTTCCGCGTGGGCAAATGCGGGCAGGACCGCCACCTGCGCAATGTGACCCAGGCCGATCACCCCGTAACGGACCTTCCTCTTCCCAGCCTGCTTAGGGGTTTCCTTACGGGCGCGCGGCATGGTTGGTCCTCAACAACTCCAAGGAAAACAGGGCTTCACCGGCTCCAGGCCAGAGAAGCCCCAGGTTCAGGCGTAGGAAGTTCGGGCTCCGGGGGAAACGCCGCTACAGCGCTCGGCGGCCCTGGATCAACTGCATGACAGCCAGAATGACGGCAATTACCAGCAGCACATGGATGAACCCGCCCAGGCTGTATGACGTGACGACCCCCAGCAGCCAGAGCACCAGGAGTATCACGAAGATCGTCCACAGCATGGCTACCTCCTCACGTTGGGATGAACCCACTGAACAACTCGTTGAGTTCCTCGACCGCTGAACTCAACCCAACGTAAGCCCCCTCGGATGAAAGCGTCGTGATTCATGTCACGACTCCCTGTCACCCTTGCACTTGGGCCTATTTTAAGCCAAAACGGCAGCCTTAGGCGGTATGAGCCTTGCTCGTGCCCATCCCAGGAAACGCGGCGGAGAACGCCGCCAGGCAGCAGGACCTCTTTTCGGAGTCGACATGGCTTCCAAAATCATCGGAATCGATCTGGGCACCACCAACTCAGTGGTGGCAGTCATGGAAGGTGGGGACCCGGTGGTCATCCCCAACGCCGAAGGTGGCCGTACCACCCCCTCGGTAGTTGCGTTTACGAAGGACGGCGAGCGGCTGGTGGGCCAGGTCGCCAAGCGCCAGGCGGTTACCAACCCGCAACAGACCATTTTCTCGATCAAGCGGTTCATGGGGCGGCGTCTCAGCGAGGTCGCCGACGAGATCAAGAAGGTCCCCTACAAGGTCGCAGAGGGCCCCAACGGCATGGCCGTGGTCGAGATCCAGGGCAAGCGTTATACCCCACCCGAGATCTCGGCGATGATCCTTCAGAAGATGAAGCAGACCGCGGAGGACTACCTCGGCCACAGCGTGGACAAGGCGGTCATCACGGTCCCGGCCTATTTCAACGATGCGCAGCGCCAGGCCACCAAGGACGCCGGGCGCATCGCCGGGCTGGACGTACAGCGGATCATCAACGAGCCTACCGCCGCAGCGCTGGCGTACGGATTGGACAAGAAGAAGGAGGAGAAGGTCGCGGTCTTCGACCTGGGCGGGGGCACCTATGACATCTCGGTGCTGGAGCTGGCCGAAGGCGTCTTCGAGGTCAAGAGCACCAACGGCGACACCCACCTCGGCGGCGACGACTTCGACCAGCGTCTGATCGACTGGCTGGTGGCTGAATTCCGGCGGGACCAGGGCATCGATCTTTCCAAGGATCCCATGGCCATCCAGCGTTTGAAGGAGGCCGCGGAAAAAGCCAAGATGGAGCTGTCGAGCACCACCCAGACCGACATAAATCTGCCGTTCATCACGGCCGATCAGTCAGGGCCCAAGCACATGAATCTGTCGCTGACCCGGGCCAAGTTCGAGCAGCTGGTGGACGATCTGATCAAGCGCACCATTCCACCCATGCAGCAGGCTCTCAAGGACGCGGGTCTGGATCCGAAGCAGATCGACGAGGTCATTCTGGTCGGCGGCTCCACCCGTATTCCGAAGATCCAGCAGATCGTGAAAGACTTCTTCGGCAAGGAGCCCAACAAGTCGGTCAATCCCGACGAAGTCGTCGCTATCGGTGCGGCCATTCAGGGCGGCGTGCTGGGCGGCGAGGTGAAGGATGTGCTACTGCTCGACGTCAACCCGCTTTCGCTGGGCATTGAGACCCTCGGCGGGGTCACGACGGTCCTCATTCCCCGGAACACCACTATTCCGACCAAGAAGTCGGAGACGTTCTCGACCGCCGAGGACAATCAGACCACAGTAGAGATCCATGTGCTCCAGGGCGAGCGCCAGATGGCCCAGGACAACCGGACCATCGGCAAGTTCCAGCTGACCGGCATTCCGCCGGCCCCGCGCGGCACACCCCAGGTTGAGGTGGGCTTCGATATCGACGCCAACGGTATTCTTCACGTGACTGCGCGTGACAAGACCACCGGAAAAGAGCAGAAGATCCGCATCGAGGCCTCGAGCGGTCTGAGCGATGCCGAAGTCGACCGCATGGTCAAGGCGGCCGAACAGCACGCCCAGGACGACAAGGCGCGGCGGGATGAGATCGAGGCGCGGAATCAGCTCGACAGCCTGGTCTATCGGGTAGAGAAGGACAGTAAGGAATGGGCAGACCGGCTGCCGGCAGATGCCCGGGCCCGGCTGGACGCTGCATTGGAAAGCGGCAGGCAGGCTCTGCGGAGCGGAGATGGCGCAGCCATTCGCCGGGCGTTGGACGAGCTCAATACAGCCTACTCCGCCGCGGGCGCCTCCCTTTACCAGGCGGCCGGTACAGGGACGCCGGGAGACGGTGGCAATCCGGCGGATACCGGGTCACCGGGGGCCCAGGCCGAGCCTGCCGCGCAGGATGACGTGGTTGACGCGGACTATGAAATCGTAGACGAGAAGAAGTGACCCGAGGGTACCTCGGGTCACCCTGAGGCGGGAGTCGCCGAATGGTCCGTGACCCGAGGGTACCTCGGGTCACCCTGAGGCGGGAATCGCCGAAGGGGACAGTCCAAACCAGGGGCCGGAGTGGATCCCGGCCCCCATTCTGTTTTGACACCCAATGTGCCGAAACTCACCATGGCGGGTGGCTGTACTGTTAAATTGGACGGGTGCTGTATGATCCCCACGCTTCGCCGAAGGACCGCTCGATGTCTTCACGATCGCTAAACTGGCTCAAGTTCGGTGGTTTGGTCGCCCTGGCCTTTGCCTTGGGGCTGCTCTTTGCGGGGTTGTTGGACCTGCCCAACCGCTCGGCGGCCCAGGAACAGGGGCGCCAGACAAGCGCCATCGCCAAAGTCCCGGCCCCCTCCATCCCTGCGGCGCTGCCCCTCCAGGAGCTCAGTGAGGCGTTTGCCGCCGTCGCCGAGCATGTCAAGCCAAGCGTGGTGTATATCCGGTCCCAGCGCACGGAGAGCACCACCAGGCAGCGGGTCCCGCGAGGCATGGAGCGGTTATTTCCCCAGTTCCGCCCCCGGGACGAGATCGAGCAGGGCAGCGGCTCGGGGTTCGTGGTGTCGTCCGACGGGTTCATTCTCACCAACAATCACGTAGTCGAGGGTGCCGAGCAGGTGACGGTCCGGCTGCTGGATCGGCGTGAGTTCAAAGCCAAGGTCATCGGCACCGACCCGAACACCGACGTGGCCGTGCTCAAGATCGATGCGAAGGGACTGCCACCCGTGGCACTGGGGAACAGTGAGGATGCGCGGGTAGGTGAATGGGTGCTCGCCATCGGCAACCCGCTCGGCGAGGGCCTCACCTTCACCGTGACGTCCGGTATCGTGAGCGCCAAGGGCCGGGCCCTCAACGGCCTTCCGGGCCGGGGCCAGGGCAGCATCCAGGACTTCATTCAGACCGATGCGGCCATCAACCCCGGCAACTCGGGCGGACCGCTTGTCAGCGTCAGGGGTGAGGTCATCGGGATCAACTCCGCGATTGCCAGCGAAACCGGCTTCTACTCCGGCTATGGCTTTGCCATCCCTATCAACCTCGCGCGCACCGTCATGAACCAGCTGGTGGAAACCGGTTCGGTGCACCGGGCCGCGCTGGGAGTCTCCATCGACAACGTCACCCTCACCGATGCCGAGTATGTCGGGCTCCCGGAAATCCGGGGTGTCGTAGTGAAGGACATTCCCAACGAGGATTCCCCGGCTAAGGCCGCCGGTATCGTTCCCGGCGATGTGATCGTCTCGGTCGACAGCAAGCCGGTCGAGCGGGTCGGTCAACTCCAGCAGGTCATCGGCTTTCGGAAGCCGGGCGACGTGGTCAAAGTCGAAGTCGCCCGGAAGGGGGGCGTGCGCAAGACCTTCGACGTCAAGCTCCAGGCCCTCAACGACCAGCCGCAGGTGGCCAGCGCCGAGGAGGGCGAGACCGAGAACGGCGGCGAACCGGCCGGGACGGCAATGAACCGGCTGGGGATCAGTGTGGAGCCGGTCACTCCCAGCGTTGCCCAGCAGCTTCAGCTTCCCCAGGACATGCGGGGCCTGGTCGTCACGGATGTGACGCCCGGTGGACCGGCCTGGGAGACCCTGGTGGACGATCCGCAGCGCAACGGACCCGACATCATTCTATCGGTGGAGGGCAAGCCGGTGCGGACGGAAGCCGAGCTCCGCAACGCTCTCAAGGCCGAGAAGCCCGGGAGCATCGTCTCACTCGGCATCTACAACCCGCGGAGCCGCAGCCGCAGGGTGGATCGGATCCGGCTCGGGGAGTAACTAGCAGCGGGTAACCGGGTAACCGGGTAAGCCGGTAGAGTACACGAGGGGGCCAGAAGCTGAATAGAGCTCGGCCCCTTCGCTGCGCTCAGGGTGACAGAGGCTCTCCCCCCCGGCCTACCCGCTTACCCGCCCACCCGCTGTCCCGCTACTTTCAAACATGCCGCTCCGTGGAATCATCTTCGATATCGATGGCACCCTCGTCGACACCAATCCCGCCCACGTCGAGGCCTGGCGCAGGGCCTTTCAGCGGCTGGGGTACGACGTGCCTGTGAGTCGTATTGTGGTCGAGATCGGCAAAGGGGGGGACCTGCTGGTCCCGTCAGTCCTCGGGCAAGAAGCGGAGAAACGTCACGGAGAGACGCTCCGGAAGCTGCAGAAGGAAGAGTTTCTCGCTATCGCCGAACGGGAGTCCTTCCGGGTCTTTCCTTGTGTGCCGGAGCTCTTCCAGGCTCTGCGTGATCGACACATCCGGACCGCTCTGGCCACCTCGAGCGACCAGAAGCACCTTCAGGGTGTCTGCCGGAGCGCGGGCCTCGATCTTCCGAGTCTGGCGGACGTCCTGGTCACCAAAGACGACGCCCAGGCCAGCAAGCCCGAGCCCGACCTGGTGGTCGTCGCCTGGGAGAAGCTGGCGGTGGCTCCCACCGAGTGTGCCATGGTGGGCGACACCATCTATGACGGACAGGCCTGCCAGGCCGCTGGGGTCGTGTTCCTGGGCCTGGAGTCCGGCGGCACTCCGGCAGAGGCACTGCTGGAAGCCGGCGCCCGGGGGGTATGGCACGATACCGGCCACCTCTACGCCGACCTGGATCATGCGCTCGAGCTTGCCGCTCTCTCGGCGGTTTCCAGACGATAGCCTCCCTCGCACTCAGGAGCTGCATCCGAATGACCACCAGCGAAGAGACCGACTGGATGAACCATCCCGCTATCCGGGCCCTGGTGGATCAGGCGAACACCTTGCAGCTCGAAGAGCGGATCACGCTGGTCAAAGGTTTGATCCCCGGCATAGCGGACGCACTCTCGGAGGAGGAATACGAGCAGTTCGTCACCTTCATCAGGCTCAAGGGCGAGCGGTACCACGAGGCGAAATCCCATCCGGGCGCCGGCCGGGCCGAGCGACACATCCCGGGTGAGCGCGAGCTGGAAGGACGGTAGGCAGCGGGGCAGCGGGGCAGCGGGGCAGCGGGGCAGCGGGGCAGCCAAACTAGCAAATTGTCACCCTGAGCGCAGCGAGGGGGCGGAGATACGATGACGAAATGGATCTCAATAAGCTTTGGCGTCGCCCTCCCGATTGCACTACTATCATCCTGCAAACCCGATCCGTCAGACGCCAAGGCCTCATCCTCAGTTGAATCCGACTCGCCCATCGGACAGAAACTCGCCCAGTACACCCCGGTTCGCCTGACCTCGGATCTGGACAAGCTGAGCGAGAATGAGCGTCGAATGATCCCCCTCCTGATCGACGCTGCCCGCTTCATGGATGCGATCTACTGGCAGCAGTCCTACGGAAACCGTGACTCACTGCTGAGCTCGCTCAGCGACCCGCGGGTCCGCCGATACGCCGAGATCAACTACGGACCCTGGGACCGGCTGGAGAACAACACTCCGTTTGTGCCGGGCGTCGAGGCCAAACCCAAGGGAGCCGCCTTTTACCCGCGGGACATGACCGCGGAAGAGTTCGAGGCGGCAGCTGCCAAGTCTCCTTCTGCGGGAAAGGCATTGCGGAGCCAGTACACGATTGTGCGGCGCGACTCGGCCGGCGGGCTCGTGGCGATCCCGTACCATCAGGTATTTGCCGAGCAGGTGGCCCCTGCGGCAGCGAAGATCCGGGAAGCCGCTGCGCTGGCCGAGGATCCCGGGCTCCGCCGCTATCTCGAGCTCCGGGCCAGGGCCCTCGAGACCGACCAGTATCAGCCTAGTGACCTGGCCTGGCTCGACATGAAGGACAACACCATCGAAGTGGTGATCGGCCCGATCGAGACTTATGAGGATCAGCTGTTCGGAAACAAGGCCGCCAATGAAGCTTTCGTACTGATCAAGGACAAGGAGTGGAGCGGAAGGCTGGCGCGCTACGCCGCCATGCTACCCAGCCTGCAAAGTGAGCTGCCGGTGCCGGCCGCGTACAAGCGCGAGAAGCCCGGCAGCGATTCCGACCTGAACGCCTATGATGCGGTCTACTACGCCGGCGATGCCAACGCGGGATCCAAGACGATCGCGATCAACCTGCCCAACGATGAGGAAGTGCAACTACGGAAGGGAACCAGGCGGCTTCAGCTGAAGAACGCCATGAAGGCGAAGTTCGAGAAGATTCTGGTTCCTATCGCCGGCGAGCTGATCGCGGAGGATCAGAAGCAGCACATCAATTTCGACGCATTCTTCTCCAATATCATGTTTCATGAGGTCGCGCACGGCCTCGGCATCAAGAACCTGGTGGGGCGGAAAGGCACCGTCCGGGAGGCGCTCAAGGAACAAGCCGGCGCGCTGGAAGAAGGAAAGGCCGACATCCTCGGTCTGTACATGATCACCAAGCTCCACGAGCGAGGCGAGCTGAAGGAAGGGACCCTGGACGACAACTACGTGACCTTCCTTGCGGGAATCATCCGGTCGGTTCGGTTCGGCGCCTCCAGCGCGCACGGCCGCGCCAATGCCGCGCAATTCTCGTTCTTTCAGGATCAGGGAGCCTTCGCGCGTGACTCGTCTACCGGCCGCTACCGGGTGGACGTTGCCAAGATGCGGACGGCCGTCGATGCCCTCGCAGGTCAGATCCTGCGTTTCCAGGGCGATGGCGATCACGCCGGAGTGGCCAGGTTCATGGCCGAACGGGGGAAGCTTCCCGCCACGCTCCAGCAGGATCTAACCCGCCTGGGGTCGCGTGGCATTCCCGTGGATATCGTCTTCGAGCAGGGCGCTGAGGTATTGGAGTGAAGCAGGAGGTTCTGGTTGGGAGCCTTCGACGGCGCAGGCGGTCACGCAGACCGGTCCCCCCCAGTCCCCCAAACGTCCGGAACTGGGTGGTTTACGTCGCGTTGGTCCTGCTGGTCGGCGGGCTGATGTTGAGTGGCGTTCTCGTCGACCAGCCCAGGACTCTGCCGTTACCTGCCCTGGCTCAGGCCACCGATGTCCGATCTACGATCTGGGAAAACTCCGATTCGATGCAGATCGAGGTGGCCTGGGATCTCACCCTTTCCGGGCCCGAGGGGGTCCCGGACTCGGTACGCATCCGCATCACTCGCGAAGTCGCGGCCGACACAACTATTCTGACGCAGCTCGGGTCTGCCCTGGCTGACACCACGAACCTTCCGGCTCCGAAACCCGGACAGACGGTCAGAGGCGTGTCCTGCGTGTCGGCCCAGCATGCCGTCGAGGTGCCGGTTGAGGAGGTGTGCACTCCATGGCAGTATGTCCGACCCCTCGCCACTGCCAGCGCGGGAAGCAACCCGGTCGTCAGCCAGATCGTGGTGCAGCCGAGTGGATTACAGGTGGATCCTGACGTGGACGGACGATGTGCGGAGTGGCAGCGGACTCACTCGCCTGATTCGGTATGGATCGAAGTAAATCTGACTGCCGTTCCAGAATGCACTGGCCCGAACGACAAGCCGATCGTGGCGCAGTTCTGTGCCTTTGCCGTCCTCCGAGACGGGCGCAGAGCCAAGACCGCCAGTTCGAGCAACAGCCGCTACTGTGACGAGCTCTTTGCCGAGTGGATCCGGGAACGGTATTCCTGAGATTCGGAACCGCGCTTTTGTTCGGTGACATCGCGCTGAGTTCCCCAGGCACCCACCAGCTGACCCCGTTCGAAAATTCCCACCAGATTGTTCACGAAGTACTTCGCGTTGCCGTAGCGATCGATCTCCTGCGATTCGGCGTCCTCCAACCGATAGCCACTGCGGATGAAATCTCTCAGGTACGCCGCATTATCGGGGTTGGACGGCGGACAGAACACCACCAGCCGGGTTCCGATCACGTCCGCGGCCGTACGGAAGCCATACATCCTGGCAAAGGCGTCGTTGCACTCCGCCAGGAGTGAATAGAGGTAGAGGTGCTCGACCTGTTCGTCTTCCGGAAGGGTGATGTCCAGCGGCTTCTCATGATGAAACCGCCAGGTCGCTTCGGTCGTGACTTCGATGAAAGGAGGAGGTGTCTGCCGGGTCCCGGATGAGAACGCGATCGAGCCGCCGGCAGCCTCGAAGGGGCTCGGAGGAAGCTTTTCAGCGGGGGCCGTCGCCGCGCTTCTCGGACCGGCAGCGGGGGCCGGCACTGAACCACGTCGGATTCGGTAGAGTGCAGTCAGCGCCAGACCGGCCACGAGAACCCCGGGACTACTCGACACCACCGCGGCAAGCACCGCGGCGACGATTCCCGGGCCGGGCCCGCCGTAGAGAGCACTGATTGCTACCGCGACCAGGAGCACCGGGCTTGCGTCCCATCCCAGGGCCACGTTCAAACCCTGCATCAGCGCCACCGCGGCGGTGACCGAGAGAATAGAAACGCCGTAACGCAGCAAAGTCGCGCGGGGCCAGCTGGAGGAAGCTTTGGGAGACCTGCTAGCGGACACGAGCGGATCGTCCTGGGGCTGTAGGTGTTTAAAGTACGGCGGTTCCGATGGGGGCACAACAGAGAATGATGCGCCGCGGCAGAAGGCGGTCGCGGCGGGTGGGGCCGGGAACTCCCGGGGCGGCCTGCTGCCCCCCGGAAGCATCCCGTCTATCTGGTGTGTTAGACCTGCGCCAAACGGCGCTCCGGGCCGGTGTAGCTGGAGTCGTGCCGATAGCGGCGCTCGTTCCCACGCCACGCCTCGCCGTTCCCTGACTGCTCGATGCGGGCTTCTTCCCTCCGAACCGTCTCCGAGACCCGCTCGGTGTCCTGAACCTGCCGCTTCTTGAGGTTCACCTCTTCCCGGACCACAGGCGTTTTCTCGACTCGCACCTCTTCCTCCATCAACGGGATGCGAACCTCTTCTCCCTCATCGATCGAGCCGCTCGCGTCCCGGCCACTCGCCGCCGGCCGGCGCTCGATGACGACCTCTTCCCGGGTCACCGGAACCTCGACCGTGCGCTCCTCGGTCACAACTTCCTTGCGGAGACGCACCTCCCCCGCCTGCACCCGGTCCTTCTCCACCCGCAGCTCCTCTTCACGCAGCTCCATGGTACGGGAATCCTCGTAGGTACCCGCCCCCGAGGTCGCGCCAGCGCTCATCACCCCACCCGCACTTCCACGAGAACTCGATCCCAGGTCGGCGCCGCTCTCCAACAGGCATCCGCGGGCTTCCGCTTCCCGGCCCTCGGCATTCACCGTGACCAGCGTGCCACCAGCCTTGAATCCCTCGTCGAAATGGCGGGCATCTTCCTCCGGGATGCCCATGCCCATGAGCGCACCCAGCAGGCCACCCGCCGCCGCGCCGATGCCGGCCCCGGCGAGAGTAGAGGCCAGAGCACCGCCGGCGATGATTGGTCCCACGCCCGGGATCGCGAGAGCGCCGACCCCAGCCAGGAGGCCGATGACGCCGCCCAGCACCCCACCACTGATAGCACCGGTTGCAGCGCCTTCGGCTGCTTGGGTTCCGGTGCCTTCGATCAGCTCCTGCTGCTGTCCCCGGTCCCGCATGGCCACGCCGATCTGGTTCTCGGAGAAGCCCTCGTCCTTGAGCCTCTGGATGGCCCGCTCGGCGTCCACCTGGTTCCGGAACAGTCCTACGACGGTGCTACCCTGTCCGGTAGGGTCCGAGTTGGTTCGTCTGCTCATTTCAAAGCTCCTTGGATCTGCGATTTGCGATGGCTGTCTTCGCTGCCGCTATGCGGTACGTGCAGATCAATAAAAATCGAGGTTTTGCCTCGCAAGGCGAGGCACGAATCGAGAACGTATCCGCGGGGAGATCATGATGAAGTGATCAGCCTCACCATTTCGGAATCGGATTTCAGAGGTAAACCGCCTGGTTGCTCATCGGGAACGATGCGAGGAAAGCCTGTGGTGTCGTCGGAAGGGAGGCGGTGGCGACGGGAAGCGGAAGCTATATTGAGGCTACGCGAACGTGGCGGAACTGGCAGACGCGCAGGACTTAGGATCCTGTCCCGTAAGGGGTGCGGGTTCAATTCCCGCCGTTCGCACTCCCCAACACCTCCATCGCGGCGTTGCGGCCGTTGATGCCTATCACGCTGCCACCCGGATAGGTCCCGGCTCCACACAGATACACGCCTTTCATCGGTGTGCCCGGCGTGAGCCGCCGGTCCCACATGTACTCGGGCAGGCACTCACCCTGAAAGATGTGCCCGCCGGCCAGTCCCGTTCTCCGCTCGATGTCCGGCGGTCCCATGACTTCCATGTGGAGGACGGCCTTCGGGATATTGCTGCAGAAACGTCCGATCGAGCCGAGCGCCACCCGCGCGACTTCCTCCCGCCGGCTGTTCCAGTCGCCGGCGGCAAAGGTATAGGGCACCGGCTGGGCAAACACGCTCATCGTGTGGCGCCCTGGAGGGGCCACGGTGGGGTCGTGGGAGCTCTGGAAGTAGAGCTCGGTCCAGAGCCGGTCGGGCAGCTCCCCGGCCATCGACGCCTGGTGCTGCTGAAGCCACTCGGCCTTGGAGAGCGGTGTGTTCACCTGGCCGAAATGGTGGGGCTCCAACGTCCCTGGCCGCGCGGTGAAGTCCGGCAACTCCTCCAGGGCGACGGTGATCTTGAGCGTACACCCGGTGATCGGCACGGCTTCGACCTGCGTTCGCCAGGCCGGATCGGCCGCGCCGTCGAGCAACCCCAGTGTAGTCCGGGGATCGGCGTTGGAGACTATCACCGGAGCGTACATGCGCTCACCGCCTGCGAGCTCTACCCCTTCGCCGGGGAGGATGCGTCGAACCGGGACCCCTGCGGCAACCACCGCGCCGGCCTCCTGCGCAGTGTCGCACAGAAGGAAGGAAACCAGTCCCATACCACCCTGAACGTAGCCCCACATGCCGGGCAGGCCGCCCATGCACCCGGAGGCATGATGGAAGTGAATTGAGGCGGTGCCGGGATCGTGGGGACTGGCCCTGGTACCGATGACTCCCTGTCCCAACAGCGACTGCTGGAGCCGCTCATCGTCGAGGTAACGTTCCACGAACTGCACCATCGACCAATCGAACAGGAGGGCCATTGCCTCCGGGTCCCCCTTGAGCCGGGACTCGATCTCCCGGCGCGATGGGGCCTTTCCGATCCACACGTCACCGCTGCCCTGGGGCCTCAGCGCGTTCCGGACCCGCTGCTTGAGGTGGGTCATAGCTCGCCACCCGGCGAGGTCGCCGGGCGCGAAGCGCTGAATCTCCTGGTCGGCCCGGGCGTCGTCTCCCCAGAGCTGGACGCTGGTTCCGTCCTCGAACGGCACGAAAAGCCCCGGGCTGGCCGGATGCCAATCGAGCCCCCGGCGTACCAGATCCAGCTCCTCGATGACCAGGGGATGCAGCAGGCCACAGACATACGCGCAGGGAGACACCCGGTACCCGGGCCAGGGCTCCTCCAGGGTGCAGGCCCCGCCGACCCGGTCGCGCCGCTCCAGTACCAGTACCCGCCGGCCGGCGCGAGCCAGATAGGTGGCACAAGCAAGGCCGTTGTGTCCCGCTCCCACCACGATCACGTCCCAGCGCTCCGCCGCCAGCGCCTTGAGTGGCCGGGGCAGTCCGATACGGCCCAGAGTCTTTGCTGTCTGAGTCACGGGGATGCTCCAGGAGCGATCACTCGAGTGCCTCCGGGCGGTCGAGCTGCCCCTCTATGGCTCTGCTTCGGAGTTCGGGACCGGGACGGAAGAGTATGGCTCAGCCGGCGAGAAGCTTACGAACCGCCTCACGCAGGGTGGCCACGCTGAACGGCTTGTAGACGGTAGGCACATCGTCCGGCAGTCCCTGCTCCAGCCGCCGGCGGGAGATGTCGTCAATGTGGAGGATCGGAAGCGACGGAAAGTCCTGGCGGACCCGCTCGATCAGCTCGGGCCCGTTCAGGCCCGGCATGTAGTTGTTGGTGACGATCAGATCGAATCCCACTTCCGCTCCCCGCGCCGCATCGAGAGCCGCGCGTCCATTCGCAACCGCCACCACCTCGTACTCTGCGTCGGTCAACACCCGAGCGATCAGAGCACGAACCATCGGTTCGTCGTCAACCACCAGTATGCGCGGGGCCATGGCCATTCGACGCAGGTAAGACCAAAGTTGTTCCGGAGTCCTCCCATCATAATGCGCGCGAGCGCCCGGCGCGAGTGGGACTTTGAAGCGCGCCGATCGGTCCCCGGGGACCCCGGTGACGGTCGACCGGTCACGAGGACCGGTCTGCATGAGATGCAGCCAGCCGCTCCACTCACGGCAGTTGTCAGCCACAAACTGTAAATCTGGCGTAACAGAAGTGCGTAAAGCGCAGGAATACGTTGACACCACGCGCCGGCGGTGCCTAGATTCGAGCTCAGGTTACAGCCGGCTATCGCCCTGTTCGCAAGGAGGCCCCGTGCCACGTCCGCTCCCCGATGCCTGCCGCAATTGCGGCTGTGCCAGGTGTTAGCGGACTTCGGACCACGACCTCGACTGTCGCGTATCCCGGCCCGCTCGCAGGAGCGGGCCTTCTTGTTATAGAGGCCAACCGTGGAGCAGCATGACAGATTCCCTGACGGACCAGAGCCGGCGCATCCTGTTCCAGGCTCCGGAGCTGTTACCGGCCGCGTCGGGCGACAGTCCGACTGAGGCAGGCACAAGCGTCCCGCGCCCAGTGCGCACCGAGACCAGCGAGGCCAGAAAGCTGGGAACTCTGGTGGATGTGAGCCAGGCGCTGGCGGGGTCGGTCAACCTGCACGCCGGGCTCTCGGGCGTGCTGGCGACTCTGGCACGACGCTGCGCCGTGGTTAGGGGCGCGGTGGCCCTGCTGGACGAGCATGCCAGGGAGCTTCAGATCCGGGCAGCGATCGGGCTGAGCCGCGAGGGGCAGTCTGCCCGCTATCGGGTGGGTGAGGGCATCACCGGCGCTGTGGCGGAGTCGGGCGAGCCGCTGGTCATCCCGGAGGTCAGTCGGGACGCCCGTTTCCTCCACCGAGCGGCGGGCCGGGAGGAGCGGCGTGGAGGCGAGTTCAGCTTCGTGTGTGTGCCTGTCGTGCTCCACCGGCGGGTGGTCGGCACCCTGTCGGTCGAGCTGGCCCATAAGCCGAACCGGGAGTTCGAGCGGTTACTGAAGTTTCTCAGGGTGGTGGCGTCAATGATCTCGCAGGCAGTGCGGATTCATCGGCTCCTGGAAACCGAGCGACAGAAGCTGGTGGCCGAGAACGCCCAGCTGCGCCAGGAGCTGCTCGGGACCTATGATTTCTCCAGCATGGTCGGTAGCAGCGGGCCGATGCGTCAGATGTACGAGGAGATGGCCCGGGTAGCGGGCACCAACACTACGGTGCTCATTCGCGGAGAGTCCGGCACCGGCAAGGAGCTCATCGCCAGCGCCATTCACCATCATTCCTCGCGCGCCCGGAAGCCGTTCATCAAGGTGAACTGCGCGGCGCTGCCGGAGAGTCTCGTCGAATCCGAGCTGTTCGGGCATGAGCGCGGCGCCTTCACTGGAGCCGAGAGCCGGAAGAAGGGCCGCTTCGAAATGGCGAACGGGGGAACGCTTTTCCTGGACGAGATCGGCGAGCTGGACCCGGGAATCCAGGTGAAGTTGCTGCGCGTCCTCCAGGAGCGGGAGTTCGAGCGGGTGGGCGGCACCGATCCGGTGAGAGTGGACGTCCGCGTCATCGCCGCCACCAACCGGGATCTCGAAAAGGCCCTGAGTGAAGGTACTTTCCGGGAAGATCTCTACTACCGCCTGAACGTCTTTCCCATCTTCATCCCGCCCTTGCGTGCCCGGCGACCCGACATATTGCCTCTGGCCGATCACTTCGCCCGGAAGTACGCCAGCCAGCACGGCAAGACCATCAAGCGGATCTCGACTCCCGCCATCGATCAGCTGGCATGCTACCACTGGCCCGGAAATGTCCGCGAGCTGGAGAACACCATCGAGCGCGCTGTCCTGCTGGCCGACGGCGAGGTCATCCACGGTTATCACCTGCCGCCGACGCTTCAGACCGCTGAGGCGACGGAGACCGTCGTAAGTGCCTCGCTCGGCGGCGCGGTGGCCACCTTCGAGCGCAGCCTCATCGAGGACGCGCTCAAGACCACTCGCGGGAACCGGTCGAAGGCCGCCCGGTTGCTGAGCACCACGGAGCGAGTGATCAACTACAAGGTCAAGAAATACGGGATAGATCCGGCTCGCCTACGCGCCTGACGCGGGAGGCAGCTTGCGAAGGGGTTTCATCGAAGACCAGGCGGCCACCCCGGCTACCAGCAGGTTGGCCACCAATACCGGCGCGGCGCCGATGATGGCGCCGTACACCACCCACATGCAGGCCGCGAGGGCCTGCACCCGTCTGAGCTGAGCCGGATCCTTGCAGCGGTAGGAGCTGGCGAAGACGGCGGTCGCCACCCACCCAATCCATTCATAGGTCATGGGCTTCTCCGGGTCAGGCGACGGCGGGCGCAGGCGCCGCGTCTCGAATGGTGAGCGAGTCGGTTCGGACCTTGTCCCATTCCTGGAGCACGAAGCCGTGGGAGGCGAACAGCGCCCGGATCCTTCCGGAATTGAGCCCGGCGATGTCTTCCAGCACCGGCACCAGCACGCTGAGCGCGTCATCGCTCAGGACCGTACGACGGGCGATCGGGGTGAGGAATTTGTTTTCCGACACCGCGATGGTAAACCCGTCCATGCGGTTCACATGAAGCATGACATGCACATCGGAGCTGCCGTCGCCCACGTACACCAGCCGGTCCGCCCCGACCCCGAGCTCTCTCCGCAGCTCCTCCACCACGACCACCTTGCCGTATCCCGCCGGAACCCGGGCGATGGACTCGATCTCGCCCGACTGGGGGTGGTACCGGAAGCGGGTACCGCAGATGTGGTTGGCCGGCACGATCCCTTCCAGCGCGGAGATGATCACTTCCTCGGGCGCCGCGGAGATCACATAGAAATCGAAATCATAGCCCTCAACCGCGTTCAGCAGACTCGCCAGCATATGGATGTTGCGTTTCAGCCGGATCTGCTTGCCCACCTTGATCAAGTCCTCGCGTCGGACCCGGCGATACTCCGGATCGTGCAACAGCAGGTACGCCAACTCGGCGCCTTGCTGGACGAGATGGGTTCTCGAGAGCCCGACGCAGCGGTCCGCGAAGCCCGAGATTCCCAGCATCTCGCTCAGGACGTGGCCTGAATCATTGAAGCTCAGCGTCTGATCGAAGTCGCTCGCCAGGAGATACCGTTTGACCGGCTCTCGCTCCAGCGCTCGTGAATTCGGCATGTAAACAGTTCCCACTGGCGATCCTCCCTGGTGGCCGAGCAGCTCTGGCCGGTGTGTCCGAACAATGGATCCCGATTCTCCCACATCTCCGACGGCGAGGTCACAGCTGTGCAACGCCGCTCGCTGCTGAAGAGCAACGGCCATGCCACGCATCGCACCAGCCTCAGCGTGGTAACGGGGATGTCTGGAGGGATTTCCTACGAAATTGTGGAGACCAGTGCGAGCCTCCTACAAACTTGTCGGCCCGCCTTCTACTTCCTCAGCAGGGCCAGCTTCACGGCATCCATCACGATATGCAGATCCTCCAACTTGTTGATCAGCGGTACGCCCCTCTGCTCCAATGGGTTGTGAACCTGGGGATCCTTGGCCGCTCCGGTCAGAAAGACCACCCGGTCCTTCAAGTGCGGAGCGATCGAGACCAGTGCATCGTAGAAATCCAGCCCGTTGATCTCCGGCATCAGGAAATCGCTGACCACTGCCGCTATGTCCGTGTCAGTTGCAATGGCGTCGAGCGCATCCCTTCCCGATCCGGCCTCCCGTACACTGAGGCCCCCCTTTTCCAGGATCTTGCGGAGGGCGCCACGAATCGAGCTTTCGTCATCGACCAGAAGGACTGTGCCCATGCTCTCGGCCGCCGCAGGAGTCGGATCAAGGATCAACAGTGCGCAGAATCTTGCGCGACTCGGCGCGGACTGCAACAGTCCGCCGCCAACCGGGGCTGTCAAATTGACCCTGGGGACAACGTCAGGGTAGATTCCCCCGCACAATGAGCCAGATCACCGTTGAGAAAACCGCCGAAGATTCCGCCTCCAAATCGCTACGCGTAACCGTGCCCGTCGACCGGGTGCGAGAGGCCGAGGCCCGGGCTCTGAAATACTACGCGAAACGCGCCCGCCTCCCGGGGTTCCGTCCGGGCAAAGCGCCGGATACCGTGGTGCGCAAGCGATTCGGGGATGCCATCCGGCAAACCGTGCTGGAGGAAGTCATTCGGGAGAGCTGGGAGACCGCCAAGACCAACGAGGCGCTGAAGCCGATCACCGACCCGGCCATCCGCAACTTGAAGTTCGAGGACGGCAGCCCCATCGAGTTCGAGCTGCACGTCGAAGTCCGGCCCGAGCTCACGCTGGACCGGGTGGGCGGCTTCAAGATCGAGCGCCGCGAGGCGGTGGTGCCGGAGAGTGCGGTTGACGAGCAGCTGGCTCGGCTGCAGGAGCAGAAGGCAGCCTGGATCCCGCTGGAAGGCGTCAAACCCTCGCCCGGCCACATGGTGCGGGTGGAAGTGGCCACCATCGAGAACGGCACCGCCGGATCCTCTCAACCGCACGACCTGGTTCTGGGCCAGAACCAGACCATTCCCGAGCTGGAAGAACGGATCATGGCGCTCCTCCCCGGCGAGACGGTAGATGCCGAGGTGCGCTTTCCGGATGATCACCCCGACGAGTCGCGGCGGGGCCAGGTCCGCCAGTTACGGGTTACGCTGCACGACGTGAAGCGCCAGGATCTGCCCCCCCTGGATGACGCCTTGGCGCGCGAGGTCGGTGATTTCGAGAGCCTCGAGGCATTGCGCACGGCGGTGAGGCAGGACCTGGAGCGCGAATCGAGCCGGGAAGCGGACGCGGAGGTGCGCCGGAACCTCATCGCCCAGCTGGTCGAGGCCAACAATATCCGGGCGCCCGACTCGCTGGTGCACCGGCTCATGCATGGGTACGCAGAGATGTACAAGGTGCCGGAAGAACAGCTTCCCGCGTTCGAGCAGCAGTTCCATTCGATCGCGGAGAGCCAGGTCAAGCGCGACCTCGCTCTGGACGCACTGGTCGAGGCCCACGGCCTCAAGGCAACCGAGGCCGAGCTGGACGAGCGGATCAATACCATGGCCGGCGCGCGCGGCGTCCCCGCCGGACAGATTTACGCCTCACTCGAGAAGTCCAAGCGCCTGGGCGAGCTCGAGCGCGCCATCACCGAGGAGAAGGTCTTCGACTTCCTCCTCAAGCAGTCCACCGTTGAAGAGGTCAAGTCTTGATCATGGCTACCCTGTATCCGCCGTACATCATCGAGCGTTCCAGCCGAGGCGAGCGCACCTACGATATCTTCTCCCGGCTGCTGATGGACCGCATCGTGTTTCTCGGGGCACCGATCAACGACGATGTCTCGAACATCATCATCGCCCAGCTCCTGTTCCTCGAAGCCGACAACCCCGACAAAGACATCTATCTCTACCTCAACTCCCCGGGGGGCGTCGTGTCGGCTGGTATGGCCATTTACGACACGATGCAGCACCTGCGGGCCCCGGTGAATACCATCTGCATGGGGATGGCGGCATCGATGGGCTCGTTTCTGCTGGCGGCGGGAGCCAAGGGCAAGCGCAGCGCGCTGCCCCATTCCCGCATCATGATCCACCAGCCTTCCGGCGGCGCGCAGGGTACCGCGGCCGACATCGAGATCCAGGCCCGTGAGATCCTGTATCTTCGGTCCAAGATGAACTCGCTCTACGCGTTGCACACCGGCCAGCCGATCGAGACCATCGAGCGCGACATGGACCGGGATCGCTTCATGAGCGCCGAAGAGGCCAAGTCGTACGGGATCATCGACAGCGTCTTCAGCCCTCGGAAGGATCTCGTTCCGCACACCGACGGCAAGAACGGCAAGGAGACTTGACGCTCAGGGTGTCCCGAGGCAGTTTAACCGACACCCTTCCACCTCCACGACTCGGCTCCATGTCTAACGACAAGCACCTCCGGTGCTCCTTCTGCGGAAAATCGAAGGATTCTGTCCGGAAGTTCATTTCCGGTCCGTCGGTCTACATCTGCAATGAGTGCATCACTCTTTGCAATGAGATTCTGGCGGAGGACGAAGAGCGCGAGGTTGCCGACAGCATTACCCAGGTTCCCACGCCGTCCGAGATCAAGGATGTGCTGGACCAGTACGTGATCGGACAGGAGCGGGCCAAGCGAACCCTCGCCGTCGCGGTCTACAATCATTACAAGCGCATCAATGCCTCCAGCGGCCGCGAGGGGGACGTCGAGCTCGACAAGTCCAATATTCTCCTGCTGGGCCCCACCGGAGTCGGCAAGACCCTTCTCGCCCAAACTCTCGCTCGCATTCTCGACGTTCCCTTCACCATTGCCGACGCCACCACGCTGACCGAGGCGGGATACGTCGGCGAGGATGTCGAGAACATCCTGGTCCGGCTGCTGCAGGCCGGCGAGTTCAACGTGGCCGAGTGCGAGCGGGGAATCGTCTACATCGATGAGATCGACAAGATCGCCCGCAAGTCCGAAAATCCGAGCATCACCCGCGACGTCTCGGGCGAGGGTGTGCAGCAGGCGCTGCTGAAGATTCTCGAAGGGACCATCGCCTCCGTGCCGCCCCAGGGCGGCCGGAAGCATCCGCAGCAGGAATACATCCAGATCAATACCAAGGACATTCTGTTCATCTGCGGCGGGGCTTTCGACGGGCTCGAGAAGATCATCGAGGCGCGCACCGGCCGGCAGCAGATCGGGTTCAGCACCAGCGAGCGCAAATCCAATCCCCAGCTGACCAAGGGAAATCCGTACGCGGAGGTCGAGCCTGACGATCTGCTGCGTTTCGGTCTCATCCCCGAGCTGGTCGGCCGGCTGCCGGTGGTGGTCTCGCTCGAGGCCCTCGACGAAGAGGCCCTGGTGCGGATCCTGGTGGAGCCGAAGAATGCCCTGACCAAGCAGTACAAGAAGCTGTTCGAGCTGGAGGACGTCGGGCTGACATTCGATCCGGAGTCGCTGCGTGCGGTCGCCCAACGGGCCCTCAAGCGCGGCACGGGCGCGCGCGGGCTCCGCGCCATTCTGGAGACCATGATGACTGACATCATGTTCGACCTGCCCAACCGCGAAGACGTGCGCGAGATCGTGATCACCAAGGAGGCGATCAGCGAGGGGACCTCGCCGCTGATCGTCACCGAGCGGGCGCGTACGAAGCGGGAGGCGTGAAGGCGGGCGGACGGACAGGCGGGCGGGCGGGCGGACAGGCGGACGGCGGCAACGACAGGACACGGGAACGTAAGGGCGCACTGCGTGCGCCCTTGTTGCATCCGGGTCCCGACCCATCCAACCCCCTGCACACTCAGCCGATTCAGTTCGTTGGCTCCTTCCCCGATGCGGCGGTCAGGGTGGAGCCCGTCCTTCCTGAGATCGCTCTTATCGGCCGGTCCAACGTGGGAAAGTCGAGCCTGCTGAACAGCCTGGTTGGACGCCCAGGCCTGGCGCGGGTGAGCGGCTCCCCCGGAAAGACCACTCTGCTGAACTTCTACCGGCTGGCGGAGCTGTATCTGGTGGATCTACCAGGGTATGGCTTCGCCAGGGCGAGCAAGGGCGCCAGGGCGGGTTATCGGAAGCTGGTGAACGAGTACCTCCGTACCCGCCCCACCCTGGCGGGAGTCGTCTGGTTGCTGGACATTAGACACCAACCCTCGGCCGACGACCTGACCATGCAGACCCTGCTGGCCGAGAGCGGGCGGCCGGTCCTCGTGGTCCTGACCAAAGCCGACAAGCTGACTCGCTCGAATCTGCCGGTTCGAGTACGCCAGCTGAGCGAGGGACTCGGCTTGCAGGCGGATCAGGTCGAGGTCACCAGCAGCCATTCCCGGCAGGGCATTTCGGAGCTCGCCTCCAGCATCGTCGCTGCCGCCGCAAGGGAGAACCCGTGAGATTGCACTGGTATTCAGCGCTTTTCATCCTCGGAGGCCCGGTCTCCGCGGCGATGGCGCAGTCAGCCCAGCCGGTCCCGGTGACCCCGATCAGTTATGGGACGCTGAATCAGAATGACCTGGCCATACGAATGCGGAATGAGGAGGTGGAGATCCGCTTCGTACCTCTGGACCCGAAGATCATGCGGCTGCTGGCGAACGACGCCTTTCAGTCGCTGCGCTCGCTGGTGGAAAGCCGGGACCGGCAAATCGACTCTGTGGCCTCCCGGGCCGGAGTCACGAAGCCGGGACTGGCGCTGGTGAGCTTCTACGGTCTCCGGGCCGACACCCGGTTCGATCCCCAGACCCTCACTGTCCGGCTTCGCAGCCGCGCACTCCAGCCGCTTGGCCTCATCCCGATCAACTCGAAGTTCTCATCGCATCAGCTGGCGCTGAGAGAGCAGGCGAGCGCCATCTACCTGTTCGAAGAGGAGCTGCCGGTCGACGATTCGTTTACCCTCTCCTATGCCGCCATGATCTCGGACGACTGGTCTACCAGGCAGCCAGTCATCGATCGAGAACGGGCCCGAGTAGCGCAAAGGGCGCGGGAGCAGCCGCGGGACACTACCCGGTAACGAGCCGCAGCACCCTCCACCCGGGCTCACCACAGCCCTCGACCCGCATCTGCCCGAGCCAGTTATGCCCTTCTGACCTTGGGAGCCGGGTCCATTACCAAATTCCTATTGACCAAGTCCCCTTTCGGTAGTAGCATGATCCCGCCATAGTTAAAATCACTTGAAAACCATTCTCATCGAGGCCCCCTCGTGCTCAGGCGCACCGCCCCATTCCTGGCCCTGGTCGGATTGCCCTCCGTGGCACTGGCCCAAGGCGTCCCAGCGAAGCCGACGCCCCGAGATACCGTCCCGATGTCTCTCCCCACTATCGAAGTAATGGGAGCGGCAGGGTCGAGCTACCTCATGCGTCAGACCACCACCGCCACCAAGACCGACACCCCCCTCCGCGATGTTCCTCAGTCCGTTACCGTCATCAGCAAGAACGTGATCGCCGATCAGCGGATGCAGGGCATGGCGGACGTGACCCGGTATACCCCCGGGCTCACCATGGGGCAAGGAGAAGGGAACCGGGACCAGCCGACCATCCGTGGCAACAGCACCACCGCCGGCTTCTTCGTCAATGGAATGCGGGACGATGTGCAGTATTTCCGCGATCTTTACAACGTGGAGCGGGTCGAGGCGCTGAAGGGCGCCAACGCGCTGATCTTTGGCCGAGGTGTGGGTGGCGGTGTGCTGAATCGGGTCACGAAAACTGCCGGGTGGACGCCGACTCGCGAGCTGTCCCTGCAGGGTGGCTCCTACGGCAATCGGCGAGGCGCGCTGGATGTCGGGCAGGGAGTGTCGGATGCCGTAGCCATTCGGCTCAACGGCGTTTACGAGAATTCCGACCTCTATCGCGACGACGTAAGCGTCGAGCGCTATGGGATCAACCCCACGGCCACGATTCGGCTGTCGGCGGGGACCCAGGTGCTTGCGAGTTACGAATACTTCACGGACGACCGGACCGCCGACCGGGGGATTCCTTCCTTTGCCGGTGCCCCCCTGTCGACTACGACGCCACACACCTTCTTCGGCGATCCCGCACAGAGTTATTCCGATGCACTGGTCCATATCGGCACCGCAAGCATCGAGCACCTCACCGGCGGCGGGGTGACCCTTCGCAACCGCAGCATGTTCGCCGATTATGACAAGATCTACCAGAATGTGTTCCCCGGCGCGGTGAACGATGCCGGAACCGAGGTGAGCATCTCAGCCTATAACAACGCCACCGACCGGCGGAACCTGCTCAACGAGACCGAGATCAGCTATCGCCTGGTCACCGGAGCCATCAGTCAGACGCTGCTTGGCGGTGTTGCCCTGGGCCGCCAGATCACGGACAACTTCCGCGAGACCGGCTACTTCAACGACGTAGCCACCAGCGTTACGGCTCCAGTATCAGATCCGACCATCTCGGTTCCGATCACGTTCCGCCAGAGCGCAACCGACGCAGATAATCACTCCAGCGCCACGTCCATCGCGGTCTACGGCCAAAGTCAGATCGTCTTCTCCCGTCACTGGCAGGCTATCGTCGGCGCCCGTTACGAGCGCTTTGATGTGGATTTCTACAATCTTCGGACGGGAGAAGCGCTCGGCCGGCAGGACAATCTGGTCTCGCCCAGGGCCGCCCTGCTTTACAAGCCGGCCGATGCCGTCACCCTGTACTCCAGTTACAGTGTATCGGCCTTGCCCAGCTCGGGCGATCAGTTCTCCTCGCTCAACGTGACCACCGAGACACTCGAGCCCGAGAAGTTCACGAACTACGAGCTCGGCGTCAAATGGGACGTGTTCAACCGCCTCTCGTTAGCCGCGGCGGCCTACCGGCTGGACCGAACCAACACCACGGCGCCCGACCCGAGCGATCCCAGCAGGACCCTTCAGACTGGCAGCCAGCGTACCAAGGGCTTCGAGTTCAGCGCCACCGGCGTCGTCACCCCGCAGTGGCAGGTCATCGGCGGCTACGCCAACCAGGACGCCACCATAACCAGCCTGACCACCGCGGCGGCACCAGGAGCCAAGGTCCCGCTGGTCCCCCGGAACACGGTCTCGCTGTGGAACCGATACCAGCCGACGTCGGCGCTGTGGCTGGGGCTGGGCGTGGTCTACCAGGACGACATGTACGCTGCCATCGACGACAGTGTGACCCTCCCGAGCTTTACCCGGGTCGATGCGGCGGTATACTATGGGTTCAGCCCCTACCTCCGTTTTCAGGCCAATCTCGAGAATCTGTTCGATCAGGAGTACTTCGGCACCGCCCATAACAACAACAACATCACGCCCGGATCCCCGCGTTCGGTGCGGGTGACGGTCATGACCGGTTTCTGAGGTCGCAGCTGCTTTAGGCCCGTCCGGCGGCTCTCGCCCGGCGGGCCTTCCCCTGCCCCGGCCCCGGCATTCCAGCTCTGCGGCACTGGTGTCAGCAGTCGCGTGCGCCCATCATTGGACGGTGACCGCACTGCCCTCACGCTTTACCGACGCCCAACGAGCTCCCCATGGCCCTCCTGCCCCTCCGAACGGTCCGGCTTCCCAAGGCCACTGAGCAATTTTTCGATGGCTGGCTGGCCGACCTGGAAGGCGAGCTGGCGGCCCCAGGAGCCGACTGGCACCGGATCACCCGCGACATTCTCTTCCAGATCTATTACCCGGGAGTCAGCGACTACGACGAGCTGCTTCAGGATCCCGAAGACGCCGGACGCCGGCAAGATCTCGCTTCTCTCGCTGGATCCGTGGAACATCACGCTGGAGCCGGAGTATTACGCCGAAGTGGATCAGGCCCGGTTCGCCCGGGTCAAGCCGCTGCTCTGGCTGTGGTACAGCTTCGATCGCTCGCCGCTGGGAGGGCAGAACGTGCACCTCGGCGTCCGGTTCCGCCGGATCCTGGCGCCGCACATCTTCGCCCGGGTCGGCAAGAACTTCAAAGCGTTTCAGTACGTGGAGTTTTCCTTCGGCTACAACATGGAAGTGGGCGACGACGTCGTGGTGCATCGTAACGTCCTGCTCGACGACCGGGGCGGGATTGTGCTGGGCAACCGCGTCAGCATCTCGGATTACGCCAACATCTACAGTCACACCCACAGCATCGTAGATCAGAAGGACGTCACCAACGCCAAAACGGAGCTGGAAGACGATGTTCGGATCACCTATCACGCCACGGTGCTGGCCGGCGTGCGGGTGGGCCGCAATGCGATGGTCGGGGCCAATGCCGTGGCGACCAAAGATGTGCGGCCCTACCATGTCAACGTTGGCATCCCCGCCAAGTCGATCCGGGTGAAGCCTAACGCTCCACCCGAGGCGTACATCACCGAGCGGGTCGCGCGGCGCGACCGGGAGCCCTGAGTCTGGCGCGCCGATCCCTGCGCCCAGCGCTGTCGCCGGCGGCGGTTGCGGCCGGCGTTTTGCTCGGCTGCGTCCTCGCGGCGGCGATCATCGGTGATCCTCCGATTGTCGGCGCGCTGGTCATCGTGGCCGCTGGGGCGGCTGTCCTGCTGCTCGCCACCCGACACCCCGAGTGGGAGCTCCCGCTCCACATCATCGCGGCGGTCCTGCTCGCGATCGTGGCAGTCTGGTCCGAGGACCGGATCCCGTGGCTGGCCGTCATCGGCATCGCCACCGCGATCATCACCTTCGGGCTCGCTGCCGCGCTCGCGCGCGGGCGCACCCGGGAGGCGCAAGCCAAGGCCGATCAACTGGCCACCCAGGTGGACCGGCGTATCAGTGAGCTCTTCTCCCTGCAGGAGCTCAGTTACGTCCTTTCCCAATCGATTCAGCTGGACCGGATCGCCGACCACGTGGCCAAGTATGCCGCCCGCTTTCTTCAGGCCGACGGCGCCATCGTGGTGCTGGCGGAAGGCGAGCTCCTCCGAGTGGTCGCCGCTACCGGCACCCTCGAGCCGCTGCTCGGGGAGATCAGCGATGGTAGCGACAGCCTGATCGCGCGGACCATTGAGCGCGACCGCATCGAGGTCGCGGACGATGCGGCCATCCCGGCGGTCCGTCTCTTTGCCGGGATGATGGTTCGCTCGGCCGCGGTGGCGCCGCTCCGCGCCCCGGGCACCACCATGGGGGCGCTGGCGGTGGCGGACCGAAAGGGAGGCCAGCTGAGCGCGGAGGATCTATGGCTGTTCTCCACGGTCGCCACCAACGCCTCCGTGGTGATGACCAACAGCCGGCTCTACGAGATGGTGCGGCGGAGCGAGGCAGAGTGGGAGACAGCCTTCAATGCCCTGACCGAGGGGATTGCGGTGGTCGGCTCCGAGGGCAACGTGCTGCGGGCCAACCTGGCGCTGGCCGCCATCGCCGAGCTGCCCGAATCCGAATTGGTGGGACGGAACTTCGCCGCCCTGATCTCCGGTGCGTCCGAAGCCGTGACCGGCCTGATCGACGCGGCCTACCGGGGAGAGCGAACCGCGCCACTGGTCTTACGCCAGGAGACCAGCCAGAAGGTGCTTCGTCTCACCGCCGCTCCTCTGGCCGACGCCGAGCGGGGGACAGTCGTGATTCTGGTCGAGGATGTCACCGAGCAGCGCATCCTCGAAGCCCAGATCATTCAGAACGACAAGATGGCCTCCATTGGCCAGCTGGTCTCCGGCGTCGCGCACGAGCTCAACAATCCCCTGACCTCGATAGCGGGACTGGCCGAGCTCCTGCTGGAACGCCCACCCCACCCCGAGCTTCCCCGCGAGCACCTGCGCGTGATCTTCGATCAGGCGGAGCGCGCCGGTCGGATCGTCCGGAATCTTCTGACCTTCGCCCGCAAGGGCGTCCCGGAAAAGACCGCAGTGGATCTGCACGATGTGATCGTCCGGACCTCGCTCCTGATCATGTACGAGCTTCAGCTGCACGGCATCGAGCTCGAATCTGATCTGAGCCCCGACCCCACGATCGTCCTGGGCGATCGCTATGAGCTGCAGCAGGTCCTGCTGAACCTGGTGACAAACGCGGTGCAGGCGGTGAGCGGACTGGCGCCCGGGCAGGTCAGGAAGATCACCCTGTCAACCAGGCGGACCGAGGGCCAGGCGATCCTGCGGGTCTGTGACAGCGGCCCCGGTGTCCCCCAGCACCTGGTACCGTACCTCTTCACTCCGTTCTTCACCACCAAGGCGCCGGGAGAAGGCACCGGCCTGGGACTGTCGCTGAGCTACGGGCTGGTCAAAGCACACGGGGGAGTCCTGGAGTACGATACCTCGCCGGGGGGTGGCGCTGAATTCCGGGTTACCCTGCCCCTCTTCGACTCCGATCTGGCCGAGCCGGTCCCGGCACCGGTACGCACGGATAACGGTCGCTCGCCCAGGCGGCGGATCCTGGTGGTGGACGAAGATCCGTCGGTGCATCGGCTGCTGAACGCACTCTTCACCCCGGAGGGCCACGCGGTCGAAGCGGTGCGTACCGGAGAACAAGGCCTGAGACTGGCGCGGGAACGTGACTTCGACCTGATCATTGCAGACGTGCGGGTCCCCGCCGGTCCTGCCGAGCTCTTTGCGCGGGCCCTGCTCGACGCCTGCCCCGAGGCGTGCGGCCGCCTGGTCGTCGCGTTTGCAGCGGGGGAGGATCTACCCGCACTCCTGGCGGAGCATCGGGTCCATTACGTGCGGAAGCCGTTCAACCTTCGGGACCTGAAAACCGTCGCCAGTCAGATCCTTCAGTAGCCGGCGGCCGTCGCCGGCTTCCAGGGCATGATGCTGACTCGGCCTTTGATCTTCGCGGTGGCGGTGGAGGCGTCCGCGGTTGCCCAGTAGTTCCCTCCCGCGGTGAGATCCGGCGCGTCGATGAACCAGCGGGAGGCGCGCAGGAAAATGTTGCCGGTCACCTCCGTCCCGTGTCCCGCGCCGTCGAGCACCAACCCGTCGCGCACGCCGTCGAACAGGTTTCCCCGCAACTGCGCCCGGGTGGTTTGCTGCAGGACCACTCCCTGCTCCAGGCGAGCCAGGACGTTGTCGTCGATACGGTACCTGCGGCTGGCGTCGCCGGCCTGTTCCGGTGCGCCGATCCGGATACCCACCGGTCCCCCGATCAGTACATTCGCCAGAATCGCGTTGTCGCTGCCATGCTCGCTGACGATCCCGGCCGAGCGGGAACCGATGATGGTATTGCCCCGGATGGTGGAGCCGCCGGAGTGCTCCAGCCGGAACCCGACCCCGGCGCTGTCCGCTCGATTCTCCTGGAAGGTGTTGCTCCACCCGTACGCGGCGGCAAAAGCCACCCCGAGGGCCGAGGACGCGTCGTTGCGGTGAACCAGGTTGCCGATGGACTGACGCAGCTGCTGCGGAGCCCCGGCCAGTCGAAACCCCCGACTCGAAGCCGTGAGGTCGTTGTCCACGATGGTATTGGAGTCGCTGGCGTCCCGGAGCAGAATTGCCGCGGCGCCACACTCGTCCGCGGGCACCTGTGACTCGCAGCGCCGGGTACGCTCGGCTCGGTTCCGGGCGATCAGGTTGCCCGACGACCGCCACAGATGAATCCCCCAGCCGCTGTTCGCCCCGACGTTGTTGTCGGCAATGTAGCTGTTCCTCACCTGGATCAGACCGATGCCATTCTGCGCTCCCCGGGCGATCACCCCGGTAACGCTGGCCCCCTCGGTCTCGATGAGGAGGGCTCCTCCGCCGTAGCGCTCGAAGACTTCCCGCCGCACGACGTCCAGACGGTCGGTGGAGTCGGGCCGTGCCGGGGTGGATCGAACCTCCTGCCGCCGGCTTCCGGAGAGATCGATGCCGAAGATCCGGTGATTGCGGCCGCCTTCGATTCTGACCCCGTAGCGATACCCTCTGATGGCGCCGCCGGTGATGGTGACGGCGTCCACCCCCCTGCTGGACACTCCGACGCCGGTATACCGGCCAGGAACCGAGTCGCCGCTCTCCAGCACCACGCCGGTGAGATCGATCCTGGTGCCGGACGCCGCGGCGATGATGACCCCGCGCTCGTTGCCATCGGCGATACGGTATCGTCCGGGGCACACCCGCACATCCCCCTGGACCTGAGTGCCGGCCCGGGAGGGACGAACGCAAGGAGCGAGGTGATGGGAAGCGGGAAACGTCAGCACCAACGCGAATGCAAAGGCTTCGAGCATCATGGTCGAACCGGATACCCCCGCTCACGAAGGTAGGCGCGAGCCCGGGGAAGTGATGATTCACGAAAATGGAAGATCGTAGCCGCCAGCACGCCGTGGGCGCCAGCCTCGAGCGCCTCCGCCAGGTGCAGGAGGTTCCCGGCCCCGCCCGAGGCGATCACCGGGATGCTTATCTCGCGAGAAACGGCTGCGAGGAGTGGTAGATCGTAGCCGGCCCCGGTGCCGTCCTGGTCCATGGACGTGAGCAGGATTTCCCCGGCGCCGAGTATCTCCAGCCGCCGGCACCACTCCACGCCCTCGATCGGGGTGCTCTCACGGCCGCCGTTTACCATGACGCTGAGCCGTCCTCCGACCCGCTTGACGTCTACCGCCGCCACCACGCACTGACTCCCGAAACTCTCCGCCAGCCGGGAAACGAGGGACGGGTCCCGCACGGCCGCGGTGTTCACCGCGATCTTGTCGGCCCCAGACCGGAGCGCCGCGCCGGCGTCCGCGACCGACCGGATGCCTCCTCCGACCGTGAACGGGATGAAGATGGCTTCGGCCACGCGGCTGACCATCTCCAGGGTGGTCTGGCGCGATGACGGACTCGCCGAGATGTCGAGGAAGACCAGCTCGTCGGCGCCGTCGGCGTCGTACTTCGTTGCCTGCTCGACCGGATCACCCGCGTCTCGCAGTGCCTCGAAGTGCACCCCTTTTACCACCCGTCCGTCTGCCACGTCGAGACAGGGTATGATGCGCCGAGCTAGCATACCCGCAGCACGTCGTCGATCGTGCCCCCGTCGCCGGTGCCAAGCAGCTGGACGATGTCGTCCAGCGCCCGCCGTTCCCGGGGCCAGGCCAGCCGGCCGGCTGCCGCTCGGGCCGGCAGCCACTCATACCGGTCGTGCTCCGACCCCAGCCTGACCGGGGCATCCTCCGCCACGAACGCCGCGAAAACGGGCACCAGGGCAACCTCGTCAATGCGGTGCTGGTAGAACGACTCCACCCGGCTGAGGTTGTACAGTCGTACCGGCGTCAGGCCGGTTTCCTCCTCCAGCTCCCGGGTCGCGGCTTCCGCCGGCCGCTCACCCGGCTCGATATGGCCGTGCACCGCTTCCCAGGAGCTGGGGCAGCGCCCGCCGGGGCCGCGCCGCAGTACCAGACATTCCAGTCCAGGACCTGACCCCCGAATGACGTACACGTCGACGAGGGAGACACGGATGGAGGTCACGGTTGCCACCGCGCGAATGCCGAGAGAAGCGCGATCCCCGGCTGCTGCGACTTCTCCGGATGGAACTGGGCGCCGATGACGCTGCCCTGTCCCACCAGCGTCGGGAACACTCCCCCGTAGTCTCCGGTACCGAGAACGGCCTCTTCGGGAAGATCGGTGGGCAGATAGCTGTGCACGTGGTAGAAGAACTGCGGCCAGTGGCCCTGGGACTGGCCCAGCACGGCGTGCCGTTTCCCTGGCTGAGTCAGGTCGACCTGGGCCCAGCCCACGTGGGGCACCGGCATTCCCCCGGAGAACCGGCGGACCCGGCCGGGCAGAATTCCCAGGCCGCGTGCATCGGGCGCTTCCTCGCTCAACTCGAAGAAGAGCTGCAGTCCGAGACAGATCCCCATAACGGGGCGCCCCTCGCGGGCCGCCTCGCGCACTGCATCCGCCAGGCCGGTCGTGGCCAGGTTCCGGGAGCCCTGCCCGAAATGTCCGACACCAGGCACCAGCACCCGGTCGGCTCGGCGCACCTCGTCCGGGTCGTTGGTGAGCGAAGCGGTATGACCGCCCGCCGCCAGCGCGCGCACCACACTCGCGACGTTGTTCACTCCATAGTCCACCACGGCGATCATAGCGATCCCTTGGTCGACGGAACTCCCGTCACCCGCGGGTCGAGCGATGTGGCGGCATCCAGGCACCGGGCAAAGGCCTTGAAGGCAGCTTCGACGATGTGGTGAGGGTTCTCGCCCCGGATCAGATCGAGATGCACGGTAAACCCCGCGTTCAGCACCAGGGCCCGGAAAAACTCCGGCGTGAGAAACACGTCGTAGTCTCCCAGCATCTGCCACTTGGGAATCTCGATGTCATAGGCCAGGTAGGGGCGGCCGGAGACGTCCAGCACACACCGCACCAGCGCCTCATCCAGGGGAACCGAGCAGTCGGCGTAGCGCCGGATGCCGGCCCGGTCTCCCAGGGCCTGAGCCAGGGTCTGTCCCAGCACGATGCCGGTGTCTTCCACCGTGTGGTGTCCGTCCACCTGCAGGTCTCCCCGGGCTTCCACGGTCAGGTCCAGCAGCGCGTGCCGGGCCAGCGCATCGAGCATGTGGTCGAAGAACCCGATTCCGGTTTTCACCCGGGCCTCACCGCGCCCATCCAGATTCACCCGGACATGGAGATCGGTTTCATTGGTCTTGCGGGTGATCTCAGCTACTCGGGGCATGAGGTAACAGTAAGAGCGTAAGCGGTAAGCGGTAAGCGGTAAGAGGTAAGCGGTAAGCGGTAAGCCGGAAGCGGGAAGTGGGAAGCGGTGTATACTCGTTACTTACCCACCAGTTCCCGCTCACCGCTCACTGCTCACCGCTCACGCTTTTTCCAGAATCTCCTTCAAAGCCTCGATCACCGCATCCATGTCCTCTTCCGTGCCGATGGAGATCCGCAGGCACTCGGAGAGCTGCGGCGAGCCGGAGACGTCCCGCACCAGGATCCCATAGTCGTTCAGCAACCTGCGGAACAGCTCCCTGGCCGGCAAACTTCGGGAGCGGACCAGTACGAAGTTCGCGGCCGTTGGGTATGGCGTCAGACCGGGAACCCGGCGAAGCCGGGCCACGAAGCGGTCCCGTGTGGCTATCACCTGGGCGGTCCGGGCCGCCAGCTTCGGAGCGTGACGCAGCGCCGTCCGGGCCGCCGCCAGGGTCACCAGGTTCACGTTGTACGGCAGCTTTCCCTTGGCGATCTCCCGCGCCACCGCCGGATGCGCCAGCGCCAGGCCGAAGCGCAGGCCTGCCAGGCCCAGGGCCTTGGAGAAGGTCCGGAGCACGACCAGCCGGGATGACCCGGCGAGCAGCGGAAGCGCGCTCGGCCCGCCGAAGTCCTGGTAGGCCTCGTCGCACACGATCAGGGCGCCGGTCCCGGCCAGGATCCGCTGAACCGCACCGTCGGGCAGCGCCGAGCCGGTTGGGTTGTTGGGCGAATTGAGCACGATCACCCGGGCCCGCTCCCGGTTTGCCACTTCGATCAACGCCTCCACGTCGAAGACGAACCCGTCACCCAGCGGAACCGGCACATACCGGCCGCCCATGACGCCGGTGAGCAGCCGGTAGAGAGAGAACGTGGGGGACGGCGCAACCAGGACGTCCTGAGAGCCGAGCGTCACCGCCAGCGTCGCCTGGATCAGCTCGTTCGAGCCATTGCCCACCAGGATGCCATCAGCCACCCAGCCGTAGTGCTCGGCCAGCCGGGCCAGCAGGTCGGGTGGTGCAAACTCCGGGTAGCGCTGCCAGGGCTCGTGCGCCATCGCTTCGGCGACCTCCTGCTTGAGCTCCGGCGGGAAGTCGAAGGGGCACTCGTTCTGGTTGAGCTTGCGCCGAGCCGGCGGAGCGTCGAGGCTATAGGCGGACTGCTCCCGGACCGACGCCTTGATGAGAGCTAGTCCTGGAAGCGACGCGGAAGGGGAAGAAACTGCCGGTGGGGTCTCGGGCCGGCTCAAGTGCGATGGCGGGCGAGCACCGCCTCGAGCCGCGCGGCCAGCGACCGGGCGCGGAACGGCTTGGTGACGAAATCGTCGGCGCCCAGCTCGAACACGCGGACCTCGTTGTCCTCGTCACCCTTGGCGGTCAGCACCATGACCGGAATTTCCTTGGTAGCGGGCCGGGAGCGGAGCTGGGCCAGGACTCCATAGCCGTCGAGGCCGGGAAGATTCAGGTCCAGAATGATGACGTCGGGCGCGTGGCGGTCCACCTCGTCGAGCGCCTGGGCGCCGTCTCGCGCCTCGGCCACGATGTACCCCTCCCGCTGCAGCAGGTCTTTCATGACCCGCCGTAGCTGTTCCTCGTCCTCCACCAGCAGCACACAGGCGCCCCGGCCTCTGCCTTCCCCTACGGCGCCCTCGACCTGACCCGGTTCTTCCAGGAGGTCCATGGCAAACTCGAGCGAGATCCGCCTGGGCTCCGGTTCCGCACGAGCCGCGGCGTGAGGCCCCGAAACCCGGGTGCCGGCGGGCGACCTGGTTCCTTTGGAGGGCGCCGCCGATTTTTCGGTATCCTCGTGGGGCGGCTCGGTGACCCGCAGCAGCTCGTCGAGAGTGGTTTCGCCGGAGAGGACGTGCCGGAGCCCGCTGGCGAAGAGCGACCGCATGCCACCCGCCCGCGCCGCTTCGGCGATCTTGTCGGCGGCAGCGCCCTCGCTGATGCGGCGCTCCAGCTCCGGGCTCATCGTGAGAACCTCCACGATGCTGAACCTTCCCCGATACCCGGTCATCGAGCATTCCGAGCACCCTACCGCGCTGTACAACGCCGCCCCGGCCGGGATGAAGCGCTTGAGCCGATCGCTCACGTCCTCGGTCATGGGGAGTCGGCACTCCTTGCACAGGCGGCGCATGAGCCGCTGCGCGATCACCCCGCGCAGGGCCGGAGCGATCTTGTAGGCTTCCATGCCGATGTCGACCAGACGCGTCACCGCGTTGGGCGCATCGTTGGTGTGCAGCGTGGAGAGCACCAGGTGCCCGGTCAGCGACGCCTGCAACGCAATCTGGGCGGTCTCCTTGTCGCGGATCTCGCCGATCAGGACCACGTCGGGGTCCTGCCGCAGAATGGAGCGGAGCGCGGAGGCAAAGGTGAGGCCGGCCTTCTCATTCACCTGGACCTGCACGATGTTGGTGCCGAGCCGGTATTCGACCGGGTCCTCGACCGTCACGATGTTGATGCCCTCACCCTGGACCACGCGGAGCGCCGAATAGAGAGTCGTGGTCTTTCCGGAACCGGTTGGCCCCGTAACCAGGATGATTCCTTCCTTGTGGCCCAGCAGTGCCCGAATCGATTTCTGTTCGTCGTCGGCGAGGCCCAGCGAATCGAGGCTGAGCGAGGTCGACTTCTGATTTAGAATTCGGATGACCAGCTTTTCGCCGAGGGACGCCGGCAGGGTCGACACCCGGAGGTCGATCGGCTCTCCGTTGATTGAAACCCGGGCCCGGCCGTCCTGGGGCCGCAGCCGGTCGGCAATATCCAGCCCCGACATGATCTTCACCCGCGAGACCAGGGGCACGCCCGCGGTCCGGGGGATCTTCATGGCCTGGCGCAGCACGCCGTCGATACGATAGCGCACCACCACCCCGCCCTCGATCGGCTCGACGTGGATGTCGCTGGCGCGGTTGGTCACCCCATCGGCGATCATCATGTCCACCAGTTTCCTGATCGGGCGCTGACTGGCCTGCTCGGCGCTCGCGACGCTTTCCTCTTCCTCCTTGATCTGTTCCACCTCGAACTCGCCACCGATGCCCTCGAGCAGCCGGGAAACCACCGTATCGGTCTCGCGGTAGAGCTCATCGAGCTTCTCCCGGATCTTCGACGGGGAGCCCAACAGCATCCGCACTTCCCGGCCGGTAGCGAAGGCCAGCATCTTCTCGGCGTCGATGTCGAACGGGTTTGCAGTGGCGACTTCAAGGTAGGAATCAGTCTGGCGAACGGGAACCACGTTGAAGCGCCGGGCCAGCTGCTCGGGAACCGCGGAGATCAGCTTGACGTCGGGCTTGGTGAGATCGGCAATGGAAAAACGGAAGCGCGAAGCGATGGCGCCGAGGATCTCCTGGTCACTGGCTTGCTTGCGCTGGACCAGCGTCTCCCAGAGCGAGACGTCCGGCCCCGGCTCCTGTCGCAGCTCAGTAACGGCGGCGGCAGAAAGGAGGGTCTCGATCGAGGGTACCAGCCATTCATCAGTGAACTGCATGACACTCGGCGGGTGGTGAGGCTAGACGGACGGAAAGCCAGGGAGCCGGCAGAAAGATAAGAACACTACAGCAAGCCCCACCAGTCCCGATTGATGTCCACCGTGACCCCGAGTTCGCCGTCCCGGAGCCCCACACCCGCCTCGACTCGGAGCAGGCGCATGAACAGCTCCAGGGCCAGCCCTGCCACGGGGCGTACTCCTTCCGAACCCTGCCACGGCAGCCCTGCAAAAGGTTCCGCCGTATAGCCGGCCGCCAGGAAGGGCGCCAGCGTGAGTTGCCGGCCGGTGGAGGCGAACGACCCCAGACGGAGCGCTGGAGCCGGGACGTCGAACCGCCACTCGACGTGAGCGAGCGCCACGTATCGGCCACCGTATCGGCGAAAAGGCTCGCCCGGTAACGTGCCCCGTCCGCCGATCGCGAAGCTGCGGTGCGGCGGCAGCCCGCTGCTGCCCGCACCCAGGTAGGCACGGCTGAGGAGCTGAGTGCCACCCAGATTCGCGAGCCAGCGCACCGTGGCAGTGCCCCTCAGATAATCGCTCTCACCCGCGCCTGCCTCCACGGCCACACGGCCCTGGAGATCCCGCTGAACCGCGATGCCGCCGCTGGCGCGCTCGAGCGACAGGCGGGCCACCCAATAGGTGCCGGACCCGAGCGCCGGATTCTCCCGGTAGGTCCCCGACGCGGGCGACGCCTCGGTGGACACCGACCGGCTGTCCTCCGGGCCGACGTCGAGTCCGAGAGTGGTCCGCCCCCCCAGGCGGTGGCGCAGGCCCAGTTCGACGGCGTCGAGGAGCACGTAGTCGCCGTAGTCATTGCCTGCTTCCTGCGACAGGATCGAGTTGAGTACGGGCGAGATGACCGGGATGTCGCTGAAATCGGTGATCCGCCGCGACGCCGCCAGCTGAAGCCGGGTGGCGCCAGTGCTCCAGGCCAGCTCCAGTGAACCGGTGAGGCGATGGTCCGCCGTGCCATACGCCACGCTGGGCCGGAGCTGAAGCCGGGTGCCTGGTAATCCGAGGCTGGCACCGAATCCGACGGTGAGACCCTGGACCCGGTTGACCCGGATGAGATCGCTCAGCGAGCCCGCGGCCAGGCGCCGGGAAGGAAGACCCCCAAGTGCATGAGAGCCGGCGAGACGGTCGAGCTCCACCCGCAACGCCGCCATGTCCTGCTGGTTGACCGGCTGGGCCACATCAGCGATCGCCTGGTTCAGCGGCTCGGACCAGGTCGAATCGGAGTTGCGCGGCCGGATGAGCCCTGCGATCTCCGGGCCGGCGAAGATGGTGTCAGGGATCCCCAGGTTCAACTCGTAGTCGCCGATCTCCCAGCGGCCCCGGATGATTCCCCGGGCCGGAAAGTCCAGCCAGGTGACTCTTCGCCGGATCTCAACCTCCTGGCGGCGGGGGAGCCAGTAGCGGTTCTCGTACAGGCCGCTCTCGAGCACCACGCTGATATCCTCCAGCTGGCGATCGAGATATGCGGCGGGCGTGAAGCTGAAGCGAAACCGCACCAGCTCCGCCGTGGCCACGTCGATGTAGAGATTCCCCACCACCAGCGGCCGCTTGAAATCGCGGGGGCGGACCTGTACCTGGTAGACGACCACCTCGCCGCCGGCGGTGGTGATGGCGAGCGAATCCGACAGGGCGAAGTCGTACGCGTACAGGCCTCCCGACGAGAGCGGATGGACCGCGTCCCGTACCTCGTCCCCTTCACCGATCCGGATCAGGTTCCCGAAGTTGTTGGTGACAATGCCCAGATGATCCCGGTGGTAGCTGATGTCCGTGGGGAGGAAGGTGCCGTCGCGCCAACCCAGGATCACCTGCTTGCTCAGGTCGGGCGCACGCCAGTACACCGCCACATCGAGCTGGTCCGCCTTTACCAGGCGGGGCGGCTCTGCCAGACCCTCCCCGACCTGAGCCAGAAAGAAGACGAAGCCGTGGGCCCGCGCCCGGTAGCTCATCAGGGTGGAGTCGGCCTGGACCACGAGGCGGCGGTCCACCGCGCGACGCACCAGGTCCAGCGTGGCGGGAGAGTTCCATTGTGCGTGCAGAGGTGAGAGGTGAGAGGTGAGAAAGCCTGCCCCGAGCAATCGAGCGAGGGGTGAGAGGTAGACGCCAAACAGGACCCTGGAACGCATGCCCCAAGCTCCAGGTATCCCGGATCTCGGGCATTCCCTCTCACCGCTCACCTCTTACCCCTCGCTCGATTGCTCGGGGCAGGCTCTCCACCTGTCGCACCTCTCACCTCTCACCTCTCACCCGTCCCGAGTGCCTTCTCACCACTTACATCTTACTTTCTTGCATGCTTTCTCACGTCTCACTTCTCACCCCTCGCTCGATTGCTCGGGGCAGGCTCGCTCCCTTCGGACCGGTAATATCCCGGCAGCCGCGGCACGCGGCAACCTGGCTGGCGATCGCGCTGGGCGCGGGCTGCGTCGCGTGCGGGGGGCGCAAGTCACCGGTAGTGACGGAGGAACCCGGCCCGGTGGCGCCCCGCACTCTGCCTCTGGCGCGGGTGTTCGTGCTGGAGACCGCCGGCCCGGCTCCGGGGGATACGTCGGTGACCTTCACCACCGGCGCGCCCTACACCATCGTCATGTATCACGCCGGGGAAAGCATTGCCTTTGCGCGCTTGAGCTTTGCCGCCGCCGCTTTCGGGGACAGCGGCCGCACCGTTCAGGTGGAGGCGAAGCCCCGCCCCGGCATCTACGGCCTGGATCTCACTACCAGCCTGCCATTCCGCGCCGAACAGGCTGCGATCACGTTCGTCTACGGCCGCTACTTCTCCGCGCCGGCGCGGGCTCGCCAGGTGTACGGCAGCGACGCGGCGTTCGAAAAGGCATTGGCCGTGGGACAGTTGGTGTCCAGCGAGCAGGTCACGCTGCTGCCCTCGACGCGTCCGGCGGCCGACAACGTCCAGGCGGCGCTTCCTGCAGCCGGCAGCTACATCGTGGCGGCTCCCCAGTGAGCTCCGATTTCGATACCTTCGCTCGGCGCGCCCGCGCGGGAGGCATGGTGCCGGTCACGCGCCAGGTCGTTCTCGATGGCGACACTCCGGTAACGGCGTTTGCCAAACTCCACCAGGGCCCCTACGGCTTCCTGCTCGAGTCGCTGGAGGGCGGGGAGCGCTGGGCCCGCTACACCTTTCTGGCTACTGCTCCGCGGGAGGTCTACCGTTACCGCGGGCGGGAGTGCTCTCGCTGGACCAGCGACGCAGGCTGGACCATCGTCGAGACCGACATAGCTCCGCTGGAGCACCTGGGCCGCACCATGCGACAGTATCCGCCGGTGGAGGTGCCCGGGCTGCCGCCGTTTACGGGTGGCGCGGTAGGATATCTGGGATACGACATCGTGCGCACCATCGAGTCGCTTCCCGAGCCTCCCGCGGACGACCGGCAGCTGCCCGATGCAATGCTGATGATCACCGATACGCTGCTGGTGCTCGACAATCTCTTCAACCGGGCAACGGTGATTGCCACCGTCGAAGTGCCGGCCCAGCCCGGCAGCGACCAGCTCCGGCGCCTCTACGATCAGGCGGAGTCGCGCATCGACTGCTGGTTGCAGCGGCTGGCCGCCCCCTCGACCAGCCTGCCACTCGAGCTCGATCCCTTGCCGCCGGTGCCCAGCGCCTCAGGCCCCTATGAGGACCGCCGGTTCCAGGACGATGTCCGCCGCATCAAGGAGTACATCGCCGCTGGAGACACCTTCCAGACGGTGCTCTCCCGGCGGCTGGATCTGCCGGCGCCGGATCCGTTCCTTACCTATCGCTACCTGAGGGCACTCAATCCGGCGCCCTACCTGTACTATCTGCACTGCGACGACATCCACGTCATCGGCAGCTCGCCCGAGATTCTGGTCCGGGTGGAAGACACCGAGGTGACCCTCAGACCGATCGCCGGAACCCGGCCTCGCGGCTCCAGCGCGGACCACGATGCTGCCCTGGCCGCCGAGCTGATCGCCGATGCCAAGGAGCGCGCCGAGCACCTGATGCTGGTCGACCTCGGCCGCAACGATGTGGGCCGGGTGGCGCAATTCGGTTCCGTGAGGCTCACCGCCTTCATGACGGTCGAGCGGTATTCCCACGTGATGCACCTGGTGAGCGAGGTACGCGGACGCCTCCGGCCGGAGCTGGATGCCATCGCCGCGCTGGCCGCGTGTTTTCCCGCCGGGACGGTGTCGGGAGCGCCCAAGGTCCGGGCCATGGAGATCATCGATGAGCTCGAGCCGGTGCGCCGGGGGCCCTACGCCGGCGCGGTCGGATATGTCGGCTGGGGCGGCCGGACCCTCGATACCGCTATCGCCATCCGCACCTGCGTCATGCAGGGGGGGCGGGCCTGGGTTCAGGCCGGCGCCGGCATCGTCGCCGATTCCGACCCGCTGGCCGAGTGGCACGAGACCGAGGCCAAGGCCCGGGCAGTGCTTCTGGCGCTGGCGCTGGCGGGAAGGGCGGGAAAGACGGGAAAGAGGGAAGGAGGGAAGGAGGGGAGGAGGGAACGGTAAGCAGGAGAAGAGCAGTCATCGCGAGCGGCCGTGAGGCCGCGTGGCGATCCCCCGGATAACGCGCGTGACCCGCTGGATTGCCGCGGTCGCTTCGCTCCCTCGCAATGACTGACCGCCTTCCCGCCTTCCCTACGTTCCCTCCTTCCCTCCTTCCCTCCTTCCCTCCTTCCCTCCTTCCCTCCTCCCTCGTTCCCCCGTTCCCACATTCCCACCATATTCCCACCATGCCCTACCGCCTCGTCAGCTTCTCAGGCGATCAGACCTTCGAGTTGCCGCAAGGTCGGAGTCTGGTCGTTGGCCGCGGGGTCACCAGCGACATCGCCATCTATGATCCGACCATCTCTCGCCGCCACGCCGAGCTCACGGTGGGCGCCGACGGCGTCGGTGTGAAGGACCTCGGCAGCTCCAACGGCACCTGTATCAACGGCGCGCGCATCAGTGCCGGCCGCCTCAACCCCAATGACTCGATCACCTTCGGCAAGGTCCTGTTCCAGCTCAAGGACCTGAAGTCGACCCCGAACCGGTCCGGGGCCGGCGAGGCCGTGCCCCCGTTCCCGGTCCCCAGTGACACCATCATCCGCCAGCTCATGGTCAGCGGCGGGGGGCCGCCCGGAATCACCAGCCGGGACCGGCCTTCCGGATTCGGCCAGCTGCGGGTGGCGGCGGCATCGGCCGAAGAGCGGCAGGCCAAGAAGCTCTCCCTGCTGCTCGACATCGCCCAGAAGCTCTCCGGTGAGTTCGACCTCGACAAGCTGCTGCGCAACGTGGTCGACATGATGTTCGACGTCATGAACGTGGACCGAGTCACCATCGTCCTCCGAAACGAGACCACCGGGGAGCTGGTGCCGTCCATGTCGCGAAGCCGCCTGGGAGACACCCAGGTGCAGCAGGTGCCCCGGTCGATTGCGGAGAAGGTGGTGAAGGAGCGGGTCGCGGTCGTGTCCGACAACACCGCCGCGGACAGCCGGTTCAAAGGCCAGTCCATCGTCATGCAGAGCGTCCGCAGCGCCATGTGCTCGCCCCTCATGGCCGCCGGGGACCGGGTGCTGGGACTGCTCTACGTGGACAGCATCACGGCAGCCAACTCATTCAGCGATGAGGACCTCCAGTTCCTGGTGGCGTTCAGCGGGCTGGTCGCCATCGGGATCCGCAACAGCTCCTATGCCGAGCAGGTCAAGCGAGAGGCGCTGGTCCGGTCCAACTTCGAGCGCTACTTCGCTCCCAATATCGCCGCCGAGATCGCCCAGCAGGACACCGTGGTGCCGCTCGGCGGAGATCGGCGCCCCATCACCGTCCTCTTCAGCGACATTCGCGGGTTTACCTCCATGGCCGAGTCGATGCGGCCCGATGCGATCGCGCAGCTGCTCACGGAATACTTCAGCGAGATGGTGGAGATCATTTTCGAGCACGGCGGCACGCTCGACAAGTTCGTGGGTGACTCGGTGATGGCGCTGTGGGGCGCCCCGATCGCGCATGAGGGTGATCCGGACCGGGCCCTGAAGGCCGCGATCGCCATGCAGCACGGCATCCGCAAGCTGAACGAGCGCTGGGCCGGTGCCGGTCGCCCGGAGATCGGCGTCGGCATCGGGATCAACTATGGGGAGGTGTTCGCCGGCAACATCGGCAGCCACCGGCGGCTGGAGTACACCGTCATCGGCGACGCGGTAAACGTGGCGAACCGCCTGTGCTCGGAGGCGGGGCCGGGCGAGATCCTGGTGAGTGAGGCGCTGTGCCAGGTAGTGAAGGAGCACGTGCAATACGACTATCTGCCCGAGATGACGCTGCGGGGCCGCACCCGCGCGGTGCAGGTGTACCGGGTGAGGGAAGGAGGGAAGGACGGAAGGAGGGAAGGAGGGGAAGAGGGAACGAGGAAAGGAGGAAGCGGTATGCGGGAGAAGAGCAGTCATCGCGAGCGGCCGTGAGGCCGCGTGGCGATCCCCTCGATTCCGCGCGCGTGATTTGGGGGATTGCTTCGGCACTACGTGCCTCGCAATGACTGCCCGCCTGCCCGCCTGCCCGCCTGCCCGCCTGCCCGCCTGCCCGCCTACTTCCCGAACCGGTACTCCTCCCCCGCCTCGCGCAGCAGGTTGAGCACCAGTCGGAGCGGCAGCCCCATCACGCTGAAGAAGTCGCCCTCGATGCGCTCGACCAGCGCCGCGCCATAGCCCTGAATCCCGTAGGCCCCGGCCTTGTCCATCGGCTCCCCGGTGGCGACGTAGGCTTCCAGGAAGGCGTCGTCCAGCCGGCGGAAGGTCACATTGGTGACGTCGGTGGCCTGGTGCACGATCTCTTTAGCCACCAGTGCCACTGAGGTAACCACCTGATGGGTGCGGCCCTGCAGCCGCTGCAGCATCTGGAGCGCGTCACCCGCATCACTGGGCTTCTCCAGCACCGCGTCCCTCACCACCACCGTGGTGTCGGCCCCAAGCACCAGCTCGCCCGGCACGCTTAGCGCCTTCTCTCGCGCCAGCCGCTCGACGTAGTCCATCGGCGTCTCCAGCGAGCGGCGCACCTCGGGGATATTGGAGGGCACCACCCGCAGCGGGATCCCCAGCATCTCCAGCAGCTGACGCCGGCGGGGAGAGGAGGAGGCCAGCGTGAGCGTGGCTGCGGTCATGGAGCGCGGTCCAGGATGAGTGTTACGGGTCCGTCGTTGGCGATCTCGACCTGCATGTCGGCGCCGAACTCCCCCGACGCGACGGTCAAGCGCCGCCGGCGCAGTGCGGCCAGAAAGCCGTCATAGAGCGGGATCGCCTCTTCCGGCCGGGCGGCGGCGATGAACGAGGGGCGGCGGCCCTTGGCGGCGTCACCGTACAGCGTGAACTGGGACACCACCAGAATCTCTCCCCCAACTTCCTCCAGGCCCAGATTCATCTTGCCGGCTGCATCGGTGAACAGGCGAAGGCCCTCCACCTTGTCCGCCATCCAATCTACCTGTGCCAGCGTGTCCCCGTGGGTGAAGCCAACCAGGAGGCAGAAGCCTCGCCCGATCGCGCCGGCCACCCGGCCGTCGATCGTGACCGAAGCCCGTGAGACCCGCTGCAAAACAACTCTCATGATGGGCTTATCTTGAATAGGTGAGCCACCGCGCTGGATACCCGTGGGGGCACGATCCTCGACCGAGAGACAGTAATGGCATCGTTGCCGTTCGAGAACCACCTGCGTTTTGCCCGGACCTACGTACGCCGGACCCTGGAACAGCGTCGCGTCGATCCGCTACCCGATACCCAGCCGGCTCCCCACCGGCCGACTCCAACGGCCTGGTCGAACCAGCACCTGACGGTTTCCTGGCTGGGCCATGCCAGCGTCCTGCTCAACATCGATGGCACCCTGGTGCTGACCGACCCGGCCCTGGAACCGAGAATAGGAATTGGCCGGGGCTTCGCCAAGGTGGGACCACGGCGCCTGGTGGCGCCGGCCCTGCGCCCTGGCAGAGCTGCCCCGGCTCGACCTGGTCCTGCTCTCTCATGCGCATATGGATCACACCGATCTGGGCACCCTCCGCAAGATCCCCGCAAGCACTCCGGTCGTGGTGCAGTCCGGCAACAAGGACCTGGTTCGCCGGTTCCGCGAGATCCATGAGCTGGGGTGGGGCGAGCATGCCGATGTGGCCGATGTCCGGGTGGAGTCGGCACCGGTGCGGCATTGGGGAGCGCGCATGATCACCGATCAGCATCGAGGGTACGGCGGCTATCTTCTCCAGAAGGGTGCCCGGACTGTGCTGTTCGCCGGTGACACCGCCTACACCACCGCGCTGACGCCGCTGGGCCTCCGGCGCCGGATCGATCTGGCCATCCTGCCCATCGGCGCATACGACCCCTGGATCGCCAACCATGCCTCGCCCGAGCAGGCGTGGGCCATGTTCAAGGCACTCGGCGCAGAATACGTGCTCCCGGTTCATCACTCCACCTTTCGTCTGAGCCGTGAGCCGGTGGGTGAGCCACTGCAGCGATTCATGGCCGCCGCGGGCGACGAAGGCTGGCGGGTGGTGGCACGGGAGATCGGCGCGACGTCGGAGCTGCCCTGAAACAACAAAGCCCCGTCCAGGACGGGGCTCTGCAGGGGTAGCCAAGTACGATGGGGTGTGGCGGCGTTATCAGGTCGCCGGCTACTCCACCGTCACCGACTTGGCCAGGTTCCGCGGTTGGTCGACGTTACAGCCCCGACTCACCGCGACGTAGTAGGACAGCAGCTGCAGCGGAATGCTCGTCAGGATAGGGGTGAGCAGGTCCAGGGTCTCGGGAATGGTGAAGGTGGCGTCGGCCAGCCGCTCGATCTCGGTGTCACCCTCGTTGATCAGGGCGATCACCTTGCCGCCGCGCGCTTTCACCTCTTCGATATTGGATACGATCTTCGAGTGCACCCCATCGCGCGGGGCGATGAATACCACGGGCATGTTCTCGTCAATGAGGGCAATGGGCCCGTGCTTCATCTCCGCCGCCGGGTAGCCCTCGGCGTGGATGTAAGAAATTTCCTTGAGCTTGAGCGCCCCTTCCAGAGCCACCGGGAAGTTCACGCCACGGCCCAGATAGAGAGCATTGTGGGTGGTACGAAGGAACCGGGCCGCCAGCTCCTCGATCTCACTGCTGCGCTCGAGGATCTGCGCTGCCTGGTCCGGCAGACGATGGAGCGCTTCGATGAACTGGCGACCCTGGAGGATGCTCAGGTTTCGCAGCCGGGCAATACGCAGCGAGATGAGGGCGAGCGCAGCGACCTGGCTGGTGAATGCCTTGGTGCTCGCGACTCCGACCTCGGGGCCAGCGTGCAGATAGATGCCCCCATCCACTTCCCGCGCGATGGTCGAGCCCACCACGTTGACGAGACCGATGGTCCGGGCCCCGCGGCGCTTGGCCTCACGGATGGCCGCCAGGGTGTCGGCGGTCTCGCCTGACTGCGAGATCCCGATCACCAGTGTGTGCGGATCCACGACCGGATTCCGATAGCGGAACTCGGAGGCGTATTCCACCTCCACCGGCAGCCGGGCCATTTCCTCCAGCATGTATTCGCCGATTATGCCGGAATGCCAGGAGGTCCCGCAGGCCGTGATGATGACCCGCTGGAACTGCTTCAGCTCCTCATCGGTGAGGTTGAGGCCGGTGACCCGGGCGGTCCCCTCTTCTTCCAGCAGGTGCCCCCGCAGCGTGTTCCTGAGGCTGTCCGGCTGCTCGCAGATCTCCTTCAGCATGAAATGGGGGTATCCGCCCCGCTCCACCTGGGCCAGATCCCAATCGATCTGGTTCACCTCTTTGCTGATCCGGGCGGTCACCAGGTTGCGCACCCGATACCCATCGCGCGTCAGGATGGCCATTTCGCCGTCGTCGAGATAGACAACCGAGCGGGTGTACTGCAGGAGCGGCGATGCGTCGGAGGCGATGAACCACTCCTTCTCACCCACGCCGATCAGCAGGGGCGACCCCTTCCTCGCGGCGACCAGCACACCGGGCTCGTCGGAAGAGATGAACACCAGGCCGTAGGCGCCGTCCACGTCCCGCAGCGCGGTCGCCACCGCCTCTTCCAGGTTCCCCTGATACAGCTCGCCCACCAGGTGGGCCAGCACCTCGGTGTCGGTTTCCGACTTGAAAGTGTGGCCCCGCTGCTCCAGCGCCTTTCGCAGGACGCCGGAATTCTCGATGATGCCGTTATGGATGACCGCGATCCGGCCCGACTGGTCGGTATGGGGATGGGCGTTGGTGGTGGTTGGGGCGCCGTGCGTGGCCCAGCGGGTGTGGCCGATGCCGATGGTGCCCTGGGGCATCTTTTCCTTGAGCTCGTTCTCCAGCACCGAGAGCTTCCCGGCGGCCTTCATGATTTTGAGCCCGCGGCCGTTCACCACCGCGATGCCGGCAGAGTCGTAGCCCCGGTACTCCAGTCTGCGAAGTCCTTCGATCAACAGCCCCGCCGCTTGCCGCGATCCGATATAGCCTACGATGCCGCACATCGCCGTACCTCAGTACAAGTGTTCTCGACCGGTAGCAACCAGCGCCTCGGCGTCGGCCGGGGTGGGAGCTTCAGCGATTAGACGCACAATCGGCTCGGTTCCGGAAGGCCTCACATGCAGCCAGCGGTCGCGCCAGGAAAGTCTCAGACCATCGCGTTCATCAGCAGTTGCGTCCGGGAAACGCTGCCGCAGTCTGTCGTACAGCGGCCGCAGTTCCGGCCCCCGGGGACCCTTGGCTTTAACGATAGTATACCGGGGAGCGGCGGCGACCAGCGAAGAGAGCGTTACCCCAGTAGCCGCAAGAAGATGCAAGATCAAGGCCACCCCCAGAGGCGCGTCCCTCCCGATGTGAAGCGCTGGAAGCATCACGCCCCCGTTCCCTTCCCCGCCGATGAGGGCGCCTTCATCCCGTATGGCGCGCGCCACGTTGGCTTCGCCCACGGGGGCGCGGACGAAGCGAGCGCCCCGGGACCGGGCGGCGTCCTCGACCACCAGGCTGGTGGATAGATTGACGACCACAGTGGGAATGGAAGCTTCACTGATGCGTCCGTCCAACACCGCCGCCACGGCAAACGCCAGCGTGTAGTCCTCACCGATCGGGCGGCCGGTCTCATCCACCAGCGCCAGGCGGTCCACGTCGGGATCGGTCGCCAGACCGATGTCGGCTCCGGTGTCGCGCACCAGCCGGCTGAGCTCTCCGAGGTTCTCGGGGACCGGCTCGGGCGGCCGGGGAAAGAGCCCATCCGTATCGAGGTTGATACCGTGGACCTCGCACCCCAACCGCTCGAGCAGCGGCAGCATGGCCGTGGCGCCCGCGCCCCGCACGCAATCGAGGGCAACACTGAAGCGGCGCCGGCGGATCGCTTCGACATCAATGGCCGGAAGGGCCAGGATCGCGTCGAGGTGCCGGTCTATGGCGCCGGGGTCCTGCGCGGACCCGGCCGATCGCGGACCAGTCCGCTCTCGGGGGGCCGCGATCCGCCAGCTCCCGAACGGCGCGGCCCGCCTCGGCATCGAGGAAGATCCCGTCCGGCCCGACGAACTTGAGCGCGTTCCACTCGATCGGGTTGTGGCTGGCCGTCAGGATGAGACCCGCGTCGGCCCGGTGGTGCTCGACGGCCAGCTGCACCGTGGGCGTGGGAACGACCCCGAGATCGATCACATCCACCCCGACCGACATGAGCCCCGCGGCGGCCGCATGCGAAAACATGCCGCCGCTCGTTCGAGAATCACGCCCAAGTACAACGACGGACCGTCCGCCAGTCCGCCTGTCCGCCTGTCCGCCTGTCGACCAGGCACCCAGCGCCGCGGCGTAGCGGGCCACGATCTCCGGCGTCAGGTCCGAGCCTACCAGGCCCCGGATGCCGGACACGCTGGTCATGAGGGTATCGGACATCGGCCGGGCGACCGATCAGGTCAGGGGCGCACGGCGGGGCCGTCGCCGTAGGCCTGGAGAAACGCCTCGATCACGGTGTCGTCGAACTGCACGCCCGCACAGCGGCGCAGCTCCTGCATGGCCTGCTCGGGAGAGCGAGGATGGCGGTACGCGCGATTGGTGGTCATCGCATCGAAGGCGTCCGCCACCGCCACAATCCGTGCCTCCAGCGGGATATCATCCCCCTGCAGGGCATCGGGAAAGCCACTGCCGTCGAGCCGCTCGTGATGGGAGCGCACGATGCGGAGCACGATGGGAGACCCGCCCGAGGAAGGGGGCCAGGATTTTCTCACCCAACGAAGCGTGCTCCTTGACGTGGCTGAACTCGTCCTGAGTGAGCGGCCCCGGCTTGTTCAGGATGTCCTCCCGGGTTCCGATTTTCCCGATGTCGTGCAGCTCGCCCCCCAGGCGAACGTGCTCCAGCGCGTCGCCGGTGAACCCCAGCAGAACCGCCGCCTGGATCGCGTAGCGGCTGACCCGGCTGGAGTGACCGCTGGTGTACGCGTCCTTGGCCTCCAGAGCATGCACCAGCATCTGGACGCCGTTGATCAGCGACAGCTTGTTGCTGCGATCCAGATCCCGGACCCGGGTCTCCAGGTTCTGCTGGTAGAAACGGTTCTGGAGGATGAGAGCGCGTTTCTCCAGCGCCTTGTCCAGCCGGGCGCACACCTCGTCGACCATCACCGGCTTCGAGATGTAGTCCAGGGCGCCCAGCTTGAGACACTCCACCGCCGTGTTCACCTCAGTCACACCGGTGAGCATGATCACCGCCATGTCCGGATAGCGGCTGACCGCCTCGCGCAGGAAGGTGACGCCATCCATCCCCGGCATGTAGATGTCCGAGATGCACACCGGTATATCCCGCTCCCGCTCCAGCACCGCCAGCGCGTCTGTCCCGGAAGAGGCCTCTACGGCGGAGAGTCCATGAGTCTGGACGACGCGCGAAAGCACGTGGCGCACCTGAGCATCATCGTCCACGATGAGACAACGCGCGCTGGCGCCGTTGGAGGAGCCGTAAGTCACGCTGCGAAAGTAAACAGGGGTGTGGGCTACCGGCTATGGGGCGGGGGGACGAGTCGCGAGTCGCGAGTCGCGAGTGGCCGGCAATTGGCGACTAGCGACTAGCGACCAGCGACTGGCAAACTGGCAACTAGCGACCAGCAAACTGGCGACTCGCGACTCGCGACTCGCGACTGGCCAATAGCCAATAGCCAATAGCCCCTATTAGCCTTCACCATCCTCTCCCCGCAGACTGCCCAATGACCCGGATCCTTCCCACTGATGGCGCCCACGGCTTTGCCACCCGATCGGTCCACGCCGGCCAGATCGTCGAGCCGCTGGCAGGGGCCGTCATGACGCCGATCTATCAGACCTCGACCTACGTCCAGGACGGGGCTGGGGAAGCACAAGGGGTACGAGTACGCCCGGACCCAGAACCCGACCCGTGAGGCGCTGGAGCGGAATGTCGCCAGTCTCGAGGCGGCCACCCACGGATTCGCTTTCGGTTCCGGCCTGGCGGCCCTGGATGCGGTGCTCAAGCTGTTCAAGGCCGGGGATCATATCGTCTGCGGAGAGAACGTCTACGGGGGCAGCCACCGGCTGATGGAGCGGATCTACGGGAACTTCGGGCTGTCCGGGTCAGCTTCGTGGACATGCGCGACGTCGGCAACATCGAGCGGGCGCTCACCCCGGCAACCCGGTTGATCTACTGTGAGACGCCGACCAACCCCATGATGAATCTCACCGACCTGGCGGCGGTGGGCGATCTCACCCAGGCGCACGGCTACCTCTATGTCGTCGACAACACGTTTGCGACACCGTACTTCCAGCGGCCGCTGGAGCACGGAGCGGACATCGTGCTCCACTCGACGACCAAGTACCTGAACGGCCACAGCGACATGGTCGGTGGCATGCTGGTCACCGGCCGGGACGACCTCGCCGAGCGGCTGGGATTCATCCAGAATGCGGCCGGGGCAGTGCCGGGGCCGATGGACTGCTGGCTGGCGCTGCGCGGCATCAAGACCCTTCCGCTTCGCATGCGGCAGCACGACACCAGCGGCCGCCGCGTGGCCGAATGGCTCACCCGGCAGCGTGCCATTACGAAAGTTTACTATCCGGGGTTGCCGTCGCATCCGCAGCACGAGCTCGCCTGCCGTCAGATGACCGGATTCGGCGGTATGATCTCCCTCGACCTGGGCGATCCCGACCGCGCTCGCCGTTTCGTGGAGGAGACCCGGATTTTCGTTTTGGCCGAGTCCCTGGGAGGGGTCGAGAGTCTGATCGGCCATCCGGCGACGATGACCCACGCATCGGTTCCGCCGGCTATGCGCCAGGCCATGGGCCTGACCGACAGCCTGATACGGCTGAGCTGCGGAGTGGAAGACACCGAAGACCTGATCGGGGATCTGGATCGGGCGCTGCGGGAGAGCGGAAGGTGAGGGGTGGGAGGAAAAGGGTGAACGGTAAACGGTAAACGGTGAACGGGGTCGCGGACTAGAGCAGCACGCTTTTCACCGTTCAACGTTGTTTTGATCCGCCCGTCCGTCCCCCCGTTCACCGTTCACCGTTCACCGTTCACCGTTCACCGTTCACCTTTCACCGTTCACCTTTCACCGTTCACCGTTCACCGTTCACCGTTCACCTTTCACCGTTCACCGTTCGCCATTCACCGTTCACCATTCACCATTCACCATTCACCGTTCACCATTCACCGTTTACCGTTCACCGTTTACCGTTCACCGTTCACTCTTCACTTCGAGTCGTCCATGAGCACCACGCTCCCCATCCCACGGCCCCGCACTTCCTTCCCTCAGATCGGAGCGGTGAGCTGGGAGCATCCGGCTGACCGGGCCGCGCTGCAGACCCTCCGTGCGGTGCCCGGAGTGGACGACATGATCCGAAAGGTGCTCGCGATGCTGGGGGGCGAGCGCGGCATACGACTGCTGTTTCAGGGCAACGCGGTACGCGCGGGCGCCTCCCAGTTTCCTCTGTTGTGGCAATTACACACCGAGGTCGCTGCCACCTTCGACTGGCCAGTGGTGCCCGAGCTGTACGTTTCGCAGACGCCGTTCTTCAACGCCGGCGCGTATGGCATCGACACCCCGTTCATCGTGGTGCATTCGGCCGCGCTCGAGCTGCTCGACGACGATGAGCGCCGGGTCCTGCTCGCGCACGAGATGGGTCACGTGATGAGCGGTCACGCGCTGTATCACACCATCGCCGCCATTCTGGCGATGATGAGCCTCGGGGCTCTTCCCGCGCTGGCTGGGCTCGCGGTGCTTCCCATTCGTCTCGCCTTTCTCGAATGGTCCCGCAAGTCGGAGCTCTCGGCCGACCGGGCGGGGCTCCTGGGCGGGCAGGACATTGTGGTGGCCCAGCGGCTGGACATGAAGATGGCGGGCGGCGGACGGGGCAGCGGGTTCGAAGGTCAAATGGACGTCGACTCGTTCATGCGGCAGGCCCACGAGTACGCCGGAAGCTCGGAAGGGCTCGACGTGGTGTACAAGCTCCTGAGCACGCTGGCGCTGACCCACCCCATGCATACGGTCCGCGCCGCCGAGCTGCAGAAGTGGGTGGGAACGGGGGAGTACGAACGCATCCTGCGGGGGGAGTACACCCGGCGCGGCTCCGAAACCAAGGAACGGCCGCTGAAGGACGATATGGCCGCGGCGGGATCGTACTACGCGGGGGAAGCTCGCGAGCTCGCCACCCAGGTGGCCGAGGTGGCGCGGCGTGCCGCGGCATCGGCGCGGGACGCATTCCGGAACGCCCAGAAGCCGTGAGGCTCCTAGTGGTCGGCGGCGGCGGACGAGAGCACGCCCTCTGCTGGGCGTTGCGGCGCGAGAATCCTGGAGCCCAACTCTACTGCGCGCCCGGTAACCCGGGTACCGAGGATCTCGCCACCAATCTCCCCATCGCGGCCGACGATCTGGACCGGATCGCCGATGTGGCCGACATGCATGGGATCGATCTCACCATCATAGGCCCTGAGGTGCCCCTGGCTCGCGGGCTGGCAGACCGGCTTCGGGCCGAGGGCCGGCTGGTGTTCGGCCCCGGCGCCGCCGCGGCCCAGCTGGAGGCCTCAAAGGCGTTCGCCAAGGATGTCATGGAGGCGGCCCGGGTCCCCACCGCGAGCAGCCGGACCTTTACCGACCTGGCCTCCGCCCTGTCCCATGTGGACCGTCACGCCGAGCCTCTGGTCGTGAAAGCGTCGGGCCTGGCCGCCGGGAAGGGGGCTGTGGTCTGCGCCACTCGGGCGGAGGCCCGGCAGGCGGTTCGGTCGATGCTGGAAAGCGGCGACTTCGGCCCCGCCGGCCGGACGGTGGTGATCGAGAGCTTCCTCGAAGGAGAGGAGATCTCGGTGCTGGCGCTGACCGACGGAACCGATATCGAGCTCCTACCTGTCGCCCAGGATCACAAGCGCCTCCTGGAAGGGGACCGGGGCCCGAACACCGGAGGAATGGGTGCGTACAGTCCCGTCGCCCTGGCCACTCCGGAGCTGCTGGACCGGATCGCGCGCGAGGTGCTGGCGCCGACACTGGAACAGATGCGGCGGCTCAGGACCCCCTTCTCCGGCGTTCTCTACGCCGGGTTGATGATCGACCCGAGTGGAGAGCCCTGGGTGGTCGAGTTCAACTGCCGCCTGGGCGATCCCGAGGCCCAGGTGGTGTTGCCCTTGATCTCCGGAGGGCTCACCGACGCCCTTGTCCGGGTAGCGGAAGGAAAGCCACCATCACGTCTGGAAACCACCGGCGCCTCGGCAGTCACCACTGTCCTCGCGGCCCGGGGCTATCCTGATGCGCCGGAAAAGGGAGCCGAGATCGTGCTCCCGACGGAGCTGCCCGAGGGAGTGACCCTCTTCCATGCCGGCACCGTCCGCGAAAACGGCCGGCTCAGGGTAAGCGGAGGCAGAGTACTGACCGCCACGGCCCTGGCTCCGACCTTCCCCGAAGCGCAACGGCTGAGTCGGGAGGCGGCGGAAGCGGTACGATACCAGGGAAAGATCTTCCGGCGTGACATCGGCTGGCGGGAGGCGGCCCGGCTGGACCGGCGCGCCGCGGCGCCGATCCCCTTAGCCAGTTCTGATGCCTGAGCTTCCCGAAGTCGAAACCATCGTCCGCGATATCCGCCCTTCCCTTGTCGGCCGCCGCATCGAGCGCGTCAGGCTCAGCCATGACGACGTGCTTCGAGGTGTGACTCGGCGCCGGCTGCTGCGCCGCCTGGCCGGCGCCACCATTCGGAGCGTGTCCCGGCGGGCCAAGCACGCCGTGCTCGAGCTCGACTCGGCGCGCCTGGTCATTCAGCCCGGGATGACGGGGTCGCTCATGGTGCACCACCAGCCGCTGGGTCCCGATGAGGCTAAGTACGCCGTCCTGCGGGCCGAGCTGGACCGGGGCGAGGAGCTGGTCTATCGCGACGTGCGCCGGCTGGGGACCCTGTTGTTGCTCGATCCCCGGCAGTGGGCCCGGTACGACCGCCGCGATCGGGCCCGAGCCGCTGGACGATGATTTCACCGCCGAGCAGCTGGGCGAGAGGCTTCGCCGCAGCCGCCAGGCGATCAAGAAAGTGATCATGGACCAGCGGCATCTGGCGGGGGTCGGAAACATCTATGCCAATGAGGCCCTCTTCGCCGCGGGCATCGACCCTTCGAAGCCCGCTCACCGGCTCACTCCCGAGGACCACGTCAGGCTGCATGCGGAGATTCGCCGGATTCTGGCGGCGGCGATCGCCTCCTCCGGGACTACGTTCCGTGACTACCGGACCGGCACCGGGGAGACGGGGAACTTCCAGCTGGAGCTTCAGGTCTACGGGCGGGAGGGCGAGCCCTGCCGCGTCTGCGGCACCCGGCTCGCGGGAACCCACACGATAGACGGGCGGACCACCGTCTTCTGCCATCGGTGTCAGCGATGAGGGGCCGCGGACGAGGCCAGCGGGTGGCGCCCCTTCCCTCGACTGACCTGGACCAGCTGCGCAAGCGGATCCGCGCATTGGCGGAGAACCGGCCGGCGGTGTATCAGATGTTCGATGCGTCGGGGCGGGTTCTCTACGTCGGCAAAGCCAAGCGTCTCCGAACCCGGCTGCTCAGCTATTTCAGGGCGACGTACCCCGACGACAAGGCGGCGCGGATCCTCTATGCGGCCGGCGAGATTCGCTGGGATTATGTGCCGAGTGAGTTTGCGGCCTACCTGGGAGAGCTGCGGCAGATCCGGAAATACCGTCCCTACTTCAACCACAAGGGCAACCGCACCCGGCGCTCGGTGCTGATCAAGGTTGCGGGTGGTCCGGCGCCCCGAGTGTACAGCGGCGGGACGGTGACCCGGGACGACGTCCGCTGCTATGGCCCCTTCCAGTCGATGGCCCGGACCCTGGAAGCGGTGCGCACGCTCAACGATCTGCTGGGCCTCAGGGACTGCCAGCCCACCATGCCGGTGGTGTTTGCCGGGCAAGGTGACCTCTTCGCGGAGCCGCGCCAGGCCGGCTGCATGCGGCACCAGTTCGGCTTCTGCAGCGGGCCCTGCGCGGGGTACGTCACCGAGTGGGAGTACCGCCGGAAGGTGGACACGGCGATGGCGTTTTTGGAGGGGCGGACGCTCCAGCCGATGGACCGGGTGGTGGCCTCGATGCAGTCGGCCGCGGAAAACGCGGAGTTCGAGCTGGCGGCGCGCTGGCGCTCCAAGTTCGAGCAGCTCGAATGGCTGCTGGCGGCCACCAGCCGGGCGCGAACCGCGATTGACCTGCTCACGTTCGTTTATCGTGACGTAGGGGATTTCGGCGACGACCGGGTTTACCTGATGCGGCGGGGGGTGGTGCGGGCTTCGTATCCCTACCCTGCTACTCCGATCGAGCACGAGGCGTTCCGGGGGGTGGTGGCCGCAGAGATGAGCCAGCCTCCTGCGCCTGCCGGGCCGCTGCCGCTGGAGTCGATAGACGAGGTGTTGCTCATGATGTCGTGGTTTCGGGCCCATCCCGAGGCGCTGCGCCGGACGACGCCGTACGAACAGTGGATGTGAGGAGCAGCACCCTACTTAAACTGCTGCTCCTCATCTGGTAGCGACCACCCTAAATCCTGACGTCCGATGCCCCTCTCTGTTGGCCTGGCTACCGAATGGCGGCACAAGGTGTTTGTCGGCTATGTGCTGGTCATGATTCTTGTATTCCTGCTGCCGGTACCATCGACCCCACTGGAGGGATTCGATTACTTCGACAAACTGGTCCATTTTGGAATTTTCCTGGGGTTTGCCCTCCTCTTCTATCTAGACCGGCATCGGGGGTCGTGGAGGACGTTCCTGATCGCGACCGCATTCGCGGGTGGCACTGAGCTGCTTCAGGGGATCCTGCCGTACCGCGAGGGTGACTGGCTGGATTTCGTTGCTGGAGCAGCAGGTGCCGGCTGCGGCGCCGCTCTCGCCCACGCAGCTAGAAGATCCTATAGATGAACGGCGCCAGAACCGAGCCCTGCGCGGACACAAGGAGCGCTCCGAGTAGTAGCATCAACACGATGATGGGCAGGAGCCACCACTTCTTGCGGACCCGGACGGAATGCTCACCGTTTCGGCCAAGCCTCACGGAGTGGGAGAATACTTGCAGTCGCAGACTGACATTTGCACTGCCAGATCTTGCCGACACCAAGGACCATCGTCGTGCGTTTTTGAGTCACTGCCAAAATGCTGACGATTGCTTCCCTTCCGAGTAGCTATTAGCTAGCGAATAGCCTCAAGCTTCGCTCTCACACTGCTTCCTGTTTGTCTTACCCCAAGACCCGGCACCTCCGAAGTCACGGGGGTGACGGGCTCGCGTTCAAGGGGGTTACTTATGAACTACACGTTTAAGCTATCCCGCCGTTTGTCCGTTCTTTGGCCGAGATGCGAGTACGCCATGTCCGCAAGTCTGATATTTGGATTCATGCTTGCGTGTACACCCGCGGATAGCACGCTCGAGCCGGCCCCAACTGTTACACAGCTTATCATAAGTCCTGAGACAACCACCGTGGTGCCTGGAGTTCCGGAACAGTTCACAACTTCCGGGCTGCTGAGCGATGGGACCGCTACGCCAGTATCTGTTGACTTCACCGCCACCGGTGGAACCATTACGGTCGATGGAACGTACACCGCAGACTCGATTCTAGGCGACTACCAAGTCACCGCACGGATGGCTAATGGGCTCAGGAGTACGGCGGCCGTGAAGGTCGACAAGATCAGGCCCACCCTTCCGGTCTCGGCCACCCCGCAGTGGACCGTACACGATGACGGCCTGTTCGTGACGGTTGAGGGGCCAGTGCTCCGAGTCAAATTCGCGTATGGAGGTACAGGAGCCGGCGGGTGGTTTAAGGGAGGTGGAGGCAGTGACGGTGGTATCGCGGAACTATACCACAAGCCGACTTCACCCACGCGGAACCTGATCTTCCGCAATGGGGTCTGGGGAGGAGGCCGGGATCAACTCGACTTTTTCCAGGCTGAGACGCTTTCCGTAGCGGTCGCGGACTACACCGTACCTGACTTCTTGTCAGGCATACATGCGGTCCTGAACAGTCACCGAACTTGGGAGAGCGGTGGTCGGCTCTTTGCCGAGTTTGACTTTCAGTTCCAAGCCTGGCGTATCGTTCGTACCTACATTCTGTATCCGTGGGGAGACCTGACTGTTCACGCCAGGGTAACACTCACGCACCCCGGCCGGTGGAACTATCTGGGGCACACATTTCAATTCGCCGCCAGCCCCTACACCGTCCTCAATGGACAGTCGTACGACTGGGGCAGTAATTACCAGAACGACGGAGAGTCCTTCCATGCCTGGTCGGACGGCTACGGTATCAATGGGGGCTCGACCGGCACCGGTCACTACGAGTACAAAAAGGTCATCACCCAGGGCCTGAACCTGAACTCGGCAATAGCCGATTTTGGCCGCTCTGACCAGTACTCCGGCTTCATGATCGACGACGCGAATGGCAATGACCCTGACATCATCGTGATGAATGGTGACTCGACTACCTGGCATTCTCCCTTCGATTTAATAGCCAGACAGGTCGGGGGAAGATCATACGTCGAAACTGGCATCTTCACTCCAGCGTATACCAGCCCTTTGCGCACCTTCGTCGGTACCAATTGGTTCTATGCGACCCTGCCCCCCTGCTGCCCGCCCAACTACAGCAGCCCGATGTATTGGCCAGCGTCAGTCGGTACGTGGGAAGAGGTGTTTCATGTGCTGCTCAGACGCAATCTGCTGCCGTCCGACTATCTACGTCTGTGGGAGGCCCGTGCAAGAAAGCTTGGTCAAATTGTTCCAGTGCCAAAGATTGGGCTCTCCCAGGTTCGCCTCGATCCGCTTGACCGCGTGTACCATCTCACGGCAAATGCCGGTGCCCAAAGTGTTCAGTTCCAGTGGACAGGACCATCTTCCGGCACAGCCTTCGTGGTCGAGAACTTCGAGCCCTCATTAGTAGGAGTGACTGGAGGCAAGAATGCAACGGTTCAGGCCTACTTCACCGCAGCTGATCGCAGGACTCTGGTAGCACTATCCGGCGGTGACGCAGCGGGGACGTACACATTGACCCTGAATAGATAGGAATAGAGTGTCGCGGGATCCGCGTAGCCGGCTGTGAAGGCCTATTCTTCTGGCCGGGCTCTGGAGGTCTATTCTTCTTGAGGCCTCTAGATCCATCCCGGCGGAGAGAAGCATTCGGTTGGATTGTTTCTCCAGGAACTTTTCTGCGTGCCCGTGCGACAGTGCGAGTCTTTGTGGCGACTAGTACCTCAGTCCTATAACAGGCCCCGTGCGGAAACTGTCACCGCAGGCCAGCCACCTGCCTTCTGCTATGGGGTGGGGATCGATATGATGAATCCGCTTCTGCCTGGTACGAGTAGATCGCTGAATCGGATCTTCCTCGGCCTCCACCTCGCCGTATGTCGAGGTGGTTAGTTCCACGATCTCGAACGCCCGGAGCCGCCCACCGTACTCTCGCCGGCAATCCTGCGCGTATCGAACAACGCGCCCATCAAATACAACAACCCTACCGCCAGGACGTGCGATACTCGGATCCCCGCTCACTATTGGACTGTGGGGATGCTCGACCCAGGGGCCCGTGATAAGCTCGGCGTAGAACAGGCGGAGGATGTCATTGGCCGTCGCCGACGTGTACATCCACCAGAGGTCCCTGAAGCGAAACACTGAGGAATCCACGTACTGCTCTCCCGTCCGCAGCTCTTTCACAAATTCCCACTTTGTCGGGAAATCGAGAGCTCTGTAGAGCCGGATCGACTCCGCTTCAAAGCTTTCAGGAATCATGTAACTCTCCATCCTGCCACTTAAATACGTACGGATACGACAGATGGAACGGCTCTGCCAGGACCACGCGTTGATACTTCCACTGGTATCCATTACTACTTGTCGCCAGCGCAATCTCGCCGCGCTGGGAACCGCGGTTGAGGGCCTCGAAAAACATGAACCAGGTGCCTCCGGCCCGCAGCATAAACGGGTCGGCCACGAAGTAGGCCCGAATATCAGTAACATCATTGGCAGTAATAACAGGATTGCGTACAGCGGGAGGCGTAGAAAACCTGAACGGTGTAGTCCCGACGTAAATATCGATCTCCCAACTACCCTGCTTCTTTATAAACGGCACCCCGTGTGTCGCCCACCGGCGCCCTAGCATGATCTTGCCTGCTGACCAGATAGGTTGGCCTCCGCACCAGCACGCACCAACGCTGCGAGAGATGACAAGTTGTCTCTTAGCTTTCTCGGATGGCTCTAACCGCAATCAGAACCTCGTAGTCAGGATCACGCCTGGACAGTTCCTCGGCTCCCAGATCCTCAGCTGCCAATCCGTGGAGAAAAGCGGTGGCTGAACCAAGATTACCATATGCCTCCACGGTGATTTCAGAGGGCAGGAATGCCGTCATGAAGAGCCGCCTTGCCGCCAGGCTGGTAAACCGCCAGTAATCTCCCCATCGCTCCATATCATATCGGCTGATAGGGGCGAGACCCGGCAGTGTCGCCAGCAGTACACCTCGTTTCTTCAGGATGCGTCGCAACGTCACTAGAGCGGCTTGGACATCGAAGATCATCTGCAGGGTTTGCGTCAAGAGGATACAGTCGAAGCTCTCAGATGGTACATGGCCTGCATTGGTCAGGTCTGCGACGATCGTGGCTTCAGGATTGCCGGCGATAGCGTTCAGGACATCAGAGCTCTTCACACGGCCTGACCCGAAACGTTCGGTGTACCGTGCGTCGCCGATTTCAAGTACCCTGCCCTGAATATCCGGTGCAAAGCTCTCAAGGAACTTCTCGATGTAGAAGCGATCTACTGGCCTGCCCTCCAGTCCGAGCAGTGGGCTTGACGGGGATACTCGATGGGTAGCACCGATGCCGAAGGGCCAGCCTATCAAGCGCCGGCGCAGCGAGCGCCGTGCAGACTCCGGCAGAACCGCTCTGAGTCCGGCCGCAAACCAGGCCCGCGCACCGCCCGTTGTTGTTGATACACCACCTGACGGGTCCGTTAACACACAACCTAAGGCTGCACGGCAGCGTGAGAGGCGAACCGTCGGCGCAGAGCCTGGGGAAGACTACGCACTTTATCGGCGTTCAGGAGCAGCGCCAGACCGCCCTTTACCGGTAGAGTGGCCAGACTTAACCCCACTCCCAGGGCTGCTGGACGAACATCCGCGGCATGGTAGCCGTAACGTGCCATTCCCGCAGATGTGAGACGTTGGCAAATGTAGAGTTCAGTGGGGCTGAGCACGCCGGCTTGCCGCCATCTGCCGATTGGAGTCTTGGTGATTCCCCGCTCCTCCTCATTCGGCCTTTCATACGACGAATTCACATGCGGGACGTTCAGCATACCGCGCTCGAACGGTAAGCCAAGAAACTCGCAGAGTCTCCGTATCTCCTGCGAAGGGTTCTCCAGAATATCCTCGAACCTGACCGTGCAGACTCTCTCGTCAGCCGCATGGCGATCACCAGCCCTGACAGCGGCATTCCACAACAGGCTCGTGGTAACCGGGTGGTAATTTGCCTTCAGACGCACTGCCTCCAGGATCGGATCCCGGTTGAAGCCCAGAAAGCGCATCTTCCATTTGTGTTTCTGGGATGCCAGAACATCGCGGGGGTCCCGAACCATGATCACAATGCGAGCCGCAGGATAAAGCCGAAGAATGTCTCCTATGTAGTACACATTCCGAGGCGTTTGGTCGCAGGGGACCTCTTTGCCCATTTTCGCAGACTCATCACTCAGAAACACCCTGAATACCTGAGCAGCGCTCTGCGTTCCTGGATTCGTACGGATTATGGACTCGGCCTCCGGCAGGAAGTGGCGCCAATCCGGTCGATTCAGAATACCACGCCGCTGGTGGCTTAATAGTCGCGCCATCAAGTGGGCTGACACCTTGGCACTGATGGACCGGTCGATCTCCGAGGCCGACCAGATCTGCTCAAAAAAATGCAGCTCCTCGAATGTGAACACATGAGAGTTAAGTCCCAGAACCCGCCCCAGCATGGTCGTACCACTTCGGCTGTTACCAACGACGAAAATCAAAAGTCCACTCCTTCTGTGCGGTGCAGACATGCGCCCCATTGTAGCGGAGGTGCCAAGCGACGTACGCACTTTTAGTCATATCCGCCTCACCCCGAGACTTCGGACCTCTGATGGTGCGGGTTCAGCGACCGCATCGCGGCCCGGACATCGCTGCCATAATGCTCAGGTGCATACCTTTCTCGTACAGTGTTTAGGGCAGCCAAGGACTGCTCCCTCATCCACTCTTTGGATTGCCGAGATAGAGCATGAATCGTTTCACGTATGCAGTCGACACTGCACTGTTCAAAATGATGCACCTCCGAGGCGTTGAACCCGCATTCCCGGCTGACAACCGGCACGAGGCCAGCTGACATCCCGGTAAGTACACTTCCCGACATTCCCTCGGCACAAGAGGGCATCACAACGTATCCGCACTCCGCCACCAAGTCCCGGAAACGTTCACCTCGGATATCGAGGAAGCCTACCGGGACGATGTTAGGTGTCTCAAAGAGCTCCTCCCTGTAGGCCTTACAAAAATCTCCCTCAGACTCTAAGTGCCCGCACACATACAGTGTAAGCTCCGGCATTTGAGCAAAAGCCTCAAGTAGCAGATCCAGCCCTTTATGTACATGGCCCCGACTCCCGATAAAAAGAAAGCGCTGTACTGACCTCCTCGAGGTGTCCGTTGAATAGAGAAACGGATACCCAGTGTTGCGCAGCAAAGCCACGGGCGGTAGCTGAAAATGCGAGTAGGTGCTCAAGGTTCGACTGTTACCTACGAGCCAGAAAGCGCCGCACGACTCCAGAAGCTGAGGCTCAAGTGGCTCTAGATTCCAGCGAGCCTTGAGCCGCACTCCGCGTGTCTGGGCGATCCTCTCCAGCCTTGCTCTTTCCGCATTATTGCTCGTGACGGGGTTTGACGTGGTGAGGAGTGCGACGTGAGTTCCTGCTTCAGCAATGTGGTCTCTGACGACATCGTTGTGGCCGGGGCTGGTATCGACAACGAGATCGTAGCGGCTGGTCAACCGTACGCGACGCTGATACCAGTCCACTACATCCACGTTGTATCCGAAGCCACCAATAACCCCTGCAAGCTCCCTGGCTTGCCACCGATTCTGATGGATCACCGATATGCTTGGATCCCGGAAGGGCTTGGTGATGTACGAGAGAAGGCAGTTCCTAGAATACGTCCCACGGTTCACGTTCCGGCAGACCGGCGGAACGAGGTGCCGGACGATCTGCTTGGCAGAGGACCATAGCCTTAAAGTCTCCATATGCCGCGACCTGATGACAGCTCCCCTGCAACTACGGGATCTGAAGGCAACTGGCGATAACGCGAGGGTTCCCGCGGTCGGAAGGGGTTCATAGGGTAACAGGAACTTCCAGGTTTGTTTCACGACGCATTGCTTTGGGTATCCATCGCCGCCACACGACAATTTCACAAAAGAACGCGTAAAACACTGCGTGTACAATCAGATCCGTGGCCATTGCCCAGGCAAAATCGCTGACTGTTAGCCCATCGAGGGAAAGAATCCAGATCATCGCATAGATCAGAACGGGCTCCAATACTGCAGCCGCCGCATTCACAACCGGACGCCCCAGGCCGGCAACCACGTGATACATCGCTATTGTCACAACATTCACCGCGAAACCAATGCAGAAAATTTTCACGAGCCCGGCCACCTCAGCGCTAATCGGCGACCGCAACCACCAGCTAACCAGGTCAACGGCATTCATATAAAGCAATGACATTCCCCCGGCTGACACAGCCGCCGAGATCAGGATAGCTCTCAGGTAAATGCGGCGAAGTCGGCGAAGACTCGTCACGCCCCCTTCTTGGACGAGTTTAGCAGTCGCGGGCATCATGACCTCAAAGGCGGCTCTTAGTGCGGCAGCCAGCTTTGACGTCATGGTCAAGGCCGTTGCAAAGACCGTTACAGCCGCCGGCCCTAATAGCGAGCCGATTACCAGCCTAAGGGCCTGGTTCCCGAGAATGAGTGCCGTCTTCTCGATCGCCACAAACATCCCAAATCCAAACATCCGACGCGTGGTGGGCCCTATTGCACTTCGCCGTGTCTGTGGGAGTTGAGCCGCGCGGCGTAGCCGGTGGCCAAGAACAGCGGCTCCCCCGAGAACGATCAGATTTGCACTCAGGCTTATGAGAGTAACTCCGACGAGGCCCACTCTCATGAAGCTGAGTCCGAGGATAGCACCTCCGTACGTCAAGATTGAGAGGCTTGCTAACGTTGCCGTCGAAAGGTCGAATCGCTGCATCCCCTTGAAGAACGACAGGTAGACGGTTAGAACGAAAAACACAGCGAACTGAATTGCGGCGATCCGGAACACGACTATTGCATCAGCATGCATCGCGCTGGGCACTGACAACATGCTGGTCAGCCAGGGTGCAAGAGCGTAGATCAAAAGTGCCCCACCTATTCCTATGATTCCGTACAAGGCGAGCGAGGTAGTCACAATCTCTGCCGCAGCCTGCTTGTCGCCTCGTGCCATGTCTCCTGCCACAAACTGGACCGTCGCCGCCGAGAAACCGAAGTCGAGAAATCCCAGCACACCATTCATGGACGTAGCCAGCAGATAAATCCCGAACGCCTCGGCACCCAGGACTCGTACCAGGACGGGGTATGCCACCAGCACCACAGCAGTTGGGATGACGAAACCCAGAAGGCCAAACAGTGAGTTGTGCCGCAGACGCATTCAGTGACCGAATCTCTTCCGTAACCAGCCGAACGGAGGTAGTTGATGGATGATCATGGCTGGTCCGCTGGCCAGCTTGATATCAATCGCTCGCGTCTCACGTCTCACCTCCCCAATCCGCGCAATGGCGGCGACTCTGTACAGGCGCAGCATGACCTTGACCGTCGCCCGGTAGAAACCTTCGCGGAGGCCGGCTTGGGAATATGACCGTCGGACCACAGCAGCCTCTCGCTTAAGCTCGCTGGGGGAGCGCAGGTTCTTTGCCGCGCCGTGATACCTCACCCCTGCGATGAAGCGGTTGATGTGATGAAACTCGCCCTTCTCGCGCAAGCGCAACCACAGGTCATAGTCCATTACATAGTCTAGCTCTTGATTCAGCGCTGCCCCGGTCACGGCGGTGCGGCGCCAGAATACCGCAGGTTGCGAGATGAAGTTGAAGGCCGCCAGGAGCCCTTTGTGCGCCCGCGGCAGATTCCGCCTCAGGCGCTGCACACGGTCTTGGTCGTCGATTTCAAGGACATTCCCATAAACAACGTTTGCCTCAGGGTGCGCCGCGAACGCGCCTACAACAGATGCAACAGCGTCCCTCGGTACGTACACGTCATCAGAGTTCAGCCAGCCAATCACCTCGCCTCGGCAGAGCGCCAGGCCCTTGTTCACGGCCTCCGACTGCCCACTGTCCAGCGCCGAGCTCCACTGCATTCTGTAGGTCTTTTCGTACCTGCGAAGCACGTCCGTAGTGTCGTCGCTAGAGTTCCCATCGACGATAATGTGCTCGATGCTCGGGTAATCCTGGTTCTTCACGCTCAGAATGGTGCGCTCGATAAAGCGCCCCTGATTGTAAGACGGCGTGACAATCGACACCAACGGCCCGGCGTACGCCTCGCTGTGGATCATCGGCGCTGCTCCCCAATACTCTGTGCCCTGGTGGGTCCTCTCATGACCCCGGTCCACCCGATCTCTATGACGTTCGAGGCGAAACGCTTACAAGGCTAGTGCTTCGGCTGGGGCCGTACTCCGGGCGCGCAATTGCTGCTCCACCCAGCGATAGGTTGCGCTCAGGCCCTCCTCGAGCGGAGTGCCCGGCTCCCAGCCCAGAACCTGACGTATGCGGGTGTTGTCAGAATTGCGACCTCGGACACCCTGCGGCCGGGTCAAGTCATAGCGGCAGCGAATGCTCTTCCCGGCAATGCTCGCCACGATGGCTATCATCTCGTTGACGGTGATGAGCCGGTCGGATCCAAGATTCAGGGGATCACGGTGTGAGGACTCCATGAGCCTGAGAATTCCCTCTATGCAGTCTTGAATGAAGCAGTAGGATCGGGTCTGCAGACCGTTGCCCCAAACCTCGATTTCGTCCACGTCCTCCGCAGCGGCTATCTTGCGACAAATTGCCGCCGGAGACTTTTCCCTTCCGCCATCATACGTCCCCAGCGGTCCGTAGATGTTGTGGAACCTGACTACCCTGGTCTCCAGCCCATAGTCTTCCCAGTAGTGCCGACACTGTCTCTCACTGAAGAGTTTTTCCCATCCATAGCCGTCTTCAGGGTCCGCAGGATACGCGTCGTCCTCTTTGAGCGGTGCCACATCGGCGCTGCGCTGCAGATAGGCGGGATACACGCAGGCAGACGAGGTATACAGATAGCGTTCTACTTCCTGCGTGCGGGCGGCCTCGATCATGTGCGTGTTGATAAGGACATTGTCGTGCATGATTTCGGCCTTATGAGACTCAATGAAGCCGATGCCACCCATGTTCGCGGCCAGGTTGTAGACCTCGTTCACGCCAGCGGTCGCCTGAAGGCATTTATCCCACCGCCTGAGGTCGAGGAGCTCGAACTCGTGCGCTCGAGTTGGTTCATACTCCGGCAACTTGATATCCACACCTCGCACCCAGTGCCCCCGCGCAACCAGGGCGTCGACCAGGTGATGTCCGATAAAGCCGCCAGCACCGGTAACCAGCACCCGTTTCATATAGACCGACCTCCTGACGTGAGCCTCATCCATGTTGTACGGATCTAACTATGCTTGTGCAGCCCATTGACCTGCACCGGTGTTCGGAAGGCTTCGCGCGCTGCGAACGCCAGTCCGAACGCGAACCATATGTGGGCCTCTCGCCATCCAGACCAATTTGTGAGATGAAATGCCATCCCGATGATTCCCAGCCAAATTCCGATGAATAGAGCACCCTCACTGCGTGACGCTGAGCTTCGGAATCCCCGCCAGGCAGCCGTCAAGGCCCCTAACAGGACCGACAAGAATGCGGCCAAGCCCAAGCCACCCGTCTCCATTAGGGCATCGAGATAGGTGTTGTGCGTGGTGGAGAGGCGCGGTCCCTCCAAGTTCATGTCGTGATAAAACTTGAACCCCACATTATTGGTGCCGATGCCGATGATTGGGCTCGTACGCAAGGCCTCCGGCACCAGACCGACGAGCCGCACATGTGCGTCGAGATCACCCTCGCCGTGCTCCGGGCTGGCAAACGTCGCAAAGTTTGCGACGTATTCAGACATCTCGCGGACAGACCCGAACTCCCGGATCCAAAATGCGGACGCCGCGGTTAAACTGAGGAGCAGTGCCGTTACTACCCAGCTGAGCCGCGCAATACGAACGAACGGATGCGCGACGGCAATAAAGAAAACTCCCATTACCAGCGTGCTGGCCCAACCTAAGCGGGATGTGGCGAGCAGAAGGCCAAGCCCGGATGCGGCGAGCGCCACGCCCGACAGACCGGTCCACCGAGGTACTCGCCAGCAGAACAGCGCAAGGGCGATTGGCAGAACCGTCAGGAGGTAATTAGAAAGCCACAATGGTTCGCGCATGAAGCTGTGCACGCGTGGCAACACGTACTGTGTTTCATAGAACGGATTCATGTACGTGGGCCAGCCATTGAAGTGCGCGACCAGCTGATAAAACGCGAACAGGGATGTCACGGTAGCTGCCACGAGCATGATCTTGACAGCGCGCCAGACATCCTCCGGGCGCCGGAGCACGTCGGTGACTACGACGACGTATACCAGCAGGTAAGAGAGTAGGCGAGCAGTACTCGTGAGGGCGATTCCGGGCTCGGGGGCCCGGAAAGCCGACAGCCCAGCAGCCGTGGCCAGTACCAGGAAAGGGAGGAGGAGCCACTGCGGAAAGCGGGGTCTCCGGGCACCTACCGCAACGTGAATCAACCAGGCGCCTGCGAGCGCGGCCACAACAACGCGCTTGAAGCTCTGTATTACCTCTTGATAAGCATTGTAGTCGCCTTCGATGGCTGTAAACGGCAAAGAGGCGATCACCGCATACATCGCCCATTCGAGCCGGTACACAGCGAGAGCGCCGATTCCAGCAACGGCAAACACCGGGAGTGTCCAGACACCGTAAATCACGATCGCGGCGGCAATCAGAGGCGCGCCAAGGAGCAGGATCGCCAGCACGGGCCATTCCGTTGCCGCCGCCTTGAATACAGGGCTCCCAACCATCTATACGACCCCAGCTGGCAGCGCTGCCAGTGAACGGCCTTCAAAGCAGGGGGCCAAGGGCAACCCCATGTTGTCGAACAAGGTTGGCAGGAAGTCCACCAGTCTCGCCGAACCTGCCTGCTCCGCGATGAACGTACCGGCAAAGAACGCGTCCAGATCGGGGTGATCTGGCAGGTAGCCGTGGTCAGAAATGAACTTGTTGAATCTGGTCCACGAGGTCTTCAAGAAGCTGACGTGGTGATCAAGCACGCCGATCACGATGCCATTCCGTTGCCGGTCCAGCGGCAGTCGATGAAGACGCAGGTCCTCGTCCGTAAGAATCCTGAGCCCGGGAACTGTATTTAGGCGCGCCGCCATCTGGTCAGTATCGGCAGGTCCGCTGGTCCAAACCCGCACGTACATGTCCTCCACCTGGTGCAGACGATCCAGCAGCTCGGGCACGTAGGTGTAGATATCAATCTTGCTATGAATGTTGAGGTGCCCGTGATCGGACAGAACAATCAACTCGCGGTCTCCGCCGCTCTCGTCATGGATCTGCTTGATACTGTCATCTATGAGCCTGAGACGCGCTCGTGTTTGCGCCGAATCTGGACCGGTGTAATGGGCGAGGTAGTCGATGTCTCCGAAAAGCATGAATATGAGGTCGGGGTCCCGAAGATTGGGTTTGGCAGCGAGCTGAACCCGCAATGTCTCCAATCCATGCTGCATACGCCGCAGCTCCCGGTGAACACCTAGCAGGTGGGTTGAGACACCAGCCTCCGCCAGGTATTCGAAGAGGTACTTCGCGGGATCGTAAAAGCCTGAATCGCCGAAAGTGCGATCCTCCACCACGTCGAACTGCCGCCAGTGGTGTGGATGCACAAAATGCATGAAGGGGTAGCCGAAGACCGACCGGTTACGCCGACGAAGGCTGAGAAGCCGCTGCCAAGCCATCATTCCAAGGGGCGGCACTCTGCGATAAACGGCACTTGGGACCCAGGCTGCCGGCCCAAACGGGGAGCGCGCCGGCGCATGGACGATCTGGAACCAATGGTTGTGTTTGTCGGGATGCATGCCCGTCCAGAGGTTGCCCCAACACGTAGTCGAGAACCCAGCCTGGCTACGCACGCGCACACGCGGCAGACTGGCGACAAATGGCATTACCTCCTCATTGACACGGCTATACGCCAAGCCATCGATGAACGCCACCATCATACGGACGGACATGCTAGTCTCCACCGCCTGAGAGGTTAGCCACCATTAAATGTCTCGCTGTATACACGAGCCGTCTCCTCCGCCGTACGTTTCCACGTGTAAGCCTCAGCAAGCGTCTTACCTCTGGCGGAAAGCCTGGTCCGTGTTTCTGGATTCTGGAGAAGGTGCTGAAGGCCTCCTTTGAGATCATCCACGTCGGTGGGTTCCACAAGCATTCCACCATCCTGGACGAGCTCGGGTAACGAGCCTGCGCGTCCCGCCAATACGCAGGTGCCACAGCGCATCGCCTCCACGGCGGGGAATCCAAAACCTTCGGACAACGATGGAAAGACAAAAACCGTTGCGAGGTTCATCAGCTGCGGGAGGTCCTCGTCGCTGGCATATCCGAGGAAGCGGAGAGTTCCTTCACTGATGAGCGGCTCGGCTGCTCGCTCCAAGTCCTGGTACATCCAGGCCTTCTTCCCGGAGATGATGAGCGGGTAGGCATGTCGCAGATCTTTTGCGAGTCCGCGAAAGGCGAGCACGAGTCGAACAAGATTCTTGCGAGGCTGGAGGGCGCCGACATACAGAATGAACGATCCGGGCAGGCCGTACTTTGCTCGTACCGGCGCCAGCGCAGATTCCGGAAGAGACTGGAACCGCGAAGAGACCCCGTGCGGGATGACCCTCAGCTTCCGCTCGTCGACCCTGTACAGTTCGATCACGTCCTCCCGAGTGAAGACCGATGGCACGATGACGCGTATAGCCTGCTTGAGGGCACGCGGGACTCGAAAGCTGAGTTGAAGCCGCTGCAATCGCTCGTAGTGACGCGGTTGCCGAGCGTAGTACACATCATGGACCGTCACCACCGCCGGAATACGCGTGAAGGCCGGCAGGCTGTATTGGCTGTGGATCAGCCCAACACCAGAGTGGCGTATAGCGAGTGGCAAGAGGACGGACGGACGAAGCCATTTCGATTCTGATGGTAATTTGCGGAAACACGCCTCTGAACCGAGCCGACTCAGGTGATCGCGGATTGTATTGCGGGTATAGAAAATCGTGTACCGGAGAGCGTCGCTCCGACCCAGAAGCGCACCGGCAAGCTCCAGCATGTAGCGCTCGCCACCGGTGGTTGCTCCCCCATGCGATACAAGTCCGACCTGGTTCTTCACACGGCCATCTGCGGTACGGGAGGAGAGACATCGAGATCTGAAAGCAGTTGCTTGATGTGTCGTTCTAGCGAAAAGCGCTCTTGTAAGCGCGAGTAGCCATTCGCACCCAGACGGGTCGCCTCCTCATGGTCCGTCGAGAGCTTTGCAAGCGCCGCCGCAAGGTGATCGGCTCGCGGCTCGCGCACGAGGACACCCGTCACGCCATCCTCCAGCCAATCGGCTACACCACCGACGTCGAAGCCCACGACGGGACGTGCGTGCGCCATGGCCTGTAGCCCCACCAGCCCGAAAGGCTCGTTCCATGTACTGGGCACCACTACAACCTTCGTTCCATCGATCAATGCTTCGAGGGACTCTCTCTCTAGCCACCCGTGGAACGTCACTCGGCCTTCCAGGCCCAACTTTGCGCTCAAGGCCTCCAGGCGCGTGCGCCACGGACCATCGCCAGCTACATCAAGCCGGATTGAGTCTGGTAGATGCTGCATTGCCTCCAAGAGCACTGCCAATCCTTTGAAGCGCTGCAATTGACCCATGTATAGCAGTCGGCTTCCGAGCGGCAGGGGTGCCAGCGTGCGAGGGACGCCGGAGGTCGAAAAGAGAGGGTTAATCTTCAACCGCTCCGGGGCGAATCCATTCTGAACCAAAAGATTCCGCATGAAGTGGCTTGCCACGATGATGCGATCAAATCGCCGGGCGATCTCCCGCTCCGATAGCTTCGCCTTCAGCCGGTTGTATGACAGAGGCATACGGCCCCCATTCCGCGGCCCTATCGAGCAGCCGTGAAGCAGGCAGCCATATCCCAGAGTTCGGGCGCAGTTCCGACGCGATACCGGAAAGACTTTTGATATTCGCATGCAGACCGGACGAAAATCGTGAACGAATCGCACCAGCGGCACCCTGCCTGAGACGACGGTGTGCATCTCCTCAGTGAAGGAAGCGCTGTGGACGAAGAGCACATCAGGCTGGTGGGTGGAAACATGAGCCCCAAGCGTCCGGGCTCGAGTCGGTCCGTCACCGGACAATTGAGTGATATGTATTCGGTCACACAGCTTTGACCAGGAAAGACTCTTGCTCTGGGCGACGTCCTCGTACAGCAGGCTCAGCTGATGTCCATGCTCCATAAGCGCTTCAGCTACATTCCGCACGTACTCCTCCGTGCCGCCATGCACGCCAAGGATCTTTACAACAAAGGTGACATGCATGCTCAGCCCGCACGTTCCCAAGCACGCTGAAAGGCTTCGCACACAGTAACGGGCGTAACCATTTCTGACGCTTGCCAGTTCAGTGCTCCCTCCAGCCACTTTGTTTCTACTTGCTCGTATGCGCACTTGGGAAAGGCACGCATGAGAACCTCCTCCGGAGCGCAGGACACGTGTTTTCGGTAGAACCGGCGGCCACGAGGTGGTCCAAAGGCAGCAATCAGATGGAGGAGACGCTTCAAACGGGAGCGGGTGAGATACTGCGGGTACTGGAGGTTAACCTCAGCGTATTCACTCCACGATGCGAACGAGCGGTTAAGTCGCCGCTCTTCCACAAAGCGCAGAACCGCGGCGTGCAGGGACAGCAAGTGGCCTACATCGTCCGACTCGTTCGAGCCGTGCCTGGTACCGGATATACGTGTTTCCAACTCAGCGGCATATCGCGCACGCAGGCCTCCATCAAAGCGCTGGAAGGATGTGCAATCCGCCAGGTTTCTGAGCCTGCCCCGATAGGACCAGTGGTAGGCGCCAGCCATGATCATCAGGGCATCACCGATGGCTAGTAGAGCTTTGGCACGCCTCTCACCTACATACGGCACGGCGTTCGCTCCCGCGGGCGAGGTGCACCCCAGCCTCTCACCCCAGAGCAGGACTCCCCGGTTCAACAACAGTCTTGTTGCCTCGATTAATGGCATCTGCTCGGCAGGGTAAGGCGGCATGCAGGTCGTCGGATCCATGCCAGACAGAAGCTGACTTCCGTAACGCATCTCATAGTTGAAGAGTGTGAAAGGCCTATTTGGAAGATCGGACCAACGAAGTATCCCTACAGAGATCGGGACGCTGAACCGTGAGGCGCTGCTCTTCAGCCAGCTGTTGATACGCCGACGGGAGAGTAAACGCTCTGACTCCGTCAATCTCGGCGCAACGATGATGATGTCATAATCGTTGGCCGGCACTTGCTCGGAACTACCTGTTTCCCGGTAAGCCCGACCTACGGATCCTACCGCAAGGACGCTCGCTTTGCGGCCTCCCAAACACCTGGGCAGCTCTGTCGCCAGAGAGCTAAGCTCTTCCACCATTTTGACGTTGCAAGTGGATCGGACCAGGCACACAGGAGTATCGCGGTGCGCAGTGATCACGGCCTATCTCCGGTATTCCCTCTCATCTCGCTCCTGCCATGTTAGCCGGGCAATCAGGCAGCAGCTTGCGAGACGCGAGAAAGTGTTCCAGCTCTGTGGCGACAATACGGAGTCCGCTTGGATTCGGATGCCGTGTCGGCTCATCCAGAAACAGGTTGTGGCCACGTCGTGCCGCAGCGCGGAAGGCAGGAAGGAGGTCGAGGACAGGGATCCCGTCCGTCATTTCCAGGCGGCGAAATATCGCGGGCGGCCAGTGCGCCGTTTCCGGGGCATCCACCTGAGTGGCGAACGGAAACAGCGCGACCGCGATCCGAAAGCCGTTCTCCTCGCCCAGCTCCGACAGGCTGTCGATCCCTCGCCGCACTCGTTCGCCCCGGTCCGACACCGAGGAATCGCCCGCGATGAACCTGGCAATCGTTGAGTCGTATGCTTCACCTGCGCTCCGCATGACTACACTCTTGATCCGGGGCACCATGAACTGATACAGAGCACTGCGGCCGAGGACTTTCTTCAGGCCTGGGTGCCGCAGCATAGTTTTGCCCTCCGCAGCATCCATGATGTCATTGGGATTGAATCCGATGATCACCAGATCCGGCTGAAGCGACAATCCGATCAGCCGAACGAAGGCGACCTCCTGTTCCGTGTTGTAGCCGTTCACGCCGCCATTAACTATCTGCACCGACGCACACGGCAGTCCTCGAGCACTGATGAGGCGTTCTAGCTGGGCTCCATAGGTTGAATCTTCAGCCACCCCGTACCCGAAGGTGAAAGAATCTCCCACCAGGAGAACCCGGAACAATCCCGCAGGCTTTGGCGTCGGATACTCTGGACCGCGCAGGCCGACCGAGTTGATCCGCACGCTCCAACGCCCAACAGTCCGAGCATGTTGTCTCGGCTCGTTAACCCATCCCAGTTCAGGCTGATAGTCAAACTGGAGTGCATCCCCGTATCCAGCGATTCGCAGCATCCCCTCCGCCAGTCCCAATGCTACGACAACGGAAAAGGCGCAGAGAACCAGCATCAGCAGGGAGAGTGAGACCTTCCCTGTCATGATCTCTGCCTTACTCTGCCGTTTTGCTGAAACAGAGAGTCATAAACGCGTTCCAGCTGGTCTACCGTAGAAGCCCAGCTGAAGTGCTCGAGGGCACGTTGCCTGGCTTTCAAACCCATACTCCTTAGCAAGGACGGATCGACAAGGAGTTGCGACAGGCGCAGTTGTAGATCGGTTGAATCGCCCTCGCTAAACAGCCAGCCGGCGTCTCCAAGGGCCTCTGCGTTTGGTGCGATGTCGCTCGCCAGGATGGGGGCACCCTGACTCATGGCCTCCAGGAGCGCGACGGACAGACCCTCGACACTTGAGGGCAGAACGAACAATCCGCAGTTCGCGTATAAGTCCGCGAGCCCGGCTTGATCCACCCACCCGAGAAACAGGACGTCAGGTCCAGCGCTTTCGCGCAACCTTTCCATGTACGCGGAAGCGTGGGTTGCTCCCCCTGCGAAGACGAGCCGACACCCACTTATGCGAGCCTTTTGGAATGCCTCAAGCAGCTGGTGGCACCCTTTCTCCTCCGAGAGTCGGCCTACGAAAAGGACATATCGTAGGGGTTTGAGACCCGAGCGGCTGAGAATGTCCGTTTCACCTGCAGGATGCGGACACACCCCATTACGAACGACGTCCAGCGAAACTCGATAGCGCGTCGAAAGCTGGTCCGCCACACTGTTGGAGACCGCGATGGTTCGGTGAGGTAGCCGCACACTGGCCCACTCGGCTAGGTGCAGGCATGCACGTGCGATCCTGTTCCACTTAGGGCGCTCCCAGTCTCGCGCGTGGACGGTAACAACTGTTCGACACCTCATCGCGCGGGGGATAGGCACAAAGATGGACGACCCAATCGCATGCACATGTACGATGTCGTATGATTCCCAGGCGGAGTGAATCGCGGCGAGGCCACTGTGGATAAGAGTCTCGAAATGCTTGGAGTCCGGTGCAGCCAGGCGCTTGACTCGCATTCCACGGTATGTATCCCCGGAAGGAGCAAAATTAGGTCGGCAGTATACTGTGACCTCGTGTCCCCTCTCAGCCAGTCGGCTCCCAGCCTCCTCGTAGAACGTTTCTATGCCGCTATAGAGGTGACCAACACCACGGCCGCCGATGAAGGCCACCCGATAACGACGCAGGCGCGGACAGCGGCCCGCATCAGACGGAAGAACCGGCTGCTCAGGACTCCTTTGCATCGGTAGCGTGAAGCGTCGCCCTGGTGAGTTGACGTGCTTCCGACACAGTCTGCTCACGTAGAGCGGCGCCAATACCGTCTGACTCATGTAAAGGCGGGCCAGAACGCCTCTGGTGAGTGTGACCCAGGCTCTGTACGACTAGCCCAGCGGTGAAGAGCACTGTCTCGATCAGAATCAGCAAATCAAGCAGGATGCTTTGGTGCTTGATGTAGTAAAGGTCGTATTCGATGTTCTCATGAATCTCCGAGTGCCGGTCGGCGCTGACCTGCCATAACCCCGTAATTCCAGGCTTCGCGTCAAGCCGGAGTCGTTGCTGTTCGGTATATCCTGCCACGAGGAAGGGCATCTCGGGTCGCGGACCGACCATGCTCATTTCCCCGCGCAGCACGTTAATCAGCTGAGGCAGCTCATCGAGACCGCCGACACGCAAGATTCGGCCGACACGCGTAATCCGCGGATCGATGTCGCCGACCGGGGAGTGTTCGTATGGATCTGCCTCGATTCGCATGGTGCGAAACTTTACGATTCGAAACCTCCGACCCCTAAGCCCAATTCTTTCCTGAACGAAGAACACAGGTCCAGGAGAGTCGAGTCGTATGGCAATCGCGGCCACTACCCACAGAGGAGCCGTCATCACGAGCAGAGCAAAGGCTACCACGATGTCGAGCGCGCGTTTGCTGACATGGTAGATGCCTGTAGTGCGTCGCGGACGGGGACGGAGCAACGGGATCGCGCTCAAATCTTCTACGACAAGATCGTCGGGTCGCGCGTCAACTAGGCGGGGTACCACCCCCACTTCTATGCCTCGATGCCGGCATAGGTCAAGCACCTCTCGTAACCGTGCAGACCCCAAGGTGGCAGCGACCAAGAGCTCGTTTGCACGATACTTGTCGATTACTTCGCTCAACTCCTCGAAGCGGCCGACAACACACGATCGGAAGACGTTTGCACCTGTTTGCGTGATACGACACATGACGGTGCTCCCTACAGGAATCATGTCGTCGATGAAACCAACTACTGTGCTGCCCAGATGAGAGGCATGGACAATCTTCTTCATCAACAGCTGACCGGTCGAACCGCAGCCGTAGATTAAGGTCTGCCGGCCTAGCTTTCCTCCCAGCTGCAACCGGCGCGCGATTGCGCAAAGAACTCGCCGCTCAATCACCACTAAAATCAGGGCCATCATGATTGAAGAGACGATTACGGCGCGGGAATAGCCCGTCAATTTCAAAAAGAACAACAGGCAGAAGAAGAACGCTCCGGCCAAGCCGACACCCTTCACAGCGGTCTGGAGCTCCCACAGATTCAGGACCGAAGCTCGAGCGCGATAGAGACCCAGATACCAGAACACAAGCAAAGACACGAGCCCGAATAACCCACTCAGGGTGACGTAAGCCCCTGGCTCGGGGGGCGGGGCTCCCCATACCCAGAGATTGGCACCGATGGCGATCACGTATACCTGGTATACAAGCGCGAACGCAGCGAGAATCGCGGTTAGGTCCATCGTAGCGCGGATTGTACTCAAAGCACCCCGCCTGAACACCAGCGCACCCCATTGCTGCCGAAGAGGCGCCCCGAACTGATCCGCCTTCGTCTTGCCGCGCGGATCGACAGCAGAGTTTGTGGGCTTCTCTTGTCGCCGAAAGAGCCTTACCGATCCGAACAAGCCCGAAGTCTTGCTCATTGATCAGCCAGGATCACGGGGCGGGCGCTGTTTTCCCGGGAGCCATCCCCTAGCTGACCAATCGAGTTCTGCCCCCAACAGTATGCAGAGCCGCTAGTGGTTACACCGCAAGTATACGAGAAGGCGGCACAAAGATTTGCAAAATGCAGGTCGCCGGATACCGCTGAGGGCTCACGTCCGACATTCGCGTCTTCATTCCCCCCACCCAGCTTGCCATCTGTGTTAGAACCCCAACAATAGGCGGCACCATTGCCGGTGGTGATCCCACACGCGTGGGTGAAACCAGTGGTGATGGACGTGAACTGATGCCCCCCGGCGACACTTGTTGGTGACGTGCGATCATTGAAAGTGCCATCACCTAATTGCGCCGCCGAGTTCCTCCCCCAACAATAGGCAGCACCGCCGGCGGCGACACCGCAGGTATAGTCGTCGTGAGTAGCTACCGACGTGAACGTGAAATCACCGGTCACAGGTACCGGTACATCACTGTCCTCTCTTCCCCCGGTTCCAAGCTGGCCTCGACTATTTTCCCCCCAGCAGTAGATAGAACCGGTGATCGACAGTGCGCAGGTGTGGAGCGCACCGGCTGTTACAGACGTGAATTGAAGCTGCACGGTCACTGGAACGGGCACACGGCTGGAGAATGTCTGACTACCGAGCTGCCCGTTTTCGCCAGCACCCCAGCAATACGCTAGCCCACCCGTCGTGATGCCGCAGGTGTGCACCTCTCCAGCAGCAATGGATGCGAATGGAACGTCTGCGCTTACAGCTATAGGCGTCGAGCTCTCGGTGAGCGTTCCATCGCCTAGTTGCCCGGAGTTATTGGCCCCCCAGCAGAAAACGGTTCCTTCCGAGCTGAGGCCACAGCTATGACTCCTGCCAGTCGCAACAGCGGTGAAATGATTCTGGCCGAGCACGCGAGTTGGCCGATCACGCACGGTATGTGTACCATCACCGAGCTGGCCGGCGACATTGTTACCCCAACAGTAGATGTTTCCGTCCTTGGTCAGCGCACAGCTGTGGAGCGTGCCGGCGCTGACTGAGGTATAGGACCCAGCGACGGGCGGCGGTTCGGGCGTTGGCGGGTCGGAGGGCTCGCCCTGACACGCGATGGTCCCAGCGGCGATGAAAAGCGAGACCAGCCTTCTCAGTTCCGGCTTCCACTCAAGGCGTGTCTGCATGTAGGGACAAATCCACATGGAGCGGCGTACGTTCGGGCGCAGCTTCCTAATTAGTAAGTGTCTGCGCCACAATGATTGCCGTACCGGTTATCAATCCACCGATCACGTACGGGCTATTTCGAGCAAACCAGCTGCGCTCTGGGACGATGATCTGGTCGCCTGATCGCATTTCGTTCGCGACGGGAGCGTCGGTGTCAACATTCGCTCGCAATTCCTTTTCGCCGCGGAGAATCTTTACACCCTTCAGCTTCCCCTGCTGAGTGGCGCCCCCTGCCAGTGCGATTGCATCAGCCACAGTCATTGTAGGATCGACATGATAGATGCCGGGGTTCTTCACCGCACCGAGGACACGAACCCGTCTCAACAGCGCGATCTGGACATCTTGGTTTCTGAGCTGCTGACGATAGGCTGTGACCAACTGACGCTTTAACTCTGCCCCGGACACGTGGCTTACATCACGGGAGCCAAGCAAGGGAAGCACAACAGTTCCGCCTTCATCTACCGGGTATTCCCCGGGAATCTCGGCCTCCCGCGTACCCGCAAGACGGATTACATCCCCGGGCATGAGCGTTCCCGCAGCATCGTTCTCCTTCCCGGAGTGCGTAGTTGATGCGGGGACCTGCTGGCAGGCGGCAAAGTTGTGGGGGACGCTTGAGAGAAGAGCGGCGATCGTCAGTGCGACTCTCCCCATCAGCTTCGACGGCAGTTTGCAGTTAATCGTCATAGATCACGTTAGACACGCTGGTAACTGTAGCTTGCGTACTGAGAGGGCAGGTCAACGCCGTTGAGCACGACGCCAGCTACCGGCCCGTGCGTTCGTTCCAGACGCTCAAGGGTTAGGCGCAATGCCTCTTTGTCGGTGACGCCGCTGCGCACGACCAGTAGAGTCGCGTCCACTCTCGCCGCAATCGTTGCCGCGTCTGCTATGATGTTGAGAGGCGGCGTGTCGAGTATCACCAGATCAAATGCAGATCGTGCTTCTGCAAGCAGGGAGGTGAACTCTTCCTTTTCAAGCAGCGCCCCTGACTCATGCCTAACGGTTCCAGCCGGAATAACACAAAGTTCTCCGGCTCCGTTCACGTGAAATAGCTTCTCAACCTCCCGCAGGGTGGCTGTTCCCAGAAGTACATCCGTCAGCCCGGGTTCGGATCGCGAGAGCCGCAAAAAGTCCGATACACCCCGTGCTCGCATATCAGCATCGATCAGGAGAACGCGGGCACCTCGGCTCACTGATGCCACGGCAAGATTGCAGGCAGTGAAGGTCTTGCCCTCACCAGGACCGGCACTCGTGACCATGATGGATCTGACACCCGCCGCGCTGAGGTGCAGGTCAGTGCCCAGGCTGCGGAAGGCCTCGAATGCTGCCTGCTTCAGGGCCCCCTCATTGCCGGAACCCAAGCGGAACCTCGAGCGATGCTTCCGGTGTCCACGAGATCGCTGGGTATCCACGACCAAACCGCCGCGGAATACCGAGGAGTCCAACGTACCCACACGAGCGGCGGAGGACACGCGGGCCAGTGGACCCCGTACATGGATGACAGGAAGAATGCTCACAACCGGGAGGGAGGTTGCAAGCTCAAGCTCTTCGCGATCATAGATGCGCGTGTTGCCGCGTTCTCTATACAACGCAAGCGCAACGCCAAAGAGAGACCCCATCATCACGCCTAAAGCGAGGTTCAAACGCACATTGGGGAGAATAGGCGCGGAGGCCAATGATGCAGCATCGACGATGCTAACACTTGGGAGGCTCATACTACGCGCGATCTCCGCCTCGCGTAAACGAGTCTCTAGCAATCGATGCAGCTCCTGAACAAGCGAGACACGGCGCGCAAGCCGAGCCGTTTGGGCTTGCCAACCAGGAATGACGGCTATGCGGCGGCCGCTATTCTCAAGCACGCTATCAAGTGACCGGACCTGTGCAGACAGACCCTGCTGATACGTGATGGCATACGACCTGAGTTGATTTTCGATGGCCGTGATTCTGCCGCTTAGAGCCGACAATTCTGGATCTTTATCGGTCCGACGAACTGCCAGATCGCTGCGACGGTTCTCAAGCTGCACGAGGCTTTGCAAGAGGTCAGTAACCCCGGGGTTCCGAACAAACGTTGGAAAGCTCGCTATGTCGTGAGAGGAGGCACGGCCACCACTGCCTTCAACACCTTGAATCAACTCGGCAAGGGCGGCCCGCTCAGCCTCGAGCTGATCGCGCTGCGCTTTCACGGTAGCCAGCTGCCGCACCTCTTCGGAGGCCTGTTGGTCGAGGTTCGTAATTCGGTGTCTACGCCCAAAAGCCTCGGCGCTGTCCTCTGCCGCAGCGACCTGCTGCCCGAGCTGGGTCACTTGGCCGCGAAGGAAATGGGCGGTAGCGTCGGCCGCGGAGTGCTGAAGTTCGATGCGCAACCGGAGATAGCTCTCTGCGACGGCAGCACAAAGTTCCTGAGCAAAAGAGGCTGTTGACCCAGTGCATGCAAGCCGCACCAAATTTGCGTCACGATGAATCGGTTCAGCCTGGATTTGTCCCTGCGCTGCGGTTACCGCATCGACGAACGCCACGACTTGCAGCTTGATTTCTCGACGCCTTCGGTCGTTAGGTAGGGAGAAGATCATGCCCGAGAACCGCAACTGCGACCCGTGAGGCCCTGCCGCAATCATTGTGTCGGCGGTCGTATCCCAAACGGAGTCGCCGGTGGTGTCGCCTACAACGCGGTAAATTCCAGGTCGCGCGTCAAGACCTGCGTCAAAGCCTGAGAAGAGCGCCCGCTTCCGATCTTCTCCGACTTTGTCTTCGGCAATCACGTGGAGATCCAAGCGGGCCACCACCGTGTCTAGAACTCGACGGCTCTGGATGAGCTCGATCTCGGTCTCGACGTCGTTCGTCCGGCCCGCGCGTTCCAGGGTCGCCAGGGGCGACGCGTCGGCCGAGCTGCTGGGCTTGTCCACGATGAATGTGACAGTCGACTCGTAAGTGCGGGGCCATACGCGAGTTAATACGGTCACTCCGGCCAGAACCGATAGCAATCCGGCCAGGATCAACCATCGCTGCCGCAAAAGTATGGATTTAAGTCGACGAGAACCGCGGCCCTGCCGGTCATAATTGCCCCCTACCGCACTGTTAGGAAATGCAACAGTACCGTTCGGCCGATTGAACGAGCTTTCCGGGTGCGAAGGTATCTCAGTGTACACGTAGGTATCCTGATAAGACACGAGCCTGTCTAGCACTCGGATAGGGTTTAACTGGTTACTGAACCTTGAAGGTTGATAGTCCCGTCAATTCGAGTGGAGGGGTTGTTGAACTGTGTTCTGTGGTTGACGCTTCTCAGCAGCCTCGGGCAGGGTAGCAAGCCCCGGCGTCGCGGAATTTTTCAGGGCGTGCCGTTGAGCCACTCGCCTCCGCGAATCTTGGCTGTCTGCCCGGAGTAGCCGGGTTTTGAAGTCTGCTATTGTACGCTCCAGGCCGTCACGCAAAGCCACCTGTGGTGTCCAGTTCAGGATCGTCTTTGCCTTCGCGATATCCGGGCACCGTTGAGTAGGATCATCCTCGGGTAATGCGCAATAGCGGACGCTGCTGGGGGCGTCGCACAGAGCCGCGATCGTTTCAGCAAGCTCCAGAATCGTAAACTCGCCGGGGTTGCCCAAATTCACCGGTTCGTGAACGCCTTCTACATTCATGAGGCGAATCAAACCCTCGACCAAATCATCAACGTAGCAGAACGATCGTGTCTGCTCACCGCTACCGTAGATGGTTAGGGGTTCACCACGAAGCACCTGCACAACGAAGTTTGATACCACACGCCCGTCTGCCTCGTCCATACGGGGACCGTACGTATTAAAGATCCGAGCGATCCGGGTATCCACCCCCGTTTGGCGGTGATAGTCCATCATTAACGTTTCAGCCACCCGCTTTCCCTCGTCGTAGCATGCGCGCGGCCCGATGGAATTCACATTCCCTCGGTAGGACTCTCGTTGAGGATGAACGGTGGGGTCACCATAGACCTCTGAAGTCGAGGCCTGGAGAACTCGTGCTCCGATCTGTTGGGCCAGCCTCAATGCATTCAGCGTCCCTACAACATTGGCTTCAACTGTTTTTACAGGGTTGAACTGGTAGTGCATCGGGGACGCTGGGCAGGCCAGATTGTAGATCTGGTCCACCTCGAGCCGGATCGGCTCGACCACGTCGTGACGGATCAGCTCGAAGCGAGGATGATCGAGCAGGTGAGCAATGTTATCGCGGCTTCCCGTGAAGAAATTGTCGAGGCAGATCACTTCTTCACCGGCGCCGAGCAGACGCTCGCACAAGTGAGACCCTATGAAGCCGGCGCCGCCGGTAACGAGTATCTGCACGGGCACTAACCTCGGAGTTTTTGGATTTGGTCGGTAGTTCGGACAGGTGGATCGATGCTGTTACATCACTGTCCTTGCCCGGATACGATATGCAGCCAGGTACCAAGATGCGCAAGAGGCGGACCCCCCAAACGACGCGGTTACCGGCTGTCGGTCTGGCAGAAAGGATAGATCCGGATCCAATCGGAGGCAGAATGCAAAAGTGTCTTGGTTGAGCGTTGACGCGTCTGGGCCAAATCCGATTAGGCAGTTTAGCCTGACTATCTGCGGACGGGGATCCAGTCATCGGGGATCCGCTCTACCGCGGAAGCCTGAGGAATCTGCGGTGCACTCGGCCAGACGAAGAACCCCTGCGGATTGTCATCGAAGATTCGGAACGCGAGCCGGGGTAACCTTCCATCGGCCCCGATGAGCCAGACGGGGTCGAGCCGCAGCAGCAGCGTCCAACCCAGGCCGCCCGCTCTGGCGCTCACCTCCCACCCACCACCCGACCGCTCGCCTTCCGAGCCGCCAATCGGGATCGCCCTGCGGCGGCTCCCAGCGTCCGTTTCTGCCCCCGATACACCACGCTGCTGTCCAGCACCCGGCGGAAGTACAGCTGGAAGTCGTCGTGCTGCGGGGCTCGCACCGCCATCGCCCCTGAGTGTCGAGGCTCAGCACGAAGTCATCGCCCCAGTAGGGGTGCGTGTCGGGTATGGTCGCCGCCACGAAGAACGGTGTCCGAGGCACGGAGCAGCCAGACCAGGGCGGTACCCTGGCGGGTAGGAATACGAACCTGCGGGGGACCGTAGCGGGCGCTGTCGGCGGACGACTCCAGGAGGCGGCGGACGCTCGATGGCCCTGATCCGGAGCGTGTCGGGAGCCGCAACCTGGAGCGCGAAGATCAAGGCCGCGAGCACCGGCTATTCCGGATCGAAATCGAGCAGCGGAAGCAGCCGGCCCCGCGGCGGAATGCCCGGCTTCCAGCTCCAGGATCCCCACCGATGGCGGAAGGTTGAACCGGCGGGCACCAGCACCGCCGGGGTTCATCACCGTGACCACCACGTCCACCAGGGTCAGAAGCGGCCGGTGGGTGTGGCCGAACACGATGATCTGGGCCTCGGGAAACGCGGCGTTGAGCGACTGCCGGCGTGGGCGAGCCGAACTGGTCGCCGTGGGTGACCACGATATCGAACCCGTCCAGCTGCAGCGTGGCTACCTGCGGAAGCGCTGCTGCCGCAGCTCGGCTCCATCGGTGTTGCCGTACACCGCGGTGACCGGAGCGAGGGCCTCCAGCTCGGTGAGCAGATCCCGGCCGTGCCCACGTCACCCGCGTGGAGGATGTGATCGACCCCGGCGAATGCATCGAAGACCTCCGGCCGGAGGAGCCCGTGAGTATCGGAGATGACGCCAAGGCGCATCAGGTGCCGGTCAGCGGTGGGCGATCAGGGTGACCGGCTCCGGGATCTCCTTCCATCAGGCTGGAGAACGCGCTCAGCAGCTCGTGTGCCTCGAATGTGCAGTGGCCGTAGCGGTCGACCGGTACCTGCGTGAGCCGATCGGTGGCGCCCGACGCCGCGCACCTTGGCCGCATAGAGGGCCTGCTGCTGGAACGGAACGATCGGGTCGCCCGTGGTGTGCAGGGTCACGAGCGGCACCGAAAGATTGCCGGAGGTCTCGAACTCGGTCATGGCGGCGAGCGCGGCTGGATCGGCCGTGTAGCGGGCCACGCCGGCATTCAATGCGGCGTCATCGCTGGACCCGGTGTAGACCTTGGAGGAATTGTCGAACGGCTGCCCCCCCAGCCGCTCGTGGGCATCGGCGGTGCCCACGATATTGTACCAAAGAATGCTGATGGCGGTGAACGCGATGGCAACGACGTCATCGCGCTCGACCGGGGCCCCGGTGATGCGCACCAGCTCCCGGGCGGCCGATGGATTGGCGACCAGCGCCATCACGATGGCCGGGACATATCGCTGCTCCCAGTGGGCCATCACGTCGACGGGACGTCCACGGCAGTTCCGGGAATCACACCGGGAAAGAGGTAGTCGAACACCACCCGGAAATCGCCGATGTAGTTCGAGCTGGGCCCGGAAACTCTCCGATCGGACCGCACGCCGCCAGCGCGCCGTCGAAGACGTCCGGGTGTCGCTCCACCGCCAGCGCGGCCGACCAAGCCTCCCTCGGAGAACCCGACGATGACCGTCCGTCCCGGATCGGGCCGATAGAGGCGCCGCACGGTGGCCTCGAGCTCGACCAGATCCTCGACGGCCTCGGGCGCCACCAGACCGTTGCGCCGGTAGCTGGTGGTGGCAAAGGCGTAGCCCAGTCCGGTCACCGTAGCCGCGAGACGGACTGGCCGCCGACCTGATCGTCCGGGAGCGCGAGCGCCTGGTGCGGCCGGCACGTAGCCGTGGGCATAGAGCACCAGATCTCCATTCCAGGTGGCGGGAAAGCAGATCCGGTACAGCGCCCCGTGCTCCAGCGCTCCGTCGGTGCAGCCCGCCGCGGGCGCGACCCCTCATCGGCCGGCGGCTCGGCTCGGGCGGCAGCTCCGGAGTGGTGAGATCGCCGTCACCGCCGCACCCAGCAGCAACGAGCACACGAAAGTGAGAAAGGCGCCCGAACCGAGGCGCCGAAAGTAGTATCGGAATCGCATCACTTCTCATCTCCTCCCCATCGACGTGCGATCTCGAATGTCGATCCCCAGCTGATCCAGGATCCGCTGCACGATGAAGTCTACCAGACTCGCTGACCCTGGTGGGACGATGATAGAAACCCGGGGCCGCCGGCACCACCACGGCGCCGGCCTCGGTCACGGCGACGAGGTTTCTCAGATGCACCAGCGAAAGCGGGGTTTCCCGCGGCACCAGGATCAGCTTGCGCCGCTCCTTCAGGGTGACGTCGGCCGCGCGCTCCACCAGCGACCGGCTGGTGCCGCCCGCGATGGCCGCGACGGTGGCCATCGAACAGGGACAGATCGACCATGCCGCCGGTACGCTGGGAGCCGGAGGCCGGCTTGGCGCCCCGGTCGTCGTCGGGAAAGAGGTACACCGAGCCCAGTCTCCACCGGTGGCCTCCTTCAGCCCCTCCAGCGACTTGATGTTGCACTCTTCCCGCAGCAGCCGCATGCCATGCTCGGACGGCGATCAGCCAGACCGGCACCCGATCGCGGGCCAGCACCTCGAGCAAGCGAACGCCGTAGGGCGCGCCCGAGGCGCCGGTAAGCGCGAGGACGACGGGGAGGGAGGTCATCGGCCGCGGCGGTTCGGGGTGGGGGAGCGGACGGGGTGCTTGGGGCGGTACGGCGGTACGGCGGTACGGCGGTATAGGCTTCGTCTTTTCCGGAGGCGCGTTTAGGCGTTTGCCATGAGGGGCAGGGCCTTCGGGATAGCCGGTCTTGGGCCTCCTGCCTCTTGCTCCTACCGCCGTACCGCCGTATCCGCCGTACCGCCTTCATACCACCCGATCGACGAGCGCAAACCCAAACACCAGTCACCGACATCACCCCGTTCATGGTGAAGAACGCCGCGTCCAGCCGGCAGAGATCGCCGGGCCGCACCAGCTGGTGCTCGTAGACCAGAATACCGGCCGCGACGACGAGGCCGATATAGTACCACAGTCCGAAGCCGGCCGCGTAGCCGAAGAGCGCGAGCGCCGGAATGGTGACGGCCGTGGAGCAGCTTGGCCAGCAGGATCGCGCGCGACTCGCCCAGCCGGACCACGGCGCTCCGAAGTCCCTCGAGCCCGGTCGAAACCCGCATCGGGCAGCGCGTAGAAGATGTCGAACCCGGCGACCCAGGTGGCGACCCCCGCCGTGATGGCGAGCAGCATCCAGGCCGGGTCGCTCCAGTGGCCGGTGACCGCCAGGTACCCGCCGACCGGGGCGATCGCCAGGCTCACGCCGAGCCAGAGGTGCGGCCACCAGGTGAATCGCTTGGAGAGGCTGTAGAGCATGATCCAGCGCGAGCGCGACCGGGCTCAGCAGCAGGCACAGCGGATTGAGCACCGCCGCCGCCACCACGAAGATGCCTGCCGCCAGCACGACCGACACCCAGGCCTGAGTGAGCGACAGGGTGCCCCGGGGAAGCTCCCGATTCTGGGTGCGGGGGTTGCGTGCGTCGAAGCTTCGGTCCGCGATCCGGTTGAACCCCATGGCGGCCCAGCGCGCGGCCGAAAAGGCAATAATGACGAGGGCGACGTCGCCCGCAGTGACCGGGGCCACCCTCGAGGCCGCCAGAACGCCGAGTAGCGCAAAGGGCAGAGCGAAGAGGGTGTGGGGAAGCTTGACGAAGTTGACGTAGCGGATCAGCAGGGATTCCCCGCCGAATGTCTGCGCTTCGCGGTCTAGAGTCGAGGGTCTAGGGTCTAGAGGCTGGCCCGTCACGCCGACCCTCGACCCTTGACCCTTGACCCTTGACCCTCTAGGCGAATCCCCAGCTTCTCCCACATCTCATCCACGCTCTGTTTGGTCTTATCGTCCATCTTGATCAGCTCGGGCCACTCCCGGTCGAAGCCTTCTTCCTTCCATTTGCGGGTGGCATCGATGCCCATCTTGCTGCCGTAGGTGAAGGCGCGGCTGGAATGATCCAGCACGTCCATCGGCCCCATGCTGAAGCGCACGTCCCGCTCGGGATCGATGTTGTTGAGCGCGACCCACCATGCCTCGTCCGGGTCCTGGACGTTGACTTCCTTGTCTACTACCACGAGCACCTTCGCGAGCGACATCAGGCCCTGGCCCCACAACGCATTCATCACCTTGTAGGCCTGGCCCGGGTACTGCTTGTCGATGGAGACGAAGACCAGGTTGTGGAAGATGCCAGGCGCGGGCATGTGGTAGTCCACGATCTCGGGAATGGTGAGCTTGAGCAGCGGCAGGAAGATCCGCTCGGTGGCGTGACCCAGGTAGAAGTCTTCCATCGGCGGCCGGCCCACCAGAGTGGCCGGATAGATCGGATCCCGCCGCGAGGTGACGGCAGTGATGTGGACCTTGGGATAGTAGTCGGCGAGAGAGTAGAACCCGGTGTGGTCGCCGAAGGGCCCCTCCAGCACCAGCTCCTCCGCCGGATCGATGTAGCCCTCCAGCACCATCTCGGCTTCGGCCGGCACATCGAGGTCGGAGGTGAGCGCCTTGGCGAGCTCGACCGGCTCGCGCCGGAGAAACCCGGCGAACAGGAACTCATCGATCGTCGGTGGCAGCGGCGCCGACCCGGCGTAGATGCTGGCGGGATCACCGCCGAGGGCAATGGCGACCGGCATGCGCTCGCCTTTGGCCGCCATCTCCCGCCAGTGAGCCGCGCCGACTTTATGCCGCTGCCAGTGCATGGCGAGCGTATTGGGGCCCAGCACCTGCACCCGATACATCCCGACGTTCCGTATGCCCCGGCTGGGATCGGTCGTGATCACCATCGGCAGCGTGATATAAGGGCCCCCATCGCCGGGCCAGGTGGTGAGAAAGGGGATGCGCTCGAGGTTGACGGCCTCGTCCCGCTGCACCACCTCCTGGCACGCGGGACGGCCGCCCCTGACTCGGGGAGGGAACTTCCCGATCTCCGCCAGCCGGGGCAGCATGGCCAGCTTGCCGAAGAGTCCCTCCGGCACCTTCAGGTTGAGCATCTCGGATATGCGGCCGCCGATGTCGTCGAGGCGCTCAGTCCCGAGCGCCAGGCACATCCGGCGCATGGAGCCGAACAGATTGATGGCGACCGGCTGCTCGCTCCGCTGGCCGTCTGTCGAGGAGCACGTGCTCGAACAGCAGCGCGGGCCCTCCTCCCGGACTCTTCATGACCCGGTCGGCGATCTCGGCGATCTCCAGCCGGGCTCGCACGGGATGGCTGACCCGGACCAGCTCGCCGATGCGGTCGATCGACTTGATGAAGTCGCGGAGGTTGTTAATGGCCATACTAGAAAAGCGTGAACGGTAAACGGTGAACGGTAAACAGGCGTTTACCCGGCCGAGTCTCGCCTCTCGTCCATCGATACCTCTTCACTCTCACCCGTTCACTATTCACTATTCACCGTTCACCGTTCACCGTTCACCGTTCACCCTTTTCCCCCACGTGCATCGCACACACCCCGCCCAGGAACAGCTTGTACGTAACCTCCTCGAACCCCTGCGCCTGCATGCGCCGGGCGAGCTCGGCCGGCCGGGGAAATACCCTCGCCGACTCTGGTAGCCAACTGTAGGCGGTCGTATGTTTGGAGACCAGGCGCCCGATCCAGGGCATGATCCTCCGGAAGTACAGCTGAAACCCACTGCGCAGCAGGGGCTGTTCCGGCACCGCCATCTCCAGAATCACCAGCCGCGCCCCCGGCTTGAGCACCCGCGCAGCTTCGGCCAGGCCGCTATCGAGATCAACCAGGTTCCGGACTCCCCACCCGATCATCGCGCCATCGAACTGCTCGGCGGCAAACGGTAACTCGAGGGCGTCCGCGGCGACGGGGTCCACCCGGTCGGACTTGTCCCGCCCCTGTTCCAGCATGGGCCGGGCGAAGTCGGCCGCGGCAACCCGCCCCCGGAACCCGGGCCGCCCTGTCAGGGCCGCCGCGAAGTCGAGGGTGCCGGCGCACAGGTCGAGGTAGATTCCTTCCGGCTTGCGCTCCCATCCCAGGCGAGCGACGGCATACCGCCTCCAACCCTGATCGAAGCGGAAGCTGATGATGCGGTTCAGCCGGTCGTAGGTGGGGGCTATCGCACTGAAGATGTCGCGGACATAGGCCCGCTTCTCGGGACCGCCTGAAACGGGTAACTGACGATCCGAGGCTAACATAGGCGCTGAATGTAGTCTTGCTGGAACCCCCTTGGCAAGCAGACCGGCCGGTGTCTAGCAGCCGCCCCGAATGGGCCGGCCTGACCGACCAGGAGGTCGTGCTGCTGGCCCGCTCCGGCCAGGAGGCCGCCTACCGCGAGCTGATCCGCCGCTACGAGCGGCCGGTCTTCGCCCTGTTGTTCCGCATGGTGCGGGACCGGGAGCTGGCGGAGGACCTGGCGCAGGAGACCTTCGTCAAAGCGCTCAACGCGATCGACTCCTACCGCCCGGAGTTCAAATTCTCGTCCTGGATCTTCAAGATCGGGAACAACGCGGCGATCGATCACCTCCGCCGGCGGGAGCTGGACACGCTGTCGCTCGACGGCTCGCCTCATGCTGAAACGCCGGAGGCCATGCAGGCCACCGCGCTCCAGATCGGCGCCCGGCAGGAGTCGCCCCTCGACACCGTCGAGGCCAAGGAGTTGGGCGGCGCCATCGAAGCGGCCATCGGCGCGCTGCGGCCCGAGTACCGCTCCTGCATTCTGCTCCGCCATGTCGAGGGGCGGCCCTACGAGGAAATCGCCGAAATTCTGAATCTGCCGCTCGGCACGGTAAAGACCTACATCCATCGCGCCCGCAACGAGCTGCGTGAGTCGCTGGCCCATCTCAAAGAATGAAACCTTCACTTACGCCTCAACGTAGAGGGCAGCACTTATGACCCGACCACCGGGAACCCACCTGACGGCGGACGAGATCGATTCCTGGCTCTCCGGAAACCTCTCCCAGGAATGGCAGCAGCACCTGGATCACTGCCAGGCCTGCCTCGAGCGGGTTCGGGTGGAGCGTGAGATCGTAGACCAGATCGCCGCGCTGCCTCTGATGAGCCCAGCCGCCGGATTTTCCGAGCGGGTCATGGCCTCGGTCTCCATTCCCGACCCATTTGCCATCCGGTCACTCCAGGCCACTCAGCGTCGCCTCTTCGCCACCAGGAAATCCGTGGCGCTGGCGGCCAGCCTGACGATTCTCCTGCTCGGCTCCATGGCCGGCAGCATCGCCTGGAGTCTGAGCCACCAGGATACGCTCGCCTCGCTCGGCAACTGGCTCCTGGCCCAGGGCGGGCAGATGGCGTGGCTCAGCCTGCGAGGCGTCGCTTCGAACCTGATCGAGCAGCCCTGGTACGGCACGGCCAGATCGCTGCTCGGGAATCCCATTCATCTCGCGGCGGGATCCGCCCTGGCCACCACGGTGTACCTGGTAGGGGTCCTGGCGTTGCGCCGCCTTCTGGCTCTGCCGAACCAGCAGGTGGCCCATGCGGCCATTTAGCTATTGCGGCGGCGCAGCCGCTCTGGTCGCCCTGTGCCTGGCGAGCCCCCTCGCCGCAGAGACTCGTCTGGAAATATCTCCCTCCGCAGGCCGGGACCTGATGAAGGATTTCTGGGGCCTGGTCTCTGATGTCTCCACCCGGGTCGGCCTCCAGAGCCGGGGTCCCGCCGCAGCGAGAGCCCCCCAGGCAATCCCTCAGGGCGGGGCTACTGTAGACCTGAGTGACCTCACCCAGCCCACCGCCATCGAAGACCGGCTCCACGACGCTCTCTCCACCAAGGGCGAGCTCAGGCTCACCATACCCGGCGGCACCGCCCGGCGGGGACACTACAGCGTGGGCTCGGCGGAAAACCTGAGCGGGCACCTGCTGGTGGTGGATGGCAACGCCGATGTTTACGGGAGCGTCCGTGGCAATCTGGTGACTCTGCGGGGAGACGTTGTGGTCCACCAGGGCGGGATCGTCTCGGGAGACATCCTCACGCTCGGAGGTGAGGTGCGGGACCAGGGTGGTGAGATTGGAGGTGAGGTCAGGACCCTTACCTCGGCGCAAGCGGCCTCGCTCGCTCCGGCCGCGCAGGCGGAGGCCCCCGGGCTGGTGCAGAGTACCATCGCCCGGATCGCCGGAGTGCTGGGAGTGTTTCTCACCATGCTGGTGCTCGGTTTCGGTGTGGTGATCTTCGGACGGCAGAACCTGGAAGTGGTGTCGGATACCGTCTCTCACTCGTTCGGAAGGGCCTTTGTCACCGGCCTCCTGGGCCAGATCCTGCTGCTCCCCACATTCGGTATGCTGGTTGTGGGACTGATACTCAGCGTCGCCGGTATACTGCTGCTGCCGTTCGCGGTTGCCGTTTTCGCCATGCTGACCGTCGTCGGAGTCGTCGGCGGGTATCTCGCCGTCGCCCACGCCCTGGGCGAGACGTACACCCGCCGGCGAATGGCCCAGGGCATAGTGGTCCGGTCTCCCAACAGCTATCGGTATCTCCTCATCGGGTTGCTGGCGCTGGCCAGCCTGTGGTCCGCCTGGGCTCTGTTTGGCTGGGTGCCGGTGGCCGGCAGCATCATGTGGGGCGCGGCGTTCTTCGTTAGCTGGCTGCTCGGAACCGCGGGGTTCGGAGCGGCGCTGCTCAGCCGGGCCGGCATCCGGGAAAACTTCTCCGGGCGTCTCTTCCCGGCCGAGGCGATGACCGACGAATACCTGTGGGCCACGCCGCAGTTCGGGGTCCCGGCCGGACGGCGGCCTGGCACCCGCACTCCGACACGCGGGTTGTAGCCGTGCATCGTCTGGGGGCCGTTGTGATCCTGACGCTCTGTGCCGCCACGGCGCAGGCGCAGAGCATGCGTCCCTTCAGCACCTTCCGGCAGCTGCACGGACAGACCCGGCTCGCCGCCCGGCTGGAGTACGGCGCCGGCAGCCTTCGGATACAGCCGGGAACGCCGCGCGAGCTGTACCGCATGAACCTGTCCTACGACGAAGAGCGGTTCCTGCCGATCAGCGACTTCGATGCATCGAGATCGGCGGTCACCCTGGGCCTCAAGGCACGGGGAGAAGGCGGCGTTCGCGTCGTTTCCCGGAAGCAGCTGAGCCAGACCGCCGTAGTCTCCATCTCCCCCCGGGTAGACCTCGACCTGGAGCTGAGCCTCGGCGCCGTGGACGCGGACCTCGAGCTGGGTGGACTGCGAATCTCCGAGCTGGACCTGAATACCGGTGCCAGCGAGGCGACGGTTCGTTTTTCCCGCCCCAATGGGATGCGCTGCCGCCGCGCCGCCTTCAGCGCCGGCGCTGCCGAAGTCACGCTGATCGGCCTGGGCAACAGCCGCTGCCAGGAGATCAGCTTCGACGGGGGAGTGGGCAAGGTCGTGCTGGACTTCGGCGGGTCGGCCGGCACCAGTGCCCGGGTAGCTGTCACCATGGCAGTCGGCGGAATCACCCTTCGGCTTCCCCGCAGCGCCGGCGTTCGCATTACCATGGACAAGTTCCTGTCGAGCTTCGAGCCCGCCGGGTTGTCTCGCCAGGGAAACGCGTACCTGTCCTCCAACTACGAGAAGGCGGAGCGCCGCCTGGACTTCGATTTGACGACGGCGGTGGGGGACGTGGATGTCGAGTGGGCGGACTGATAAAGGCGTAAGCGGGAACTGCGAGAACGTGAGCGGTAAGCGGGAGACAGTACTGACTCCGGGCGCAGGACCCCCCGCTCACCGCTTACGCCGTTTGCTTTTCCCGCTTACGTCTTACTATTGAAGCATGTCCCCCCTCGAGACCCTCGGGTTCGCGCTCGGCACCTCGTTCGCTTCGGGGCTCAACGTCTACGCCACTGTGGCGGCCGCCGGCATCATGCAGCGGCTCGGCCTGGTTACCCTTCCGGAATCGCTCCAGGTCCTCACCCACCCGATCGTCCTCGGGCTGGCAATCACGCTCTTCGTCATCGAGTTCATCGCCGACAAGATCCCCTACGTCGACAGCGCCTGGGACGCGGTCCACACCTTCATCCGTCCTCCCGCTGCTGCAGTTCTGTCGTATAGCGCCTTTGGGAATGTGTCGGAGGAATGGAAACTGGGCGCCGCGCTGCTGGCGGGAAGCGTGGCGCTCACGTCGCACGGCGCCAAGGCGAGCACCCGCGCGGCGGCCAACACCAGCCCGGAGCCGGTCAGCAACTGGGTGCTCAGTTTATTCGAGGATGGACTGGTAGTGTTTCTGGTGTGGATGGCGGCCGAGCACCCGTACTGGACCGCCGGCATCGTCCTGGTTCTCGTGGTCCTGGCCGTGCTCTTGATCAGGAAGCTGTGGAGATTTACCCGGCAGGTGATCGACCGGCTGCGCCGCGGCAGGTTAACCGAGCCTGGCCCGAACCCGCCCGCCCACACCCACGCCGAGCCGCCGGGCGGCTGACCCGTTGCGGACCGCGATCTCGATGGCTCCGCCGGAACCGATGTAGGCCAGCAGTCCTCCGGCGGTCACGTCGGCAAAGGTGCGGCGGAGGGGGCCAAGATCGAGGTCCTCCACCTCGAGCGTGGCGTAAACCGGCACCAGCTCCGTGGTCAGATTGGTAACCAGGCTGCCGAAGCGATCGATATACACCACTTCGCCTACCACCGTCTTTCCCTCATAATGCGGTTCGGTAAATGCCAGCCGTTCCGGCATGCCGGCAAACGGCTCACCCAGGGTGTCAAGCGGTACGCCACGAGAGAGGGCAGCCGCGGCGGGGGCGAAGAGGTCGCGCCCGTGGAAGGTGGGCGACGCGTTCTCCGGGGTGGGCAGGGCCACCGCTTCGACCACGGTTCCGTGCAGTACTGGCGTAAACACACCATTGTCCGGCCCTACGAACCAGTGGTTGCTGGTGGAGACGGCGAGTGCCGCCCGGCTGGTTCCGACACCGGGGTCCACCACCGCCAGGTGAACGGTGCCCGCGGGAAACCGGTGCCAGGTACGGCCCAGGACGTATGCCGCGGAGCGAACGTCGCCGGGTGTTATGCCGTGGGTGACATCCACCAGGGTGGCATCAGGTGCACGGCTCAGGAGCACCCCCTTCACTTCGGCCACATAGTGGTCGGCGCTTCCGAAGTCGGTGAGGAGGGTGATGATCGGCATGCGGGAAACGTAAGGTGGAGCGGCGGTAGGTGAAGCGGCGGTAGGTAGAGCGGCGGTAGGTGAAGCGGCGGTAGGTAGAGTCGTGGCCCTTCCGCCTAGCCGCGCAGAATCGGCAACGACGCACTACGCCCGGCCGTCTTCTGCTGCAGGCTCTCGGCGATGTCCCGCAGGCTTGTCGCCGCCGGGCTATCCGGCTGCGCGATCAGGATGGGTGCGCCGGCATCGGCGAGCGCGGCGAGCTGTGGCTGGAGTGGCACCGTGCCGAGCAGCGGTACGCCGATCTCATCAGCGAGGCGTTGCCCGCCACCGGTCGAGAAAAGATCGAAGCGGCGCCCGGTCTCGGGGTCGGTGAAGCCGCTCATGTTCTCCACCACGCCGAGGACCGGCACGCCGACCCGCTCGAACATCTTGGCTCCACGCAGCGCGTCGCCCACAGCCACCTCTTGGGGCGTCGTCACGATGACCGCGCCCGAGACGTGGGTGCCCTGTACCAGCGACAGCTGGGCGTCGCCGGTCCCGGGTGGCAGATCCACGATGAAATAGTCGAGCTGGCCCCACTCCACGTCTCGGAGGAACTGGTTCATGATCTTCATGATGATCGGCCCCCGCCAGATTGCGGGGGCGTCCCGCTCGATCAGGAGTCCCAGCGACATCAGCTTGACCCCGTGGCCAACGAGCGGCTGGATCTTGCCGCCTATAACGGCGGGACGCTCGTTGACCCCGAACATCCGCGGAATGTTGGGTCCGTACACGTCGGCGTCCATCACCCCGACCTGGAAGCCCGCCTGCACCAGGGCCACGGCCAGGTTCGCCGCGACAGTGGATTTCCCGACCCCACCCTTGCCGGAGGAGATCGCCAGGATCTTCCCGAGGTTAGGCTGGTCTACCGGTTGAGGGGCTGGAGGGACCTGGGGGCCGGGCCCGGAATCCGGGGGCGGCCCGTGCGTCGCCTTGGCGGGGCCGGCCGGATTGGTGACGTTGATCTTGATATCGTCTCGACGGATCCCCTCCACCGCCGCCACCGCCGCGCGGGCCGACCGCACCAGCGTAGCGGGATCCTCGGGAGCGAGCAGGAAGGTAAAGCTGACTTTGCCTTCCTCACTGACGCTCAGGTCCCGGATCATGCCGGCGGAAAGAAGGTCATTTTCCAGTCGGGGATTCTGGATGGCGGCCAGTGCGGCCGTCACGCGCGCCTCGAGCGATTCGGCCAAGGCTAGACCGCTTCCACGTGCTTCACTTCGGGAACCATCTGGCGGAGCCGGGACTCGATTCCCTGCTTCAGGGTGATCGCAGAGGCCGCGCAGCCGTGACACGTCCCGCCCAGGCGCAGGAGGAGAGTTCCGTCCTGCGCGTCAAAATCCACGACCTCTACGTGCCCGCGGTGGGAGGCGATGTAGGGGCGCAGGGTGTCGAGGGTGCGTTCGATTCGATCGAAAATGTCCATGGTGGGAATATAGTCGCGCGTGACGAGCCACGAATTACGGAAACAGTGTAGTTCAGCGTGCGCCGGCGTTCCCGTCGGACTCCCCGCGGTCAGGCTGAAGTTCTTGCGCGCCTCGCGACTCGCGACTCGCGACTCCATTCGTCCCCAAATACTCCCGCGCCGCTTGCAGTACCACCCGCTGCACCTCCGCCATCGACCCAACCAGACTCAGACCCGCTGCCTTGGTGTGTCCGCCTCCCCCGTAGGGCTTGGCGAACGCCGCCACGTCCACATTACCAACCGACCGCAGCGACACCTTCACCCGCCCCTGGGAGATCTCCCGGAACAGCAGCGCCATGCGAACGCCCTCGATGGACCGGGGAAACTCCACCACCCCGTCGAGGTCGTCGGAGGACACCTTGAGCCGCTCGATAGCGCCCGGAGGGACCGTGACCCAGGCCAGGCCGTACTCCTGCTCCACCACCAGCGTCTGCAGCGCTTCGGCGAACAGCCGGGGGCGGCCCTCGGGTGCCTTGGCATACACCTCCAGATAGATCTCCTCGGCGTCCACCCCGGCCTCGAGCAGGTCGGCGGCCACGCGGAGCGTGCGGGGCCGGGTGTTGCTGAAGCGAAAGCCGCCGGTATCGGTGAGAAGGGCGACGTACAGCCCGCGGGCGGCCGCCTGGCTCATGGGCCACTCATTGGCCCGGGCCACCTCGAAGACGAGCTCGCCGGTGGCCGCGGCGCCGGGATCGACGTAGCGGGGACCGGCCGGGAGCACGCCGGCGCTCACATGATGATCGATGCACGCGACCGGCACGCCGGAATCCCGCACGGTCTCGATCAGCATACCGAGACGGTTGAGGTCCGAGATGTCGAGGACGATGATAAGGTCCGCCCGGCGCAGCTCCTTCACGGCTTCCGGGGAGCGGTCTACTCCGGGCAGGTCATCGAACAGGAAGCTGAACCGCGGGGGAGTGGGGCTTGGATTGGTGATGACGGCATCGATTCCCTGGGTGCGAAGCAGGTGCACCAGCCCTACCTCACTGCCCAGGCCATCGCCGTCCGGATTCACATGCGTCGTGATGCAGACCCGTTGCCCGGGCTTGAGTGCGGCGGCGAATTCCCGGGCCCGGGCAATCTGATCTGGTGACAGTGCGTACGGCATTTCCGTATACTAACCGACTCCGCCCCCAGTCGTGAGAACCCCTTATTCCGGTCCCGGCCGAGCCAGCTTGGAATGGCGCCGGCTGTAGAGGAAGTAGATGGCGAAGCCGATCAGGAGCCATGCCAGCAGGCGCAGCCAGGTCTGCGCGTCGAGATAGAACATCAGATATGCGGCGGAGAGCGCCCCGGCAGGGGCGACGAACCAGACCAGTGGCGTCTTGAAGGGCCGGTGCAGGTTAGGCTCGCGGATTCTCAGCACCAGCACCCCCAGGCACACGATCACGAACGCGAGCAGGGTACCGATGGACACGAGCTTGGCTGCGTCGCGCACCGGCAGAATCGCCGCGGGAATGGCGACCGCGATCCCGGTGACGATCGAGGTGATGTACGGCGTACGGAACCGCGGGTGGATCTTCTGCACGAACGGCGGCAGCAGGCCGTCCCGGGACATGCTGTAGAACACGCGCGACTGGCCCAGCAGCTGCACCAGGATCACCGACGTCAGGCCGGCTATCGCGCCCATCTTGATCAGGCTGGCGAATACCCCGAGACCGGCATGGTCGGCCACCTTGGCGATCGGGTCGGGGACATCCAGCTGAGTGTAGTGCAGCACACCCGTGGCGATAGCCGCCACGATAACATAGAGCACGGTGCAGATCGCCAGCGAGCCGAGGATGCCGATCGGCATGTCTCGCTGCGGGTTCTTGGCCTCCTGCGCCGCCGTGCTCACCGCATCGAAACCGATGTATGCAAAGAAGACGATCGCCGCGCCGGCCACGACGCCGCTGAAGCCGAAGTGCTCCCGGTCTCCCGTGTTGGCGGGGATGAATGGCTTCCAGTTGTCCGGGTCTACGTGCTGGGCGGCCAGCGCGATGAACAGGATCACCACGGCCAGCTTGATGACCACGATGACGTTGTTGACCGATGCCGATTCCTTGATGCCGACGACCAGGAGCGTCGTCACGACGGCGATGATGAGAACGGCCGGGATGTTGAAGAGCGCAGTCACCGTGCTGCCGTCGGCCATGGTCACCACTGTGCCCCGAGCGGCCTGGAACTGGGCCGGCACATAGATACCGATGTCCTCGAGGAACGACACCACGTAGCCGGACCAGCCGATGGCGACCGTCGTGGCGCTGAGAGCGTACTCGAGCACTAGATCCCACCCGATGATCCAGGCAATGAACTCGCCGAGCGTAGCATAGCTGTAGGTGTACGCGCTGCCGGCCATCGGCACCAGCGACGCGAACTCGCTGTAGCAGAGGGCGGCGAACACCGAGGCGACGCCGGCTAACACAAACGAGAGGATCACGGCGGGGCCCGCGTTCTGGGCGGCCACCGTACCGGTCAACACGAAGATGCCGGTGCCGATGATGGCGCCGATGCCGAGCGCCGTGAGGTTCCACGGTCCCAGAGCACGCTTCAGGCTGTTGTCGCCCAGAGCCTCGGCCTGGAGCGCGGTGACGCTTTTACGTCGGAACAGATCCATCTGCGGCCCTCACACGGTAGGGGTCAGAGGCGAACGTTTCCACACCACTATTTCACGGGCCTCCCTCGGAAGGAGACCCCTTCGCGCTCCCGCTGGAGCCGGCTGTGGTGGCGTCCGTAGCCGAAGTAGATCGCGAAGCCGATGGCCAGCCAGATCAGGAGCCGAAGCCAGGTATCGCCCGGAAGCGTCGCCATCAGCCCCAGGCAGGCAAGGACGCCGAGTATCGGAACCAGCGGCACCAGCGGGGTCTTGAATGGCCGATCGAGGTCGGGACGCTTGCGCCGAAGCACCCAGACGCCGAGGCAGACCAGTACGAACGCCAGCAGCGTACCGATGTTGACCAGCTCGCCCAGAATCTGGATCGGAAAGGTCGCGGTAATGACCGCGACAACCACCCCCACCCAGATGGTCGAGAGATAGGGCGTGCGGTATCGGGGGTGAACCTTGCCGGCCCAGGGACCGATCAGGCCGTCACGCGACATGGCATAGAACACCCGGGACTGCCCCAGGAGCATCACCAGCACCACCGACCCCAGCCCCAGCACCGCGCCCAGCGTGATCAGCGGCCGGAGCCAGGAAAGCTGGCTGACACGCTCTACCGCATAGGCCACGGGATGAGCCACGTTCAGCTCGGAGTAGTGAACCAGGCCCGTTAGCGTAAGCGCCACCAGCACGTAGAGGATCGTGCATACGCCGAGCGATCCCAGGATGCCGATCGGCATGTCCCGCTGCGGATTCCTGGCCTCCTGCGCCGCGGTGCTCACCGCATCGAAGCCGATATAGGCGAAGAAGATCAGACCGGCGCCGCGAAACACACCGCTCCAGCCGAAGTCGCCGAAGGCGCCGGTGTTGGGCGGGATGAACGGCTTCCAGTTTTCCGGGGTGACGTACTGCAGGCCGAACAGGATGAACAGGAGGACCACCGCGATCTTCAGCACCACGATGAGATTGTTGACCTTGGCGGACTCTCTGATGCCGACCACCAGAATCCAGGTGGCCACCAGGACGATGAACGCGGCCGGCAGGTTGAAGAGCGAGCCGGTCCGGTTCCAGCCTTCCTGCACGCATGTCGCAACGGCGTTGGTAACATCGGCCCCGCTGCACCAACGGAGCGGCGCCGACGTGACCGCCGTGGGCAGGTGAACCCCGAAATAGTCGAGCAGGCTTACGAGGTAGCCGGACCAGCCCACCCCCACCGTGGCTGCTCCCATGGCGTATTCCAGAACCAGGTCCCACCCGATGATCCAGGCGATGAACTCCCCCATGGTGGCGTAGGAGTAGGTGTAGGCGCTTCCCGCCACCGGCACCGTGCTGGCCATCTCGGCATAGCAGAGTCCGGCCAGGCCGCAGGCCACCGCGGCGACCACGAACGACAGCACCACCCCGGGACCTGCGTGCAACGCGGCGGCTATGCCGGTCAGCACGAAGATTCCCGCCCCGATGATGGCGCCGATGCCCAGCATGGTGAGGTTGAGCGCGCCGAGTGCGCGATGCAGCGAGCCCTCCCCGGTGGCTTCGGCTTCGGCACGGAGTTCAGCTATGGACTTGGTGGCCCAGAGGTTCATCGGAGTCCTTCGTTGATTACGTGAAGGGTGAACGGTGAACGGTGAACGGTGAAGTAGTGAACGGAGATTCGATGCTGAGCGGGACGGGCGCCCCGTTTACCGTTCACTGTTTACCGTTTACTGCATTCACGCGCTGTAGTTCGGAGCTTCTCGTGTGATCGTTACGTCGTGCGGGTGTGACTCCCGCAAACCAGCGGTGGTAATCTGAATCATCTCGACGTCGCACTGGAGTTGGGGTATAGTGGCCACTCCGCAGTAGCCCATGCCACTGCGCAGCCCGCCCACCATCTGATAGAGCACATCGGTGACAGGGCCTCGGTATGGTACCCGCCCTTCTATCCCTTCGGGCACCATCTTGGACGCCGCCATCTCGCCTTCCTGGAAGTAGCGGTCGGCGGATCCGTCCTGCATGGCGGAGAGGCTTCCCATACCGCGGATCATCTTGAACCGGCGTCCTTCGGCCAGCACCGATTCGCCGGGGCTCTCTTCGGTCCCGGCCAGCATGGAGCCCATCATCACCGACGAGGCCCCCGCCGCCAGGGCTTTGACCACGTCGCCCGAGTACTTCACACCGCCGTCGGCGATGATGGGCACATCGTCGGCGCCTCGCAGCGAGTCGAGAATTGCGGTGACCTGGGGGACCCCGACGCCGGTGACAACCCGGGTGGTGCATATGCTGCCGGGGCCGATCCCTACCTTGATCGCATCGGCCCCGCGGCGCACCAGTTCCCGGGCGCCGGCTTCGGTCGCGACGTTGCCCGCTACCAGCTGGACATCAGGGTATGCCTCGCGGAGCTGGTCCACCGTGGCCAGGACCCCTTCGCTGTGGCCATGGGCGGAGTCAACCACGATGACGTCCACTCCGGCGCCGACGAGCGAACGCGCCCGGGCGACCGCATCGGCTCCGCCCCCCACCGCTGCCGCTACCCGCAGGCGGCCGTGTTGATCCTTGTTCGCCAGCGGGTGCTCGCGCCGCTTGAAGATGTCCTTCACCGTGATCAGCCCCTTGAGCACCCCCTGGTTATCCACCACCGGCAGCTTCTCGATGCGATGCCGGGCCAGGATGCGCTCGGCTTCGTCCAGACCGGTACCCACCGGCGCCGTCACCAGCTTCTCCTTGGTCATGGCATCGCGAATCGGCTGGTCCAGATTGCGCTCGAACTGGAGATCGCGGTTGGTAATGATCCCCACCAGGCGGCCCTGCCCGTCGACGATCGGTACGCCGGAGATCTTGAAGCGCCGCATGAGGGCGTAGGCTTCGCGCAGCGGTCGGTCGGGACCCAGCGTGATCGGGTTGAGGATCATCCCGCTTTCGCTGCGCTTGACCCGATCCACCTCCGCTGCCTGGCGCTCTACGGTCATGTTCTTATGGAGCACCCCGATGCCACCGGCTCGCGCCATGGCGATCGCCATGTCGGCCTCGGTGACCGTGTCCATGGCGGCGGAGATCAATGGAATGTTGAGGGGTATCGTGCGGGTGAAGCGGGTGACGGTGGAGACCTCACGCGGATGGACGGCGGAGTGCCGGGGCACGAGAAGCACGTCGTCAAAGGTGAGGCCGAGCTTGGGACGGATCATGCTCACGGGCTACTCTGCCTACACAAGAAGACCCACCGGCGTCCACGATGGACGGTCGGCGGGCCTGAGTTTGATCGGTCCATCTCCAACAGTAGTGGCCGCTTGCGGCGAAATCAAGCGGAAGAAGGAGCGGCGCGGTCCTGGTTGAGAAGCCCGCGGACCGCGCTGGCCAGGCCGCTGGCCGTGAACGGTTTTTCGATGAATGGGGCGTCGTGCGCTATGAGACCCCGCTCGACCACCTCGAGGCCGGGATAGCCGGACATGTAAAGGATAGGGATGTCGGGTCGCACGGCTGCGACCCTCCGGCCGAGCTCGTGCCCGCTCATCTCCGGCAGAATGACGTCGCACAGGATAAGCTGGATCTCGGCGCTGAGGATCAGCTCCAGGCCGGCCCGCCCCGTGGCAGCCTCCAGCACCCGGTAGCCCGCCTCCTCGAGAGTACGCCGCGTGAGGGTGCGCACCGCCTCCTCATCCTCCACGACCAGCAGGACCTCTCCCTCGCCCCGAGGCGCCATGACCGGCCGGGAGGGCCGGCTGATGGGATCCGAGACTTTCGGAAGGTACAACTTGACGCTGGTACCCTGGCCGGGCTCACTGTAGAGCCAGATGTACCCGCCCGACTGCTTCACGATTCCGTAGGCGGTGGAGAGTCCGAGACCGGTTCCCTGCCCCACCGGCTTGGTGGTGAAGAAGGGCTCGAAGGCTCGGGCCCTGGTGGCGGCGTCCATTCCATCGCCGGTATCGGTCACGCAGAGGGAGACGTAATCGCCCGATTCGATCGAGGTGCCCACGTGCCGGCGGGCATAGCCTTCGTCCAGAGATACGCGGCTGGTCTCGAGCGTCAGGCGCCCACCCGATCTCATGGCGTGCCTGGCATTGAGCGCCAGGTTGATGATCACCTGCTCCAGCTGCCCCCGGTCGGCGCGAACCCGCCCCGTCTGCGGGTCCAGACGTATGCCGAGCTCGATGTCGGCGCCCAGGAATCCGGTGAGCATGCGCCCCAGATCGGAGATCACCGCGTTGAAATCGAGCACCGAGGGCTGGAGCACCTGCTGCCGGGTAAATGCCAGGAGCTGGCGGGTGATCCCGGCCGCGCGGGTCGCCGCCTTTACCATTTCGGACACGTCAGAACGCTGGGGATGATTGTCCGGCATGCCTTTGAGCACGAACCCGCCGAACCCGATAACGGCGGTCATCATGTTGTTGACCTCGTGGGCCACGCCGCCCGCCAGGTTGCCTACCGCCTCGATCCGTTGGGTCTGCCGCAGGTGGTCCGCCGCCCGGCGCTCATCCTCCACATCGGTGCATGCACCCACCCACTCCACATTGCCTTCCGAATCCGTCACCGGAACTGCCCGCGCCATCACTCGCCGATAGGAGCCGTCCCGGGTCCTCAGGCGGTACTCGGCGTAGTACATCTCGTTTCGCTCCACTGCTCGGCGCCAGGCTGCAGTAGTGGCCTCGCGGTCCTGGGGATGAATCGCGTTGAGCCATCCCCAACCGGCGAACTCCTCTTCGGTCTGGCCGGTGTACTGCTGCCAGGTCGTGCCATCTCCCCGGAAGCGCCCGTCCGGATCGCTGATCCACACGACGGCGGAAGAGGCGAGGGCCAGCGACCGATAGCGCGCCTCACTGCGTTCGAGCGCCGCCTGGACCGCGGCCCGCTCGCTCAGATGGTCCCGGACTTCGTACTGCCGGTAACGGGCTCGAAGGGCGGCCTGCACCGTGCTCGTCAAGGCCACGGTGCGGACCGGTCGCTCCAGCAGGGTCACGTTTCCGTGGCGCGCGAATCGGGAGAGCAGCGCTCGGCTGGATGCCAGGGTGGCGCCGCTGCTGAGGAGGACGATGACGGGTAGGTCGGACCAGGAGGGTTGTGCGGCCAGGCTCGCGTCGAGCTGATCGGACCCGGGTCCGTGCAGAGCTTCTTCTGCAATGATCGCCACCGCCCCGCCGGCTACGAGCGACTCGGTCAGCGAGCCCATGTCCGGACAGATGCCAGGCTGGAAGTCGTTTTGGGAAAGGGTGGATGCAAGCAACTCGGCATCGCGGCCGGTGGGCGCGAGAAGCAGAATCCTTTCGCCGGACGCGACCTGCTCTTCCTGCTTATCTGTCACTGGCGCCGGGGCCCTCCACAGCCAGCAGCGGCTGCCGCTGCCCCACGTAGTCCGGCACCCCGGTGAGCACCCCCTGGAACTCCCGGAGCGGCTCCCCCACCCTCACCCCCCGGTTGGTGACCTGGAACTCCCGGATGGTCAGCTCATGCGGACCGCTACGCTTCTTCAACACCGAGATCGCCTTCCGAACCTCGCCCATCGATTCAAAGAATCTGAGCACCAGGAGGCTGTCGGCCAGGTAGCTCACCTCGGCCTGACTCCCGGCCGTCGAGGCAAACATGCCATGCTGCGCCAGCGTGAGCAGCGTGGTCGCTCCCCGTTGCGCCAGGTAGCTCAGGAGCTCGTGCAGCCGGATGTCCAACAGCCGCTCCTCCGGCATCGCGTTCAGATAGCCGTTCAGACTATCGATCACGATAAACTGGCTGCCGTGGCGCTTGGTAGCATCAACGATGGCGTGGGCAAACTCGCCCGGAGATACCTCCGCAGGATCGATCTGGCGGATCAGGATCCGCTCCTGCTCCACGTGCCGGGCCAACGGCATGCCGAGGCGTTCGGCGCGATCCATGAAGGTGTTGAGCCGCTCGTCGAAAAGGTACAGGGCGACGTGATCGCCCCGGTCGGCCGCGGCGCAGGCATATTGGGTGGCCAGGACGGTCTTCCCGCATCCGGCGGGCCCCATGATCATGGAGCTGGTACCTCGATCGAGTCCTCCGCCCAGCAGCGTATCCAGCTCCTTCACACCACTCAGCACAGCGGCAGGTTTGAACGGCGTGTGATGTTCAGCCGCTATAAGCCGGGGGAACACCTCGATCCCGCCGGTCCGGATGGTGTAGTCGTGGTATCCTCCGCGGTACAGCACTCCCCGCATCTTCACCACGCGCAGCTTCCGTCGCTCGGCTCCATAGTCGAGCGCCAGCTGCTCTAGAAGCAGTACTCCGTGTGCCAGACTTCGTAGCTGCTGATCGCTATCCTCCCCGGTGCGGTCATCGAGCAGCAGCACCGTGGAGCGATGGTGAGTGAAGAAGTGCTTGAAGCCGAGAATCTGGCGGCGGTAGCGCAGGGAATCGCGAGCCAGGAGGCGCAGCTCGGAGAGCGAGTCGAATACCACCCGCGTCGGCTTCACCCGCTCTACGATCTCGAAGATAGTGCGCGTGGTGTTGGTCAGCTCCACTTCAGACGGGTGGAACACGGTATACTGTGCGTCGGGACTCAGCGACTCCTCATCCGGCATCAGCTCGAACAGCTCGATGCCATCGAGTGACCAGCCATGGGACTTTGCCACCAGCCTGAGCTCTTCGGCGCTTTCGGAGAGTGTCACATACAGGCCCCGTTCTCCCCGGCGCGCGCCCTCGAGAAGAAACTGGAGCGCGAGGGTGGTTTTACCGGTTCCCGGATCCCCCTCGATGAGAAACAGGTGTTCGCTGGGGTAGCCACCGTCCATGACGCTGTCCAGGCCGAGTACTCCGGTCTGACTCTTCCCGGCGGCGGCGGTAGGCTTCTCCTGGTGGCGTAGGACCTCGGTCATGGGCTTCCTATTGAAATCGTCGTCAAGGGTGCGATCGTGACGCTACGGCTTTCAGGGTGAGCCCGAATTTTATCGGTCTCCTGCAGCCTGGCAGCGATGGAGGTCACACCGGGCGGGCTCGGCGCCACACGGCATACACCGGGATACCCAGAGCTACAATGAGAAGGCCGAGCGCGGAGAACTTCCGTTGCTGCGGGTCCGCCAGCAGCACCACCAGCAGAAATCCAATCGCCACGATATAGAGCGCGGGGAGAACCGGATATCCGAAGGCCTTCACCGGGCGGGGAAGGTCGGGCCGGAGCCGCCGCAGCCGGAAGAGCGAGACCGTGGTCAGCAGGTAGAAGATCAGGGCCGCGAAGACGACATAGTTGAGGAGCTCGCTGTAGGTACCGCTCAGGCACAGGACCATGGTCCAGAGCGCCTGCGCCACCAGCCCGAAGACCGGCGTGCGATAAATCGGATGCAGTGTGCCCGCCCGCGCGAAGAACAGATTGTCGCGTGCCATCGCGTAGTACACCCGGGGACCCGCCAGGATCAAGCCGTTGTTGCAGCCGAAGGTCGAGAGAAGAATTGCCACCGCCATGATGGCGGCGGCGCCGCTGCCGAGCGCCACCTCGATGGCCGCAGTGCCCACCCGATCCTGGGCCGCGTACTGCAGTCCCCGCGACATCACGTCGGTGCCATTGGGGTCCCCCCAGAATGGCAGGATGTTCAGATAGGCCACGTTCGCCAGGATATAGAGGGCGCTCACCAGACCGGTACCGATGGCAAGCGCGCGCGGAAGATTTCGGGTGGGGTCTCGCACTTCGGCAGCTGCGAAGGTGACGTTATTCCACGCGTCGCTGGAGAACAGCGATCCGACCATGGCCGCGCCCAGCACCGGCATGACCGCCAGGCTCCAGTCGCCCGTCCCCCAGAAATTCGAGAAATTGGCGGCGGCCACGTCGGGCCGGCGGAACAGCGTGAGACCCAGCACCACCAGCACTGCCAGGGCGCCGATCTTGGCGACGCTGAACCCGGTCTGAATGGCGGCGCCCAGGCGCACGCCCCGTACGTTGATGGCGGTCAGGGCCGCGATCATCAGGACGGCCACGACTCTCTGAGGAGAAAGACCCAGCTGGATCGGATCGGCGGCGCCGGGAAGCTGAAGGCTCCCCAGCGGGAGGAAGATCTCCGGCGTGATGCTCGGCACCAGCACGCCGAGAAACCGGGCGAACGCCACCGCGACGGCGGCGATGGTTCCGGTCTGAATCACGGTAAACAGGGTCCAGCCGTAGAGGAACCCCGCGGCGGGGGAGAGTCCCTCCCGTAGAAAAACGTACTGACCGCCGGCCCTGGGCATCATGGCGGCGAGCTCGGCGTAGGCCAGCGCCCCGGTCACCGTCATGGCCCCGGTGATAAGCCAGACCGCCAGCAACGCACCGGGCCCCCAGTCGGAAACCTGCCGTCCGATGTCGGCCGAGACGATGAAGATGCCCGAGCCGATCATCGAGCCGACCACCAGCGAGATGGCTGCGATCGGACCGATGCCGCGTATGAACTCGGAAGGTGCGGAGGTGACGGGAGGAGGAGTCTGGGTCGTCGCCATCAGTACCTATATGGTCAGGGGATCTGGCGCGGCTTCTCTCCGCCCTGGTCCGGCGACTCGACCGCCTTGACGGCCTCTTCGACCACGGCCTGGCCGGCGGCCGCCAGGCCTTTCATGACCTTGGCGGCGCTATCCATCAGCCCCATCGTTCCGGTGATGGCCTGGATCGGCAACTGGCCGGCGCGCATCGTATTCTCGACCGTGGCCGTGATTCGGGACAGCAGCCCATCCGGCTGGGAGCGCTCGGCGTACTTGCTGTCGAGAAACTCGACGAAGTCGAGGATCTGATAGCCGCGCTCGTCGCTGGCGGCGTCGAGCAGACGAATGATGCGTTGCTTGAGAAGGTCGTTCATAAATAGTCGCCAGTCGCCAGTCGCCAGTGTGAACCGCAGGTGAGGTCTAGGCTTAATTCATAATCTGGCGACTGGCGACTGGCGACTGGCGACTGGCAACTGGCGACTGGCCTACTCCACCCGCGACACCATCTCCACTACCGGCGTCGCCAGAAAGCGGGTACGCGGCGCCTTGATGATCACGCGCAGGGTAACCTCCTGGAGCGCCTGGAGCGCCCGGAACTCCTCGGCCTGCCTGGGAGTAACCGTCACATAGACGAAGCCCGGCTCCGGCAGGGGTCCGCGAGTAAGCAGGTAGAGCTGACCCTTCGGCATCTCCACCCGCAGATCGTCCGCGGTCTGCACCGCGATAAGCTCGAGCCGCCAGTCTACCGGCCGCCCAATGTAGCGGGCCGGGTCCGCCCGGACCTCGGCAGCGGTTACCCCTCCCAGCGACGTGCCGGTTCCGCCGCCCAGATCGACCTGGCGGACCCAGCCCTCCAACTGAACCCGGGTCCAATCGCCGGAGCGAGCTATCACCCGGGTGGGAGCGCCGGGTTGCAGGGTCCCGAACTGTCCTCCTTGCGGTGCCGCGTAAATGACGGTCTCGCGAGATACTCGCACCGCCTCGGAGTCGGCCGCCGCTTCATCGGGAGCGGCAGCGCTCTGCGGGGTCAGCGCGCCCGATTCCTCGGGCTCGGTGAGCGGGACTGGCGCCACCGGCCGCTCCACCGGCGGAGAAGGCGCGGACGCGCGCTCCGCAGCCGGAGTCCTCACGGCATGACGGGGAACCCAGCCGGCGCGGCGGACCCGGGTCCAACCACCCCGCACCTCCTGCTTATGAAACAAGGCGCCGCTCCGCACTCGCGCGACCACCGCACCGTTGGGGGCGTCGCGGAGGTTTTCCCCGGCAGCCGTTGTCACCACCACATCAAAACCGTCCCGGGTGGTTTTTTCGGTGGATTGGCTGAAGATCCATCCCTCGATCACCACCTCGCGCCAGTCGCCCCGGGTTCGTCCCGACTCCACCGAAGTGCCCGCCGGCAGAGACACCAGCGGGATCCCGCTCGGCTCCTTCCTGAGCCGGGTGGCGACCGAAATTTCCTGAAGCTCCTGGGCATGGACGACAGGCACAACGAGCAGGAACGCGGCCGCCACGCAGGCTGGTAGCCGGCCTAGGCCGGGACTAGATTGCGGCGCGTAAATCACAGTGGCGCATTGTAGAACACGCGGAGACCCATGTCAAACGGAAGCACCCCCGGGGTGGTCCTGGTGGTCCTGGACGGCTGGGGTTATCGGCAGGAGCGTGATGGCAATGCGATCGAGCTGGCTTCCACCCCCAACTGGCAGCGGCTCTGGAAATCGTACCCCAGAACACTGTTGGATGCCAGCGGACTGGCCGTGGGGCTTCCCGAAGGCCAGATGGGCAACAGCGAGGTGGGGCACCTGAACCTTGGGGCCGGCCGGGTGGTTCCGCAGGATCTGGTCCGCATCTCCCAGAGCATCCAGAACGGCAGCTTCTACCAGATCGAGCCCTTGGTCCAGCTCTGCGCCGGGCTGCGACAGACCGGCGGCACCCTCCACCTGGTGGGCCTGCTCGGCCCCGGCGGGGTTCACGCGCTCGACCGGCACTTGCTCGCCTGTGTCGAGCTGGGCATCCGGCAGAAGGTCCAATCCATCGCCATTCACGGGTTTCTGGACGGCCGCGACTCGGCACCCACGTTGGGCGCGGAGGTGGTCCGGACACTGCTCATGGACATGCGCCGGATCGCCGGAAGCCGGGTGGATATCGCGACCCTCACCGGCCGGTACTACGGCATGGATCGAGACCGCCGCTGGGAGCGGACCCGTCTGGCGTACGAGGCCATGGTGCACGGCCGCGGAATCCCGGTCGAGCATCCGGTGCTGGCGGTGCAGGCGGCCTACCAGCGGGGCGAGACTGACGAGTTCATCCTGCCGCTGGTGCATATCCGCCACGGAGTGCCAGTGGGCACCATGCGGGATGGGGACGGAGTCTTCTTCTTCAATTATCGCAGCGACCGCATGCGGCAGATTGTCGCGGCACTTGCGGTGCCCGGATTCGAAAGCTTCGATGTCAGCGACCGTCCCAGGATCTCCAGCGTCACCATGACGCAGTACGACCAGACGTTCGCGATTCCCCAGGCATTTCCCCCCTTCAGCCTGGCCCGGATACTGGCAGAAGTGCTGGCCGACCGGGGCCGGGCCCAGTTCCGGACCGCCGAAACGGAGAAGTATCCGCACGTCACCTATTTCTTCAATGGCGGGTACGAACCGCCCTACAAGGGGGAGGAGCGGTGCCTCATTCCTTCACAGCGGGTGGCGACCTACGACCTCGCGCCTGAGATGAGCGCCGCCGGCGTGACCGATGCGCTCTGCCGGGCCATCGAGGCTCGGAACCACGACTTCCTGCTGTGCAACTACGCCAACGCCGATATGGTGGGCCACACCGGCGTGCTCCCCGCGGTCATCCAGGCAGTGGAGACGGTGGACCAGTGCCTTGGCCGAGTCCTCCGGAGTGCGGAGAACGCCGGATCCAGCGTCCTGATTACCGCTGATCATGGCAACTGCGAGATGATGATCGATCCCGCCACCGGGGGGGTCCACACCGCGCACACCATGAACCCCGTCCCGCTGGTGGCCGTGCGGTCGCACGCGGCATCACTGCGGGCCGGGGGCGCGCTGCGCGATGTGGCGCCCACCATCCTGGGCCTTCTTGACATCGAGCGGCCAGTGGAAATGACGGGACACGATCTGAGGGAGTGCGATTGATGCGAGTTGCGGCCACGATTCTCCGGAACCAGCGAGCCAGGTCCCTCGCTGCGCTCGGCATGAGGATCGCTGTCTTGTGCGGTCTAGCCGGTCAGCCCGCCCTTGCCCAGGTGGGCCATCCGCCAGGAGCCTCGCCGTTCAGAGACATCCGTAAGGGACACACACTGACGGCGCTGGGAGGATATTTCGGCGGCAGCGGGGGGGATTTCAACATGGGCCCTCACAACGGCAGGGTCCTGGGCGGGCGATACGACATCCGGACCGGCAGCACGATCCAGCTCGGCCTGGGCGTCAGCTACGGTACCCTGGAGCGCTTCATCGTGAATCCATACGTGCGCCTGGCGAACCGGCGCAGCGGCCCGGTGTCCCAGGCCGTCACTTTCGCCGATCTCACGGTCCAGTTCAACATGACAGGCGGCAAGAGCTGGAACCGGCTGGCGCCATTTATCGCCTCCGGGGTGGGGCTGGCATTCGCGGAGGATACCCCGGCCGACACCAGTGGCTACGACTTCGGTAACGAGTTCTACCTGGCGCCGAGCGCAGGGGTTCGGATTTTCCTCAGCGATCGGTTCCACTTCAAGGGCGAGGTCAAGGCAATCTTCTGGAAGCTGGACTATCCCACCACATTCCAGCAGGAGCCGGTGGAGGAGCCGGGGACGATCGACGACCGCAACGCGGTGATTACCGACAACGACCTCTCAGAATGGACCACGAGCCCCTGGTTTCAGCTGGGCTTCGGCTACTCGTTCTCGCCCTGACAATGGCGGCGTCCCTCTGTACCGTTCCTTTCCGCGGAAGACACCTGAATCTCGACCTGCCGGTCATGTTCATGGAGGATCCCAAGCTGTATGCCGACTGTACCGGGCGTGACTGACCGGACCCAGCCTTCCAAGCGGGGCGGCCGCATGTCGGAGGACGCGGTGGTAGAAGAGGTGCCGGTGTGGCTGGAGGTAAACAGCCGTCCTGCCGTGACATGGATGTGCACCCCCGACCTGCTGGAAGAGCTGGCCCTCGGGTGGCTGCACGGAGAAGGCTATATCGACAGCATCGAGCAGGTGCGCCTCCGCCCCTGCGCCACCGATCTCGGCTTCTGGGCCGAGATACCGCCGGAGCGGGTGGCCGCCGTCGCAGCGGAGGCACGCAAGCCTGTGTTGGCATCGGGCTGCGGGGCCGTCTCCACTTTTCTCGCCGATCCTGCCACCGTAGACGGCCAGCCCTCGAGAGGCACGGCGCCGGGCCCGGAAGAGCTGCGCGGCTGGTTCAAGGCACTGTTCGCGAAAGGGGAGCGCTACAAGGACACCGGTGGAATCCATGCCGCGGCGTTGATCGATCCCGCCGGCGTGCCGTCGCCGCTCATCGCCCACGCGGAAGACATCGGCCGGCATAACGCCGTGGACAAAGTGCTGGGAAGCGCCCTTCTGGCCGGCCGGGCGGTGCAGGGCCTGGGGCTGCTGGTGACAGGAAGAATCTCAGCCGAGCTTGCGTTCAAGGCCGCCAGGGCGGGGCTGGCGTATGTCGCCACACCTTCGGTTCCATCTACCCTGGCGGTGGAGATTGCCCGCCGCAGCGGCATGATCCTGATCGGACGGGCGGTGAGCGCACACCCACAGCATCATGGTGCAGCGGGCCCCGGTGCCTCCTGACCGGAAACGGCTTCGGGAAATCCTCCGGACCGCCCGTCGCATCGCCGTCGTGGGCCTCAGCCGGAAACCGGAACGCCCCAGCCACGGAGTGGCGGCATACCTCCAGTCGGCTGGGTATACCATCATCCCGGTTCATCCCGTCGGGGGGGTGACCCTCGGCGAGCCGGTGCATCCGGATCTCCGGTCTGCTGCTGCCGCGGGGCCTATCGACGTAGTGAACATTTTCCGGCGATCGGAGCACGTGCCCGCGCTGCTCGAGGCGATGCTCGAGGTGCGGCCGGCGTTGGTCTGGATGCAGCAGGGGATTCGGCACGACGGCGTGGCACGGGAGCTGGAAGCAGCCGGTATCGATGTCGTCATGGACCGGTGTCTCGCGGTGGACCACCAATTTCTGGGGGCCTGATGCGGATTCGAAGGCTGGTCTGTGCCGTCCTCCTCGGGACCGGTGTCGCGCCCCTGAGCGCCGGCGCGCAGGCCACTCGGGACGAGGCGCGCCTGGTTCTCGGTGTTTCGCTTGGATGGGTGGACGGCGCGGACCTGTGGTCGGTCAGTCCGCAAGCAGTGCAGTTCACCACTCCCACGGACAGCTTCGGCGTCAGCCGGCGGATCCGGTCGAATCTCGTGGTCGGCTTCGGGGGCACGTACTTCCCGAGCGCGAAGCTGGGGATCGCCGTGGAGGGCTTCCTCATCGGACTCGGCTTCGAGGACAACTGCCGCCACGTCTTCACCTCGGGCTCGGGCGAGGTCGCGGCAGTCTGCCAGTCGCTTCAGGGGCGCGTGAAGCCGGCAAGCGCCGTTACCCTGTCCGCGGGTCCGGTGTTTCGATTCAGCAGCCGGAAACGGTTATCTCCCTACGCCCGTATCAACCTGGGCCTTACCCTCAGCAACCAGAGCGCGATCAGAACCCAGGGAGAGTTCCCGACCGATTCCGGACCATCAACCCTTGTGATTTACAATGATGACAAGACCTCGAGGGTCGATCCTTCGCTCGCCCTGGGGCTCGGAGTCACCGCGGCCCTCGGGAAGGGATCTCAGCTTCGTTGGGAGATCCGCGACAACATCCAGGGGATCCACCAGGTTACCGGATCCATTCCCATTGCCGGGTTCGTTCCGCCCCACGAGCTCGTATTCAAGCATCTTTTCAGCATGACGTTCGGCTTCGACATAATCCTGGAGCGGCGGAGGGGGCGTCGATATTGAAGCGGGACAGCGGGACAGCGGAGCCTGCCCTGAGCGGAGCGAAGGGACCGAGGGACAGCGTGCGTGGAGCTATCCTGGCTGGTGGTGAGGCCAGCCGGTTCGGCGGCAAGCCCAAGGGCCTGGAGGTCGTAGGGGGAGAGCGGATCCTCGACCGGCTGGTCGAGGTGATGACAGCCGCGCTGGAAGAGCCGCCGCTCCTGGTCGCCAACGCGCCTGACGCTTCCAGCTGGCGGCCCGACCTGCGCACGGTGGCGGATGTGCGGCCCGGCCTCGGGGCCCTGGGCGGGATCTACACCGCGGTGGTCGAAGCACCCGCGCCGGTGGTGTGCGTCGCCTGGGACATGCCGTTCGTCTCGGAAGGTCTGATTCGCGCCCTGGCCGCGCAGCTCGCACGGCACGATGCCGTACTTCCGGAAAGCGGCGGGCGCCGAGGGGTCGAACCGCTGTGTGCCGCGTATGGCCCCGCCTGCCGGGATGCGATCGCCGCCAGTCTCACGGCCGGCGATCTGCGGGCCATCGGCTTCCACGACCGCGTCAGAGTCGGTATCCTCCCCCTGGCCGAGGTGCGCTCACTCGCGGACCCGGACCTCCTCTTCTTCAACGTGAACACCGCGGACGACCTCGCGAAAGCCGACCAGCTGTGGCGTCAACACGCATCATCTCGGTAATTGGGCGGAAGAACGCCGGCAAGACGACGCTGGCGGTGGCCCTGACCAGCGAACTGGTGCGCCGCCGGCACCGGGTCATGACGATCAAACATGGTCACCATCCCGCCACGGTGGACCAGCCCGGAACGGACACCTGGCGCCACTTCAACGAGGGCCGAGCCGAGCGAACTCTGATCGCCTCGCCGGAGCTGCGGGTGCTGTTCGAGCGCAGCGCTGATGACTACGACCCCGTAGGCCTGGCACGACGCTACATGGAGGGGGCGGATATCGTGGTGACGGAGGGGTTCAAGGCGGCCCCGCTGCCCAAGATCGAGGTCTTTCGGCGGGCCGTCGGCAACCAGCCCATCTATTCGTCGTCGGCCGCCAATGCGTCGGAATGGGTGGCAATCGTCACCGACGATCCTGACTTCGAAGCCGACTGTCCGGTGCTCCGCTTCCACGACACCATCTGGCTGCAACTACTGGCCAACCTCGCCTGGGACCGGGCCCTGGTCCTCGAGTCGTGAGCCCCCCTCTCAGTGCCGCCGAAGCCGCGGAGAGGATCCTGCTCGACGTGCGGCGGCAACCCGAGCTGCGCATCCCACTCGACGACGCGCTTGGGAGCGTGCTGGCTGAAGATGTCGTCAGCCCGCTCGACATTCCGGCCTGGACCAACTCCGCCATGGACGGCTACGCCGCCCGCGGTGCGGACGTCCGGGGCGCCAGCGAGTCCCAGCCGATCCGGCTTACCGTCGTTGAACATCTTCCGGCCGGCCGCTTCCCTACCCGCGCCATCGGTCCCGGTGAGTGCGCCCGGATCTTCACCGGCGCCCCGCTCCCGGAGGGCGCCGACAGCGTCATCCGCCAGGAGGACACAGACGAGGGACCGAGAACCGTCACCATCATCAAGGACCGTGACGTTGGGGTGAATACCCGCCGGGCCGGCGAGGACATCCGGAAAGGAGCCACCGTGCTCACGGCGGGCACCGAGCTGGGAGCGGCGCAGCTGGGCGTGCTGGCCTCGCTCGCCGTCGCTCACCCCCTGGTGTACCGACGGCCCCGTATCGGAATCCTCGGTAGTGGCGACGAGATCGTGGATGTAGACCGGCCCGAGGAAATTCTGAGCGGCAGGAAGATCGCCAGCAGCAACTCCCATACGCTGAAAGCGCTGGTGCGTCAGACGGGAGGAGAGCCGGTGAACCTCGGTATTGCGGCCGACACGCCGGAAAGCCTGAAGGAACACCTGGCGCGGGCTACCGACTGCGATTTGCTGGTGACCAGCGCCGGGATCAGCGTGGGGGAGCACGACTACCTGCGTTCCGTGCTGGACGAGCTTGGTGCTACGCTGCGCTTCTGGAAGCTTCGTATGCGGCCCGGTGCGCCGGTGGGCTTCGGCTTGCTGGGCGCGCTGCCGTGGATCGGTCTGCCGGGCAATCCGGTCAGCACCATGGTCACCTACGAACTGTTCGTGCGGCCGGCGGTGAGAAAGATGATGGGGCACGGCCTCCCCTTTCGTCGCAGCGTGCCGGTGCGTCTCGGCGAGCCGATTTCCCTGAAGCCCAAACTCCAGCACTTTCTGCGCGCGGTGGTGACGGAGACCGATCAGGGTCCAGAGGCCCGACTCACCGGGCCACAGGGGTCAGGGATTCTGACCTCCATGGCCCGGGCCAACGCATTGCTGGTGATCCCCGAGGGCCAGCATGAGACGCCGGCCGGGGGCCGAGTACAGGCTCTGCTTCTCAATGACCCGGTACATCAGGGGGACCCGGGGTTCTAGAAAGACGGTGAAGAGTGAAGGTGAACGGTGAACGGTGAACGGTGAACGGTGAACGGTGAGCGGTAAGCGGTAAGCGGTAAACGGTAAGCGGTAAACGGTAAACGGTAAGCGGTAAGCGGTAAACGGTAAGCGGTAAGCGGTGAACAGGGCCCCCACCACCCGTTCACCGTTCACCGTTCACCGTTTACCCTTCACTGTTCCCACTCAGAGCCCTACCGTCACCCTGCCATAGTAGAACGCGCCGTTAAACCCGAAGGGCGAGATCTGGTTGTACGGAAAGATTCCGAAGTTGTTGTTCCCCGCCGTCGTAGCATCTCCCTGATTGTTCTCGTCGGGATAGACGTCGAACACGTTGTCCACCCCGGCCGAGAGAGTGAAGCGCCCGTTGAACGTGTAGGAGACATTCACGTCGGTGATCCACTTGGCGCTGAAGGTCTGGTCCAGCGAGCCGTTAGTCGGCGTACCGAAGCTGGTCACCTCCCCGAATCGCTGGGTCCTGAGCGTCAAACCCAGGTCGTTGTGGTTGAAGACTCCGCTGAGGTAGATATTGTCCTTGGGTTGACCGACCTCGATGCGGGCCCGCTCGACCCGGTCGAAGAGCGTCTCCTGGAAGGCGCTCAACGCCGGCGGGGTGGGCGCAACCCGGAGCACCCGGTTGACGTTGTAGTTGAAGCCACCTGTCAGCCTCAGTGTGCTGGTCGCGCCGACCGGGAAGCCGTAGTTCGCCACGATGTCCACGCCCAGGGTTCGGGTGTCGATGGCGTTGGTGAAGTAGCGCGCGCCGGCGATGTTGGGAAAGCCTGCGTTGGTCAGGAAGGTGACGACCGCGGGCTGGTTGAAGTTGCCGGAAAAGACGATGCGGTCATCGATCAGGATCTGATAGTAGTCGGCAGTGATGGCGAGGTTTTTCACCGGATTGAGGGCAACGCCGAAGCTGTAGTTCTGCGATTTCTCGGCGGTGAGCGGCTGCGCGCCGAGCGCCTGCGCGACATCGCTGCTCACGGGAAAGGTCCGGTTTTCGAAGGGCACGCCGTTGATGAAGTTGGTCGAGGTCGCAGAGAAGAAGGACTGTCCCAATGACGGGGCCTTGAAACCGGTCGAAATCGCGCCCCGCACGGCGAAGCCGGTGATCGGCTCGAACCGTGCGGTGATTTTCCCGTCCTGGGTCGAGCCGAAATCGCTGTAATGCTCCAGCCGTCCGGCAATTCCCACCAGCAGCCTCCTCGCCACCTGCGCTTCGAGATCGACGTATCCCGCCACGTTGTTCCGGCTGACGTCCGCGTGATCGCCGGGGCGGAACCCGGGAAAGACCTGTGCGCCGGGAGCGCCCTGTCCTCCAGCATTGGGACCGTCAATAATGCGGACCCCCCCGTCCTCATAGCTGTTCGGCTCTCCCGGATTGAGCACGTAGCCGTCCCTGCGGAACTCGCCGCCTACCGCCACGTTGAGCGGGGAGGTGAGTCCTATTTCGAAGGACTTCGCCACATCGAGGTTGGTAGTAAACTGATCGGCCTTGATGGTGCCGGCGTAGAACTCGGTCGGACTGGCGGCGCCGAGGGTCACGTTCGCGCTGTTGAACACATCGAAGTGGAAGAGATTGCGGCCATAGTCCGCGCTCAGGTCCCAGCGCCAGCCGGCTCGGTCGCCGCGGACACCAGCCACGCCCGAAAAGTCCGAGATCTTGGTGCCGATCATCGGCAGAAAGCCGTCGGGATAGATCGCGCGCACAGTGCGATCGTCCAGGGCCCGCCGGAAGAAGCCGGCCGACTCCCCGCTCCGGATGGTTCCGCCGCCGAAGAAGTACACCTCGGTGGCATCGGCCACGGGCTTGGCGAGATTCAGGAACAGTCCGGCGTCCTCGGTGTCTGCATCGCCCTGGCGGTGATTGATGAGCCCATTCAGACTCGGGTCGCTGTTCCTGGGATCGCCGGCGAGGTATTGGGTACGCCCGTCCGGCGCCGACCGGTTGGTGAATCCGCGGTTGCGATACTCGCCCGCGATCTGAAGCACGCCGTCGCCGCCGAGGGCAAGCGCGTAGTTTGCGCCGCCCTGAATGACCTCGCCATCGCTCTCGACCGTCTGCCCCACGGTGGCGGTCAGCTCGTTGGGAGCCCCCTCCTTCAGAATGATATTGATGACCCCGGCGATGGCCTCGGAGCCATACTGCGCCGCGGCGCCGTCCCGCAGGATCTCGATCCGCTCGATCGCGCTGGCAGGAATGGCATTCAAGTCCACCATACCAGAGCCGCGCCCGATGCTGCCGTTGACGTTGATCAGCGCACTCTGGTGCCGCCGTTTTCCGTTTACGAGCACCAGCACCTGGTCCGGGGCCAGCCCCCGAAGCGTGGCCGGCCGGGTGTGGTCGGTGCCATCGGAGATGGTGGCACGGGGAAAGTTGAACGAGGGGGCGAGCGCCTGGATGATCTGGGCGGTCTCGGTGCGCCCGGTTGACCGGATCTCCGCCGTCGTGAGTACGTCCACCGGCACCGGCGCCTCGGTCGAGGTTCTCTCCGCCGCCCGGGTACCGACGACTGCCAGTTCCTGGAGAGCCAGGGCTTCGCGGTTGAGCTGGAAATCACGGGTGACCGTCGCCCCGGCTTCCACCTGGATTGTGTCCCGTGCCGACCCGTAGCCAATGTAGGCAACGCGGAGCTCATGGGTGCCCGGAGAGAGCCGCAGGCGGTAGCTCCCGTCCAACCGGGTGTTGGCGGCCATGACGGTGCCCGGGACGAACACGCGGGCGCCGCTGATGGGCTCATTCGAAGCTGCGTCCGTCACCTTGCCGGTGACCAGGGCATCCTGGGTCTGGGCGGCGGCAGTAGGAAGAACACCGAGCCCCCACGCCATGGCGACGACAGCCACAGAGGCGCGTGAGCCCAGCCGGAATCGGACGGCATTTGGGAACATGGAAGGTCCTCGACTTTGAGGCGAAATAGTGATGGGCGGAAGGAAGTACTATTCCACGGAATGCCCAGGTGGGCCGGTTGTCAAGAGATTGGCAGCAGGGACTGCCGGCTCCGTTGACGCCACGGTCCTGAGACGCTTAAATTTGACTCCGTAGAAGGGGAGTAGCTTATCCGCCGGCTGGCGGACGGGTGGATCGTCAAGACTGTTCGCCAAGTGCGGGCACGGTCCATTCGGGAGGGGCAGAGGCGGCGGCGTCCGTCAAGCACCTTAGAGCGAGACCTTCGTCCACGCGAAAGCGGAGCGGACGGGGTCTCGCTCTTTTATTTGGCCCCACGAGGTGAGTGATCATGAACAACGTCAAGACCTTCGTACTCCTGGCCGGGCTGCTGGGCCTCTTCTTGCTCGTCGGCCAGCTGATCGGCGGCTCCAGCGGGCTCCTTGTCGCCCTGGTGTTCGGCAGCCTCTTCAATTTCGTGATGTACTTCTTCTCCCACCGCCTGGTCCTGAAGATGTACCGCGCCCAGGTCGTCACGGCCCAGGAGGCCCCGGAGCTGTACGCGATGGTGGACCGCCTGCGGCAAAAAGCGGGATTACCGATGCCCACCGTTGCGGTCGCGCCGCACGAGCAGCCGAACGCATTCGCCACCGGCCGCAATCCCAATAACGCCGTGGTCGCCGTGACCACCGGTATTCTGAAGCGCATGCCTCAGGCCGAGCTCGAGGGGGTCATCGCGCATGAGCTGGCCCACATCAAGAATCGCGACATGCTGATTTCGACGGTGGCGGCCGGCATCGCCGGTGCCCTGAGCAATCTTCCCTACCTGCTCATGTTCGGAGGAGGGCACGACGATGAAGGGGGACATCCATTTGCCCAGCTGGCGCTGATCCTCCTGGCTCCGATCGGCGCGATGCTGATCCAGTTTGCCGTCTCCCGGCAGCGTGAGTTCGAGGCCGATCGGGTGGGCGCGTTGATTCTGGGCCGGCCCACGCCACTGGCCAATGCCCTGATCCGGCTGGACAACTTCGCCCACCAGATTCCCATGCACGTACCGCCGGCGGTGGCGCCGCTGGCCCAGGTGAATCCGCTGGCAGCGCAGGGTGGCGGGATAGCCCGGTGGTTCAGCACCCACCCGCCCACCGCGGAGCGGGTGGCCCGGCTCGAGGCGATGGCGCTAAGCATCTAGTGGGCCACCACTCTCCGGTTGTCTGGCTCGGCTTCACCGGTCTGGTACTGGCGCTGCTGGTGCTGGACCTTGGAGTCCTCAACCGCCGCTCCCATGTCCTCAGCTTCCGGGAGGCTCTCAGCTGGAGCGGCGGGCTGGTCACCATCGCCATGCTGTTTGGGCTGTTCGTGCTGTGGCGCGAGGGGACCCAGCCGGCCCTGGAGTTCTACACCGGTTATCTGATCGAGCTGTCGCTCAGTGTCGACAACCTCTTCGTCTTCCTTCTCATCTTTTCCTACTTCGGCGTCAAAGCCGAGGCCCAGCCCAAGGTCCTGAAGTGGGGCATCTTCGGCGCGATCATCATGCGGATGATCATGATCGCGCTCGGCGCCCTGCTGCTGCAAAGGTTCACCTGGATCATCTATGTCTTCGGAGCCATCCTGGTAGTCACCGGCTTCAGGATGTTCAGTCAGAAGGAAGACGACATCGTTAATCTGGAGAAGAACCCCGTGGTCCGGTTGGCGCGCCGCCTGCTGCCCATGGACAAGGCGTACGATGGCACCCGGTTCTTTACCCGGACGGTCGACGGGAGGCTGCTCGCCACACCGCTGCTCCTGGTCGTGCTGGTGGTTGAATGGTCCGATCTGGTCTTCGCCATCGACAGCATCCCGGCCATCTTCGCCATCACCCGGGATCCGTTTCTGGTCTACAGCTCTAATATCTTCGCCATACTCGGGCTGCGGGCCATGTTCTTCGTCCTGGCCGGCATGCTCGACAAGTTTGTCTACCTGAAGCCGGGCGTGGCCTTTATTCTGATCTTCGTTGGACTGAAGATGACGCTGAGCGGCTGGATCCACGTGCCCACATCGCTCTCACTGGCCGTCATCGTACTGACCCTGGCGACGGCAGTTGGCCTCTCCCTGCGAAGAAGCGCCCGGGAGAACCGCCTCGCCGCCTGAGTATCAGCTGCCCAGCTCCTGGAGGACGTTCCTGGCAGTGGCATTGCCGGGATCGAGCTCCAGCAGCTTCCGGTAGCTCCGCACCGCCTGCTCCTTCTGACCCGCCAGCATATACGCCTCACCCAGCGAGTCATACACATTCGCGGAGCGGGGGTGCTCCGTGGCATTCAGCTCCAGGATGGCGATGGCTGCGTCGAAGCGGCGGGCTTCCAGCAGCTCGTAGCCCAGACTGTTGAGATCCTCCTCGTTGTCCGCGTACCGGTGGCGGGGGTCACGGCGATACTCCCGATGCGTGCGTAGAGCATCCTCCGCCGTGCCTGCTTTCAAGGCTGCCCGCATCCGGTCGGCCAGAGACGGCTCAGCCCGATACCCTCGCACCGCCTCCATGGCGGGGTCCCGGTTGTTGCGGTAGTCGTCGGATGTCAGCTCGGCTGCGATGTCCGGAGCCTTCCACTCGCGGCTGTCTCGTGGGTCCTCCTGCCACCACAAGGTGGAGACTCTGACGGTAAGGCCGCTGTGCGGTAGCGTGATCTTGCGGGAATCGCCATACGAATTGGCCTTCCCGCCGGAGGGCTCGCCGACGAACACGGCGTCGGTGTATTGCTCCAGGTCGTTCACCAGGAACTGGGCCGCGGAGAAGGTGCTCCGGCCGATCAAGACAAAGAGCTTGCCGTCGCCCTCCAGCTTCCTCATTCCCACCAGGCTACGCACCAGAGATCGATTGAGTGTGCCATCCCCTCCTCGATTGAGGCGCAGATCCAGGACCAGCTTATCCACCTCGGCCGAGTCTACCAGGGCGCGGAGCCGGTGGGAGAACCGCGGGAGCGGCTCGCTTTGCTGGTTCGCGACTTTGTTGTGCTGGACGTACACCATGCGCTCCGCCGGCAGGTACTCGGCCCAGTACTCCCTGAGCGGGTTCTCCGAGAGCCAGAGCGGCGCCGGGCCGGCCCGCCGCATATCGACCCAGCCGCTGTCGGGCCACCAGCTTACATCGGTATCGGACGGCATCATCGAGGCAGGGCCGAGCGGCCTCAGGGTCACCGTCTCCCGCCGACCGGAGCGATCGAGCACAAGGGTGGTCTGATCCATCCTGGTGCTGATACCGAGCGCGTGCAGGATCTCGGGCATCGCCAGCAGGAACGGCGCGAAGAACCTCGCGTCCATCTCGTTATCCCGGGCAACCAATTCACGGACTCTGGCGTAGGCCAGGTCCGGCGTCATGCCGCCGATGCGGACGACCTTCGCACCCGCCAGCGCGGCGTAGGGGGCGTGGGCGGCGCGCACGAAGAGCCCGTCCTGAAAGAAGTAGAACTTCACCGGGAGGGTGGTAAAGCCCACCTTGGGGTCGCGGGTGGGCGCAAGGTTGGTGTGGCCGTCCTGGACCAGCGCGGCAATCCGTGCCAGCTCGACAATGACCTGGTGACGCTGTAGTGAAGGAATGCGGGTCCGCAGGGCAGTGACCGCGCTATCGAACGTGGCGCGGGAGACGGTGTGATAGAGGTTTCGGTGCCGGAGCTCCATCTCGCGCGCCATGTAGGCGAGATCTTCACGCCACGCCACGACCTGCGCACTGTCGAGGGGAGCGCCGGGCTGGGGGCCCTGGGGTGCGGCCCGGCTGGCACCGAAGGTGAAAGCGAACGCGCAGGCCATGGCGGCGTCGGTGAGTATGCGATTCATGGCGGAGTTGGACCCTTCAACCTGCCGAAAGGTTGCAACTCTTACGGCGGCGGCTGCTTCGCCCTAAGCTTCCCCGATGTCTCCGCTCCATTCCGTCTGGGCCCGGCTGGGACTGGGTCGCCCGGAGCTCCGCGCCTGGGCCATGTACGACTGGGCCGCCTCCGCGGTCCAGACCACCATCATGGTGGCCGTCTTCCCCATCTACTTCGTGCGAGTAGCCGGAGCAAACCTTCCCCCGAGCAGCGCCTCACAGCGCCTCGCGACGATCAACACGCTGGCTTTGGTGGTGGTCGCGGTGATCTCGCCGATCCTCGGCGCGGTCTCAGACTACGGCGGTATCAAGAAGCGGCTGCTGGCGGCGTTCATGATCCTCGGCGCCGGGGCCACCGCGGGCATGTTCTGGATTCAGCGGGGCGATATCGATCTGGCCTCGATTCTCTTTACGGTTTCACTGATCGGCGCTGCCGGCAGCTTCGTGTTCTACGAGGCGTTGCTTCCGCACATTGCTCGGCCCCACGAGATGGATCGAGCGTCTACTGCCGGCTACGCCCTCGGATATCTGGGTGGGGGCGTTCTCCTGGCCCTGAATCTGGCCTGGATCCAGCAGCCGGCCTGGTTCGGGTTGCCCTCCGGGCCGGGAGTTTCCGACAGCCTCGGCACGCTACCCATCCGCCTGGCTTTCGTCTCCGTGGCAGTGTGGTGGATCCTGTTTTCGATTCCGCTGTTCCGGAGAGTTCCCGAGCCCCCTGCCCGGCTGGAGCCCGACGAGCACCCCCGGGAGAACCCAATCAAGGTGGCTTTTCTCCGTCTGGGGGAAACTTTCCGCGAGCTGCGTGGATACCGGCAGGCGTTCCTGATGCTGGTAGCTTTCCTGATCTACAACGACGGGATCCAGACCATAATCAAGATGGCGACGGCGTACGGCACCGAGATCGGGATCGGCCAGAACGCGCTCATCGGAGCCATCCTGCTGGTTCAGTTCGTGGGGATCCCCTGTTCCTTTCTGTTCGGGGCGTTGGCCGGCCGGATCGGCGCCAAGCGCGCGATCTTTATCGGCCTCACTGCGTACACTGCCATCAGCATCCTGGGCTACTTCATGACCAACGCCAGCCACTTCTACATGCTTGCGGGGTTGGTGGGGCTGGTTCAAGGCGGGACCCAGGCGTTGAGCCGGTCGCTCTTCGCCAGCATGATCCCCCCGCACAAGTCGGGAGAGTTCTTCGGGTTTTTCAGCGTGTTCGAGAAGTTCGCCGGCATCTTTGGGCCGCTCATCTTTGCAGCCACCATCGCAGTCACCGGATCCAGCAGGAATTCCATTCTTTCAGTCATTGGATTCTTCGCGGTGGGGGCAGCGGTCCTGGCCTTCGTGGATGTCAGCGCAGGGCGGCGGGCCGCCATGGAGGCAGAAGCTCGCGTCGTACCTCTTGCCCGTCCTTCGGCTGCTTCCTAGCTTTGATCGTTTCCAAACTCAGATCCGAGCCCATGCATCTACACACGCCCGTCACGGTTTCGACCCTTCTTCCGACTCCGGCAGAGATGTCGAAGCGCGGCATTAAGCGGGACAGTCGGGGCAGGCTCGGGTCGGCGTAACGCAGCACGCAGTTTCCACTCTGACCAGGAGCCCCGCCGCGGACACCGCAGGCGGGGCGTCTCGTTAATGGACGCACTGGAACTGACCCGGGCCCTGGTTGCCCTCGAGACTCCGACCGGGTCCGAGGCGCCGGCCACCGACTTCCTGGCCGCCGCACTCGGGCGGGCCGGTTACCAGGTCGTGCGCCAGCCGGTCTCGCCCGGGCGCGACAATCTCTATGCCTACCGGGACCCACCGGCCCTCGTCTTCTCCACCCATCTCGACACAGTCCCGCCACACATACCACTTCGAGAGGATGCCGAGGCCATCCACGGCCGGGGCAGCTGTGACGCCAAGGGACTGGCGGCAGCGATGGTCGCCGCGGCCGAGCAGCTCGCAGAGCGGGGCGAGCGGAGAATCGGACTGCTCTTCGTCGTCGGTGAAGAAAACGGATCCGATGGGGCCCGGGCTGCGGCCGGGCTGGAACCCCGCGGCCGCTTCCTCATCAATGGCGAGCCAACTGAGAACCGGCTGTCGGTTGGGCAGAAGGGCTCCCTTCGGGTTGATCTCGAGGCTAGTGGCCGCGCAGCGCATTCCGCGTATCCCGACGAAGGAGTGAGCGCCATCGCAGCCCTCCTCGACACCATCGAGCGTATCCGCCGCCTTCCCCTGCCCCACGACCACGTGCTCGGACAGTCTACCCTGAACCTGGGTTTGATCAGCGGTGGAGTGGCGCCCAACGTCATCCCCCCGGCCGCGAGCGCCCAGCTGCTGATACGCACGGTGGAGCCGACGGAGCCGCTCAAACGCGCCATTCGGGAGCTGTGCGCTCCAGGGGTCACAGCCGAGTTCCGGGTTGAGCTGCCGTACTACAAGGGAGGAGCGGCGCCACCCGGCTGGGAAACGACGGTGGTGAGCTACGCCAGCGATCTGCCATTTCTGGCCTCCTGGGGGGAGCGCTATCAGCTGGGACCGGGTACGATCCGCGTGGCGCATACGAGTCAGGAGCACATCCGGAAAGCCGATCTGCTTCGAGGGGTCGAGCTCTATGTTCGCCTGGCCACCGACCTGCTGGCGCGGGAGCCGATATGAGCCAGAAGGTTCCCGTCGCCGTGCTCGGCGCAACTGGCACGGTGGGTCAGAAATTCATCCGTTTGCTGGCGGACCACCCCTGGTTCGAGCTGACCGCGGTCGCCGCTTCCTCGGCCAGCGCCGGGCGTACCTACGCCGAGGCAGCGCGATGGCGAGAACCGGTGCCTCTTCCCGCCTCGGTCGGCGAGATGGTGATACGCGAGTGCCGGCCGCCGCTACCTGGCCAAATCGTCTTTTCGGCGCTCGATGCCGAGATCGCGGGACCGATCGAGCAGGAATTCGCGCGAGCTGGCGCCTGCGTGGTGACCAACACCCGCACGCACCGCATGGAGGCCGATGTTCCTCTGCTCATTCCAGAGGCCAACGCGGATCATGTGAAGCTGATCGATCGCCAACGGCAGGAGCGGGGTTGGACCGGGGCCATTCTGGCGAACCCCAACTGCTCCACCGCAGCGCTGGCTCTTGCCCTGGCGCCACTGCACCGCGCTTTCGGGGTCGAGCGGCTCTTCGTCTCCACCATGCAGGCAGTATCCGGCGCCGGGTATCCCGGTGTGGCCTCACTCGACATCCTGGGGAACGTGATTCCCCACATCGGTGGCGAGGAGGACAAGATCGAGCGCGAGAGCCGCAAGATCCTCGGTACGCTGACCGGCGGGACAGTCGATCCGGCACAGTTCACGGTAAGCGCCCACACCAACCGCGTCGCCGTGCTGGACGGTCACATGATGACCGTGTCGGTTGGGTTCAGCCGGCGGGCGTCGGCCGAGGAAGCCATCGCAGCCTTGAGCCAGTTCCGGGGACCTGCCTGCGTCGCGAAGCTTCCCTCGTCGCCGACCCGGCCGATCGAGGTTGATGATCGGGTCGACCGGCCCCAGCCCCGGCTGGATCTGGACCGCGGGGGCGGCATGGCCGTCACCATCGGCCGGGTGCGCCCCTGCCCTATTCTGGACCTGCGGCTGGTCGTACTGGGGCACAATACCGTTCGGGGTGCAGCGGGGCAGGCGGTCCAGATTGGGGAGTTGCTCGTTTCCGAAGGCCGTGTCAGCCGATGATCGTCGCCAAGTTCGGCGGGACGTCAGTGGCCGATGCGCCGGCCATCGAACGCCTGATCCAGATCGTCCGCGCCCGCCTCGGTGCTCAACCTGTGGTCGTGGTATCGGCGCTCGCGGGCGTGACTGACGCGCTGATCGACCTGGCGCAGCAGTGTGGGGCCGGAGACGGCGCGGCACTCGACCGCTCGGTGGCGGCACTGCTCCAGCAACACGAGCGAGTTGCTCGCGAGCTCAGGGGCTGCGCCGCGGCGATGGTCAGCATTACCGCCGACGGGGAGCAGCTCCGGCGTGAAATGGGAGCGGCGCGAGACCGGCGGCTGTCGGCGGCCGAGGTGGACAGCGTGGCCGCCCGGGGCGAGATCTGGAGCTCGCGCCTCGTGGCGGGGGCGATGGCCCACGCGGGTATCGACACCGAATGGGTGGATATCCGGCCGATCATGGTGACCGATGGCCGGTTCGGCAGGGCTACGCCATATACCCAGGTTCTGAACCAGCGCGCTCGAGACCAGCTGAAGCCCCTGGCCCAGGCCGGTACGGTTCCCGTGACGCAGGGGTTCATCGGGGCGACCGCCACCGGGGTACCGACCACGCTCGGACGAGGAGGCTCCGATTTCACGGCCGCCCTGCTGGGCGCCGCTCTGGCGGCGGAGCGGGTCGAAATCTGGACCGACGTGGATGGATTGATGACTGCGGACCCACGGATCGTTGCCTCCGCCCGGACCCTGGCCGCTGCCAGTTACGAAGAGGCGGCCGAGCTGGCCACCTTCGGTGCCAGGATTCTGCATCCGGCCACCGCGATGCCGCTGGCGCGCGCCGGCATCCCTATCGTGGTGCTCAACTCGACCCGTCCGGAGCGGAGCGGCACCACCATCGGTCCCCAGCCGGATCTGGCCCGGATGGGGGACTCGCCGATCCGTTCGATCTCCTGGAAACAAGGGATCACCGTCGTCAATATCCGGGCGCCCCGCATGCTCGGCACCTACGGCTTTCTGCGGGCCCTGTTCGAAGTGTTCGAACGCCATGAGACGGTGGTAGACGTGCTGGCGAGCGGTGAAGTCAGCATTTCGATCACGATAGAAGATCGCTCGCGGCTCGACGCAATCGTGCAGGACCTCGGCCGGCTGGGAGAGGTCTGGGTCGACCAGGGCCGGGCCATTGTGGCAATCGTGGGTATTGGACTCAAGCATACCCCTGGTCTGGCTGGACGGGTGTTCAACGCCGTCTGGCCCGCCAACGTGGAAATCATCTCCCAGGGCGCATCGGCCATCAATGTGACCTTCGTGGTAAGGGAGGAGGACGGCCCGGACGTGGTGCGGCGGCTTCATCAGGAGTTCTTTGGATCATGCTGAGGAGAGTCGCGAGTCACGAGTCGCGAGCCGGTAGCCGCACCCGGGCTCCAGATTCGATTACTTACGACTCGCCGCTCGCGACTCGCGACTCGTGACATGCGAATAGCCATCGTCGGCGTCGGCCGGATGGGGAAGGCAGTGGCTGCGCTGGCCGCGGAGCGGGGGCACACCATACATACCGAGGTAGGCTCAACCGAGAATGCTGGCGGCCGGGCATTGACTCGCGAGAGGCTGTCCGGCGCTCACGTCGCCATCGAGTTTACCCGTCCCGACGCGGCGGCGGCCAATCTCGAGAAGTTGATCGGGCTCGGCATTCCTGCGGTCTGCGGGACCACCGGATGGCACCATGAGCTTCCCCGGGTCGCTGGTCTGGTGAAAGCGCAGGGCGGCGCCTTGCTCCACTCGGCCAACTTCTCCGTCGGAGTGCATCTCTTCCTCAAGGCGGCGCGCGAGCTGGCGACACGTTTTACCGAGCGACCCGAGTTCACTGCCTCCATCGTGGAGGAGCACCACGCATCGAAGCGAGACGTGCCCTCGGGAACGGCGCTCATGCTGCAGCAGGAGGTCGGGGCCTCGGATCCCGCACGGTCCTTCTCCATATCCTCCATTCGACAGGGCGACACCCCGGGGACCCACACACTACGTTATGAATCCACCTTTGAGTCCGTCACCTTGAGTCACGTGGCCCGAGACCGGCAGGTGTTTGCCGCGGGCGCTTTGATGGCCGCTGAGTGGATTTCCGGGAGAAGGGGGGTATTTACGTTCGCCGATCTCCTCTTCGGTGCCTCCCGGTGACGGCGCTGCAGGGGTGCGGCACCGCCCTGGTCACGCCGTTCACCGAGGACGGGAAAGTCGACTTCCCCGCGCTCCGAGCCCTGGTCGATTGGCAGATAGCCGAGGGCATCGATTTCCTGGTGGCGTGCGGATCGACCGGAGAGGCGCAGACGCTGGAAGAGTCGGAGCGGGAGCGGGTCGTGGCCGCCGCGCTCGAAGTGGCAAGCGGACGGGTGCAGGTGATGGCGGGCGCCACGAGCAACGATACTGCGCGCGCGGTTGCTGAAGCCCGGCGGATGTCCCGGCTGGGCGCCGATTACATCCTCAGCGCTACTCCCTACTACAACCGACCCACCCAGGAAGGACTGTATCGCCATTTTGCGGCGGTGGCCGATGCATCGGACAAGCCGGTCTGCCTCTACAATGTGCCGGGCCGGACCTGCGTGAATCTCAGTCCAGCCACTGCCCTCCGCCTGGCGTCCCACCCCGCCATCATGGGGATCAAGGAGGCCAGCGGAGATCTGAAGCAGATCATGGAAATCCTGCGCGAGCGCCCGCCCGGCTTCACGGTATTCTCGGGAGACGACTGGATGGCGCTGCCCGTGATCACGGCGGGAGGCGACGGACTCATCTCGGTAGTTTCCAACGAGGTCCCGGCCGCGATGACGGCGCTGGTGCATCTGCTGCTCTCGGGTAACCTCGAGCAGGCCCGTGCCTGGCACTATCGTCTGCTGCCGCTGATGGACGCCAACTTTCTGGAGACCAATCCCGCACCGGTCAAGGCGGCGCTGCACCTCATGGGACGGATACACGACATCCTGCGCCTTCCCCTGCTCCCCGTATCCCAGGCCACCCGCTCGGCGTTGCTGGACGCCCTGCGCGGTGCCGGCGTGTCGGATGTCTAAGAGGACACAGCGGGGCGGCGGAGCCTGCCCCGAGCCAGGAAGCGAGGGGGCAGCGGGGCAGTCACCAGCAACCGCGGATCTCCGCGCGGCGATCGAGCGCTATGCCGAGGCTGTGCCGTCGGGAGAGGAGAAGGCCGCACTCGACGCCTTCCGGCGGCTAAAGGCTGCCCTGAACGCGGGAACCGTGCGCGCGGCCGAAAGGGCGGCGGATGGCCGCTGGCGGGCCAACGAGTGGGTCAAGCGGGGCATCCTCCTGGGGTTTCGGCTGGGCCGGGTCACGCCGGTGGCCGAGGGTGGTCCGTTTCCATTTTACGATAAGGACACCTTTCCGCTCCGGGCCGTCGGGCCGGGCGACGGGGTTCGTATCGTCCCGGGAGGATCAGCTATCCGCGACGGCTGCTACATTGGGAGTGCAGTTATTTGCATGCCCCCGATGTACATCAATGTCGGCGCCTATGTGGGTGACGGCACCATGGTCGATTCCCACGCCCTGGTGGGCTCCTGCGCCCAGATCGGGCGTAGGGTGCACCTCTCAGCGGCGGCCCAGATCGGCGGGGTCCTGGAGCCGGCGGGGGCCCTTCCCGTCATCATCGAGGACGATGTCCTGGTGGGCGGTAACTGCGGGATTTACGAGGGAACCGTGGTTCGGGAGCGTGCCGTATTGGCCCCCGGCACCATCCTGTCGGCCGGAACCGCCGTGTTCGATCTGGTGCACGATCGGGTGTATCGCCGGGAGGGAGACCAGCCGCTGGAGATACCACCCGGCGCCGTGGTCGTGCCGGGAGCTCGCCCGATCAAATCCGGCGCGGGCAAGGCCGCGGGGATCAGCCTCTACACGCCGGTTATTGTCAAGTACAGGGATGAGAAGACGGAGACGTCGGTCAGGCTCGAAGAGCTGCTGAGATGAACTCGTGAAGAGTGAAAAGTAAAGAGTGAAAAGTGAAAGGTGGGTTAGCCGGGTCTTCACCATCACTCTTCACTCTTCCACCTTCACTCTTCACTGTTCACTCTTCACTGTTTCACTGTTCACTGTTCACTGTTCACTGTTTACTGTTTACGCTTCAGAATGACGGCACACACCCACTACCTCTGGTTCGAGACCAGGCGCCGGCAGGAGATCATCGACATCACCGACTCGGTCGCGGAACAGGTGCACGTCAGCCGGATCAGGGAAGGCCTGGTGCTGGTATCCGCCATGCACATCAGCGCCTCGGTGTTCGTCAACGATCACGAGTCCGGCCTCTGGCAGGACATCCTCAAGTGGCTGGAGGAAACCATCGCCCCCTGGGATCCAGCTCGCTACCGGCATAATGAGACCGGCGAGGATAACGCGGCTGCCCATCTCCGAAGTCTCACCATCGGCCACGAGGTGATCGTTCCCGTCACCGCGGGCGCGCTCGATCTGGGGCCGTGGCAGCGGGTCTTCTATGGAGAATGGGATGGTCAACGGCGAAAGCGTGTCGTCATCAAGGTGCTCGGAGAGCAATAAGAGTGGGCGGAGCCAGGGCAACCGCTAACGGCTGCCCCGACTCCGCCCCGAGCTCTTAACCTGCTCGTTGTGCCTTACTTGCCGTGCTTGGGCTTCTCCGACTGCCCATTCTTGCCCTTATTGTCGTGCTTCTTCTTGTCGTCGTGCTTCTTCTTGTCCTCGTGCTTCTCATCATGACCCTTGCCCGGCTTGGGCTTGGACGCCTTCCCGAAGCGGAACAGCGCCTCGTGACGACTGCCATCTATCAGCGTGACGACCAACCTGCGGCAGCTGCCGGCCCACGCCGCACTGGTCTTCCAGGCATAGGTATACCGGTGGCCCGCGACGTGGAGCCGGCTCTTCTCTCCTCGCTCGGTCCCCTGGACCGACACGTCGTGCTTACCGGACGGGCAGACGGCCGGCTCGGAGGTTGGCGAGCCCGGCTGCAGAGGGTTCTGACTCCGGGCGCCCTCGACCCAGAACTTCACCGCGATCGTTTGACCCGCCTTCACCCGGTTGACCTTGGGCAGGTTGTGCACCGGCCGGAAGAATCCTTTGAACGCGAGACGACTCGGCGGGGGCGCTGGGGCCGCCACCACGTCGATAGTCACGGTCTTGATCGCGCGAGTGTAGTTGCCGCTCGCAGGCACAAATTCCACCGAGATTGGGCGGTCCTCGCCCTTGGCGAGTATCGCGCCCTCACCGGGGAGATAGACAAAGCTGCCCGAGAGCTGGACGCCGTCAACACCTGAAGCGCTGGCATTGAGCTGGGTCGAGCCCAGCGGAGTGCCCGCGAAAATCGGCGCCGGGGAGACCCAGTGGATTTCCGGGGCGGCCGATATGATGGTCAAAGTCCCCGCTGCAGGCTCCGCCGCATAGTTCTCGTGGTTCAGCGTCGCGAGCACCTGGTACACGCCGGCATTAACCGGCTGGCTGACCGGCGCACCGTCCAGTGTATAACTCAGCACCACCCCACTCAGCCCGTCCGGGGCAGTCGTGATGCGGGCTGCCTTGACGGTTCCGTCGTAGGTGAACTCCGTTCCCACGGTCAACACCGCCACCGCCTTGGTGATGACGAACGACCGGGTCAGCTCCTCCGCAGGAGCATAATTGCCGCTCCCTTCCTGTCGGGCCGTAATCGAGCACGATCCTGCGCCCAGCACCTGGACCATGGTGCCCTCGAGAGAGCATGCTCCAGCGGCAGCGAGCATCACCGGCAGCCCGGAGCTGGCGGACACCTGAATCGCGAACGCCGGGTCTCCGAAGGTCCGATCGGCGATCGCGGCAAACTCGATGCTCTGCGAGGCCTTCGCGATCGAGAAGGTCTGGGACACCTCGACCGCGGGGTAGTTGCTGTTGCCCTCCTGCCGGGCCGTAATGGTGCACGATCCAGCGGCAACCAGGGTGACAGTGGTGCCTGTCAGGGTGCACTCGCCCGCGGCGGTCAGTAGCAGCGGGAGTCCTGAGCTGGCGGACGCGCTTACCTCGAACGCCGGTTCCCCGAACGTGCGGTTAGCGAGTGCCGCGAAGGCGATCGTCTGCCCTGACTGGGCCACGGTAAACGACCGTACCATCTCAGGGGCGGGGTGATAGCTGGTGCTGCCCGGCTGATGCGCGGTCACGGTGCACGTTCCAGCCGCCGAAAGAGTGACGGTCAGACCGTCGACCGAGCATGCCCCGGTTGCCGTGAAGCTCACCGGCAGGCCGGAGCTTGCGACGGCGCTGACGGAGAACGGCGCGTCGCCGAATACCTTGTCGGGCAGCGCATGGAAGGTGATGGTCTGCGCCTGAAGCACCTCGCAGGCGTCGCCGGTCCCATCCAGGTCCTGGTCGGCCTGGTCCGGATTGCTCACGTTCACGCAATTGTCGGTGGTGTCGGGAACTCCGTCCTCGTCCCCGTCCGCCGGCGGAGGCGTCCACGCGGCCGCCCAGCCTACCGCGTTGGAGTAGAGCCGCTGGATACTGGGATCGACCAGCGTCCGGCCATTCGCTCCCCGAGTGTAGTTGGGAGCAAAGCTGAAGTTGACGACCCTGCCGCTGCCGAAATTCCGGACCGCGACGCCGGGTCCGCCGGCCCGAACTCGCATCAAAACAGTCGACGGCTGGGCAGAGTAGGAGGTCTGCGGGCCGGCCGAGTGGCCGTCCGCCATGAAGGCGAACGAGGCCGGAAGCCCCGCGATCACGGGATGGCTCTCCTGCCCTGTCTGCCGCAGGTAGACCACGTTGCAGTCGCCGCAGTTCTCTGCCTGCGAGCCGCTGTTACCGATCAGAACCAGATTGCCCATCTTCACTTGAGATCCATTGGTGGCCTCAAATCCGTTCCACTGGGCCGCGACAAACCCGCCGCCGCCCTGGACGAAGTTGGTGAGCGCGATCTGGGCATCGACCGAAAGGGCCTGACCGGGGTTATAGGTGGTGCCGTTCAAGTGAACGACCACCTTGAAGTCGGTCAGCGCCGGGTTGGTCCCGTTCCAGCTGTACTCCGGTGCCGGACGGACGGTCACCTGAAAGCTGGCCGCCCTGAGGCTTGCCGCCAGCGCGTTGGTCGAGGCGCCGTCGACGTCGGCCAGGAGCAGCACCTTTGGCCCCGTGCTCAGCACCCCATAGGCTGTCACCGGCAGCGCCATGACGTTCTGGGCCGATCCCGCAAACTGGCTGTTGCCGTCATTCTGGACCGGCAGATAGGGATGTGACCGTACCGCGGCAGTCTCGTCGACCGGCCGGGGCTCCGTCACCTCGTCAACGCACGCCAGTGTGCTGAGCACGATGGTCAGAAAGAAAGGCAGGAGATGCCGTGCCCGACGGCGGTGCGGGTGCACAGTGGGTACGCGTGGGCCGGTCATATTTCCTCCATGCCGCGAAGGTGGAACTACGGTTAAATGCCCTCTCGTTAGTCGTGAACTGGTTCGAACTCCGTGGACCTGTAAAAACCTGTTGGACACTCTTTCCGCTGGCCCTGCACAAACTTGGTGTTGGTACTTCTTACCGTGTTGCTCGCTTGATCGGCGCTTTGTTCGCCGCCGCGGCCTTCTGGACCGGCGCCGGCTTCTTCGCCGGCGCTGCCGGCTCGGGCGACTTCAATGTGAAGGTGGCGCGTGCGTCCGTTCCCTTCACGACCGCCACCAGGGTTCTCTCTCCGGTCTTAGTGCCCGGGGTCCAGCGCGTGTGGGCTCGGCCGCGAGCATCCGTCATCACGCGCGCCGGGCTCACGCTTCCGAACTTGGTGCTGAACACCACCGGCTGATCCGCGACCGGGTTGCCGTAGCCATCGGTCAGATCGGCGTCCAGCGACTGAACCGCTCGATTCGCGCTGCCCGGCTTCGGCTCCACGAAGGCGAGGTTTGCCGGTGCGGCGGGCCGAGCTCGGGCCGAGATCTCCACCGGCCGCTCGATGCCTTCCACCCGCGCCGTCATCCGGTGCAAACCTGCCGTTCGGCCCAGCGTCCAGGAGACGAGTACCCGGCCCAGCGAATCGGTAGTCGGGATGCTGTCGTCAACCGTGCCGTGGGCCGGCATCAGCCTGACCTGAACTCCGGGCACGGGGTTCTTGGCGCGGTCGAGGACCTGCAGCTCGACCACCGGCTTCAACACCTTGCTGACCGACCCCTCTCGCTTGGCTGGGCCTGCCGCCACGACGCTGGCAGGGCGACCCGCCAAGGCGGACGCGGTGACCACGAAACGGGGCACGGCCCGGGGACTTCCAACCTGCACATACGCGCGCTGAGTACCCGACTTTGGCCCCAGCGTCCAGCGGGCTCTCGCCTCGCCCAGAGAGTCGGTGCGAGACTCGATCGCCACGACGGTTCCGCCGTCTTCAGCCGACCACGACAGCGGCACGTCGGCGAGAGCAACACCACTCGAGTCGGTCACCCGCACCACCACGGCCTGCGGCATTACGCCGCTGACCGGCCCCTCCAGCAGGTCTTTGCTGACCTGGGTCAGACGCGTGTTGGCCCGCACCGGCTCAGCCTCCGCCGTCACAACCGTGTGGTTCGCAACCCCATCGGCGGATACTCTGAGCGACTGGCGTCCCGGCATTCCGCCGAGCGTCCAGGTGGCGCGAACCATCCCTTGAGCGTCCGAGGCAGCCGTCTGGGGCTCAACCACTCCCGCCGACTCCTCCAGCGCGAATCGTACTGGCACTTCCTTGATCGGCCTCCCATTGCGTGAGACCACCTGCACGGCAATCGGCTGGGGTACCGGTCGCCCGGCCGAGGCGCGCTGGCCGTCACCACCCAGCAAGGTCAGGGATGCCGGTACCGGATACACCTCGACGCCCAGCTGAGCCACCATCGACTCGTAGGTGGCAGTGAAGGTGGTACGACCTACACCAGTGCCGGTGATGCTCCCTATGCTGTCCACCGACGCCACGGCCGGATCCGCCGAGCGCCATTTGGCTCTGAGGCCGAGGATCCGCTGGCGGCGAGCGTCGGCGACATATGCGACCGCCAGGGCGGGCTCCCCCTCAGGGACGCGGAGCAGCGAATCACCCACGATCCTCACCTCAGCCGGATGCTGCCGTACCACCACCTGGGCTTTGGCGGCTTTGCCGCCGACCGTCACCACGATGGAGGCAGAGCCCGGGCTCCGTGCCACAACCGTCCCGGCGCTATCCACCGACGCCACGATCGTATCGGTGCTGCTCCAGACATTGGAGGCTCCGAGCAGTGCGTTGCCCCGGGCGTCCTTGGCGATCACCGCGAGCTGTATCGTGTCGCCAATGGCTCGGGCCGTATCGCTGGCCGGAGAGAGCCCCACCCATCGAACGGCACTCCGGGTACCGGATAGGGGCGCGTCCGGCTCCAACTGCGCCTTGATCGACCCCGAGTCCGACAGAATCGACGCCAGACCGGCCCCGATCGAGATGAGGCCAGCCGCCCATCTCCAGAGATGGCTGAAGAGTGGCCGCAAGACCTTTGGACCTGGTACCTGAGTCGGCTTACTCCATCCGGTCACAGAGCGGTACTCTCTCCTCTCCCGCCATCACGTGGTCGCCGTCGGTTCTGGGCGCCTCTGCCGCAGTCACTCTGCCTACGAAGACCACGCAACTCCGACCTGGGCGCGCCCGATGGGTGGCTTTCGCGCGCCAACCGCTCTCGGTGGCAGCCAATATCTGGACCCGCACCTCCGACCCAGGATTCAACCGCAGCAGCTCGGCCGACCCGGCGAATCTCGCGTTCTTCGCCCGGTAATCGTCCTGGGCCGCGACCGCGTTGCGCAACGCGCTCTTGAGCACCGACGCCGGCGTCGACTGCCATGCCGGGTTCGATGTCTGGGCCGGGGAGGCCGTAGCCCCCAGACTCAGTACCAGCACGAGACCGGCTATAAGAACAGCTCGACGCATGCTGCCTCCTCCTTCGACCAGCAAAGAGAAATGGGTAAGCAGCAGACACCGTTATTCTCGGAAGGAGAGTCCGTTCCCACAAGTCGCTAGAAACGCGACGGCGTCAAGGACTGATACATGGGGATCGTGCTGTTGGCTGCGAAGGGAGCCGCTACCTGATCAATACGTGGGAGTTGTCCTGCTGCTACTCCTGGCGTGCTGCTTTCTGCGCGTTCTTACATGAGACGGTATTTGGGTCCGCTGCCGCCCTCGCGCGGCGTCCAACGCGGTCCCAGCACATCGGTCGCCTTGCAGTCGACACAGTTCGGCGCATTCACCCGGAGGCCGTTTCCCTCCCGTTCATACACCCCCGCCGGGCAAACGTGGGAGTAAAAATCTGCCACTTCTGGGGTGATTCCCTCGCCAACGATCAGGTGAGAAGGGATCGTATCCCGGGTTGCGTTGCCGGATTTGAAAACCGCATCGAGCTTGCTGAAGGTGAGGACATTGTCGGGGGTAAACGGAGGCGGTTCCGAGACGACGCGGGGGGCGGCGGCGTCTTCCGCCATGTCGATCTTGCGGCCTGGCAGGCGTCCGCCGGTCAACGTCATGAGGCCGGCCTTCGCGCCTCCCACGAAGAATCCGTCCTTGAACGCCAGACGCATGTTGCGGGTGCGGTACAGATCGGCGGCGATGTAACTCTGGTTGACGCTCCGGTCGTACGACGCCAGCGCTGCGGAGCTGGTGGAGTCGCCCTTCAGCGCCTCGAAAACCGCGCGGGCGGCATAGATGCCCGACTGCATGGCGTAGTGGATGCCCTTGAGCGATGGAACGTCCACAAACCCGGCCGCGTCCCCGACGATCAGAATGCCGTCCCCGCAGCGGCGCTCGGGCAGGGAATAGAAACCGCCTTCGGGGATGGTCTTCGCACCCCACTCGAGCAGCTGGCCGCCCTCGAGGTAAGGACGGAACAGCGGATGCAGCTTCATCCGCTGGAGCAGCTGGTGCACGTCCAGCCCGGCCTCGTGGTAATCCAGTCCTACCACGAGCCCAATGGCGACCTGCCCCGGTCCGAGTGGATACATGAAGCTGCCCCCGAAGGCGTCCGGGGGCAGCGGCCAGCCCAATGTGTGGATCACGCGGTCGAGCGGGCGGCTGGTTTGCCAGACCTCCTTGACGCCCAAGGCGTACAGCTGTGGATTGGCTGATCCGATTTTCTGCCATTGCCGGTATGCCTGGGTCAGGAGCCCCCTGGTCCCTTCGGCCACGACGGTAACCCTGCCGCTCAAGTCGGTCGGCTCGGTGTAGCCGGATCCGGGCTGACCTAGGCGGTCGAGCCCGGACGGCGTGGTGCGCACGCCTCGGACCGCGTTGCCCTCGACCAGCAGCGCATCCACCGGAAATCCGGTAAACAGGTTAACCCCTGCGGATTCGGCCTGTTCCCCCAGCCAGCGGACTATCTCGCACAAGGACGCGGTGAAATATCGCTTGTTGTGCATCGTGGGCGGCGTCGGGATCCGGTGGGCCCGGCGCTCAGTCAGCAGGTATACCGCTTCCGCACCGACGGCTTGCCTGAAAGGCAACTGGTCCTCGGGCACATCGGGTAACAGCTCGCGAAAGGCTCGTGGGTTGACCACAGCTCCCGAGAGGCTGTGCTCCCCCAGGCTGTCCGCCTTTTCCAGGACGCCGATATTCAGCTCGGCGAGCGATCCACCGGCCTCTCGCTCCTGTCGCGCCAGCCGCGCCAGCTCGATGGCACACGACAGCCCTGCCGGTCCCGCCCCCACGATGAGCACGTCCATCTCGACTGCTTCGGCACCCGGCGTCTGGTTCAGGATCAGTTTGTCGAGCGGAAGCGCGGGCTGATGCTGGCGGGGAAGAATCGGGGACAAGCTGCACTCCTGGGGGAAGGAAGACGGTGGAACTTAGATTAGACCCATGGACCTCGCCAAGGCGGCCCGCGACCCCTGGGTCTGGGGACAGCTCGCACTGTTTCTCGTGATTGGAATCGCCGCGCCATTGCTGCCCCGGCACCTGAACCTGGGCAGCGCGGACTTCCTGCTCAACCGGCTGGACCCACTCTGGATCCGTGGGCTGGGAGCGGGGCTCCTGGTCCTCGGCACCATGGTGACAGCCTGGGGCATACATTCGCTGGGGCACAGCCTGACGCCGGGCACTGAGCCGCTCGCGAGCGGGGATCTCGTAACCACCGGCGCCTACGCCCACATCCGCCATCCGATCTACGCCGGCGTCGTGCTGCTCCTTTCGGGATACACCCTGGCTTGGAGTAACTGGACTCTGGCGCTGCTGTTCGGATTTGTCGCCCTGAAATTCTTCCAGGCCAAGGCCCGAGTCGAGGAGAGGTTGATGAGCCAACGATTTCCCCTCTACGGCACCTACATGCGGCAGGTGCCGCGGCAAGTGCTTTGATGACGATTCCCGGCTTCCGCTCCGTTCCATTCACCGGCGTGATATTCGTGATGGCAGAGGCGGCGCGCCGCGGCTACCGCTACGGTCATCAGAACTGGTGCAACCTGGGCCAGGGTCAGCCGGAGACCGGCCCACTGGATGGGGCGCCTCCGCGGGTGGGACAGGTAACGATCGGACCCGCCGATCAGGACTATGCGCCAGTACCGGGTCTCTGGGAACTGCGGCGGGCCGTAGCCGACCTTTACAACGACTTGTACCGCCGGGGAGAGAGCTCGCAATACACCGAGCGAAATGTCTGTGTCTGCGCCGGTGGACGCAGCTCTCTTACCCGCGCCGTCGCAGCGCTGGGTGAAGTGAACTTGGGCCATTTCCTCCCCGACTACACCGCCTATGAGGAGCTGCTGGACATCTTCAAGCTCTTTACGTCCATTCCGATTCTGCTCGAAGGACAGAGCGGCTACCACTTCGGCCGGGACGAGCTGCGGCGGGAAATCACCGGCCGCGGCCTCTCCGCGGTGCTGCTGTCAAACCCGTGCAATCCCACCGGCAAGGTCATCCAGGGAGAAGAGCTGAACGGATGGGTGGGCGTGGCCCGCGAGCTGGGCTGCTCCCTGCTGATCGACGAGTTCTACTCCCACTATGTCTGGACCGGGTCAGCCGACGGGTTCGTGTCGGCCGCACGCTACGTGGACGACGTGGATGCCGATCCGATCGTCCTGTTTGACGGGTTGACCAAGAACTGGCGCTATCCCGGCTGGCGGTGCTCCTGGATCGTCGCGCCGCAGCCGGTGATCGAGGCGGTCTCCAGCAGCGGTTCCTTCCTGGACGGAGGCGGCAGCAAGCCGCTCCAGCGATCGGCGATCCCGTTGCTGGCGCCCGATCTGGTGCGGTCCGAGACGGCGGCCATACGCCGGGTCTTCCTGAGGAAACGCCAGATTCTGAGCGACGGGTTGAAGCAGATGGGGGTGCGCTTCGATCTTGAGCCGGAAGGCACCTTCTATTGCTGGGGCGACATCTCCGGACTACCGGCCCCTATTAATGAAGGGATGGCCTTCTTCAGGGCGGCACTGGAAGAGCAAGTGATCTGCGTGCCGGGCGAGTTCTTCGACGTCAACCCCGGCAAGCGGCGGAGTGGCCGGCCGTCACGCTTCAGGCAGTACGTGCGGTTCTCCTTTGGTCCGGAAGAGGCGGCAGTGGCGGAGGGAGTCAGAAGAATCCAGGCAATGGTAGCCAAGCTGCGGTAACCGACACAGCCGCTGTTGCTCTACTGGTGGCCGCGGACTTTCCTGATCTCTTCAGTGAGCCGGGGCATGATCTCGAACAGGTCTCCCACGATCCCGTAGTCGGCGATCTTGAAGATGGGCGCATCCTTGTCCTTGTTGATGGCGACAATGGTCTTCGCCGTGCGCATGCCTGCGAGGTGCTGGACCGCCCCGGAGATCCCCACCGCGATATACAGATCGGGACTGACCAGCCGCCCGGTCTGCCCGATCTGATCGGTGGCGGGCCGCCAGCCATCATCGGTCACTGCTCGAGTGGCGCCGACCGCGGCGTTGCCGATGGCAGCGGCAAGATCCTCCACCAGCTTGAAGTTCTCTGCGGCTCGGAGACCCCGCCCCCCGCTCACGATGATCGACGCTTCTCCCAGATCGAGCTTACCCGAGCCGCCGGCAGTTACCTCGGTCACCGTCACTCGCGCCGCGCTGGGGTCCATGGCAGGGGAGGCGGTCTCGACCCGCGGGTTCCGTGGCTGTTCCGACGGGGTGACGGCCCCGGGCCGGAGCGACAGCAGCGCTGGAGTGCCGGTCAGGCGGAGTGTCACTATCACTTTGCCAGTGTACGCCGGATGCCGCGCGAGCACCGAGTCACCCTGGAGCTCGAATCCGGTCACGTCGGAAGCCAGGCCGACCCCCAGCTTGGCGGCGACGCGCGGAGCCAGATCCCGGCCTTCGGCCGAGGCCGCAAAGAAGCCGGCCCGGTACTGTCCGGAGCTGAGCCGCTGTGCCACGGTGGCGGCATACACCTCGGGGCTGTAGCGGTTCAGCCCAGCGTGCTCCACGACCGTGACAACGTCGGCGCCCGAGCGTCCCAGCTCTCCGGCCCGGGCCGCAATGCCGGGCGGGCCGATGAGGACGGCGTGCACTTCTCCGCCGATCACATCGGCCGCCTGCCGGGCGGCCGACACCGTCTCGAACGCCACCTTGCGCAGCTGTCCGTTGCGGGATTCCGCAAACGCCAGTACCGCCGTCATCAGAGCGCCTTCGCTTCGGTTTGCAGCAGTCGAAGCAGCTCGGGCACGGCATCGGCGCCTTCACCGACTATGCGGCCCGGTGGGCGATCCGGCGGCAGAGCCATTGACTCAACAATCAGCCGGGGCTGCTCCAACTGAACCGGCTTCACGTCGAGCGGCTTCTTTTTGGCAGCCATGATGCCCTTGAGTGAGGCCAGGCGCGGCCGGGCAATCCCCTCGTCGATTGTCAGCACTGCCGGCAGTGGGAACCGCACCGTTTCCGCGCTCCCCTCCAGCTCCCGCTGCGCGGTGCCGTGTCCGTCTGCCACATCCAGATGGGAGATCGAGCTTACGCACGGAAGATCGAGCAACTCCGCGGTCATCGGGCCTACTGTGCCGCTCGCGGTGTCGGTGGCGACGCGGCCAAAGAGAATCAGGTCGTAGCCTCCCTCCCTGAGCTCGGCGGCCAGTACCCGCGCGATCACAAGGCCATCGAAAGGCACGTCATCCACCTTGAGCTGGACCCCCCGCGCCGCGCCCATCGCGAGCCCCTTCCGCAGGGTTTCCTGTACCCCGTCCGGACCCACGGAGATGACGTGAACCTCTCCGCCCTGCTTCTCGACCAGCTGGAGCCCGACTTCGAGGGCATACCCATCGAAATCGCCCATTTCGTACTTGAGCCCGGCCTGGTCCAGTGACTTGCGGTCTGCCGCGAGCGAAAACCGCATCTCCATGTCCGGCACCCGCTTGATACAGACGGCGATCTTCATGGCTATTCGCTATTGGCTATTGGCTATTGGCTATTGGCTATTGCTACTGGCGACTCGCGACTCGCGACTCGCGACTGCCAACTGGCTGCGCCCGCGGCAAAGCTAGCCGCGCGAAAGACCCCAACGCAACGAGGCCACCCCGGAAGGTGGCCTCTGATGCGGCGTGGGCCTGAGCACTATGCCCCGGACCCGTTGGGCCTCCGGCGATCGTTCAACCCCGGCCGGTCGATCTGGCGGCGGTCCTTCAGCGATCGCTCCACCCACGAAGGATTGGTGGTTCGAGATATCGGCACCTGGCGGGAGGTGCTCTGCGCGCCTCGCGCCGCGGCGTCAGCCGCGTGCTCCAGCTTGGGCGCAGCGCGCTGCGCCCGGCGGGCCATGCCGTCCAGCACCTGGGCTGCCCGGTCGCGTCCTCCCAATCCGAAGGCGAGACCGAAGGCGATGCTGAATGCGCCGACCAGACCGATGAGCAGAGTGTTGATGAGGGTCGTGGCGATGCCGAGCTGGTTCACCGCGACCACGATAGCGAAGCCCCACACAGCCACCCTGGTTACGGCCGCCAGGATCTCCGGATTACTGAATCCTGCCTGGGCCGTAGACCCCCGTACCAGTTGCGACAGCGCATTGGCGGCGAGCCCGCCGATTACCAGCACTACCAGAGCCACCACGAGGTTGGGCAGCCAGAGGAGGAGTTGCTGGAGCACATTGGACACCGCCGGCAGACCCAGGGTGTCGAAGGCTACCACGAGCGTGATCAGCCGCACGAACCATTTGACGATGTTCGCGATGACGCCGGACGAGTCGTCCCTCACCCCCATCTTCTGGACGAAGTCGGCAAACCCGGAACGGCGAGCCAGGTCGTTGAACTTGACCGCATGGAGCAGCGCAGCCACCCCGCGCGCCAGCAGGGAGGAGATGATCCACCCCACGATAAGAACGACGGCGAACCCGATGATGCGCGGGATCGCCGAAAGGAACGTGTTGAGTGCGCCGGCAAGCGACGCCCTGAGAGCGTCTCCTGCGTCGCGAACTGGTACCGCTACAGCTGTGCCCTGCATGTTACCTCCACCCGGGTTTAGGTCATAGTTAAGGCTCCACAGAATGGTGTCGGTAAGCGTGTGCCACTGTGACTGCGGTCACGGGGGTCACGCGGAACTTATGATCCGCCGAAGGCGCGCCGGACTACGAGCTTGAAGGCGCGGGCGTTCATCGGCGTCAGAAAGCGCTCCAGCGCTCCGGTCTGGCGGTTCTCATTGAAGGTGCCGAAGACGGCCGGCTGCCGGTTGAAGGCGTTGGTGACCACCGCCGACAACTCCCAATTGGCCCGGCTGAAGCCGGCCCGCAGGTTGGTCACCCCATAGCCGTCCAGGGGAGCGGTCTCATTGGCTTCATCTCCCCGGAGCCACTGGCGCCCGAAATAGCGGAAATCGGCCCCGAATTGGAGCCCGACCGGGAGCGAGAAGAGTCCCCCGAATTTGACTTGATGGTCGGGCACCAGCGGCAGCCGGTCTCCCGGCTGGACGTTGTTGTCGCCCGACAGCGGGACGCCGACGAAGTCGTCATCCGACCGGATGCTGAATATCTCGGCTGCGGTGCGGAAGGTAGCTAGCGTGTAAGCGTAGTTTCCGTACAGCGAGAGCTGGTCACCGGGAAAGACCTGGACGGCTAGCTCGATGCCCTCCCGGCGGGTGCTTCCGATGTTGTCGAAATAGCCCTCAAATACCGCGGCTTCCGATTGAATGAACGAGATGTCGTCGCGGACGTTAGTTCGATAGAAAGAGGCGTTCACAATGGCCGGCCCCCGGACCAGCTGTCCTCCGACCTCGAACGTAGTGCCCACCACGGGATCGAGCGGTGGATCGTCGCCCAGGGCGAATGGAAGCGGGCACGCGGCGGTCTCATCGGCACATGCCAGCTCCAGGACCGCTGGTGCTCGAAAGCTCTGACCCACTGAACCGTAGATCGAGGCTCCGCCACCGAGGTCGAAGCTCACTCCACCGCGTGGACTCAGCCGGCTGAAGCTGTTGGTGGTGTCCGCCGCCGGGTCGAGCACATCCTCGAACGGAATATGGATGTAGTCGTAACGAAAGCCGCCGGAGAAGGTGACATTGTTGATCTTGAGATCGGCGAGTGCGTACCCGGCCACGTCGTAGCTCGGACTTCTGACATCGGTGTTGAGTGTCTGATCCGAGGGATCCAGCGGGTTTTCCTCGATCAACTGGATATGCACGCTGTTGGAGGCCCCGTCGGCGCCGAGTCGGAGAGAGAAGCTCCCATTGGGGCGCGGCGTGGTCCACCGCCAGTCCAGATTGCCACCCAACGTTCCGTTTTCGGTAAACGAGCGAACGTTGTTGTCCGGGGCCTGGTTGACATTGAACCGCTCGGCCCGGGTACGGCGAGCATACGCGGTAAATGCCCCGCGGCTGCTGCCGAGCGGAGCGTACCCGGTTACCGAGGCCTGCAGCTGGTTGAGGTCCTCGAAATCGCCGACGGTAAAGTTGGTGCGCCGGTCGGTCTCGAAGATGCTTTCCGGCAACGACCCCGCCGTTTCGGCTCGCGATTCGGCGCCGAACGCCTGGAAGCTGATGCCGCGCTCCGGGCTGCGGCGACCGAGGTTGACGAAGCCGTTGAGGTTCTCGGCCCCGGTTGCCTGTCGCCACCCATCTTCGTTCTCGTATCCCCCGGCGACATAGTAGTCCCAGCCCCCACCGGTGAGCCCGGCCACCGAGGCCTCGCCGGAGTAAGACCCGAACGACCCACCCGACGCCTCGACCTCCGCATCCAGCGGCCCACTGCCCCGCCGGGTAATGAGGTTGATGGCACCGCCGAGAGAGTTGGGGCCCAGCAGCGAGCCTGAGCCGCTCAAGAGCTCCACCCGCTGAACGTGCTCCATCGGCAGCAAGTCGAAGTTCACCTCGGCTGCATCCGGCTCGTTCTGGCGCACTCCATCCAGGAATACCGAGATGCCGGGCGGCAAACCCACGACCGGGCCGGCGCTGAACCCACGCGTGCTCAGGTTGAGCTTGAAGGGGCTGCCGAGGTCGTCGTACAGTGAGATGCCGGCCTGGGTGGCGAGGGCGTCAGCCAGGAGCCTTGGCTCCCACGCATCGATCGCCTCGCCGGTCACGGTGGTAATTCGCGCCGGGATGCCCGAACCGATCCCCGGCCCCGCCGTGGGGGCGATCGAACTGGTCACTTCCAGGGTTTGGAGCGTGGTCACGCGGCTGGTGTCGACCGCGGTCGAGTCAACCTGTTGAGCCGCCAATCGTGTCATGGGAAAGCCAGTCCCCAGGACAGCAGCGCTCAGCGCCAGTTTGAACATCAGTGACATCCGAGTCTTGGTGATGGAGTTCAGCGCAGAAGCCATTGGTTGTTTGCGCGGCGTCCATCAATGGCGGTCTCGTATATGGCGGCCATGAGGACACGATCGGGGGGGACCCCCAGAAGCAGGAGGCCGTCGTCCTCCGGCCCCCCGCCATCGAAGTCAACGCAGCAACGGCGAGTCGTGATGACCCCATCGACGTCCCCCGCCTCAATCGCCGGGGTCCGCCCGCGGTCCAGACGGATGAGATCGCCCCGGGTGTGGCTGCCCGAACCGTCCAGATCCTCGTAGACCCGAAGCCGGTAGACCTCTGAGTCGCGCCGGGCTCTGATCACTACCCCATCGTCGGCAATCCCGCCCCCATCGAGATCAAAGCAGCACCGGTCTACGTTGACGATTGACCCCTGGATTCCCAAGAATGCCAGGGTGACCACGACGGCGATAAGAGCTGCGGCGGCAACAAGGGTGCGGGGAGCCCGGGCCCGGGGAAAATCGCGGGGCGCATCTCCCCGGGAGAGGCGCCGCATGAGCTCAGGCTCGAAGGACGGGCGCGGCCGGAAGTGAACCGATCGCAATTTCCGATCGAGCTCGCGAAGATTGCCGGGCAGGCCAGTCATGGCACCAGCTTCTTCCGCAAGCGCGCCAGCGCGCGCCAGAGCCGAGTGCGCGTGGCACTGGCGGTCAGGCCCAGGATCTCGCCTGCTTCGGCAATCGAGAGCTCGCTGGCGTAGCAGAGACCGATGATCTCTCGATCTCGACCCGGCAGGCTCGCCGTGGCATTCAGGAGCTGAGTCACCTCTTCCTGCCAGAGTACCCGCTCCTCGGGCGAAGGCGCATCGCTCTCCAGATCCCACATGGCTGCGATCGGGAGGGTGCGCCGCCGGTTTGCCTGCCGCTGATGGTCGCGCAACGCATTCTGTGCGATGCGAAACAACCAGGGCCGGGGTGACCCAGCGGACGGATCGAACCGGTTGAATGCTTTCAGAGCCCGAAGAAAGACCTCAGCGGTCAGGTCTTCGGCGTGATCGGGAGAGGGTAGATGGAACCGCAGATACCCGTAGATCAGCTCGCCGTAGGCCTCGTACCAACCGCGGCAAACGGCTTGTGCCGTATGCTCTGCCGGGTATTCGGCCTCGAGACGGGGTTTCTGCGGCTCTTCAAGCATGCGCTGGCGCATACCTCCTACTACGATGGAGCCTCGCGCATGTCACACCGAGGAGGGTATGCCGGCATCCATCGGCTCAAAGCCGACGCGGCGATGAAAAAAGCGGAAGCTTTCCCGGCGTCTCAGGTATGGTGCGAAGCCGGCGCGGAGACAACCCTTGGTGGAGGCCGTGTTGTGCTCCTCCACGAAGGTGATGGCCCAGCGCGCGCCGTGATCCCGCGCCCGCTCCGCCACGAGGGCCATGGCCGCACTCATGATGCCCATTCCCCGAAACGATGCGGGGGTGTAGGCGCCCTCCAGCAGCGCTTCCTCGGGACGGAGCAACGGATACAGGTTGCCGAAGCTGGCTCGCAGCCGGGATTGGGATGCCGCCGGTATGACCCACTGCATGTAGCACGGCTTCCCGGCTGGATCAAGGGCGACATAGCAGGTCTCCAAGCCGGTCCGAAGCAGCCGCCGCTGAGTCAGTCGCCAGAACGCTTCGTCGGGAGTCAGGCCCGGAGCGGGCTCCAGGAACGAGAGATCGTCGGCCGGGGCCAGGGGCCGTACCACTAATGGGATTTTGGCCTGGGGCGGGTTAAACGGAACCGTAAGATCGCGGCGCAGCCCGACCGACGTGGAGTTGGAGTGCACCCGATACGAGAGTGCCCACCAGGCCTTGGTCGCGTTGCCCGAAAGGAGAAGACTACCGAGATCTTTTGCGCGTGAAACAAGGCCCTGGAGACGTTCTATAATAGCGGGTCCTTATTGACGGCCGAGGTCGGCGGCGGGACGGCTTTCGTTTCCCTCGAGCCACCCGATGATTTTATCCTTCACCACCGTCGCTCCCTCATCCGGATTGGCGGGAAAGCTGGTGACGGGGGCACCGTCCCGGAGCACCTGCCAGGTTGGAGCGGCCTGAGCGTCGCGCCCCCGGCTCCGAACTGCATCATATTCCTTACCCTGCCAAAACACCGTGACTCGATCGGCCATCGTCCCCTCCCGGTTGAGGTTCCACTCCCTCTCAGGGTGGCGGTCTCAGCCGTTTGCGGCGGTGACGACGGTCACGTGTATGCGCTGAGGCCGGTGATAGCCTGACCCACGATCAGCGAATGCATGTCGTGGGTGCCCTCGTAGGTATAGACCGACTCCAGGTTGGCCATGTGCCGCATCGAGTGGTACTCGGCCAGGATTCCGTTGGCGCCGAGCAGCCGACGGGCTTCGCGGGCAATGTCGCAGGCAATGTTCACATTGTTGCGCTTGCACAGGGAAACCTGATCCGGAGTGAAACGCCCGGCGTCCTTGAGCCGGCCGAGCTGCAGCGTCATGAACTGCGCCTTGGTGATCTCGGTCAGCATGTCGGTAAGGCGCACCTGCTGGATCTGGGTAGCGGCAATCGGCTTGTCGAACATTACCCGGTTGCCGGCGTAGCGCAGGGCTTCATCGTAGCAGGCCATTGCGGCCCCGATCGCACCCCACGCGATGCCGTAGCGGGCCTGGGTCAGACACATGAGCGGGCTCTTCAGCCCACCGGACCTGGGCAGGATCGCGTCCTTGGGCAGGTGAACATCCTGCAGGTGGATCTCACTGGTGTCCGACGCCCGCAGCGACAGTTTGCCTTTCTGGTCCTTGGCCGCGTAGCCCCTGGTGTCGGTTGGAACGATGAAGCCCCGAATGGACTTGGGGTCTTTGACGTCACCGGTCTTGGCCCAGATGATGGAGACAGTGGCCTGCGAGCCGTTGGTGATCCACATCTTGGTGCCATTGAGGACCCAGCCGTCCTTGGTCTCGCGGGCCGTGGTGATCATGCCGCCCGGATTCGAACCGTAATCCGGCTCGGTGAGCCCAAAGCACCCGATCTCCTGCCCCGACGCCAGCAGGGGCAACCACTTCTGCTTCTGCTCGTCGGATCCGAAGGCATAGATCGGGTACATCACCAGCGCGCCCTGCACCGATGCAAAGGAGCGGATGCCGCTGTCGCCCCGCTCCAGCTCCTGCATGATGAGCCCGTAGGCCACGTTATTGAGGCCGGCGCAGCCGTACTCCTCGGGAAGGTTCGCGCCGAAGAGTCCCAGCTCGGCCATACCAGGAATCAGCTGCTTGGGGAACTTGCCATCTATGTAAGCCTGCCCGATGACCGGGATGAGATTGTCATCCACCCAGGTGCGGACGGTATCGCGCACCGCGCGCTCGTCTTCGGACAGAAGCGAGTCGAGGTCGAGGAAATCAACGCCGGTAAATTGGGAGACTGCCGTCCCGGATGCCATCAATGCCTCGTTGGAGAAGTCGGATTTGCTGGGCGGGAATATAACAGGCGGACGGGCAGACGGGCGGACGGGAGAACCGGCGAGTCAGACCTGCGAGGGGAGCCTCTCGCGCCAAGCGGCAGCAATGCAAACAACCCTCCCTATCTCTGCAAAGACCACTCGGCTGTCCAGCAGGGGGCCTTCCGGGGCCGTAAGGAGGGCCAGCTGACCTGCGGTCAGGCGGATAGACAGCGCGGGGGTGCCCGCGAATTCATACGTGACCTCCACGCCCGCGGCCTGAAGCACCGTCCTGTCTCCCACCGTCACGGAGTCCCGGTATCCGATTGCTGCCTCTAGCAACGTGTCGGGCCGGACGCTGGCGGCCTGTGCCTGGATCAGTGCTCGCCAGCCACTGTCTGCAGCCACCACATTCACGAACGCGTCTGTCGGACAGCCGGGGTGCGGATCGGCCGTGGCTGTTGGATCCGCACACGCGAGAGCCCCGAGGCAGCAGATGCTGCCGATCGTACCGACAATCCAGGATGAAGTCGCCATGCCTTGTGCTCGCGAGGTGTGGTCGAATGGTGACGACTGATGACCCCTCAGCTTGCACCTGGAACCAGCGACCATCGATCGGCACTTAGGCGCTGCTTGCACGAGCCCCCGCTGACCCGCTGACCGTCCGCTTCGCCGCCGGAATGACCCCGACTTCGCGTGCTTTCTGCCTGAAGGTCCTGCCGTGGTCGATCCGAAGGTTGGTTTCTGCCTGCCACTGATGCACCATCTCGTGCAACATCGTGTGCTCGACCTCGCTCCATGCATGCCGAGCCAGGTGACGCCGGCTGATGGTGATCTCGAGCGGCTTGCCGGACCGAACGTTCACGGACAGTTCTCCCAGACGGGTACGCATCCGGCTGGAGAGCCGGATCGGAATCTCGCCCAACGCGCCATCGAAGTGCCGGGTGTTCAGCTCCTGGTGCAGCGTGGTCAGGCGGTGCAGCAGGACCAGGTCTCCTGGCCGGGCCTGTTCCCGGGCGCATGGCCGGGGCCGGGGCGGCGCATGCGCCTCGACAGGGAAGGCCAGGAACTCGCGCTCCGCCGCGCGCCGCAACACCCGCGGCACTCGCGGGTTCAGAAACCGCACGATGGCCTTCAGCACGCGGTCCGAGGCAAAGGCGTAGCCGCGGTGGATTCGCAGAACCCGCTTGCTGAAGCTGAGCATTACCGTGCGATTGGTATGGATGACGACGCGATCGATTTCCCGCAGGCCCAGGGTCGCCAGACGCTCTGGGAGACATTCTTCGAAAGGAGCAAGCTGACCCGCTGCCCCGCCTACCCGCTTACCCTTCACAGCCCCTGGTCCCCTCCCGCGACCGACACCGCGACCTTGGGTTGGCCCTGTCGCGCAAAGGAGTAAGTATCCGAGGGGAGGAACCGGCGGTCGCCCGACTCCCAGCGGAAGTGCTGGATGTGTACCGCCTGAGCGTCGATCCGGACCAGGTTGAATACCGAGGGACGGCCGCCACGCACCCGGGAGCTGTGGGTTCCTGACGTGCTCACGGCGAGCGCGCCCTGGATCTGCCCGGCGCCTTCCTGGTGATCGTGTCCACACAGAATGACGTCCGCGCCCGTCGCCAGGAGCCGGCGGTGCACCGAGCGCCAGCGGGCCAGACCCATGCGTCGCGAAAGACCGCCGGCGAGCACGTTGTGGTGAAAGGTGAGCACCTTGGCAGTTCCCGGAGGAGCCGCGGCAAAGATCTTCTGCACCCGATCCGTTTCCGACCGTGGCAGGTGTCCCTTGACCGCCAGGTCACGCAGCTTCCAGGTGAGCGATCCGAGGGCCACGCCATAGCTGCTCAGCGCGCCGGCGATGATCGCCCCAGGAATCTCCAGCACCGGGCGCAGATGATCGAAATACCGGGTGTACTTGGCGTACTTTCGCCGCTCGCCCAGCAGTCCAAACGGGCTTTTCCACCACGCGATGTCGTGGTTGCCCGGAATCACGAGCGGCGGAGAAAAAGCCCGCACCCTTTTGATGAACAGGTGCGCCGCCTGAAACTCGCCGTGGCGGGCCCGCTGGGTCAGGTCGCCCGAGACGACGACAGCCGAGGGGTTGAGGGTCGGAAGAAAGGCGTCGAGCGCCTCGATCTGCTTGAGGTCGGCGAAGCCTCCGAAGTGGAGGTCGGAGAGGTGAACGATGGTGACTTCGCTCGAGCTCACCAAATCACTCGAATGCGGTAGGTCAGGGCGGCCTCGCCCCTGGCCGGGACCCGCACCCGAAAGCGGGTGATAGTGGATGAGACCTTCTCCGCGGGGACCGAGCTCGATACTACGCGCCACTCGCCGGCCCGTTCCTCCTGCACCAGCACAGAAACCGCGCTGTCGGTTGCGTTCTTGAGCGTCACCCGGTAGTCGGCCGTCGCCACGGTGTGGACCCCATGGGCCTTGGTGCTGTCCCGGCGAGTCACGTAGCTGGTCTGGATCCGCTTGGCGGTGATGTCGAATGCGTTTCCCGCATCCAGCATGAGATCGCTGCCGGCCGGGGTATGGTCTGTGGTGGCTTCCCCGATGAGCTGAAGTCCCCCGGTGCTGTCGGGTTGATACAGCCGGGCGATCCCGCCGGGAAGCGGACGGTCGCCGAAGTCGCTCTTTCGAGGGCGCGTGAGGGTGTATTCCACCTCCACCGGCGGTTGCGTCTCTTCTCCCTGCTGCGGAAGGAATCCCCACCAGGGCACGTCGCCATGAACGATATAGCTCTTCTCATACTTCACCTGGGCCGGCTGGAACAGGGCAACCGACGTCGTGAGGCCGGGCAACAGAGTGCTTCGCCCGCTCAGGGTGTAGAGGTGGAACTCGCCGACTCGCTGCTCACCCGCGAACTGGTCGGCAGACATTGCCTGCGCGTCTGCCATCCTCATTTCCCGCATTAGCGGCTGGGGAGGGGGAGTCTTGGGCTGGGCCCGGCTCACTTCCCCCGCGAGTAAGTGCACCTCCGCGTCCTCCGCCCTGAGGGACTGGGAGGCGAGCACCGCCATGCCCGTGACTCTCGCATCGGCCCTTCCAAGAATCACCTGGTAGCTGGCCTGCCAGGAGGCGCCGGCGGTGAAATATCCCAGCCGGAGCTTGTCCAAGCCCTGAGCGCTGCGGACCGACAGATTCGCGGTTGGCTCCGCCACCACTACGTCCGGCGGATACAATGGAATGCCTGGCTGGGTGAAGCTGATGCGGCCATCGGGCATCTGAAGCCTCAACGGATCGACGCCCAGCACTAGAGCGCTGATCGTGTCGCGCGATCCGGCTGGACCAGGAGGCAGGCGGAACACGAGTCGCTTCCCCACCGAGCGCCTGAGCGCGCTGCCCTCATCGACCGCGCCGTCATACGACACGCCCATTAGGGTTACCGTCGAATCCAGCGAAAATATCGTCGCCGGATCCAGCGCACCGAGCGTGAGCCGCTGGACCGATGAGCCTTTCGGCACGGCGACCGGAAGCGTCCGCCGCAGGAGAACCCGGCCGTCGTTGTAGATCGTGAGGGAGGTCTGGGCGTGGACGGCGGGACAGCGGGACAGGGGGACAGTAACAACAAGAAGTGTTACGGCCGCGCGAAAAAATGAACCCGCACCTTTTCTGGCTCGCCGCCCCGATGTCCAACTGCCGCCCGCAGCTGTCCCGCTGTCCCGCTGTCTCGCTGTCCTTGCCGTCATTTGAGATACTCCATCGCCACCCGGGTGACGATTCGACGTACGATGATGTAGGTGGCCAGCGCCGCGATGCCCGCGTAGAGCCGGGCAGTCGGATCGGCTGGAACTCGGAGGGCGACATACGCCGCCATCAGGACCGTCGCCGCGAGGGAGATGCGGCGCCCCAACCGACTTGCACGCGCCTCCCGCTCGGTCCGGCACTCGGGGCAGAGCTCTCCCCAGGGAAGCCCGGCGAGCCGCCGGCCGCACTTGGCGCAAGGAACCTCAGGCAGCCCGCTGGGCGACAGCACTCCCGAACTCCGACGTGGAGGCGGTTCCGCCCAGGTCGCGGGTCCGGATCCGGTCCCGCACGATGGTCACCGCAATCGCGTCGCGGATCCGCTGGGCCCGGTCCAGCTCTCCGATGTGGTCGAGCATCATGGCGGCGGCCAGCATCTGGGCCGAGGGATTGGCGACGCCCTTCCCCGCAATATCGGGAGCGCTGCCGTGCACCGCCTCGAAGATGGCGGCCTTGGTTCCGATATTCGCTCCCGGCGCCAGGCCCAGCCCCCCTACCAGCCCGGATACCTCGTCGCTGAGAATATCCCCGAACATGTTGGTGGTGACCATGACGTCGAACTGTTCCGGCCTGAGCACGAGCTGCATGGCGGTATTGTCGACGATCATGTCATTCGATTCCACCCGCCCCGCATACTCCTGCGCCACCGCCCGGCCGACCTCCAGAAAGAGCCCGCTCACCATCTTCAGGATGTTGGCCTTGTGCACGATCGTGACTTTGCGCCGGCCATGCCTGAGCGCGTACTCGAAGGCGTACCGGACGATCCGCTCGCACCCGTGCCGGGTGACGATGGCGAGTGACTCGCCCACGGCGCGGGGATCGTCCCCGATGGCCACGAAGTGCTCCACCCCGATGTAGAGCCCCTCGAGGTTCTCCCGCACCAGCACGATGTCCACGTTCTCGAAGCGGCCGCCGGGAATGATGGTGCGGGCCGGACGCACATTGGCGTACAGCTCGAACTCTTTGCGGAGGCCGACGTTGACCGAGCGGAACCCGATCCCTACCGGGGTCGTGAGCGGTCCCTTCAAGGCCAGCGAGTTCTTGCGGATGCTTTCGACCGTGGCGTCCGGAAGCGGAGTACCGGTGGCGTCCACCGCTGCCATTCCGGCCAGCTCCTCATCCCAGTTGAACCGGAGCCCCGTGGCCTCCAGGACCTTGACCGTCTCGGCCGTGATTTCCGGCCCGATCCCGTCGCCGGGAATCAGGGTGACGTCGTACGTCATTGGCCGCCAGAGATCGGCAGCACCGCCGCGAGCGCTGCGGACAATGCTTCATCGGGCGTCGTTCCCCGTCCCAGCGCGATCGAGCGCCACAGCACCTTCCCGCTCCGCGTGTCAGCCAGCACCAGGGAGAGGTCGGCCCGGATCCGCCCGTCAGGCTCCGGCCCGAAGCCGAGTGAAGCCGGCGCCAGCGCGAACCGGCCTCCGGCCACCGCCATCAGGCTCCGCAGTGATGATCGGAGCGGGTCGGGAATCTGGCTGAGCTTGGGAGACCGCAGCACGGCGTGGCCCATCTGGTCGGGGTCGGCCAGATAGCCGGCCGATCGACGGGCCATCTTGCGTAGCTCACGCGGCGGCACCCAGCTCACCTCGGGCGCACGGCTCACGATCCCCTCAGTAATGATCGAGTCTGACTGTGCCAGGGCGGCGGGGCGTTCACGGAAGGCTGCATAGCTCGGATCCGACTGGAGCTCCGGATCGGCGACCACCATCGTTATGGGGAGGATGGCGACGGTCTGGCCGCTGAGACGGGTGACCGGGAGGATCGCGACCGGCGGATCGGGCTGCGTCGCCGGCCCGGGGGCCGGAGCCGCCGATTCCTGCTTACCACCCGCACACGCAGGAGCCACGAGCGCCAGAAGCAGAGCGACTCGGCTGGGGAAACAACGTCGTATGGTTGAGTGCATGGGAGAACGGTAAACGGTAAACGGTAAACGGTAAACGGGTCGGAGACACCTACGTTCACCGTTCACCGTTCACCGTTCACGTTCCTCACTCGAGAGAGAGCCCCCCGTCCACCACGATCGTCTGCCCGGTGATATGCCGCGCGGACTCGGAGCAAAGGAAGGAAATCACGTGCGCGACGTCATCCGGCTCCGCCACCCTCCCGAGGACCGAGCTCTTCTGGGCCCGCTCGATGACTTCGGAGGGCAGCATCCCCATGCGTTCGGTTCTGATGAATCCGGGAGCCACGGCATTGACGTTTACATTGGCGGGACCGAGCTCCACTGCGGCGGCCCGGGTCAGGCCGAGTAGTGCCGCCTTGCTGGCGGCATAGTTCGCCACCCCGAAGCCGGGGCGCTCCGCCTGGTGGGCGCTCACGCTGACGATCTTCCCGTAGTGTTGACCCCGAAAGAGCGGTGCGACTGCCCGTATACAATTGAAGGCACCGGTGACGTTGGTTTCCAGGACCTCCGACCAGGCTGCGGCTGACAACCGCCACAGCGCTCCATCGTTGGCGATGCCGGCGTTGTTGATGAGAAAGTGGACGCCGCCCAGCTTCTGTTTGGCCTCGGTAACGAAGTGCTCGACCGCCTCCCGGTCCCGTACGTCGCACCGCCGGGCGTAGACCTCCACCCCCATCGCGGTGAGCGTCGTTTCCGTAAGCAATGCCTGCTCGGTGACGTCGCGGCCCGGCAGATTTACGAAACAGAATGCAACGTGACAGCCCAATCGCCCGAATTCGAGCGAGATGTGACGACCCAGCCCGGTGGCCCCTCCCGTGACGATGACGACCTTGCCCCTCCACCCTTTTCCAATCGGTTGGGGGCGGGGATCTTCGAGCGCGGTCCCGCTAGCCTCCGGCGCCTCGTATTCCCAGGAGGGCCGATGGCCGAAGCCGAAGGATGGCAATGGCATGGAGTCCGAAGGTAGGGGCCGTTTCAGGGGAGAGCAAGGAGCGTGGAGGAAAAAACGTGAACGGTGAAGAGTGAACGGTGAACGGGTTTACCAGCCGCTTTCGTTCACTGTTTACTGTTTACTGTTCACCGTCTACGCTGTTATCTCTTAAGGCCATGCCGCTGAAACACCTCGCCTGGCTACTCCTGGCGCTCGCAGGGGCCGTTGCCTGGTCGGTCCTGGCGCTGCACCGGGGCGAGACCATCAACGCCGGATGGGTGATCCTGGCCGCAGTCGGCACCTACCTCCTGGCCTATCGCTTCTACAGCCGCTTCCTCTCCACCCGGGTCCTGGGTCTCAACGACCGCAGGGCCACGCCGGCCGAGCGCCTCGCGAACGGCCGCGATTTTGTTCCCACCTCCCGCTGGGTGCTTTTCGGTCACCACTTCGCTGCGATAGCCGGCGCCGGCCCCCTCGTCGGACCGGTCCTGGCGGCGCAGTTCGGCTATCTGCCAGGAACCATCTGGCTCGTCTTCGGCGTGGTGCTGGGGGGCGCGGTACAGGATTTCATCATTCTGTTCGGCTCCATGCGAAGGGACGGCAAGTCCCTGGGACAGATGGCCAAGGAGGAGACCGGGCCGGTGACCGGGCTGCTGGCGATGGTGGCGGTGCTCGCAATCATGGTGATCCTGCTCGCGGTGCTGGCCCTGGTAGTGGTGAACGCGCTGAAGGACAGCCCCTGGGGTGTCTTCACCATTCTCTGCACCCTGCCGATCGCGATCATCATGGGCTTCTGGATGAAGGTATGGCGCCCCGGCAGGACACTGGAGGCATCGGCGTTTGGGGTCGCTCTTCTGCTCCTGGCCCTGGTGGGTGGCAGGTATGTGGCGGAATCGCCCGCGGTAGCGCCGTACTTCACCTACTCGGGGCTCACGATCGCATATGGAATGATCGCCTATGGCTTCGTCGCGAGTGTGTTACCGGTGTGGATGCTGCTCTGCCCCCGCGACTACCTCTCGACCTTCATGAAGATCGGCACCATTCTGTTGCTAGCGATCGGCATCATCCTGGTGCTGCCACCGCTGAAGCTGCCGGCGGTAACCCAGTTCATCGACGGAACCGGACCGGTGTTCGCCGGAAAGCTGTTCCCTTTCGCATTCATCACCATCGCGTGCGGGGCCATCAGCGGCTTCCACGCCCTGGTGGCATCCGGCACCACGCCGAAGATGTTGACCCGGGAGAGCGACGCTCGCCTCATCGGGTATGGCGGCATGCTGATGGAATCGTTCGTAGCGGTGATGGCACTCTGCGCCGCCGCGCTGCTGGACCCCGGCATCTACTTCGCCATCAACGCGCCGCTCGCTACCCTGGGTGGCTCGGTCCAGTCGGCCGCCGAAGTGATCCGCGGCTGGGGCTTCTCGGTAACCCCGGAGCAGATCGACGCCCTGGCGGTGTCGGTCGGCGAAAAATCGCTGCTGGGACGTACCGGCGGGGCCCCCTCGCTCGCAGTGGGCATGGCTCACATCTTCAGCAGCGCGTTCGGCCAGGGGCTGATGGCGCTGTGGTACCACTTTGCCATCATGTTCGAGGCTCTGTTCATCCTGACGACGGTTGATACCGGAACACGAGTCGGCCGCTTCATGCTTCAGGAGCTGGCGGGACAGATCTGGCGGCCACTGGGGCGGACATCCTGGTATCCCAGCACCGTGCTCGCCTCGGCGCTGGTGGTAGGAGGCTGGGGCTACTTCCTGGTGCAAGGCGTGCTGGACCCACTAGGCGGCATCAACTCACTGTGGCCACTGTTCGGTATCAGCAACCAGCTCCTGGCGTCAGTTGCCCTGTGTGTGGGGACCACCCTGATCATCAAGAGCGGCAAGGCGCGCTACGCCTGGGTAACCCTGCTGCCACTGGCGTGGTTGCTCGCCGCCACGCTGACAGCCGGGTGGCAGAAGGTGTTCGCCGAGGACCCTCGTCTCGGGTTCATGGCGCACGCCGCCTCGGTGGCCGGACAGGTCGCCACGGGCGCAGTCACCGCCTCAGTCGGCGCGCGCCTCATCTTCAACGACCGCCTGGATGCGGTATTGACCATGATCTTCATGGTGATCACGCTCCTGGTGCTCCTCTCTTCAGCCCGGGAGTGGGTCCTGGTCCTCACCCGGCGAAAGCCGGCCCAGGCCAAGGAATCGCCCTTCGTGGAGACGGCGTATGCTGGGTAGCGGGCAGCGGGGCAGCGGGGCAGCGGTACAGGCCATTGCGCACTGGGGCTCGATCCTCCGGCGTCTGGCCGGCATGCCTGATTATGTCGCGTATCTCGAGCACTTGCGGCACGCCCACCCAGACAGGCCGGTGCCGACTGAGCGGGAGTTTTTTGCCGAGTTTGTTCGCAGGCGCTACGAGGACGGTCCGACCCGCTGCTGCTGATGTGGCGATTAGCCCTGCTTTTTCTGCCCCGCCGCCCCGCTGCCCCGCTGTGTTGCCGAACCGACACGCGGACGTCTCTATTCCGGCAGATATGCTTCATATTGACACCTTCCGGCTTCCGTTGGAACTTCCGCCGGACGAAGGTACCTCCAGGCCGTGGACTCGAAAGCGAGCTGACATGAGGGATCAATCAGGAAAACAAGGAACCGCCATGCGCCGCCTGTTGCTGCTGGGCATGATCACCATGACAGGGATATCCTGCGGCGACGACCCGGTCGGAGGAACCAGCGACGGCACCCTCCTGATCGCGGCCCGGACCACCGGCGAGGACATGGACCAGAATGGCTATCTGGTATCGGTGAACAGTAGTCAGGGCCAGCAGATAGGACATGGGGAAACCCTCTACGTGGCGGCACTGGAGCCGGGGACTTACGTGGTGACTTTGAGCGGATTGGCGGAGAACTGCACGGTGCCGGAAGATGACAATCCGCAGACCGCCGAAGTGGTCCCGGTTGACACGGCGGAAGTGCTCTTCGACATCAGCTGCGCTCTCATAGAACCGGATGACCCTGGTGGAAACCCGGCAGTGCGGGTCCTTCCAGGCCAATAAAGCGGCCCAACTACGCTAGCGTGGGTCAACGCGGAGGCAGCTCGGCGATCCACGCCGACAGCCATTTGCCGGTCCGCGAAATCACCGTTGAGCTGTCGTTAGCAAGAAAGTCGTAGCCTCCTCTGCCCAAGGCCGAATCCGCATAGGTGCCCTTGGTCCGCGCCTCTGACCGGGCCGCCAGAAGCGCGGCCATTGATTCCCTGGTGCCCACCCAGAGCAGCCCATCTGATGCACGTATCGCGTATCGCTTGGGAATCCCGAAGCTGTCCGGCGCTACGTATACCCGCATCAGCAGGGGCACGACCTTTGGATTGGTGAAGTAGGAGAGCAGGGTCAGGTACCTCACCCGAAACTCTTCCTCCTCGGCCGATCTGAATCGAGCCGATACCGAGTCCAGCGCGCCCGCGCCCAATCGCCCCAGCACCCAGGCGTCACCGTGGTTGTAGTCGCGGCCCGGTACGCGACTCAGGATATCGGTCAGGACAGCGGAGTCGCCTTGCACCGCTCGGCGGCGCTCCAGCACGATCGCCTGCAGCGAAGGCTCCAGGTCCTCCGGTTTGAGGCCGGGGTCGCTGGGAAATGGAACCGATCCCCCCTCATCCAGACGCTTCAGTAACTGGGCTGCACTATCGGCGTAGCGGGCGCTGCGAATCTCCGCCAGGCGGGTGAGCGAAAGCAGGGTGGAGTTCCAGTCGCCGTTCCCCTCGATGGTGCTTCTCAGGCGGCGCCAGAGTGGGGCGGGAGACCGGGCCTGCAGGATCGCCTTGACGCTGTCGGCGGCAGGAGTCCCCTCCCGCAGCGCCTCGTGCAGCTCCGAATATGTGGCCCGGCCGGGTACTCCCACCCGCACTTGAACCTGGGCCGCGGCGGCAGGCAGGCCAAACACTCCCAGCCCAAGCGCTGTCAGGATCCATCGTGCGTCGAACGGCGCTGCTGTCAGCCTCATAGAACTGTTCCCTCATCAGGAGGAGACACGGTTAGCCAGACGGACACAGCGAGCGCCATGCCGGCCGCGGAACTCCACAGCGCGGCAGGTCCACCGCCCCACTGATAGACCCAGCCGAAGAGCAGCCCCGCCGGCAGCGCCGTCGCCCCCACGAGCGCATGATACGAACCGAACCCGCGACCCATCCTCACGGGGGCGAGCCGCGCGACGACCGCGCGCTCACCGGACTCGGTGAGCCCCGCGACCAGGCCGAGGGTTAGGAACAGGAGCACCGCCTGAGTGGGGGCGAGCGGAATCCCGAACACCAGGGCAATCACCGCGAAGAGCATGCCCCCGGCAGCAACCAGACGCCGGGGACCCAGGCGATCCGACAGCCAGCCGCCGGGATAGGAGCTGGCGCTCCGCACCACATGGAGCCCGGCCCAGATCAGGGGCACCGCCGCAACGGCGACGCCGCGATCCTGGAGCCGGAGGATGAGAAGCGCCTCGGGCAGCCGGAAGAAGGTCAGGGCGGCGAGCGCCAGGATGGGGGGCCAGAAGGAGTCGCGAGTCGCGAGTCGCGAGCGACCCGTGACCGGCAACCGGTGACTCATGACTGGCGGTTCAGAACTGGCTCGCGACTCGCGACTCGCGACTCTCCTCAGCACCACCGCAAGCACCACGAACGCCACCACCCCCGGCACGACGCTCCAGGCGATAACACTTCGAACGTCGGCTCCCTGGCTCAGCAACAGCCATGCTGCGACCGAGCCGAGCACCGCGCCAAAGTGATCGGCTGCCCGGTGGAAGCCGAAGGCGCGGCCTCGGACCGCCGGATCCGTGATCTCAGCGATCAAGGCGTCCCGGGGGGGCGTACGCATGCCCTTGCCGATTCGATCTACCACCCGGTAGCCGACCACCTGGAGCGCCGATCCGGCCACCGCGATCAACGGGCGCACCAGCACCGCCAGGGCGTAGCCTGCCATGATGAGGGGTCGCTGCCACCCGGGGCGGTCTGCCAGCCTGCCGCTCGCCCACTTGACCAGAGAGGAGGTCAGCTCGGCGGCCCCGTCCAGGAGCCCAAGAATCAGCGGTCCACCCCCGAGGGTCCGGGTGATAAACGCCGGCAGGAGGGGGTAGACCATCTCGCTGGCGAAGTCGTTGAACAGCGACACCACGGACAGGCCTTTGACCTGGCGGGGGAGCACACCGGCTGAATCGGGCGCCTCCGGATCCCTCATCCTTCTGACTTCACCGGCCCGATCACCTCCAGCGCTGCCGGCACTACCCGGAACCGGGCGGGCGTCTGACTGCAAATCTCTCCGTCCACATTGATCTCCCGCGGCACGACGGTGGTTATCTGGAACTCCGGCGCGCGCAACGTTCCCACCGATTCTTTCCGACCATGCCGGCCCTGCCGGAGGGCCGGAACCAAAGTCAACAGCTCCAGCCAGTGTCGCACCTCCAGCGAGTAAAGATCTAGCTGCGCATCGTCGATCGCGGCGTCCTCGGCAACCGGCAATGCGCCCCCGTAGTAGCGGCCGTTGCCAATCACGATCTGGACCGTACGGGTGTGGCGGGATCCGCCCGGCCAGGTGATGTCGGCGTGGAATGCACGGCTTCGGACCAGGGTGCGAGCGGCCGCCACGGCGTAGGCGAAGGGCCCCCACCGCCGCTTGGTAGCGTCCGTCAGCGCCTGGGTGATTCGCACGCTGAGCCCGATGCTGGCGGTCGTGAAATAGTATCTGCCGTTGACCCAGCCCAGATCGATTTTCCGGCGCACGCCCCGCACGGCGATCTCGCAGGCCTCCGGCAGCGTGAGCGGAACACGGAGGGTGCGGGCCAGGTTGTTGGCTGTCCCCAGGGGGAGAATCCCCAGCGGAAGTCTTCGTCCCACCAGTTCCTGAACCACTGCGTTGAGGGTCCCGTCCCCCCCGCCCACGATAACCCGGTCCACCCGGTCGGCGTACCGCGCGATCAACTCGGCTGGGCTATCCCAAGCCTCGGTGCTGTCCGGAACCAGGTCCAGGCCCAGCGCCGTCAGGCAGGATCTCGCCTGGCGGGCAGCCTCGGCGCCCTTCCGAGACCGAGGATTCAGGACCAGGAGAGCGCGCGACGACATTCAGCAATGACGAGTATATTTGCTCCCCCATGCATACCGAACTCAGCCGGTTTCAGGAGTCAAATCTCTGGTCCACGCCGATCCGGGACCTGGGGCTTACCATCGAGGGAACCCGCCTGGAGCCCATACTGGCCGCGTTCGAGGAGGAGCTTCGCCAGGCCGGCGTGACCCGGGTGCGTCCCCGGTGGTATCTGTCGACCGAATGGGGGGTTCCGTTCGAGACCATCGCCATCGCCATTCCTTTCTATCTCGCCCGCCCGGACCTGACCGCCCTGCACGCCGAAAAGGTAGGGCATATCGAGGGGTTCAACCGGGCCGACATTCTGCGCTACCTGCGGCACGAAATGGGGCACGTCGTCAACTATGCCTACCGGCTCTACGACGACGAGGAATGGGTGAAACACTTCGGGTCGATCACCCAGCCCTACTCCGAGGAGTATAGCCCGGAGCCGTTCAGCCGGCGGTATGTCCGTCACCTGCCGGGCTGGTACGCCCAGAAGCACCCGGACGAGGACTGGGCCGAGACCTTCGCGGTCTGGATGACGCCGGGACTCGACTGGCGGGCGGAATATGGAGCCTGGCCGGTCGCCTCGGCCAAGCTGTCCTACGTAAGCCGGACCATGGCAGCCCTCCGCAACCGGGACCCGGTGGTGGTCAGTACCGACCTCGACGAGGACGTGGGCGACATCGAGTATTCCCTGGACCAGTATTACGGGAAGGATACGGATGGAGCCGGAGATCTTCCTCCGGGTCTGGACGGCGCGCTGCGGGCCATCTTCGAGGACCTATCCGGCCCGGAGGCCACCGGTCCCGTCCCTTCGCTCAAGCCGGCCGCCGATTTGATCCGCCGGCTGGAGCCGGAGCTCATGGCGAACGTGTTCCGCTGGACCGGACACTTCCCCGAACGCACCCGGGTCCTGCTCCGCTACCTGGCCGAACGGGCCACCCGGCTGGGGCAGGGCTATCCGGCCCAACGCGAGGATTCGGCCATTATCGCGCTGACCACCCTGGTCACCGGCTTGGCCATGAATCACGTTCAGCGCGGGGGGTATCTGCCGTGAAGGAGGGAACGAGGGAACGCGGGAAGGAGGGAAGGAGGGAAAGAGGGCAAGGCGCGAAGGAGGGGGAGGATTCAAGTAGAAGGGGTGAAGCTTGGTTAAGCTCTGGCCCCTTTCACTGCGCTCAGGTGACAACCACCCTTCCCTCCTTCCCTCCTTCCCTCCTTCCCTCTCACTTCTTGTACCGCTCCAGGGTAAGGTTCACGATCTTCTCGATCAGCCGGGGATAGTCCATCCCCGCCGCCGCCGCCGACATGGCGAACTCGCTCGACTTCTCCAGGTAGCAGCTCGCGTTGACCTCCAGCACGTAGATGTCCCCGGTGTCGGTCAGCCGCAAATCCACCCTTCCGTAGTCTCGCACCCGCAGCGCCCGGTACGCGTCCACCGCGACCTTCTGGAGCCGGGCCCGCAGCTCGTCCGGCAGGTTCGCCATGACGGATTTCGTCCCCTTGAACTCCTTGCTGCCTTCGTCCCACTTCGCCTTGCTGTCCAGCACCTTGGGCACACCCTCGGGGAACCCCGTGAAATCCACTTCCACCGGAGGCAGCGCCTTCGGCATGTGGTTGCCCAGGACGCCCACATAGAACTCGCGCCCCTCGATATACTCCTCCGCCAGCGCCGAGTCGTTCAGCTCCTTCCGTATGGCCGTGACTCGCTCCATCAGGGCGACGGCGTCGTGCACCAGCGATTTGCCCCCGATGCCCAGCGAGGAGTCGGAGCGCAGCGGCTTCACAAAGAGCGGCATGCGAAGGTTGCCGCCGGTCTCGAAGGCCTGCTGCTTCGAGAACACCGCGAAGCGGGGATAGAGGATACCGTCGAAGGCGAGAAGCTTCTTGGTCAGTCCCTTGTCCTGGCTCAGGTAGAGCTCGCCGGGGCCGCTGCCGGTGTACTTGAGTCCCAGCAGATCCAGCAGTCCGGTGACGGGAATGTCGCCGAAGACGTTCTCGCCGAACATCTCCATGAGATTGAACACGAGGTCGGGCTTGCGGCGTGACAGACCGGCGATCAGTCGTTTGACGTCGCCATGCACTCCCAGGACGGACACCCGGTGACCCAGGCTCCGGAGAGTCCGGGCCACCTGGGGCACGACCTTCTCGTAGTCCTTGGAATTCTCGTCGTCGCTGTCGAGATACGTCAGCACGGTAATCTTCATGCGGTCGGTCCTCTCCGGTTCCGGCCGTTCACTCGGCAAGCCCCATGCCCCAGCTTGCCAGGCTGACCGGCAAGCCGCCGTACCCCATCAGCTCGTCGTGGAAGCGGCGCGCATGATATGCTGAACCATCCCGGGCCGCATAGGCGTCTCTCAATCGCAGCAGCTCGCGCCGACCCACGGCATAGCTGAGCTGGTACGTGGGCCAGGCACAGTAGCGCCGCACCTCCGCCTCCGCGCTGGACCGCTCGATGGGAAGATGCTCGACCATATACTCCACCGCTTCTGCCGGCGTCATTCCCCGGGTATGCAAGCCGACGTCGAGCACCACCCGGACCGCGCGCCAGAGGAGATTGACCAGCTGAAAAAGCTTCGCCTCATCACTGGCGTAGTACTCCCGCTCCGACAGCAGCTGCTCGCTGTACAGGGCCCACCCCTCGACCATGATCGGTGTCCAGATATGCCGGCGGACCTCGGAACCGAGGCTTTGTGCGGTAACCAGCTGCAGATGGTGGCCCGGGTAAGCCTCGTGTGCCACCATGGGCGGGATGCCGTGCCGGCAGTGGCCGCGGCGCTGTTGCGCCTGAACATCCGGAGGCAGCGAGGGATCAGGTTCCGTGACGTAGAACCGCCCGGTTCGGTCGGAGAGATAGATGGGCGGCGGTTCGTAGGCGGCGAATGGAACCAGTGACGACAGGAATGCCGGGGTCCGCACCACTTCGAGCGGCGCTTCGGGCATGGCGACGAGGTCATGCTCCAGCACGAAGTTGTTCGCGCGGTCGATTTCCTCCCGGTACGCGTCCAGCAGCTGGCCGGACGGAGGGGCGTCGTTGCGCAGCTCATCAACTACTGTGCGCCACGGCCGGGGATCGAGCCGGGCGACGAGCGCGACGATCTCCGCGGTGACCTCCTCCTGAAGATGCAGTCCGTAGCGCCATAGCTCGGGCCCACCCGCCATTAGTGCATGCTCGTTGTGCAGCCTCCGGTTGAACTGCTCTTCACCGATCGCGAATGCCTGAGGATCGGGACTCGGCTCGATGTCGTCTCGCAGCGCGCTTCCGAAACCGACCAGCGCCTTGAGGGCGCCCTGTCCCGCGTCCTTTAGCGGGTCGGCCAGATCCGGGGCGGCGGCGGCGAATGTCGCCACCAGCTCGGCGATCAGCTGGCCGGCGCCACCCAGCATCGCCAGCGTCGACTCCACGAACACCGAGGGAGGATTGTCAATGGTCTCCCGCGCCAGGTCGAGAAATGCCGGCGCCGCCTGGAGCCGAGCCAGCACTGCAGGCACGCGTGCCGGAAGATCCGGCTGGTGCCGCGCCAGGAGGGCGTACAAACCCTGAAGCAGGTGCGACAGCCAGAAGGCCGGATTGCGGACGTTCGGCCGTTCGTACTCCAGCCGGTAGACCATGGTGCGCATCTCACCCAGGAGCGCGGTGCGATCGATCTCTTCCTGAAGCTCATCCGGCTCCAGCTCCTCGAGGGCGCCCGTGAGAGAGCGCAGCGCAGCGACGTGGGCCCGGACGCTCTCGCCGTCGAAGCGGCCCATGCGCGCATCATGGGTCACCAGCCCGGCGGCGCTGGCGGCCGACGGGTCAAAGTGATACTTGAGGTCCAGATAGGAACGACAGAGATCATCAACCGCGGGCATTCGTCTCCGAATCATCTCCCAGACTGGCGCTGCCCTCGAGACCGTCGATCACGACTCGATTCCCCAGCATCGAGCTCTCCAGCCGCACTCCCGTCAGCTGGGCGTCCCGGCCCACGATCGTGTGCTTGAGTGTGCTCCCGCTCACGCGGGTACCAGCCTCCAGGGACACGTTGGGACCGATCTCACTGCGCTCGATGGTGACGCCATCCTCGATATACACGGGGTCGTGGATCGTGACGCCCGGAAAATCCCGGCGCCGCGCCGCGCCTTTCCGCAGCAGGATCTCGTTGGTTTCCAGCAGCGTGTCCAGCTTCCCGCAGTCGTACCAGCCGCCCACTTCGGCAGTGAGGATCCGTTTGCCGTGCTCGATCATCCATTGGAAGGCGTCGGTGAGATACCACTCCCCCTTGTTGGCGGGATTGGCAAGGACATGGTCGATTCCCTTCCAGAGGCCGTCGACCGCCCGGATGTAGTAGAGGCCGATGTTGGCGAGCTTGGAGACGGGCGTGGAGGGCTTCTCGACTATACGCGTCATGTACCCCTGGCCGTCCGTGACCACGACCCCGAACCTCTGGTAGTCCTCCACTTCCTTGGCCCAGATGATCCCGTCCGCATCGGCCCGGTTGATGAGCGTCAGGTCGGCCTCGAAGACAGTATCCACGAAGATGATCAACACCGGGCCCTTCACATGGGGCCGCGCGAGATTGATCGCTCCCGCGGTGCCGTCCTGCACTTTCTGCTCGATGAAACGGGACGGGATCTTGTATCGGGAGCGCGCGAACGCCTCGACCTGCTCCTTGAGATGCCCGGTGATGAAGATCAGCTCGGTCACGTCGAGACCCTCGAGCCGGTCCATTACCCAGTCCATGACGGGGCGCCCTGCCACCTTCAGCAGCGGCTTCGGCACCAGGTGGGTGTGGGGCCGGAGCCGAGTGCCCTTGCCGGCGAGCGGGATGATGACTTGCATGTCAGCCTCTTCCGTATCGGTCCTGGAGGCGCACCAGGTCGTCGAGCTCGGGCGTGGACGCCTCGAGCACGTCGCTGTCCACCACGGCCTCGATCTGGTGAATCAGCTTGGGCGGAATGTGGACCGTCTCGCCGGCCTTGAACGATCGGCTGACCAGTGACTCTCCGGGCTGGGTGCGAAGGATGAGCTCTCCGGCCAGCACGTGCATGGTCTCGTCTTTGTGGTTGTGATACTGGAGACTGAGTACGTGCCCCGCCTTCACATGCAGGATCTTCCCCACGTAACGATCGGTCCGGGCCCAGACGAGCTCGTAGCCCCAGGGCTTCTCCACCCGGAACGGTACGTCCGGCACTCAGCGCTCCATGCAGGTGAGCTCGTACGATGACGGACTCGTGGGGCAGACCTGCAGGCAGACTCCGCAACCCACGCATCCTTCCCGGCGAAGCACCGGATGCCCGCTCGAATCGATCGCGAGCGCTGCTTCGCCCATGGGGCAGGCATCGACGCAGTGGCGGCAGGGAGTGCCGTGAAAGGTGAGGCAGCGCTCGGGGTGCAGCTGCAGGTTGCCGAGGCGGTATCCGGCCCAGCTCTGCTGCGGGAGCGTGAGGGCCGGCGTAGGACAGGCTGACGCGCAGGGCATGTCGGCGCAGGCAGTGCAGGCCGCCCCCGAGGGATCGAAGTACGGAGTACCCGCGGCGAGTCCGCCTTCGGAGGGAACCTTCAGGAGGACCTGCGGCGGGCAGGCTTCGATGCACGCGCCGCACCGGGTACACGCTGCCAGAAACCCGATCTCGGGCAGCGCTCCGGGAGGCCGAAAGTAGCGCCGCGTGATCACGCGCTCTTCGGTCTGCGCCATCAGCCGCTCAAGCCAGTCGCCGAACGTCGAGCGCAACAGCCCGCGACGAGTGGATTCGTTGGAAGTCAGCATGCGGGGAGAAATATGGCGGGTAGGCGGGAAGGGCGGGAAGGGCGGGAAAGGGCGGAACGATGAAAGTTTGGTGTCATCCTGAGCGAAGCGAAGGATCTCTGCAAACACCGAGGGATTCTTCGCTGCGCTCAGAATGACACGCGCCTTCCCGACCCTCCCGTCCTTCCCGTCCTTTCAAAACGCCGGCTCGAAGCTGAAGACCCAGCGGAAATCGATGTCGTCCTCGGACGGTTGCACCGATGACTCGGGCCGGCTGACAAACAGCGGCAGATCGAACCGGGTAGTGAACCGGGTATCTCCGATGCGGTGATCGGCTCGCAATCCCACGCCCGCGTCGCTGATAAACTCGAGTCGGTTCGCGGCTGCCAGATCGGTGAAGGCCGCGACACCGATCCGGTTGAAGAGTCGGGCGGAGGGCCTGGTCAGCAATGTCTGCTCGAGGTCCAGGTTCAGCGCCGCCACTAACGTGGTCGAGACTGTGCGGTCTATGCCGCGAATGCCGGCACCGCCCGGCGCATGGTAATGAAAGTCCTCCCCCGCCAGCAGCGACCCCCGGGAACGGAGGAACGGATTGTTGAGCACCTGGAACGGGTCAGCGCCCTGCACGTAGATCTCCCGCTGCTTGGCCGTCGCCTCAGGCCCCGCCGCGCCGAGGTAGAGGCGGGCGGCGAGGTTGCGTGTCAGCCCCAGCTTTCGCCGGGCGATGGCCTCCAGCGAGACCCGGTAATAGAAGGGCTTCAGCTCGGGCTGGCCCGATACCGCGAGGCCGTTCCGATTGTAGGCCAGCCCTCCAGCCAGGGAGCTTTGCATCGAGAGCCGCCAGTTGCCGCTCTCGGTGCTCACCCCGCCGAAGCTTTCCAGCTCCACCGTCCCGGCGTCATCGTACAGGCCCGGGTCGAGATACCGGGTATCGTCTATCGCGACCCACGTGAGGCGGACGCCGCGACGCCAGGTCGGACCGAAGGTCAGGTGCTCGCGGCGGCTCCAGTCGAAAGTGGCTCTGAGGCCGTAACGTCCTTCGATCTTGAACCCATCGAACGTCTGGGAGGCATTGGGGGCCCGCAGCAGGACGGGGTTCCTGGCCCGAAGAAAGAAATCCACTTCGCTGATATCGTCATCGGCCCCCCAGCCGGTGGCGACGCTCAGCAGCGCCTGATTCTGCTCGAAGCGCCCCAGGTAGTCACTCTGGCTTCTCACGCCGAGGGTGACACCACCGGCATCGTTGTACCACAGGGTCGGCTGCCAACCCGTGGTGAGGCGGTCTCGCCGGGAACGGGTGGAGAAGTAGGGATGGAAGTAGTGGTCCACCCCCTGCGTCGAGCCGAACAGCCGGGGCAGGAAACCGCCGATCTTCTTCCGGTTGTTCAGCATGTTCCAGTCATGGGCTCGCACCCGCGGATCCAGTACCACCAGCCTGGGCTCGCTTCGGGTGGGCACCTCTACCCACTCCCGCTCAGCCATGCCTTCGACCCGCGCCCAACCGGTATCCTGTTGGGCAATTACCGCAACCTCTACCGGAATTCGTCCGTCACTCTTTCTCAACACTTCCACCCGCGTAGTCCAGCCAGCTGTTCCGTCCGCCTGCCTGTCCGCCTTCACCCGGCCTACCGCATAATCGTACATCTCCGTCGCGTGCAGCCCTTGTCCGAACAAGGTGGACAGATCCCGGCCCGAAACCTCCTCGGCCACCTTTCGGAACGTCCCCTCATCCACGTGTTTGAGCTTCCAGCGATCGTAGAAGGTGCGGAGAATGCGGTGCATCGTCGCGTCACCCACCAGATACCGCAGCTGCTGGAAAAAGAACTCGCCCCGGCTATAGATGGCGATGTTGTACGAGGTGAAATCGCGATACGCCTCGCTCCTGAGACTGGCCGGCTCCGAGTAGTCATCCAGATCGAGTTCCAGGATCGTGGCCTCGTTCCGGGCCGGACCGTCCGCCTTCCCCTGAATCTCCCAGAACCAGTCGGTCTGGAAGCTGGTGAACCCCTCGTCCAGCCAGCCCTCGCGCCACTCGTTGTTGGCCAGAATGCCCATGGTGTAGTTGTGGCCCGCCTCGTGGACGATCAGGCCCTGATCGGCCGAGCCGTTCATCACCATCATGGGAAACTCGGTGCCGCCGCCCTCGATCCGGTGCACATTGGTCAGCTGGGGCCAAGCGAACTTTCCGAACACCTGGTCGAGCCAGGCCAGCGCGGTGACGGTTCTGTCAACCGCGATCCCCCTCCCCCAGGTGGTGTCGTCACCCGGCTGGTAGAGCACGTGTACCGCCACGTCCTCGTAGCGGCCACCCTCGTAGCGATACGCCGGGTTGAGCGACATCGCGAAGTGATGCACGTCCTCCGCGTACCACCGGATCCTCTTGCGTCCAGGGCCGGCCCCGTCACACGTGGCCGCAGGGGTTCGCGAGCCGTAGTAGTTCCGCTGGTAGTCGACTGGCCCCGATGGGACGCGGTTGACCCGCTCCCATCCGGGATTACCGCAGACCGGAACTCCGGTGGCGCCGACCACCTGGTCGTCCGGCACGTCGAGGTCCACCAGGAAGGTGCCGAACTCGCCGTAGAATTCGCCCGCCGGATACAGTGGACGCTCGTTCCAGCCGTAGCGGTCGTACACCACCACCTTGGGATACCACTGGGCGAAGTCGAACCGGCGGCCCTGACGGCCTTGCCGGCGCGGCGTGGTCGAGGGCCGGGCGTCCCACTCCATCTCCGCGGTGAGCGACTCACCCGGTCCCAGCGGACGCGGCAGTGCAAACCGCACGATCGTGCTGTCGGGCGCGAACGGATAGGTCGGCTGCACCAGCGACCCCATGATGCGGACGTTGCGCACGTGGTTGAAGGCGTAATCCGGGTCGCGCAGATCATTGAAGCGCCGGCGACCCTCGACTGAGTCGGCGTCAGACCAGCGCGAGCCGGGGCGAAAAGCGTTGAGATACAGGTGCAGCGAGAAGGAGGTGAGTGTGTCGGGCGACCGGTTGGTGTACTGAATGCGTTGGGTACCGCCCAGGACCCCGGCGGGCTCGTCCAGCCGGGCCGAGATCTCATAGGCGACCTGCTGCTGCCAGTAGTCGCCGTGCCCGGTGGCCGATGCGGGCTGCTGTAACAGCAGGAGGGCGAAGCCGATCACGGGGCAGCTCTACCGGTGAAAGGGGCGCGGGACGGGTCGGCGAGAAACATAGATATCGCCGAAGAATTTGGCACCACGATGCGGGTACCTGGTGCCGGGAGGGCGCAGCGCCGTGCTACTGTGCAGGGCCTCGATCCAGGTGCTCGGTATCGGCCAATGTCGCACACGCATCTCTCACTTCGGGTCCACCTGGTCTGGGCCACTAAGGACCGCCGGCCGTGGCTCGACCCGGAATGGCGCTCGCGGCTGTTCGCCTGCGCGGCCACGATCATCGAACGCAAGGACGGGCGGCTCCTCTGTGCCGGGGGCGTCCGCGATCACCTACACCTGTACGTCGAAATACCCGCCACCATCGGCGTTGCCGAGCTGGTCGGCGGCATCAAGTCCACCACCGCGCGCTGGATCCACCAAAGCTTCGCCCACCGGCGGAATTTCAAGTGGCAGCACGGATACGGCGCGTTCACCGTGAGCGGACCCAACGATGAGGCTCTGCGGGACTACATCAGAAATCAGGAGCAGCACCACCGGGAGCGGGCCTTCACCGGCGAATACCTGTCGCTGCTGGACATCCACGGCATAGAGTACGACCTGAGGCACACCTTGGACTAAGGTGAAGTGGCGGTAGGTGAGGCGGCGGTAGGTGAGGCGGCGGTAGATGAAGCGGCGGTAGATCAAGCGGCGGTAGATGGAGCGGTGGGAGTCTGTTACCGCCCTACCGCCGCACTACCTACCGCCGCACTACCTACCGCCGCTTCACCTACCGCCGCAGTACCTATCTATTTCAACAATTGCCGCCGGAGCTTCGTCATCCGGCGCCGCACCGAGCCGTCCAGCACCCGGTCGCCGACGCGGATGATGGCGCCACCGAGAATTTCCGGATCCACCAGGTACGCCGCGATCACCTCTTTGTCGAGCTGCCGCCCCAGGTTCTCCTCGATCGTGCGCTTCAGCTTGTCGTCCGGCTGGCGAGCCAGCGTCACCGATGCGCGCACCCGGTTGAGCTTTTCGTCCAACAGCACCAGATATTCCGCCGCGATCTCCCGGAGAATCCCCTGCCGGCCCCGCTTGACCACCGCCTGGAGCCAGAGCACGAATTCCCTCGGCGCCGCGTCCTTCAGCGCGGCGCCCAGAAACCGCGCCTTCTCCGCCTTCGGTATCCGGGGCGACATCAACACCGCTTGGACCTTGGGGATGGTCTCGACCGCGGCCGCCAGGGCATCGATCAGGTCGGCGTAGCGCTCTGGATTCTTGCTTCGCCCCGCCAGGTCGAACAGCGCCTCGGCGTAGTTCCGGGCGATCGTCTCGGTTCTCACCGCGCGTCCAGACTGGCGAGGTATTCCTGAACCAGCTTTCGGTCGGTGTCGGATGTGAGCCGCTCACCGATCAGCTTGGATGCGGCCGCCAGGGAGAGATCCACAGCCTCTCGCCTGAGCTCCGCGATGGCCCGGTCCCGCTCTCCGGCGATGTCGCGGCGAGCCCGCTCGAGCAGCTGCTGCTGCTCCTGCAGCGTCTTCTCCATGGCCAGCGCCCGCTCCTTCTCCGCGCTGGTGCGCGCCTCGACCAGCAGGCCGTGCGCCTGAGTCCGGGCCTCCGCCAGCAGCTTCTTGTGCTCCTCCAGCAGCCTCGCCGACTCGGCCCGGTTGCGCTCCGCCTCGTCGAGCTGCTCCTGCAGGGCGCGCTCCCGAGCTTCGACCGCCCCGAGCAGCGCCGGATAGGCGAACTTTTTCAGGATCAGCAGCAGCAGCAGGAAGACAATCACGGTCCAGATCATCAGTCCGGGCTCGACCGTGAGCGGGCCCGGGGCTGCGTGTGGTTCCTGGATGGCGGCGAGGAAAATGGGCGTCATGCGAGTCTCCGAGAAGAAGCTATTGGCTATTAGCTATTGGCTATTCCTGCGTCGGATTAGCCAATAGCCCATAGCCAGGAGCCAATAGCCTTCTAAAACGTAATCTTCGACTGAATCAGGAACCCGATCACCGCCACAAACAGGGCCACGCCTTCGATCAGCGCGGCGGCGATGATCATGGCCGTCTGGATCCGGGCGGTGGCGTCGGGCTGGCGGGCGATGCCTTCCGTCGCCGAGCCACCGATCCGCCCGATGCCGACGCCGGCACCGAGCACCGCGAGACCGGCCGCCAGGCCGGCACCGATGAGACCGAGGCCTCTGCCGGTGGCCGCGGACGCGGCGGCTGCTTCCTGAAGGATTGCGAGCATGTACAGCATGTCTGACTCCAAATCTTGAGCGGGAGACCCGATATCAGCTGCGCTCGCCATGCCGGAACCGCATCTCCCGAAACGGCCCCCGCCCTGGTGACCCGCCGGCGTCTCCGGCTACGCCGAAGACAGCGGGCTTCGTCCGTCGTTCGACGGAGTACAGCTCCAGCTCAGCGCGAACGCTCGCTAGCTGGTGTTCGGCGGGACAGCGGGACGGCGGGTCAGTTCGATCAGGCAGCCATCCCGATTGCTGCCCTACGCGCTTGCGGGAACTCTCCTACCTGTTGCTGTCCCCCTGTCCCCCTGTCCCGCCTCTAGTGCTCTGCCCTCATCAGTCCGATGAACACCGCCGTCAGCAGCGTGAACACGAAGGCCTGCAGGAAGGCGACGAACACCTCCAGCACCATCACGCCGGTAGCCAGCAGCGAGGCGGCAATGCCGACGAAGTAGCTCTGGAACAGAAAGGTGAGCCCCAGCAGCGCCAGCACCAGTACGTGGCCCGAAGTCATGTTGGCGAAGAGCCGCACCGCCAGCGCGAACGGCTTGGCCAGCTTCCCGATTAGCTCGATCGGCGTCATCACCGCCAGCAGCAGCACCTTCAACAGCGCCCCACCGGGGCCGCCCGGCAGTCCGGGGGGAAGGTAGAAGATGGTCTTCATGTATCCCTTGGGCCCGAGCGTGCGCATACCGGTCAGCTCGATCACGATGAACGCCATCACCGCCAGCGCCGCGGTCACCGAGATGTTGCTGGTGGCGGTGGCGCTCCAGGGAAGCAGGCCCAGAAGGTTCATGGCCAATACGAAGAAGAAGACGGTCAGGAGATACGGAGCGTATCCCTCTCCGTGGTGACCCACGTTGGGCAGCACGACTTCCTGTCGGACCCAGAGCACCATCGCCTCCATGGCTCCGGCGAATCCCTTCGGAGGCTGGCCACGCGCCTGGGCCCGCGCCACCGAGCGAGCGCTGAGCGCGAGCACCAGTGTCACCAGCACTGCGGCCAGGAGCATGAACACCAGATGTTTGGTAGGCGAGAGGTCGAGGTAGCGCGGCTGGCCGTGAGAATCGGTTCCGAGCGGGATCTTCCAGTTGTCCGGCAGGTGGACGACGCCGAAGGGCGTCTCGATCTCGTGGGAATTCCCAATGTGGTGGGCGATGTCGACCTGATTGCTGCTGGCGTCGTACCGGCTGGACGGCAGCCACCATGTCGCGGGCGGTCTCGGCCGTGGTCTCGTGCTGCTGCCCCTGCAGCGGCGCCAGAAAACCCCCCGCAGCCAGCGCCAGAGCCGCTCCCACCGAACGGGCGATTCGCATCATGGTGCCATGACCCCAGAAGTATCGCGCATGACCGTGACCACTTCGACCACCAGCAGGACCACTATCGTCACCACCAGCCCGGCCAGGGCCGGGACCAACTGCCAGTTCAGCACCGGAATCAGGATCAGACCCGCCAACGCTACCACCCCCAGCCGCACCACCATGCCGAGCAGCCAGATGGCCTGGAATCTTGCGGTGCCCACGCTGCGTACGGTCAGCCAGCCCAGCGGTGCCTGTACCAGCAGCCCGAGACCGATTCCCGCGGCCAGCTCGAGCTGATCCGCCGGGCCGGCAAGAGCGACGATCGCCGCTCCTAACAGGGCCACAAGCCCGAGCCCGCCGAGGTACCGCCGGCCGGCGCTCAAGAATCGTCGTCCTTCTGGCGCAGCGACCGGATGAGCCAGTACATCGTGCCACCGAACCCGATAAACGCCGACAGCACCGTCAGGAGACCGCCGGTTTCGAACCGCCGATCGGCCCACTGCCCGATCCAGACGAACAGAAGCAGGCTGACGGCCATCTGAACCCCGAGTCCCGCGTACCGCATTGGGGGCTAACCTATTGGCTTGTGAAATATTTCGCAAGGAAGGTAATGGCTACTCGCTATTGGCTATTGGCTAACGGTCAGAGGCGAAGTGGAACCGAATTCCACGTCAGCGACAATAACTTGGCGCCAAGGGGTATTATTCTCAGTTACATCGTGGCCACCAGCCAACAGCCTATAGCCAACAGCCAATAGCCATAACCAATGACCCTCGCCCAGGCCGCTCCTACTGACGACGTTCAACAGCTCCAACGGCTGGTCGCTGCCGTGGGACGCCTCCGCACCCAGGTGGCCCAGCGCATCGTGGGCCAGGAGGAGACGGTTGACGGTATCCTGACGGCGGTGCTCGCCGGCGGGCATGCGCTCCTGATCGGCGTGCCGGGCCTGGCCAAGACGCTCATGGTTCAGACCGTGGCCGAGGCGCTGAACCTCACGTTCAACCGGGTCCAGTTCACGCCCGACCTCATGCCCAGCGACATCACCGGCACCGACATCATCGAGGAGGACCTCAGCACCGGCCGGCGCGCGTTCCGCGTTCGTGCAAGGGACCGATCTTCGCCAACATGGTGCTGGCCGACGAGATCAACCGCACGCCGCCCAAGACCCAGGCCGCCCTGCTCCAGGCCATGCAGGAGCATCAGGTCACCGCCGGCCGGCACCACCTACCATCTGCCGGACCCGTTCTTCGTGCTGGCCACCCAGAATCCCATCGAGCAGGAGGGCACCTACCCGCTGCCCGAGGCCCAGCTCGACCGCTTCATGCTGGAGCTGCGGGTCAGCTATCCCAGCCGGGCGGAGGAAGAGGCGATCGTGGAGCAGACCACCGGGAGCGCCCAGGCGGTCCTCCATCCGGTGCTCGATGCGGAGTCGGTGCTGGCGATGCAGGCGCTGGTGCGCCGCATTCCCGTCTCGCGCGGGCTGATCCGCGCGGCCGTGAGCCTGGCCCGGATGACGCGACCCGGCGACACGGAAGCGCCCAGCATGGTGAAGGAATTCGTCGAATGGGGCGCGGGCCCGCGGGCCTCACAGTACCTGGTGCTCGGCGCCAAGGCCCGCGCCGCCATTGCCGGGAGGCCGATGGCCGACCTGGACGATGTCCGCGCGGTGGCGCCGGCGGTCCTCCGGCATCGCCTGGTGACCAACTTCGCGGCCGAGGCGGCCGACCGGACCAGCGAGGACCTGGTTCGCGAGCTGGTTGCCGGAAAGAGCTGGCTCAGCGGCTGAATTTACGGACGACTTCTCCGAAATCCTGCAAGAATTTTCACTCCCGACCTCGTTTTCCCCCGCCTGGCAGCGCTGCTTGATAGATGCTTGACGTCCCGGGTGAATGCTCGACGTCGCTACGTGACGTCCCACTCAAGGATGGTCAGCATGACCCGCTCGACCCGCCTCAATCTACCAAGAGGAGCAATGTCTCAGAACAGAACTGTGGCGATCCTGTTGGGACTCTGCTTCGGCCTGGCGGCAGCATGCGATCGCAATGAGCCTACCGAACCGGAAGCCGTATCGTCAGTGCCCTCCGATGCACCCAGTTTCGCCGTCACCGGCAACACCTGGGTGACCAAGCGCTCCCTCTCACCTTGGCGCACCTTCATGGCAGCTGGAACGATCAACGGCATCATCTATGTTGTAGGAGGACGGCGGCGCAGCGAGCCGGCCACGCTGGCGAGGCTCGATGCTTATCACATGGCCACCAATACGTGGACACAAAAGGCTTCACTGCCCGCTTCTCGCGAGAAACTCAACGGCGCATCCGTCATCAATGGCAAGCTTTATGTGAGTGGAGGTTTGAACAAGGATCATCGAGGAACCAGGACGTTGTTTGTGTACGACCCGGTGACGAACAGCTGGTCGCGTAAGGCTGACATGCCGCACACCACGTGCTGGGGCTCTCAGGGAGCTATCGGCGGACGGCTCTACGTCTATGTTCCCGGGCTGGGCGGTGAGCTCCCTCCAAGTACATGCTATCCGTCTAGGAAGGGGCGTTTTTTCCGGTACGATCCCGCGACCAATACCTGGATCACTCGGGCAGCACCGCCAACCGATCATAAATATGGTGCCAGCGGTGTGATCGACGGCAAATTCTATCTTGCCGGTGGCTATAAGGTTTCTCCATGCAGGACCAATGGGGAGCCGGCGGATTGCGAGGAGGCCGATGACGCGCTTGATGTCTATGACCCGGTCAGCAATACCTGGACGACCAAGGCGTCGATGTTGGGGTACCGTGACGTAATGGCCAGTGCCGTACTGAATGGAAAGCTCTTCCTCATGGGTGGTAACGGGTCGATCGTATATGGTGAACAGTCGAATACGGTGGAAGTCTATAGCCCCGTGACCAACAAATGGACCATCAAGACACCCCTGCCCAGGGGGTCGGTGTTCGGCGCTGCTGCCAGCGGAAATGGCAAGGTTTATTACATCGAGGGAGCGATTGACCCGTCCACTGGCGCCAGCGTGACGGACCCGTCGAAGGTGTACGCATACACGCCATGACAAGCTGTCACATCAGACAAGCTACTGCGCGGCTCGGGTACGCTTGATTGATGCTTGACGTCCCGGGTGAATGTTCGACGTCGCCTACATGACGTCCCACTCAAGGATCATCAGCATGACCCGCTCGACCCACCTCAGCCTCGGAATAACCGTCGCGCTGATCGCCGGCACCGCCCAGCCTCGAGCAGCCGTCGGTCCCATGTAAGTTCTGCGCTCATCACAGTCAGTGAGCAGGAGCAGTTGAACAAGGAGGAGACCCATGAAACGCTGTAGGAGCCTCGCGCTGAATTTCGGAGTGGTACTAGTCGGTGTGATTTCGTGTCGCGATGATGACAACGAGGGTGGCCTCACTGCTCCCGCTTCTGATATAGAGTCGGCACTTACCACCACGACTGCTCCCTTGGCCTTCTTCCAGTTGGAGGTTGGCTTGGTCCACACCTGTGGTATAACCACGGAAAACCGGGCCTACTGCTGGGGCTGGAACCATACGACCAACGGGGCACTCAAGTACGGTGCGGGGCAGCTGGGTGACGGCACTGAGACCGATCGCCACAGGCCGGTGGCAGTGGTCGGAGGGCTTTTTTTTCGCCAGATAAGCCCGGGGGGATATTTCACCTGTGGTGTAACGACAGTAAACCGGGCCTACTGCTGGGGCTGGAACGCGGCCGGACAACTTGGAGACGGAACGACAACCCGTCGTCTGAGACCCGTCCCAGTTGCGGGCGGGCTCCGGTTTCGGCAGGTGAGCGCCGGCTACAACTCCGCGTGCGGGGTGAGTTACCCGGATAACCGCCTCTACTGCTGGGGCCACAACGGAGCACTCGGCGATGGCACTACCATGAGGCGGCTGTCACCAGTGGCCGTTGGCGGCTCGCTTCGCTTCCGCCAGGTGAGCTCGGGTTGGGGCCATACCTGCGCCGTGGCCACCGACAACCTGGCGTACTGCTGGGGCGGAAACCGTTACGGCCAGCGGGGGGACGGCTCGACTCTGACGGCGCTCACGCCGACTCGCGTATCCGGCGGACTCCAGTTCCGCCAGGTGGACGCGGCCGCCAATCACACCTGCGGGGTTACCACGGCTGACCGAGCCTATTGCTGGGGCGACAACCTCTTTGGGCAGATTGGCGATGGCCAGACTGCTTCGAAGCGGCTTTCGCCCAGGGCCGTAGTCGGAGGACGCTTGTTCCGGGAAGTGACGACCGATGCGTACTCCGTCTGCGGCGTTACCACGGCCGATGCCGCCTACTGCTGGGGTGACAACGGCGCCGGGCAACTTGGCGATGGGACGACCAGTCACCGCCGCCAGCCGACGCCAGTTGCGGGTGGGTATCGATTCCGCCAGGTCAGTGCCGGCTTACACAGCTGTGGAAGAAATCTTTCCCGCAAGGGTTATTGCTGGGGCGATAATGGGGGCGGCGCAATCGGCGACGGCACCACCATATCCCGCACGATGCCTCGGGCTGTCGCGGGCCCCATGTAACTCACTTGCAAGTCGGGCGCACAGATGCTCATCCACAAAAAAGGCCCGGCCACTTGGCCGGGCCTTTTCTTCTGCTTAACTGCGCGTCAAGCAGTTGGCGCCAGGAAGACACCCACCGGCATGATCATCGCATCGAACGAGACGAACGCCTCGCCGGTCATGTCGAAGATGTTCTGCAGTGCCCCGGCATCCTCATCGGTGAGCGGCTGCCCGTCCGCCCCGGTGATGACCGGGTCGCCGACGCTGGTGGATGTCACGGTCGCATAGACGTTGCCGTTGACCCGCACGGTGAGCGTCCCGCCGCTCTCACTGAACTGGCCCGCCATCGAAACCACACCGTTCGGCCCGCTCATGCTCAGGTTGATGCTGATGACCGACGTCTCGGGGTCCAGCCCGTTGGTGCTCATCGTCAGATCGATGGACACGTCGCGCTGCGGTACATCCAGGCTGTACAACAGGCTGAGCCCGGCGCTCTCGTCGACGGTGGAACGCAGGTTCACATTGGCGCGGTGCAGCCCATCGGTCACATAGCCCACCACCGTCACCCGCCCGCCGGTCGCGGTGGCGGTGGCGGTCACGGTGTAGTCCAGATAGGTGGTTTCACCTGACACCACGATCACCCGCGCGGCCTGGGTGCTGCTGCCGCTCAGGTCGGTGAGCTCCACGTACCCCACTTCCTGCAGCGGCTCCACCGGCACAAACGTGATCGGATTCACCGCATAGATGAGGAAACGGACGCCATTGGCCGGGGCTCCGGTCCGGTCGGTCGGCACGTAGGCGTTGCCATCCCACCCGAAGGTCACGCCCGCCGCTTCGGCCGGGATGGCCGCGGCCGCCGCGCTGAAGCTGCCATGAGTTGCCGCGGTGAGTGCCGCGATCCGCTTGGCATTGCGGCTGGCGGCAGCGCGCAGCTCGCCGGCGCTGGTCGCACGGCGGAAGTTGAACGCCTGCGCCGAGGAGGAGATCACCGGCGTCGCCGTACCGAGGGTGGCATCGAAGTGCACGCTGAAGGAGGCGAAGCTGCCGAAGACCGGGGATGAGAAGGCGTCATTTACCGCCTGGACGTCCTCGCTGGTGCCAGTCGGGTTGAAGGGGACGTCGGGACCCGAGTCGCCACAGGCGGTGAGGGCCACGCAGAGCGCCGCCATCAGGGTCACAGAACGCTTCGTGCATTGCAGGACGCGCATCGGTCGAGCCTCCGTCTCCTGGGCCGGGGAGCAGCTATGTGGCCGCGCCTCGGTCGGTAAATACTTAGGGGGATGAGTGTTAGGGTCGGCGCTCAAGGGACTACCGACCGCCTCCTGAAGGGGAAGGAGGCAACGGCTATGCCAAGGTTTGCAGTGGAGCCAGTCGCTAGTCGCGAAGCAACAGTGCCGTAGCCACCAGGCGAGCCCTACATCCAAAAAAGGCCCGTCCAAACGGACGGGCCAGATGGGAAGATGAAATTCTCGGCGCGATTTAAGGCCTCTGGTCGGGACCCCGGGAAGGGGCGAACCGAGCGAGGGACTCATCGGTCATCCGGCGGTAGTTTCGCCGGAGAGCCAGCCTTGTGCCGTAAAAACTGACTCCCAGACCGACGAACATCATCACCACGTCGAGCCACTCAGCTGCTGTAGTAGAGAAGATGATCAGGGCCGAACCGGCCACCTGGATGGCTGTGGGCTTGTCCCGCAACTTGAACCACGCGTACAGCGCGTATCCAGCACAGAAGAAGCCCGCCACTGGAGCGACGATGTGGAACCACCCCATGATCTCTCTTGCCGAATCGCTCACCGGCCCTCGCTCTGGACTCTTCGCAAAATTTACCCGCTGAACTCGCGACTCGCGACTCGTGACCGGCGACTGGCAACTGGCGACTGGCGACTAACTCCCCCTCGGTTCGACAGGCAGCCCTTCACTCTTCCACGCTTCCCAGCCACCTACCAACGCGCGCGCCTTGCGCCAGCCGGCGGTTCGGAGCTCTCGCGCCACCCGGGCGCTTGTGGCTTCATCCTTTCAGGCACAGTAGAGCACGACCGTCCCATGATGGTCGAGCCCCAGCTGGCGGGCCCGCCGCACCGCATCATCGGGTGGCAGCCGGATGGCGCCCCGGGCCTGCATCGGATCGTCGTTGTAGCTGCGCTCGGTGCGCACGTCGGCCACCACCACCGGCTCTCCCGCCTGCTGCAGCTGCCGCATCTCCGCGATGGTGATCCGCTCCGGCACCGGTGCGTCGGAAACCGGCGGCGCCGACGGAGTCGCGGCGCGCACAGGCGACTGCTCCGGCTTCGGACCCGGCCCGGCATCCTTCCGGAGAAAGGCGGCGATGGCGGCGCCGTGCAGAAAGACCGAGAGCAGGACAACTAGGCAGGTTATCTGGAACAGCCGCACGCTGCCCGGCATCCCGGCGAACACCGGCAGCAGGATCAGCAGCAGTGAGCTGAGCCCGCGCGGTCCGAACCAGGCGATCAGCCGGCGGTCGCGCGGGGGGACCCCCGACTTGAGCAGCACCGGCAGCAGGACCGCGGTCCGCGCCGTCAACGCAACGAAAGCGAACAGAATCGTACGTACATCGGCCTCCTGGAAGCCGGTCCAGATGAGCCAGGCCCCGAACGCGACGAAGGTGAATAACAGGAACATCTCGGCGCTGGCCTGGCCATAATCGAGGAAACAGTCGCACAGCTCCACATCCAGCGCCGCCACCATCAGCCCCGCCGCAAAGGCCGCCAGGAACCCGCTCCCTCCAACGAACTCCGCCGCCGCAAAGGCGGTAAACGCCACCCCCAAAGCATAGAGCGACTCGTAGTCCCGCCGCACGCCCACCCGGGCGCGGATCCGCTCCAGCAGCATGATGGCGGTCCAGCCGATGAAGGCGCCGAGCAGCGGCCCCAGGAGGAAGAGCCCCACGGCGTGGCGTCCGAACTCCATCGGGTCCACCGCCCCATCCGATTTGACCACCAGAATGCCCAGCACCACGATGGGCAGCAGCACCACGTCGTTCATGCCGCTCTCCAGCCGGAGCGCCACGCGCGCGGTGGCCGGCAGGGTGGGCCGGCGGAGCAGGTTCCGGAGCAGCACCGGATCGGTGGAGGCAAGCGCCGCGCCGATGATGGCGGACTCCAACCAGGTGAGGCCCAGCAGGAGCCGCCCGGCCAGGGCGACGATGAGAGCGGGAATCAGCGTGCCGGGACCCAGCACCAGGAACGAGATCCGGCTCTGCCGCTTCACCTCGCCGACGTCCACCGCGATCGCGTCGCTGAACAGCACCAGGACCAGCGCGAGGGTGGCGATCGCCTGGAGGGTGGGCGACTCCAGCGTGAGCGTGACCAGCCCCAGCCCGAACGGCCCCAGCAGGGCGCCGAGGACGAGGAAGATTCCGACCTGCGGCAGCCCGCTCCGCTCGATGACACCCGAGAGCAGCGAAGCCACTATGATGACGATGCCGATCAGCGCGAGGGCGCCGGCCAGGTCTTCGGTGAACATGGAGGAAGTATGAAGAGGCTATTGGCTAATGGCTATTGGCTATTGGCGAATCGGGGTCCACTATTGGGAACGCACTTCCAGGAATCAGCCGTCGAATAGCCAATAGCCAATAGCCAATAGCATATCCCCTTCATGACCCATGAGCCCGAGGCCACCGCACTCCTGCTCCTGACCTGCGGCCTGCTGCTGGGCATCAGCGTCCTGTTCAGCCGCGCCTCGCAGCGGTTCGGCGTCCCCATCGCCCTGCTGTTCCTCGGCGTCGGCATGCTGGCCGGGTCCGACGGCATCGGCGGAATCGAGTTCACCGACTACCAGTTCGCCTTCCGGGTCGGTGTCGTGGCGCTGGGGCTGATCCTGTTCGACGGCGGGCTCAACACCCCACTGCACGCAGTCCGCCGCGCCGCCGGACCGGCCGGCGTCCTGGCGACCCTCGGTGTGGCGGGTACCGCAACGCTGCTGGCGGTCGGAGCGCACTGGCTCGGTCTGGGCTGGGGCGAGGCGCTCCTGCTGGGCGCGGTGGTGTCGTCCACCGACGCTGCGGCGGTATTCGCGGTGCTGCGAGGCAGCGGGCTTCAGCTCAAGCGGCGGGTAGGCGTGACGCTCGAGGTCGAGTCAGGCATCAACGACCCGGTCGCCGTCATCCTCACCACCGTCCTCACCCAGAACCTCCTGACCCCGGGTGTTGTGGTGGGCTGGCAGATCCCGCTCGAAGTGGGACTACAGCTCGCGGTTGGCGCCGCCGTGGGCGCGGGCGTGGGGTACGGCGGCCGCCATCTCCTCTCCCGGCTCCAACTCTCGACCGGCGGACTGTATCCGGTCATGACGCTCGCATTGGGCCTGGTGGCGTTCGGACTGGCGACGCTGATCCACGGCAGCGGCTTCCTCGCCATTTACCTCGCCGGCCTGCTGCTCGGCAACGGCCCCCTGCCCTATCGAACCGGACTGCTGCGGGTGCACGACGCGCTGGCGTGGCTGAGCCAGGTCGGAATGTTCCTCATCCTGGGGCTGCTAGTCTTCCCTTCGCGACTGCTCGATGTGGCGCCGGCCGGCCTCGCCATCGCGCTGCTGCTGGGTCTGGTGGTGCGACCTGTAGTCGTGGGTCTCTGCCTGCTGCCGTTTGGCTATCCCCGGCGCGAGGTGCTCTATATAGGATGGGTTGGCCTCCGCGGCGCGGTGCCGATCGTGCTGGCCACCTTCCCGGTGCTGGCCGGGGCGCCGGGCGCCGCTCGCCTGTTCGACCTGGTGTTCTTTATCGTGGTGGTGAATGCGGTGGTTCAGGGCGGCAGCGTGGGGTGGCTCACCCGGAAGCTCGGGCTCCAGAGTAAGGAGCCGCCGGCACCGCAGGCGGTCCTGGCCATCGAGAGCCGCCAGCCGCTCCACGGCGAGCTGATGTCATTCTACATAGATCCAGCGCTGGTGGTGGTGGGCGTCCCGCTGGACGAGCTCCCCTTACCCGAAGGATCGGCTGTTGCGCTTATCATTCGCGGCGCGGAGCTGCTGCCGCCCAAGCCAGGAACATCGCTCCAGGCCGGAGACCACGTGCATATCATCGCGCCGCCGGGCGACCGGGCGTTCATTCAGCTGATGTTCGGGCGACCGGAAGAGGAGTGAGGGAGGGGTGCCAGGCGGACAGGCGGACAAGCGGACAAGGAGTAGTCATTGCGAGGCGCATCGCGCCGAAGCAATCCCGCGGGTTGGCCACCGGATCGCCACGCGGCCGATGGCCGCTCGCGATGACTGAGCTGACGGGAGAATAAGTGACACTAGCACGTGACCGGCAGCACCGATCGGCCGAGGACGAGGACGCCGAAGAGCGGCTGCGATTCCAGGCCCAACTGCTGGAGGCGATTCCCGACAGCGTCATCTTCACCGACCTCAAGGGCCGGATTCAGTACTGGAACCGGGGCGCGGAGGCGTTGTTCGGCTATACCGCGGCGGAGATGATTGGCCAGACCCCGGCCATTCTCTACCCCAACACCGACGACCAGCTGCTCCAGGAAGACCTGGCAGCGATCATGGCGGGCCGGGACTTCTCCGCCACCTGGCAGGGCCGGCGCAAGGACGGGGCGATGGTCTGGCTCGATGTGAAGACCACTCTGGCGCGGGACGGGGACGGCGAGCCGATCGGCATCATTGGGGTATCGAAGGACGCCACTGCCCGCAAGCAGGCCGAAGACGCATTGATGAAGAGCGAGCGGCTCTACCGCCTGATCTCGCAGGCAAGCCGCGAGGCACTGTGGGAGTGGGAGCTCGAGACCGGGAAGGTGGGCTGGAGTCCCGGCGCCGAGGCGATCCTGGGCTTGGATCCCGAGATCCTCGAGAGCAGCGGCGCCTTGATCGGTCGGATCCATCCCGATGACCGCCGCCGGGTCGAGCAAGGACTGGCGGACGCTATCGCCGGCGGCGGCGTGTTCTGGACTGACGAGTACCGGGTGAAGCGGCGGGACGGCTCCTACGCGACGGTTTCCGACCGGGCCTACGTCGAGCGAGGCGGGGACGGTGTCGCGGTCCGGGTGGTGGGCGCGATGGCCGACGTGACCGCCCGCAAGCAGGCGGAGGAGCACTACCGCCGGGCCGACCGGCTCGACGCGGTGGGTCGGCTGGCCGGCGGGATCGCGCATGACCTCAACAACATGCTTACCGCTATCCTCAACTCGGCGGCATTTGTCACCAAGCGGCTCGCGGCCGATACCCCCGAGGTGAGCGAGCTGCAGCGCCTGAGCCTCGCGGCGAACCGGTCGGCCAAGCTCACCCAGCAGCTGCTCGCCTTTGCCCGGCGGGACATGATCCAGCCCCAGGCGGTGGACGTCAACGCCCTGGTCACGGAGGCGGTCCAGCTGCTGCGCCCCCTGCTCCGGCGCACCATCGACCTGGAGCTGGAGCTGGCGCCGACCATCGAGCGGGTCATGGCCGACAAATCCCGGCTGGACCAGGTGGTGGTGAACCTGGTGCTCAATGCGCGCGACGCCATGCCGCACGGCGGACGGGTGATCCTCGAGACGTCGTCGGTGCAGCTCGACCCGGCCTACCTGGAACGCCACGCGCAGGTGAACATCAAGCCGGGCCGTTACGTGATGATCGCGGTGAGCGATACCGGACACGGCATGGACCGGGAGACGCTCAGTCACATCTTCGAGCCGTTCTACACCACCAAGCCCGCGGGCCAGGGAACCGGCCTCGGACTGGCCACGGTGTACGGGTCGGTAAAGCAGGCGGGTGGACTGGTCTGGGCCTACAGCGAGCCGAATATTGGAACGGTGATCAAGGTGTACCTCCCCAGCAGCACAGAAGGCGCCTAATGGGACGGGCCAGGGATTGCAGGGGGCCGCGCGCGCTAAGCGGACCTTCCGGGAGTAGAAGTGGAATCGGTATAGCGCCGCTGGATAAGAAACTGGATGCGGTCCGCCAGGTAAGCGCCCAGTGCCGCTGCCAGCAGCGGGAACCAGAACGTCATCGCCCGATAGGTCTCCCCGCTCACCACCCTTCGCCCGCCGCCGCCGAGCCCGAGAGAGGACAGGACCGAGCGGAAGTGCGAGTCGGTGTACGTCGCGGCAATCCACCAGCCCACGGCCAGGCCCGCCATCGCGGAAAACCGGGGCAGAACCGCGGGCCTGAGCTGGAGCCACAGCGCCCGCGTCAGCGCCTTGCCTTCATTTCGCAGATGGGGCATCCAGCGCGGCAGGGCCGACCCACCGAAGGCGGAGAGCATGCGATCTCGCTCCTCCTGGAGCGTCGTCAGCTTCGTACGGCTCTGCGCCGCAGCCGCCAGCAGCTCCGGGGGAAGACTGCCGTGGGTTTTGGACAGTTGCAGCACACTGGAGCCGATGGCTTCGTGGGGATTCATCAGGTTCCGGCGGGCGATCGCGATCTGGTGTCGGATCACCGCTCTGGCGCAGAGCCCGCGCAAGACCACCACCGGCCGCATCCAGGGCGCCGCCGACGGGAAGTCGAACCGATCGGCCTCGAGCGACGCGGCTATGCAGGCTCGGAGCCGGTCCAACTGGACCTTTCCGGCCCGCACCTGCGCCAGCGACGGCCCCAAGGCGCCGCCTTCGGAAGCGCCGCTGGCCGCGGCCGCCGCTCCCAACCGGATCAGAGACCGGCGCTCGCGCCGGCGAACCAGCTCCAGCCGGAGGTCGAGCCAAAACTCGGCGAACGCGACTCTCAGGCGCGGATGCCGGCGGCTGACCGAGCCGCCATCTGAACGGTCTGACTGTATGGGTGTGCTCACAGCGATTCCGGCTCCAGTGTGGGCGGTAGGCCCCGGTTCGTGGAGCAAGGATCGTGTACCGCTCAGGACCCACGCCCAATCGTCGCTGCGCGGGGGCGGGGTGACGTGGAAGTGCGGCTTGGAAAGGTATTTAGAAGGGGCGCCCGGCCCGCGTTGCCGCCGACGGTGCGAGCGGGCGAGAGGCTGATTCGAGGCAATCTGCAAGCCGACTGAGGATTTCTCCGCGACGCATGGACCGGTTCCAAGACGGACCCCGTTCCCTGAGCCGAGCCGAATTGGCGGACCAGCTACGCCGCCTCGGGGTTGAGGAAGGCGGCGTGCTGCTGGTACACACCTCGTTCCGCGCGGTGCGGCCGGTGGAAGGCGGACCGGTCGGACTGATCGATGCGCTCGGCGACGCACTCGGTCCCGAAGGCACCCTGGTAATGCCGTCCTGGACCGGCGACGCCGACCGGCCGTTCGATCCCCGCACCATACCCGCCGCGAGGGACCTCGGCATCTTGGCCGAGACCTTCCGGCAACAGCCCAACGTGCTCCGGAGCGACCACGCCGAGGCGTTTTCCGCGGCCGGTCCGCACGCGGCGGGGATCGTCGCGGGCCCACTGCCGCTGCCGCCGCACATCCCCGAGAGTCCGGTGGGACGGGTCTACGTCCTCGACGGCCAGGTGCTCCTGCTCGGCGTCAACCACGACGCCAACACCACCCTGCATCTGGCCGAGCTACTAGGGAACGTGCCCTACCGGGTGCCGCGATATCTCACAGTCCTCCGGGAAGGCCGCCCGGTGCGGGTGGAGTACGAGGAGAACGACCACTGTTGCCGGCGGTTCATTTTGGCGGAAGAGTGGCTCCGGGCGCGAGGACTTCAACGCGAAGGGAAGGTGGGGCACGCCCACGCGCGGCTGTTGCGCGCGCGAGATGTCGTTCAGGTTACGCTGAAGCAGCTGGAGCGGGACCCGCTCATCTTCCTGCACTCACCCGAGGAGGGCTGCGCCGATTGCGATGAGGCGAGAGGGACGGTGAGGAGTGAGAGGTGAGAGGTGAGAGCGCGCTTCATCCACGCTGACGTCTTACTTCTCACTTCTTACCTCTCAGGATCGGGCGGTGGCGTGCTGCTCGATCACGCGGGCCACCGTCTCCAGCAGCACCTCTGATAAAATCGGCTTGTGCAGGAACGGCTCGTCCCGGCCCACCTGCCCTTGCTGCACCTCGGTCTCGCGTGCGTGGCCCGACATCCAGATCACCGGGACCCGGCGGTACTTGCGGCTCAGCTCGGCGGCCAGCTGCCGGCCCCCCATTCCCGGCATGACGATATCGGTAAGCACGGCGTTCACCGCCCCGCCGATCTCCTCCAGCTCGCGGAGCGCCTCCTGCCCCTCGCGGGCGCCGAGCACCTCGTAGCCTTCCGCCTGAAGAGTGCGCATGACCACCGCGCGCACCGTGTCCTCGTCCTCCACCACCAGTATCCGGCCCAGCGACGGCGCATTGGGCCGGAAGACCCGCCTGCGAGACACGGGCTGAACCACCGGCTCGGAGGTCAGTGGGAGCAGCACCGTGATAGTGGAGCCCTGGCCCAGCACGCTCTCCACCTGGATCCGGCCGCCGCTCTGCGCCACCACTCCCTCCACCGTCGCCAGCCCCAGCCCGGTGCCCACGCCCACCTCCTTGGTGGTGTAGAACGGCTCGAAGATATGAGGCATATGCTCCGGCGAGATCCCCTTGCCGGTGTCGCTCACCGCCAGCGATGCGTAGGCACCGGGCTCTACTGGTATGCCGACCCGGTCCATCAGGTGCCCCGGGCTCACCTCCAGCGTGATGGTGCGGAGCCGGATCAGTCCGCCGTCGGGCATCGCGTCGCGCGCATTGATGATCAGATTCAGCAGCACCTGCACCAGCTGGGCCCGGTCCACTCGCACCCACTTGGGCCCCGGCGCCAGGTCCAGATCGATCTTGAGACTGCTCCCGATGAGCCGCTGCAGCATCGGTCGGGTGTCTTCGATCGCGGCGTTCAGGTCGAGGGTCTCGGGGGTGAGCACCTGCTGGCGGGCGAAGGCGAGCAGCTGGCGGGTCAGGTCGGCCATCCGATCGGCTACCTTCTGCAGCTCCAGCAGGTCCTGCCTGGCAGCAGGGCCGAGGCCGGGGTCACGGGCGATGAAGTGAGCGAAGCCGCTCACCGCGTAGAGCTGGTTGTTGAAATCGTGGGCCAGTCCGCCGGCCAGCACCCCAATCGCTTCCATCTTGGCGGCCTGGCGCAGCGTGTCCTCGGTCCGCTTGCGCTGAGTGATGTCGCGCTGAATGGATGACGCGGCGACGATGGCGCCGCTCGCGTCGCGCAGGGGCGAGAGGGTGAGGGCGACAGCAATCTCGGTCCCGTCCCGGCGGCGCCGCATGGTCTCGTAATGCTGCACGTGCTCGCCGCGCCGCACCCGATCCAGGATCTCGCGCTCGTCCTGCTGAAGCCGCTCGGGCACCAGGGCATAGATGGACTTGCCGATCATGTCTGCCGCGGAGAAGTGGTACATCTGCTCGGCCGCCTCGTTCCACGTCAGCACCGTGCCGTCGAGCGTCTTGCTGAGAATCGCGTCCTCCGACGACTCCACAATCGCCGCGAGCCGGCTCGCGGTCTCCAGGGCCCGGCGGCGCTCGCTGACGTCGCGCTTGATGGACGAGGCGCCCACGATCTCACCCCGGGAATCTCGGAGCGGCGAAATGCTCAGCTCGATGGGTATCCGGGTGCCATCCTTACGGCGGCGGACAGTCTCGAGGTTGGCGATATGCTGTCCCGCCGCGAGCCGGGCCAGGATCTGGCGCTCGCTTTCGTGCAGATCGGGCGGAATGATGACAAAGACAGAGGAGCCCACCATCTCGGCCGCCGAGTAGCCGAAGATCCGCTCGGCCGAGGCGTTCCAGCTGAGGATGGTGCCATCGAGCTTCTTGCTGACGATGGCTTCGTGGGAGGACTCGACGATGGCGGCGAGTCGGGCCGCGGTGACAGCGGCCTGATCGGGTCCGTGGAGAGAGGAATCGAACTGTGGCAGGCAGGATCTCGCTGACGTAAGTGCAGGAAAAGGTGGTCGACCGACGATCCCAAGCTATCCGGAGACTCGAGCGACGGCAACGGTGACGAAGGCAGTCGCCAGTCGTGCGTGTCGCGAGTCGTGGCTGCTCTATAGATTCTCGGCGCAGTACGGCCGCGCCCCAATGCATCCGCAGACCTGTCGTGACGCTTGTGGCACACTCTATGCTTCCCTCTGCGTCCGGGTCGTGCGTTGGGAAATACAAGGACAGACTCTTCTCCACCACTGCTGTACCGTCTGCCCGTTCGTAAGGAACACATCATGAAAACGAACGCCGCAGTAGTCATCCTGCTCACGGGCTTTACCGGTGTTGTCGCCGAGCGGCCCAAAGCCGGCGGCGATCTGTCCCGTGCGACGCTCGGTGCGGCGGCGCTGATGGCCGACTCCGCCTCGATCTGCTGGGAGCGGTTCAGCCGGGGCGTGACCCTGGCGGCCGGCTGCACCACGCTGGGGGTGGCGCAGAGGGTGGACACTGTCCGACAGACCGTGCGCGACACCGTGCGGATCCCGGCCCCTGCCTCCTTCGTTCCATTCGCGTTCGGACCCTACGACATGTACCGCGGCACCGGGTCGGCCGAGGGGTTTAGCGCCGGCCATACCTACGCCGACCCTCGGGGACTGATGGCGCTGCTGGCGAGACTCCGCGCCAACGACCAACGCGCGTTCCTGGCACTGACCGGCGGCTCTCACGACCAGTATATCACCGGCGGCAAGTTTGATCTGACGAAGTGGAAAGCCGGCACGGCGCGGTACGCGACGCCGGTTCTGAAGGCGGCTCTCGAGGCAGGCGTCGCAGACGGGACCATCCTGGGATACAACATGCTGGACGAGCCTCCGCATCCCACCTGGGGCGGGGCGCTCACCAAGGCGACCGTGGATTCCATGGCGGCCTACTGCAAGGCGCTGTTCCCTTTCCTTCAGTGCGGCGTCGCGGTTGACTACCGGTGGCGGCCGGCCGAGCGGTACAAGGTAGTGGACTTCGTCATCGCACAGACTTGGATGGAGAGGGGAACCGCGGCAGCGTTCCGGGACTCAGCCGTGGCAATGGCGCGGCGGGAGGGAGTCGCGCTGGTGCTTTCGATGAACCTGTTCGGAGCGCGGCCGACGCCGGGCTGCGAGCCTCGGCACAATCAGTGCCTCATGCGGCCGGCCGAGGTGCGCGAATGGGGCCGGGCGTTCGTCAGCGAGCCCTACGCCTGCGCGCTGACGATGTGGCGTTACGATTCGACCATGTGGAGCAGGCCGGAATATCAGACTCAGTTTCAGGACATCGCGAGCATAGCCAGGCAACGGGCGGCGAAGGAGTGTAGGAGGGTAAGCGGGTAAGCGGGTAAGCGGGACAATAATGCTCGGTAGCTTCACCTACCGTCCGCGAGCTCGTTGAGCGGGACCTCGGAAGGAGTCGAGGGACGAGGGTCGGTTCTTCTGGTGCGGCGGCCCCGCGCGCGCGCGGCCGAATCGCCGCCGCGGAATTCGAAGTGGGTCGGATCGAAGGTGCGGGTGAACCGGCCTTCCTTCCGACGGGCATAGACTCGGTCCACCAGTTTCCCTGCGAGCTCCCTGGCCGACATCCAGACTCCGGGAGGTATCCCGGGATATTCCGCTGCGAACTGAGGCTTGAGTCGCGCTTCTCGTACATTCATTGCCTGCCACCTTACCCTCGATCGAATCACATGCGGCGTCACCAGCACCGGTGGCAAGTTTCGGCCGGCGCCGGTCAAACTTGAGCCGGGGCCGGCGCCTAGACCTTCTCAGGGCGAGTGCTCCTGTGCTGGCTGGTGGAGTGGACCGACAGGCGGCGGAGCAGCGGGGCCGCATCCTAGTTAACGGAGCATGCCCCGATCGATTATTGAAGAATTCGCCACCCGGTGGCTGTTTCCAGTAGCGGCTGGTGCAGCCGGCTGGCCACGGCGGTCAACCGACCCCGCTCCGACCGCACCACCTGCTGCCGGTCGAGGTCGTAGAGCAGGTAGGTGAGCGGAGGATTCATGGGTCCGACAACGGCGCGAGGCCTGAGGCTAGTGGAGTCAGGGGATCTCGGCTCGTGCTTCACGGCCAGGAGGAGATCTCGGTCCCCTCCAGCCCAGCCGATCAGGTCGGCGCCGCGCCGGAGCCGCTCAAGTGGAACCTCGCTGTTATCGGCCGTTCGCCGCACGATCGATGGGCCCCCGCCCTCGGGCGGGGTTTCGATGTAGAAGCGGCCGCTGGGTGAAAAGTCGTAATCGAGCAGGTCGGTAGGCGCGATGGTGCGCTGGTCGAGGTCCAGGCGGTAAATCCTTGGTTCTCCGATGGGAGCCGAGTTCTGTAGATAGGCAGCCCGCTCGGACGGGCGACAGACGATCCCACTGGGATACTGCGGCCGGGGGACAGCACGGCTCGCTCGCGTCTCGACGTCGAGCATGCCGACGCCATCCGGCCGGTAATTAGGATGCTTTTCCTCCACGTATACCCCGGTGATGTACACAATGGAGCCTGGCCCGCACCAGGCGTACCGCTGCACGCTCGGAACGACCGCCAGTTTCCGGCCTGCCGTGTCGATGACCACGAGCTCCGGTGATGGGCGCACCGAGTAGTCGCTTTGCGACAGTACGCGCTCAGTTTGCGACAGCACACGTTCAGTCCAGGAGAGGAAAGCCAGACGGTCGCCGGTGGGCGCAACGGTGAGGTCGCTCAGCCACCTCTCGGGGGCGCGGTACACCCGATGCCACCGGCCTTCCTGAAGCTTCAGAAGCTCGACGGACTGGTGTGGGTGGAGCCGCGCGATCGTGATTGTCTCCTGGGCGGAGGCCACGCTACTGCCGAAGGTGGCTACTCCCAGAAGAATTGCCAGGGCGCAGAGCATCGTGGCCGAAGCTCTAGCGCTTTGAGGCGGGGACCGCAGCCTGGAGCACGATATCTACCTGCGAGGTGTCCGGCGGCTCGGCCCCGAATTCGCCCAGCACCAGCGGGCCCACAAGGGTGTCGTTCCAGGCAAATCCCGGGTTTCCCAGAGCCCCGATCCGCAGGAAGGAACAGTCCACCTCATCGAAGCCGGCCAGATTGATGCCGATCACGTACGATCCGGTCGACCCGGTCTGCGCATCGCTCCAGGATTGCATCGTGGTGGTGTCACAGCCGGACCCGGGCACGAGGGAAGCTGTCTGAGCTTCCACTCGAAGGCCGGCGACCGGGTTCCCGTCGGCTGAGGTGACCCGGCCTGCGACGTAGGTAACAACGGGGCAGGAGTCACCGCCACATTCGCCAAAGCAGCCGCCGGTGATGGCGCCGGCGGCGAGCACGAGAGCACTGACCGTGAACGACGGGTGCATAGTGTACCACCTGGCAACTGGGGTCTGGCGACTAGAAACACGCGACTCGCGACTCGCGACTTCTTTACTCCGTACTCTCGAAGCTGAACCGGGGCTCGTCACCGCAGGCCTCCCACGTCACCCGCACCCGCCCCTGCATCTCGCCGAAATCACCGGCGGCGTGAAGCTCGCCGGCGCGGATGCGCTGGACCGTATCGGTGCAGCTGGCGTCGTACTGCAGTGGCGTGGGGGTGGTGATGGTGAGGATGTAGTGATCGCTATCGCGGGTCCAGTCCACCGTGCCCGCGATATCCAGCGCGCCGCTCGGCAGCGGCGCGTTGATCTGGAGCGGCGTGGCGGGAGTAAAGTTGAGCGACCAATTCTTGTCTATCGCCGCGTCGGAGTGCCCCGGAAAGACCCGGAGGATCTGGAGATCGGCGGTCATCAGAAGGCCGCTGACCGAGCCGCTCAGGGTCCGGGTGCCGTTCCGCCGCACGTCCTGGAGGGTGTTGCCGTCCGCGCTGATGAAGAGGGTGCGAAAGTTGGTGAGGGTGGCGTCGTACCCGAACCCGGCGCTGGTGGGGGCAGGGTCCTGGACCCGGAGCGACCCCACCAGGTCGAGCTGACCGCCACGCCACCCCTCGAACCGGCAAGGCGGCGCGGTAAAGAGATAGGTGGCGTCGTCCGGCACCCCGTCGCCGTCGCTGTCCGCCGACGATGACGGATTGACACAGGGTTCGGCCACCAGAGAGGACATCCGGACCGCCGCCTGGGTGGTCCCAATCGGGTCCAGAGAGCTGCCCAGGGTCAGGCCCCCAAGCGCGGATTCGACCTCGTCCCGGAGGGTCTCGCCCACATCGGTAGTGAGCTCGTCTGCCGGGCCGGCACCGTTGAGGATGTCGTCCCCGCAACCCATTAATGCGAAAGCCGTTAGCACAGCGGGAAGGGTCAGCTGGAACCAGACTCGGGGCATGCGTCCTTCTCCGTTTCTATCTATAGCGGCACCGCCGGACTTTCGGGCGGGCCAGTCGGTCGACGGGCGCCAGGATCGGCGACCGGGCTGAACAGCAGGGCCGCCTGCCTATGAGCATAACCCGGGCCGGGCCGATAGAGCGATTGGACCCACGAGCCGCTTGCCCCTTCCCGCTCACGCTGTCCCACTGTCCCGCTGTCCCGCTGTCCCGCTGTCCCGCTGCCCCGCTGTCCCGCTGTCCCGCTGTCCCGCTGTCCCGCTGTCCCCCGTCCCCCTGCCCTCAACCGATCACCCGATTCCCCGGGTCCGACTTCCCCGCCTTCTTGGCGAAGTCTTCCGGCGGCGGCCGGCGCCCGAACTCGGCGACGTACTCACGGGTAAACTCGGCGCCGAGCAGGATGATCTGGGAGGAGTAGTAGACCCATACCAGCAGCACCACCACCGATCCGGCGGCGCCGTAGGAAGAGGAGAATCCGCTGGTGCCGAGATAGAGGCCGATGACTGACTTACCGATGGTGAACAGACCGGCCGTAACCAGCCCGCCGACCCAGACGTCACTCCAGGCCAGCTTCACGTCCGGCAGCACCTTGTAGATCATGGCGAACAACAGCGTGATGACACCGAGCGAGATGATAACGTTGAGTGCCTCCCACAACACCGCCACCGCGGGATAGGTGTCGCCCATGTAGCGGTAGAGGGCCGCAAGGCCGGCACTGACCAGCAGAGACGTCAACAACAGAAATCCCACTCCCACCACCAGTGCGAATGAGATCAGGCGCTGCATCAGCAGCACCCGGAACCAGCTCCCACTGCTCCTGGGCTTGACCCGCCAGATCGTGTTCAGCGCCGTCTGCAGCTCGAGGAACGCACCGGTAGCGCCGAGGAAGAAAGTGATGATCCCGATAATGGTGGCGGGAATGCTGGCAGAGGGCTTGGCCGCTCCCTGCAGCATCGCCTGCACGGCCAGCCCGCCCTCGCGTCCGACGAGGTCGTCAATCTGATGCACGATCTCGCCCCGCACCGCCTCCTCGCCGAAGACCATACCGGCGATGGCGATGGCCACAATCAGAATGGGCGCCAGGGAGAAGAGGGTATAGTAGGAGAGGGCGGCGCCCAGATGCGGCACGTTGTCGTTCCACCAGCCGGTAAGCGCGCGCTTCAGTACGCGCCAGAGTCCGCGCAGAGTCATGCACTATCCTCCTGTGACAATCCTCACCTCGCAAACCGTTGGCGAAAAGCAGATTGGGTCACACCCCATCGGGAGATCGCATGGCGACCAAGAAGCAGAAGAAAGGACTGGTGGAGACTGCCGCCGTCCTCGCAGCCACCGCTCTGGCCGAGAAGGCGATCCGGAAGGCAATGGATGATCCTCGCGTTCGCCGTAAGGCGAAGGCCGCCGGCCGGGCCGTAGCCCGCAAGGCCAAAGCAGTCGGCCGCAAAGCCAAGGCCGTCACCCGGAAGCTCGCCAAGCGCACTAGGAAGCGCCGCTGATCCACACCGTCTTGATGTTCACGAACTCGCGCAGCCCGTAGACGCTCAGCTCCCGGCCATAGCCGGACTGCTTGACGCCGCCGAAGGGCAGCCGCGGGTCCGACGCCACCATTGCGTTGATGAAGACCATGCCGGACTCCAGCTCCGCGATGAAGCGGCGGCGCTCGCGCTCGTCGTTGGTCCAGGCGCTGGCACCGAGGCCGAACGGCGAGTCGTTCGCGATGCGTATGGCCTCGTCGATGTCGCGGGCGCGGAAGAGCAGGGCGACCGGCCCGAACACCTCATCGCGATAGGCCGGCGAATCCTCGGTGATGTCCGTCAGCACGCCAGGGGCGAAGTAGTACCCGGGCCGATCCAGAGGATGGCCGCCGGTCAACAGCCGGGCGCCGGCTCGCACCGAGCGTTGCACCTGGTCGCTGAGCGTCCTGACCTGGGCCTCGTTGGCCAGAGGTCCCACATCGGTTGCCGGATCCATGGGGTCGCCCACCACGAGTGCACTGGTGCCGGCCACCAGCCGCCGCTCGAACTCATCGGCGATCTTCCCCACCGCGATGAAGCGCTTGGCCGCGATGCACGACTGGCCGTTGTTGATGACCCGCGCCTTGACCGCGGTGACAGCCGCGGCCTCGAGGTTGGCACTTGGCGCGACGATGAAGGGATCGCTGCCGCCGAGCTCCAGCACCGACTTCTTGATCTGCCGGGCCGCCGCGCTGCCGACGGCGCTGCCCGCGGCGTTACTCCCGGTCAGGGTGACCGCGGCCACCCGGGGATCGTCAATGACGCGCTGAACCCGCTCGGTGTCGATGAGGAGAGTCTGAAAGCAGCCCTCGGGAAAGCCGGCCCGGCGGAAGATCTCCTCGATAGCCAGAGCGCACTGGGGAACGTTGGACGCGTGCTTGAGCAGCCCCACGTTGCCCGCGGCCAGCGCGGGCGCGGCGAACCGGAAAACCTGCCAGAAGGGGAAGTTCCACGGCATCACGGCCAGGATCGGTCCGATCGGCTGGTAGACGATCATGCTCCGATCGGCGCCCGTCTCCACCACTTCGTCGGCCAGGAACCGCTCGGCGTGCTCAGCGTAGTAGCGGCAACCCCAGGCGCATTTCACCGCCTCGTCGATCGCGGCCTTCAGCGTCTTGCCCATCTCCAGCACCATCAGCTTACCGAACCGCGTCTTCTCGTCTTCGAGGATCTCGGCCGCTTTCACGAGCATTCGGGTACGATCGGCAACAGGCGTACGGCGGTAGCGTCGGTAGGTGTCGGCCGCGCACTGGAGTCGGCCCTCCAGCTCGGCATCGGTCAGGGACGGGAAGGTACGCACCGTCTGGCCGGTAGTCGGATTGATGGTGGCGATGGTCATGACAGAATCCTAGTGGGCCTGCTGTGCTATTTTCAGGAGCATGAATGCGATTCAAACCTTGCTCCACGAGAGTATCGATTACGCCGGGCTCTTTCCACCGGCCGGGCTCGACGTGGGCACCGCCGTCGAGAACTACGCCCGCTACTCGGCGGGACCGTGGGCCTGGGCGCTGGGACGGTTCATCGTGTCCGTCAACCAGCTCCCCGAGCTCGAGTACGAGCTGGCGCGGGTTTCCCGCGCAGTCGATCGGCCCTGGCGCGGAGCAGCGCTATTGGGCGCGGACCTCGAGACCGATGTGGAGCTGCTGGATGGGTTCAATCGCCGGCACCAGGACGCGGGAGTGGTGATCGATACGGTCGAGGTGAAAGCTACCTCCGAACGCGAGGTCGGCGAGATCATTGATGCGGTGCCGTCCCGCTGGCAGACCTACATCGAGCTTCCAACCGCCCGCGACCCGATGACCCTGCTCCAGGCGGTGCGCAGCGGGAGGCGGCGGGCCAAGGTGCGAACCGGCGGCATAACTGCAGATGCCTTTCCCCAAACGCCGGACCTGCTCCGCTTCCTCCGAAGCGCGGTCGACCTCGGGGTGCCCTTCAAGGCGACGGCCGGGCTGCACCACCCGCTCCGCGCGAGCTACCGCCTGACGTACGCCGAAAACAGTCCCCGCGGCAACATGTTCGGCTTCCTCAACCTGATGCTCGCGGTCGCGTTCCTGCGGGCGGGATTGGACGACACCGAAGCTGCCCGCGTGCTGGAGGAGGGTGATCCCGAGACGATCCACGCCGATGGCGCGGGCCTTAGCTGGGGGAGCCGGAGGCTGGACCTCGGGGAGCTCATCGCCGCCAGGCGGCAGGGGATGGTCTCGTTTGGATCCTGTTCGTTCACCGAGCCGATCGAGGATCTCGAGGCCCTGGGACTGTTGGCGCCCGGCGTTCCCCAGGCATGAACGAGACCCACGATCCGGCGCGCCGGTCCTGGGTCGACTCGGCCCAGGGCCATCCCGATTTTCCGATTCAGAATCTTCCGTTCGGGGTGTTTCGCCGCGGCGATGGCGGGCCGGCTTCGGTAGGGATTGCCATCGGAGATCAGATCCTGGATCCCGTGGCGGCCGCAGCACACTTCACCGGCGTGGCCGCCGCCGCAGCCAGGGCGTGCGAGAGCGGTTCGCTCAACGCCCTCATGGCGCTGGGGCGGGGCCACTGGACCGCGCTGCGCCGGGAGGTCAGCGGGTTCCTCGCGGTGGACTCACCCGCCTACCGTTCCGACCGGCGCCTGGGCGAACGGGTGCTGGTCCCCATGGAGCAGGCCGAGCTGCTGGTGCCGGCGAGCGTTGGCGACTACACCGATTTCTACGCTTCGGTGCACCACGCCACCAACGTCGGCAGCATGTTCCGTCCCGACAATCCCCTGCTGCCGAACTACAAGTGGGTGCCGATCGGTTATCACGGCCGCGCGTCGTCGCTGGTGGCCAGTGGCACCGCCGTGCGCCGGCCTCGCGGGCAGATCAAGGATGCGACCGCCGAGGCGCCGGTTTTCGCGCCCACGCGGGCACTCGATTACGAGATGGAAGTCGGCTGTTTCGTCGGAAGCGGGAACCAGCTGCGGCAGCCGGTTCCTCTGGACGAGGCAGAGGACCACCTGTTCGGTCTGTGCCTGGTGAACGACTGGTCGGCTCGGGACATCCAGACCTGGGAATACCAGCCGCTGGGACCGTTCCTCTCCAAGAGCTTTGCTACCACGGTCTCTCCCTGGGTGGTAACCATGGAAGCGCTGGAGCCGTTCCGGGTTCCGGCGTTCGCGCGGCCGGCCGGAGATCCGGCGCCGCTTCCCTATCTGGACTCGGCCGCCAACCGCGACCGCGGCGGCGTAGACCTCACCGTCGAGGTCTGGCTCCGGAGCAGTCAGATGCGCGCGGCCGGCGTCCCGGAGCAGCGACTGAGCCGGAGCCGCATGGCGAATCTGTACTGGACCTCGGCCCAGATGCTGGCGCACCACACCAGTAACGGGTGCAACCTCCGGCCAGGCGACCTCTTTGCCAGCGGGACCATCTCGGGACCGGAGCGGGACGCGCGGGGCTGTCTCCTGGAGCTGACCTGGCGCGGCGCCGAGCCGCTGGCACTGCCCGGCGGCGAGACCCGGAAGTTTCTGGAGGATGGAGACGAGGTGATCATGCGGGGGTACTGCGAGCGCCCCGGCACCACCCGAATCGGACTGGGGGAGTGCCGGGGCGTGGTTATCGCGGCCTAGCTCTCAGCTCCCACTCTCGTCCGACTCCTCTGCTTCATCTTCCGGCTCGCCCTCTGAATCGGCGCCGGAGCCGGCCATTTCCTCGAGCTCGGCGGTGGCCGCGGGGCTTGCCAGGTAGCCCACGGTGAACTTGGCCACGTTGGCCGGCGGCTCCGTCTCAGGATCGGTCTGCTTCTTCAGCGACCACACGTTCAGCATGAAATCGGCATCATCAACCGGCTTCTTGGTCCACTGCACGCCCTTGGGCAGCAGGCTGAGAGCCGGGGGAATGGGGCCGTTGAGGGTGACTTTCTTGGCGACCATGTCGGTGCCCTGCTCCTGGCTGGTCCAGCGCAGGAATACTGCCGGGGCGCCCGGTACCACACACGCAGTCGATTTCTTGACCTTGTAGACGTCGCATTTGTGACCCGCGATCGTCTCCGAGCCCATCTTGTCTCCCACCAGGGTAATGAACATGTCGACGTCGCTGGAGCCACCGGCCGCGATGGCCAGTTTCAGGTTCTGCCGAAACCGATCCTTGCCGCTGGCGCTCAGGGAGGCGTACTCACGCGCCAGGTGCGGGCGCAGGAGTGGGCTCGCCTCCGCGCTCTTCTGGCCGGCCATGCTGGTGTAGGTGTATTGAGAGTCCCGGGTGGTGACCGCCACTGCCCGCACCGTGTCCTTCTTTCCTGCCATTTCCATCGGGGCCTCGGTACGCATGATCCAGCGGTCGGGCGCGACCCCGATTTCGAACGTAGTGCCCTGACCCTGCTGTTGCTTGCTGTTCACTTGATAGACGATGTAGGCGGTTTTCACCGAACCTCCGGTGAACGCGAACGGGTTATCCTGGGCCGTCAAAGGGCTCGCGGCTGCAAGAACGCCGGTGAGAACTATTCCAAGACGTGGCATGCGAGAATATCTCCAAAACGGGTGCGGCCTTGATGCGTGGGGCCCACAAATTGTGTTATCCGGGAGACCGGCGCAATCCCCTTACCACCCCCTTTGCCGACGCAACAGGCACGCAATATTTTGGGGTCCGGTTGGCAACCACTCCCTGAGCGTTTGGAGATTGTTATGCACTCTAGCTTGAGATTCCTCCTCCCGGCCGCGGTTCTGGCGCTGGCGGCCTGTGGTAAAGACGATGAGGCCCCGCAAGCGGAGGCGGGAGAAAGCGCGGTTCAGACCCCGAAGGGTAGCGGCGGCACGGCTACTACCATTCACCTCGTGGTCGATGGTGGCCCCCACGCCGGTACCTACGACGCCAAGTCGGACAACATCACCTGCAGCTACGGCTACGCGGGCAAGGGATCCTGGGGCAATCAGTACAGTGTCACCGGGAAGCCGGCCAACGAGTTCAGCTCCCTTCAGCTGATCGTGCCCGACACCAAGGATGCGGCCGACGGGACCGACAAGTTCCTGCTGACGGTCGGCTTTGGCGAGCTGATGCAGCCGAGCTGGAGCGAGCACACCATCAACACCGGCGCCAGCTTGGGCGGGGTGTCGGAGAACGTCAAGAAGGAAGGGTCTGGAACGATCACCGTGGACGACAAGGGAAAGACGGGGAAGGTGTCGTTCAAGGGAAAGACCAAGGACAACGTGGGACTGGAAGGAACCATCGACTGCCACCAGCTGATGCGCGGCGAAGGATAGAGCTGTCATCCTGAGGGAACATGTCATCCTGAGCGAAGCGAAGAATCCCTTCGAGTTGCAAAGAGATCCTTCGCTTCGCTCAGGATGACAGTAACCGCTCAGGAAAAACTATTCAGCCCTTCTCTATGATCCGCGACAGCAGCTGCTGGGCGTACTCCTTGTCCCACTCCGCCAGGTTCTTGCGCGCCGTCACCTCGACCCGGGTGGTGTTGTCGTCCTCGCGGTCGAGCTCGATGGTCACGTCGAGGTCGCCTTTCTTGCCCTTGAGCTCCCGCTCGTTGCCACCGTCCTCGGTGCTCGAGGCGTCAGGCACGATGCCTTCCTCTTTCATGACTGCCCGGGCTCGCTCCGCCACCTGATCCACCGAGCTCTGGACCAGCGACTCGGCTCCCCGGGTGGTCAGATAGATGCCGGCCCCCGCTCCGGCCGCAGCCGCGGCCGCCACGCAGCCGGTGACCGGCAGGATGAGAGCTGCTGCCAAAGCCCACTTGGCGCGTGCCATGGACATGTTCGACATACGGTTACCTCCGTCGCTCGTGGGACAACCACAGCCAGTCAGAGGGCCCATCTTAGGGTTTCAAGTACGGCCCTTCCACCACCTGGATCACCGCAGCGCTGTAACCCCGATCAATCCGCCTTCCGCCTGAACCTGTCGCCCGCCATAATTACGTAATCCCGGCACATCCACTTCGAGGACCACCCTGTGTCGCAATTCCTGAAGACCACCCAGATCGCGATCGACGGCGCCCGCACTCTCCCGCGGAAGTACTACGTCGCCCCGGAGATCTTCGCCGAGGAAGCGGAAAAGATCTTCACCCGCAGGTGGCTGTGCATTGGACGAGAAGACCGCATCGCCGCCCCGGGCGAGTACGTGCTGCAACAGGTCGGGGCCGAAAGCATCATCGTGCTGCGGGATCAGGACGGCGTGGTACGGGCCCATTACAACGTCTGCCGGCACCGGGGCACCCGCCTGTGTGAGGCGCAGTCGGGCCGTTTCTCGGAGACGATCCAGTGCCCCTACCACGCCTGGACCTACGCGCTCGACGGGCGGCTGATCGGCGCCCCGTCGGCATCTGAGATCGAGGGATTCACCAAATCGGCCTATCCACTTCACTCGGTGGCGGTGCAGAGCTGGGAGGGGTTCCTCTTCATCAATCTGGCCGAGGATCCGGAACCGTTCAGCCTGGCGTACGAGTCGTTGATCGGACGCTTCGATCGCTTCAACCTCGCCAACCTGGCGGTGGGGCGCACCATCGAGTATGACGTGAGGTCAAACTGGAAGCTGCTGTTCCAGAACTACTCCGAGTGCTACCACTGCGGCCCGGTGCATCCGCCGCTGGCGAAGCTGACTCCACCCACCAGCGGCGAGAACGACCTGGTGAGCGGTTCCGTCACCGGCGGCTTCATGGTGATCAACGAGGGAGCCCAGAGCCTCACGATGAGCGGACGGTCCTGCGGCGTGATGGTGGGAGATTTGCCCGAGGAAGACCTGAAGCGGGTCTATTACTACGCCATCTTCCCCAACATGCTGCTCAGCCTGCATCCGGACTACGTCATGTTCCATACCCTCTGGCCTGAGGCTCCGGACCGGACCCGGATCCTCTGCTCCTGGCTCTTCCACCCCGATAGCCTCAACAATCCGGCATACGACCCCGAGGACGGGATTGCCTTCTGGGACATGACCAACCGCCAGGACTGGCACATCTGCGAACAGAGCCAGCTGGGCGTACAGTCCCGCGCCTATCAGCCGGGTCCGTACTCCAAGCGCGAGAGTCTGTCGGTGCAGTTCGATCGGGAGGTCTTAAAAGCGCTGGGGCATGGCAGCGCGAAGGGGTGAAGAGTGAAAAGTGAAAAGTAAAGAGTGAGGGTCTTCACTCTTCACTCTTCACTCTTCACTTTCACGCTTTTCCCCCGCCATCTCCTCTATCACTCCCGCATACAGCCGCAGCCCGAAACCAAGGTTCTCGATCGAGACCCGCTCGTCGTTGCCGTGCACCCCCCGCTGCGCGTCCTCCCGCTCGACCAGAAACGGATCGACGCCATAGCAGACCATTCCCGCTCCGGCGTAGTAGGGCCGGTCGGTGGCGCCGGTGCTGACGGTGGTGGCAAACGGCGCCCCGGGCACCAGGCGGGCGGCGGTGCGCTCGATGGCGCGGGCCATCTCGGTGTCCAGCGGCGCGGAGAACGACGGCGCCATATCGCCCAGCGGGGTCAGTGTCACCCCGGTATCGGCGATGACCCGAAGCAGCTCCCGCCGGAAGGCGACGGTGTCCTCGCCTGGCAACAGGCGGATGTCGAGCTCCGCCGAGGCTTCGCTTGGTATGGTATTGGTCTTGTTGGAGCCCACCAGCACCGTGGGCGATATGGTGTTCCGCAGGAGTGCGTTCCGCTCCGGGTCGCTCAGCAGCCAGGCCCGCCCCGCCTCGTTGCGCAGCGCCGCGACCGGATCTTCCAGCCAGCGGCGTTGCATCCCGCTTTCCGCCCGGGCCTGGGCCCTGAAGTAGCGTTTGATCGCCGGCGTGACCCGGGTGGGCGTCTCCCACGCGCCGATACGGGTCAGGATCTTTGCGAGGCGCGGCACCGGGTTATGGGGCGTGGGCCGTGATCCATGTGAGGCTCTGCCCTTCACGGTCAGCTTCTGCCAGTAGACCTGTTTCTCCCCGACGTTCATGCCATACCAGCGGACCTTGCCTCCCTCGACCCGGCTGCCTCCGCTCTCGGTCAGCACGTACTCCACGTCCCGGATGAGGTCGGGATGCCGGGCAATGAACGTCTTGCTGCCGCTGCCACCGGATTCCTCGTCGGCGTTGGCGATATACACCAGGTCACGGTTTAACGAGATACCGGCCCGCTTGATCGCAATGAACGTCATCAGCTGGATGATGCCGTGCCCCTTCATGTCCAGCGCGCCGCGCCCCCAGACGTATCCGTCTTTTACCAGGCCGGCGAACGGATCCACCGACCACGCCTCCCGAGTGACCGGCACAACATCCATGTGGTGCACCAGCGCGATCGCCTTGCCCGAACCCCGTCCCTGGAGCCGGGCGTAGAAGTTCGCGCGCCCCGGGCCCAGATCGGCGGTGTCGAGGATCTGGCCTTCGATGCCCTCTCGGGCCAGGACCGCCTTGAGCCAGCGCGCGGTGGCGAGCTCGTTCCCGGGGGGATTGCTGCTGTTGATGCGCAGATACTCGGAGAGCCGCTGAGTGGTCTCTTCCTGGAGCCGGCCGTAGTCAATAGCCGGCTGCTGTACCGCAGCGGCCGCGGTGAACGCGAACAGAAGCGTGATCATTGAGTCTCTCCGAGCAGCCGGCCGGCCAGCTCCTTGACGATTTTGGCGCTGACTGCCGCGGTAACGCCGGTCGGGTCAGCGGCCGGATTGAACTCCACGAAGTCAGCCCCGACCAGGGCGCCGCGGAAGGAATGAATGATGGCGACGGCCTGCCGTACGGTGAAGCCGCCGGCCTCACGGTGCGAGACGCCGGGAGCCATTCCCGGCTCGATCGCATCCAGATCGAACGACAGGTACACCGGGACATCAAACTCGAGGGGCTGGCCGTCGCGCCAGTCCTTCATCTCGATGATCTCCGCTCCGAACCGGAGGGCCTGGTCCCGCTGATGCGCGGTGAGTGTGCGGATGCCCACCTGCACCAGCCGCTGGGCCAATCCCTCTTCCATGATCCGGGCAAAGGGACAGGCGTGGGAATAACGGTCTCCCTGAAACTCGTGGTACAGGTCGCCATGGGCATCGAGGTGCAGGATGGCGAGCCGGGGATAGCGGGAGCGCATGCCCCGCAGCACCGGGTACGTGATCGAGTGGTCGCCACCCAGCACCAGTGGCCGCCGGCTGGACTGCACTATCCTCAGCACAGCGGCCTCGATTCGCTCCCGGGTGGTCGCCGCTGCCTCGCCGGCCGCCGGCAGCAGGTCGCCCTCGTCGTCCAGCGGCGCTGCACTGAGATCGATTCCCAGCTCGGTCCAGGGATTCCCGGCCTCGGACCAGAGCGTTGTGCGTATCAGGGGCGGCGCATCAGCGGCGCCACGCAGGTAGGAGGAGCTGCCGTCGTAGCGCACGCCGAGCAGCGCGACGCGCGGGGCCACCGCGGAGCTCACTCGGGCTCGATCCCCAGGTGCGTCTGCCGCTCCAGGCGGGTGAAGCCCGCCCTGGCCTCGGCCTCCGGCGTCAGCAGCGACACCGCCATCCCGGCCAGGAACGAGAGCGGCAGGGTAATCAGGGCCGGGTTCTTGAGCGGAAACCAGGCGCTTCCGTGGCCCAGAATATCCACCTGGATGGTGGGCGAGAGATAGATCAACACCAGCGTCCCCACGGTGCCGGTCGCCATGCTCGTCACCGCGCCCGCGGTGGTATACCGGCGCCAGAAGATCGCCAGCAGCAGCGCGGGGAAGTTGGCGCTCGCAGCGATGGCAAAGGCCAGCGAGACCATGAAGGCGACGTTCTGTCCCTTGAAGATGATCCCCAGCCCGACCGCCACGACGCCCAGCGCCAGGGTGGCGAGGCGGGCGACGCGCAGCTGCTCGCCCGGCTCCGCCTGGCCCTTCCGCACCACGCTGACCCAGAGATCGTGGGAGAGCGCCGCGGCGCCGGACAGCGTCAGGCCGGCAACCACCGCGAGAATGGTGGCGAACGCCACCGCCGCGATGAACCCGAGAAACGGGGTTCCACCCAGCAGCTCGGCCAGGAGCGGCGCCGCCATGTTGCCACCCTTGTCCACCGCGGTAATGGCGTCGGGGCCGACCAGCACCATCGCACCGAATCCGAGGATGAAGGTGAGCAGGTAGAACAGCCCGATCAGTCCGGTGGCGATGAAGACCGACTTGCGGGCCGCCCGAGCGTCGGGCACAGTGTAGAAGCGCATCAGAATGTGCGGCAGCCCGGCGGTGCCGAACATCAGCGCCATTCCGAGCGACACCGCGTCCAGCGGGTTCGCCACCAGCTTTCCCGGGGCCAGCACGCCGCTGCCGTACTGTGCTGCCGCCGCCGCAAACAGCGCCGCCGGACTCATGCCGAAGCGGAGCAGCACCAGCACCGCCAGCAGCAGCGCGCCGCTCATCAGCAATACCGCCTTGACGATCTGGACCCAGGTGGTCGCGATCATCCCGCCAAAGAGCACGTACCCGATCATGACGATGCCCACGAGGATGATGGCGTGCTCATAGCTGAACCCGAACATCAGCCGGATCAGGCCGCCGGCCCCCACCATCTGGGCAATGAGGTACAGCGTCACCGTCGCGAGCGTGCCTGTCGCGGCTGCGATCCGCACCGGCGTCTGACGCAGGCGCATCGCCAGCACGTCCGAGAAGGTGTACCGTCCCAGGTTCCGCAGTGGCTCGGCTATCAGGAACAGCACCACCGGCCATCCCACCAGCCAGCCGGTCGAATAAATGAGGCCATCGAACCCGGTGGTGGAGACCAGGCCCGCGATCCCGAGGAACGACGCCGCGCTCATGTAGTCGCCGGCCAGCGCGAAGCCGTTCTGACCGGCGCTGATGCTGCGTCCGGCGGCGTAAAAGTGCTCGGTGGTCTTGGTCCGGCGCGCCGCCCAGAAGGTGATGCCGAGGGTGATGCCGATGAATACGAAGAAGAACGCCATCGCCACCGCATTGGGCTGGCCGATGGCCGTCTCCGCGCTGCTGCCTTGTATCATCGGCCGGACTTCAGCAGCGCCCGCACAGCGGGGTCATACACGTTGTTGGCCCAGCGGACGTAGACCCAGGTGAGGACCCAGGAGGCCACGATCACGACCGCGCCGAGGAGGATGCCCAGACTCAGTCCCGGCACGGGCTGAATGGCGAGCAAAGGCCGGCCGAACGCCACCAGCGCGATGAATCCGAAGTAGAGCAGGATCATGGCCCCGGTCAGGCCCAGGGCCATTCTCCAGCGGGCTCGATCAAGTTCGCGCAGTCGTTGGTCCATGCTGGTCCAGGCGCAGGGCCGGTCTGTCGATCCGGAAGGGTGCGATATCGTGTCCAGTGCGGCCATCCACGGCCAGCTCCGACAAGATCCGCCCAATGAGCGAGGCAAACTTGAATCCGTGGCCGCCGCCGATCGCGACCAGGACCTCGGGGTGTCCCACCACGGCGTCCAGCACGAAATCCGTGTCGGGGGTCAGAGTATACAGGCAGCTCTTGGTATAGATGATCGGGCCCAGCGCGCTGGGAATGTACTTCCGGAGGAACTCCTGAACCCGGCCGAGCGCAGGCTGATCGGGCTCGAAGGTTCGCGTGTCAACAGTCACTTCCCGACCGCCGCCGTGTTGCCCCACCTTCGGGCCCTGCTCGCCGAAGATGGGGAGGCCGTAAAAGAAAGGCTCATCCAGCCATATCCAGATGGGAAACCGGTCCGGCTGGAAATCCCTGGGCCGGGCGGTAGCGAAGTAGGTCACCTGCTCCTGCGTGACCCTGAGGGGCAATCTGACTCCGATCGGGACCAGGAGCCGGTTGGACCAGGCGCCGCCGGCAACGATCAAGCGTCGGCACCGATACTCCACCCCGCCCGCAATCACGGCGATCTCGCCCCGCGAGGGTCGAACCGATTCCACCGGACACCGCTCCAGCAGTGTCGCCCCCTGTTGCCGTGCTACCCGTTGATGGGCCGAGTTGCCTCGTGCCGCCATGGCGATGCCGCTATCGGGCTGGAAGAGCCCGTGGATGTCATCGGTGAGCCTGAAGGGAGGCCAGCGACGCATGATCTCGGCGGCATCGAGTGTCTCGTAGGGCACTCCCGCCGCGTCCATGCTGCCGGAGTAGTCGGCCAGCGGGATGGCGCTGACTCGAGGGGCAAAGTCGAGACCGCCGGTCTTCAGGACGACCTGCTCTCCGGCGTCTTTCTCGAGCTGAGCCCAGGCGCGGAAGGCGTGCTTGGCCAGCTCGACGTACGCGGGAGTGTGATAGGAGAGCCGGATGATGCGCGAATGGTCCTGCGATTCCCCGCGCACGTGCCCCAGCTCGAACTGCTCCAGCCCCAGCACCTCAACGCCGGCACGTTTGGAGAGCCAGTACGCCGCGGCGCTGCCGAACCCACCCAACCCCAGCACGATGTATTGGTAGTCTCTCTTCATTGCACGGCGCGGCGATCTCGGGGCCAAAAGCTTGCCACGGATGCACCCGGATCGACAGCACAGATTACTCCTCGACCAGAGCGGCTCATCTAGGCGCCTGGCATCAGGATATCTGGTCCAAAGTCCTACCTCAACAAATCTCTCAAGGTGACTTGTGCGGGTGTGCTCTTGAACAACAGCAACTGCCGGTCGCCTCCTGCGTTAGGCCTAAGGACATGGCGCTATCCTGCGGTTTATCCGTGTGCATCCGTGGCAAGCTTTTGCTCCAGCCATCATCAGTCTGCTTCGCCACCCTCCGGCCCGTAGAAAATGACCCACACGGCCAGGTCGTCGGAAGACTCCTCGAACCGGTGCTCCACGCCAGCGGGGACGAAGAGCAGGTCGCCGGGCGCGAAGCGATGCCGCTCGGGTCCGTTGCGGAAGCGGCCGCTGCCTTCGACGACGACATATACCTCATCGCGGGTGTGGGGTTCCTGCGGATCATGCTCCCGCGGCGCGTAGAGCTCGACGCTCAGGGTTCCATGGGTGAACAGCTCCACGTAGCGCTCGCCTTTCGGTCCGGGCAGTCGGGCGAGCGCGTCGCCGACGGTGAGCTGATGCTTCACGCCGGCGCCGGCGCCGGCGACCGGGCGGGGCGGCGGCCGATGTCACGCAGAATTTCCCGGGCGGCGTTGTACCCGCAGGCGCCCATCACGCCACCGCCGGGGTGGGTAGCCGCGCCGCACATATAGAGCCCGCGGATCGGGGTGCGGTAATCGGCGTAGCCGGGAACCGGACGCATGAACGACAGACTGCTCAGCGACATCGAGCCCTGCATGATGTTTCCCCCCGTGAGCCCGAAGCGCTTCTCCAGGTCGGTCGGCGCCAGCACCTGCCGCCCGATCACCGAGCGTCTGAAGTTGGGCGCATACTCGTTCATGAGATCGAAACAGCGCTCCGCGTACTTCTCCTTCTCGTCCTGCAGGGACAGTCCCGGTGCCAGCTTGTAGGGGAAGTACTGGGTGAACATCGACATCACGTGTTTGCCCGGCGGTGCCAGCGTGTCGTCCAGCACCGAGGGAATAGTGGCCTCGATGATGGGGTACTCCGAGGGGCAGCCGTACTTCGCGTTGTCGTAGGCTCGCTCGATGTACTCCATCGTGGGCGAGATGTGGATGGTGCCGCGGTGCTGGAGCCCTGGCTCGGTGCCGGGCAGCGCCTTGAAGTCGGGCAGCTCGCTGAGTGAGATATTGATCTTAAGACTGGCGCTGCTGTAATCGATGTTCCGGACCGCCTCCACGAACTCCGGTGGGAGGTCGCTTCCCTGCAGCAGCTTGAGGAATGTCACGTTGGCATCCGCGCCCGAGGCCACCCGCCTGGCTTTGATCTCGGTGCCGTCCTTGAGCACCACTCCGGCCGCCTGCCCCCCATTCACCAGGATTCGGGTCACCTCCGAGCTGGTCCGTATCTCGGCGCCCGCCTCCCGCGCTGCCGAGGCAATGGCGTTGCTGATTCCTCCCATGCCACCCTTCACATAGCCCCACACGCCCCGGATGCCGTCGCACTCACCCATCACGTGATGAAAGAGCACGTAGGCGGTGCCCGGCATGGAGGGCGAGGCCATGGCACCGATGATGGCATCCGTAGCCAGGGTGACCTTGAGCTGCTCCGATTCGAACCAGCGGTCCAGGATCGGCGTCGCCGCACCGGTGAGGATCTCGATCGCCTTCTGCCCGTCCTTACCCAGCCTGGCAAAGCCCAGCCCCAGTTTGGCCAGCTGCATCAGGTTTCCGGGCCGGAACGACCACGGATTCGGCGGCGTCTGGGTCAGCGTTGGCTCGATGAAGGCGGCCACCCGCTCCAGCATCTGCTCGTACTTGGGCAGCGCTGCCGCGTCCTTCGCAGAGAACTTGGAGATTTCCTTATGGGTCATCGCCTTGTTGGGACCCAGCATGAGCGAGCGGCCGTCGGGAAACGGCGTAAATGAGGATGGATTACGCGGCAACATCTTGAAGCCGTGCCGCTTGAGATCGAGATCGCGAATGATCTCGGGCCGCAGCAGGCTGTTGACGTAGGCGGCCGTGGAGACCTTGAAGCCGGGCCACAGCTCCTCGGTGACGCAGGCGCCGCCCAGCACTTCGCGGCGCTCCAGCACCAGGACCTTGACTCCGGCTCGGGCCAGGTAGGCAGCGGTGACCAGACCATTGTGGCCCCCGCCTATAACAACGAGATCGTAAATGACTGACATGAGGGCTTGGGAGAAGGTGCCCAAAGCTAACGCGGCGCGCCGGACAGGCGCTAGGACATTGTGGCGGAACGCTTGGATATCTGGCGATCACGCCAAGGGTCGGCCATTTTACCACCCACGCCAGCAACGATTCACCCACCACCTCAGAGAATCGCAATGCCTTCGATATCCATCTCCCGCGGGGCACCGGCAGGTGCCGTCGTAACGCTCACGCGCGCTCTTACTTGGGGGCTGTTCTGTGCCGTGCCCGCGGCGGCACAGCAGCAGCAGCTTCGCGCCGAGTGGAACACGAACGTCACGGAGTACCGGGGACAGAACGGCAGACCGGTGACCCTGATCTGCCCGTCCCGAGGGTCCGCCGGTGAAGTCTGGGGCACCGACAGCTACACCGACGACTCCAGTGTGTGCAGCGCCGCGGCGCACGCGGGGGCGATCAGTCTGGCGAAAGGCGGAGTGGTCACCATCGTGATCGGTCCGGGTGGCGACTCGTACACCGGGTCGACCAGAAACGGCGTGACCAGCCGGAGCTTCGGGAAGGTCCGGGGGAGCTTCACCGTCAATCCCGCGGCCGAGGGTCAGGTGGATTGGAGGACGAGTGCCAAGGGCCTCGAACTCGCGGGCGGCCCGATCACGGTGGTCTGCCCGCCAGGCGGGAAGAACACAAACGTGTGGGGCACCGATCTCTACACCGACGACTCCAGCATCTGTAGTGCGGCGGTACATGCGGGGAGAATCACGTTCGCGCAGGGCGGCCGAGTCACGATCAGCGACGCGGGCACCCAGGCATCCTACGCGGGCAGCGAGCGAAATGGCGTGAGCTCACAAGGCTATGCCAACTGGCCCCACAGCTTTCAGGTGTCCGCCCCGGTTGCCACCAGGCCCACGCGCGCCACGGCGGTGACGCGGACACCGGTAGCCACCGGGGGGGAAACGGCCACCATCACTGCCCCCGCTCCAACCGCAGCTGCCGCTGCGCCGACCCGTACGGGGAGGGCGCCAATCTCGCGCGCCGCAACCAGTATTACGCTCTCGGTCACGTCCACGTCGGTGGAGCAAGGTGCCACAGAGGAAATCTCCGCCGTTAGCGATACCAAGGAGATAGGTGAGATCTCCTGGCAGTCGTCCAACCCCGCGGTGGCGTCGGTGAATTCGGAGGGCGTCGTTACCGGAGTTGAGGTCGGTGGCCCCGTGACCATCACGGCAACAAGCGGGGCGGCCAGTGCCACGGCCACCGTCACGGTTGCCGCTATTCCTCCGGACCCAGGCGGTGGAGGGAATTACACGTCAGCGGTGATCATCGGGGCCCTGACACCGGGCAGCTCCCGTACGATCAGAGGCTACTTTGGATCCACAAATGACAGAGAGCGGTGGTACAGAGTAAACGTCATGACGCCGCAACCATCAGGCTGCAGCGCCGGCGCTTCGATTGGACCGGTCTTTTCCGTGAGGCTCACCGGAATCCCGGCAGGCCGGCAGTACGATCTACTCCTCAAGCAGGATCATACAGCCGTGCTGCAGGAGGCACGCGCGCCAGGCAACCAGGACCGATCGCTGAGTGTGAGCGGAAGGTGCGGGACACCTAGCGTCAGCTATTACGTGCAGGTGCAGCGGACCGCGGGATTGCCGTCGCGCACCGCATTCACCCTTACTCTCGCGCAGGGCAGCTGAGTTTCGGGCTCGCTCCACTCCTCCGGCTAGCGCGCCAGTTGGATCTCCGTTCGGGCGTAGACGTAGCGGCCGTTGTATCCGAAGGGTGAGGCGGCCGCCCAGGGAAAGATGCCGAAGTTGTCGTTGAAGTCCTTGGAGGTGCTGCCGTCATCATCCACCACCACCTGGGAGCTAGGCTGATCGGGATAGGTGTCGAACAGGTTTCTTACCCCGAGCGCGAGCTTGACCACGTTGAACCGGTACCCGACTTCCGCGTCCACCAGGCCCTTGCCGCCGTAGTTCTCCCGGCACAGATCGCAGAAGCCGGGCTGGGCCGAGGAGAAGCCGCCGAAGTACGACAGCCGCCCCAGAGCGCTGAAGCTGCTGGCGCTGTAGTTGGCCTGGAGAGTTCCGCGCCAGTCGGGCCGCTCATCTTCGATGCCGATCGCGGTCACCGAGTCGAGCAGGCCGGGCTCGGTGGATCCGGCGTCGATCAGCACCTGGGGCAGCGGATCGACGCTCCGGATCTCGTTCCGGGTGACATTAAACGAGGCCGTGAGGTCGAGGATACCGCTGGATCCGGTGGGCACCCGGAGACTGCCGGCGATGTCCACGCCCTGGGCCTGGGTATCGAGGCCGTTGGTGAAGTACTGCACCCCCTGGATGGTGCTGAACCCTGCCGCACTTAGGATTCCCAGCGTCGCGTCGTCGTCGAAGGTGGCTCCCAGCAGGATCTGGTTGTTGATCCGGATATGGAAGTAGTCCGCCGTGATGGTCAGGTTGTTGGCCGGGGTGACCACCACGCCGCCGCTGAAGTTGAACGCGGTTTCCTCCTCCAGCGGCCGCGAGCCGAGTGCCAGGGAGACGGGGTGATCCACGGGGAAGACGCCGACGTCGATAAACTCGCCCGCGATCACGTTGGTGGTCACCTTGCCGAAGGCGATCTGGCTCAAGCCCGGCGCGCGGAAGCCGCTGCTCGCCGCGGCCCGGAACGTCACTCGTTCAGAGGGCTGGAAGCGGAGCGCCACCTTGCCGGTGATCCGCTCCCCGAAGTCGCTATAGCTCTCGAGCCTGACGGCGACGTCAGCCAACAGCTGAGACGTCAGGTCGGTCTCCGCGTCGGCATAGAGGCCGAAGTTGGTGCGGTTCCGGTCGGTGGCGTCGCTCGGAGTAAAGCCGGGGAATACCGATGAGCCGGCGGGGGCCACGTCCGCGCTGTCCTGGTCCAGATGGAACCCATTGATGTAGGAGGCCAGCTCACCCTCGCGAATGGCGTACTGCTCGCGGCGGAACACCGCGCCGAACGCCAGGTTCAGCGGCGAGGGCAGGCCCACTTCAACCGGGCGGGCCACATTCAGGGCCGTCACAAACTCCTCCCGCAGCACCCGTCCGGCAAAGAAAGACGTCTGGTTGGGAATTCCCGGATCGTCGGCTGTGCCCAGGGTGCCGTCGGCGCCCGGGGCGCAGGGCGTGTCGAGGCAGGGTCCCAGCGACGCGTTCAGGGTGTTCCGGATATTGTAGTCGAAGTGGTTGTGCCCGAACTCGGCGCCGAGGTCGTAGTTCCAGCCTGAGACCGCGCCCCGCAGGCCGGCGGCCGCTGAGTAGTCGGTGGGCTTGCCGTTGATCTCGGGGAGGAAGCCGAGGGGATAGATCTCAGGCCAGTTCCGGTTGTTGCCCGCGTACCGGCGGTAACCGTTACCGGTGCCGTCCCGGTGGCTGAACCCTCCAAAGCTGTAGAGCTCGGTGCTGCCCGCGTCGTTGAGCGGCAAACGGAGATTGGCGAAGGTCAGGATGTCCCGCTCCAGTCCGTCGCCCCAGTGGTGGTTGGGCTGCGGCACCGGGTTGTTCTTCTCGACCACCTGGCCGTTGGCGTCGATCGAGTCGGTGAGGCCGGTGCCAGCGTCCTCGAACCGGTCGGCCCAGGCCCGGTTGGTCGGCTGCCGGTCACGGAACTCTGCGAACAGACCCAGGGAGCCCCGGCCGAGTGGAATGCCCCAGCCTCCATTGACGCCCACGGTGGTGCCGTCATCGGCATAATCGGAGACAGCGTAGCGTCCCACATCGGCGTTGACGAAGGGAGAGAAGACGCCGTCCTTGAGCACCAGATTGACGACACCGGCTATGGCATCGGACCCGTACTGGGCCGCGGCTCCATCGCGCAACACTTCGATGCGGTCGAGCGCGCCGGAAGGAAGGGCGTTCAGGTCTACCCCGCTGGACCCGGCGCCCATGCCGTAGTTGAAGCTGTTGACCACCGCGGTTTGATGGCGGCGCCACCCGTTCAGCAGGACCAGGGTGTGATCGGGGCTGAGACCGCGCAAAGTGAAGGGCCGTACGATGTCACCCGCGTCCACCACGCTCTGGCGGGGAAAGTTTACCGAGGGCGCCACCGCCTGCAGGATAACGCTGGTCTCACTGCTGCCTTGCTGCTGGAGCTGCTCGGCCGGAAATACATCCACCGGCACCGCCAGCTCCTCGGACGCCGTATGCCGAGCACGGGACCCGATCACCACGTCGATCGGAGCCAGCTGCACCGTGCTGCGTGCCAGGGTGAAGTCTTGCCGGGTGGCGTCTCCGTCAGCCACCGACACGGTGGCGCTGGCGGCCTGAAAGCCGATGAGACGCGCGCGTACGGTACGCTGGCCGGCGGACACGCCGCGAATCTCGTAGTTGCCCTCGCTGCCGGTCGTTGCCCTGAGGCCGGAGCCGTCAACGGTGATCGAAACGTTGGCCAGCCCGGTGCCACTGCTGTCCTCGACCGTGCCGCGGATAGTTCCAGACTGCGCCAACAGGGGCATGGCAGTGCCCGCGAGCACCAGCGCGTGGGCCAGCGTACGAGCGATGCGTGGTATCACAGATCCTCCACATGACGGTGTCGGCAAACCCGAGCGCGGGATCCCCGGTGGGTACCGAGTCTCACTGAGGAACATTGAGATGCGGAAATGTGTCGGCAACTACCTAAATAGGGCCGGCAGATGGGAGCGTCAAGCCGCAATGCATGGCCCGGCTTTACAACGGCCTGGTGCTCCTGCACATTGGCGAGGCGCCGCCCGTGTACGCCAGGCTGGCTGCGTCGTCCACCTTGGTACTGCCCATTCATCCCGATAGTCCGAAGTTCTACACCGCCTATCCGTCGGGCAGTCCTCGCTCGAAGGAGAATCCCATGAGAGTTGGCATTCGTCAGGGTTGGAGCGCCTGCCTGATGCTGGGGCTACTGGCCAGCGTGAGTCACCGTGCGCAGGCGCAGGAAGGGTCGATAGCCGGAAGGGTTACCGACGCGGCAACCGGAGACCCGCTGGAAAGCGCCCAGGTGGTCCTGGTCGGGCCCAACCGGGTCGAGGTCAGCAACCGCGAAGGGCGCTATGCTTTTCGCGCGGTACCACCAGGGACCCACCAGGTGCGCGTACTCAGAGTAGGGTACCGCCCGGAGACCGGAACCGCCACGGTGCCGCAGGGCGAGACCGTCGCGTTGGACTTTACTCTCACGCCGAGTCCGGTCCAGCTCGATGAGATCGTGACTACCGCCACCGGACAGCAGAGCCGGCTGGAGATCGGCAACTCGGTGTCCACTATTGCCGCCTCGCAGATCGCCGAAGAAGCCCCGATCACCGAGTTCGGTAACCTGCTCAGCGGTCGAGCAGCCGGCGTCCAGGTGCTCAAGAGCAGCGGCACGACCGGCACCGGCACCAAGATCAGGATTCGCGGCTCGAATAGCGTCTCGTTGTCGAACGAGCCGCTCTACTACGTGGACGGGGTAAGGATCGATGCCGAGCCCAACGGGTATGCATACAACATCGGCGGACAGTCCACGTCACGCATCAACGACCTGAACCCGGACGACATCGAGAATATCGAGATCGTGAAGGGCCCCTCCGCCGCGACGCTGTACGGGATTCAGGCCGCCAACGGAGTGGTGCTCATCACCACCAAGAAGGGAGTGGCCGGGAAGCCCCGCTGGAACGCATTTGTGGAACAGGGAGCTGTCACAGACCCCAATACCTACCGCACCAACTACTTTGGCCGCTCCGACGATCCCGACTTCGACCCGGCCACTGGTGATGCCAACGGGTGCACGCTTCTGCTCCAAGTCCAGGGCGACTGCGTGCAGAGCCGGGTCGACACCTACAATCCACTGAACGACGACGTCCAGCGTCCTCTTGATGCGGGGCACCGCCAGCAGTACGGGATCAACGTAGCCGGCGGGACTGAGGCAGCCACCTACTATGTCTCCGCCGAATACGAGGGCGAGGTCGGAGTCTTCAGGATGCGGGGCTTCGATTTCGACTCCGTAAGCGAGGCCACCAACAACGACATTCCTGGGGAGCAAGTCCGGCCCAACGAGCTGGACAAGCTCAGCCTGCGGGCCAACGCAACCGCCAAAGTAGCTTCGAACGCCGACCTGCAGCTCTCGCTCAGCTATCTCTCCAGCCAGCTGCATCTGCTGGAGCAGGACAACACCCTCAATTCGGTGGTTGGCAGCGGCGACGGCAGCGGGTACCCCCAGGATGTGAATCGTGGTTGGTACCTAGTGCCGGCAGAGATTTTCGCGGAGCGAAATCGGCAGGGCATCGGTCGGTTCACCGGGGGCCTCACGGCCAACTGGCGGCCGATGAGCTGGCTCAGCACCAGGGCCACCTTCGGGTACGACGTCACCAACAATCAGGACACCCAGTTCTGGCCCACCGGCGAAGTGAACCCGTCGGCGTACCCGACTGAAAACGAAGGCCAGCTCAACGTCACCCGGGGACAGACCTCCCAGCTATCGGTTGATTTGTTCACCGCGGCTAGCTACCGGGTCTCGTCTGCCTGGAGCGGCCGAACCGCGGTAGGCGGCCAGTTCTTCCGCAACCTGAAAACCAGCAACTTCTCCCAGGGACAAGGGCTCGCCCGCGGCACGGAATCGATCTTCGGCGCCGCAACTACCGACGCCTCGGACGACTATCTCGAAACCCGGTCGGCCGGTGGCTTCGTCGACCAGCAGATGAGCTTCCGGGACCGCCTGTTTCTGACCGCCGGGCTCCGGCTCGACGACAACAGCGCCTTCGGCAAGAACTTCAGTACCCGGCCGCTACCCAAGCTCAGCGCCTCCTGGGTGGCCCGCCAGCAGGAGTCGGAGGGATGGCTCAATACGCTACGGTTGCGAGCAGCCTATGGTCAGTCTACCCAGCAGCCGGGGACCATCGACGCCGTGCGGTTCTACGGCCAGTCAGCGGTACGGAAGGATGCGACGTCGGGTAGCGGCGTGACCATAGCCAACCTGGGCAACGCCGATCTCGAGCCGGAGCTGTCTCAGGAGATCGAAGCCGGTTTCGATGCGGGACTCTTCTCCGACCGGGTGACGCTGGAGGCCACCTACTTCTACAAACAGACCCAGGACGCCCTGATCCAGCGGGAGATCGTGCCCTCGCTGGGGAGCACCAGTACCCAGTTCTTCAACCTGGGCCAGGTATCGAATCAGGGGGTCGAGCTTCGGATCGACACCCGCGTCATCGACAACCCCAATTTTGCCTGGGACCTGACGTTTAGCGGCTCATTATACAAGAACAACCTGGATGAGCTGGGAGAAGGAGTTGAACCTATCACCGTCGGGTTCATCCAGCGACACGTCGAGGGCTACCCACTGGGCGGCATCTGGGACCGGCCGATTCTGTCCGTGAACGATGCCAATGGTAACGGCGTGATCGAACCTGCGGTGTACGACGGCGCCGGCAACGTTATCGTGCCGGGCGAGTGGACCGTAGGTGACACCGCCGTTTACCGGGGCTCGGCCATACCCACCCGGGAGTTCGGCCTGAGATCTAGCTTCTCGTTCTTCCGGAATCTCTTCAGCCTGGGAGCACTGTTCGATTATCGCGGCGGGCACTGGATCGAGAACGGCACTGACTCCTTCCGCTGCGGCGGCGGGGTCATTTACTGCCGTGCCCTGATCGACCCGAGCACCTCGCTGGAGAACCAGGCAGCGGCGGCCGCGTATACCTACGGCGATCCCAACGGCTTCACCGAGTGGGGGTTCTTTGAGCAGGCGTGGTTCATCAAGCTCCGCGAGCTGTCACTCACCTTCAATGCGCCGGACCATATTGCCCGGATGGTCCGCGCGTCCCGCCTCAGTTTGACGCTGAGCGGTCGGAATCTCCTGACCATAGACGATTACAGCGGAATCGATCCGGAGGTGAACGGCTTCGGTCAGGGCCGGGGAGGTGGCAATAACAGTAACTTCGGCGCGACGGATTTCTTCTCCATGCCTCTGACCCGCTACTGGGTGGCGCGGCTGAACCTTGGCTTCTGACCGGGAGACCACAGCAATGTACCTCACAAAATACACGGCCCGGTTAGTCGCCTCGGCAGTCCCGCTCCTCCTGAGCGGAGTGGCGGCATGCGGGATACTGGACACGGACCCACCCAACATCGTCGGGTCCGAAGATCTGGACACGCCGGCAGGTGCCGCCACCAAGCGACTCGGTGCCATCAGCATCTTCACGCTAGCCAAGGACGGAGATTTCCAACCGGTAGGCATCCCGGGGAACACCGACCCGAGTAACTCCAATGACTTCTCCGACGGCTACGTCCTTCTGAGCGGCATTCTGGGCGACGAGTTCGTGAATCCGGGGTTCATCCCCAGCCGGACCGAGGTGGATCTCCGAGTGACGCAGCCCACCACGGCAGGTCTGGGTGAACTGTACCAGTCGTTGCACCGGGCCCGGAGCGCCGCCGAGGATGCAGCAGTAGCGCTCCAGGCGTTCGGCAGCGATCCGAATACGGATACTGGCATCCCGGAAATGCTCGCGCTGTCGGGATACGTGTATACCATGCTGGGCGAGGGCTTCTGCTCCGGCGTAACCGTCAGCCGGACAGAAAATGATCAGATCGTCTACGGGACGCCGTTGACGACGGCCCAGGTTATGGATACGGCAATAATCCGGTTCGGCACGGCACTCGCCCATCCCAGCATCGTCCCCGGCCATCCGATCCATTCGCTGGCATCGGTCGGACTCGGTCGGGCCCTGGTGGATCAGGGTCGCTTCGCCGAGGCGGGGGCGGCCGTCGCGACTGTTCCTATCGACTTCCGGTACGAAACCGAGCACGCCACGACGCCGACCGCGCTACACAACGGCGTATTCGAGGCATTGAACAACGGGGAGTTCGGCGTCGAGGATCAGGAAGGAGGGAATGGCCTGCCCTACGTCTCTGCGGGAGACATCCGTGTTACCGGCGACTCCGGTGTCGCGTCGGACAACAATACCGAGACGTGGTTTCCCAACAAGTACGCCAGTTTCGATGCGGGGGTCCCGTTAGCGGATTATCTCGAAGCCCAGCTCATCATCGCGGAGAGCGAGCTTCAGGCACAGGCCTTCGATGCCATGACGCAACGGCTGAACGACCTCCGCAGTTCGGTCTTTCCGGTTACCGATCCCCCGCTCGCCACCCCGGCGGACTTTACCACCGCCACCGATCTGCTATTCGCGGAGCGGGGCTTCTGGCTGTATGCCACGGGACACCGGCTGGGCGACATGCGTCGACTGATTCGGCAGTACGGACGGCCTCCTGAGACCGTCTTTCCCATCGGTGACTGGTTCAAGGGCGGGCTCACCTATGGAACCGATGTGAACCTGCCGCTGCCGCGCCGAGAGCAGAACAATCCGAATCTGCCGGACACCCCGGACGGATGCCTCGATAGGGAAGCCTAAGAAGGTGTAAGCTAGGAGTTAAGGGCGAGGAGCTAGGAGCTCACGACTCCTAGCTCCTCGCTCACGCCTAATACACTGCGAGGGAAGACCTCCTCAGGTTGTTTTCCAGAGTCCATTTCAGGCCCTGCCCGATTTGGATCACCACATCCTCGCTGGTGAAGGATTCCTCTCCACCGACCGGCTGGGCCCGCAGCCGAACTTTGCCCCCGGATGCGAGCTGGCGGTAGGGGAGCACAAACTCGGCGCTGCTGAGCCCAGCCACCAATCCCAGCCGCTGCGACTGGCTTCCATTCATCAGATAGACGACGATATCGCTCCAGTGGTGACTCTCGACCTGGACGGTGACTTCGGCCTGGGCCGCTGGTGCGACAGCGTCTGACTTGCGGGGAGAGAACAGACCACAGGCAGGCAGGAGCCACAGGGACGCGGCGAGAACAACCAGCCGGATGCAGAGCACGGGGTCAGTACACGGCTAAACTGGATCGGTCGAGATCGCTCTCGAGGGTCCACATGATCGCCTGGCCGGGCTGCACCAGGATGTTTTCGCTGGTAAAGGGCTGCCCGGCCACCGGCAAGGCGCGGAGTCGCACACTCCCGGCCGTGTGCAGCCGGTGCGACGGGAGCGCGAAACTGGCCGTGGTCAGCGCCGTCACCATCCCGACACGCTGAGGCAGCCCTCCCGTCATCAGATAGATGGTAATGTCACTCCAATTGTGATTTTCGACTTCGACCGAGACGTCGGCGTGGAGGGGCGCCGGTTTGGGGGGCGGTTCGCGGGAGAGCAGGCCACACCCGGCGGCGCTCGAGATCAGCCAACCGAGTAGAGCGAGAGGGCGAAGCAGCGGCATGGGACACCTCCAGGCCGGGGAGCGGACCGGCGCTCAGTGCGCAGCAGCCTGGCTCCCCCCTTCCGTAAGGTAACGCTTGTACCAGGCCAGGTAGCGCTCTTGGCGGTCCCGGCGGTAGCTCGGCAGCGAAATGTCGTGGAACTGCCCCGGATAAATGACCAGCTGGGTTTCCCGCCCGAGGCTCTTGAGCGCCTGAAACATCTGCTCCGAGTTGAGCAGGGGAACGTTGAAGTCCTTCTCTCCGCAGAGAAAGAGAGTGGGAGTCACGATGCGGTCGGCGTGAAAGAAGGGAAACGAGACCCGGCGATAGGAATCAGGGTTGGCCCAGGGCGTCCCCAGCTCGGCCTCGTACTCGCGGACGTATTGATCGGTTCCATAGCCCGCGAGCGCGTTGGATTGGCCGGCTCCACTGATCGCCGCCTTGAAACGGCGGTCCCGCGCGATCACCTGATTGGTCAGGATGCCGCCGTAGCTCCAGCCGCCAACGCCGAGCCGGTCAGGGTCCGCCACTCCGACGCTGACGGCGTAGTCCACGGCGGCGAGCACGTCCTGGCTGTCCTTATTGCCCCAGTCGGCGTAGATAGCGGTGGAGAACTTCTCGCCCCGTCCGGAGCTGCCACGCGGATTGGCCGCCACCACCGCGAACCCCTCCGCCGCCAGCAGCTGCCACTCGAGATCAAAGTCGTTGGAGAACTGGTAGACCGGACCCCCATGGATCTTGAGGACCGTGGGGACCCGGGTGCCGTCCCGGTAATCCAACGGGCGGACCAGGAAACCGTTGATGGGCGTTCCATCCCGGCTCTTGAAGGAGATCTCCTCGACCGGGGCCAGGCGCACCCCGCGCAGCCAGCTCTCGTTCTGCCGGGAGAGCTGGCGCAGCGAGTCGCCCTCCACCGCGAACAGCTCGGCCGGCCGGGTCGGCGTGCTCGACAGAATCACCATTTTACCCTGGGGCCCTGCTGCCAGATCGCTGACGAAGCTGCGGCCCCGCGTCAGCCGTTGGATCGGTCCACCGGCGGCCGCCACCGCCGCCAGATGGGTCACCCGATCCTCCTCGAGCAGGAACCGGATGGACGATCCATCGTCGGACCAGACCGGCGACAGCGTATTGCGGTCCAGGCTGGTGGTGAGCAACCGCGTCGGGCCGCCTGCGGCCGGTACCACAGCGAGCTTCTGGCCGGCATAGTAGATCAACTTCAACGGACCGCCCTGGATGTACGCCAGATATTTGCTGTCGGGACTCCAGGCCGGCGCTCTGCCACCCCACTGAGGATCCATGTCCGGACCCTCGAAGGTAGTGACCTGCCGGGGAACGGAGCCGGACCGGGCGTCCACGACGTAGACGTCCCAGTTGTTGGTGCGATCGAATTCGCCTCGCCGCTTGCTCACGAATGCGATAGAGCGCCCATCGGGTGACCAGGCGGGCCACTGCTCGCTGTACTCTCCCGGGGTGAGGATCTCGGCCTTGCGTCGAGCCAGATCGAAGAGGTACAGGTGATCCCGGCCCCGGTCGAGATAACCGGTTTCGTCCTCCTTGAACTGGAAGCGGTCGATGACGATCGGCTTCGGTGTGGTCCGGCTGCTGCTGTCTCGGCCGGCGGCGGACGAGTCGGGGTCGGCGTCGCTGGCAATCAGCGCCAGCCGCCGGCCGTCGGGGGACCAGGCGTAATCCACGACTCCGCCCGGCATGTCGGTGATCCGGACCGCTTCTCCTCCCATGCGGTCGAGCAGCCACACCTGATCCAGCTTACGGACATCGTCGCGGCTGGAGAGGAATGCGAGGTACCGGCCGTCCGGGCTCCAGCGGGGAGATTGCTCCGAAGCCTTGCTGGAGGTCAAACGAAGGGTGTGGTCTCCCTTCCAGCTCACCATCCAGATGTCGCTGTCGTTCTTGTCCTCCGCAGTATCGGGCACGGTTACGGTGTAGGCCACCCAGGCTCCATCCGGCGAGACTTGTGGATCGCTGACTGCCCTCAAGCGGTAGATATCTTCGGTGGCCAGCTTGCGCTGGGCAGGCGCCTGCGCAATGGCTTTCGGGGCAGCCAGCACTCCGAACAGGAGGATGGTGTATACCTCATTCCGACTCACATTCAGCTCCTCAGAAATTTTCACCACACAGGACACAGGGGATCACCGTCAATTTCAGGATCTCCCATCGCGAATCCAGCATCCGCGCTTGGAGGCACGTAGTAACCCTTGGAAAGTTTACCAACTATGGACGCAATGGTCGGTTCACGCGCTGGGGGATGACTGTTAGCTAGTGATCCCTCTGTGTCCTTTGTGGTCAAAAAGGAGGGGTGGTCGGGGTGCTCAGGGTGCCTTATGGACAGTTCCACCCTTCATCACAAAGCCAACCTTACCAAAGCTCGCCAGGTCCGCCATGGCGTCTCCCTCCACCGCGATGATGTCGGCATATTTGCCGGGCGCTATCGAACCGACGCGATCAGCCCACCCCATCAGTTCCGCCGCCACCAGGGTGGCAGACTGAATCGCGCCCATCGGCGTCATCCCATAGCGCACCATGTAGGGCAGCTGCCTGGCGCTCAGGGCGTGAGGATACACCCCGGTGTCGGTGCCGTACGCGATCTTTACCCCGGCCGCTACCGCCTTCCGAAAGCCGGCCCGTTGCGCTTCGGTGGTCTCGTCGTTCTTCCTCAGATATTCCTGGGGCCACTTCTGCTCCCGCCCGATGGTCGCGATGTAGTCGCCATTGTAGATATCGGCCACCAGGTAGGTGCCCCGCTGTTTCATCAGGGCAATGGCCTCGTCATCCATGAGCGAGCCATGCTCGATGGATCGTACGCCGGCGCGCACTGCGTTCTTGATTCCCTCCGCCCCATGGGCATGCGCAGCGACGAAGCTGCCGTATTGCGCCGCCTGGTCCACCGCTGCTTTGATCTCCTCTTCGGTGTACTCCGACACGCCCGGTTTTGTCCCCCGGGTGAGGACCGCGCCGGTCGCCAGAATCTTGATGAAGTCGGCGCCGCCGTTCAGCAGGGCCCGCACCTTCGTGCGCACTTCTGGCACCGAGTTGGCAACTCCGAAGCGATAATCGGGAGGGAGGATGACATCGGGAGCCATGCCGGTGACTTCGCCCGCGCCAGTGGAGACGGTTACATACGCGCCGGCCACCGCCATACGAGGTCCGACCACGGTTCCGTCATTGATCGCGTCGCGGAGGGCGGCGTCCACGAACGCGCGGTAGGTACCGATGTCGCGTACGGTGGTAAAGCCGGCCTGGAGCGTTGCCCGTGCGTTGCGCACTCCGCTGAACGCCTCCTGGGCCGCGGATCGCTCCAGCGGCACCAGGGGAGATCCAGTCAGATCTCCGATGAGATGAGCGTGACAGTCGATCAGGCCGGGAACCACGGTGTAGCGGGAGAGGTCTACCACCCGCGCGTCCGCCGGGATCCGGGACGAACCAGGTCGAACGGCTTCGATGCGCTCGCCGCGGATCAGGATCAACTGGTCGCGCCGAACCTGTCCCTTTTCGGTGTCCACCAACCACCCGGCCCGGATAACGGTGATTCCCTGGGCAGCCGCAGCCACGCAGGGTGTGCAGACCGCAAGCGCCGCCAGGGCGAGCCGAGCCGCTGCTTGCTTCATGCCTACTCCGGGATGTGAAAGTAGAGCCCCGCGGGAAGGACCTGACCCGCGGGTGGGAGAATATATCGTTGAATTTCGGAGTGGGCGAACTACTCCTTGGGCGGGTTGACCTCGACCTTGGGAACCTTCACTTCTTTCTTCTCGGTTTCGACGGTAGGCACGGTGATCGTGTCTTTCACGGTGCCGGTCTCGACGGTCGGGGTGTTCACAGTGTCGGTTTCGGTACCGACAACCGGCTTCTGCACTTCATACTGGCCGTCGCCGGTCTTCTTGCAGGCACTGAGTGTGGTCAGCGCAACCAGAGCCACAGCTACTGTAAGCGTGTTCACAAGCCACCTCCGGGGGAGAGACGGGGTACCTGATAATAAGATCGCGTGAGACAATCTCTCGGGAACCGGGATTCGGGGCCGTGTTGCGCGTCACGGGGGTGACGGGCGGACGGGCGGACGGGCGGACGGGCGGTATACTCCGCCAGTGTCAAACGATTGTGATGTGCATCACATTGCAGCTCAAGCTCTTACCAACAAAGTTGTCAACATCCTCTACATTCTGAGGATAATGTTGTTCCGGGTCTTTCTGCCCCGCTGCCCCGCCTAGTTCTGCACCAGGATCAGATACTTCGATGCCGACCAGAACTCCTCCGGTGAGACGATCTCGACCACGCCGCCCCCCACCTCGCCATTACGAGTGGCGATGCCGCCGAGATGGGCGGGATTCTGCCGGGATACGATCTTGTACTTCTTATCGGTTCGGGGAAGCGCGATCGACATCGTCTGGGTCTTGTCGATGGCGGTAAACGCCGAGGTGTTGATATCGCGGGCGGGCTCCAGCCGGGTGCCTCCGAAGAACAGGAACTTGGATCCTTCCTTGGTGACGACCCCCTGTTTCAGCAGCTCGTCCCGGGTCCCGATGGCGTAGTAAACGGTATTCTTGTAAGTGACCAGGTTGGCTACCGAGCCTCGCAGCGAGTTTCGCTCCCGGCCAAGCGTATCCACCTGTCCGGCGAGCAGGGCGATCTGAGAAGCCTGATTCGCGATGATGGCCTCGTTCTCCGCCCGCTGTTGCTCGGCCGCGGTCTTCAGGTCCTCGATGGTTTTCTTGTAGGTGGAGATCTGGGCCAGCAGCCTGGCGTTGCGGACCCTGGCGTTTCTGGCCCGAGCCTCGGTGACAGTGAGCTTGGCCTCGCTTTCATTGAGGCGGGCGATGACGTGCTGAATCCGCATCAGCGTCGCCTTCCGCTCCTCACGGTCGTGCTGCGGGCCCGGCACTCCGGGATCGTCGGCGCTGGTGCCTATGGCTACGCTTCGAGCCTTGGCCAGCTCACTGTTCAAGTCGCTGACGAATTGGGTGGTTTCGAGCACTTCGGTGAGCAGCGTGTCCTTCTGGGCTTCCGCAGCGCGGGCCTCTGCCAGGGCCTTCTGAAGCTCGGCATGACGTCGGTCGCAGCCTGTGGCTGCAAGAACCAGCACTAGAATCAGGCCTGCCTGCCGTAGCCCCGTCATATGCCCACCGAGTGAGAGGGAGGTCGCGTGGGAGACCACGCAGACTCAGTCCTCCTCAGTATCGGACGGCCCTACTCGGAGCTTTAACTAGTCGTCGTCATCCTCGTCATCATCGTCGTCCCGACCCGGACCCTTGCCTTTGTCTTTGTCCTTGTCCTTGCCCCGCGCCAGGGCATTCAGGTCAAAGGTCGCTCGCAGTGCATCGCTGGATGCATCCGCGACTCGCGCCTCGACCACGTGCGCGCCGGCGTCGTTGCCGAGCCAGACTTCCGCTGATGCCAGACCGTCACTGGTGGTTACATCTTGGGATGGGCTGACCTCCGCCCCAGGAACGGCGCTCTCGAACTCGAAGACTACCGCCACCCCGGCAACCGGCTGGGAGTGTGCGTCGAGCACTTTGACCACGATTGGCTCTGGCAAACGGCTCCCGACTCGCCCTTCCTGCGGGTTGCCCGAGTACACCTGAATCGCGGCCGGTCCCGACTCGTCACCTGTCGGTCCAGTCCCGTCACCTGGCAGAGTGAGCCCGCCACTGCAAGAAGCTGCAGCGGCCCCGAGCAGAACCGGAATGAAACGACGCCCCATGAGAGTGCCCATGAACCCACCATCCTGCCGCAAGTTGTTGGCTGATTTCGCACTGCGACACCCCGAGGATACAGTGCAGTGCCCGGATTGGAAATGACCTGGCTCACACCGCCTTGGCATGCCGGCGAGTGAACCGGGCAATGATCCAGCGCGGCGTCATCCGCAGCAGCATCACCATCAATTTGTAGCGAAAACCCGGAATGCACACTACCGGTCCCTTTCGGTCCAGGCACGCTAGAGACGCATCCACCACCTGCCCGGGCGACAGCCACATCCAGCGGGGGATATCTCCCACGTCGAGCTCCATGCGTTGGTGGAACTCGGAGCGGGTAAATCCGGGGCAGAGCGCCTGGACCCGCACACCGGTGCCCGCCAGCTCAGCGGCGAGGCCTTCGCTGAAGCTGGTGAGGTACGCCTTGGTGGCACAGTAATTCACGTTGAATGCGGAGAAGAGAAACGAAGCCACCGACGAGACGTTGACGATGGCGCCGGTCCGGTTGTTGAGTAGCCCCGGAAGCGCCGCCTGGCTCAGCCGCATCGGAGCCATCGTATGGAGCCGCAACATCGCTTCCTGCCGAGCCGGACTGGCGCTGAGCAGGGGGCCGCGAGTACCGAAGCCGGCATTGTTGATCAGGAGGGCGAGCTGGGGCGACTGGGTGATCCGGGCTACCAGAAGGCTCACGTCGGTGTCGATGGTCAGATCGGCCGGAAACACCTCGACGGCTATTCCATAGCGTTCTTCCAGCTCCCGTTTCACCGCCTCCAGGCGGATGCCGTCTCGTGCAACCAGCAGAAGATCGTAGCTTCGAGCGGCGAGCCGCTCGGAGAAGACCCGGCCGATCCCGGCGGAGGCGCCGGTGATCACGGCGAGTGGGCGAGCCGCTGGCGGCGTCATCATGAGCCTGTTTGTGGAGATGGGTTACTGCTGCAGCCCGCTCTTGCTCGCGGGCTCCGGCGGCCGGTGGCCCGCCGGGCTGGGAGAAACTGACGACAGCGACCGCAGCCGCCGGGCCGCCTCCAGCAGGATGTCGTCGGTTTTGCAAAAGACAAACCGTACCAGGCTGGACCCCTCACCACCGTCGCGGAAGAAGCTGGATCCGGGGACTGGGGTGACGCCGATCTCCCGCGAGAGCCACACCGCGAACTCAGTGTCACTGAGCGGTGGCTTCGAACCCTCGGGCTGTGCCAAGGTCGAAAAGTCGGCGAGAATGTAGTAGGCGCCTTCCGGCGGCAGGCAGGAAAAGCCGGATTCGACCAGCGCACCATGAAGGAGGTCGCGGCGGGAGCGGTAACCGGCTGCCAGCTGCTGATAGAAGGGAGGCTCCAGCTCTGCCAGCGCCACTGCGACACCTTCCTGGAGTGGCGCCGGGGCCCCGACGGTCAGGAAATCGTGGACCTTGCGGATGGCGTCGGTCAGCGCTGCCGGGGCCAGAATCCAGCCGACCCGCCAGCCTGTCACGCTGAAGGTTTTCGACGCACCACTGATGGTAACAGTGCGGTCCTTCATGCCGGGCAGCGTCGCCAGCGGCACGTGGTCGCCCTCGAAGCGGATATGCTCGTAGATCTCGTCGGTCACCGCCAGTACGTCATGCCGGATGCAGAGCTCGCTGATCGCCTCGAGCTCACTTCGACGCAGAACCCGTCCGGCCGGGTTGCTGGGTGTGTTCACGATGATGGCGCGAGTCCGCGGTGAAAACGCGTCCGCCAGCCGGTCCCGATCCAGTTCCTGGCCTGGCCTGAGTGGGACGTAGACCGGCCGGGCATCGGCCAGAATCGTGTCCGGCCCGTAGTTCTCGTAAAAGGGCTCGAAGACGATCACCTCGTCACCCGGATTCACGACGGCCATCAGCGTCGCGATCATGGCCTCGGTCGCGCCGCACGTCACCGTGACCTCACGCTCCGGATCCACCTCCAGCGCATACCAGTCCCGGTACTTCCGGGCCAGGGCCTCGCGCAGCCGCTGGGCCCCCCAGGTGATCGCGTACTGGTTGATATCGTCGTGAATGGCCCGGGCGGCGGCTTCCTTGAGAACGTCAGGCGCGGGAAAGTTGGGAAAGCCCTGAGCCAGATTGATGGAGCGATACTCCCGGGCCAGCCGGGTCATGCCCCGGATGACCGACTCTCGGAAACCATGAGTGCGGCGGGCGGTTTGCACGGCAGCTCGCTGGTGGAATGGCGGTGATGTTACAGGTGAAGAGTACAGCGGCTCACCGCTCCAGCAAATTACGCGGCTCCCTTCGGCTGGCCTGATCGTTGCCTTAGAATCCGGGCATGGCACAGACGCAGGCAGGCCCGCTTTCGATCGTTGATCTCCACAGTCACCTGGTCCCCGGGGTGGATGACGGCACCACCTCCGTGGCCGAGTCTCTGGAGGCGCTCACCGGTCTTTACGCGGAAGGCGTTCGAACCGTAGTCACCACTCCGCATCTGCTGTTACCCCACCTGACGTCCACCGAGGCCATTGACCGCGAGCTCGAGCGCCACCGTCTCGCCTTCAACGAGCTGGTGGCCGCTTGCGCTGGTCGGACCGACCTCCCGGCACTTGCGTTGGGGCAGGAGATCTGGGCTCCGGATGGGGGGACCATCACCCGACTGTTGCCGCGCAAAGACGTCGGACTGGCCGGCGGGCGATACCTGCTGGTGGAGTTTGGCTTCGAGCTCCAGGGCACGCACAACGATGTCGTGCGACGGGTACATGAAGCCGGGCGCCAGATCGTGGTGGCCCACCCCGAACGTTATCGCTATCTCTCGGGGCAGGATCCGCTCGAAGTCATGCGGACCTGGCAGGAAATGGGGGCGCTGCTGCAGGTAAACGTGGGAAGCCTGACCGGGCACTACAGCCGTTCGAGCCCCGGCTCAGACATCCTGGTCTGGCAAATGATGGAGCATGGCCTGATCGATGTTCTCTCCAGCGACCATCATGGGCCGCGGCGTCAGGGTGTCTCCCCCCGTGAGGCCCTGGAAACACTCATCGCCCGGGGCCAGGTGGCGCTGGCCGAGCGGGCGATGGAAGAAGTGCCGGGCATGATCGCGCGGAACGAACCGATAGCTTCACGTCTCCCGCGGTAGGGTGCTGGTGCCGATCGCCTGCAGCAGCAGGCCGGCGGGCCCGAGCGATGTCGCGCCGCCAGCTCCGACCGCACCATCAATCCCCTCCTTGATCCTCCGGCGCAGCGCCGCATAGGCCTGAGTTGCAGCCGGATTCTCGAAAGCAATGGCGGTTCCTCTGATCTTGTAGGCACCAGCCTGGGCGTCGAGCACCCCCAGAATGCTGTCTATGCCGGCGAGCAGGGAGCTGGTGAGCAGCTCAAGTGTCGGGGACTCCTTCCGGGGCGGCCGGGAGGACCACTGCTTGATCTCTCGCGGCTTCCATCCGTTTCGCTTGGCCAGGATGGCGACGCTGTCCTGATACGCCTGTTCGATCGCGGCCTGCTGTTGCCGGTACACCCGGATGAAGTTGGCGGCTCCGGCCAGGCTGAGCCTCGTCGCCGGTACGCCTCCGCCGGCCGTCAGCCGGCCGGGAGCAAACAGGTGGTTCAGCCGGGCCGCTCGAAGCCCGCTCTCGAGCCGGGCGTACACCTCGTTGCTGGCGTCGTCGTAGCGGGCCATCAGCGACTGAAGAGGGCGCTGCTTCAGTGAGGCCTTGGGCGCACTCACCGCCAGGGCGGCACGCAGTGCCTTCGGCCGGAGCCTCGGTGCACGGGGCAACGCCGGCATCGCCTTGACCGGTGGAATAGCCACGGCGATGGTGTCACCAGCCACCGTCTCGCGCACCGGCCAGGGGTTGTGGGTGCTGGCGAGCGACACCATATCGAGCCCGTAGTCGTCTGGGTGTCCCATTTCGGCGTCATCCCGTGCAGGGCTGACAGCGACCGGCACCTTCAACATGCTCTTCCGCTGTGTCGCGGCTCGGGCCATCGGCTTGCCCTGACCGCCCCAGGATGGACGCGGCCCGGAGAACGCCAGCTGGATGCCCAGCAGAAGGAGGATGCAGGCCAGGCCGAGCCCTATCGGGCGCTTCCAGCGCTGCCGAATCGCGTTGCTCGTGGCGGGAACCTCGCCGGCAGGAAGCTCGATCGGCACGCTCCCCATCGCTCCGGACAGCAGACCCCACGCCTTGCGAGCGGGCCTGGCGGGCTCCGGTGCCACCTGATCCGCGATGATCGCCTTGTACTGCGGGTGGAGAGTAATAGAGATCCACTTGGCGGTGGTGCGATGGTAGATCCGGGAACGCGCGTCGACGTCCCCATCCCGGATAGCGATTGCAAGGTCATCACCGGTGCGGTAAAGCTCTTCCCTGCCTGGCTTCAATTCGACGAGATACATGGTCACACTCGGATTGGTTCAGGGGCCTGGCGCGGCAAGACCGGCGGAGGCCCTGGTTACAGGAGGTGTCGCGAATCTGATGAGCCAGATCCGTGCTTATATCGATCAGTGGCAGGAACTGGCCGGCGGGCTGTCCCGGGGTTGGGTAATCAAGATGTTGGTAAAGAAGCGGTTAGGCGTCCTATGCGGGCTGGGTCCCTCGCGCCATCGCTCTCATCGGATAAGATCGCTGTCAGGGTAAGGGGCTTATTCCCGGTGCGTTTTTCGACCCTCGGTGGTGTAATGCAAGATGTTTCCTTCCTTCGGACAATAGATTAAAGTGCGACAGGTTCCGTAATTCGATTAGCAGCTGGCATCGGAGGCACTCATGGGCACACAGCACGGCCGGGGCGGCGACGCCACCGACTTCCGGTCGGAAGGCTCGGAACGAGGCGGAGGGCACGGAGCGGGATCGCTCCTGCTGGCGACGCTGCTGGGAGTGGGTATCGGCCTGCTCGCGGCGCCCCAGCCTGGCACCAGGACCCGGAAGCTGCTGCTGCAGCGTCTGGCCGCTCTCGGCGAAGGGATGGGAGAGGGTATGGAGGAAGTTCAGGGCGTCAGCAGTAAGGCCGGTAAACGGCTGAAGCGCAGGCTGGCCAAGCTGACTGAGGATGCGGGAGAGGAGTGGGAGCGGGCCCCGGAACGCTGGAGCAGGTCCAAGCTCAAGCGGGATCTCGACCTCGGCGACGAGGAGGAATCCGGCTCGGTGGGCAAGTTGCTGGCGCTCGCCGCCGGGCTGGCTGCAACCTACTTCTTCACCAGTGACCGGACTGCCACGGCTCGGGTCAGGGTCCAGGAGACCGCCGCCGACGTGGGGCGCCGCGCTACGGATCAGTGGGATCGCTTCCAGCGCGGCGGCCTGCGCGCCCGTCGCGCGGAAACCGAGAGCCGCTCGGAAACCCGCTCAGCACCAAATCCTTCGGATGAGGCCCCGCAGGCTGGCTGACCTCGCCCGGGATCCGCGAGGCGGCGAACGGCCCCAAGGTGTGGGGCCGTTTTCTTGTTTAGCGGCCAGGACCATGACCCAGTGGCGGCGAGGGATCGAGTGGCTGGCGCGACCCCAAGGTCGCCGCCGTCGCATCGCACTTCTCGGACTGGGCCTCAGTCTGACACTGATGGTGGTCGTGCTGTCCTGGGTGGCAAGCTGTGGCTTTCGCGGCTGTCCCTCGACCGCGCAGATCCAGGCCTTTCGACCCAGCGAGGGCAGCAGGGTACTGGATCGAAACGGCAAGCCGCTGGGGAGGCTGAGCTACGTCCGCCGCATCAACGTTCCCATCTCCACCGTGCCTCGCTCGCTGCGGGCGGCGTTTATCGCCACAGAGGACCGGCGATTTTACTATCACGGAGGCGTCGACTGGCGCAGCGCGGGGCGTGCGTTGCTGCGTAACCTGTCTGCCGTGGGCGTCCGGGAAGGGTTCAGCACCATCACCATGCAGGTGGTGCGCAACGCGTTTCTTCCTCATCTCTCCAGCGAGCGCACCCTCCGCCGCAAGCTGATAGAGGTGGAGCTGGCGCGGCGGCTCGAGCGCACCCTGACTAAACAGCAGATCCTGGAGATGTACCTGAACGTCATCTATCTTGGCAATGGGACCTACGGGGTGGAGGCCGCCAGCCGGGATCTGTTTGGAAAGAGTGTCGCCCGCCTGTCGCTCAGTGAGGCTGCTACGATAGCCGGTCTGGCGAAGGGTCCCTCACTCTACGGACCTCGGCGCCACCCGGATCGAGCTCGCGCACGCCGGGACCTGGTGCTCTCGCTGATGGTGCGCGAAGGCTACATCTCACCCGAGCTGGCGCAGCAAGCCCGCAGAGAGCCGCTGCGGCTGGCAAGAGCGGAGTGGCGCCCGGCGCGAGACCGTTCGTATGCACTGGACCCGGTCCGGGCCGCGGTGGACTCAATACTTGGCGCGGCTGCGGCCACGGCGGGTGACCTGATCGTCCACTCGACCATTGACGCCGACGCCCAACGCGCCGCCGAAAGCGCGATCAAGATCCAGGGCGCGGCGATCCAGAGACGAGCCGCGCGGGCACGAGCCGGAGCCGAGCTGGAAGGGGCAGTGATAGCGCTGGACCCGCGTACCGGTGAGATCCGCGCCCTGGTCGGTGGCCGGCGCTCCGTGACCCGTGGATTCAACCGCGCACTGGGAGCGCGGCGCCAACCGGGGTCGGCCTTCAAGCCGTTCGTGTACGCCGCGGCGCTGAGGGCCGGATACAGTCCGGCCACGATCCTCGACGATTCGCCAGTGGAGATCTCGGACGCTGGACGGGTCTGGAGGCCGGAAAACTTCGGGGGTGAGTACGGCGGCCCCCTCACTTTTCGTCGGGCGCTGATGCGCTCTGCCAACGCGGCCACCGTGCGGCTCAGCCAGGCCCTGGGCGAAGAGCAGGTCGCCTCGTTGGCTCGTCGTTCAGGAATCCGCAGCCGGATGGACGCGGTTCCGGCCCTGGCACTCGGCGCCATGGAGGTGACTCCGCTGGAGCTGGTCGTCGCGTACGCTCCATTTGCCAACGGTGGTATGACGGTACAGCCCTCCATCGTCAGCCGGATCGAATCGGCGGATGGCTCGCTGCTCTGGCAGTCCCGGCCCAGGAGCCCCGAGCGGGTGTTGGACCCAGCCGAGGCGTTTCAACTGACCTCGATGCTTCAGTCGGTGGTGAATGGCGGCACCGGACGGGTGTTGCGCGATCTGGGCGTGAAAGGGCCGGTGGCCGGGAAGACCGGCACCACCAACAACGGCGCCGACGTCTGGTTCATCGGCTATACCCCGACCCTCGTGGCCGGGATCTGGTTTGGCTATGACAGCCCCCGGCCAATCGGAGGGAATGCATCCGGTGGGCGGTTGGCCGCCCCCGCATGGGCCAGGTTTTACCTGGAGGGATGGCACGAGGAGTCACCCGCGGGCGCCTGGAGCGCGCCGGCGGGCCTGGTGCAGGAAACCATCGACGCCACCAATGGTGAGATCGCCAACGAATGGTGCCCCCAGACGCAACAAGAATGGTTCAAGGCCGGCACCGAGCCCACCAGTAGCTGCGGCGTCCACCACGCTCCGCTACTGGATCAGTTGGAAGAGTTAGGACGCAAGATTGGGAAGGCGCTCGGCCGGATCCTCAAAGGCCTGTAGCGGCGCCACCCGATCGGGCGGAAAGGGCCTTGAGCTGCTGTGGCGGCAGATAATGCAGCAGCTGCTGGCGGACCGCTTCGGCTTCCCGCAGCACCTTGCTCGGATAGCGGCGGCAGCTCTGGCGTGGCTCGGCTCCTGATGCAGCCGTTGTACCGTAGAAGGGCAGACCTCACATCCTTGGTTCTCTTGAGATAGCCGGCAAAGACTCGCGAGCCATGACAGATGTTGGCCTCGACCTGCAGCAGGTCGTCGGAGTCGCAGTCGAACACCCCCGCATGGAAGCGCATCACCTGCATCAGACCGATGGCCCCGCGGTGGCTGATCGTCTCCGGTTCCAATCGCGCGTTTTCCGTGATGAGCACGCCGGCCAGCAGACTGGGCGGAATCTGCAGCTGCCGGGCTTCCTTGACGATGGCTCGCGCGACCCGGTTGGCCATTTCGGCGTCGGCCCGGCGGCGAAAGATCTGCGCCAGCGGCAGATGGTCGTACCGGTCCACCACCTCCGTTTCCAGGGTGGCGCTGTCGGCGGGGATCTCGCGGGATGCCTCGTGCGCCACAACCGGCGCGCTACCGACGAGTGGGGTCCGCAGCGCGGGCCACGGTGTGAGAAGCAGCGCGCCGGTAAACCCGGCCGCCGCCAGGAACGTCATGAAGGCGCGGCTGGGTGTCTGAAGCGGCCGGAGAAAAGCTGAGCTCGGTCTGGGCATGGTAAGCCCCTGGTATGCAAAATCCGCGCACAGCAGGCGGGCGCCGGCTCTACATGAGCAGGCAACTGGTGCGAGACCAAGGATTTACGGCAGTGCACCGAATGACATCTCAGGGCGCCCGCGGAGGCCGGTGAGCCTGGCCCGGAGGTACGTGGGCGGGAGGAAACTGCGAGACGTGCGGCGGCGTGCGGGAATTCTTGGAGACTCAGACCCCGGCCAGGAGCTTGACCATGGCGACGTCGTAGGGGTCGGGTGAGGGATCCTCATCCGCGATGTCGTAGTTCTTCTGCGGCGTCTCCAGAATCAGCGGAATCTCCTGGGTGCGCCGGTCCGAGAGCAGCCACTCAAAAGGCTGCCGGCCGATCTTTCCGTCACCGATCAACACATGCCGGTCCTTGTTGGAGCCGAGCGCTCCCTCACTGTCGTTGAGATGGAAAAACAGGGGCGGGGTTCCGGCTGCCGTCTCGAACTCATCCAGAACCCGCGTCAGCTCTCCCTGGGAACGGGTGATGTCAAACCCGGAGGCGAAGAGGTGACAGGTGTCGAGACCATAGCCGGTGCGGTGCCGGAGCCGGGCGGGTACCGCCCGGAGGATGGCGGCAACCTCCTCCGCGGACTTCCCGAGCGTCATGCCGGCACCGGCGGTGTTCTCGACCAGGAGCAGCGTATCCCCCGCCACGGCGTCGAGCGCGTCGGTGATCGCCTGTCCTACCCGCTCGGCCGCGGCGTCACGGCTGCCGGATGTCGCCGCGCCAGGATGAAAGCAGACGCTGCCCACCCCGAGAACGGTCGAGCGCTCCAGCTCTTTCCGTAGGCCGCCGCGCGCCCGGCTGAGCTTGGTCTCATCCTCGGTGGCGGTGTTCAGTACGTAGGCGGCGTGCACGACCACGTGCCGAGGCTCGATCCGCGCCTGCGCCAGGGCGGCCTGGAAACGCTCGGCTCGCTCGGGGCGCATCGTGGACTTGTCACCATAGTACTGCGGAGGCGCCGTGAAGATCTGGAGCGCTTTCATCCCGGCGTTGGCTGCACGGAGCGCAGCCATATGAATCCCGCCGTTCGCCACTGCATGGGTCCCGATGAAATGCCCCACCGATCCCTCCCTCTTGATTCTTATCCCACGTGACGCTCGGCACAGCCCTGGTCCGACAAAAAGCGGATCGTAGATGCTGGCCGTAATCCTCGCGGCCAGCGTCGACGACCATCACCGATCATTGGAGGTTAATGTGGCCAGGGATAAGAGCGAAGCGATCAACAGTTACATCACCGATATGCTCGCGCTGGAAGATCATATCGAGAAGGCGCTGCGAGGCCAGTTGGAAGACCTGAAAAACTATCCGGACGTCCTCAGCGAGCTGAACCGGATCCACCGAAAGGTGGAACACCACATCTCCGACCTCAGGCGGTTGAGCGAGCGACGCTCCGCCGGCGGGGCGGCTGACATGATCAAGCGCGCTGGATCAGTCGTGCTGGGGCTGGGTGCGGCGGCGGTGGACCTGGTGCGGCGGGAAGGTTTGCCGAAGAACTTGCGCGACGATTATACGGCGTTCAGCCTGGCGACCATCGGCTACGTGATGCTTCATACCACCGGACTGTCGCTGGATGACCGCGAAGTGGCCGAGCTGGCCCGGCAGCACTTTGCCGACTACGCGGAGGCGGTGACGCGGCTGCATAACATCGTGCCGGCCGCCGTGATCCGCTATCTGAAAGAAGACGGACTACCGGCTCAGGAAAACGTACTGCCGGAGATCAGCCGTGCGATCGAGGAGGTCTGGCATTCCCAGTCAGATCAGGCCCCGAAGGCTGAAGCGGCGTCGATCGGGCGGAGCCATTAGCGCGCTGACCATTTCGTTCATTGGCAGCTCGCTCACCGTGGTGCCGGCAGAAGAACAGCCGGGCCGGCATCACGTTCAGCGGCTCGAAGTCCTGCTGGATGCGGCCAAACACCTGTTGGAGGTACGGCAGCACCGTGCGGGTGAACTGATAGACCAGAAACGCCCCGGTGGGATGGAGCAGCGAGTGAGTCTTGCGAAGGATCTCCTCGCGCACACTGGGGGGAATAGTCGTGTAAGGAATACCCGAGATGACGTAGTCGGCGTGCTTCAGATTCAGGGACGCGAGGGCCGCGTCCGCGCCAGCCGCGGAGCCATGGACGATGTGCAGCCTGTCATCGTGAATCTTGCCGCGAAGGAAGTGCACGAAGTCGGCATTGGTCTCCAGCGCGATGAGCACCGCATCCGGCCGCATCCGCCTCAGGATCTCGGTGGTAAAGGTGCCCACGCCGGGACCGTACTCCAGAAACACCCGCGCCCGGGCCCAGTCGACTTCGCTCAGCACCTTGTTGACCAGAAAGCGGGAGCTCGGGATCAGGCTGCCGAGCATTTTGGGGTGCTTGATGAAATTACGGCCAAAGAGCAGGATCTGCTCCGAACGCGAGGCGCGCTGTGCGGGCACGGTGAGGATTCTGCCTTTCAATAGTCTTGCCCGCCAACCTGCCGGGCACCGGACAGGCCGGCGCCGGCTGGCGGAAAGTGAGGAAACCTGCTCGAAGCTCCTAGCGTGCAGTATCGCGCTTCAGGTCGCCTTCGCGCACAGTGGTGTCACTGTCGATCGTCGTGTCGCTGGTAACGATCGTGGTGTCCTGTGTGGTCCTCGTGGTGACCGAGGTGTCGGCGTTTTCTACTCGTCCGGTGTCTCGCCCGGCCCGGTTCTCACAGGCCGTCAATGCCAACACGAGCGTCAGTCCTGCGAAAAGTGTCTTCATCTGATCCCCCAAAAATGAATGTGCCAGTGCCTAGGCTTCGGTCACTTCCCCGAAACTCTTCCACCGAGTCGAGCCCGAACACTGCCACCCTGCCCAGCCCGGTCGCGGTGACTTGTCTCACCCTGAGCCCTGGAGACTGGGAGTTGGAGGCTCGCAAGTTTACCCCGGAAGCGGCAACCCTGCAACAGCATAGAGGAAATGCCGGGTCCGGCTGAGGTGTGGCTGGGGACCTCCGGATACGTGTACCGCCACTGGCGTAAGGGGGTTTTCTACCCTTCCGGCCTCCCGGCGCGGGAGGAGCTGGCCTATTACGGGTCCCGCTTCAGGACCGTCGAGTTGAACAACCCATTCTACCGCCTGCCGACGGCCGACATGTTCCAGCGCTGGCACGACATCACCCCTGAGGGGTTCCAATTCGCCGTCAAAGCGAGCCGCTACATCACTCACATCAAGCGTCTGCGCGAGGTGGGCGACGAGCTCCAACTGTTCCTCGAGAGAGCCGATAAGCTGGGGCCGAAGTTGGGGCCCATTCTCTTCCAACTCCCACCCAACCAGCAGCTCGACCTGCCCCGGCTGCGGGAGTTCCTCCGTCTCCTGCACGGAGCCCGCCGCTGGGTGCTGGAGTTCCGGCACCCCAGCTGGCACAGCCGCGAGGTATATCAGCTGTTGACCGAGCATGCCGTCGCACTCTGCATTCCGGTCGGCGGCGGGCTGCAGCCGGATCTCGTGACCACGGCCCCGTTCACGTACTTCCGCATGCATCGGGGCCAGGAGCCCGAGGGCGGGTTTACCGACCAGGAGCTGGTCTCGTGGGCCGGGCAGATCCGGGGACTCCGGAATAGCGGCAAGGAAGTGTATGTCTACTTCAACAACGATTGGGGCGGGTATGCAATTCGGGACGCGTTGAAGCTCAGGGAGCTGCTGGGGATACCACAGTAACCTCGTGACTCACTCTACCCAACGCGTCAGTCCAGCGGCAGCTTTGCGGCGCCGGGGAACTTCCTGCTCAGCCGGGTAACCGAGCGAGATGAGCCCCACGATGCGGTAATTCTCCGCCACGCCAGCCAGCTCGAGGAGAGCCGCATCCCGCATTACACCTCCAGTTTTCAGGTAGGTGCCCAGCCCTAGCGATTCGGCCGCGATCATGAGGTTTGCCACCGCCATCAAGACCGCGGCGTAGTCCTCTTCGCGGGTAATCTCATCGGGACTCACCGCTGCCATCGCCACGATATGAACCGGAGTTCCCACGGTCTCCCGCCGTACCTTCTCGGCTCCAGCGAGCGCTTCTGACGAGGTCGGATCGGTGTACCGCTTCAGACGGTGCCGTGCCCGGATCTCGGCGTAGCGTGCCCCCGCCGCACCGGTCAGCACCGCGAAGCGCCAGGGCTCCGTGAGTTTGTGGTTGGGAGCGCGCACCGCACACTCGAGCAGTTGCTCCACCACCGGGCGAGGCACCGGGCGGGACTGAAAACGACGCACCGAGGTGCGCTTGTTGATGGCGGTAATCGCATCCATGGAGAGAAATCTACTCTGCTTTGCCAGCGGCCCGATAACGCCGGACCAGGCAGGTCAGCGCGACGAAATCATACAGCGTGTGTGCAACGATGGGCGCCAGCAGGTTCCCCTGCAGGAGAAACAACGCTCCCAGATAGGCGCCGGCAAGGAAGGCGAGCAGCGCATATGTGGGGGTCAGGAAATGGACCAGACCGAACGCCGCGCTGGTGATCATAAGGGCCAGGCCGTCGGGGAGCACGCGACCCAGTCCGACTTGCATCACACCCCGAAACAGGAACTCCTCTGCCAGGCCGGCGAGAATGGAGATACCGGCGAGCTCTCCTGAAGATCTGGGGGCCAAAAGGGGACCGAGCTGATCCTGAACCAGCTGGACCAGTTCCTTGACAGTCCGGGCCTGGGTGTGCAGTGCCCACCGCAATCCGAACAACATCGGTAGCGCCGCAATGGTCCCCCAGGCCAGCCCGAGCCAGTCGAGATGAAGCGCAAGCGGATCGATGTCGAGCCAGCGGGCCAGGGCCCAGCCCAGCAGGAGCAGTCCCGCTTCTCCGGCCACGACCAGAGCGAGGAACCTGTCCGTGGCTATCTCAGGTACAGGTGGGCTGGAGGGGTTTACTTGGCCCGCTCGAGGTAGGCTCCGTCTCTCGGGTTCACCCGTACCCGTTCCCCTTCGCTGATGAACTCAGGTACCTGGATAGTCACCCCGTTGCTCAGCTTGGCCGGCTTGGTGCTGGCCGTCTTGGTTGCGGTCTTCATCACCGGGGCTGTTTCGACCACCTCGAGCTCTGCCATGGCGGGAAGCTGGATCGAGATGGGACGGCCGTTCAACCAGTCAGCCTGAAAGTTCACCCCCGACTCCAGCCACTGTGCCTGGTCACCTGCGACTTCCGCGTCCAGGGTGAACTGCTCATAACTCTCCGAGTCCATCACATGCACGCCGTTCGCGTCCCGATACAGCACCTGCAGCTCCCTGGTGTCCAGCCGAGCTTCTTCAACGAACTCGGTAGCGCTGAAGCGGTGCTCGAAGGTGGAACCGCTGTTCAGATTGCGCATGCGCGCCTGCACGAATGCCCGTAGATTTCCGGGCGTCCGGTGAGTGAATTCCATGACTCGGCAGGGCTGGCCCTGAAAGAAGATCACATGCCCCCGCCGAATGTCGCTTGCCTTCATCGCTTCGGACTCCCTATGGCTGATTGGTTGGCGCCGCGTGCGTACGGGCTGGAAAATACACCGCGTCCACCATTTTTCAGCCAACGCCCTGTTCCTTGACACGCCCGACCGACTTCGGCCTGACGCGTCACGTGGACGCCGTGCGGCCCGGCCTGGAGGAGTGGCGCCGGAACGTGGGCGCTCTTGTCTCCCTCAATCTCGCCCCGAGTGGCGGTGAAAACCCGCCGCGAAGCCTGGTGGTCCTCAGCTGGAATGTCTGGATCGGCCGCGGCCGGCTCCAGGAGCTGGTCACGCGGATCCGGAGCGGCGACTACGCCGGTCTCGGAGCCGACCCGGATCTGCCTCTGGTCGTGCTGCTGCAGGAAGCCTACCGCAGCGACTCGTCCATTCCGCCACTCGGTGAAGGGCGCTCCGGACGGGTACTGGTTGCCGCGCTGGGACAACAGGAGGATGTCGTCGAATCGGCCCGCGCCCTGGGCATGAGCCTTCGGTACGCGCCATCGATGCGGAATGGGCCCACCCACAGCGACCGGGGCAACGCTATTCTGTCCAGCCTTCCTCTCTCAGAGGCGCAGGCACTCGAGCTTCCGCTGGTGCTGCAGCGGCGGGTGGCGGTGAGCGCGACGGCGACATTGGGAGATGCCAAGCTCCGTCTCATCAGCGCCCACCTCGATCCTCGGGGCCCGCCTGGCCACCAGTGGCTCGGAGCTGGAGGCCGTGCGTTGCAGGCTCGGCACCTCCTTGATTCAGTGTACGACGATACCGCGATTCTGGGCGCTGACCTCAATCTCGGACGGGGGCGGTACGAGCGCGCCTGGCAGCTGCTGTCCGAGGCCGAGTTTACCTTCGGAGTGCCTCCGACGTTGCCGCGGTGGCGCCATACCTACCATGCCCTGCCCCGGCTGATACTCGACTACCTGCTCGTGCGGAACCGCCTCGGCGAGATCATCGAGGCCCGGGTTCACCGATTGGACGAACATCCGAACGATCGTGGAGCCCGGGTCTTCGGCTCGGATCATCACCCGCTGCTGGCGCGGATTGACCTACGGCCAATGGAGGGATCATCGTGAGCGAGATCGTCGGGTTCGGATTGGAGCTCCCCTGGTGGGCCGCGCTGCTGATGTGGATCGGCGTGATGGCCATAATTGGCGTGATCGGCTCGCTCTTCCTGCCGGACTGGCCTTCTCATGACTTCCGAGTTGGGTTTGATGCAGAACCGGGATCGGAAAAGTTCGTCGAATTGTCGGCGGCCTATTTGAACTGCCCGGTGTTCCAGGGTGGAGAGGTGACGCTCCTGCAGAATGGCGATCAGTTCTATCCCGCCATGCTGGAGGCCATCCGAGGCGCCAGGGACAGCGTCAACTTCGAGGTCTACATCTTCGATCCCGACGCGATCGGCCGGCAATTCATCGATGCCTTCAAGGATCGGGCTCGGGCCGGTATCGAGGTGCGACTGCTTCTCGATGGCTTTGGATCATGGAGGCTCAAGAAGCGACATCGTGCCGAGATGGAACAAGCTGGTGTGAGTGTAGCCCTTTTTCGGCCTCTCGCCCTGCGGAACCTCGTGCGGATGTACCGGCGGACCCATCGGCGGGCCATCGTGATCGACGGCCGCATCGGCTTTACCGGCGGAGCCGCCATCTCCGAAAAGTGGAAGGGGAACGTCACCAACGAGCACGAATGGCGCGACAGCATGACCCGCGTGACCGGTCCGCTGGTGAGCGGCATTCAATCTGCCTTCGCCACCAACTGGGTGTACTGCACCGGTGAGGTCATTGCTGGCCCGCGGTTCTTCCCGCCGCTCGGCCGCGGGCCGGGGCCTTCTGGGCTTTCTGTAGTCAGCTCACCCTCAGACGCGTTGCAGCCCATTCGCCTCCTCTTCTGGCTCAGCTATATCAACGCACGGAAACGCCTCTGGATCTGCAACTCATATTTCATCCCGGATGAAAGGCTGCGGGAGGCCCTGATCGATCGTGCCCGGAGTGGCATCGACGCCCGGGTTCTAGTCCCGGGCAATGAGACCGATGCGGTGCCGGTTCAAGCCGCCGGACGCAGCTACTACGAGGAGTTGCTGAAGGCGGGGGTTCGAATCTTCGAGTACAGCCCTTCGATGATGCACGCCAAAACCACCCTGGTCGATGATCGATGGGCCATCGTGGGGTCGGCCAATCTCGACGAGCGAAGCATGGAGATCAACGAGGAGAACGTGCTGGGGATCGCCGAGCCCGCCTTTGCCAGCGCCATGGAGGAGGGCATTCTGGCGGACTTTCAGCGATCGCGAGAGATCCTGCTGGAGGATTGGCAGAAGCGCTCGCTCCTGCGCCGAGTCATGGAGCGGGTTTGCAAGCTGCTGATCGAGCAGTACTAGTCAGTCGCCAGTCGCCAGTCGCCAGCTAGGTAGTGAGTGGTTGGTTGGGTACTCAGGTCCTAGCTGGCGACTGGCGACTGGCGACTGGCCTCACACCGGACCGTTATAAGCAGGATCGCAGACCCGAGTCCTGAGGTCCGTTTCCGAACCCCGAAACCACCCACCCCTGAACTCGAAGTGCTGCTCGTCGAGAAGCCGCATTCCGAGCGCGGCCGGGCCCTGCTGCTGGACCTGCCAGAGCAGTACTCGGGCTCCCATCTCGGCGGCCGGCTCCCATACATCTGGAGTCAAAGGCGGGTACAGGCCGGCAAATTCGGGCTTGAGTCTGGCCTGCCGAGCTGTCGAGTCCATGCCTGCTCCCGCTAAACAGGTTGCCGCGTACAAACCGCGAGTTTGGAAGGCAGAGATAATGCGCGCATCCGAACCACTTCACCAGTGGCTGCGACGTGGCGTGTTTTCACCGCAACCCCTGGGCCGCAGCAAATGACAGGAGCGCCGGATAGCTTTCCGAGCTTGGGCGAGGATGAGATTCCACGGGGAGACACCGGCGGGTCAGCGCGTTATGAATGCCGTCGCCGACCTGCTGACGGCCCATTCAAGTCTGGGTCCAATATATGTTTAGGGGATCAGTCCGCCTCGATCGTGGTGGCGCCGCCCCCACCCATGTGAGTCTCCAGGGCACCGGTGAGATCAACACCTTCGGCACCTAAGAGGCGGAACAACTCCCACTCCGCGGCCCGCGCGGGGTGGACTCGCCTGCCGTTGTACATCAATGATATCACCAGGATCCCGTCACGGCGGCCGAGATATCCTGCCAGTGCGGCCACCTGGTCGAGGGTCCCGGTCTTGGCATGCACCACACCGCGCCCCATACCGTAGCGCAGCCGCCGGAGGGTGCCCACACCGTTGGCGGGAAGCAGCAACGGAAAGCGCTCGGCCCCCCGCAGCTGCGGGTAACGAGCCAGGTAAAGCATGGTAGTCAGAGGGCTCACCCGATCTAACTCACTCAGCCCGCTGCCGTCTACCAGGTGCACCCTCGCCTGAGGACCTACCACATCACGGACATGCTGGGTCAGCAGCTGGGGTCCGTTGGTCTGGCTGGCCGAGGCCCACTGAAGCACCAGCTCCGCGCCGATGTTCAAGCTGCGCCGATTGATCTCCACGGCTACACTGTCGAACGGTGGCGACTCCACCTTTGCCAGCACCGAAGGCAGTGCCGGCCATGTCGCCGGAGGCGCAGTGCGATTCTCCCATCGGATACCGGCTCGCTCGAGTGCCGCGCCCCAGGCGTACGCCAGCACGCTGACCGGATCGTGGGCCACGGCGGAGATGCCTGCAACCCGCGAGTCGACCCCGATGGTGCCCACGAGCGTCCACCCGCCCTCGCTGTTCGCCAGCAGTGCCAGCCGGCGTCGGCGACCGCCGACCGTGGTGGCGCTCATACGGACCAACCGGTCTACACCGGCAGGGTAGGCCCATACGAAGCTGGGCGGGGATCCCACGTCCTGGCCGGGCTTGAGCTTGAGGGAGATGGTGTTCTCATGGAGCGTGACAGGTCCCACCGGCGGGGCATAGAGGTGCCCGGCATAGTCGGTTGACCAGACAGTGGGATAGGCCGATGCGGCCGGCCCGGTGCGACTGGTCAGCATCAGCGGACCCTCGAGGACACTGATCCCTCGATCACGCAGTTGTTTCGCGAGGGTACGAAGGGTCGGCCCGGCTCGGCCAGAGCGCTCCAGCGTCGGGTCTCCACCGAGTTCCAGCTGCCACCCCCCTCGCCACCTCCCGCTGAGCGAATCCAGGTAGCCGCGTCCGATCACTCGCGTCGCAATGCGCGCACCGCCTCCGGCGCGGGCCCGGGTGAATCCGGTCGTGAACACCTTGACGGTCGAAGCCGGGATGAGCTCCCGATGCGGTTCCACGCTCCAGAGCACGCGGCCATCCATGGTGCCGATAGCGACGCCCCACTGCCCTCCGGCGGTCCGGGTGGACGTGCGTCGAAACCACTCCTCCACCGCCACCAGTTCCGCCGGCGAGAGTGTCTGGGCTGCGAGGTTTCGGGAGACAGCGCCTCCCCCCACAGCAAAGATGACCAGCGTCGCCAGGAGACGTTGGTGCATTGCGCTCGATTCTGTTGGCGTGAAGACAGGCTGAAACGAACGTTCCCAAGGGGGAGCAATCGTCGCGCCACCAGTCAGGTGCCTCTGGGACAATGGGTTAGGTAATGGCAGGTGGGCTGGGCACGGGCAATTCGCGCGGCGCCGGGAATTCACGCAAGAGTAGAGCCGGACTGGCGTTAGACCCTCAGTCCGTGGATCTTGAGCGCTATGCGTGTCGCAGTGGTTTTCGACACTCCCTACTCCGGCTGGGGGCATGCCGAGCACCAGGCCCAAATGGAGCGGGAGGTCGCCGCGTGGAAGGTGGATGAGCCCGAGATGGAGTACCAGATTGGCCACGCGTTGCTCGAGCGAGGCCACGAGGTGCGCCTGCTCGGTGTGCGAGACGATCTCCAGTCTCTGATGCACCGGCTGGAAGAATGGGCTCCTGACCTGGTGTTCAACGGGGCCGAGGCGTTTCGGGGTAACGCAGCCCTGGAGTATCTGTTGCCCGGCCTCCTCGAGGCCGAGGGTTACCGGTATACCGGTGCCCCTCCACTGGCGCTCCAGGTCACCCGCAACAAGGCCATCAGCAAGAAAGTCCTCGCCTACTTTGGCATTCGGGTGCCCGGCTTCATCAGCTATCGCCTGCACGAGACTGTGGAAGCGGAGCCGGATCTGCGCTTCCCACTCTTCGTCAAACCCCTCCAGTCGGACGGGTCCGCCGGCATCGCGCAGGCGTCGGTGGTTCAGGACGTGGACGCCCTGGCCGAGCGGGTTGCCTTCATTCAGGAGCGATTTGGCCAGGGGGCCATCGCGGAGGAGTTCGTGGATGGGCGGGAGCTATATGTCAGTGTGCTCGGTAACGACGATTCCCTCCAGATCCTGCCGATAATTGAAATGGTCTTCGACAAGGCAAAGACCCGGCCTGAAGAGCGGATTGCCACCCAGTATGCCAAATGGGATGAGGCATACCGGGACCGAAAGGGGATCCGGAACGTCATCGCGCGGCCGCTCTCCAAGGCAGTGCGAGACCGGATCTATGAGACCTGCCGGACGGCCTACCGGGCCCTATGGCTGCGCGACTATGCCCGCCTCGACCTCCGGCTCACCCCCGACGGCCAGATCTGGGTGCTCGAGGCGAATGCAAACCCGTTCATCAGCTACGGTCATGACATGGCGAACGCTGCAGAAAAGGCCGGACTGGAGTACTACGACTTCATCCAGCGAATTGTCGATGCCGCGCTAGCCCGGTATGAGCGCTCGTAGGCGGCGGCCATCCACCTTCGCGCGGGAGCAGCGGTGCGTCTGCGGGAATATGGTGCAGCGCTACCGCGGCTTCTGCTCGTCCTGCGGCCGGGCCCAACGGTGGAACGACACTGGAGGGGTAACCGGGGCGGAGTGCTACAAGTGCGGTTGGGCGGTCTCGGAGAAGTTCGCCTGCTGTCCCTGGTGCGGAGCGAACATTCACGAGGACGGCTACTCCAGCCCCGAGCCGCTCAAGGCGCCTCGGGGATTCCGCATGGACGCGCGCTGCGACTGGGGCTGTGGCGGCGGGGTGCAATACCCGATGCAGCACTGCCCCTGGTGCAGCCGTCCCCAGAGCTGGAACGAAGACCGGTTTTTCGAGGGCGAGTGCCCGCACTGCGGCCGCGGTGTAGACGACTGGATGAACACGTGCCCTTGGTGCGGTGGGGATCCCACCGGCCGCGACCTCATTCCCCGCGCACTCACCCGAGTCCGCCGCCTGCTGCTGGTCTCCCGGATCAAGGACTGGGGTTACCGGGTGCTGCTGCGTCCGGGCGTCTCGGGTGTCGACCCCAAGTATCCCAGCATCGTCGAGATCGAGCAGCGCTATGTCGTGGGCCGGCGCCATCGTGACGAGATCTCTTGGACCATGCTGGTCGGGCTGCTCACCCACGAGCTGGGACACAGCTTCCTCTACCATCACTGGGACTGGACCCGCACCCGGCAGTTCCGCCGGGCCTTCGGGGAAGTGGACAAGGCATACCGGGGGATGGACAACACCTGGGTGTACTTCCAGCGGCGGCGGATAGCGATCGCACCCACGAACTTCGTTAGTGCGTATGCGGCGAAACATCCCCAGGAGGACTTTGCCGAGACGTTCCGGTTCTATGTGACGCGAAGAGGGCGGCTGCGCGACCTCTTTGGCGAGTTCGGACGCAAGCGAAAGGGAGTCATTCTCTATGAAAAGTTTCTGGTCCTGCACGACTTCGTGCGCGCATTGAGAGGGTGGGGCACCAGTCCGGCTTGACAGCCCCATCCCCGGGGCGTATCTCACCCCAAATCCGCCTACCAACACAAAAGTTACCCGGTGTCAGGAGGCCCCATGTTCAGCCTTCCCCGCTGCACCGCTCTTCCGCTCGTCCTTCTCACAGCTATAGCCTGCAACGACAGGAACACCGCCCGGTCAAGCAGCGAATCCGCGGTCGCATTGCCCGACGACAGCATCGCACTACCCGCCCTGAGCGCAGGCCACAAGTCCGTGGCCGAGAAGGTCGTTACTCAGAGCGCAGGAGTCAAAGATGGCGACCTGGTGCTGATCTTCGGCAGTGACGAGGATCTCCCGCTGCTCGAGGACATCGCCGTGGAAGTGCGCAAAGCCGGCGCCAGCCCGCTGGTTTCCGTAGCCACTGAGGAGCTCAACCGGCGTTTGTACGACGAGGTACCCGCGAAGTACGATACCCACGAGCCCGAGATGATCATGAAGCTCGCCGGTGTGGTGGATGTTGTGATCAGTACGGAATCAGGCGAGGGCAGCACGCTGGAAGGCGTTCCGGCGGAGCGGATCGCTGCCCGGGGCAAGGCTTTCGCGCCGGTCAGCGCCCTGATGCAGAAGCGTGGTGTCCGAACGGTCGCGCTCGGCAACGGCCTGTATCCCAGCGAGGAGCGGGCCGAGCGGTTCGGCGTGTCCCGCCAGGAGTTGGCGGAAATGATGTACGGAGGGGTGGATGCCGACTACGAAGCACTCAAAGCCACGGGCCAGCAGCTCCGAGCCGCCCTGGCTGGGGGCAAGGAGCTTCATATTACCAACCCCAATGGTACCGACTTGAAGGTTCGCATCTCGGGGCGGCCGGTCAGCGTCAACGACGGCATCATTTCGGACGAGGAGCGTCGCAAGGGGGGCGCGGCAACGTCCGTGTGGCTGCCGGCCGGCGAAGTATATCTGACGCCGGTGCCCGGCACCGCCACCGGCACAGTCGTAGTAGACGAGTTCTTCTTTCAGGGCAAACCAATCGCCGGGTTGAGGTTGGATTTCAGAGCGGGCCAGCTGACTTCCATGACGGCTAGAGAGGGACTGGAGCCGCTCAAGGCGGCCTACGACGCAGCAGGCCCGGGAAAGGACGTGCTCGGGGTAGTGGATATCGGCATCAATGAAGGCATTAAATCTCCCGAGCGCAGCCCGGTGCATGTGTGGGCCAAGGCCGGCACGGTGACGGTGAGCATCGGCAATAACACCTGGGCCGGCGGAAACAACACATCGAACTTTGGTGCCGCGCTGTACGCGCCTGGCAGCACGCTGAAAGTTGACGGAAAGCCGCTGGTTCAGGACGGAAAACTGGTAGCCGTCGAGAAGGTCGCCAGCCGGTAGCCACCCGGAGTAGCGCGCATCACAGACGGTCTCTATCGGACCTCGCAAATTGGAGGCACATTAGAGCAGAGCGCCACCGCATCGTCGGTGGCGCACCCGTCTCCGGCGAGGTTTCTGTGCAGCGCATGTTGATTCTGGTGGGGATCGGGCTCCTCTCGTTCAACCTCGCCAGCTTCGGGACCGGCGGCATGCCGCTGCGGGTCGACAACAGTCGCACCGCCCTGATCAGCCTGGGACAGGAATACGGCGACCTGCAGCAATGGGCGACGGCGGTCTCCGAGGCAACCGACACCCTTCAAAGCGCGGAGCGTGCCCGGGCCCTAGCCTACCAGCTGGCGCGTCTTCTGGACCCACTGGAAAGCGACTTCGAGAAGACAACCGCGGCTCTTTCGACCGCACAGCTGGAACAGATACTGCCGCTGTGGGAGCGGCTGGTGTTCGCTCATGCGGGGGTTCTGCTGCTGCAGGAGCAGGCGTCTACCCTCGGTATGGACCCCGCGCTGGATCCCTCCGAAGTTCACGATCTCGCGTTCCAGCTCTCGGCAGTGCTGGATTTTGCATCGCAAATACAGCGCATGCTCCTGACCGAGCTGATCACTCCGGTGGCAACCCCGCTCCGCCTGACCTGAACTGTCACCTGGAAACCGATTGGAACAGGGGCAGGTACTGGCCGTAGCCCTCCTGTTCCAGCGACTCCACCGGTATGAATCGAAGGGCGGCGGAGTTCATGCAGTACCGTAGCCTGGTCGGCGCCGGTCCGTCCTCAAACACGTGACCCAGGTGGGAATCACCTTCGCGGGAACGGACCTCGATGCGCTCCACCAGCAGGGACCGATCCGAGCGCTTTACGATGTTCGACTCCTCGAGCGGCCGAGTGAAGCTGGGCCAACCCGTCCCTGAGTCGTACTTGTCACGAGAGCTGAAAAGAGGCTCGCCCGAAACCACGTCCACGTATATCCCCGCTCGCTTGTTGTCCCAGAACTCGTTCTGAAACGGCGGCTCGGTCCCCTCGTTCTGGGTGACCCGGTACTGTAGCGGCGTGAGCTTCTGGGCGAGATCGCCCGTATCCTTCTTCTGGTTCCCCACTGTTCCACCCCCTTAATCCAGCGGTGACCTCTAAGTCGTAGATTGCACTAGATAACCACTGTCACCCGGCCCCGGGTTCCCGATGACCGACTCAGAACGACTCTATTATACCGATTCCTATGTCCTGGACTTTGAGGCGGAGGTGACGGATCGCGCCGACGACTCCCGCCGGATCTATCTCAATCGTACGGCGTTCTACCCGACCTCGGGAGGCCAGCCTTTCGATACCGGGCAGATCGCCGGGTTACAGGTTACCGATGTCATCGATGAGGGGGACCGGGTCGCGCACATTCTGGCCGAGCCCCTGAAGAGCGACCGGGTGGTTGGCCGCGTGGACTGGACCAGGCGCTTCGATCACATGCAGCAGCATACCGGGCAGCATCTGCTCTCCGCCGTTCTGGCCGGTCGGCTGGGTTGCCAGACGGTCGCGGTCCACTTCGGGAAGGAGAGCTCGACCCTCGATCTGGACGCAGCGTCGTTCACGGCGGATCAGGCGCGGAAAATCGAGGAGGAGGCAAATGAAATCGTCACCCAGAACCGGCCGGTCGATGTCAGCTTCGAGGAAGCCGAGCTCGCAACCGGTCTTCGGAAGGCCTCCCAACGGGCTGGGAAGCTACGCATCATCTCGATCCATGACCTGGACCGGAGCGCATGCGGTGGAACTCACGTCCGAGCCACTGGTGAAATCGGAGTGGTTCTCATCCGGAAGGTGGAACGGGTTCGCAAAGGTGTAAGGCTGGAATTTCTCTGTGGGTCGCGGGCCTGGCGTCAGGCCCGGAAGGACTATGTCCTGCTATCGCAGATGGGGTCCGATCTCTCCGCCGCGGCCGAAGAGATTCCCCGGCTGATCGTGGCTCAGCGCGAGGAGCTCAGGCGAGCCGTCGCGACGACCCGGGACCTCGAAGGAAAGCTGGACCTGCTGCGCGCCCGGGAGCTCTATGCCGGGGCCATTCCCGAAACCACCGGTATACGCCGGGTCGTTGTGCGTGAGGACGAAGGAGCGCTCGACGCGCTCCGTGGGCTGGGCCAGGCGTTCAGCTCTCTGCCTAAAGCCATCTTCATCGGCGCAATCTCCAGCCCTCCAGCCGTAGTATTGGCGGCGTCCGAGGATACCGGGATCGATGCAGCCGGAATGCTCAGGAGTCTGTTGGCGAGCGTCGGAGGGCGCGGCGGTGGGTCGGCTCGGTTGGCGCAGGGGATCGTTCCAGGAGGGGCGCAGCTGGAAAAGGTGATAGAGAGTCTAGGGTCTAGGGTCTAGGGCGGGGAGCCCCGGCTGCAAGTAGCCGAAAACAAAGTCGAGGGCTAGCATCCTAGACCCTCGACTCTAGACCCTCAACTGTCTACGCTGCCAACTCCCGCAGCTTGTCTCCATGCTCTTCCTTGAGTTGCCGGAGCGCTCGGTCCCGAAGCTGCCGGATCCGCTCCCGGGTTACCCCCATCATCCGGCCGATCTCCTCCAGCGTGCGGCTGTTCCCGTCGTCCAGACCGAAATAAAGCCGGAGAACCTTGGCGTCCCGGGGCGGGAGCGCACCCAGGGCTGCCTCCAGATCGTCGGTGCGGCTGCTGGCCAGAGTAGACGCATCGGTCCCCTCCTGAGTCAGCGGAACAAACCGGTCGAGGCGGCCGCGGTCCTCACCCTCCCTGACTGGCTGATCCAGGCGAAGCGCCTCCACATGCAATGCCCCCAGAGACCGAACCGCTTCGGGCGTCAGGCCGGTAGCCTTCACCAGCTCCTCGGTAGTGGGGACGCGACCCAGCTGCTCCGTCAGCAACGTGGTGACCCGCCCCAGGCGGCTGAGATCAGCCGTCCGGTTGAGCGGCAACCGGACTGGGCGACCATGCCGAGCGATCGCCGCCTGAATCGCCTGCCGGATCCACCAGACCGCATAGGAGATGAACTTGACCCCCCGATCAGGATCGAACTTCCGCGCCGCCGTCATCAGACCGACGTTGCCTTCGCCGATCAAATCCATCAGGGGGACCCCACGATTCTGGAACTTCTTGGCCACGGACACCACGAAGCGCACGTTGTGCCGCGCCAGCTTTTCCTGGGCTTCAACGTCACCCTTGATCGCACGCCGGGCCAGCGCCGTCTCCTCCTGTACCGTAAGCAGGGGGATGCGGCTGATGTCCTTCAGGTAGAAATCCAGGCTCTCTCGCCCCTCATCGGCGGCTTTGGCCATGGTGGCCGGCTTGGGACCGCGCCGGCGCTTACTACGGGTACCTGCCACTGTGCTACTCCCCTCGGTTAGGCCCGCCCCTCGGGCCGGAAAGCTGTTCATGGGTGACGAATAAACACATGGGTCAGCCCACCAGTTCCCTCTCGGTGTCCAGGTATACATACTGCCCGGCGGGCGTGCCGGGTCGCAAAGAGGCGAAAAAGGGGTCGGAACCCCTTGGTCCCGGCCCCTTTGGCCATACGTCCGAAGGGTGGAGTCACCAGCTCAGGGTGTACTGCCCTCCAATGGTGTAGTAGACCTCGCTGGCCTTGAGATCGACCATCTGGTCCTGGGTTGGCCAGGCGCTCCGGTGGGTCGTCATCCCAAGGCGGACCGCAAAGTTACGGACCAGATCCAGTCCCAGAGTCAGCCGCTCCAGCTGATCCCGCCGCCGGGGGATCAATGGCTCCCCGCCGAAGGCGAAGGTCTTCTCCAAGGTCACGGTTATCGGGGTGCGTACCTCGGTCAACCCCCCATTCAGGGAGATGAAGGTGCTGAGTTCCTGGAGGGTCGCCTTGCCATCGGTGTATATGCCGAGCTGCGAGCTGGCGGTTAACCCCCTGATCATGACGCTGGGCCCCACACTGAACCGGTAGGCGGTCCCCCTGGTGAGGGCCGCGCTCTGTTCCGTAGGCAGCCAGTTCGCGTGGGTGGCCGCCACCCGCATGGCCAGCCCGTAACTCATCCCTTCACCCATGCGGCTTATCTGGTGGGAGAGGTCGAGGGAGCCGCCTCGCGCGTCCCCGCTGAAAAATCCCTGGAGCTTGCCACTGAGCTTACCGGTGGCAACTTCGGCCTGAACGTTCCAGACGGTGTGGTGCAGCGCCTCCTTTAAGAGCACCGATTTGTCCCGAGCGGTCACCGCACGCTTGGTGAACGCGGTGCTCCAGCCCCCGGTTACCGCAAGCACTCGATCGTTCCGTTCGGGTAATCGGATAGACAATTCGTGATAATAGCTGCGGCACTGGCCCTGTCGGCACGCCACGACCTTCACTGGTTTCTTGTAGACGTCAAACAGGCGGCCGTTCGCTCGCACGGCATACCGGGTCACACCCACGCTGTCACCGAAGTCACCGTCGAGCTGGGCATGCAAGGTCGAGCCGGTGGTCCAGTACTGGTCCAAGCCATTGAGTGATTGAACGGAGATGCTGTCCGATGACGGACTGGAGACCTTCAACTCCACCGAGCCGCCAGGCAGGCCCATGGACGGCGTCATGGTGACTTCGACCGGCTCGGGCCCCGTGGTGAGGTTTACCGTCGATGTGGAGACGCCACAGCCTTGGAGGCCCAGCGCCACGCACACGAGTGTCGGAAGAGGTGAAGTGGTACCGCGAGTGAGGAAATTCATTGATACCGCCGGGACGCTAATCGTACGAGAGCCTTCTCGCCGGAGCGTAAAGGCCAGCTCGGCGGTGAACCCCACGGACTCGCGCATGTAGTTGCGCTGTGTCAGGTGAGGTTTCGCAAGGAGCGTACCTCGACGAAGCGACTCGATTGTGTACTGGAGTGGCGGAGAGAAACACCCACCGTTGTGATCATAGCGCCGATTTCTGAAGTTCGCTAGGTGATCGGCGCCACTTCCGCGGCAGCGCGCAGCAGGTACCATGACCCATGGCGCTTCACCAACGCACGCCGGTCACAACCGGCTCAGCCGCGGACTTCATCCCTCCGAAGCCCACACTGTCGAAGCTTCGGGAGGCAGCGCGCGGATGCAGAGGCTGTCACCTGTGGATCAACGCGACCCAGACGGTCTTCGGAGAAGGCTCCGCCTCTGCCGAGGTCATGCTGGTGGGAGAGCAGCCGGGGGACCAGGAGGACCGGCAGGGGCACCCCTTCGTCGGCCCTTCCGGTAAGCTGCTCGATGCCGCGCTCGATCAAGCCGGCATCGATCGCAGCAAGGTGTACGTGACCAACTCCGTAAAGCACTTCAAATTCGTGCTGATCGAGCGGGGGCGCCGGCTGCACAAGAAGCCCAATGCTGCCGAGTTGCGGGCCTGTCATCCCTGGCTCGAGGAAGAGATACGCCTGGTGAGGCCCAGGGTGGTCGTGGCGCTCGGAGCCACGGCGGCTCAGGCGCTCCTGGGAAAGCAATTTCGAGTCACCCAGCACCGGGGAAAACCCGTGTCATCCGAGCTGGCGGAAACCGTGATTGCCACGGTACATCCATCCGCGGTGCTCAGAGCCCGCGACGTCGATCGGGAGCAGGCGCGGGAAGATTTTTTCCGGGATATGCAGAAGGTAGCAGCCTACCTGCGTACCACAAAACAAAAGTGACCGGATCGCGGTGAGGCGACCCGGCCACCCTGGTAATACTCTCCGGATGTCGGACTACTTACCGAGCTTCCGGACGTTCTCGGCGGCGGGGCCCTTCTGGCCCTGCACCACGTCGAACTCCACGCGCTCACCCTCGGCCAGGCTCTTGAAGCCCTTCGCCTGGATGGCGGAGTGATGGACGAAGCAGTCCTTCTGACCGTCCTCGGGGGTGATGAAGCCGAAGCCCTTGGCGTCGTTGAACCACTTGACCGTGCCGGTGGTGCGCATTGTTCCTACTCCTTGAAAATGAGTAATCGGAGTCCGGACATGCCACACCGGCCGACTACAGTTGCGCGTGAAATGCACCCCTCACGCGGGGTATCGCTGCCATGGCACGTCAAGTCGTAAAGCGGCAGCAAAGAAAAAAAGGACCAGCAAAGCGCCGGCCCTTCTGAGAACAGTCGAGAATCGGCAGCCCGGGTAGGCCCCGACGCTGGCAACAAGGTAGCTTGATAGCGGTGCAGAGGCAAGCCTGAAGATCGCACAAAGTGGAGGTGGTCGTGATCGGGAAGCTGCTGGCCCGCCGGGGAATTCTCTCCAAACGCGAGCAGGAAATTCGCGTCCGCGAGCAAGAGCTGCTCCAGCGTCTGGCAACCGCCCTCGAGCGGTTCGGATCGGATGTCGCCGCGGAAGACCTGCGCCGCTTCCAGGAGGCACGAGAACAGCTCAACGGGCTGTTCCTGCTGGTGATCGCTGGAGAGTTCAACTCCGGAAAATCGAGTTTCATCAACGCCCTGCTCGGGGAGCGGGTTCTGCCGGAGGGTGTCACGCCAACCACCGACCGCATCAATATCCTCCGCCACGGTGCCGAGGTCTCCGAGCACCTGCTGGAGGCTTACCTGCTGGAGCGCACCCACCCGGCGGAGGTCCTGCGTGAGATCAACATTGTAGACACGCCGGGAACCAACGCCATCATCCGGCGGCACGAAGAGTTGACCCGGGACTTCGTGCCCCGGTCCGATCTGGTGCTGTTCGTGACCTCGGCGGATCGGCCCTTCACCGAGAGCGAGCGGGCCTTCCTGGAGCAGATCCGGGAATGGGGCAAGAAGATTGTCTTCGTGGTGAACAAGGTCGACATCCTCACGCGGCCGGACGAGCGCGCCGAGGTGATGCGGTACGTGGAGGAAAACGCCGCGGGCCTCCTGGGGGAGACGCCGCAGCTGTTCGCGGTGTCAGCCAGGCAGGCGCTGGAAGCTCGGGCTCGGGGGGCGGACCCAGAAACAGTCGGGGACGACGGTGCAGGTGAACAGCTGTGGGAGCAGAGTGGTTTCGGCGCAGTGGAGGATTATCTCCTCAACACCCTCGACCAGCAGGAACGGGTACGGCTGAAGCTTCTCAACCCGTTGAACGTCGGGCTGCGTCTCGCGTCGAAGTACAAGGAGGCCACGTTCGAGCGGCTCAAGCTGCTGGCGCAGGACGTCGAGGCAATTCAGAACATCGACCAGCAGCTGGCCCTTTTTCACCAGGAGATGCTTCGGGACTTCGAGCCCAGACTGGCGCGCCTCGATGTGCTTCTGGGCGACATGGAACGGCGCGGCATGCGCTTCTTCGAGGAAACCATCCGGATCGGCCGCATCAAGAGTCTCATGGACAGCGAGGGCGTGAGGCGAACGTTCGAGCGTGACGTCATCGGCGAGACACCGCGCGAGATCGAGGATGAGGTGGGACGGGTCATCGACTGGATCGTCGAGAGAAATCTGAAGCTGTGGCACGACATCAGCGGGTACATCGAGCGGCGTCAGATCACCCGGCACCGCGAAGGCATGATCGGCGACGTCGGCTCCAGTTTCAACTATAATCGCCAAGCGCTGCTCGACTCGGTCGGGCGGGTATCCCGCGAGGTGGTGGGGAGCTACAACCGGGAGGTAGAGTCGCGTACCATCGCCAATGAAATCCAGGGTACCTTTGCCACCACCGCTCTGGCGCAGGCCGGCGCCATTGGCCTGAGTACCCTGGTCGTCACCCTGGTAAGCAGCGCCGCTGCCGATGTCACCGGAATTCTCCTGGCCACCGCCCTCGCGGTAGGGGGGTTCTACGTCATACCGCGGAAGCGGCGCCAGGCCAAGCTGGACTTCGAGCGCCGTATCAACCAGCTCGGCTCACACCTCAAGGATGTGCTCACCCGCCAGGTCCACCTGGAGCTGGAGCAATCCACCGCCCGCATCAACGAGGCGATCGCCCCGTACCGCCGCTTCGTGCAGAGCCAGCAGCAGCAGCTCAATGAAGCGCGCGGCGAGCTGGTGGCCACTGAAGACGCACTGCTCAGGCTCAGGGCCGACATCGAGCAACGCTGATCGAGGTGGCAAGGCCTTGACGGCATCCGAGCTAAGTGGTAGCCTAGCATGCCGATAGTCTCCAATTATCAACGTGACGACCCTCCTCAGTCTTCCCGCAGTCGCTTTGAGCGGTAGCGGGAAGGCGTTTGCAGTTCCCTTCCGCCGGAGGTGGCACATGGACGCTCTCGTCGCGCTCGCCATTAGTATCGCAATTCTCATTGCAGGCTGGACCTACGTCGCTATCGATGTAGCGAACTTGCCGGTATGGGCGGGAATCGTGGCGTGGGGGTGCTTCTTTGCTGCCGGCGGGAAGACGACGGGACTCACGAAGACAATCGCGGCCAATCTCTCCGGAGTATTCTGGGCCTTCCTCGCGCTTCAGGCCCTGCCTCGAGCAGGGGGTGGCACCGCAGTCCTCGCGGTTCTGGTGGGCCTCGCCGCGCTCATCATGGTGCTGCAGGCGAAGGCTTCGCTCTTATCCTTCATACCGGGAGCCTTCCTCGGCGCCGCAACGGCGGTCAGCGTGGTGACGCGGACAGGAGCCGATGCCTACGCCAACCCATGGATCAAAACAGCCATCGCCTTGGTGGTCGGGGCGGTGCTGGGGTACTTGTCCGAGATGCTGGCAGCTGCAATTACGGGGAGAAAGAGGACGGCGTAGACGCGCCTATGGAGTAAAAAACAAAATCCGGAGCCTCTCGGGCTCCGGATTCTCCTTTTCAGTGGGCCCGCGTCATTCCGTCGCCTGGTCCAGCTCCCCCAGTGCCTTAAGGACCCTGTCAGGCTGCTCCTCCTGAACGAACTGCCCGGCGCCGGGCACGCTCTCCATGGAAAAGTCCGGGATTTTCTCCTCGAGCAGCTCCCGCTCGTCCTCTTTCACCCCGCTCGGGTGCGTGACACCGCCGACCAGGAGCCGCACCGGTACCCGGATCTCGTGGAGCTGTTCCTGAAGCGACTCGGGCTCCTTCGACTTGGACATACTCCGGAAGGCGTCGATCGAGCCGTTCAAGTCGGCTGCCTGGCCCGCGGTGTATTCCCGGATGACCCGCTGCGTCACCCAGCTGGTATCGCCCGAGTTCTTTACGATCTCCTTGCGCACGTCGTGGCGGAGCTTGCTTTCATTGACGGCCAGCTTCGTAATAAAACTCCCCATCCGTAACGCCTTCTTCATTCCTGGTGTTGCCGCGCTCTCTGCGGGTCCGCCGTCGATGGAAAGTATGCCGCGAACCATGTCGGGGTTGGCGATGGCAAGGCGCAGAGCGATGGAGGCTCCGGTTGAGTTCGCGATGAACAGGGCCTGACTGATGCCGAGCTGCTCTAGAGCCTTGCTTACCCGCCGGGTCTGGGCGGTAAACGAATAGTCAGCCTTGGGCGGATGAGATGAGCGGCCGTATCCGAGGGGTTCGATCACAATGCAGCGATAGCCGCGTTGGACCAGCGGACCGGTGACCTTTCGGTACCCGTACGCTCCGCCGAAAATGCCCGGGATCAGGACGACAGGCTCGCCCGAGCCGATTACCGTCGTATGGAGGATTTCGCCCGGAGCGACCTCGACATGGTGAACCACGGCGCTGTCTAGGGAGGCCACAAGGGCCAGGCCGAGAAGAATCATTGAGGCGGCGGTTCCGGGACTACCAGGAGTCGCCGGTGACCTTCTTTTTCCGCTTCCGGCGGAGCGCCGCGGCGGTCTTGATGGCCCGCGCTTCGCTCGGCTTTACGTAGTGCCGCCGGCGCCGAAGCTCGCCGAAAAGCCCGGACTTCTGGAGCTTGCGCTTGAAGAGCTTGAGCGCGCGCTCCAGGCTGTCTTCATCGCTCAGCCTGACTTCCGTCATCCCGCTGTCCTTGTTGAGATGAAAGAGGGGGCCGGCGCCAGTGCCAGCCCCCCTGTGATCGGTCGGCTATTGAACGGTTACCGCTCCGATGCCGTGAGAAGCATAGCGCGGGATTCCTCGAACCACAAGGCGAGCGCGGCCGCCGCCGCACCGCCACCGTTGCTCCCCTTGACCGGGTCGGCGCCGGGCATTTCGGCGGAGGTCAGCACCTCTCCCTCCGTCACCTCCGGACGTCCCAGCTCGAACACCAGAGGGTTCCGTAAGGTGTATTCGGTGGCGCAGCGGCCCCCCTCGAGCGACCCCTCCTTCGACTCACAAAAGCTGAGGGTCACGAGCTCACGATCGGCCACGCTGAGGACGTAGTAACCTGCGAAGCCGGGGATTTTTCGAAGCAGGGGCACGAACTCATCGTGAAGCTGGCGGCGGAGCAGTTCGAGGGAAGCCTTGTTGACGGCGCCGTTCTTGGGGCTGTACCTGCGGATGGTGACGAACATGTCTTCGGAGACTCCTGCTCTTTCAATAAAGCGACTGCAGAACCGTAGGCGGAACATAATCGGATCCGCGGATGGAGCGGCTACTAGCGGCTGAGCAGTCCGGCATCGATGACCAGGGGAGTGCCGGTCACATAGCGCGCCCGATCAGATGCCAGATAGAGTACCGCCTGGGCCACATCCTCGGGCTCGATCCAGGGCACCGGCAGGAGGTTGCCCGCAGACCGCTCCGCGATTTGCTGGGGAGTCAGTCCTTCCAGGGCGGCCAGGCCATCGTTCATGGGGGTGTTTACTCCGGTGGGATGGATCGAGTTCACCCGGATGCCGTGGGGCGCGAGCTCGATGGCCCAGGACTTGGTGAGACCGGTCAGGCCCCACTTCGAAGCGGCGTAGTGGCTGAGTCGTCCCATGCCGCGAAGGCCGGCGATGGACGAGTTGTTGATGATCACCCCCGATCTCTGCCGGATCATGATGGGAATTACCCGGCGCGCCACCAGCCACGATCCCTTCAGATTGATGTCCAGCATGGCGTCCCACGCCTCTTCCGTGAGCTCGTGGGCCAAACCGTAGGCGCAGATGCCCGCGTTGTTGAAGAGGACATCGATCCTGCCGAACTGTTCCAGTGTTCCGGTCACCGCGTGGGTCACCGCAGTATCGTCGCGTACATCCCCGGCAAAGGTGGCGCAGTCGGTGCCGAGCTTCCGGCACTCCTGGGCCAACGACTCGAGGTCCGACGCCGAGCCCATGCTGTAACCGGGATACTTCAGAGGGCGGGCTATATCGAACCCTGCAATTCGCGCTCCCTCCCGCGCCAGCGCCAGGGCGGTGGCCCGTCCCTGGCCGTGGGCCGCCCCGGTGATGAACGCAACCTTGCCGGCGAAGTCGCCCGTCATACCGGCTTGCCGGCCGTGGCAGCCTCGCGTACACCCTTTCGATAGGGCTGAAGATACTCGTCGAGATCGACGTCGAGCGCGTTATTGAAGACGTTGGTGGCGACCATGAGCGCGGCAAACGCGGTGAGCGCTACGATCTGAGGCCGCTGGAAGTGAAGGGCCAGCCGCTGATACACCTCTTCCGGCACCTTGAACGGCGACACCGCCAGAGCCCGCCCGAAGTCCACCACCGCTGTTTCGCGGTCGTCGAGCTTGAGGCGCTCAGGATTCTCACCGGTCTGGATCAGCATCCGCCGGAAGAAGGTGGAACATATGAGGCAGTCACTCTCGGCCGAGATCGCGTGGGCGAAGAGCGTGGTCAGCCGCTCTCCCAGAAATGGCTGCACCGTGTCGCGTAGAGGATACCACTCCATCAGCGCGTTAAAGGCGGGCAGCGAGTGCAGCAGCGTTCGCTTCATGTTGGTCATGCGGGCATGGCCGCGGACGTGGGCATCCGCCGCCGCGCGTGCATCAGGCGGCGCGTTCTCGGGGTCGAGCGGCTCGATACGGGGCATGCTGGAAGGCTCCGAGCTAGGGGCGATCCGGCAATTTAGATCGAGAAGGCCCCGGGTGTCAGAGGACGCGTCGGGAAGCGACGTGCCGGGCCAGATACCACTTGCCCCGTGGCGTGGAGAGATCGTCGTAGATCACGCCACCGGCCCCGGCGCTGGAATGAAGAATCCGATTGTTTCCGGCGTAGATGGCCACGTGGTCTACGCGACCTCCCTTGCTGGAGAACAGCATCAAGTCGCCGGGCTGAAGCGTAGCCACGGTTCGTGGAATCGCCCGCCCGGCTCCGGCCTGTTGTCGCGAGGTGCGGGGAAGCGCTACGCTGTGGCGGCCAAACACGTACTGGACGAATCCCGAGCAGTCGAACCCGGTGCCGGGGGTCTCTCCACCGTAGACATACTTCTCGCCCAGATAGCTTTCGGCGGTGGCGAGCACCCGCGCAGCGCTGGCACGGGCGGCAGTGGACCGGCGGACAGTCCGCGAGGGCCGGCGGGTGACCGAGCCGGCTCTGGCGCGAACCGTCACCCCGTGCCCGTTCAGCGTAGCAGCCAGGGAGATCGGGCCCAGAGAGGCCCGCACCGCGGGACGCTGGATCTTCGGGAAGGAGAGACTGACCTGCGCAGACAACACGCTCGGGATCCCCGCCAGAAGCGGCAGAGTACAAGCGAACAATTTCATTGTGACCTCACTCACGGATGGCCGGTACCTGCCATGCAGGAGGTATGCCAGGATCCTCCAGCACGAGGCCGGCCTCGGTGAGGAAGAGCTGTCCCTGGGCTCCAAACCCCGCCCGTCGCTCTACATGCGTGAGGACCAGCCGGTCTTTGGCGCGAGTCATCCCGACATAAAGCAGACGGCGTCCCTCCTGGATATCCTCGGTCCGCTCCTCCTGAATGGCTCGCCAGCCGGGGATCACCTGGTTCTCCACACCAACAATGTACACACGTGAGAATTCCAGTCCCTTGGTGGAGTGGAGCGTCAACAGATTGACCCGGTTGGGGTCGACCTCCGCTTCGGTGCTGGTCGAGAGTGCCACCCGACAAAGCATTTCGTCGATATGCTGGGCCACGGTATCACCTGCGCTTGCCTGAACCAGCATCCGCAGCCGCTCGACCGACCCGGGGTAACGCTCATCGACCGTTCGTTCGGCACGTAGCCGCTCCATGAGGGCGGGCCCACCCAGCCGTCCGATCACCTCGTCCAGATCGGGTGCGCCTTCGGATCCGGCAAGCTCCGCCGCATAGCGGTCCAGACAGTCGCTGTATCGGCCCAGCGTGTATGGGCGGGTAATATCGCGAAACAGCAGCTCCTCCTGGGTGGCTGACGCCGACTGCTCCAGAGCGAGCGCAAGGCCTAACTGATCGAGCAGGTGCACCAGAGCGATCTTCCGGGCCCGCCGCAATCGCAGCTCATTGAGCGCCGGAACCACCCCGGCCAGCATCAGAGCATCATCCATCGCATGATGCGCTCTCCCCACGTCTACGTTGAACTTCTGCGCCAGGTATGTGAGCTTGACGCTACCGTCTACCACCGAGCGGGCCAGCGGCAGTGTGTCGTAGAACACCAGGTCCTCGAAGCCGTCGAACCCTCCACAAGCTCGCCGCAGCACCGGGACGTCGAACTCCTGCCCATTGTGCGCTACCAGCAGGTCCGCTCCCACAAACTCGTGGAATCGCTGCCAGACGTCGCGCATGGATGGCGCCCGGGCCAGATCCTCGTCTCTGTATCCATGCACCTCAGTGGCCTGGGCCGAGATGGGCCGGGTGCAGGCGACCAGAGTGTGGAATCCGTCCACCACCGCGTTGCCGCGGACCCGGACTGCCGCGATCTCGATTATCTCACAGGCATCGAAGTCGAAATCACTGGTCTCCACGTCGAACGCGACAAAGTCGTCGAAGTCCGCCTTGAGGCCTTCGGTGTGAACCATCTGAAGCGCCTTGAAGACTCGGAGCGGCGCCGCCTGGGCTTCCCGCAGCACGAAGTCGCCGGGTGCCGGCGCAGCATCCGTGGGCAGTGTTCGCGCGTTTTGAATTCCCGCCCCGGACAGCATTGCAAGCAGGGGGATTTCGAGACCGCGGTTTGGCGATACCCACACCCGCGCTCCTGATTCCAGGCACTGCTCCAGACGTTTTGCCAGGATGGCCGCCCCCGGGTACAGCGAAGGCTCGGTCAGTTCGTGGTGGTGTTCCTCCAGGGGATTGCGTCCGGCCCCCACCGGACGGGACAGCAGCTCATCCACCAGACCGGAAAGGGTGGCATGAGAGCGAGCCATGCCGCGGAGATTTTCGACATGGTAGATCAATCGCCATGCTCTTCGCCGGTCGGCATCACCCTTGGGACGCTGGGTGGCAAAGGTCCGGAGATTCGCAAGGAAGTCCCTGTCCTTGGACGAGGTCTTCCTTATCTCCTGGCGAAGCGCCGGGGTCAATGCGAGATCAGCCAGCGCTCCGAGTAACACCGGGTCGTCCGGTGACCGGATGACTCGCAGCGAAGCAACGACCCAGCCTACTACCTTGTCGTCCGCCAGCGCCTGACCTCGGGCCATCCGGCACGGAATGCCGGCCCCGATGAATCGCTTCTCCAGTTCTCGTCCCATCCACCGATAGCGGTACAGCACGGCGAAGTGACCCCACCCCAGCTTTGCCTCGGCCCGATCCGTGAGGATGTCGCCAATGAGCCAGGCAGCCTCCTCCTCCTCGTCCTCGAAGCCGTGAGCCTGGACCTCGAACGGTGACTGGAGTGTGGTGTCGATCCGCTTCTCGAACAGCACTGGGTTACACGCGATCAGCCGCCTGGCGCAGTCCAGGATCTGGATGGAGCACCTGCGGTTCTCATCCAGGACGATCGGATCCCTCAGCCCGAAATCATCCCGGAACCGGCGGATAATCTCCGGGTCGGCGCCGGTCCAGGAAAAAATCGACTGCTCGTCGTCTCCCACCCCGTACAACCCGCGATGGCCTTCGGCCAGCCGCCGGACAATGCCGTACTGGGTAGCGTTCAGGTCCTGGAACTCATCCACCAGTACGTAGTCCCAGCGAGACCGGAGCTCCTCCGCGGCCTGAGGGTCAGTGCGGATCAGCTGTTCGGTGAGGGTGATCAGATCGTCGAAGTCGGCCAGGTTGCGGGCCCGGAGGGCATCACGGTACTGAGCATAGAAGGCCAATCCACGCTCACTGAGCTCTTTACCCTGCATGCGGTACAGGCTGAACTGCGTCAGTGCCTGGGCGCAGCGCTTGGCGGGAATGCGGAGCCGGCGCAGCACTCGTTCCTGGTACTCGCGATCGGCAACGCCGAAGCCGGATCGGAGGCCGCAGCGCTCGGCGTAATCCCGCAGGATCCTGAGGCAGATCGAGTGCAGGGTCCCGCGGGTGACGTCGGCCGCGGTGGCCCCCCGGGTGTCATGCAGGCGAGTGGCTATCTCCTCGGCGGCCTTGTTGGTAAAGGTCACTGCGAGAATTCGGCGTGGCGGGATGCCGAGCTCTTCGATCAGGTGCTGGATTCGGTAGATCAGGCAGTAGGTCTTCCCTGCCCCCGGACCCGCGATGACCAGGAGCGGTCCCAGTGGCGCCTGAATGGCTCGGCGCTGCTCCGGCGTCGGCACAAAACCCATCAGCGGGTCGGACCGACCAAGGCGCGGGCCCACCGAACCAGAGCCTCAGCCAGCTCTTCCATCACTGAGCCGGCCGTGCGCCCGGCCCGAGACGGTACCCCAAACGAGTGGTCAGCCCCTTCGACGAGATGAAGTGTCGCACGCGATCCCAGCCGCGAGCAGACCTGTGTGATGAGGTCGAGCCGGGCGAATTGATCACGGGTTCCCTGAAGGAAGAGCATCGGTGCCTCGACCCTGTCGAGGTGCTCGGCCCGACTGGTACCTGGCTTTCCCGGAGGGTGAAGCGGAAACCCCAGAAATGCCAGCCCGCTGATCCCCGGCAGAGACGTGGCCGCCGCACCCGACGACATCCGTCCGCCGAATGATTTGCCACCGGCGATAACCGGGAGATCTCGCTCCAACTCCTGCGCCAGGCTGACAGCAGCGCGTACGGTGGCTTCGGCGGTAGCCGGAGCATCCGGGCGACGTGCACCCGCTTCCATATAGGGGAACTGGTAGCGCAGGGTAGCGACCTCTCGCTCCCCCAGCGCCCTGGCCATCGACTCGAGAAAGCGATGCCGCATCCCCGCCCCCGCACCGTGGGCCAGAACGTAGAGCAGCCATGGATGGCGCGGAAGGTCGAGTAACCCGGAGACGGGAGCCCGGCCACCATCGAGCACAATCTTGAGCTCTTCAGTCATGCGACGCGACGCCAGATCGAACCCTTACACATTCCTCCGTGCGCTTGTCATCGCGGAACCGCAGGAACACCGGCTGCCGCAGTAGCCCGTCGTCGGTCCGCTCTGTGAACTTCACTTCGCAAACCAGCCGAGGCTCCACCCAGGTGAGCCCCCGTTCCTCCGGAATCGGCCCACTGCAGGGTGCGCGCAGTCGGCGAGTCTCTTCCAGGATGGCTCGAACCTGGGTCAATTGCCTGTCGCTGAAGCCGGTGCCAGCCCGTCCGGAATAGATAAGGATGCCGTCCACGTACTGTCCGAGGAGTAACGCGCCGAACCCGGTCCGGGCTCCCCTGGACGCCGTAAAGCCCACCACGACGAAGTCATCGGAGAGACGAGTACGGATCTTCAGCCAGGTGGGAGACCGGCCGCTGCGATAGGGCGAGTCCGCCCGCTTTGCCAGAATGCCTTCCAGACCCAGCTTCAGGACCTCCTGATACAGCAGCTCCCCGTCCCCCTCGACGTGGTCGAGGTAGCGTATCACCCCTCGCGACGGCAGAAGCTTCAACAGCAGTGCCTTTCGGGTCGAGAGGGGGAGGGCCCGCAAGTCGAAGCCTTCAGCGGCAAGAAGATCGAACGCAAAGAACGTCGCGGGGATCTCGACGGCCGCCTGACGGATATCGAGGCTCCGCGTCAGCTTGGCTCGCTGCTGGAGCCGTTGAAAGCTGGGCCGTCCGGACCCATCGAGCGACACCACTTCGCCGTCGAGGACCAGACCGTCTACCGGTAGGGCCGCAACCGCGCGGCTCACTTCGGGAAAGCCGGGCGAGAGATCGTTACCGTTCCGGGAGAAGAGCCGCGGCTTTCCCGAGACGCAGGTGGCCAGCAGGCGATACCCGTCCAGCTTGAGCTCAAACAGCCATGCAGGGTCCGAGAAGGGGCGCTCCCTTGGCTCGGCCAGCATCAGGGGCGCGGTTTCGGCATTGATATCCCTCCTCGGCGGGCCCAGCCGCTCGAGGGCAGCACGGATACCGAGGGGAGAGAGCGGAGCGGATTTGGAGCGGGGCATGGACCAAATTTAGCTTATATAGAGATCCCCGAACCTCTCCTTGCGGGCTCCCGCTTTACGGGATATATGGGAACTTATGCCTCCCCGTCCAATCGCCTCCGCCAGCATCTCGTTCGGCCTCGTGTCCGTCCCGGTGAGTCTCTACTCGGCCAGCGAGTCTTCCGCCAACGTCAGCTTCAACATGCTGCACAAGACCTGTGGCAGCCGGCTGAAGCAACAGTACATCTGTCCTCAGGAAGGGGGCGTGGTGGAAAAGGACGAGATCGCCAAAGGATACGAGTTCTCCAAGGGTCAGTACGTCACCTTTACTCCCGAGGAGATCAAGGCCCTGGATGAGAAGGCCACCAATTCGATTGATATTGCCGAGTTTGTGCCCCTCGACGCGGTTGATCGGATGTACCTAGACAAGGTGTACTACCTGGGCCCCGACAAGGGCGGGGACCGCGCCTACCGGCTGCTGGGAGAGGCGCTGAAAGCCACGGGCCGAGCGGCGCTGGGCCAGTACTCCGCCCGTGGCAAGCAGCACCTCGTGCTGGTCCGGCCGTTGGACGGGGTCCTGGTCATGGAGCAGCTGCATTATCCCGCCGAGCTCCGGCCGGCCGCGGACGTCCCGCACCCGGAGACTCCCGTTAAGGAGACCGAGCTCGCTCTGGCCAAACAGCTGATCGAGCAATCGTCCACCGACGAGTTCCGCCCGGAGAACTATCACGATACGGTGCGGGAGCGGGTAATTGATGCGATCCAGCGAAAGGTCGAGGGCCAGGAGATTACCGCAGAGGCTCCACCGCCGGAAACCAAGATCATCGACCTGATGGACGCGCTGAAGGCCAGCCTCGCCAAGCAAGGGGCGGCAACCTCGGAGAAGAAGTCGTCCAAACGTGGAGCCGAGGACGAGGACGAGGAGGAGTCGGTGCCGAGGAAGCGGAAGGCGGGAGGCCGGGGATAGGTCCCGACTCGCGACTCGCGACTCGCGACTTCCATGAACATCCTGACGGGCACCAGCGGGTGGTCATACAAAGAGTGGAAAGGAAGCTTCTACCCCGCCAAGCTGCCGGCCGAGGACATGCTTCGCTTCTACGCTGGCAATTTTCCCGCCGTCGAAGTCAATAACTCGTTCTATCGCATCCCTGCCGAGAGGGTCCTGGCCAGCTGGGCCGAACAGGTTCCGCAGACCTTCCGCTTCATCATGAAGGCCTCCCGACGAATAACTCACAATAACCGCCTGAAGGACGAGGACGGCTCGCTGGGCTACTTTCTGCGCGCGATAAATCCACTGGGCAAGCGACTTGGCCCTACCCTCTTTCAACTACCACCCAACTTTCAGAAAGACATCGACCGGCTGCGAGCCTTTCTGGGAGCGCTGCCCCGCCAGTGGCCGGCCGCAATTGAGTTTCGCCACGCCTCCTGGTTCGTGGATGAGGTGTACGACCTGCTCCACCAGCGGGATGTTGCCCTGGTGGCGGTAGATGAAGAGCAGGAGGGCAGCGGCTCCCCGCTGGTACCCACCGCTTCGTGGGGGTACCTGCGACTGCGACGCGCGGCGTACGACGAACCGGCATTGGAGCGGTGGGCCGCGCGGATTCGAGAAAACCGGTGGACCGATGCCTATGTGTTCCTGAAGCATGAAGATGGCAGCCCTACTGGACCCGCGGCAGCCGCGCACATGGGGCGGGTCGTCGCCCGACAGCCGCAAACGTGACCGAGGTCACGACCTCCTCCGACCTCCTGCGCTAGAGTGTGCATCCACGGACGTGGCACACCGTGTCTAGCTCACGGAGGATACCATGGCAAACAGAACCAACAGCTGGAACGACGAGGACAACTGGTGGCGCAACAACTTCAACTCACGGCCCTATGCCACCGGCCGCAGCTATGAGGATTTCCGTCCCGGGTACCAATACGGCTTCGAATCAGGCCAGCACCACATGGGGCGGGACTGGAATGACGTCGAATCAGACCTGAAGACCGGCTGGGACAAGTTCCAGAATCGTGGTAACAGCACCTGGGAGCATGTGAAGGATGCGGTGCGTGATGCCTGGCATCGCGTTACCGGGCAGAAGGATCTGGATACCAGCCGCATGAGCGAGGCGAGCCGGACCTCCGGGTCGGACCCGTTCGGACAGAGCAGCCGCGGCCGTTAGCGGATTCTGGAGAATGGAGCCCGGGGCAAAGTGTCCCGGGCCTATTCTTGTGCCCTCGTGCGGCATTTCGGCGTGACGTGCGACACGGCATCCAGAGTCCCGGAAGTGTCTCTTAAGGCTCGTCAGGGCGAGTGGATAGCGCCAGGAGCTACGTGGGTCGCAAGTCGTGTTACAGCGTCCGCCATTCCTTCCGCCATTCCGCTCAAAACCCCTGCACTGCCATCGATACCAGGTCTGCCACTAGCGGCGGCTCATAACAGAGATACTGGCGAACCGGTCAGCCCAAAAGGAGCAACACGATGACGATGCCAAGCACGGAAGCCCGCGCCGGTCAGCAAGGCGGCGGCCAGCAAGGCGGAAGCACCGCCCGGGAACAGATCCGTGAGGTCAAGGATCAGGTGGTCACACAGGCCCGCAGCAGTCTGGAGCAGGCCCGGGACCGAGCCAGCTCGAGTCTGGGCGAGAGCAAGGGCCAGTTCGCCGACCAGTTCGGCACCCTCGCTGAGGCGCTCCGCCGCACCACGGAGCATCTGCGCTCCGAGGACCAGCAGCGGATCGCTGGAATTACGGACACGGTAGCCCGCCAAGTCGAGCAGGTCGCCGAATACCTTAGAAACAAGGACGCCGCGGCCATGAAAACCGATCTGGAGAACCTGGCGCGCCGGCAGCCCGGCATAGTGTTGGGCGGGGCCCTGATTCTGGGCCTGATCGGGGCGCGTTTCCTGAAGAGCTCGCAGAAGTCACGTGAGGGCTCGCGACGCTTCGGCGGAGAGCAGCGGTATGGGAACGGCGGTTACGATCAGTACTCGGGCAACCCGCAGTTCTCGGGTGGCTACGATCGCTTTGCCGAAGACACCGAGTCGCAGCGGTCCAGTGGCGGCGGCTATCAGGGAGGCGGCTATGCCGGCGCTTAGAGAGGATCGGAGCATCGGTGAGCTGTTTGGCCAGCTCACCCAGGACATGACGCTCCTGGTCAGGCAGGAGCTGCAGCTCGCGCGGGCGGAGATGAGCGACAAGATCTCCCGCCTGACGACCAACCTGATCTCGGTGGGCGCGGGCGGTTTCGTGGCCTACCTTGGAGGCCTGGCTTTGGTCGCTGCCCTGATCCTGGCCATTCGGGATCTGGCGGACATTTCCCTCGCGGTGTCGGCGCTCATCGTGGGCGCGGTTCTCGCGATTGCAGGCTACATGATGCTGCAGAAGGGCCTGAAGGAATTGAAGCGGGTGGACCTCGCCCCCCGCCGAACGGTTGAATCCCTGAAAGACGACGTCCAGTGGGCAAAGGAGCAACGGTCATGAGTGAGTACCAGAGACAGAACCCGGGGCTCGCTTACGAGCCGACCAATCAGGAATTCGGATCCAGCGCCGAATCACGTGGCGACAAGAGCCCCGAGGAGATCGAGCGCGAGATCGAGGAGACCCGCAACCGGATGAGTCAGAATATCGACGAACTCGGAGACCGGCTCAGCCCTCAGAACCTCAAGCACGAGGCCAAAAGCGCCATCAAGAACGCGGCCTCCGGGGCGGTGTCGAACGTAGGAGAGCAGGCACGCCGCACGGGCTACCGTCTGGTAGACGTGATTCGCGAAAATCCGCTTCCCGTCATTGCCGTCGGCGCCGGGGTCACCTGGCTGCTGACGCAGCGAACCAACCGCGACATCTCGGGAGACCGGATGGCCCGGTATGCTTACACAGGTCCCGATCGGCGCCAAGGCGAAGGCTCCGGACTCAAGAATCGCATCGGCGGAGCGGTCAGCGGCCTGAAGGAGAAGGTCAGCGACACAGCCAGTGGAATCGCCGGGCGGGCGGGCGAGCTTGCCAGTGGGACCCAGGAGCGCGCTGGGGAGATCGGCTCGATGGCGCGGCGCCAGGGCGAGAGGGTCAGGACCAACTTGGAGCACGTGGCCGAAGAGAACCCGCTCAGCATCGCAATCGGCGCTACGATCCTCGGGATGGCCATCGGGCTGCTCTTGCCTGGAACCGAGCGTGAGAACGAGCTGATGGGACCGGCCCGGGACCAGCTGGTGGACCGCGCCGGCCGGACCGCCGAGCGGGTAAAGGACGCGGCCGCGGAGGCTGGTCGAGAGGTCAAGGACGCGGTGCAAACCGAGATCTCAGAGCGCAAGGGCGAGGTGAAGCAGGTCGTCCAGGAAGCGGGAATGATGGTAAAGGAGCAGGTGAAGGAGTCAGCCAAGAAAGTGAAGAAGGAAGCCAAGGACGCGGCGACCGAGCCGGGTAATAACCCGAGGAGCAGAGCATGAGTCTAGACTCACTGGAGAAACTCTTCCTGGAAGAGCTGAAGGACATCTACAACGCTGAGAAGCAGCTGACCCGGGCGCTCCCTCGGATGGCCAAGGCCGCGGAATCACCCGAGCTAGAGCAGGCATTTACCACCCATCTGAAGGAGACCGAGGGCCAGATCCAGCGGCTCGAGCGCGTCTTCAAGGGGCTGGGACAAGCCGCGCGGGGCAAGAAGTGCAAGGGAATGGAAGGGCTGATCGAAGAGGGCAAGGAAAAGATGGAGGAGGATGGCGAGCCGATGGTCATTGATGCGGCCTTGATCGCCTCAGCCCAGAAGGTCGAACATTACGAGATCGCAGCCTATGGCTGCCTGCGCACCTACGCCGAACTGCTCGGCTACACCGAGGCCGTGCAGCTGCTACAGCAGAATCTCCAGGAAGAGGAAGCGGCCGACCAGAAGCTGAACGCGCTCGCCGAAGGCGGCATCAACGAATCGGCCGCCATGGTCGGCGCCGGCGAGGACGAGGAAGAGGAATAGCATCACCGCCTGGAAGACAATGAAGCCCGGGACCTTTCCCGGGCTTCATTGTTTTAGCGTCTGCCTCCGTCAGCGCGACTGCGCGTTGCCTTCCTGGGCGGAGTCGTCGTCATCCTCCGACAGCGCAGCCACTGCGGCTTTCAGATCGCACGCCAGGTCCCGTTCCCGCCGGAGCGCACCGATCAGGGCCTCGGCCTGCTTCATCTGGAAGCTGAGCGCGCCGGCCGACTCCATGGCGTGATCCACCACGGTCTTCTGGGCGGTCAGCGACTCTACCGTGGCGCGGATGCCCAACGCGAGGGCTTCGGCCCGGGCCAGCCGCTGTTCGGCCCGCTCCAGCTGACGCTTCCGGGACTCGAAGCCCTTGAGCGTCTCTTCCGTCGTCTTGAACTGATCCTGGGTCGCTTGCAGCATCGCCCGGGTCTCCTCGATCTCCCGGCGCGCCGATCCGATGCTCTGGACGTCCTCGACGGTACGCTCGGCCAAATCGAACACATGTTTCACCTGAGCTTCGATCGCTTCGACGCCGGCCTGGCGGGCCAGGGTCTGCTCCAGCGCCTTGGCCGCCTGCGCCTGGGCCGACTCCCATTTGGCGAGCAGCTCCTCGAAGTGACCCAGCTGGCGGTCGATGTACTTGAGGGCACCGGCACGGGTTTCCAGCTCCGATGAAACCTGCTGCAGAGTCCCGGCGCGTTCCTCGGCCTGAGCCAGCGTGCTGCCGACGACCCGGGTGACTTCCTCCATCCGCTGGGCGGCTTCGGCGGCTTCCTTCCGCAGGGCCGACGCGCGGGTCAGATGCTCGGTTGCCTTGTCCAGCGCGCCCTGGCGCTGATCCAGCTCCTGGCCCAGCAGGCGGATCTTCTCTTCCACCTGGTTGATCTGCTGGGTCCGGCTCTCCATGGCACGCACCGACTCATCCACCAGACCCATCCGGCGCTCGGCCTCTCCGACGGAGGAGGTGACGACCGAGATGGTGTCGCCCAATCGCTGGGCGCCTTCCGCCTGACGGCTGAGCTGGGCGAAGCGGGCTTCGGCCGACTCCATCCGGCTCTTGAGGCCCTCGGTGCGATCCTGCAGCTCTGCGCTCATCGAGCCGATCTCGCCCAGTGTGCGCTGAACGCTCTGCACCACCTCGCCCTGGGACTGGATCTGCTCCATTGCGCCCTTGACCTGCTCCACCTCGCCCCGGATCCGTTCCACCACCGGTTCCAGGCCGCTCAGCTCCTTCACCTGGGTTTGCACCTTGCGGGTCCACACGTCCGCATTGGCGAGCCAGGCCTGCGTCTCTCCATGAGTCTCCCGGAGCCGGCTCATCTCTTCCGACGCGCCGCGCATCTGCTCCAGTCCGTCGGCCAGTAGCTCGCGGGTTCCCTTGAGCGCGGCCAGCTGCTCGACAGCCTGCTCGACGCCCGGCCTGATCTCATCCAGCCGCCGCATCCGGGCCGCCAGGTCGGTTGCCATATTGTCCAGCCGGGAGACGTCCTGACGCAGTGAGCTCGACCGGGCCGCCTCCTGAGCCAGCGCAGTGACTTCCTTGGACAGATCGGCGATCTGCTCGCCCACGTTCCGGACCTGGGTCTGGACCGCCGCTGTGCCCTGACTGGCAGCGTCCAGCACGGCGAGACGGGCCTCGCACTCCTTCACCGCGTTGCGCAGATCGGCGATACGCTCGCTGACCGCGTGGAGACCGCGGTGTTCCAGCTCGAAGCCCTCGCTGCTCTTCCGCATCTGCTCGCGCAGGTCGGTGAGCGCCTGGCGGGCCGACTGCTGCGCATCCTCGATCTTCTGGGAGGTGCCCTGAAGCTCCTCGGTACGGGACAGGACCTTGTCCTGAATCGTCTTCACTTCGCTCAGCTTGGCTTCGATCGGACCGAAGCGGCGGATCTGCTCTTCCTGGCGGCGGAGCCAGGCATCCAATTCCCGGTCCATCCGGGTGAGCTGCGCGATCTGGCTGGCGGCGCGGTCGATCGCCTCACGCTCCTGCTCCAGCATGGTGGTCTTCTGGGCGACCTGATCGGCCAAGGCCTTCAGCACGGCCAACTGGTGCTGGACGTCAGGGATCGAGGTGGACGCTTGATTGATCGGCTCCAGGGCCCGCTCGACCGACTGAACTCTCCGGACCACATCCTCCAGCTTGCCGGTGGCGGCCTGGAAGTCCTGGTCGAAGTTCTCGAGGCGGGAAGTCGTATGCCGGTGAGCGGTGAGGGCGTCGTCGTGCTGGGTCCGCATCCGGGCCACGTTCTCGGCCTGCTCAGCTAGCTGGGTCCGGAGGGTTTCGGAATCGCTCCGGAGCGAGTTGAGGGGGCCCTGCAAACTAAGGAACGAATCCACCTGCTCCCGCAGCAGCAGCGCCGTCTCGACCTTGTCGCTTAGCCCGGCCATCTGGGTCTGGAGCCGCTCCACCCCTTCGCTCGCATGGCCCAGGCGGACCTCGGTGGCCGTCTGGGTCTTGATGACCCGTTCGACCTGCTCCTCGGCCATGCTGAGCTGGCTCCCGAGCTTTTCCAGCCCGGCAACCTGGCGCTCGACTTCCTCGCAGCGTTCCCGAAGTGCGTCGAACTCAGCCGCACGCTCAAGGATCGGGAGCGAGCGACCGCAGGTCGTTCGCGGCGGCTTCGGCGCGGGCGACAAGCGCCTCCAGCGCGGCGGCAACATTTCGTCCGCTCGAATCGACGGCGACCACCGAGTCGTCATCGCGGCGGCGACCTTTCAGGAAGCTGACCATTAGTTACTCCGGAAATGACGCTCGGGATCGGTCGGACCTTCGGGGCCGGAACTCAGGCGATCTCGGATCCCGCGCGTAGTGAAGATTGTGGCATGAAGGCGGACGGGGCCCTAACTGCAACGCGTGTGCCCCGACGCCGATCGTAGCGGCCCCGGCTCGGACCCGGAGCTGATAGAACGCAAATCACTACAGGCGAGGGAGATTGGCGAGCTGGACGCGGGGCACTAGCGGGGCCCGACATAGGACGGTGACCGGGTCGGTTGGCGAGGTGCGAGGCCACCGGGCAGGTCGCAGGTGGCCGGCCGACTCAGAACGTGAGCGACACCCCGAGACGGGTGAAGGAGCTCTGGATCGGGACGCTGACGCCGCCCTCACTCTGATCAGTCTTTCGGTCGATCCTCTGGAACTCGTAGTCTCCGACAAAGCGGATTCGTCCGGATCCTGGGCCATAGGCCGCGTACAGCCCCAGCTCGATGCCGAAGGGAGCCGAGCCACCGCCGCTGAAGCCGGTGCCCGCCACATAGGCTGTTCGAACCGCAACCTCGGCGCCGGGTGCGAGAGGGTACGCCGCTCGCACGCCGAGCGTAGCCGCGCTGAATGACTGAGCGGCCCGGGATGGGTCGACGGACCGCCTGGTGTATCCCGCTTCGAGACCGATGACGCTCATAGCCCGGTAGCGCATGCGTACGCTGAATTGGTCCAGCGTGAAGGACTCCAGCTCTGGCGTGGAGCCCTCCTTCGGATCCAGGGAGATGTGCGACGCGTCCACCCGAAGCGCCAGCCGGCCTCGTTCCACCAGGACGGTAGCCGTGGGCCCGCCTCCGCTGAAATGCAGAAACTCGGCTTGCTCCTTATAGTCGGCGAGAGTGTACCCGGCGCCGACACTGACCTGCTGCGCGCTGAGCAGAGGGCTGGCAATCACGACCAGTCCGATGAGGAACCAGGAGGTCCTCACGACTCTGCCCCCCGCGGCCGGGGGACGATGGCGAGCTTGACCTGCCGCCGGCGCTGCGCGTTCTCGGCCGCGATCTCGGCATTGCGCCGGGCCAGCTGCTCGCGGACCAGGCTGTTGTACAGGATGTTCGCCTGGGCCGGCACCGGGGCGGGCCGCTTCATCGTGGCCAGAGCGCCGACCAGCGCCGACCCCATGCCGATCGTCAGAATTTCGCGGCGGCCCCCGCTCCCGAGCTTCGAGCTTTCCAGCGCCAGACTCCCGCCCAGCGCGACCGATGTTGCCATGAGTGCCAGGCCGACCGGCTTCCAGCTTCGTTCCGGCACTACGCTCTCGGGCAACAGGTCATAGCCGGGAAGGCTGGCGAGATGGTCCAGGGTATCCACTGTCCCCACCTCGATGGCGAGCGGGAGGGCCGCCGCGTAACTGTCCCGGCCGGCGGTGGCCTGGACGATGACCCGGTAGCTGCCGGCCTCCGGTGGATGGCCGTTGGCCAGCAGCCCGTTCCAGTTCAGGCGCACTGCGCCTTCCGCCAGCGCCGAGTCCACGGTGATCTGACCGCCGGGCCCGACGATTCTGGTGTATAGCCGTGCGGGCCGAGTCACACTGAAGGTGATAGGAACCGATCCGACGCCGGCAATGAACTCGGTGGAGTCCACTTTCAGCCTCTCTGAGCACCAGGACCTGTGCCAGGGCCAGGGCAAAGGTGCTGGTGATCTTAGGGGAGATAAGGGTGGCGTCGAGCCCCCGGTCCGGGTTCAGCATCAGCACCTGCTTGAAGGCCTCGGTCGCCTGCCGGGTGCTGTCCAGCGACGCATAGGCAAAACCCAACAGCTCGTAGTAGCGAGCCTGATCGTCCCGGCTGAGCCGTTCCTTGAACGCCTTGCGAGCCAGGGTGATGGCTTCCACATACGAAAGATTGCTGTACGCCTCGGTTGGCCTCTCGCAGGGTCGGACTGTCCTGCGCCACCGCGGGCAACGGGAATGCGGCAAGCCCGATGACCAGGACGACTCGGATCACCGCAGGGACGCTGGTTCTCATTCCACACCTGCCGGCTCGAGGCTGTATCGACGGCGGATCGGATTGGGGCCGGTTACGACGATCGTTTCCGTCTTCGATCGGTAGCCTTCCTGCTCGATCCGCAGCCGGTACCTGCCCGGCGAGAGCGGATGGTCGGCCACGGGTGTGGGTCCGATTTCCACGTCATCGAGATACAGCATCGCCCAGGGCTCCGAAGCGACCGTGAGATAGGCGAATTCCTTCCTGGCCGGCTTCGGCTTCGCGGCAGCAGGCGTGACCTCCGTGGTCCGCGAGGGTGGCGCCCGGGAGGTGTCCATCGGCTGGGTCGTTACCGTCGTAGCCGGTTTGGGCTGGTTCGCGGGCGAAATGCTGCCGCCCTGAGATGCCGGTGCGACTGCGGGTGCCGGAGTCACTGAGGTGAGGCCGGGCGACTTCGCGGGTTCACGGAGGCTGGCCCAGGCCGCGCCGCCGAGCGCCAGGCAAACGCCGATGGCGACGAGCCCGCGGCGCACGAACCTGGAGCGGGTCAGGCGGACCACGAGCCGGCTCCGGCGGGTCACCCGGTTCAGCGGCGTGCTGACCATGGTTCGGGAGCCCGAGCGCCGGTCTCCGCTCAAGGCAGCGGCAAAATCCTCCATGGTGGCAAAGCGCTGCTCCGGGTCCTTCGCCAGCGCGCGGTCCAGTGCCGCCACCAGGTCAGCCGGCGCGTCGGGACGGGTCTCGAAGACCCGCGGTGGCGGCTCGAATACATGCTTATAGAGGATGCTGTGGGAGGACCCTTCGAAGGGCTGCTTACCGGTCAGCATCTGGTGGCCCACTACCGCAAGTGAGTACTGATCGGCTCGTCCGTCCACCGTCGAGACCCCTTGGCCTGCTCCGGGGCCATGTAGTGCGGGGTGCCGATGATCGCTCCGGTCCCGGTAAAGCCCGATCCGTCCCTCCAGGGCCTTCGAGATGCCGAAGTCGGTCAGGACCACCCGGCCATCGCTCTCGAGCATGATGTTCGCCGGCTTTACGTCCCGGTGAACGATCCCGCGCTTGTGGGCGTGTCCCAGGGCCAGCGCGGCCTCACGCAGCACCCGCCGGGCCAGGTCGATCGGGAGCGGCCCCTGCTCCAGCACCTGCTCCAGGGAATGACCGGTGACGTACTTCATCACGAAGTAGTCGAGCCCGGCCTCGCTTTCGACCCGGTAGATCGGGATGATGTTGGGGTGGTCCAGCTTGGCCGCGGTCTTGGCTTCCTGCTGAAACCGGGGGATCAGCTTGGTGTCGAACGACATGTCGGGCGGAAGCACCTTGATCGCTACCTGGCGCTCGAGCACCAGGTCCTGGGCCAGGAACACGACCGCCATGCCGCCCCGCCCCAGAAGCCGGGTGATCTCGTATCGGCCCGCCAGGGTACGCGCCAGCCGCTCCTTCAGCTCGGCGACCGGGTCGGGCGGACAGACATGCGCCAGCCTCCGACGGCGTGCCGCAGATGGCGCAGAACCGGCCGTCCACCGGAAGGGGCGTGTGGCAGTTGACGCAGGCCCTCACCGCGCTACTCCCCGGGTGGCGGCGGCAGATCACGAATCCCGGCTTGCAGGGTACAGGAGGGACCCACGGCAGCGCACAGGGAGTAGTGAATCGGCGTTCCGGCAAAGTCGGTCACGACCATGTAGTAGTCCCCGGGATCCAGGAGCAGCGTGAGCGACTCGCTGGATCGCTGGTTCTTGGAAGTTCCACGAACGATCAGCGGAGACCCGTCAACCGGTATGCCCAGGACCTGGAGGTCGATGTCTCCGGCCGTGGGCGCCGTTTGCCCCGGCGGGTGCGGCAGTCCTGAAGCGACACCGTCTGGGGCACCGCGCCCGGCACGTGAAACCGGATCCAGTCCGACGTCGTGCGGGTTGTCGATCGTGAGGCTGTCCGAGAAGGGAGTGGTGAGGTCCACCCGGGTAGCCGGATCGGCAAAGTTCCGGTCGGCGATACTCGCAGTTGTCGTTCTCTTCGAGCCGGTCCGCCGATCGGGGATAGCTGGTGAGATAGCCGTCCACCACCGCGATGCCGTAGCGCCCGGCCGCGGAGAACAGCGAGACAAAGTCCATCGACGCCGGCGGGCTACGTTCTTCAGGGCGACGATGAGCGAGTCGGACGGTGCGCTCGTCGACCTTGAACGCGTGGTCCTTGCAGTGGTAGAGGCCCGACCCGATGGTCCAGCCGGGGGTGCTCGACCGAATCGGCGTTGTTGACCGTCGCGGCCAGGAAGGTGAGGTGTGCGTTCTTGAGGCTCGGCGCCGTAAAGATGAAGGTCAGATCACTTCCGACCGGAGGCACCGGAGAATCGATACCAGTCGACACCGGAGCGAGTCGTCTCGATCCAGCTCCTCGAAGGCCAAGCGCCGGGTTATAGAACCGAATCGCCGGCAGCGTCGGAGAACGGACCGGCACTCAGGTCGAGGGCTGCGGGGCGCCGTCTCGTTCGGCTCGTAGAGATCGGTCGGCAGCACGGTGGTAGACTCGGGCGCGATGACGAGCTGAGTCGGGCTCAGCACCACGATGTGACCGCTCGTTGCCGGGGGCGGAACCCAGAAGCTGAGCTGGCCCAGTCCCACCGGCGCCCGGCAGCGACCGAGAACGTGTCCGGCACCAGCGTCGCTCCCTGCAAGTGTGGCGAAGAACAGCGTCTCACACCCACCCCGTACATGGTGACCTTCTCTCCGTAGCGGAACGACGGCGGGCCGCACGCTGTCGATCTCGAGCGGATTGGAGACCCGCAGCGGGAAGGCCGCAGCGGTTGAGCCCTGGAAGCCGGTGGCCACGGCGCGGATCTGAACCACGCCCGGAGTTGACGCCGGTGGCGATCGTCGGTGTTGTTGTCCCTGGAGGTTAGCGACGCCAGGGTGGGATCGTCGCTCGACCAGACCAGCTCCGCGTTGCGCACCTCCACCGAGTCACCCGGCGAGGTCCGGGTCCAGAGCCGAGGCGGTGAGCTCGAGCTGGTCGCCCCGCAATACGACGGGACTCGCCGAGCTGATCGTCACGTAGGTCTGATCGACAAGAGCTGGTGGAGTCGGAGCAGGCGGACAGCACTGCTCCCGAGGCCGAGGACTAGAAGTCCGAGGCGCCGGCTCGATGGATCCTTCTCTGCGGCAGGTAGCACGTGATCCGGGCGCCCCCAGGGAGTCAGCTCTGGTAAATCCCGGCACCTTCGGGCGGACTCCGCGAGCGGAGCAGTCCGAAGGGATCGGTGAGTTTTACCCAAGGTCGTTAATTGAAGCGGGTTTAGACGTAACTGGGAAAGCGAACGAGCAAGGGCTGTGCCCCGGTAGCGCCGCCTAGCGGCGGCTGAGCGGCTGGAGCTGGTAGCGGCGGGTGATCGGACCCGTCCCCTTGACCACGATGATCTCTGCTGGGGACGCTGTAGCCGGCCTTCGTCGATCCGGAGCCGATGAGTCCCGAACGGAAGGCGGTGATTGGAAATCGGGGTGAGCCCGACCTTGACGCCGTCCACGTACACCACGGCCCGCGGATCCGAGTCCACCTTCAGCCGGGCGTATTGGTCACCGCTTCAGCTTGGCGGCGCCGCGTCTTTCCGCACCGAGACGGGACCGGTGCACCGCGGCGTCCGCCGTACCGGCCGGGATGCTGGCGCGGTCCGAGACTCGGCGAGGTGCTGGCGACCGCCGCGGCTGTCGGCACCGGGCGGTCTGCCGGCTTTGCGCTCCGACGATCGATCTGAAAGCCTGGGCAGCGCGAACCAGGCCACCAGCGCCAGCACCACGGCCACGTCAGCCAGGGCGACGAATACACCGCCGCCATCGCCCACCGCCTCGGCGTTGTGACCGACGTCCGGTTGGGCGTGGCGCTACGGCTCGCTCACGACGGTGGTGGGACCGGAACGCTCTACCGCGATGGCGGAGGCAAACTCCTCCATGGTCTTGAAACCGCGAGCCGGAATCCTTGGCGAGAGCCCGGTCCAGGGCCCGTCGCAGATCCGGCGGAGTGTCGGGACGCGCGTTCGAGCACAGTGGACGGCGGAGACTCGAAGACCTGCTGGTACAGAATCGCTTGGGCGTCACCATCGAACGGCAGCTTTCCGGTGAGCACCCGGTGACCCACGATGGCCAGCGCATACTGGTCCGCGCTCCCATCGACCTCCGGCCTCGGGCCTGTTCCGGCGCCATGTAGTGCGGCGTGCCGATGATGGTGCCGGTGCCGGTGAGCTGCGCCGCGTCCTGCACCGCCTTTGAAATGCCGAAGTCGGTGAGGATGACCCGGCCGTCGTCGTCAACCATGATGTTGGCCGGCTTAACGTCGCGGTGGACAATACGCGTCATGGGCGTGACCCAGGGCCAGCGCCGCCTCGCGGAGCATGTGGCGGACCCGCTCGATCGGGAAGCGGTCCCTTGGCCAGGCAAGCTCTTCGAGCGACTGACCGGAGACGTACTTCATCACGATGTACGCCAGTCCGCCTTCGCTCTCCACCCGATAGATCGGAATGATGTTGGGATGGTCCAGCTTGGCCGCGGTCTTGGCCTCCTGCTGAAATCGGGTGACCAGTTGCGCGTCCTGGGTCAGATCCGGAGGCAGCACCTTGATGGCCACCTGCGCGCTCCAGCACCAGGTCTCGCGCCAGAAAGACGACGGCCATACCGCCCCGGCCCAGCAGGCGGGTGATCTCGTAGCGACCCTCGAGAGTGCGCGCCAGCCGCTCCTGGAGCGCTCGAGCTCGGACCCGTTTTCGAGCCGAGAGGGACATCGCACTGGGAGCAGTTGCCATCTGGTGGGAAGCGGGGTATGGCACTTGGCACAGTCGCTCAACACAGTCCCCTGGTTATGAGGAAGACATGGTAAATCCCGGCAGCTCTGGCGGACTCCGCGAGTGGAGCACTGGCCACGGCCGGCGAGATTTGCCGAATGTCGTGTTCTGAGGCGGGTTTAACCCAAGCCGATCGCCACGTTCGGGCAAGGGCTGTGCCCGCCTGCAACCCGGTTTCGTGAGCCAACCCACAGCAACAAAAGCCCTGGAGGGCTAAACACATCGCACGTCTCACCGCCCCCAGGGCCGGAGGAACAATGACAAAGCATTTACTAATGCTTGCGGGTATTGCCGTGGCCTCAGCCTGCTCGCCCGGCAGCGAGGAACGGCGCGCTCCCGCGACCGATGACAACCTGACCCGCCCTCTCGAAGTGGCGCGAGTGGATACGACCCAGCCGATCGCACCGGTGGAGCATCAGGTCGTCGCCCCGGCGGCAACGAAGCCAAAACCCGGAGCGCGGAAGGCGAGACGCTCGCCGGCGAAGCCGGCCCCCGCCGCCGTCGCACCACCGGCCCCGCAGGACACTGCCACGGCTCAGGGATACGCACCCGATCCCCTGCCGGACTCGACGCCGCCGGATACTGTCGCGCCCCCGGCGACAGACACTGCAGTTGGACCAGGTGCTGATTCCATGCCAGATACGGTCGGCGCGGCCATCGATTCCGCCGCTCGCGCTGCGCTGGCAGATACCTCGAACCGTGTTCCCGACACCGTGGCGGCCCCGGCGCCCGCTGCGACGGCGGCCACCACCGACTCGGCGGCACCCGCGGGCTCTCCTCCTCTCGTCACTTCTCCATCCACTGGTTCAACTGCTGCCGCTTCGACCCTGCCGATCGGGACCGAAATTCACGCGGCGCTGGATGACTCGATCAACTCCCGCACCGACACCGTCGGCCGAGCCGTCACTGCGGTAGTCATGGAGAACGTGACCGGATCGGACGGGAAGACGCTGATCGCGGCCGGCGCGCCGGTCCATTTCACAGTGACCAGGCTCAGCCCGGCCAGGAGCAAGAGCGCTCAGGGCCGGCTCCGCCTTCAGGTCGAGGGCGTTGGGGTAGGTGGTGAGATCCGGAAGCTCAGCGCCGAGGTGCAGCCAGTGCCCCACGAACTTCGGGGCCGGGGCGTGACCGCCGGCGACGCGGCCAAGGTCGGCGTGGGAGCAGCGGGTGGGGCCGTCCTGGGGAAGGTGATCGGTAAGGACGCCAAAGGTGCCGTGATCGGCGGGGTCATCGGGGCCGCGGGCGGTGCCGTGGTGGCATCGCAGACCGCGACGCGCGACGTCGTCGTAAAGGCCAAGACCCCGGTGGTGTTTGTGCTGACGCAGCCGCTGGTGGCTCAGTAGAGGACGGAGAGGACGGAGAGTAAACGGGACACCTCATCCCGAACGAAGCTCGGAATGAGGTATCCTGTTTACTTCCCGTCTTTCCCGTCCTTCCCTTATGCCAGACTTTCCCGTCTCTCCCGCCCTGCGCGCCTCTCCCGCCCCCTCGCTTGCTTGCTCGGGGCAGGCTCTTCCCGCCCTCCTCCTACCACTTGCTCCTCCTGCCGCACTCGAACCGCTCCCGGCTCCGGCTCGATCCCCTCACCCCGCTTCTCGGCCCAGGTCTCGGTAAACTCAGCGCCGAACAGCACGATGATGGCCGAGTAGTAGATCCAGAGCAGTAATACGATCAGAGATCCCGCGGCGCCGTAGGCCTCGCCCGGGTTGCTCTGTCCGATGTAGAGACCGATCAGATACTTCCCCACGACAAAGAGGACTCCGGTGACGAAGCCGCCGACTAACGCGCTCCTCCACGCCACCTTGGCATCGGGAAGCACCTTGAACATCGCGGCGAAGAGGAGGCTGATGACCGCGAATGAGACGACGATATTCACGATGTGAAGAACTCCCTCGGACAGCGCGGCGGGCAGAAACGACGACAGTCTGTCACCCACCCCGGAGAGCATGGTGCTGACTACCAGGGACACCATTAGAAGAAATGCTATCGAGAGCAGCATGCCGAGCGAGAAGAGCCGCTTGGTGAGAAAGCTCTTGATCCCTCCCTGATTCGGGTCCGGCTTCACATCCCAGGCCCGGTTCAGTGCCGCCTGAAGTTGGCCCATGGCGCCCGTGGCGCCGAAGATCAGCGCGACGATTCCCACGAGCGTGGGAATCAACCCGCCACCTGGGCGCTCGGTTTCCTGGAGGATCGTACGAACCTCGCCGCCTGCGCTCGGCCCCATCAGGGACTGGAGCTGAGACTCGAGGCCTCCCTGGACATCGCTGGGATCCATGACCGAGCTGATCACCAGCATCAGCAGCATCAGGATGGCGGGGAGAGAGAACACGGTATAGTAGGAAAGCGCGGCCGCGGATGTCATGCAATCGTCTTCCATGAAATCCTTGAAGCCTTGCTTGAAGATGCCGAATACTCCGGGTCTTGAATCGCCCATCTTGGTTCCTGGAATGAGAGTGTGCCTGGGTCGCCCTGTGCAACGGGAGCAAGATGGGTGGGGCGGGCCGCCGGGTAAGTGACCAGAGTCACGGGTGCTCTCCGCCCGCGGGCAGCTTCAAAAGGACGGGCAGATCCTGGATTATGCGACTATTTTTAGTCGATGCCCCTGTCCGCCTTTCATCCCGTCGTAGCCCGCTGGTTCGAACAGAAGTTCGGTCAGCCCACCCCTCCGCAACGCCTTGGCTGGCAGGCGATTCGGGAGGGGCGGCATACCCTTATCGCGGCCCCGACCGGGTCGGGAAAGACCCTGGCAGCGTTTCTCGAGGAGCTGGACCGGCTGTTTCGTGAGGGGATGGAGTCCCCCCTTCCGGACGAGACCCGGGTGGTCTACGTCTCGCCCCTGAAGGCCCTCAGCGCCGACATCCATCTCAATCTGGCCGAGCCCCGCCGGGAGATCCGCCGGTTGGCGGAGGAGATGGGGTACCAGGCCCCGAGGATCACTGCGGCAATCCGCTCGGGCGACACACCCACCTCCGAGCGGGCGGCCATGCTCCGGAAGCCGCCGCACATCCTGGTCACCACCCCCGAGTCGCTCTATCTCATGCTCACGGCCCGGCGAAGCCGCGAGATGCTCCGCACTGTCCGCACCGTGATCGTGGACGAGATCCACGCAGTGCTCGAGTCGCGCCGGGGGGCGCACCTGGCTCTGACGCTGGAGCGACTGGCTCACGTCGCCCAGCAGCCGCTGCAGCGGATCGGACTGTCGGCCACGATGGAGCCGATCGACGAGGTCGGGAAGTGGCTGGTCGGAGGGGCAGCGGGACAGGGGGACGGCGGGACAGTTCTCGCGCGACCTGAGCCTGGCCTGGAACACCAACTCTCAAATGCCGCGAACTGTCCCCCTGACCCGCTGACCCGCTGTCCAGCAATCATCAACCAAGGTCACCGAAGGACCCTCGACCTTGCCCTCGAGCTCCCGGGCTCTCCGCTCGAAGCAGTCATGTCCGGCGAGGTGTGGGGCGAGATATACGACCGGCTGGCCCAGCTGATCGAGTCGCACAAGACCACCCTCGTATTCGTGAATACCCGCCGGCTGGCGGAGCGGGTGTCTCGCCACCTGGCCGAGCGGGTGGGGGAGGATGCCGTCACCGCGCACCATGGCAGTCTCTCGAAAGAGACTCGCCTCGACGCAGAGGAGCGGCTCAAGGGCGGCAAGCTCAAGGCTCTGGTGGCCACCGCATCCCTCGAGCTCGGCATCGACATCGGCCACGTGGATCTGGTCGCCCAGCTGGGGACGCCACGGCGGATTTCCACCTTCCTGCAGCGGGTGGGCCGTTCGGGGCACACGGTGCACGGCACTCCCAGGGGCCGGCTCTTTCCGCTGAGCCGCGACGAGCTGGTCGAATGCACCGCGCTGCTGCAGTCGGTTCGCCGGGGACAGCTCGACCGGCTGGTCATTCGAGACAAGCCGCTCGACGTGCTGGCGCAGCAGGTGGTGGCGGAGTCGGCGGGCGAGGACTGGGATATCGAGGAGCTGTTCCAGCTGGTCCGGCGGTCCTATCCCTACCGGCACCTCACCCGCGCCGAGTTCGACGAGATCGTTGCGATGCTGGCCCAGGGATTCTCGACCAGCCGGGGCCGCCGGGGCGCGCTGATCCATCACGACGCGGTGAATGGGAAGATTAAAGCCCGGCGCGGCTCCCGCATGCTCGCGATTACCTCCGGTGGGGCCATCCCTGATAACTCGGATTTCCGGGTCATCCTCGAGCCGGACAACACCTTCATCGGCACGGTGAACGAGGATTTCGCGGTCGAGAGTCTCCAGGGCGACATCTTCCAACTGGGCAACACATCCTGGCGGATTCTTCGGGTTCAGCAGGGAACGGTGCGGGTGGAAGACGCCCACGGTCAGCCACCCAGCATTCCGTTCTGGCTGGGCGAGGCGCCGGCCCGTAGCAACGAGCTGTCTGCCGCGGTGGCGGAGCTCCGGGGAGAGGTGGAGAAGCGGCTGGAGGACCGGGAGCAGGCGATTGAGGTGGGTGAGGTCGATCCTACGGCGATTGTCATCCTGAGCGAGCGGAGCGACCGAAGGATCTCTCAGGTAACGCAGCCGATCCTTCGGTCTGCGCTCCTCAGGATGACAGCGCAGCCGCGGCAGCGCATCAGCTGGTTGAGTACCTCGGGCGAGTCCAAGCGCCTGCTCGGCACCCTGCCCACCCAGGAGACCATCGTCGCCGAGCGGTTCTTCGACGAGGCCGGCGGGATGCAGCTCGTCATCCACTCGCCCTTCGGGAGCCGAGTGAACCGGGCCTGGGGACTGGCTCTCAGGAAGCGCTTCTGCCGTCAGTTCAACTTCGAGCTTCAGGCCGCCGCCACCGAAGACGCGCTGCTGCTGTCGCTCGGGCCGCAGCACTCGTTCCCGCTCGACACCGTCTTCAAGTTTCTCCACCCCGACACGGTGGAAGAGATCCTGGTGCAGGCCCTGCTCGACGCGCCCATGTTCGGGACCCACTGGCGCTGGAACGCGACCATCGCGCTGGCAATCGCACGGAGCCGGAACGGCCGCAAAACTCCGCCCCAGATTCAGCGGATGCAATCCGAGGACCTGCTGGCCGCGGCGTTTCCTCACGCCGTCGCCTGCCTGGAGAACATTCCCGGCGACCGCGAGGTGCCGGATCATCCGCTGGTACGGCAGACGATCGACGACTGCGTGCACGAGGTGATGGACCTCGAGCTGCTCACGACGGTGCTCCGGAGGATCCAGTCGGGCGAGATCCGCTACGTCGCCCGCGACTTGCCCGAGCCGTCACCGCTGACCCACGAGATCCTGAACGCCAGACCCTATGCGTTCCTCGACGATGCACCGGCCGAGGAGCGGCGGACCCTGGCGGTCCACACCCGACGCGCCTTCGAGCCGTCCTCCGCCGACGACCTCGGCGCCCTGGACCCGGCCGCGATCGAGCGGGTTCGGGACGAGGCCTGGCCCGACCCGCGCGATGCCGACGAGCTGCACGACGCGCTGCTGACCTCCGGGTTCCTCACCGAAGTCGAGGGGATCTCGGGTCGGGACGGTGCGATCGTGGTTGCCCTGGTTCCAGGAGCTGAAGGCGGCCGGGCGAGCGGACCGGGTGACGCTGGGCGACGGTCAGGTTCTCTGGGTGGCGACGGAGCGGCTGGGGGAGGTCAAGGCGGGACAGCGGGGCAGCGGGGCAGGTCGGAAGTGACCAGGGAAGAGGCTCTTCGCGAGCTGTTTCAGAGGCAGGCTCGGCATCGTCGGACCGACTACGGCGGCGCCGTTGGCGGCATCGCTCAACGTGGACGAGTCCGACGCCGACATCGCACTGGCGGCGCTGGAGGTCGAGGGTGTGGTTCTCCGGGGCCAGTTCAGCCCCCGCAACGGCGGACCGGCCACCCTCGAGTGGTGCGACCGGCGCCTGTTGGCGCGGATCCATCGCTACACCCTCAACCGCCTGCGGGCCGAGATCGAGCCGGTCAGCGCGGCTGACTTCATGCGCTTCCTGTTCGCGTGGCAGCGGGTGGATCCGGACGAGCACGCCGCCGGGCTCGAAGGTCTCGCCACCGTGATCGCCCAGCTGGACGGCTTCGAGGTGCCGGCTGCCGCCTGGGAGAGCGAAGTGCTCTCGTCCCGGGTGGCCGAGTACGATCCCACTCTGCTGGACACGCCTCTGCATGATGGGGCGGGTGGCGTGGGGGAGGGCAGCGGGGCAGCGGGGCAGCGGGTCAGCCGGGCCGATCCGGTCCACACCGGTCGCGTTATTCCTACGGGACAACCTGAGCGCCTGGCTGAGGAATACTCTTGAGGCGGAGTCGCAGCTCTCCAGCTACGCCGGTATTGTGAAGCAGACGCTTGGAGCAGCGGGGTGCCTCGTTCTTCCATGAGCTGACCGCGATGTCGGGTTTGCTGCCGACGCAGGTGGAGCAGGGCTTGAGCGAGCTGGCGGGCCTGGGCCTGGTGACGTCGGACAGCTTTGCGGGACTCCGCGCGCTCATCACGCCTTCGAGCAAGCGCAAGCCGCTGAGCGGCGCCACTCGACGATACCGCACCGCGCCGGTGGGCATCGAGACGGCGGGGCGCTGGTCGCTGCTGAACGGGCGGACAGGCCGGACGGGCGGACGGGCAGTCAGGCAAGCCATCCGTCGGCAGTCCGACTGTCCGTCTGTCCGACCGTCCGACTGAGCTTTTCGCGAAGACCCTGCTCCGCCGCTACGGTGTCGTCTTCAAGCGTCTCCTCGCGCGGGAGACCGGTGCTCCCCCCTGGCGCGATCTGCTCATGGTCTATCGCCGCCTGGAGGCCCGGGGCGAGATCCGGGGCGGCCGCTTCGTCGCCGGCATGTCCGGAGAGCAGTTCGCCCTTCCGGAGGCCGTGGGCCAGCTGCGATCGATCCGGCGCCTGGAGGGCGGAGGCCGGCTGATCGCGCTGAGCGCCGCCGATCCGCTCAACCTGACCGGGATCATCACCCCGGGCGACCGGATCACCGGCATCACCCGCAACCGCGTTCTCTATCGCGATGGCGTGCCGGTGCTCGCCGCCGAAGCCGGTGATTTGAGGCCGATCGGAAGCTGAGGAGCCGCCCACCCCGGACATGATCCAGGCCCTGGTCCGGAAGTCCCTGAGCCCGGCGCTGCGCGCCCGGCTCGCCATGTCGGGTAACCTGGCCGCCACGACGCCACTCAACCGGAAGCCCGGCGGCCGTCGCAAGAGAGCCGAAAAGGTGTCCACCTGACCATCCAATGGCTCTACGGCTACAGCGACGTCGCCCTGCTGCTCATGCGACTGCTGGTAGGTCTGGTGTTCATCACCAGTGGCTGGAGCCACGCGAAAGATCCGGTGGGACGAGGGGCCAGCATCGGCTTCAGCCCCGGCTTCACCCGGTTTCTCGGGATCGCCGAGCTGGCGGGCGGGCTGGGAGTGGCGTTCGGAGTGCTGACCCAATTGGCCGCGCTGGGGCTGATCCTGATCATGCTGGGTGCAATCCAGAAGAAGATCTTCGTCTGGAAGACAGGGTTCTGGGGCAAACACGGCGACGGCTGGCACTACGATCTCATCATGATCGTCATGTGTCTGGTGACCGCGACCACGGGTGGGGGGCGGTATGTGTTGGATGGGGTTATAGGCTATTAGCTATTGGCTATTGGCTACTGGCGAGTCGCCAGTCGCCAGTCGCCAGTCGCCAGACACAGTTGCTCACTGGAGGTTGCAGATGACCCGCACTACTGATACGTGGGAGCTTTCCCAGCTACTCCTGGCCGAGCTGGAGCAGGAGGCGCAGGTCACCCGACGTATTCTCCAGCGGGTACCGGAGGCAAGTCTGGGCTGGAGGCCGCACCAGCGCTCCTTCTCGCTGGGCCAGCTGGCCCTGCACATCGCCATCATTCCGAGTCTGGGCGAGCGGCTCCTGGGGCCGGATGTCTGCGAGCCGCCCGAGTTCGTGCAGACCCAGGCCCGCAGCTCGGCCGAGCTGATGAGCACGCTGGATCAAAGCCTGGCATCGGGCCGGAAATTTCTGTCCGAGCTGACGCCCGAACGAGCCGAGGCAACCTGGCGCCTTGCAAGCGGTGGCCGGGAGCTCATGGCAGCGCCCCGGATCACCATGGTGCGCTCCCTGATGTTCAATCACTTGTATCACCACCGCGGGTCTCTGGTGGTGTACCTGAGATTACTGGATGTGCCGCTGCCTCCGGTTTACGGGCCGACGGCGGATGAGCGGGCCTTCGGCTAGTCGCCAGTTGCCAGACGCCAGTTGCTGGTGCTAGTGACCGGCTTTGTTGTTCTGCGGAACGAGCTGGCGACTGACGACTGGCGACTCTTTATTTATCCACTAACTCTCGGAGAAATCCCCATGCGCCATCTCGCCATTACTCTCGCGGGCGTCCTCACCACCGCGCTGCTCGGCTGTGGTGACCGGAAGAACAACGAAACCGGCGGCGTGACCGATACGTCGCTTACGGTAACCACCCCCGAGGTCGAGGAGGCGCCGGTGGAGGCGCGGGACTTCTCGTTCGACGACCGGCAGGGGTTCGCGGCGTCTATCCGGCAGCAGCTGGGGGAGCTGGACACCCAGATCGAGCAACTGGCGGCGGAGGTGAAGTCGAAGGGTGGCGCGGTGAGTGACCGGGCGGTGGCGCGGATCCGGGAGTCGCGGAAGGCTGCCGAGCGGAGCTTGAGCCGCATCGACAACGCCACGGCGGACACCTGGGAGGACGTGAAGACGCGGGTGAACCGCTCGGTGGAAGATCTGGCGGAGGCAGTTGAAGGGGCCATGCCTAAGTGACAGGTGCCCCCAACAGCGGCACCTGTCATCCTGAGGCGTCCGCGCCGAAGGGTCTCTCAGCTTACGGAGTCACGATGCGAACAATCATCACAGCGGCAATTCTCGCAACCACACTCGCACCTGCGGCCGAGCTCTCGGCCCAGGTGCCCATCAAGGAGTGGCCGGTCCCCTACGCCGACTCGCGGCCGCGCGACCCGTTCGTGGACAGCCAGAACCGGGTCTGGTTCGTGGGCCAGGTCGGCAACTACATCTCATATCTCGATCCCACCACGGGAAAGTTCCGCCGCTATGAGATCGAGGACGGCGCCCTGCCCCACAACCTGATCGTGGATAAGAAGGACATGGTCTGGTACGCCGGCAACGGCAACGGGCACATCGGCAAACTGGATCCAGCCTCGGGTAAGGTCACCCGCTATCCGATGCCGCCCGGGGTGCGGGATCCCCACACCCTGATCGCCGACGGCAAGGACAACATCTGGTTTACCGCCCAGCAATCGAATTACGTCGGGCGACTTAATACCAAGACGGGAAAGGTGGACGTGGTCCAGGTCCCCTCACCCAACGCCCGGCCCTATGGGATCGAGGTGGATTCCAAGGGGCGGCCCTGGTTCAACGAGTTCGGCAACGAGAAGATCGGCACCGTCGATCCGAAGACCATGAAGATCACCGAGTACTCGATGCCGAATGACCGCTCCCGGGGCCGGCGGATCGCGATCACCTCGGACGACCGGATCTGGTACGTGGACTACACCCGGGGCTACCTCGGCCGGTTCGACCCGGCGAGCAAGCAGTTCAAGGAGTGGGCTCTGCCGGGCGGCGCCGGCGCACTGCCGTATGCGATGTCGATGGACGACAAGGACCGGCTCTGGCTGGTGGAGACCGGGTCGCAGCCGAACCGGTTCGTGGGGTTCGATCCCAAGACCGAGAAGTTCTTCGGCATCACGCCGGTGCCGAGCGGGGGCGGGACGGTGCGGCACATGATGTTCGACGAGAAGAGCGGGCAGATCTGGTTCGGGACCGACAACAACACCGTCGGCCGGGCAGAGGTCACGGCGGCCAGTTCGCCACCGGCATCCTGAGCGACCACTGTCACCCCTTTACTGCGTTCAGGGCAGGCTCTGAGCGCAGCACCTGTCATCCCTTCACTGCGTTCAGGGCAGGCTCTGAGCGCAGCGAAGGATCCCTCGATTCAGACGCGGAGGGATCCTTCACTTCCTTCAGGATGACAACTCAGTTGCCTGCAATCTGCGCGCACCCACTTGAATCGAATCTGCACCTCCGGTAGCTCATCTCCCGCAATCCCCAGATCTCTGAATCGCCGGGCGGAGACCAGCACCCTTCCTTCCAGCGACCCGATCGCGTCGTTGTAGCTGTCCACCGTTCTGACCAGCGACTTCCGCAGGTCCTCGAAGTGGCCGGCCATGTGGCCCAGTCGCTCGTACAGCTCCCGTCCCAGCCGGCTGATGTCCTGCGCGTTGCGGGCGATGCTCTCCTGCCGCCAGCCATAGGCGATGGCGCGGAGCAGCGCGATCAGGGTGGTAGGGCTGGCGGGAATCACCTGCTGGCCCACGCCGAACTCGATCAGCGAGGCGTCGTGCTCGCAAGGCGGCGCTGAAGAAGGTCTCCCCCGGCAGGAACATCACCACGAAATCGGGTGCGGGCTGAAACTGGTTCCAGTACGCCTTCGCACCCAGCTTGCTCATGTGCTCCCGCACCTGGCGGGCGTGCTTCTTCAGCAGCAGCTCGCGCGCGCCATCGTCGCCGTTGCAGCCGGTCGCGTCGAGATAGGCCGACAGCGGCGATTTGGCGTCCACCACGATAGTCTTGTCCCCGGGGAGGCGGATGATCAGGTCGGGCTGAAGTCGCCCGTCCTCCGACTCCACCCGGGCCTGCTCCAGGAAATCACAGTAGTCCAGCATCCCTGCCAGCTCCACCACGCGCCGTAGCTGGATCTCGCCCCAGCGTCCCCGCACCTGCGGCGCCCGGAGCGCCTTCACGAGATTGCCGGTTTCGGCCTGGAGCGCCTGCTGGGTCCGGGCCATCGCCTTCACCTGCTCCAGTAAGCCGGAGTAGTGGGAGACCCGCTCCTTCTCCACCTGCTGCAGCTTGACGTCCACCCGGGCAATCGCGTCGTGGATCGGGCGCACCAAGTCGCCCACCGCCTTCTGGCGCCGCTCCAGGTCGAACGAGGCAGACTGCTGGAAGGCGCCCAGCTTGGTCTGCGCCAGGTCGAGGAAAGACTGGTTGTTCTGGCGCAGGGCTTCGGCGGAGAGCGACGCGAACGCATCCCTGAGCCTGCGCTCGTTGAGCCAAACCATCAGGCCGCCGGCGGCGGCTCCTACGATCAGTCCGAGGAGCAGGGTCGCGATATTCATCGGCTTTTCCGGTGAAACGGGAGGGGGTTCCAAGAAGATAGCCGTTGCGGGAGCGTTGTCACCCTGACAACACCTCGATCTGACAGTACCTTATCCGCCATCTCATCCCACAACCCGGAGGCTCCATGGTCGGCGTAAGCGATCTCTGGCTCCCCATCCTGATCTCGTCGGTCCTGGTCTTCCTCGTCAGCGCCATCATCCACATGGTGCTCAAGTATCACAACAAGGACTTCACCCGGCTTCCCGGCGAGGATGCGGTGCGGGCCGCCATGCGCTCCGCGGCACCGGGCCAGTACGTGATTCCGTATTGCACCGAGATGAAGGACATGGAAAAGCCGGAGATGAAACAGAAGTACAATGAAGGACCGGTCGCAACGATCACGGTCCTGCCGACCGGCGTTCCCAATATGGGCAAGAATCTCTCACAGTGGTTCGCCTTCCTGCTGGTGGTCTCTCTATTCATCGCGTATGTCGCGTCGCACTCCCTCGCCCGCGACGCGGCCTACCTCCAGGTCTTCCGCAACGTGGGAGCGGTCGGCTTCATGGTCTATGGTCTGGGACAGGTCCCCAACTCGATCTGGTGGGGCAAGCCGTGGAGGAACACCGCGAAGGATCTGCTGGACGGACTGGTTTACGGGCTGGTGACGGCAGGGACGTTTGGGTGGCTATGGCCTAACTAAGGGGACAGAGGGACAGCGTTCTGGCACTGCTGTCCCCCTGACCCGCTGCCCCGCTGTCCCGCTAGTTGGCTGAGGGCGAGCTGCCGCCCAGAGCCTTGTACAGCGCGGCGTAGGCCGTCGCTGCTTCGGTGCGTCCCTGCGCCAGCTGATCCTGCGCCTCGAGCTGAGTGCGCTCCGCGTCCAGCACCTGAAGGAAGTCGGCCACGCCGCCGGAGAACCGGGCCCGCGCCAGCTCCGCCGCCCGCTCGCTGGCCGAGGCCGCGTCCTCGATCCGCGTCCACCCGGGCGCGGGAGGTCCGGTAGCGCGACAGCGACGTCTCCACATCCTGCAGCGCCAGCAGCACCGTCTGGTCGTACTGCGCCCGCGCCTCCGACTTCGCGGGCCCGTGACGCGTCCACCCGCGCCTTCACCCGGCCCAGGTTGAGCGCCGGCCAGGAGATGATCGGGTCCGACCGCGTAGCGGAAGGTGCCCCCGTCGCCCAGGGCGTCGAAGCCCGGAGCGGTGTAGCCGAGCGCTCCCGCCCAGGTCAGATCCGGGGCAGGTACTCCGCCTTGGCCGCTCCCACCAGCGCCCGCTCGACCGCCAGCCGGCGCTCCGCGGCGGCCACGTCCGGTCTCCTGAGAATCACCGAGTCGGGGCGAGCCAGCGTCCCGATCGCCGGGAAGCGCCGGCAGCGTGGCGACGGCGGCCAGCTCCGCGGCAACCGCGGCCGGCGGGCGGCCCACCAGGACGCCGATCTGGTACTGCGCCTGAGCCACCCGCGACTCCAGCAGCGGAACGGTCGCGAGCGTGAAGCTGAGCTGGGCCTGCGCCCGCTCGGTGTCGAAGGCGGTGCCCCGGCCGGCCTCGAGCCGCTGCCGGGTCACCTCCAGCGTCCGCGCTGGTTCTCCGCGTTCCGCTGCGCCACCGAGAGCTGCTCCTGCGACCCACGCAGGTCGAAGTAGGCCCGCGCCAGCTCGGCGGTGAGCGAGACCTGGACGTCGCGCAGATCCTTCCTGCGCCACCTCCACGAATGCGCCCTGCGCCTGAACGTTCCGCCGGACACGGCCGAACAGGTCCAGCTCCCAGGAGGCATCGAAGCCGCCGTCCCAGATGTCCTGGTCCGGAAACGCGGCTCCACGCCGATCGGGAAAGGTCGCGCTCGAGAGCCGCTGCCGGGTGTACCCGCCGCCGACGGTGACTGTCGGCGCCAGGTCGAACGCCACCTCGGTCCGGGCCGAGCGGGCGCCGCGCACCCGCGCCTCAGCCGCGCGGACGTCGAGATTGGCGCCGAATCGCTTCGCGGATGAGCCGGGTCAGCGTGGTGTCGCCCAGCGCCCAGCCAGGCAGCCTCCACCGGAAGCAACGTGTCCGTGGCGCTCGGCTCGGGCTGACCACCGCGGGTGGGACACTATCCGGCGTCTCCCGGAAGGCCGCCGGGACAGCTACCTCGGGGGGGCGGTACGCCGGGGCGCGCACAGCCGACCAACAGCAGCGAGAGCAGCACGAGCACCGCGTTATACATGTTTGGCATCCTTGTCATGAGCCGGCTCGAGCGCGAACTGTCGCGCCGCCGGGGCCCTGCGCTCGACCAGCCCTTGAATCACCACGTAGAACACCGGCGTCAGCACCAGCCCGAAGAAGGTGACGCCGAGCATTCCCGCGAACACCGCGACGCCCATGGCGTGCCGCATCTCGGCGCCGGCGCCGCTGGAGAACACCAGCGGCAGCACGCCCATGATGAAGGCGAGCGACGTCATCAGGATGGGGCGGAGCCGGATCCGGCAGGCCTCCAGCGCCGCCTCCACCCGGGATTTGCCCTGGAGGTGAAGCTCGCGGGCGAACTCGACGATCAGGATCGCGTTCTTGCACGCCAGCCCGATGAGCACCAGGAAGCCGATCTGGGTGAAGATGTTGTTGTCGCCCTTGGTGAGCCACACGCCGCCGATGGCGCACAGCAGCGACATCGGGACGATGAGGATGACCGCGAGCGGCAGCGACCAGCTCTCGTACTGCGCCGCGAGCACCAGGAAGACCAGCAGGACGCACAGCGGGAAGATGAACACCGCGGTGTTGCCGGACAGCTTCTGCTGGTAGGTCAGGTCGGTCCACTCGTAGCCGATCCCGTTCGGCAGCACGTCGCGCATGATGCCTTCGATGGTCTGCTCGGCCTGGCCGGAGCTGAAGCCCGGCGCCGGACCACCGTTGATGTCGGCCGACGGATACCCGTTGTACCGGACCGCCTGGTCGGGGCCGTGCGACTGCTTCACCGTGATCACCGATCCCAGCGGCATCATCGCGCCCTGCGCGTTCCGCACCTTGAGCTGGGCGATGTTCTCGGCCGTGGCCCGGAACTGCGCGTCGGCCTGCACCTTCACCTGGTAGGTGCGGCCGAACTTGTTGAAGTCGTTCACGTACACCGACCCGAGATAGGCCTGCATGGTCTGGAACAGGTCGGTGAGGACGATGCCTTGCCTGCTTCACCTTGTCCCGGTCCACCTCGACATCGAGCTGCGGCACGTTGATGCGGTAGCCGCTGAAGACCCCGGCCAGCTCGGGCGACTGATACGCCCGGCCGAGGAGCGCCTGGGTGGCGTCGTTGAGCGCGGCTCTCACCCAGGCCGGCGCGGTCCTCCAGCTGCAGCTTGAATCCGCCCACCTGGCCCAGGCCGTTCACCGGCGGCGGCGGGAAGACGGCCACGAAGGCCTCCTGAATGCCGGCGAACTTGGCGTTGAGCGCGTCCGCGATGTTGAGGCCGTACTCCTCCTTCCCGTGCCGCTCGTCGAACGGTTTGAGGGTGAAGAAGATGATGCCCGCGTTGGGGGCGTTCACGAAGCCGTTGATCGAGAGGCCGGGGAACTGCACCGCGTTCTCGACGCCCGGCTGCTCGCTCCCGATCTCGGCCATCTGACGGATGACCTTCTCGGTCCGATCGAGCGTGGCCGCGTCGGGCAGCTGGGCGAAGGCGACGAGGTACTGCTTGTCCTGGGTCGGCACGAAGCCGCTCGGGACCTGGTTGAAGCCGAACCAGGTCAGCGCCAGGAGACCGGCGTACACGGCCAGGGCGATGCCGCTCTTCCGGATCACCCGGTTCACGGCCGAGCCGTACCCGGCCGAGCCGCGGGCGAAGACCCGGTTGAACGGCCGGAAGAGCCAGCCCAGCCCGCGATCCAGCCAGCGGGTAAGGCGGTCCGGCGGCGCGCCGTGCGGCTGGAGCAGGATCGCGCTGAGCGCCGGCGACAGGGTGAGCGAGTTGATCGCGGAGATGACGGTCGAGAAGGCGATGGTCAGCGCGAACTGGCGGTAGAACTCGCCGGTCAGGCCGCTCAGGAACGCCACCGGCACGAACACGGCGCACAGCACCAGGCTGATGGCGACGATGGGCCGGCTCACCTCGTCCATCGCCTTGTGGGCGGCGTCGCGCGGCGAGAGGCCGGCCTCGATGTTGCGCTCCACGTTCTCCACCACCACGATGGCGTCGTCCACCACGATGCCGATGGCCAGCACCAGCCCGAACAGCGACAGCGTGTTGATCGAGAACCCGAAGGCCAGCAGGATGGCGAAGGTGCCCACGATCGACACCGGCACCGCCACCAGCGGAATGATCGAGGCGCGCCAGGTCTGGAGGAACAGCACCACCACCAGCACCACGAGCAGGATCGCCTCGAACAGCGTGATCACCACCTCCCGGATGCCGTCCCGCACGTTGACGGTCGGGTCGTAGACGATCCGGTACTCCACTCCCTCGGGGAAGTTCTGCCTTCAGCTCGTCCATGGTGGCGCGAACGGTGGTCGAGAGCTGCAGCGCATTCGAGCCCGGCGCCTGGAAGATGCCGATGCCGACGGCCTCCTTCCCGTCCAGCAGCGAGCGGAGCGCGTAGTCGCCCGCGGCCAGCTCGAGCCGGGCGACGTCGCGGAGGCGGGTGATCTCGCCGCCCGCGCCGGTCTTGAGGATGATGTTGCCGAACTCTTCCTCGTTGGTCAGGCGGCCCGCGCGCATTGATGGTGAGCTGATAGTCCACCGGCACCGGCATCGGCGGCGCGCCGACCACGCCGGCGGCCACCTGGACGTTCTGCTCCCGTATGGCGTTGACCACGTCGGTCGCGGCCAGACCACGGGCGGCGACCTTGCCCGGGTCGAGCCAGACCCGCATGGAATAGTCGCCGCCGCCGAAGACCTGCACCTGGCCGATGCCCGGGATCCGGGCCACGACGTCCTTGACCTGCAGCAGGGCGTAGTTCCGGAGGTAGGTGATGTCGTAGCGGTTGTCCGGCGACAGGAGGTGCACCACCATGATGAAGTTGGGCGAGCTCTTGACCGTGGTGACGCCGAGCTGGCGGACTTCCTCGGGCAGGCGCGGCAGCGCCTGGGCCACCCGGTTCTGCACCTGCACCTGCGCCAGGTCGACGTCGGTGCCGACCCGGAAGGTCACGGTGAGCGTGAGGACGCCGTCCGAGGTGGACTGCGACGACATGTAGAGCATGTTCTCGACCCCATTGATCTGCTCCTCCAATGGGGTGGCGACGGCTTCGGAGAGCACCCGCGGGTTGGCGCCGGGATAGACGGCCCGCACCACGACCGAGGGGGGCACGACCTCCGGGTACTCGCTGATGGGCAGCGCGAACATCGCGATGCCGCCGGCGAGAAAGATCACGATCGAGAGCACGGCCGCGAAAATCGGCCGGTCGATGAAGAAGCGGGAGAATTGCATCGGTCTAGCGCTCCGCGGCCGGTGCAGCGGAATCAGGCACCATCGCGCCGACGCGTGGGAGTCACCTTCATGCCGGGCCGGACCCGCATCAGGCCGTTCACCACGATGCGCTCCCCCGGCTTGAGCGCCGGAGGTGACGATGCGGAGGCCGTCGATCAGCCGGCCCGGCACGACCGGCCGGTAGGCCAGCGTGTCGCCCGGGCCCGACCACCAGCACGAACTTGCGGTCCTGGTCGGTGCCGATGGCGGCGTCGCGAACCAGTGTCGCGTTCGTCTTCTCGGTGCCCACCAGCTTGACGCGGGCGAAGAGGCCCGGCGTCAGGGCCCGGGCGCGGTTGGAGAAGACCGCGCGGGTCCGGATCGTTCCGGTCTCGGGATCGACCTGGTTGTCCACGAAGTCGAGGCGGCCCTCGTGCGGGAAAGCCGGACTCGTTGGCGAGCCCGAGAAAGACCGGCAGCCGCGCGGTCCGCCAGTTGGTCCCGCCCGACTCCCTGGCCCGGCCGGCGTAGCGGAGATAGGTCTGCTCGTCACTGTCGAAGTAGAGATACATCGAGTCCACCGAGACGACGGTGGTCAGCACCGGACCCGTCCGGCGGCCCGGCCTGCACCAGGTTGCCCTCGGTGACCAGCGCGTTGCTCACCCGGCCGGCAATCGGAGAGCGGACCTTGGTCCACTCCAGATTGAGCCGAGCGGTCTCCACCGCCGCCTCCGCGGCGCGGACCCGGCGCGCCACCCTGGACCTCGGCGCTGGTCCGGCTGTCGAACTCCTCCCGCGAGATCGCCTGCATCGTCCACCAGCGTGCCGGCCCGCTGCACTTCACTCTTCGCCAGCGCCGCAGCCGAGCGGGCGCTCTCCAGCTCGGCCTCCACCCGGGCCAGCTCGGCCTCATAGGGACGCGGATCGATCTCGAACAGGACCTCGCCCTTCTTCACCTCTCGGCCTTCGGTGAAGGCCACCCGTCTGATGTAACCGGAGACCCGGGGACGGATCTCCACCTGGTCCACGGCCTCGAGCCGTCCGGTGAACTCGTCCCACTCGGTGACCGCCTGCTCGGGCACTGCGGCCACCGTTACCGCCTGAGGGGGAGGAGCATCAGCTGGCGGCTTGGTGGTGCCGCCCAAGGTGAGACCGCCGAGCAGGAGGGCACTGGAGACTGCCAGCACGATGATGACGGTACGCATGGGGACCTGTCCTCGACTCAGTAAGACATTCGGTCGGCCGTTATTGACCTTCCGGTAGGTAGCTAGTATCATACCTACCGGTAGGTATGTCAATACCGTGTGCGTCGCGATACAATTTTGTTATATATTCCTGCCGGTAGGTCAGGCCGCATATCGAGAAGGGGCAAATGGATACAGCAGCGAATCAGAGCCATCCCGGGGTCGATTCCCGACCCTTGCGACAACGGCAGCGGCCCGAGGAGCGCAAGGAAGCGATCCTGGACGCGGCCCTGGCGACCTTCTCCGATCTGGGGTACAACCAGGCCACCCTGAACGACGTAGCCGACCGCCTTGGGGTCACCAAGGGCTGTCTCTACCACTACTTCGAGTCGAAGGAGAAGCTCCTGGTAGACCTCATCCGCGACCGGATGGGCTCGGCTGTGGTGTCCGATGACGGCGACGAGGCGGTGGTGAAGGCAGGGGGTACCCGGGAAGAGGTGCTGCGGGGGCTGCTCGAGCGGATCTGGCAACGTCTCCATCAGCCGGGGCAGGCCGACGTGGCCATCCTGGCGATGACGGAGCTACCGAAGGTACCGGAGGGCGGCCGGCTGGTGTTCGATGAAGTCGTATGTCGCAGCCGGGAGAGCCTGCATCAGCTGCTGGAGGAAGGTCGGTACTGCGAAGACATCACGAAAGAGGACATCGAGCGGGCTGCCCGGGTGGTTCCACTGATGATCATGGGCGTGGCTCTGGGAACCCGGGTGTTCCGCTCGATGGACCCGGTTCAGCTCTCGGTCGATCAGGTCGGTAAGACCGTCACCGACATCCTCATGTACGGGTTACTGGGTACCTGCCCCTGCGATGAGGGGTGAGGACGGGCGGACGGGGCGACACAGAATCTGATTCACCTGTCATCCTGAGCGAAGCGAAGGATCTACTCGGCTGCTCTGAATCAGCCTGGTAAGATCCTTCGGTCGTTTCACTCCCTCAGGATGAACACTACTCCTGGTTCACCGGCTCCCGTCGTTCCGCGAGCAATCGCTCGGTGAAATCCAGCCGCTCTTCGAGCTCGCTCACCCGCGTCTCCAGTGAATCTATGTACTGCTGCTGGTCGCCCTGGGCCTGCCGGGCCAGCTTTCTCGCCTTGCGCGGAGAGTAGAACTCGCCCGAGTCATACCAGCCGCTGGTGGCTCCCGCCATTCTCCTGCCCTCCCGTCTCTGCCAGTGCCGCACGATCATCCAGATGACGAACATCCAGAACACGAATCCGAAGAAGCCCATCGTCAATCTCCCGATTGTCAGCCCTTGGCTGTCCCGCTGTCCCCCTGTCCCCCTGTCCTCAATGCATCCTCAATCTCGTCGCCCGCTTTACGCAGGATCTCGGCGACACGTTTCAAAGCGGGATCATCCGGCCCCCTCCGCCATGCCTTCTTGAAGGTGACCGCCGCCAGGTGCGCGAAGGCGCCCTGCACCTCGCCGATCCCGCCGCCGGTGAAGTCCCGCACCGTCTCGCGCACCCGGTCCAGGATCTCATCCAGCAGGTCGCGGTGCTCCTCCAGATAGCGTTCGCCCTCGGGGGTGACGTGATAGACCTTCTTGCCCTCGGTGTCCACCGCCCGGACGTACCCCTCGTCCTCCAGCAACTGGAGCGTGGGGTAAACGGTGCCGGCAGACGGGGTGTAGCAGCCGGCCATCTTCTCCTCCAGCGCCTTGATGATCTCGTAGCCGTGGCGGGGCTTTTCCTTGAGCAGGCGGAGGATGACGAACTTGACCTCTCCCGACTCGAACATCTGGGAACGCCGCCGGGAACCCCGTCCACCCGTGTTGAACACCCCGGACCACATCTTGGAGCCGAACGGGAACCCCGGGCCGAAGCCCCAATCGTCTCGTGGGTTACACATGTGAGAACCTCCGATACACCGTGAAAGCTAACGTACGATATATCGTACGGAATAACGTACCCGACGTCAAGAGGCCTCCCTTCCCAGCAGTCATCGCGAGCGGTCGTCCGATCTACGATCACGCACGCGATCGGGGGGGATTGCTTCGGCACTGCCTGCCTCGCAAGGACTAATGCACCAACCGCCGACACGCCCTCTCACTTGATACTCACTTGATGGCCTGCAACAACTTGCACGCCTCGACCAGCGTGAATCCTCCCTGCATCTTTGTCATAGAAGCTCGTGATCGCATCAATAGCAGCAGCTCGAGCAGGAATCTCATGGCGAAGTCGGTCAAGGATCTCGTTGCCAGAACGATGGGGGCGCAGGAGTCCGCGCCGTCCCGGAGCCAGACCTTTCCTCCCCTCGATGTCGAACAGATCGCGCGCATGCTGCGGCTCGACGAGCGAGCCGAGAACGCGGGGCGGGCCCGTCTCCCCGCGGCCGACGCCGGCGGGCCCGATGTGGTCGAGCTGGAGGTGCTGGGGATCATCGAGGAAGCGGCCCGCAAGGCCAACGAGGACTATCTCTCCCAGCGCGACTTCTACGAGGGCCGCATCCGCCGGGCGGCGATCACGCCCGATCTCAAAGTCCAGCTCGAGGCCGCCGGCGCAAATGCGCTGGCCGACTTCCGGGCCGAGATCATCCACGACCAGAACACGCTTCATACTCTGCTTCAGGCTGCAGGCAATCGGGAGGCCGAGTACCAGGAGTTCAGGCAGCGCCACAATCTGAATCGCCTTCCCCGGAACATCTCCCAGGGCCAGCGGACCTTTGCGTTCCTGGTCCTGGCCGTGTTCGTCATCCTGGAATCGATCCTGAATGGGATGTTCTTCGCCGAGGGCAGCGAGGCCGGTATCATCGGTGGCGTCATGCAGGCGCTGGTGCTGTCGGTCCTGAACGTAGGCGTGGCCGCACTGTATGCGGTGTACGGTCTGCCGTTCCTGTTTCACCGCAGAATATGGGGCAAGGCGCTGGGTGCGCTGGCGACAGCGGCATTCGCCGTCTGGCTGGTGGGCCTGAACCTGGCCATCGGCCACTACCGCGATCTCTTCGTCCAGGGCGCGGGAAGCGTGCAGATGGCGGAGCTGCTGAACCGACTCACCACTGCGCCGCTGCTCCTGGGCGACGCCAAGTCCGGCCTCCTGGTCCTGCTCGGCATGGCCTTGGGCCTGCTGTCGGTGATAGACGTCGCGGCCGCCCACGATCCCTATCCTGGCTACGGCGCGATCGGCCGGGAGCGGCAGCGCGCCATCGAGCGCTACGCCCACGAGAACGCCAAGTCGCTGGCTGCCATCATGCGGCTTCGGGACCAGACGGTGGACGACATGACCGCGGCCATCGAGCTGATGCGCTCGGCCCAGTTCGACATGCAGCAGGCGATCGAAGGGCGCTCCCGGCTGCACCACAACTACCGGGCCTACCTGGAGCACCTGGCCGTGGTGCACGAGCGGCTGATCCAGCGCTACCGCGAAGGCAACCAGCGGGTCCGCCGGGGGGACGTGCCGGCGTATTTCCGGCAGCCTCCTGCCCGGCCCGCTTTCATAGAGCCCCCGGTGATGCCACAGATGCCCGGGCTGGAGCCGGACGTGCGCCCGGAGGTGATCACCCGGATCGACGAGGTCATCAAGGCGGTCAACGAAAAGTTCGATCACACGATTCCGGAGTACCAGACGGTGGGCCAGCTCGCCAGCGTAGGAGGCAGCTTCAGTGCGGCTTCGTGACTACGAGACCGGCTCCACGGCGCCGGGGGAGTCCACCCGATTCGGCATGAGGGCCCGCATCGCGGCGGTCGGGCTGCTGCTGGTGTTTCTGATCGGCACCGGCATCACGTTCTTCGTCAAGGGCGAGGCCGGCCTGGTCCCCACCGATCCGGTGAGCCTCTGCCCGACCAAGCGTCCTCCTTCGGAGATCGTGGTCATCCTGCTGGACGTATCGGACCAGTTCTCCGACCCGCAGCGGCTCCAGGTGCACCACTACCTGGCCCGGATCCGCGACAGCATCCCCCGCTTCGGCCTGGTGGAGGTGTACACCGTGGACCGGCTGGGCCGCCGCGTCACCGAGCACGTCACCCACCTCTGCAACCCTGGCGCCGGTGACGACCTGAGCCAGATCTATCAGAACCCGGAGCTGGCCCGGAAGAAATGGCAGGGGTTCGCAGACAAGCTCAGATCGGACATCGACGAGCAGATCTCTGCCCGGCGGATGGCGACGTCGCCCATCTTCGAGGCGATCCAGGCGACCGCGCTCCGGACCTTCGGGAAGCCGGAGTACGACGGCCTGCCCAAGCACCTGGTCATCGTGTCGGACCTGATGCAGCACGTGCCGGGGGGCCTCAGCATGTACCAGAGGGTCCCCGCCTTCGAGGAGTTCAAGAACAGCTCCTACTTCTCCCGCGTCCGCGCCGACCTCAACGGCGTGTCCGTCTTTCTCGGTTATCTGGTACGCTCCAACGCCCCCAAACAGACGCCGGGCCACCTGGGGTTCTGGCGGGAGTATTTCCGTTTCCAGGGGGCGGAGATCGACTCGGTCGACCGGATATTCGGGGACAAGTGAGGGCGGACAGGCGGACGGGCGGACGGGCGGACCGGGCGGACGGGCGGGCGGGTGGACGGGTGGACGGGCGGAGCGAGATTCCTCATCCCGAGCTAGCGAGGGATCTGCTCAGCTAGCTCCCGGTCCCCCGGATTAGATCCCTCGCTCGCACCGGCTCGCTCGGGATGAGGTCCCGCCGACCCCACTCGGCGGTACTCGAATGCCAGTAAGTTCGAGATCATGAAACTCGCCGAGGTGGTGGATACCTCCCGCCGGGTGGCGGAGGTGAGCGGCCGGCTGGAGAAGGTCGGGCTGATCGCCGGGCTGCTGGCGCGGGTTCCGCCGGACCAGATCGAGATCGCGGTCTCCTACCTCTCGGGCGCGATCCGGCAGCAGCGGACCGGGATCGGCTGGGCGGCGCTCCAGGCGGCCATGCCCGAACACGCCGCCGAGTCGCCCACCATCGAGCTGGCCGACGTGGACGCCACCTTCCAGCGGATCACAGCGGTGCCGGCCGGTAAGGGATCCACCGGCGAGCGGCACCGGCTGCTCCGGGAGCTGCTGGCACATGCGACCAACGACGAACAGGACTTCCTCTTTCGCCTGGTCACCGGCGAGCTGCGCCAGGGCGCGGTGGAAGGGCTGATGCTGGAGGCGGTCGCGAAGGCCGCCGGGGTCCCGGCCGAGGGAGTGCGGCGGGCCCGGATGATGGCGGGGAGCCTGCCGGGCGTGGCGCGGGCGGCGTTGAGCGGCAATGCCGCCGAGCTGGCGGCGATCGCGACCCAACTCTTCCGCCCAGTTCATCCGATGCTGGCCGGCTCGGCCGAGGACGCGTCGGAGGCCATCGGCGAGCTGGGGGAGGCGGCGCTGGAGTATAAGCTGGACGGCGCCCGGATCCAGATCCACAAGAGCGGGGACCAGGTGGCGGTCTACTCCCGCCGGCTCAACGACGTCACCGCCGCGGTGCCGGAGGTGGTGGAGCTGGTGCGCTCGCTCCCGGCGCGGGAGCTGATCCTCGACGGCGAGGTGATCGCGTTGCGGGAGAACGGGACCCCGCATCCGTTCCAGACCACCATGAGCCGGTTCGGCCAGCGGCTCGACGTGGCCCGGGCCCGGGGTAGCATCCCGCTGACCCCGTTCTTCTTCGATCTGCTCTACATGGATGGCGGCTCGCTGATGGACGAGCCGGCCCGGCAGCGGTTGGCGGCGCTGCACGACCTGGCTCCGGCGCCGACGGTCATTCCCCGGCTGGTGACTTCATCCACGGTCGAGGCCGACCGCTTCCTCCGGACCGCCATCGAGCGGGGCCACGAGGGGATCATGGCCAAGGCGCTGGATGCGCCCTACCAGGCGGGACACCGCGGGCGCCGCTGGCTCAAGATCAAGCCGGCGAACACGCTGGATCTGGTGGTGCTGGCGGCGGAGTGGGGCCACGGCCGGCGCCACGGCTGGCTCAGCAATCTCCACCTCGGTGCCCGTGATCCGGCCGGCGGGTTCGTGATGCTGGGCAAGACCTTCAAGGGAATGACCGACGAGATGCTCGAGTGGCAAACGAGGCGGCTGCTGGAGCTGGAGGTGGCCCGCGATGGGATCACGGTCTACGTGCGGCCGGAGCAGGTGGTGGAGGTCGCGTTCAACGAGGTGCAGGCGAGCTCCCAGTACCCCGGCGGTGTCGCGTTACGGTTCGCCCGGGTCAAGCGCTATCGGACCGACAAGACCGCGGAGCAGGCGGATACGATTGGTGCGGTGCAGGAGATCTATCGCCGGACGAGTTTGTCAGTCTGATTTGACGATCAGTTTATGAAGCCCCATACTGTAAACTCCCCCTTACTCGCGACGTCCTCGTGGAACCGCGACGGTACCTCCGTTGCCTGGGTCAACCCGCTCTCCTCGCCCCCACCGGCGAGCCGGTCCGATTTCGTACCAAGAAGCACCTCGCACTGCTGATCTACATCGCGGTTGACGCCAAGACGCACCAGCGTGAGCGCCTGGGCGAGCTGCTCTGGCCCCGGGTATCGAGGACCGAGGCGCGGCACTCCCTCGCGACAGCACTCACCATCCTCCGGCCTCGGGTGGGACCGGGCGGCCTCGAAACCAGCCGAGATCACGTCCGTCTCGTCCCGGAGCGGATCGAACTGGATCTGCAGCGGCTCGAGGCGGGGGACGTGCTGGGTTCGGAGGTGACCAGTGCGCTGGAGGTGGCTGGGTTTCTCGACGGGTTCGACATTCCTGACTCCCAGGAGTTCACTCACTGGAAGGATCGGCAACAGGCCAGGTTCCTGCCCATGATCAAGGATGCGCTGGTCATCCTGATCGATCGATGCCGCCGCACCGGAGACTCACGCCAGATCGAGCGGCTGGCGGACCGCATGCTGGCGCTGGACGATCTGAGCGAAGAGGCGATAAGGGCCAAAATGGAAGCCAGGGCGTTCGCCGGCGACCGTCTGACGGCCCTGGAGTTCTACGAGGCGTGGAGAACCAGGCTTGGGGAGGAGCTCCAGGCGGTGCCGTCCGAACTGGTCGAGGGTATGGCGGTCCGGCTGCGTCGCCGCGGCTGGGAGCGGACCACGATGACGAATATCCCCACCGTCCCTACCGACCAGTGGCGGGGGCGCCCCTTCATAGGGCGTACCGCTGAGTATCGGGTGTTGTACGAGGCCTGGGAGGCGGTCAAGCGAGGCGAACCAGGCCATGCGTTAGTGTTGGGCGATTCGGGGGTAGGCAAGACCACGCTGGTGCAACGGCTCACCACCGCGGCAGGGCTGGAAGGTGCGGCCATCAGCCGGGTACAGTGTTACGACCTCGAGCGGGAAATCCCCTACTCGACCGTCAGCAGCCTGATTCTGGGTTTGCTGGAGCGCCCAGGTGTCTCGGCGACCTCACCGCAGGCGCTGGCGGAACTGGCGCGCACGGTTCCGGCAGTGCGCCACCGATTTCCCACGATTCCCGTCGCCAGTGACAGCCAGGGCGAGAGCGCCCGAATTCGCCTCACAGAGGCATTCCACGAGCTACTGACCACCATCGCGGAAGAGCACCCGGTCATTCTGGTGGTGGACGACCTGCATTACGCGGACGACGTCAGCTTGGCCGTGCTGCATTTGGTAATGAGGCGGGCGCGCCAACAGTCGCTCATGGTCATGATGCTGGCGCGGCCGGGCGAGCTCTCTCAGTCTGCCCAAGCCGCAGGCCTAAGAGGCGCAGCGGCCACGTTAGGCATGCGTGAAATCGAGGTTTCGCCCTTGGCAGATGAGGAAAGTGCTGAGCTTCTCACCTCCCTCGTTCCCACGGACGATCCTCAGCCCACAGCTACCGTGCGGCGGGCATTGCTGCGGGCCGGCGCCGGTTACCCGATGGTCATCGAACTGCTGGTACAAGACTGGCAAATCAACGGTGAACAATCATTGGCCCTATCCGTAGATGCCATGACTGAGGATTTCGGGATTGGCAAACGTCCCGACAATCCGTATCGCACAATCCTTGAACGCATAACCAAATCGCTCGACAGCACGACACACAGCGTGATGAATCTGGCCGCGATTCTGGGTCACCGCCTGAACGACTTTAGCATGTACGCTATTGTCGACCTGAGCGTAGGCCAAACCATGAGCAGCATGGCTGAGTTGGTACAGCGTCGAGTGCTCAGAGATGGAACCCATGGCCTCGAGTTCGTGAACGAGATGGTGAGAGCTGCGGCCTACTTGGGTGTACCAGCAACTCTTCGCAAGGTACTTCACGGCAAAATCGCAGATCGCTTTGTGGAAGAACATACACGAGGAGTCGACACACTGGGCCTTGAAATAGCTTGGCATTGTACACGAGCCGGACGAGCCGCAGAAGCAACTCCCTATCTCCTCCGCGGCGCTCGGGAAGCAATACGGTCAGGAGCCCCCTACGCAGCGGAGCGGGGGCTGTCGACAGCCCTTCCCAATCTTCCGGTAAGGGATAGACGTGAGGCTCTAATTCTTCTGGCGGAAGCTCTCCAGGAGCAGAGCCGTTGGCAAACATCTTTGGAGGTTCTTGACGAGTTCGAAGAGAATGACAACTCGAGCGCAGGTGACCTTGCTTTTGTCTTGAGAACCAAGGCGCGGCGCCGCTCAGGTCTTATAAACTCCTCTGAACTAGATAACCTACCGCTGAGGCTGTTGTCGTTTGTGGAATCCACAGCGGATAGGTCGAGCAGAATACGAGCGGCGGTCGAGGCAGCTTCCATCCTGAACACCGGCTTTGCTCGCCCCACTGTGAGGGCACAACTGCTGCAAGCTCTCTCACCGATGCATGGTGAAGTTCTAAATCCGGACGACCGAGTTCATGTTCTCCTCGCCCAGGCGATGCTCCTTTATGGTGTTGGCGATCTGGCCTCTAGTCTCGACTGTATCCGTGAAGCGACAACGATCCTTCAAATCCACAAGATCGCCAACACCGATCTAGCAATGTTTCACAGTGGTGTGGGTGCCATTTTGACCAAGCGGGGCGAGTATCACGATTCCATCGCTGCTTATCTACAGGCGCACTTAACCGCATCGCGAGTTGGGAATGACGCTCTAATCGTTCAGCTCAGCTCTGGCCTGGCGCTAAACTTTGTGAGGGTTGGTGAGTACGAAGAGGCCATAGAATGGGCAGATCGATCTCGCGCATGCCGGACAAGCCGCTTGGCACTCGAATGTTTTCTGGCAGCGGCACTTGGCTCGATTGTTGGGAACGCCATGCTCGGCAGGATACCGTGAAGCAGGAACATCGATCCGCGAGAACAACAAAATATTCCGCAGCTACGAAGGGTCAGTCGCGATGTCGCAGGCATGGGCATTGTACGCCGCAGACGGATACGCACTGCTCGGTGATTTGGCGCAAGCCCAAGAGCAGGGTCTTAATGCTACCTCGGGCGTAAACGCGAGTATCCATTATGAGCGGTACGCTGGGCCTTTCGCTCGCTGGATCGCGCGAACAAGTCTTAGTAGTGGGCAGATCCGAGATGGGCAGGATAGAATCTCTGAGATGGTAAAGAACCTAAACAGTTACGATGCCATCGACAGAGCGGACATTGTTAACGCTAAGACCTGGCTGAGCGCTAAGATTGGGAGCGTTACCTCGAAGGAGATTGACGAAAGCTTGCGGTATCTGATGCTTCTCCCGCCGGCCGTATCGGATCAGCTAAGGCGTATGGGGATGCTGGACTTCACCTGTGATTAAGCGTTTCGCTTCCAGATCCCGCCTGTAGGCCAACTTACGCGCCTGGATCTGGAAGGGCCACTTTCTTCCGCAAGCTCCGCTGCTGCCGAAGCGCCACCAATCAAACGACGCACTGCGACTGACGCAACGACTACATCGATCAGTTGAGGATCGAACTGTGTTCCCCTGCACTTCTGCAACTCGGCAATTACCACGTCGAGAGGCAGGCGCTTCCGGTAGGGCCGATCGGTAGTCATCGCATCGATGGTGTCCGCAATTAAGATTATACGGGCACCCAGCGGAATGGATTTCTCAGATAAACCATCGGGATAGCCCTGACCATCCCAACGCTCATGATGGTGCCGTACAGATTCATGAATAAAACCCTGAAACTTCGAAATAATCCCGACCAAGTCTGCACTTTTGGCCGAGTGAGTCTGCATCAGCGCCGTCTCTTCATCAGTTAAGCGGCCCTCTTTCCGTAAGAGGGGTGCAAACTGTTCGTGAATCTTGCCGACGTCATGAAGCAGTGCCGCGGTCTCAACCTGCTCAATCTCCCGGGCAGATAAGCCTAACTCGACTGCGACTGCTCGTGACATCTCACTAACACGTACCGAATGTCCCGATGTGTAAGGATCACGAGCTTCGATTGCTTTCACCATCACTTGCAGAAGCTCTTGTCCGCTATCCTCTAGCTGATGATATAGTCCATAGACGTGCCTCACTGCTATGACCGGCACAACGACGCCAAGGAGCCCAAGAGATCCAAAGCCAATCCACTGTTCCGACCGAATGTAGAGCCAAGCCACCAACATTCCGACAAAACTGGCGATAAGATCGTATACCAGAACTCCGCGAGTGTTGAAGTTCCAGGCCTCCCTAAAGGAGCGGCCAGAGTTCAGCGCTATCGCAGCATTAACAGCCACCGCGTTAACCATGAAGTACACAACTGCGAACACGATATACAAGCCCAAATCAAGCTGCACCGATTGTGACGCAAGGGTCTGAAAGGGCTCGAGATAGGAGGGAGGGAACCTTCCACCCAGAAGACTGTACACTATCGCGGCGAGCGAAACGGCGAGTGCTCTTTGGGCCGTATTAAAGATCAACTTTATGCCCGAGCTACCACGGGCAACTTCATCAAACAGGCTAGACCCTGCCGCGATGAGAGTAGCCCAGAACCCCCCAAACAGAAGCGCACTTCCCATGTGGCTAATGAACGACGTCGACCCTTTACCCTCTAGCCTGAGTCGGCTTTGGAAACCTTCTAACAAGGTGGCAATGAGGAGGAACGTGGCAAACGGCCACCAACCCGGAAACGGCAGGCGAGTGGACCATAGCACCACGCCTGAGGTACAAGACGCGAGTGTAATAGCAGCTACGAACAACGTGAGTTTGTTCTGGAGTGTCATGACTTTGAGTTAGGTGGGGACCCCGATCGAATCATTTTATAACCAGCCTATGGTCTCGCCCCCTCCAACCAGTCGGGCGAAAAACCTCCCAACCGATGCGAGCAAACTGCCTTTCAACATGAGCGTCACCCCCCTTCGAGCCTCTCAGAATTCGGGAAGTGGCAAGCCTCGCTATGGCCCACCAGACGCTCCGCTCGACAGTTGTCCGCTTGTCTTCGCTCGTGTACGACCCAACTACGATGAAGACCGGGATCCCCTACCTTTTTCTTCCTTTCGCGTACGGGTGATCGGACAGGTGGACGGGCGGACAGACAGCCGCTCCGCGCACATCCCTGCTAAGCCGATGGACAGCCGAATCGGCGGACGGTGCCCGGACGATCTGATCAGGCAATACCGCCGCCTGACCGTCCGTCCGACCGTAGTCCGACCCGCCGGTCGCTGATCTCTGTTGTGTTCCTTATTAGTATCGGACGCTAGGGGGTAGGTCCGTTGCTTCCAATATGCTACATCCTGCCTGGCAGGTCCGCTATAGGCTGAATGGGCTGTACGGTCGGGCGGTCGGACCGAGTCTGCCTGGGTCCGCTTGTCTGTCCGCCCGTCCGCCTGTCCGCTACCCCTGCCGCCGCATCTCGGTCCACCGGTTCGTCGCGTCCAGCACCGCGAACACAGCCGCCCGTTCCGCGCTCTCCTTGATCTCCGCCGTCCCGCTCAGCAGCAGCGTCTCCCGCCCGCCCAGCCCCTGCACCGCCACGAAGGCGAACTCCCGGTCGAACCCCTCCACGATCTTGGCGCCCTCTAGCGCCAGGGAGGAGTCCTTGAGCAGCCGGTCCAGCACCGTCACCGCCGCCTTGGCCGCCGCCTCGACCCGGTTCCGGGGCGTGTCGGAGCTCTCCTCCTCCGCCGTCTCGGTGTGTTCCCTATAGGAAAGCGTCACCGAGATCAGTATCCGGTGGGGCCGGCGGCCCGGCGCCACGGTGAGGTTCTCGAACAGCACCGCCCGCTGGAGCACCTGGTCCCGCACCGCGGCCCGCTCCAGCGCCTCGATCGGCTTGACGTCGGCGGTCTGGGCCACGCTGATCTTGCGGTGGTCGATCTTGAGGCCCAGCTGCGCCAGCAGGGCCGACTCGATATTCCGGACCAGCTGCTTGGGCGCCAGCCCCGACTGGGCCAGGACGTGGACCTCGCTCACCTCACCCAGCGGTGTGGTCACCACCCGCGCCGAGAGGATCCCTTCCAGGCTGGTGAGCAGGTTCTCCGCCCGCCGCACTCCCCAGGGATCGGGAATGGACTCGGCGGCGCCCGGTCGGACGGGCGGCTGCGGTGCGCCTGGCTTGGGACTGTAGGGGCCGGTCATGGGTGCGGGGTAGCTGCCTTTACGTTTGAGGATAGTCGCGAGTCACGAGTCGCGAGCTAGTAACCGCTCACGCCGCGAGGTATCACGATTCTCCCGTTCGCCGGAGCCGCCGGATTGCTTCGGGGGTAAACCCCTCGCAATGACTCCGTTTGACCTAAGGACTCGCGACTCGCGACTCTCCTACGCAACCACATTCCGGCCCGACGCCTTGGCCCGGTACAGCGCCCGGTCGGCCGCGACCAGCAGGTCGCCCTCGGGCTCGGTCTGGTCGAACTCGGCCACCCCGATGCTCACCGTGATCAGCCCAGCCGGATACCCCAGCCGCCGGCCGATACCCTCGATCCCGGCCCGGAGCGCCTCGCCCACTCGCGCCGCGCCGTCCAGGTCGGTCCGGGTCAAGATCACCACGAACTCGTCGCCCCCGTACCGCGCCGCCACGTCCGAGGCCCGGACCGCGTGCTGGATCTCTTCGGCCACGGCCTTGAGAATATCGTTGCCCGCCTCGTGCCCGTACTGGTCGTTCACCTGCTTGAACCGGTCCAGGTCGAGGAACAGGACCGCGAAGCTCTCGCTGCTGCGCTTGCTGCGCTCGATCTCGAAAGCCAGCCGGTCCCGCAGCACTCTATACGTCGAAAGCCCGGTCAGCTCGTCGGCCGCGGCGGCCCGCTGAGCCTCCTCGGCGCGGCGCTCCTGATAGGGCAGGCACTGGCGGAGCGACGCCCGGCCCAACGCGGCCGAATCGGCGAACCGGGCGCAGGTCTCGTAGCCGCAGGCCCGGCAGTCCCAGGGCCGACCGTTGGGACCCAGCCCGATCTCGGCCAGAATAGCCGCCACCGCCGCCGGATCGGGACGCACCACCCGGTCCTTGATGGCGAAGGTTGCCCCCACGCTCGCCACCACGGCCGAGTCTACGATGGGGAACCGGCTCCGGGGCGGCTCGGTGCTGGCCAGCAGCTCCCGGCGCCAGAACAGCTCCTCCCGCGGCCCCGACAGCGGGTGATCCAGCGACCCCTCCGTCGCCAGGATGTCCACGAAGCCGAGCTCCAGCCGGTCCACCGTGACCGCGCGGGCCACCGCCTTCAGCGCGTCCAGCCCCCGCAGCTTCCGGAACCGGCGGCTGGAGTAGCGGGCCTCCTCCAGCAGCGAGAGCGGCAGCCCCCCCGCCGCAGCCAGGTGCCGGCGCCGCTCCTCCGGCACCCGATCGAAGAAGATCGGCTGGCTCAGCACGTTGACGTCCCGGATTTGAAAGATCTGGTCCAGGTCGCCGAAGGTTATGGCCGCATCCAGCTCGGTGCTGCTGAACGGCGGGCTGATCCCCGCATACACGATTTTAAGGTCTGCGCCATACTGCGCTCTCAAATATCGGGCCTCGGCCACCGGCGGCACCGTCACCGGTGCGAGGTAGGGGACCAGCTCGGGAAACTGGAGCCGTACCGCGTCCACCACCACCGGATCGGTGGAGCGGATCATGGTCCCCCACGGCTCCTCCTCCCACAGCTTAAGGTACTCGGCCGCAACGAGTTCGTCGCCGATCACGCCCCGGGTCACGGCCCGGAACCCGGCGGCGTAGCAGGCGTTGATCACCTGCTCCGGCGTGGCAGGGTAGAAGTGGGCGACCGACTCGGGGCTGAGGATGAGCACACCATCCCCCTGGGCAGCGATGGCAAGAGCCCGCCCAATCTCGCCGTTTACCTTGACCGCATTATGGGGACAGACCTGGAAGCACAGCCCGCAGCGGATACAGGGCTCGTCCTCGATCTGGAGCAGAAACGGCTCTTCGGCCGTCACCGCAATGGCGTCGGTGGGGCAGACACGGACACAGGCCAAGCACGCAACACAAAGCTCGGCGTCGATGACAAAATTCAAGGACTGGTCCGCAGAGGGAGGGATTCAACTTGCAATTTGACAGCGAGGTGCGCGACTGTCAAGACAGCGGTGAGTGCAAGATATTTGTACAGTTGAGTTTAGAGGAGTGCAGTTCCAGTCGCGAGTCGCAAGGGAAGTCGGGAGGTAGTCGCGAGTCGCGAGTCGCGAGTTGGGAGCGAGTGAGTCCTTATATATCAGCAGCGCCATCACTTACCCCCGAGGCTCGCGACTCGTGACTCGCGACTTCCTCCCGACTACTCCAAATTATAGACCTTGATCTTCCGATACAGCGTCCGCTCGCCGATCCCCAGCACCTCTGCGGCGCGGCGCCGGTTCCCTTTGTACTCCTGCAGTGCTGCCTCGATGGTGGCGCGTTCTACCTCCGCCATCGTCATCCCCGGCCGATAGAGTACCGGCTGCACCGCGCCGTTGCCGTCGGCATCATCCGACATCACGTCGGCCACCGCGGAGTGGTCGGCCAGCTCGATCACCTGCACCCGCTGGGGACCGGAGTCGATGCGGCGGCGAACTTCTTCGATCTGGAGCCGGAGGTCCACCAGGCTGCGCAGGATAAACTCCAGTTCCGGCCCACCAGTCACCCCACTGCCCCCCTGCCCCCCTGCTCCGCTGCCCATCCTCACCGGCAGCAGCCGGCCCACGCCCGCAGGGCCCTCCAGCACGTCGAGCGGGATGTCGCTGGCCCGGATCTCGGCCCCGGGCGCGAGCACCACCATGGACTCGACCAGGTTGCGCAGCTGGCGCACGTTGCCGGGCCAGGGCGCGTTGACCAGCCGCTCCATGGCGTCGGCGGTGATACCGCGGAACTGGCGGTCGTGGGTCTTGGAGAACTCGCGGATGAAGCGGCGGACCAGCAGCGGGATGTCGCCCCGGCGCTCCCGCAACGGCGGCAGGTAGATGTTGAGGACGTTGAGGCGGTAGTAGAGGTCGTCGCGGAACTCGCCCAGGTTGACCGCGTCGCGCAGCGCCCGGTTGGTGGCGGCGACCACCCGTACGTCCACCTTGATCGGCTGGGTGCCGCCCACCCGGAAGAAGGTCCGGCTCTCCAAGACCCGCAGCAGCTTCACCTGGGTGGAGAGGGGGATCTCGCCGATCTCGTCGAGGAAGATGGTGCCGCCGTCGGCCAGCTCGAACCGGCCCAGCCTGCGCTCGGCTGCGCCGGTGAAGGCGCCCTTCTCGTGCCCAAACAGCTCCGACTCCAGCAGGGTCTCGGGCAGCGCGGCGCAGTTGACGGTGATGAACGCCTCGTTCCGCCGGCGAGAGAGATCGTGCAGTCCCTTGGCGACCAGCTCCTTGCCGGTGCCGCTCTCGCCCTGCACCAGCACGGTGCTGGAGACCGGCGCCATCTGCTCGATTTTGACCAGCACCTCCTGGATCGAGTCGCTCTCGCCCACGATGCCGGTGCGCTCCTGGAGATGGCGCCGGTCAATCAGGCGCCGGGCGGTCGCCACCGTGTCGTCCGGCGTCACCGGCTTTCTCATGACCTCGGTGGCCCGGAGCCGGACCACCCGCTCGGCCCGCTCCGAGTCGGTCGGCTCGAGGAGCGCGAGGGTCGAGATCTCCGCGTCGTGCGCCAGCGCGGCCAGCTGCTGCACGTGGGGCTCGTGCACCGCGCCGGTGAGGATCACCAGCTCCGGGCTCTCCCGCCGCACCGTGCCGCGGGCATCGTCATGGGAGGAGAACATGGCCGTGGAGAAGCCACCGGCCTCGAAGGCGGCGTTGAGCCGCACGGCGGTCTCGAGGTCATCCATTGCGATGAGAATCTGGGAAGCCATGCTGGAAAGTAATGCCAGAACGGCAGCCGGGAGTCGGGCAGACAGTCGCGAAATTCCCTATTGACGACCGTGGTACCACCTCCTACTGTAGTCGCCCACATTCCCGGGATGCAAATCCCCTCAACACAAACCTGGGAGACCCTCCATGATGAAGCGAATCACATCATTGGTGGCAGCGGCCGCACTCGTGGCCGCGTGTAGCAGCCCGACCGATCCCGTCAATCAGCAGGAAACTCTCGTGCCCAGCTTTTCGCAGACCGAACCGGGCATCCCGGGTGACGCGAACTGCCGGGGTCAGACCACCGCGTTCCTGGCCCAAGCCAGCAAGAACGGCTTGATCCCGGAAGGGTTCCGGGGACTCGGCGGAGTGTCGCGCGCCACCGGTCTGACCGTGCAGGAGATCAAAGCCATCGTAGACGCTTTCTGCGCCGGGCCATAGACACCCGAGCCAGGCGTCCTCGACGAGAAGCTCAGCAGGCAGACGGGGGAGAGCGCAACAGCGCCCTCCCCCGTTTTTTCCGTTGACAGTATGATCGCCCTTCCCCGACCCGGACTAATAACCGGTGATCGGGTTACCGACCGTTTCCCGGCAGCGGGTTCAGGTCCCAGGTCGCACCGATGCACCCGCAGCCGGCCGTGCATCCCAGGGGCCAACTCAGGATCCACCCGGAGACCACCGATCGCGTGGAAGTGTCAGCGGGAAGCATTGGTAACCTCCACCAATGAAGGAGGTGCTATTACCGGTACGTTCAGCCTGCACACATTTGACAAGAAGTGCTCCCCGCCGTACCCTAGTGACGCCGAGACGACACATCCGTCACGATAATGGCACACCCGGCGAAAGCCGGGGTCGCAAAGCCACGGGTCCTTGCCTCCTCCGCGCTGCTGTCGTGGCCGCGCCGCGAGGGACCCTAAGACCGCCGAGCCGCCGAATGGTAGCTCGGCTTTTGTCTTTCCCAATACACCATGGACATCCTGAGGAGCCTACCATGTCGAAACTGTCTGTCGCCTGCATCGCTTTGGGATTCATGACGCTGGGGTGTGATCGAGTGCCGACCGAGTCCGCGTCGGTGGATAATATTCCGGGCCCGCAGTTCGCGGCCGGGGGGGTTGTGCATCGGGCGTCTGTGGGCAGCCACGACATCGTTCCACCGGGCGATGATGCGAATTTCTCCCTCGTAGCGATCGAACATTCCAATGGCAGAATATCAGGGCAGTATACCGATCGGTTCGCTCAGGGCGGCGGCTTCCACGCCCAGGTCACCTGCCTCTCAGTGGATGGAAATACTGCATGGATCGGCGGCATCATCAGGGGGGGAGATTTCGACGGCCAGGAAGTCATCACGCAAGTGCAGGACAACGGGACCTCATCGAACGATCCGCCGGATCTGATCAGCTTCTCCTTCGTCGGTGTCCCGGCTCAGACCTGCCTCACGCAGCCCCCGCTTCCGCTTTTCCCCCTGCAGGGAGGCGAGGTGAAGGTGGAGTAGCGTTCTGGCTCCTGGGTTTGGACCAGCTTGAGAGCGGCACCGGCGCGGTTAAGCCGGTGCCGCTCTTCATGAAAATGCTGGTAGGCTTCGAGGCCACTGGTGGATGGATGCTGGCGAATGAGGGTCGCTCTCGGATCGCGGGATTTCTCTCTTCGACTAGCGGCTCTGGCGGCGCCCGGTTGGGAAATAAACTGCGTGAGCGGACAAGCACAGGCGTGAGCGGTAAGCGGGGCAGCGGGGCAGCGGGGCAGTCGCCACTCTAATCGTAGGCGCTAGGCGCTGGTCACGAGGTTGATGGAAGCTGGCCAGAAAGAAAGGGAGCCACCGAGTGGCTCCCTTCGAGACTCAGCAAGCGACGTGCACAGTCGGGGAGCCGGTAATCACGCTACCGGTAATTAATCCGGTGGTGGGGTCGGCCGATCCACCCACCTGACTCCCCAGCTTCGCAGCCGGGCAGCCTGAACCGGGAGTGTTCAGTCCCACGATCGCCCCCCTCACGTTTACCACGCCGGCCCCGGACAGTTCCGCGGTTCCGGACGCCTGCATCGAGAGCGCGACCCCGGCCCGAAGATTCATGCTGGAGCCGGAGCGCAGTTCCGCAGTCGTACTGGCTCGCAGGTTGAGGGCCGTGGCGGCGTCTACCTGGAGCGGTCCGTTGCTGCGGAGCTCGATGCCGGTTGCCGTGATCTTGATGAATCCGCCGGGCCCGTTGAGCTCCACGCCGGTGTCGGTGACCTTGAGCCCGAACTCGCCGTTCGGACTCCGGAAATCCGCCAGCGCCGACGAGGACAGATCCGCACCTGCGATGCTGCCATCGGCAATTTCGGCCGAGCCGACCGCATCGGCGGGAATGGCGCCGCCACCTCCACTCGCGGGCGTCCAGGCGGTCCCATCCCACTTGAGGACGTCATTCACCGCGGGAGCGGCGGCGGAGACCGGACGGCCCTGGAAGCCGGATACAGTGGGACCGGGCAGGGTGCCGGACAGGTCACCGCCCAGAGCCGACGCGGCGGGAAAGGCGCCCAGCCCGTCGGTCCAGCTGATCGGGCGATGGCTGCTGTGGAAGCACCGGCCCGGCTCCCGCGGCTGGTACAGCAGGCCGGTCAGCGGCGTCACGCACGCGTGGAACACGGCGGGCGCCTGGGCCTGCGCCGCGGTGCCGACGCCGAGAATACCGAGGACTGCGCAGGTGACTGCGCGAAAGGGCGAGAGCAGGGCGGTCATGGCCGGGGTTCCTCGGTGGCGCGGGAATCGGTGGCTCGTGCGGACAGGATCTCGAGGGTCAAGCTTATGGCTTCGAGCTCGGGGTCGGCGGCGGCATCGGTCGGGGAAAGCTGCCGGACTGCGGCCCGTGCCGCGGCAAGGCCGCGCTCTACTCCGGTGCGATCGTTCCGCTCCGCCGCCAGGGCCGAGGCGGCGAACGCCGAGGCGAGCTGGTTGGCGGTGGCGGCCGGGAGCGCGGCGGCGAGGCGGTCGCGGGCAAACAGCAGGGCGCCTCGCATGTCGTCCCCGGTATCCTGGATTGGCATCGGCACTGACGGATCGGGTGCCTCGGGTGCGACGACGTCATCGCCACACGCGCCGGACAGCGCGATGGCAGCGGCGAGCGCGGCCCTGAGATGGGATCGTGGCATCGAGATCTCGAAGGGGATGGAAGCGCAACCTTACGGGCCGGTACGAGGCGCGTCAAGGAGGGAGGTAAGTCGCGAGTCGCGAGTCGCGAGTCGCCAGCGAGACTACTCTGGCGGCCCCTGGTACCGAGGACTATGCTTGACCTAGCTCCTCGCCTTCCTCAAGTCTCTTCTGCCCCGGGACACCACCACATCAATGTCACCACCAACGACTCCCCTCCGGAGGGGCCTGCGCATTGTCGTCACCGATGACGATGCCAAGCTGCTGCTCAAGATCGTCGAGATACTTTCGGAGGGGGGCCACAATGTTTTCTGCGCCTACGACGGCCGAAGCGCGTGCGAGCTGGCCGAGTATATCCCTGAACTCGACCTGGTCATTTCGAATACCCGGATGGGCAACATGCGGGCGCCGGAATTGATCCAACGGGTCCGCTCGGCCAAGCCCTGGCTCGCCATTCTGCACGTGGGAGACCCGCTGCCGATCTCGGGTCCGCTCGCCCATGTACCCAGCTTGCGGGAGCCGTTCACTGCCGACGAGCTGCTGGCGGCGATCAACACCCTCCTGGCCGCCTCCGCCGACGGACAATCCAGAGTCTAGCGAATCAGTAACAGCGCCGGTGCTGGAGCATCCCCGAGCGTGCTGCGAGCTCGGCCTTGACGTCTGCTTGATGGCCTGATGGTAACTGTGAGCCAACAACTACAGCGAGCCAGGCCCGTATGCCCCGCCATTCGCAGTATGACCTCATGTACCGGAACGAAACCTCTGCACTCCTCCTCGGACTCTGCATGGCGATCTCGGCCTGCGACAGGGCCGCTGACGAAAGCCTTGGACCTGACCCAGTGACCCTCAGCGAAGCGGTGAGTGCTGCCGCGGCTCCGCGGGCCAACTACATCGTCGTCACCTTGAGCAAGCGGCCCGGCTTGGCGAATGGCATCAACGCGCAGGGCCACGTGGTGGGCTCCTACATGATCCCGGGCAACACCGCAACTCACGCCTTCCTTTGGAAGGATGGCGTCTTCCGCGACCTCACGCCCGGGCGGGACTACACTGACGCGCTGGCCATCAATGACGCAGGCCAGGTGGTGGGGGTAACATCTGGATCCCCCGAGGGACTCACGGCATTTCTGTGGCAGAATGGCGTCATGCGCAACCTGGGCACCCTGGGCTGGACCGGAGGCTTGGGTGAGCCGGCCAGTGTCGCGACCAGCATCAACTCTAAGGGACAGATCGTGGGCTGGAGCTGGACCAAGGAGGCCACCATTCGCGCCTTTCTCTGGGAAGCCGGCAGGATGAGAAGACTGCCGGGCCTGGAAAACATCTTCAGCAAGGCCCACGGTATCGACAACAACAGTCGGGTCGTGGGTCAGTACGGCGAGGGCACCACCGGCCGCGGCTTTCGCTGGACCGCGGGGGCCGTGTCGCCTGTAGGTAAGATGGGCGGGGGCACCGTGGCGACGGCCATCAACGCTGAAAACAAGGTGGTGGGATGGTCAAGAGGTAACTCGCGTGCCTTCGTCTGGCGAGCCGGGGTCATGACCAACCTGGGCACGCTGGGCGGAACCTACAGCGGCGCCTCAGCAATCAACGACCTGGGGCAGATTGTCGGCTATAGCGGCCCGCCGGGCGACTTTCCCATGCACGCCTTTTTCTGGAAGAACGGGGTCATGTACGACGTTGGCCCAGGCAGGGCGAAGGGCATCAACCGAAACGGGTGGATCGTCGGTGAGAGGGTCGATCCCGCGGTGACCGGCCACGGCAACCTAGTTCCCACCTTGTGGAAGCCCACGGCCACGCCACCGCCGCCACCCGCGCCGGGCCTCATCCGGGTCGGCAACAATTTCTTCGCTAGCACTCGGAACGGCACCTGGAACCCGGCGGTAGACACGGTGGCCGCGGGCCGCACCGTTACCTGGAGCTGGTTCGGCGGCACCCATAACGTGCAGTCGACGGGGTCACCCAGCTTCCCCAGCAGCGCCGTAATGAGTAGTAGCCAGTCCAAGTACACATTCACCTTCTCCAGGGCGGGTACCTATCAATACAATTGCGTACGTCATCCCACGACGATGCGCGGCCGAGTCATCGTGAGATGAGCGACGGAGCTCCATGAACCGGAAGCGCCTGCTCTACAGCACCTCCACATTCAGCATCATCCCCATGTCTTCGTGCTGAAGATTGTGGCAGTGCAGCGGGAATATCCCGGGATACCGCTCGAACCGGACCAGCACCGCCACCGTCTCCAGCGGCATCAGCAGCACCGTGTCCTTCCAGCCGGCCTCGTAGGGGTAAACCACATTGCGTCCCCCGGTCCGCGATTCGACCTGGAAGTGGGTGCCGTGCAGGTGCACCGGGTGCGGCAGCGTACTGTCGTTGGTAAATACCCAGCGCTCCACCTGTCCCAGCGGGATCTGCTCGTCGACGCGGTTCATGTCGAAGGTGAGTCCGTTGATCTGGTGCATGTCGCCAGCCCCGGTGCTCTGGAACACGAAGTGGCGGTCGGGGGCTCCCCCGTTTACCAGGGGCGGGACGGCCGACAGCACCGCCGGAAGGGGCGAGTCGCCCGGTCCTACTGCGGTGGTTCGAACCAGCTCCAACAGGTCCAGCTCCAGTCCCTGCGGATGGCGGGCCTCGGGGGAGAATTCCACCGAGAACGGCAGTGACTTGAGGGTGAGTCGGGTGCCGGCCGGGTAGGACGAGAAGTCGATGAGCACATCGGCGCGCTCACCCACACCGAGGAAGATGCTGTCCACCTGGACCGGAGCCGGCAGCAGCCCGCCGTCGTTGCCGATGACCGTGAGTGCCGCACCATCGCTCAGGCCCAGTCGGTAGATCCGGGCATGCGACGCATTGAGGACCCGGAAGCGGTAACGCTGCCCCGAGACCTGCAGTGTGGGCCGCCGGACGCCATTGCCGAACGGCACGTCGCGCAGCATGCCGCTGACCATATCGGCGGAGTCAGGGGAGTAGTGGAATGCGCCCGCTGCGTCGCCCTGGCGGTCCTGCAGCATCAGGAGGATTTCCCGGTCGCCGGTGGGCAGGCCGAGCGCAGCCTCTTCGTCGTCTTCGACGATGAAGAAGCCGGCGAGTCCGCGGTGGATCTGCCCGGCGGTGAGGTGATGCGCGTGGGGATGGTACCAGAAGGTGCCGGCTCGCTGTACGATGGGAAACTCGTAGTCGAAGCTCGTGCCGGGGCCGATCGCGTGCCGCGGGTGCCCGTCCATGGAATCGGGAACCAGCACCCCGTGCCAGTGGACGATGGTCGATTCCGGCAGTCCGTTCAGCAATCGGATCCGCGCCTGCTCGCCCAGTCGCGCGCGGATGGTGGGCCCCGGCAGGGCTCCCTCGAACAACCAGACCGCCGCTGATTCCGTGCGCGAAATAGTGGCTATGCCCGGCGCCGCCGTCAGCGAGGCGGCGGTGACGGGCAGCGTCGCGGGCCGGAGGAGCGGCGTGCGGGTGGGGTCACCATCCCCGGGCCCGGTGGAGGAGTCGTCGCAGCTTGTCAGGGCGGCAAGGCCGCCGCCGGCGAGGGCGGTGGCCCCGATGGCAGTAAGGTGGACGAATCGCCGGCGGCTGATCGGCTCGCCGCCTGAGTCAGTCAATGGACGCGGACGATGCCGGTCATCCCGGCATGGCGGGTGCACAGATAATCGAAGCTGCCGCTCGTGGGAAAAGTTCGGGATGCGGATTCCTGTTCCAGGTAGGGAATCTCGGGCGGCGCTCCGGGCGTGGTGAAGGTGACGGTATGAGGCAGCTCTTCCGCGGTCCAGGTTACCACTCCGCCGGCCTGCACATCCACCACCGCCGGAGCGAATGCCAGGGAGGGAGCCGTGACCGACGCGCTCGCTGCCGCCTCCTGCACGGTCACCTGCATGGCGGCCGCCTTGGTCTCGCTTCCAGCCGTCAGCGAGGCCGAGATCTGGGCTGTGCCGGGCCCGACCGCGGCAACGGTTGCATTGCCGTCCACGGTGGCGATGCCGACGTTGCTGGTCGAGAAAGACGCGGGACCGAGACCGGTCATCACCTGGCCATCCTGATCCTTCGCGACAACCGTCAGGGTGACGGTATTGCCCGGAGCGACCGTGAACAGATCAGCCGTCGCGGGGGTGAGCTCCAGGGTGGTGAGCACCCGCGGGTCCGGCCCGGATCCGCCGTCCCCGCTCCCACACCCGGTTGCCAGCACTATCAACAGCCCGGCGACACCCGATAATATGAGTCTCATCAAACTTCCTTACTGAGTTCTGCGCGTACGATAACGGGAGCCGGTCGCCGGTCGCCAGTCGGCAGGCCGACCACCGGGGTGAGCGAAGCGAAGGGCCACTCGAGACTGGCCCTTCTATGCTAGCTAGCTGCTCGGCCCGACCACCGCTGTCGGACTAGAACGATTTGTAGTTGTGCCGTCGCCAAGGTTTCCATCACTATTCTGGCCCCAGCAATAGCCTTGTCGATCCTCAGACGTCACGCCGCAAGTGTAGCCGTTCCCTGCGCTCAGCTGGCCAAACCAGAGTCCCCCGGTGACTGGAACTGGCTTCGTACGTGTAGTCTGGGTGCCGTCCCCCAGGGCACCAGAGCTGTTATATCCCCAACAGTAGGCACGGTTGTCCGTGCTTTCGGCACAAGCGTGGCCCGAGCCCGCGGTGACCCGCTCGAACAGCACAGTGCCGGCAACCTGCCTGGGCTCCCATCGGTTCAGGGTGCTTCCATCGCCGACTTGACCGGAACCATTGTAGCCCCAGCAGAAGGCCCGGTTAGCCGTGGTTACCGCGCAGGTGAGATCCCGCCCGGTACTCACCTGTTTGAAGCTGCGAGTTCCCGGGACTCGGAGGGGGGAATTGCTTTGCTTGATTCCGGAGTTGTCACCCAGCTGCCCATAGTCGTTCCGACCCCAGCAATAGATCTCGTTGGTGAACGTAACGGCGCAACTATGATTAAACGCAGAGCTCACCTGGTTATACGTGCGCCCGCCCGCGACCTGTGCCGGCGGGTTGCCCCACGTCGCGGTTGATCCTCCGTTACCCATCTGTCCCCCACCGCTTGATCCCCAGCAGTACACCATATTCTCGGTGGTCAATCCACACGTCGTCTGATGGCCGGCGCTGATCTGGCGGAAGCGGAGGTTGCTTGCCGCGGCGACAGGCGTCCCACGATCAGTCGTACTGCCGTCGCCGAGCTGCCCGGCGTAGTTCTCCCCCCAGCAGTATGCCCGGTTGTCAGTTGTGACTGCGCAGGTATAGCCGTGGCCGGCGCTGATCAGCCTGAACAGGTGTCCTCCGGCAACAGCTGCCGGAGCGGACTTGTTGGTGCTTACAGCGGGACCATCGCCCAGATAACCGGTGCCCCAACAGTATGCCTGGTTCGTCGTGGTCACCCCACAGGTGTGTTCGACGCCAGCACTGATCTGGTACCACGGCAGAGCGGCCGCGGCTGCTGAAAGGTCTGGAGTTGCCTCGTTGACCGGGGGCTCGGTCGGCACCCGATCGGTACAGGCTGCTCCGGCCAGCACTGCCAGGACCAGCCAGGGGCCACGATTGTGAGTCAGATATCTCTGCATCAGAAATCTCCCGTCAAGTCATTGAAATGCCAGCCGACCGGGCTGGCAGAAGAGTCAAGCTCATGCTCAGACGAGCAATCAGCCCTCAACGCGAGTGACAAGCTCTCATCGCCTGTCAAGCGTCGGTCAAGTGACGCCATCTCAACAACTAGGCGATGCCTGCGGAAAAATCGAGGCGTAGCCTAAAAGTCTGTGCCGAACGCCGAATGTGCTGGGGATCACGGAACCAGGAGTGTGGGCCGCCAAGTGCGGGGCCAGTACAGACGTAGAACTTTGTAACGATTGGCAAGTTTTCGGGGTCCTGAGAAGAAGTCACGAGGCACGCGTCGCGAGTCACGAGTCACGAGTCGCGAGTAAGTTCGTTAGAAATTAGACGTTTGCACTCGCGTCGGTAGAAGATTCTTCGCCTCGCTCACGATGACCTCCCTTCGCTCGGGATTGGCACCAAGCAGCGCGTCCCCAACCGGCGATCACTGGCGACTCGCGGCTCGCGACTTCTTTCAACCCGCTCCGAAGACCTGATGCGTCCCCACTACTGCAGCATCCCGCTGAGCCCAAACAAAATGTCCAGATTGTTGCCGGTCCAGGGTCGAATAGCTCGCGCGCGCATCTCGGCCCGCGCGCCCCAGGTCCGGCTCAGGTCCACCCGAAGGCCCACCACCGCATGGAGAGTGGCCACCGCATCCTCGTTCTCCTCATCCAGCACCTGAGCGAACCCGGCGCCGCCTCCCAGGAAGGGACGCACCCGCCCCAGCGGCAGCTCGCCTTGAATGCTCAGCTCGTTCATCAGGTAGTGTATCTGCTGGGAGAACTGCGACTGGTAGGTGAAGTAGGTGATTCCGGGCTCGATCACCAGCCCGGGCGTCGGTCTCCAGTTGAACTCGACGGCGGCGGCGAACCCGGTGCCGGTGCCTGAGAGATCGTAGGTGGACGGGCCCGCCAGTCCACTCAGGGTCAGGCTGCTGCCGGTCTGGGCCAGCGCCGTGGCAGGCCCGAGCAAGCTAGCGGCTACAGCGAGCGCGGCCCCCAGACGTGCGCACCGTCGTCTCGCGACTCGAGACTCGCGACTGGTTGTTCCCCTCACTGCTGGCACGGTGCGTTGGGGTCCATCTTCGGCTGGTCCACTACCAACCGGTGATCCAGGTCGGCCACGGCAGCGGTGACGTCGCGAATCAGATCGGCCACCCGGGCCAGGCGCGCGTAGTCGATGTACTGCGGCTCATCGGTGACCTCGTGGTAGTCGCGGTGAATGCCGGAGGAGAAGAATGCGATCGGGATGCCGTGGCGGGCATACATGTAGTGATCGCTCCGGCAGTACACGTTGTCGGGATGGCCGTTGGCGTCGTAGCGGTAGTCGAGGTTGAACGGATGCGGCCGGCGGCTGTTGACCTGCTCGATCAAATCACCCAGCTCGGTCGAGAGCCGGCGCGAGCCGACCAGCCCCAGTGCGTGGGGTCCGCCGCCCTCGGTGTCGCTGGCCCTCCCGCGGCCCACCATGTCCATGTTGATCTGCGCGACAATGGAGTCCCGGGGAACGGTGGGATTGTCGGTGAACCACTGGGATCCATACAGCCCCTTCTCCTCCGCCGTGTGCCACACGAACAGCAGCGACCGTTTTGGCTTGGTGGGGCCGCGGGCAAAGGCCTCGGCCACCTCCAGCAGGGTCACCGAGCCGGACCCGTCATCATCGGCGCCGTTGTAGACCGAGTCGGCCCGGGGCGGCCGGAGCCGGCGGAGGCTGTCCAGCTGGCGGCCGATGGTGGCGCGCTGTGCCGTGGTCAGCTCTTTCGGCGGCTTGTTCTGCCCCTCGGGCCGGGCGATCGCATGGTAGAGCCGCAGCGAATCGTGATCTACCGCCTCGGTTCCCGGCTTCACGCCGATGTGATCGTTGTGGGCGCCGAGGGCGACGTACTCATGCTTGAGCCGGGGATCGCTGCCCGGCAGTATCGCGACCACGTTGCGGGCTGGGGCCGCCGGCCGCGTCTCCCTGAAGATGACCCGGCCACCCAGTGGTTTGCCGTTGGTGCCGGGAATGAGCCCGGCCAGTGGGGCGCCGAACAGTCGCTCGGCGGTGGCCGAGGTGATCAGCATGCCGAGCGGGATCCGGCGCCGGTCCTCGACGGTGGTCGTCACGACCGTCTGAGGCTGTTGCAGGAACTCGAGCGCGGCTTTCTCCGCGATGTCCATAGTCGCGAATGCCACCCCTGCAGCGCCAGGAATGGCGGGTGGCGGACCCTTGGCGAAGAGGCTCGAGAGCGGCTGCCCGTCCTCACCCAGCGCGGGGCCGAACACCACCAGCTTGCCGGCGCTCTGCCCCAGGATCTCCGCCGTCAGGCTGTCTCCCACCCGGCCGGCATAGAGGGACGCGGGGTTCTCCGCCTGGAGCTGCGAGCCGTAGGGCAGGAAGGACGGGTAGAGCGGCAGGGGCAGGTAGTCCCCATTGAGCTGAAGCGGAGTACCGGCGATTTCCAGGGTGGACGCGGAGTCGGCGGTCCGCTGGATCATCGGCACGGTCTGAAAGAAAGTGCTGATATCTCCCCCGGGCTTGAGCCCGATGCGACGCGCCTCGGATGCGATGTAGTCAGTTGCTTTCACATTCCCCGGGGCGCCGGCCTCCCGTCCCTGCATCGAATCGTCGGCGAAGACGTAGAGCCGGCTCATGAGATCCGGGGCCGTGATCTCCGCCGACGTGGGCGTGGCGCGGTGCTTGAGCGGACCTTCGGCCTCGGATGAGAGCGGTGCCGCGGATTCCGGCTCCGGCGTCGCTGGTCCGGGCGAGGTACGGCTGGATCCGCATGACCAGAGAAGGGTAATACCCACGAGGGAAAGCAATTTGACGGTCACTCGAAACTCCACGCTGCAGGATAGCTGGGAAAGCGAGACTCGGAGATCATACGTATTGGGGGAAAGATAGCATACCGCTTAGGTCTCACTTCTCACCGCTCACCTCTCACGCTTTACTCCGCGTGTCCCGTCTTCTCTCCTCTCACCAGCTCCACCGCGTGATCGAGCAGGTCCGCCAGCACCACCAACCCGTCGCGTACTCCGCCGGTGCTCCCGGGAAGGTTCACGACCAGCGTCTTGCCGCGCACGCCGGCGAGTCCGCGCGACAGCGCCGCACGGGGAAATCTGGGGAACACACTCATCCGGAGCGCCTCGGCGATTCCGGGGGCTTCCTTTTCGAGCACGGCGCGAGTTGCCTCCGGCGTCACGTCGCGGGTGGTGAGCCCGGTGCCGCCGGTGGTCAGGATCACGTCAGCGCGATTCCCGTCGGCCCACTCGCACAGGAGTGAGACGATGCGGCCGGTCTCGTCGGGGACCAGGCCCCGTTCGGCCAGGGTGTAGCCGCGCTCCTTCGCCCAGCCGGCAATGAGGTCACCGGAGCCGTCGGCCCGCTCGCCGCGGCTGCCGGCGTCGGAGATGGTGAGGATGGCAAGGCGAATGGGCATCTCTAGGAACGAGTGCCCACGAGGGCCTGAAACGCCGGTTCCCTTCGGAGCGGAGCGAGCAGCAAATCCATGCGAATCCAATTCACCGATATTGTTGGGTGCGAATCTCCCGAAGAAACCGCTTGGTTCCGAGCGAGGTGCCGAGCTCGGGATGCAGCACCTTGATCGCGACAGGCCGGCCGTGCTTGACATCCCGCGCCAGATAGACGGTCGCCATGCCGCCGCGGCCCAGCTCCCGCTCGAGCTGGTAGCCGTCTCCGAGGTCGCCTGCGAGATCAGCCGGGACGGGAGCCATGCCGATCGCTCATCGGTCGCTTTCCCGGCCGGTTCCCGGGGATTCAAGATCGGCGGGGAGCCGGGGCGATGACAGCAACTCTTCGAACGCCCGCCACCCCGTCGCCTCCATCGCTCGGGGCAGGCTTTTGTCGGGCGACTCGCCTGCGTTCCGCCCGACCCACCGGGCCACCAGATCGCGCCCCAGATTGTAGTTGATCACGTAGCTGCGGTAAGTGTCGATGAAGCGCAATTGTTTGGCCGCGGCTTCGGGAGAGATCAGCCAATAGCGGCGCATGGCGCTCTCGGCCTGGGCCCGGGTGAGCTCGCCGTCGAGATAGCGCCGGGCAACCTCGTTGCGGGCGTAGTTCAGATCCTCGACGACCCGGCGCACGGCAGCGTTGCGTTGGGCCAGCGAGGTGTCGAGTCCAGCCAAGGGGAACAGCGAGTCCCGCTCGAACTCGGTCCGTTCGGACGGAGGAAACACCATATCGATCCCGTAATTGGCGCTGCCTTCGGCGATGAGCGACTGGGGGCTGAAGAGCGGATAGATCGAGACCTCTACCCAGCCGCGATCCCGGAACAGCGCCCGCTCCAGGCTGGCGTTGTAGACGTGATGTCCGGGATACCCCTCGTGACAGGCGAGGTCCACCGCGCGATCCACCTGGATGGGAAAGTCGAGGTTGACCTGGATCAGGCTGTGAAAACCGCCCTTGTACCAGTTGTAGGCATTCCAGGGCGTGCCCTTCACGTACTCCAGGTCGAACCGCTCGCCATCGGGTAGCTGCATGTGCGCCCGGGTGCGGGCCCGGCAGGCCGCGATTGCCGTGCGGAAGACGGTGTCCACCCGGCTGGCGGGAATGACCATTCGGTCGCGAAAGCTCTGGAACCGCCGAGCCAGCGGCCCCGGGCCGGGCAGCAGCGAATCGAGTCGAGCGAGCAGCGAATCGAAATGGGAGTCCTCGAAGCGCGGCGGAGTGACATCGTAGAGCGCCTTGGCCTCTTCATCGAAGCTGAGCCGCTGTCCTCCCAGCATGCGGGCCCGCGCCGCCATCGAGCCGAGTTGGGTGCGGACATAGCGGTGCCGCAGCCGGACCATCGAATCGGAATATGACGGCACCGTGTCGCCCAGCAGGCGCACCAGCGAATCCGCCTGCGTGAGAATCCCTGCGACCGTCAGTGACTCGGCGGCAGCCGCGGCTCGCAGCGAGTCCGGGCCGTAGTACGCATCTACATAATTGGGATCGTGGCGGCCCAGTCCGAGCGCGAGGGTGACGTACCGGGTTGCAATAGGCTCCAGAGCGGAGAGGTCCGCCGGCGGTGTCGAGGACCGACAACCAGCAAGAAGGGAAAGCGCCAGTAGAAGTCGCATGGATCAAGGTACTACGCCCGCCATCGTACCGACATCGGAGGAAAACCGTTCCTAGCGGTTGAAGTCGACCGCGGTGGTGTTCCCACCGCAGACTACCACGCCGACCCGCTCGCCCACGCGCGGCTGATACCCGCCGCTCAGCAGCGCCGCGAACGCCGCCGCTCCACCCGGCTCAGCAACCACCCGCAGCACCCGCCACAGCTCCTGCTGCGCCGTCCGGATGTCATCATCCGTCACCAGCACCACCTTCTCGACGTGGCGCTGCGCCAGCGGGAACATCAGCTCGCCCACCCGCCGCGGGGCTAGCGAGTCGGCTGCGATCCCGCCCGCCTCCGCATCCACCGGCCGTCCGGCAGCGAGGGCCCGGGTCAGCGTGGGCGCCTGGTGGGGCTCGACGGCGACCAGACGCGGCTTCCGCGCCGACTCGCCGTACCAGAGGGCGATGCCACCGAGTAGCCCGCCGCCGCCGACCGCCACCAGCAGGGTATCGAGCTCGGGCGCCTGCGCCTCCAGCTCGGTGGCGACGGTGCCCTGTCCCAGAATCGTCTCGACCTGGTCGTAGGCGTGCACCGCCATGGCGCCGCTCGACTCCACCCATTCGGTGCTGGCTGCCAGCGCGTCGGCATAGCGGTCTCCTCCGACCACCACATCCGCACCGCAGTCTCTGATCAGCTGGACCTTCGAGGCGGACGCGACGGTGGGCACGAAGATCCTGGCGGGTATGCCGAGTCGCATCGCGGCGAACGCGACTGCGGCGCCGTGGTTGCCGCCCGACGCGGCGACGACGCCGGCCGCGGGCACCTGCCGCTGCAGCAGGTTCGTGAAGGCGCCGCGGGGCTTGAACGACCCGGTGTGCTGGAGCAGCTCGAGTTTGAAACTGAGTGACACCGCGGGCGCCAACGCGAAATCAGATGAATCTACCGTAATGACGGGGGTACGCCGGATATACGACGCGATACGCCCATGCGCCGCCAGCATCTGTTTTCGGGTGAGGGCCATGTCGCCAGCAATCAATGAGGAGGATCGACACGAAATCTAGCCGGCACAGATGGCCCGCGTGTGGCGGTACGCTCAGCCGCCACCTCTATCGCGGCTGTGCACTCGGCATACATTTACGTACCGTCCGATGCGCCCGGCATCGAGCATCCTATCAGCATATGCGACACTCGTTGTGAACCTGCTGCCCGACCCCCAGAGGGAAGGTCCCCCTGTCACCCGGTATGCCCTCGCGGTAGCAACCACCGCGGCCGCTGTAGTCCTCACCCTCCTCCTCCAGCCACTCATTCACCCCAGTGTCCTGGCACCTTTCCTTCTGGCGGTAGCAATCGCAGCTCTGTACGGCGGGGTCGGACCAGGAGTGGTCGCCTCGCTGTTGAGTGTGGCTGCGTTGAGCTACTGGTTTTTCCCACCGTTACACGCTCCTGGGATCGCGACCACGGCGGACACTGCCCGCGTGCTCCTCTTCCTGGTCGTGGCCGCGGTCATCACCTGGATCGCGGGTACGGTCCGCAATCAGCGCTGGAATGCGATGCAGGCTGCCGCTGAGCTCCGCATCAGCCAGGAGCGGCTTCGGCTCGCCACCGAGGCACTGGCCGGCTTCCTCTACGACTGGGACGTCATCACCGGCCAAGTGGAGTGGATCGGCCGCACCGAGGAAGTTCTGGGCTTCCGTGCGCATGAGATCCCGCAGGAGAGCACCTGGTGGCAGAACCGAATCCATCCCGAGGACAAGGTCGCCGCCGCTCAGGTCAGGACCGCAGTCCTGAACGGCGAGACTCCAAACTGGGAGGTCGAGTACCGGGTCCAGCATCGCGATGGCCATTACGTCGACATTGTCAATCGGGGGCACCTGGTGCGAGATGCCGGCGGACGGGTCGTCCGGGTGGTCGGCGGCATGAGCGATGTCACCCAGCGTCGCCGGTTGGAGCGGGAGCGCGAGGAGGCTGCCAAAGCGCTGCGCGCGACGGATGAACGGTTCCGCCTGGCAACGGCGGCTCTGGCCGGCTTCCTGTATGACTACGATCTCACCACCGGCCAGGTCGAGCACTTCGGTGGGATGGGGGACGTCCTGGGATTTGAGCTGAAGGACGCACCCTCCGATCCCGAGTGGTGGATCGAGCGCATTCACCCAGACGAGGCCGCCAGCGTGTTGCAGGTTGCCAGGGAGACGTTGAGCGGCACCGCTGAGTCCTACCAATACGAATTCCGGATCAGACATCGGGAGGGCCACTGGATCCACATCTCGGAGCGCGGCCGGATCATCCGTGGTGATTCGGGCCGGCCGGTCCGGGCCCTGGGTGGGGTGGTTGATGTGTCTGACAGGAAGCGGGGGGAAGCGGAGCTCCGCGAGGTCACCAGGCGCATGGATGTTGCGCTCGAGGGCTCCGCGATCGGGATCTGGGAGCTCGAGCTGACAGACGGCACCTTCGAGAACGGCCGGGTCGTCTACAGCAACGCACGGGAGCAGCTCGGGTATGGCCGGCCGACGTCACCCCCTGACCTGGCCGATGGCATCGACCTTGTCCATCCCTCGGACCGGGACGTGTTGCGGGATGCCTACCGAGCGCTCCTGTCCGGTGAGACCGACCGGATCCAGCTCGAGCAGCGGCTCCGGCACCGTGACGGATCCTATCGCACGATGCTGGTACGGGGCGTCCCGGTCCATGATGACACAGGCAGGATCACTCGTGTCATCGGAAGCCGGGTCGATATCACGGAGCGCAAGCGAATCGAGGCGGTGCTACACGTGAGCGAGGAACGCTTCCGGCTCGCCAGCGAGGCGCTGGCGGCCTTCCTCTACGAGTGGGACCCCATCACCAATCATCTGGAGTGGTTCGGCGGCATGGAGGAGGTGCTGGGCTTCAGGCTGGGCGACGTAAAGCCGGACCTGGCCTGGTATGAGTCCCGCACGCATCCAGACGATCTGGGCTCCGGCTGGGAAAAAGCCAAGGCGGCGCTGGAGAGCGGTGCTCCCGGATACAGCCACGTGTACCGCTTTCGGCATCGGGACGGCCACTACGTTCATGTGGCCGACCGCTCCCGGATCGTCCGCGATGAGGCCGGACGCGCCATCCGGGTCCTGGGCGGAGTGAGCGACATCTCCGAGCGTATCCGCCTGGAAAGCGAGCGAACCGAGCTGCTGCTGCGAGAGCGGGGGGCCCGGGCCGCGGCCGAGGACGCGGCGCGACATCGCGATGAAGTGCTCGCTGTGGTGTCGCACGATCTGCGGAACCCGCTCGCGGCCATCAGCATATGTGCGAGCGCAGCCGCACTGAATCTCGAGCCGCCGTATGAGAGTGCCAAGCATATGCTGGCATCGATCAAACACGCCGCTGACTCGACCCGAGCGGTTAATCCGTGACCTGATGGACGTGGCCAGTATTGAGGCCGGTCGCCTGGCGGTGGAGCCACATCCCGAGGCACCAGCCACCATGTTGGAGCAGGCGGCAGACATGTTCGCCGCCCTCGCGCGTGCCCGCGGGGTGTTATTGGAGACCCGGACGACGCCCGGTCTCCCCGCGGTGCGCGCAGATGCGGAGCGGGTGTTGCAGGGGCTCGCCAATCTGGTCACGAATTCACTCAGGTTCACCGAACCTGGAGATCACATAACGCTTCGAGCCGAGCCCGATCCCGCCGGAGTCCGCTTTGCTGTGGAGGACACCGGGAGCGGTATTGCATCCGAAGACCTCGCCCACGTGTTCGACCGCTTCTGGCAGAGGCAACACGGCAGTGGGGGTGGCTCCGGGCTGGGACTCTCGATCGTGCGCGGCATCGTGGCCGCCCATGGTGGTCAAGTCATGGCGGAGAGTACGCCGGGCAAGGGGAGCCGATTCAGTTTTACCCTCCCGGCCGTTACCCGTTCTTCCTAGCACTTCCCCTCTTCCAGAACGGCCGGCTCACCACCTCGGCCGGCAGGCGCTCGCCCCGGCACTCGACCTCGAACTTCGTGCCGACCCTCGCGGCGGCAGCCGGCAGGTAGGTGGTCCCGATGGGCAGGCCCAGCGAAGGACTCATGGTGCCGCTCCGCACCACGTCCACCTCACGGCCCTCGTGATACACGGGATAGCCGGGGCGGGGGAAGCCGCGGCCCTGGAGCTGGAAGCCGACCAGCTTCCGGGTGACGCCGCGGATCTTCTGGGCCCGGAGCGCGGTATCTCCGGTGAAGGGCGCGCCCTTGTCCAGCTTCACGATCCAGCCCAGCCCGGCCTCGAGCGGGGTGATGTGCCGGTCGATCTCATTGCCGTAGAGCGCGTAGCCCATCTCGGTGCGGAGCGAATCGCGCGCACCGAGCCCGATCGGCTTGGCGCCGCCGGCCAGGAGGGCCTCCCAGATCTTCAGCGTGTCCCGTTCCCGGCAGTAAAGCTCGAAGCCGTCCTCGCCGGTGTACCCGGTACGCGAGATGAAGCACTCGGCACCGGCGACCTTGCCAATAACGAAGTGGTAGTAGGCCACGTCGGGGAGGCGGGTGTCGGTCAGCGGCTGGAGCCCCCCCTCGGCATGAGGCCCCTGCACCGACAGGAGCCCCACCTCGCTGGAGATGTCCTTCAGGCGAACGTTGATACCGCCCTTCTGCTCCACTATGTGCTCCCACGCCGGGGCGGTGTTCGATGCGTTGACAACGATCATGAGCTTGTCATCGAACCGGTACACGGTGCAGTCGTCGACGAAGGTGCCCTCGGGAGTGAGAATGGCGGAGTACTGTACGCCGCCGGACTCCAGCGCACTCACGTCGTTGCAGGTAACCCGGTTCACGAAGGCGTTCCGGTCGGGACCGGTGATCTCAAACTCCCCCATGTGCGACACATCGAACACCCCGGCGCCGGTGCGCACCGCGTGGTGCTCGGCCAGGATTCCGGCGGGGTACTGCACCGGCATCTCCCAGCCCGCGAACGGAACCATCTTTGCCCCCAGGGCACGGTGCGCGTCATACAACGCAGTGCGCTTGAGCTCAGTAGTTGCCGTCATGATCTCTTTCTTTTCAGGTTTCGGCCCCCTCGGTCGCTACGCTCCCTCAGGGTGACATGCCTTCCCGCTCACCGCTCACGCTTTTGCTCTTCCCGCTCACGCTTCCCCCATCAGAACCGCCATCACCGCTTTCTGCACGTGCAGCCGGTTCTCGGCCTCATCCCAGACCCTCGACTGCTTGCCTTCGATGACCGATTCGGCGACTTCCTCGCCCCGGTGCGCCGGCAGGCAATGCAGGAAGATGGCGCCGGGGCCGGCCAGCTTCATCAGCGCGTCGTCCACCATGTAGCCCTGGAAGGCACGAGCCCGCTTCTCCTGTTCCTCCTCCTGACCCATGGATGCCCAGACATCGGTATTGACAACATCGGCACCGCGGGCCGCCTCCCGCGGATCGGTGGTCAGCGTGATCCTGGCCTTGCCGGAATTGCGCGCGAGGATGTCCGGGTTCGGCTCGTAGCCCGTGGGACAGGCAAGGCGCAGCTCGAAGCCGAGTGTGCCGGCCGCGTTGATCCAGCTGTTGGCCATGTTGTTACCGTCGCCGATCCAGGCGATGACCTTGCCGTCCCAACTGCCAAGGTGCTCGCGCACGGTCATAAGATCGGCGAGCACCTGACATGGATGGAGAAGATCAGTCAGGCCATTGATGACCGGGATGGAACCGTAGCGCGCCAGCTCCTCCACGTCGGCATGATCGTAGGTGCGGATCATGATGCCGTCGAGGTAGCGGGAGAGTACCCGCGCGGTGTCGCGGATCGGCTCGCCCCGGCCCAACTGGATATCTCGCGAGGAGAGGAAGAGCGCGTGACCCCCGAGCTGGAAAGCGCCTACCTCGAAGGAGACGCGGGTCCGGGTGGACGATTTGGCGAAGATCATCCCGAGTGTCTTGCCCAGCAGCGGCTTGTCCTGGTAGGTGCCCTGCTTCATTCGGGCGGCCAGATCGAAGAGAGCGACGAGCTCGGGCTTGCTGAAGTCGGGGATGGATAGGAAGTGGCGGGTCATCGGGAAGGGATTGTACATAGTGAACAGTGAAAAGTGAACAGGGCGCAGACCGCGCCACCCGTTCACTATTTACTGTTCACTGTTCACTGTTCACTGTTTCACTGTTTCACTCTTCACTCTTCACCCTCTCACGGCAACCGCAGCCGGCGCAGCAGTCGAGAGAAGCGCCGGTCGGTCCGCAGCGAGTCCACCCGCGGATCCACCCGGAGGTAGGCGATCCCCTCGGAACGCTCCTTGACTGCACGGTCCAGCCAGGCGAACGCCTGGGTTCTCTGGCCCAGCGCCGCGTGCACCGCAGCAATCAGGTAGGGAGAGACGTATCGGTCCGCCGCGGCGGCTTGGAGCTGCTGCAACGCCGACCGGGCCTCGTCAACCCGGCCGGAGGCCGCGAACAGCTGGGCCTGGGCCGCATGGATTTCGGCCCGCTGGGGGAACAACGCCAGGGGGAGGCGGAGATGCCGCTCGGCGGCGGGGTAGTCTCCGGCGGCCTGCTCCAGCAGAGCCAGATCGAAGTGCGGGCGCCATGCTGCCGAATCCATGGCGACGGCTCGCTCCAGCGTTTCGCGTGCCCGCGCGGGCTGCCTGGCGTTGAGATAGTGCCAGCCAAGCAGGGCGGTGAGCTCGGGCGACAGCGGACTCAGCTGGAGTGCCCGCTCGGCTACGGCGCGGGACTCATCGATTCGTCCCATGGCGAGTAGATAGCGCGCATACGGCGGGCGCAGGTCCGGGTCTGCCGGAGCCAGCGCGAGAGCCCGGCGGAACTGCACCTGCGCGCCGCTCCAGTTCCGATCGAAGACGAATCGAATCGTTCCCAGCACCGCGTGCGCATGGGCCAGGGTGCTGTCCAGCTGCAGCGCCCGTACCACCGCGGCCTTGGCCAGCGGGACAGCAGTGAGCGGCGACATGGCCTCGACGCCGCCGCCTCGCAGGTATGCGTCCGCCAGCGCCGCGTGTGCGGCTGCAAAGCTGGAATCGAGTCGCACCGCGTGGGTGAGATGAGCCACCGCGCGCCGGTTGCTCCCGGGAGTGGGCCGTTCCAGCTCGTAGCGTCCCGCCAGATAGGCGTCGTGGGCCGAGAAGCTGGTGCGGATTCCCCGGGGCGCAGCTGTGGAATCGGCCGGCCCGGGGGCCCGGAGCGCGGTGGCGACGGCATCGCGAATCTCATGCTCGATATCGAACAGCTCGGCGGCCGGGCGCTCGTATGCCTCGGACCAGACATCGAAGCCTTCTTCCACATCCACCAACCGGGCGGTCACCCGCAGCCGGTCACCCGAGCGTCGAACGCTTCCCACCAGCACCGTTGCGACTCCCATGCGTCGGCCCGCCAGCCGCGGATCTCCCCGGGCCTGCCGGGGCGCGAAGGCGGAGGAGCGTGGGCGCACGTCGAGTCCCGGCATCCGGGCGAGCGCCTCGGTCAGATCGGCGCCGAGCCCGTGGCCCAGGTAGTCGTCGGCCACATCGGGACTGGTGTTCATGAAGGGGAGCACCGCGACCGAGCTGGCGCGGACCGCGGCCGGCAGGGGCCGGCCCCGGTTGGGCGACGCCGCCCGCAGGTACAGGCTGCCGGCGAGCAGCAAGGAGACTGCCACGCTGAAAACGGTCCAGCGAGCAGGGATCCGTCGCCGGAGCCCTGATGACTGCCCGCTGGCGACTCGTGGCTCGTGACTCACTCGATCGGCACAGTTTCAGTCAGCGGGACAGCGGCAGCGAGACACTAGAGAATGTATCTACGCAGGTCGTCGTCGCTGATGATCTTCACCAACCGGTCTCTGACGTTGCCGGCGTTGAAGACGATCCGCTTTTCAGGATAGTCGGGCAGCTCGAACAGCACGTCCTCCATCAGTGCGGCCATGACGGTATGCAGCCGCCGCGCTCCGATGTTTTCCATGCGGTCGTTCGCCATGAACGCGACCCGCGCCACCTCTGCGATCCCATCTTCAGTGAAGGCCAGCTCGGCCCCTTCCGCGGCTACCAGCGCCTGATACTGCTTGGTGAGGGCATTCTCCGGCTCGGTCATGATGCGGACGAAGTCCTGCTCAGTCAGCGACTGGAGCTCGACCCGGATGGGAAAGCGGCCCTGGAGCTCGGGAATGAGGTCTGACGGCTTGGAGACGTGGAAGGCCCCGGCCGCGATGAAGAGAATGTGATCGCTCCGCACGTAGCCGTAACGGGTCTGCACCGTTGAGCCTTCGACGATCGGCAGCAGGTCGCGCTGCACCCCCTCCCGGGACACATCCGGACCGCCACCCTGCCCCCGCTCGCCCGCGATCTTGTCGATCTCGTCGATGAAAATGATCCCGTGGTTTTCGACCCGGTCGAGCGACTCGTTCACCACGTCGTCCATGTCCACCAGCTTCTTGAGCTCCTCGTCCACCAGCACCCGACGCGCCTCCGGCACCTTCACCGTACGTCGCTTCTTGCGCTTGGGCATCATGTCCTGGAGCATCTCGGTGAAGTTGATGTCCATCCCCTCGACCCCCTGGGGTGGCTGGATCAGCTCCATCATGGGATAGCCCTGCTGCGCCACCTCGACCTCGACCTCGCGGTCGTCCAGCCGGCCATCTCCCAGCATCTCGCGCAGCTTCTCCCTGGCCCGCTGCCGCCGCTCCTCCTCAGGACTCGGCGGGCGCTCGGACTTGGCCTGACCGCTGGACGAAACGACGAAGACAGACGCACCTTCCGCCATTTCCGTCCCCTCCCGTCCGCCCGGGACATGCTTGTCCGCCTTCTCCATTGGCTGCGGGCCCGGCGGCAACAGCAGGTCGAGCAGCCGCTCGTCGGCCCGCTGTTCGGCCTGGGGATAGACCTCGTCCTCCCGTTCGGTCCGCACCAGGTTGATGGCCGAGTCCACCAGGTCCCGCACCATCGATTCGGCGTCCCGCCCCACGTAGCCGACCTCGGTGAACTTGGATGCCTCCACCTTAATGAACGGAGCCCCCGAGAGCCGCGCCAGCCGTCGGGCCACCTCGGTCTTCCCCACCCCGGTGGGCCCGATCATGATGATGTTGTAAGGGGTGATCTCGTCCCGGATCTCGTCGGGGGCCTGGGCTCGGCGCCACCGGTTCCGCACCGCGATGGCCACCGCCTTCTTGGCGGCCTCCTGACCCACGATGTAGCGATCGAGCTCGGCCACGATCAGCCGGGGCGGCATCTCCTCCAGCCACGGCATGGGTGCGGTGGGCTCGGGGCCGGACTCGATGGGGAGCTTGGGGGCGGCGTCGGTCATTCTTGAAGGTACAGCGTGAGCGGGGAAAGAAAAACGTGAGCGGGGGAGAAAAAGCCGGGTGGGACGCTCTTTTCCCGCTTACGCTTTCTCTTTCCCGCTTACGCTTTTCTCTCCCGGTAGTTCGAGAACCGTGATGTTTCTATTAGTAAAGACGCAGATGTCGGCGGCGATCTCCAGCGAGCGCTGGGTGATCTCGCGGGCGCTCCGGTTGGCCTCCGGCAGCAGGGCCCGGGCGGCCGCAAGCGCGAAGTTGCCTCCCGACCCGATCGCGATGATGCCGTCGTCCGGCTCGATCAGCTCTCCGGAACCGCTCAGCAGAAAGCTGTGCTCCAGGTCGGCCACCACCAGCAGCGCCTCGAGTCGCCGGAGGATGCGGTCGCTGCGCCAGTCCTTGGCCAACTCCACCGCGGCCCGAGGCAGGTTGCCGGGATAGCGGTCCAGCTTCTCCTCGAACTTTTCGTAGAGGGTGAGCGCATCGGCGACCGAGCCGGCGAATCCGGCCAGCACCTTGCCGCCCTTCATGGTGCGCACCTTGTTGGAGTGCGACTTCACGACGGTCTCGCCGATGCTGACCTGGCCGTCGCCGCCCAGCGCGACTCGGCCGTCTTTTCGGACGCCGAGGATGGTGGTGCCGTGAAATGAAGTCATAGTCCTCGAAAAGCGCGAACGGTGAACGGTGAACAGGAAACGGGCCCTTCCCGACCACCCCCGTTCACCGTTGACCGTTTACCGTTCACGCTGTTACGCACGGGGGTGCGCCTGGTTGTACACCTTCTTCAGTCGCTCGACGCTGGTGTGGGTGTAGATCTGCGTCGTGCTCAACGAGGCGTGGCCCAGCAGCTCCTGAACAGCGCGCAGATCGGCGCCGGCATCCAGCATGTGAGTGGCGAAAGTGTGGCGCAGTGAGTGGACCCGCAGGTCATCCATCTCCGATGCCGTCCAGCATTGCATGGACGATGCGCTGCACTCCCCGGGCGGCGAGCCGCCTGCCGAGGCGGCTGACGAACACCGCCCGCCGCTCGGCCCGGGGCTGGGCTACCACCGATTCCCGGAGGTTAAGATAGCGTCTGAGGGCCAGCACCGCGCGCGAGCCCACCGGGACGATACGCTCCTTGCGCCCCTTACCCCGGACCTTGGCCTGATCCGCCAGCAGGTCGAGATCCTCGAGGTTCATCCCGCACAGCTCGGACAACCGAATGCCGGTGGAGTAGAAGAGCTCCAGGATGGCGAGATCCCGGGTAGGAACAAACTCGTCTCCCACCGCCCGCCCCTCGACCCACTCGAAGAGCCGGTCGGTCTGCTGCCGGTCCAGATAGGTGGGCAGCCGCTTCTCCAGCTTCGGCATCTTCGTCGCCCGCGCGATGGTGTTCGGCACCTCATGGTGCTCCTGCAGGTAGCGGTAGAGGCTCCGCACCGCCGAGAGCGAGCGGGCGGCGCTGCGGCGGGCCAGCCCGCGGCGCTGCAGCTCGCCCAGAAAACCGCGCAGGCCGAGCCGGTCCACGGTGCCCCAGGTCCAGTCACCGTAGTGCCGGTCGCAGAAGTCCGTGAAGGCCTCGAGATCCCGCCCGTAGGCCTTCACCGTATGGGGCGAGACGTCGCGCTCCTTCGCGAGATGGACCAGGTACTCGGTGACCTCACTGCGTCTTTCCATAAAGCTCCGAAAAATTTCACCACAGAGGACACAGAGGGATCATATCGCCGTGAAGCTCACGACATCGCGTGATTCGTTTCCTAGATGCAACTTTTGGGTGGCTCCTATGCGCATGGAGCTCTATTGCAATCCCACAAGAAAATCCGGTTGACGATACTGAATCACGAGATGTCGTGAGCTCCACGGCGATATGATCCCTCTGTGTTCTCTGTGCCTCTGTGGTGCGCTGTTGCCATAGCTCCACGAACGACAACCCCGGATTGCTCCAGCCAATCTGCAAAATCCGCCTGCGCCCGTTCGACCAGCAGCTGCTTTTTCCGGTCCTTCTTGATCTTCCCAGCCAGCGGGTCCAGCAACCCGAAGTTGGCATTCATGGGCTGGAAGTGCCTCGGATCTGCATCCCGGAGGTACCGGTACAATCCGCCGAGCATGGTGGTGGGCGGAGGCACGGCAACGGTCTGGCCCTGAAGCCGGCGGGCCAGGTTGATCCCCGCCATCAGGCCGGTGCCGAGCGACTCGGTGTAGCCCTCCACGCCGGTGATCTGGCCGGCGAAGAAGAGCCGGTCATCGTCCCGGGCGGTCAGGCCGGCCCCGAGACTCGCCGGACTGTTCAGGTACGAGTTCCGGTGGATGCTGCCGAACCGGAAGAACTCGGCTGACTCGAGCCCGGGAATCATCCGGAAGACCCGCTGCTGCTCGGGAATCCGGAGCCGGGTCTGGAAGCCGACCAGGTTCCACATCTGGCCAGCGCGGTCCTCTCGCCGGAGCTGAACCACGGCATGCGGCTCGCGGCCGGTACGAGGATCGGTCAGGCCGACCGGCTTCATGGGACCGAATCGCAGCGTCTCCCGTCCGCGACGCGCCATCTCCTCGACCGGCAGGCATCCCTCGAAGTACGGCGCTTCGTCGAACGAGTGTCCCTGGTGCTGATCCGCCTCCAGCAACGCTTCCAGGAACCGATTGTACGAATCGGCATCCATGGGCGCGTTGAGGTAGTCGTCGCCATCGCCCTTGCCGTAGCGCGAGAGCGGATAGAGCCGGTCGTGATCCAGCGAATCGGCCGACACGACCGGAGCGATGGCATCGTAGAACGCCAGCGCCGACGAGCCCAGCCGGGCCGTCATCGCCTGGGTGAACCGCTCCGAGGTCAGCGGCCCCGTGGCGACCACGCCGGGCGAGGGGAGCTGGGTCACTTCCTCGCGCACAACGGTGATGTTGGGATGGGCGGTGACCCGGTCGTGCACGGCGCGGGAGAACAGCTCCCGGTCCACCGCCAGGGCGCTGCCGGCCGGCACGCGCGCCGCATCGGCGCAGGGAAGCAGGATGCTGCCCAGGGTGCGCAGCTCGGCCTTCAGCAGGCCGTGCGCGTTGGTGAGCTCGATGGATTTGAAGGAGTTACTGCAGACCAGCTCGGCGAGACGATCGGTGTGGTGGGCCGGTGTGCGGATGCCCGGCCGCATCTCGTACAGCGTGACGCGAATGTCTCGCTCCGCCAGCGCCCATGCCGCTTCCGAACCGGCCAGGCCTCCGCCGACGACCGTAGCCTTCACGCCAGCGCCACCTCCTCCGGCTCGGCGACGACCACCCGGTGGCCGCACTTGAGGCAGGTGCGGCTCTCACCTTCGGCCTTGCTGATCTTCTTCTCCATGCCGAGCCAGCCGCAGGCGGGGCAGGTCTCGGGCACCGGACGGTTCCAGGTCGAGAAATCGCACGCCGGATAGCGCAGACAGCCCCAGAACGACTTGCCGCGTTTGGTTCGCCGCTCGGTGAGATCTCCTTCGGCGCACTTGGGGCACTTGAGCCCCATAGAGATGGAGCGGGTGCCCTTGCATTTGGGGTAGGTGGTGCAGGCCAGGAACTCGCCGAACCGGCCGGTCTTGATGACCATTGCCGAGGCGCACAGATGGCATTTCTCGTCGCTGGGCCGATCGGGCACCTTGTCCTTCTTGAGCGACTTCACGTAGTCGCAGCTGTCCTTGTACTTCACGCACGCGAGATAGGGACCGAAGCGGCCGGTCCGAAGCTCGATGGGAGAGCCGCATTTGGGACAGCGTTCCTTGGCCAGCTCCTCCGGCTTGAGGCCGTGCGCGTCCGCCACCAGGGCCTTCATGTCCACCGCGCCGAGCGCCTTGCTGAACGGCTCGTAGAAGTCGGCGAGCACTCGTTGCCAGGCAAGCTCCCCGTCCTCGATACGGTCGAGCTCGTTCTCCATGCCGGAGGTGAACTCGACGTTGAAGATCTCGGGAAACTTGCCGATCATGATCTTCTCCACCGTCTCTCCCAGACCGGTGGGGAAGAACCGACGCTGATCCACCCGCACGTACTCGCGGGCGGACAGGGTCGAGATGATGGCGCTGTACGTGGACGGCCGCCCGATGCCGAGCCGCTCCAGCTCCTTGACCAGACTGGCCTCGGAGAATCGGGGCGGCGGCTCGGTAAAGTGCTGCGACGGAGTGATCTCGCGGACTTCGACCTGATCGCCCACTGCCAACGGCGGGATGGGGGGCAGATCGTCCATCGTCTTGCCCTCCTCCTTCTCACGTCCTTCGGTGTAGAGCACGTGATAACCGTCGAACACGAGGACCGAGCCGCTGGCGCGGAAGAGGTACTCACCCAGATCGAAGTCCACGATGGTCATGTCGTATACCGCCGGCGTCATCTGCGACGCGACGAAGCGCTGCCAGATCAGCTGGTAGAGCCGGTACTGGTCCGGCTCCAGATAGGATTGCACCTGCTCGGGGCGACGACTCACATCGGTGGGCCGGATAGCCTCGTGGGCGCCCTGAACTCTGGCGGCCTTCTTGGGCCGGTACAGGTTGGGTGACGGCGGCAGGTATGCCTTGGCGTAGCTCTTCTTGATGAAGTCCCGTACCGAGGAGATGGCCGTCGCGGAGACCTCGGGCGAGTCGGTACGCATGTAGGTGATGAGACCCACGGGCCCGTCCTCACCCACATCCTTTCCTTCATAGAGATCCTGGGCCGCGCGCATGGTGCGACGAGACGAGAAACCCAGCTTCTTGGCGGCCTCCTGCTGGAGCGTGCTGGTGGTGAACGGCGCAGCCGGATTCTTCTTCCGGTTGCGCTTTTCCACCTTGGAGACGATGAAGGGCCGAGGCCGGACCGCGTCCACCACCGCTCGGGCATCGGCCTCGGTCTGCAGCTGGGGCTTGTGACCCCCGACCTTGTGGAGACCGGCCTCGAAAGTCTGGCCATCCTTGGCGCAGAGCGCCTCGATGGTCCAGTACTCCTGGGGAGTGAAAGCGCGAATCTCCCGCTCCCGCTCGACGATCAGCCGAAGCGCCACGGTCTGCACCCGGCCCGCGGACAGCCCGGTCTTGATGCTGTGCCAGAGGATGGGACTTGCCTTGTACCCGACCAATCGGTCGAGAATGCGGCGAGCCTGCTGCGCGTCCACCTTCCGGTCATCGATGCGCCCCGGTTGGCGCAGCGCTTCCTGGATGGCGTCCTTGGTGATCTCGTGAAACAGGATCCGGTGGATGGGGACTCCGGAGTTGAGCTGCTCGGCAACGTGCCACGCGATGGCTTCGCCCTCGCGGTCAGGGTCGGTGGCCAGGAAGATGGCCGATGCTCCCTTGGCCGCTTTCTTGAGCTCGGCCAGCGTCTTGGTCTTGCCCTTGATGGTGACGTACTTCGGTTCGAACCCGCGCTCCACATCTACCCCCAACTCCCGGGTGGGCAGGTCCCTCACGTGGCCCACGGTGGCCTTCACGTCGTAGCCGGCGCCGAGATACTTCCCGATGGTCTTGGCCTTGGTGGGCGACTCGACGATCACGAGCGCAGTGCCGCCAGAGCGGCCCCCGGCCACGACGCCATCTCCGGCGGCCTTGGCCCGGCTGCGCTTGCGGGCAGGGGCCTTGGCGGCCGGGATGGTCCTCCCAGTTCCCTCCGGAGGATTCTTTCCCGCCTTTCCCGCCCCCTCGCGCTTGCTCGGGGCGTGCTTTCGCGCCTTCTTCGTACTCGTCGCCATATCTACAGTGTAACCGCCTCGGTCATCAGGTGGTCAAAATCGAGAGGTGCAAGAAACCACGGCCCTGGTCCCCTTAGCAACCCAAGGCCACTGCTACCATCCGCCGTGCTGCCGCGCCAGCTCCAGAATCTGTGCGGCCACAGTCTCTGCCGGCCCCTGCTCCGCGTCGATCTGGTGCGGCGCCAGGCGGTAGAATTGCTCCCGTTCCTCCAGCAGCCCGCGCATTCGCTGGATCGGGTCCCCGCCGGCCAGCAACGGTCGGTCTTCCCCTTGCTGGCTCCGGTGGGCCGCGGTGTTGGGCAAGCATCTGAGATACACGACCAGGCTGGAGCCCAATGACGCTTCGAGCTGTCCCGGTTGGGCCGCCCAGCCGCCCCCCGGCACGATGACTCCGGGATTCCCGCCCTGGGCCGCATTCACCGCGTCACGCTCCATCTCACGAAAGCGGGTCTCGCCGACCATGCCGAAAATCTGGCTGATCGGCATCCCCATCTCGCGCACCAGCAGGCCGTCAATGTCGATGAGTGGCGCAGGCAGCCCGTCGGCCACCAGTCGTCCTACCGTGCTCTTCCCGGATCCGGGTAGGCCGACCAGCAGGACGTGGCGGGGCATCAGCTGTCGGAGGTATCCGCGACGGAATGCCAGCGGGAGCCGAGGGCCGCAACGTAACCGCCATAGTTGCGTCGCATTTCGGTCAGAGAGTCGCCGCCGAACTTTTCCAGCATGGCGTCGGCGACCACCAGTGCCACCAGGGCTTCGGCGATCACGCCCATGGCGGGGACTGCGGTGACATCGGACCGCTCACTCACGGCTTTGGCCGGCTCCCCCGATCTGAGGTCCACCGTGGGCAGGGGGGACATCAGGGTGGCAATCGGCTTCATTGCTACCTTAACAACGATGGGTTCCCCGGTGGTGATGCCGCCCTCGAGACCCCCGGCATTATTGCTCGTTCTGCGAAATCCGCCGCGGATGTCGCCTTTCCCGCTTACCCGCTTACCCGCTTCCCCGCTGACAATCGGATCATGGACCTCCGATCCCGGACGGCGCGCCGCTTCGAACCCCATGCCGATTTCGACGCCCTTCACCGCAGGGATGGACATCAGCATGCCGGCCAGCCGCCCGTCCAGCTTTCGGTCCCAGCTCACGTGGCTGCCCAGCCCCACAACGACTCCGCGCGCCACGACCTCAACTTCGCCGCCGAGGGTGTCCCCGGCTTTCTTGGCCGCGTCGATCCGGTGGATGATCGCTGCCTCGGCCGCGGGATCGAGCACCCGTACCTCCGACCGATCGGACGCGGGATTGAGCGGTACCGGGAGTGCGCCGCTGACGTTGACCCGAACGCCCCCGAGCGAGATGACATGGCTTCCGATCTCCACGCCGAATTCATCCAGCAGCCGCTTGGCCAGGGCACCGGCGGCGACGCGGGCGGTGGTCTCCCGGGCGCTGGCGCGCTCCAGGATGTCTCGTCCATCGATCCGGTCGTATTTGAGCACCCCGGCCAGATCGGCGTGCCCGGGGCGCGGCCGGGTGACCCGCCGGCGTCGAATTTCTCCCGGTGGATCCGAGCCCTCGTAGGCCATGACGTCCTCCCAATTGGTCCAGTCTCGATTGGGGATCAGCATCGCCACCGGAGAGCCCAGCGTCTCGCCGGCCCGAAGTCCCGAGAGCCATTCGATCCGGTCCCGCTCGATCTTCATCCGGGCCCCCCGACCATAGCCCTGCATCCGCCGGGCAAGCTCGTGGTCGACCCAGTCAGCTGTGATGGGCAGGCCAGCCGGCAGGCCCTCGACGATCGCGACGAGTGCCTTGCCATGGGATTCGCCGGCAGTGGTGAAGCGGAGTGTCACGACAAGGTCCTTGGAAGAAGGTCTGCCCTCGCCGGATACTAACGAACGAGCCCGGCTCGCGCCGGGCTCGTCCTATCTCATGAAACGTCTGCCGGGTCACTGCGGCAGGGCGCCGTCGTCGATGATCCGGGGCGTCACCAAGATAATCAGGTCGCGCCGGGTTTCTTCGGTCTTGCTGAAGGCGAACAGCTTGCCGATGATCGGCAGGCCGGAGAGCAGCGGGATACCCGAGCGGCTGTTGGTAACCTCGGTTACGGTCAGGCCGCCTATGACTGCGGTCTCGCCATCGTTGACCAGGAGCTGGTTGTCGGCCCGCTGGGTCTGGAACACGAAGCCCAGGTCCGTGGCGGTGACTTCCTGAATCGCCGATCTCTCGGTGTGCAGCTCCATGGCGATCTGACGGTTGCTGGTGACATGCGGCGTCACGGTCAGCCGGATGCCGGTCTCCTTGAACTGCACCGTCGCGGTCGCGGTCGCACCGGTACCACCGGCGTCGACCACACGGACCGGGGTTTCCTCGCCGACGAGGATGTCGGCCTTCCGGTTATCCAGCGTCGTGATGACCGGCTCGGCCTGGATGTCGGAGAGATCCTGCCGCTCTAGGGCGCTGAGGAACGACGTCAAGGTAAATCCGCCCAGTGCCGTGGAGAAAACCAGGTCGAGCGCCGAGCCCACGATCGTGCCGCTCGCGTTGCCGATGGCGGAGACGGTATTGCCACCGAGGTCCACGATGTTCACGTCGGGATCATAGGTGGCGCCAGCCGTCCCGTTGGGATCGGGCCGCTGCACCAGCTTGTTGAAGAACTGGTTGTTGCTGCCCAGATCGTACTTGATGCCGAGCTCCTCTATGTCGGTCCGATCCACGAACACGATCTTGGCCTTGATCGACACCTGCGGCGTCCGGATATCCAGGCCCCGCACGAATTCGGCGATGTTGGCCACCTTGCTCCGCGTGTCGGTAATGATCAGCGAGTTGGTGTTGTCGTCGGCGATGACCTTGCCACGACCCTTGGTCAGGCTGCCCTCGATACTCTTGGTGAGGTCTTTCGCCTTGCCGTAGTTGATGCGGACCACATTGGTCTCGAGCGGCTCGAGGGAATCGAGCGCCGCCAGGACCGACGGGGCATCGACCCGGATGATGCCGCCGGGCATCTCCTGAGCGGAGAGGCCCTGAGAAGCCAGGATCGCCTGGAACGCCTGCGGCCAGGGCTGATTCTTCACCTCGGCCGTCACCTCACCCGTAATGCCCTTGCCGAGGATGATGGTCCGGCCGCTGAAGGCGGCGAAGCCCGCAACCACGTCGGCCACATTGGCACGGTCCCACACCACCGTGATTCGGGGCTCCTCGGAGGTCGCCCGGGTCAGGCGGGAGGCCGGCAGCTGAACCTCCGGCTGCCGCTGGGCCTTGGCCCGCGCCACCGGCTGGGCCGCGTCGTTCGACGACCAGGCCAGGAACGAATGGTCGGTACCGAACGAGACCCGGATGGCGTCCGTGCCGCGCTCTACGTGATAGTCCTTGGCCTGGTCGAGCTCAAGGACGATCCGGACCACGTCGCGGTCGAACTGCGAGTAGCGGACGTTGAGCACGCCACCGCGCTTGACACCATCGTACAGGTTGATCGATTTACCCTTCAGGCGGGCGCCCATTACATCGAGCACCAGCCGGTCCGGGCCCTGGAGCATGAAGTCGCGGACCTCGACCGCGCCGCGCACGTTGATCACGATGTCGGCACGTCCGGGTGAAGCCTGGACGCTGACGCCCGTGACCTCTCCGCTCGCGGGGCCGTCGGCGAGTGCCGCAGAGGGCACTCCGAAGACCGCGGCAGTGGCGAGCACTAGGCGATACAATCGGGTCATGGGATTACGTCCTCCTGCTTCCTGAGCGAAAGGGTTTCCTGACGTTCAAAGCCGAAGTCCTCGATCATGAACACCACGTCACGTTCACGGATCTGCACTACCCGGGAGCGGCCCAGCTGATCGCCGGCCCGCAGCTTGTGACGCTTACCGCCCTCTCTCTCCCGGAACACAGCCACACTGGCGGAAGGAGACCGCATGTTCTGATAGATCCCGACCAGCTGAAGGTCGGCAACTTCGGGACCCGCCTTCGCCATGTTCAACAGCGAGTTGAACGGATCGCGGGTGGAGCCGGAGTACGCGAACGTCTCGCGCGACATTTCGGTTTCCCTGGCCTTCTCGATCGAGTCGGCGGCGGCCGCCGAGTCCATGGCCGGAGCCACCGTCGGGAAGCGGGCTGTGTCCTTCACCGCGACCGCGGGGACCGCTTTGGCGCTGTCGGTGGCGACCGGCGGCGCATTGGCCGCGGCGACCGTGGTCTTCGGCATCGAGTCGCCAGCCAGCGCCTTCCTGGCGGCGGAATCGATCGCGGCGATCGTCATGGGCGCCTGGGCGTCCGACCCGCAGATCGACTGGGCCTGCGCCGCGATCAGCTCCTCGGAGGGCTTCGGAGGGGCCTTGCGCGGCTTCGGCTTGCCTTTGACGTTCTTGACCGCGATGGCCGGCTTGACCAGCTCGGCGCGGACCGAGTCCACGCAGGCCGCAAAACGGACCTGGGCGAGCGAGTCGGCAGCGCGGCGGGCCTTGCGAAGGCTGTCGGTGCGGATGCGCAAGGCAGCGGCGCGTACCTCAGCCTCCTTGGCCTTCTTGTTTCCCACGAACGGCAGGTTGTCGAGCTGGGAGCACCCCGACAGGGCCACGGCCGCCAGGAGAGCGAGACCGAAGGCGTTACGAGCCACTGGCCCCTCCTTCCTGGGTGGGAGACTTCACATACGTCCGGATCTGGAACCGGGCCTCGAGCAGCGAACCGGTGCTGTCCCCCAGCGCCTTGGCCGCGGAGGCGTTGGCCGAGGCTACCGAGAGGTTGTAGGGCACGATGATCCGCTGCAGGCTGGCCACGTCGGCCATGAACTGACCGATGTGATCGTACTTTCCAATGACCGACATGTTGTACGTATAAGTGTCGAACGGCGCCGGACCGGGCTCGACCGGTTGTGGCACAACCTGCGACAGCGTCACCCCGCGGATCTTGCTGCGGGTGGAGATATCGTCCAGCAGGTTGGGAACCTCGTTGCGCTCCGGCACCAGCCGACGCAGCAGCATCAGGTTGGAGCGATAGCTCTCCAGGCGCTTCCGCACATCGGCGACGCTTCCCCGCGCCAGTTCCTTCTTGGCGCTGTCGGTCGCGGCCTCGAACTGCGTGATGCTGTCGCGCACCGCCACCACCCGTTGCTTCCCGGCTGCCAGGCCTTTGAAGCCGATCATGTCGATGACGGCTCCGGTGTATGCGCAATACCCCACCATTCCCGCCAGCATCAGGGCGAGGAGCGGAGCCGCTTTCTCGTTCGAGATTGCCATGGCTATCTCACCTCACCGACTGGCTGAAGGGAGCGGTGCGAATGTAGGCCGAGTCGGCCGGGTGGTACGATGCCCGAATGCTGAAGGCCGTCACCGGCCGTTCCTTTTCCACCACCGTTTGGGCCGAAACCGGCGTCACGTTATGGATCCAGGGCGAGGCTTCCAGCTGGCGCAGAAACCGGGTGTACGCCTGGATATCGATGGTGCGGCCGTTCAGCGTGAACACCAGCTCGGGCCGCTGGGCACTGTCCGCAGCCTCGGCTGCCGCTCCTGCTGCGGGCTGGCCGCGCGGGGCCGGGGGCGGCGCGGCTGCAGGAGCCGCCGGACCCATGTCGACCAGCCAGGTGTACGCGGGAAGCGCCTTGGTCACTTCGTCCATAACGTGAGGCCAGATGTAGCGGTCGCCATCGACATTTCTGATGATGGTGATTTGGGCGAGCAGCGAGTCGCGAATCTTCTCCTGCCGGCGCTTGTCGGCCAGGAATGTCTTGAAGCGGCGGTTCTCGCTGCGGGCCTGCTCCAGCCGGGGCTCCAGGCTGTAGAGCTGGCGGATGTTGTTCAGGTATACGAAGGCCAGGAAGCCGAGCACGCAAACCCAGCCCGCCACCGCGCCCATCAGGAGCGGATCCTTCACCCGGGTGCCCAGGTCCTGGAAGACGACCAGCAGACCTTTCAGATTGAGAGGCGAGCCGGACCGCTTGCGACGTTTACCGGGTCGGAGATTGACGGTGATCATCTGATAACGGGTCCTGGTCGGGGTCAGGCTGCGGAGCGCAGGGCAAGACCGATCGGGAGCATCAGCAGGGGAGCGACTTCGTCCACCTGCAGATCATCGAACACTCCTTCGGCCACCTGCAGCTTCTCGATCGGATTGGCGAGCTGAACCGGGATCTGGAGCCGATCTCCCAGCGCGCGACTCAGCCGGGGAATGCGGGCGCCGCCGCCGGTGATGAAGATCCGGGAGATTCCCCCCGCCGAGCGGCTCGCCGTCTGCAAGAAGGCCGCGGCCCGCTCGATGCCCACCGCCAGCTCCTCGGTGCGGGTCTGAAGGAAGGCCTCCGGGATTTCACCCCCGGAGCCACCCTGCAGCAAACGCTCGGCCTCCTCCGCCGACTGTCCGCGCTCGCGCTGCAAGTCCTCACGGAAACGCCGGGTACCGACCGGAATATCACGGGTCAAAACCGGAACACCGTCGTCCAGGATGTAGATATTGGTGACCTCGTGACCGATGTTCACCAGGCCGACCACACCACCCATGGCATCGGGGTAGTTGATCTCGAACGCATTGTGGAGCGCGAAGGCGTCCACGTCGATGATGCTGGACTGCAGCCCGACGTCGGCCAGCAAGGCGATCTTGTGATCCACCAGCTCGCGCTTGGCGGCCACCAGCAGCACGGTCATCTGGAGGCCCTCGCCTTGAGGATCCAGGATCTGGAAATCGAGCTCTACGTTGTCCATGTCGAACGGCACGTGCTGCTCGGCTTCCCAGCGGATGACTTCGCGCGCCTCGTTTTCCCCCATCCGGTCCATCGTGATCTTCTTGACGATCACGTCGCGCCCACCCACAGCAGTGACGACGGACTTGGGCTTGAGGCCGGCGCTGGCCAGGAGATCCTTGATGGCCTGGGCAACGATCCCCGGGTCCATGATCTCGCCTTCGACGATGGCGTCATGGGCGATGGAGATGAATGCCACCTTGGTCAGCACTGGACCACCGGCGGAGTGCGAGATGGCGACGAGCTTGATCAGGCCGCTTCCGATGTCCAGCCCGACCGTGGTCGCCGTGCGCCCGAAGAGTCCCATAATGTCCGCTGGTTGAAGAGGCAACAGGATATCAGCGCGTTCAGTGGGCAACCGATGTGCCACACAAATTGCACATTGGCAATCCTTTGCAGGGAAGCAGCTTAACACGGGAACTGACGCCACCTTCCCCGCCGCCGACGCCGCTGCATCTTCTCTTTCGCAAGCCGTCTCTCGGGATGCAGCAGTAAGCTCCGAGAGTGGAAGTGCAACAACTGGCAGTGCTTAGTTGAGCTCCACCCAGGCTCGCTCGGCCACCCGGATGACCCGCGGAACTGGAGCAACTGCCGGGTCTGACCCCGCGGCCTCGAGCCGCAGGAACAGTCCCAGCGTGCGCGTTGCCAGCGACCCGCCGGCGGCGTCGTGACGGAGGCCGCGGGCACGGATCAGAAACATTTTCCCGGTCAGGCGGCTCACGGTGGTATGCACGGTGGCGGTTTCCCCTACGGCGGCGACACCGAGGTCGAGCGGCGGCCCTCCGGCCGGCAGCGATTCGAGTGCGGCGGCATCCAGGACCGCGCCGGCCAGGCCGGACTCCGCCGCCTCTCTGGCCTGAGCGGCGAAGAACACATTCTGGCCACTCTGCTGCTCGAGCCTCCCGACGAAAAAGCTGCCCGCTACCAGCGCACCGATGACCGCGAGAGCGAACACGGCACCGAGCAACGCCATGCCTGAGCGAGAGCGAATCACGAAGACGGAGAGTTGCGGAGCGCAACTCGGGTGATCAGCTCCTCCCCAATGCCGGCAGACTGCTCGGATCCCTGGAGCAGGCCTCGCAGCGTGACCCGAATGGCGCCTATGCTGGTGAGGTCGAGCGTAGGTGCCCCGAACGCGTCCAGGTACTCCAGCGCAAAACCTTCAGCCCCGGCGAGGGGGCCGACCAACGGCTGAATGGCTTCACCGGTAGCAATGGACCGGATGCCAAGCCAGGAGTTATCATCGGCACGGTAGAGCCGGAGCTCCATGAGCTCAACGACACGGACAGGCGTGCCGGGGACCAGAAGCTCGGCGGGTGGATTGCCGGAGAGCGTCAGGGTGAAGCCGGGACCTTGGCCGGACGGACACGCCGATGCCGATGCGACATTCAGGATCTTGAGAGGCAACCAGGTGTCTTTCGTCCCGGCTGCGGGGTCCCCGGGCGCGAAGATGAAGGCCTCGTCCCGGACGGCCTGCGGCTCCCGATGCCCAGTGAAGGTGGCCTGCGCCAGCCGGATGATCGAGCTCCCCGCCGTCTGGCAGATAAAGCCGATGCCCCGCATGGCGCGATAGGTGACCGCCGCCGCGCCCATGGCCAGGATGTCGTTCTGTTCGGGTGTGCCCCCAGGCACGGTGCCGAGTTCGCCGAGCTCGTTCAGGACGATGAGAGAGCCGGCGCGAACGCTGGATTGAAGCACGACTCGGTCAGCCTGTGCCCGACTCGTCCGCTGCGTGGTGAGCAGCAATCTGTGGGTGGCTGCCATAACGAGCAGGGTCACGACGAGGGCAAGCATGACTTCGGCCAGGGTGAAGCCCCGGCGCGACAGCGGCATCAGCACGTTATGTCCGTTTCCAGCGTTGCGGTCCTGATCCCTCGTCCGGTCAGGTAGGTGACTGTCACCCGAACCCGGCGCGCCCTGCCGCTGGAAGCCACCTCCCAGCTCTCGCTGACGCCAGCGGACAGGACCGGACCACCACTCGCGAATTCGCCGCTGCCGCAGCGGGGCGAGGTAGATCCGGCGGCAGCGCGCAGTATCTCGACACGGTGCGACGCCGCTTGAGCCGCGCGGGTTTCCATCTTTCCGCGCCTGATCATGCGCGTGACCGAGGCCGACACGCTCACCAGTGCGACGATGCCGACACCGAGTACCACGATGGCCACCAGGACATCCACGAGTGTGAAGCCCGAGCGCATATGCCTCATCGCTCTACCCTCCGTTACTCTCAGAAGGTGGCATCATGGCGACGGGAAGGAGGTACCTGATCGCCGCGGACGTTATCGAATGACGCTGAGGTGGAAGCGGACCTTCGATGGAGGTGCCGGCCTAGTGAGCCGGCAGCCGCCGGAGCTTGTAGAAGAGGGTGCGGAGACTGATGCCGAGGAGGTTGGCGGCCTGCCGCCGGTTGCCCTTGGCGCGTCTGCAGGGCGCGTTGGATGACTTCACGCTCTACCGCTTCCACCTGAGATTCGAGATCGAGCGAGCCGTTGCCGGCCCCGTTGGCTGAAGCGGACCGGCACCGTTCGACGAGCGCGAAGTCCTTGGAATCGAGCGGACCGCCGCACGCCAAGCACCGCGGCCCGCTCGAGAGCGTTGCGCAGCTCGCGAACGTTGCCGGGCCAGTTGTGGTGGGTGAGCGCCGCGAGCGCCGCCGGCGTGATACTCACCGGATGGCCCAGCCGCTGGGCCATCTGTCTGGCGAAGTGGGTGAGCAGCTCCGGAATGTCCTCCGGCCGCTCCCGGAGCGGCGGGAGGTGCAGCCGGACTACGTTCAGCCGATAGTACAGGTCGGAGCGGAACTCGCCGCGCTCGACCGCCTGCTCGACCGGCCGGCCGGTGGCGGCCAGCACCCGGACATCGATCTTGCGCGAGTCGCGCCCGCCCAGCCGGCGAACCTGGCCCTCTTCCAGCACCCGCAGGATCTTGGACTGCAGCCCCGGAGACACGTCGGCGATCTCGTCCAGGAGCAGGGTCCCGCCGTCGGCCAGCTCGAAGAGGCCGGCGTGGTCGGTGGTGGCTCCGGGGAAGGCGCCCTTGGTGTGTCCGAACAGCTCGGACTCCAGGAGCTGCTCCGGGATGGCGCCACAGTTGACGGCGGTGAAGCTGCGCTCGCTCCGGGGGCTCATCCGGTGGATGGCTCGGGCAATGACTTCCTTGCCGGTGCCGCTTTCCCCGGTGATCAGAACCGGCGTGTTGTGACGGGCTACCCGGGAGGCCAGCTCGAGCACATCCCGCATGGCGGGGCTCTGCGAGACGACGAGCTCCTTGACGGCCCCGATGCCGACATTGGAACGAAGGGCCTCGACTTCGCGGCGCAGCCGCTCGCGCTCCTCGGCCTTGCGCACCGTCATGATGACTTCGTCGGGCTTTAAGGGCTGATGGACGTAGTCGTAGGCGCCTTCTCGAGCGCGGCGAGGGCGGCGTCTTCGGTTCCCGGCAGGACTCAGCATGATCATGAGGGATGTGCCGCCCTCCGCCCGCAAGCGCCGCAGGAAGGTCAGGCCGTCCATGCCCGGCAGCTCGACGCTGCAGAGAACGAGCTCGAAGTCTTCGGCGGCGGCGCGCGATGAGCGCGCGTACGGGGTCGGCTCTCGGTCTCGACCACATAGCCGGACGTCTCCGAGCAGCAGCGCGAGCGATTGTCTGACGTCGCCGTCATCCTCAACGATCAGCAGCCGCATCAGTTCACCCGGGTTGGTAGAGAGCGCGTGAAACCCGACACCACGCTTCAGACGGTTCCGGCCATTGCACCAGCCGGGCAGAATCCATGACCTTTGGCACGATCCGCCGGGATGATCACGGCGACTGCATCTCATCGTATCCACACCGCTCCGAGCGGCGACAAGGCGTAAGTGCTGAATCTGCCGAGCGGATACCGGTCTTTCAGTGCGTCCCAGCGGTCTCTGATCGAAACGGCTGAGCGCTTCCCTGCACTGCGCTTGCACTAGGGCCAAGCAAGTTCTTCGCCATCATGAAGTCGGGCCGTCGGACGGGCTCGACGAGGTCATCGAAGCTGCCGGCGACTAACTGCAGGCAACTGCACCATCGTTCGTGGCCGGCGGAATCGGTGCGGCGGCCCCGTAGAAGATCACGCAGCTCTCGGCTGTGCCCGCCGCAGTGGCCGTTGCGGACCAGCCGGCGTCCGTGGCAGTCACCAAGGTGACCGTGACGCCCGCGGTCGGTCGGAACATGAAGCCAGCGTCGGGAAGAGGGCCGGGGAAGTACGTCCGGTTCTCCACCCAGTATCCCTCCTGCGCCGACGCCAGGTTGCGCAGATCGGACTTCATTCCGGCGACGATCGGCCTTCCCCTTGGTATTGGAGAACTTGGGAATAGCGATGGCGGCCAGGATGCCGATGATCACCACGACGATCAGCAGCTCGATCAGAGTGAAGCCCTCACGGCGCAGCATCTCGCTCACCATCCCCTTTCATGACGTATCGAGCCCTTGCAGGACCAGCTGTTTCTGCGTAAGAAGAATGGGCGGCGGTAGGGACACCGCCGCCCATTCCCCTAGACTCTGCTCTTCAGCGCGATTAGTAGCACTTCGGCGCGCCCTCGGTGTCAGTCGCGGCCAAGCCCGCCAGCGGGGCAAAGGTCACCGGATCGCCCACGAAAACGCCGCAGACGTCGTTCGAGGCGCTGGTCGCTGCCGGGTTGCTGATGGTAGCGGCCCAGCCGGCGGCGGTACAACCGCCGACGAGCACCGGAAGGTTACCAGCAGTCGGACCGAAGGCGACGGAACCACCGCAAGCCGGGCTCGCCGGAGCCGGGGCCTCGGCCGCCGCAATAGCAGTTGCATACGTCTGGTTGCCTGAGAAGAAGGCTTCCTGCGCGGTAACCAGGTTACGCAGGTCGGACTTCATGCCTGCCACAACAGCCTTTTCCTTCGTGTTGGCGAACTTCGGAATCGCGATCGCGGCCAGAATGCCGATGATCACGACCACGATCAACAGCTCGATCAGGGTAAAGCCCTTGCGGTTGCTCATACTTCCTCCAGTTGAGTGGCGCGACCATCAGAACATTGGTACTGCGAGACGCGGTGTAACTGCGCTGGGGTAAGGCAACACATATGCCAACCCCGGGGTGCTCTTCTCAACCTCCACCAGGTCCGCTACTTAGCTATCCCTTGCACCGCCCTATGCAGACACTTTCCCGGTCGTCTCAGGCGGATTTTGCAAGAAGGCGGTTACGCTGGCTCACGGAGCGCAAGCTGGTGAGCAGTTGGCGGAAGGGCGCAATCATCTCCCTGCGATCCGGGACCTTATTTGCGTGAGCAGCCGTTGCAGCGGGGATTCTTACAGGAACGGAGGTGGGAGGGTCCGCGGGGTCCAGCGGGCGCGACGGCCTGCCCTGATCCTGGCCGGTGAGGTAGGGTCTTGCGCTGCAGAAAAGCGGAACGAATCGAGCGTGGTACGCGACATCATCCTTCCCGCACCGAACGGACCTGCCGGGCGCGGCATCGAACTTTCAACGCTGACGTCGCTGGGACACCCGTGTGGCGGTTCGAGCCGGGTCCACGGGCACCTGCCGTGGGCCCTACACCTTGACCTCGACCTGCTCCTCGTAGCGGCTCAGCTTGCGGTACAGGGTCGAGGGATCGATGCCGAGCACCTCGGCCGCCCGGGTCTTATTGCCGCCTTCGGCCTGTAGCACCCACATGATGTAGGCCCGCTCAATGACCTCCAGCGTCGGATTCCGATAGGAGCGTTCGGCCACCAGCGGCTCCTTCCGGCGCTTGGTGATCCGCTCCGGCAGGGATGATGCCTCGATCAGATTCCCGCGCGTCAAGACGACGGCGTGTTCCAGCGCGTTGTCCAGCTCGCGAACGTTACCGGGCCACTCATAGACCATGACGGCGTCGAGCGCTTCGGAGGCCAGCGCTTTCGGTTCGGTTCCGGTCTCCGTGGCCAGGTTCTGGAGCAGCGCCTCGATCAGGAGCAGGAGATCGTCGCGCCGCTCCCGCAATGGCGGAAGGTTGATGGCGATGACGTTGAGCCGGTAAAACAGGTCGGATCGGAAGTTCCCGCGGCGGATCTCCTCCTCCAGCTCGCGGTTGGTGGCGGCGATGATCCGCACGTCGACCGGGATGGCCTCGGTGGCGCCCACCGGGATGGCCTCCCGCTCCTGGAGCACGCGGAGCAGCTTGACCTGAAGCGAAGCGGGCATCTCTCCCACTTCGTCGAGGAAAAAGCTCCCCCCTCGCGCCGCCGCGAATAGCCCCTGTTTATCCCGGACGGCCCCGGTGAAGGAGCCCTTCACGTGGCCGAACAGCTCGCTTTCCAGCAGGTTCTCGGGGAGCGCGCCGCAGTTGATGGACATGAAGGGCCCCTCGTTGCGGCTGGACAGGTTGTGGATGTAGCGCGCAATGACCTCCTTGCCGGTGCCGCTCTCGCCCTGGATGAGCACGGTCGAGTCGGTGGGCGCCACGTGCTCCGCCAGCTTCAGCACGTCCAGGAAACGCTTGGACTTTCCGATGGGACGGGCGATGGCAGGGGCCTTATCGCGCCGCCGGATCTCCTGTTTGAGCTGAGTGTTCTCGACTTTGACGGCCCGATACTCACAGGCCCGACGGAGAATGGCGACCAGTTCGTCATTGGAGAACGGCTTCTGGATGTAATAAAAGGCGCCCGAGTTTACCGCACTGATCGCACTCTGCAGCGATGCCTGAGCCGTCATCAGGATCACCGGCGTCATCGGGTCCTGTTCTCGCGCGGCGGTGAGAATGTCCAGTCCCGAGACCTGCGGCATGCGCACGTCCGACAGTATGATATCGTGAGTGCCCGACCGGATCTGTTCCAGTCCGGCTTTCCCGCCTTGCGCAGTCGTTACCTCGAATCCCTCGTTTCGAAGCAGGATCCGCAGGGTGTCCAGAATTCCCGATTCGTCGTCGACGACCAATAGTGACGGCTTTTGACTCATGCAGCATCCTCCGCAATCATCTTGGCAGGCAGGAAAATGGTGAATGTGGTGCCTGACGCCGGTCCCGAATCGACCAGGACGAGGCCACGGTGTGCCTCAACGGCGCGCTGGACGATAGCTAGTCCGAGGCCACTGCCGCCGGACCGGCCCGAGACGAACGGCTGGAACAGACGCTCCCGCACCTCTTCCGGGATGCCGGGGCCGTTGTCCTTGACCTGCAGCCGGACGGCCTGCTCCAGATTGGTTCCGTGCGGGATGTCGGCCGCCTGCACCGCCGTGACGGCCACCGTGATCCTGATGGGGCCGCGAGCGGCCTGGACCGCATTCAGTACCAGGTTCGCAATGACCCGGTGCAGGAGATCTTCGTCGCCCTCGAGCACGGTATGCTCGCCTTCCACCGTGATGGCCGCGTCCGGCCGGCAATCAGGGTGGGCCCGGATCAAGCGCACAACCGCCACGATGACAGCATAGAGGTCGAGCGGTACGAAGTGGGTCGCCCGCACCCGCGCGAAGTCCAGGAACTCGCTCAGCAGCCGGCTGAGACGATCGCTTTCGCGGACGATCAGCCCTGCCAGAAATCGCTCGTCTTCGTCGGCATGCTTGGACCGGGCAAGCTGTTCCACCGAGCTCCTGATGGAGGCGAGCGGATTGCGAATCTCGTGGGCCAGCGACGCACTCAGCTCCGCGACCGCTTCCAGGCGCTCGGCCCGCATGTGGAGCTCCTGGACCTCTTTGAGATCGGAGATATCCGTGAAGATGGCCGTCACCGACGGCGCCTCCTGGGCTTCCTGCCGGAAAGTCGTCGTACTGAGACCGATGGGGAACATCCGTCCCCCGCCCTGCACCACCATCCCCTCCCCCCGGCTGATCTTGCGCCCATTCCGTATACCCGACACCACGGCAGCCCAAAGCTCGGACGAGCGGGTCTTCAGGTGGTCGAGCACGGGCCGTCCGATCAGGGCCTCACCGTCGAGGTCCAGCAGCCGTTCGGCAGTCGGATTGATGAATGCCAGCCGCCCGACTCCATCAACCGTGAGCACCCCTGATCGGATGTTGCGCAGGATGTCGTCCGCCTCCAGCCGGACCCGCTGAAGTTCGGTGGCCAGAGTCGCCTGTTCCATTCCGGCCTCGCGCAGCCGGTGGCCCAGCACCGCCACGATGGCAAACACAAGGCTGTACACCACGATCTGCGCCCACGTCGCGGTATCGAGACCGAAGCCATGATTCCAGATCGTGTCGCCGAGGTAGAGCACCGCGGCCAGCCCAGCGGTGACCGATATCCACACCGGTGGCATCATCAGGGCGTAGGCAACGACCACCAGGGCGTAGAGGGCCGGGAACGCGGACTGCGGCTGTCCGACGAAATGCACCACCGTCGTGACCAGGCCCAGGTCCACCATCGCCTGGACCAGGAAGAAGGTATTGCCCGCCTTCCGGTTGAGCAGAAAAACCGCCCACGCCCCGTAGCCGGTGAAGACCAGGGCGAACACCACCGCGATGCTGACGATGAAGGATTCCTGGGGACGCTCGGTCCAGACCAGGGCGGCCCAGAGCAACGCACCTGTTGCCAGGACCAGGCGGCCGGCGAACAACCAGGTGAGGAGGGTGCGCTGGCCGGGAAGGGTGTTCTTTCCCGGGCGCCGCCGGTACGGCACCGTCGGAACCGATATCCGTTCCGGCGGAGCGTGAGATTCCATCGTACCTCGTGTGAGAGGCTATGGGCTATTCGCTATTGGCTGTTGGGGGAATGTTGGCCTGGATCATGGCGCACACCGCACAGCCCATGACGAATAGCCAATAGCCAATAGCCAGCTTGGGACCAGCCGAAGATAGAGAGGGCGACCACGTAGACGGTAGGGGGCGTATCATTATTAGATGACTTGGACCGTCTATGTCGCTCGGTGCCGGGACGGCACCCTGTACACCGGTATCACGACCGATCCGGAGCGCCGAATGGCGGAGCATAACTCCGGGACCGGAGGGGCCTACACCCGATCCCGGCTGCCGCTGGTGTTGATCTACGGAGAACCGGCGGGCGACCGGTCCAGCGCCCAACGACGTGAGCGCGCCATCAAGCGGCTCACGCGGGCGCAGAAAGAGGTGCTGATTACGGAAACTGCCCGTGGTTAACCCGCGGAGCGTTCATTGACCCGGCGAGCGGTGCTCAATCCGGCGCCGGCCGGAAGCTCCGAGAGTGAGCTGGGCGAATCGAGATGCGCGCCTCCATCTACGCCAACCCCCAGGCGGTACACCAGCTCGCCACCCAGCCAGGCCGTCAGCAGCGAGAGTAACACCCCGGAGAGACCGGCCACGATGGCTCCGGTGGGAGGCAATTCAGGGTGGTCGCGCCGCAGCACCCAACTCAGAATGAACAGCACCAGGACCGCGACATTCCCGACGCCATGCCACAGGCCAATGCGACGGGCCCTGGTTCCGGGTGGGATCCCGAGCCAGTCGAGCCAGCCGAAGAGTGCCGCCAGAAGACCCCCCACCACACCCACGCCAATCATATAGTATGCGGCTACCGCCCAGCCCGGGTTATCTGACATCAGATAGATGATGTCGAAAACGACGGCCGCGGCCAGCAGACCCAACGGGAATACGATCAGCATCGGGTGTACCGGATGCCCCGCGAGCTTGACCTTGCTTTCCATAGTGGACTCGAGTCTTCAAGGTGCCGATGGCGCCAACTAGCTGGTAATCTGCTGTTCCGTCTTTTCCAGAGTCGCGAGGTGCCCCTGCATTTCCTTCAGCGTCTTCTGCAGGTAGGCCGTGAGCCGGGGCTCCTGTACGGCCGGAATCAACTGGTTCTGAATCTTCTGAATGTTGCTCCGATGCACCTGAATCTGGTGCTGAACGAAGGCGCGGTCGAATTCTGCCCCTGACTTGTCCTGGAGGTCCGCCGGCATCGCCGCGCTGTCGCTGGCACTGACGCTCCCGCCGGTGGCCGGTGTCAGCGAAACATTCAGTTGCTTCGCCAACGCGGTGACTTCCTGCCGGTTCTTGCTGTGGTCGGTGACGAGTTGGGTGGCGACTCGCTTCACGGCTGGTGTCGTGGCTTTCTTCGAAGCCATGCGCGATAGCTGAATTTCCATCGTGTTCCCTACATTCATCTGCGAAAGGACCGCAGCCGGCGTCGCCCCGTTGCTGGCGCCCGTATCCGGGCCTGCCGGAGCCGGTGCGGAGGATGGCGCGGTATCGCGGCTGCTCATCCCGGCGGAGCCATCCTGGGCCATTCCCGTGTCGTTGCGCCGCTCGTTTCCTGGTCCGCAAAACGTCAGGAGCGCCACGGCCGCGGCCGGAAAAAGTGCCGATCTCATCGTAAATCTCCATGCGAAAACGCTAGAATAATCAAACACTCACCGCAGTTACGGTGATGTTGGCATGAGCATTGACCCCGCCTGCTACTGACGGAGCGAGGGTAAGATGGCGGGAGTTCTCGAGGCGAGATGTGACGCAGGCCCCACTTATGACCGGGGCCGGGCATCCTGGTCCAGAACCTGACGGACCGTGAGGAGGAGACTATCGGCGGAAAACGGCTTTTGAAGGAACGAGCTATCCCGGTCGGCTATTTCACTGTGGATCTTGTCTCCCTGAGCGTACCCTGACATGTAAACCGCCCGAACCCCGGGCCAGCGCTCCCAGATGCGTTCCACCAACTCTGGGCCGCCCATGTCCGGCATGATGACGTCGGTAAGGACCAGGTCAACGGCACCGCAAACCTTGTCCGCGATTCCGAGCGCCTCCTCGCCGTTGCAGGCCGCCAGGACGAAATAGCCCTGGTTCCTCAGAACCCGGGTTGCAACGGTGCGTACTGCCTGCTCGTCCTCGACCAGCAGGATCGTCTCGGATCCCCGCGCCGGGCCAATAACCCGTTCGGCCGGAGGAAGATCCTCGCCCTCCGCGTCAACCCGGGGGAAGCAGATCTTGAATGCGGTGCCCCGCCCGGGCTCGCTGTCCACCCAGATGTACCCGCCGCTCTGGACCACAATGCCGTAGACGGTAGCGAGGCCGAGGCCGGTATTCTGAGTCGTGGGTTTAGTGGTGAAGAACGGCTCGAACAGCCTCCCCTTGACCTCCGCGGTCATCCCGTGGCCGGTGTCCGTCACTACCAGCATGACATAGGGCCCGGCCGGGATGTCGATCCCGGTATGCCGGTACGCGTAACCTTCCGGCAGCTCCACATCGAGGGTTTCGATGGTGAGCCGGCCCCCGCCGCGCATGGCGTCTCGGGCATTGAGGGCCAGATTCATGACCACTTGTTCCAACTGCCCGTAGTCGGCTTCGACTCCACCGAGTCCCACGGACAGGCGGGTCAGCAGCCTGATGTCCTCGCCCAGGAGGGGCCGCAGCATTCGCTCCATACCGGATACGACTTCATTGAGGCTCAGCACCGACCGCGCCACCAACTGCTGGCGCCCGAAGCCCAGCAGCTGACGGGTCAGGTGCATCGCGCGCTCCGCGGCCTTCCGAATTTCGTCAGCATCCGCCCAGCGCGGATCGTCGCGGGCCAGGGTCGTCAGCAGGAAGTCGCTGAAGCCCATGATGATCATCATCATGTTGTTGAAATCGTGGGCCACGCCGCCGGCCAGCCGACCCACGGCTTCCATCTTCTGTGCCTGCCGCACCTGCTCCTCGGCCCGGCGTCGCTCAGTCAAATCCTGCACGTTCACCGCGTAGCAGATCACCTGGCCTTCGGCGTCCTTCACCGCCGTGGCATCGATCAGCGCCGGAAAGGACGCACCACCGCGCCGCAGCCGCTCCGTCTCCCAAATGCGGTGCCCCTGGGCCAGTAGCTCGCCACCCTGAGGCGTAAACTCGTCCCGGCGCGACGGCGCCGCGAGATCGGCCATGAGCCGGCCGCGCAGCTCATCCACCGTCCAGCCGTGCATCAGCGCGAACGCAGGGTTCACGCTCTCGATGGTCTGGCCATCGGGGCTGATGATGGCCACGCCCCAGCCGGCGTGCTCGAAGATGCGAGCCCAGCGCTGGAGCTCACGGCCGGCCTCGACCCGCTGGGTAACATCCCGGCCCACGCCAACGATGCCGGTGATCTGCCCCGACCCATCGCGCAGCGGCGACAGAGTGGTTTGCATGTGATGGACGCCACGCTGCGATCGAAGCACCCAATCGTAGGTGAGCGTTTCTCCCGCGAGCGCGCGGAGATTTGCCATCTCGTGCTCGCGGGCGGCGTCAGGACCCACGATCTCGGCGATGGTTTTCCCGATCAGATTGGCCGTGCTGAAACCCTGCCGTTCCAGCCAGCGGCCGAAAGCATCCACACAGCGCTGCTCGCGATCGAGCCGAAACACCACATCGTCTATGGATTCGACGAGGCTGCGAAACCGTTGTTCGCTGGCCTGAAGCGAATGCTCGGTCGGGCTGGTTTCAGCCAGCTCTCGGGCGTAGCAGACCAGGCCGCTGGAGGTCGGCGCAATGCGCAGGGAAAACCGGGTACCGAGCCGGTTGACCTGCTCGGCAAACTCGATCTCGGTTCCCTGGGCATGGGCCCGAAACGCCTCAGCCTGGATCCGGGTACCGGCAAGCATCGGGAAAACCCGCCACAGGTTCAGGCCGAGCAGGTCGGCCCGACGGTAGCCCAGAGCGGTCAGATAGTGGTCGGCCCGCTCGTTGATATGGGTAATGTGCCACTCGTGGTCGCAGCCGAGGAATGCCTCGCCCATGCCGTCGAGGATCTGCGCGGTGTGACCCCGGAGCGCGCTCTCGCGAAGGAGGACCGTGAGGCCAGTGTCCGATGGGTAGGCTCGAACTTCGATGGTGCCGCGACTGCCGCTGTCCAGCACCTCCTGCATGACCGGGGTCTGCTCGGACTGGGCCCGGTGCAATGCGCGGCCGAGCGAGGAGTCGGCTAGAGCTGGCCGCTCCCAGATGACGGTGCCGATGAGGTGTCCGGAGGGTGAGCCTGTCAGGCGGGCCAGCACCAGTTCCGCGTGCTGGTTCATGTAGGAAAACCGCCAGTCGGCGTCGAGGGCAAAAATGCCCTCGCCTATGCGGTCGAGCAGGTCCAGTGGCTGGGCAGTATTGAGCAACCGGATGAACCTTGGCAATGAGGAGGCCGATTGAAACTAAGAACTTCCCTCCTCAGGTGCTACCCTCACATCGGGGCGGTCTCGACCGGGAGCGGATTCTCCGCCGACGTGGCGGGGAAGATCTCGTAGAGCGCCTTGTAGATCTCTTCGTTGCGCTGGATGATGCGGACGTAGTCGCGGGTCTCCACGAACGAGATGCGCTCGGCGAACACCTCGGGATCATCCACCCCGATGCGCTTGGACCACCGCTCCACCCGGGAAGCGCCGGCGTTGTACGCCGCCAGAATGTGGCCCCGCTGCTGGTACTGGCTGAACAGCTCGCGGAGGTGCACGGCACCGAGTTGAATGCTGACGTCCGGCTGATAGAGTAGGACCGGATCCCATACCGGATATTCCAGGGCGCGCGCCAGCCGCTCACCCAGCTCGGGCATCACCTGAGCAAGTCCCCGAGCGCCGGCCGGCGATGTGGCTGAGGGATTGAAGTTCGACTCCTGCCGGATCAGCGCCGCCATCAGACTGGGCTCGAGCCGATGCTCCGCCGCCTCCGCGAACAGGGCGTCTTCATGCACCACAGGGTAGATCAGCCGGTAGGTCCGCGCGTCCGGCAGCGCACCCTGAGCCAGCGCCCGGCGGGCAATTTGGATGGCCTGAGCCGCCAGGCCCTGGCTGCGGAACGCGTTGGCGAGGGTCAGGAGACGTTCGGGCGAGCTGTCGGTGGAGCGGGCCAGCCGTTCGAGCTCCCACCGTGCTTCCGAATCGAGTCCGAGCCGGGCGAGCAGAGCCGCCCGGGCCACATGGGTGTCCAGCATGGTATCGGCGGGAAATGAATCCCGCGCGGGGGCTGGCACCCACGGGCGAATGCCGAGCCGACCTGCGCTCAGCTGGGCGTAGTACGAGAGGGGGTCCCGCGTCGTCAGGCTCAGCCAACGTCCCCGCGCCAGGGCGCTGTCCCCGGCGCTGGCCCAGGCGCGGCCGGCCCAGTAGGTGGCGCTGAGTGCCTCGTCGCTCGAAGGGTAGCGTTCGACCAGGGCATCGAATTCCGTAGCCGCCAGCTTCGGATCGCCGCCCAGCAGCGCGATCATCGCGGCTCGAAAGCGGGACGTCGGTGCGAAGCGGCTGCTGGGGTAGCGCGTGGCCACAATCCGGTGCAGCCGCCGGGCCTCGAGGTCGCCCCGGTCGTCCGAGGCAAGATCGGCCCGCAGGAAGAAGGCGGAGGCTGCAGCCACAGTATCCCGCTGGTACTGCCGGGTTACCGCCAGCAACGCGGCCCGCCCCCGCTCGATCTGGCCATCACGCACCCACGCCCGGGCTCCCTGGTATGCAGCGAGCGCGGCCAGAGTGCGGGGGGCGCGAACCAATCTGAACTGGGCCGCGGCTTCCGCATTGCGATTGAGCCGGGTGAGCACGTTCCCGTATGCGAAACGATCTTCGCTCGCACCGAGGACTTTGTTGCCTGCCCGGGCAAAACCGGCCGCGGCGCGCGGGAGCAGGCCGGCGTCCATCGCGGCCCGGGCTACGACCAACTCCTCCGAGGAGCTGAGCGGCGCGAATGCACTGTCGAGAGTGGCGATAGCTTCGCGGACCGCGGCGCTGCCGGCCCGTCCTGCCACGATGCTCAGGTACTCGCGGCGCAACGCGACCCGGGGCCCCTGGTCGGGGCTCGCGGCGAGACGCAGACGCAGACTGGCGATGCGATCACCGGCCGCGGCGTACCGCCGAGCCGCTCCGAGCAGGTCGCCGATCTTTTCGTGGGCCGCGGCCTCCGCTCGTGGAATCCGACTCTGAGCCAGTGGATTCGTGATCCTGCCGTACAGCATGGCTCGCGCGACGCTGTCATCCGTCACCACAGCCGAGCGAAGCCACAGCCAGTCGGCGATGGATGGAAGACGCTCGGCGGCCCGCAGATAGACCTCGGCGGCGCTGTCTCTCGCACCCACGCGGTCGAGCGCGGTTGCCAACAAGAGCAGGCGTTCCCCAGACCCGGGGCGCCGGTGGAGCGCCAGGGTGGCATGCCGCAGCGCCAGCGAGTCCTGCCCCCGTTCGAGCGCCGCCCGCGTAAGCAGGACGCGTGCGCTGCCGCCGTAGAGCGTGTCGACCCAGGGCTCCGAGCCCAGCAACTGAAGTACCTCGCTCCAGCCGCGCCATTCGCCGGCGGCACGCGCGGCCAAGAAGACCACGGCAGGCGACCGCATGGACGAGTCTCTGAGCCACGGGGCGATGAGGCGGGTTGCCTGCCACGGCCGGCCTCGCGCCAGGGCCTCATTGGCCTGTGCCAGTGCCGAATCGCGCGTCCGATGTATGTCAATCGAGTCCCTCGCTGCCACAGCCGTCCGGGTAGCCGGAATCAGGGAAGATCCCGGCGGTGAGACGGTGATACTGGCCAGCCAGAGCCACACATGGACCAGATGGGTCATGATCTCCGTTCGGTCGAGGAATGCAGCCCCAGACTTGCATGCAAATGCCGCGCCGTTGCAGACTTAGCCGTTTAGCCACCGTATCGGTAGGACTCCCCTTGTTTCTGCGCCAAACCTCGCAAAACCGGGGGACAGCAGAGAGGTGCACCGGCTACTTTAGAGGGATGACGGACAGCGACGACCGGGTACGGGTGGACAAGTGGCTCTGGGCAGCGCGCTTCTATAAGACTCGCGCGCTGGCGGCCGAGGCCATCGCGGGCGGCAAGGTCCAGGTCAACGGGGACCGGGTCAAGCGCGCGAGACCGTTACAGGTCGGCGACGAGGTTCGAATCCGCCAGGGGCCCTACGAGCACCAGGTCCTGGTGCGAGCTCTGTCCGGCCGGCGCGGGCCGGCCAGCGAGGCCGGCAAGTTGTATGAAGAGAGGCCCGAGAGTCGGGCGGCGCGTGAGGCCATGGCGCTCCAGCTCAAGAGCCTGCACGCGGCCTTTGTTCCGGAGCGTGGGAGACCGACGAAGAAGGACCGGCGGGAGATCGAGAAACTGAAACGAGGTGAATAGTGAAGAGTGAAAAGCAAAAAGTGAAAAGTGACAAGTGAACTGGTTCGGTGTGGCCGTTCACCGTTCACCGTTCACTGTTCACTGTTCACTGTTCGCTATTCACGCTTCATGTTTTCGACCATCGCCCGGGCAAACTCACTGGTCTTGAGCAGAGTGGCTCCAGTCATGAGCCGTTCGAAGTCGTATGTTACCCGTTTCTGCGTGATGGTTTTCTCCAGCGACGACACGACGAGATCCGCCGCCTCGTCCCAGCCGAGGTACCGGAACATCATTTCACCGGAGAGAATGACCGAGCCCGGGTTGACCTTATCCTGACCGGCATACTTTGGGGCGGTTCCGTGGGTGGCCTCGAAAATGGCGTGACCGGTCAGATAGTTGATATTCGCTCCCGGTGCGATGCCGATGCCGCCGACCTGCGCCGCCAGCGCGTCGGAGATATAGTCGCCATTGAGATTCATGGTCGCTATGACGCCATAATCTCGGGGCCGGGTAAGGATCTGCTGCAGAAAGGCATCGGCGATGACATCCTTGATGACCAGCCCGCCGGGCAAGCCGCACCAGGGACCGCCATCGAGGTCGGTCGCGCCGTACTCCTCCCGGGCCAGGGCGTAGCCCCAATCGCGGAAGCCGCCTTCCGTGAACTTCATGATGTTGCCCTTATGCACCAGCGTGACGCTCTCATACTTCTGTGCCAGGGCGTAGTCTATGGCGGAGCGGATCAGCCGCTTCGATCCCTCTGCTGAAATCGGTTTGATGCCAATGGCGCTGGTCTCCGGAAAGCGGATAGTCTGGACGCCCATGTCGCGCTGCAGAAAGTCCACCATCCGCCGGGCTTCCTCGGTTCCAGCCTTGTACTCGATCCCGGCATAGATATCCTCCGTGTTCTCGCGGAAGATCACCATGTTGACCGCCTCGGGCGCCTTGACCGGCGAGGGTACCCCGGCGAAATAGCGGACCGGCCGGACGCAGGCGTAGAGGTCGAGCTTCTGACGCAGCGCCACGTTCAATGATCGAAACCCGCCACCAACGGGGGTCGTAAGCGGCCCCTTGATTGCCACCAGAAAATGGTCGATCGTGGCCAGCGTTTCATCGGGAAGCCAGCTGTTGAGCCGATCCTTCGCTTTCTCTCCGGCAAGCACCTCCAGCCAGGCGATCCGGCGTCCGCGGCCGTAGGCCCGCTCGACCGCCTGGTCGAAGACGTACTGAGAGGCGCGCCAGATATCGGGCCCGGTGCCGTCTCCCTCGATAAATGGTATGATCGGGGTTGTCGGCACCTCAATACGGCCCTGGCGCATGACAATGGCGTCGCCACCGGCGGGGGCCTCCAGTGGCTTATTGGTAGAGGCTCGCGCGGACATGGATACCTCGGAACGGGCTAGGGGTCATGGGGAAGTGCCGCTCAATCTGATCGGGTGACGGATGAACAGCAATACAACTCTCCGGCCTGTGGCGACCGCCGTGGCATCCATTCGATCGGCCTACGAGAGGTACGAACAGGGCTTCAAGGAGATTACCGGTAGGGCCCAGGGCCGCTTCGAGCGGCGCGACTGGTCCGGGGCACAGGCGGACGCCACCGAGAGACTGGCGCTCTATAAGACCCACGTGGATGCGGCGGTCTCGGACGTTCGGGACATCCTGGATGACGGCGTCATGGAACGCACCGTCTGGGCCGCCATGAAGTCTCAGCATGCGCGCGAGATAGCCGGGCGCGCCGATCGCGAGCTGGCGGAGACGTTCTTCAACTCGGTCACCCGGCGGGTGTTCAGCACCGTCGGGGTCGATCCCTCCATCGAGTACCTGGACGGCCCTCCCCCTTCGTCGGCGGAGGGTCCAGGTATCTGCGACACCTACCGGGCGTCGAGGGTGGACGGAGCCCTGGTGCGCCGGATCCTGCAGACCATCCCCTGGTCCGTAGGCTACGCCCAGCTCGAGCGTGATGCCACGCTCGTGGCCCAGCTGATTGAGGCACGGATCCGTCAGGAGGCGGAAGCAGCCGGCACGGTTGAGATCGACGTGGTGCGCTCAGTGTTCTACCGCAACAAAGGCGCCTATCTGGTTGGACGCATCCGTGCGGGTTCGGCCATCATACCACTGGTGATCCCGCTGCTGCATGCCGAGCGCGGCATCGTGGTCGACGCAGTGCTTATGACAACCGACGCGGCGAGTGTGGTGTTCGGATTCAGCTGGACCTACTTCCGGGTGGAGGCGCCCAGCCCCAGGGCGCTGGTGGGCTTCCTCGCCTCGATCATGCCGCTGAAGCTGGTTCACGAGCTGTACACGGCAATCGGGTTCAACAAGCATGGGAAGACCGAGCTCTACCGTAACCTCATGCGGCACCTGCAGGAGCCCAACGCGCGCTTTGCGTTCGCCGAGGGCGACGAGGGAATGGTGATGGCCGTGTTCACGCTACCGTCCATCAACGTCGTGTTCAAGGTTATCAAAGACAGCTTTGGGGCGCCCAAGAACACCACTCGCCGGGCCGTGATGGAGAAGTACCACTTCGTGTTTGTGCGCGACCGGGTCGGCCGGCTGGCCGATGCCCAGGAGTTCGAGCACCTGGAGTTCCCGCGCCGCTGCTTTCCCGATGATCTGCTCGCGTATCTCGTGCGGGAGGCCGCTGCAACCATCCGGGTCGAGGGCGACCGGGTGGTGGTGCGGCAACTGTACACCGAGCGCCGGGTAGTGCCGCTCAACCTGTTCCTGCGAGATGCCGACGAAAGTGCGGCGCGGGAGGCAGTGATTGACTACGGCACGGCCATCAAGGATCTGGCCGCCGCCGATATTTTCACCGGCGACATGCTGCTGAAGAACTTCGGGGTCACCCGACACGGCCGGGTCATCTGCTACGACTATGACGAGCTCTGCCTGCTATCCGAGTGCCGCTTCCGCCGGATTCCCGAGCCGACCTCGCTGGAGGACGAGCTCTCGGCCGAGCCCTGGTTCTACGTCGCAGAGCAGGATGTGTTCCCCGAGGAATTTCGCGCGTTCCTCGTTCCACCAGGCCCGCTGCGCGAGGACTTCCTCCACGCTCACTCCGATCTGCTGGACGTCCGGTTCTGGCAAGGCGTGCAGGGGAGGCTGGCGGCCGGGGAAGTGGTGGACGTATTTCCCTACCGGCGCGACGCCAAACTGCAGCGGAACGAGGACACCCCGCTCAGGGCTCGAATTCGCTGAGCTCGGCGGCTGCCTCCAGAATTCTACGAGTATACTCCCCGGCCCCTTCGCGGGCACGGCGCTCGGGCAGAACGAAGCGAGGATTGTCCGGCTCGGAGGAGTCCGGGGCGTTGGTCATTGTGTCTCCGCCTCGAGCTTCCACCAGGGACTCGAATCGTTCCACGGCCGACCATAGGTCCGCGAGCTCGTCGCCGGTCTCGTCTCCGAACAGCAGGACCCCCCGGCGTGCCAGCAGATCGACCACGCGCTCGCGGGTCCGCAGCTGCTCCTCGGAACGGTGGGGATTCAGAATGTCGTTGCTGTCATCCGCCATGCTCTCCTCCTGATGTCTGAGCCTACAGCCAATCTCGGTAAAAGCATGCCGATGTCCACCCCTACCCCCAAAAAAGAGCAGGGCCGCCCGATTGCCGGACGGCCCCACCATGTACCCAGCAGTGGTGTTTTAGTCGCGGATCTTGGTGACGTTCTCCGCCGCGGGGCCCTTCTGGCCCTGAACGATATCGAACTCTACCTTCTCGCCTTCTGCCAGCGACTTGAAGCCGCTGCCCTGGATTGCGGAGTGGTGCACGAAGCAGTCCTTCTGGCCGTTCGACGGGGTAATAAAGCCGAAGCCCTTCGCATCGTTGAACCATTTCACGGTTCCGGTGGTACGTGCCATTTCGTACTCCTCTGGTTGGTTGTCGTCGGAGTCCGGTGATGCCGTACCTGCCGACAGTGAATTGTTCGCGGACTTTGCCCCCGCGCCGGGCTCAACGAAAAAGGACCCAGCTGTGAGCCAGGTCCCAAAGGATATTCACTGGTCCGGCTTCGCGATCCAAATTCGCAGTCTTTGCTGGCGCAGAATTTAGGGTCCGGCCGCGGTGCTGTCAATCTCGTGCCGCGGTCCGTGTCCGTACTCTGAGAAATCGCTCCGCCAGTTGTTCCAGTCGCTCGTTTCCGTCTTCCCGCGCCTCCTCCAGAATTCGCTGTATCAGGCCTCGGAGCTTCGGTTCCCCCCAGTAATAGCCCGTGGCGGATTCGGCGCTGGCCGTGTCGCCCAGGTCGGCACCCTGCAGGAGGGCGCGGGCTGCCGCCATGTCGAATGCCGGGTCGTCCCGACCCGGCAACGGGAACCGGGGCGAATCGCCGGCCCCGGCATCCTCATTGATGAACGCTCGAGACATCCCCCAGTATAGCAGAACGGCCACGGCCGGCCAGGATGGGGATGCCCCGCCGGAGCTTCCCTAGATCGTGCGGCGGAACGGAGCCTTCAGAGTCACCTTGAGCCGGGATCCGGCCGGAACAACGACATCCCGGTCCTGGGTTTCGACCGCCCGCTGGGCGCCTACGGCCCCACCGGCGACGCCGCCGATCACTGCGCCCTTGGTGCTGCCACCGGTCACCGCCGTGCCCAGAAGGGCCCCGGCGCCCACACCCATGCCCACCTTGGCAACGTCGCCGGCGTTCGTCTTGCGATCCTTGAGAGTGCGATCAAGGGCGCTGGCCGTCCCTGTCAGCGCATAGGTGCGTCCGCCGATTTCGACCTTGGTCGGGCTGAGCACCAGCTTGCCGGTCTTGTCGCTCTTTCTCTCGGACTCGTGAATCGCCGTGATCGTCACGTGCACCTTGGAGCCGGCGGGAATCACGACCTTGCCGCTCTTGTCCTTGACGCTGGACGACACCGTGCCGGTGATCTTCTGGCCGGCCTTGTGGGTCCGGGAGCTGATGCCGACGTCGAACTTGGCCGAGATGGCGGTGCCGGTCGCGAGTACCCGCTCACGGGCCGCCGCTTTTGCTGCTGGCTTCGTCGTAGCCGCTTTGGCCGCCGGTCTGCTGCTGGAAGCCCGGTCGTTCCGGGGGGTGCTGGCATCGACTGCCGGACGTTGCAGATCGCGGGTCGAGTCGTCACCTGCAGCACGGTCATCCGGCTGCCCACCACAGCCCACCAGAAGGGCCAACGTTAGAAGTGCCAGTTTCTTAGCTGCCATGGAGCCCTCCGGAACTATTGGGACTGGGATGTAGTTCGGGTCGCCGTTTCCTGGCGGAAAGGCAATTCCAGGGCCAGCCTCTGGCCTGGAGCGGCGCAGCAAGAGCTCAACGGGGAGGAAAGCGGCTCAGCGAAGGGTATAGAGGTAGGCGGCCATGTCCCGGGCGATAGCCTGATCTACCCCCAGGTTTGGCATCGCGGTGCCGGGCTCGACGGCCTGCGGGTCCTGGATCCACCGGATCAGATTCTGAGGCTCGTTGGCGAGCTGGCCCGCTATGTAGGAGCGCACTGCGAAGCGCGATAGGGGCGGGCCAACCCCGCCTACCGCCCCTTTGACACCTGGAATCACATGACAGGTGCCACAGCCAAACCCATCCAGCGAGATCCGGCCCCGCTCGGGATCACCCCCAATCACCAGGGTCTCGCCCCCACCTCCCCCGGAGCATCCGTGCAAGGCGATGACGGCAGCACCAGTGAGGTATAGAAGCCATTGTGCGCGCATGGGGCCTCAGCTCGGGCTGCAAAGCGGAAGGAAAAGCGGGGACACCCCGGACGCGATGATGGCGCCGGTGAACAGCACGGCAAGTATGGCACCTCCGACGCCGAGGAACTCAGTTGTCTGATCGGTCTCCAGCTGCGGTAGTCTCCCCGGAACCGACTTTGCCCGCTTCCAGGCGAAGACTCCTGCCCCCGCCGCGACGATCGCGCACACGATCGTGACCACGGCGACCGCGGTTCGCGCGCCGGTCCAGCCGGCCGCGCACCCAGCCACCGCCAGCAAGTAGCTCAGCGCCAGGTGCAGGGCCCACATGGTGGGAGCGCCCAGAATTGCGAACAGAGGCGGTCTGGTGGGTGACACAAGCCCTCTAGAGCCGAGGAAAGAGGTACACGGCCGCGAACACCAGCACACCGGTGGCGCCAGTGAATGCCGCCATCAGTCGGGTGTTGTGGATCACCGTATGTCCCCGGGGATCGGTGGGACGGCCGACGGCCCAGAGGAGCGCAATGGTGACAGTTACCAGCAATACGATCAGGACCAGCCACTGGAACCCTACCAGTCCGAGCACGGACGAGGCGTAGGCACTGGTTTTCGGGTCGAGCGTGCTCCAAGGAAACGATCTGATGCTCAGCCCCAACGCAGCCGCGGACACGAGCCAAGCTCCCACCAAACCGGCTCTCATCACCAGGGGTTGCCGCCCCCCAACCCCACGGACCGCCCAATGGCCCGCACCCATAGCTGCCAGCGAGAGCAGCGTCGCGAGCCCTGCCTCGGTGGGCGGTGGCAGCAGGCGCGCCGCGCCGGCCGGAGCATCGCTGATGTAGAAGTAACTGGCGAGCACGGTGACTAGAGCCGTTGTCAGGATGGACAGGAAGACGATCATCGCCCACCAGCCGTTGGCGATCGGCCCCCCAACCGCCAGCGGCAGCCGGTCCGGCTCTCGGTCCCGGCCTCTAAACTCCTCCAGCGCCAGCGTCTCGGAGTGCTGGGGCCGGAACCAGAGGAACAGGGCCACCGCTGCCAGCGCGCCCCCGGCCGCCAGCAGGAGCGCCTTGTCGACCAGGGTTCCGGCGAAGATCGCAAGAAAGGCGACCGCCATGGTAAAGGGCGCGATGGTAGAGCTGGGCATGTGCGCGATCGCGACCGGCGTGGCGTCGAGGGTGGTGACGACCAGCGCGCCACGCCATCGGGCGGGCCGGGCATTCAGGTCTTCCATCTGACGGACCATTTTCGGTTCATGGGGAAGCAGGTCCTCCTGTTCCCACAGCGGAAACCGGCTGCGGACCACCGGGATCCGCACGAACTGCGCATCCGGCGGGGGCGACGTCTCCGACCACTCCAGCGAGTCGCCTCCCCACGGATTGCTGCCGGCCGGTTGCCCGCGTTTGCGGCTCCACAACACATTGACCACGAACAGTGAAATCCCCAGCGCGAAGCCGAACGCGCCGATGGTAGAAATGAGGTTGAGGGTCTCCAGGCCGAGGCCCGGGGAGTAGGTGTAGACCCGCCGCGGCATGCCAAGCAGCCCCGAGAGATGCATAGGGAAGAACGCGACGTTGAAGAAGACGAACATGAGCCAGAAATTCCACCGCCCCAGCCGTTCGTCGAGCAGCTTTCCGGTGACCTTGGGCAGCCAGTAATAGAGCCCGGCAAAGAGCGGAAACACCACGCCCCCGATGAGGACATAGTGGAAGTGCGCCACCACGAAATAGCTGTCGTGCGCCTGCCAATCGAAGGGCACCGAGGCAACCATCACCCCGGTCAGCCCCCCGACGGTGAACAGAACCAGAAACCCGAGTATGAAAAGCAGCGGCGTGCGCCAGACCGGACGCCCGGTCCATATCGTCGCTATCCAGCCGAAAACCTGTACCCCGTTGGGAATGGCTATGGCCAGGCTGGCAGCAGTGAAGAAGCCGAGCGCCACCGCCGAAAGGCCGGCGGTGAACATGTGGTGAACCCAGAGCCCGAAGCTGATGAAACCGGTGGCCACGATCGACAGGACCATGAGGGTGTAGCTGACGATCGGACGCCGGGAGAAGGTCTGCACCACGTGGGATACGATGCCGGCGGCCGGGACGAACATGATGTACACCTCAGGGTGGCCGAAGACCCAGAAGATGTGCTGCCAGAGGAGGGGCTTGCCTCCGGCTTCCGGTTTGAAGAAGGCGGTGAGGCCCTTCCGGTCCAGCTCCAGCATCGCCGTGCCCACGATCAGGGGGGTGAATGCGAAGATGATCATCACCCCGGTGACCAGCATGGCCCAGGCAAACAGTGGCATCCGGTTCAGCTTCATCCCCGCTGCCCGCATTCTTAGAATGGCAACGATCATCTCGGCGGCCGCACCGAGCGCGGCGATCTCCGCCACGCTCAGCCCGATATCCCAGAAGTCCATGTTGATGCCGGGCGAGTACTCCAGATTTGTCAGGGGGACATAGGCAAACCACCCGCCGTCCGGGGCGACGCCAAAAAGAAAGCTCGAGTAAAGGAAGATCCCACCGAACAGAAAGGTCCAGTAACTCAGGGCCGTCATGCGCGGAAACGGCAGATCCCGGGTCCCGAGCAGGAGCGGCAGCATGTAGTTGGCAAGCGCTTCGATGAAGGGGATGACGAACAGGAACATCATCGTCGTGCCGTGCATCGTGAACAGCTGATTGTACGTCTCGGCATCGACGAAAGTGTTCTCCGGCGAGCCAAGCTGGATCCGCATCAGCAGCGCCAGCAGTCCGCCGAGAACAAAGAAGGCGAAGCCTGTCAGCATGTACCGCTGTGCTATGGGGATATTGTTTACTTCCCGGAGCATCCCGATGAACCCGCCAGCCGAGCTCCAGGTCTTCTTGAATTCCTCCAGTGTCTCGGGCGGAACCGGCGGCGGCGCCACCGTGGCAGGGGCAGGGGCGGACACGATGTCCTACCGCAGCGTGCCGAGATAAGCGAGGAGAGATCGCAGCTCTTCCGGACTCAGCGGAATCCGGGGCATGAGGTTGCCGGGCTTGATAGCCTGTGGGTTTCCTATCCACCCCGCAAGATGGCCCCTGGTGTTCGGCAGCGTGCCCGCGGCCAGTGTCCTGCGGCTGGCTAGATGGGTCAGGTCAGGTCCGGCGGTGGCGCGGGCTTCGGTCCCACGGATCGCGTGGCAAAATGAGCAGCCGGAGGACATGAATACGGCTTGTCCTGCGCGCGCGATCGAGTCGGCCGGCGGAGCAGCGGGCTTTTGTTGGGCCTCCCGCCAGGCATTGAAATCGGATGGCGACAGTGCCACCACCCGAAACTGCATGCGGGTGTGCTGCAGACCGCAGTATTCGGCGCAGGCCCCCCGGTAGACCCCTGCAGAATCCGCCTGAAGCCAGGTCGTATTCACCTGGCCCGGAACCAGATCGAGCTTCCCCTGCAGCGCGGGAACCCAGAAGCTGTGAATCACGTCGCTGGAGCGCAGCTGAACGCGGACCGGGCGCCCGACCGGAATGTGGATCTCGTTCGCGCTCCGCAACCCGCTGCCGGCGTTGTCGGCGCCGTACTGTACGTTCCACCACCACTGGAGACCGGTGACGACGATTTCGGGAGCAGCGCCCATGCCGGGCGGCTGGAGACCAGCGAGAGCATGAAGGGTGAGGACGAGCAGCGGCGTCAGCACCACCGTTGGCAGAATCACGCCGCCAGCGACGACCCAGCGAGTGGGAAGAGTCGTGTGATCTCGAGAATGCGGCTCCGCCCGGTGCCCGCGATGGGTGAGTCCGCGGGCCAAAGTCACCATGACCAGCAGAAAAATGACGGCGGCAGCTGCCAGCATGATCCACCAGAGATCGGCGATCCGCTCCGCTCCCGGACCACCGGGGTGAAGCGCCGACTGGCCATTGTCGGAACACGCTGCAAGAGCGACCAGGCAGGACCCCGCCACCAAGGCGATGGATAGCTTAGCGGCCACGACGCGCCTCGCGCTTCCCTTCTTGTCCCGCGTGCTCCGAGAGGGTGCGCACGAAGGTCACGATCTTCCAGATCTGGTCATCGGGAATCTGGCTGCCATACGACGGCATTCCATTGGGCCTGCCCTGCACGATGGTGAGGAAGATGTTGGCCGGCTCTCCCCCGTAAATCCAGTCGTCATCGGCCAGCGGAGGCCCGATTCCGCCGCCACCGGCACCACCATGGCATCCGGCACAGTTGAACCAGCCGTAGTACCGCTTCCCCTCGGCCAGCACGTTGCGCTGGCCTTCGTAGGGGTTGCGCAGGTCGGCTGCGGGCGGCCGGCCTCCAGCGGCCAGCTCACTGATGCGCACCATCCCGGGCCCGACACCTTGGGGTGGGCTCCCGGTCACGATCGGCGCCGCTTCGCCCTTGCAGCCGAGGGCCAGAACCACCAGGACTGCGGAGAGCGATCCGGCACCGACGGGACTCACCGGCCACCCGCCTTCGGCAGGGCAAAGACGTGGAGGGTCCCGCCTTCCGCGGTGTAATCCGGCAAGTCTTTCATCGCATTCGCGAAGCCCAGTGCTATGAACGGATCTGCCTGGGGCATGATCCCCAATGCCGCCGCCCCGGCCCAGCCACCCACGCCGGACAAAACCGCGACGTACTGACGCCCATCGGGCCCCGAATACGTCATCGGCTGGCCTATGATCCCGGAACCGACCTGGTATTGCCAAAGCAGCTGGCCGGTCCGGGCGTCTACCGCCTTGAACCACCGATCCATCGTACCATAGAAGGCGAGGTCTCCGGCAGTCACCACCGTTCCACTCCACACCGGAAACCGCTCCTTGATCTCCCAGACTTTTCTCCGGGCGATCGGATCCCAGGCGCTGAAGACGCCTCGGTGGCCGCCCGGGCCGGCATACATGAGAACCTCCGCGCCTACGTACGGGGTCCCGGCGATATAGTTCGCCTCGACCCCGGTGTAGTCCATACACAGGTTGTTGTGCGGCAGGTAGAGAAGGCCGGTGCGGGGGGAGAAGGCCGCCGGCTGCCAATCCTTCATGCCAGGTGCGGCGGGGCACACGTTCTTGGCCTGGCGGTTCCCCGTCGCCTTGTCAGGGTTGAGCACCGGTCTGCCGGTCTTCAGATCTATCCCGGTGGCCCAGTTCACCGGGCCATACGGATCCGCCGCAAGCACCTCACCGCTGGTCCGATCCATCACGTACATGAACCCGTTCCGCTCGGGCCGGACCATCAGTTTGCGGGGTCGGCCACCCCAGGGCAGGTCCAGCAGGATGTTTTCATTGACCCCGTCGAAATCGTGCTCGTCATGCGGGGTCCACTGGTAGGCCCAGAGTGCTTCTCCGGTGTCCGCATCCCGGGCAAAGATCGAGGACGCCCATTTGTTGTCGCCGGGACGGAGGGCCGGGTTCCAGGATCCTGGGTTGGAGGTGCCGTAGAAGATCGCGTTCATCTCCCCGTCGTAAGAGATCCATCCCCACACTGCGCCTCCCCCTATTCGCCACTGGTCACCCGACCAGCTGGTGACGCCGAGGTTGGGCGCTCGATCGGCGGTATAGAAGGGCCGGAACCGGCTGCCGATGAGGACATCCTTGTCGGGACCGGTGCTGTAGGCCCGCCAGACGACTTTCCCCGTGGCCGCATCCAGTGCGGTGATCCAGCCCCGAACTCCGAACTCACCGCCACTGTTGCCAACGTAGACCTTGTCGTCCACGACGAGGGGAGCCATGGTCATGGACTCGCCCCGATTGATCTCGCCGAGCTTGACCTTCCAGAGCTCCTGTCCGGTTTCGGCGTCTACGGCCACGGTGTGGACGTCCAGGGTGTTGAAAAAAACCCGTCCGGCCGCGTACGCCGCGCCCCGGTTGACGACGTCACAACACGCCACCCCCCGCGCGGCGCGGGAAGTCCCGGGATCATAGCGCCACTTCAGCGCTCCGCCGCGGGTGAGATCGAGGGCGTAGAGGATGTTGGGATGGGGAGTCACCACGTACATCGTGCGGTTGGCCACTATCGGCACTGCCTCGTGACCCCGCAGCACACCAGTAGAAAAGCTGAACTCCGGCTGCAGCCGTGCGACATTGCCGGTCGTGATCTGGTCCAGTCCACTGAACCGGGTGCTGCCAAAGTCCTTGGCGGGGATGTGCCACTCGCCGTCATCGGCCGGAGGCGCCCGGAGTGGCCTGGTGTCCTCCGGGGCTGCCGGCGTCGGCGCTGCCTTGGCCGGAGCGGAAGACTCCCCACCGCTTCCGCAGCCTGTCTGAGAGAAGACCAGGAGGCATACGGAAGCCCACAGCCGAGGATAGTTGCAAATCGGTATCATCCCGTTTGCCGCCAGAGCGAGGCATGGAAGAGACCGTCCCACCCTAGCTAGGTTTGTGCCGGCAGACAGGCGGTGAGGAGCATCACCAATTGGCGTGCGCTCCGGACTCCGGCGTGATTAGACTTAGCGCGATGCAAAATCCCATCACCACGAAGGAATCCGACAGCGCCGACACAGCGTTCCTTCAGCGCGTACGATCGGCCACCCAGCTTTTGGAGTCGATTGTCGCTGACAGGGGCTTACTGGCCGGTCTGCTCCCAGAGGACCGACACCGGCTGCTCCAGGCGGCAGGCCACGTCTACGCGCCGGATTCTGCGTCGCGACGGCAGCTGGTACGCGCGGGCGTGCGTCGAGAAAAGGCGGAACGCATCCGGCGCGAGGAGCTGGCACTGGAGCGCACCGGGATCAGAACACTCCGCCGCCAGACGGTGTATACCAGCCCCAACGTATTCCCGCCGTCCGGCTTTGAACAGCGAGAGCTAGAGGATCCCGAGTTCCGGGAAGCGCTCGAGCCGCAGCACTGCTACGTGTGCAAGGAGAAATACACCGTCCTGCACCACTTCTACGATCAGATGTGCCCCTCGTGCGCGGCTTTCAACTTTGCCAAGCGCACCGAGCTGGCGGATCTGACCGGCCGCGTGGCCCTGCTCACCGGCGGCCGCGTGAAGATCGGCTATCAGGCCGGCCTCAAGCTGCTCCGTTCGGGAGCGCGTCTCATCGTGACGACCCGTTTCCCCCGTGACTCGGCGGCGCGCTACGCCAACGAGCCTGATTTTGCTGACTGGGGCGACCGGCTGGAGATCTTCGGGCTCGACCTCCGGCACACGCCCAGCGTGGAGGCGTTTACCCGCGAGCTGCTCCGAAGCCGGCACCGACTGGACTTCATCATCAACAACGCCTGCCAGACTGTCCGCCGCCCGCCCGACTTCTATGCTCACATGATGGAACGGGAAACCGCCGCCCTGCACCGCATGCCGGAGCAGGCCCGCCCGCTGCTGAGTGCCTACGAGGGGTGGCGCGACGCCCACGTCCACGGTGGCGGGAACGGGGTCGCTCCGGCGGTGTTCGAGCGGCGTCTACCAAACGTTGCCGGGATGATCAGCTCCGCTGAGTTATCCCAGGTGAGGCTCCTGGCGGACGAGCGCCATCCCCAAGGGCATCTCTTCCCCGAGGGTCACCTCGATCAGGACCTGCAGCAGGTGGATCTGCGGGAGACGAACTCCTGGCGCATGCTGATGGCGGAGGTTCCCTCCGTGGAGCTGCTGGAGGTACAGCTGGTCAACGCAGTGGCTCCGTTCATTCTGAATGCGCGCCTGAAGCCGCTGATGCTTCGGACGCCGGGACGGGACAAGCATATCATCAACGTGTCAGCGGTCGAGGGGCAGTTTTACCGGAACTTCAAGACCACGCGCCATCCGCACACCAACATGGCCAAGGCCGCGCTGAACATGATGACACGCACGGCCGCCGCGGACTACCAGGGAGACGGAATTCACATGAACAGCGTGGATACCGGGTGGGTTACCGACGAGGATCCGGTGGAGCTGGCGGCACGAAAGGTGGTGGAGCACCGTTTCCACCCACCGCTGGACATCGTGGACGGGGCAGCCCGGATCGTGGATCCCATCATCACGGGGATCAACACGGGAACGCATGTGTGGGGCAAGTTCCTGAAGGATTACCGTGAGACCGACTGGTGAGGAAAGCGGACGGGGCGGATCCGAAGATCCGCCCCGCACCCACTGCACGCAGCCCCGCTGTCCCGCCTTACTGCACCGCGTTCATCATATCGAAGATCGGCAGGTACATTGCCACCACCATGCCGCCGACGATCACACCGAGCACCACGATCATCACCGGCTCCATCAACGAAAGCAGTGAGGACACGGCGACGTCCACTTCCTCGTCATAGAAGTCGGCGATCTTGGTGAGCATCTCATCCAACCCGCCGGTCTGCTCGCCCACGGCGATCATTGAGATGACCATGGGCGGGAAGACCTTGGACTTCTCCAGGGGCGCCGAGATGGTTTCACCGCCGGCAATCGACTGGCGGGACTCCATGACGGCGTCGTGGATCACCATGTTACCGGCGGTTTTGGCGGTGATTTCCAGCCCGTCCAGAATCGATACGCCGGAGGAGATCAGGGTGCCGAGCGTCCGGGTGAAGCGTGACACCGCTGACTTGCGCAGGATGTCTCCCAGGACCGGGGCTTGGAGCAGGATCCGGTCGATATGCCGCTGACCGCCGGTGGTGGTATAGTATTTCTTCACCCCGAAGACCAGCGCCGTAATGCCCGCTATGAAGGCCCACCAGAACCCGATCAGCAGGTCGGACATCCCGATGACGACCCGGGTCGGCAGGGGAAGCTCCATGTTCACCGAGGCGAACATGCTTTGGAAGGTGGGGATGACGAAGATCAGCAGGACGGAAATCGCGATGATCGCCACGCTGAAGATGACGGCCGGGTAGATCATGGCCCCCTTCACCTTCCGGATCAGCGCGTCGCTCTTTTCGAGGAAGGTGGCCAGGCGGATCAGAATGGTATCGAGAATACCGCCGGCCTCACCCGCGGCCACCATGTTGACATACAAGCCGCTGAAGGCCAGGGGATGCTTGGCAAAGGCGTCCGCCAGAGTATTCCCGGACTCGACGTCGTGCACCACCGCCCTGGTCACTTCCTTGAGGGTCTTGTTTTCGGTCTGCTCGGCCAGAATGGTCAGGGACTGCACCAGCGGCAGGCCGGCGTTGATCATCGTGGCGAACTGCCGGGTGAAGATGACGATGTCCCGGATCTTGACCCGCGCCTTACCCAGGCTGCCGCCCAGGCTGATCTTCTTGGGCGCTTCCCGGACGCTGACCAACATCATCCGATTCTTACGGAGGTAGGCGCTGACCTCCTCCTTGCTCTTGACCTCGACCTGACCCTTCTGGATCTGGCCGTTGGCGGAGTTTCGCGCGGTGTATTCGAAAAGCGGCATCGGTCCTCTCCCGAATCATGGGCGCGACGGTGCGCCCGTGCGTGTTACCGGTGAACTCCGGCGGATTTATGCTGGGGGCGGTCGGTCATTCCCGTGTCCTGGTCTTCCAACGGCGTGACGCCAATCATCCGCAGGAACTCCTTGGGATCGTGCGAGACTCGCTCGCACTCGTCCTGAGCCACCTCGCGGGCGGTATACAGCTGATAGAGCGCGTCGTTCATCGTCTGCATGCCGAATTTCTTGCCCGCCTGCATAGCCGAGTAGATCTGATGGACCTTGTCGTCGCGAATGAGCGCGCGGATCGCAGGGGTGGCCACCATGATCTCGGCGGCCATGGACCGGCCCCGCCCCTTGAGTTTGGGCAGGAGCGTCTGGGTGATGACACCTTCCAGCACGAACGCGAGCTGGGCTCGCACCTGGGCCTGCTGATTCGATGGAAACACGTCGATAACGCGGTTGATCGATTCGGCGGCCGAGTTGGTGTGCAGCGTAGCGAGAACCAGGTGGCCGGTTTCCGCGATCGTGAGCGCCGCTCCAACCGTTTCCAGGTCGCGCATTTCTCCCACCAGAATGACGTCGGGATCTTCGCGCAGCGCGTACTTTAGCGCGGAGGCGAAGCTCTTCGTGTCGGTGCCGATCTCCCGCTGATTGACGATACAGGACTGGTGGCGGTGAATGAATTCGATCGGGTCCTCGACCGTGATGATATGACCCTTCCGCTCCTTGTTGACCTTGTCGATGATCGCGGCCAGCGTGGTGGACTTACCTGATCCGGTCGGACCGGTGACCAGGATCAGCCCGCGGGGCCGTTCGGCCAGCTTTGCGATGACGGGAGGAAGACCTAACTCCTGAAATGTTCGCACATTGAAGGGAATCATGCGGATTACCATGCCAACGCAGCCTCGCTGCTTGAATACGTTGCCACGGAATCGTGCCAGGTTTTGGATGCCGAACGAAAAGTCCAGCTCGTCCTCGGTTTCGAAGCGCTTCTTCTGGTTCTCGGTGAGAACGGAATAGGCCAGCTGAAGGGTGTCCTTGGGCGTGAGGACTTCGAGCACCGAGCTGTCGACGATGTCTCCGTCTACCCGGAGCTTGGGCCGCTCGGCCGCCGCGATGTGGAGGTCCGAGGCGTCCTTCTGAATCATTTCTTCGAGCAGGGAACGCAGGTTGAACGTCATCCGGCTGTCTCCTTGACCACTTCCTCGAGGGTTGTGACGCCACGCTCGATCTTCTTCATCCCGTCCATACGCAGCGTAAGCATGCCATCTACCACGGCCTGGGCCTGGATATCTGCGACCGACGCCCCGCGCAGGATCATGCGCCGCAACTCAGGCGAAAGCGCCATGACCTCGTAGAGGCCGGCCCGGCCCTTGTAGCCCGTGCCGCTACAGGTATCGCAGCCGGTACCCTTCATAAAGTTGATCGCCCGCAGGGTCTCAAGATTTGTGCCCAGGGCGCCCAATTCGACATCGGTGTACTTGTGCTCCGCCTTGCAGTCCTTGCAGATACGCCGGATCAGCCGTTGGGCTACCACCAGGTTCACGGCACTGGCCACGTTGAAGGCCTCGATGCCCATGTCGATCATACGGGTAATGGTGCTGGGCGCGTCGTTGGTGTGCAGCGTAGAGAGCACCAGGTGACCGGTGAGCGCCGCCTTGATGGCGATACCACCGGTTTCGAGATCCCGGATCTCACCGATCATGATGATGTTCGGGTCCTGCCGCAGAAACGCCTTGAGCGCCGCGGCGAAGGTCAGACCGATCTCGTTTCGTACCAGCACCTGGTTGATGCCCATCAGGTTGTACTCGACCGGGTCTTCCGCGGTCATGATGTTCACTTCCGGCGTATTGATCCGGGAAAGCGCGGAATACAGCGTGGTGGTCTTTCCCGACCCGGTGGGGCCGGTGACGAGCACCATGCCGTACGGATTGAGGATGGCCTTCATGAGATCGCGCTCGGCCTTTTCTTCGAAGCCGAACTTGGTGAGATCGAGCGTCAGGTTTCCCTTGTCCAGGATTCGGAGCACGATCTTCTCGCCGAACAACACCGGCAGCGTCGACACGCGGAAGTCGATGACACGGCTTCCCATCTTCAGCTTGAGCCGGCCGTCCTGGGGGACACGGCGCTCCGCGATGTTGAGCTGGGACAGAATCTTCACTCGGGATGTGAGCGCGGCCTTCATCTTGAGCGGCGGCTTCATGATCTCGAGCAACGCGCCATCGATCCGATAGCGGACCCGGATTTCGTGCTCGAATGGCTCGATATGGATATCGCTGGCCCCGCGTTTTACCGCATCGGTCAGGAGGCCGTTGATCAGCTTGACCACCGGGGCGTCATCGATCTGCGCCTGGGTGGCGGCCTCGTCCTCCTGCTCTTCCACAACCTCGACGTCCTCCCCCGTTTCCTCCATGTCCTTGAGCAGCGTGGCCAGCTGCTGGTCGGAGGATTCGTAGTGCTTCTCGATGAGGTTGCGAAGCGTGTATTCGCCCGCGATGACCGGGAAGAGATCGAACCGGGTGATGAACTTCAGATCTTCCAGCAGGCCATGATCCGTGGGGTCTGCCATGGCGACCGTGAGCGTCCGGCCCTCCCGCTTGAGCGGCAGGACGATGCTCTTGGTGGCCATCTCGGCCGGAACCAGCTTGATGATTTTGGGATCGACTTCAAAGCGGGTGAGATCGACCGCCGGCATGCGGTACTGGCGCGCCAGGACCTTGGTGATCTCGAGCTCCTGGACGAGGCCGAGCTTCACCAGGACGTAACCCAGCCGGTGCTTTGTATTCTTCTGCTCTGTGAGTGCCTGCGAGAGCTGTTCTCTCGTGACCAGGCCTTCGCGAAGCAGGATTTCACCGAGCCGATCGCCACCGGCCGCTGCGGTCGCCATGGGTTCCGAGGTATCCGTAGAGAAGGGTTCACCGATATCATCGGAAGCCGGTGCCGATGACGTGAGTACACACCTCAGGGCGCGCTGACCCACTTCCCCAGGCGGATCACCAGTGCCGGCCCGATTCCGGGGACGCGATCCAGCGCCGCCACCGTCGCAAATGGGCCCCGTGCCTCGCGATCCGCCACGATGCGCCGGGCCAGGGCCGGTCCGATTCCGGGCAGACCCTCGAGCTCGACCGCTGTGGCACGATTGACGTTGAGCACGGTACTGGGTGATGCCGCCGTCGGGATCGCGGGATTCCCCGAAGGCAGGGGAGCAAACGCGGTGCCAACACCTGCACCAGGGCTGACAGGCGCCGCCGCCACCGCAGGCGAGCCGCTGAACGACAGGTGGCCCCCCACGTTGCGGAGCAGTCCGGGCCCGACTCCAGGAACGCGATCCAGTCCCGCCAGGGTACCGAACGGCCCGTGCGTGTCCCGGTTGGCGACGATAGTCTTGGCCAGCGCGAGTCCCACCCTCGGCAACCGTGCCAGCTCGGAGGCGTCGGCCGCATCGGCATCCACTCGCTCGCCCGGCCGGAGCGGACGCGCCTGCCGCATGGCGTTGGCCTTTTGCGCGCCAGGTGAGCCCGGGGGAAGCACCGAGAGGAGTTGAACCTGGCCCGGTGGCTCACTGGGCCGCGTGATGAGATACCTGACGCCCTGGCCCACGACCGCCAAGGAGAGCAAGAGCAGCACTGCCCTGCGTTCAGGGGAAAGCATGACGGCAGGGTAGGAGGGAATGAGGGTAGGAGGGTAGGAAATTCTGCGCAGCACGGATCATCGTTCACAAGGAAGGAGGGAAGGAGTGAATGAGGCGATGGCGGAATGAGGGGATAAGTCAACGCTGCGCCCATTGTTCCCGCCTTCCCCCGTTCCACTCCTTCCCCCGTTCCCCTCCTTCCCTCCTCCTTCGAGCTACTCCCTACGCACTAACGCGAGCGCCACATCGCCGACGATCTGTAAACTCTCGGCGCTCACCTTGTCGATGGTGTCTTCGGTGGTGTGCCAGGCGGGATAATCGAAGTCTACGACGTCGATCGCGCGAATACCGGCCTTCTGGAGCTCCAGGTGATCATCGATCAGAGTATGGCGTGGTGACGAGATGAAGTAGCCGCCGTAACCCAGATCCTTCGCGGTTCCCCACACGAGCTCGACCACCTCGGGGGCACCGACCAGCGAGTTGCCTTCCTGATACAGTTGAAGATCCTTGTCCGCCACCAAATCGAAGAGAACGGCATACAGCGGCTTGGGGCCGGAAAGCTGATGGGCCCCGTAGTACCGGGAGCCGATCAGCACGTCGGCCGGAGCCTCGGTGAAATGACCGTAGTCCTCGCCGTCGACGAACAGGAGATCCACCCCGATGGCGGGTGGGGTCCGCTTCAGAACATCGGCAACGCCTAGCAGCAAGGCGACGCCGGAGGCGCCATCGTTCGCGCCCAGCACTGCCTTGGTAGAGTCGCGGGAGCGAGGGCTGTCCGAGGTCGGCCGACTGTCCCAGTGCGCCAGCAGCAAAAGACGCTTTTCCGCCGTGGGGTTGAATCGCGCGATGAAGTTTCGAAGCGGCAGCGTGGTCTTGTCGGCCGTGACGTGGTTCCAGCTCTGTACGATGACGGTGTCGGCCCGTTGCCGCAGCAGGCTGTCCAGCCAGTCGCCCATGCGGCGGTGCGCCTCGGTCCCGGGAACCCTCGGGCCAAAGCCGACCTGGGTCTGGATGTAGCCAAACGCCGAGGCGCCGTCGAACTCGCGCGGCGGCTTGGCCTTCTCGCCGCAGGCGGAAAGGGCGGACAGCGCGAGGGCAAGGACGGGAACGGCGGGAAGGCGCGACCGGTGGAGAATTGGCATGCGTGAATTTAGTTGAGGATGTCCCGCGATGTTCCTTCCGTCCTTCCCGTCCCTCCCGTCCTACCTATAGTCCCCCGCATAGAGCGATAGCTGGAACGTGATCATCAGAAAGATCTGCGATGTCCTCCTGCTGACGTGGCGTGCGTCACTGATCGAGTAGCCAAACTGAAGGCCACCGCTCAAAGTCCTGAGCAGGTCGGTGTCCAGGCCGCCACGTAGCTCCTGGCGCCGAACATCGGACACGACGATGCACTCCGGATCCCCACCCTGCTCCAGGCAGGTGAGGGTCTTGGAGGAGACTGCCGTCAGCGTCGAGCGCACCTGCTTCCTGGTCCGACTGATGGAGGCCGGCAATGCGAAGGAATAGTTGGCCGACCCGGTGAGATCGTCCTGGTCCAATTCCGTGGCATTACCGTTGTTCTCGGTACGCTGGGATCGGGTGGAAAGCCCGAAGGTCAGCGCCAGACCATTGCGGAAGGAGAGCTGCAGATCCGGGGTCAGCGCGTACGACGTGATGGCGCTGGTGGCCACGGTACCGCCTCCGCTCGGCTGGGTAGAGGTGCCGTTGCGCTGCCGCAATCCGGCTCCTGCGGCGACCAGCGTCAGTGGTCCACCGGCGAAGGTCCGGGTCCATCGGATATTGCCCACCGGCCACTCAACTTGCCGGGTGATGATTTCGGCGAACTCCCCTCCGAGAAGCTGAAAGCGATCCGTCCGGGTCAGCGAGTAGGACAGTGTGGCGCTGAACCCGAGCGGCAGGTCAGCCCCTGACGTCACCGTAGTGCTCCGAACCTCGGTGACGCCGCGGGCATCCTCGCCCTCGTGGGTGAGGAAAGCGTCACGCCCCCCGAGCCCCAGCATGAAGCCGATGTCCGGGTCGAATGCGGTCAAGTCATAGGTCGAGGTACGGCCGAGGCGGGTGACGAAGTCTACCGGGCGCACCCGCCCGAATGCCTTCCCTATGCCGCTGCTGTCTGACCAGACCTGGCGTAGCGCCCGCCCCAGGTCGAGGGAGACTCCGATCTCCCGGTTCCGACCGTTGTTGAGGGTTTGAGGAAGGATGAAAGCGCCGCTGTCGCTGAATTCGCGGACCGGATCCCGGCTGGTCAGGGTACGGGACAAGACGAAGTTGCTGGTGGTGGTGTAACGCGGTCGCAGCCATGAGTTCAGCCGGGGTGTAATCGACAGGGCGGTGCTGAACACCCGGTCGCGCTCTACGCCTACCGGAATACCGAGGAAGAAGCGGCGCTCCTCGTAGGCCAGCCGGCCCAGCGACGTTGAGTCAGGATAGACCCTGAGATCCCGGGTGCTGGAGAGGTCGCCCGTCAACCCGACCATGCCCAGAGGCTGCCAGGTGAGACCAGCTGAATTCCGCCACAGATGGGTCAGGGAAAGCGTGGGCGTGATCAGGAAATCGTCGGGGCGGGAGACCGGCACTGCGAAGAGCGAGTAGTCAGCCTGATTCCTGGACAGACCGCTGCTCAGCCGCACATTCGACGGCACGAGGCTGAAGGTAGCGTCCCCCAGCGCCTTGCCGGCTTCACTCCGGCGAATCCAGTTGGGCAGCCCTTTAATGATGCCGCCGAACGGCAGCCGGGGGCCGCGGCGCTCCATCTGAAGATTGTAGCCCAGGGTGAGCGAGTAAGCGTCGTTGTTCGCGTCCGAGAGCTCGGTACGCGCGCGTCCCTGGTTCAGGGTCGCCGCCAGAGACAGAGGATCCGCCAGTCCTCGGACCAGCCAGCCCTTGCCACGCTGAGTACGCCGAATCCCGAGCGTATAGTTGTTGTTCCACGCGAGCGGGGTTCGCAGCCCTTCGAGCGCGTCGCCGCGCAGATCGGTGCCCGTGAGGAGCTCGGGCGCCACGTCGCTCCGCGTATAAGCCACGGCTAACGGAATGGACAGGCCAAGACTGGTGGGTAGAAAGCGATCGAGCCGCCAGTTGGTATTAACCTGAAATGCGCCGGTGGTGCGATAGGTGGGATCGCGGTTGATCTGGTGGAACTGCCCGTCCTGCTTCACGAAGGAAAAGTTCACATTGCCCACGTCGGAGGCCAGCAGCCGGGCATCCACCGCCATGGCCGCCCCCATCTCGGCAAGGGGATTGCTGAGCCGGATATCATCCACCCAGAGCTCCGCCTCGGGCGCTGCCAGGTTGCCGGCACTCCGGTAGATGCCTGCAGAGATCTCCTGGACGGCGGCAAGGTTGGGTGGATTGATCCCGGGGTCCGCCAGGTGGACGAGGTAGGGCCCATCGCACGCCACGTAGGCATTCACGTCCAGGCTGCCGCACTCGGTAGCGCCGGATGGGGGTGCGCCGCTCAACCAGCGATCCTCGATGTCGGCCCTGAGACTGCGCCAGACCTCAAGATCAACGGTGAACTCCGGCTCCCACGTAGTGCTACGTGCGGGTGCGCGATACATGTAGAAGTTGCTGCCATCGCTGCCCAGCTTGATGAACGCCTGGAAGTCCCCCTGCTCCCAACCCTCTCCTCGGCCGCGCATCCAGACCCGGAGCTGCTCGTAGCGCAGCACGTTCTGAGGCCCAGTGGGAAGACGGAGGTAAGCCTCCGCACGCTCGCCCACATCGATACCTCGAGCGATCAGCCGCAGGGACGTCTCGTTGACCTCGGTGCCCAACACCCGCTGGTCTCCGTCTTTCACGGAAAGTCCCTCAAACACCCCCGGCGGCGGGGTGTAGCCCAGGTCGGTGGTGTTCTCGGTTGAGATGACCGAGGCGATAACCTCACCGCTGGGCTCCGCCGCGGTACCCGAGATCCCCGCGATCGGCGCCTCGGCACGTCTAACCCAGGGCGAACCCACCAGCCGCATACGCGCCAGCGCGAAGCGTGCGACCACATCGGCACCGCCCACGTCGGCCGTACCCGCCACGGTGACCCTGAGGTGCTGGATCAGTCGCAGGCTGGGAGTTCCGATCGTCTCATCGGGCGTGCGGATGGGAACCCGGTAGAGCTCCCACACCCCAGTCGTAGCCCCGGTGGTCGAGTCCGTCTGCTGCACGCCGTTCCGCACGAAGTACTTGTCTCCCGGCAGCAGCGTGACGACGTAGCGGAATATGCTCTCGTTGGCCCCGGTGGCGTTGAGCACGTTGTCGCCGTTCAGGTCCTCGGTGTCGAGGCTTCCGTTGCCCCGGGTGCAGCGGCCGCTGAGGTCGCCCCAGGGAAAAACCGGAACGGCAGCGCTGAGAAACCGCTCGCAGAGTGCCCCGGGTTCCGGGATCTCTTCACCAGTGACGGCGTCCACCAGCAGGTCGGGCCGATCTCCCAGGATCCCGATATCGTCCACCTGGGCGTCAAAGATGTCAAAGCTGCTGCGCTCGCTGTCGAGCCGTCCCGGGCCGACATACTGGCGTCCGGTGAAGACGGTATCACTGCCGGCCGTCGCAATCGTCAGCGGAGCAATCCCCAGGGCATCTTCGTTGACGGTGCCGAGGTCGAACACCAGCCGCACCCCGGCGGAGTCCGTGGTTCGGCTCCCCGGCTCACCCGGCTGAAAGACCCAGAACTCCAGGTACTCGTCCTGGGTGATGTCCACCCCGGTGGGGCTCAGCGTCGTCACCATGGAACGCCAGCGCGGCCGGCCGGGCCGGGCGGGCAACGACCAGCGGGAGGCGTTGTTCCGCTGAACCAGGCCACCCGCGGTGTCGGCGTGCAGGGTGAGATACATCGCGGTCTCCTGCGTCTGACTGCGACCTACAACGCGAATCGAGGCATCGATGTCCTGGGCAAACAGTTCGACCGGCTGGGCCGACCCGGTCGAGATGGGAACCAGGTTCTGCCAGGTGAGTGCAACGGCATCTTCCTGGTCGAAGGTCCCCCCACCACATCAGCCACGCCGTCGGCCTGCTGAGGGCGGCTCCCAAACTCCCACGCCGTCTCGCTCAGCGAGATGGAGATTCCAGCCTCGGCCTCGAACTCTTCGAGGTAGGCCTGACCGGATCGGTTGGGGTCGGGCTTGGTGAAGGCGTACTCGGCGTTCACATCCAGACGCGACGGCGCCACGGCGGGTGAGGAGGTCAACCGGTTGAGGAACCGGGTGATCGCCATGGGCTTGAAGCTGAGCTCGGTGTTGATGCCACCGACCAGGTTCGCCGAGGCCTCGAACCCGAGCGGTGGGCGATTGAAGGCGCTCTGCTCCCGCTGATACATTCCGATCAGGTTGATCGCTCCCATGTCTCCCAGGCGGTAGCGGGTGGAGAGCCCCAGGATCGTAGTGGGAGCCACGGCAAAAATCCCTTGCTCCTCGAACTGCGCGGTAATCTGGCCGGCCCTGGTGCCGAAGAGTGCATCGGGGTTCAGGAATGTGACCTGGCCGAGATCGTACGAGATCGTGTAATCCACTCCCCGCTCCAGCCGCCGGCCATCGAGCAGCAGCTGTTCGCTGTTGTCCCGGATCTGCAGGGCCCCGAGACTCAGAGTGGACCGGTCACCTGCCCCGGTGGAGTTGTAACGCAGCCGGACCTGAAACTTGGCAGGCGGACCTTGCGACAAAATCAGGTGCAGTGGCGTTCGGTACAGAGAGTCGGAGCGTTCGGCGACGGTCAGCCTGGGATCGGAGAACGGCGTGAGCGTCGGAAACACGATGTAGGATTCGCGCAGAACCTGAGCGGCGTCCGGATCGCGGCTCCGGGGGAATAGGCGGTTCTCGCGGTCGAACACATTCTGGTCGGTGGCAACCGCCAGGCCGAGGAGCGCCAGGTAGGTGGTTCCACCGGCCAGGGGCCGTTCCGACCGGTTGACCGAAAGGCTGAGCTGTAGCGACGCCGGATCGAGGTCGGATCCGCCGGCCCGGTAGATGTGGCGCATCTCATGGCGGAACGTGACCCACTCGGGGCCTCGTTGCGGCTGGAACACCAGCCGAAGGCTATCGCTGGAACCTTGACCGCGATCCTCCGACGGAAACGTGCCGACCGTAGTGCCGGCAGCGGTCGTATAGCTGACCGCCAAATGGTCGTTCGCGTCGAGCTTCGTGGCCAGCGCGAGCCAGAGACCGGACTGATCCAGGTAATAGTCAGTCCCCTGAACCAGGAGTTGCCACCGAACCGGTCCAAACTTTTGCTCCGGGTCAGTGGTCGCTGCCAGTGCGGTGATTCCGCCGAGGTTAGGGTCGGTGCCGCCCTGGCTCTGAGGCGGGCGGTACCGGTAGACCCGGACCTGAAGGGGCCGGTCATTCGGCGCCAGGGTGGCCGCCGAGAGGTCCAGGATATCGATGCCGGGGTAGCCAGGTAGGGCAGCGGTAGGGTCGATTACCCAGAAAAAGCGGCCGGTTTCGAAGTCGAGATCGCGCACCTGGCGGTCCTGCGGCTGGCTCGTCGTCTGCCCAATCATGTAGGTGCGCTCGGCGACCTGGCTGCCCTTCTGGGTTGCGGCCAGGGTCTGGAATTCAAAGGCCCCTATCTCGAACTGGGCATTCACGCCGAAGTTGTTGGCGGGAATCGCAGCGGTGATGAAGCGCGACTGGGGTGGCTGGAAGGTGACGGTGCCGACTTCGATCCGACGGATGATCTCGTCTTCCAGTCCCTGGTAGTAGACTTGAATGTTGTTGTTGGCGGTAAAGTCACGCTCGGTGTCGTAGTCCAGGTTGACATGCACCCGACGTCCAATGGTGCCGCTCGATTGGAGATTCACCTGGTTATCGAGTCGCGGTGGTTTGAATCCGCCGCTACAGCCGGAGTTCGGGTCCAGCAGAAGGGCGGGACTACAGCGCTCATTGCGCAGGCGGTCGGTCCGGAGCTCCAGCCTTACTTGGCCATCGAGTGTCAGGTCTACATACTTCGGAGATAACCCCAGAACGCCGCCGGGCTGCTCCCGGGGCCGGGTGCTATCGGCGGCCGAAGGCCGGGCGGTGAGGCCATACAGTATGAGAGCGCGCTGGACAGCCGCCCGCTCGGTCCGAGCCGAATCCAGGGCGACGCTCAGGGTGCTATCCCAGACCTGGCCGCGCTGGGCGGGAGAGAGCTTGGAGGCGCCGAGCCACGGGGCCCGTAGCACTGCGGGCTGGCGCAGGCTCAACGGTGGGGCCGAGATCCGAAGGCGGACTGCCGGGAGGGTGGTATCGGCCCGAGCCGAATCGGCCTGCCCAGCCAAGAGCCGCGGGAGCGTAGCAAGGCAGATAAGGGCGGCGACTGAGCGCGCCAGGCTAGCGCAAGGCAACGATATACAGAGCTTGAGAGTAGTGGATCGAGGAATATAATTGGCCGACGAAACCCTTACAACTAGACAAGTTAGCTCTCCGTGAGACTACTGAGCCGCTACCTCCTGCGGCAGCTGGTGGCCCCGTTCACTTTTGCGCTGGCGGCGCTGACCGGCTTCATGTTGATCAGCCAGGTGGCGAAGAAGTTCGGGGCCCTGGTCGGCAAGGGACTGCCCTGGTCGGTGATCACGGAGGTCTTCGTGTTGAGCCTCCCCTTCATCGTGGCTATGACACTGCCGATGGCGGTCCTGCTGGCGGTGCTGTACACCTTTAGCCACCTGGCGGCCGACAACGAGATCACCGCCATGCGGGCGAACGGCATCAGCGTTTACCAGATTCTGGCCCCAGTTTTGGTCTGGGGTGTCTTCATGGCCACGTTCAACCTCGCATTCGTGGACCAGGTCCTACCCCGGAGCAACGCCCGGCTTCGCTCTCTCCTCATCGATATCGGCCGGAAGAAGGCCGCGTTCGGCCTGCGCGAGCAGGTCATCAACGAGGTCCCCCCTTCCAAGTACTTCATCCGGGCCAGCCGGATCGACGCCGCCACCGGCCGTCTGAGAGGGGTCACCATCTACGATGTGGGGGGCGAGGCCAGCCGCCGGATCATTTATGCCGACAGCGGTTCCATGGCGTATGCCGAAGGACAAACCGACCTGAGCTTGCGGCTCTTCAACGGCTCCATCCACCAGTACCGGCCGGCGGAGCCCACGCGGTTCCAGCTGACGTATTTCACGGTCAACGACATCCGGGTGAAAAACGTCTACGACGAACTGCAACGAAGCACCAGCGAATCGATCCGGGGCGACCGCGAGATGAGCACATGTGAGATGCTGAACGTGGTTCGAGACGCCCGGCACGAGCAGGTCGAGGCGCGGCAGGACCGCCACGAGCTGGTTTTCCGGGACCTGCGGCTGCTTCTAGCCCTACCCGCATTGCCTCCATTGCCCCCGTCCGTCCCCGACACTACCGGCCACGGCTACTGCAACTGGCTCAAATCGGTACAGACACTGGTCCTTCCGGGGACGGCCGAAGCCCAGGCTCCCGCACAGGTTCCAGCCCCCAAGCTGCCCAGCCGTCCCTGGGCCAAGGTGAAGCTGTCCAACTGGTCCGACGTGGCCACGGCGGCCGACCGAGTACGCGAGGCCGACCGGAGAGCGGACCGCTATGCCGTGGAAGTCCATAAGAAGTGGGCTATCAGCATGGCCTGCATCACATTCGTCATCATTGGCATCGTGATGGCGTTGCGGTTTCCGCGGGGCGGAATCGGGCTCGTCATCGGCGGGGGCCTCTTGATCTTCTCCATCCATTATGTGGGCCTGACCGCAGGCGAGAGTCTGGCCGATCGGGGGCATGTCGAGCCCTGGGTCGCCATGTGGGCGCCCAATATAGCATTGACCATCCTGGGAGTGCTCGGGCTGTTCTGGGTGAGCCGCGAGTCCGGTTCCACTCGGGGCGGAGACTTCCGCGAGATGATCGACGGCCTGGCGCACCTGGGCCGCCGACTGCAAGCGGCGACGCTCCGGCGCCTGGGTCTGGCAGAGTGATCAGGATATGGCAGTACCTGCGGCAGCTGCTGCCGACCCGCCGGCTCCGCCAGCTGGATCGGTACGTTCTCAGCAGCTGGATTCGCCTGTTCGTACTGGCCGCGCTAGGGCTGCCCCTCGTGGCGATCTTCTTCAACCTCACCGACATGCTGAGCAAGCTGTTGGACCGGGGCCTGACGATGAAGGAGATCGCCATCAGCTACGTCTACGCCATCCCGGAGTACGCCTTTCTGGTCATGCCCGCCGCAGTGCTCCTTGCCACCGTGTTCACGGTAGTCAACATGAGCCGCCACTCGGAGCTCACCGCCGCCAAGGCCGGAGGACAGAGCTTTCACCGGATAATGCAGCCGTTGTTCATCGCAGCCGGCCTGGCGGTGGTCCTGACATTTGGCGTAGGCGAACTGGCACCATGGGCGACGGCTCGCCAACTCGAGATCCAGAAGGCCAAGCAAGCCCGTCCCACCCGGTCGCGCTTCAACTTCGTTTACAGCGGCGACGCGGGCTGGGTATACACCGTACGATCGCTGGATGTGGCGAACCGCCAGCTGAAGCAGGTGATGTTCGAGCGGCAGGGAACCGGGCTCGACTACCCGGGACTGGTGCTCACGGCGGACAGCGCCACCTACGACGACTCGCTCAAGAGCTGGCGGCTCCGCACCGGTGCCAGCCGCGTGATCGCCGGGCCCGGCAGACAGGCCACGTTCAGCTTCCGTTCCATGCGGCTCCGCGCCCTTCGTCAGTCACCGGGAGACCTGCTGGCGGAGTCGAAGGGGCCCGACGAGATGCGGTATGCGGAGCTGGGCCGTTATATCGAGGCCCTGAAGCGCTCCGGCAACGACGCCAATAAGCTGATCGTGGAACAGGCTCTCAAACTGGCCCTCCCGGCAACCTGCCTGATCATTGCCTTCTTCGGCGCACCGCTGGCGATCAGCGCACCGCGAGCCGGCCCTGCGATCGGAGTAGCAATCAGCCTGGGCACCGCGTTGATCTTCCTGCTGCTCACCCAACTCACCAAGGCGATCGGCTCGGGGGGTGTGATCAACCCGCTGGTGGCCGCCTGGTTCCCCAATGTGCTCTTCCTGTTCGCGGGACTGGTACTTCTGGCGAGAGTGAGGACGTAGCGGGACAGCGGGACAGCGGGACAGCGGGACAGCGGGACAGCGGGACAGCGGGACAGAATTTAGGGTGTCGAAGACCGCGTTGACGAGGAACTTGTTGAGGCGCGAGCAATGACTCGATAGAGGCCCCATGTTAGTCTACCCGCGTGATCCCGCAGTGCCTCTACTTGGCCCCACTCCTCCGGCTTCAGGTAGCCTAATTCCCGAGCCAATTGCAATACGTACGAGAGCTCCGATAGGGAGCCCAGACTTATGTCCAGAAACCGCCTAAACTCACGGGTCCCACGCTTTGCCGCACCCTCTGCGATGTTAGCCGCCGCTGAATAGGCTGATCGCCGAGCTTGGGAGGTGAGTCCGTACTGTTCTGTGCCGGGCCAAGTCCGACTCTGACGATACACCGCCAACACCAACTCGTGGCACGCCACCCAGGCTTTCAGATTCTTATGACGGGCACCATGGAAATTCTGCATATCGAACCTTAGGCACTTCAGCTAGGGGACGGGCATCGGCTTGGCGCATTCGCAATCCTTTTGAGGCGTAACTGTCCCGCTGTCCCCCTGTCCCGCCGTGCTCCGCTGCCCCGCTGCCCCGCTGCCCCGCTGTATATTTAGCCATGCCTTCTCCCCCTCCCGTCATAGTAGGCACCGGTATAGCCGGCTTGTGGACGGCGTGGCGGTTGGCGTCCGAGGGTCACCCCGTAGTTCTCGTCACCAAGGAAACCCTTGCCGACAGCGCCAGCTCCTGGGCCCAGGGCGGAATCGCCGTGGCGCTGGGGCCGGGCGACAGCCCCAGCCAGCATGCGGCTGATACCATGGCGGCCAGCGATGGACTGGCCGACCCGGAGGCGGTCCGAATACTCACAAGCGAGGGCCCGGACCGTATTTACGAGCTACTGGGGCTGGGAGCCGTGTTTGATCGTGGCCCCGACGGCAAGCTCGGGTTCGGCCTGGAAGCCGCCCACACCCGGGCCCGGATCATTCATTCAGGGGGTGATCAGACCGGTGCCGCGCTGATCGGCTGCCTGGCTCAGGTGGTGCGCTGTGACCCGTCCATCGAGTTGTTGGAGCATACTGAGGTCACCGGGATACTGGCACCGGACGGTTCTGTCGCGGGAGCCTATATCCTGAGACCGGATGGCACCGGGGCCATACTTCCGGCCTCGGCGGTCGTGCTGGCGACCGGTGGGGTGGGCCAGCTCTATGCCGTGACCACCAACCCGAAGGTTGCCACCGCAGACGGATGGGCACTGGCCCACCAGGTAGGCGCAAAGCTTCGCGACATCGAATTTCTCCAGTTCCATCCCACCGCCTTGAAGCTCCCCGGCATCAACCCCGCCCCGCTCATCTCCGAAGCGGTCCGCGGTGCGGGAGCATTGCTGCTGGATCAGGCGGGCCGCCGGTTCGCACTCGACTCGGACCCGCGCGGCGAGCTGGCGCCGAGGGATGTGGTTGCGCGGGCCGTGGCGGCGACCGATGCCGCCGGCGGGGCCTGGCTCGACGCCAGGGCGATTGCAGATTTCCCAACCCGCTTTCCCGGCATCACCGCCATGTTGTCACGTTACGGGCTGGATGCCTCCAGCGATCTGCTGCCGGTAGCTCCCGCGCTGCACTATGCCATGGGCGGAGTGCAGACCGATCTCGAGGGCCGCACCACGAAGACGCGGCTGTGGGCCGTGGGCGAAGTGGCCCGCACCGGGGTCCACGGTGCCAACCGGCTGGCCTCTAATTCATTGTTGGAAGGGCTGGTGTTCGCCGACCGGGCCGGCAGAGCGTTGGGACAGACGCTTCGGTCCGGTTCGGCCGGCCAGGAACTCTCCCCGCCTCCCGCCGTGATCGAGACCGGGGCCGACGCCGAGTGTGAGTCGATCAGGGCCGAGATGAGGGAGATCATGACGGCGAACGTAGGCCTGCAGCGCAGCGAGTCTTCTCTGCTCCATGCCGAGCGTGAACTCCAGCGGCTCACCAGTGCCACACCGAAGGCAGCGTGGCGCACCCACAACCAGCTCCTGGTGGCGCGACTCATCACCACCGCGGCTCGACGGCGTCGGGAAAGTCGCGGGGGGCATCGCCGCACCGACTACCCTCCCGCGTCCTTCCGGCGAGAGGCGGTATGACCGCCGCCGGCTCCAGCCTGCAGCTGCCGGTCATTGAGGCTCCCAGCGAAACACCGGAACAGATCGCGGACTTACAGGCGGAGATTCGCCGATTGGCCCGGGCTCGGAAAGCGGTGGTGCTGGCTCACAACTACCAGCGTCCTGAGGTCCAGGACGTCGCCGATTACGTGGGCGACTCGCTCGGTCTCTCCCGGCAGGCCGCCGCCACCGAAGCCGACGTGATCATCTTCTGTGGCGTGCATTTCATGGCGGAGACCGCCGCCATCCTGTCGCCGCAGAAGCGGGTGTTGCTTCCCGACCTGCGGGCCGGATGCTCGCTGGCCGCAACCATTACCGCGGAAGATGTGCGCCAATGGAAGGCGCAGTTCCCTGACTACATCGCCGTCGGCTATGTGAACACCACAGCCGAGGTAAAAGCCGAGCTGGACTACTGCTGCACCAGTGGGAACGTGCTCGACGTGATCGACGCCATCCCGACGGACCGCGGCATCCTTTTCCTACCGGACTTCTTCCTGGGCAGCCACGTACGCCGGATGCGTCCTGACCGCCGCATTGAGGTCTGGATGGGCGAGTGTCATGTTCACAAGGGCATCAGACCCGAGGTCCTGAATGAGGCGCGGTCGGCATACCCCGATGCCGAGGTCCTGGTGCATCCGGAGTGTGGCTGCGCCGGCCAGCTGATCTACAGCATGGGACGGGGCGACATCGACCCTGAAGGCCTGCACATCACCTCCACCGAGGGCATGATACGCGCGGTGAAGCAGCGTCCTGCCAAGCGGTTCATCGTGGCCACCGAGACCGGCATCATGCATCGCATGAGTCAGGTGGCGCCCGAAAAGCAGTTTATCGCCGCCGACCCCGAGGCGGTCTGCGCTTTCATGAAGACCATCACCCTTCCAGGCGTGCGCGACTCGTTGACGCTGGACCGCTATCACGTCACCGTTCCCGCTGACATCGCCCGACGCGCCCGCGGCGCCATCGACCGCATGGTGGCGCTCGGCTAGGTGCCGTCCTGAACTCCCGACGCGACATTGAACGCATCGCCGCCGCGGCGCTGGCCGAAGATGGCCGCGTGGATATCACCAGCGCGCTCACGGTTCCACCGCGGGTGCAAGCGGCAGGGGTCATAGAGCACCGCAGCGGCGGCACCCTCTCCGGGACGCGCTATGCCGATGAGGTGGCGAAGTCATGCGGCTGCAAGATCGAGTGGTCAGCCCAGGACGGGGATCCGGTCACTCCGGGTTTCGCGGTGGGGGTCATCCGCGGCCCGCTGGCCGACATCCTGCGCGCGGAGCGCCCGCTCCTGAACCTGCTGCAGCGTGCGTCGGGAATTGCCACCGCCACGCGGGCCTACGTTGACGCCATCCAGGGTACCCGCTGCCGGATCCTTCATACCCGGAAGACCGCACCGGGGCTGCGCTCGCTCGATCTCGCGGCGGTGCTGGCCGGCGGTGGCCACGCACATCGCTCGGATCTGAGCCACGAAGTATTAGTGAAGGACAATCATTGGCAGGCGCTGGGGCGAAGCGGGAAGCGCCTCGAGGAAGCCCTGGCGGAGGGAAGAAAGCGGGGGATAAAGGCGCTTTACGTCGAAGTGGAAACTCTGGAACAGCTGGAGCTGGCCTGCACCGCGGGCGCTACCCGCCTGCTGGTGGACAACCAGCCACCGGCCACGGTACGCCAATGGGCCCAGTTGGCGCGGGGGCGAGTGCCAGGAATCGAGATCGAAGCGAGCGGGGGAATTACCTTGGAGAACGTAAGGTCGTATGCCGAGGCCGGTGCCGATTTCATCTCGATTGGCGCCCTGACTCACAGTGTGAGGGCAGCGGACATCGCGATAGAGGTAAAAATTTGAACCGCCCGAACAAAGTCTTAGTCAAGAGAGACTAGTGCGGCCCGATCCGTTCCCTCAGTGTTCATCCGCGGCTAGCTCTTTTTGCCGGCCCAGGCCCTCCACGCGTAGTACACCGGCAATCCAACCAGAATGATCCCGAACGTCACTCCGGTGTTGACCGGATCCGTCCATAGGGCATTCGCCATCATACCCACCGACGCCAGCAGAAACAGGATTGGCACGACCGGATAGCCCCAGGTACGGTAGGGCCGGGGCAGATCGGGCCGGACCCGCCGGAGCACGAATACAGCGGCTACCGCAAGCGCGTAAAAGGGCCAGATCCCGAGGATGAACTTGTCGGCCAGCTGCTGAAAATCATTGAGCAGCACATAGATGACACCGAGGCCCGTCGCCAGCCAGATCGCCACCGAGGGGCTTTGATACTTAGGCGAGACCCGGGCAATGCTCTGAAAGAAGAGACCCCGGTCAGCCATGGCGAAGAAGATGCGCGGACCTGTCATCATCGAGCCATGCAGCGTCCCGAAGCAGGACACCATCACCACCAGGGAGATGATGCCGCCGGCATAGCGTCCCAACAACGGGATCCGTTCGGCTGCGGTCGCCGCGATCAGGGGTGACTTCGCCATCTCCGGCAAAGGCACCAGGTAGATGTAGGCGAGGTTCAGCAGCAGGTAGATGACCAGGATGCCGGCCGTGCCGATGATCAGCGCCATCGGCAGGGTGCGACCCGGGTTCTTCACCTCTCCGCCCATGAAAGACAGATCGGCCCAGCCATCGTAAGTCCACATGATGGCGATCAGCGCGGTGCCCATGAGCGATATGTTCAGACCGCTGCCCCACACCGGACTGAAATGATCCCAGCTGCCCTCTCCCGCCGAGAAGGCCAGCAGTCCAAGCACGGCCAGGGCCCCGTACTTGAGGACCGTGACCAGGTTCATCACCACGGAGGCGCGACTCACCCCCAGGTAGTTCAGCAGGCCTACTGAGACCACCCCCGCGGCGGCGATGAGGCGGACCTGGAAAGGCGTGAGCGGAATGAAGTAGCCCAGATACTCGGCGAAGATGGTCGCGATAGCACCGAGCGCGGAGGCCCGGATAACCGCCAGCTCCGACCAGCCGAAGAGGAAGGCCGGCAACGGTCCGAACGCTTCCAGGATGTAAGCGAAGACCCCACCCGAGCGCGGCATGGCGCCGGCCAGCTCGGCCAGCGTGAGCGCCCCAAAGAGCGCAATGATGCCGCCCAGCACCCACGCCAGCAGAACCGGGCCAGGATCCTGGAGGCGCTCGGCCACACTCGCGGGCACCCGGAAGATGCCGCTTCCGATGGTAGAGCCCACCAGCACCGCCACCGCGCTCCAGAGCCCGAGGTGCCGGGGAAGCCGCTCACCCCAGGCATCGCGTTCAGGGAGCATGGGTGAATATAGCTATTGGCTATTGGCTATTGGCTATTGGCTATTGGATATTGGGTATCGGCTGTAGCCAATAGCCCATAGCCAATAGCCAATAGCCCATACCCCATAGCCAATAGCCCACTAGTTTTCCGTGCACCGATGACGACACCGCCACGAGACCCCAGTCGAGTCTTGGGCCGGCTGGCCTGGCTGGGGGCCGGCTTGGCCTTCGGCCTCATCGTGCTGGGAGGCATCGTTCGCATCACCGGCTCAGGGATGGGCTGCGGAGACCACTGGCCCCGCTGCAATGGAGAGTGGTTCCCCCCGCTCGATCTACCCACCCTGATCGAGATCGGTCACCGGTGGGCCGCCGCGCTCGTCAGTCTGGTCGTGCTGGCCATGGCAGCCGTGGCGTGGACCCGCCACCGGTCGGAGCCTGCCCTCCGCAACCCCGCCACTCTGGCGCTGATCATCCTCGTGGTTCAGGTCCTGTTGGGCGCGATCACGGTCAAACTCGCGCTCCCCCCCACGGTCGTCATCATCCACCTGGCCAACGCCATGTTGCTCCTGGCCGCCATCATGGTCATCGCGCTGCGGGCCGGCGGATCCGCATCGCATCAAGTTACGGGCGCACTCAGTGCGCCCCCACGACATTCCGCCCATCCTTTGGTGGTGGGAACGGTGGCGCTGGGGTTCGTCGTCATCCTCTTCGGCGCCCAGGTTGCGAATTTTCATGCCGGCCTGCTCTGTCTCGGATTTCCACTCTGCAACGGCTCGGTCCGTCTGCCCGCCAACACCCTTGCGGCCCTGCCCTGGGCTCACCGGGCGCTCGCATTCCTGTTTCTCGCCGTCGCAATCGTGCTCGCCGTGCGGCTGAACCGGCGGAGCGACCCGGCGAGCCTCGCCTTGAGACGGGCCGCCGGCCTCGTGGTTGGAGCAACCGTCCTCCAGATCGGCGTAGCTGCGGCGATGGTGCTGCAGCTGCTGCCTCCGACTCTCCGGGCCGTGCACCTGCTGGTGGGCACGCTGATCTGGGGCGCACTCGTGCTTCTGGCGTTCTTCTCGCGCCGTACCCCTGCCCCCGTGGGGGAGCCAGGAACCACACCGCGAGAGGAGAAGCAGCGCGTCGAGCCATCGGTGCTGGCCGACCTCGTGACGCTGACCAAGCCCCGCATCATCTCGCTCCTCCTGGTCACGACCGTGGCACCGATGTTCATCACCCCCGCTGGTCTGCCCAGCATCTCCCAGGTCCTCTGGGTGATCCTGGGCGGCTATTTGATGGCGGGCGGAGCCAATGCCATCAACATGTGGTTCGACCGGGATATCGATGACAAGATGAGTCGCACCCGGCTGCGGCCCATTCCCGCCGGGAGGATCCCGGCTACTCTCGGATTGGGGTTTGGAATCGCACTGGGCCTGACGGCGTTCTTCATCTTCTGGTACCGGGTCAATTCCCTCAGCGCGTGGCTGGCGCTCGGAGGACTCCTCTTCTACGTCTTTGTGTACACGATCTGGCTCAAGCGGACCAGTCCCCAGAACATCGTCATTGGAGGAGCCGCCGGGGCGTTTCCACCGCTGGTGGGCTGGGCCGCCATGACCGGGCGCCTCGACCTGGCCGCGGTGTACCTCTTTGCCATCATCTTCTACTGGACGCCGCCGCACTTCTGGGCTCTCGCTCTCATCAAGCGGGGTGAGTACGCCAAGGCGGGCGTCCCCATGATGCCCGTAGTGCGGGGCGAGGCACGTACCAAGTTCGAGATGCTCGCCTACACCCTGATACTGCTCCCGCTTACCCTGATGCCGGCCTTCTTTGGGGCGCTAGGTCCCTTCTACGGCGTTGCAGCCGCTCTGCTGGGCGCTCGGCTCCTGTGGTATTGCATCCAGCTCCGAAGGGAACAGTCGGGCGGACCCATCGCGTGGCGGATGTACCGCTACTCACTGCTGTATTTGGCTCTGCTTTTCGCTGCCATGGGCATAGATCGGGCGCTTCCGTTCGGGCGCTCGGCGGAAGCCTCGCCAATCATCATTCTCGACCGTCCAGAGCAGGCGGTAGCAACTCCGAGTAGTGGCAGCCACGGACACTGAAGGGCGGCGGCTTCCCCCTCCGGGACGGCTGGTCCGCCTCTGGCCCCGGGTGCGCCGCTACAAGGGGATGCTCGCGCTGGCGACGCTCACCCTGGTGCTCAGCGCGCTCATCGGTCTCGCGTTCCCCATGGTGGTGCGGTACCTCCTGGATGCGGCGTTCGTCGAGCAAAACCGAGAGGTGCTCGACCGGATCGCCGTGGGCCTGGTGGTGCTCTTTACCATCCAGGCGGTACTCAACTACGCCCAGACATACCTTCTGAGCGCGGTGGGCGAGCGGGTGGTGGCGGGGCTCCGCCAAGAGCTGTTCGGCAGACTGCTCGATATGCCGCCCGGCTTTTTCGCCGAGCGGCGGACTGGAGAGCTCACCAGCCGTCTCACGACTGATATCGGCCTGCTGCAGGGCGTGCTCAGCCACCAGATTGCCGAATTCTCGCGCCAGATCCTGGCACTGGTCGGCGGGATCATTCTGCTGACATTGATGCAGCCGCGGCTTACTCTCACCGCCCTCGGCGTCGTGCCCCTGGTCGTGGGCTCGGCGCTGTTCTTCGGGCGGCGCCTGCGGCGGATGACGACCTCGGTGCAGGACAAGGTTGCCGACGCGACCGCCTCAGCCGAAGAGGCCTTCAGCCAGATCCGTACGGTTCAGAGCTTCGTGCAGGAGCCAGCCGAGCGGAAGCGATATGGTGACCGGATCGGAGAGAGCGTCCGCGCAGCGTTGATGCGCGCCCAGCTCCGGGGCGTGTTCTTCGGGGTGCTCACGTTCTCGACCTTCGTCGGGATCGTTATCGTCCTGTGGCAGGGCGGTCTTCTGGTTCTGGAGGGACAGCTCACGCCGGGCGAGCTGGTCCAGTTTCTCCTCTATACTATCACCATCGCCGCGGCCATAGGCGCGCTGGCGTCGTTCTTCAGCAGCTATCAGGAAGCGGTCGGGGCGGCGCAGCGGGTGTTCGAGATCCTGGAGACCGACCCTACCATCACCGATCCCCGATCCCCGGTGGAGTTGCCGTCTCCCACCCGTGGGCGGGTGACGTTCGAGGGGGTTTCGTTCCGCTACCGCCCGGACCCGGAGCAACCCTGGACGCTGGAGGACATCGACCTGGCCTGCGCCCCCGGCGAGGTTGTCGCCCTGGTGGGCCCCTCGGGCGCCGGCAAGACCACGCTCGTGTCTCTGATTCCCCGATTCTGGGACCCGGATCGGGGTCGGGTGCTGGTGGACGGCATCGATATCAGGTCGCTGCGACTGGCTGACCTTCGCAGTGCTATCGCCATCGTGCCCCAGGATCCGGCCCTGTTCAGCGGCACCGTGCGCGACAATATCGCCTACGCCAAGCCCGGCGCCTCCATGGAGGAGGTAGAGGCGGCGGCGCGGGCGGCCCATGCGCATGAGTTCATCGAGCGGCTGGCCGAAGGCTACGCCACGGTGGTCGGCGAGCGGGGGATCAAGCTGTCGGGCGGGCAGCGCCAGCGAGTCGCGATCGCCCGGGCCATTCTGAAGGATCCCGCCATTCTGATCCTGGATGAGGCCACCAGCAGCCTCGATACCGAAAGCGAGCAGCTGATCGAGGATGCCTTGAGCAAGCTGCTCGTGGGCCGGACCACGCTGATCATCGCACACCGCTTGAGCACGGTCCGCCGGGCCGACCGACTTGTGGTCCTGAACCGGGGCCGGGTGGTGGAGGACGGATCGCACGCCGAGCTTCTTGCCCTCGGAGGATTGTACGCGCGGCTGTATCAGAGGCAATTCCGTGACGAGAATATTCCCGTGGAGATGACCTGACGGCCTGAGGCCACGCCCCCTCCCCACCGGTTTCCCGCCAACGCTCATAACGCACGCAGCAAAAAGCCCCCGCCGGATTCGGCGGGGGCTTTTGCTGCTACAACTGGTGTTAGTGCCTCACGGGCTCAGCGCGAGACCGTGAGTGAGAACACCGGCGGATCACCGGTTCCGAAGTTGACCACCGCCAGGATATAAGTACCCGCCAGCAGAGCCGAGGTGGACGACTCAGGACTGGCTCCTGCACCACCATTATCGGCAGGAATACCTTCGGCCGGCTCCGTCGTTCCGTCAGCCGCGAAGTAGTACACTCCGAGGTCCTGCCCGGTGGGCCAGGACACCGTGACGGTGACCGACGCCGGCGCCGGGACTACGATCTTGTATAGCCGGGCCGGGAAGAGACCGAAGGCACCACCGAAGATGGCCGCAGGGTACTCGAACGTGCCCGCGTCGTTGATGGTGGTACTGCCGCCCGCACCGGGGAAGGTGATAGTCGGGGCGGTCGCCGGGCTATCGGTGCCCTCCAGCGGCGTGACCGCCGGGACCGTGACCCCGGTCGTGGACGGAAGCGTGAGCAGGAACTGCGGCGCCGCGTCCACGATTACACCGCTGATGGTGGCCACACCGCTCGCGCCTGGAAGCGGCGTAATGGTGGCCGAGCCGCCACCGGCCGCAATCGCTCCGATGATCGCGGGCTGACCGCCGAACAGGAACTGGGCGGTCGTGTCGAAGTGGAATCCCGCCGGCGCGGTGACCGTGATCTCTTCGAGCACGTCGGGCGCAGCATCAGAGAAGACCACCGCGATGCTGTCGATACTCGGAGTAGTGACCTTGAACGGGGTCGACAGGATCTGGGGGAACTGCGGGAGTGCGGTCGGCACCACGCCATGAAGCGTGATGATGGAGTCGGAGTTCGGCGCCGGCACGAAGGTGAGCGTCCGGCCGTCCGGAGTCACGGTAATGTCGGCGGGGTTCATGGCGCCTTCCACCACAAATCCGCTGTCCGCTAGCACGCTGTCGCCCAGCACCTCGATGCCCGCCGGCAGCGTCAGGGTAACCACCTCGCCAAGGGCGGGGGTGGGATTCGAGATGACTGCTCCCGTCAGGTCGGTGAGTGTCGGTGAGGTGACCGTGCCATTGGATGTAACAGTAAAGTCCAGCGTCTGGTCGTAGTCCACCGTCGTGTGACTGATCGTCACCGCACCGGCTGTGTTCGGACCCGGTATAACCGTCAGCATGGTGCGATCGTCGGAGAGGGCCACGATCTGCCCTGCGGGCCCGCCGGCGAAGGTCACTTCCGAGGTATCGGTGAACAGAACCCCGGCCGGCGCCGTAAGAGTGATGCTTTCCCCCCACGCCGGCGCCGGGTTGGAGATACCGATTTCAACCGTCGCCGGCGTGACCCGAACCGGAATTACCAGGGACTTTCCGCCAGCGTTCAGGGTAAAGGAGGAGTTGGCTATGGCTCCCGCGGTTACCTGGAATTGGACCTGGTTATTAATAGGGGCGCCCGCATTGGTGTGCAGGTAGGCGGTATCCTGCACCACCGTGATACCCGGCCCGACATCGGTGACTTCGTAATCGGCGGATATCTGATTGCCCTGCTCATCGATAAGAGAGGCCGTGACCGGCTTGGTCTCACCGGCATCGATGAACAGGGTCGTCGGAGTGGCAATGATGCCCGCCGGCTCCCGTAAGTCGCTGGTCGGATCGCCCGAGCAGGAGACGAATCCGACGGCAACCGCGAGTACGACCGAACCACGCAACAAACGCTTCATAATCGACACCTCAATGCGGAGGTCTGGTAAGAATTGCGTCCGGTATCTTCACTCAATAGGACTGGCGTGCACCCGTATCGTCCCGCCTTGCCACCCTGAACAGATCGATTCCCAGGAATCGTCCGGCATCCTCTACCCCTTTGCTCCCGATGACATCGGCCCAGGAAGGAAATCCGGGCTCCCGGAGATCGTTGGAGTAGATCAATTGAAAGGCTCCAAATCCGGTCCGGTCGGCAAAGATGTAATGCGTCCCCTTGCCCCTGGTATACTGCCACACCTCGTACGGCGGAGCCTCGCCCTCCTGTTGACGCCGGTAGACGTCGTCGGGTGCTCCGTACCGCGCAAAGATGCGTCCTCGGTCCGAGCGCCAGCCCGCTACCGCCTTCCGGCCGCCTTCCTTGTACTCCCGGTTGGCGTAGGCGATGGCGTCGTAGAAGCTCTCGCGTCTCTCGTTCTTGGGCGTTCCTGGCGTCTCATCGCGTTTTTTCCAGAAGTTCACGAGGAATCTGCGCTTGGCATCCAGGCTGAGCTCCGGCTGCCAGGAAGAGAGCTCACGTGACTCGGCTATATACAGCAACGGCGCCTTGGCGGCGTCCAGCTCCGGGCCCGACATAGCGGCAAAGTACCCCTCGTCTGTCACCCGGTCTGCCTGGCGCATGGCCGAGTCGCGGGCCAACGTCTCTTGCAGCCCCGCCATGACGATGGGTGCCGAACGCTCGATACTGCGGCTGCCGAGCTTGAGGTTGGCCACCATGGTGTAGTCCCCCCCCGGCAGGCCCGCCAGATCGAGCTGGCCCTGCAGGACACTGCCACCCGGAGAGACCGTGACCGGCACCTCGGGCGTCTTGATACTGGTCTTGCCACCGGGATCGGTGATGGTCACGCTCATGGTCCCGGTCAGGCTCGAGTCGGAGTACGCCTCGAGCAGGTAGAACACCTTGGCCCGGAGCGGCGTGAGCCCGACGCGTGCCACCGCAGTGACCAGGTTATTCCCGGTGCGAAACTCGCCTGGCCGCGGAACCGTGTCGTCGGCCGTGGCCAGGCGCATCTCGGGAGCAACCAGGAGATCGGAGGCGCCATCCTTTGCCGATAGTGCCTGCACATCGATTCCCCCACTGATCTTGCGGCCGGACACCGAGTCTTCAACCCCCACTTCGAGGCGGTACTTGCCGGGCGCCACCGCGAAATCGACGATCTCCACGGTGTAGGCACGGTCGGCGGCCGCCTGCGCCCGGGCCCGGTTCCGCCACGACTGCTGATAGAGAGTGAGACCGGTCGAGTCCACCACCCGGACTGCGACCGTGTAATTCAACTGGGTTGCCCGGCCGTTAGGAGACTGGATCATGGAAAAGGGGATTTGCACCAATCCCTTGACCCGGGTCCGATTCTGGTCCAGCCGATAGAAGCGCACCGCGCGAAGCACCAGTCCGGAATCGTTTTGCGGAACTATAGGGGCCGCTCCCGCGGTTGCGGCGAGTAATGCTATCGAAATGCTGAGCATGAACACCCTTGTTGGGGGCGGCGCCATGTTCCGCCCGCCCCCTGCAATTCAGACTCTACCAGCCTAGAGAGACACTAAAGAAGTTGGTTGCGCCCAGAACGCCGAGATATTTCCAGGCGTAGTCGAAGCCCACGTTAAAGTTGCCGCTGCCGTAGTTGAGCCCGCCGCCCAGCGCGAGGCCCTGAAGGTTCTCCTCGTCGCCGAGTGCTGTCGTGGCAGGATCGACTGGATCAAGATTGTTGGCCGCCGCGTAGCTGTAGCTACCCCGCAGCGCGAACCCGAATGCCGAGCCGCCCAACCGCTGCGACATCCACTCGCCACCAGCCGAGAAACCGGCCGCGTTGTTGTTGGGCTGGTTGAAATCCGACAGCAGCGTCAGGCGATTGTTGTCGCCCGAGATCAGATCGTAGGCCAGACCCACGCGGAAGATGGTGGGAAGCGGGAAGTCCTTGGTTCTGAACTCGGACGGCTGCGGGTTCTGCGGCACCGGTGCCTCGCCGGGGATGGAGTCCCGGGGAGCGTCGGTCTCGAGAGCGCTGCCGCTGTAGGAAAGGTTGGTGCCGAGGTTGGAGACCACGAAGGAGAACCGAATCGGGTGGCCACTGAGCTGGGCGTGAAAGTTAGTGCCGAAGTCGACCGCGAAGGCCGAACCTGACGCCTCACCCAGGTTGTCGAATACACCCTTCGCGGTGATACCGGCCGAGAACCGGTCGGAGAAGTTCTGCGCGAAGGTAAGACCCGCCACCGTCTGACTGACGGAATACACTGAACCGGTGCCATCGGGCTGTTCGGCGGTATAGACCGGCTGATCCTTGAAGCCGAATGTTCCAACCTGGATGCCGACCGACCGGGAGCCACCGCCGAACGGGAAGGCGAGGCCGCCCCAGCTGTAACGGGTCTCGGCGACGTAGTCGTAGGTACCCACCAGGGCCCCGGCCCGCGGCATCAACGCGATACCGGCGGGGTTGTAGTAAAGCGCGCTGACATCATTGGCCATGGCGGCGTAGGCGGTACCCAGCGCCGTGCCCCGGGCGCCTGCCCCGAAGAGCAGGAACTCGGCCGCCGTCGTGCCGTAGCCGGTGTTGTCTTGATTGATCTGGTCGTCGGTCTGCGCAGCAGACAAGGCGGGAATCCCGCCGAGCAGCGCCGCCACGAGGGCCAGGTTCCTTGCAGAGAAATGACTCATAGCTTCCCATCTCCTGGATGCGGAGGGGCAGGCGGAATGCCTGCCCCATCCCGTGGGGTACTACTGCGCGAAGTTGACCACCGTGAACCGGCCGACCCGACGGGCGCCGCCGGCTTCGATGTGGTAGAAGTACACACCGCTCGCCACCACCTGGTTGTTCCGGCTGCGAACATCCCAGTCCAAGCTTCCGCCAAATGTGGACGAGTGGTGCTCGAGCAGGTCCACCAGCACTCCGCTCGACGAGTAGATGCGGATGATCGCGTCAGCGGGCAGGTTCACGAACTTGATGAGCTTCGTGTCCGTGGTCTGCTCGAACGCGTTGGTCACGTAGTACGGGTCAGGTACCGTGTGAACCCGGTTCAGATCCGTTTCGGTTGCCGCCACGACCTGGTTCTGAACATCGAACCCGACGTTCAGGACCATCCCGGTGGCTGTGAGCGGACGGGGACGCGGCGTGAAGGTGTAGGGGCCTTCGTCACCCCCCCCTCCCTGTCCTCCACGAATCGAGCCGACGTAGCTCCGGAGCGTCCAGACGGCACCCTGCGCCGGTACACCGGACTCAAATACTGTGTAGGTACCGGGGAGGTAGAGAATGAAGCCTGGACCCGGCCGAGGTGGGGCGGTAGCCGCGGCCGCCGTGCTCACGTCATAAATAGCGACCGGACCCGGGATAGCGGTCTGACTGAGCACATAGGGTGCAGCCGCCGTGCAAGCGAAGACTCCGGTAGCACCACCTACAACGGGGAACGACTTCCACGGCTCCACGCACCCCATGTCATTGCCGGTCAGGACGTCACCCCGGGCATCGGTTGAGCCACCAGCCGCACCCGCAGCCGTGTTCAGAACTCCGTAGCTACTCCCGATGGTCGGGGCAAACGGAACCGGCAGATTGTGAGTGACATCGATGACGGAATCGATCAGACCACCGGCGCCCCAGTAGACGTTGAAGTCTGCCGCGCGCTGAACACCACCCAGGCCACCCTCAATGTTTCGATACGTGTTCTGCACCGTCATGTAGGAGTGCTGGATGTGCACCGTGGTCGCCCCCGCCACTGCACCACCATTGTTCAAGCCGCCGACCATGGTGTTGGTCGTGAACGCTGTCGGGTGAGTGGATTGGGGATCGTCGACAGTTTCGTTCGCTCCAGGCGAAGGCCCGTCGAACCACCGCTGACCATTGTAACTGCAACCAGTCACACCGAGAGTGGCGCTCGCCGCAAAGCCGGGTGCTGCATTGGCGCAGCCGCGGCCCCACGAATTGGTGTAGTAGTTGCCCTGCAGATTCATCAGTATTCTGGCGGTCAGCTTGAACTGATCGCTTCCGCCATATCGCTGGGCCAGCGAGGCGTCGGGCGAGATGGCGTTGAAGTAGGTGAAGTTGGACGCCACAATATTGAACTGGTCCTGGATGATCGGTAGGGACACCTGAGTGATGTCAGGTCCCGACGCGCCGGTGAAGTGGTATACGTTGGGGATGAAGTCATAGGCCGACCCCAGCGTGATGCTATCCAGCGTGAGCGAAAACGATCCGGGAGCCGAGATCAGAGTCTGGACGAACTCGGCAAGACCGAACTCGAAATCGTTGGCCGGCGGCATCGGGCCACTGAAGCGTCCGGTAGCCGGATCGAGCGTCGGCACCGGGGTGGTGTTGTCCAGCGCCACGCCACGACCCTGCATTTCAACCGTCACGTCGGCCGTGTTCTGGTAGTTGGAGGCCGACGCCGTCGGGGTGATCGACTTGGTGGTGCGCGGTGACTCCAGGCTGGACGGGCCCGACTGGAACGAGTTGACGTCGAACGCCGTCACGGCGTAGAAGTAACGGAGGTTGTTCCGGGCCGTCTCGTCGACGTAGACGAAAGGCACCCCGGTGTCCCGCAGATCGCACTCCGCTGCGTTGCCGAAGGTGAGGCAGCCGCTCTCCTCGCCCACGATTGCAGTGTCGGCCTGGAGCAGGATTGCCTCTCCTGTGGCCAGAGCGCTTCTGCCGGTCGGTGCCATCGGGGCCTGCACGATGGGCCCCACCAGGGCGACATCTACGTGCGCGACCCGCGGTACGCCGGGCGACACGGGGTCGAAGACGGTGCCGCAGGTGTCGGTGATTCCGATTTCAGGGGCGCAGCCCGTAGTGGGATTGACCTGGCCCTGGAAGTCGGAGATGAAGGTGCCGGCGTAGTCGAACTGCGCCAGCAGCTGGAGTGAGCTAGGCGAGTCGACCCGGCCCCGGTAGACCCGGTAGCCCTCGACGTCGGACTGTCGATAGTTCGGATCGTAGAGCGGGTTCGGCGCGCCTTCGGGTGTAACGGCCGCGTTGGCGATGGCGAAGAACGGATCGCCCGTGGTCTCGCTGCTCGACGGCTGCCAGAGTACGGTCACGTTGTTGTTGCCCGGGATCAGGAAAAATTCCGGCACCTCGGGCGCGAACGGAAGCAGGAACCGATTCCGGAACACTTCCTGGGCAACCAGCGCCTTGCCCAGCAGCGAGCCAGGCACGACGGAGATCGAATCCTGTACCACCGTCCCCTCGGGGGTGGCCCCGCGGAACCCCGCGTAGCCGGATACCGAGTCCACCGCGTTGGCGCCCTCGCTGGTCAGGCGGGAGGCGTCGCTGAGGCGGGTGGGATCGCCCGGCTTCAGGTCGCAGCTGCCGGGACCAACGCAGGCGCCGACCGAGACGGGTGCCGCAAAAATGTAGGCCACCACGATGGAACCGAATTCACCCGGCGCCAGCTCCAGCGGACCGGAAGCCTGGAAGAAGCGCATGTCGTCTTCCTGGCCGTTATTGATGTAGCAGATACGGGTCGCCCGGGGGTCGCCGGTGTTGCAGGCGGCATCGCCAGCAGCCACGCTGATGTTGTTGGAGAGATAGCGCCACAGCTGGGTGACGTTCTGCGCATCGTCGAAGGCACCACTGTTGATGGTGTTGCTGAACAGGGTAAGACCCACCTCTTCACCCGTGGCCGGGTCAACAGGGCTCTTCAGATACTTGACCCCCACGAAGCCGGAGCCCGCGAAGAATGGCGGGCCGAAGATGGCGGGATCGAAGGTCCAGCCGGTAGCGGGGGCGAAGGTATGCTCGTAGGTATAGCCCAGCGAGAACGGCACGTTCACTGACGCGAAGTTGGCGCCAGATTCGGCCACGTCCATGTCAGCCGCAAAGGCGGCGAAGAAGTCGGTGATGGTGTAGCCGCCGGCCGGAATGTCGACGTTGAAACGTTGCTCGTTCAGGTCCGCGTAGCGCTGGCCGGCTTCGACCAGGATCTCACGCATGCCGGGGCGGACCGCGGCGTAGGCGGCGGGGTCACTGGAGGTGACGTTGTAGAAGGTATAGATGAAATACAGTATGTCCTGGTTGCCGGACGGGAAGTTCCAGCCGAGGCCCCGCTGCTCGACGAGAATGCCGAGCGGGTGCTCGCGGCCGGCGGCCAAGGCCGGATTACCCTCCCAGGAGACGAACCAGACATCACCCTGTGATGCCGAGACCCGGCCGCGAAGCAGCGGGTCGAACAGCTCCTGGCTGGCATCGCCGGTCGGCACCAGCCCAGCCTCGGGCCAGTTGGTGACGTCGTCAGGATTGCTGGAGTTGAAGATGGGGCGGATTTCCTCGCCGGTCTCGTCGCCTCGGGGACTGAAGAGCTGACCACCGGTGGTGTCACCCCGCCACTCGGGATTGGCGTCCTGGCCAATGATGCCGGCCACCTGGATGCCCGAATTGAACACATACTGGTCGGCAGTGCCCTTGGGCCAGTATCCGCCGCCGATGGTGGACGAGTTTAGGGAATCCACGCAGATCCTGCCGTCGCTGGCAAGACCGCAGTAGATCCGGTTGATCACCAGCGCCCCCAGAGGGCGGGCGAAGAGCCGGAATCCCTTGTTGGGGTTCCCCGGCCTCGGCTTGGCCTCCACGACACCGGCTGCTAGGGCGGTGAGGGCCAGTGCGCAGAAGCCGATCGACAGCGCGCTTCTCATACGCAAGAAGGAGTGCATTGCGTCCTCTCTCAGGAAGAAAACGAGGGCGCGCCAGCCGGGCCCTGACTGTGGTCCCGGAACCGGCTGGCGTCCCATGCGGCAAAACAGATCAGAAGCTCAGTTCGAGGCCCAGCCGCATACGGCGCGGGTCCCCGGTGAAGTTGTGGATTCCGCGGATCGTGTTGTACAACGAGTTCGAAGCCACCCTCTGCTCCGCTTCGGTGTACAGGCCGTCGCCGTTGCCGAAGCGCTGTTCGGCCCGGATCAACGCCACGCAGTTGGGAGCCGCGGCCGTGCCGTCATCGGTGACCCAGGTGGAGCAGCCCTGCCGACGGTCGGGAATGCCGCCGAACGTCAGGTCTACTGTTCCATCCTCCGACACGGGCACATTTGAGGCCTCCGCCTCGCTCTGCACTTCGTCGGCGTTGGCCGCGAACTCGTTCTCCTCCTCATCCAGATTCCGGACGTCGTTGGTCTGGGTAAAGACCTGGATGACGTTGGTGAAGTTCAGCAGGTTGCGCGCGTCGAGATATGCCGTCAGGTCCAGTCCGCCGATCCCGAACCCCTTGGTGAGCCGCAGGTTCAGGTTCTTGAACGAGGGCAGCCGGCTCTGGTTCAGACCCTCGGGGAACTCCAGGTCGCAGTTGTCACCCGACACCACGTCCTGGTCGGTGGACCCCAGCGCGCAGGCGGTGTAAGGCGTGCCGCTGGCATAGCGGAACGTGGCATAGACGCCCACGTTCTCGAGGATGGTTCCCGCCGCCGTTCCCTGGTTCCACTCGTTCGGGAACGTGAGTGAGGCTGCCAGGGCCAGGGTATGCGGCCGGTTGAAGTCAGTGGGCAGCACCGCCTGAGGCGGCGGCTGATTGCCACCGGAGATGGCGTTCAGCACTCGGGACCCGAAGTTGATGTAGGAATCCGGATCGGAGCCGGTGTTCTTCGCCTGCTGGAAGCTGTAGGACAGGGTGCCGTTGAACAGGTTGCCGAACCGGCGGTCGAGGCGCACGTCGATGCCGCGAGTGTTGCCGAAGTCGGCATTGGTCAACAACCGGATGTTTTGGTTGCCACCGGAGGTGGGGTCGGCCAGCGAGACCAGCCGGTTGGCAGCGTTGGACAGGTTGTCCTTGTTATAGGCGGCCAGATCCAGCACCATGTCGTCGCTGAAGGCGTGCCGCACCCCGAACTCGAAGGTGATCGACTTGCCGAAGTCGACGTCGGCGCCATAAACCTGGTTGGTGTTGGTGAGATTGACGTCGGTGTTAATTCCCTGAAGAACCACGCCGAAGTCAGGCGCCTGCACCTGATGGGCGTAGGAGAGCCGGAAGTTGGTCCGCTCGGTCACCGGGAAGGAAACCTGGACGTGCGGACTCAGGTAGCCGTGGCTCTGGTCCTCCCGGTACAGGTCCGGGTTGCTGAAGAACGCATCCGGATTGGCCGGGTCGTAGTCAGGATGGGTCGAGATCACCGGGAAACCCACCGGCCGGCTGGCGCGGGTGTGGTACCAGTCGTAGCGCAGACCACCCACCAGGACTACGTCGCCCAGGTCCAGCCGGTCCTCGGCGAAGACGTTGTAGCGCAGCGGCTGCTCCAGGAAGACGTCGGAGAAAAACTGGTCGTCCAGCTGGTGGGTATAGTTCCCGATGTCATAGTGGGTAAACTCACCGCCGAACTTGACCCGGTTGTAGCGGTCGAGCTGCCAGTCGAGGTTGGCCTTGCCGACCCACCGGTTCTCCTTGTACATGATGAGTCGGGTGGTCAACGGGCTGCCTATGCCGTTGTCGTAGAACTGCATGTCGGCGCCGGCCGAGCCCCGGTTGTAGAGGCCGTAGGCGTTGTTCCGGTAGACATCGCTGGTGGCGTACTGTACCCGGTTTTCCAGATCCAGCGGCGAACGGCGGCTGCCTGCCAGGTTGTTGCGGAAGTTGTTGACCAGCTCTTCGTCCAGCGGGAAGTTGTCGGAGTCGAACAGGAAGTCCATCCCGCCGATCAGGAACCCGCCGAACGGATCGCGAGTGCTGGCCTCGCCATCAGTGGTCATCGGTCCCTGGATGGTCTGGTCCGTCTGGTAAGAGAGATACGTCTCCAGCGCCAGCGCCCGCTCGGCGGACTTGCTCAGGTTCTGGGTCCAGTTGAGCGTGTAGACCCGGCTCTGCTGCTGGAAGGCGACCAGCGCCTGGGGGTTGTACAGGTTCTGATAAGTAAGGACCCGGCCGACCAGATCCCGGTTCTGGCTGAAGGTGCGGCCCTGAAACTGGCTGGCCAGGGCGCTGAAGGAGATCCGGGAGCCGGTACCGAAGGTGTAATTCAGCTTGCCATTGACCTGATATGTTGAACGCGCCGAGTACGGCGTCCGGGCGCCCTGGCAGTCAACGCCGTAATTGCTGGCGATTTCGGGATCGGCGCTGCCGGAGAACTCGTCGCAGTCGCCCCGGTAGGCCGCGTAGTTGTACACCGGAACCATCGTGGTGTCGGACGTCGGCTCTCCCACCGCGGTGGGAACCGCCACGACGGTGTCGATGCCGGCCTGCACGAAGATGGGGGACTCCTGGGCATCGATGCCCGTGCCGATGGACTTGTTACCCTCCAGGGCGCCGGACAGGAAGAAGGTAAAGTTGCGGGTAATCGGCCCACCGAAGCTGCCCTGGAACCGGTTGAAGCCCAGGCTGGTGTTCTTGCCGAACGCCTCGTCGGTCTCATAGCCGAAGCTGCCGGTGTAGCTACTGCCTCCGGTCTTGGTCTGGACCGAGATGACGCCGGACTGGGCATTGCCGAATTCGGCCGAGGCGGCTCCGGTCGTGACCGACGCTTCTTCCAGGCCCTCGGTACCAACGCTGATCTCGGTACCGAGTGAGCCAAAGAAATTCCCACCGCGATATCCCGGGGATACCGGCACGCCGTCGACGTAGGTGACGGCTTCGGTGGTGCGGCCGCCGCGGATCGAGATGGTGTTGTTCGTGGGGCTCGCCGTCACGCCTGGCTGCAGCGCGAGGACATTGTTCAGCCGGTCCACCGGCAGATTGCTGGTGAACTCACCATCGATCCGCTGCTTGGTGGTGACCTCGTCGCGAGGCACCAGCGGCTGGGTCTGGGTGACGACGGTGATCTCCTGGATCTGGACCGCCGTCTGTTCCAGCTGGATGTCCACCGTGCCGGTCTGGCCGGCGAGCACCTTCACGCCGTCCACCTGCGTCGCCTTGTAGCCGATGAAGGCGGCCCGAACGCTGTACGTGCCGGCGGGTACGTTGTTGATGAAGTAGTAGCCCTGCGGATTGGTGAGCGCGTTGAACGCGGTGCCCACCAGAAAGACCTGCGCGTTGGCGATGGGCGCGCCCGCTTGGTCACGCACCCTGCCTTCGATCTTACCAGTCGAGCCCTGGGCGAGGAGCGAACCGGCTCCGAGGCCCAATACGACTGCCGCGAGCGCGAGGCTCCGCGCGGCGCGTGCGAAGGCGCTGACACAACTTTGCTTCATGGATACGTCCTCCAAAGGCGTGGACCTGCGATTACTGCCAGCTTGGAGCGGGAGGCCTGCACGCCTCCCCTTTCGGCCAAAGGCCTAAATCGGGATGCGACTGCGTGGGATGTCAGCCTGCATGATGTGATGGGAACGGCGTAAAACCACCTGCGAACGTCGACCGCGGCCCGGTCGGGTGCCTAATATGAAGTGACTAAAATCTGGTGTCAAGGAAAGGTCACGCCAACGTCCCGGTTGATCCCGCCTTATGTAACTCTCTGAAACCGAGAAGGTTGCCCGATGAAACACCTGGGGCCCGAGTTGCTACTCCCCGGAATGAAACGAGACCAGCGCGGCGTGGAATTTCGGCGGCGAATGCGCGGTCCTTACCCGGGTACGGTATCGGTGTCGCGCTGTCGTAACCTGATTTGCTGGACGCGATGATACGTCGAGGAAGGAATTTTGGTAAGGGGGAGCTGGCTGTTGGCTATTGGCTATTGGCCGTGGCTAAGCCGACCACGCGGCATGACTCAAGGATCTCCACCGCTGAACTAGTAGCCATTAGCCAATAGCTAATCTCCCGTTATCAACTCTTCCTGCGGCTGCTTCGGCGTCACCTCGGGCCCCCGCTCACTCCAGAAAACATTGACCTCGCTGCGCACGCCGAACTCTCCAGCGAGATAGATCCCCGGCTCCACCGAGAAGCCCACCCCCGGCAGCAGCAGCCGGTCGTCATGGGTCTCGTAGTCGTCGAGGTGGGGCCCCGAGCCGTGAAGATCGCGATCGATGGAGTGCCCGGTCCGGTGCACGAAGGCATCGCCGAAACCGGCTGCCTCGATGACGCCGCGCGCGGCCCGGTCCGCCTCATATCCGGCGATGGGCCGTTGCTTCTCCGCCGCCTGCCGAACCTCGGCAATCGCCGCGTCCCGCGCGGCGCGCACCGTGCGCCACACTTCGGCGACTCGCTCCGGGGGCCGAGCCCCGGCAAAGCCCATCCAGGTCTGATCGGCAAACACCGTCGTCCGGGTTCGGCCGGCCCAGAGATCCAGCAGGATGACGTCTCCGGGTCGCAGGGTTGCATCCTTGCCCGGATGCGGCTCATAGTGCGGCCGGGCGGAGTTCGGGCCGAACGCCACGATCGGGTGGGTATCGAACACGAGGCCGCGACTCTCGACGTCAGCCACCACCCTCTCCTGTAGCGCCGTTTCAGTCAGGCCGGTGTCCGACTCGCGGACCGCCCGCCGCAATGATTCGCGAGCCACTGACGCCAGGATCTCCGCCGCGGCGCGATGATCGTCCGCCTCGGCCGCGCTCCACCGTGCCGCGAATCGGGACACCAGCGATCCTGACGGTACGATGGTGGCCCCGAGCCGCCGCAGCAGCTCGATGACCCCGTAGGGGACCCGGTCCAGATAGGGGACCGCGTCCTCGGGCGATATTTCCATCGCCAGGCGGCGTCCGGCCACCAGCGGCGTGAGTGCCGCATGAAGCTCGCTCCATCGGGCGTAGGGCACCACTCGGCCGGGAAACCCCTCCAACCCCTGCAGCTCGATCTTATGCGCAACCGCAACCGGGTCGCCCTCCCGGGGAAGCAGGACAAACAACCGTCGGGTGTTCATCCCTTTGAGGCCAAGGACCCGGCCGGCCACCGGATTGAGGCCATGGAAGTCGAAGAGCAGCCAACCGTCTACCTGCGCCTCTGCCAGCGACCGTCGCAGATCGCTCAGGTCAATCACTCGTACACCTCGGCGACGGCGGTTCGCCACCGGCAGATCTTTCCCCCGCGGCCGAGACAGGCTTCGTGCAGCAGTGCGTCCTCGAACCCGGTGAGCCCCCGCAGCAGCTCCTGGTAGGCGGCCCCATAGAAGAGGCAGGCTTCCCCAGCCGGCGCCGCGACAATCGAGAGCGGCGCCACCATGGTCACCTCGATAACGCGGTCGCGGACGTTGAACTCCCCGTCGAACACACTGCGGCCCAGGCGAGCCACGCTTCGGAGCGCGAGACGCCGGGCCACACTCCTGGGCGACATCCGGGCCAGCGTCCTCGATGGGCGTCCGCGACCTCTGCCGGCATAGCGGGCCGCCCGCCGGCCGGCATCGGCGAATACCAGCGTTGCATCCGGCCGCCGCCCCACCAGGCGCAGCACCGATAACACCTCATCGCTGTCCACCGTGCCGCCGCGTTCTGCTGTTTGCCGGTACCGCTGGATCTGGGCGGCCACGGTGGGACTGAGGCCAAGGCGGCGGACCACGATCTCCTCGGCGAGCTCCTCCATCCCGTCCTCGACCGGGGTGTCCAGGTTACGGAGGGCCTCGAGCAGGCTGAGCGGGATGAGTGCGGCTACGGTGGGTTTGGGCACGGGGGTCGGGGCAGAAATTAGGCGGTAAGGCGGTAGGGCGGTAGGGCGCAGGAACGCGGAGAGGAGACTTCCATCGTTCCCTCGTTCACTCCTTCCGCATACATTCCGCCATGGCCGAGCCGTCTGTCGCCGGGCGTTCGTTCGATGAGGAAGCCCTTCCCCACCTGGATACCCTTTATCGGGTCGCGCTGCGCCTCACCGCCGACCCGACCCTGGCCGAGGACCTGGTGCAGGACACGATGCTCAAGGCATACCGCTCCTGGCAGCAGTACCGCCCCGGAACCAACGCGCGCGGCTGGCTGCTGACGATCCTCCGGAACACGTTCATCAATGACTATCGCCGCCGCAAGCACGAGCCGGTTGCCATGGACCTGGAAGCAGTCGAGCCGCACGCCCTCTACCGCTCGGTCGAGGAGACCGATCCAGAGGGGACTTTCTTTTCCCGGATCGTGGATGCGAAAGTAGTGGAGGCCATCGACGCCCTGCCCACTGAATTTCGCGAGGTGCTGTCGCTGAGCGACATAGAAGGGATGAGCTATGGGGAGATCGCGAATACCCTCAACATTCCAGTCGGCACCGTAAAGTCCCGGCTGTTCCGCGCCCGGCGCCAGCTTCAGACTCGCCTGTACGCTCATGCGGTCGAGATGGGATACATCAAACCGCGGGAGCCCGTCCGATGAATCGCCTGGACTGCCAGGAGGCGCTCGCCCACCTGCAGGATTATCTGAAGCGCGAGCTTACCCCTGAACTAGTGACCGAGGTAAAGACCCATCTCGCGCGCTGCCGCGACTGCCAGGGCTACGCATGCTTCGAGCAGAGCTTTCTCCAGCTGCTGGAGCGCCGGGCCGACAAAGAGACCTGTCCCGAGGAGCTGCGGGCCCGAATTGTGGCGGCCTTGCGGGCGGCGGCGAGAGACAGCTGACGATCCCGCTCCCACTTGCGGCGGCAGTCTCGGCGCTGCTGGTGGTGGTGGGATGGCGGGCCGGAACGCTGACCGGGGCCGGCGCCCTGGCCGCGTGGACCGTCGGAGTGCCGGTGCTGTACGGAACCGGGTGGCAGGGCGGCGCTGTGCTGGCCGCCTTCTTTATTTCCAGCAGCCTGATCTCACGGTGGGCCTCCAGTCACCCTGACCCCGGGCTGGATCCAAAAGGCGGCCGGCGAGATCCCTGGCAGGTCTACGCCAATGGAGCCGCCGCAGCCGCCGGCGGGCTGGTGGGGGTGGTCGAGCCCCGGCTGGGTCTATGGCTCGTCTCGGCGTCACTGGCAGCCGCCGCGGCAGATACCTGGGCCACCAGTGTGGGCGGTTTCAGTCGAACCATGCCCCGGTTGATATGGTGTCGCCGCGTGGTCGCCACTGGGACCAACGGCGGAGTCACGCCGCTGGGAACGATGGGCGGAGCTGTGGGCGCCCTGCTCGTGGCCGGCACTGGGGCCGTGGCGTCCGGCACGCCTATCCTGCTCCCGGTGGGAACGCTGATAGGTTTCCTCGGTATGGCGATGGATTCCACGCTCGGCAGAGTTCAAGGGATCTTCCGCTGCCCGTCCTGCAGTGTCGCGAGCGATTGGAAGGTCCACCGTTGCGGCTCGGCGACGGTACGAGAGAGTGGGCTGGCATGGCTGAACAACGATGGGGTCAACTTTCTGGCGACCGCAGCTGCGGCCGCGGCCGGCTGGGTTGCATGGCGCTGGCTGGGCCCCCCGGGCTGAACCTTCCATGACCCCCTCCTCCCGTCCGATCCCTGCATTCGACGTTCTCGTGGTCGGCGGTGGTCCGGCCGGCAGCGCAACTGCCGCCTTTCTGGCGAGAGCCGGACATTCCGTCCTGGTCGTGGATCGCGCCGCTTTCCCCCGAGACAAAGCCTGCTCCGAGTATATGAGCCCGGAAGCAGTTCGCATCCTGGCGCGGCTCGGTGTACTGGAGGCGCTCGAACGAGGCGGCGCCCACCGCCTCGAAGGGATGAAGGTGACAGGGCCACGAGGCGCCACCGCCCACGGGAAATTCGCGCTGGCAGGACACGCTCCCTATCGCCCCTGCGGACTATCGGTCTCCCGCCTGATTTTGGACCAGCAGTTGCTCGGTGTCGCCCGGGCCGCGGGGGCCGAGGTCCTCGAACGACACTGCGTGGAGGAGATTCAGCAGGAGGCGGGCGTGGTCATCGGCGCCCTCATCCGCGACGAGAGCGGTCGCCATCAGACCGTTCGGGCCCGGCTTACAGTTGGCGCCGACGGGCTGCGGTCTGTCGTCTCGCGAGTTCTGGGAGGCCGGCGTCGAGGCCCTTCACAGCGCATCGCCTTCGTGGCGCACGTTGCGGGAGTGGCTGACATGGGGCCCTCCGCGGAGCTGCATTTCCGTGACCAGGCCTATCTCGGTCTCAACCCGATCGGGCACGAACAGACCAACGTTGCGCTGGTGGTCCCTTCAGCCCGGGCCCGGCATGCCCGCGAGGGCATGGAGCGATTCTTCAGCGACACGCTGCGGGAGTTCCCCGGTGTCAGAGAGCGCGTCGAAGCCGGGCAGGTCGTGCGTCCCATATTGGCCACCGGTCCCTTTGCCGTCCGATCCCGTCGGGTCGTGGCGCCGGGTGCTCTCCTGGTAGGTGACGCGGCCGACTTCTTCGATCCCGCAACCGGAGACGGCATCTACTGCGCGCTTCGCGGAGCCGAACTGGTGGCGGAATCCGTCGCGGACGGGTTGCGGCGGCCGGGTGCAGTTGGAATGGATGCCCTGGCCACGTATCCACTGCTGCGCCGGCGGGAATTCTCGGCGAAGTGGGCGCTGGAATTCCTGCTGGAGTACGGGCTTCGATTCCCGCGGTTGTTCGATCGCGGCATATCAGGGATCGGCCGACACGAGAGCATGGCGCACACAGTTATCGGCCTGGCCGGTGGCTTCGTGCCGCTGCGCTCCGTGCTCAACCCGCTGTTTCTGGCCCGGATGGTATTGTGAGCGGCGCGGACATCGATCCCTATCAGTTCCGCCAGCTCCTGGGCCGGTTCGCCACCGGCGTCACGGTGCTGACAGTGGCCGCTCCCGGCGGCAAGCCAATGGGAATGACCGCGAGCAGCCTTTCTTCGGTATCGCTGCAGCCTCCGCTGATCTCCGCCTGCGTAGACCGGGAAGCCGAGCTGCATGATGTGATCGTGCGGGCGCCGGAGTTCGTCGTGAACGTGCTCAGCAGTCCCCAGGAGGCTTTGGCCCGCCGGTTCTCCGACAAGCATGAGGATCGTTTCGACGGCATCGGGTATCACCTCAGCCCCGAAGGGCTGATCCTGCTCGATGGAGTACTGGCCCACCTCATCTGCGAGCGCTACGCGGAGTATCCCGGCGGCGACCACACCATCGTGCTCGGCCGCGTCGTGGGCGGCGCCACTGGCGACGGCCGCCCGCTCCTCTACTACCGCGGCGGTTACGCGGCGCTCGGGTGAAATGATGGGCGGCCTCGCGATCACCTCCATCGGCACGGAGTTGCTGGATGACCCGGCGGCAGATCCGGCTGCCGTGGCCGAATCGCTCCGCAACATCGCGCGGGCGAACCGCTGGTTCGGTGGCACCGCCGCGGTGCGGTTCGGGCTGCAGCGGACTCTCGGCCAGGTGCCGCCGGGCTCCCACCTGTCTCTGCTCGACCTCGGGACCGGCCTGGGCGACCTGCCCGCCGCGGCGGTGCGCTGGGCTTCCCGCCGGCGAATTCGCCTGTCGCCCGTGGGCATCGAGGTCAATCGGATCGCCGCCGCTCTCGCATGCCGGGCCGGCCTGCCGACCGCGCTCGCCTGCGCCGGCGCGCCACCGATACGCGACAAGAGCGTCGACGTGGTACTGGTGAGCCAGGTCGCTCATCACCTGACCGGAGCCTCCGTGGTTCATCTCCTTCGTACCTGCGACCGCTTGGCCCGCCAGGCCGTGATCGTGGCGGACCTCCGCCGAGACCCCCTCGCGCCAACGGCCTTCTGGTGCGGCGCCCGGCTTCTCGGGTTCGACGGCGTCACGATTGCGGACGGACTTACCTCGATCCGGCGCGGCTTCCGAAAGGAGGAGCTCCTGGGCCTGATGGTCCGGGCCGGGGTCACCGGAGAGGTCCACCGGCGGCTCGGATCTCGGTTAGTGGCCACCTGGATTCCTCGACCCGGTTAATGCGCACCGTCGACCGCCGGCACATCCGCGCACCAGTGGACCGTGTGTTTCGGGCCGCGGTAGATGTCGAACACTGGCCGGTGATGTTGAGCCACTACCGCTGGGTGCGGATGCTCGACCGGGGAGACCACCATGACCTGGTGGAAATGGCGGCCTGGCGGCCGTTCGGCGTCTTCCAGTATCCGACCTGGTGGGTGTCGGAGATGCGGATCGATCGCCAGGCTCCCGCGGTGCATTACCGACACGTGCGGGGCATCACTACGGGCATGGACGTGGTGTGGCAGTTACAACCGGCTGAATCCGGAACCGTCGTCACCATCGTACATGAGTGGCCCGGTCCCCGTTGGCCCCTGATCGGAGCGGCAGCAGCCAGCTGGATCATCGGGCCGGTCTTCATCCATGGCATCGCCTCGCGGACGTTGGCGGGACTGGCTCGGCACGTGGAGAACGAGGGAATGAGGGAATAGGGGATCATGAGCGCACCACGGAGGGTCGTAATCACCGGCATTGGCGCCGTCACCCCGATCGGCCTGGGAGTCGAGGGGCTGTGGCAGGGGCTGCAGCGCCGGCAGTCGGCGGTTCGCTGCATCACCCGGTTTGATCCGTCGATGTTCAAATCCCGGATTGCCGGGGAGGTCGATGACTTCAGGGCCGGGGACCATATGGAAGAGCGGAGAAGCCGCCGGCTCGACCGATTCTCCCAATTCAGCGTCGCCGCGACTCGCATGGCACTGGAGGATGCCGGCCTGGACCCGGCTCGGGAAGATCACGATCGCGTCGGGGCCATGATGGGAACCGCTCTGGGCGGCGTGGCTCATGGTGAAGGGCAGTACCGGAACTTCATGCAGTCCGGACCCCGCGGCGTCGATCCGGCGCTGGCCCTGACCGTCTTCGCCGGTGCCGCGAGCTGCAACATCGCCATCGAGTTCGGTTTCACCGGTCCCAACTCCACCAATGGCATGAGTTGCGCTTCGGGGGCTATCGCCATCGGGGAAGGTTTTCGTGCGATCGTGCGGGGCGAGGCTGACGTCATGGTCGCGGGAGGAGCCGAGGCGCCGCTGGCTCCGCTGTGCTTTGGCGCTTTTGCCATCATCCGCGCCATGTCCACTCGCAATGAAGATCCGGTGCACGCCAGCCGCCCCTTCGATCAGGGCCGGGATGGCTTCGTCATGGCGGAGGGTGCGGCGGTGCTGGTGCTGGAGGAAAGAGGGCGGGCACTGGCCCGCGGCGCGCCGGTGTATGCGGAGGTATGCGGCTTCGGGCTGACCAATGACGCCTTCCACATGACGGCGCCCCGGCCCGACGGGCGGCAGGCTGCACGCGCCATGCGAAATGCCCTGACGGAGGCGCGGGTGTCGCCCCACGAGGTGGGCTACATCAATGCCCATGGTTCATCCACTCCACTCAACGACTCGACCGAGACCGCGTCGGTAAAGCAGGTCTTTGGCGATCACGCCTATCGCCTATCCTTCAGCGGCACCAAGGGGTATTACGGCCATGCTCTCGGTGCGAGCGGCGCCATCGAGGCGGCCATTTGTGCCCTGGCCAGCCGCCGCGCCTGGCTTCCCCCGACCGTCAACCTGGACCTGCCCGACCCCGCCTGCGACCTGGACCATGTAACCGGTGCGGGTCGGAGTCTCAGTCCCGATTACCTCCTCAGCAACTCGTTCGGGTTCGGCGGGATCAACGCCGCCCTGCTCTTTCGCCGGGCGTGAGGGGGAATGAGGGAATGAGGGAACGACGGAATGAGGGAACAGGAAAAAGGATTCAGGCTGCGTTGGCGGGGCGCTGCTGGCCGCTAACCAGTCGGATATACTTGCGAAATGATGCCGTACGAGAAGTATGATGCCTGGAAGGCTGCTCACGAGCTTGCGCTTGCCGTCTACCACTCCACCGAAGAGTGGCCCAGGAGGGAGCTCTACGGTCTTACCGCCCAGACCAGAAGGGCAGCGCTTTCTGTGCCAGCCAACATTGCCGAAGGCTCTGCTAAGCTAGGACCACGTGAACTGCGCCGATATCTGGACATCGCGCTTGGATCTTTATCGGAAGTCTCATATCTCCTTCTTTTCAGCCGTGACATGGGTCTACTGACGAGTGAAGACTGGCAGCGTTTGGACGCTGTCCGTAATCGTGCCGGGCAGCTGGTATGGGGCTTGTATCGTTGGTCTCAACAAAAGGCGCGAAAGTCTAGCTGACGGGTCAGTGCCCGTTACGCGCATCCTCCCTTCCTCGTTCCCCTCCTTCCCTCCTTCCCTCGTTCCCTCGTTCCCTCGTTCCCTCCTTCCCTCCTTCCCTCCTTCCCTCATCACGAATAGATTCGCCGCGCCTCTCTCTAACTAAGGATCTCGCATGCCATCTCTGGGTCGCCGCTTGGTTGCCGAAGCACTCGGCACGTTCGCCCTGGTGTTCATAGGGGCGGCGGTCGTGGTTGTGAATGGAGGTTTTCCCAATTCCGGCATTGGCCTGCTGGGAATTGCGCTGGCGCACGCGGTCGTGTTGTCGGTCATGATCACCGCGACTATGACGATATCGGGAGGACACCTGAACCCGGCCGTGACGCTCGGGCTCCTGGCTACCCGGCGGATAGATCCCCTCGCGGCGGCGGCCTACATCGTGGTCCAGCTGGCGGCTGCGTGTGCCGGCGCCTTTCTGGTCAAGGCACTTCTGCCCGCGGCGGCTGTCCGCTCCACGCTGCTCGGCGTTCCCGTCATTGCCAGCACGATAAGCCTCGGCCAGGCCATCGGCATCGAAGCGGTCCTGACCTTCTTCCTGGTGTGCGCGGTGTTCGGCACAGCCGTCTCACCGGATGCTCCTCGGGTTGGAGGATTCGGCATCGGGCTGGTGCTGTTGTTCGATATCCTGGTAGGTGGTCCTCTCACCGGAGCGGCCATGAATCCGGCGCGAGCTTTCGGACCGGCTCTGGTTGCAGGGGAGTGGCTGGGACACGTGGTCTACTGGGTTGGACCGATCCTGGGCGCGCTCCTGGCGGCGCTGCTGTGGCAGTACATCCTCCTACCCCGGACTGCGACAACGGCGCGACGCAGACGGACGGACTGACAGCGGGGAAAAACGGCGTGAGCGGGGAAGAATAGCGTAAGCGGGTGTGTCTCCTTCCCGCTCACGTTTTTGCTTTCCCGCTCACGCTGTTTCTTGCCTTCCTCAATAGCATCGCCCAATAGCCTAGCAGTATCACCGCCGTGATCACATAAGCCGCGACCAGAAACTCCCCGTTCTGAGGAGGCTCAACTAGCATCATGGGCGTCCTCGCTTGCGTCTTCGGCCAGCGACAGACCATATCGCGCAGTTACCAAGCCGGCGTAGAGCACGGTGAAGACCAGCGTCGACAACAGCAGAGTGGTAAGCATCTCGCCCGGGAGCGACGGCGCACTGGGTTTAAGTACGATCGGCTGCGGGTGCAGCGTGCGGAACAGGTAGACGCTGAGATGGACGAAGGGCACCAGCAGCATGCCGAGAATACCCACCACGGCACTGAACCGGGCTCGCTCCGCCGCGTCCGGCACCGCGGCGCGGAGCGCCAAATACCCGACAAAGAGGAAGAAAACGAAGAGGGTCAGCGTCAGCCGGGCATCCCAGGTCCACCAGGTCCCCCAGATCGGCTTGGCCCAGATGGGGCCGGTCGTCAGCATGACCGCGCTGAAAACCACACCGACTTCGGCCGAGGCCGCTGCGAAGCGGTCGAGCCGGGGATCCCTGAGCCAGAGATACGAAGCGCTGGCGATTCCCACCAGTGTGAAGGCCATCAGGGCTGACCAGGCAGCCGGAACGTGAACGTAGAAAATCTTCTGCGCCAGACCCTGGCGGGCCTCGACCGGGGTGAATCCCAGAGCAAGAATGAAGACGCCTGCGAGACCAACCAGCGCGAGACCGCTGAGCAGAAGCCCCCGCCGCACGATTCGGGATGCCCGGGCCGCGTCAGCGCTCACTCGTCCACTACGGCGGTGAAGATCATCGTGCAGAGTGTAACGAATACGATGTCATAGAGGGCGAGTAACCTAAGCCAGCCCCACATTTCGCTCAATGGACGGTCAGCCAGCAGGCGCGACGTCACCTGTACCGCCGCGATCAGAGGCGGCACCATGAACGGCAGCAGGAGGACCGGAAGCATCAGCTCGGCGAACCGGGTGCGCACCGCCATGGCGCTGAAGATCGTCCCGACCGCCACGAAGCCCACCGTTGCCAGGGCGATCACTGCCAGCAGCCCCGGGAGCGCACGCCCGAGACTGACATTGAAGAAGAGGATAAACAGCGGCAGCGTCACCAGCTCCACGGTACCGACGAAAGCAAGGTTGGCCAGCAGCTTCCCCAGGAACAGGGCCTCCCGGGGCACTGGGGCCAGGAGCAGCCCGTCCAGTGCGCCGTTCTCCCGCTCCACCGTAAAGGCCCGATTCAGCGCCACCATAGCCCCGAGGGCGAAGGTCACCCAGAGCACGCTGGGAGCCAGATCGGTCGCGGTCAGGATCGTCGGGTCTCGGGAAAAGTTGAAGACCACCAGCACCAGCGCCGCAAAGACCAGAGCCGACTGCAGCGCTGTCCTGCTCCGCAGCTCGGCCCGGATGTCCTTGGCGGCGATCGTAAAGACCAACGGGAGCGACTCAAACACGGATGACTCTCTGGTAGCGCGCCTGGAAATCCTCGAGTGAACCGGTTCGCGGCTCTGATATGGCCCAGACTCCATCAGCCAGCACCGCGACATGGGATGCGAGCTGCCAGACCTCGGCCAGGTGATGGGTCACGACGACCAGGCCGAGTCCACCGCTGACTCGCTGCTGAAGATCGGCGCGAAGCCGTTCGCAGGCCCCCGCGTCCAAACCCGTAAAAGGTTCATCCAGGAGTAGCAACCTCGGTTGGTGGAGCAACGCCCGGGCGATCGCGGCCCGCTGGAGCAGTCCCCGGCTCAACCGACGCGGCAGTTCTGAGGCCCGCTCTGCCAGCCCTGCCGCCTCCAGCGCCGCGCTAGCCGCGGCGGTGGGATGGTTCAGCCGGTAGAGCCGGGCCACGAAGACGAGGTTTTCGAGCAGCGTGAGGTCGTCGTAGAGCAGGGACTGGTGGGACAACAGCCCGATGGCGCGGCGTCCTGCGGCCCCGCCCCGGGTAAAGGGTTCCCCCAGCACTCGGATCTCGCCGGCGCTGGGCCGCATCAATCCCGCAAGCAGTCTCAGCAGGGTGGTTTTGCCGGCCCCATTGGGCCCGGCTATCGCGAGTGTCTGGCCGGCGCTGAGGGAGAGGTCTATGCCGCGGAGAATGCGGACTCGCCCGAACGAGCGCTGGAGTCCTCGAGCCTCGAGCAAACGGGAGTCGTCATGAGACGGCATCGATCCGCGCGCCGAGCTCGTCGAGGCGGAAGGGTTTGACGATGTAACCGGAGTGGGGGAGATCGAGGACCTTGAGCTGGGGCTCAATACTCATGTACGCGGTGGTGATGATAACCGGGAGCTCGGGTTGGCTCAGCCGGATCCGTCGCAGAAGATCGACGCCATCGGTGTCCGGCAACCGCATGTCCAGGACGGCAACATCAGGCTTATGCTTCTCGAGTTGCTCCAGAGCCTCGGCGCCGGTGGAGGCGAACACCAGGTCGTATCGTGGGTTGAAGGCCCGCTCATAACTCAACCGAAGCGCAGGCTCGTCCTCGACGATCAGGACGCGCCGGCGGTGTTTTGTTTTGCTCATCTCGATATACCCCACAGGCCGGCGCCTGACGGCCCCGAGTCAGGAGGACTTAATGTCGGGGTACTCTAACCAATTGGGGAGAAGTCGTCCACCCGAAGGGGGGACGAAGGAAGAAGGGCAAGCCCTATCACGCATACGCCGGTTCGAGCTGAAAGAGGTCGTCCAGCTTGGTCAGTACGAGCAGGAACCTGATCTCGTCGCTCACATTTCGCAGGGCCACGATTTGACGCCGCTCCGCGGCCCGTCGCTGAATCAGCATCAGCGCGCCGAGACCGGCGGAGTCTACGTGACGGGTGCGCGCGAGATCGATCACCAGGCGGCCCACGCCCTCCGGCATCTCCTCCAGCAGGCGAATCGCCGCTTTGCGGATCTCGACGCGGGTGTCCAGACCGAGCGTCTCCGGTGCTGTCATGCCACGTTCTGCATCGTTAGCGGACCTCATCTCTCCTCCTTCGGCACCGAGCTATCTCAAGCCGGGTACAATCGACCAGGCGAGACCTCTAGTTTTGCGGCCCCGAATCACTCCGGGTGTGCTCTTATCGGGCGGATCGACGCTCGACCACAACGTCTTCGCGGCCTCGCCAAGGGAAAAGGCGAGACTGGTGCCAACGACGACAAGCCAGTAATTCTCAACCTGTTGCACGGGTCCCTACGAACAATTGCAGCGCCTAGTTACGCCGCACTCCGCGGCAGACTACTGCAAAAGTAGCGGGTGCGCACTCACTCTAATTGCCGGGATCGCATGAACGAACAGATTGACACACTCCTCTCGGAGACGCGCCGATTCCCGCCCCCACCTGAATTCCGCGCGAAGGCGCAGGCGACGGACGCGCTCTACGAGGCGGGCCGCGACTGGAAGCGGTTCTGGGAAGAGCAGGCGCGCTCCCTGGATTGGATGTCACCCTGGACTCGCGTCCTCGACTGGCAGCCACCCCACGCCCGCTGGTTCGTCGATGGCAAGCTCAACGCGTCAATGAACTGCTTGGACCGGCACCTCGCCGGACCCCGCCGGAATAAGGCTGCCCTGATCTGGGAGGGAGAGCCGGGGGACCGGAGGGTACTGACGTACTGGGACCTTGCGCGTGAGGTCGGCCTCTGCGCCAATGCTCTCAAGGGGCTCGGTATCACCCGGGGAGACCGCGTTGCCATCTATCTGCCAATGATTCCGGAGGCCGTCATCGCCATGCTCGCCTGCGCCCGGATCGGCGCCGTGCACTCCGTCGTGTTCGGCGGGTTCTCCGCCGAATCGCTGCGGGATCGGATCAACGACGCTCAGGCGGTCGCGGTGATAACCGCCGATGGCTCCTATCGGCGAGGCCAGGTGGTTCCGCTCAAGCGTTTCACCGATGAGGCCATTGCCGCTTGCCCTTCGATCAAGCACTGCGTGGTGGTGCGGCGCCTGGGCGACGAGGCATTTGCGACAATGGAGGAGGGACGCGATCACTGGTGGCACCGGCTGCTCGACCGGGCCTCGCCCAAGTGTAGCCCCGAGGCGATGGACGCCGAGGACCTCCTCTTCATCCTCTATACCTCAGGCACGACCGGTAAGCCCAAAGGCATCGTCCACACCACTGGCGGATATCTCACCCAGGTGACGGCCACCACACGATACGTGTTCGACCTGCGCGAGGAAGACGTCTTCTGGTGCACCGCGGACGTGGGTTGGGTCACCGGGCATTCATACGTCGTGTATGGGCCTCTCGCGAACGGAGCCACCGTGGTGATGTACGAGGGCGCGCCCGACTGGCCCGAGCGTGACCGCTTCTGGAGTATCATCGAGCGCTACGGCGTAACCATCCTCTACACCGCCCCCACGGCCATCCGGGCATTCATGAAATGGGGCATCGAGCATCCAGCCCGGCATGACATGTCGACGCTGCGGCTTTTGGGCACGGTGGGCGAGCCGATCAATCCCGAGGCCTGGATATGGTATCGCGATCACATCGGGGGAGGCCGCTGTCCGATCGTTGACACCTGGTGGCAGACCGAGACCGGCGGGATCATGATCACGCCGCTGCCCGGGGTGACAACCACGAAGCCCGGATCCGCCACCGTCCCGTTCCCCGGTATCTCCGCCGAGCTGGTGGACAATGCCGGGAAGTCCCTGGACAAGGGCGGCGGGTTTCTTACCCTGACGCAACCGTGGCCCGGAATGCTGCGCACCATTTACGGCGATGACGAACGCTATCGGCAGACCTACTGGAGCCGATTCCCGGGCCGCTACTTCGCGGGAGACGGTGCCAAGGTCGATGACGAGGGCTACTGGTGGATTCTAGGGCGGGTGGACGATGTGCTGAACGTGGCCGGGCACCGCATAGGGACGATGGAAGTGGAAAGCGCCCTGGTAGATCATCCGGCCGTGGCCGAAGCCGCAGTCGTTGGACGAACCCACGACCTGAAGGGTCAGGCCCTCGCCGCTTTCGTCACATTGAAAGAGGGGAATCGCCCCACCGCCAGCCTGAAAGACGATCTCAAGGGCCACGTGGCAAAGAAGATCGGCGCCATCGCCCGGCCGGATGACATCATCTTCTCAGCCGACCTGCCCAAGACCCGGAGCGGGAAGATCATGCGCCGGCTGCTGAAGGACATCGCGGAGGGCCGCACCCTGGGGGACACGACCACGCTGGCGGACCCTGCGGTCGTGAATCGGTTGAAGGAGATGTACGAGGAGAAGGAAGGGTAGGCGGTAGATACAGCGGCGGTAGATACAGCGGCGGTAGATACAGCGGCGGTAGGTATAGCGGCGGTGGATACAGCGGCGGAATAGATCCTGTCTATTGTCCGCTTGCTTCATCTTCCGCCCGCTTCATCTTCCGCCGCATTACCTACCGCCCCTAAAACTGAATCTGCGCCCCCAGCTCCACCACCCGGTTGGGCGGCAACCCGAAGAACGCCGTCGCTGACTGCGCGTTGCGGGTCATGAAGATGAACAGCTTCTTGCGCCACCGGGGCATCACGGGTCGGACGGCTGTCTCGCTGCCTCCCGGCCGAGCCGGCATTCCCGGGCGCTTGCGCCGCTCGAGCGGGATCAAGGTCTCCCGCCCCAGGTAGAACGAAGTCGCCATGACCTCGACCCGGAGCTCCCGCCCGTCGCCGTACGCCAGCCGCAGCGACTGAAGCATGGCTGGAATGTCCGGCGTCTCCATGAAGCCGTAGCTCGCTACGACCTCGCAGAAGCCCTCTCCCAGTTCCCGATACTGCACCCGCTCGCCGTCTTCCACCTGAGGGATCTCTTGGCTCGCCACCGACAGCAGGATCACCTTTTCATGCAGCACCTTGTTGTGCTTGAGGTGATGCAGCAGCACCGGCGGCGCTCCTCCCCGCACCGACGTCAGGAACACCGCGATGCCGGGGACCCGCAGCGGTTTACGTTTGGCGATGTCGGCCAGGAACAGGTCGATCGGAAGAGTGTTCTCCAGGACGATCTCGGAGAGGCGGGCCCGGCCTTTCTTCCAGGTGGACATGAGCAGGTACACGATCATGGCAACCAGCAGCGGGAACCAACCCCCATCGGGAATCTTGAAGAGATTGGTGACGAAGAACGCCAGGTCCACGATCAGGAAGATCCCGCCCAGCAGGGCCACTCTGAGGATACTCCAGTGCCAGCGATTCCGGGCCACCACCAGGAGAAGAATCGTGGTGGTGGTCATGGTTCCGGTCACCGCCACCCCGTAGGTAGCCGCCAGGTTGCCGGACGACTGGAACGCCAGCACCAGGCCGACGCAGGCAATCCACAGCGCATTGTTGACCTGCGGGATGTAGATCTGTCCGATGGTGCGGCTGGAGGTGTGTACGATGTTCACCCGGGGGCAGTAGCCCAGCTGAACCGCCTGACGGGTCAGCGAGAACGCCCCCGAGATCAGCGCTTGTGAGGCGACAATAGCCGCCCCCGTGGCGATGGCCACCATGGGATAGAGCGCCCAGTCGGGAACCAAGGAGTAAAAGGGGTTGCGAACCGAGGCGGGAGTTTCCAGCAGAATTGCCCCCTGCCCCAGATAGTTCAGCATCAGGGCCGGCAGTACCACCGTGTACCACGCCACCCGTATGGGCCGCTTTCCGAAGTGGCCCATGTCGGCATAAAGGGCCTCACCGCCAGTCACCACCAGTACTACAGCCGCCAGGACCATCAGGCCGGTAGGGCCCTGGTGCCAAAGAAACGTGGCGGCATACCACGGATTCAGCGCCGCCAGCACCGAAGGGTGCTGCATGATCCCGGTTACCCCGAGGACGGCGATCGAGATGAACCAGACGGTGGTGAGGGGTCCGAAAATCGCGCCGATGCCGGCGGTGCCGTGACGTTGTACCGCGAAAACGCCCGAGATGATGATGACCGCAATCGGAACGACCCACTGCTCCAGTGCCGGTGTCGCGATGCTCAGGCCCTCGACCGCGCCCAGCACCGAGATAGCCGGCGTTATGATGCCGTCGCCATAGAGCAGCGCGGCGCCGAACAGGCCGGTGCCGATCAGCCAGCGGTAGGCACCCGGGGGTCTGCCCTCTCCGTGCGGTCGCACCAGCGCGAGCAGGGCCAGGATGCCACCCTCTCCCCGGTTGTCCGCTCGCATGACTACGGTGAGATACTTGAAGGTCACGACGAAGTTGAGGGACCAGAAGATCAGCGACAGCACGCCCAGCACGTTTTCCTTGGTTACCGGCACCCCGTGGGGCCCGCTGAAACACTCCTTCAGCGCGTAGAGCGGGCTGGTGCCGATGTCGCCATACACCACCCCGATCGCGCCGAGCGCCAGGATCGCCAGGCGGCGCCCCCGGGAAGACTCCCTCGGATCGGCGGACATCAGTTCGGTGCCCGCTTCAGCCGGCGCAGATCCAGCAGCGACACCAGGAAGATGGCAACGATGATGACACCCGAAGCCACGCACCAGCGGCAGATGGCATGGATGACGAACAGCTCCAGATACGTGAGATAGATGGTGAAGAGAACGGCGATCCCGGAGAGAGCGGCGAGGAGGAGAGTCGCCCCCCGGCGGAAGGAATGGGGGTACTGTAACGATACCAGGCTTACCCCCAGCAGGGCGGCATAGCCCAGCACGCCAATCAGCGAGACCTCGATGCCGGCCAGGCGGCTCCAGGGGCTCCACTGCACCGTCTCACACCCGCCCGTTCCACAGGCCAGGGCTCCGATCTTGCCGATCTTATACAGATACAGGTACGCGGAGATGAAGAGGCCGGCGAGGCTCAACAGCGCCGCGCTCATCCGATAGATCATCGAGCGCTGTGTCGTGCCAGCGAGTCCACCAGTTTGGTAACGGCGTCCGAATCGAACCGGCCGCGGTACAACCGCCCATTTACCACCAACGTCGGAGTGGAGCTGACACCCAGTGCGATCCCGGAGTTATAGTCCGCCTGGATCCGGCCCGCGAACTTGCCGGACTTCATACAGGCATCGTAGCGGCCCAGATCCAATCCTGCCGACTGGGCGTACCTCCGAAAGTCGGAAGCCGCATTGCGTGACGCCGACCACTCAGGCTGACCCTGGTAGATCAGGTCATGCTGCTGCCAGTATTTCCCCTGCTCGTCAGCGCAGGCAGCCGAATGCGCGGCCAGCCTGGCAAAGGGGTGCATCTCGAGAGGAAAGTCCCGATAACGCCAGCGTAGCCGGCCGGTGTTGATGAGCCGCTCCTCGATGGTGGGCATCTGCAGCGTGGCGAAGGTCTGGCAGAAAGGGCACTGATAGTCCGCGTATTCGGTAATTTCGACTGGTGCGCTGGCCGAGCCCTTGACGTATCCGGCAAATCCCGAGGTGTCGGAAGGCTGAACCGTCACGTTGGCCGGGATGCTGACGGTGGCCGGACGGGTCAGAAGGTAGCCCAACACACCCAGACCCACGACGACCAGCACTGCGAACAGGGTATAGAAGCGCTTCATTCCGGCCTGGGGCGCCGCCATGGCTCTTCGTCCTCCGGGTCATCGGGTAGAAAGGAATCCTGGTGCTGGGCCTCCTCCACGATGCGCCGGCTGTCCGCAATCTCCGGCGTATCGTAGGTGCTGCGAACCTCGTAATGAAAGAGCTCGCTCCGGGCGTCGCCCATCATGCGGAGAAGCTCGGGGCCACCCCCGAGCAGTTGCCCCGCCTGATCGAGCTCGTGAATCCGGGCGGCCAGTGCCCTGAGCAGGGCTGCCAGCCGCCGGGCTCTTTCCTCGCCGTACACCTCGTCATGCTCTGCCATGGCTACCTCGAGGGCGCAGCGAGGCCCCCGGTCAAGTTCAAGTAATACCGGCTGCTAAAGATAATTGGTCGGCCAAGGCGCGTTTGCACCAAATGGTGCAAGGGGTTATCTTGCGTGGGGTCAAGAGTATACTCATTTGTTGCCAGAGGAAGGTGCATGCACAAGAAGACGATCAGAAGTGCCCCTGAGGCGGCGTCGTTCGCCCAGGCGCGGGACGAGTTGTTCAGTCACATCCTCCGCTGTGGGGTGATCGATGCCCTGCCGGAGCACCAGAAGGACTGGTTCGACGACACCATGGGCTACATCGCTGAGCGCTACGAGGACTTGACCTCCGAACAGCAGGCTCAGCTCCGCCTGCTCGGCGAGCGCTACTGCCAGCCGGTCCGGCGGGTGGAAGCTGTGGAGTTCGGCGCGGCTTGATCTGTCGATCCACGTGATGGAACGCCCCGGAGACTCCGGGGCGTTTTTGTTTTCCTAGGGCCCCCGCCAGCGATATCCTAGGGCCACTCGTGCGCCTCCTCCAATCCCAATCTCCGCCATCCAGCCACCGGTGGAACCGGGACGGTCTTCGATGCCAAGGGTCAGAACCAGATACCCTCGCTCAACCGGGCCCGCAACCACCGCCACGCCGCCGGCGAAGTAGAGACCAGCCCCAACGAGCTTGTTCGGACTGAGAAGAAAATACCCCAACAGCTCGCCGCGAGCCGCGGCCTCGCCCGAGGAAATACCGGCTCCGGCCGAGACCGAGAGCCGGGTCCTGGTGGAGGGCCGTAGAGCGCCATAGATAGCGCCGACAATGAGCCCCGGGTCCGAGGTGGTCCCCACCGCTTGAATCCCTATCTCCCGAGCCTGCTGTGCCGGCACCGGTGGCGCCCAGGCCACTGCCATCATTGCCGCCAGCGCCACCTCAGGCGACAGTAACCGCATAGGTTATGGCGATATCGGGCGCGAGAGAGTGGATCACAGAGCAGTACTTCTCGACTGAGAGGCTTACTGCCCGGTCGGCCTTGGTCTGGTCCAGTCCCTCTCCGCCGACACGATAGTCGAAGTGGATTGCGGTGTAGCGCCGGGGCTCCTGCTCACGACGCTGTCCGCTGACGTCGATTTGAAGCTCCCGGAGCTGCACCCGCATCTTCTGGAGGATGAGCACCACATCTGACCCACTGCAGGAGCCCGCGGCCAGAAGAAGGGTCAGCATCGGTCCGGGAGCGGCCGCGTTGTCTCCATCGATCTGGGCCACGGGGCCGCCCGGGGCGCCTCCAGTGAACCGCAGCCCCTCTTCCCATCTCAACGCCACGCGTTTGGTCTCTGCCATCAGCGACCGACCGGCCGCTGGGCGCGGGGGGCGGCGTGGATATAGTCGAGTATCGAGAACACGGCGATTATTGTGGTGGCCCAGGCGATAGGTCGGAGATAGGGCGAGTTGAGCAGGAAAGCCACCAGGGTCAGGATCTGCGCCACCGTGACCGCCTTGCCGCTCCAGCGCGCTGGTATCACCCGCGGTTCCTCGGAGAAAAAGGTCGCGGCGAAGGCAAGCGCGGCGACGATGTCGCGGAGAAGCACCCCGGCTATTTCCACCGGTTCGAGGCTGCCGGAGAACGCCACTACCCCGACGGCCGCCGCCATAAAGACCTTGTCCGCGATCGGATCCAGCACCGGTCCATAGGCGGAGCTGCCGACTCGGCGGGCGATCGGCCCATCCAGCAGATCGGTGGCTGCAGCTGCGGCGACAATGGCAAGGCGCCAACCGGTGTCCGTCACCAGCACGAACGCCGCTGCCAGCGGGATGCGCAGAAAGCTCAGCACGTCAGCTGCGGTCCAACGTGCGGCACCTTGCTCGCCTATAGGACCAGGACTAGCTTCGGACACGCAGCTCCCTCCCAAACGTGAGCGTGCAAGATACTCAGGTCCGTCCTCCGCCCCCGCGCTGATTTCCGGACGCAGGCCCTCCCATGATGATCGATACGGCGGTAATTCCTTGCGGGGGACTGGGCACCAGGCTGCACCCGATCACCCGCTGGCTCCCCAAGGAGGTCCTCCCCGTCGGGCTCAGACCCGTGTTGTACTGGACCCTCGATGAAGCCGCGGATGCGGGCCTCCTGCGGGCGATCATTATCACCAATCCGCACAAGCCGATGTTGGAGGCAGTGGCCCGCAACTACCAGGGCCCGCTGGAACTCGAGTTCGTTCCGCAGGATCATCCCCGCGGCCTCGGCGATGCGCTGGTCCGGGCCCGGGACAACCTGGCCGGGGCTCCCTTCATGGCGGTGTTGCCCGACAACCTCTTCCACGGACCCAATCCATCGGCAGCGGTACTCGCTGCCTTTCGGTCCATCGGCCTCGCCACCGTCTTACTGGCAGAAATCGAACGCAAGGATGCCGGCTCCAAGGGCGCAACCGGTCGAGCCTCGGTACGGAGGGCAGCCGATGGAACACTGCGGGTCGTGGCTGTGGCGGACAAGGGCGCGGGGCGGTTCGACACCGCGGGTGACGAGGTGGCGGTGACGCCGATCGGGAGGATGGCGTTCCCGGGCAACGTGCTCGACGAATTCGAGGAGGTGGGGCGGGCCCTGGCACCGGGCGCCGAGCTCGACGATGTACCGGTGCTTCAGAGACTGGCCCGGCGGGAGGCTCTCGCGGGAGTGATCAGCCCGGCTCGATTCTACGACGTCGGCGTGCCGGAAGGTTACCGCGATGCCGTGGCCGCGTCACCAGCGCGGGCGTAAGGCGTCCGTTCGCCCGTGAACGCCACCTTCAATCATCAGCTGCTCGAGTTTACCTCGATCGATCCCGCGCGGCTGCGGGACACACTAGCGCTCTCGGGCCTGGTGATAGCGGCGGCGGGCGCGGTCGGCATGCCGTCGCTGGGGCCGCCGGTAGTTCGGGAGGGTGCCGGCGGAATTGCGGTGGCCCTTCTCTGCCTCGAAGGACACATCGTGCTCCATTGCGCGCCAGCCGAGGGGGCGTGTCTGGTGGAGATCATCGCGCGGGCCCCCGCAGACGTTTGGAAAGGGATCGAGGTGATCAGCCGGCGACTGGGGAGCTGAGCCCGCTGCCCCGGACGACCCCCTCGGCCCGTTCCCCCGGCACCAGGTAGCGCTGGGCGACCCGGAGAACGTCCTCTACCGTGACCGCTCGGAATGCGGCGGCTGGATTCTCCAGGTCACTCAGGCCGTTTCCGATAAGCCACGCCTCCAGAATCTCTCCGGCCAGTGCCGCCGCACTCTGCCGCCCTACTTCCGCCTGACCCGCGAGATAGTTCGTCGCCTGCTCCAGCTCGGACCGGCTCACCGGCTCGCGAGTAAACCGATCCAGCTCCTCCAGCATGGCGGCACGAGCCTCCTCCTCCCTCTCGGGCGAGGTTGCGATATAGGTGAGCAGCGCGCCCGCCCGGCCTCGCTGCCAGCTGGAGGCCATGACCGTGTAGGCCAGCGACCGCCGGTCCCGCAGTGCCTCGAACATCCGCCCACCGAGCCCACTTGCAACTGCGGCCCACACTTCTGCGGCGGCCCGATCGGAATCACGCCGGGCCGGCCCAGGAAATGCCATCGCGAAGGCCGACTGCTGTTTCTCCCGCTCCACTATTTCGACCGAGGCATCGCCCGGAGTGCCGGCCCTCGCCAGCGGTGCGAGCGGCCGGCCGCGCTGGGCCGCTGCTCGGACGCCGAACTGTCCTGCCAGCGCCGAGCTCGCTTCCTCGACATCTACGTCGCCTACTGCAATTACCACCGGACGGATGCCAAGCATCGTTCGGTGCCACGCTCGCGTGTCGGCCGTGGAGATGGTCGGGAGGGTGTCGGGAAGACCGCTGACCGGGAGCCCATACCCGACCTTCCCGAAGGCGCCGGTGAAGGCGAGCTGGAAGGGGTAGCGGAACATGTCGTCCGCCACCTGCTCAGCCTCGGTCACCATGAGACTTCGCTCCGTGCTGACCTCGGCGTCACCCAGATGCGGCTGCGTAAAAGTCAGGTCTAGGAGCGCTGCAGCATCGGCCAGGTGCTCGGAGAGGACAGTGGTTGAAAATCCGACCCAGTCCGAACCCGCCGCCGGGCTCAGTGTCCCGCCCAGCTGCTCGAACGCGAAAGCGAGGCTCCCGGCGTCGAGATCCCCGGCGCCACGAACCGCGCTACGGATCACCAACGCACCGATTCCAGCCTGGGCCGGAGGATCGGGCTGCGCTCGCGGCACATAGATGCCGAGCGTCACCAGGGGAACCCCCGCCTTCCGCCGCACCAGCAGATCGGCTCCGGGCAGCGGTGTGTGCAGCACTTCTGCCTGTCGGTCGCCGGTCATGCTGAGGGCGGGCCGGGGCGTTGGCCGCACTACCCGAGGCGCGACAGCTTGCCGGAGGGCAGTGACGGCGAAGGCGCGCTCGAGACCCTCGGCAGTCACGTCCGCACCCTCGTCGTCCGGCAGATACGTAACTGCGGAGACGTTGTCGGGCTGCAGGTACCTGCCCGCCGCCGTACGCACCTCATCAGGTCCTACCTTCCCCAAGGCCTCATACTCACGGTCGAGGAAGGAGACGTGATCGAGGGCCTCGGCCGCGGCGAAGGCAGACGCCTTTCCTTCCATCGCTTCTAGCTGCCGCCCCCAGCGCGCCCGAAGCAGCGTACGGGCCCGGTCCAGATCTTCGGCGGCGGGTCCCAGCATGGTCAGCCGGGAGACATTGTCGGCGATGAGCTCGATGGCCTCGGGCACTCGTGCCGGAGCGAGATCGGCCCCGATGCTGAAGACACCAAGCTCGGTGGGTGCGTAGTTGTGGGCAGAGACTGAGGTCACAACCCCGGCCTCCCTGAGGGTGCGGTAGAGCCAGCTGCCCCGTCCCAAGCCAAGGACGGCGGCGGCGACATCCAGGGCTGGAGCATCCTCGTGCAGGGGCGGAACCACACGCCAACCGAGCACCAACTCGGCCTGCGTGATATCACCCCGCAGGGTCCTGGCCCGAACCTCGCGCCTGGGCGGCTCCTCCGGCGACCGGTCCACCGCCCCCGGCGCGACGGCCCAGTCGCCATACGCGGCGCGAGCCAGCTCCAGGGCGTGCTCCGGCTCGAACGACCCGACAATCGAGACGATGGTCCGCCCCGGCACATAGCGGGACCGATAGTAGCTCCACAGATCATCCCGAGTGAGCCGCGCCAGCTGCTCCTCGGTACCGATCCGCCAGCGTCTGATGCGGTGCCGGTCGAACATCAGCTCGTGCAACGTTTCGTGGGCTACAGCGTCGGGCGTGTCGCGCTTGCGCTTGGCTTCCTGGATGATCACCTGGAGCTCGCGGGCAAGCTCGCCCGGATCGATGATCGAGTTACGGAGGGCATCGGACTGAATGTCGATCGCGGCCGCCAGTCCTGATGATGGCAGGACCGTGAAGTAGGAGGTGTGGTCGTACCCGGTACCCGCGTTGAGGTAGCCACCGGCGGCCTTGGTCTCTCGCGCAATGGCGCCGACGCCCCGACGCCCCGTCCCCTTGAAGAACATGTGCTCCAGCACGTGCGAGATACCGGCCCAACGGTCCGGCTCGTCGAAGAAGCCCGCCTTCACATGGGTCACGACCGAAACGACCGGCGCGGAGTGGTCACTCTTCACGAGCAGGGTAAGACCGTTGGGGAGGACTTCGCGGAGGACGCCCTCTGTCCAAAGGCCTGAGCGGTGAACGTTGGACGGTGAACGGAATGCTGACACTGTCATCAGGAATGATCCTTGGTTCTAAAGACAAACGGACGTCCAAACTTAACTGGACGCCCGTTCACTGTTTACTGTTTACCGTTTACGCTCTTACTGCAGTATCCGCAGCACCCCCGCCTCGGCACTTCCGCGGATGAAAGCTTCCGCATTGGTGGTGGGAATGATGACGCCGGTTTCGGTCTGGCCCCGGCGGGCCAAACTGGCCATGAAATCGATCAGAGATCCCTGGGCCCACTCGCGATCGGCGGCCTTCATCTGGATGAGGATCTCTTCCCAGGTTCCCCGGATGCTGTTGCCCGCAAGCGTCATGACCAGGTGCTGCTCCCCCTGGCCCGGCTTCTTCTGCATGGCATGCAGCTCGCTCAGCAGGGTGCCGAACAGCTCGAGCTGGTAGGGGTCTCGTACCCCTCCGTCCGCCTGCTGGGCCTCTACCTCGGCCAACAGCAGATCGATGGCGTCCGGTTCACCCACCACCTCGCCCAGCCGAAGCAGCCACGGCGCCAATTCAGGATCCTCGTCCGGCAGGCGATAGATGCTCTTCTTCAGTTCGATATGGCGCCAGATCCCGAGCTCGTCGAAGTGATCCTCCGGCTGGGTCCGCTCCAGGTGATGGAGGGCGGCTTCCGACTCACCCCGGTCGTAGAGGAGATTGGCCAGGTAGATACGCGCCTCGCTGTATCCGGCATCGATCTCCAGGGCCCGACGGAGCCAGTAGAGTGAGCCGGCATCGTTGCCGATGCGGTGCGACGCGTAGCCCAGACACGCCGCGGCATCGGGGGATTCCGGATGGGCGGCGGCGGCCAGGTCGAAGAAACGGTGCGCCGGCGCGACCAACCCCTCACGGAACAGCGCTCGCCCGACCTGGAGCATCAGCTCATGGTCGTCCTGAAAGCCGAGCTGCAGGATCCGCTCGACCGCCCGCATGGCGCCGTCGCGATCTCCCAGTTTGAGCAGGGTCTCGCCGAGGCCGGCAAGCCCGTCTTCGTGATCGGGATCGAGGGAGAGGGCTTGCTCGAAGCTTCGGCGGGCCCACGCGAACTCCTCACGCGCGAGATGGGCGTAGGCAGTGCCGATGTGGAGCTCGACCGCATGGGGATAAAGCGTGATGCCTTCTTTGAGGACGGTTAGAGCTTCATCGTAGCGGCCTTCGTTGTAGAGGTGATGAGCTTGTTCGTCGAAGTCGTCGGAGCTGAGGAATGCTTCCGACATCGGCAGGACCTCCGAAGGCAGGTTGGTTACCACAAAGTATGGAGTTGAGTCTGGCGGAGCAAGAGAAAACACAACCTGGCCGCAGATCAACGCCGATGAACGCAGATACCGTCGTTTACCGGTACGTCTTCCGGTCGTTCGAAAAAGCAAATCGCCTGAACTGGGCTCGGGGCCCGAAGTTGAGGAGAAGTGCCACCTCTAACCTGCCGGCCCTCAGGTAATTGAGAACCTGCGCATCATGGGAGCGGGCAAGTTCCTTAACAGCCTTTAGCTCTACTATGACGCAACTGTTAACCAGGAAATCTGCCTTAAAAATTCCGATAGTTCTGCCCCGGAAATGTGCCTCCAGGCCGAACTCTCTCTGTACTTGAAGGCCGGAAGTCTGTAGTGCCATACCCATTGCTTCCTGGTATACTGGCTCCAAAAACCCATATCCCAGCTCGTTGTAAACATCGAAATACACCCCAATGATCCGCTGCGTGATGCCCTCGTGGGCGAATCGGCGTTGATCTGCGTTCATCCGCGGCTGCTTTTGTTGCAGAAGGGAAATAATGTGAGCAGACTCACCGGCCATTGTTGTATCCGTTAGCTTTGCATCGTGACCTTCCAGCGCAAACTCCTGCTCGGCTTTTCACTGATGGTTCTCCCCGCGCTTCTGGTCGGGGCCGAGGCGATCCGCAGCAACCTCCTGGAACGCCGCGCCCTCCAGGCGCTGGGCGAGAGCATGTCCCGGACCCGGACCTACGCGGATTTGGAAACCGCGATGTTCGATCAGACTGAGATCATCTGGCGCTATCTCAGCGGCATGGATCCGACCGCCAAAGAGGAGTTCCGGCTGGGCGGGCAGGTCGTAGACTACTGGCAGCGGCGCTGGGCTGAGGAGTTGCGTCCGGACGAGCGGGCACTGGCCGAGAGCGTAGCGGCGATCCAGCGTCAGATTCAGACTACGGGGACCGGCATTTTTCGGCTCTATGACTCGGGTCGCCGGCAGGAGGCCTACGCCCTGGCTCAGCAGGAGCTGAAGGGTCGGCTCCAGCCGGCGCTTACCCAGCTGAACCGTGACATCTACCGGCGGGCGCGCGAGTCGAGTGTTCGCGGCGCCTACACCCGGCTGGAGGAGATTCTGGCCCACCAGGAGCGGGTCCTTCTGCTTATCGTGGTTCTCACCCTGGTGGCCGGGTTGCTCGGATCCTGGCTGATCTCTCGCAGTCTGGCGCGGCCGGTGCGTCGGCTGACCCAGGCCATGTCGGTCGTCGGGTCAGGGCAGCTGGACCATCCTCTCTCCACCGATTCGCAGGACGAAATTGGCGAGCTGGCCCGAGCCTTCGCCCGGATGACGGACAATCTCCGGGAGTCCCGGGCCGAGATGATTCGGCTGAACCGGCAGCTGGAGACCAAGATATCGCAGGTGGAGCAGACCCAGGCCCAGTTGGTCCAGTCGGAGAAGCTTGCATCCATTGGCGAGATGGCGGCAGCAGTGGCACACGGTCTCCGGAATCCCCTGGCGAGCTTGCGGGCGGCGGCGCAGGTGGTTCGGCGTCATCCGGACTCTCCATCCTCAGCCGAACACCTCGATGCCATCGTGCACGAGGTGGATCGCCTCGACCGCCGCATCACCCACCTGCTGAGCTTCTCGCGTCCGGCTCCCTTCCATCCGCTGGCGGAAAACCTCCCTCGCCTGGTGGAGGGGCTGCTCCCGGCCTTTTACGGGCCGCTGAAGGAGGCCCGGGTGGACTTGGAAGTCGACGTCCCTCCTTCGCTTCCCGAGGTGCGGGTCGATCCGATGCAGCTGGAACAGGCCCTGGTGGAGATCATCTCCAACGCACTGGATGCCATGCCGGGAGGGGGCCGTCTTCGAATCACGGCCTCCGGTGACGGAAGCAGCGCGGTGAATGACCAGGTAAGTATCGAGATCAGCGACACCGGCGGAGGCATTCCCGAGAGCGTCCTTCCGTCGGTATGCGAGCCGTTTTTCACAACCCGCGCCGAGGGCACCGGGCTGGGGCTCGCCATAGCAAAGCGCTACGTCGAACAGAACGGCGGCCGCCTGATCATCGCGAGCGGGCCTGGTGGCACCAAGGTCACGGTCTCGCTTCCGCTCGCCGTGGCTGAAGCCGGGGTGCCGACATGAGCGGGTCCACCGTCCTGATTGTCGACGACGAGCGAACCCTGGCTCGAGCCATCAAAACGTTCATGGCTGAAGCAGGTTACGACGCGACAGTGGCCGGCGATGCCGAAAATGCCATGCAGCTGGTCGAAAGTCTGCGTCCGGATGTGGTCTTCGCCGACGTGAGGCTTCCCGGCATGAGCGGCATAGACCTGCTGCGCCGAATCCGGGAGTTCGATCCCGCCATTCCCGTCATCATCATGACGGCACACGGCACCATCGAGGGCGCCGTCGAGGCAGTCAAGCTGGGCGCGTTCGATTACATGAAGAAGCCGGTGGATCTGGAGGAGCTGAAGCTGCTGGCTGATCGGGCCCGTGAGACAGCGCTGCTGAAGCAGGAGCTTTCGTATTATCGCCGGCGCGCCGCCAGCGAGACCCCCTTCTCCGCCATAGTCGGCAACTCGCCGGCCTTGCGGTCGGTACTGGACCAGGTCCGCCAGATTGCCGCGCTCGACGAGACCCCGCCGGTCCTGATTACCGGTGAAACCGGAACCGGAAAAGGACTGGTCGCTCGAATCCTTCACAATTCGGGGCCCCGCGCGGGCAAGCCATTCATTGACGTCAACTGCACGGCGCTGCCGGCCAACCTCATGGAAGCCGAGCTCTTCGGCTATGAGCGCGGCGCATTCACTGATGCCAAGGAATCGAAGATTGGCCTGTTTGAGGCGGCGGAGGACGGATTTCTCTTCCTCGACGAGATCGGGGATCTGGAGCTGTCGCTCCAGGGAAAGCTGCTGCGGGCGATCGAGGAGCGGACCATCCGCCGGGTCGGTGGCATCCGGGATCGGAAGATCAACGTCCGGATCCTTGCCGCCACCAACCGTGACCTCGAGCAGGAGGTCCAGCAGAATCGCTTCCGAAACGATCTGTACTTCCGGCTGGCGGTCATCCTGCTCCACCTGCCGCCACTCCGTGACCGAGGCGACGATGCGTTGGTCCTGGCACAGCACTTTCTCCGGCGGTTCAGCGCGAAGTACGGTAAGGACGTTCGCCGAATCGACGACCGCGCCCGCGCCGTGCTGCTGTCGTATCCCTGGCCCGGAAACGTCAGGGAGCTGAGCCACGTCATCGAGCGGGCAGTGCTCTGGAGCCGGGACGATACCCTCAATGTCGAGCATCTCTCGGTGGCAGCGCCAATGAAGGCGGTGCCGGAACTCGCGCCGGCCAGCATCTCGGAAGGACGGCAGCCGGCCAACGGAGCACTGCTCGATCAGGCTGAGCAGCCCGCGGAGAGCACCGACCTGATCCAGGTCGAACGTGGCCTCATAGAGCGCGCCATGCGAGATGCCGGAGGCAATCAGACCCGCGCTGCGCAGCGGCTCGGGATCAGTCGGGACACCCTTCGCTATCGGCTGAAAAAGTACGGCATCCAGGGTGGGTGAAAACACCCAGTCGGTCTTTTCACCCACATCGCTGTCGGGCCGGCCCCTGGCGGCTGTAGTTCTCCCCAGCTGTTCTGCCCTAACGAGTTAGAGCTCTGCCGCCGCCCCTGGTAGATGTTGGCACGGCGCCTGCCCTACCGAGGGTGTGGTCGGGTCAGTTCCTGGTCCGACTGGGTCAAAGCACCCACACGATCGACGATCTACCATCAACTGCGGAGCGCATCACAATGGCATGGACCAAGCCGGAAGCGGAAGTTGTGGCAGTCACGATGGAAGTCACCGCGTACGTTGCAACGCTCTAACCAGCGCTGAGTCAAGGGCCCGTGAAAGCGGGCCCTTCGGCTATCCCTGTGCACATCGTACTACTGGGTACTGCCGCTGGTGGAGGATTCCCGCAGTGGAATTGCTGGTGCCCTATCTGCCGGACGGCTCGTACCGCTCCCCAACGAGCCGTGCCGAGGCGACAATCGTCCGTAGCCGTCAGCGTAGATGGGGAGCGCTGGTTCTTGCTCAATGCCTCGCCGGACGTTCACGAGCAACTCCACTGTCTTCCTGGCCCGATTCCAGCCGGAGTGCGACACGTGCCAGTGGAGGGAATCGTCACCACCGACGCGGAACTCGACCATACGCTCGGTATCACGCTGCTTCGCGAGGCCCGTCACCTCCAGCTTCTGGCGACGGCCGCGGTTCGGCGCATTCTCGAGCAGGATTCGCGGATCCTCCCAGTGACGCAGGCTTTCGCCCGGGTGGACGTCACCGAGCTGGAGATCGGCCGCTCCACTCCGCTCGGATACCGCAACGGGGAGGCTAGTGGCATTTCCATCGAGCCGTTTGAAGTGCCCGCCGGAGCACCCCGGTTCGCCCGAGACCGCGCCCCGGGCCATACGGTTGGGCTGATACTGGCGGACCGTGAAAGCGGCGGTACCTGCGCCTACGTCCCCGGATGTGGCGAGCTCGACGACTCCGTGCTCGAACGCTTGGCCCAGACCGACCTGATTCTCTTCGACGGAACCTTCTGGAGCGACGACGAGCTGATCTCACTCGGTATCGGCGATCGGGGGGCCCGGGAAATGGATCACCAGCCAATCTCCGGCCCTGGGGGGACTCTTTCCCGGTTGTCCGGTCTGACCCGTCCGCGGAAGGTCTATACCCACATCAACAACACCAATCCCATCCTGCTGGAGGACTCGCCTGAGCGGGCGATGGTCGAGCAGGCAGGGCTCACCGTCGGTGCCGACGGCATGACCTTCACCGTTTGAGATTATGACCATCGGACTCGCCGCCTTGGAGCTCTCGGCGCCGCCACCGCCACCCATTCCCCAGCTTGACCGACCGCTCGGTTCTGAGGCACTGGCGGAGAGCCTGCGCTCGTTCAGCACGTCATACTACGCCCGACATCCCTTTCACCAGCTGATGCACGAAGGCCAGCTCACGCCCACCCAACTCCAGGGCTGGGTAGCAAACCGGCTGGCGTATCAGCGCGCCATACCCAGGAAGGATGCGGCCATCATCTCGAACTGCCCCGATCCAGCCGTGCGGCGGCAGTGGATGCAGCGCATCGTCGATCACGACGGTAGCGGGCCGGGCACCGGCGGAATCGAGATGTGGATCCGGCTGGGTGAGGCCCTGGGGGTTCCCCGAGACGAGATGGAAGACGAGCGCCACGTGCTGCCTGGCGTTCGGATTGCCGCAGAGTCCTATGTCACCTTCTGCAAGACCCGGCCGTGGATCGAGGCCGTCGCGTCATCGCTGACAGAGCTGTTCGCGCCTGACCTCATGCGGAAACGGATCGCCGCCTTTCCGGCGCACTATCCATGGATCAAGCCCGGAGCGCTGGACTACTTCCAGAGTCGTCTCGTCCAGGCTCCGCGCGATAGTCAGCAGGGGCTTCAGCTGGTTCAGCGTCACTGTACCACCGTCGATACCCAGCGGCGGGCCTTCCAAGCCCTGGCTTTCAAGCTGGAAATGTTGTGGGTCATGATAGACACCATCCATAACGCATACCGCGATACTCTTGACTCGCGACTTGCGACTCGCGACTCGTGACTGTGTCTCCCGACTCCAGACCCCTGGCGCCCGACTCAGTGCCCAAGCTCTGGCGCATGACCCGGCTCCACTTTGATCCGGTCCGGCAGCGTCCCGTGCTGCTGTACCCGGAGGGAGCCGTCCTGCTGAACGACACCGGCGCCGCCATCTTGGAGCTGTGCGATGGCAGCAACAGCGTCGCGCAAATCATCCGCATTCTGACCGAGCGTTACCAGGCCGACGTCACTGACGACGTCTCCGAATACCTGAGTCTGATGGCAGAGAGAGAGCTGATTCGTGCCGGGTGACATACCTACCACGCTTCTGGCGGAGCTCACTCACCGATGCCCGCTGCACTGCCCCTATTGCTCCAACCCACTGGAGCTGATCAGGGCCGAGAGCGAGCTGCCGACCGGGGACTGGAAACGCGTTTTCACTCAGGCACGCGAGCTGGGAGTGCTGCAGCTGGGCCTCTCGGGCGGCGAGCCGCTGCTGCGGAAGGACCTGGAGGAGCTGGCAGCCCACGCCCGGGCCGAAGGACTGTACTCGACCCTGGTTACCTCCGGGTTGGGCCTCACCCGCGCCCGGGCCGAGCGGCTCAAGGATGGGGGGCTGGAGCATATTCAGATCTCCATCCAGGACTCCGACCCCGAGGTGGCTGAGCGTATTGCCGGGGTAAGGTCCGTCAAGCACAAAGAGGCTGCCGCTGCCATCGTGCGCGAGCTGGGATTTGCCTTCACGATCAACGTGGTGCTCCACCGCGCCAACCTGGATCGTATCGGCAGCATCATAGACCTGGCGGCGGACCTGGGTGCCGATCGGGTCGAGCTGGCGAACACCCAGTACTATGGCTGGGGACTGCAGAACCGTTCTGCCCTGATGCCGACCAGGGAGCAGGTCGAGCGCTCCCGTGAAATCGCCGAACGCGCCGTCCAGCAGTACCGTGGCAGGATGCAGATCACGTACGTGCTGCCGGACTACTACGAGGCGTTTCCCAAGGCGTGCTACGGCGGTTGGGGCAAGCTCTACCTGGTGGTCACTCCCAACGGAAATGTCTTGCCGTGCCACGGCGCCACCGGAATCACCACGCTTCAGTTCGACAACGTGCAAGCCCGATCCCTGGACTGGATCTGGCGGGAGTCTCATGCATTCCGTGCCTTCAGGGGCGACAGCTGGATGAAGGAGCCCTGCCGCAGCTGCCCTCGAAAGGCGGTCGATTTCGGCGGCTGCCGCTGCCAGGCGTTCGCTCTGACGGGTGACGCCACCAACCCCGATCCTGTCTGTACTCTGACCCCTCTACGCGGCATCGTAGATCAGGCGCTCACCGAGCCGTCCAGGGAGATGGACGAGTACGGCTACCGGTACTTCGCGGGCGAGCCTCAGCGGGTTTGACCCCGATGCGACCAGAGTTCATCCGCCCCCGGCAGGCCGGCAACCCGACGCCGGAGCAAGCCGCGCCAGGGTGATCTGCTGTTCGACCTTCGACCGCACAGCCTGACGCACCGTCCGGCTGGGCGGCACCGTGGTTTCCACGACTATCCTACGTTCGCGCCGGAGCAGACCGGCCTGAGGGTGCCACACGAATCTGCCCGCCTCTTCACTGCGCTGCTGAACCTCGAGCGGGACCGTGTCGGCGGCGGAGGCTGCCGCCTGGACCTTCTGCTGCTTTCTGAGCTCGAACCGGTGCAGTCGCATCCCCGATGCCAGGCTGTCTGGCAGACGCCCTATGGTCAGGCCCGAGCCGTCGGTCCACATCTCGCCTTCTGCCAGAGAGCGGGTAGCCAAGGGAGGAAAGACATCGTTCAGTGCCTCGGTCATCCCTGCTACCTCTGCCACTTCATCGGGCACGAACGGATGCACCTGGGGCGTGTAGTGTCCGGTGCGGCTCAGCGTTCCGCGATATCGGCCACCAAGCAAGCCATCGGTGTCCGGAGTGATCGCCGTCTCTTCCGACCGCCGGGTGATGAACAGGGAATCGAGCCACCCCTCGAGCGCCAGCTCCGGGCCCGAAGGGGTCGCGCGGAACTGCCAGGTGCCACGGCGGGTCGACGTCTGGCGCCGGGTCCGTCCGCCTGCTTCCGTCAGGATCTTCGACTCGCCCGTTTCCATGAACCTGGCGCAGTCGAGCTGCCCGGCAGTGTAGGTGACCCCGGGCGTCTGCTGGATGGCGAACAGGAGGCTGAGGAGCAGGATGACCAGCGTCGCCCTACTCCTCCAGCATGAAGGGGTAGCGGTACTCCGTAGGGGGGCTCAGGGTCTCCTTGATACTGCGGGGTGATACCCACCGCAGCAGGTTCAGGATCGACCCCGCCTTGTCGTTGGTGCCGCTGGCGCGGGCGCCACCGAACGGCTGCTGGCCTACCACGGCGCCGGTCGGCTTGTCGTTGATGTAGTAGTTCCCCGCAGAATGACGGAGTGCGCGGTCGGCCTCGGCAAGAGCCTGGCGGTCTCGCGCGAATACCGCCCCGGTCAGGGCGTAGGGACTGGTCCGGTCCACCAGACTCAGGGTCTCGCGCCAGCGCGCTGCCGGGTAGACATGGGTCGTGAGCACCGGCCCGAAGATTTCCTCGCACATGAGCCGGTACGCGGGATCTTCCACCTGAAGCAGCGTCGGCTCCACGAAGTAGCCGACCGAGTCGTCGGCGCCGCCTCCAGCGATAACCTTGACGCCGGGGTCCCGCTTGGCTGCCTCGAGGTGGTCTTTCAGCCGGGTGAACGCACGCCGGTCGATGACCGCCCCCATGAAGTTACGTAAATCCGCTACATCGCCCATCCGGATGTCCTGGATCATGGCGACTACCCGATCGCGAACCGCCGGCCAGAGCGTATCCGGGATGTAGGCCCGGGAGGCGGCGCTACACTTCTGTCCCTGATATTCGTAGGCACCGCGCACCATGCCCACGGCCAAGGCGTCGACGTCGGCGCTGGGATGGGCCAGAATGAAGTCCTTGCCGCCGGTCTCGCCCACGATGCGCGGGTATCCGGTGTATCGGTCCAGATTCGAGGCCACCGATTTCCAGAGGCTTTGGAATACGGAGGTGGAACCGGTGAAGTGAATGCCGGCCAGCCTGCGATCACCGATCAGGGCTTCACTGATTCGAACGGGATCACCCGGTACGAAGTTGATCACGCCGGGCGGCAAACCGGCTTCCTCGAGCAGCTTGAAGAAATGCCAGTTGCTCAAGGAGGCGGTGGCCGCCGGCTTCCACACCACGGCATTTCCCATCAGGGCCGGGGCAGTTGGAAGGTTTCCTCCAATGGCCGTGAAGTTGAAAGGAGTGATGGCGTAGATGAAACCTTCGAGGGGACGATGATCCATCCGGTTCCAGACCCCGGGGGCAGAGGCAGGTTGCTCCTGGTAGATCCGCTCGGCGAAGTGGACGTTGAATCGGAGGAAATCGATCAGCTCGCAGGCGCTGTCGATCTCCGCCTGGTAGGCGGTCTTGCTCTGTCCTAACATGGTGGCCGCGTTGAGCAGCTGGCGATGCCTGGTGGCCAGCAGCTCCGCCGCCCTCAAAAACACCGCGGCACGGTCCTCGAAGCGCCAGTTGCCCCAGTCGCGCTGTGCTTCAACCGCGGCCGAGACTGCGGCGTCGATCGTCTTCCCGTCCGCCTGGTGCACCTTCGCCAGCACTCGGCGATGACAGTGGGGCGATACCACATCCTGGGTCTGACCGCTGCGGATCTCACGGCCACCCACAACGGCCGGAATGTCCGCCTGCCGCGCACCCACGGCCGCAAGCGCCGCCTTCAGGTTGGCTCGTTCCGGAGTTCCCGGCGCGTAGCTCAGCACCGGCTCGTTGTGGGGTTGGGGAATGTTCCAGCTGCCGCTCATCACTTCACCGAAGATCGAGGATTCGGCAAGATAATCAGTGCAGCCCTGCCGGAGGCCGTTCCGGCCCGCCAAACACCGGCTTGTCGAGCACCAGGAATCCATTCCGCTTCAGAATCGCCTGGCCATCCGGAGACAGGACAAAACGAACGAATGCGAGGGCAGCCTTCGGATGCGGAGCCTGCTTGGGTATGGTGAGCGCATAGATAATCGGTTCCCCTCGAAATTCCACGGAGTCTGCGCCCGCTCGACGACCGCCTGGCAGCCGAACCTGGGCCTGCGAGTACCAGTCAGCCAGGCGCGGCTCGCTAAGGTTGATTTCCGGCGGCAGATCGACATGCCGGAGCCCGGCGGTCTTGGCGATGGAGAGATACGACCACGAATAATCCAGCTCTCCCGCCTGAACCAGGGCCGTCAGATCGGCTTCCTTCGAGCGGATGTATTTCCGCGGCAGGGCCCGTTCCAGCCGGGCTGCCAGCCCGGGCTGTTGATAGAACTTCTCAGCCAGCTGAAAAGACATCAGAGTTCGGTACCCGTTGGGATCCAGCACCGGGTCGGCGCGCCCCGCGCGTACATCGGGCCGCTGGAGCACGCTCCACCAATTCCGAGCGTTGATTTCACCCGCGGCCACCGACTGGTCGGTGTAGATGAGCACCATCGAGTTTCGCGCGAAGGTGGCGTACCAGCCCGCGTGTTCCGGCACGAGAATCTTGGAAATCACGCCGTAATCCGCTACTCCGATCACATCGGGAATCTTGCCCAGCTCGGTCAACTTCCGCGCCGCTTCGAGGCTCCCGGAGTTCTCCTGAGCCGGAACCACTCCGGGGTGCCTCGCCTTGAACGCCCGCAGCAGCTCGTTAAAGGGCTTGGCCAGGCTGCCTGCGTTGAACACCACCAGCGGGCCTTCCTGAGCCGCTGCCGGTGTGGGTCGGACTGCAGCACAGAGGAACAGCACGCCAGCTATGAGGCCTCTCATGACCGCTGCCCCTTTCGCATTCTCAGAATTTTGCCTGCACTTGTGCCAGCAGCCTGCCTTTGCGCGCGCCCGACTGTCCGGTTCGTCGGGACAGGTAGTCGAAGGCGACGCGAAGGTTCCGGCCGCTGGGGTAGACGTTCAGGCCTGCGGTCCACGCATCATTCCTCACCGCGGAGATAACGCCGGGCCGGGCGAACTCCTCGACCTTTCCTACGACCTGGATCGCGGGTATGACGAAGACGGCACCGAGCCCGTACCAACCCCAGTCCCTGGCGCCCGGTGCGTCTTTTCGCGGCTGCGCCAGATACTCTCCTTTGAGCGCGAAGCGCTCGTCCTCATAGGCGACATCGAGTCCGTACCGGGTGGAGTCGCCGAAGTAGCGAGCGCCGTTCACTCCCAGCGCAAGGTGGGACAGTACGCGCACCGCCAGTCGCGCCACGCCGAGCATGGTCGAGTCGGTATTCGCCGTCACGTTCTGCCCCTCGCCGTTGAACACTCCGGCCCAGAGTGCGACGCGGCGGTAGCTGTATTCCGCCATCAGGCCGATATCGCGCTTGGGGGCGAGCGAGTCCACTGCGGTGGCCCGGTCCGCCGTCTCGATGTCGGCCAGGGAGGTCATGAACTCTCGGGTGAATGGCGTCTTGAATTGACCCACCTGCACCGACCAGCTGCCGGGGTCATACTGGATGTAGGCGTCCTGCAGTGCTACACTGGCCCGGCCATTGCCCACCGAGCCGGTACGGAATTCCCCCTGGATCCGCCAGGCGACCCCCGGCACTATACCGCCGGACGCCGATACCCGGGCCCGGTTGATGGAGGCGGTCAGGCCGACATCGCTCTGATAGACCTCTCTGGCCTGGATGTAGCCGCTCAGCTTGACGGGTGACGGAGCCGGGGGCTGCGAGGGCGTCGTAGGGGGATACTGTCCTGCGAGCGGGGCGCGGAGGAGCAGGGCCAGGACCAATCCGGCAAGGGCAGGTGAGCCCATGGGCGCCTAGGGTCGGAGGAAATCCCAACCTAGGGGGCACCTGCCCGATAGGCAACCCAATGCCTATCGCTTGACCGCCTCCTTGAAGGCCGCGCGGGTCAGTCGCTCCACCTCGCGCTGCCACCGGGTAAATACACTGACGAGCCGTCGCGCTTCGGGTGTGAGGCTGGCTCCGCCCCCACTTGGCCCCCCGCGAGTGGTCGACAGGACCGGTGCGCCGAGAACCTTCTCCATTCGCCGAAGCCGGTTGAGGCAGGTACGGTAGCTCCAGCCAACCGCCTGCCCACCGCCGCGGATTGTACCGCTCTGGTCCACGGCTGCCAGGAAGCGGAGGTAGTTAGGCCCCATCAGGAAGACTCCGTCCCAGTGGAGCCACACTTTTTGCTTGGGCGCGAGATGCCGGCCCAGCGCAGCTGCCTTGGGTGCGCGAGTCAGAGTTCGACCTTTAGAAGCCATATGCCAGGCACATCATTCGGTAGCCACACTCCTGCTGGCCCTTGGGGACGTTTACTTTGGAGCGTAGGAAATTCCGACCCCAGCATGAACTCTACCTCAGGGAAGCGCGATGAAGCTGTCCTTTGCAAGTGTGGCGTTGGCGCTCGGTCTCGTGTCTTGTCGCGATTACGACCTGAGCTCCCGACTGACTTCTCAGTCCGGACTCATCCCGCCTGACCAATTCGCCCGCTACGGTCGGGAGCAAGCCCAGGAAATCGCTATCGCGCGAGAGTATGCGTACATCGGCAACGGCTCGTCGGAGGACGAATTGATCCGGCAGGCGGAAGCCGCAACGAGCTATGCGCGGTCTCTACCGGACGTGCAGGATGCTAAAGCCGATCCCTTAGGTTTTCGTCAAACAATTCACTTCAAGAGCGGCTGGCTCACGATGGTCACGCCCATTGACGACGGCAAACGCGGCGCGGAGACCCCGGGTGTACCGGCAGAGTCCCCTGCGGCTGGTCGACGGTGATCGTCCGGAGAATATAGCCCCGCAGCGGGAGAGTGCGCGTGGGAAACTGCGTGCAAGTCAGCACCACCTTGCCCGATGAACCGGCCGCACAACGACTCGCCACCTGCGTGGTTGAGGAGCGCCTGGCGGCCTGTGCCCAGGTGCTGGGGCCTGTGTCCAGCACCTATTGCTGGAAGGGGGAAGTCGAGCGAGCCCGTGAGTGGTACTGTCAGTTCAAGACCACCCACGCCCGGCTCATGGCCCTGCAGAGCCGGATCCGGCAACTACACCCGTACGACACTCCCGAGGTCATCGCCGTGCCCATTGTGGACGGGGACGCTAGCTATCTGAAGTGGATAGAAGAAACCGTAGACGGAGCACCAACCGGCCGGGGGCCGAACGAGCCCGCTGCCGCGCCAGAAGCTCCAGGAAGGCTCGATCGCACCGGTACGCCGGGCGACAATCCGGGCAATCGCTAAGGTGGAGATCCACCGCGCTCGCCTCTCTCGGCGCAAGCTCCTGGTCGAGATATTCCCACATGCGAAGGAGGACCTCCTCACATCTCATCGCGTTTCCTCACAGCAGCCCTTTTCTGGTGACGGTACAGATCCGAAACAGCCTGGCCGCCCGGCAGGTTCCTCGTGCGGGCGCCCGGCAACCCATTGATTCCGGAGGAGGCTGGCTTTGACCCGCCCTGGAAAGCTGCTGACCCTGCTCGCCGTACTGGCATTCACGGGCTTTCTGCTTTGGTCTACCCTGAGCTCGCAGAGCGTAGAGTGCTCCGTGACCGTGGCTTTCGCCGGCGCTCGAGGTAACGGCAGCGCCTCGGCTGCCTCGGAGGAAGACGCCCGGCGGGAAGCCCAGGTCGCCGCCTGCGGCCCCCTGACGCAGAGCATGGACGAGCGAATTGCCTGCGCCCGGACCCCTCCCGTAACCAGCCAATGCCGCGGTCTCTAAAGCTCGGCTTTCCTCACCCTCTGACCCTGATGGTGGGCTGTGTGCTGGCCGCAGCCCTGCTGACCTGGGTGTTGCCGGCGGGGCAGTACCAGCGCCGGGAGGACCCCGCCACGGGCAGGAATGTCGTTGTCGCCGGAACCTTCGCCCGGGTGGCACAGCAGCCGGTCGGGCCCTTCGAAGCCGTGACCGCCATTCCCCAAGGAATCGTTGACGCTGCTTCGGTGATCGCCCTGGTATTCCTGATCGGGGGCGGCTTCACGGTGGTGGAGCGCACAGGCACGTTCCTGCGGCTGGTCAACGGCCTGGTTCGTAGCCTCAAGGGACGGGGATTGCTGGTCATTCCTGTGGCGAGCGTTGCGTTCGCGCTGGGTGGGATCATGATGCAGATGCAGGAGGAGCTGATCGCCTTCGTCCCGGTGCTTCTTCTGTTGGTCCGTCAACTGGGCTACTCGCCGGTGACTGCAGTAGCCATGAGCCTGGGACCGGCGGCCGTGGGTGCTGCCTTCAGCCCGGTAAACCCGTTCCAGGTCGTCATCGCCCAAAAAGTGGCCGAACTACCAACTGGGTCGGGACTTGGCTTTCGGGTCGCCTTTCTCGTTCCCGCCCTCATGATCTGGATCGCCGGCACGATGTACCATGCCAGGCGCACCCAGGTCAGGCCGGAAGCCACGCCACCCGAGGAACAGGTTCCGCTACAGTGGCGAGACATAACCGTCCTGGCTGCCATACTCGCCGCGTTCGGGATCTACATCTACGGGGCTCAGCGGCTCGGCTGGGAATTCAATCAGCTGGCAGCGCTCTTCTTCGTAATCGGAGTGTTGGCCGGACTGCTGGGCCGGCTGGGGATCGCCGGCACCACCGAGGCCTTTGTCGAAGGTTTCAGATCCATGACCCTGGCAGCGCTCCTGATCGGTTTTGCCCGGGCCATATACGTGGTGCTGAACGAAGGCCAGATCGTGGACACCATCGTGCATGGTTTGTTCACCCCGGTCGCCGATCTGCCGCCCACCTTCTCCGCGCTGGGGATGATGGTCCTGCAGGCCGCCATCCACCTGCCGGTCCCGAGCACCAGCAGTCAGGCCGTGCTCACTCTGCCGCTGCTGGTTCCGCTTTCAGACCTGATCGGCCTCTCGCGTCAGGTCACGGTGCTCGCCTATCAGTATGGAGCGGGCCTGTGCGACGCGTTCACTCCGACCAACGGAGCGCTGATGGCGATGCTGGCCGCCGCCGGGGTTCGCTACGAGGACTGGATCCGGTTCGCGGCGCCGCTTCTGGCCATGCTGATGGCGTTGGCAGCGCTCGCCATTACGGTTGGGGTTGCTACCGGGCTTCGCTAGCCGCCCCGGTAGAGCGCCATCAGGGCGTGAGCAGCGTCTCCAGCACCTTCATGTCGGCCATCCCGACGTGCCTGCGCTTCTCTTTCCCTCCCACGAATGCGATCAGCGTCGGAATGCCGCGAATCCCGAAGCGGGAGGCCGTGGCCGGATTGGCCTCGGTATCCAGCTTCGTTACCAGGGCCTCCCCGGCCTTCTTCTGGGCCAGCTCGTCAAGGGTGGGTGCCATCGCTTTACAGGGTCCGCACCAGTCGGCGTAGAAGTCGACCAGCACGGGGACACTCGACCCGGTTATGGTTCGTTCGAAGTCCTTATCCGTCACTTTCTGCGGTCTATCCAGGCGGAGCGGTTTTCCGCACTTGGCGCACTTGGGGCCGGACGCCAGACGCGTCAGGTCAACCCGGTTAGCCGCGCTGCAGAAAGGGCACTGAACAATGACGGGGCGGGACGTTTCAGCGGTGGTGGTTGTCATAACTCTGCCTCACATGTGGGCCGGGACGCATATTCCGTCCTGACTTCAAGATTAGCCTCGCCGAAGGACAAGGCAAATTCCGCTTTGTCGGGCATCACCCTGTGCGGCGCCGCCGGCCGGGGCAGTGACGACGTTCACAGACAAGAACCTCCGGCGTGGCATTAGTGTTGCTGGCGAAGGATGGGAGTCTCCCATCGGGAAGGCGGTGGCAGATGAGTGAGCTGACGATTCGCGACATGGAACAGGACGAGGACTTCGCAGCCTGGTTCTCGGAGATCCTGGAACAGGAAGAGGATCCCGGCGGCTGGTCCAACGCTCCCGACGAGCGGTATCTGATCCTGAGCAACGAGATAGGAGACTGGATCGGGGGTCTTCGTTTTTGGCTTCGCGGAGGCGTGGCTCACCTGGTTGATGTCGTAGTCTTGCCCCAGGAGCGCCACCGGGGACATGCTCACCGTCTCCTCTCCGCCTTCGAAGACCGAGCCACCGAGTCCGGCGCCCACCTTGCCGAGTTCTGGACCGATGACCCCCGATCCGAAGGCCTCCTGGCCGCCCTGGGCTGGCGCCGCATCTTTGTGCGGGATAAATATTTGGGGCAGCGAACCTGGCTGTTGATGGAGAAACAGCTGGGGGCGTCAGGTAATAACCTTCACCTGCCCAAGTAGCACTGACCGGACTGCCGTCACTATCTTTAGAGGCTGTCCCGTCCCGCAATGGCAGGTTTCCAGTTGTCTCCTAGGGTACTCATGGGCATCGCCACGGAACCCACCCGCGAACTCTACTCGAAAATAGAGGTGCTCCAGGACCTGGAAAGTAAGGTTCAGGAGTTGATGGAGGTGCATGAGCGCAAACGCGAGCTCTGGTTTCCTGAGGACCTCCTCGGGCCCGCGCCGGATGAGTGCCCGGATACCCACCTGGCCAAGCTTCGAGAGCAGGCCGCCGGCATTCCCGACCATGCCCGCGCCGCCCTGGCCCTGAACCTCCTTACCGAAGAGGGTTTGCCCCACTTCCACCGGCTCCTGGCCGTATACCTCGGGGACGAAAGCTTCTGGAGAAGCTGGAACAATCTTTGGACCGCGGAAGAAGACAGACACGGTCAGGTCCTCCACGATTATGCCCGTGACACGCGGCTACTGAAGCAGCGCCGGCTGGAGGAGATGCAGTTCGAATACCTTCGCGCCGGCTTCCACCCCGCGTGGGACCGGGATCCATACCGGGTGTTCGCCTATACCACCGTGCAGGAACGGGCCACCCAGTTTTCCCATAGCGAGACGGGAAAGATTGTGGCCGAGTACGAGCCGCGCCTGGGTGTAATCCTGAGCCAGGTCGCCAAGGAAGAGGCGCGCCACTACACCTTTTATCGCACCGTGTTCGAGGAAATCCTCAAGCGCGATCCGGACCAGGCGCTTCACTCGGCGTCGTTCATCCTTCCGGCCATCGATATGCCCGGGGTCACCATGCCGGGCTTCAAGGAGCTGGCAGACGTCATCCGTCGCTCGGGGATCTATGGTCCGCGAGACTACCTCCGCATCGTTCAGGAACAGATCCGCTATTGGAAGATCGAGAGCCTGGAGGGGCTCGGTGAGCTAGGGCGTAAGGCGCAAGAAAAAATCATTGGTATCCCGGCCCGCCTCAAGCGCATCGCCGATCATATGGAGACGAAGAGCAAGGGCAAGACGTTCAGCTTCGAGGTGGTGTTCAACCGCGAATTTGCCATGGAATGAGGGGCCGGCGAATCTGGCTGCACGCGCTCTGGCTGGCGTGTGCGGCCGCTGACTGCGCAGACCGTGGGAATGACAAGCCGCGTGCCGCGAATGCCGGCATCAGACTCCCGCCCGATCAGCAGGACGCCCACACGCTCGGGGCTGAGGTCTACGATCTGATCGACAGGGCTATTGCGTATCGGTCGGTCCACCGGGGACGCCCTGCCGCCAACCTGACCCAGATGGGCGTCGAGAGCCTTACTCCCACCACGGTTCGCCGAATGGTAAACCTCCAGCGCGAGCCGGTCATTACGGTGGCGTTTCGGCGCGCCGAAAAACGGCAGATCGTGTCCTGTCGGGGCGACAGCGGGATCCTCGCGGAAGCAACCACCAACGGCGGGCGCTTCACCCTGATGTGCACTTCGAACTCCGGTGCCCAACGTCCGATGGAGGTGGGGGAGCTCCCGACACCCGAGTGACTCCACACCCCATATGGCCGTCCTAGCCATTCTTCACCTCGCGGTACGCGTTCTTGTCATAGCCGCGCTGGCATACGCCTCGATCATCGCCCTCACCCATTGGGCAGTGCGAAGCGGCCGCATTACGCCATTTGGCTCCTGGCCCCGCTTCGTCCGCAGGGTGAGCGAGCCGGTGCTTCAGCCACTGGAGCAACGGATTTTGAGGTCCGGCGGAAACCCCCAGAACGCACCACTCTGGCTGCTCGGAGTGGTGGTTGCTGCGGGTCTGGTCCTGATGAGCCTTACCGCCTGGGCTATCGACGCCGTCGTGCGCCTGCACTGGATGGCTCAGAGTGGTCCGCGAATGTGGGTCCAGTCTCTGGTTGGTCTCGGGTTCACGCTCCTGATGACCGCGATCCTCATTCGAGTCATCGGCTCCTGGTTCGGCGTGGGTCCCTACCGCAAGTGGATGCGGCCATTCTATCTGCTGACGGACTGGCTGATCGACCCGATCCGGCGGCTACTGCCGCCGTTCGGCATCATCGATTTCAGTCCGATGGTCGCATGGCTGGTGCTGTACGTGGTTCGCGGCTTCGTTATGGGGGTTTTATAGGGGCATGAGTCGTGGGTCGCGAGTCATGAGAGTCCCGCATCGTTAATTACTTTTTGCTGGAAAGCTGCGGATGAGACGGTTGAGCATCCTGCTCAACTCCCCGGTGCTGCGCTCCAATTCCGCACAGGTTCCTTGCTTCAAGTAGCCAAGTTCGCCCGCAAGCAGGAGCTGACATTCGACCTCGTGGACCGAGCCGCGCGCAATCCGGAGGAATCGTGCAAGCTCCCGGTCACCCTGCCTGCCACATCCTTCGGCGATATTCGAGGCCACTGAAACGGCGGCTCGTCTCATTTGGGAGGCCAAGCCATAGCGTTCCCTCATAGGGAATGCCTCAGTAGAGTGGTAAATCGCCAGGGCAAAACGCTGCGCCCGCTGCCAGACTTCAAGCTGCCGGTAGTTTCCCATCGACTGCAAGATTGCCCGCGATTTTGACACATGTCGCACCACCAACCCGCGGTTCGGCCCCTCCTTACGCGACTCACGAGCCGGAGCCGTGACTCGCGACTGACGACCCATGACTTGCTCGTCAGCTGTTGCCGGACTAAGTTGATAAGAGCTAAAAACTGATCCCGTGGCGATTTGCGCTGATTGCGGCCACGTTAAACAACTCGCTAAAACGCTGCCCGTGAGGCGTTTTGGCCTTAGGGGTTTTTCATTTGAGAGGTCCAGTGACCACCGTCGTCCCCCCTCCTGCCGGCCTGACCCGCACCCGAGAATCCCGGCTGGCCGAGCTCGAGCCCCTGCTGGCCCGCCGGATTCTGGTGCTCGATGGGGCCATGGGGACGATGATCCAGAGCTACGGCCTGGGAGAGCAGGACTACAGAGGGGAGCGCTTTGCCGGCTGGGGCAGCGACCTCAGGGGGAACAACGACCTCCTCTCCCTTACCCAGCCGGGCATCATCCGGGCCATTCACTCCGCGTATCTGGAAGCCGGCGCGGACATCCTGGAAACGAACTCCTTCAACTCGACCGCCATCTCCATGGCCGATTACAGCATGGAGGAACTGGCCTATGAGCTGAACCGCGCGTCGGCTCGTATCGCGCGAGACGTGGCCGACGAGTTCGAGCAGCGTGCCCCCGAGATTCCCCGCTACGTGGCCGGCGTACTGGGTCCGACCAATCGGACCGCTTCCCTTTCGCCCGACGTGAACGATCCTGGATTTCGGAACGTGCGTTTCGACGAGCTGGTTGCAGCGTACGGTGACGCGGTTCGCGGACTGCTGGACGGGGGAGCCGACCTGCTGCTGGTCGAGACCATCTTCGACACCCTCAATGCCAAGGCGGCGCTGTTCGCCATCGAGGCGCACTTCGCGTCCAGCGGCCTGCGGGTTCCGGTCATGATCTCGGGCACGATCACCGACGCGAGCGGGCGCACTCTGTCAGGTCAAACGACCGAGGCCTTCTGGAACTCAGTGGCTCACGCCCGGCCGCTCACGGTGGGACTGAACTGCGCACTTGGGGCCAAGGCGCTCCGCCAGTACGTGCAGGAGCTCTCCCGGGTATCCCCCGCCTTCGTCAGCACCCACCCCAACGCCGGACTTCCCAACGAATTCGGACAGTACGACGAAAGCCCCGAGTATATGGCCGGGGTCCTGCGCGAGTTCGCTGAAAGTGGGCTGGTAAACCTGGTGGGGGGCTGCTGCGGAACTACACCGGCGCACATCAAAGCGATCGCCGACGCGGTGGCCGGCCTGCCTCCACGCCGTCCCGCTGCCCCGCTGCCCCGCCTTCGGTTAAGCGGGCTGGAGCCGCTCAGCATCGGGCCCGAGAGCATCTTCGTGAACGTCGGTGAGCGGACCAACGTGACCGGGTCCCGAAAGTTTGCCAAGCTCATCCTGGCGGGGGACTACAACGCCGGACTGGAGATAGCCCGACAGCAGGTAGAAAGTGGCGCCCAGATGCTGGACATCAACATGGACGAGGGGATGCTCGACTCCCAGGAGGCGATGACGACCTTTCTCCAGCTGATCGCGGCCGAGCCCGACATCAGCCGGGTCCCGGTGGTCATCGACTCGTCCAAGTGGTCGGTCATCGAGGCGGGACTCAAGTGCGTGCAAGGTAAAGGCATTGTGAATTCGATCAGTCTCAAGGAGGGAGAGGATGCCTTCGTCCGGCAGGCCACGCTGGTCCGTCGCTACGGCGCCGCCGTGATCGTGATGGCGTTCGACGAGCAGGGGCAGGCCGATACCGCCGAGCGGAAGGTCGAGATTTGCCGGCGCGCCTATCGCATCCTCACCGAACAAGTGGGCTTTCCCCCCGAGGACATCATCTTCGACCCCAACATCTTTGCCATCGCCACCGGGATAGAGGAGCACAACAACTACGCCGTGGACTACATCGAGGCCACGAGGCGGATCAAGGAGAGTCTGCCGCACGCGCTCGTGAGCGGCGGGGTCAGCAACGTCTCCTTTGCCTTCCGCGGTAACGATCCGGTGCGGGAAGCGATCCACTCGGTGTTTCTCTACCATGCCATCGAGGCGGGCATGGACATGGGCATCGTGAATGCGGGCCAGCTCCTCATCTATTCCGATATTCCTCCGGACCTGCTGGAGCGGGTCGAGGATGTGGTGCTCAATCGTCGGCCTGATGCCACCGACCGGCTCCTGGAAGTCGCCGATTCGGTTCGGGGGCGTGCGGCCGCCCAGGCCACCGATCTCGCCTGGCGCAATGCGCCGGTAGCGGAGCGGCTGGCGCATGCGCTGGTAGAAGGAATCGCCGACTACATCGTCGAAGATACGGAAGAGGCGCGACACCAGGCGGAGCGGCCGATCCACGTGATCGAGGGCCCCCTGATGGACGGCATGAATATCGTGGGCGACCTGTTCGGATCGGGAAAGATGTTTCTGCCCCAGGTGGTGAAGAGCGCGCGGGTGATGAAGCGCGCCGTCGCCCACCTGATCCCCTACATCGAGGCCGAAAAGCTTGCCCTGAGCGCAGCCGAAGGGCTTGCCCTCGGGCACGAGCGCGAAGCCCAGTCGAACGGGCGGGTGCTCCTGGCTACGGTGAAAGGTGACGTGCATGACATCGGCAAGAACATCGTCGGCGTCGTGCTCCAGTGTAACAACTACGAGGTCATCGATCTGGGCGTCATGGTTCCCTGCGCCCGCATTCTCGACACCGCCCGCAAGGAAGCAGTGGACATCATCGGGCTCAGCGGGCTGATCACGCCCTCGCTCGAGGAGATGAGCTTCGTGGCGAGCGAGATGCAGCGGGAGGGATTCACCATTCCACTCCTGATCGGTGGGGCGACGACGTCGCGGGTGCATACTGCGGTAAAGATCGAGCCCAATTACAAGGGCCCCACGGTTCACGTAATCGACGCCTCCCGGGCGGTGGGTGTGGCCGGCAATCTGCGCAGCGATGCTCTCCGCCCCGAGTATGTCGCCGGCATTCACGCGGAATATCAGGACCTTCGAACCCAGCGCGGGAGCCGGAAGGCGGAAGAGCGCCACCAGTCGATCGGGGACGCCCGAAAGAACCGGCTGGCCATTGATTGGCGGGAGCAGAAGCCGCCCAAGCCCTGCTTCGTCGGCGTCAGGACCTTCGACGACTATCCACTGGATGAGCTGGTTCCCCTGATTGACTGGACCCCGTTCTTCCAGACGTGGGAGCTCGCCGGACACTACCCTGCCATTCTCAGGGACCCGGCAGTCGGACCCGCCGCAACCAGCCTGTTCAAGGACGCGCAGGTCCTGCTCGGCCGCATCGCGCGCGACCGGCTGCTCACCGCTCGCGGAGTGTTGGGATTCTTTCCGGCGAACAGCGCGGGCGATGACATAGAGGTCTACGCCGACCCGAATCACAGCGATAGAAGGGCCACGATCCACACCATCCGGCAGCAGATGATCAAACCCCCGGGCCGGCCCAACCTGGCACTGGCCGACTTTGTGGCGCCCAGGGAGAGCGGCGTTGCTGACTACATCGGAGCCTTCGCGGTGACTGCGGGTGTGGGCATCGAGAAGCTGGTAGCCGGCTTCGAGGCCGCCCATGACGACTACAACGCGATTCTGACCAAGGCCCTCGCAGACCGGCTCGCGGAGGCGTTCGCCGAGCTGCTGCACCAGCGGGTTCGTCGGGAGTTCTGGGGCTACGCCCCGGACGAAGCGCTCGACAACGAGGGTCTCATCAAGGAGCGCTACCAGGGGATCCGGCCGGCTCCCGGTTACCCTGCCTGCCCGGATCACACCGAGAAGCGGACCCTCTTCGACCTGCTGCGGGTCGAGGACAGGGCCGGGATCACGTTGACCGAGAGCTTCGCCATGCTGCCGGCCGCGTCGGTCAGCGGCTACTACTTCTCCCACTCCCGGTCACAGTACTTCGGGGTAGGCAAGATCGGGCGAGACCAGGTCGACGACTATGCCCGCCGGAAAGGGATGGATCTCGCCACAGCCGAGCGCTGGCTCTCTTCCAACCTGAACTACGAGCGGTAGCATGGCGACTCTGGGCGACCTGATCGCCGACAAGCGGGTCCATGTCCTCGACGGGGCCATGGGCACCATGCTCTATAACCGGGGGATGTTCGTCAACGTGTCGTACGATGGTCTGAATCTCACCCAGCCCAGGCTCGTGCAGGAGGTGCACGAGGCCTACGTCCACGCTGGGGCCGAGATCCTGGAGACCAACACCTTTGGGGCCAACCCCGTCAAGCTGTCGAGCCACGGCCTCGATGACGAGACCGAAGCGATCAACCGCACGGCGGTTACCATCGCCCGGCGGGCTGCCAATGGCCGGGCGCTGGTTGTCGGAGCTATCGGCCCGCTGGGCATCCGCCTGGAGCCTTGGGGACCCACCGCCCGGGAGGAAGCGATCGGTCTCTTCAGCCGTCAGGTACGCGGGCTCCTCGAAGGGGAAGTAGACGGATTCATCCTCGAGACCTTCAGCGATCTGCACGAGGTGGAGGCCGCGCTGTGCGCCGTCAAGGCGCTGAGCGAGTTGCCGGTGATGGCACAGATGACGGTCGGCCACGACGGAAACACTGCCTACGGGACGACGGTGGAGACGATCGGATCCAGACTCACCGAGCTGGGAGCTGACGTGGTGGGGCTCAACTGCTCGGTGGGCCCGGCAGCGATGCTGGATGCGTTGGAGCGGATGGTGGAGCGCACTGACCGTCCGCTATCGGCCCAACCCAATGCCGGGCTCCCCCGAGCAGTCGACGATCGCCGGATCTACCTCGCCAGCCCGGAGTACATGGGCTCCTACGCCCGACGGATGATCCAGGCCGGGACGCGGTTCGTAGGGGGCTGTTGCGGGACTACTCCCGAGCACATCAAGAAGATCCACGACTACGTGGCCAGCCTTCAGCCCCGGCGGATCTCGGTGGGCCGGACTCCCGCGGATCCAACCGAGCCTGCCGGGCAGGAGATCGTTCCGCTCAGTCAGCGCTCCCGGCTCGGCCACAAGCTCGGCTCTGGCGAGCTGGTGACCACGGTCGAGATCCTGCCGCCCAGGGGCTGGAATCCAGCCGAGATGGTCGAGCAGTGCCGTATGCTCCAGACCGCCGGCGTGGATGCGGTGAATATTCTCGACAGCGCCCGAGCCCAGAGCCGGATGGGAGTACTTCCCGCGGCCCTGATCGTCGAGCGGGAGGTGGGCCTCGAAACCGTTTTCCACTACACCTGCCGCGACCGGAACATGCTGGGCATGCTGAGTGATCTGCTTGGCGCCGCCGCCGGCGGACTGCGCAACGTGCTGATCGTTACCGGGGATCCGCCTGCCATGGGGCCGTATCCCGACTCGACGGCCGTGTTCGACATCGACAGCATCGGCCTGACCAATCTGGTGCGGCGTCTCAATCAGGGGCTGGATCCGGGCGGCAACCCCATTGGTGACCCCACGAGATTCGTAGTCGGTGTTGCCCTCAATCAGGGGGCGGACCTGGAGCACGAGTTGGAGCGGTTCGCATGGAAGGTCGATGCCGGAGCGGATTTCGCTGTAACCCAGCCGGTGTTCGATGCCGGCCAGCTTCAGCGCTTCCTGAGCCGCGTACGGGCCCCGATTCCGGTCATCGCCAGCATCTGGCCCCTCGCCTCTCTTCGTAACGCCGAGTTCCTGGCGAACGAGGTGCCCGGAGTACACGTTCCTCCTGCCGTGCTGGAGCGGATGCGACTGGCACAGGAGAGGGGGACGGCAGCCGCACGGGCAGAGGGAGTGGCCATTGCGGCAGAGATGGTTCAGGCCATCAAGGATGTCGTGCAGGGCGTGCAGGTAACGGCGCCCGCCGGCCGGATTGCCCCTGCGCTCGAGGTGCTGGTCAGCCTCAAGGGCGCTAAGACAGTAAAGAGTGAACAGTAAAGAGTGAACAGGCCCCGCATCCCTCTTCACTCTTCACTCTTCACTGTTCACTGTTCACTGTTGACTGTTCACGCTTTGTTCAGACCTGCTCGATTATCCGACGATACTGACCTTCCACCTGCTTGAACCCCAGATTGCTCAGATAGACCTTGTCAGCACCGACGTCCCGGAGGGCCCGGACCGTCTTTGCGCAAATCTCCTCCGGCGTCAAGCCGGCTTCGAACTCTCGGGTGAGCTCGGCGGCCGGCACCGGAAAGAAGTCGGCCAGCCGGTCCAGCGTGCCGGGAGTGGCGCTGCGATAGAGAAATACCCCGAAAATGCCGGGCTGAGGCACACCCCGCCGGCGCGCCTCCTTGAGAAACCGCTCCACGGCACGGATGCTGTGGTGGGAGACCACCTGGGTGAGGTAGAACTCGGCCTCGAATCGGTCGTCCAGCAGGTAATCCATCTGCTCGGTGGCCGGGCGATGAGGGTTGGCCCAGCCACCAAGGTCGAGGCGAGGCACTCGCTGACGAATGAGAGAGCGCAGCTCGCGTGCGTGTGGTACGCAGCGCGGAGGTCCTACCGTATGGTCCCCCCCCAGCACAGTCAGGGCCCCAAAGCCATGCGAAGCCGCCCGTGACGCGTACATCAGGCAGTATTCGATGGAGTGCTTCGATGTGAGGAAGGGGACGATCCGTGAAGGATCGACGTCCCCCGCCAGATTGGTGGTGAGGTGAGCCAGGTTTTCCTCCTCCGAAAGCCCCACGGCATTGTCGGTGAGGAAGATGAGCGTGTCGTGACGGCTGAGACGCTGGATCGAGTGATACATGTCGATCCAGAGCTCCATGGTGTCATTGGAGGAAAGGCCGGTACGGGGTGGACGCAGCTCGACGGTCGCGAGAGGCCGGTCTTCCCGGAGCCGGTGGAGCACGGATGCAGCCGGAGCAGGCCTGGGACTGGACATGGTGGGAAGGAAGCTAACTAGAGTAGCTTACGAGATGCCCGATACCGCCAGCGCTACTCCCGCTCTCACCGTGCTGTCCGAGGAAGAGGCAATGTTCCGGGACTCAATCCGGGAATTTGCCGCCACCGAAATCCGGCCTTTCGTTCATGAGATGGATGAAGCGGCGCAGTTTCGCCTGGACCTGATCCCCAAGTTTTTCGATCTCGGGCTGATGGGGATCGAAGTTCCGGAGGAGTATGGCGGCAGCGGCGGAACCATCTTCATGGCCGTCCTCGCCATCGAGGAGCTGGCCCGGGTAGACGCCTCCGCCGCCATCTATGTGGACGTCCACAACACCCTGGTCAACAACGCCATCCTCCGCTGGGCCAACAGCGAGCAAAAGGGCCGCTATTTCCCCCGGCTCACCAGCGGCCTCCTTGGCGCCTTTGCTCTCTCGGAGCCGGGCAGCGGCAGCGATGCCTTTGCCCTGGCGAGCCGCGCTGAGCGGAAGGGAAGCGACTGGGCGCTCACTGGCCGGAAGTTCTGGATCACCAACGGGGCCGAGGCGGGGCTCTTCATCATCTTCGCGAACGTGGACCCCTCCAAGGGCTACAAGGGCATCACCGCGTTCCTGGTCGAGCGAGGCTGCCCCGGATTCTCCATTGGCAAGAAAGAGAACAAGCTCGGCATTCGTGCCTCGAGCACGACCGAGCTCATCCTGGAGGAGTGTCTCGTTCCGGACGAGAATGTCCTCGGTCCCGTCGGTCAGGGCTACAAGATCTCGATCGAAACGTTGAACGAGGGCCGGATCGGAATCGGCGCGCAGATGATCGGGGTGGCGGCCGGCGCTCTCGCGGCGGCGACGGCTTACGTGAAGGAGCGGCGGCAGTTCGGCAAGGCCATCGCCGAGTTCCAGGCGGTGCAGTTCCAACTGGCGCAGATGGCCACTGACCTGGAGGCCGCCCGCCTGATGGTCTACAATGTGGCCCGGCTGAAGGACGCCGGGCAGCCTTTCGCCCACCAGGCAGCAATGGCCAAGCTGTTCAGCTCCCAGGTTGCAGACCGGATCACCTCCGCATGTCTGGAGCTGTTCGGCGGCTACGGCTACTCCAAGGAGTACCCGGCGGAGAAGTATTACCGCGACGCGAAGATCGGGACCATCTACGAAGGCACCAGCAACATGCAGCTGCAGACCATCGCGAAGGGGTTGCTGAAGTAAGCGGGTCAGCGGGTCAGCGGGTCAGCTAAAGGTAGAAGAACCCTCCCATGCCGGGATTCCGGCACGAGAGGGTTTCTTGTATCAGATCAACTGGCGCCGTTACTGTCCCGCCGTCCCGCTGTCCCGCTGTACCGTCGACACCTTCGACAGATTCATGCTCCCCAGTCCGCACGGGTTGAGCGTCACCGGGGTGCTGGCCATGTCCCAGCGTACCTCCTCGTCGGATTCCGGATCCACCACACTGCACTGTGCGCCCTGACGGGTCATCAAACCGACCGCTTCCGCGCCGGTCACTGTTGCACCCATGGCGGCAGCGCCAACCTGATCCGTGGGGTTCTGCGAGGCAGCCGCCTGCTCGGAGGCGCTGACCGGCTGTTCGTCCGCAGTCTCGTACGTAGTGACGTTGCCCAGAATCTCGGTGGAGTCCTCAGGCGGCCGGATCCGTTCCGGGTCCAGCGTGTCAGCTGAGGCCAGGGCACCGCCGTCGGTGGTCACCTGACCCCGGGTCTCGCTGACTTCTTCCGTGGGGCGGACCGGGTCATTGTTGGCGGCGGCATCGTTGTCACGAGTAGCGGCGGCTCCCACCGCGGCTCCTGCCGCCCCCGCGGCGACGACCGCTCCGGCCCGGCTGCTGTCGGAGGGTTCGGCGTTAGTCGAGGTGTCCAGGCTTGCCTGAAGCGTGCCGGCAGTGTCGGAGACGGACACCGTGCTGCCGGTTTCGGCGACCCGATCATCCTTCGAGCCGTCGTCGTTCCGGCTGGCCACCACCGCCGCGCCTGCCGCTCCTGCTGCCAGGACGGCGCCGGCGTGACCGCTGTCCGAAGGTTCGGCGGTGTGAGAAGTGTCTACGCTGGCCTGAAGCGTTCCGGCCGTGTCCGAGATGGTCTGATCTGAGATGGCGCTGGTGTCGCGAGCCATTGCCGCGGTGGCGCCCCCGGCCGCGGCGGCACCGACCGGCGCTGACGAGCGCTCGACGGCTGCGGTGTCGGACGGCGCCTGTGAGGTCTCGGCAGAATCATGAGTGACTCTGGCGGAATCGGACTCGGGCATCGTCGCAGTGTCCCGATCCATGGCACGATACCCGGCAGCCGAGTCCGCGGTCATCGAGGTGTCGCCCCGCTCTGCGGACGGAGGCGCCGTTGCCGAGCGGGGTGCATTCATGGGGGCGGACGTGGAGCTGTCCGGGCTGGTCGACCCGGTCTGGTCCGGGGCGATACTCGTTGTGTCCTGCCCCATGGAAGCGCTGTTATCGCCGCCGCTGCTGCGGTCCGAACGCGAGCACGCCATAGCGCCCGCGAGCACCAGTACAGCAGCCAGGCTACGCAGCGGGGCGCTGCCGGGGATGGTTACAAACGTCATATGTCCTCCACTTGGTTCATTCGGTCTGGCGCTATGCCCGGGTCCTCGAAGGGAACAGAGTATGGAGACGGATTGGGTAATGCAGTGAGTGGGTAACCGGCCTGGTCGTGAGGAAGCTCACACCAGAAAGGGGCAAAAAAACTCGGGAGCACCAGTTGGCGCCCCCGAGTTGGGACCCGCAGCTCCCCGCTGGTTAGCGGGAAGTGGTCGTATCGGTCTGGTTCTGCGAATTGTTGTAACCGGTCGTGTCCCCAGTTGAGGACTGGCCTGTCGTGTCCATACCGGTCTGGCCGGTGTTTTGATTGGCCCCGGAGGTGTCAGCACCCCAGGCGCCAGTCGTATCGGTTTGGCCCTGCTGGCCTGTCGTATCTACCCGCTCCATACCGGAGTAGCCCGCGGTGTCCTGAGCCTGCCCGGTGCCCTGATTCTGCATGAAGGTGTCAGTTGCCTGCGAATCGGTCGGAGCGATCGTGGTGTCCGTCTCCATCCCGCGGTAACCAGGCTGGTTCTGGCCCAGGGTGTCGGTTGTGGTGGTGTCGCGTGCCGCTGCTGCGGACTCATCGGTGTCCGCCTCGCGAGCGGTGTTGCCGGCACACGCCAGAGCGCCCACTAGTGCCGCCAGAGCTGCAAAGCGTGTGGTAGAATTGACTCGCATTCGACCTCCTCGGATCGCCTACAGTGAAGTCACTTGGGTCCCGCGTCCCGCACCATTGGTGGTGCCATGCGCTTCGCCCACCCTCAAGCACATGGCAAGACAAATCTCCGCCTCTGCGCCCGACATGATATCGGCCGCTCAGGATGGGTTCTGTGACTCATGTCACCCGGATGCGGATACCATCCAGATTCCCGCGGTAAAGGCCCGGGAATTGCTGGCTCAGCCCAATGGGAGCCGAGGGAACGGGACCGAGGCGAACAGGGTTAAATTCCAGCCCTGCAGGTGAGTCACTTCGGCACAGTTTCGGCCTCCAGCCGCAACACCTGACCACCCCGATTATTGACGTACTCAGCCTGAAAGGCCTGTGACACTCTTGATCCATTCCCGCTCTGTGTGGCTTTCGCTTCTGATCCTATCCGGGTTTCCCGCCGTGGCCATGGGCCAGGGAAACCAGGAGTGGCTGAACACCAGGGTGACTGAATGGTATGCATCCGCCGCTCGCAGCGCGCCCGGGCAGTGGGGCATCGCCATCGCCGACCAGTCGGGGCAGATGCTCTGGAGCATGAATCCCGACTTCTCTCTGATGCCGGCATCGGCGGTGAAGCTGTTCACTACCGGGTACGCCCGCAGCGTTCTGGGCGGGTCGGCCCGGCGGTCTACCCGGGTGGTGGGTGCCGGCGTGATTGACACGGTCCGGGGAGAGTGGCTGGGAAGCTGGGCCCTGGAACTGAACGGCGATCCGTCGCTCGAGCGGGCCGCGGGCTCAGGCCCGACTCTCCATGACCTGGCGGTACAGCTGGCCGGCGCTGGGGTCAGGCGGCTTTCCGGTCCAATGGAGGTTCGTAGCGCTAACGGCCCCGCCACGGCGGTGTACCCGGAGGTGTGGTCTCGCAAGCATGCGGGGCGTCTTTTCGCGCCGCTCGTCGGGCCGCTGACGGTGCACGAGAACATCGTCTGGCTCACTGTCCAGCCGGGCCGGAAAGTGGGTGCACCGGTGCGGTTGATCGAGACCGCACCGGATGGCATCAGATCGCTGGTTTCGGTCACTGCTGTGACCGTGAGCGGGAGGCGCTCCCGGCTCAGGTTGCGTCCCGGCCGGGCCGGTGGTTGGGTAATCGCCGGCAGTATCGGCGTTCGGGCGGCCCCACGCCGGCTGACCGCCACAGCCACGAATCCAAAGGCGGTGTTGGGCGCCGCGTGGGCGACGGCACTGCGCAAGGCGGGAATCGTATGGAACCCCAGGGCCAAGGCCACCGAGCCGCTGGATGGCTCCTTCAAGGTGCTGGCCGAAGTGGCGTCGCCACCACTAGACTCGCTGGCCAGCGAGATTAACCGCCGGAGTCTGAACCTTGGGGCGGAGCTCCTGCTGCAATGGGCCGGCGGGTCGACCCATGGCCCCGCGAACCTCACCGCCCACGTGCAGGAGGTGATCGGCCAGCGCACCGGTGTATACCTGGTGGACGGCAGCGGTCTCTCCTACGAGGACCGGGTCAGCCCCGCCGCGTTTGTGTCATATCTCGCCCGGTTCCCCATGACACCGGCGGGCCAGAACTTCCCCCAGCTGCTGCCGGCGAACGGCAGCGGCACGCTCCGCCACCTCAACACCGGGTTGCCCGGTGTCGGAGTGGTCCGGGCCAAGACCGGCACGCTGGCTCAGGCCAGCACACTGGTGGGGTATCTGGGCCGGCCCGAAGGCACCCTGATCCTCTCGTTGATGTACAATGGCAACCGTCCCGGGGCAGCACGGCAAGCACAGTGGAAGCTCTTTCAGGATCTGGGAGCGAACGGAATGGTGATACCGGCGGATCCCGCGACGGTCGAGCCCCAGCTTGGCAGTGACGAGACGACGACCCCAGACTGGTGGTCGAAGGCTGCAGGGATTCAGGACTCCACGTCCGGGGAGGAGACCGGCAACTAGAGAAGAGAATCGTCCATATAGCGAAACGGCCCAGCCTTGTTGGTGGGCCGTTGTTATCAAGGCCACTTCCCCTGCGCTCACATTTCCGGCCGGTCTAGCGCCTCACGGTACATGCAGTAACTTCTGGTTCTCCCCATGTCGAATCCGTCGCACGTGCCACGATCTCGTGGCACCCGTATAGCTCAGCGGCGGCACGTTCTGCTCGTTGCACTACGTCCATCACTTCCAACCACTTTCTGGGAGAGTTGCGTATGCACAGAAAGTTTACCGGGCTTCTCCTCCTCGGGGCCCTCGCGTTGTCAGCATGCCAGGATTCGATTACTCCGCCCGTTCCGGACCAAGCGAAGACCCCTTCCTTTAAGAAGACACCTACCGGTAGCCCGGCAACAATCCAGCTGATGGAGGAGATCAATCAGAAGCTGAGGGCGCGCGGGCTCGGTGTTGCCGTCGAGGCGATCGAGTTCTTTACCATCGGCCAGGGCCGGCCCAGCAACCGGATCCACCAGCAGGAGTTTCGGTGGGTATCAGGTGATCCGCGGCGTCTAGCGCAAGGGAACGACATTACCTACCTGGTAGACCAAAGTGATGGGGCCACCGCGAGCGGGCTTACGAACGCCCAAACCGAGGCGGCGCTCGACAGGGGACTCCTGACTTGGGAGAACAGCAAGCCTTTCAAGAAGGTGAATATCGTGAAGCGTACGGATAGTGGCGCAGATCCCGATATCTTCGACTCCTTCTTCGGCTTCGGCGACTTTGGGGACCCGTTCCTGGCTGACATCGTGGAGGCTGGCTGGCTGCCACGGGCCTACTTCGAGGCGGTTGGAGGGCCGGGCGGTGGCGACGGGATTCTCGCCTTTTCGGTGTCGTTCATCTTTGAGGATGCTCCTGGAGTGCCCAGCGACCTCAACGGCGACAATTACCTGGACACCGCCCTGAACGAGGTCTACTACAACGACACCTTCGGCACGCCCGGTGAACCCCGCGCGGGCCGCCCTTGGGGTATTAATGTCGGATCTCCCGGCATCGACGTAGAGACGGTGGGATTGCACGAGAACGGGCACTCACTCGGCATCGGACATTTCGGTCCGCCACCTTCTGCGGTCATGAATCCGGTCTATGCCGGTATCCGGCACCTGCCGCTATCGAGCGATCTTGCTGGGATGAACACCATCTGGTCGCGCTGGCCGAACTAGTCGTAAGGCATCATTCAGATCGCAACGGCCCAGCACTCGCTGGGCCGTTTCTTATTTAAAGCGTCATTACCTGCTCAGCTCATCTTCCGGCGACCCTGGAGGACTCCCAGTAACACCACCGCGATGGCTGCCCAGAGGAGAACGTGAATGAAGCCCCCGAAGGTGTGGGCTGATACGATGCCCAGAAGCCAGAGTACCAGGAGTATTACGAAGAGAGTCCAGAGCCTAACAGCCGCTCATCCTTACCGTTTGCGGATTTCCAGCACTTCGACCAGCGTGCCCATCTGCCGGCTGCTCACGAGGTCCCGGCGTACCCTGAGCTTGGCGACGATGGGCAAGCCGTCCTGGTGAAACTCTTCGGACAGGTTGGTGGGGTTGTAAACCTGGCCGTCGTCGCCCTGAATGGCATAGAACCCACCTTCGAGCGTGTGATAACGGATCACCCCGGTAATCTCCATCTGATTAGCCGCCGTTTCGCCGGGCATTGAATCGGAGGCCTCCTGGTTCTCCGGAATGGCTCGCGAACCAGGTGAAGCACACGCGATGCTCAGCAGGAGCAGCGTGAGAGTCAAGCGAGGCCGAACATCGTGTCGGGAGCGAGTCATCGTGAGACACATCTCAATTCTGCGCAAGTATCACCTTCAAAGGGGATGGCGACCCTGGATGGACCGCAACAGAACGACTCCGATAGCGGCCACCAGCAGAACGTTGATGAACCCGCCGAAGGTATTTGCCGAGACGACGCCGAGGAGCCAGAGTGCCAGAAGAATACCGAAGACGGTCCACAGCATGGCTGTCCTCCAGGAGTGAGTGCGACCCCGCTCACATAATACGGAACCGGGCGAGAGAATGCTCGAAACCGCTTCTAACCTAAGAGAAGCTAGCCAACGAGGCCCGTCCTGATGACCGGGCCCCGTGTATTACCGCGCGTGCACCTGAATCATCTGACCGCGCGTCCGGCGTTTACCCTGCCCTTTCCATAGATCGCATCATTTCCGCGTCGGCCGAGGTCATCGGCGGACCGAGCGATGGCCTCGAACAGGGCGTCCGGGCTGATCTTGCCCTTCTTTTTGCCCACGATCAGCGCCGCCACTCCCGCAACCGCAGGTGACGACATGCTGGTGCCCGCGGCCCAGCACACGTTGGCTACACCGGTTCCGCGGCAGCTGCTCACCACCATGTCGAAGACCCAGCACGGCTGCGTTACAGTCGTGGTGGTCGGGGGCGGGCCGGGATTGATGGCGAGCGTGCAGTTCGGCGGCACCTGGTCGGGATAATCGAAGTCCCCGCCCGGGCCGGAGAGGTCAACGATCGACTTGCCGTAGTTCGAGAACGAAGACAGAATGTCGTAGTCCGTAGCGCCCTTGGCGTAGCCGAACGGCGCGAGGGCCGACACTGCCACGACCTTGTCGGATTGCGCGGGAACGGTCACCAGCTCCCGATGCGCATCGTGATCGATCCCGATGCCGGCGTCGTCGCCGTTCCCCGTGGAGGCGATCACCAATGTGCCCTGCTTGTGGGCGAAGCGGGTGGCCTTGTCCAGCGCCTTGAGGAGCTCCTTGTCTTCCGGAGCAGGCTCGAAGGTGGCGCCCAGGCTCATGTTGATGATATCCGCGCCCGCGCCGCCCTTGGCGATCGGGGTAGCGGCGTAGATGATCCCGTCGATGACCGACTGGAAGCTGCCCGTGCCGCTGTGCAGGACCTTTACGCCGATCAGTGTAGCCTCGGGCGCTACGCCGATGGTGCCGAGGTTGTCGGCGTTGTCCGCGGCGGCGACGATTCCCGCCACGTGGGTGCCGTGCCAGAAGGTGCCGGTGTCATTGTTGTAGGGCTGGCCGGCGACGAAGGACCGGGAGCGTGCCACGTCGAGGTTCGGTGCAATGTCCACGTGCTGGTTCCAAATGCCGCCGTCCAGAATGGCTACCCGGGCGCCTTTGCCCATCTCACCGCGATCCCAGGCCTTCTTCGCCTCGATGGCTACCATGTTCCACTGGATCGGGTACCAGCGCTCAGTGGTGCCCACGTCTGCGTGAGGGCCGTGCCTGTCTTCGGCCACGATGTAGCGCTGGTTCGGATCGACCCACTGGATGACACGGTCGGCCCCGACACCTTCGATGCCCGGCTCAACCCGCAGCTTGGCCGCGAAATCGGTGGCGTCGGACTCGGCGATGGCCACGCCTGCTTCCGCCTCCACTTTGGTGAGCTTCCCACCAGCCTTGGCAACGCGAGCCGCCAAATCAGTAGGTGCCCCGGACTCAGCCAGCGAGATCACGAAGGTCTTGGGCTTACCAGCAACAGCGAGTGACGGGGTTTCGAAGGGAGCAACAGGATCAGAATCTTTTTGACACGCGGTAAGGCCCAGGAGCACGGCACTGCCGGTACACAGCATGAATCGTCCGACGCGCATACTTGACCACCTTTGATGAGAGGAAGCATTGCTGGTGCAGCGATCAACTACAAACCAAAAGGTCGAATTGATTCGAATACTCGCTTGCCTCGCAGCCTGATCACGGCCGCGGGTGGTGCGCGTTGCGCTCTTCTGCTGCTGTTAGCGAATGGAGTCTTGGGGATCCGTAGTGAATTGAGCCCGTTCATTGTGTCCCAGCATTGCAACAACCTGTGACGGGCGAGGAGAAAGTGTCCCTCGCAAACATCGTCGTCAAGACACTACTGGCCATTGATCTTGAATTCGGAACGGGGTGCAACTTATTGCAGCACCGAGTGGTACAGCTTAGTCGTCCTGCGAGACTACGCGGGGGGAGAGGCCTGCCGTTCGGCCGGCCTCTCTGGCCCCCGGTTGCTGTCTGGTGGTTACTGAATAGCTCTGAACGCGTTCACCCAGCCGTGGCCATAGAACTCGTCCTTGCCGGGCGTGCCGAGGTCGAGCGAAGTCTTCTGCAGCCGGGTGCGGACTTGATCGGGCTTCATGCTGCCGCCGTTTCTCTGGATGATCAGCGCGGCAATGCCCGAGACCGCGGGAGCCGCCATGCTGGTACCCTGAGCCCAGTTGTACGAGGCAGTGGCGGTTGCGCCACCCCGTACTGTGCTCAGGACCATGTCGAAGGCCTCGCAGAAGTTTGTGATCGTCACGAAGGTTCCAGTCTTGCTACAAATCGCGTCGATCCCCTCGACCACAAACAGTCCCGCGGTCCCACCGGGCCCGGCCACGTCAACGAGCGACTTGCCGAAGTCGGTGTAGTAGGCCGGAGCATCGAAGTTGGTGGCGCCACGAAAGACCCAGCCGACGGGACCGGTCGCCGCTACCGAGATGACGTGTTTGTTCTGTGCCGGCGTCTTGAACAGCTCTTTCTCTACGTCGAAGTTGGTAGCGCCGTTGCCTGACGACGCGATCACCGTCACACCTCGCTTATGAGCGTACTTGGTGGCCCGGTCCACCGCCTTCTTGAGCTCCCTGACCTCGGCCTTGGTTTCCGGGTCCTTCTCATCCAGCGTGGCGCCCAGGCTCATGTTGATCACTTGAGCGCCAGCCCCTCCCTCAGCAGCAGGCTTGGCAGCGTACATGATGCCGTCGGTGACCCAGTTGAATTCACCCGATCCGTTGTGCAGCACCTTGACGCCGATGAGCGTGGCTTGCGGAGCAATACCGATGGTTCCGATGCCGTTGTCAGCGGCTGCGACTATCCCCGCGACATGGGTGCCATGCCAGAACGTGCCCACATCCTGATGGGGGCCGAAGCCGGGCACGAACGAGCGTGAGGCCGGCAGGTCGAGATTGGGTGCCAGATCGACGTGGCTGCTATGGATCGCCCCGTCCAGAATGGCGACGCGCACGCCCTGGCCGGTAAAGCCCGCGTTCCAGGCCTCCGGCGCCTGAATAGCGGTGGGGGCCCACTGGAATGAGAAGAAGGTCTCGTTGTCTCCGGCACTAGCCACGTCGGCTTCGACCGCGGCATTCTCGCGAACCACGACCGGGCCCACCCACTGAATCATCCGGTCCGGCGTGACCGACTCGATCCCGGCGGTGGCCGCCAGCTTGGTTCGGAAGGCCGGGGAGGCGGAGATCGCATAGGCAATTCCGATTTCACTGTGCTTTCCTGCCAGGCTTCCTCCAGCGGCAGCCACTTGGGCATCCAGGTTGGCCGGAAGGGCCTCGTTAGCTCCCACGATTACGTATTTAGTGCCTGCTTTCGCAAAGCTGGGCTCCGGTGATGTCGGTGAAGGATCCTGCTGATCGGTACAGGCCCCAATTACGAGCACGGCGGCAAGACTGAGCGCGAGTCGGCGATTCATGGACCGGTTTCCCTCTTGTGGGGGTAGGAGATGGTGAACCGAGGTATGTGTTTGGGAATGTGATCCGGAGGGAATAGAACCGTTGCAAAGGAGCCAACGACAAAGACTCGCCGACGATTAACTGCACGCATGCGCAAGGACGGAATAGAGGACGTGCCTTAGGTGCAAATCAAAATCCCCCGGAGCAACCGCTCCGCTTAGTTATAGGATGAATCATTTGAGTGGAACTTGCGACGCGCCGGCGTGGACCTGTGGGGCGCGGGTGGTAGATGCTATCGCGTAAGCGGAAGGTTCGCAAGTGGGTCATCTTGTCGTTTGCAGACCACGCGGCGCCAGCCCTGGCGCCCAATGCACGAGATCCGCACGGTTTGCGACACGCAGCGTTCAAACCTGTCGCAAAAAAGAAGGGCGGACCTTTTCGTCCGCCCTTCCCGTGTTACAAAGGCACAGGCTATCTGAAGAACTTGGGCGTCACCAGAATCTCCTGCTTGGACAGATCGATGCCCGGCAGCCGTGCCACACTGGCGCTCATGGCCGCGTCCGCGAGGGTGGGCAGCTCGTACTGATCGCCCTTGTCGCGAGCCTCGTAGCCCAGATCGGTCAAGGATCCCGCAGTGATATCGCTCAGGGGGCTCTCACCCAGTCCGATGAAGCCGGTCATGAGCTCGTTGCCGAAGGTATCATCATCCCAGTGGGCGTCGGCGGTACCCGGACCGAAATCGCCCTCCACCGGCACCAGCCCCTTACCGCCGAGGTGCTTGTAGGCCTTGTTCGCCCGCTTGCCGAGGAAGAACGGGTTGCCGGTTCCCTCGCCCTGCAACAGAAAGCGCTCGGGCAGTCCGGGAATGGCGAGGTTCCATAGCGAGCCGACACCCAGTACGTGCCCCATCTCGTGGAGGATGACGTTCTCCAGGATATCGTCTTCCTCCATGGACTCCATGTCGTAGGTGTCGAACACCATGACGCCATACACACTGAGCAGATCGGAGGTCCGCACCGCGCAAGGTCCGGCAAAGCCGAGAATGTTGCCCTCTTCTGGAGTGCCAGGGCCGTCAATGGGCAGGAGAGCCACATCGATCAGCAGGTCGTCGATGGTCCCGAACGCGGGAGTTCCGCCGAAGCAATAGTTAGGAGGAAGACCCTCGGTATCGTCCGGCTTGTCCTTCGTGATCTGCTCTTCCCACCGTGCGACTGCGGCGGTGAACGCCGCTTCCTGAGCGGGGCTGGTCTCGGTGAGAAAGCGGAGCGTAACGTTGTACTCTTTCCGGGCTCGCTTGGAGTCTTTCCGGCTGACCTTGAGGACCTTCTTGGGCACGGCCGGGATATCTCTGGACTGACGGGCAACGGCGGGGCTGCTGGCTTCTGGAGCGCGGACTTCGGGCGACTGGGTGTCGACGCAGGCGGCGAGGGCGACCGCTGCGAGGGCCGCAGCAAGTCGGAGTTTGAGCTTCTGCAAGAAGAACCTCCGGCAGGAACAGGGTGTGGAACGATGTGAATGCGATGTGCCAAGTAGGCGTCGTGCGGCAGACAGCGGGTCAACCATCGAGGCGAGGCAGCCCGACCTCGGAGCGGGCTTTACCATCTACTAAGCGCGGACATACTACCCCCGGGTATCCGAAAACGCAATAGTTTCTACCAGAAACGAGGGCTGCGCCTGCTAATTGGCTGGACGTCCCCACCCATGCTCCCTACTTTCAACCGTCCCCGCAGCCTTCCCCATCGACACTAAGGCCCTGCATGGCGACCCAGATCCGGCCCAGCGCCCCTCCGGAAACCCCTGAGTTCAGGCCCTACGTCCCCCCGGAGCAGTCTCCAGCGGAGCTCACCGCCCGGGCCGTCATTCTGGGCGCAGTACTCGGCATCGTCTTCGCCGCCTCGAGCGTCTACCTGGCACTCAAGATCGGGCTCACGGTCTCGGCCTCGATCCCCATCGCCGTGCTTGCGGTCGCGTTCTTCCGGACCCTGGGCAAGTCGACCATCCTCGAAAACAACATCGTCCAGACCACCGGCTCGGCCGGTGAGTCGATCGCGGCCGGGGTGGTCTTCACGCTCCCGGCCATCTTGCTGATGGGCTACGACCTGAACGTCAGCAAGGTGGCGGTGATCGCGGTCATCGGCGGGCTGCTCGGCATCCTGATGATGATCCCGCTCCGCCGGGCGCTGATCGTGAAGGAGCACGGCAACCTCACCTACCCCGAAGGCACCGCCTGCGCCGAGGTGCTGATCGCGGGCGACAAGGGCGGGCTCCAGGCCCGGCTGCTGTTTCAGGCGTTCGGGATCGCGTTCGTCTACAAGTTCCTGATGGCGGGGCTCAAGCTCTGGAAGGAGTATCCCGGCCGAGTCTCCAGCTTCTACAAGAACGCGTCGATCTCGGCCGAGGTGTCGCCGGAGCTGCTCGGAGTCGGCTACATCATCGGCCCCCGTATCGCCGGCTACCTGTTCGCCGGTGGCTCGCTCGCCTATCTGGTTCTGATCCCGGCCATCACGCTGTTCGGCTCGGGGCTGACCCAGCCGATCTTCGCCGAGACCAAGCTGATCCGGGATATGAGCCCGAGCGAGGTGCGGGCCGAGTTCGTGTTCTACATCGGCGCCGGCGCAGTGGCTTCGGCGGGGATCATCGCCCTGTTCCGGGCGTTGCCGACCATCGTCGGGGCCTTCCGGTCCGGGTTCCAGGACCTCCAGCGGAGCGCAGGTGAGCTCAGCAGCCGGCTCAGGACCGACATCGACCTGCCGATCTGGGTGACCATCGCCGGCTCGATCGCGCTGGTGCTGGTGCTCACGCTTGGTTCCCCAGGTAGGCGTCAACCTGCTGGGAGCCGTCCTGATCATCATCTTCGGCTTCTTCTTCGTGGTGGTCTCCTCCCGCATCACCGGCGTAATCGGCGTCAGCGCCAACCCGATCTCGGGCATGACCATCGCCGCCCTGATCGGTACGGCGACGATCTTCTATCTGATCGGCTGGACCGGAGTGGACTACCGGGTCGCGGCGATCTCGATCGCGGCCGTGATCGCCGTATCGGCCGCCCTCGCGGGCACCACCAGCCAGGATCTCAAGACCGGATTTCTGGTTGGGGCCACCCCGAAGCGGCAGCAGATCGCGATCATGGTCGGGGCCATGACCTCCGCCCTGGCGATCGGCTGGACCATCTCGCTGCTCAATACCACGTACACCAACGTCGTCCCCGAGCGTCATCCCGGGGTCGCCCTTCAGGCCGCCGCGCCCGGGCTGCCTGGACCGATCGGTCACGAGCCTGGGCGAGCGGATGCGGCACGAAGGCCGCGAATGGGAAGTCGTGCGGGTGAATCTGCCGACCGAGGGCGTACAGCCCGGCAAGTACCTGATCGATCCGGGAACCCGGGAAGTGGCCTACCTGGTCGACCCGGGCATCGGCGGGCGCATTCGGGAAATCGACGGCAAGCCGGTCACCAAGCTGGATTCGCCCAAGGCCACGATCATGGCGTCTGGTCACTGACGGCATCCTGACCCAGCGGCTGCCGTGGGGGCTGGTGCTGATCGGGGTCTTCCTCACCATTGCGATCGAGCTGATGGGCCTCCAGTCCCTACCTATCGCCGTAGGTGTCTATCTGCCGATCTCCACCTCTGCGCCCATGTTCATCGGTGGAGCGGTGCGGTGGCTGGTGGAGCGGCGCCTCAAGAGCGGCTCCCGCTCGATCGCCGAAGTGGAGTCGGGGCCCGGCGTGCTCTACGCCAGCGGGCTGATCGCCGGCGGCGCTATTGCAGGCGTGGCGATAGCTGGGATCGCGGCGGCGCTGGTGCTGAAGGCAGAAGCGGCCCAGGTGCCGGCAGCGGAATACCTGGCACACGTCGTTGGTTTGCAGCGGGTCGTTGGTGGTTTCGCGGCCAGCGATCTCGCGGCCCTGCTGATGTTCGCGATCCTGGGCGCGCTGCTTTACCGGGTCGCCCGCCGCTAAGGTCTCGAGCGTGCCCTGAGATAAATGCGCGTCATCACGCTGCTGCCCTCGGCCACTGAGATCGTGGCCGCCCTGGGTGGCGCGGGACAGCTGGTCGGCATTTCGCACGAGTGCGACTATCCCGGTTCGGTGCAGCACCTACCGCGCGTCACGTCCAGCCTACTCGATGTGGACGCGCCCGGTGCTACCCTCGACGCCGAGGTGCGCCGGCTCCGCGACGCCGGTCAGGCGGTGATCGGGATCGAGACCGAGCTGCTGCGGCGTCTGCAGCCGGACCTGATCGTCACTCAGAGCCTCTGCGATGTCTGCGCCGTCTCGGATGGAGCGGTACACCGATTGGCTGAAGCGCTGGACCCCCCGCCACAGGTTCTCACGCTGGAAGGGCGAGATCTCGCCGGCATCTGGGCCGACATTCGGCGGGTAGGCGCGGCAGTCAATCTTGCCGAAGAGGCGGATGAGCTGGTGCTGGGATTGCAAAGCAGGCTCCGCCGGCTCAGAGGCGCTGGTCCGGATCAGCGTCCGCGGGTCATGTGCGTGGAGTGGCTCGACCCGCTGTATCTCGCCGGCCATTGGGTGCCCGAACTGGTCGAGGCGGCCGGCGGTGACGACGTAGGCGCACGACCGGGGAGCCACTCCCGCCGCTGCGAGTGGCAGGACCTTCGGGATCTTTGGCCCGACCACGTACTCGTCATGCTCTGTGGCTTGGGAATCCCTCGCGCCAGGAGCGAGCTCGCCGCGTTGCGGAACTCCGAGGCGCTCGCCACCCTGAGCCGTGCAGTAGTGTCGATCGTCGATGGCAACGCGTACACGTCACGGGCCGGCCCGAGAATCGTGGACGGGGCGGAACGTATTCGCGCCGCGCTGTCTCCCCGGCCTGGCCCTGACAGCCCGCGGTGGCTGCCGAGTGCTATACCTCGAACAGGAATTGGACCGGCTCTCCGTGAATCGTGACTCACTGTCGTTCCTGAAGTCGTTGCTGGACACGCCCGGTCCATCGTCCTTCGAGGCAGCACCGGCCCGGTTATGGCGGGCCGAGGCGGGCAAGTTCGCCGACTCGGTGCACGCGGATGTCAGCGGCAACTCCTTTGCCGCCATCAACCCGGACGCTGCGCCTCGCCTGATGCTGGCCGGCCACATCGACGAGATCGGCGTGATGGTGACGCACATCGACGCCGAGGGCTACCTCAGCTTCGACACCATCGGCGGGTGGGACCACCAGGTCTTCGTCGGACAGCGGGTGATTCTGCTGGGCCGCGCCGGGTCAGTGATCGGTGTGGTAGGCAAACGCGCGATTCACCTCATGGAACGAGAGGAGCGGGAGAAGGTATCCAAAGTCGAGGATCTCTGGATCGATGTGGGAGCCGCTGACCGGGGGGAGGCCGAGGCCCGGGTGAGGATCGGCGACCCGGGCGTGCTGGCCGCCGGGGTCCTCGAATTCCCCAATGGCCGCCTGGTGAGCCGCTGCATCGACAACCGCATCGGGGCATTCGTGGTGCTGGAAGCGCTGCGGCTACTCGCCGCCGACCGGCCGCAGGCATCCATTACGGCAGTCGCCACGACGCGAGAGGAGATCGCGTCTTCCGGAGGCGGGGCGCGCTCCTCGGCTCACCGGCTGGAGCCGGATGTGGCCATCGTGGTGGATGTCACCCACGCCACCGATTATCCCGGCATCGAGAAGAGAAAGCACGGCGACTACCGGCTCGGAGGAGGCCCCACGCTGGCCCGGGGCGCATCCGTCAGCGAGGTGGTATTCGAGTTGCTGGTGGCAGCGGCGGAGGCGGAGAAGATTCCCTATACCATCGAGGCGGCGTCCCGCGACACTCACACCGATGCGGAAGCCATCTTCAACGCCCATCGGGGTGTGGCCACGGCTCTGGTCTCCGTTCCCAATCGCTACATGCACAGTCCCAACGAAATGGTGGCACTGGAGGATCTCGATCGGACGGCACAGCTGCTAGCGGCGTTCGCCCGAAAGCTCACCCCACAGACCAACCTGGTGCCGCAGTGACACGCTGAGCCTATATTCCCCGATCCTATGTGGCGTACCGTCCTGCTCCTCGTTTCGCTCGGCCTCTTCCCCGCCGCTTACCGGCTCCAGGCTCAGCACTCTCCCGAACCGCCTCGACTGCTTGATGACATCCGCTTCCTGAGCGATGACCGGCTGCAGGGCCGCATGACCGGATCGCGGGGGGCGGATTCAGCCGCCGCCTATCTGGCCCGTCGCTTTTCCCAGGTAGGGCTGCAGCCCGCGGCCGGAGGCTGGTTCCAATCGTTTACCGTGGGCCGGGATGCCCCCGCTGCGCGGCAGACGGACACCGACGCACTCGTGGGCCGCAACGTGATCGGGATCCTCCCGGGCCGCGACCCAATTCTCCGGAATCAGACCGTGGTACTCGGCGCCCACTACGATCATCTGGGGCATGGCGGATTCGGGAGTCTGGATCCCGACAGCACCGGGCTGGTCCACAATGGGGCGGATGACAACGCCTCCGGCATCGCGGCCATGATCCAGGTAGCTGCGCGCCTCGCGGCTTCTCCCCCGGCCCGGACGGTCGTGTTCATCGCGTTCAGCGGCGAGGAGCTGGGCCTGCTCGGTTCAGCTTATTACGTGAGGCAGCCGATCTACCCGCTGGCCCAAACGCTGGCGATGGTGAATCTGGATATGGTGGGGCGGCTCCGAAACGGACGCCTGATCGTCTACGGCGCCCGCAGCGCCAAGGAGTTTCCCGCCCTGCTCGATTCCCTGAACTGGTATGCCGGGTTCGACCTCAAGGCCCAGGGAGACGGTTTCGGTCCCAGCGACCACTCATCATTCTACGCCGTCAAGCGTCCGGTCCTCCATCTCTTCACCGACCTGCACGAGGACTACCATCGCACCACGGACGACTGGCAGAAGGTGAACTATGACGGCTTGAAGCGGGTAGCCGATTTCACGCTTGGACTGGTGACGGCGCTGGCTGATCGCACCAGGCCGCTGACCTTCGTCGATCTCCCGGCCGATGCGCCACCCCAGACTGCGGCGCGTACCGGCTCGGGCCCGCCGGGCTACGGGGCCTATCTTGGCACGGTTCCGGACATGACCGGCGCGCCGGGAGGAGTGCGACTCGTGGGCGTCCGGGCCGGGAGCCCAGCCGAGAAGGCGGGCCTAAGGGGTGACGACATCATCACGCGGATCGGCAGTACCGAGACACCCGATCTTCAGGCCATGACAGACGCGCTGCGAAGTCATAAGCCGGGCGACACGGTGGAGATCCTGGTTCGGCGCGGTGCCGCGGTCACCACGCTGCGCGCCACCCTGGGGGCGCGCGGAGGCTGAGCGTGGCCGTTCTCGACGCCGGCCGCGTAGTGGCTGCGCTTCGCGGAGCGTTCGCGCGCGACGCCTCGCGATCGGAGTTGCTGCGAACCGCCGCCGAAAAGATCCGCGCCGCCGGCCCACCCTACACCTCGGTATACCTGTACATGCTGCACGGCAGCGAGTTGCTGCTGGAGGCCTACGCCGGCCGGGAGACGGAGCACACCCGGATTCCGGTTGGAACTGGAGTGTGTGGGACCGCCGTCTCGACCGGCCGGGATCAGAACGTGCCCGATGTGACCGCGGTCGGCAATTACCTGGCATGCAACACGTGGACCCGGTCGGAGCTGGTGGTGCTGATCCGGCGGGGTGGCACCATTCTGGGGCAGATCGACATCGACAGCGACGTACCCGACCCGTTCACCCAGGAAGAGGAGGCCCAGGTCAGGCAGGTAGCGGACGCGTTGGCAGTGCTGCTGTAGTTTAACAACTGCTCTAACACGGATTACACGGATAACAGCACTGATTGCTCCGTTCGGTCAAATGTGCTCTGCGCCAGCCTTGGCCCCGGAAGCTTTATTCGACAGCACACCTCTGAGCTCCGTACCCGAGTTGCAGAGATAGCTTTTGGACCGGAACCCTGCCGGTGTGCCGTTGAACATCAAACACAGTGCTGGCGACGGCAAAGGAGGCGCATGCCGCATCGGAGCGATCCGTGCTGTTGATCCGGGTTTATCCGCGTGTAAGCTTTTCCGGGGCGACTCGCAAGCTCCGACAGCCTGTTCTCCAGCGACACTGCTCATGACGACCAAGGCACCTTTAGTTGGCCAGCACTGAAACTCGAGAAGTACGCGACGTCCAGATTTTCGAGCGCCGGATTGGGAGCGGCCCGCCCACCGTCGTTCTGCACGGTGGCCCCGGCGCCCACCACGATTACCTGCTCCCGGGCTTCGACGCGTTGGCGACAGGTCGCGAGCTGATCTACTACGATCAGCGCGGTGGGGGCCGCTCACCGGTCTCGCGAGACATTCCGGTAGGCTGGCAGGAGCAGGTAGCCGACCTTGAGGCGCTGCGTCAGACCTGGAAGCTCGAGCAGCTGGTGCTGGCGGGCTACTCCTGGGGCGGACTCCTCGCCCTGCTATACGCCACCCAACATCCCAGCCGGGTCAGCCGCCTGGCACTGGTGTCCCCCGCCCCGGCATGGCGTGCGGCGCGAGAGCAGTTCGAGCGGCGGTTCAACGAACGCAACCTCGCCCCCGAGCTTCAGCGGCGCAGGTCCGAGCTCCGGCAAAGCGGGCTGCGGGAGCGCGACCCCGTTCTCTATGCCCAGCGCCTGTTCGAGCTGTCGGTTGCGGCCTACTTCCACGACCCGGAACGGGCCCGGGACCTCACCCCGTTTCGCATTACCGGCCGTACCCAGCAGGAGGTGTGGAGCAGCCTGGGCGACTATGACCTCCGGCCGTCACTCTCGACCCTGGACCTGCCGGCGCTGGTGGTGCATGGTGAGAGTGATGTCATTCCGATAGAGGCCTCTCGCGAGCTGGCCCAGCTGCTGGGAGCCGGATTTTCCGCTCTGCCCGATTGCGGTCATGTACCATATGTCGAGGCGTTCGAGGAGTTTCGGCACTCGCTGGATGGGTTTCTGCCCCGGGAGTGAGTGGGAGCTAGATTTCAGCATGCGCCCCACCCCCTTCGATCTCGTCTTTCGCGAATATGCCGAGGAGGTGTTCCCCCGGATTCGCAGCGCCCTCGCCCAAGCCGGCCATGATCCCCGCGATAGAGACCGATTCCTGATGGTGCGGGAGTCAGTCACCCTGCTGCGAGAGCTTCGGCCGGAAGAGGGCCTGGGTGAGGGAATCGACCAGCTCGCCGCACTACTGCACCACGCCTACCTGTTCTGGAACTCCGGCGAACACACGGTCGAGGTTGCTCTCGAAAGGCTGCCCTGGCTGATGGGCGCCGTTGACTTCTCCGGCGCCGGTGATTCCGCCGCGGCCCACTTCGTTGCCATGCCGGTGCATCGGCTTTGGGCCGAGGTAATACCCGGGCAACCCCCGGAACCTCTCGACGGCTGTTTCGTGCATGGGGGACCGGAGGGAAGCCTGAGAGTCCTCGGCGTTTTCGGAATCCACCCCGAACGCCAGGGATTCAGCGTGGTCGAAACAGCCGGCCAGCGGCCGCTTCTGCTGGGGCGAGCCGATGGGTCCGATCTGTTTGCGCCCACGCTGGCTGGAGGCAAGGCGGCTGGGCTCTTCTCCCTGACCGGTGAGGAGGAGTTGCTCGAGCTGGGTTGGCGTATTGAGCTTGGAGCCAGGAACGGGGAGCTAGGAGCCAGAAGCTCAGACCTTCAGGTGGCAGTGCGCCGTTCCCAGCTCCCAGCTCCCAGCTCCTAGCTCGTATGGAAAGCGTAAAGGATTACATGGACAAGAAGGCGGTGGCGCAAGTGCTGGAACAGATCGCCGCCTTCCTCGAATTGAAGAGCGAGAACCCGTTCCGGATCCGCGCCTTCAGGACCGCGGCACGGGCACTGGTGGGCTTCCCCGGCGATCTCCGCCAGTCGCTGGAGGACGGCTCCCTAGCCTTCACTAAGGGAATCGGTCCGGCCACGCTCCAGATCGTCAGCGAACTGGTCAGCACCGGCCAGGCCAGGATGCTGGAAGAGCTGCGTGAACAAATTCCCCCGGGCCTGGTCGAGATGCTGGAGATCTCCGGCTTGGGGGTCGCCAAGATCCGGCAGATACACGATGTCCTGGGGATCGATTCTCTTCCGGACCTGGAAGCGGCGGCTCAGGACGGCCGCCTGGCCAAGCTGCCGCGATTCGGTGCCCGGACCTCAGAAAACATCCTCAAGGGCATCGCCTACCTTCGTCAGGCCAGCTCCTACCGCCTGCTCCATCATGCGGGAGATGAGGCCGAGGGTTTGAGAGCGGCGCTGGAGCGTCTGCCGGGGGTCCGAAGTGCCATTATTGCCGGGGATGTTCGCCGCCGCTCAGAGGTGGTCAAGGATCTGATCTTCGTGCTCGTGGCCGAATCGTCCCCCGCAGACCTCTTCAAGAAGCTGAGCCAGCTGCCCGGCGTCCAGGAGTATGCCGGTCAGGATGAGCGCCGGTTGACGCTCCGATTTGCCGGCGGATCCAGTGCGCAGATCGTGGCGACTACGCCGGTCAACGCCGGCACGGTGCTGGTGCACGCCACCGGCAACGAGGAGCACCTTCGGGAGCTGGCCGCGCACGCTCGGGAGAAGGGTTTTGCGCTCAACGGAGCGGCGCTTTGGCGCGGCAGCGCGTTCGTCCCTACTCCCGATGAAGCCACCTTTTATCGCGCCCTGGGCCTGGCCTTCATCCCGCCCGAGCTCAGGGAAGGCAAAGGAGAGGTCGCCGCGGCCAGCGCACAGGAGCTCCCCCGCCTGCTCGAGGCGCAGGACCTCAAGGGATTCCTGCACTGCCACACCCGGTACTCGGACGGCTCCGCCACGGTCGAAGAGCTTGCCCAGGCCTGCCAGGCCGCGGGGTACGAGTATCTCGGGGTCACCGACCACAGCCAGGCAGCGGCGTATGCCGGAGGCCTCAGCGCGGACGAACTGGCGCGACAGGCCGATGAGATTGACGAGGTCAACATCCGGCTGAGTGGATTCCGGGTCCTCAAAGGCATTGAAGCCGACATCCTCCAGGATGGCAGAGTGGATTATGAGGACACGGTACTGGAGCGGCTCGATTTCGTGATCGCCTCCATACACAGCCGCTTCAATCTGGACAAGAAGGAGATGACGGCCCGCATGCTGGCCGCAATGGACAATCCCTATCTGACGATCATCGGACACCCCACCGGGCGCCTGCTGCTGTCTCGGGATCCTTATCCGATCGACCTGGATGCGGTGATCGACAAGGCCGCGGCAACGGGTGTGGCATTGGAAATCAATGCCGACCCCCACCGACTGGATCTGGATTGGCGGGTCCTGCGCCAGGCCCGCGGCCGGGGTGCCATGATCTCGATCGGCGCGGACGCCCATAGCGTCGCCGGCCTGAGCTATGTGCAGTACGGTGTCGGGATGGCCCGCAAAGGGTGGCTCGAACGTGAGGACATTCTCAATTCGAGACCGGTGGAGGAGTTCGTCGGCTTTGCCCGAAGGAGGCGGGGGTGAAAGGCGGGCGGGCGGACGGCCGGACGGGCGGACAGGCGGACAGGCGAATGGGCACAGAGGTGGGCAGGCGGCCAGCACAGCCGAAGACGCAGCCGGAGCCTTCACTTCTCAAACAGGCTGTCAAGAAGGTGCTTGGCAAGACCGCCCCGGCGCGTTCGAGAAAGACTCTCCGTCCGCCGGTCCGCCGGTCCGCCCGTTTATCCGCCCCTGAAATCATCTCCCTTCTCAAGGAGACCTACCCCGACGCCCGCTGCGCCCTGGACTACCGGAGCCCCTACGAGCTGCTCTGCGCCACGATTCTTTCGGCGCAGTGCACCGACCTAAGGGTGAACATGGTTACCCCGGCGCTGTTTGCCCGCTACCCCACTCCCTTCGAGTTGGCCCGGGCCAACCCTGAGGATGTCGAGGAGATCATCAAGTCCACCGGCTTCTTTCGAAACAAGACCAGAAGTCTCATCGGAATGGCGCAGGCGGTGGTGGCCGAACATGGCGGCGAGGTGCCGCGGACCATGGAAGAGCTCCGCAAGCTGCCGGGAGTCGGCCGCAAGACGGCCAATGTCGTGCTCAGCAATGCCTACGAAACCAACGAAGGGGTGACTGTCGATACCCATGTCACACGGTTGAGCGGGCTGCTGGGGTTGAGCAAGGGCGCCGATGCGGTCAAGATCGAGGAGGAGCTCATGCGGCTCTATCCCAGGGAGGATTGGGGCATCCTGTCACATCTGATGATCTTTCACGGCCGCCAGGTTTGTATTGCCCGGAGGCCCCGCTGCGGCGATTGCGTGCTGGCTCGTCTCTGTCCTTCGTCTCTCGTCTGACTCCTGCCCTGGACTCCTGATGCAGATGCGGCTCTCGGTCTCCATACTCGCTGCCGGTCTCGTTGCAGCTGACCTCCCGGCTCAGCAATCCAGTGTCCCTGCCGGCACTGCGGCGTCCCGGGTGGCCGCTGCGGTCGACTCCAATAGCCTGCGCGCGCATTTCGAATTCCTGGCGGACGACGCCCTGGAGGGTCGGCGGCCGGGTACCCGGGGTGCCGAGCTTGCCGCCAAGTACATCGCGGCCCAGTTCCGCCGCTTGGGACTCGAGCCCGCCGGAGACAGCGGCACCTACTACCACCAGGTCCGAATCATCACTCTCACTCCAACCCCCACCCTGAAGGTGCTGGGCGCGTCGGCCCCTGATCTGGAGTATCGAAAGGACTACGTCCTCTGGTCGATGCGGAACGATTCGGTCGTTGCGGCCAAGGGCGACCTGGTATTCGTGGGGTACGGTATCGTGGCCCCCGAACAGGGATGGAACGATTACGAAGGCGTGGACGTCAGGAACAAGATCGTCGTGGCGCTGGTGAACGACCCCGGACTTCGCGATTCCACCATCTTTCGCGGCCCGATTTTGACGTACTATGGCCGCTGGACCTATAAGATCGAGGAAGCTCGGCGGCAGGGCGCCGCCGGAATACTGCTGGTGCACACCACCGAGAGCGCCACCTACCCCTGGACCACAGTCCAATCGGGCTGGACCGGGCCGCAGGTTCGTATCGAGGAACCACCCACGTCACTGCTGGTGGCGGGGTGGCTCAGCACCGAGGCCGCGTCGCGGCTCTTTCAAGCAGGCGGAAAGAATCTGGATCAGCTCATGAACCAGGCGGCAACCCGACAGTTCCGCGCCGTGCCGCTGGGGGTCCAGGTCGACGCCAACGTTCGCAGCTCGATCACCCGGTCGGAGACCAGCAACGTGCTCGGCCGCTGGCCCGGTAAAGGGTCCCTGGCCGGCGAGGCCGTGCTGATCACCGGCCACTACGACCACTTCGGAATCGGCACAGCCATCGATGGCGACTCTATCTACAATGGCGCTGAGGACAACGCGTCCGGAACCGCCGCCGTGCTGGCAGCAGCGGAGGCATTCGCCCGCAGCGGAGTCCGAACCGGCCGCTCCATGGTGTTCGTGGCCTTCACCGCCGAAGAAGCAGGCCTTCTCGGTTCCCAGGCGCTGGTCGCCCGACCCACGATCCCACTCGCCCGCATTGCGGCGATTCTCAATCTCGATGTGATGAATCTGTACGGGCCAACCCGGGATGTTTCTGCCCTTGGACTCGACCAGTCCTCTCTAGGGCCGGTGTTCAACCAAGCCGCGGCGGCCGAGGGCCTTAAGGTCAGTGTCAACCAGGACGCTCTGCTTCAGGGCTCGTACTTCCGCTCGGACCACTTTCCCTTCGCTCGCGCGGGCGTCCCCGGCACGTCCATCCAGAATGGGGAGCAGTACATCGGCCAGCCCCCGAGCTACGGCCACGACAAGAAGACCGAGTACACGGAGAAGCGCTACCATCAACCCAGCGATGAAGTGCTGCCCTGGTTCACCCACGCCGGAGCGGTTCAGCAGCTTCGCGTCATCGTCCGGACAGCGGTCGCCGTGGGCAATGGCGCCAACCAGCCGGTCTGGAACAAGACTTCCGAGTTCCGGGAGGCGGGGGAGAGGCGGAAAGAGGGTAGGAGGGAATGATGGAAAGGGAGGCCGTTCCCTCCTTCCCTCGTTCCGTCGGTCCACATATCTTTGCCGCCGCCACGGCAGGCCCCTCCCACCCTCGTGGAGCGTTTCTGGAACTTCCTACAGAGCACCGGATCCCGCTCACCTGGCTGCTCGAGAATGCTGGGCCTTCGATCCGATACCGCACGTATCGCGAGCTGGCTCCAGAGGGCTACGCCCCTCCGGAGGTCATCGAGGCGGCCCACCAGAGTGTCACCGAATCCAAATCCGCCGTAGCGGTCGTCAAGAAGCAGAAAGACAACGGCATCTGGGGTGGGAACCTGCTCGGCCTTGCCACTTCGGTGGCCCAGGGAGTCAAGGACGTGGGGACGATCCCCCAGTACCGCCGGCTGCTCCAGTTGGAATGGCCCAGGTCTTCCCGCTCGTTCAAGCTGGCTGACCGGGTGCTGTTCCGGCTGCTGTCGCGGGATGAGGATCCCACTCTTCTGTTTGAGTTCCAAAAGGCGGTCAAGGCCGACCCGGAGGCCGAGGCATGGGCCAGGGGGATCATGCGCGAAGCGGCGTCGGCGGCTTTGGCAGAGGCGGGGTATGCCGAAGATCCGAGACTGCGGGGGGCCGGACACAAGATCGCCAGCGCCATCTCCCAGTTCCTGCGGAGTCCGCTGGCCGAGAAACCGTTTCTCAAGTCCGGGAAGCAGATGGTGCTCCACCCCGAGGCACACCCACCCAGCTGGTATTCTGTCGCGATGCTGGCGTCTATGCCGAACCTCCAGCGTGAGCGGGCGGGCTTCACCGAGCGGTTGGGTCGCTACCTGGCGGAGCCGACGCCCAAGAAAGCCTTCGTCATCCAGGTCGGGAAGAAGACGGTTCGGCCTCAGCATCTGCTCCTGGGTGACCCCATCGAAGCCGACGCCAAGGGGGTCCCGAAGGATATCCCTCTGGCGTTGCACTACATCGAGTTGATGGCCCGGATGGGGGCCTTGGAGTGGGCGCCAGTGGCCACGCGAGTTCTGGCTCGCCTGGTCAAGGACCTGGATGAAAACGGCGTTTGGACTCCGAAAAATCTTCGCTCGCTTCCCAAGGCAGGGAACAAGATCACCTACCACTACTACCCACTCCATGGGGATGCCAAGACCACCGAGGGCCGGGAAGTGGATATTACGTTCAGGCTTGCGTTGATCGGGAAGGCCTTGGGTTGGAGCCCGACTTATACGTAGGGGGCAGGTTGCGTCAGGAGTGGTAGCGCGTGATACTACTTGCATGCCTCATCTGGATCTCACCCGCTTCGGTTTCACCCCCACTGAAGGTCTGATCTACGAAGTGCTGCTGGCCAACGGTCCGGGCACCGGCTACGCGTTGGCGCGCGCGGCGGGGCTGGCGCGGGCCAATGCTTACAGCGCCTTGGCCGGCTTGGTGTCGAAAGGCGCCGCGCGAGTGGACGGCGGGCGACCCAAGCAATACCGGCCGGAGCCACCGGCCACCTTGATCGCCCGGATTTCGAACGATCATGGCCATGCGCTGGAGCGGCTGAGCGCTGAGTTGGCCGCTGCAACGGTTCCCGGTACCCCCACCGTGGTCGAGCTCGACTCCGCTCGAGCCGTGCTTCAGCTGATAACCCAGAACGTGGCCCGGGCTGCCGGCCGCGTGGCTCTGCTGGCTCCCGCCGACGCCTACCCTTTGCTCGCCCCCGCACTGAGACGGCCGGTATCAGCCGGAGTTCCGGTCGCCCTGTACTCCGCCACCCCCATCCAGCTGGACTTCGCCCGGGTAGAGGTCATTCCCGACCCGGCGGACCGCTGGCCGGGTATGCCGGTCATTTCCGTGGTAGATGACGCCAGTGCGCTGATCGCGTCTCGTACTGGCTCGGAAGTGCACGGCCACTGGAGCACCGCCCCGGCCTTTATTGCCGCGGCTCGGCTGGCGCTGGATCAACTGAGAGCCGAGCGATGAGCGACCCGGTGGACGAGGCGTTTCAGCAGCTTCGCCTGGAGTACGCCGCTTCGCTGCCGGCCCAGCTCGAGGAGCTGCGCTCGGACGTGGCTTCGTGGCGAGCCGGCGACCCTGGAGCGCTCTCGTCGCTTCGGGTCCGGCTTCACCGCCTGGCCGGCTCGGGAGGGTCCTACGGATTTGTCGAACTGAGCTCGGTGGCGCGGGAAGCGGAACGCTGGATCACCGCTAACGCGGGTGTACGGGAGACAGATGAGCTGGAGTTGATCCTAAATAGACTCACCCAGGCCACACGCAAAGCGCAGCGGGAAGTAGGCGGGTAGGCGGGTAGGCGGGTTAGAGGGGCAGCGGGACAGCTGGCACAGATGAGAGATGAGGGGTCCTGAAAAACAAAAACCCCCAGAAACTCTCATCCGAGGGTCTTTGCTTAAAACCGCCCCGCCGCCCCGCTGCCCCGTCGCCCCGCCTTAGTGCCTAAACCCCGGTGACAACGGAATCACGTCCCGCGGGTTCTTCTCGTCTCCGAAGAGGAGGCGACCCTCGCGGAAGGTGGCCCCGCGAAGGGTCAGTGCCAGTACTTCACCCAGCTCCTGCACCACGAACACTTCGATCTTCTCCCGGACTTCCTTGGGCAGGTCCTCGAGATCGGGCTCGTTCTCCTTCGGCAGGATGATGGTAGAGATCCCCGACCGGACCGCGCCCAGGACCTTCTCCTTTACCCCACCGATCGGCATCACCCGCCCCCGGAGCGTGATCTCTCCGGTCATGGCGATGTCGTGCCGTACCGCACGGCCGGACAGGGCCGACACTACGGCGGAGGCCATTGTCACGCCTGCGGAAGGTCCATCCTTGGGGATGGCGCCGGCAGGGACGTGGATGTGGATGTCCCGGTCGAACATCTCGTCCGGGATCTGGAGCGCCGCCGCATGGGACCGGGCGTAGGTCCACGCCGCGCGGGCGGACTCCTTCATGACGTCGCCCAGCTGGCCGGTGAGCACCAGCTCGCCCTTGCCGCGCATGGTGGAGGCCTCGACGAACATGATGTCGCCGCCGGTGGGTGTGTAGTACATCCCGGTGGCGACGCCGACCTCATCCTCCCGAGCCATCTTCTCGGGGTGGACCTTCGGCCGGCCCAGCAGATCGTCCACCATTTCCCGGTCGATGGAGATGCTTTCCACCTCTCGGGCGGCAATCTTCCGTGCCACCTTCCGGGCCAGCCGGCCGATCTCCCGCTCCAGCTGACGCACCCCCGACTCGCGGGTGTAGCTGGTGATCACCTCCGATAGACGCCTCATCGTTGATGGTGAGCTGGTCCGGGCTCACCCCGTTCTCGCTGAACTGACGGGGGATGAGATATTTCCGCGCGATCTCCTGCTTCTCCCGCTCGGTGTAGCCGGCAAACTCCACCACTTCCATCCGGTCGAGCAGCGGACCGGGGATGTTCTGGATGAAGTTGGCGGTCGCAATGAACAGTACTTCGCTCAGGTCGAACGGAACCCCGAGGTAGTGGTCGACGAAGGTGTCGTTCTGCGCCGGATCGAGAACCTCCAGGAGCGCGCTGGCCGGGTCTCCCTGGAAGGAGATCCCGAGCTTGTCCACTTCGTCCAGCAGAAACACCGGATTCTTGGTGCCCGCCTGCTTCATGCCCTGAATGATTCTTCCGGCCATGGCGCCCACGTAGGTACGGCGGTGACCCCGAATGTCGGCCTCGTCGCGGGCGCCACCGAGCGAGATCCGGACGTACTTGCGTCCCATGGCCCGGGCGATGGACTTCGCCACCGACGTTTTCCCGACGCCCGGAGGCCCCACGAAGAGCAGGATGGGTCCCCGCGCGATCCGATCGTCCTCATTGCCGCGAACCGGCTTATTAGGGGCCGGGACGGTGGCGGTAGCCTGCGGAACGTCGGTGGACTCCCCGGCAGCGGCCTCCTCGGCCTTGTGCTCCGCCTTTGCCTCCGCTCCATCCTCTGGACCCGTCTGTCGCTCGCTCGGCCTCGTCCTGCTGAAGCCGGAGCTGGCGCACCGCCAGAAACTCGAGCACCCGGTCCTTTACGTCACCCAGGGCGTAGTGGTCCTCGTCCAGAATGAGCTGAGCCTGGGGGAGCTCCAGATGCTCCTTGCTGCGCTCGTTCCAGGGAAGCTCCGCGATGTTCTCGAGGAAGGTCCGGATCACCTGAGATTCCATCGATTCTCGGCCGATGCGGCTCAGCCGGGCGAACTCCCGGTCGACCTCCTTCCGGGCCTCGGGCGGGAGGTCGAGCGCGGCGAGAGTTTCCTTCAGCTCCTGGAGGTCGTCCCGCTCGTCGCCCTCACCCAGCTCGCGCTGGATGGTCTTCATCTGCTCGCGCAGGAACATCTCCCGCTGACGCTCGCCCAGCTCCTCCTGGACTTGCGACTTGATGTCCTCCTGTGCGTCCACTACGCCGATCTGGCGCTGGACGTGCACCAGCACCCGGCGGAGCCGCTCCTCGACGCCCAGCGTCTCCAGCAGCGCCTGCCGCTGGGGAGGCGTGATGTCGATGTATCCGGCGACCAGGTCAGCAAACTTGCCCGGCTCGTTGACGCCGGCCAGCACCTGCTGCACGACCTCGTCGGGCAGTCCCGACTTCTGGCCCAGCTCGGCGGCCCGAGCCCGGGCCTCGCGATGCAAGGCAACGAACGCAGGATCTTCCACGTTCAACGGCAACATCTCCTCGGCCTCGCGCACCACCGCCTGGAGGTAGCCGTCCTTGTCAGTGTAGTGAATGGCGATGCCGCGCCGCTCACCGTGCAGCAGCAACTGCATGCCGGAGAGCCCGCGCTGCAGCTGTCCAATGCGGGCGATGGTCCCGATGGTGTAGAGGACGTCCGAGCTCACGCTCTCGACGTTCTGGCGCTGAGAGACCGCGAAGACGAGGCGCTCGGGTCCCGCCAATGCGGCCTCGATGGCGCGCAGGGTGGCGGGGCGCCCGGCGCCGATAGGCGCGGTCACACCGGGAAAAAGAACGACCTCCCTCAAGGGAAGGACGGGTAAGTTCAATCGTTCGGCCATTCAGGGTACTCCTTACAAAGCCCCACAACGGGGCGAAATGACAGTCCCGCAGGAAATGCGGGTACTGTTTGCACCGACCATGCCACCAAGGGGTAGGTCGGACACTCGGATTTCGGGGTGATCACGCTAACAGAACCACTCGGAGTGGCTCGTGGTTCCCCGGCCCTGCCAAATTGACCCCAAATCAGGGTTTGCGTCAGTGACGATTTTTCCCCGTTCGGTTGCCGCCCGGGGTGAGCGGGTACAGATTGTTTGCCATGCCCGCCGACAGGCCTCTCGCCGCCCGTCTCGCCGAAGCCCTTGGAGATGCGTACACGATCGAGGGCGAGATCGGTCGCGGCGGCATGGGCGTAGTGTACCGGGCCCGCGACGAGCGCCTCCAGCGCCGCGTGGCGATCAAGGTGCTTCCTCCCGAGTTCGCCTTCCAGCAGGACATTCGCGAGCGGTTCACCCGTGAGGCCCAGACCGCCGCGCGGCTCTCGCACCCGCATATCGTGCCGATCCATAGCGTGGGTGAGGGTCAGGGCCTGGTCTATTTCGTCATGGGGTACGTAGACGGCGAGTCGGTGGCGGCCCGCATCCGGCGCCGAGGGTCATCTCCCGGTGGAGGAGGCCCGGCGGATCATGATGGAGACGGCCGACGCCCTGAGCGCCGCCCATGCCTTCTCCGTCATTCACCGCGACATCAAGCCCGACAACATCCTGCTGGAAGGCACCCGGGGACGGGTCATGGTGACGGACTTCGGCATCGCCAAGGCGCTGTCGGCCACCTCCGGCGCCACGCTCACCGGCATCGGCGTCGCCATCGGGACGCCGGCCTTCATGAGCCCGGAGCAGGCTGCAGGCGAGCGGGAGATCGACGGCCGGTCCGATCTCTACAGCCTGGGCGTGGTGACCTACCAGATGCTGACAGGGGCGTTGCCGTTCAGCGCGCCGTCGGTGGCGGGAATCCTGATGAAGCAGATAACCGAGCCGGCGCCCGATCTCCGCACCAAGCGGCCGGACACGCCCGAAGACCTGGCGCTGGCGGTCACCCGCTGTCTCGAGAAGGACCCCGAGAACCGGTGGCCCAGTGCCGACGCACTGCGGCGGGCGCTGGAGAGCCGGTCAACGGTGGCGCAGCGGCTCAGCGGGACTGCCAGTCGCCTGACCGGCGGGGCCGCGGGGCAGCGGAGCGGGGCGGCCGGGAGACCGGGCGGGGCAGCGGGGCAGCGGGGCAGTCGTACGGAGCGGCCCGCGGCCGCCGCATGGCAGTCCCGCCAGCAACGTCCTGCCGGGCAACTCGCGAACCGCCCCGCTGCCCCGCTGCCCCGCCGCTCCCGACAAAGACCGGGACGCCCTTCCCGACACCGGCGAGCCCAAGATCATCCAGAAGGTCCGGGGGCAGTTCGCCAGCTGGGCCGCGGTCTCGGCCGGCTGCGCCGGGATCAACATTGCGACGGGAATCGAGCAGCCCTGGTTTCTCTTTCCCATGTTCGGCATGGGGATCGGATTGCTCCGCAGCTACGCTACGCTCTGGCAGAGCGGCTACAGCTGGCGCGACGTGCTGAGCCGGCCGCCGGCCCCTGACGCCATGGAGACGACGAGGGTCAAGGGCGGAAAAGGTTCCGGGTCATGCCCCCGCCCACCGCCGACGAGTACGGCGCCCATGTCTCATCGGTGCTGCAGGTTCACGGTGACCGGCTGGCGATCATCAAGCTGATGTCGAAGCTGCCCGCGTCGGAGCGGAAGATGCTTCCGGAGGTCCAGCAGACGGCCGATGCGCTCTACGCGCGAGCCACCGATCTGGCCCGGACGCTCCAGGCCATGGACAGCAACTTCGACACGGAAGGGCTGACCCAGATCGACGACCGGATCATGGCACTCTCGCGGGAGCCGGATGATCCCGGAACGCGCCCGGCGGCTCAGCCTGCTGCAGCGGCAGCGGCAGACGATCGCCGATCTTGCGGGAGCGGCGCAGCCAGGTGGCGAGCCACCTGGAATCGTGCGTGCTGGCCATGCAGAACGTGCGCTTCGACCTGCTCCGGCTACGATCGGCCGGGGTCGCGGCGGTGCTGGGAGACCTGACCCAGGCCACTCAGCAGGCCAAGGCGTTATCGCGGGACGTGGACAATGCCATCGCGGCGGCCGGCGAGATCAGGGAGGCGATGAAGTAGCTCCCCGCGAGTGGCTCAACGTCCGGGCGGGGCCCTCGCAGGTCTGGGTTGTGAGGAAGTCGGGCCGGGCTGCGCACTCGCGGGCAGCCACCAGCAGCTCCTCCACCGATTGAAAGCCGGGCGGCCCCCCACTGAGCTCGATGTGAGACCAGTCCCAGGTTCGGTCCGGCGTACCGATGATTCGGAAACTCCCCTCGCCATACGCCAGAAGCCAGCGCCGAAAGGCAACCCACTGGCGCCGGGTGCGCCGGTGGCGAAGATTGCCGTCGCCCACAACGGCGTCCACGGCCCAGCCTCCGGTATGGTGTGATGTGGCGGTGTAGGTACGGCGTCCCCGTCGTGACAGCAGGTACGCCTGGCGCTCGGGCGACCGGTTGGTTTCCGCCACGCGCACGCGAAATCCGGCCTGGCGTGCCGCAGCCAGCATCCTCTCGGCGTGCAACCGTACCGCGGGATTCAGCGAGACCAGCGACGTGTCCGCCACCCGCACCGATCGGTCAAAGCTCGAAGCGCGCATCCGTCGCACCCGGCGCTCGAGGTGCTCCCAGGTCTCGCCCGGCCTCGCGCACCGACGCGGCCCCCACGCGGTGGGACATCACTACCACTCCAGCGCGGTCGCGCTGGGTATCGTACACGAGGTAGCGATTCGAGGACGAGTCCGAGAGATAGAGCCGACCCGGATCCTCGATCCCGAACTGGTCCCGCAGCAGCTGCCGCTCTGCGGCCGAGAATGGGCGCTGGATGTAGTGCGGGACGCCGTCAATGTCGCGCCCCATATAGCTCTCAGGCTCGTGCTTCCGGTTTAGCGCGGCGGAGTCAGAAGGCGCACACCCATAGCAAGTGTAACCCCGGGGCGCGTCTTCCATCTGGGCCGGCAGGGCCACCGGGCCGCAGATCGCGAGCAGCGGCAGTCGGAGACAGGCGGTGAGGTATCGAATCGGCATCAGACTCCAGAAAAACGCGGTACAATTGGACATAGCGTTAGAAGGCTGCGATCTCCTCCATCGCCCGCTTCAAGCTCTCCACCTGCGGCAGTATCACGTCCTCCAGCTCAGGGGCATAGGCCACAAAGGTGTCGGTGGCCGCAACGCGTCTTACCGGGGCATCCAGATACGCGAAGGTCTCGTCGGCGATCCGGGCGGCGATCTCGGATCCATAGCCCCATGACAGCGAATCCTCGTAGGCGACCAGGACCCGGTTGGTCTTCCGCACCGAGTTGTAGATGGTCTCCCAATCCACCGGAGCGAGTGAGCGAAGGTCGATAACCTCCACACTCACCCCGTGCTGGTCTTCCATTGCCTTGGCCGCCAGCAGCGTTCGCTGCACCACGGCGCCATATGTCACCACAGTCATATCGGTGCCCTGCCGCACGACCTTCGCCTTCCCGAACGGGATCATGAAATTGGGACCGGGGTTCGGCGCCTTGTTGTAGGTCTGGCGGTACAGGTGCTTGTGCTCCAGAAATAGCACCGGATCCTCGCAGCGAATCGCGGTGCGGAGCAGTCCGTTGGCATCCAGCGAGGTCGAGGGACAGACCACCCGCAGGCCGGGTACCCCGGTAAAGACGGCCGCTCCGGTCTGGGAGTGGTACACCGAGCCACCCTTCAGGTAGCCGCCGTAGGTCACCCGCACTACGACCGGCGCCGCGAAGGCGTTGTTCGAGCGCCAGCGCATCAGAGCCAGCTCGTTGCGAAGCTGCATGTACGCCGGCCAGATGTAGTCGAAGAACTGGATCTCGACGACGGGCTTGAGGCCCCGGGTGGCCAGTCCGATGGCGCGGCCGATGATGTTCGCCTCCGCCAGCGGCGAGTTGTAGACCCGGTCGCCGCCGAAGACGCGCTGCAGCCCCCAGGTAACCTTGAAGACCCCGCCCTTGCCTTTGACCTCGCCGAGATTCTCCTCCCGGCTGCAGTCGGCGACGTCCTCGCCGAAGAGCACGATCCGGGGATCACGGGTCATCTCATCCCGGAGACAGATGTTCAGCAGATCCACCATGGTGGTGGGATCTCCGGTGAAGCGGGGATCGTCCTCGGTATCGAATTGCTCCGACGTGGGGTCGACGTCAGGTGAGTAGACGTAGTTGTAGATCGTGTCGGTCCCGGGCTGGGGCGAGGCCAGCGCGACTTCGGCTGCGGCCTGGACCTCCTCCTCCACTTCGCGCACCATGACGTCGAGCTCGGCCTGGGTAGCGATGCCCTGTTCCAGCAAGTACTTGGGAAACCGGACCAGGGGGTCGCGCTCGGCGTCGGACTGGCGCTCGACCGGAGGCCGATAGTGGACCTCGTCGTCCGAGAGCGAATGGCTGTACGGCCGGATCACGTGTGCGTGAACCAGCGCCGGACCCTTTCGCGCCCGGGCATAGTCCACGGCCTTGCTGAGTACATCGAAGGAGGCGACGGCGTCACAGCCGTCTACCTCCTGAATGAAAAGGCCGGGGAAGCCGGTCAGGAGCTTCGAGATGGATCCACCGGCGGTGTTGACCTCGACCGGGACCGAGATGGCGTACCCGTTGTCCTCCACCAGGAAAACGACCGGCAGCTTCAGATTGGTGGCGGTGTTGAGTGCCTCCCAGAACTCCCCTTCGCTGGTGGTGCCGTCGCCGGTGGTGCACAGCACCACCTCGTCCCCGTGAAACTGCTGGGCCTTATCGGGAATCCCGTCGATGCGGGTATAGCGGAGCCAGGCTTCGGCGCAGCCGACCGCCTGGAGAAACTGGGTGCCGGTAGGACTGGAAGCGCTCACGATGTTGAGCGCCTGGTGGCCCCAGTGGGACGGCATCTGGCGGCCGCCCGAGTTGGGATCGTCGGCAGCACCCACCGCCGACAGGAGCTGCTCGGTGGCGGTCATGCCGAGGCCCAGGCAAAGCGCCCGGTCGCGGTAGTAGGTATAGAACCAGTCGTATGTGGGACGGAACACCTTGGACGCGGCCGCGAGGACGGCCTCGTGTCCGGCGCCGGAGATCTGGAAGAAGATCTTGTTCTGGCGCTTGAGCTGGATCTCCTTGTCGTCGATCCGGCGCGCCAGCAGCATGATCCGGTACAAGTCCAGCAGCTCCGGCTTCTCCAGCTTCGTGGCGGAGCTCTTGGCGCGGCCCGAAGTGCGTGTGGCCATGGAACTCGGGGTCAGGGTCGACGGTCACCAGCAAACGGACCATCAAAGATAGCCCCGCACCGCCACGGCCGGACAGCGACCGGGGTCACGTCGGCCCTGCTCTCGAGCAGCGGGCGAGCTTCACCAGCTTACCATCTTTACCTCTCCCAGGACGCCGGAGAGATCGTTGAAGCGGACCGCTTTCGGCGGGGCCGGCATCAGCGGCAGATCCACCTCCGTCAGCGCCCCCCGAACTTTCACCCGCAGCCGGGCGACACGATCGTTGCCCAGATCGAGGGTGACGGGCACATACGCCTGAAAGGTGTCGGCCACATTCTCCTGGCGCACCCTGAGCTTGATCCGATACTGGCCGTTTTCGGCCTCCTCGGTCCGGTAGGCCACACGATACGTCGGAATATCGGTTCCATAGATCCACTGGTCGAAGAACCAGCCCAGATCGAGGTTCAGGTGCTGCTCCGCCATGCGGCGGAAATCTTCGGTCGATGCCCGCTTGCCTTGGTAGGTCCGGTAGAAATCCCGCATCATCTCGGTGAAACGGTCCTCGTTCATGGTCTTGAGGTCCAGCATCATGACCCGGAGCATGTGCACCACCCAGGCACCCTTCTGGTAGACCAGCACCCCGTAGCCGTTGCCATCCTCGGAGGAGCTGGCTCGATAGCCCAACCAGACCGGCGCCGGCTGCTCCCGGTGGAGAATGGCGGTCCGCCAGCGGTCCAGCATCCCGAAGTACTTGGCGTTGTCCTTTCGCACCGTTTGCAGGTACCAGAGACCGGAGAAATTCGAGAAGCCTTCACTCAGCCACTGGTCGTGATAGCTGGTGAAGTCCACGCCCACGCCCCACCACTGATGGGCCACTTCATGAGCGCGGAACACTTCGTCCTCACCCTTCTGATCGGTCTGGTGAAAGGTGACGAATGACAGGTGCACCATGCCCGGGAAGGCTTCCCCGTGGTAGGCGGGAATCTCGGTGGCGTAGAACTGTTTGGCCGTAAGCGGTCCGTACACGTGCTGGAAGAAGCGGATGCTCTTCGCCACGTCGGCGCCGACCGTTTCCTTCATGTTCTTCTGCCGCAGGCCGCCCAACTGCCGGTGCGCGTCTTCGGATATCAGCACAGTCACCGGAGGAATCCCTTCTTCCTGAATCTTGTAGTCCTTGAAGATGCCGAGGTTGAACGACGCGTTGCGAACCGGCCCCGGGGTCACCCAGCGGGAGGTAGTGGTCCGCCCCGACGTGCTTTGCTCGACCTTGTCGCCTACACTGGCGAGCAGTTTGCCTGACGGGCTATGGAACGTCAGGTCAAAGGTCGCCAGGCTCCGTCCCTCCAGCGAGCGGGGGTACCACTCCGCCGAAGATTTGATGAAAAAGAAGTCGCCATAGCGGTCGATCAGATCGCCGTGATAGAACAGGTTCAAAGTACGTGCTTGGCCCGCCGGTAGCGGCTCATCGAGCCGGATCCAGAGCAAACCGCCATCGCGCCCCTTGAAGAGAGTGGCGGGAGCGCCGCTCTCCCACCGGGCGGAATCAACCTTCAGCTTCTCGAACAGGGTGAACGCAACCCAGGGACCCTTGCCCCCTGCCGTAGCGATTTCCACTCTGGCATGGGCGGCGAAGCTGAGGTCTCCGCTGCCGCTTTCCTTGAGCTGAGTAGTGATGTGGTAGCTGCGGATCGCGGCCCCGTCGATGCGACTGCCCGTGACGGCGGTGTCCCGTGGATTCAGGCCGGCCGCGAATCGGCAAATCACCTCGGACCGCCTGGTCCACCCGACATGACGGACCCGCTGAGACAGCGTCACACCTTCGACCTCGTTCGGGTTCACCATGAACATGAGGGGGCCACCGCTGGTCCGGTCGACGTGGGCGTAGAAGAGGTCGCTCGATTCCGCATTGAGGAACGCAGCCATGAGATCGGGATCGAACGACTTGCTGTCATCCTGCCCCAGAAAATCGGCGGCATCCTTGAACCGCTGCCTGGGCTCGGAAGGAGGCTGTCCGGGTCCGAAGGTCAGTTTCGATTCCAGTTCAGCCAGAGTGCTATCCGCAAACAGGAGGACGACGCTCGAGAAGGGAACGTCCAGGGTGCGGGTCTTCTGGAACCGGACCAGCCGGTCCTGCTCTACGACCGTGGGTGGGGCAAAGGCGAAGTTGCCGCGGCCGACGAACACGGCGCCCATGGTCCGGCCGCCGATGGGGGTAAGCAGGTAGAAGGTCCCGTCTCCGAAGGTGAACTGGCCGGCGTCGCGCTTGAGCACGAGCTGGGTTACCCGGGCAATTCGATTGGGCGCGGCCTGCAGCCCCCTGAGCTCTTCGTAGCGCTGCTCGTAGGACGCGCTTTCCGACTTGACCGGCTCCGGGCTCAGCTGAGCGCCGAGCCTACCCACACATACCAGAGCCAACAGCGGCACCAGCACTGCTGGGCAGGACCGGAGAACCGGGCGCGGAACCGCAGGCATGCGTCCTCCCGACAGTTTGTGGACAGGAACCCGGCACCAGTACACAGCAGGCGCACCACGGGTCAGGCGTGGGCTCGATGCCATCGGTTATAACGGGTGGGATAGGATGGGACACAACAAGTTGCGGAGTGGGACGCGCCCGGTCAAGGCCCGGCTAGTAGTAGCGCAGGATACACCTTTATATACCTTATTAATCTACAAGCATATGTGTTACGGCTTGGTATATACGACGCGACCTCCCACTACAGTAAACCGGACCTGCGCGCGGTTGATCGCCTGGGGCGAAATCCTGGTCAGGTCCTGGTCCAGTACCACCAGGTCGGCCAGGTAGCCGGGAACCAGCTTTCCGCGCTCACCCTCCGCGAACACTCCGAACGCATTGGCGGAGGTGTACGCCCGGAGAGCTTCCTCCACCGTGATCTTCTCCTGGGGGACCCAGCCCTCGGGGTTCTTGCCATCGAGGGTCCGCCTGGTCACGGCCGCGTAGATGCCCAGGAGAGGGTCAATGGGAGCCACTGTCCAATCCGAGCCAAAGCCCAGGAGGGCGCCCTGGTCCAGCAGCGAGCGGAAGGCATAGGTGGTCTTGATGCGCTCCGGGCCGATGCGTTTCTCAGCCCAGCGCCCATCGTCGATGGCGTGGTACGGCTGCATGGAGGCCATCACCCCGCTCCTGGCCAGCCGATCGATGTCGGCGCGGCGCAGATGCTGGGCGTGCTCCACCCGAAAACGGCGATCACGTGGCCCGTGGGCCTTCGCGACGCTGTCGAAGATGTCGAGCAGGACCCCGTTGGCCCGCTCTCCAATTGCGTGCACCACCACCTGGAGGCGGGCGGAGTCGGCCCGGCCGATCCAGGCGCGCAGGGAATCCTCGGGGGTGACGAACAGTCCCGATGTCCCCGGAGCGTCATTGTACGGCCGGTAGAAGAGCGCCGTGGTCGACCCGAGTGACCCATCAACGTACCCCTTCACGCCCGCCACTCTGAGCCATTGATCCCCGATGCCGTGCCTCCGTACCGTATCGGCCATGCGCCGCCAGTCTCGCAACGGGACGTAGACCGATACCCGCGTGGCGAGCTTGCCGGCCGCGTGAGCTCGGCGGAGTGCTGCGACCTCGTACCACGGCACATCCACGTTCGCTATCGCGGTAACGCCTTTGCTGGCCGCCCAAACCATGGCCCGTTGAAGCGCCGTGTCGCTCTGGCTCACCGACGGGGTGGGAATGACGGAGTACATGGGGGTCTGGGCTTCATCCTTGAGCACGCCGGTCGGCTCGCCATCGGGGCGGCGGACGATCGCACCGCCAGGAATCTCAGGACTGCTCCTGCTGAGCCCCGCGAGCTTCAGGGCCGCGCTGTTCGCCAGCGCCATATGCCCGTCGAGCCGATCGATAAAGACCGGATTGTTCGGAGTAACGGAATCGATCCAGCTGCGGTCCGGCAGGGGTGCGCCGGGCCAGTTTTCATGGTCCCAGGTTCCGCCCAGGATCCACTCACCGGGCCGCTGTGTGGCCGCAAACGCCTTGATCCGGGCCACGAACTCCTCGGGAGTGGAGGCGTCCCGCAGGTCTACATTGGAGAGCTGAAAGCCGCCGCGCAGAAAGTGAGCGTGTCCATCCATGAAGCCGGGCGCCACCATCGCCTTTCCATTGGCGATGATGCGGGTTCCCTTGCCGGCCAGCCCCGCAACCGCACCACTATCGCCCACGGCCGCGATCGTGTCACCCTTGATCGCCACGGCCTCGGCCCAGGGTCGAGCCGAATCCCCGGTCCAGACTCTGCCATAGACGATCAGATCTGCCCGGCTCCCGTCGGGCGAGGGCGGGTCGCCACAGCCGGCCGAGAACAAGGCTGCCAGCAGGAGAAGCACCTGATGAAACCGCATGCGGGGGCCTTTCAGCGGAGCTTGGTAAGCCGGCGGATCGATTCCAGCTTCTCCAGGGCGCTGCCCCCGGCCGCAGCCGGGGCAACCGAGAAGAGGTCGCGAATGTCGAGGAGAATTTCCAGCATGAGCTGGTCGCGCATGTAGCCGCTCTCGAGGTCCATCATGCGCCCGTCGTCTGCGGCCTTCTTGGCGCGGTCGTAAGACTCCCGATAGATCGTTTCGAGGTTGCCGAGAATCCGTTCTCGGGATCGCATAGCCACCGTCATCCATGAGGGGTATGGAATGTAGTCAGGCGAGGAGCGCAAAAAACAATACACCCGCATACCGGGCCAGAACTGCAGATCGTGCTAATCTCGCTGCAAGGATTGGTAGCGCAACCGAGCGTTGGTCCTCGCATTTCGCGCCGCAAATTCCGGGGTCTCTCGGTCTCAGCCGACCGAGGAGTGCCTCCCGCGGGGGGGTACGTGGGCGGCACTCTTTCTGCGGCAGGGAGAGACGGCGTGCTGCTTCGACAATTTCTGCAATCATCATGACCACCAGTTGCACGCTTCAAGAGCAACCGTTTTCACAGGGCGCCTGTCCCAGGCCGAACAGGGAGACAGATATGATCCGCAACCGCCGTGGCTTCTCGATGATCGAGCTGCTTGTGGTGATCGTCATCATCGGACTCATCACCGCGATCGCCTTGCCGCAATCAGGCATCTCATCCTACCAGGCGAACAGCGGTGCCCAGGTGGTCTCGAGCACCTTTGCCTACGCGCAGCGGCAGGCAATCAGCCGTCAGGCGGACACCCGGGTGGCGTTCGATGTGCCGAATAACCGGATGCGGATTCACGAGGACCGCAACAACGACAACGTGATCGACGCCGACGAACGGGTGACGTTCACCAACCTGCCCGAGGGGATCACCTTCGGCCGCGGCAACGCGCCGGCCCGTGCCATCGGCGCCGAGATCGTCAACTTTACGCGGGCGCAAGGCATCCTCCCGGTTCTGATCTTTCGTCGCGACGGCAGCGCCAGCGAGGATGGTGGTGTCTATCTCTCCACCATCGCCGGCCTGAGCGTCGATCTCCAATCGGACGTGCGCGCTGTCGAGGTCTCCCGGGCCACCGGTCGTGCCACCTGGTTCTCCTACGCGACCGGAGTCTGGAAGGAGCGCCAGTGATGCAGCGGCGTGGATTTACGCTGGTCGAGATGCTCCTGGCCATCGTGATCCTGGCGATCATCCTGGCAAGCGTAGCTCGTTACACCGGCCAGTACCTCCACACCGTCACCGTGTCGACCACCCGGACCGCTGCCGCCGAGGTGGCCCGGGAGCGGATCGGCCTGGTGGACATGGATCCGAGCTACACCACACTGAGCGCTACCTGGACCGGCACTCAGACCGGGTTTCCCGGCTATCCCGGCATGACGCGTACGACCAGTGTCTCACGGGTCACGGGCGTCGCTCCCCGGCGCGACTACACCATCGTCACGGTCCGGGTAACGGAGCCGACCATGGGAGCGCCCATCGACGTGACTACCGTGGTGGCCAGCCCATGAAGCTGCCGGCTCGCAGTGCCTCGGGATTCACTCTGATCGAGCTCATGCTGACCCTGGTGATACTCTCGCTCGTCATGGGGGCCACCCTCGCTGTATTCCGCTCTCAGACCCACAGCTTCCGGCTGGGTGGGGAGCGGATGGAGCTATTTCAGAACATGCGGTTCGCCGTGAGCACCGTCGATCGGGTACTGCGCACCACTGGGGCAGGCGTCGCCAACCTGCAGCCCATGTTCATCTATGGTGGTAACAACGTGGTCGCGTTCAACTCGAACTACACGCATAACGATGTTGACAACTGCGCGGTGAACGTCAATCGTGACGCGCCGGCGGGCTCGTTCGATATTCTGCCGGTGACCGCGGCTTACCAGCTGCCGAACACCGGGTTTACCTATCCCGCCATGACCTACGCCGCCAACGTCTGCCGGGCGGAGACCATCATGTTCTATTTCCGCCCGGACTCGAGCACCACCGACATCGGTGACGACTTTGTCTTGATGCAGAAGGTGAACGCGATGCCGGCCGAACGGGTGGCGCGCAACATCATGGCCTATCCAGGGCGGCCGTTCTTCCAGTACTTCGTGCATCCACGGGACCTGGTGGTGCCGCCGGCCGCACGCGACTCACTGGTGATCGCCGGCGTCGCCTGGCAGCGGCGTAGCGCTGCCGATCATCCACAGCGTTGCGGTGCATGGGAGCCCCGCTGACAGCGCGCTGGATCCTTCCAACTCCTATCTGGCCGACAGCGTCAAGGCTGTTCGCATCAATCTCAGAGTGAGCAACGGGCTCACCGGAGCCGAACAGCGGTTCCGCGACATCTCGACCACCGTGAGCCTGCCCAACAACGGCCTGGTCCAGCTGAAGACGTGTGGCGGCCCCCCGATCCTGGTGGGCGCCCTGCCTCGCCGTACCCAACGTGGCCGGCGACCCGCCCAGCGTCACCCTGCACTGGCCGGCGTCATTCGACGAGGCTGCCGGCGAGACCGACGTCAACCAGTACAACGTCTACCGCAGGCTGCGCGGCCGAGCCGTCGTTCGGCAGTGCGCTGCTCACCATTCCAGCCGGTCAGCCGCCGCCGTATGTGCTGGTGGATGATGGCGTGGAGGCGGGGGTTGATTACATGTACGCGGTGGGTGCCCAGGACTGTACGCCGTCGGAATCGGCGCTCCTGGGAACCGCCGTGCCCGTTCGTCCCAACTGATACTCGCTCGCCCGATGTTCTCGGAGGGAACGATGAATACGCAGGCGATCCGCAACGAACGGGGCTTGGCACTCTTTCTGGTGCTGCTTCTGATGGTGGTCGTGGCATCGCTGGCCACGGGTGCGATCATGCTCTCGGGCAACGCCAGCCTCATCGGCCGCTTCCACGCGAAAGAGGCTGAGATGCGGGCTTCCGCGGACGCCGGGCCTGGAATGGGCCAGAGACACGCTCAACGGCACACCGGGTCTCGCCCCGGTTCTCGGGCTTCACCACACTGCAGGACTCGCAGCCAGTTCGCGATGCCCTGGGCAACACGATTCCGGGCTATACCCGTTCGGTCTTCGTCGGCCGCAGTGGCGGCACCACCAACCAGTTCGGCGTCTACGCCAGCGTGATCTCCAGGATCGACGACAACGCCGGACGGGCGGTCGTGGTGAGGCGGGCCGAGCTCTCCCAGCAGTCGTTCGCCCAGTTCGCCCGGTTCGATGATGTCACTCTCTCCAGTGTGACGTTCGCCCGGGGCATCCAGGTATTCGGGCCGATCCACACCAATGGGGTGCTGTACGTCGGCAGCGCCGCTCCCAGACCGATTTTCCATGGTCCGGCCACCACCGCCAGCACCATCAACGCCGTAGCCAACGGTGATTGGCGAAAGCGGCTGGAAGGAGAACGTGCCCCGGATCGACATGCCCACCCCGGCCAACCTGGCCACCCTGAGCGGCTATGCGGCAACGGGAAGCCTGACCGTCCCCGGCGGGGCAGTGGGAACCACCGTGTATGATCCCGAGAACCCGGGTGGAGTTCGTGGCCGTGGACGTCAACAACGATGGTGACTATACCGATGAAGACGAAGGGTTCATCCGGGTGTACCGTGGCGGCGACAATTCAGCCAGCGTGCTGAACTTCGTCACCGCCCGGTTGTGGAACCCAGCCTCGGCGAATGACCCGAACCTGGTCTCCCCCAACTGCGGGGACCAGCCCGCGGGCCAGCAGTTCCTGGCCGCTGTGAACCATGGAGCGGCCGGCCCTGCCGGCCACAATCACGGCGGGACAGCCGCCACCAATCAGAGAGCGTCGCTCAACCAGCCCACCCGCCGCTGCTACCTGGGCGGGGACCCTCGCCTGACCAATGGCTTCGTCGCCGGGACGGCCTTCGGCAGCTGGGTCAGGTGGCCAGGCTACGGTGCGGGATCGGCGCCTGCGGCGCTTCAGAACAAGAATGTTCATCCCCAGAACGGCGGCGGCACTACCGGTGGGGCCGGCGGACTGGCGGACTATCTCTGGCCGATCAACCGGCCGTTCAATCCCAACTTCAAGGGCGTGATCTACGTCGACGGCAGCGTCGCCGTCAGCGGCGTGGTGCGGAAGTCAGGTTACCCTGGCCACTACCGGAAACATCCTGCTGGCTGACGATCTGACCTATGTCACCACCCCCGGGAGCGTCCCGGACTGCGACCGGAATGGCGGAGTCTTCTCCGACATCCTCGGCCTGCTCACGCCGCAGTTCTTCGTTATCGAAGACAACAACGTGAACTCGCCGTTCCGGGCCGGCACCAGCGGCGGCACCTTCGACGGGTTCGTCAGTCAGTACGACGATACCGCCGATGAGACCGTTCACGCGGCCATATTGACGCTCAATTCGGTACTCGCCGAGGATATCGCCGTCGGCTCCACCAACCGGGAGATCTGCGCCGGAGCCACGGTGGGCCGCGGTTGCTTCAACATGGCCGGAGCGGCCATTCAGGGCGTCAACGCCGCCCGGATGAGCGGTGCGGGATACGGCTGGAATCCGCAGTGGACCTACGACCGGTGCGACATGATCAAGCCGCCCCCGTATTTCCCGACTACCGGGCGTTACTTCAAGAACCGCTACTACGAGATTGACCCGGTGGGCTTTTCGGTGGCGGCCTGGTTCGCGGCAAACCAATAATAGATAGAAAGACGGCCGCCAGGCCCCCGACTCTGAGAAGGTGAGAGTTTCGGGCAACTGATGGCGCGAGACCTGCTTGCGTCTCGCCGACAGGCGCGGGTGCAAATCCTGGCACCGCGCCTCTTGTCTTGGCCCATCCCCTTGAGCCACCTCACTTTACGCAGGCCACACGAGGCCGGATTTTGAGTCAGAGTGCGCTAGCCGCCACCTTGCCGTCTCCCTCGATTCAGGCAACCCGCAGCCGGCTCTCCTCCAGGGTCCGAGTGGGACTTGCCGTTCTTTTCTTTCTCTCCGGCGCCACCGGACTGGTCTACCAGCTACTCTGGGTTCGGGTCCTGTACCAGGCATTCGGCTCGACGGTTCAGTCCGTCACCACGGTGGTGGCAGCGTATATGGGTGGCCTCGGCCTGGGAGCGTGGCTGATAGGCCGCTGGGCCGATCGGCACCCGCGGCCGGCCGCGCTGTACGGCTGGCTGGAGGTGGCCATCGGTGTCTTCGGTGTGGCCTCCCCGCTGGTGTTGGCGCTGTCCCACCAGGCATGGATCGCAGCGGCTCAGGGGCTCTCGCTGGGCCCAACGGCCAGCATCGCACTTCGTTTTGGCCTGGCCGCGCTGGTGCTCTTCATCCCGACCACGCTCATGGGAGCTACGCTCCCCGTCCTCACCCGCGCCGTCAGCGACGGCGAGGGCGGCGCGCTGAAGCACGAACTGGGGAAGCTCTACGGCCTCAACACGCTGGGTGCGGTGGCCGGCACGATGGCGGCCGGGTTCTTTCTCATCGAGCACGTTGGGATCCGGTACAGCCTGTGGCTCACCGCGTTCACCAACGTCGGCCTCGGCATTGCCGCAGTGGGCCTGGCGCGAGGGTTCAACCCGTTGGCTCCCGCCCCCCGCTCAGTCGCGCCGCTCGCGAAGTCGGCCGCCGCCGCAAATCCGCTTCGCCGCGTTGCGCTTATTCTGCTCGCAGTCACCGCATTCGTTGCACTGCTCAATGAGATCGCCTGGACTCGCGTCCTCGTCATGGTCATTGGTGGCTCCACCTACGCTTTCACCCTGGTGCTCGGCGTGTTCCTGCTTGGGATCGGTGTGGGTAGTGCCGTGGTGGCGCGGCGCAGCGGTGCGTTTGCCAACACCGCTGCCGCGGCCGCCGCCGCCCAGGGGCTCACCGCGGCGGGAGCCGCCTTGCTGATTGGGCTCACCAGCCTGCTTCCCAGCTACATCATCAAGATATTCGGGATTCCCGGCCTCCAGGCTCCGGGACGCCTGGCGCTGTTCGGGTTGGCCATTGGGGCGGTAGTGTTGCTGCCCTCCGTAGGGATGGGGATGACCTTCCCGCTGCTCGCGGAGCTGGCTTCCGGAGGCCGCCGCTCCAGTGGACGCGCCGGCGATGTTGGCCGCGCATACGCTGTGAATACCGTTGGCAGCATTCTGGGCGCGGTGCTCACCGGGTTCGTGCTGGTTGTGACCCTTGGTACCGACCTCACTCTGCGGGCCGGTGTGGCACTCAACGCGATCGCCGCGCTCATGTTGGCCTTCCTTGCTGCTCGGGGGGTACCTGAGGGCTCGGCCGAGCACCGCCGTCTCCGGATACCGCTGCTTCTCGCGACCGGGCTTGGATGCCTCGGGGTCGCCGCAGTCATGGTGATGCCTCGATGGAATACCGAGGAAATGGACATCGCCCCCGCCATCTATGGCCGCGATCTGCGAACCCCGAAGGCAATTCAGCAGTTCCTCAGTCACACTGGTTCCCGCCAGCTGGCCTTCCAGGAGGGTCGGAACGCCACGGTGAGCGTGTGGGAGAGTGATCAGAGCCGGGCGCTGGCCGTCAACGGAAAAGTCGATGCATCCGATGTTGGCGACATGGACACCCAGGTCATGCTTGCCCTCGCCCCTCTGGCGGCTCGGCCCGGGGCCACCTCGGCGTTTGTAATCGGTTACGGTGCAGGCGTAACGGTGGGAACCCTGGCCGATGCTCCCGGCATGCGCCGGGTGCGCGTGGCTGAGATCGAGCCGGCGGTGCTGGCAATGAGCTCGTTCTTCAGCCACGTAAATGGCGATGCCCTAGCTCGCCCGACTGTGAGCGCTGTGGTTGACGATGCCCGGAGCGCACTCCAGCTAGAGCCCGAGAAGTTCGACATCATCGTCTCGGAACCGTCGAACCCGTGGGTAGCGGGTATCGCCACACTATACACTCCTGAATTCCTGGGCATGGCGCGCGACCGGCTGACCCCTGGTGGCGTGTTCTGCCAATGGATCCAGTTGTACCAGTTACCCATTCCCGTCGTGGCCGGTATCGTGGAGAACGTGCGCCAGGCCTTCCCGCATGTGGAGGTGTGGATGGCCTCCCCGCACGACATTCTCGTGCTGGGCTCATTGCAGCCCTTCGTCTACGATGACAAGTGGCTCAGCCAACTTACCGGGCCGGGGGCGCCGCTGGAGGAGCGGGCCCGGGAGTGGGTCGGGATGAGGAATCCGCAAGACCACTTCGGCCGATTCCTGTTAGGCCCGCGCGGCGTTAGGGCGCTGACGGCCCGGGCCGGCCTGGTTCACACCGATGATAGGCCGGCGCTCGAATACCAGGCGGCCCGGCGTTTCCTCGATGATCTCAATACCGACCACACGATCGACTCGCTCCTGCTGCTGAGAGATCCGGCTGAAGACCGCGGCTCACTGGCGCAGATGGCCAGGGCTCTGGCGGTCGAGCCGGAAGACTGGCACGACCTTCCTTTAGTCGAGACGTTGCACGCGAGGGAGCCAGCCAACCCCGAGTGGACCGCGCGTATGGGGATGCACCGGCTGGCCCGGCGCGATACGGTGGGCGCGGAGGTGCTGTTGAAATCAGCGGGCCAGTACCCGGCCGCGCTGTTGACCCGTGCGATGCTGGCCCTCGCGCGAAACGACGCAAGCGGGTCGCGCTCCCTGCTTCGAGCCACTCTCGTTGCTGGAGGCGACACGGCCCGAGTGCATGCGGCGTTGGCCTTGCGGGCCGCGCGGTTGGACAGATGGTCCGAGGCTGCCGAAGAGGCGGGACTTGCCCTCCGAAACGCTCGGGTCACCTTCAGCCATCCGTTTCCCCAGGATTTCCTCGACGTGGTGCTCCAGGAGCTCGCAGTGAACGGTGCGCCGGACACGGCTCGGAAGCTGATCGCCGAAGCCGGCCGCGCCAGACCGGGATGGGCCGCACTGTACGAGCTCGATGCGCTGGCCGCGTTGCGCCTGGGCGACTGCCGGGCGGCGGCGGGCCGGTTCGCGGCGCTACAGCAATTCGGCGTTCGGCGCTCTGATGCCGGTGCATTGGTTCGGAACTGTCAACGGCTGCTGCAACAATAGGCACTCAAATTTCTTGACACCAAAAGTTGCACGTTATTTAGGCGGCGAACATTGCAACTTGCGGTCGGCCGCTGGATCCCTCCGCCATTACCCGGTGTGGCGCCGACACATACACCGGGGCACCGGTTTTGCCAGCTCTTGCCCTACTAATTGCGCCCGCGAAAGCGGGTCTTTGTCCCAACCAGGCTGCGGCCGAAGCGGCTGCGGAAGGCGACTCATGAGGCGTGCACGCGGCGTCACGCTGGTGGAAATGCTCGTCGTCATCGTCATGGTCGGGGCTATTCTGGCCGCGGGGATGGGACCGATCCGGAACTTCGTCCGGCAGCAGCAGGCCGAGCGGGCCACCAATGCCATTCTGTGGGAGATCACGGTCGCACGGAGCTATGCCATCCGCTCCGGGCGACCCGTAGCGCTCGTGATCGACGAGGCCAATAAGAAGATGATCGTTCGAGATTCGGTGAAGACCTGGCGCACCCTGGACCTCGGCCAGGGGTCCGACCTGCCGGTGGATTCACTGTCCGTTGACATCGATGGCGACAGTCTGGTGTTCAGCTTCCGCGGCTTCTGCCTCAACTGCGTTGGGATGGCAGCCGCGACGCTGCGGACCAGCTCGCACGGCCGCAGCGGAGAGATACAGGTCGGGTTCCTGGGGCGGGCCGAGCGCATCCGGCAGAGCATCGCCGACACCACGGATCACTAGGAGTGACGTAATGAAAGCCATGATCCGCCGGCACCCGCCGGTCGCGAGCTCCAAGCGAGGGTTCACGCTGGTTGAGATCATCGTCGCGATCGCGATCCTGTCCATCGCCGTCGTGGGGCTGGCTGGCTTTGCCCTGATCTCGAGCCGCGCACTGGTGCGCTCGAAGGAGCTCTCGGTGGCCACCATCGTGGCCCACGAAGCGCTGGACTCGCTTCGGTCGCAGCCGTTTGACGCACTTGCCGAGGGATACGCGACCAGATCCCTGACCAGCGGCGCTTTCTCCTTTTCCGTGACTACGACCGTAGCGAATGACGCCCGGCCTCTGGTGCGCCTGAAGATGGTCACCGTTTCCGTGGTGGCGTCGGGCCGTGAAGTGCAGCGGCTACAATCAGCGGTTTACGGAGGTCTGTAATGGACGCGACGCAACCGGTGCCCGGCAGCCGCCGAGGCTTTACCCTCATCGAAATAATGTTCGCGATGGTGCTCTCGTCGCTGCTGGCCGGCGCGGCGCTCAGCGCCATCCTGGGCCATTCGCGCAGCGTCACCCGGATGGAAGCCACTGTGCGCCAGCTGGAGCAGGTACGGCTGACGGCGGATCTCCTCTCCACCGAGATCGGGGACCTCACCCGGAACTCGATGCTGTACGGCGACGCCGATTCAGTCTCCTTCCGGCTTCCCATTGCCTGGGGAGTTGTCTGCGGCGAGATGAGCCGGGCCACCAAGGGCACCGGCAAGGTCAAGAAGCCCAAGAAGGGTGAGCCGGTCGTGATCCCCTACGACACCAATGGGGCCCTGTTCTTCGAGCGGCCGGCCTTCGCCCTGGGCGCCCCGACGCCGGAGGGTTTCGGGATATCGGCCAACGGTAGCGACTGGTCGTATTTCGAAGCGGCCAGCTGGAATGACCTCGGGATCGTCAACGACACGATGGCCCGACTGGCGTGCCTGGACGTGGTCCCGGTCAACACGAAGAAGCTCAAGAAGGGCGAGGTACCGCCCCCGCCACCGCCGCCGGTGCCTGGGCTCGACACCGACTTCTGGAGATTCCCCTTCATGAAGGGGAAGATCGGCATACCGATTCCTGAGCGGGCCGTGTTTTCGGCCTACATCAAGATCAGCTACTCCCTGCAGGCAGAGCCCACTGGGGGCCTGGCCCTGTATCGTCACATCGGCGGCGTCACCCAGAAGTTGGCCTGGCCGTTCTCGGTCAACGCCGGGTTCCGCTACAGCCTGGCGGACGGGACGGAGCACACGACCGTGAACGCGGGGGACCTCCCCAACGTTCGGCGAATCAAGACGATCTTACCGGCGCTGAAGGTGGCGAACCCGCGCTGGCAGGCCGATTCGATGCAGATCGCGCCGTGGATGCCGTTGTACAACGCCCGGTAACTGTGTGGCGAACCCGCAGGACGAGGAGGAAGCTATGAGTCGGTCACTTGCCCCCGTCGGGAACGAGCGGGGCGCTGCGTTGCTCTGGAGCCTGATCACGGTCGTCGTCATCGCCATGCTGGGCGTGGCGGCGTACTATCTCTCGTCCCAGGACCGCCTGATCAGTGAAAACTTCGAGACCAGCTACCGCGCCCTGTACACCGCGGACAACACCTTGTCCGAGTACTACGCGACGTTCGTACCTTCGAGCGATCTTACGCTGCCGCCGATGGAGTCCAGTGTGGTCGACGCGGACAGCGTCACCTGCGGCGGCGGGACCGAGATGTGTGAGGTTGAAGACGAAGGCGGAGTAGATACGACCGCGGCGGAGTACGACGGCGCCGACCTCCAGGAGCGGAGCTTCTCGCTGGCGAACGCCACCGTCTGGGTGACGCCGACCAAGACGACCGAGTCCAGGAATGGCGATGTGTACATGTTGGAGGCCGTGGCCCAGTTGGTGGACCTCCGTTCCCGGCCGGCGTCCACTCGGGCCCTGCGGACCTTTGCCCAGCTTACCAGCCCGGTCAAGGCGCACGCCGCACTTACGGCGCCCAACGGCCTGAACGCGGTCGCTCCGGGCGACCACTTGCATTTCGACGGCGGCAAGAAGAGCAAGTGCGGCGCTGGAACCGGCATCTCTGCGATTTCGGCCCCGATGGGAACCGTGACAATTTCTTCCAAGGTCGACGATATCCACATGAAGCCTGACGCCGAGGCCGTAGATACCAACAGCACGTCGACGTACCAGGAGCTGAAGGACAGCATGGGCGTGGACTGGTCGCTGTTAAGCAACCCGGCCTCACTGGATAACCTGTCGAACGTCATCACCGTGCCGGGCGACTACGCGACGTTCAACCTGATCCCGTTCAATACCTTCAACAAGAACGCCCTGTGGCCGGTCATCCACGTCACCGGGGACGTCGTGGTGCCGACCAGCATCAAGGGCTTCGGCATGCTGATCATCACCGGCAACCTGACGATCACCAATAAGCTCGACTGGCGCGGCATCATCATGACCGGAAAGGCAATCACGGTCTCCGGCACGGCCCACCTGCATGCCCGCGGGATGGTGACCACGGGGCTGGGCTGCACCGCGGCTGAGCTGGCCAACGCCGCCGGCGTGCCGCCGTTTTGTAAGAATCAGTTCAACGGCGAGCACATGGGCATCAAGTACGAGCAATGCGACATCGAAGCGGCCTGGTCCCAGCTGCTGATACTGCGGCCGCTCACGCCGTCGCGGCACACGACTCTGTTCTAGTCCAATCGGTGTAGCTCAGGCCTTACGGCCTGGACGGGGGGTGCTCCTAACCGGGGCACCCCCCGTTCGCGTATACTACTCCAGTCGCCAGTCGCCAGTCGCTAGTCGCCAGTCGCCAGTCGCCAGTTACCAGTCACCAGTCACGAGTTCAATGACTCTTCACAACAAGACCATCCTCTTCTTTGCCGGACCCCTCTACGAGGACCTGGAGCTCTGGTACCCCAAGATTCGGTTGGAGGAAGAAGGCGCCCGGACGGTGGTCGCCGGCACCGGCGAGAGCACCTATCAGGGTAAGCGCGGCTACCCGCTGACCGTGGATACCGATGTGGATCGGATCGAGGCGGCGGAGTTCGATGGCCTGGTCATACCAGGTGGCTACGCCCCGGACATCATGCGGCGGTCCCCGAAGCTGCTGCAGCTCACCCGGGAGATCTACCAGGCGGGCAAGCCGGTGGCCTTCATCTGCCATGCCGGCTGGGTCCCCATCTCGGCCGGGATCGTCCGCGGCCGGCGCGGCACCAGCGTGGGTGCCATCAAGGACGATCTGGTCAACGCCGGCATGATCTGGGAAGACAGCCCGGTGGTGGTGGATGGCAACCTGATCTCGTCGCGGACGCCGGCGGATTTGGGGGTCTTTTGTAAGGCCATTGTCGCGGCGCTGAAGGAGTCGCCAGTCGCCAGTCGCCAGTCGTCAGATGTCGGTTCTCAGGATCTCGTGTCCGCGCGAGGACACGCGCTGGAGAGAGCTGAATGACCGTTACAACTGGCGACTGGCAACTGGCAACTGGCGACTGGCGACTGGCGACTAGGCACTCGTGACCATCAAAGACGCCCAGCACCGGGTCGACCACTGGATCAGCCAGTTCGAGGAGGGCTACTTCGATCCTCTCACCAACATGGCCCGGTTGTCAGAAGAGGTCGGGGAGCTGGCCCGGGAGGTGAACCACCGGTTCGGCCAGAAGACCAAGAAGGCCAGCGAGCCCGAGGGCGACCTGGCCATGGAGATGGCCGACATCCTGTTTGTGCTCATCTGCATGGCGAACCGCGAGGGCATCGACCTCGAGGCAGCGTTTCGGAAGATGATGGAGAAGGTTGAGACTCGCGACAATACAAGATGGACAAAAAAGCGTAAGCGGGACTAGGACAAGCGTGAGCGGGAAAGCGAATGCTCCACTATGTCTCGCTTCCGCGCACACCGTCCTGATTGCGCTGCGCACGAAACGCTTCCTCCGTTTCAGCGACCGGATTCCGCCGCACACGGTACGGTTCACCCCCCACAGGAGGCACGTCCTCCGTGTCAGCGACCGGGTTCCGCCGCACACTGTCCGGTTGACCCGCCACAGGAGACACGTCCTCCGTTTCAGCGACTGGATCGGGCCACACACCGTGCGGTTGACCCGACGCAGGAGACACGTCCTCCGTCTCAGCCACCGGATTCCGCCGCACAGTGTTCGGTTCACCCGCCACAGGAGACACGTCCTCCGTCTCAGCGACCCGATTCCGCCGCACAGTGTTCGGTTCACCCGCCACAGGAGACACGTCCTCCGTTTCAGCGAGCCGACTCCGCCATGCAGCATCTTGATCACGCGCTAAAGAAGAGCAGTTCCGCCCTTCAGGGACCGCTCTTTCGATATCCGGACATTGCCGTTGACCCTTAACTCCTGTTGTCCCTATAGCTTACGCTGTTCCTTCCCGGCTCATGCTTTCCCTGCTCCGCCACCCCACAGGGATCCACCCATTCACTGTTCACTCTTCACTGTTCACTTTTCACTGTCTTCTATTCCCACTCCTCCGGCTGCCCTTCCAGCTCCTCCAGCAGAATCCGGTAACTCTCCCAGCGATCCGACCTGATCTGTCCCGCGTCCACGGCGGCTCGCACCCGGCAACCCGGCTCGGTCATATGGCGGCAGTCGGCGTAGCGGCAGTCACCGATGAACGGCCGCATCTCCGGAAAGCAGGTCGGAAGCTCGCGCGGAATCACCCCCCACAAACCCACCTCGCTGAAGCCCGGTGTGTCCACCAGGTACCCCCCGGTCACCAGCGGGATCATCACCGCCGACACCGTGGTGTGCTTACCCCGGCGGACCTTGGCGCTGATCTCTCCTATCCGGAGCTTGAGCCCCGGCTGCACCGCGTTCAGGAGGCTCGACTTGCCGGCGCCGGAGGGTCCGCTGACCACGGAGATCCGGCCGGCCAATGCCCTGGCAAATGCTTCGATGCCCTCGCCGGTCTTGGCGCTGGTGGGATAGACGACGTACCCTGCGGCGCGGCAGCGCTCGATGAGATCGTGCCCCGGATCGAGCTCGATCTTGTTGACCACCACGGCGGCCTGAATCGAGTTGGCTTCGGCGACGACGAGCAGGCGGTCGATCAGCTGGGGAATCGGAGCGGGGTCTACCGTCGCCGTGACCACGAAAACTTCATCGATGTTCGCCGCCACCGGGCGGCTGCCCCGGCCTTCCGGAACTCGCCGCTCCAGCAGCGTGGTGCGGGGCTCCACGCTCACCACTCCGTAAAGGTCGCCGGTGGGCTCCGGCTCCAGCATGACCCGATCGCCGACCACGACGCGAGGAGTGTCCCTCTTGGCCTTGCCCCGGAGCACCGCACGCACTTCGGTCCCGCCGGTGTCTACCCGGTAGACTGCCCCATCCCGCTCCAGAACGGTGCCGAGGAGGCCAGTCACCAGGCCGGGGGCGCCTGCGAGATGGCCTCGTCCAGGGCGGCCTTCACGTCATACAGAGAGATGGCGGCCAGGCGAGATTCGGCCTCGGCTGGTGTCCTCCCCCAGGCCAGGGTCTCGGTCTCCACGTGACCCAGGGGCCGGTCGCCGCCGGGAGACCACCGAACGAAAAGCAGGGCGGCGCCATACATGCCGCGCACATCGGGCTCGTCTTCAACGTAGATCGCCACCGAATAGGCCTCGCCGTCGCGGCCGGCAAACGCCGCCGCGCGATCGTGCTTCTCCATGTAGCCACCCAGCGTGAACTCGCTCATCGCCCTGGTACCGATTCCCGGATGAGGTTTCCCAGTATGAAGGCAATATTGGCGGGTCGCTCCGCCAGCCGCCGCATGAGATAAGGATACCACTGAGTGCCGAAGGGGATATAGACGCGCATGTTGTAGCCGGTCTGGCGCAGCCGCGCCTGGAGATCGCGCCGCACCCCATACAGCATCTGGAACTCGAAGCGGTCGGCGCCGATGTTCTGCCGCCGTACGAACTGGCGGGCGTGGTTGAGGATGGTTTCATCGTGCGTGGCAATGCCCGGGTAGTTCCCCTGCTGCAGCAACCGCTCCATCAGCAGGACGTAATTCTTGTCCACGTCGCGCTTGTCGGGAAACGCCACCTCGGCCGGCTCCAGATAGGCTCCCTTGCACAGCCGGACCCGGGCCTTCATGCCGATGAGATCGGAGATGTCCCGCTCCGATCGCCGGAGGGCGGACTGAATGACGACCCCGCAATGGTGCCCGTAGGTTCCAAAGAGCCGCTGAGAGAAGAAGTCCAGGGTGCGCTGGGTGTACTCCGAGCTTTCCATGTCCAGCCGCACGAAGCCGCCGAATTCGCGGGCCTTGTCCAGGATCCGGCTCATGTTGACGTAGCAGAGGTCTTCACTGATGTCGAGACCCATCTGGGTCAGCTTCACCGAGACATTGACCTCGACCCCCTGGCGGGCCATCTGGTCCAGCATGGCCAGGTACTGATCTCGCGCGGCCACCGCCTCCGCCTCCACCGTGACGCTCTCACCCAGCAGGTCCAGCGATGGAGTAATTCCGGTCGCCTGAAGGTCCCGCGCCGCCTTCACCGCCTCTTCAATGGTCTCACCGGCCACGAACCTCGAGGCGAACTTCCGGGCGATGCCGTTGCGCCGTACGAAGTTGAAAATCCTCTGCTGCTCGGAGAGCCAGAGGAGGCCCTGTCGCATGATCAGATTGGTACCCTGGATTATTGGTGAAGCACCGCCGGGAAACGCAACGAAGCTAGCGGGAGAGGAGGGAAGTCGGGAGTCAGGAGCTGGGAGCTGGGAGCTGGGAGCTGGGAGCTGGGACACACACAATGAATCCTCATCCCGAGCGAAGCGAGGGATCTACTACGCTCATGCGGGACTTCGAATTCCGGAGGCATACAGTAGATCCCTCGTTACACTCGGGATGAGGATCCTTCTGGTTGGTGCTCAGTTCCCGAGTCCCGCTCCCGACTCCCGATTCCTGACCCCTGTGACAGCCATCACGCGCTATCGCTTCATGAGTCAGTATTCTCAGGGCACCAGTCACGGCTTTATCCCAGAGGACCCAACTGATGGCCACACGACAGCGCTGGAAGCCTACCGCGAAGGCCGCACGTCGTCGGCCGCGGAGCCGCCCCCCGGCTCCCGCGGCAGTCAATGATGCCATTGACGCTGCGGAGGCGGCCGGACTTCGCTATGTCAGCGACACGATGCCCGGCATACGTCGCAAGAAATCCGGCAGCGGCTTCAGCTATGTGGCCCCCGACGGCACCACCATCAAGGACCCCAGCCAGCTGGCTCGCATCAAGGCTCTGGCCATTCCACCGGCCTATACCGACGTGTGGATCTGCCCCTCGCCCAATGGACACATCCAGGCGACCGGCCGGGACGCGCGGGGACGAAAGCAGTATCGCTACCACCCGAAATGGCGCGAGTCCCGGGACGAGACCAAGTTCGGCCGCATCCTGGCGTTCAGCGAGAGCCTCCCCCGATTGCGCCGGAGGGTGGAGGAAGATCTGAGCCGGCCGGGACTGCCGCGCGAGAAGGTTCTGGCGACGGTGGTGAGTCTGCTGGACTGCACCGGTATCCGGGTGGGAAACGATGAGTACGCCAAGTCCAATCGGTCGTACGGGCTGACCACGCTTCAGGACCGCCATGTCGAGATATCCGGCTCCCGCATCCGGTTCGAGTTCAGGGGTAAGAGCGGCAAGAGCCACAAGGTGGCCCTCAGCGATCGCCGGCTGGCCCGGATCGTCCAGCGCTGCCAGGAGATTCCGGGCGAGGATTTGTTCCAGTACCTCGATGACGATGGCGTCCGCCAGACCATCAGCTCGGGCGACGTCAACGACTACCTCCGGGAGATTTCGGGGCAGGATTTCACCGCCAAGGACTTTCGCACCTGGTCGGGAACCAAGCTGGCTGTCGCCGCGCTGACGGAGATCGGCGAGTGCACCACCCAACGCCAGGCGAAATCGAACATTCTTCGCGCCATAGACCAGGTGGCCGAGCAGCTCAACAACACCCGCGCGGTGTGCCGCAAGTACTACGTGCATCCCTCGGTCTTCCAGGTGTACGCCGCCGGCACCATGCTCGAGATCCTTCAGAATGGAACGAAGCAGATCGGAAAGAGCGATCTGGAGCCGGACGAGGCGGCAGTGGTCTGGCTGCTCCGCCAGCAGATGGATCTCGATAAGGCCTCCTGACCGCGGCCGCGCTGTGTCGCCGCGGCGCGACTCCGGCGTCTCCCCTCAGTCATCCCCGGTGGTTTGAATCGCCTCGGCGCACGGTGCGCCGGGCCGCCCCCGTCCGTACCACCGAAACCGGGTTCCGTACCACTGGGCCTGTCGCTCATGCCGCATTCGTTCGTAGGAGCACGTTTTTTCTTTAACGTAGGTCGGCTCGCTTCCCATCGGATCGTGTGGGGTGCCATGTCCACTTCCCCGCCAGGCCGTTCCGGACGCCCGCGCCGGCACCCGCTGGATTTGAGTGCCCTGTCGCCGGCCGCAAGGACGGGAGGAGCCGTATTCATCGGGTGGACCCTGTTCGGGCTCTGCTCCTTCGCCGGCTGCCTGGTAGCGGACGCCGCGACCGGACAGGAGTCGATGCCGTGGCAACGCCTGTTGGCCTACTCCGTTGGCGCCGCATGGGTCTGGGCCGGGTTGACGCCGGCCGTCCTGTGGCTGACCCGGCGCTGGCCGTTCATGGCAGGACAGCGGGTTCGAAGCGGCGTGATTCACGCCGGAGCCGCCGCGGTGTTCGTGCCCCTCTCGATCGCTCTTCAGACCCTGGTTGCACACGCTACGAAGATCGACACTTCCGGCTCCAGCCTGCTGCTTCCCCGGATCGAGAACAGCCTGCTGGCGTTTGCGGGCCTCACGCTCCTGGGGCAGGCCACCCGATATTTCAGGCTGTTTCAGACCCGCCAGCTGCATGCGTCGGATCTGGAGGCACGTCTGGCCAGGACTCATTTGCAGCTGCTCCGTACTCAGTTGCAGCCGCACTTTCTCTTCAACACGCTGAACACCGTGGCTGAGCTGGTACATACCGACCCAGATACCGCGGATCAGATGATCACCCGCCTGGGCCGGCTGCTGCGCCTGTCGCTGGATCACGCCGGACATCAGGTTGTGCCGCTGCGACAGGAGATCGATTTCCTGCGGATGTACGTCGAGATCGAGCAGATTCGGTTTCAGGACCGGCTTCAGATCGTCTGGAACGTGGCGCCGGATACGGTGGACGCCGCGGTGCCCACACTGCTCTGGCATCCGGTGCTCGAGAACGCCATCCGGCACGGCGTGACTCCGCTGGCCGGCCGGGGCCGGATTGTGATTGCATCGCAGCGGCAGGGAGACGATCTCGTCCTGGAGATCCGGGACAACGGGCGGGGGCTTCCCAACGGGCAGGTTCCCCGGGAAGGGGTCGGCCTCCGCAACATCCGCGAGAGGGCCCAGCAGCTCTACGGCGCCAGGGCCCGGTTTGCCCTGGAGCCGGCCCTGGGAGGCGGAACGGTCGCGACGCTGCGGATTCCCTTCACCCACTGCGACGCGGCCCACACCCCGATACCACTCGGGCGCAGCGAGCTGGAGGAGCTGGCAGGATGACACTGCGCGTGGTGGTGGCAGATGACGAGCCGATCGGCCGGCAGCGCCTGGTACGGCTGCTTCAGGCCGAGCCCGATACCGAGGTGTTGGCGGCCTGCGCCGATGGCGAGGAGGCCGTGGAAGCCATCCGGGAGCACGTCCCCGACCTGGTGCTGCTCGACATTCAGATGCCCCGACTCGACGGCTTCGAGGTCGTGGCCGCGCTGGGCGAGGCGCACCAGCCGGCCGTCATCTTCGTAACGGCACACGACCAGTATGCGCTCCGCGCCTTCGAGATCCACGCCTTCGACTACCTGCTGAAGCCTGTCGACGGCGACCGGCTGCGAGAAGCCATCGAATGGGCGATCTCAACTACGGGCCGGGTGCCGCAGGGCAGCAGCACGCGGCGGGTTCTGGCATTGCTGGAGGAGCTGAACGCCCGGGACCGGGTGCGGGGCCGGGAACGCCTGGTGGTTCGCACTCCGGAGCGCGCCATTTTCCTCCGGACCGACACCATCGACTGGATCGAAGCCGCCGGCAAGTTCGTCCACCTTCACGTCGGCAAGACAGTGCACGCGCTGCGCGAGAGCATGGCCGAGCTGGAGCAGGAGCTCGACTCGGCCCGCTTCCTGCGCATCAGCCGCTCGGCGATCGTGAATCTGGACCGGATCCAGGAGGTCCAGCCCTGGTTCCAGGGCGACTACGTCCTCATCCTCACCGATGGCACCCGGCTTACCTCTACCCGGGGATACCGGGAGAACATGCGGAAGCTGCTGGGGAGGTCGGCGTGAGGGGAAGGAGGGAAGGACGGGAAGGACGGGAAGGACGGGAAGGACGGGAAGGACGGGAAGGACGGGAAGGACGGGAAGGACGGGAAGGACGGGAAGCTATTGGATGGAATAGTTGGAGCGGGAGATTGTGCCCTCGACGTTGAGCTCGATGATCTGACCCGGCTGAATCACGAGCAGGTCGGACGTGTACTGAGTCTCGTCGCCGATGGGCTCGGCGATGAGCCGGATGGCTCGGGAGTGTCCTAGCATTCTGAGTGGAAGCACCAGCGACTGGGAGCTGGAGGACGTGACGGTGGCGATCCGGTCCGCCTGGCCATCGTGCTGAAGAAAAATGTTGACGTCCAGCAGGTGATGGTTGTTCAGGACCAGGGAGAACCCTGACGCCTCCAGCGGCTCGGGGTCCACATTCTGCCGGGGGCTTGCGCAGGCGGTAATAAGGAAGAGAATCAGTACGGGCGGGAAGGACGGGAAGGCTATCCGGAAGAGTCCCTGGTTGCAATCGCGATGAGAAGGGGCAGCACTGATACGCATCATTCCGTCTTTCCCGTCTTTCCCGTCTTTCCCGTCATTTTCGTCCCCTCGCCCGATAGCCTGCCCCGAGCCATTGAGCGAGGGGGCTCGGGCAGGCTTTTCTCTCGTTCCCTCCTTCCCTCGTTCCCGCCTTCTACTACCTCGCGCCCCCGGCGCTCTGCCCCGGGTTGCCCTCGAAGATCGCATCGCCGCCCAGGACGTGATAGATGGCATAGAGTCCTGCCACGATCGCGCCGCCCATGAGACCGGTGCCTCCAGGAGAGAGACGCCGCTCCTGCAGCCCGGCTACCGCCTCCCGCGGCAGCCGGACCTGCTCCCCATTCCAGTCGGAGCGGATGCCGCGGTAGGACTCGATCTCTTTCACTTCCAGGTCGAGTCCGGCGGAATCGGCATGGAGCACATTTCCTTCGACATGCAGTACATCGGGTCCGATCTCGGCCATGAGCTCCTGGGAACCGGAGGTGGTGAGCTGGGCGGACACCCGGCTTCCCGCCTCCGGCTCCGTATTCTCGAGTGGCCGGTAGGTGTAGCAGGCTGAGGCGAGTAGTAGCGCACCCATAGAAAACGAAGTCTTCATCATAACTCCTGATGACTACTAGCGCTGGCACGCCGTGCCGCCCCCGAAACACTCCCGAACGCCGGTGCAGGCGTTCCGGCGGTAACAGGATCCGGTGGCAACAGCAGGACAGCTGCCTGAAGGTGTGCCGAAGTTTCGATCGAATGGATGTGTCCAGCCGACAGTAGGCTGAGCTGAGCACTGGAAACCGACACCGATAGTGCCCGGGCTCGGCTCCCTTGGTCCTTCCAGGGTGAGTCTCGCGACGGCGGATGAATCTTGAGGATTACGCTTCACCTGAACAATGAAGTCGGTCTTGATATGCGTGCTGTCAATTCTGATCGGAACAAATGCCCTCGTACCGCCGTCTCTGTAAGATGGCTCGCACCCCGCCACGGTATTGCACTTCCGGGTTGTCCACCGGTAGAGAAATGGCCCGGTTGCGCCACTGACGGTGACTGTGACCGTATCATAGAGTGGCAATCCCTTGAAGCCGTACATCTCTCCGCCAAATAAGGTCTTCTTCGCTCGGATCGTCAGGGTTAACCCTCCAGTGACTTGCGGCTGCGAGCTCGAGAATTGTGGCTGAAGCTGACCACGAGCCTCCATAGCGTTTTCCCCTCCACACGCAAGCACTGAAACTGTGCCAGTAGCAGCCAGGAGAACCGCGTTGATCCGCTGCATAGCCCCTCCTTCGGGTTTCGGCCTTCTGCACCTTAGTGTGGTCAGACCCGTTAGAAGCGCGCCTTGCGTCCGGGCACACGACGCGCCCCTACTGGCTTAGTTGCCTAGCGGTGTCGTAGTCGCATAATCCAGCAACGGACAGGCGTTGGGATCGTTCGGGTTTCTACCCGTTGGTGAAACGTTCGGCGTGTTCGGGTTGGCGTTGGCCTCGGTGATTCCGTAGGGCAGCCGCCCCGGGACCGGCTGGGTGCCGGGTGTGGTGTTGCCCAACGACGCCGGGGCCGGAGCCAAAGCCGGCAGACAGGTGCGCTTGTAGTCGTTCCAGGCCTCGATGTTGAGGTAGAGCGTTACGTACTTCTCCTCCATGATGTTCTCGAGGGTCGCCGGGACCGGCGCGAGCGGGGTAAAGACGATCGGTGTGGCGCCCCTCGCGCCGTAGGAGCGGTTGGCCCGGGCGGCATCCAGGAACGGCTGCGCCGCGCCCTGACCACCGGTCTGAAAGGCCGCTTCCGCGCCGATCAGCTGGGTCTCGGCATAGGTGATCACCGGCATCCTGACATCGCCGGGATCGATTGCGTTGTTGATGAAGTTGAAGGTGGAATAGTCCCCACCGTCGTCGGCCGGTCCTCCGGCGCCCGCGGCGGAGCCGCTTCCATTATAGACTCCCGGAGCGGTCTGTAACCCGGTCGACCCGCCGGGTCGGTAGCCGAAGAATCCCACGGGGACCTCGTCGCCAGCCGTGCTTGGTGTCGGGTCGAACACTGCTTGATTGAAGTAGAAATTCAGCCGCTCGTCATTGTCGACGCCGGCCGCCGTGCGGCGTTTCATGACCTCGATGATCCCGGCCCCGGGTGCTATGTCTCCGCGAGCACTCATGAACTGCCACCAGACGTTCTGGCCGGTCGGAGACTGATCGTGGTACCACAGCATGTCGTTGGCCGGCGTGCTGATGCCCAGCGGCACCTCGGCCAGCGCCAGCGCGTAGTTCGCCGGGTTGACCTCGGCCAGGTGCAGGTAGTACCGAGCCTTGAGGGAGTGAGCCACCTGGGTATACACCGCCGCCAGCGCGGCGGTGTTGGTCCCGCGGTCGATATAGATCAGCTCCGAGTTGTCCGCGGGAGGTCCCACGTTGGGCGGCCCGGGCACCGCCGCCAGGAACAGGATCGCGGAATCCAGCTGCGCGATCATGTCGCCATACACCTGGAGCTGCGGGTCGAAGGCCGGAGTTTCATTGGTGGAATCGGCGGCCTCCCGGTAGGGGATGTCTCCCCAGATCGACGCGGCCATTCCGATCACCAGCGACTCGTACACCTTGCCGATGCCGATGTAGATCGAATCATTCACGGCCCGGGCCAGCTGCTGCATCTTGTGAATGTCCAGCAGCCCTCCGCCTCCCTGCACCGCGACGGATGATCCGTAGACGGCAAAGAAGTGCGGATCGATGGTCACCGGGTCCATCTGATACAGGTCGTACCCGATCTGCTGGCGCGAGTTTCCGGCGATCTGCTGCACGTACTCGGCCGCGCTTCGCGCCAACTGCCCCTCGAACTGGACCGACTGGAGCGCCTGGATCGCGACGTAGAGCGGACCCGGGCGGGTCAGCGTGGTGATGTTGTTCGGGTCGGTGTCGATACCGTCGCCCGATAGAAAGTCGTTGCAGCCTGTCACCCCCACGACGAGGGTGGCGCTCAGCAGCAACGTGAGAGAGTGTCTCATGGCTGATATCCCTGTCGCGTGAGGTTAACGGTTGAGCGTGAGCGAGAACACATACGACCGGGTTTGCGGGTTATTGAAATAGTCGATCCCCCGCACCGGGCTGGCCGAACCCAGCAGCGACGTCTCCGGGTCCACGCCGGTGTAGTCAGTCCAGGTGTGCAGATTCCTGCCCGCAACCCGCAGCTCCATGCTGCTGAAGCCGAGCACCCGGTTGATCCACGGCTGGTCGAAGGTGTAGCCCAGCGAGATCTCGCGGAGCTTGACGAAGCTGCCGTCCTCCACGAACTGCGACGTGGGGCCGTTGAAGGTGCCGCCGTTGCCGGTGTACCACGCCTCGCCGATCGGGACCGGCGTCCCCGCGCCGGGACCAGCCACGGTCTCGTTACCGAAATAGCTCTCTCCGAAGACGAAGTTCCCCGCGTCCCGGTTCTCCTGTGACTCCTTCGAGGTGCCGAAGTGGTGCAGGGCGCCCTTGGTGCCGTTGTGGGCCGCGCCACCCTGGCGGATGTCCAGCAATCCGCCGATGGAGAACTTCTGAATCCGGAATGAGGTGCGAACCGCCCCGGTCCAGTCCGGCTCAGGGTTCCCCACCACGTACGTCCCGCCCACGTCCAGCTGGGGGTAGCCGTCGGCCGCCACATACAGCGCGCCGCTGGGGGCCCCCTGGCATTCGCCAGCGGTGTTGTCGAGATCCACACCATTGAACGAGAGTCCCCGGCCGCAGCGGATGAAATCGCTGCCGTAGTACACGCCGATGGGCTGTCCCTCGATGGCCACGCCCTGGATGCCGAGTCCGTTGGTGCCGCCGCCGATGGGCATGGGGACGAACTGTACGCCGGCGAGGTCGGTCACCTGATTGCGATTGGTGGAGAACTGAAGCCCGACGTCCCAGGCGAAGTCGCGCTTAGTGATGGGACGGAGGTTCAACGCCACTTCCACGCCGGCGTTGCGGATGGTGGCGGCGTTGGCCGGCTTCTGGGTGTACCCCGTGCTGCCGGCGGTGGGCAGATTCAGGATGACATCGCTGGAGATGGCGCGATACCAGGTGAAGCCGATATCGGCCTTGTCTTCCCAGAGCCCGATGTCGAACCCGGTCTCGAACTCACTGACCCGCTCCGGCCCCAGGTCGTCGGTCGGCAGGATATAGCTGGTAACCAGCCCGCCGACTCCGTTCTGGCCGGACGAGATGGCCGGCCCCCAGCCGCCGTCGTTGCCGTTCCAGGCGCCCAGCAGGACGCTGTTCAACAGATACGGAGCCGGCTGGGTGCCGCTCTGGCCGTAGGCCGCGCGGAGCTTGCCGTAAGTGAGGAAGCGCTCGGTCCCTTCCGCGCTGCGGAAGAAGGTCCACGCCGCGCTCCCCTTCGGATACCAGTTCCGCCGGCTGTCCGCCCCGAAAGTCGAGGCGCCGTCGTTCCGGATGGCCGCCGTGAGAAACAGCTGGTCCCACAGATCGGCGCTCACCTGGGCAAAGTACGATTCGAGCCTGATAGTCTGCTGGTAGTCGTAGGGCGGCAGCTGCGACGCCGTGTTGCCGAGATTGTACGGCTCCGGGGCGATAAGGCCGGTCCCCAGGGTCTGCCGGGTCTGATAGTCGTTGGAGTTGAGGTTCTGGCCCACGGTGACGGATCCACTGAAGGTTGGACTCACCGTGTAACGCGCGGTTGCCGTGAGATTATGGTCGATCTGGAACGACTTGATGTAGCCGGCGTTGACGCCGCCTACCCCGTTGACGCCGACCACGGTCGTATTCGACGTGCTCCAGGGCCACGCCTGGGTCCGCTCATCGTTGGAGTAGTCGGCCCCGAGGGTGTAGGCAAAGGTGAGCCAGGGAACCGGGGTAAACTCGGCGTTGATGCCGCCGAAGGTGCGGCTCAGCTCGGAGTTGTTGAACGACTCATTGGCCACGAAGAACGGATTGTCGTACAACCGGGACTGCTGCTCCGAGCCGGCCGCGGGGTTGGGAAAGCGGTAGGCCCGGTGCAGCCCCGAGGTCGGGTCCACATACACCTGGTTGTCGAAGTTGGGCGGTGACCGCCAGGCCCCGAGCAGCAGTCCGTCGGTGCTGTTGCGGCTGGTGATGAACCCGCCGGTGCCGTCCACATACGCGATATTCGCTCCCACCTTGAGGTTGTCCATCACCCGGTGGGATCCATTGAAGCGGATCGAGATCCGGTTGAACTTGTCGTTGTTGCCGGTGATGATGCCGCGCTGGGCCGTGGCTCCGCCCGACAGGAAGAACGTGGTCCGGTCACTGCCTCCCGAGATGGTCAGAGCATTGTCCCAGGTGTTGCCATTCTGGAACATTTCGTCCGCATGATTGTAGACGGGTGTCCCCCCGGGAATCTCCGGGCCCCAGCTGCCGGCATCGGCGAAGCCCACGACGCAGTTCGGGGCCGCGCCCGCGACGCAGCCCGGGGTCACGCCGGCGCGCCCCAGCCCATACTTGGTCTGGAGCTCCGGCAGGCGACCGACCTCATCCACCGAGATCGAGCTGCGGAACGAGTACTTGGTCGGACCGGGCCGCCCGCGCTTGGTGGTGATGAGCACCACACCCTGCCCCGCGCGCGAGCCGTAGATGGCGCCCGACGCCGCGCCTTTGAGCACTTCCACGTTCTCGATATCGTTGGGATTGATGTCGACGGCGCGGTTGGACGGAGCGGCGCTGGAGTTGACCGAGGCGAAGTTCGGATTGTTGTAGCTGATGTTGTTGTCCACCGGGACCCCGTCAACGATGAACAGCGGCTGCGCGTCGGCCCCGCTGATCCCGCTGCCGGCGCTGATTGTGGTCTGGCCCCGAATCTGAATGTGAGAAGACGCGCCGGGATCACCCGAGCTCGAGACCACGGTCACATTGGGCGCCTTGGCGGCCAGCGCGCTGACCACATTGGGCTCCGAACTCCGGACCAGCGTCAGCGAGTCCACGCTGCTCCGCCCGGTGCCCAGTTTCTCCACCTCGCTGACGGTGCCGGCACCGGTGACGACCAGCTCACCCAGCTGGAGCGGATTGTCCGGCAGGGTGAAGTCCTGCACCGCGGTGCCGGTGCTCAGGTCCACTTGCGTTGAGCGCGCCTTGTAACCGACCAGGCGAGCGGTGACGGTCACCGGGCCCGATGGAACCCGCGCGGCCGGCACGATGATCGTGTATCTGCCGTCGGAGCGGGTCACCCCGCCCGCGCTCAACTCTTCTATGACGACGCCGGCCGAGCCGAGCGGCTGGCCGGATTCGGCCGTGACCCTGCCGGTAAGAGTGGCCGGCTGCTGAGCCAGCGCCCGGCTCGGCAGCAGCGCCAGCGCCGAGAGGACGAACAGGGGCAGAAGTCGGAGAACTCGCAATAGACCAGACACTGATTGTGGCATGTTTTCCCTCCGGATAGCGGCACGAGCGCTGTGACGACGAATGCATGCGGCCCAGGGCGCGTCACCCACCCAGGCCTGGCGTACTAGGGCCGAAAGCGATAGCCCCACGCGAGAGCGGTCAGGATGTGGCGAGGGTTGGCCGGATCTTCCTCCAGCTTGCGCCGGAGACGCGCGATATGGGTGTCCACCGCCCGCCGGCTCACCACCGCGGTGGATCCCCAGACTTCCCGCAGCAGCTCCATCCTCGACGCGATAGCGCCGCGACGTCGCATGAGCGCCAAAAGGAGCCTGAACTCGGTTCCGGTGACCCGCACCGGCTGGCCTTCGCGCAGCACGGTCTGGGTGGCCGGCTCCAGCAGCACGCTGCCGAACCTGATGGTGCCGGCCAGTCCGGTCGTCGCCCCCGCTGGTAGACCGCGGGTCCGGCGCAGCAACTCCTCCACCCGGGCGAGCAGCTCCCGCACTACCGAGGAGTCAGGATGGCTGCCGTTCAGCTCGCCGGGTTCAAGGGCAACAGCCTCGGAATCCGGCGGCACCGGGGTGGCCACCTGGAACTCATGGATCACGGGCACGGGGGCGCGGGGTTCCGGGCCGTGGTGGTCCTCCCGCGCGATAGCGGAGGAATCCCATTCCTGCCCGGGCTTGTCCTGGTCATCGATGATGAGGATTCGCGTAACACCTCCGGAACGTCGGTCCGGGTGAGGAGCAGTCAGGCAACGTCGGCGGACCTCGGTATGTCGGCAGCGACACGACGAGGACCGAGTTACTCCGGGGTTACGATAGAGTGCGCCGGCCGGACGAGGAACAGATCGGGAGTGGAATGCTTCTCAGCGTCCCTGAACTACAGGTACTGCGGTATGAAGCGAGAAAGGCGGGGATGGAAGGCGGAGATTTCGTCACACCGCCGGTGTTTCAAAACGAGCGTCTAGGCGGAATTTTCGGTGTCAGCCGTCTCACCTTTCAACGATGAGAGATGTCCCGCAATCACCTCGGCTCGCAGATCGAAATGGGAGCCGTGCCAGGCCGGAACGCCGGCGCGAAGGATGATGGCCTGGGGGGACGCGTGCACCACCCCGACCCGCTCGGCGATGTACCGGGACAGCCGCCGGGACTGCACCACGTCGACCAGATACATCGGAACGTCGTTATGGAGCCGGCGCAACGCGGTCATCTCCTCGAAGGCGATGCTGCTGGTAGGACAGATTGGGCTGTGCTTGTAGACGACGGCGAGCGGCTCAGCGAGGGCGGTTGCGACATCGGCTTCGGTAGAAATCCTGTGCATGCTAGTAACCTAGGCGGTACGGCGGTACGGCGGTACGGCGGTACGGCGGTACGGCGGTACGTTGACGAAAGCCCACCTCCGTATCGTGGGGGAGGCCCGGCAGAAAGGGGACTCTCTGGAGCGCGCGTTAGTGAGCGGTCGTCTGGAGTTGGGATCCGTAAGGGTCATGCGAAACTCCAGCGCGCGGAAGAGAGCCCATCTGCCGCTGGGGCGGCTGCGGACCTACCTACGTCAGTCGCATGCGCTCAAGCAGCCGCTGAAAGCGTGGGTCACCCCTCAGTGGCTCGAGCATCGGCTCGATCCTGAGATAGGCCAGCCAGCCGCGCCGCTCGGCGTAGGCGCGCTCCAATCCTTCGAAGGCCGCCTCGATTTCTCCCAACGCCACATGGAGACCCACCATCGCCACGGGGGAGACGTATCCGGTCCGGGCCCGCTCCATGAGCTCCGCGAGAATTTTTCGCGTCTCCTCCGGCCGGCCGCGCCGCGCCGCCACATGGCCCAGCCCGGCGAAGGCGAGCACCGCATTCTTCGAGTTCGCGATGGACTCCCGGAACGCGGCGGCGGAGTCGTCATACCGCCCCTGCTGCAGATAGACCAGAGCCAGCAGCCGGTGGGTCTCCTCCGCTGTCGGGTCCATGGTGAGCGCCCGCCGCAGGTTCTCCAACGCGGCATCGTACTGGCGGGAGTAGTACTGCAGCCACCCCAGGCTCCGGCGGATGGACACGGAGCCGGAGTCCAGCTCCACGGCGACTCTGCCTTCCGACAGCGCTTCGTCGAACCGCCCCACGGCGATCAGATACCAGGCGTACCACTGCTGCGCCGTGGCGTAGCGGGGGTTCAGCTCGATGGCGCGGCGGAACTCGCGATCGGCGCCGTTCCAGTCCCAGTCGTAGATGAAAGTCACCCAGCCGAGCGACGTGTGCGCCTCCGCCAGGGTCTCGTCCAGCTCGATCGCCTTCCGCGCCTCGGCCTTGGCGCGCTCCATCCCCTCCTTGACCGGCGCGCCGCGATAGTCGAGGTCCAGCGCGTAGGAATCGGCCAGTCCGCTGTACGCCAGCGCGTAGCCCGGATCTTCCGCGATCGCCTGCTCGAAGTACTGGATCCCTTCGGCGATGTCGGCCTGGGTGCGCCGGTTCCACCAGAAGCGGCCTTTGAGATAGAGGCTATAGGCTCTGACGTTCTCGGTGTAGCGCACCGGGGTGGGGTCGCCCAGCTCGGCCCAGGAGGGTCGAACGCAGGGTGCGCACGATGGTGTCGGCGATCTCGTCCTGAATGGCGAACACATCGGCCATCTCCCGGTCGTACCGCTCCGACCACAGCGCCCGCCCGTCGGCGATGCTGGTGAGCTGCACCGTGATCCGGAGCCGGTTGCCCGACTTTCGCACCGTTCCCTCCAGCACGGCGGAGACGTTGAGCCGGGCGCCGAGAGTGCGCACGTCCTCGCGCACCTGCTTCAGCGCGAACACGGAGGTGCGCGACGCGACGTGCAGCCCCTCGACCTTCGTTAGCGCGGTGATCAGCTCGTCGGTGATGCCATCGCTGAAGTATTCGTTGTCGGGATCAGGACTGGCGTTGACGAACGGAAGGACGGCGATGGCGCGGGTGTCGGGCTCCGCCGCTACCGGCAGGGCGACTGCCGTGGGAGTGACCAGCGCCTCGCAGAACTCGGCCATGTCGGAGAACCGGTCCTCGGGGGCTTTGGCCAGGGCCCGCTGCAAGGCCAGCTCCACCGCCAGCGGAACGGTGGGTCGCAAAGCCCGGATGGATGGGGGCGGCTCGATCGCGTGTCGGGCCATGGTGGCCCGCGCACCGGAGCCGGCAAAAGGAGGCTGGCCGGTCGAGCATCTCGAACAGGACGCAGGCCAGGCTGTAGAGATCGCTCCGGCCGTCGAGATCGCGCTCCGCGCTGGCCTGCTCGGGGCTCATGTAGGCCGGCGTTCCCACGGCAAAGCCGCGGTCGGTGATGTAGATGTTCTCGCCGCCCGCGGCAGAGATGGCGGTCGCGACGCCGAAGTCGGCCACGACCGGCTCGCCCTCCTGCAGCAGGATGTTCTCCGGCTTGATGTCGCGGTGCATCACGTTGTGGCGATGGGCGTAGCCCAGCGCGGCGGCGACCGCCCGGGTGATGCGGAGCGCCGCGTCGATCGGGAGCGGCGCCTTCGCTGCGCAGCCGGTCGCGCAGCGTCTCGCAGCCGACGTAGGGCATGACGAAGTACAGCAGCCCGTCGAACTCGCCTGAGTCGTGCACCGGAAGGATCTGGGGGTGCGACAGCCGGGCAGCGATGCGGATCTCGCGCAGGAAGCGCTGCGGCTCGTACGACTGGGCCACGCCGCCGGGCACCAGCACCTTGATCGCCACCTTGCGCGCGTGCTTCAGGTCCTCCGCCAGATACACGGCCGCCATTCCCCCGTGCCCGATTTCTTCCTCGATGCGGTACCGGTCCGCTACAGCAGCGCGAAGACGTTCAGGAAAGGGTGGCATGGTTGGAAGATACAAGCCTGCCCCGAGCCATCGAGGCGAGGGGGCGGGAAGGACGGGAAGGACGGGAAGGACGGGAAGGACGGGAAGGACCGAAATACGGCGGTCGGATCTCGGGCACCAGCACTCGCGGTCATCCCGAGCGAATACGAGGGATCGCTCGATGAGACGTCCGCTGTATAAGCGAAGCTCGCACCAGTCTGCGTGAGTTTTCCACCCGTCAGTGCCCGTCGTGCGACTGTATGTGCGACCCGTTCGAGTGTCCGCGCCCATCCTGGGCGCCCCTGTACGACCTGTCCGCGTGTCTGCGCCCTCTGTTCGCCCGCATCTAAGACACCTCCGAGTCTCTGCGGCCTACGTTCGCCCGCGTCAATGAGCTGTCCGAGTCTCAGCGCCCTTCGTTCGCGCGCGTCTAACACACGTCCGAGTGCCTGCAAGCGTCCTTCGCCCGCATGTAAGGCCTGTCCGAGTGTCTCCGCCCGGCGTTCGCCCGCAGCTAGGACCCGTCCGAGTCTCTGCGCCCTTGGTTCGCCCGCATCCAACACACGTCCGACTGCCTGCAAGCGTCGTTCGCCCACATGAGAGATCTGTCCGAGTGCCTGCGCCTCTCGTTCGCCCGCATGTCCGACCCGTCCGTTCGTCGGTGCGAGGCATTCGCTGGTCGGGTCCCCTCTACTGCGATCAGAGGGTTCTTGCCCAGCATCGGATCTTCAAGTCAGGGATCCGGAGCTCACGCGGCGGCGGCGGTGCCCCTTATCTCGTCCAGCAACCTCACCAAGTGCTCGATTTGTAGAGAAGTGAAGAGACCTTCAGGGCCGGTGGGCGACACATCGATGAAGGGTGACTCGTAAAGCCGTGACGCCGGCATGAATCCGTGCTCGGTAAGGTGATCTACGATCAACCCGACGAACTCGATCTGATTTGCTCCCAAACTCCGGCCGTTGAGAAACCCTGCCAGGGCCTCCTTGGCCGCACTCCGCTCCAGACCGACCAGCGAACGGACAAACAGGCCGAGGCCCTGGGATTCGGCCTTGGCCTGCTCTAACTCGTCAGGACCGCCCAGACCGCTCTCTGCCAGGATCCGTTCCAGCTCCTCCAGATCGGTCGGAGTCAGGGGGCGGTTCAGGCGAAGCTTCTGAATCGCGACGTGATCCTGGTGGGCCCTGAGGAAGACCCGTGCCTTGGCCCGGAAGCGCTCGAAATCCCCCGCCGTTCCGAAGCCGGGCAACCCATAATCGGTCTCCGGACCCATCCGGTCCTCGAAATCGGAATAGAGCGGTTTGCGGCGCCGCTTGTCGATCAGCTGCACCAGCCCACGGATCTTGCGCCGGACGGTTTCCAACATCGGAACAGTGACGTCCTGCCACCATTCTCCGGTCTGAAGTTCCAGAATGAGAGCCATCTGGGCCTGGACCATGGGGATGGCGCCTTTCTCCTCCAGCAGGCCGGCGATCTCCATCACCCGGCTCTTGAGCCGCTCGAAGCCGGGCTCTGATTTCAGCAGTGCCAGCTGGAGATTGAGCAGCAGCAGGTCGAACCGCTTGGCCTCCTCGTTCTCGGGATCCAGTTCCGAAGGGAGGCCCGCCACCTCCTCGGCGAGCTCGCTTCTCGCTGGAGCCGGCAGCACAGCCCAGGACTCGGGCTTGGCATACTTCTCGACCAGCCGTCGCTTGGGGCGGACCACGAAGTTGTCCAGGTTCATCGCCCTGACCTCGTCGTGCAGCCGGCCGGCCGCCAGCCTGCGGACCTCCCCTTCGGTTCTGGGATCATGCATGGGAGAGAAGGCTGGATCCTTAAGGCCACTGGCGCTGCCGGCAGCCTCGATCCTTTCATCCAGTTCGCCGATCAGCTCCAGGCGAGTCTTAAACAGCCGCGTACCCAATGACTCACCAAGCGTCCCTTCGGTAGCAGACACGGTCCTGGCTGAAGAACTCCAGGTTCTGGCAGTAGTCGAACAGGTAGAAGAACTCCTTGTCCTGCCCGGGCCGAACAGGTCGGGACGGAGCCGGGTGCCGCGGCCGAGCATCTGCCAGAACTTGGTCTTGGAGCGCACCAGCTTGAAGAAGACCAGGTTGACCACCTCGGGCACGTCGATGCCGGTATCGAGCATGTCCACCGAGATGGCGATGTGCGGGGCCTTGTCCGGACTGGAGAAGTCGTCGATCAGGCTCTGGGCGTACTCCACCTTGAAGGTGATGACCCGGGCGAAGTGCCCCTTGTAGTGCGGATAGTTGATGTTGAACCGCTCGGCGATGAACTCGGCATGGGCCTGGTTCTTGGCGAAGACGATGGTCTTCCCGAGCCGGTCGCCGCCGGCCACCTTCAGGCCGCGGGTCATCAGGTGTGCCAGCACCTTGTCCACCGTGTCCTTGTTGAACAGCCACTTGTTGACCGCCTCCGCTTCGACCCGGTCCGGGACGTCGCCCTCGCTCGTCCCATTCGAGCGCGTCCCACTCCTCCTTCTCCTCCTCGGACAGGTCGTCGTAGCGTGATCCCCTCCCGCTGGAACTTGAGCGGCACGGACACCGCCGGGGCGGAACCAGAAAGCCGTCCTTCACCGCCTCCTCCAGCTCGTAGGCGTCGGTGGGGACCCCGTTCTCCAGGTCGAACAGACTGTAGGTGTTGCGGTCCACCTCGTCCTTGGGCGTGGCGGTCAGGCCCACCAGCAGGGAGTCGAAGTAGTCGAAGATGGCGCGGTACTTCTGGAACACCGAGCGGTGGGCCTCGTCGATGATGACCAGGTCGAAGTGGCCCGCGCCGAAGCGCCGCTGGCCGTCCTTGGTCGTCGTCGATCAGCCCCATCATGGTGGGTAGGTGGAGACGAAGACCCGCCCCTCCGTGTCCTTCTCGGTCACCAGGTTCACCGGCGACGAGTCCGGCAGGTGCTGTCTTGAAAGCGTTCACCGCCTGCTTCACCAGGGCGATCCGGTCGGCCAGGAAGAGCACCCGCTTGGCCCAGTTGCAGCGCATGCAGCAGGTCGCACCAGCGCGATCACCGTCCGGGTCTTGCCGGCGCCGGTGGCCATCACCACCAGCGCCTTGCGGTCGTGGTCCCGCTCGAACGCCTCGCCGATGCGGCGGATGGCCCGGGTCTGGTAGTACCGCTCGACGATCTTGCGAGTTGATCTCTGCGCCGGCGAGCGGCTTCCGGCTGTCCCGCCGCTGGATCAACAGCTCCAGCTCGGCCTTCTTGTAGAAGCCCTGCACCTGCCGCGGCGGATAGTTCAGGTCGTCCCAGATCCAGTGCTCGTAGCCGTTGGAGTAGAAGATCACCGGCCGCTGACCGAACTGCTTCTCCAGGCAGTCGGCGTAGAGCTTGGCCTGCTGCTGGCCCACCCGGGCGTCGCGCCGGGTGCGCTTGGCCTCGACGAGCGGCGAGCGGCTTGCCGTCGTCGCCCCAGAGCACGTAGTCGACGAAGCCCTGGCCCTTGTTGTTGGGCATGCCGGTCACCTCGAACTCGCGGTCCCGGGTCTGGTCCAGCGGCCAGCCGGCTTCCTTGAGCAGCAGGTCGATGAAGTAGTCGCGGGTCTCCGCTTCTCCGTAGTCGTGGGTGTCGGGTGTCGCCGCCGCCACCCGCTTGGCCTCGGCCACCTCGGCCCGGAGCCGTCTCAGCTCGGCATCAAGGTTGTCCTTGTCGGCCAGGAGTGCGACCAGGCTCTCGTCTTTCTCCTTGAGCCGCTGCTCCAGTGCCTGCAACTGCTCGACGGTTTGCTTGGGGACAGGGGCGGTGCGGGGGAGGGCATCGGGATTGAAGGTCAGGCTGGGACCGAGCTTAGTCTGCCGGCCGTAGGTGCGCACCATCCAGTAGGCGACGTGAAACAGCTCCCGCACCGCAGTGACCGAGTCGGTCATGGAGACCGGCTTGTGACTGTGGACCGCGTGGTTGCCCAGCCGGGTGATCAGCCTTGCCTTGGTAAAAACGGCCTCTCCGGCGGTGCGCTTGAAGCTGGGATCGTGGATCAGGGCGCTGAGGTTGTCTTCGTAGGGAAGCTTGAGCGAGGGATCTGCCTTGTAGATCCAGGCGATCGCCAGCTCGAGTGCGCGGCGCGCGTGGAAGCATCCGGTTCGCGGGTCAGGATACGCGGCCGACTCGGCGGCAGCCGCGGCCTCGTAGACCGAAGGCCATTCGCGCTGTAGGAAAACGAACACGCCCACGCTACAGCTCTCCCCGGAAGGCACGATACTGGAGCGCATCGAAAAGGGTGTCAAGCCCACTGAGCGAGGTACGCTGCTTAGCGCGAATCCTTTCGGCGCACCTGATCCTGCTCACATACTCTTTCAGGAGATCTGTCGGGGGAAGGGGGATTTTGAACGAGCGAATGTCTCTCGGGGAAATGTGCGGGATCGTAGTTTCCGTCGGTCGACAGTGTCTAGCGAAGGCCTCATGCCTTAGCAATTCGTAAATAAACTCACTCGGGACACTTCCTTTCCCCCGAAGCCGAGCCACTCGCTGAACCAGCAAAGACGGGCAGTCTTCCGCTCGAATACGAGCGATTTTGAAGCCACTTGAGATCCAGGGCCGATCCATGGCGACCACGACATCGTCAACTTCAAGAGCAAACTCAGTAAATTCGGCTGTTTTGAAGTTCGGCCACCGCGCCATATCACTCCAATCGATCCTGCCAGGCAGGACATTAGCGCCCCGCAAAAGCCGAATAGAGTCAAAGCCAGTGACGTATTCCTCGCTGCGAAACGGGTATCCCGTGGTTAGGTCAGCAATATCTGAGAGGAGGACTGCCGGAAATCCTTTAGGGTTGGCAATCGGGTCGCCAAACATCGCGAGGAAGATGGCCTGGTTTAGACTATCGGCTTGAGTAATTGCATAGCGGCGACTGGCCCGTACCGCTTCCGCAGCATCAAGCACCTCCGCAATCCGCCGACGATCTATCGAGTTTATCGGCGCAAGAATCTTCATGGCTTCAATGTCGCCCAAGCGAATCGATGGATATCCAGCGTCCTTAATAAGAACGCTAGGAGGAAACCTCTGCAGCGCATGTGTCAAGAAGGGACTGTCATCGGGATTGTGCGGCACCAACGCTGCGAGATGGTTCACGACGTAACAGGGGGTGCGCAGCCGATAGATGTGGCCTTTTGTCGCGGACATTCCGCTCTTCGCAAAGAGTACGGTACCGGCCGGAAACAGATTTAGCCTGTGTGCTTTCGCAACAGATGGCTCGAGTTTTTCCAGGCCATCCTCCTTCCCATGCTCCAGGAGCCACGGCAAGCTACCTGCGCGAATGAACGGATGACCTCTCGTGGAGAATGCACTATGATCCTGGGGTGCACCGCCGCCAGATCGCACGTGCGCCAGCTCAGATAGCAGAGTAGGCTGCAGAATCACCGAAGCATGCCTCTTAGCTCCTCCATACTCTCGTGAATCTGGACCTCCAACTGTAGAAGCGATTCAAGGAGTTCCTGCGGCGAGCGGTGCTCGGCATCCTCGTGAGCAATCTGCTTGTAGGTCTTGAGGCTCAGGTCGTAACCCTGCCTGATAATCTCGGCGAGGGGAACTGAAAAGCTCTGAGCGGTTCTGGAGCGGTCTTGTTCCGATCCCTCACGAAGTACCCATCTGGCGAGTACGTCAGGTAGGTTGTTCTTGGCGTTTTCCTCGAAGGTCAGCATTGTGCGCGGTCGGGGCCCGAGCTTCTCCTCGCTTAAAAGGGGCAACCGCTTGTCATCCAGGCTCCAGCCGTCAGCATCCACATCGTAGAACCAGACTTGGTCCGTCCCCCCGGAGTTTGTCTTGGTGAAGAGTAAGATGGCGGTGGACACCCCTGCGTAGGGTTTGAAGACGCCGCCGGGAAGTGAAACAATCCCATCAAGCTTCTGATCCTCCACCAACATGCGCCGCAGCTCCTTATGTGCCTTGCTCGACCCGAACAGGACGCCCTCGGGCACGATTACGGCGGCTCGCCCACCCGGTTTGAGCAGTCGGAGGAACAGCGCCAGGAAAAGCAGCTCGGTCTTCTTGGTCTTCACGATCTGAAGCAGGTCCTTGGCGGTGTTCTCGTAGTCCAAGCTCCCCGCGAACGGCGGATTGGCCAGCACCAATGTATAGGCCTCGTCCTCCCCTGCGTGCTCCTGTGCCAGCGAGTCCCGGTAGCGGATGTCCGGGTTCTCCACCCCGTGCAGCAGCATGTTCATGCTCCCGATCCGAAGCATGGTGCTGTCGAAGTCGAAGCCGTGGAACATGCCGTGGTTGAAGTGGTGGTTCAGCTTCCGGTCGTGCAACATCTCGGGGTGATGCTCCCGGAGGTACTCGCCTGCGGCTACCAGAAATCCGGCCGTGCCGCAGGCCGGGTCACAGATGACGTCGCCTGGCTGCGGCTTCACCATCTCCACCATCAGACGGATGATGTGCCGTGGGGTGCGGAACTGACCGTTCTGGCCGGCGGTCGCAATCTTGGCCAGCATGTACTCGTAGAGGTCGCCCTTGGTGTCTCGGTCGTCCAGCGGCAACTGGTCGATCAGGTCCACCACCTTGGCCAGGAGACCCGGGTTCGGAATGGTGAACCGGGCGTCCCTCATGTGGTGGGCGTAAGTGGAGCCGTCCCCGCCCAGGGTCCTGAGCCAGGGGAAGACGTGCTCCCCCACCACCTCGTACATCTCCTTCGGGGTCATGTTCTTGAACTTCGACCAGCGGAAGTCCTCGTAGGGCCGCTTCCTGGCGTCCTTGCCGGCCGGGAAGACCCGATGCTCGATCGGCTTCTTGAGCTGGGCCGCCTTGTTCTCCTGCAGCTTATGGAGGTCGTCGAGCCGGCGGAGGAAGAGCAGATAGGTGATCTGCTCGATCACCTCCAGGGGATTGGAGATCCCGCCGGACCAAAAGGCGTTCCAGATCCCGTCGATCTGATTCTTGATGGTTCCTGTCAGCATATGCCTTGCTTGGATGGTCTACGATGGGAAAATTGCGCGGAACCGGGCGGCTGGTAAGACCCGGCATGCCGGGCAGGCACTCCGGAGCACGGGTCGCGCCGATCCTTCATTCATCTGTCCTTCGTGAGCCTTCGTGCCCTTCGTGCCTTCGTGGTAAGCTGTGGTGGTCCGGGAGCGGGGGGATTGCTTCGACGCTACGCGTTTCGCAATGACCACCAAGACCTATCCCCGCCTCGCAATGACTTCCAAGGCCGGGTCAACGGGGGGACTGCTTCGACGCTGCGCGTCTCGCAATGACTTCCAGGAAACTGGCCACGCTGCCGAAGTATCGGGCGGAGTCCACGTCGAACGCGTCGCCATGGCCACCTTCCAGTTCGACGAACGTCCTGGGCTCCCCCGCCGCGGCGAAGAGCCTCCGGCCATGCGCCAGCGGGATCACCTCGTCCCGGATCGCATGCAGGAAGAGCTTCGGAACCGTAATGCCCGCCACCTTGTCGATGGAGCTGAAGCGGTTCCGGGCCATCCAGCGAACCGGTATAAACGGATAGAGCTCCTGCCCCCGGTGAACCGCGGAAGTGAGAGCGCCCTCCACGATCAGGCCCGCGACCGGAACGCGGCTCGCCAGGTCTACGGCGACAGCCGATCCGAGCGAGTGTCCGAAGACGATGATCCGGTCGGCGGGGACGCCCAGCTCCTGGCGCAGGTAGCGATACGCCGCGTCGGCATCCCGGTACAGACCGGACTCGCTGGCCGAGCCCTCGCTTTCGCCGTAGCCCCGGTAGTCGAACGCGAAGAGGTTGAGCCCCAGCTGGCTGAGACCCGCGTAGTGCACCGGCCGATCGAACTGGGAGAGATTGCCGGCGTTGCCGTGACAGATCAGCAGCCAGTAGGGACCCGATGCGGCGGGCATCACCCAGCCGACCAGCCGCACATCGTCGGCCGCTACAAACTCCACCCGCTCGGCCCGGAGACCGAGATGATCCGGCGCCGGAGTCAGCCTCCGCTCCGCGCCGGGGAAATAGACCAGACGGGATTCAGCCAGCCAGAGGACCAGCAAGAGAGCCAGGTACAGCAGCGCTGCCGTTACCAGGGTTCCGGTCATGCGGCGCAGCCAACTCGGGCGGGGACCTTCAAGCGGGATAGTACCGGCCTCCCGAGCGGGCCATCTCCAGCAGTGAGGGGGCCGGACGAAACCGCTCGCCATACTGCTCTTGCAGCTGGTAGAGCGTCTCGACTACCCGGGTGGGCCCGGTGTCGTCAATCATCCGGAGCGGCCCGCCTCGAAACGCGGGAAACCCGATGCCGAAGATGGCGCCGATATCGGCGTCGCGCGGACTGCGGACGACCCGGTCGGCGCAGGCCAGCGCGGCCTCGTTCAGCATGGAGTAGACCAGCCGCCGCTGCACCAGATCTTCGTCACCTTCATCGGCAGGGCGAACGCCGAGCAGGGGATACACGCTCTTGTCCACTCCGGCCTTGTGTCCGCCCTTGTACTGGTAGAAGCCGCGGCCGTTCTTCCGGCCCAGCCGGGTGGCGCCCAGCATCCGGGGCAGCGAGGCGGCCGGCTTCATCCGGTCGCCGAACGCCGCGTGCATGACGCTTCCCGCCTTGTGGGCGACGTCTAGCCCGACCTCGTCGAGCAGCGCCACCGGCCCCACCGGAAACCCGAACCGGGTCATGGTTCGGTCTATCAGCTCGATCGCCACACCCTCCTGCAGCAGGTGTCCCGCCTCGTTGAGATAGGGCGACAGGATGCGGTTGACCCAGAAACCGGGACGGTCCGCCACCACGATCACCGTTTTTCCCATGCGCCGGCCGAAGCGCACCGCGGTAACGATCGTATCGGGACTGGTCGCCTCGGTGGGAATGACCTCGAGCAGCGGGATCCGTTCCACCGGCGAGAAGAAGTGCATCCCCAGCACCCGCTCCGGATGGCGGGCCCGGGCGGTAATCTGGTGGATCGGAATGGTAGAGGTGTTGGTCGCGATGATGGCATCGGGCCGAAGCTCGGCCTCGAGCTCCGCCAGCACCTGCCGCTTGACCTCGAGCTCCTCGAAGACCGCCTCGATGACCAGATCGGCCTGGTTGAATCCCCGATAATCAACGGCGCCGGAGAGCAGGGCACTGAGCCGCTGGTACTGCGGCCGGCTCAGGCGCCGCTTCTGGAGCCGTTCCTGGAGCAGCGACGTAGCCGCCTTGAGTCCCTTCCCCACCCGGGTCAGATCGGAATCCTTGAGCCGGGTATCGACCTCGACGTTGAGCACCGCGGTGCCGGCGATGCCGGAGCCCATGAAGCCGGAGCCCACGATGCCGAGCCGGCGTATCTGGCGGGGAACGGCGGTGCCCGCGGGGACCCCGTCATCCTTCTTGAGCGCCGTGGTCGCAAAAAAGATCTGGACCAGCTTGCGGGAGACATCGCCCACCGCGAGCTCGCCGAAGGCGCGATGCTCCTCCGCCAGCCCCGCCGCCACGCCCTGCTCCAGGCCGATCTGGACCGCACCGAGCGCGGCCAGCGGCGCCGGATAGTGGCCGCCGGTCTTCTTCAGGACCTGCTGCCGCGCGCCGCGATACACCAGCCGCCGTCCCGGACCGGTGCCATCGAGGAGCCTGCCGGCCACGCCACCCTTCTGCTGTCGTTTGGGAAGGCCCTGGCGAGCCAGCCGGTCCGCGGCCGCGACGGCGACCTGGCGGAGAATGCTGGCCGGCACCACCTCGTCCACCAGTCCCAACCGAAGCGCCTTGGGCGAGCGCTCGGTCTTGCCGGTGAGAATCATGTCGAGCGCCGCTCGCGCGCCGATCAATCGCGGCAGCCGCTGGCAGCCACCCGCTCCGGGAATGAGTCCCAGCTGCACTTCGGGAAGGCCGAGCACAGTCTTGGGATGATCCGAGGCAACCCGGTAGTGGCAGGCGAGGGCCACCTCCAGCCCTCCGCCCAGACACGCGCCATGAATGGCGGCGACGATCGGCTTCTGAGACGTCTCCAGCCGGCTGACGGTCTCCTGTCCCTCGAAGCTGAGCCGCTCGGCCTCGGTCTGATTGGCGATGGCCGTGAACTCCTCGATATCGGCCCCCGCGATGAAGGTGTCGGCCTTGCCGGAGATCAGTACCAGGGCCCGGACCGCGGGATCCTCCCGCAGGCGCGGCAGCAGCGACTCCAGCTCTCGCTTGACCGCCGCGTTGAGCTTGTTGACCGGCTCACCGGGAAGGTCGAAGGTGAGGACGGCGATTCCGTGTTCGACTTGCGTTGTGAAGGCGGACCTGCCGGTCGAGTCGCCAGTCGCCAGTCGCCAGTCGCGGGTGGTGCTTGGTTCAGTCATGGCTGGACCCCGCGTCTGGAGACTGGCGACTGGCGACTGACATCTGGCGACTGCCGACTGGCGACTCGCGACTGGCCATCACCTCTCCAACACCATCGCATACCCCATCCCGCCCTGGGCGCAGATCGACAGCAGCCCGAACTGCACGTCCCGCCGCACCATCTCGTTGGCCAGCGTAGTCACCAGCCGCGCGCCGGTGGCCGCGAAGGGATGCCCGATGGCGATCGACCCGCCGCTGACGTTGGTATGGTCCCAGTTGACTTCCCCAACCGGGCTGGGCAATCCCAGCCGGTCGGCCCAGGCCTGCGACCCCCACGCCTGGACGTTGGAAAGAACCTGCGCCGCAAAAGCCTCGTGGATCTCCACCAGCCCGATATCCTTCCAGCCCAGCTCGGCCCGCTCGAGCGCCTTGGGAACGGCAAAGACCGGCCCCATGAGCAGCTGCCAGCCGGGATCGACCGCACTGACGGCGTAGCTTCTAATGAAAGCGAGCGGCTTGTGTCCCAGCGCCTTGGCCTTCTCCTCGGCCATGAGCAGCACCGCGGCCGCCCCGTCGGTCAGCGGCGACGAGTTGCCGGCGGTCACCGACCCGTAGCGGCGGTCGAAGGCGGGCTTGAGCTTGGCCAGCGCGTCCAGCGAGGTGTCCGACCGGACCCCGTTATCTGCGGTGATAACCTGATCCATCTCCGGACCGCTGAACCACGGCGCGATCTCGGCCGTGAGGCGTCCGTCGGCAGTGGCGGCGGCGGCTCGCTGGTGACTCATCAGCGCGAGCCGGTCCTGCTCCTCCCGGGAGATCCCGTTCTCCTTGGCCATCTTCTCGGCCGACTGCCCCATGGTCTCGCCGGTGGAAGGCTCCGCGATGGCCGGTGTGACCGGCACCAGATCCCGGGGACGCACCCGGCCGATAACCGCCATCCGGCTGCCGAGGCTGCGAGCCTTGCTCGCGTCAATCAGGGTCTGGCTGAACCGGCGAGAGTGGAGAATGGGAATGTCGGAGAGCGATTCCACGCCGCCCGCAAGGATGGCGTCGGAGTGGCCCAGCAGGATCTGGTCCGAGGCGTTGTTGATCGCCTGGGCCGCGGAGGCGCAGGCGCGGTTCAGGGTGTAGGCCGGGACGCTGGGCGGCAGCTGCGGGAGCAGGCTCACCTCGCGCGCGACATTGGGCGTGACGGCGGAGGGAACCACCTGGCTGAAGATCACCTCGTCGATTTCCCGCCCATCCACCCCGCTGCGGTATAGCAGCTCGCGCGCCGCGTGGCGGGCGAGCGCCACCGCCGACACGTCCCGGAAGACCGTGCCGCTCTTTACGAACGGAGTGCGAACGCCGGCGACGATTGCAACCCGTCGTCCGCGGCGGGAATCGAGCATGTTGCCCCTTTGAAGTGAAGCGACGATAATAAGCAGGTGAGCGGTGAGAGGTGAGCAGTGAGCGGGCCGCCCAACCACCGCTTACCGTTTACCGCTTACCGCTCACCCTTTTGAGCGATCACGCTGGCTACCGCGCGCCATCGCTCGTTGTCTACCGGCTCGAACACCTCGCGGCCATGTACCGTGGTCAGCGGGGCCACCAGGCGGGCCAGCTCGCCGGGACGCAACAAATGACGCTCCGAGGTAGGGCCCCAGCCCGCCTCGCGCTGCGCCTCGAGAAATGTTTCCATCATGAGCCGACCGCCGGGCGCGACCAGCCCAAGGATTCTGGGCATGCTGGCTCGGTCAAGATAATTGAATACCAGGACTGCATCAAAACTGCCCATTTCCGGCCACGGTTCTTCCAGATCCAACTCGCGCCAGTCTACCGCCAGTCGCGCCGCGTCGGCATGTTCCCGCGCCTGCGCCAGCTTTTCGGGATCACGATCCACGCCGATTACCGTGGCCCCCAGGGCGGCCGCGGCCAGGCTGTGGCGTCCCGAGCCACAGGCCAGGTCGATGACCTTCGTGCCGGGACGGAAGAGATGACTGTGCCAGAGAAACCAGGTGCTGGGCCGGGGAATGCCCGGGAGAGCGCTCAGGCCCACGGGAAGCGGACCTCGGATCGGGCGACGCTGGGGCAGCTCACCATGCAGCCGGCGGACCTCCTGGTCATCGGGGGCGGCATCAACGGGGCAGGAATCGCTCGCGACGCGGCCATGCGCGGGCTGCGAACCATCCTGGTGGAGCAGAACGATCTGGGGTCCGGCACCAGCTCCCGCTCCAGCCGGCTGATCCACGGCGGCCTGCGGTACCTGGAGCAGGGAGAGTTCGGCATGGTGCTGGAGGCGAACCGGGAGCGGCGCACGCTGCAGCGGATCGCGCCGCACCTGGTGTGGCCGCTGCCGTTCGTGTTTCCGGTGCACCGCGGCGACCGGATCTCGCGCTGGCGCCTGGCCGCCGGCATGCTGCTGTACGATGCGCTGGCACTGTTCCGCAATGTGCGGGTGCACCGGATGCTGGGCAAGCGCGGCATGCTGGAAGCGGAGCCGATGCTGCGCGACCGGGGACTGCTGGGAGGGGCTCGCTACTACGACGCCCAGTGCGACGATGTCCGGCTGGTCGTTGCCACGGCCCGGTCGGCTATCCATCACGGAGCGCTGGTCGCCAATTACATGGCGGTGACCGGGCTGGAGCGCACCGCGGGCCGGGTGGTCGGAGCCCAGCTGCAGGACCGGCTCACCGGAGAGCAGGGCGTCATCCGCGCCAGCGTCGTGGTGAATGCGAGCGGCCCCTGGGCCGACCAGGTGCGGCGGCTGGAAGACGCCGGCGCCGTCCCGCTGCTTCAGCCCACGAAGGGAGTGCACGTGATCGTGGACCGCGCCCGCATCGACCACCGCGACGCGATCGCGTTCACCAGCCCGATCGACGGACGGGTGATGTTCGTACTCCCGTGGGGCGATCTCTCCTACATCGGAACCACGGACACCGACAGCGCCGAGCCCCCCGATGACCTGAGGGTAACCGGCGACGATGTCGTCTATCTGCTCCGCTCGGTCAATGCCCGTTTCCCTAGTGCCCGGCTCGGCATGGAAGACGTGCGAGCGTCCTGGGCCGGGTTGCGTCCGCTGCTGGTAGACCGGCAGGGACAGTTCGCCTCCAAGCGCACCCGGGAACACGACATCGTGCACGGCTCGGGAGGAATGCTGACCCTGGTGGGGGGCAAGCTCACCACCTACCGCTCCATGGCGGCCGAGGTCGTGGACCATGCGATGCGCGAGCTGCGGCATCGCGACGGCCGGCCCCGCCATGGCGAAGCCCAAACCGCGGAGGAGCCGCTGCCCGGCGGCGAGACCGGGGACCTCAGCCAGTTCCGCGACCGCGGCCTCGAGCTGGGGATTCCCGCCGTGAGCATCGATCACCTCTTGCGCCACTACGGCACCGAGGCGGCCGGGATCTTCAATCTGGGCGGCGCAGACCGGCGGCTGTTCCGGCGCCTGGTCCCCGATCACCCCGCCATCGAAGCCGAGGTGGTGCATGCGGTCCGGAGAGAGCTGGCCCAGACGGTCGAGGACGTCATGGTGCGGCGCTTTCACCTGTACTACGAGCACGGGGAGCACGGTGTTGCTGCCGCACATCGGGTGGCGGAGCTGATGGGCGAGGAGCTCGGCTGGGATGCGGCTCGGGTGCAGATCGAGGCGGAGCTGTACCTGTCGTTTGTGAGAGAGAGAACGCGCTGAGCTATCGCACGACGATGCGCCCGCTCATGCCGCCGGGCGAGGCGGCAGTCGCGTGAATGTTGCAGTAATACCGGTAGGTACCGGCAGTGGGGAAGCTGACCGCGTGGGTGGTGCCGGCCGCCTGGGTTGGGCTGCTGGTGAAGCCGGGGGGCGGGTTCGAGATGACGTTGTGCGATACGGCCGCGGCAACCCAGGTCCAGGTCACGGTTCCGCCGACGGCGACGGTGTCCACCGCAGGGCCGGTCGTCTGGTTTCGATCGCTGCGGAAAAAGTTATTGTCCACAGTGATGGCGATGGTGGCGGGAGGCGGCGGCGTCACGACTGCCGTGGCATTGAAGGTGAGAGGCGATCCGCTGAGTCCGTCCGCCGCGGCGGTGATAACGATCGGCCCCTCAGCCCCGCCGGTGGTCACGTTTACTGAGGACAAGCCCGACGCATCACTGGTAACCGAGGGGCTCGACACGGTGCCGCCGGTAGCCGCCCAGGCGACTGCAACCCCCTGAACTCCATTTCCGTGTTGGTCGGTCACGCTGGCCTGAACCGGTAAAGCGAGCTGGCTGGAGACTTCCCCGGTCTGCCCGTCTCCGCCCGCCTTGGCGATAGCTGCCGCGGCACCGGCCGCCCCAGTGGCGGTGAATGTCACCGGGGACCCGGTCGCACCGGCCAGGCTGGCAGTAGCTCCCTGGGCACCGGCCGTAGTGCCGAGGGTCCACTCGATACTCGCCGTCCCGTCTGCTCCGGTTACTGCGGAAGATGGGTTCACCGACCCGCTCCCTGCCGTGGTGGACCATGCCACTGTAGCACCGGGTGAAGGGGCACCGTCTTCCGTGACTACCACAATCAATGGATCGGGCAGCGGCTGGCCCACGGTCCCCTGTTGTGCATCACCAGAAGCCTTGGCAATCGTGGTGGTGGTGGGTGGGGTTCCGCCGTTGCCTCCACCACCGCCACAGTTCGTTACGAAAACGGCACATATGAGCACCTGAGCGAGCTGTACTGCCGGGCTTTTGGCCATGGGGCGGTGTGGATGAGGGAAGGGAGGCCGAATAACCGCCATGACGCTTGCGGTCAGATACGATACTAGGATGCCCGTTGCCCGTCTTGTAAGATCCTAGCAGCGCCAGAAGAGCGTCTCCATCGCTCCCGGGCGTTATCTTTCTTGGGCACACCTCAACTGGAATCGACTGGTGGATCCGAACGTGTTCGAAACGGCCAACGCGGGTTTCGCGCAGGCGATGTATGAGGAATTCCTGCGTGATCCAGCCGCGGTGGGGCCGGAGTGGCGTCGTCTGTTCGAGAGCGGAGTGGTTGGGGAGAAGGACGGACAGCGGGACAGCGGGACAGCCGGACAGGGGGACAGGGGGGCAGCAGGACAGGCTCCCGGCAAGCTTCCAGTGGCTACATCCAACGCATCCCCGGCTGACGGGCTTGTGCTGCCCAGCCGTCCCGCTGTCCCGCTGACGACTGTCCCCCTGAAGGGTCCCGCCGCCAAGCTGGTCGCGAACATGAACGAGAGCCTGACCGTTCCCACCGCGACCACCTTCCGCGAGCTGCCGGTGGCCGCCCTCGAAGAGCGGCGCCGGGCGCTCAACGCCGCCCTGCAGGCCGCCGGCCGCCGCGACAAGATCTCGTTCACCCACCTGATTGCCTACGCCATCGTGCAGGCCACGAAACAGCACCCCGTCATGGGCCACACGTTGGTCATGCGCGAGGGAGTGCCGTTCCGGGTGCAGCCGGAAGGAATCGCCCTGGGCCTCGCGGTGGACGTGCAGCGTAAGGACGGCAGCCGCGGGCTCGTGGTGCCCGTGATCAAGCACGCCGAGTCCATGGACTTCGGAGCCTTCCTGGCGGCATACGAGACTCTGGTGGAAAAGGCGCGGACCAACAAGCTGATGCCGGATGACTTTGCCGGCGCCACCATGTCGCTCACTAACCCGGGTGGGCTGGGCACGGTGGCCTCGGTGCCTCGCCTCATGGCCGGCCAGGGAAGCATCATCGCGGTTGGTGCGATCGGTTACCCGGCCGAGTTTGCCACCCTTCCGGAGAATCGGATACGGGAGCTGGGCATCAGCAAGGTCATGACGATCACCAGCACCTACGACCACCGGGTCATCCAGGGCGCCGAGTCGGGCGCATTCCTCGGGCTCGTGGATCGGCTGCTGCAGGGCGACGAGAGATTCTACGAGCTGGTTGCGGAACACCTGAAGGTGTCGCCGTCGACAGCTCCGGCGCGTCCGTCGGGCAGCGCCAAGGCGGTGCAGGAGCCGGTGGGATCCGAGATGCTGGCCCATGTGGCCGCGGCCATGGCGCTGGTGAAGGCGTTCCGGATGCACGGCCATCTCGCGGCCCACCTCGATCCGCTGGGCACCGATCCTATTGGTGATCCGGCACTGGACCCCGCCTCGCTCGGTCTCACGCCCGAGATCATGGCGGCCATACCATCAAAGGTCCTTCGCATCGCAGTGCCGGGACGCACCCTGGCCGAAGCGCTGCCCTATCTCCAGGCAACCTACTGCGGCACCATGGCGTACGAGATCGAGCACATCTCGACCCATGAGGAGCGCGTCTGGCTGCGAGAGAAGATCGAATCGGGCGCGTACCGCCAGCCGATGCCGACCGAACAGCAGCGCTGGCTGCTGCACCGGCTGACCGAAGTCGAGGCGCTCGAGCGTTTCCTCCACAAGGCGTACCTGGGGCAGAAACGATTCTCGATCGAAGGCGTGGACATGCTGGTCCCCATGCTCGACCGCACCATCGAGAGCGCCGCCGAATCCGGAGCCCGTGACGTCGTCATTGGGATGGCCCATCGCGGCCGCCTCAACGTGCTGGCCCACACCGTGGGTCGCCCCTATGAGACGATCTTCGCCGAGTTCGAGGGAGGGCGGCAAGTGGAGGGCGGCCATCCCACGCCCGAGGGGGGCACCGGTGACGTGAAGTATCATCACGGCGCCGAGGGGGCGTACAAGACGGCCCAGGGAAAGGCCATCACCGTCAGCCTCTCTCCCAATCCGAGCCACCTGGAGTACGTCTCGCCGGTCGTGGACGGACGGGCGCGCGCCAAGCAGACCCAGCGGCGCGGCCGGGAGCCGCATCACGATCCGACGGCGGCGCTGCCGGTAGCGATCCACGGCGACGCCGCGTTCGCCGGACAGGGCGTGGTGGCCGAGACCCTGAACCTGGGAGCGCTCAAGGGATACCGCACCGGTGGGACCCTGCATCTGATCACCAACAACCAGGTCGGCTTCACCACCGACATGGAGGATGCGCGGTCCACCCGCTACGCCTCCGATCTCGCCAAGGGATTCGACATCCCGATCGTGCACGTCAACGCCGACGATGCAGAGGCGTGCCTGTCGGCGGTCCACCTGGCAATGGCCTACCGGGACCGGTTCCATCAGGACGTGGTCATCGATCTGGTCGGATACCGCCGGCACGGTCACAACGAAGGCGACGAGCCGGCGTATACCCAGCCGCTGATGTACGAGAGGATCAAGAACCTTCCCTCCGTGCGCGACCGTTACGCTCGCCAACTGGTCGAGGCCGGCGTGATCACCCAGGAGGAGGCCGACCGCCAGGCCGAACAGGCATACCAGCGGCTGGTGGAGATCCAACAGGCGTTCAAGTCGAGCATGGCCGGGGCACCCGCCCGGGAGCGCCAGGTCCGGCTGAGCGGAGCGGGTCAGGAAATCGAAACCGCTCTGAGCCCCGAGTTCCTCCGAGCCCTGAACGACCAGCTGCACAGCTGGCCCGAGGGGTTCACAGTCCACCCCAAATTGCGCAAGCAGCTGGAGCGGCGCCGCGCGGCGCTGGGACCGGATGGCGGGATCGAGTGGGCCCACGCCGAAGCGTTGGCGCTGGGGTCGCTGCTGACCGACGGGATCCCCATCAGAATGACGGGGCAGGATACCGAGCGCGGTACCTTCAGCCAGCGGCACTTGGTGCTGCACGATGTAAATACCGGGGCTCAGACCGCGCCGATCAGGAATCTGCCCGGCGCGCTGGCACCGATGGAGCTGCACAACAGCCCACTGTCGGAGCTGGCCACCCTCGGATTCGAGTACGGGTACAGTGTGGCCGCACCCGAAACGCTGGTGCTGTGGGAAGCCCAGTTCGGCGACTTCATCAACGCCGCCCAGGTGATCATCGATCAGTTCATCTCTGCGGGTCTGGCGAAATGGGGCCTTACCACCCGGCTGACTCTGCTTCTCCCCCACGGCTATGAGGGGCAGGGCCCGGAGCATTCGAGTGCCCGGATGGCGCGGTTCCTTCACCTCGCCGCCGAGGGCAACATCCGGGTGGTCAACTGCACCACGCCGGCGCAGTACTTTCACCTGCTCAGGCGGCAGGCCAAGAGGTCGAGACAGCGTCCCTTGATTCTGTTCACGCCCAAGAGCCTGTTGCGCCATCCGCAGGCCACGTCCAGGCTGGAGGACCTCTCCCGGGGCACTTTTCAGCCGGTCATAGACGATCCCTTCTTTGCCGGGAAGCCGGAGCAGGCCCGCCGGGTGCTGATGTGCACCGGGAAGGTGTACTACGACCTGCTGGCCGAGGCCGACAAGCTGGGGGACGACCGGCCGGCCATTATCCGACTGGAACAGCTCTACACCTTTCCCTGGAACGAGCTGCGGGAGGTGTTACCGCGCTACAGCAAGGCCACCGAGCTGGTGTGGGTGCAGGAGGAGCCGCTCAACATGGGAGCATGGCGATACCTGGAGGCCAAGCTGCGGGAGCTCCTCTCCGAGGGGCACCCCATGGAGCTTCGTTATGTCGGCCGGCCGGAGCGGGCCAGCCCGGCGGAAGGGTATCCTGCGGCCCACCTGGCGGAGCAGGGGCGCATTATCAGGGAGGCGCTGGGAGGGGGGTCGCCGAAGGCGGGAGCCACTACCGCAAGCAAGGCGGGTGAAGGGCAGGGATAGAGCAGAGCAGGATAGAGACTTAAAGGGCGGCCACTGGGGCCGCCCTTTTGCTCTTCAGTCCCTATCGGTGATAGGCCTTTCGGAGGCCTGTCGCGCCAGCTCCCTCAGCGGCTCGGAGAGATGCTCTCCGTAGTGCAGGAGGAAGACTCCCCGGGCGCGGCGCTGCATCAGAAACGCCACCAGCGGCGTGTCTGCCTTGGCAGCGTTGCAGTCCTTGCAGGCCAGCACGAGGTTGTCGGGACGGTCGTAAGCCGTCTGGCCTCGGCGGGGACGCACGTGATCGAGTGTGATCGCGTGGTCGGGCGTCTCGGTTCCGCAGTACGCGCAAACAGAGCCGTGTTGTGCAAGGAGCCAATCGCGGTGCGACTGCATGGAACGACCAGGGGAACGGCGGAAACTAGGGATGTGAGCTGCAGGATGTCTTCGTGATCGACGTGCCACAAGATACCAAAATCAGGGTGAGACATATGACCTGTCATCCAGGTCGCGAAAGTACGTGTGGAAACATAGCAAGATTAGCGCCAGAATGACAGGACAGGCGGACAGGCGGACAGGCGGACAGGCGGACAGGCGGACAGGCGGACAGGCGGACAGGCGGACAGTACAAGGGGTCGCTAAGGAGCGATAGACCGAACTTTGACCGCAGGCGCATGCGCCCGGTATTCCCCCTCCAAAAGCCAGCCCCAGCCCCATTTGCCGTCATAGGGATGCACCACCTGTACCGGCCGGGCGCCGCGGTACAGGGGGTGGCCTTCGTTGGCCCACTGGAACAGGCTGCTTCCCAGGTTTTGCACCTTGCCGAAGCCCTGCTGGCCCAGCCAGTTGGCCACCCGGGCCCCGCGGTAGCCGGCGGAGGAATAGACCACAATTGGGGTATCTCGCGAGAGCCCGGACAGGCTCGCCAGGTCGGGCCGGTAGGGGTCGATCCAGCGGGCCCCCTTCAGGTGGCTGACGTCGAACTCGGAGCGGCTCCGGGCATCGAGAATTACCGGCGGCGTCCGGGTGGAGTCGTCCAGCCAGCGCGCCAGTTCCTGGGTGACGATCCACTCGACCCGGGGGAACTTGTAAGAGGTGCCGCGCTGCAGTAGCTCGAACATCAGCGGACGCCCGGCGGCCACCATGACCACCGCCCCGATCAGGGTGGGGATGACGAAGAAAATCAGGAAGACGCGGAATACTCGGCGCATGGTTGAAGATAGGTCGGCAAGGCGGGAAGGCGGGAAGGCGGGAAGGCGATAAGCTACCGAAGTCATTGCGAGGGAGCGAAGCGACCGCGGCAATCCAGCGGGTCACGCGCGTTATCGGGGGGATCGCCACGCGGCCTGGCGGCCGCTCGCGATGACTGCCCTTCTACCGGCTTCCCTCCTTCCCGCCCTTCCCGCCCTTCCCTCCTTCCCGCATTCCCCCATTCCCCCATTCCCTCCTTTCCGCCTTATCTTTCCCCTCCACCGCGCGGCCCCTGCCCCGCCCGCTCGAAAGGAGCTGGTCCTGAGCGTAGAGAGCACCCGCACCCGCCCGGTGCGACCGGACCCCATGACGCCATCTCGAGAGCCCGACCCCCCGCCCGCCGTGGCATGGCGCAGCATCAACTCCATCCGCGCCCTGGCCATGGACGCCGTGGAGCAGGCCCAGTCGGGGCATCCTGGCACCCCCATGGCGCTGGCGCCCGCCGCCTACGTGCTCTGGACCCGTTTTCTCCGCCACAACCCCGCCAACCCGGACTGGGCCGACCGCGACCGTTTCGTCCTGTCCTGTGGGCACGCCTCGATGCTGCTCTATTCGGTGCTGCACCTGAGCGGGTACGACCTTCCGCTGGATGAGATCCGCAACTTCAGACAGTGGGGCTCGCGCACTCCCGGCCACCCCGAGCGGGGTCATACCCCCGGTGTCGAGACAACTACAGGACCGCTGGGCCAGGGCTTCGGGAATGCCGTCGGAATGGCGATCGCCGAGCGGTTCCTGGCAGACCATTTCAACCGCCCCGATCACACGGTCGTCGACCACCGGACCTGGGTCTTCGCCAGCGACGGCGACCTCATGGAGGGCGTAGCCAGCGAAGCGGCCTCATTGGCGGGACACCTGCGCCTCGGCAAGCTCAACGTGGTGTACGACGACAACCACATCACCATCGACGGCGACACCGCGCTGACGTTCTCGGAGGACGTGGCTCGCCGGTTCGACGCGTACGGCTGGCATGTGGTGCGGGTCGCCGACGGCAACGACCTCGCCGCGATCGGCGCCGCGTACGAAGCGGCCCGTGCGGAGACGTCGCGTCCCTCGCTGATCATCCTGCGGACGACGATCGCCGACCCCGCCCCCACCAAGCGCAACACCGCCGAGGCGCACGGTAGTCCGCTCGGCGCCGACGAGGTCCGGCGTACCAAGGAGCTTCTGGGCTGGCCCCAGGAGCCCAGCTTCCACATACCGGAGGACGCCTTGGCCGACTGGCGCCGGGCGGTTCCCCGCGGCGCGGAGTTGGAAGCCGAGTGGCGCAGCCGATTCAAAGCGTACGCCGCCCGGGAGCCGGCGCTGGCCGCGGAGTTCGAGCAGTGGCGCTCGGGCCGTTTGCCGAAGGGCTGGGAGCAGGCCTTGCCCACGGTTGCTCCAGGAGCGGGGCAGCTCGCCACCCGGCAGGCCTCCGGCCTCGCTCTGCAGGCTATAGCCGGGGTGGTTCCCAACCTGGTGGGCGGCTCCGCCGACCTCGGCGGCAGCACCGGCACGACCCTGAAACAGGGCGGCACGTTCGGCCCCGCCAGCAGCGGCCGCACCTTTCATTGGGGGGTGCGCGAGCATGGCATGGCTGCATGCCTGAACGGCATCGCCGCCCACGGAGGGCTGCGCCCGTTCGGCAGCACCTTCCTGGTGTTCTCCGACTATATGAAGCCGGCCATCCGGCTGGCCGCCATCATGAAGCTGCCGGTGATTTACATCGGCACCCACGACTCCATCGGAGTGGGTGAAGACGGCCCGACCCACCAGCCGGTCGAGCATCTGGCGATGCTGCGCTCGATCCCCAACCTGGTCACCATCCGTCCGGGCGATGCCACCGAAACGATCGAGGCGTGGCGAGTGGCGATGGAGCGGCGGGACGGCCCTACCATGCTGGTGCTGACCCGGCAGAAGCTGCCGGTGCTGGACCGGACCGTGATGGCTCCGGCTGAAGGAGTGAAACGGGGAGCCTACGTGCTGCTGGATCCGCCTGGCACCGGCGGTCTCGACACTATCCTCATCGCCACCGGCTCCGAAGTAGGGATCGCGATCGGCGCGGCCCGCCTGCTGCAGGCCGACGGGGTGCGGGCCCGGGTGGTCTCGATGCCCTCCTGGGAGCTCTTCGCCGCCCAGCCGGAGAACTATCGCGACGTGGTGCTCCCGCCCGCGGTGCGGGCCCGTGTCGCGGTCGAGGCCGGGGGGCCGTTCGGCTGGTCGCGTTGGACCACCGACCAGGGTGCGATGGTCGGAATGGAAGGGTTCGGTGCATCGGCCCCGGGCGAGCGACTCTATCAGGAGTTCAAGCTGACGGCCGAGCAGGTGGCGGCGACTGCCCGGCGGCTCGTCGCCGGCCGTGATGGATCTAACACCGCGAGGCCCGAATGACCAACCCGCTCGTGAAGCTGGGCCAGTTGGGCCAGAGTCTCTGGTACGACTACATCACCCGCGATCTCATCGCCTCGGGCGAGCTGTCCCAGCTGATCGTGCAGGATGGACTGCGCGGCATGACGTCCAACCCCACGATCTTCGAGAAAGCGATCGCGGGAAGCCGGCTGTACGACGACGATATCCGCCGGCTGTCCGATCAGGGTTGCAGCGCGGGACAGATCTTCGAGGCCCTGAGCGTGGCCGATGTGCAAGCCGCCTGCGACGTCTTCCTGCCGCTGTACGGGCACTCGAACCGGGCCGACGGATTCGTCTCGCTGGAGGTCTCCCCCACCCTCGCCAACGACACCGACGGCACCATTCAGGAGGCCCGGCGGCTCTGGGAGGCCGTGGCCCGGCCCAATGCGATGATCAAGATTCCGGGCACCCGCGCGGGCCTCCCGGCGATCACCCGCTGTATTGCCGAGGGGATCAACGTCAACGTTACCCTGCTGTTCTCCATCGAGCGCTACGCCGAGGTGGTCGAGGCGTTTCTTGCCGGCCTCGAAGCCCGCCTCGAGGACGATCTTCCGATTCAGGATGTGGCATCGGTCGCCAGCTTTTTCGTCAGCCGGGTAGACGGCAAAGTGGACCCGCTGGTGGATAAGTCACCCGGGGCCGCGTCACTTCGAAGCACCATCGCCATTGCCAATGCGGCGTTGGCCTACAGCATCTTCGAACGCACCCTGGAGACCTGGCGCTGGCAGCGGCTGGTCCAGGCGGGGGCCCGTCCGCAGCGGCCGCTATGGGCGTCCACCAGCACCAAGGACCCGCGCCTGCCGGATGTGTACTACGTCGAAGCGCTGGCCGCACCGCAGACGGTGAACACCCTGCCGCCCGAGACGTTCGCCGCCTATCGGGATCATGGAGAGCCGGCGGTGCGGATCCACGAAAGCGTAGCCACGGCGCCGGCGCGGCTGGATGCGCTGCGAGCCGCGGGCATCGAGCTGGCGGCGATCACCCGCGAGCTCGAAGAGGAAGGGGTGGCAAAGTTCGCCGCGTCTCACGCGGCGGTGCTGGCCGGGATCGATGCCAAGACGGGAGCCCTGGCTTCCCGGTGAGAGCTCTGTGGAGCGCCCTCCGAAAAATTTCCGTCACGAAGTGGATCCTGATCTTCATGGTTCTTGGCGCCCTGGTCGGGTGGCTCAACCCCGAGCTCGGCACCAGCCTGAAGCCGCTGTCCACGATCTTCCTGCGCATGATCAAGTCGATCGTGGTGCCGATCATCTTCGGCAGCCTGGTCATCGGCATTGCGGGCCACGGCGACGACATGAAGCGGGTCGGCCGACTCGCCCTCAAGGCCATCATCTACTTCGAGGTCGTCACCACCCTGGCCCTGTTCATCGGGCTGGCCGCGGTCAACCTGACTCGCCCGGGCGTCGGCGTTCGGCTGAGCGCCTCGGCGGAGGCGGGAGAGCAACTGGCGCAGAAGACCACCACCTTCAGCGGCATTCTGGAGCATTTGGTGCCGCAGAGCTTCTTCGAGGCGGCGGCGAACAACGAGGTCCTCCAGATCGTTTTCTTCTCGATCCTCTTCGGCGTGGCCCTGTCGCAGGTCAAGGGCCGGCCCAAGGAGGCGATGCTCGGCTTCGCCGAGGGGCTGGCGGAGACGATGTTCAAATTCACCGGCATAGTGATGAAGTTCGCCCCGATCGGCATCGGCGCCGCAATCGCGGTGACAGTGGGGCACAGCGGCGTGGGCGTGCTGATCAACCTGGGCAAGATGGTCCTGACGCTCTATGGCGCCCTGATCGTGTTCATCCTGGTGGTGCTGGTGCCGGTGGCGCTTCTGGCCCGGGTGCCTCTCAGGGCGTTCATCCAGGCGGTAAGGGAGCCGGCCCTGATTGCCTTCGCCACGACGTCATCCGAGGCAGCCCTGCCGAAGGCGATGGAGAACATGGAGGCCCTGGGTGTGCCCCGGCGCATCGTCGCCTTCGTTCTGCCCACCGGTTACTCGTTCAACCTCGACGGCTCCACCCTCTACCTGGCGGTGGCATCGATCTTCGTGGCCCAGGCCGCCGGGGTGGACCTGACCCTGGGGCAGCAGCTCATCATGATGCTCACACTCATGGTGACCAGTAAAGGCGTGGCCGGCGTGCCCCGGGCTTCGCTGGTGATCCTCTCCGGCACCCTGCTCCACTTCGGGCTGCCGCTCGAAGGGGTGGCGATCATTCTGGGTGTGGATGAGCTGATGGACATGGGCCGCACAACCGTTAACGTGGTAGGCAACTGCCTGGCGACGGTGGTCATGGCCCGGTGGGAGGGCGAGTTCAGCCCGGTGCCCGTATTCACCACCGCATGACGCACCAACATTCACCACAGAGGGACAGAAAACTGTTGATGGTTGTGGTGCGAGTGCGGGAGCAGTAAGGGCAACGCTACCTCTGTGTTCTCCCTCCCTCTGTGGTGCATTCTTTTGGATGAATACCATTAACTCGGAGCAAGATTTCACCACAGAGGGCTAGAGGACACAGAGGTAACGTCAGCCAGTAGTGTTTCCGCACTAGCCCCACGAGTATCTCTAGTTCTTCTTGTACAAGAGCAACTGCTGTACTGAAAGTGCGAGAACGAGGACTGTAGGGATGAATACCAACAATTGGGACATTGTATGAGCAGTCGAACGTTGAGGCGTGGGGGAGTGATCTTCGCATTCTTTCTCGCCCTGGCACCAGCAGCCCCGTCGCAGCAGCAGCCCGCCCCGGCCCAGTCCGCCGACATCAAGAATGTGCGCTACGACCTGACCTTCGACTCGACCACTGCGAGCCGGCGCACCATCCAGGTGGCCATGTCGTTCGATGTCGCGGGCAAGGGCGCAGTCCTGCTCTCACTTCCCGCGTGGACGCCAGGCGCATACGAGATCAGCAACTTCGCCCGCTGGGTCTCAGGCTTCACGGCCGCCGCCGGTGGCGCCGCCCTGGCGTGGGACAAGCTGGACTACGACACCTGGAGGGTTCAGCCGGGAAGCGCCAAGGCGGTTACGGTGCGGTTTGACTACCTCGCCGATTCGCTCGACAACGCCATGGCCTGGGCCCGTCCCGACTTCGCGATGTTCAACGGCACCAACATCTTCTTCTATCCCGAGGGACGAGGCTTCAACTTTCCCGCGGCACTTGCGGTCACCACGGAACCGGCGTGGCTGGTGGCGACGGGGATGACCCCGGGCCGGACCCCGCGATCCTACACCGCATCGAACTACCACGATCTGGTGGACCGGCCGTTCTTCGTGGGCCGGATGGACTACGACAGCCTGCAGGTAGCGGGACGCTGGACCCGCCTGGCGACGTATCCGGCCGGGATGATGACCGGCACCGGCCGCCAGCAGCTCTGGGACCAGATCGCCAGGATGATCCCGCCTCAGGTGGCGGTGTTCGGCGAGACTCCCTGGGACACTTACACCAATCTGCTGATCTTCGACCGGGGCTACGGGGGCGGAAGCGCGCTGGAGCACGCCAACTCTCACGTGGGCATCTACAACCCCCAGTTCATCGGCAGCCCACTGCTGGCCTCGATTACCGCACACGAGATATTTCACGCCTGGAACGTCAAGCGGCTGCGCCCCGCGGAGATGGTGCCCTACGACTACGACTCACCCCAGCCGACCCCGTGGCTCTGGGTGAGCGAGGGGATCACCGACTATTACGCCGATCTGTCGCTCTCGCGCGGCGGCATCATCGACTCCTCCCAGTTCATGGCGCTGACGTCGGCCAAGGTCGGTACCGTGGCAGAGGCTCCGCCGACGGCGCTGGAAGACGCGTCGCTCTCGACCTGGATCCATCCGGTCGACGGCAGCGGCTACCTGTATTACCCCAAGGGGTCACTCGCCGGCCTCCTGCTCGACATCATGATTCGGGACGGCAGCGACAACGCGCGTTCGCTGGATGATGTTTTGCGGGAGCTCTATCAGACCACCTTCAAACGCGGGCGGGGCTTTACCGGCGCGGAGTGGTGGGGAGCGGTCAACCAGGCCGCCGGCGGCCGATCCTTCGCCGACTTCAATCGTCGCTACATCGACGGACGGGAGCCCTTTCCTTATGGAGAAGTTCTGCCGCTGGCGGGCCTCCGGATGGCGACCGACACCGTGCGCGATCCCAGGCTGGGCATCTCCACCAACGCCGACTCCAGCGGCATCGTGGTCAACGGGGTGCTGCCCGGCGGGCCGGCGGAGGCCGCGGGCGTAAGGGCGGGAGACCGCCTCCTTGCGATCGGCGACCTGTCGGTGACCGACCCCGACTTCGGATCCGCGTTCCGAAACCGATTCGGCAGGGAAGAAGGGGCGCCGCTGCCGATCAAGGTGGTGCGCGGAACCGATACGTTAACGCTGAATGCGAAGGTTGTGTTGGCGTCCCGTGTGGAACGGCGGATCGAGCTGGATCCGGGTGCGTCGGAGAAGGCGGTGAGGGTGAGGAATGGGATTTTGAGAGGGCTGCGGCGGTAGATAAAGCGGCGGTAGCTGGTGCGGCGGTAAGGCAGGAGAACAGCACACCTCATTCCGAAGAAGTGTAGCCACCGAGGGATCCACTCAGCCTGCTCCCGGGCTCCACGCTACCCTCTACCGCCGCAGTACCTACCGCCGCAGTACCTACCGCCGCAGCACCTACCGCCGCACCACCTACCGCCGCAGTATCTACCGCCTACCTCACCCTCGTAATATTCACGATTCCAATCGGCGGGTTCAGCCGCTGATCCTTGGCTCGCGCCGTATGGATATGCTGGGCCACCTCGCGCCCCCGAACGACGCGACCGAACGGTGTGAATCCCCGGCCGTCAGGATCGAGGCGTCCGAGCTCAGGCTGATCCCCGACGCGAATGAAGAAATCCGGGGTTGCCTGATCCACCTCATCAGAGGGCGGGGACAGCGCCTTATCGTCGAGCGACAGACCGGTGTCTTTCTTACCGCTCATTGCCATCGGGGCAGCGTCCTTCGAGCGTGAAGGATTCAGTCCGCCCTGAATGCCTTCGATGTCGGTCTCGCCTTCCGCCTGCCTCTCGGCCCGAACTGTCCGATGAAAACGCCCGCCCTGGTACGCGCCTTGATCGACGTAAGTGAGGAAGTCGCCCGCGGCATCAGGAGTCTTGATGGTGTCGACCTCCACCTCCATGCTCCCAAGCTCGGTCTGGATCATTACGCGGGGAAGCTCCTGCGCCAGGGCCGCGGGCACCAGCAGGGACGCTGCGAAGACAACGGTCTGCAGCCACACCTTAGCGATCATGAGATAGCTTCATTCGAGAAGAGGCTTCCAAGATGGCGAGCCGAGAGCTCGCGTGGTCGGTCGATCAATCCCGTAAAGTGGGCCGCCTGTCCCAGTACCCAGCCCGGGCTCTGGCCCGCGGCACGCAGGTCGCGAACACCGGTGTCGCGATTCGACTTGCTGAGCTTGGCGCCGGAGTCGTGCCGAACGAGCCGGTGGTGTAAAAATGCCGGTGGTATGGCCCGGCCCAGCATGCGCGCGAGCCGGATCTGCCTTCCGGTCGAAGCGAGCAGGTCCTCTCCTCTTATAACCAGATCTATTTCCTGCTCCAGATCGTCCACGGTTACCGCGAACTGGTAGGTCCAGTTCCCCTGCCGGTCCTTGAGCAGCAGATCGCCACACTGCCGAGAGGGATCCTGCTTCTGCGGCCCCCTCAACCCATCGGCGAACCGCTCCTCGCGGGCTTCCATCATCACTCGAAGCCCGCGGCCCGGCCCCGGACCCAGATTCCGGTCCCGGCATCGGCCAGGGTAGCGGGTTTCCTGATCGGGAATATCCGAGTCACCGGCGATGTCCTTGCGGGAGCAGTCGCAGAAATAGACTGGAAAGCTTTGGGCCAGCCGCTCCAGCGCGGCGTGGTAGCGATGCTCGTTGTCACTCTGGCGGTAGACCGACCTTCCCTGCCGGAACTCGTTCGGCCTGCCCAGATCGGGCTCGAGTCCCAGCCACTCCAGGTCTTCCAGGATTGCCCACTCGTACTCACGGCGACAGCGGCCGCGGTCATGATCTTCCAGTCGGAGGAGGATTCGCCCCCCGCGGGCCCGCGCGATGCCCCAGACGTAAATGGCGTTGACCACATGCCCCAGGTGCAAATACCCGGTGGGGCTCGGGGCGAAACGGGTCAGCGGACCGCCACTCCCGTAACTCTCCGCTGCCGTCCGGCCGGCGCCGGGGCGCATGCGGCTGTCTCCCAGCATGTTCGACCATCCCATCTCTGGCTGCTAGGACGTATGTCACACCGCCGAAAGGGCTTTACATTCCAGCCACGATGTCCATCACGGAAGTCAGAGTCAACAGTTTGGGCGACCTGATCGACAAGGTTACGCCACCGGAGCCGGACCCGCGAACCGGGCGGCGGCGGGACAGCGGTGTCTACCGCGGCGACCCCAGGGACGGATGGCCTCTGCTCACCAGCCTCGATAAGCTCGGCGGCACTCCGCATGGCAAGGCTGATCTGGAGGAGCACATCCTCCGAAACTTCATCCGGTATTCCCGGCCCCATTTCTCGACGCCGCCGGTCAACGAATGGGAAGTGCTGGTTACGGCACAGCATCATGGGTTACCCACCCGGTTGCTGGACTGGACCTACTCGCCTCTGGTAGCCGCCCATTTCGCCACCGTGGGAAATCACGACTCCGACCGGGTCATCTGGCGGCTCGATTGGAAGAGCGTGCACCGCTGCTTCGGATTGCCGGAGCTGGCGCTGCTGATAGAGGACCTGGATGGGATTCTCGGCGGGGAGCGCCCTCTGACGCCCTGGAAGCTCTTCTCCAGGGCAGCTGACTCGCAGCCGTTCGCCTGCATGTTCGAGCCACCGTCGCTGAACGCCCGCATCGTGGCGCAGTCAGCCACATTCACCCTGTGCTCCGACAAGACGATCCCATTCGACCGCTTCCTGGAAAGTCACGGCCTGGGCTCGACGCTCACCAAGTTCATCATTCCAGCGGGCGAGGCCGCCCGCTTCCGCGACCAGCTCGACCTGGTCAGCGTAGACGAACGGCGCCTGTTTCCGGATCTGGATGGTGTTGCCGCTGAGATGAAGCGCTACTACTCGTAGCAGTCATCGCGAGCGGCCGCAAGGCCGCGTGGCGATCCCGCGGGATTGCTTCGGGCGCTTCGCACCCTCGCAATGACTGTAGGCGGTTACTGCTGCCCCGCCGCTCCGCTGGCGGGCTTCCGGCCTGCCAGCCTCGCCTCGGCTCGATCGTTGTCGCCCCGGGCCAGCAGGATCTCGAACCGGTCAACCGGCGCCAGCACGTTCCGGACTTCCACGAAGTCACCCGGCTGCCAGCTCGACGCCACCGGGCGCTGGGGGAGCCGTATTTCCCAAATGCTTCCATCTTCTAGAGTTACAAAGCTGCCACCATCCGTGACTTCGGCAATGCTGAAGCCGAGCGGGAGGTTGACGCCGCTGCACTGCCAGGCACAGTCGTTGGCGGTGGCGCCCTGCGCTGCGGCCGATCCGGCCGTCAGCACCAGAGCAACAAGGAGAGCGGGGACCAGCTGGAGCATCTTCACGGGGGCACCCTCAGGAGGTTTGTAGCTATAGCATACACCCAAAATTGCGAGTCCGCAGTGACCTCTGTCGCGCCGGCTGAAAGGGCGGGAGCCTTCCGAAGCGGCCCCGATCCGACTACCATATGTGGCTGGTAAAACATCATTTCAGGGCAGAGGAGACGAGATTGTGAACCGCAGGGGACCCAAAGTAAAGCTTTCCCGCCAGCTCGGCATCGCGATCACCCCGAAGGCAGCAAAGGTGATGGAGAACCGGCCCAATCCGCCGGGCCAGCATGGCGCAACACCCAAGCGCAAGATCAGCGGCTACAAGAAGCAGCTGATCGAAAAGCAGCGGCTGCGGGCACAGTACAATGTCAGCGAGCGGCAGATGGAGAACTCCTTCGCCCAGGCCACCAAGCTGACCGGAAACACCGGTGTGCGCCTGCTCCAGCTGCTGGAGATGCGGCTGGACGCTGTGGTCCTGCGTGGTGGGTTCGTCCGCACCATCTATGCGGCCCGGCAGGCGGTGACTCATGGCCACATCTATGTGAACGGCAAGAAGGTCGATCGGCCGTCGTATCGCCTGAAGCCGGGAGAGGTTGTGTCAGTGGCTCCCAAGAGCCGGGACATGATCGCTTTTACCGCACCGCTGGAAGTCGCCCACCCGCCGGCTTACCTGGAGCTGGACCGCGACGCCAAGAGCATCCGGGTCCGAGAGCTGCCGGAGCGGGAGCAGATCCCGGTGCAATGTGAGACCTCCCTGGTGATCGAGTACTATTCGAGGTAATCGCGCGGGTCGAGGGCTCGACTATAGTGCAATAGCGTGCGCTCGAGGCCGATTCGTATTGTATGGGCCGGTGATGTCACCCCTCATTGGGGGGAGACTCACCGGCTCGATCGTTTCTACTATCTGGTAGCCGAGCCCTCCGCCAACGTCTTGATGGCAGGAGCAGGAAGTGAGCTTGCGACGATGGAATAAGCGATCCGGGCGGATCACCATCGTCGCCCTGGTGAGTTGGGTACTGGGGACTTTCCTGGCGCTGGTCGCGGGCTCTTGATTCGGTCCCGGCGGCACAGAGCACGCGGGCCCGCCATAAGGCGGGCCTTCTTATTGGGATTGACTCAGGTTCCGGCGGGTGCGGCGACGGGGGCTATCGAATGGCGTTTGAGCCAGACGAGATAAGGCTTCGCCACCAGCGCGCTGACCAGCAGGTACATCAGCATCGCCGCCGGGGCCAGCTTCTGGTCCGGAAAGTTGACAGCGGCGATAGCGATGGCGATTCCAGGGTGCCGGGTTGCGGTCGACAGCGCCAGCACGGTTCGCTGCTGGGTACTGGGCCCGCCCAGCAGGTGACCGGCAGCCAGGCCCACCAGGGCGAACACCACCATGACCAGGATGGTGCCATTGCCGACGAGGGACATCATCGCCGGCCATACCTTGATCAGTATGGGAACCAGCACGAGGACCAGGAGAATGGTCCCGACCAGGGCAATTGGTTTGCCGGCCCGCTCGGCAAAGCCGGGAGCGAGACGGCGGAGCCCCGCTCCAAGCGCCAGCGGCAGGAGCAGCGTCCAAAAGACCAGCGCCAGGACTGCGGCCGCGCTCATCTGCATGGGGATGCCAAAGACTCTTTGGAGTAGCTCCAATGCCACCGGAATGAAGACGATGGAGAAGAGCGTCGCCGCCACCAGGAGCCCAATGGTGTAGGACCGTTCCCCTCCCGCCTTCAGCGCCTTATTGGGAAAGATCGGCGGCAGCGGCGAGATGGCGAGCAGGATCAGCGAGCCCCTGACCACCTGGGTAAGATCGAAGCCCTTGGCCAGGAGGGCGGCGAAGACCGGCATCACCACATACATCGACAGCAGGGACCGGAGGAGCAGCTTCGGCTTACGAAATAGATAAGTCAGGTCCTCGACCCTGGTGCTGAGCCCAACGCTGAGCACCATGAGAGCAAGACTCAGCTGGATGACGACGGGCAGCAGCGTGGCAATCGTCACGGCTGCTTTGGCGTCAGGGTGAAATCGGCTCGACCGCGGGCTGATGCCAGCACCAGGATGAGGGTCCAGTTGCCGGGAACGCCGGGGCGGGTTTCGGTCTCGAGGTTCAGCTCCAGCAGGGTAGAATCCACCACCTGCCCCACGCCATCCAGCACCACGAGTATGCCATAGCCGTGATGGAGGAAGCTGTTGTGATCCAGGGCCGCCTGCGGGGCCGGGTTGGTCCAGGTCCAGGTGAGCCGGTCATTGACGTTGCGCAGATCGGTGGCGCTGAACTGAAAACGCTCCGGCGTGTTGACGGTCTGGGGATTGTTCTCCGGTTCCAGCAGCCGGACGATGGAGTCAGCGCACCCCAGCGCGAGTGCCGCTGCGCAGAGCGTCATCAGGCCTCCTCGGCGGCCGGTCATTCGACCCACCGCGGAATCGCGAGGGAAAGGAACACGCGCGCTTCTGACAAGTCCTCGTTCACATCGGGATTGAAGGTGTAGTTGCTGAACCGCCACATCCGGGTATAAGCCAGGCCGGCTCCAAATTTTCCCTTGAGATAACCCCGTGCCTCGGTGCTCAAGGTCCAGAGCTGGTGGTTTCCGGGGAAGCCGCTCACGACCGGGACAAATACATAACCGAAGGAGGCGCGAACGGTGGACAGCCCCGTCCACAGGGCTCGGCCTTCAAGGCGACCGCCCAGTCCCACTCCATAGTCGTAGTCCCGCCCCTCTGCCGTTACGAAATAGTCGGACCGGATCGCCGCGACCGGATTTGCCCGGACCATAGCCTCGCCGTACAGGCTCATGCTCCGGCCCGGCTTCGACCGGGTGGCGATCAGACCACCCTGAAAGCCCTGGGCGCCAAAGTCCACCACCGGATTGCTGATGTACTCGTAGGTCATGAAAGCCGCCAGCCGGCTACTGCCACCCTCCGCCAGCGGCTTGGCGGCAAGGTTGCCCCTGACCCGCAGCTCCTGGAGAGCACCGGTGTTGGCCGTTTTGCTGGCCAACGTTCCAAACACCTGAAAGGCCGAGAACGGTTTGTCCCCCAGATCTGCCAGCTGGCTGCCGTAGAAAACAGAGAACTGAACGAAGGTCTGGTCCAGCGCTCCGGAATCGTCGAGCGAGGCAGAGCTGGAGAAACGCCGGTAGCCCACATCCATGGAGGCCTGGATCCGGGTGGGCCGCCAGTCCGGCGGGGTCTCCGAGATCCGGCCGGTCTCACCCCGAACCAGCCGGTTGAACCCGCGTACCGGATTGATGAGTCCCGCCCCGATCTCCCGCACTACCCGGTCGGAGCCGGTCGCCTGGTTGTCGAGGGTCAGGGAGGAAAACCGGAACAGCATCTCGCCCAGTGTGATCCCACCGAGCGTGGTATTGGCCAGATCGTTGGGTGAGGGGGCCCATACCTCGCCGAACAGCTCCCACATCAGGCTGCCACCGAAGGCCCAGGGCACCGACTCCCAGAAGTTGTACCCGTTGGCTCGTCCGGCGTTGTAGTAGAGGCTGCCGTGGAAAGGGTGAGCGAACTGGTTGTTGTTGAACTTGTTGTTGTCCCACTGCCAGGGAAACTTGATGTTGTCGCTCCAGGTCCGGAAGGAAATATCCGACCACTCGCCCCCGGTGACCCATTTAGTGTACCCCCAGGGAATGAACTGGACTATCATCAGCTCACCTGCTCCAGCCCAGAACCGCTTGGGCGGATTGCAATCGGGACAGGGGTCTTTCTGGGACGGGCGAGAGGGCGCTGGGGGAACCAGGGTATCGCCACTGAGGTTGAGCGACGCCCACGCCGGCTGCCGAGCCTGGCTGGAGGCCTGCTTCGGGACGGCAACCAGGGCTGCGGCGGCCAGGGCCAGGGCGGCGGATCTGAGTGAGTAAAGGATGATTCGGGTCTCCCGGCAATCTGGCGGAGGTGAGGCACCGACAGGGTCAGTGGCCCCGCACTATGACACCCCCCCGTCAGACGAGCCATTGGACTTTGGTGCACCCCCCCCCCGGCGCATCACTGCCCGGGATTGCACCAAAGTCCAATGGCTCGGCAGCTCTCGGACCCCCAAGCTAGCAAGGATTCCACAACCTTGTCCCGAACCGAATAGACGCAAGGAGTTTCCCGATGCAACTTAAGTCTGGTGTGCTTGCCGCCGCTGTTCTCCTGGCGGGCTGTGCCACGACCGCCACGGAGCTGACGAACAGCTGGAAGGATCCCGCGGCCACCGGCGTCCGCTTCAAGAAGGTCCTGACCGTCTGCGCCTGTAAGGACGACGGCATGCGCCGCACGGTCGAGGACCGGCTGGCGAGTTACATCCAGGGCTCGCAGCCGTCCTATTCCGTCCTTTCGGATGACCAGATCGGCGACCAGGCGCGGACCAGGGCTGCGCTTCGAGACGGAGGCTTCGATGGCGTGGTCATGCTGTCGCTGGTCAGCGTCGACAAGTCACAGACCTACGTCCCGGGGTCGGCCTACGTCGTGCCCGTGGGATACCACAGCATGTACGGAGGGTGGGGCTACGGCGGGTACGCCGGCTATGGCGCCGTCTACGACCCGGGATACGTTCGAGAGGACCAACTGGTGAACTTCGACACCAACATCTATCGGGTGGCCGACGAAAAGCTTCTCTGGGCCAGCCGGAGCCAGACCAGCAATCCCGGCAACATCAATGAAATGATTGATGAAATCATTGCGGAGACGGTCAAGGAGATGAAGCAGCAGAAGGTCATCAGCTAGGTTGCGATCCACTCGAGCCCAGGGGGGCCACACGTCAACCACAGCGAAGCTTCTCGCCGCCGTCCTCGTGGCGGCACTGGGACCCGGCCTCCTCGAAGCTCAGGACGTGCCTCGGAGCCATCTCTACGACCGGTTTCAGGTGAGCGCCTCCGGTACCCTTCTGGTTCTGGCAACCACCATCCGCATCGACCCGGACAGTGGGGAGGGTACCGAGTTCAGCCCGGGGGACGATCTGGGCGTGGGCAGCACGACCTTGCAGCCGCGCGTGGCCCTACGCTGGCGGCCAGGACGGAAGCACGAGTTGGAAGGCGGCTACCAATGGGCCCAGCGCTCGGGCGAGACGGTCCTCCGCGATACCATCGTGTTCCGCGATACGGCGTACTCGGCGGGGCTCAGAGTCAATTCCTCGTCGGGCACCAGCCAGATGTTTCTGACCTACCGGTACGCGTTCAAGGCTGACGACAGGACTCAGATCGGGGCGGCGCTTGGGCTCGGTATGATTTTCCTGCGGCAGGAGATCGCCGCGACCGCGGGTGCCACCACCGGCGGACCCGATACCGCCATCGTTCAGTTCTCCCGCGAGGGAAACATTAACGGACCCACCGGCTCCATAGGAGGCTACGGCCGTTTTCAGCTGGGTGACCGCTGGTACCTGGAAAGCGATCTGCGGGCGATCTATCTCAAAATCGACAACATCAAGGCAGGCGTGATCGAGGCGGGGCTTGCAGGACGCTACTTCCTCTCTGATAAAATCGGACTCGAGCTGGGTTACAACCTCGGCTTCTACCAGATTAACATCGAAGCGCCCAATAACTTTGCCAGTATCGACCGAACCGGCAAGATCCGATACACCGTGAACGGGTGGCGTGCCGGCGCGCTCTACGCGTTTTGACATCAGCTAATAGCTATGGGCTATGGGCTAGAAGCAATTAGCCAGCAGGGTAGATCTGGTCGGCGCTAAGCTGAGGGCGTCTTGACTCGCGCAGCACGGCGGTCGCTTCTCGTGTTGGGTGGGTTCCTCCTCGGCACCCTGCAATGCAGTCCGGTATCGGACAAACCCGCGTCCCGGCTCGGCGCCACTCCCTCCACGGCCGCCGCCACGCAGGACACGACTGCGGGTTTGGGCGGTACGTCCTGGAGACTGGTGAAGTTCGAAGGTGGCGATGGCCTCACCCTGACGCCGGATGACAAGGCCAGGTACACGCTCTCATTCGGTGCGGATGGCCGGGTCGATGCCCGAATCGACTGCAACCGCGGAAATGGGACCTGGAAGTCGTCTGCACCGTCTCACCTCGAATTCGGTCCGCTAGCCCTCACCCGCGCAATGTGCCCACCCGGGTCCCTGCACGATCGCATCGTCAAACATTGGCCCTACTTCCGTTCATATGTGCTGAAGGACGGGCACCTCTTCTTGTCCCTGCTGGCAGACGGTGGGATCTACGAGTTCGAACCCGCAAGCGTGAATGTGTCGCAATCGATCGCGCCCCTGGAAAACACCTACTGGAAGCTCACGCAGCTGGGTGACACACCAGATCTTGTCCCTTTCCGGCAACCGCAGCCGCATCTCATACTCGACCGGCAAAGTCGGCGTGCGAACGGGTCTGGCGGCTGCAACCGGTTCTCAGGCGGCTATATGGTGAGCGGGGATCGGCTGCGCTTCGACTCGATTGCCGCGACACTGATAGCGTGTGCGGAAGGCATGGAGACCGAGCGAGCATTCATGTACGCACTCGACCGGGCCAGGGGGTGGAAGATCACCGGCCAGCGGCTGGAGCTGCTGGCAGCGAACGGGGATGCGATCGCCCGCTTGGAGGCTCGGCCACTGTAGGGCTACTGGCTACCGGCTATTGGCGCTCCGTTTCATCGATGAAGTGCTCCCTGCCACCGATGAAGTGGTCCCTGCCGGGGATGAAGTGCTCCGTATCGCTGATGAAGTGCTTGCTGGCGCGCATGAGGTGTTCCCTGACGGCGATGAACTGGCCCCTTCGCGGGTGAAGTGGTCCCTGTCGCTGATCAAGTGGTCCCTCGCGCGAATGAAATGCTCCCTGACGCCGATGAAGTGCTCCCTGTCGACCATGAGGTGCACCGTGTTGCGGATCGAGCGCCCCCTGCAACGCCGATGCTGATGCCTCGCCACATTATACCGACGTGGATCGCCCGCCTCGCAGTATTGGGATGGATCATCACCGGCGGCGCCAGCGCCTGGGGCCAGGGGGTGGAAACATCCGACATCACCTCGATCGACCCAACGGTCGAGGCGGGCGAAAGCACGGGTCAGACAGGCGCCGGAGTCACTCCGCTGGTGGCTCCGCTCCCGTTTCGAAACTCGCAGATCGGCTGGGGCGCGGCCCTGGTGCTGGGCCTGATTCACCGGTTCGATGCCGATACCACCGTCAAGCCTTCCACCGGCGCGATCGCCGGCCTGGTGAGCGAGAATGGAAGCTGGGGCGTCATGGCGCTGGAGATGGCGCGGTTCGGCGGGGACGCCTGGCGCGCTCGCGGCGTGGCCGGCTACATGGACCTGAAGTACGACTTCTATGGCATCGGCGTCGATGCCGGTGAGTCCGGCCAATCGGTTCCCCTGGAGCAGACGTTTTTCCTGACCTCGGGTGCCTTGCTCCGCCGTGTCGCAAGGGGACTCTATGTAGGCGGCCAGATCCTCTGGCTGACGACCACAGTCACACCACTCGAATCCGGAGGACCGAACCAACCCGCGTTCCCTGACCAGGCACGCACTGAACTCCTGGCGGGAGGGTTTCAGGCCGAGTTCGATACCCGGGACGACGACTACTGGCCCCAGCAAGGATCGTTGGCGCAGCTCAAGGCAAATTTCTTCACCACCACGACGGGGCTGTCGGGCTCGTTCCAACGATATCAGGCGGCATGGTCCTGGTATCAAGGATTACGAGGCCCGCGCCTGGTGCTCGCGACGAATCTGCTCGCCTGCGGAGCGCCGGGAGACGCCCCTTTCTATGGCTTATGCTCCCTCGGAGCGGGCCGGTTCTCGGTTCGCGGTTACACCCAGGGACGCTACCGGGACCACTACAGCACAGCGGTCCAGGTGGAGCTGCGCGGTCACACCACGGGTCGTCTGGGCGCCGTCCTTTTCGGGGGCTTCGCACAGGTAGCCCCGGAGCTATCCGGGATTCTTGACGCAGAGCTGCTTCCATCCGGGGGTGCTGGGCTTCGCTTTCAGCTGGCGCGGAAGTTCCCCATGCACCTGCGGATGGATTACGCCTGGGGACGCGACGGTGGCGTGCTGTACTTCTCGGTGGGAGAGGCGATCTGAGCAGCCCTCACTGATTTCCGATGCCGGCCTCAGCTCCCTTGGACGAAAGTGCAGTGGTCCCGCCCGATTTCGATCGCCAAACTCAATGAGAGATTTCTAACCGCCTCAGTCGAAGCGGTTCAAGCGCAGCGTCTTGCGAGTCGGGTGCACCAGGCTCCCTCGCGAGGATGCCGACCATCGTTAAGGGAGATCGTAGCATGGCGAAGAAACCGTTCAAGGGCACCATCAAGCTCGACGTCCGCGATTCGAAGGCGGACTGGGATCCGTACCTGCCGGCCAGAGCCCCTGAAGGCGCGCCGAACATCCTGTTCGTGCTCTACGACGACACCGGGCTCGCCGCCTGGTCGCCGTTCGGCGGCGGATCAACATGCCGACGCTGCAGAAGCTGGCCGATCAGCGGCCTGCAGCTACTCGCAGTGGCACACGACGGCGCTCTGCTCGCCGACCCGCTCCACGCCTGCTGACCGGGCGAAACCACCACCTGAACGGCATGGCGGCCATCACCGAGGGCGCAAACGGATTTCCCGGCGCCAACGGGCGCGATCCCGGCCGAGTGCGCGACGATGCGCGCAGATTCTCCAGGACAACGGCTGGAGCACGTTCTGGCTCGGCAAGGATCACAACGTTCCGGAGCAGGACATCGCGTCGGGCGCGACGCGCAAGCAGTGGCCGCTGCAGCAGGGCTTCGATCGCTTCTACGGATTCCTCGGCGGCGAGACCAACCAGTGGTATCCCGACCTGGTCGACGACAACAAGTTCATCGACCAGCCGTACAGCCCGGAAGAGGGGTATCACCTCTCCAAGGATCTGGCCGATCGAGGCGCTTCACATGCTTCGCGACCACAAGGCCACCAACCCGTCGAGGCCGTGGTACATGTGGTTCTGCCCCGGCGCCAACCACGCCCCGCACCACTGTCCCGCAGGACTACATCGACAAGTACAAGGGCAAGTTCGATGACGGCTACGAGGCGTACCGGGAGACGGTGCTTCCCCGCATGATCGAGAAGGGCATCCTGCCGAAGGGCACCACGCTGACTCCGATCAATCCGCTGCCGGCCGACGTGTCGAACGCCAGCGACATGGTGCGTCCCTGGGATTCGCTCAACGCCGACGAGAAGAAGCTGTTCTCCCGCCTGATGGAGGTGTACGCCGGATTCTCGGAGTACACCGACGCCCAGGTCGGCCGGATCATCGACTATCTGGAGAAGAGCGGCCAGCTCGAGAACACGATCGTGCATCTACGCGGCCGACAACGGCGCATCCGGTGAGGGCAGCCCCAACGGATCGGTCAACGAGAACAAGTTCTTCAACGGCTACCCGGACGAGCTGGCCGAGAACCTGAAGCTGATCGACCGTCTCGGCGGACCGGACACCTACGAGCACTATCCGACCGGCTGGGCGATGGCCACGTCGACGCCGTTCAAGATGTTCAAGCGGTACTCGGAATACGCCGGCGGCACCTGCGACCCGCTGGTCATCTCATGGCCGAAGGGCATCAAGGCGCGGGGCGAGGTCCGCAACCAGTACCACCACGCCACCGACATCGTGCCGACCATTCTCGACATCTGCGGGCTGGAGATGCCCAAGGTCTACCGAGGCGTCGAGCAGTATCCGCTGTCCGGCGTGTCGATGCGCTACAGCTTCGACGCGGCGACTGCGCCGACGCAGAAGAAGCGGCAGTACTACGCGATGCTCGGCACCCGGGCGATCTGGGAGGATGGCTGGAAGGCGGTCGCCCTCCACGCCCCGATTTCGGGCAAGGGCCATTTCGACAAGGACGTCTGGGAGCTGTACCACGTCGACGTGGACCCGGCCGAGTCGAAGGATCTGGCCAAGGAGCATCCGGAGAAGCTCCAGGCGCTGATCAAGGCCTGGTTCGAGGAGGCCGAGAAGAACCTGGTGCTGCCGCTCGACGACCGCACCGCCCTCGAGCAGCTCGAACATCGAGCGTCCTTCCGAAGAGCCGCCGCGCGATCGGTACATCTACTATCCGGGCACCTCTCCGGTTCCGGAGGGCGTCGCCGTGAACGTGCGCGGCCGGTCGTACAAGATCCTCGCCGACGTCGAGATCACCGAGCCGAACTGCGCGGGCGTCATCTTCGCCCACGGCTCGCGCTTCGGCGGCCACTCGCTGTTCATCAAGGACAAGAAGCTGTACTACGTCTACAACTTCCTCGGCATCCCGCCGGAGCAGCAGTTCGTCGTCACCGGAATTGAAGCCCGGCAAGTACACGCTCGGCATGGAGTTCACGCGCGAAAAGGCCGGCCAGTACAAGGAGTCGCTCGGGACGACCAAGCTCTACGTCAACGACAAGGTCGTGGCGGAAGGCCCGATGCGGGCCCAGGTCGGCAAGTTCACGCTGTCGGGCGACGGCCTGTGCGTCGGGCGCGACAGCGGCGACGCCGTGAGTCAGGAGTACCAGTCGCCCGGCACGCTTCAAGGGCGGAACGATCCTCGGCGTTGGCGTCAGTGTCGAGGAAGACACAGTACCTCGACCTCGAGAAGATGGCGGCGGCAGCGTACGCGGTCGACTGAGCATTGACCCGGCTGTGCGTTACGAGCCCCGTTGCGGTTCCCGCAGCGGGGCTCGACTTACTAGGGTCCGGACTCATAACCACCATGACACGGCTGCAGCGAGATAGAACCACCTCGTCTCACCGGAGGAAGCATTGCGCGTCGCGATGGCGCGGCAGTAGCGGGCACTTGCCGATCTTTACAACGGCCGGCACGAAGAGTTAAGTAGGCCGTGCTACATCCACCGGGGTAATCGCCCCGAAAGAGAAGAATAGGGAGCACATCATGGTCGACGCGATTCAGCCAACGAACCCCTACGGCGGCAGGCCGGGCGGCGGGATCAGCCTGCCGCCCTACTACAAGCCGACGCCCTCTGTCCTCAGTCGCAGCAACTACTTCCCGGGCACGGAGAAGATCGGCAAGGACGAGATGCGCATCTCGTTCGTCGGCAGTTGCCCATACCCGCCGCGGCGCAGACCAGTCCGGCACCTGCATCATGGTCGAGCTGGGCAACGGCGATCGCTTCTTCTTCGACTTCGGGCCTGGCTGCCTGAGAAACATCGTCGCGATGCAGGTGCCGATCCAACTGGTGAACGACATCTTCATCACTCACCTGCACGTCGATCACTACCACGATCTCTCGTATCTGCTGCCGTTCCGCGCCTTGTACGGGGCGCTGTACGCCGCTCCGCGTCACCGGGCCATCGGGCCGGACCGCCGAACTCGGCACCAAGGCCATGGTCGCCGCAATGAAGCAGATGCTCCGATGGCATCTGGAGAGCGTTCGACGCTTGTCCCATCGGGGACGGTTACGAGGTCGAGGTCAACGAGTTCGACTGGAAGGACGAGAACGGCCTGTGCTACGACAAGAACGGGGTCCAGATCCGTCACTGGCGGCGCTCGCACGCGAAGGATGGAGCGTCGGGCTATCGCCTGGACTGGAACGGACTGTCTTTCGTGTGGACCGGGGACGGCCGGCCCGACGAACTGACTCTCAAATACGCCAAGGGCGTGGATGTCTTCGTCAGCGAACTCCACCAGGATCTCCCCGTACTTGCAGGGCCTGAAGAGCGGCGCGCCCGAGACGTTGGTCAACTACACGGTGGACATTCACCATTCGCCCCACTATGCCGTGGGCTACATGATGAAGCAGATCAACCCGCGGGCCGGGATGGTCACGCACCTGAATTACGATAACGACATGGCCGCCGAGACGGTGGCCGGCGTCCGAGCGCACTGGGATGGCCTGTTCCTGTTCGGCGCGCCGGACGTGGCGGTGGTCAACGTCACCAAGGACGCGATCTGGTCTCGCATGGCGGCGTTGCCCGAAGCCTCCACGGTTTCGCCCGGCGCGCGAAATGATGGAAAAGGCGGCCGCCGCGGGCGTGCCGCTTCCCAAGCAGTTCGTCTACCCGAACCCCCGGCTGCCGCGCGAGCAGCAGCAGGAACAGGCGACGCGGGACGCCGAGATCGATCCCAAGAAGTACTATCCGCCCGACGTGGCTCGAGAACTGGTGACGCAATGGCCGAAGGACTTCACGACTCGACCTCGAGAAGATGCTGGGGCCGAAGCAGTGACGCAACATGGCACAAATGGATGACAACCCGATGACGGAACAGCGCATCATTCCGTTGACCGTCCTCACCGGCTTCCTCGGCGCGGGCAAGACGACGCTGCTCAATCGCATTCTCAACGGCGATCACGGCCTGCGCGTGGCCGTGCTGGTCAACGACTTCGGCTCGATCAACATCGACGCCGAGCTGGTCGTCGGCGTCGAGAGCGACGTCATCAGCCTGGCCAACGGTTGCATCTGCTGCACGATCCGCGAGGACCTGGCCGCGACCGTGCTGGAGACGATCGATCGTCCCGAGCGGCCGGAATACATCCTGCTCGAAGCCAGCGGCGTGGCCGAGCCGTCCAGCATCTGGCTGACCTTCACGGCCGACTAGCTTCCGCGACCGCATCCGGATGGACAGCATCATGTGCGTCGTGGACGCCGAACAGGTGTTCGCGATGCCCGAGCTGATGGAACTCAAGATCCGTCAGATGGCCTTCGCCGACATGATCATTCTGAACAAGGTGGACCTGGTGGACCGGCCCCAGGTCGATCGGATCAAGGAGTGGCTGGATAGCCGCTTCAACCGTTACCGACTGGTCGAGGCATCCGACGGAAATGTACCGCTGGAACTCCTGCTGTCGGTCGGCCGGTTCGATCCGTCCCGACTCGATGGCAGACCTCCGCTTGACCAGCCCGACCATCCTCCTGACTGTGATGATCCCGACCGTGGGCATCACGTTCATGGCCATGGGCATGATCACTCGCAGGTCTTCAGGACGTGGAGCTACGAAACGAACGAGCCTCTTTCATTGGAAGCGCTGCGGGATACGGCGCGCAAGCTCCCGGCCAGCATCTACCGGTGCAAAGGCGTGGTTCATGCCGCCAAAGAACCCGGCCGGCGGGTCATCCTTCAGGTCGTCGGCAAGCGCGTGGAGATCGCAGTTGGGGATGAGTGGAATGGCCGAGAACCACGGTCCAGGATAGTCGTCATCGGAGCACACGATGGCGTGGATGGGGCTGCGCTGTACGAGATTTTTGATGGGTGCCGTGACTAGGCGGCCTCGGACCGGCTCATCTTCGCGTGCTCCTTGCAGAGTGCCACGCAGGCGCCCAGCTCCGGGATGCACCCCAGCACGTATTGGGCGACATTGGCACAGTGGGGCCAATCGCACAGGTACGTGGTCACTCGCTCTCTATAACTTCGCGGGCCGGTGAGACCGGGCTCGACTATCACCCAAGGCATACCACCACCTCCATGGAGTTTCTGCTACCTGCTCGATCAGCACTACCCAGTGCCGCTCAAGGATTACCACTGCGACAAGCCCGTCGCAGGAATGCAGGTCACAGCTGGGGTATGGAAGAAGTTAGGGTGAGAAACTGCAGGAACCGCGCCAAGCGTGGGGTTGGACTGCTCTTTTCGGGGCGGCGATGTCCTTCCGCTTGGATCAGCGCTGAGCTGGGTAGATGACCTTCCAGTCCCGCTTCATACTCACGACGCTCCAGCCATTCGCGACCGCCTGGTCCCAACCCTTATCGAACTGCTGCAGCCTGTCGGCACGATCGTAGGCGTATTCGCGCTCGGCATCGTCGTGATGGACGAATAGGGCGAACCGCGCACCGGCACCCGCCATGGTCCATTCCAGCATTTGGAGGTCACCGTCGGAGTTGCCGAAGGCGGCGATAGGCTGTTGCCCGATGCGGCTCTGGATACCCACCGGTTTTCCCTCCTTGTCGTCTATCAGGTCAACCTCGGGCAGCTTCACCAGCACCGGCTTACCGTTCCGCGTTTCCAGCCGGAGCTTGCCGCTGGTGCCGACCACCTGCTCCGGAGGAATTCCGTAGATCCGTTCGGTCCAGGGCCGCATGAACTCGACTCCCCCGCCGGACACGATGAAGGTCTTGAACCCGTTGGCGCGCAGGTAGGCCAGCAGCTCCAGCATGGGCTGGTAGACCATCTCGGTGAACAGCCGTCCTGTCTTCGGATGCCTTGCCGACGCGACCCACTCCCGCACCCGCTGGCTGAACTGGTCGGTGGTCATCCCAGTGTGGGTGGCAGTCAGGATCTCCACCACGCCTTTCTCCCCGGCTGCAGCAATCCCCCTCATATCTCCCTTGAGGACCGACGCGAACGGCTCTCTCGTCTTCCACTCAGGATGCTGAGGCGCCAGCGCCTTCACCTGATCCAGAGCAAACACCAGCTGAAACGGCAGGGGCTTCTCGCTCCAGAGGGTGCCGTCATTGTCGAACACAGCGATCCTCTCGCCGGGCTCGACGTACCCGGAGCCGCCGGACGTGGTTACCCGGGCGACGAAATCGGAGATCGCCTGCTTTGCCGGGCCGTCGGTCCAGGAGGGGAGGGGGTCGGAGATGGATCGGGGGGTTGACTGAGCGCAACCAAGCGCGAGGAGCGCGGCGACCAGGGCGGTGAAGGGGATTCGGATCATCACCCAGAGTACGAATTGGGGCAGGGAGCGGTACTGAACATTGGTCTAGGCGGTAGGTACTGCGGCGGTAGATAGAGCGGCGGTAGATGACGCGGCGGTAGGGAGCACAGCAAAGGAGGTCGACCAACTGGCGAGGACTCCGCTGTGCTACCGCCTTACCGCCGCTTTTTCTACCGCCGCTCTATCTACCGCCGCTCCATCTACCACTAGGCGGCAGGACAGAACGGCCATCGGATCCCCATGGCAGCAGCGTAGACCTGTATCAGGTCGACCCGCCACTCGGGGATCGGCAGCGCGTGCCTGGAGGTGGCAATCCTTTGGCCGAGATACTCGTATGGCGTGGTGGGATCGAAGGGCGGATCCAGATCACTGGAAGCGACCGAATGCTGCTGGACGTATACGTGGCTGTCCTCGCGCCAGAGTCCCCACATCTGGTGAATTGCCTCGCCGGGTCCACCGTATGCCGTCATCAGGGCTGTCGCTGAGGCGCCGTGGAGAAGTCGCCTGGTAGCTTCCCGCCACTGCCGCTCATACTGCGGGATGGTCCAATGCTGCAGATTCACCAAGAAGGCAAAGCGCTCACTGCCCAGGCACAGCTCGGCTCCGGCCTGGAGCCAGCCTTCTTCATTCTGCACGGGAGGTGTGATCACGCGAACGCGGAACATGCCGCTCCTTCCTGGTGCCGCCCATAGCGAGGGTACCAGGAGAGAGTGGCAATCTCTGTGCCGCTGATCACGCGTCGGTCTACATCACCCAGCGGCAGTGGCCATGACCTCCTGACTCTTCCGGGCCTTCTCCAGCGCATCGTCGATGCTGAAGCTGGCCGGCTTCTGCCGGGGCGGGAATTCACTGAAGGTCTTGAGGAACTGGCCGACGATGGCCTGGGCCGGCACCAGCAGAAAGGCCCGATCAGCCAGCCACTTGTCATAGAACATGCTGGCGTCCTCGTCGGCCCGCTCGAACGGGTCGGACCGCAAGTTGTAGATCTTCGGTAGACGCATCGACACAAACGGTTCCCGCCACACGTCGAACCCGCGGGCTCGCTGTTCCTGGAAGGTGACCTTCCAGTGGTTGACGCGCAGCGCGACCAGCTCGCCGTCGTCGCTCCAATAGAGAAAGCCTTTGCGCGGGTTTTCCTTCACTTCTCCCTTCAGGAACGGCAGCAGGTTGTGTCCGTCGATATGCACCTTGAAAGTCTTGCTCCCCGCCCGGTGCCCCTTTTTCAGCTTCTCGACGATATCGGGCTCGCCCGCCGCCGCCGCGAGCGTCGGCAGCATGTCCTGATGCGAGAAGATGTCGTTGGACACCGTCCCCGGCTCGATCACGCCGGGCCAGCGAATGGCGCAGGGCACCCGCCAGCCGCCCTCGAAGTTGGTGTTCTTCTCACCCCGGAACGGCGTGGCTCCCCATCGGGCCAGCTCATACACTCGGCGCCATTGTCCGTCGAATACATGACGATGGTATTGTCGGCGATGCCCAGCTCGTCCAGCTTGTCCAGCAGCGTCCCGACGTGCCCATCGTGCTCCACCATCCCGTCGGGATAGACCCCCAGCCCGGTCTTGCCCTCCGATTCCTTCTTCAGGTGGGTGAAGATGTGCATCCGGGTCGCGTTCCACCACACGAAGAACGGCTTGTCATCGGCATTGGCCTTGTCGATGAACTTGAGCGTCGCATCCAGGAACTCCTCGTCCACCGTCTCCATCCGCTTTTTCGTGAGCGGCCCGGTATTCTCAATCTTCTGGGTTCCGTCCGGGTTGGCCCAGCTGTGGAGCACGCCACGGGGGCCAAACTTCTTCTTGAACTCCGGGTCTTTGGGATAGTCCGGATTCTCCGGCTCCTCCTCGGCGTTCAGGTGGTAGAGGTTGCCGAAGAACTCGTCGAACCCATGCGCCGTGGGCAGGAATTCGTCCCGGTCGCCCAGGTGATTCTTGCCGAACTGGCCGGTGGCGTAGCCGAGTGGCTTCAGCACATCGGCGATGGTGGGGTCTTCCGGCCGCAGCCCCAGGTCAGCGCCGGGAAGACCGACCTTGGTGAGACCGGTCCGGATGGGCGATTGGCCGGTGATGAACGCGGCCCGCCCGGCGGTACAGCTCTGCTGCCCGTACCAGTCGGTGAACATGCAGCCTTCCTTGGCCACGCGGTCGATGTTCGGGGTGCGATACCCCATGATGCCGTGGTTGTAGGCGCTGACGTTGAACCAGCCGATGTCATCACCCCAGATGATGAGGATGTTGGGCTTGGTCTGACCGTTCTTTTTCTGGCTGGAGCTCGAGCCTGCGGGCCTGGCCATCGTGACATCCTTGGTGTGGTGTTGGGCGATCGACGGGCGTCGCAACCCCTCCGGCACGACGCGAAGTCCCAGATAGATGATGCGGTGAAGTCATCGGGGGGCGAAACTGTCAATTGTGACAGTGAAGCGATTTCACCTTCCCTTGGTCGACGGTGAAGCATCGAGGGCCGTTCGCATTACCCGCAGCAGCTCGTCGAACGCCGGCGGCTTCTGAATCATGACAAGCCCGGGTGCGGCTTCGGACTTCCCCAGAGTTCCCCCCTCTGCATAGGCGGACAGAAGGACAACCGGCAAGCCCGGCTGATCGGCCAGCAGCTCGACTACCAGCTCGTACCCGCTCCGGCCCGGCATTGCGAGGTCCGAGATCACCAGCCGAATGTCGTCCCGGCGCGAGCGGTAGGCCTGCAGCGCCGAGTCGAAGGACTCTGATTCGAGCACCTCATACCCCTGCTGGCGCAGCACCCGAGCCAGCACCTTCCGCACGGCAGCCTCATCCTCCACGATCAGCACCGTCTCGTTTCCACCGGGTGACGGGAGTCGCGCTGCCTCTGCAGCGGGTCTCTGCGGAATGTCGGGCTCCCGGCTTGGGAGCCGCAGGGTGAAGGTGGTTCCAGTTCCAACCTGGCTTTCGACTTCGATCCTGCCGCCTAGCTGGCTCACGATGCCGTGCACAGTCGCGAGGCCGAGGCCGTTGCCCTGGTCGCCCTTGGTGCTGAAGAAGGGCTCGAAGGAGTGCTCGAGCACCTCTGGGGCCATGCCCGCGCCGGTATCGCGTACCACCAGCACCGCCGTACCCGGCGTCCGCTCCGTCCGGATTGTCAGCTCGCCTCCGCCAGGCATGGCGTCGCGGGCGTTGGCGCACAGATTGAAGAGCACTTGCTCCAGCTGCGCCGGATCGGCGAAGACCCAGGGTGCGTCCTCCGAAAGGTCCAGCGATAGTTTGACGTCGGTGCTCACTAGGCGGTTGAGCAAACCCAGATTGGTGATCACCAGGGCGTTCAGGTCCACTGCGCGAGGAAGCGTGGCCTGCCGCTGGCCGAAGGCCAGCAGCTGGCGCACCAACAAGGCTGCTTTCCGGGTGGCATTGACCTGCTCGTCCAGGATCGACGCTGCCGGTCCCCCTTCGGGAAGCTCCTTTCGGAGACTGGCCACGCAGCCGTATACCACCGTGAGCAGATTATTGAAATCGTGGGCCACGCCGCCGGCCAGGCGTCCGATGGCCTCCATTTTCGTCACCCGCTGCAGCCCCTCCTCCAGCCGGCGCTGGGACGTAATGTCCCGAACCACCCCGACCGCACGGTCGGCGGCAAGGGGAAGGATCCTGCGCTTCGTAGTAGTTGCAGCCGCCGGGAAGCGGGAGAGTAAATTCGGTCGCGGTGGTTCGCTGCTCCCTGTGGCAGGTGTCGATCGCCGATTGCAGGCGGCTCCCAGCCTCGCCTCCCAGAGATTCAATCATTCGCACACCGAGAAACTGTTCCGGCGGGATCCGGAGCTCCACTTCGCTGCCGGCGTGGTAGTCCAGCACCCGCCCCTCCCCATCGGTCCAGAAGAACAGATCGGGAAAGGCGCCAAGGATGCGGTGGAGCTCGCGGGTGCGCTGGGCGAGGGTGCTGGCGATGGTCTGATGCCGAGGGGTCGGATCGATGAAGAGGACGGCAGTGGGTCGAGCGCTCGGCTGAGTCCCGGAGCCCCGGCAGGTCAGGAGCAGCTCCTCCACGTCGCCTGATTTTTGCCGCAACATCACGGGCACGGCCTGGACCACATCGCCCAGGAGGGCTGAACCGATGTAACGCCGCAGTGGGGAGCCGGGGGGGCCCAGCTGATCGACCACGTCGTTCCCCCGAATCTCCGACGCCAGCCAGCCGAAGATTCGTTCCGCGCCGGGGTTCCACGCCAGGATGCAGTGGCTCCGGTCCACCACCACCACACCGGTGTCGGTCTGGGCAAACAACTGCTGGAGGATGGCCGCCATGTTAGTCGCCAGTCGCGAGTCGCGGGTCGCGAGTCACTTCCCAGCCGGGTTATCGTGAGTCGCGGAGCCCGGCGTCATGACAAGAGTTCCGATCGGGAACCAGTCGAGGCTAGTGGACTTTGGTATAGGGGAACCTCCGCCACCTCTCTTCCGCCTGCCCGTCGTTCTCCTGACCAGTCTTTCCCGCCCGTCCGTGCTTCCCGCCGCCTCGCCTGTTTTGCTCGGGGCAAGCTTTCCTGTCAGGGCAACTCCGGCGTTGCTGGCGCCGCCATCGGATAAAGGAACGAGACCTGCACCCGCAGCTGGTCGCCCGCGCTCGCGGTCGGGTGCTCGACGTTGTGGTAGTATTGCACGGCGAAGCTCATCGGCCGGCGATTGAAGCTGGTTGTCTTGGAGACTCCCGCGCCCAGCGGCACCGTCCACTCCTCCCCACCGGGAGCGTCCCAGTTGGCGGTGATGATCGGCGCAGAGGAGACTGCCCAGCCCTTCCCGAAGTTGTAGTTGACGAACGGCTGCATGAGGAACTGATTCACCTCGGGTGATCCGCCGTTATCGGAGAAGGTCCACAGATTGTTGACGAGACCGCCCAAGACCCATGGCCCCTTGTTTGTCAGGACGACGGCAGTGGGCCCGATGGCCCAGCTCCCGGTGCGAGCCAGATCGTTGGTGCCGGTGGGAAAGGAGAAGATGGGACCGACGCCCCAGATGATTTTGCCTGTCTTAGCCGGTGTCGCAAACAGCTGAGCCTGGATGTCGCCGAGGCCACCTTGCCGCGCGCCGGCTGCCGTGGGAATGCTCAGGTAGGGCACGATGGTGCGGAGGATGATCGTGTACTTCTTTAACACGCCTTTCACCGGCACCACGGGCTGGAAGTTCAGGTTGAAGAAAGTCCCGTCGTCGAACCCCCCGCCGGTGTTGAAATTGAATTGAAAGGGCAGGCTGACCAGGTCCGCGACCGGGTTCTGGGTTGCCTTGGCGAGCCTGGTTGCCTCGTCCTCAGGCTCTTGACCTGACACTGCAGCGAAGGGAATCAGCTGAAGCAGGGTGCCGCAGAGAGAGAGTCCTACCAGTCGGTGCAACAGCATCCGTTTCAGCCTCGAAAGTGAAGGAGGTCGCGGGACACGAGTCCCAGTCGCCAGTCGCCAGTCATGAGAGGTGTCATCCTGAGGGAGTGAAACGACCGAAGGATCTCTCTGAAGACGGAGAGATCCTTCGCTACGCTCAGGATGACAAACTCGTGAGTTGCGAATCGCGCGTTCCATCGTGAAGGCACGGTTGTGGTCCCTTCACTTTGTTCAGGGCAGGCTCTGAGCGCAGAAAGGCTCAGGGTGACAACGGCGACGGGCTCGCGACTCGCGGCTCGCGACTCCCCTGCGACCCATTCTCCGCCGGTGCCGCGTACCACTGCTCCTGGGGCACGATTTTCGGCCGCTCGGGGTCGCCCTCGTAGGCCGGCGTCATGATCTGAACTCCGTACTCGTTGAACACGTCCTGGATATTCCGATGCAACACGCTGTATAGCGGAAACATCACCCGGGGATCGTCGCAGTAGGCATTGATCTCATAGTCCACGGCGAACGTCCCCAGATTTTTCTGGAGCACGAACGGCGCGGGCTGCGGCAGGAGTCCCGGCGTCCGGCGCGCGGCCTCGAGCAGCATTGCCTCGACCTGGCGCCAGGGAGTCTGATAGCCGATTCCGACGATGGTGTGCAGGATCAGCCCCGGCTCCCGGGCAAGGCTGCTGAAGTTCACCACCTCGGCGTTGAGAATGAGCGCGTTGGGGATCACGATCAGCTCGTTCTTGGGGGAGCGCAGGTAAGTCGTCAGAAGCCGCATCTGCGCCACGTCACCGATGTGCTCGCCGACCTTCACCCGATCTCCCACCTTGAAGGCCCGCCGGAACGCGAGACTCTGCCCGGCCACCATGTTGCTTATCACCGAGGGCGATCCCAGAGAGAAGAGGAGACCGAGGATGAGCGTTATGCCCTTGAATGCCTCCGATCCGGAGCCCGGTATGTGGGGATAGGCGACGACCAGCGCAAAGGCGATGACCAGGATCCGCACCATCCGCTCGGTCGGCTTCGCCCAGTCGGCCTCGAACCAGGAGAGCGTGAGGGTTCCCTCACCCACTCCCCGGAAGAAGAGGCGCATCAGTTTGAGCAGGTACCGGGTGAGCAGGGCGAGGATAACCAGGAACACCAGATCGGGCAGGAAGCGCACCGCTCCCGCCCCAATCGTGGCCAGCGGCTCCAGCAGGGTCGAGGCAAGGCTGTTGCCCAGCGCCCGGGTCCAGGGGAACAGCAGCAGGACGTAATCGAGGTAGAGGTAGACGCCCAGGAACGCGATGAGCCCGGCCGTCATTCCGAGCGCGCGGTGCAGGCCCTGCCACAGCTGTTCGGCGCGTACGATCTCGAGGCTGTGAAACTGCAGGCCGCGAACCCGGGACCGATAGCGCTGGTCCATCGTGGTGCGGACCCGGCGCAGGATCCGGCGTCCAATCCAGAGCCCCAGGATAAGAGCAAGAGTCGCTGCCAGTGCCCTGGCTGCGCTCCGCAATAAGACCGAGCCCTCCCGGTCGCGGCGGAATCTCCCGATGGCTTCGGCGACGCGTCCCTGGTAGACCTGGGCCAGCACCTGGCGGCTCGCGCCTTCCAGCCGGGCATCGGCATCGAGTATCGCAAGCAATCTGCGCCCGCCGGCGACGAGCTCGGTTGCCTCCGGTGTGTCCCGGATCTGGAGAGATTCAGCGGGGATGCTTCGATCCGCGGCAACAGCCGCGATCCGGCTCGCGATGTCGGCCGCACGCCGCTCGGCCGGGTAAGCGGATACCCCGCGAACCTCGAAGAGGGTGACCCCGTCCAGGATCACGGGGGCGGTGGCTTGCTCGGCGACCGATTCGTCGGGTGCAGGACCCTGAGAGGGCGCATCCTGCGCCACGGCCGGCGCGTTCAACACCACCAGCCCCAGCACGAGCCGGAGCAGGCCACGAGCAGATCGTCGAGCCGTCAATTGAGCTTCCTCTGAATAGAGGACGTGGCAACCCACCCTGTAGGGTAGAGCGGTGTCGGAGCAGCGGATACTGGTAGTTCTGACAGGTGGGAGAGAGACGCAGCGGTTAGCGCTGGCGCCCAGACGGCCTTCACTACCGCGACGACTGTGCCTGCCGCTCAAGCTCCTCGGCCAGGATGGGGATACCGAGATTGCTCGACTGCATACCCGAGGCAACGCAGATCTTGAGTACTTCCATGATCTCCTCTATCGTCACGCCAAGTTTCAGGGCCGTCTGGATGTGCCGGCGGGTTCCGGGCGCGTACATATGAGTGATCGACGCATCAACTGCGATGCTGAGGAGTTCCGCCAGCTTAGGTGAGAATACGCCACTGGTATAGACCGGGAGGCTGACCGCGATGATCTCTTCCGTCCATGCCGGGGCAATCTCGAAGAACGCGTCCCAGGCCGGATTCCACTGGCCCGCGGCCTTCATCTTGTCGCACACCGGCGTCGCCGCATCGATCTGCTTCGGCTTCACACCGGCCGCCTTCGCTTCTTCCAGCAGAATCGGCGCGCCCAGGCTGCAGGTATGGATCGACAGCAGCGACGCGACCTTCAGGACCATCAGAATCTCTTCGCGGGTGGCGCCGGCTTCGAGCGCATTGCGAATATGGCGGCGGGTTCCCTCGGCGCTCAAGTTGGTACAGGCAGCATTCACCGCGATGCTGATCAGCTCGACGTCCTTGCGCGGCAGTACGCCGCTGGTCCACGGGTTTCTCGACATCTTGAGGCATTGATCGACCCACAGCGGTTCCCATTCACGAAACTTGGCTAGCGCGCCGCTGTCCCAGGGGCCCGTCTCCTGCGTTTGGTCGCTTCGTGCTGCCCTCGGGGGCGCCTTCAAATCGCTCCTCATTCACCAGCCGCCTTCACCCGACCGCGCTTGATTGCCTGCACCAGCTCGGCGTGGTCGCGCTCGGTCTGGTCGCCATAATCTTCCGCGAAATCGGCCAGGGCGCGGTCCAGCGTGGCGCCGTCGCCGCAATACCCCACGATCTGCGCCACGTCGCCTGACCGCGCGTGCGACCGCGACAAGAGCCCCCCGCAGACGTACGCCCAGAAGTTGAACGGCGTGCCGGTCATGAAGGGCACCGGCATCGATGCCTTCATGTTTTTCATCTGTCTGACGTAGTACGGCCTGCCGTCGATGGTGGTGTAGCCGAGCATCGGATCGCCGAGGGACTGCAGGATGCGCTGGGCCCCGACGACGCGAAAGCCGTCATGGGTGTTGCGCACCGGCGGCGCGGGGAGATACGGCGCGTGAGCGGGTGTGGTGGCTTCCTTGATCTGGAGAAACAGCGGATCGTCGTCCCCGTTACCGAAGAGCAGTGCCAGGTACGCCCGGGTGCCGACGCTTCCGACGCCGACGACGCGGTGGACGACGTCGGCCACGCCGTAGCGGTTCAGCATGAAGCGGTAGGCCGGCGGCAGGTGCTCGGCGTACTCGGTCAGCGACCCGACGACCTTATCCCGGGTCTCGTTGTCGACGGCCGTCAGGACGGGAGGATCCTCGACGAAGCGCCAGCCGCCATCGTGGCGGCGCTGCGCGACCTTGGCCAGCAGCGATGCGTTGGTGGTCGATTTGGCCTTGGCCACGACCTTCTGGATCACCGCCCACGCCTTCTTGGGAACCTTCATGATCTTGGGTGGGCGTTCCGCGTAGCCGAAGAGGGACCACACATCCAGCACGCCCATGGTCGACAGGCGAGTCGCGTTGAAGCGATAGCCGGCGACCGCCTGCATCACCGCGATCCGTCGCTCGCGCCGGCGGATGCCGTTTTCGCGTCCCGCGACGTTGACGCTGGCCACCAACCGCTTCAAGTCCCACTCCCAGGGGCCTACCGTGGCCTCGTCGAAGTCGTTCACGTCGATGATGACTTCGCGCTGGAGGCTGCCGAAGAGGCCGAAGTTGTTGATGTGGGCATCGCCGTTAATTATCACCTGGATGCCGGTCACCGGGGTGTGGGAGAGATCCCACGCCATGACCGAGGCCGCGCCGCGAAGAAACGCGAACGGCGACGCGCTCATGCGCGCCATCCGAAGCGGCACCAGGTGTTGTTGCCGGCCCGCATTGCCCGCGACGACGATATCCACGGGGCTGGGACGATCCTTGGGCGGCTTCCAAGCCCCATGCGCCGCGTGGGGCAGCAACTTGCGCAGCGCGGCCCCCTTCCGCCGCCTGACCGCCGGAGGCTCCTGGTACTGATTCGGGTCGTAGATTCCGCTCTGCTGCCAGCTCTCCCGCGTTGTCTCCAGCCGGGCGATCAGTGCCAGCTGAGTCGGGTCCAGAGCCGACGGTTGTTCGCCGCGACCGTTGCCTTCCGAGCGCTCACGACGGACTTCCGTGCTGACAGTGTCCACGGTCCCGACTGGCAATCTGTCCCCCCTTCTGTTTACCCATGGCAGCACCTCTACGCCGATGGAGCACATGCCCCCACCGGCGCAGGTCTGATCTTGCTGCGCGTCACACCCCCACGAGTTCCTTGTCTTCGGCCCCGGCTGTCAGGGGCGGTGGGGTCATGCAGTAGGCCATGGGATGCTCCCACACCACGAAACCACGGTCGTCGTCTCCCCGGTTGGGCGGCATACCCAGGTTCTTGAGCGTCTCGTCCACACTGTTGTACCAGACTCCAATCCGCATGATCTCGCGCGCTTCCTTCGCGGTCGCGATCTTGCGGCAGTTGCTGAGATTTACTGGTCGGCTGATACGGAGCACGTACTAGACCTTGGTACAGGCCACCTATCGCCAAACGCTCAAGATTGTGAGGGTTTAGCTGACTGCTCCACCTCTACTCTAGATCGTGCGCAGAGAGGCGGATACTGGTAGTTCTGACAGTCTCTGGGGCTCCGGGATGGCCCATAGATTATCCCACCTTCATGCCCATCAAATTGGCGGGTCTTCTCCTCCTCCTCGGCGCGGGAGCAGCCGAGGCGCAAAAGACCGATTCGGTCTGGATCCGGAATGGCGACCGGATCACCGGCGAGGTGAAATCCCTTTCGCGGGGATTGCTCAAGTACTCCACCGACGACCTGGGCACCATCTACATCGAATGGGACAAGGTCGAGCGGATCAGCACTACGACTGTGGTGGAAGTCCGCCTGACCTCGGGCCGGAAGTTCTATGGGTCTCTGGGGTTGGCTCCCGCCGGCCGGCTGGTAGTGGCGGCCAACACCCTACCCTTGTCCGAGATCGTGACCATGGCGCCGATCGAGGGCAAGTTCCTCGGCCGCCTGAACGGATATCTCGATCTGGGATTCTCCTACCAGAAGGCGCACAAGGCGATTCAGCTCTCGACCGGAGCCAGGGTGCAGTACCGCGGACCCAAGGCCGAGACCACGCTCAACATCAGTACCTTCGTAGAGGACCGGGACGACGCCGCCGAGACTTCCCGGCTCTCCACCTCGCTCACCGAGCGGCTGTTCCTCAGCGATCGCTGGAGCACCGGGTTCGTGGTGGGGTTCGACCAGAACGATGAGCTCGATCTCTCGGGGCGGGCACGGCTGGTCGGCTTCGGAACCCGGACGATGACCCAATCCAACCACATAGAGTTTCTGGCCAGCGGGGGCGTCGTGCTCACGCGCGAGCGGTACTTCTCGACCGATGAGACCACCAGCGGTTTCGAGGGGCTGCTCGGCGTCGCGTTCCGCGCGTTCCGCTACGACCGGCCCAAGCTCGATGTCTCGTTGACCAGCCAGGCATTCCCGAGTTTCACGATCCAGGGGCGAGTCAGACTGCAGAACGATCTACGGGTGTCCTACGAGTTGGTAAAGGACTTCATGCTGACCGTGACGCTGTTCGATGCTTACGACAGCAAGCCGCCGGCGGAAGGGATCCCCAAGAACGACTTCGGGACCACCCTGGCGATCAGCTGGACCTTCTGATGTGCGAGTCGCGAGTCGAGGGATAGGAGCAGAGCCACGGGCTTTCATGACTCATGACTCGTGACTACCGCTGTCGCTTTTCCCATGCCCTGACGCGTTGCCTCGCCGCGTCGAACAATCGCTCGTAGTTTCCCTTCCGCACCTTCTCGCTGGCCTCCGGGGTGAGGAGTTGCCACAGGGGGCCGTAACTGTTGAACACCGCGTAGTACTGCGCCGTATCCTTCGGCGCCACCACGTCGGAGCCGAAGAGGAAGCGGTCGGGATACCGGTTGATCATCTCGGCCGCGCGGCGGGTCGTCTCGGGTGTGGCCAGAAGGTACTTCGCCACCTCGTCCCAGCTGATGTCGAAATGCACGTGGCGGAGAGTCGGGTCGGACAGAATTCCCTCCACGACGATGCCGTGGCTCGGGTTGCGCTCCGTCGCCGGCGCGGACGCGGACGCCTGCACCGGGTGCACGATCCGTCCCAGCCCCACGTGGGCCCAGATGATCGTAGTCTTGGGGTGCCGCCGGAGCAGCGCCTTCATCTGCTTCAGGTAGACCGGCTCGGCGCCCGCCTTGGCGAACGGCATGTCCATATCGTTGTGAATCAGAACCACGAGTCCTGCCTGGCCCGCGAAGCTCAGGACGCTGTCGAGGGCCGGATCGGTGAGGCTGGCCACCTCGCCCGCCACCTTGGACGACACGAACTCCTTGTGAATGGTGAACTCCCCGATCCCGGTGAAGACGCCAGGGAAGGTCTTGAGCACTCGGCGGATGTGGTCCGCGGCGTACATGTCCGCCGGGTTGAAGCCGGTGATCATGGGGTCGAATCGAGCCCGCTCCTCCGGCTTGAGTGACCGGTACGCCATCGCGATGAAGGCGTCGGTGAAGGAGTAGTAATACAGCGGGGCATCGGTCTGGAGGTAATAGGTCGGCGCGTAGTCGCCCGAGTTCTCGTGGGACCAGGTCTGTTGCAAGGGAATACCGAACAGCGTGGACCGGACAGCCCGTGTGCCCATGATCCGCAGGAAGTCGCCGACTTCGGTGCCTTCCTGGACGTAGTTAGTCAAATGAAAGTGGACATCGGCGAAGTCATCGCCGGTCCCTGCGGCGCCGCCTTGAGCCGGAAGAAGCCGAGCGGCCGTCATGACCAGGACCAGCGCGCCAACACAGCTTTTCAGGAACCCGACGCTCATAGCAGGATGTCCGTTCCGACGGAGATCGTGGTACCGCTCTGGCCGGAGGTGTAGAACCCGAAGTTCGACGCGGCCGGGCTCTTCTCGATCCGAATGAGGTGCAGGTTCAATCGCCAGCTGCGGGTCCGGCTGGGATAGAAGCTGGCCCCTCCGGAAATTTCCCAAGGGTCCCGCTCGAAGTCGTCGAATAACTGGCCGTAGGTGAGGTACACCCCGACCAGTTGCGGCACCACCATGTGCATCCCCTGGATCTGGAATCCCTTGTCAACGATGGACTCATGGGGGACGGGGCCGGTGGCCAGGAAGTCGGAGAGCTTGCGGACGTAGAACTCGCTCTGGAACGAGAAGCCGCGATACTTGAAGCCGGCATCGAGGGCCAGCAGGTCATAATCGAGCTTCTGCACCGTCACGCCGGGGGCCAGCGCGTCGGCATCGAACGGGTTGACGCCGTCCGAAAGCTTGATCTGGGTGGCGTTGGGTGGAGCGGTTTCCGAGGCGTAGCGGGCTTCGCGGCTGTGGGCGGCCGACGCGCCGAACTGAGTTGCCAGCTTGGTATGGTGCTCGAAGTCGCCCAGCCCGTTACGAGGTCCGAACTCGCCGGTGCTGGGTCTCCAGACGACGCTGGCGCTGTACGCCATGTCCCGGGTATCGTTGGCGGCGGTGGTACCCAGCTGGCTGATGTTGGTGTTCACCGAGGCGGTATACCAGAATTTCTTGATGGGCTGCCCGGTGACGAAGAACCCGGACGAGAACCCCCCGCGAAAGAAATCCTCCGCCATCTGCCGGTCGCTAGAGCCCCAGAAGGGCCAGGAGCCCTGCACCGAGCGGGCGGTAAGATTCGGTGCGATCCCCACCCCAATGCCGATAGCTGGAGTGAACCGGTATTGAAGGTTGCCGAAGAGCAGGGTCTGCTGCGTCGTGGGCAGCGACCAGAGCGAGATGTTGTAGCGAAACTTGGGGTCGTAGAAGAATCCGGTGAGCCAGACGAAGGTCCGGTGCCAGTTGAGGTCGTTGCGAGCCTTGACCGCGCGCTCCCGGCCCAGGTGGTCGGTGAACGTCTGGCTTCCCGGCATCTGATTCATGTAGCGGAACAGCCCATAGAAGCTGATGTTCAGGCTGGCGATTTTGGTCTTGGCGATGTCGAAGCCCTTCGCGGGCGTGAACTCGCCCGCGATGTTATTGGGCCACGATCCGTCCGCTCCGGTCGCGGTGTCGGTCGGCTCACGACCCGCATCCTCCTGGGCGCGCAGCGGCAGCGATAGCATCGTGATCAGGCACGCAAGCACCAGGGCCGGCAAACGCATGGATCGCTCCGTTGTCTGTCTTGGGTAGGTCGAAGGAATCGGACCGGACGGTTGCCAGGGAGGCAACCGCCCGATCCTCACGTGCAGCTCGTCAGAGGTGACGCCGGGCCACGGGCCGCGCGACCCGACCGCACGCGAATTCGCTAGCTGGGTTTGACGGAGTAAGGGTTGGCGTTGAGCCGTGCCACGATCTCAGCGATGGCCTTCTGGGCCCGCACGCTGTTGCCCGCGTCGTCGAGCGGTGGAGAGATGACCGCGATCCCGAACTTGCCCGGGGCCACAGCGATGATCCCGCCACCCACCCCGCTCTTGGCCGGCAGGCCGGTATGGTAGAGCCACTTGCCCGTGTCGTCGTAGAGCCCCGCTGTCGCCATGACCGCCAGGACGTAGGGCACGTTCTTCGCGCTCATCACGGTCTTGCCGCTCACCGGATTCTTGCCCCCGTCCGCCAGGGTAGCCGCCATGGTGGCCAGGTCCTTGGCGTTAACGCTGATGGAGCACTGCTCGGTGTAGACGTCAGTGGCCTGGTCCGGCTTCTCCTTGATGTACCCGTAGGCGTACATCAGGGCGCCGATGGCCTGGTTGCGCTGGTTGGTCGCGGCTTCGGATTTGAAGACCTCCTGGTTCACCGTCAGCGGCCTTGCCGCAAAGGCCGAGTGCCAGTCGCAGGATGCTCTTCCACACCGCCTCGCGGGTGCCGCCTTTGACCATGGACGTGGTGGCAATGGCGCCCGGGTTGACCAGGGAGTTCATCTCCGGCCCGCCCAGCGCCTTCTGGGAGAACTCGACCGAGACGATGGAGTTGAAGCGCATGCCGGTCGCGTCTACGCCAATGGTTTTCTCGATGGCCTCGGGCCCCTGCTCCTCGATCACCTTGGCCAGGGTGAACACCTTGGAGATCGACTGGATCGAGACTTCGGACTTGACGTCGCCGGCGGTGTAGACCTTCCCGTCGGTGGTCACCAGGGCGATACCGAAGATCTTGGGATCGACCTTGGCCAGGGCCGGGATGTAGTCGGCGTTCTTTCCTTCCTGCAGGTTCCGGAACTTGGCGTAGGTCTCGTTCAGGACGGTAGCTATGTCGGGAGAGCCCTGGGCCTGGAGGGGAGTCAAGGCCAGGGTGGCCCCGATCGCCGGCAGAGCAAGGGTAAGGAGTGCGCGAGAAAGCGTGATCATAACTTTGCCCCTAGAATGTCTTGGAGAAGTTGTATCTGAAGGAGGCCTGGACCTTGAAAATGTCGGAGCTGAATCCGTCCTCGAAGTTCTCGCGGTCTCCCCACTGGAGCTCGACCCCTGTCATCACACCGGGGACGGGGTAATAGAGCAGATTGCCCAGGGCATACTGCCCCCGCTTGAAGGCGTTGGCCGTCTGGAGCTCGCTGTTGTCGATGTCGATCATCGAGTATCCGACCGATGAGCTGAACTTTGCGTTCCACGTATGATCCAGGAACGCCACAATGCCAAGCATCGGAAGGGCGACGCCCTGGACCGGAGCGAGAGGGTCGCCGGGGTTGAGCTCGATGCCCACGTCCGCCGGAGCGTCGTTCATGTAGTTCTGGATGCCCTCGCCGTACACCACCGAGGCGCGGATGACGTTCTGCTCGCCGATCTTCACGTTGGAGCTCCCGTGAATGCCCCAGCCGAGCGCGTCGCCGCTCAGGTCGAACGCGTCGGTGCCCTGGTCCTCCCACTTGATGTACCGGGCGATGCCGGACAGCTCGAGGTACCCCCACTTCGTCGCGTGCCGGTATTCGGCAGAGAGGTCCGGAACCGGGAATCGCGGTCTGACGTCTGCGATCTCGATCCGGCCCGCCACATCTCCCTGGTCGGCGCTGGCACCGGGACGCTCCAGCGCGATCGTCAGCCGTGTGTCGCCCTGGATCGGCATGTAGCGAACCTGGACGTTGCGGAAGAAGACCATTCCCGTCGGCCCCCAGTACTCGACCGAATTGGGGAACACGTCGATGTCCATGAAGGGACTCCAGGTCTGGCCCGCTCCCCATTTGCCCAGCTCGCCGTAGGCATGCCGGAGCCGGAAGGTGGTCTGACCCGCATCCACGCCGGTACCGAAGAGCTCGAACTCGAAGGTCGTCTTGAGATCTCCGAGGTCGGTTGGCACGGTCGAGCGTACCCCTAGCCGGGACTGGCGCGCGCTGAAGTAGGTGTTGCCGTCGGGCGCGAACTCGTCCTCGAACGAGGGGAGCTTGGTGGGCCGCACCACGTCGAACCAATCGGGTTGGATCTGATTGGCGTTATACCCCGCGTCCATCATGGCGAAGCCGTACACTTCAAACTTCGCCTCGGACGTGCCTTGTGCAGCCAGGCTCAACGGGGCGCCGAGCAGCAGCAAGGCGGCGAGCAGACGGACTTTCATGGATGATCCTCCTGGCTGACGACGAATGTCCTCCACTCCTTCCGGGCATCATCCGCCCGGTCAAGGCGGGAGATCGGCACCGCGGCCGGCGCAACCACTTTGCAGAGGAAAGCGGCCCTGATCCATTGGACCTTGGTGTAGGCCTGGGGCCTGCAGAGGCACTCGACTTCCGGAGGTCCCGGCTCACTTCATCAGGGCGAGATTCCTCCAGAAATTCGCCAGGCTCTCCGTGCCGCCGAACAAGGTGGTGAAGATGGTCGAGTCGGCCAGCAGGATGTCTCCGGCCCGGCCCGGGGCCGGCGGCATCCAGATAAAGCAGTTGAACTCCGTATTGCCTGCAGCCGTAAAGGGGTGGGGCCGGTCGAGATCGATTGGCTGGCGGGACAGCACGCGGACCGACGCCGAGTCGTCGGAGGTCAGAGCATAGTGCGGCAGGTGGGGGTGAAAATTGAACGTGCTGACGCCCTTGAGCAGACCGAGCTTGTCCTCATCACGATTGGTGCTCAAAGGCGCGATCTGGCTCGTGCCTTTCAGCACGGCGGGGCGGAGCCCGTACTGGTTCATGACTGGAACGTCCAGCCCCTTCATCAAGGACCGGGTGTACTGGCCGAAGCGCTGCTGGCGCGGCACCAGGGGATCGCCATGGTGCTTGTACTCCATCTGGCGCTGCTTGCAGGTCGGGCGGCAAAGCCGACGTCGTGATGCGGGCCGATCAGGAGACAGGTGCCTTCACGCTTGAGCCACTCGCGCAGGGCGGCGATCTCCTCCGGCGTGGCCTCCTGCTCGGCCACCAGGTGGTCCAGCCCGAACACCATCAGCGTGTCAGTGTCCGCCAGGACCCGCTCGTCGAGCGGCTGCCGGTACCCGGCCTGGTCGATCCGCTGGAACACGGCGACGGGATGGCCGGTGGTTTCGCCGACGAGCTGCTGGAAGCTGAGCGTCGAGCGATGGAACAGCTCCAGCGTGCCCGCAATGCCCTGGAGGAAGCTCTGCTCGTCCCACTCGCAGGTCTCGTACTCGGGCCAGGCCACCCGGCGAACCTCGGTGAAGGTCGAGAAGCGGTTGTCCATTATCGCGGGATCGCGGTTCGCTTCCCAGGGGTAGCTCCAGGTCCAGTAGAGGCTCACCCGCCGTTGGCCGGCGATGTACCTGCGAGGCACATGGCCCTGGTTGTAGGTCCTCGCCGGCGTCTTGGTTCCACCCATGTCGAGCTCCATTCCTGTTTACCCTGAGACCGTTGCTCAGAAGGTCACCGAGGCAGCGATCTGCAGCGAGTACCCCTGGAACGTGGATCGGTTGGAAAATTCGTTGTAATACTTGAGACCCAGCCCCACCTGCCGGGCCGGCCAACTCAGGTTGGTCGCGAAGCCCAGGGCATTGACCCGGTAATGGGCCGCGGCCTGCTCCGGCGTCACGGCAGGGCCACTCTTGTCGGTGGTCTGCCACTGTCCATAGCCGACCACTCCCACTTGCAGCTGGAGATCCTCCCGCAGCGGGAACGTCCGGGTGATCGAATAGTCGAGATTCAAGGTCTGCCCCGGCTGAATGCCGGTGGTCTCCTGGGTGCCGTGGAACTCGTACATCTGGAAGGCAGAGACCGCCGTTCTCCTGTCCCGGGTGAGGTAGAGCGTCTGACCCGAAGCGATGACGTGGGTCCAGTAGCCCGAGCCGACGTTGTCATCCGCCCCGACTTCGAATCGACCGGTCGGGGCCAGGAACCCGTAGATCGCCCGGATCTCGGCCCGCGGCATGGCCCACCCGAGAATCAGCGGCTGGTAGTAGGAGTCGGCGAATCCTCCGCCGCCGCTGATCGCACCGCCCACGTCGGATGCAAGGGAGTTGTTGGCGATCGGCAGAGTGGCCGAGGCCGCCAGCCGGGCACCCCCGAGAACCGGCTTCGCGCTGGCCCACACGAACCCGTTCATGTCCATCAGCACCGAGTTGCTGCCGGTCGCCACCACTTCGCCGCCGGCATCCACACTTCGGTCCCGCGAGTAGAACAGGAACAGGTTGGAGTAGCTGAACCCCGCGGCCGGCATGATACCCGAGCCGGTGGCGCTCATGCCCAGCGGGTAGACGCCCCGGTTCTGGGCCTGGGCCGACCCGAAGGCGATGAGCGCGCAGGCCACGGCAGCGACAATTCGACGTCCTGCATGCTCAGCGCCCATCGCCGAGGCCGGCCAAATACCTCAGTGCCTTGAGCCCCGGCAGAAAGAAGTAGGCCCCGCCCCGGACGGTGGTGAACGCCGGCAAGCCAGTGATCCGTTTTTTGATCGGGCGCTTCGGGATCTTGTACTCCAGGGTCCCGTCCTGGGTCCCGATGATGGGATCGCGCTCGTTCCCGAGCTCGTGGAAGTTCTTGTCGTTGATCCACACGTTCTGGGCGAACTCGAACTGCCGGATGAGACTGGCACAGATCACGAACGCAGCGATTCCCCGCTCGACCCCGTCGTCGGGCGCGCCTTCCGGCAGAGCGGGGCCATAGGTCGCCCCCCGCCGGATCATCCGCCTCCGGTTCATGTTGTGGGCCGTGTCGCGGGGGTTCATCCGGCGGCAATGAGAGCCGAGCGGGACGGCATAACCCAGCGGGTCCATCTTCTTGTAGTTGAAATCATTGTTTCGCTGCATGTCGGCGCCGAGCACCGGATCGTCCTGCTCCGGCGCCAGCACCAGCGGTGCGCCGCTGCGCCACCGGCCCATGAGCTTGGCCGCGATGAACTCCTGCTCCTCGGCGGTTGTCCCGTGCTGCCGCAGAAACTCGCGAAACTTGCCGACGTGCTCCTCCAGCCGGCGGTAGGCCATGTAGCTGCCGTTGCGCGACAGCACCTCGGGATGGGGCTGATTGGCCGGGGGGCCGTCTTCATCGGGATAGCCGAGGATGAACTCGCCCGGCTCGAGCGGTGCCCCTGAGCCGGGAGTTGGCTCCTCTCCGGTGCCCTTCATCACCGGCTGGGAAAGACGGTCGCGGTAGCCGAAGTGATCGTGGGCGTAATCGAAGGGAGGGGTAGCCTCGAGGTCCAGGAAGGAGAGCCGTTCCACTCCAGGGATTTCCGCGAGGAGCTCCTCGTGAGCCGCCACACACCGGGTGTGCTCCGAGGCAGTGCGGGCGAACAGGATCACGATGGCGTGCAGGTCGGGGCTGGCCAGCTCTCCCACCCAGCAGGCAGGATGGTTCGGGCCGGTGTCGCCCAGCATTTCTGCCCGGGCCACCATGCCCTGCTTGAATTCCTCGGGGAACGTGGCCAGCGACGCCTCGTCTATACCGAGGGCGCGCAGCCCTTCCCAGGTGAAAGCCACGTTCACCCACCGATTGTCGCTCGCCACCGTATTCTGTACGCTGGAGGCCGAGCGGATCTTCTCCAAGATCCCCGCCAGCCAGGCCTGGGCGCCGGCGGGGTCGCGGAAGGTGAGAAACTCGTATCGCCCGGTCAGCGCCGGGGTGCGCGTCACCAGTATGTGCTGGATGTCGTCGAGCTCTAGCATCGTCGTCTTCGCTGTCCGCTCACTGCATCTGGTCCAGCATCTCCGAGAACGCCGCCTTCAGCCTCAAGGCCTTCTTGATCTCGTCGGCGCTCACGAACGGATATTCGCCGTACTCGAGGAAGCTGGGACAGTGGTGGTCGCGAACAAACTGGACGAAGCTCGAAGGGTTGGTCTTCCAGTCCGTCGGGAAGCCCTCCAGGTTCTCGAAAACCGTGGAAATGCCGTACTTGCCAAAGAGCGCCACAGCGTCCTCGGTGTACTTGTCGAAGTCAGTATCGAAGATGCCCTGATACATGAAGTACGTCTCTTTGCCGATGTCGAAGAGCACCCACCGCAGGTAATGCAGCTTGAGCACGGCAAGTCCATCCGGCAGATCCCTGATGGTGTTCTCGATCTTGTTGCCGTAGTCACGGATGGTCTGCTCCGTACCCGGCTTGATCTTCGCGATGATGGTAAATCCGTAGTTGGCAGGGGTCTTCGGAAAAATCGGGCCGTACCTGCCTTGCTCAACCTTGTCCTTGAAATATCCGCCCTTGGGAATGGCCATCGCGGCGGGCTGGGTCCAGTCGGATGGATTATCAGGGGCTGAGGGCTGGCCTTGCTTGGTATTTGGAGCTGCGGTCGTCGCTGTCATGGCTGTCTCGTCGCTGTGAGTGAAACGGTTAGTTAAGCAAATTTGATCCGCGATCAAAGACGGGCATACTGCACCAAAGTTCAGGTGTTTGAAGAAGCTGCTTCTGCTCACGCCGCTTCAAGCAGTCCAGCCTTCCAGAGCGCCTTGATGCGGTATGCAACGTGGGGCGTGGACCTGGTCAGGTTCGACAGAAAGGCCCAGACGCCGCCGTACGCGCGCGCGTTACTGAGATAGTCCGGGACATTCACCGCCTGGAGCATCCGCCGGCCGGACGCGTGCGCTATCAATCCGCGAACCCCACCGGGCTCCAAGAATGCCCCGTAGCGATCGTGGGAGAGGGTCTCTACCTGGGTCATGGGATTCCTCAGGTAGGGAATCCGAATGACGTAGGCCAGCGCCAATTCGTACCACCATCGGGTGTGACCCAACCGGATCCGGCCCAGCTCGGAGGCCAGCATGAACGACACGACGTCCCCGTTCGTGTCCAGATTCGGCTCGGCGAATTGTTGCGTGATCACGATGTACTCTTTCCGCCACACCGAGAACGCATGAGCCGGCTGCTTGATGGCCCCATCAGACACGTGCAGATCGGGCACCTGGTCGAGCCCCAGCTGTCGGCACTGCCGCTCCAGGACCGCGTACATCTCGGGGATCTGCTGCTTCGATACCCGCACGGTGTTTCCCAGAATAAATCCACGGCGGGCGTTGCGAATCAGGACGATCGCCGGCGGGGCCAGGACCGCGGCAGCAGCTAACAGCTCGACATGCTTGAGGGTCTTCGCGACGAGCGGGTGCTCTTGTAACCAGTCGTGCGCTGTCCGGAGGAGAAAGAACGCCCCGACCATGATGCCCAGGTTCACCATCACCGACGCGAGGAAGATGGCGCGTTCCCAGGGGTGCCGGAGGCCGGATTCCCCCGTCATGTATGCGCCGTCAGAACTCCAGCTGGAGCCGGCTCTGGAAAAATTGGGTGGTACCCTCGAGGTTGAATCGGTCGAGGGTGCCGACACCGTAGATGAGCTCCAGCCGGAGGAAGTCGGAGAGGTGCCAGTTGGCCATCGGGGTGAGCCGCCAGAAGGTTCCGCCGCGAAGAGTCCCGCCATTGAAGTCGCTGTAGGAGAACCGCACCAGGAGCTCCACCGCCCCGGGCCCGCCCTCGAACACCGTGCGCCTCGGTGATACCTGCCTGAAGTAGCCGCCCACCGTGTTGTAGGAGCGGGTCTCGCCGGTGACGAGCCAGTTGGCGAAGATGTCGCCACCGTGAAAGACGGGGTCGCCGGTTTCCGGAGAGCTGGCCTTCTCCCAGTAGTACTCGGTGCCGAACAGCCAGGGACCCGGCCGGTAGTACGCCTCGAATCCCAGGAGCGTCGCCGACGTCGACCGGAACTTGCCGGTATCCAGGAAGTTGGGCGCGTCACTGGCTTCCGGCTTGGCCTTGAGCTGCAGGGTGTCGTTTTCCGGCTTGCCGATCTGGAACGAGGCCCCAATGTGAATCAGCTTTCCAGCGCTGTCCGAGACCATCGGTACCCATGCCACCCGGCCGGCGACCGCCTGATGGAAGTAGGAGAAACTCTCGTCTTTGGACAGCCAATCCGTGAATACGCCCAGGTTCCAGATCAGGTGGCGGCTAGGCAGGTAGCCCAGCCACTTGATCCCGTCGGACAGGAGGGGGATTGCGTCGGAGAAGGTGAAGCGCTCGTGGGTCCAGCCGTCGTATCCCGTCATCACCTTGTTGAGACTAGGCCCCTCCTTGCTGCGGCCGATCCAGAAGTTTCCCCAAAGCTCGGGTACACCGATCATCAATCCGGTCTGGCGGATGAACCACTCCTCGGTGTACCCGTCGTACATGATGCCGGCCTGATACGTGATCCGGCGCTTGGTCTTGATCCGTCCGCTGAGGACGAAGCGCGAGTCGCGGATCTTGAACCCGGGCTCGAGGGTCAGCTGCTCCTTGGCGGCGGCGTCCTGGCTGTAGGTGGCGTAGTCCACCAGGAAGCCGGCGCCGACCCGCAGCGAAAAGAGTGGCCCGTCGTATTCGTTCCATTTGACGAGCCTGCGGCGCGGCGGCTCGGCCTCCGACTCTCCGGCCGAGATGCCGGTTTCAGTCGTATCCCGGGCGGTCGTGTCGGACTGCTGGCCCTGGGCCAGCCCTTGCCTTGCCAGGCACAGCAGCACCAGGGCCCCGGCTGCCACCGATCGCATCACCGGGTTCAGTACGTGCGGTACATCGTCTGCAGTGCCGCCGGCGCGCGCTGCTTGAGGAGTGCCAGTGACAGGAGAATCCGCGCCTTCTGCGGGTTCAGCTCGTCGGACGCGATGAAGCCCAGCTTGTCGTCGTCGAGCTCGACGTTTCTTCCCACCAGGCCCGTCGCGACGCGGCTGCTCCGCACCACGACGACACCCTTCTTGACCGCCGCCGCCGCTGCGTCCACCGCAGCCTTGTTCATATTGCCGTTGCCGACGCCGGCCAGGACGATCCCCTTGGCCCCGCTGGCCACGGCGGAGTTGATCGGCTCGGGCGACATGTCCATGCCAACGAAAATGACGTCGACGCGCGGCATGGTGGACACGCCCGAGATGTCGAACTCGGACTGGGTCGTGTGCTTCCACTCGGGGGTGGTGTAGAAGTCGGCCTTGCCGTAACTCACCGTGCCCACCAGACCGCGAACCGGCGACATGAAGGTCTGAACGGCCGTCGTGCTGGTCTTCGTCAGCGAGTGGGCGGCGTGAATCCAGTCGTTCATCACGAGCATCACGCCGCGTCCCTTGGCGTTTGGATCGGCGGCCACGGCCACCGCGTTATACAGGTTCAGCGGGCCGTCGGCGCTGACCGCCGTCGAGGGTCGCATCGAGCCAACCATCACAACGGGCTTGTCGGTTTTCACCGTCAGGTTCAGGAAGAAGGCGGACTCTTCCATGGTGTCGGTGCCGTGGGTGATCACGAAGCCATCGACATCGTTCGACTTCGCCAGTGCGTTGATCCGCTTGGCGAGGGTGAGCAGGATCGCGAAGCTCATGTCCTGCGAGCCGACGTTGGAGATCTGCTCGCCCTTGAGCGTGGCGAGGTCGGTAATCCCCGGCACCGCGGCGATCATCACGTCGATGCCCACGGCGCCGGACGTGTAGCCCAGTTGCGTGCCGCTCGCCGCGGCACCGGCGATCGTCCCTCCGGTCGCCAGGATCACCACGTTCGGCTTCTTGGCCTGCGCATCCACGGGTTGGACGTTCACCGCGAGGGCTGAGATTGCGATGGCCAGCGATGCCCTGCAAGATGTCCTCATGTTACTTGCTCCTTTCGAGACTCAACGCCAGGGTTCGGGCCGGTTGATGGCTATTTGGCCTTGGGGTAGTTGTTCCTATCGAGGTTGGTCAGCTTCACCGGATCGAGCAGGTCTTTGATCTGCTGATCGGTCAAAAGCTTCTTCTCCCGGATGACCTCGAGGATGCCCTTTCCGCTCTTGGAGGCCTCCGCTGCCAGCTCGGTAGCTTTCTCGTACCCCAGCACCGGGTTGAGCGCCGTCACGATGCCGATGGTGGTTTCCAGGTAGTGCTCCAGCACCTTCTCGTTGACAGTGATCCCGTCCACGCAGCGGGTGCGGAAGGCGATGGAGGTGTTATAGAGCAGGTGCTGCGACTCCATCATGGCGACGCCCTCGACCGGCTCATAGGCGTTGAGCTGAAGCTGGCCGGCGTGCGCCGCGAGGGTGACGGTGTAGTCGTTCCCCATGACCCGGAACGCCACCAGGTTGACCAGCTCGGGAATGACGGGATTTACCTTGCCCGGCATGATCGAGGAGCCCGGCTGCAGCGCCGGAAGATTGATTTCGGCGAGGCCAGCACGGGGGCCCGAGGTGAGCAGGATCAGGTCGCCCGCGATCTTGGATAGCTTGATGGCAACGCTCTTCATGGCCGAGGAGTACACCACGAAGCCCTGCTGGTCCCAGGTGGCCGCCAGCATGTCCGGCGCGGCCTTGATCGGCTTGCCGGTGAGTTTGGCGAGATGCGCGGCGGTGCGCTCGGCATAGCCCTTGGGCGCATTGAGTCCCGTCCCGATGGCCGTGGCGCCCATATTCTGGGTGTAGAGATACTTCTCCGCGTCACGCAGCAGCTGGATCTCGCCGTCGAGCGAAGCGGCGAAGGCGTGAAACTCCTGCCCCACGGTCATGGGCACCGCATCCTGCAGCTCGGTGCGGCCCATCTTGACGATATTCATGAACGCGTCGCCCTTGGCCCGGAATGAGGCGGCCAGCTTCTCCAGCTCGGCCACGAGTTTGCCGTTCCGCAGAATGAGCGCGACCTTGATGGCGGTGGGGTACGAGTCGTTGGTGGACTGAGACTGGTTCAGATCGTCGTGCGGCTCCAGGATGTGGTAGTCACCTTTTTTGTGGCCGGTCAGCTCCAACCCGATGTTGGCCATCACTTCATTGGCATTCATGTTGGTCGAAGTGCCGGCGCCCCCCTGATACCAGTCCACCTGAAACTGGTCGTGGTACTTGCCCTGCCGCAGCGCTGCCGCGGCCTTTTCGATGGCAGCCAGCTTCTCCTTCTTCATGGCGCCCACATCGGTGTTCCCACGTGCCGCGGCCAGTTTCACGATGGCCCACGCCTCGATGAACCCGGGATAATGGTTGATCGGCACTCCCGAGATCTGGAAGTTTTCCAGCGCCCGTGCAGTCTGGACCCCGTAGTAGGCGTCGGCCGGTATGGCCTTCTCTCCCAGGAGGTCCTTCTCCATTCGGGTGGCTCCGCCCTGACTGGCGGGCCGAGCGGTCGGCTCCTGTGCAGCAGCCGGCGGGGGTTCCTGGGGCTTGCACCCCCCGCTGATCCCCAGTGCCAGGATCGGAGCCAGCAGCGTGGTCCAATGGGCTCTGTGCACTATCGTCCTCCTCATATCGCCTCCACGAACAGAATTCGAGACCGCCGGTGGCCGCCCTGGGGAGTCACGGTTCTTCCAGCGGAGCGAGCGAGTCGGCAGCGAATTGGTCGGGCCGGCGAGCAGCGACGCGAAGCGAGCACCCCAGGTGCCGCCTTGAAAAGGAATCGCTTCAGAATACGGCTGAATGGAGAGGGGGAAAACTGGACTTTCGTGCAGGTCAGACGAGACTGCGGCGGTAGATGAAGCGGCGGTAGATACGGCGGCGGTAGGTACTGCGGCGGTAGGTACTGCGGCGGTAGATACTGCGGCGGTAGGTACTGCGGCGGTAGATACTGCGGCGGTAGGTACTGCGGCGGTAGATACTGCGGCGGTAGGTACGGCGGCGATAGGTACGGCGGCGGTAGGTACGGCGGCGGTAGATGGGGCGGCAGTAGATGCCAGGTGTGACTTCGTCCCGGGCCCTGAGGAGTTGTTTACCGCCTTACCGCCGCTTCACCTACCGCCGCTGTATCTACCGGCGCTTCATCTAGCGGCGCTTCACCTACCGCCGCTGTATCTACCGGCGCTTCATCTACCGGCGCTTCATCTACCGCCGCTCTATCTACCGCCGCCGTATCTACCGCCGCTTCACCTACCGCCCGTCTTCCACCACCGGATGGTGCCCCGATTCATGCTCCGAGGACTCCTGGTGCGATGCCCCATGCTGCGATGCGCCCTGCTCCGATGACCCGTGCTGCGATTCTCCCCCGTGGTGTGAGGAGCCCGGCCCGGTGGTGACCCACACATCATGCTGGTACACCGAATCACTGCGTACGACGCCAGGCCATTCGCTGCCCGAGGGCGGCAGGACGATCCCGCCAAGCGCGCCCATGCCTCCGCCCGGCAGCACCTTCCCGGTTGGATTGTCGTACTCGGCGCTGAGACGATAGCGGTGATCGGGAGACAGGGGTACACCGAAGGGCAGGAAGTACCGGGTCGGCATGCCTACTACCTCGCCCCCGTCATCGAGCTTGGGACGCATCTCCCAGAGGACCTTGCCGGTGGTGACGTCCTCCAGCCGGAGCGACGTCCCGTACTTGTGCAGATGGCCGCCGGCGGCGAGCAGCCGGCTGGCGACCGCAGGCCGTCCTTCCCAGCTCTTGACCGAGCGGCCCGGTGGCAGGTCGTAGGCGTGCACGCCCGCCGGCGGCATCACGTCCAGATACACCGGCCGAATCGCGAGCGGCCGGAGCCAGGGAACCGGCGGGCTCATCTGGAGCCGCACCCGCAGCCGGACTCCCTGGTGCTCTTTCGCCGTCGGATTGTGCAGCATTGCGGTCACGAGGAGACTGTCGCCGGGACGCACCCGGTAGCCCAGGAACCAGGGGAGGGCGTAGGGCTTGGTCTCGGGCCCGGCCGCGCCAATGCGCAGCATGATGTCACTGAAGAGCTCCCGCTGGTCCGGCACGATGAGATTCAGGTGATGCAGCATCTGCCGCGGAAGCTGCCGGCCCTTCTCATCCACCACCTCGAAGGCAAGGCCTCGTAGCCAACCGTCCACCGGCAGCTCGAGCGCACGGGGAGGAGGCTGCTCGATGCCCCCGTGCCCCGCATTTGCCGGCATGGAGATCGGGCCGATGTCGATCACGTATTCGCTGGACGGCGTCGGACCGACCATCGCAACGACACCGATGACGCAGGCCACCAGAGCCAGCAAGAGCCCGCCCCGGCGCCCAATGCGAAGGCGAGAAGGACTACGGTCTACGCTCACGACATTACCTCCGGCGGCTGGTACCCGAGTGCCTGACCAGTCTAGGCCACTGTAAGGGAGATAGCATAACCAGATACGGCGGAGAAGGAAGAGCCCGAAGGTGGCTAAAGGCCGGCGCTGCGCAGAGCCACCGTACCGAAGGCGGCGAGCCCGACGAGGGCCAGGAAGAGGGCCACAATGATCGCGGGCGTGGTGCGCTGGGTTTCTGCCACGCCGGCGATCTCCCCGAAGTCGGGGCTCCAGAGGTAGCGGAGCATCTGGCGGTACTCGATGATTGCCACGAACAACGCGCCGGTGCCGCAGCCGATCAGACCAAGCGCGATCAGCCGCGAGGCTCCGGGATGTCGAGGGCCTTCGACCCCCGCCATCTGGTTGAATCGCTCGAAGAACTGGAAGATGGTAAAACCGAACCCGATCAACGCCGTGGCGGTGCGGACCCAGGACATCAGGGTCCGCTCCAGGCTCATCCGGGTGCGGAGCCAGGAGAAGTGGGTCTCCTTCTGGTGCACCACGCCCGGCTTGACCGTCAGCTCACTCATGCCGGCCACGAGACCCGCCTTGCCTCCTTCTAGAACGCCAGGACCAGGCCGCCCGACACCTGACCCTGAGTGATCCAGTCGGTCCCTTCCGAGGCCACGCAGGCATAGAACCCGCACCAGACTCCGATCTCGCCTGAGGGAACCGGCGTGGACCAGAACTTGAGATCGGCGCGGAGCCCTGCGCGTCCGCTGGCGAACAGGTACTTGGCGCCACCACCCAGACTCCACGAGAACCGGGTCGAGGAGCCAAGGTCACCTTCCTTGGGATCCAGGACGTTGATGCCGAGCGAGCCCTGGATGAAGGGGCGAATCGTCTCCGAGCGCCCGAACTCCTGCCGTCCGCCGATCTGGATGTAGTTCATGGCAAAGCCACCCAGATTGGCCTGCGCGCCTCCTCCCGACGGATCGAAGATCACATCGGTGTCTTGCCGCAGGTACGTCAGCTCCACGGCGCTGCCCATCTGTGCCAGGAAGCTTATGATCGCGCCCCAGGCGAAGGAATCTTCCAGCTGCAGCTGTCCTGCCCCGAGGGTACCCCCGGATCCGGTGTCGAAGGAGCCGCCCCACTGGTAACCGAAGGTGGGGGTTATCTCGAAACGCTTGGCCTCCTCCACCTCCATGAGCTGGGCTGCGGCAGGCGTGGCTGCGAGCCCCAGAGCGAGGGCGGCGCATAGGGACAGGATAGCGGTCGATGGGCGTAGCATTCGCTCCTCCAGTTGATCGGATGGGTTCGGCTCCGATGATAGGCGATTCGGGAGGCCGGGGTAACTGTCACTTGTAACAGCCGAGGGTGCCTAAGCCGCGCCGGCCACAGCCCTCCCAGGCTCGCCGTACTTCTCCAGATCCTTCTCCAGGAAGTAGCTCAGGAACGTCCGGATGACCGCGATCGCGCCCAGCCGCCCCAGCTCATCCCAGGTGGGCGCCACGACGGTGCGGATGACATCGGCGGCGAGCTCGAACTCCAGTCCCAGGAGGAGCCAGACTGCGAGCCGGAGCCAGACCTCTTTGCGCTGCCCTGCGACCGTTGCTGGGCGGAAAGGGCGACGCACCAGTCGGACTGCGGCTTCGGCCGCGCCGAACGCAATGACCAGCACAGCGACCGCTTCAACCGCAAGCGCGATACTGCGGGCCGCTTCGGCAAAAAGCTCTTCCACAGAGACCTACTTGCTCGGGAAGACCTTCTGCCGCTTCATCTCGGCTACGGTCTGGTCTACGATCTCATCGACCAGCTTGTTGATATCGTCCGGGTTGTAGGTCTTGGTGCGGCTGGCCCAGACCAGCTTATCATCGGCCACCGAGTAGACGTTCGCCTCCACACTCACCACCTGGTCCTGCTCGACGGAGCCCGGGTCGTAGCCATAGTCATAGCCCGTTCCCCAGTAACCCCACATGGAGGCATGGGTAGCCGGCACCGCGTACCCGTGACCCGGGACGATGGTGGTCTCTGTATCCACTCTGGCCGGACGCAGAATTACGGCGCCGTCGAAGCCCTCTTGCTTGACCCAGGCCTTGGCCTGCTCCTGGTCCTGCAGGAGCGAATCAGGAAACACCTTGTACGCCGGCACCGCGTGGCTGCCAATTCTCCCCACCAGCTGTTGCTCGGCGGCTCGCCGGAGACCGACATCTTCGCTGACGAATACCGCGAGCACCCGGTTGAAGCGGCGGGGTGCCACGCTCGGGTCCTTCCAGTAGTTGACTAGCTCGGTGTTCCTGGATGCGCACGCCCCCAGGAGGAGGGCACCAACGAGGAGCTGATAATGGCCGCGGGTGCTCCGCATAGGTCTTCTCCCTCTTCGGCAAGTGACGGCTCGAACAGCGGATACAGGCTACCAGCCGGAGCGGTGAGCCGAAACTGTTAGTTCTTACAGCGGAAGGGTGCTTGCCGTAATGAGCGATCGAGGCTGACATGCCTGCTCAGTTGGCGGGCACCGGAGTCCAGGTCGAGTCCGGATTGTAGAGCTCCATCGCGCGGAAGCGCTCCAGCGTCTCGGGTCCGAGGTCCTTCTCGTATACGACGCCGTCGTGGCTCACGATGAAGGTCTTCACGCCGGTCACCAGGTACTCCGCCGGCGCGGCAACCAGGGCGAAGCCGCCAATCATCATGCCCTTTACCACGAAGTTCATTTCCCCGAGTGGGGCCGCCGGACCCTGCCCTTTCAGAACCTTGAAGTAGTACCCGTGGTAGGGCTCAAGGTTATCGGTGTAGCCCTCCGCGATCACGCGGGCTATCCCCTCCCCAACGGGACCCTTCCAGGTCCCATCCGGAGCCTTCCAGGCCAGACCATCCCGCTTCCCCGGCGTACTGACAATGCGGTGGGCGTACTGGTTCACCAGCGCACCGTCATGCCGGGTTCGGGCGTATTCCCGCTGTGCCTCGACATAGCCGCGGCACACCTCAATGGCATCCAGCTCATTTTGGCCGATTCGACGGGCCAGGATTTCCTGCGCGCCTGCCTCGGCATCAAAATGCCAGCTTCCCTCGTCCTTTACGATGGGAATCGGGACGGGCCATTCGCCCTTGCCAACCACAAGCGTGGCGATGGTTCCCGATGAGTCCAGTTCGAACCGGTGCTGCGCACGTGCCTCCGCGGCGAACTCGCGAGCACGGTTTCGGTCCTGCACCGTATCCAGCGACGATACCAGCGGCCTGCCCTCGTTGCCCAGAATTTCCACCAGCGCCCGCCGGTCGAAGCTGTCAGCCGCCTGAACCAGGGCGACCCCGGCCTCCTCGGGCGAGCTGAACCGGCGCTGCTGCACCGTTTCCTTGCCACAGGCACTCAGCGCGAGGAGAGCTAGCCCCGAAACTGTACCAGGCTTGGCTCATGGCGTTCATCTGCGGCGGCCTCCTCCGCCCCGGGACATTCCACCGCCCCGCGAGCCCATGCTGGACATCCCGCGCGAACTGCTCGCGCGCGCATTTGACCCGTTATACCCACGCGACCCGCCGCTGAATGCGCTGTTGCCCCTGGACCCGCCATCCCGAGGGACGCTTCGGCTGCCGATATTATCGCCGCCGCCAGACCTGCCGCCACCGGAAGATCGATCGCTCACGCCGGCGCCACGTTGTCCCTGACCACCACCCGCGGCCCGGTTGCTCGCCCCGGTGCCGCCTTGGCCCTGCCGGCCGCCGGCAGCCCTGTCGCTGGCCCCGGCCCCTCGCTGACCCTGGGTCGACCCACCGAACTTGTCCGCGGTCCGTTGGTCGCCGTAGGGCGCACCGCCTCGATGCGAAGGGTTGTGAGACCACGCGCCGCCGGCCCCCTTGGGCTGAGCACCACCGGGCCTGCCGGCGCCACCGACACCACCTGCGCCGCCCACGCCACCTGCCCCGCCAACGCCACCGACACCACCGACACCGCCTGCGCCGCCGACTCCACCAACACCACCCACGCCACCGACACCGCCCACACCGCCAACCCCACCAACGCCGCCAACCCCGCCGATGTTGTTGAAGTTGTTGCCGTTGTTGATGTAAACATTGCCACCGCCCCAGCCGGCGTAACAGCAGGCGCCGCCCCACATGGCCGCTCCCCACATCATCCCGACACTGAACGAAATGAACGCCGCACCGGGGGGATAGTACGGGTAGTAGATCGGCGGGTAGGCATAGACCGGAGGGCCGTAGACGATAGTCGGGTTGTAGGACGGGACGTAGATGACCTCGGGGTTCTGGGACTGGATCACGATGACCTCAGTCTTCTCGACCACCTGGGTCTCTACCTTCTGCTGCTCGTTGGTCTCTAGTGCCCCCTTCTCCTTAGCCTTTTTCCGCATCCGCTGGACGGCGCTCATCACCTCGCTCTGTTGCGCCAGGAAGGCGTTGCCGAGCTCGGTGGTCCACTGGATGTCGTCGCCCAGCCGCTTGACGACCTCGGGCACGGCCGCCATCGACTGGATACTCGGATCCCAGGGCTGCTTCGCGACCGAATCGGCCAGGGCCTTGTCCTTGAGTTTCGGGTTCTTGGCGAGCCACTGTTGCAGCTGGACGATCTCGAGGGGATAGGTGGAAGCCACCAGGGTCTGGGCCAGCAAATCATCAGGGTAGAGCGCGATGGGTGCCACCAGCGCATCCAGTTGGTCGGGTGAGCGTGGCTTGGCGGAGTCCGCGGCTGCGCTGGCCGCGGGCTTGGCCGAATCCGGCTTGGCCGCAGCCGGCTTGGCGGAAGCCTGCTTGGCAGAATCCTGCTTGGCAGAAGTCTGCGCCATGGCGATGGGGACACCGCCCAGGAGGTAGCAGGTGGAGAGATACCACAGCACCCCGCGGGGCCGGGCGAGCGATCGGAGGAGCGGCAGTATCCGCCCGGTCCGAGAAGGTAGTGACGACATAGTAGGTGGCCTCACGTGTCGGGCCGGAACCACGGCTGAGCGAAGTCAATGCGGTCTGATGGATCAGAGTGCCACGACTGGCCAGTGTACTGGCTAGGGGGAGTCTCTGGTATTGGACTTTGGTGTAATGCGACTCAGCTCGAGATCCGGCCGCACTTCGTCGCTCAACGGAACGCCAGCCCGGTCTTCCCGGATCATGCGCGAATAGAGCGTGATGTTCCGATCGAACAGGAATTGTCCCAGCAGCCGGGTCCATGACGTATGGGCGGAGAGATGCTCGTAGGTCTCGGGTGCAGCGGCGCGGATCTGCGGCAGCCGGTTCCACGGAACCGAGGGAAAGTCATGGTGCTCGTTGTGGTACCCCACGTTGAACGTGACCGCGTTCAACTTTCCGTAGTAGCTGAAGGTCTCCTGTTCGCCTCCATTCACTAGGTAATGCCGCTGGATCCATCGGGCTCCCAGCGGATGAAGGCCGATGGAGAAGAAGAGGGACAGGAACAGGTAGCCGAGTGCCTTAGGGCCCCAGGCGAGATACACCGCGGTGTTGACCCCGACCTGAATTACCAGATTGATCACGGTCCAGCGGTCCAGGACGGGGACCTCCTTGATGCGAAAGGACCGGACCATCTGAAATACCGGGTAGAACAGGAGCCAGGCGGCTTTACCTAAGGGCGAGCGCCCGATCAGCCGGGCCTCCCAGCGGCTGGGCACATCGGCATCGAGCTCGTACACCCCCTGGAAGGCGTGATGCTTCAGGTGGTACTTCTGAAACGAGACCGCGCCCGGGGTAAACAGCGGCAGATTGGCCACCAAGCCGGCAAGGATGTTGGGCAGCTTGCGACGAAACACCAGGCGGTGCGCGCATTCATGAATAACCACGAACAGGGCGTGGCTGGCAAATGCTCCCACCGTGTACGCGAGGGCGATAACCAGCCACCACGACTGGGATGCGGCCAACCACGCCACTCCGAACTGCAGCAACACAATCCCGATGGTGTACCAGAAAGTGCGCTGGTTGGGACCGATCAGAGCGCGGATCTCCGGGTGGCGCCTGAGGAGGTCCTTGGTGCGGGCCCGGTGAGGTTCTGGCTTAGCGGATTGCGCAAAATTAGATGGGCTGTCCGTCGGCTCTGGCTCATTCCGAGGACGATGTTGCCTGAACGCCATGTGGCTAGGGTTTCCAGTATTCAAGAAATCGTATTGGAGTACGCTACGAGTAGCGGCGGGCTCGGTTATTGGGACTTTGGTATATACATCAGGCGAACGCCGGGTACCAGGGAACCACACCGCCTTCCGGTCTCCTGAACCCTCCCGCATGGACCAAGGGTAGTGCTACTGCATTTTGGCACGCAGCTCCACCAGCGCTTGATCGAAGGAGTCCACCCGGATCAGCCCAAAGCGGGGATACTCCAGATCAATGATTACGTATACCGCGAGTGCGACCGTGGCCGCGAAGGCAACCATATGCAGCCAGTTACGGGCCGGTGCCATGCTATATCCAGCGAGCAGGGCGGCGGCCAACGCGAATAAAGCCAGCATGACAAAGATGATCTGCGGTGGGTGTATCCGCGCCGCCAGGGTCCGCGTGTCGGCAATGTCGAACATCTCGTTCAGCGCGGGCAGAAGCAGCCGTTGCGCACCCTGGGCATTCTGTTCCCAGCTCGAGGAAACGGCATGGGCCCAGAGGCTTCCCGCTGCCTCCTCGGCCTTTTCCAGCTCTTTGGCTGCAGCTGCGAGGTCAGGCAGCTTGCGATAGGCCTCGAGCCTGGCATCCAGGTACTGCCGGAAATGGGTGCGAGCGGCCGGCTGCGCATCCCGCGGGAGGAGATCGATCCGCAGCCAGGCGGTGCCGATCTTGGTGACTTCCTCGACGATCAGGTGCCGCCGCCTGTCGAATCGCTCCGCCGCGCCGGAGAAGGTGAATGCGAGAAGTAAGCCCAGGAGCCCGAACACCGAGCCCTCGACCACGCCGATGCCGGCCAACGCCCCGTCGTCCACGAGCTCTTGCCGACGCACCCCGTGGCGGCGGCCGATCTCGAGAAAGAGGAGAATGCCGGCGAACAGTGCGACGGTGAACGCGAGGGCATAGAGCGTGAAAGGCACCGCGGTCCTCCGGTTGAGGGCTTTGAGCCCCAGCTGTCCACGCCAGCCTGTTGTGGTGCTGAGCGAGAAGTAAGTGTGACGCACCGAACCCACACCGGCCACTGTCAGAAATGACAGATGCCCGACCGGCAATGCTGCCGTAGACTCCTTCAGTGTCTCCGACCTCGAAGATCCATGTCCAACCAAGCCAGTAGACCCCTTAGAGTCATGGGCCCCGGGCAGACCTCGGCCCCACCGGGGGCACCTCCCTTTACGGACATGGTCTGGATCCCTGGTGGCACGTTCCAGATGGGCTCCGAAAAGCACTACCCGGAAGAGCGTCCGGTTCATCGAGTCGCGGTGGACGGCTTCTGGATGGACCGATACCCCGTCACCAACCACCGCTTCCGCCGGTTTGTGGAAGCCACGAGCCACGTCACCTTTGCCGAGATACCTCCCAATCCTGCCGACTACCCGGGTGCACTGCCGGAGATGCTCTACGCCGGTTCGCTCGTCTTTGTGAAGCCGGCCGGTAAAGTCCAGCTGGGTCAGATCGCCAACTGGTGGCAGTATCTGCGGGGAGCCTGGTGGCGCGAGCCGCAGGGCCCGGGAAGCTCGATCCATGGACTGGAGCAGCACCCCGCAGTCCATGTGACTTTCGGCGACGCGGAGGCGTTCGCGCAGTGGGAGCAGAAGGAGCTGCCGACTGAAGCCGAGTGGGAGTTCGCTGCCCGGGGTGGTCTCGAGGGGGCTCCCTATGCCTGGGGGCAGGACTTCATGCCGGACGATGTTCCCATGGCGAACACCTGGCAGGGCGAGTTTCCCTGGCAAAATCTGGGAACCGACGGCCACGAGGGCACCTCGCCGGTGGGCGCGTTCCCCGCGAACGGGTACGGGCTCCACGATGTGATCGGCAACGTGTGGGAATGGACCACCGACTGGTACGAGCCGAAGCATCCGGCCGAGGCCGTCAAGGCGTGTTGCGTCCCTGAGAACCCGCGGGGCGGCCGCGAGGAGGCCAGCTACGATCCCTCCGATCCCGCCATTCGGATCCCGCGTAAGGTGCTCAAGGGCGGGTCCCACCTCTGCGCGCCGAACTACTGCCGCCGGTACCGTCCTGCCGCACGGTTCCCCGAGCCGGTGGACACCTCTACCAGCCACGTGGGCTTCCGCTGCATCGTGCGACCGGCTCGATGAGCTTGGAGGGAGGAGGAGCGGACCCCTTTGGCGCCGGGCCCTACCGCCGGGTCCTAGCTTCCCTCGGACTCATGAAGAGCGAAGGCATGCAGATTGGCCGACGGGCACTCCTGCTCGCAGCCATAGCGTGGGTTCCGCTGGTGATCCTCTCAGCCATCGAAGGGTTGGCGCTTCGGCCGGATCCCCGGGAGTCGATGCTCCTCGACATCGCGGCCCATGCCCGCTATCTGATCGGACTGCCGCTGCTGGTTATTGCCGAAGCGGTGTGCCTGCCGGGACTGGCGTCTATCGCGCGACACTTCCGCGACATGGGATTGATCCCTCCGGCGAACCGTCCCCGCTACGACGAGCTGGTGGCATCGACTCGGCGGCTGCTCTCTTCGCCCTGGACCGACATCAGCATCCTGCTCCTGGCCTATGCCGCGACGCTGGGGCTGGCCCCGCGGCTCTACCCGGAAAGCGTGTCCACCTGGGTCTCGCCGCTCTCCGGAGCCGGCCAGCAGCTCTCACTCGCGGGATGGTGGCGTGCGCTGGTCAGCCAGCCACTCTATCTAGTGCTGATCGTCGGCTGGCTCTGGCGGGTGGCGCTCTGGGCCCGTTTTCTCCGGCGAGTGTCGCGCCTGGACCTCCAGCTGATTCCCGCGCATCCCGATCTCGCCGGCGGGCTCGGCTTTGTGGGCACGTCAATCCGCGCCTTCCTCGTGTTAGCCCTGGCGCTGTCGGTGCCGGTAGCGGGAACGGTGGCGCAGAATGTCCTGTTCGGCGGCCGTAGCCTCAGCGATTTCACATACGTGATTGCCGGGATCGCGATCTTCCAGATGGTGCTTTTCACGGGGCCGCTGTTCCTGCTGGCGCCTGCCCTCCTCCGGGCTCGCACCCGGGGAATTTTTCAGTACGGCAGCCTCGCAGGGGCCATGGGAAAGCAGTTCGAGAGCCGCTGGCTCGGGTCCGGTAGCGGCGTGACTGCGGAAGCACTATCGGCGCCGGACTTCTCGGCGACCACCGACCTCTACTCGATCGCGGCCAACGCGCATGGGATGGGGCTGGTTCCGCTGAAAATCGTCCAGCTCGTGGCGCTGGTGATTGCCGTCCTGCTGCCATTCGTGCCGGTGGTGCTGATAGCGCTGCCAATCAACGAGATTCTGAGCTACGCCGCCAAGCTGGTCCTGTGATGGACGACTCTACCTCACTCGCGGTGGAGCGGACCCGCCTGGCTCATGAGCGGACCTTGATGGCGTGGGTGCGCACCGCCCTTTCTCTCATCTCATTCGGGTTCACGATCTACAAGTTCTTCGAGTATCTCCGGCAGAATTTGCAGCAGAACCCAGCAGCCAGTGCTCTCAATCCGCGACGTTTCGGAATGTCGATGATCGTGGTGGGCCTGTTTCTGCTGGTAGTGGCTACGATTCAACACCGGCGTGATCTAAAAACGTTGGAGGCACGCTACGGGAAGGGACCCGGTTCGCTTGCGACCATCGTCGCCATCCTGGTGGGCGCCCTCGGCGTCCTGGCGTTCGTGGGAGTATTGCTGAGACAGTAATTGCCTATCACTGAGGAGTTTTTTATGAGAGTTGCTTTGATGCCTACCCTGGCACTGATCGGTGGGGTTGCCACTCACCTGCAGGCGCAAGACTCCACCGCCGCGGCCGCACCAGCAGCGGCACCGGCACCTGCGGCAGCCGCACCAGCGGCTGCGGCGGCCCCTGCGCCCGCCGGGCAAACCGGTCTTGCTGCATCGCTCGGGCTCTACGTCTTCCCAGCGAAGAGTCAGACCCCCGAGCAGCAGAGCCAGGACGAGCAGGCGTGCTACACCTGGTCCAAGGAGCAGTCGGGGATCGATCCCGCAACGGTCAAGGCCAACCCCGATTCGGCCATGAAGGCAGCCAGCGCCAAGGTCGACACTGCGGCCCAGGGCGCGGCGATCAAGGGCGCGGCCCGGGGAGCGGCCGGAGGCGCGGTGGTCGGAGCGATTGCGGGTGATGCGGGGACCGGCGCTGGCGTCGGCGCGGTAGTAGGGGCGGTCGGTGGCAGAAGGGCCAAGAAGCAGGCCAAGAATCAGGCGGAACAGCAGGCGGCCCAACAAGCCAACGCCTGGGCCGCAGGGCAGATCGACACGTTCAAGAAGGGCATGACCGCGTGCCTCGAGGGCAAGGGCTATACGGTGAAGTAGGGCGGTAGGTAGAGCGGCGGTAGGTGAAGCGGCGGTAGGTGAAGCGGCGGTAGATGAAGCGGCGGTAGGTGAAGCGGCGGTAGATGAAGCGGCGGTAGATGAAGCGGCGGTAGGTGGTGCGGCGGTAGGTGGTGCGGCGGTAAGGCGGTAGGGCTGGATATTAAATGATCACAGAAGAGCCCGACCATCTATCTAGCTTGGAGGATGGTGCCTTACGAACGCTTCGATGCTTGGAAAGCGACCCACCACCTCGCGCTTCAGGTCTACAAGGTGACCGAGGGCTGGCCGGCCAATGAGCGGTATGGCCTCACGACACAGATTCGTCGGGCGGCGCTCTCCGCACCCACGAACATTGCTGAAGGATCGGCGAAGCGCGGTCCCAGGGAGCTTCGACGCTACCTGGATATTGCTCTCGGCTCACTATCCGAAGTCTCCTATCTCCTGAGGTTCACCCGGGACCGGGGCATCCTTGCTGAGGCCGAGTTCGAGGCTCTCGACAAGCTTAGGGATCAAGCCGGGAAGCTGACCTGGCGCTTCTATTCCTCCTTATGCAAAACCCTGGCGACCTAACTACAGCCGCCTTATCTACCGCCGCTTCACCTACCGCCGCCTTATCTACCGCCGCTTCACCTACCGCCGCTTCACCTACCGCCGCTTCACCTACCGCCGCTTCACCTACCGCCGCTTCACCTACCGCCGCTTCACCTACCGCCGCTTCACCTACCGCCCCCTAAAACGCCTCTCCCGTCCCAAAGAACACCCCATTGGATCCTTCGACCCCGAACCCGAAGTCGATTCCGATGTTCGTGTTGGAGTTCTTGTTGAGCTTGATGCGGAGTCCGACGCCGCCGCCGGGATCCGGCGTCTGTAAGCCGCCGGACGTCTCGTCGCTACTGGACGTAAGGTTGAGGAACGCCACCGCTCCAAACAGGCCATCCCGGGACAGCGCCAACCGATATTCCGCTTCCCCGTACACCAGGTCCTGCGCCCGGATTCTTCCCTGGGCGTACCCCCGTCCACTGCGGTTGTTGTAGTCCCATCCGATAGCGGGAAGATCGAGGTAAGGAGGCCGGCCCATGGTCAGCCAGGTCCACCCCCAGAAAGCGAGCACATCTCTTCCTGCCCTCAGCTTGTGATAGGTCCTGAACTCGGCTTCGAACGACTGCCAGTTGTCATCGCTGCCCAGCCAGGTAGGGGAGAACCGAAGACTCCCTCGAGCCAGGAGCCCGTTGCGGGTGTTGAGGGGGTTGTCCCGGCTATCGCTCAGCACGTTGAAGGAGAGGCCCGATGAGGTGGAGCTGGTCGGCTGACCCCCGGAATACTGAACGTACGGCGTCACGACTCCCGCATCCGCGTTGTGATCCACGATCTTGAAGTAGCGGTTCAGGTGGTATCCCAGCCCCACCAGAAAACTCTGAGAGACCCCGCGGTACACCGTCTCGTAGAATCGAATCAGGTTGTAGTCCATCGGCGACTCGAACTCGCCCGGCAGCGCCGGGCCCAGTCCGTAGGTCGGCTGGTTGCTGTCGAGGTAGCGCCAGTCACCTTCCAGCTTCCAGGCGTTCGCCGAGGTGTACATGTTGGAGCGAAGCAGGATATTGAACTGTTTCTTGGTGGTGTAGTTGACCGACGCGGAGATCGTGGAGAGGTTGGTGCTCTCATCGGTCCCGAGCCGCGAAACGGCATTGCCGGATACGCCGAGCAGGAGACCGGTCGTCGGGCTGGCCGAGATTGCGGGCAGAATTGTGATCACGGTCCTGGGTGGAACCGCGATGGTGTCGCTCAGCTTGGGCTTCCCGTGCAGCACCCGGCTGAGTACGTCCATGATATCTCGCTGAGGCACGGCCTGCCTCGGAGGCATCGAGTCTGCCTGCTGCGAGAGCGCGGCACCCGGCCCGAGCGCCACGAGCAGCAACCCCAAGGCGGTGCGCAAGCAGGAAGTCATGTACCTCCGAAACCGGCGACGGTGAGGACTAAGCAGTATCCGACGACCGGGGAATGAGCACGGCGTCCTCGGCCCGCCCCCGGGGCACGTCGGGTTGGCGGAGCGGCGCCTGCTGGGGAAGACGAGCCTGCACATGGGTGCCCCGTCCCGGCGCCGCAGTGATCGTCAGGGAGCCACCAATCGCCCGCAGCCGCTGCCTCATGCTTACGATTCCCAGCCCACCGTAGGCCTCTACGCCGTGGGTATCAAACCCTCTTCCGGAGTCGGATATGGTGAGGCTGAGGGCGCCGTCCCCGCCTCGGAACGACACCGACAACACCCCGGCGCCGCTGTGTTTGACCGCGTTGTGGAGCGCCTCCTGGGCCACCCGGTAGAGGGACAGCGCTACGACGCTCGGCAGCCGGGCCGGCCAGTCGAACTCTGATACGTCTACTTGCAACTCGGAGTGCTCCATCTCGTGCCCCAGTGCTCGCACCGCCGGCACCAGGCCCAGGTGCTCGAGCCGCGCCGGATGCAGGCCCCGGGTAACCTGCTGCACGTCGGCCGCAATGGTCCGAGTCCGCTGGGCGAGCATGGCCGCGTCGGCCTCGTGCGATCCTCCGACGCCGGCGAGCCGTCCCTGCAGCGCATCCAGCTCGAGGGCCAGGACTGCCAACTGCTGACTGATCCCATCGTGCAGCTCGCGGGCGATCCTGGCGCGCTCGGCCTCCTGGGCCTGGAGCAGTCCCCCACCCAGATGGGTCAGCTCCTGTTCCGCCATCCACCGCCCCCGGCGAGCCCGGCTACCGAACCAGACCGCGGCCAGCAGGGCCGCTAGGGCGACACCGAGGGTGAGCAGGTGCAGCAGCGACATGGGAGCCGTTTCAGAAGTGCAGCGTCAACCCTAACGCCGGCCCGTGGAAGGAGACGTCGAAGAGCAGGTTATCCTGGTGATCCACGTCCAGGTAGCGGTAGGCCGCCACCAGGGTGCAGCAGAGGCCCAGGTCGTAGCCTCCACCGCCCAACGCCTGCCAGGTGAAATTCGAGCCGCCGGCGCCGGCGTCCGCCTTGGCGAACAGGCGCCAATCCTCATCAGGCTGGTATCGCAGGGCAGCACCGACGGTGACGTCGACCCAGCCCTCGTCTCCGGAGAGCTCCTGCGCCGGAGCGCTGAGATCCACACTCATGTGCCAGTACCGCACCCCGACCAGCGCATCGATCCCACCCCAGGGACGGCCCAGTACGCTGTAGCCTACCTCCGGCTGCAGCATGAGCTGCTCCAGGTCGACCTGCACCGTGCCGCTGCCGTCGGTCGAAGTGGCCCGTTCATCCCCCAGCGAAGCATAGAAAACGTCCGCCCGCAGAACCCAGGGCTGGTTCCGTGTCTCGATCAGGGCCATGATGCCGAAGTTCAGATCTCCGAAGATGTCGCCGTAGCCCAGGTCCACGTCGCTCACGCGCGGCCCCACGCCGACCTGCCCCTTCACAGCGCTGGCCCAGAGGTGCGGGGTGACGCTGGACCGCCAGGAAGAAGCCTCCGCCTCTCCGTCCGTGGGCACGCGGTTTTCCTGAGCCCAGCTCGGTGCCGGGAGCTCGATCCCGGCCGCGACCACCAGGAGAAATGTTCCGCCAAGCTGCGTCAGATGGTGCCGCATACGGGCCGACGCGGTGACGCGCCGCCTACCCTTATACGATCCGGCGTCGAACCGCGAACTGCACCAGCTCGGCACTCGACCGGAGCGACAGCTGCTGCATGATCCGGTACTTGTGGAAGGCAACTGTGCGCGGGGTAATCCCCAGCCTGGCGGCGGTTTCCTTCATGGTGCGTCCGCCCGCGAGGAGCCGAAGCACCTCCTGGCCGCGAGGCGAGAGCACCTGGGCCTCGGACACGTCACCCGCTCGGCGATTTTGCCGGCCGGTGGGCTGGGTTTCCAGCATAGCAGGTACGTACTGCTCTCCCGACACGACCGTCCGGATGGCCAGCAGCAACTCCTTCGCGGGCGAGCTCTTGAGCACGTAGGCAGAGGCCCCGGCCCGGAAAGCCTCAGCCGCGAGCTCCGGGTCGTTGTGCATGGTCAGGAAGATGAACCGGACACCAGGAAGGAGCTCTCGGATACGGCGCGCCGCTTCCAGCCCGCTGAGTCGGGGCATGGCGATGTCGCAGAGTATGGCATCCGGCCGCAGCTCGAGCGCCGCCGCGACCAGCGCCTCCCCATCGGTAACTCCGCGCAGAACCGTGAATTCCGGCTCCAGCAGCCGGCGGAAGGCGTCCAGCAGCAGATCGTGGTCGTCCGCCAGCAGCAGCCGGACGTGGCCCGCCGGTCTCCCAAGAGCGCGGCCTCCCCAGCGAGGTCCAGATAGTGCCGGCTCGGCCCGCGCGTGGATAGAGGTACTGGTCATGACCCAGGCTTTGAGGAAGTAGAGACGACTCTACGAAAAGGCAGGCAGGGCCGATATTGGACTTTGGGTTAGGAACGGAGGGGCCCCATACGATGGGGCCGGTGCGCTAGGAGAGACCGGCTGGAACCGTGCACTGCCCGGCAAGCGCGGCGGTGATCGCGGGCAGGAGATGCGCACCGGCCTGAGACTTCAGCACGTATCCGCGGGCTCCGGCCGCCACCGCCGCATCGACCACGGCCGGATCCGCCAGAACCGTCAGGACCACTATGGCGGAGGCCGGCTGGTCCGCCTTGATCCGGCGAATCGCGTCCAGGCCGGCTGTCCGAGGCATCGCCAGGTCGGTGACCACGATGTCAGGGCGAAGCTCCCGGGCCATCCGGGTTGCCTCTTCCCCGTCGTGGGCTTCGCCCACTACCTCGAACTCCGCGCCGAGGAGCCGGCGTATGGCCGACAGCAGCGGCGGATGGTCGTCCGCCAGTAGTACGCGCACCCGAGCCATGGACTTGTCCCTCGCGAGAACGAACACCGTCACAATGGGGGCAGGGCTGGTGTGGGGTAACTGTCATTTGTGACAGCTTGCAACTCTCTTGCCCTGAGACGAAACTGGTCGCGGCCTCCAGTCATTCACTTGCCCTGCAATGGGACCCCTGACGGTCCCGGAGTCAGCTCATGCGTACACTACTTGCCCTCGTCGTCGTGACCTTACTGTGGCTGCCCCTGCCGGCGTACGCCCAGAACACGGGAGAGACCCAGGCTCTGCGCGCCGAGCTTCAGGCCGAGCGGACCAAGCTGGTCGCCGCCAATCTGGATCTGACCGAGTCGGAAGGCGCAAAGTTCTGGCCGCTGTACAACGAGTATCGCGCCCAGCACGGCAAGCTGGGCGATCGGGCCATGGCTCTGGTGGATGATTTCGCCAAGAACTACGATGCCCTGACCGACGAAAAGGCCAAGGAGCTCCTCAAGCGTCAGCTCGAGATCGATGACGACCGGGTCAAGCTTCGGCGCTCCTACGCCGGCAAGTTCGAGAAGGTCTTACCGGCCAAAAAGGTGGCGCGTTACTACCAGATCGAGAACAAACTGGACGCGGCGGTGGCCTACGAAGCCGCCCAGGGGATCCCCCTGGCTCAATAGTCCAGGATTCAGAGCTCGTCCGCGTTGGCGCAGCCCAGACCCCCGTCACCAAACTGGTACCTTTCAGGCCGGCACGGGGGTCTTCTGCTCTCCCGTACCGGGTTGCATATTACCCGTCCCTAGCTCCCCTTCTATGCAACGAGGCCCAGTGCAGGACCCACAGTCGATCGTATTCGTCGTGGACGACGAGGATACCGTCCGCCGTAGCCTGGAGCGGTTGCTTCGGGCCAGCGGCCACACCGTCGAGACGTATTCGACGGCGGCCGGTTTCCTTAGCCGCGCCGATCCCGGCGTTCCTTCCTGCCTGGTACTGGACATCCGGATGCCTACTCTCGGCGGGCTCGATGTCCAGCGTGCAATAAACGATGCGGGGCGTGCCCTTCCCATCATCTTCATGACCGGCTTCGCCGACGTCGAGAGCTGTGTGCTGGGCATGAAGGCCGGCGCCGCCGATTTCCTGATGAAGCCCTTCGACGAAGATCAGCTCCTCGCCGCGGTAGCCGCGGCGTTGTCCCGCAGCACCGAGATCCGCCTGGCGCAGGCGGAGCGGCTGGAGCTCACGCAGCGGCTGGCAACCCTGACGCCACGGGAGCTCCAGGTCTTCTTATTGGTGGTGAAAGGACTCCTGAACAAGCAGATCGCCGGCCGGCTGGGCACCAAGGAAGGGACCGTCAAACTGCATCGCGCCAATGTCATGCGAAAGCTGGAGGCCCAGTCGGTCGCCGACCTGGTGCGAATGGCGGACCGTCTCGAAGGTGGTGCGGCGGAAACTCAATCGCAGGAGGCCCAGCGCAGAAGCGGCCCGCACCCCCAGGTGGCCCACGCCGTCTAGTCCAGCTCACCCGCAGGCCCTCTACCAAAGTCCACTGTCATCCAGACGGTTCTGAGTCCACCTTGGCACTACTGCAGTTGCCAGGGTGACTCTGACCTTCTGCGTGAACCCAGTGCACGGTGACAGAGTTCTCGCTACCGAGAACCATTCGATCGACCCTGTCCCGGAAAAGCAGCCGGAGTCGCCCCTGGTCGCGGTGGTGGACGACGATGCTTCCTTCCGGAAGGCACTGGGCCGCCTGGTCGGCCTGTGGGGCTTTCGGACCTGGACCTTCGCATCCGCGGAAGAGTATCTCCGGGTCGGGATCGCCGGCGACTGTCTGGTACTCGATCTGCATCTGGAGGGCATGAGCGGTCTGGAGCTTCAGAGCAAGCTGAACGACGCCGGCAGCAAGGTTCCCATCATCTTCGTCACCGCCACCGAGGATCCGGTCGCCGAGCGCCGGGCGCTGGAGACGGGGGCGGTGGCCTACCTTGAAAAGCCGTTCGAGGAAGATCGCCTGCTCGAGGTGATCCAGGCCGTCACTGGCTACCGGGCTAGGTGACCGCGCCCGCCGGGAGGTCTTGAGCCGGTCCAGCCTCCCAATGGAGCTTCCCGTCCTCGATCGGGTCCAGCACCATCAGCACACTGGCCCCTTTCTCAGGATTGTTGAGGGCCCACAGCCGTCCCCCGTGCGCGGTCACGATCGAGCGGCAGATCGCCAGTCCCAGCCCGATCCCATGCTCTTTGGTGGTCACGAATGGATCGAAGATGTGCTCCAGCTGTGAGGGCGGGACTCCGATACCAGTGTCGCTCACCGAGAGCTGCACCCGGTTTTCGGGCGTGAGGCTGGTCGCGATGATCATCCTGCGGGTCGCGGCAGGCTGGTCCGCCATGGCATCGCATGCATTCATCATCACATTGAGCAACACCTGCTGCAGCTGGACCCGGTCACCCAATACCTGAGGCATGCCGGGCGAAAGCCGGGCCTCGACCGAGACCCGGCGCTCGATCAGCTCACTATGAAGCAGCGAGGTCACTTCGTCGATGATGTCCTCCAGCCGCAGCGGCCGGAGCTGAAGGTCTCCTTTCTTCAACAGCCCCCGCAACCGCGAGATCACCTGTCCTGCCCGCCGGTCGTCGAATGCGATATCCTGGAGTATCTCGCGCAGCTCGGTAAAGCTCGGCGCGTCGGTTGAGAGGATCCGCTCGGCGGCACGAGCATTGGCCAGAATGGCGGCGAGCGGCTGATTCAGCTCGTGCGCCAGGGTGCCGGACAGCTCACCCAGAGCCGCAACCCGGCTCAGGTGAGCCAGCTCGCGTTGCTGTTCCTGCAGCAAAGCCTGGGAGCGTTTTCGCTCAGTTATATCCCGAATAATGATGATGTAGCACTCCTCCCCGGCCATATCCACAGTTTCGGCCACCATCATGATGCGCAAGACGTCTCCGGCCTTGTTGCGCACATCCAGCTCGTAGTCGCGCAGGTTCCCACTGGCATCGAGGAGGGCGCGTGCGGTATCGCTTTCCTCGGACAGCATCACGAGGCCGAGATCATAGGAGCTGCGACCGAGGACCTCGCTGCGGGAATAGCCGAACATCGCCTCCCATTTCTCGTTGACCTCGATGAACCGGTAGTCGGCCTGGCGGACGATGGCGATGGCATCGGGACTGGAGTGAAACGCCTTGCCAAAGCGCTCCTCCGAGCTTCGGAGTGCGCGCTCCGCGGCAATGCGGTCGGCTATCTCATCCCGCAGGGCGACCACGGCGGAGGAAAGCTCAGTGGTGCGCTCGACCACCCGTTCCTCCAGCTCCAGGCGCGCCTTCCTCAGCTCCCTCTCCACCTGCTTCTGATCTTCGATGTCGGTACAGGAGCCATACCAGCGAACTACCGCACCCTGGCCATCCCGTACCGGGAGCGCACGCGCCAGATGCCATCGATACTGGCCGGTGGCGTGCACCTTGAGACGATGCTCGACCTGACACGGTTGCCCGGTCCGCACCGATTCGCGCCATGCGTGCAGCAACTGCTGGCGGTCACCGGGGTGAGTCATAGAAAGCCACGTCGCTTCCTCCGTGCTGGCCCTCTCCGCGCCGGTCAGGCCATACCAGCGCTGATTGAAGTACTCCAGTTGCCCGCCGGGACCGGCCGACCACACAATCTGAGGCATGGTGTCGGCCAGCTCGCGGAACCGGGCCTCGCTTTGCCGCAGCGCCACCTCCTCGTGCCGCAGCTCGGCCGCCGATTTCCGATCGGTGATGTCCACGTTGACGCCCAGGAAGCGTTCGGGCTTTCCGAAGGCGTCATAGAGGACCTTTCCCTTCGCCAATACCCAGCGAACCCCACTGCCGGCCAGAGGCACCCGGAACTCGCATTCGTAGGGTGACCCACTCATCATGCAGTCGAGCATGGTTTGAGCGACGGCCGCTCGGTCCTCCGAGCTGACCCGGTTGAGAAAGTCATTCTGGGTAACCACCTCGAGCGAGTCGGGGACGCCCAGAATCTGCCGCGACTTGGGCGACATGGATCCGGTATCGTCAGCGATACACCACTCCCAGGTGCCCACCTGGGAGGCGCTGAGTGCCAGGTCTAGGCGTTCCTGATGTTGCCGAGCTGCGATCTGGGACTGCTCCCGCTCCTGCATGACCGCCGCCAGCGTCAGCAGCGGCACCGAGATCATGATCAGAAAGAGCTGCATCGACAGCGCGTTCTCCGCGGGTGACCGGCTGACGAAGGGGCCATGACCGTGGACGATCCCCCAGATGGCCAGACCCCCAACCAGGAGAAGACACGTGCTGGTGCCTCGCGGGCCAAATCGGATGGCCGCCCAGACCAGGAACGGCAGGGGCGCATACAACAAGACCGGGGCAGCCGACGGAGCCACCTCCATCCTGCCAAACACCAGTGCGCACACCGCCAGCAGACCGGCGATGAGCAGGCCGGCCTCCACGTAGCACCGGGCCGGGGCGTCTTCGAAACTCGGACAGATCAGCCCGCCACCAGGTGAGGATCACGGGGACCAGCGTCAGCGAGGCCAGCAGGTTGCCGGGAGTACGAGTCAGCCACACGTCCCAGAAGCCGTATGGTGCCATACCGGCCAGACTCACCATTCCGGCGTCGAGGAAGGACGAGAGCGAAGTGCCCAGGAAGGCTGCGGAGACGAAGATGCTGATCTGCCTGAAGCCGGACAGATCGACGGGTTCCTTGATGTAGTGCCGTACCAGGGTGGCGCCGATCAGACCCTCGCTGGCGTTGGTCGCGAACCAGCCCAGCACCAGCGGGATCGGAATTCCAGTCTGAAGCTGACCAATCAGGTGGGCGACAAAGGCGCCGCCCAGGATCGCCCACCAGGAGGGCCGGGCAGTGAGCAGGAAAGCCGCGAACAGGATGGAGTTGGGCGGCCACAGGGTGGACACCGGACTCGGCTTCAGGGTGAGTGCAAAGCCGATCCGGGTACCGACGTAATAGGCCAGACCCACGATGACAGCCAGGCCGATCAGGTGCGTGGCGCGCACCCCGGTGGTCCGGTCAGCGGTCAAGGGGGGCCAGGAGCCCCGTTCGTCATAGCTGATCTGCGTCATTTATAGCCGGGCCGGAGTTTCGAAGGGGCGATCCTTATTATGGGGCGGGGACCGGAGGGCCGCCAGCCACCTTCATTTGCGGTCCCGCAACCGCTAGCTTGCCCCGCTCTCGTCAGGAAGGTAGCTGGAGTGAGCAAGATCCTGGGGGTCGTCGCCGGGTCGTTGGCACTGGCGTCCTGCGCCAATACCGTCAACCTGCTGAACCCCACCTCTCCCCGGTTCCAGGGCACGTTCGCGGCTCCGGTATCGGATTCCGCTAGCTCGGCGGCGCGCCTGAGAGTGGTCAGCTTCAACATCAAGATGGCCGACCGGATCGGCGCTGCTATCGAGGTGCTTCGAAGCGATTCTCTTCGCGACGCCGATATCATTTCGCTCCAGGAGATGGACGAGGCCGGAACCGAGCGGATCGCCCGCGAGCTGCACCTCAACTACGTGTACTACCCCGGTTCGATTCACCCCGCGCGAGATCGTTACTTCGGACCCGCCATTCTGAGTCGCTGGCCCATCGAGCGGAGCTGGAAGCTCAACCTTCCGTACGAGGCGCCCGTCAGGAGACAGAGGCGGAACGCTACTGCAGCGGTGGTGAATGTCCGCGGTGAGAGGGTCTGGGTCTACGCCGTGCATCTGGAGACGCAGTTCCGGGCTTCTGCGCGCACGCGGGAGGAGCAGGCGGCCGCTGTCCTCGCCGACGCCAGGAGCGCGGCCGGACCCGTGGTCGTCGCCGGGGACTTCAACAGCTGGGGAATCGGGGAGTACTTCGAGCAGAGGGGCTTCTTCTGGCCTACCAGGGACGTGGGCAAGACGATCACTGTCTTTTCCTGGGACCATATCTTCGTGAGAGGGCTCCTGCTTGCGCGGCCGACGGCGGGCAAGGTGGTGGATGTCCGCGGGGCTAGCGACCACAAGCCGGTATGGGCCAGTCTGATCCTCGGTCAGAGCGGGGGAAAGCGCCGGTCTCCCCCGGGTCCTGCCACCTGATCTAAAGTCCAGTTTCGCCACCCAGTAGCGGCTCGTAGCATCACTTTTACAGCCGCAACTTTTCTCTCCAGCTCGCCGTTCGGCGTCGCCGAGGCGCACCCGTGATCCGCACCGCGTTCCGAACTCTGCTCATGCTGCTGGTGGGCATACTTGCGCTCGTCTTGGCCTCGGGGCTCGTCTTGCGCGCAGGAGGCGGCACCTGGGCTGCGAACCGGGTGCTCGCCTCACTAGATCCGCTACCCGGCATCATGTTTCGAGTCGGCGGCGCCAAGGGGAACACGTTCTCCTGGCTCGAGCTCAGAGATGTCCGCCTGGCCCATCGAGAGGGTAGCGTCCCCTTATCCGTCGCCAGGGTCCGCATTCGCTACGACCTTGGGAGCCTGATGGCCGGACGAGTCAACCTACGAGAGGTGGTTGTCAGCCACCCTCGCGTGGTCCTCCAACAGCTGCCGGACGGCTCCTGGGATCTTCCCCAGCTAGGCAAAGGGAAGGCCGATTCGCCCAAGTCGACACCTCCGAAGATCGCTATTCACAGCTTCAGCGTTGCCGAGGGCAAGGTGCTGGTGCGCCTTGGCACATCGGAGCCGGATTCGATAGCGGCTACGTTCGAGGCCGAGGGATCGCTCGCAGGGGCCGCGCTCCGCCTCACCCGTTTTGAAGTGCGCTCGCCCCGGAGCCTCGTGAGTGGATCCGGCGCTCTCCCGCTGTCATCGCCAGGAGAGCTGGAAGTGGACCTCTCCGCGCGGCCGTTTGCACTGCGTGACCTTCGCTTCCTGGGCTCGAGATTCGACCGGCCCGACGAAATCGCCGCAACGATACGCGTCACCGGCACGACCGATCGAGCGGCGTTTCGGGTCGAGGCGCCCATCATCGAGGGGCGACATCTTCGCGCTCAAGGTGTCGTCACCCATCCGAAAGCCGCACCCCTGGAATACAAAGTCGAGGGAGATTTCGGTGGGCTCGATCCGAGCCTGTTTATCTCCGCCCGAGGACTTCCCCAGCTGGTGAATGGCCGAGTACGGGTCGACCTGGCCGGCCCGAGCATGGACCGCCTGAGTGGAGATGTGAACGCCTCTGTATACGAGCCGACGCGCGAGCGACAGGGCCAACGTCGGATAGTTGCCGAGGCCCGGTTTCATGAGGGCCGAGCGGGGGTCCGGCTCCAGGCCGACGTCGGGCTCGCGGCGATCGGGCTCCGCGGGTGGATCACGCCGTTTCAGGCGATTCCCTCCTACGACCTCAGCGCACAGGTCCGCCGGCTACCCTCGGCCTCACCTGCCTGGCTGACGCGTCTGCTGGGCCGTGCGGGCCGGGACTTCCGGGTGGCTCTGGTCGGCGAGGGATTCAGCGCGGAGAAGCGCGACCTGCGTGCGCGAGTCACGCTGAATCCGGATCCTGCCGCCGCCGGCTTGCTCGACGCCGGCTTCGCCGAGATGCGGCTTCGTGGCGGATCCGGCGATTTCCGAACCAAGGCCCGCTCGGACAGTGGAACGGTGACCCTGTCCGGCGCCGCAAAGCTGGGTCCGGAGCTGGAGCTGCAGATCCACCGTGGCGTGATCAAGGGACTGAATGTCGCCGCGGTCGTCGGAGACTCGGGCGTGAGCTCTCTCGACGCAGAATTCACAATCAAGAGCCGTGGCACCTCGGCCAGGCGGGCATCGGCCCACGTGACACTGGACCAGGTCAAGCTGGTGTATGGACCGCGCACCTTCAGCCAGGGCCGGCTCCAGCTCGATCTCGACAGTGGAGCGGTGGACGTCAGAGGCACCGGACGGATCAATGGCGATTCGGTCGTCGTGAGCGCCGTGGCCCATCCGTTTCTTGCGGTACCCAGCCTGTCGCTACGGGATTTCTCCTTCAGTCGGCTCGAACTCGCCGGCCTGCTCCCCGAGGCCCGCATCGAGGGGGAGTTTTCCGGTACTGCCCGCGGCCGCGTGGAGGGGCGCAATCTCGATCAACTCAAGCTCCAGGCGACGGTGTCGCTCGCGCGCTCCCGGATCGGGGACCACGAGATCACCCGTGCCATGGTGGGCGGCACCCTGGATCGAGGCCAGCTTGCCTTGAACGTGAAAGCGGACGCGCCGGCCGGCCGTATCGAGCTCACCGGTGTTGGACGGCCCTTCGACTCCACTCCGAGCTTCACCCTGGAGCAGGGCGAATTTCGGGAGCTGGACCTCGGGGCCATTTTTACCTCCGCTGGCTGGCATACCAGCCTGGCCGGGTCCTTCAGCGCCGAAGGCTCCGGCAAAACCACCGAAGGTGCTGCGGGCAAGGCGCGGCTGACACTGCGAAGCTCGACAGTAAACGATGCCCGCCTCACCGGCGGCCAGGTAGAGGCCCGCCTTGCCGGAGGCAGGCTGGAGCTCTCGGGCGTCCTCAAGGCCCAGGACGACAGCCTCACCATCAGGACCGCCGCATACCCCTTTGAGACCCCCATACGACTGAACCTGGCCGGCACCGCTTCGGTGGCCGCGCTGGCGCCGTTCCTGGGGCGTAGCGTGCCGGAGGCGGGCGGTGAGGCCGCCATCCGCGTCGAGGGTGAGTGGGGCAGCCTGGAGACCATGAATCTCAAGGGAGAGATGCGGCTCGCCGGCCACGCGAATGATGTGCGGCTCGACTCGGTCAGGACCAGCTTCCAGCTGCGCGGTGGCATACTCACCGTTGATACGATCGCACTCCGCTCCAGCGTGGCAAGCGTCGGAGGCTCCGGCCTTCTCGACCTGACGAGGGGCGCGAGAGTCCCGTCCGATCTGCAGATCGCCGGCTGGCTGGGGGACATCAGCTCGCTCGCCACTTTGCTGGGAGTGTCTCGGCTGGGGATCGACTCCGGCAACTTCATCGCTTCGGCTCGCGGGACCCGTGAGGACCTGGCGATCAAACTCGAGGCGCGGGGCGACAACCTGGAAGTCGGAACCCGGCGGATCGGCGGGTTCCGCGCATCGGCTTCGGGCAACGTCGCCGCTGACCGCTCCATCAAAGGCGGGACCGCAGATCTGCTACTGGAACGCCTGCCCGTGGGAAAGACCACGGTTCGCACCGTGCGGTTACAGGGCACCAAGCGAGAAACCGGCCTACTGCTGCGCGCCGAAGCCGTGGTGGATCCCGAGCGGAGTTTTCTGGTGGTAAGCAACCTGACTCCCGATAGCGCCCGCATCCAGCTCGACACCCTCGAAATCAAGCTTCCGGGCGATCACTGGAATCTGGTCCGTCCGGTCACCATCGGGTACGCCGGCCCCATCCGGGTGAATGACTTTTCTCTGGCCACAAGAGGCCGAAGCATTAAGGTCGATGGGGTGGTGGATCGTCGTGGCGAGCAGCGGCTGCACGCAACTGTCAGAGCTCTCCGGCTCGGCCGATTCACCGATCTATTCAGCGCCGGACAGCTCGACGGAGAGGTCAACGGGACCTTCGACCTGAGCGGTCCTGCCGCCGCTCCTCACGCCAGAGGCGATGTGGCCTTCGATATGCGTGCCCGGGGAAAGGAAGTAGGCACCACCCGCGCACGGATGGACTGGTCGCCTGCGGGCCTGCTGCTGGATATCGGGGTGCTACAGAAAGAGGGAGACAGTCTGAGGGTGAAAGGCCGCATCCCACTGGTCTTGTCACTGGCGGAGGACGACACCGCCGGCATGATTCGGCCGGTACCGGGCGGTCAGCTCCTCGTAGATGCCGTCACCCGGCGTTTCCGACTCGACGATGTTGGAGAGCTATTCGATCCGGAGACGGTGCGGAAGCTGCGCGGACAGCTCGTGATGGATGCCCATGCAGCCGGGACTCTCCAGACGCCTCGTCTCTCGGGTGAGATTGCGTTGTCAGATGCGTCGGTCCGGGTCCCTCGTCTGGGTGCGACCTACGAGAAGGGTCAGCTCCGGTTGAGTCTCCAGGGTCAGGAGATTCGGGTCACCCAAGCTCGACTGGAATCCGGTGGCGGACATCTCGAGACGCAGGGAACCATTCAACTGACATCGTTCCCCCAGGCCGCTATGGATCTTGATTCCCGGCTGTCGAACTTTCGGGTCGCCGCCGCCCCGGAGTTTCGGTCCAGTGTCTCTGGAAACCTCAGCCTGACGGGCGCCGGCAAGGCCCCCGTCCTCAAGGGATCGCTGGAGGTCAGCAACACCGACGTGTACCTCCAGGCCAAGAACCTCGAGCAGTCGGCCGAGGCGGTCGAGCTTTCGCCGGAAGACCTCCGGATATTGGAGCGCAGGTTCGGCCAGGGCGTGACCCGCGGAGCAGAGAGAACGGCGAAGCCCCTGGCGGCGTGGGACATTACCCTCGGATTGAAGCTGGCCGATAACGTCTGGCTCCGCCGCCACAGCGACCCGGTCATGGCAGTGGAGCTGGCGGGGAAGGTCGACGTTCGTAAGGAGCCGGCCGGAGATCTTCAGGTCTTTGGAGAGATCCGGCCCGAGGCCGGGCGCAGCTTCGTACAGGTCGTCGGCCGGCGTTTCGATGTGCGCGAGGGATCGGTCAAGCTCAACGGACCGCTGAACCAGACCGCCCTCGCGCTGAAGGCAGAGTACGTGGCGCCTTCGCCAAGTGGGGCGCCGCCGGTCCTGATTACGACTGCGGTCCGCTCGGACACCGGCAAGATCACGGTGACGCTGAGCTCCATTCCGGTGCTGCGCTCGGAGGACATCATGTCCTACCTCACCACTGGCCGGCCGGCGAGCACCGACCCAACGCTCGAATCGGATGAGCAGGACGCGCTCTCGACGACCACTTCGCTGGCGGTCGGTGCGGCGCTGGGAACCGTCGCCGGAGGCGCCGGACAGAGGCTGGGTCTGGATGTGATTCAGATCCTTCAGGATCGGGAAGGCGGACAGACCCTGGTGGCCGGCAAGTATGTCTCGGCTCCGCTCTACCTTGGCTTTCGCCAGCCGATCGTTACTTCCACCACCGCGGGTAGCTCGGACACCAAGAGCGATCTCGTGGAGTTCGAGGTGGAGTACGCCGCGCTGCGAAAGCTGCTGCTCAACTTTCAGGGAGGCGGTAGCGAATTCCGCGCCTTCCTCCGGCTGCGGCGGTGACCGGCGCGACCATTCGCCGCACCCACATCAGCGCGTTTCTGCTGACGGCCTGGGTAAATCTGGTATCCATACCCGCCGCGGCGCAGGATTCGATTCCCTTCATCCGGCCGGAAGCGCAGCTCGGCTCGATCGATTTCAGCTTCGAGAGCCAGCAAAGCTTCTCCACATCCGACCTCGGGCGGGTGCTGGGCCTCAAGGCCCGCGGCTCGCTCTACGGGGTCAGACAGGTACTCGGGAAGCTGCCGTTCATCGGCGCTCCCGGCAGCCACCGCTTTGATCCTATCGAGCTTCAGAAGGACGTCGTCCGCCTGACACGTTTTTACAAAAGGTCCGGGTTCACTGCGCCCGAGATCGACTATCGGGTCGAGGCGAACCGCGCGGGGACTCTGGTAGACGTGACCTTCGTTATTCATGAGGGCCCGTCACTGGCATTGCGGGAGATCAAGATGACCATGCCGCCCGGCGTGGCACTACCCGAGTCGCTCGCGGCGGGCTGGCGTGAATTGGAGAGCGATCTTGCCGGGGAGGAGGGGCGCCGCTTTGGCGATGCCGAGGCCGCAACCGCAGAGCGGCGGGTAACCACATGGCTTCAGGACCACGGATATCCTCGGGCAGTCACCGAAGCCGAGCGGGAGATCCAGCCGGGGAATAAGCAGGTGGACGTGACGCTACGAGTCGACCCTGGCACTCGCCGGCGCCTGGGCAGCGTAAGCGTGGCGGGGAACAAATCGGTCAGCGACGATATCCTCCTACGACAGGTCCCCTTCCGGGCCGGAGACTGGTACTCCGCCGCCAAGCTGGGAGAGGGAAGGACTCGCATCCAGCAGGTAGATCTGTTCCCGCAGGTTCAGGTGGGCATAGACTCCTCTTCCAGTGGAGACTCGAGTCTGCCCGTTCGGATAGAGGTCCAGGAGTCGCGGCCCCGACTCGCGCTGGCGGAAGTGGGGTATATCTCCGAGGGGGCCGGCGTCACGGGACGGGTTCAATGGAACCACCCCAACTTTACCGGCGGGGCCCGCAGCTTGACCGCTTCGTTCGAAGCGCAGAGCGGCGCGGGTGCCATCGGGACCGAGGCGGAGCGTCTGCTTCGCGGCTCCCTCAACCTGACCCAGCCCTACGTCTTCGCGCCCCGGTTCGCTCTGATCGTCGGCCCGTTTGCGGAGTACCGCGATGATTTGAGCGATCGGTCGGCCGCGATCGGCCTCTCCACCACGTTGCTGTACCGCCTAGCGCCGCTGTCGACCATCGCCTTGCAATACCAGCTCAGCGCCCGGCGCATCTACGAGTATCGCTTCGGCGACGTGTCATCCGGCAGCCTCGATCTCACCGAGTTCCTGGTGGACCAGATTCCGGGGCTCCTCGACTCGCTGGGCCGTAACATCGACAAGAGCTCGCTCACACTGTCCGGGGCCTTCAGCCGCCTGGATGATATCACCAACCCACGCCGCGGATGGCTGCTCTACCCCGTGGCCGAGATCACGGTGCCGGAACCGCTCACCACGGTTCAGTTCGCTCGGCTCGACCTCACCGTTTCGGGGTTTCACCCCCTGGGCCGAAATGTGGTGCTGGCCGGGCGCATCTCAGGCGGCCGGCTGTTCCCCTTTGGGAAAAGCGTTCCGGAACCGGGAGAGGATTCGCGCTACGAATTCATCAGGCTCAGAGATGAGTCCATGACCGCGGGTGGGACCAACGACGTGCGCGGCTGGGCCAGCCGGCAGCTGGGGCCCAAGTTCCCTGACGTTGATGCGACGGTCGAAGGCAGCGACACCGTGTTCAGCGCCGATGGGTACGTACCAATTGGTGCGCTGGCGCGGGTGAGCGGATCGCTGGAGCTGCGTCTGCCCGCACCCGGCTTGGGGAGGGCGTGGGGAACCCACCTGTTTCTGGATGGCGGCAAGGTGTGGACGCCGGACGAGCGATTTACCGAGGCCGTGCAAGTTCCGCTCGAAAGCGACTTCCGCTTCTCCACCGGAGCCGGGATCAGCTACCTGACACCGGTAGGAGCGGTCCGTCTGAGCCTGGCCTACAAGCTGAATCCCTCCACGTTGGACCTGCGCGACGCGGGCGAGGTGCTGGACGCCCTGCTGCAAGATCAGCCGGTCGAAAGCGTCGAGCCTGACTGGAGCCGGCGGCTCCACCTGCACCTGTCGCTGGGGTTGTCCCTGTAGCGCTCAGGAAGTCAGCTGGGTTTGCTCGGGAGCCAGCGGTGCACCGTATCGAAATACCGATCGTATGACTCTCCGAAGCGGCGCCGAAGGGTTGGCTCCTCGTAGAAAAGCACGACGAGGTTGACGACCAGGAACCAGGTGACGGTGTACAGCAGCAGCGGCATGGACCGGAAGAACAGGCTCTGCCCCAGCAGCAGCAGCAGCGCGCCCAGGTACATGGGGTTCCGCACGTAGCGGAAGAGTCCCTGGACTACCAGGTGCCTGGGCGGGTCCACCGGGGCCAGCGTGCCGCGACCCTTCGCCGCGAAATCCCAGATACATCGCAGTAGAATCGAGGCGCCCAGGAACATTGCGACCAGGCCGACCAAATGCAGAGGAGTCCATACCTGCGGGAGGCCGACACCGGTTCGGGACAGGATGAGGTACGGTAGGAGTACCGTGACCGTGCCCGGGATGATGAGGGTGAAGAAGATGCTTCGGAGCGCGAGCATCATAGAGGCGCCGGTCGGAATCGAACCGACGAATGGAGGTTTTGCAGTTCTACGAGAGCTTTTGCGCGGTTCTGCATCCCTTCCAACCATGCGACCGGCTCGTGCTTTACGCTAGCCCGCCACATCTACGATTTTCCGGCTGTTCGCGTTTTGCGGCCAAAATGGGACGCCGCCCTCGTCCTCATGGTGGAGACAGTATATACGTCCCCAGCGCCCTACACTCCCCGCCGGCGATGGATGACCCGGTCAGCTCGGCTTCAGAACCTTCCCAAGACCCTCCCACAGAACTCCACTAGAGCTCGGCAGCCCACTTGATTGCGAAGCTTGGATGAGCGCCGAGAGAGTGGCGACAGGATGGGGAAAAACCGACGAGCTCCTGGCTCAGGACGGTTTGGCGCGCAACCCATCGAACAGAGCCATCCCCGCCTGCCGCGCGTACTGCTCGGCTCCGCCAGTCGAAACCCCGAGGAAGCTCACGCGCTGATCGATCAAGAGAGTCGTAAGGCCGTGCACCAGGGACCAGGCGGCAAGGGCCTGGTCGCGCATGGAGACCCGGCGGGTGGGGCCCGAAGCCTTATCGCGCTCGAGGGGGGCGGTCAGGACCGCGCAGGCCGCGGCGTTTGCCGCTTCAAGGCTGGGGTAACGCGCCTTCTCGGCCAGCTCGCTCCCGAACATCAGGCGGTAGTGCGCCGGGTGCTCGACCCCAAACCGGACGTAGGCGGCGACGATGTCGCCGAACGCCAGGCGCGCGGAGCGCCGCTGCCCTCGGGCAGCGGTCGCCAGTGTTTGCGTGAGCGCTTCGAAACCGAGCGCTGCGACCTCGGCGAGCAGGGCTGATTTGTCCTCGAAATGGTTGTAGGGGGCCATGTGGCTCACGCCTGCCCGGCGGGCGACCTCCCGGAGCGTGAAGTCCGAGGCACCCTCCTCGATGACCATGCCTACGGCAGTATGGATCAGAGCGTCGCGTAGGTCGCCATGGTGATAGCCCTTAGCGGACCGTAGCGGTGTGGTTGACGACGCCTGGGACTTGGACATCAGCTCCTCGGACCGCGTGTTTGCAGCGGATATTGACAGCGTAAACATAGATATTTACGTTGTAAATATCGGCTGGCCTCAACGCCAGCGCAAGCTTGGCCGGGGCACCCGTAACTCATCACAGGAAACCACACCATGAAGATCGGTATCATCGGCGTTTGCGTGGCGTTAACGGCATGTGCGAGTGCGGCAGCAAAGAAACAGCCGACCTCCTCTGTCGCACTGGCTTGTGACGAGCGACTCAAGACCGCCATGAGCAGCAATGCTGAGACAAAGGTTTTGCTCGTGAAGCAATTTAGACAAGGCGAACCCTTGCTTCTCACGGGGGCGGAGACCACGAGCACTCCCAGTGCCGGAGTCGAAGGAGCACCGAACGCGACCGCTTCGACTGCCGGAATCGATATGTGCCTGGTCAAGCTGCTGGTTGGTCCCGGTAATCCAGGCGCTGCGGGGGCACCTTCTACTTCGGCCGGTATCGGCATCGAAGTCTTGCTTCCGAGCCACGACAGATGGAATCAGCGAATCCGGGCATACGGTAATAGTGGCTGGTCCGGAACCTCACAAACGAGCCTTTCCTCGGTGGCTAGCAACGATCTACATGCGGCTGCAGCGTCGAAGGGCTTTGTGGTTGCCACATCTGACAACGGACATGTAGGGGCGCCTCCATTGCCCGAAATAGATCCCTCGTTCGCCATGAACCCGGACGGCAGCATCAATACGGTGGGGTGGAGGGACTTTTCTGAGAGAAGCCTGCATGAGCTGGCCGAGAAGACCAAGGCGTTGACCAAACTCTATTACGGTCGCGCACATCGATATGCCTATTGGGACGGCTTTTCCACCGGCGGCCGGCAGGGGCTGAAACTGGCTCAGGTATATCCGAACGACTTCGACGGAATCCTGGTTGGCGCTCCGGCAATCAACTGGAGCAAATACCACACTGCGGGCTTATACGCGCAGATCGCGATGAAGCAGGACCTGGGTTATCTCATCGCGCCGAACAAACTCGAAGCCGTTGCCCAGGCAGCCATCAACGCCTGCGGCGGCGCTGAGTTGGGATTTCTGCTTGACCCCCTGTCCTGTCGATATGATCCGACCCGGGACGCTGCGAATATATGCAAAGGACCGACCGGCAAATCCGGCGTGACCGGAACAAGCAACTCGAAAGACTGCCTCACTGTACCGGAGGCAACGGTCATCAATAAGGCCTGGTATGGGCAGACCACTGACGGCACCGCACCCGCACCCGCGACCGACAACGGAAATGCTAATATCCTTTCGGACAAGCGGCTTTGGTTCGGCTGGACCCGTGACACCGACCTGAAGACTTCGTCAGCCGGGGGCGCTCCTGGGCTCCTTCTGGCGGCCGATCAAACAGCTCTGGAACTGCAGAACCCCGCCCTGGGCAGCGAAGGGCTGCCCGCGCTGGGCAGCAAAGGATTCATCAACGCAACTGGCACCGGTAAAAACCAATGGCTGGACTCGTTGGACTATGCTGGATTGGCCGATGCGCAAGCACAGGGTGTACGGATGCAACCCCAGTTCAGCAACATCAACACGGACAATCCCGACCTCACTCGATTTGCGGCGGCGGAAGGCAAGATAGTGATGTATCAGGGATTGGCGGATGAGTATATCCCGGCGCAAGGAGCGATCAATTACTACGCACGTGTGATGGCGCGGATGGGCGGCGCCGAGGCAGTAAACAAGTTTTATCGTTTTTATCTAATCCCGGGCTTTACCCATAGTGGGCGCTCGGAAGGCCGGCCCTTTGTGCCGGTGCCGCAGCCGTCGTCAGGACGCGATGAAATGTTCATGGCACTGCAGAACTGGGTCGAAAAAGGAAATGTGCCGGAAACGATTCAAGTTAAATCCAGCGACTCGAGCGCTTCGTTGCCCCTGTGTGTGTATCCACTCAAAGTCACTTACCGCGGAAATGGATCCGCAAAGTCAGCAGCAAGCTACTCCTGCAACTGAGCACTTGTTCTGCGGGAAAAGGGCCTCCATCAAGGAGACCCTAAGTTATTGCGGCTCAGAGAGGCACCGGTCGGAATCGAACCGACGAATGGAGTTTTTGCAGTTCTGAGCGAGTCTTTACGGGGCTTTGCGACTGCTCCTAACTCTTTCCCTTCGGCTGAACCTTCCCACAACCTTCCCAGGAACTCGACCCGAGCTCCGCAGTTACTTCAGGCGCAAGGTTTCGATGAGTGCGGAGAGCGCCGGGGGCAGCTGCCGCCGGCTGGTGTAGTAGAGGAAGAAGCCGGCGAACGGCTGACACCAATCCTCGAGCACGCGCACGAGCGCCCCGCTTGCGAGATGCCCCGCCACGCGATCGTCGTCCACAAACGCCAACCCCACGCCGTCAATCGCGGCCTGGATCGATAGCTCCACGTCATCCACGACCAGTGGCCCGGCCACCCCAACCGCGAGCGACTGCTTCCCCTTCTCGAACTCCCACCGATATATCGACCCCGATCCGTGACGGACGTTGATGCATCGGTGATCCAGCAGGTCTCGCGGGGTTTTCGGCTTTCCACGCGATTCGAAATAAGGGAGTGATCCCACGATGGCCGGCCGGAGGTCGGGGGAGACGCGAATCGCGAGCATGTCCTGGTCGATGAATTCTCCGAGATGAATGCCGGCATCGAAGCGTCCGGCAACGAGGTCTATCCGGTTCTCGTCAGTGGTGATGTCGAGCACCACGTCCGGGTACTCGCGCGCGAATTGCCCCAGCTTGGGGGCGAGCACGGTGGTTGTAGCGAGGGGCGAGACCACTAACCGCACCGTCCCCGCCGGGCGGCCACGGAGCTCGGAAAGTACGTCCAGAGCTCCCCGAATCTCGCCAAGGGCCGGTCGCAGCCGGGCTAGCAGCTGTTCTCCCGCATCAGTCGGAGCCACGCTCCGCGTGGTGCGCGCGAGGAGGCGAACACCGAAGCGCTCTTCCAGGCCTCGCATCGCGTGACTGAGTGCAGAGGTAGAGACGCCCAGGCGCTTCGCCGCCCGGGTAAAGCTTCGTTCCTCAGCCACGGTGAGAAACGCGGACAAAACGCTCAGCTCGTCGCGTACCATTGTTGAATAATACTCACCAACCCATCTCGATTTTCCCGGCTACTCTGGCTCGGGAGAACCCCATACGTTGCTGACGCTGCCGCTCGATCAGGTGGGCGGAAGGCTACCGCGATGGACGACCGCCGCCCATCAAAGCGACTTCTGCTCCCCAATTGAGGGATGATCCACTGCAATGAACGAGAGTAGAGGGGTGAGGAATCGAACATGAACATGGGATCCAACAACAATCGTGAGATCGCCGAACAAATATCCGGCCAGACATCTGACCGGCGCCAGTTTCTGAAGGTGGCCGGCACCGCCCTCGTCGGGGCCGTTTTGCCAGTTACGGTAGCATCCTCGGCGATCTCTGCGGCTGCTCAGTCAACGAAACGCATTAATCCCAAGGACACTATGAAGATACGAAAACTAGGCGGCTTGAAAGTGTCGGAGCTTGGCTTCGGCAATATGGGTCTCAGTGGCGGCCACTACGGTCCGGGTGTGGACCGCGCTCAGGGCATACGTGTAATCCGCGAGGCCTACGATCGGGGGGTCACGTTCTTCGACACGGCGGAAGTCTACGGTCCCTACGTCAATGAAGAACTGGTCGGCGAGGCCCTCGCGCCAGTCCGCGACAAGGTCGCCATCGCCACTAAGTTCGGCTTCAAGATCGACGGCACGAACGGGTTGGACAGCCGGCCGGAGCGCATCCGGCGGGTCGTCGAGGAATCGCTCAGGCGCCTCAGGACCGACCGCATCGATCTCTACTACCAACACCGCGTCGACCTGACCGTGCCGATCGAAGACGTGGCCGGCACAGTCAAGGATCTGATCAGGGCCGGGAAGGTCCTGCACTTCGGCCTGTCGGAGCCGAGCGCGAAGACCATTCGCCGCGCGCACGCGGTTCAGCCGGTAGCCGCCATTCAGACCGAATACTCGCTGATCGAAAGAAGCCCGGAACACAACGGCGTGCTTCAAGCGTGCGAGGAGCTTGGAATCGGCTTCGTTCCCTGGGGGCCGCTGGGACAAGGCTTCCTGCCAGGGAAAATGGCCGTGAACGCACAATCGACCTTCGACCCGAAGACCGATCTGCGAGCGACGTTCCCGCGTTTCTCCCCTATGGTCATGAAGAACAACCAGCCGGTCATCGAGCTTCTGAGGACGTTCGGCGCCAAGAAAGGCGCGACGCCGGCCCAGATCGCGTTGGCGTGGTTGTTGGCGCGGAAGCCGTGGATTGTCCCGATTCCCGGCACGGGCAAGATGGATCACCTGCAGGAGAACATTGGCGCGGTGGACGTCCGACTCACGCCAGCGGACCTTCGCGAAATGGAGACGGCCTTCTCTCGGATCGAGATGTACGGTGGCCGCATGGATGCGACACAGATGGCGCAAATTGGCCGAGACTAAGCGGGGAATCATCCCGGGCACAAGCCGACGAAATCGCCGCGGCTGTCGTTGCTTGTGTCCGGATGCCGCCGCCTTCGTGTAGGCTCGTTTAACCCAACTGGCAGGATGGCTCTCCCATGATGAAGCTGATTACCACGATGGTTCTTACACTCGCTCACGCAGGTTCGGCATCCATGTCCGCCCAGAACTTGACTGTCGCGAAGAACGGCTCCCGTCCATCCCAGAAGGGGACAGCCGACTACTTCACCGGATCGGTCCGGATCGATCCGCTGTTCGATCCTCAGGCCCCAGCCAGAGCAGGTAGTGCCTGGGTCACGTTCGAGCCTGGCGCCCGCACCGCCTGGCACACCCATCCCGCGGGTCAGCGACTGGTGGTCACGGCAGGCCTCGGCTGGGTTCAGCAGTGGGGCGGCAGAACCCAGGAGATCCGGCCGGGTGATGTTGTCTGGATTCCGCCGGCAGTGAAGCACTGGCACGGCGCCACCCCCACGACGGCCATGTCGCATATAGCCATTCAGGAAGCGGTGGAAGGCAAAGTCGTAAACTGGATGGAGCACGTAACCGATAAGGAGTACCGCAAGTGAGGCCGCTCTTGGTTGCGCTGTCGGCAATCTTTGGCGCCGCGGCTCCATGTGACACTCATGATGGGAACCGCGGAGCGAAACCGACACCCGGACATGCGGTAATTCTAGATGAGGCAAGTACTGTGAAGATCAACATCAGGCTCCAAGACAGGGTCATCCCGGCCACGTTGAACGACAGCAAGGCTGCCCAAGACTTTGCCTCTCTGTTGCCGCTCTCCCTGACCCTCAAAGACTACGCATCCACAGAGAAGGTCAGTGATCTTCCGAGGAAATTGTCCACCGATGGCGCGCCGCCAGGTTTTGACCCGTCGGTCGGCGACATCGCTTACTATGCCCCGTGGGGAAACCTCGCGATCTACTACCGAGACTTCGAGTACTCGAGCGGCCTGGTGTCGCTTGGCACACTCGCATCCGGCGTAGACGTCTTTGCTTCCAGCGGTTCGATGCAAGTCACCTTCGAGCTGGCGCCACGTTAAATAGTAGGCCAGCACGTAGGAGCTGGGCCGCATTCGACACAGCTCCACACTCGCAAAGGGCCTCCATGCTGGAGGCCCTCTGTGCTTGTGGTTTCAAAGAGGCGCCGGTCGGAATCGAACCGACGAATGGAGGTTTTGCAGACCTCTGCCTTACCACTTGGCTACGGCGCCCGGCCTTTGGCGTTGATGTTACCCGGCCCGGCGCCGCAGGTCAAACATGCGTCGATCCCCCTTGCGGAGCGGCCTTTTTGGGCGACCATTAATGCCTACAGGAAGTCACGAGTCACGAGTCACGAGTCACGAGTCACGATCTGGCGACTGGCGACTGGCGACTGGCGACTGGGGCGCGAACATGGCAGAACCCGAAGGAGGCTCGGTGCAGCAGCATACGGTGCGGGAGTGCCGGCTTCGTCCCGAGTACGCCGATCATTACCCGGCCCTGGAGCCCGGGGTCTGGCTCCCGGCCACCACTGTGGGTCAGCAACTGTTGCTCTGGCATCTGGCCAAGGGAGTAACCCCGCAAGGCGAGCGGCTGATGGCCGAGGAGCACTTCGAGTTTCGGGGTGGGATCCGGCTGGGGGTGCGGAACGGACTCCGCACCCGCGCTGGAGATCACTAGTGGTCAGTGCACCGGGCTGGTGAGCTGCACCGTCTTCATCATGGCCGGCTCGGTGGTGGCGTGCAGGTAGGCGTTCGGATCGTGCATCAGGGCGCCCTCGGGCAGGAAGTCCCAGGCCCACCCCAGCTCCTGCCTGATCCGCGAGGCATAGAACTCGGGTAGCTGGTCGGTTTCTCCCTCCATAAACCCCCGCACCGAGCGGTCGGTCTGCAGCAATCGTTCGATCTGTTCGTGGTACCGGATCCGGCCGAACCCCTCCGACGAAATCGCGCGCACCACATTCATCCACTTCGGAATCATCATCGGCGTTGCCGGAATCCGGCGTCCGATGGCCTTCCACGAGAACGAATATCTGGTGACGTCCACGATATGCTTGTAGAACTCCGGCCAGCTGTAGTTCTTGGGCCGGACGTTCATCGCATGGTTGTTATTGAGGAAGTGGAACGGGAACGGCAGCACCCGGCCGTCACGCTGGTAGTCCAGATTCATCGGGGCGGCTCGGCCGAAGGCCGAGAGCAGCGAGTACGCCGGAAATGCCCCGGGAGACAGATCGATGAATTTCTTGGTCAGCTCGAACGGCTCCGGCCCCATGTCGCCATCCAGGCCCATTACAAAGTTGGTCTGGATGTACGGGATGTACCGGAGAATCATGTTCACGTGCTCGGACACCTGCTTGACCTTGTCCATGCCGGTGCGACGGGTCTTGGACTTGTTGCCCATGTCGTACCAGGACTCGATGCCCGGAAGAATCGCCTGAAAACCGTTCTGTTGCAGCCGCTGGAGGTGCTTCTCCGACAGCAGCGACAGGCTGCTCTCGGCAATGTGTCGCATGCTGCCGCGCGGCGCCGCCGCTTCCACGGCCTCCATATAATCGTCGAATCGCACCCCGAAGTTCGGATCGTGCCAGCCGACGATGGGATTCTTGATCTTGCTGAGCAAAAACTTCAGATCATCCCTCAGCTGGGTAAAGCTGAGGGGCTGATAGTCGACCGTCGAATCGATGCAGAAGCTGCAGGTGTAGGGGCACCCGAGGCTGCCGATCATCGGCACGATCTTGATGGTCGGGGCCTTGGCCAGGGTAGACTCCACGAACTTCCACCGTTCCTGGAGCGTCGGCATCTCCAGCGGCTGGGTGGCGGCTGAGATCTGCCGTCCCAGCGGGCGGTGGGACGTGCACTCGCGGCATACCTCCGAAATGGTCGCCCGGTCGGTAAAGCCGAGCACGTAGTCATAGTACTTCTGAGCATCCTCCGGGTAACAGCGCGCGTGAGGGCCGCCTAAGACAGTGACCGTGCCACGCTGGCGGAAGAAGTTGCTGAGGGCGTAAGACAGCTGGGCCGACTGGCTGAAGGCGCCGATGAAGACGAGATCGAGATCGGCCGGCAGCTCCTCGAGCAAATCTTCCACGCCGGTATAACAGACGAAGTGGACGTCGTGACCTTCCTGCTCACACCAGACAGCCACCACCTGGGGCATGATGCTGGCCAGGTTTGCATTCATGACCCTGCCGTATAGCGATGGATTGCTCTTTGTTACCAGATCAAGAATGCCGATGCGAAGTCGCCGCATGAACAGTCCTCGGACGCGGGAGATGGCCCTATAGCCGTGAGGCAAGCCTGACCACGGCGCCGCACGAGCCTAGGGACCTAAAAGCGTTGTCTAGGATACCTGTCAGGCCATTGGTTGAACGCCTGACGCATTGAACGACTGACCAACGCGGGAATTAGCGAGTGGAAGATGGCCCGGGGGGGTGAGGATAGCAAGCCGAAGTCTCCGCCGGCACGTGGACTCGCAAGGCTCCGGGCCTGATCCGATAGCTGAGCGGCGGCTCCAGCGGGAACACTTCACCATCGGTGGCCACGTGCAGCCGGTGCCTTCTGGTCTCGATCGTAGCCTCCTCCACGGTAATGAGATCGACTTCCTTGACTCGGTCGGCACCCTTGAAAAAAACCTCCCACCCCAGGCGGAGGAGACCCGGCCGACGCTCTGCGTTCAGCACGTACAGTGCCAGCCGCCCCCGAGCCAGAGACTCGCGTGACCCGGCCCGGATACCCGACATCTTGTACTCATTGTTGCCCACCAGAACCAGCGGCGTGCGCCGGACTATCGTTTCTCCCTCTGCGACGATACGGACCGCCATGAAAGGGCTGCGCCGTAGTACCGTGAGGCCGGCCCACAGTGCCGCGAGCCACTTGCCTCGGAGAGTGGCCTGGTACTTCTCCCGCAAGCGCACGATGGCGGGATAGACGCCGAGACTGGAGTTGTTCAGGAAGACCCTGCCATTGACCTCCCCCACATCCACCTTACAGACCACCCCCTCGAGCACGACCCTCGCCGCTTCCTCGAGACCGAGCGGGATCCCCAGGTCCTTGGCAAAATGATTGAGCGTGCCGAGCGGCAGGACTCCCAGTGCGATCCCTCGCTCCAACACCGCGGAGGCCCCGGTATTGATCGTCCCGTCGCCGCCGCCTGCCACCAGGGTTTCACATCCGCTTTCAACCGCCCGGCGCATCGCAGTGCTGATCCCGGCTCCTCCCGTCGCCAGGGTGATCCGCGCCTCCTTCCCCGCCGCGGCGAAGATCTCCTTCAGTTGATCGGCCGCCTTCTCCGCCACGCCACCCCCGGACGAAGCATTGAGCACTACCGCGACATGGCCCACTCAGCGCGACCGGCGGCGGTGTCGCGCCAGGCGGTCGCCCAGGGCGACCGACGTCACCCAGATGACAGCGACGGAATAGCCGGCCAGCACATCGCTGGGATAGTGAACTCCGAAGTAGACCCTCGAGAGGCCGACCAGCAGGATCAGCAGCAGGGCCGCGGACCACACGACCAGCCTCAGGGCGTGATGCTTGAGGCGGGGGGATAGCAGCGCGGCCAGGCCTCCAAATACACTGGCCGCGAACAGGGCATGGCCGCTGGGAAAGCTGGGGGAACCGGGGAGAGGATAGTCGAAGAAGGCCTCCGGGCGAACCCGGCCGAAGGAAAGCTTGAGCGTCCAGTTGAGCAGGCCCGCTCCGGCCAACGTGATGACCGCGAGCAGGGCGCCCCGGCGCCAACCACGAACCAGGAACGCCACAGCCGCCAGGAGCCCGGCCGGCACCAACACCGAGGGGCCACCATACCAGCTTGCGGCCCGCATGATACGGGTCAGACCCGGGGAAGCGACGGTCTGCACCAGGGACCGGGCCTGATGGTCCAGGCCCAGGGGATCGCCCTCCAGCACTTCATCCCCCAGCCAGGTCAGCAGCATCGCAGCCGCCGCGGCAACCAGCAAGCCAACCAGCAGTGCGGCGCTCAGGAAACGCTGGGCTTCTTCAGTGGTGGGTAAAGGCTCGGGGCTGGATTCCGACTCGGCAGGCATGGCTGAATTGAGGGGAGCAGGAGGTTTCTGGCAAGCGGGGAAAGTCGCTAGTCGCCAGTCACCAGTCGCTAGCGGCTCTGCAGATAGGGAACCAGGAAGAAGGCGCCTATCACGAGCGCAAGGATCAGCAGAACGAGAGCTAGCACGGTGATACCCCGGCGGTCCGGGAAGGACGGTTGTAGCATGTTGGCTCCGTGAGGGATAACTGGCGACTCGCGACTGGCGACTGAACTAGCGACTGGCGACTGGAGACTGGAGACTGGCGCGCAGCTTCTTAATCAGCTGGATCTGCCCGGTGTGATACAGATCGTGGGCCGCAATGCCGTGGATTTCTTCGGCGTTGGTCCAGACGCCCTGCGGCGAGCGGGCCTCGAGCTTTGCCGGAGGCAGGGTGCGTACCGCCTCACGCAGCAGCCGGTGTTCGCTCTCGAGCAGCCGGATCTCCTGCTTCCATGCGGCGGGGTCGGGGTCCTCAGGTACCAGCGGCCAGTTGCTGGGCTTTCGGGAAAACGACCCCATGGCATCTCCCACCAGCCGCCGTCGCACCGCGTACTTCCAGTAGGCGGCGTGCACCGTCAGCTCCCAGATGTTGTGCCGGCCCGGCGCCGGCCTCCAGAGCGCCGCCTCCGCGGTCATTCCTCGTAGCGCGCCCCGAAGGGTGGTGCCATGCCATCCCTTACGATCGAACGCCTGGTCCAGTATCTCAAGCAGCAGATCGATCCGGGGATCGGCCATCCGCCGAGGCGCTCGCGCCGTCATCCGCCCTCCTCCGAGTATATCCGATCAGCTGGCCCGGTTAGGCGCGCTGAAGGCAAATCCCTTCCCGATAATGAGGACCCAACCGGCCGAATCCACGTCGTTGGCGAAGCGGTGGGCGAGGTCGAACCGCACCGCGTCGGTGTCGGATGAACGGCTGGCCCCCAGCCTCAACCCGATGCCCGCATCCCAGCCGGTACGCCTGGGTGAGCCGTCGTACCAGGCACCGCCATAGTCGACGAAGCCGGCGAGGCCCAGACCGACCAGCCGGAAGAGGTCATCCGTCAACGTGTAACGATACTCGGCCGACACGAAGAAGGAACGGTCGCCGGTGAATGCGTGACTGCCAAAGGCCCGCGGCCCGCTGCCGAGCCCGAGGTCGAACTCCCCCCCGGGTGCCGGGTCTTCGAGCCAGCCGGCATCGGCGTGAAACACCGCCATGTGCCGGGGGGCCGGCTGCAGCACGGTTGTAACCGCGACCCCCACCGACCCGGAGTCGAGTCCCGCGGCGGTGAACAGCCCGTGGGCGCCCGCATCCAGGAAGGCGAAGCCCGCTGGAATCCGGGCGCCCACCCGTCCTCCGATGTCCGGGCCGATGCCGTTGCGCTCGTAGCCAAAGAGCTCCGGGGCGACACTCAAACCCACCCGCACCGTAGTGCCGAGATCTACGTCTTCCTCACGCGCGAAGCCGGCGTAGCCCTGGGTGACGATGAACCGGGTATGGCTGAGCTGCAGGTTCATCCCGACGGCCCCGGTTATGGTTTCCGGAAAGGGCCCGGTGAACCCCTCCGGCACGAAGTCATCCCGTCGCACCTGAGCGCTGAGTCCCAGGCGCAGGTAACCGGCGCTCGACGCCCGAAGCGCCCTGGCAACGTACCCCCGAACCTGGGTATACCGGCGCTGCAAGGTATCCGCGGCCACCTCGGCGCCTTCCCGAAACTGGAGCACGCGTTCTTCCCCGTCTCCGGCATCAAAGCGGAAAGCCCGCTTCGTGGTTAGCGAGTAGAACGGATGGTCCAGCACGATGCCGGCGGTGTGGCCATCGGATTTGTTTTCATACCCCGCCCCGAGCCCCACCGAGCCGAAAAAGAGTCTGGGCCGGCGAAACGACATGGCCACTGTGGATCGGTCGGGGTCCTTCTGATACCGTATCGCCGCTGCCGATGCCGTCCCCAGCAGGTTGCTCTCCACCAGTCCGATAGTAAAGGCGACCTCGCCTCCGGTGCTGCGGAATCGCCAGTCGGCCTGGGTGCTCCAGCCGTCCTTGGTGATCACCCGGAGCATGAGGCCGTCAGGGGTGCGGACCGAGTCGATCTGCACCCGGCGGAAGATTCCAATGGCTCGCAGGTTGCGCTCGGACTCCGCCACCAGGGCCGAGTCATAGGGTTGACCTACGGCGAACAGCAGCTCCCGGCGCACCACCGCGGGCTGGGTCAGGATATGAAGACTGTTGGCCAGCCGGGCGAACCAGCTGCGCTCGTCGGGGTCGAAGATGTCGCGCCGCTCGACCCGAACCCCGCGAATGATCAGGTTCGGGTCGGGGGTAGCTGTATCCACTGCGGTCTGGGCCGAGAGCTGCAGCGGAAGTAGAAACACCGCGAAATGGAGAATACGCCGAAGCTGCAACAGAACTCCAGGTGAAGAAATGCCCCGAGAAACAGTGAGGGCGGAAGATAAGACGTCCCTACCCCAGATCGGCAACGCTCGCCAGAATCCGGTCCGGGGCGACACCCGAGTCAGCCAGCGCCGATTCGCGATACTTCCCGGTGCGAACCAGCCAACCTTGCAGCCCAGCTTGTTGCGCGCCTTCCACATCCGACCAGAGATCGTCCCCCACCATGGCCACGGAGCCGGCCTGCTCTAGACCCATGCTGCCCACCGCGGCCTCATAGAAAGCGGGGGACGGCTTTCCGGCGACTATAGCCCTCCTGCCGACTGCGAACTCCAGGCCAGCCACGAAGGCGCCGGCGTCCAGCGTCAGCCTTCCCTCCCTCATCCAGTACCGGTCCCGGGACAGCGCGATCAGCACCGCGCCTCCCATCAGGTATTCGAAGGCTTCCTGGAGCAAGGTGTACGACCAGAGTTCGCCCAGGTCGCCGATCAGGACCGCGTCGGGAATTCCGGCAGCAAGGCGTCCGGAGGTGCCGCCCTCCAGCGAAAGACCGGTCAGGTCCGATAGCGCGGCCTTCGGCAGGAAGGGCGCTACCCGCTGATACCCGGCGGCCCGAGCGACGCCCGCCGCCGCAAGGGTGGCGGTGAACAGCTCCGCCGGTGGGACCTCGAAGCCGTATTCGGCAAGCCGCTGCACCAGCATTGCGCGGGACCGGCTGGTCGTATTAGTCACTAGCCGGAAGGGAATCTCCCGGTCGCGGAGCAGTCGCAGAGCTTCAGCGGCCCCCGGCACCGGGCCGGCGCTGGTGTACAGAGTCCCGTCCAGGTCCAGCAGGAAGGCAACCGGCTGAATCAGGATATATTTCCCCCATGACGCTTGTTACCCTGTTTCTCTCGCACGTCCTTTTGCTGTCCGGGCTGGGCGCCCCGCCCTTCGGTGTCGGGGAGACCCTCAGGTACGACGCGAAGCTCGGCTATTTTGCGGTCGGGTCGGCCAGCCTCTCCCTGAGCCGGACTGCCCAGGAGCGGGGGACCACCGCCTACGTGTTCACCATGGCTGGTCAGGGCGGCCCCCCCGGATGGCGGGTCCGCTACGACCTGACGTCCTGGGTGGACAGCCGGCGCTTCCATTCCCTGCGCTTTCACCGCCGGCTGGTGCAGGGCGGGAAAGTGGACGACCACGAATATCTGATCCTTCCGGACTCGGCGCGGTACGAGCAGGTCGGCACCGAGGGCGCCTGGGTTGCGCCGGCCGACCCGCTCGATGAGCTCGCATTCCTCTATTTCCTCCGGACCGCGCCGCTGCAGCCAGGCCGCTCGTACAGCTACTCACGCTACTTCAAGACCGGCTACAACCCGATCCAGGTCACAGTCGCCGAGACCCGGGACAACGTGGCGCTGCCGGATGGCAAGACCGCTCCCGCGCTGGCGGTAGAGGTCGCCTCCAGAGGGATGATCATGAAGGCGTGGCTGACCGATGATGCCCGGCGGCTGCCGGTGCAGCTCGAAGTCCCGCTGCCCTTTGGCGTAGTGGCCCTGCAGCTCGTGGAGTATCAGCGAGGCCGCTAGTACCGTCCCAGATAGTTGTCGATCTCCCACTTGCTCACCTGCAGATTGTACTGCAGCACCTCGTTACGCTTGGCCTCCAGAAATCGTTCGGTCAGATGGTCGCCCAGCGCGGCTTTGACGACGTCGTCTTTCTCCATCATCTCGAGCGCCTCGTGGAGGTCGCGGGGCAGCTCGTCTATCCGGTACTTGCGGCGGTCCCGGTAGCTCATCGTAAAGATGTTCCGGCTGACCGGCTCCCGGGCCTCGAGCTTCTGCTCGACGCCGTCCAGACCCGCGGCCAGCTGCACCGTCAGAGCCAGGTAGGGGTTACACGAGGGATCCGGCATCCGCAGCTCGCAACGGGTCCCCAGCCCCCGCCGGTCGGGAATGCGGACCAGCGGTGACCGGTTTCGCATGGACCACGCGACGTTGACCGGCGCCTCGTACCCCGGCACCAGGCGCTTGTAGCTGTTGATCAGGGGGTTGGTGATGGCGCAGAATCCGCGGGCATGCTGCAGCAGTCCTTCTATATAGCTGAGGGCGGTCCGCGAGAGCTGGTACTCGGCCTTGGGATCGTAGAAGGCGTTTTCCTTGCCACGAAAGAGGGACTGGTGGGTATGCATGCCGCTCCCGTTGATCCCCTCGAGCGGCTTGGGCATGAAGGACGCGAGGAAGCCGAACCGGTTGGCCACGTTCCGCACCACGAACTTGAATGTGGTCAGGTTGTCGGCGGTGGTGAGGGCGTCGGCATACTTGAAGTCGATCTCGTGCTGGCCAATGGCCACCTCATGGTGGGCCGCCTCCACTTCGAACCCCATCTCCACCAGCTGCTCGACGATCACGCGCCGGATCTCCTCGCCCCGGTCCACCGGTCCGAGGTCGAAGTACGCGGCTGAGTCGTGGGTGACAGTCGTGGGTGACCCGTCGGGCGACTTCTCGAACAGAAAAAATTCCGCTTCGCAGCCGGCCATCATGGCAAAGCCCATTTTCCGGGCCCGCTCGACCTGGCGCTTGAGCGTGGTTCGAGGACAGCCCGCGAAGGGTTGCTCGTCCGGGGTATAGATGTCGCAGAGCAGCCGGGCTACCCGGCCGCCTTCGTCGTCGTAGGGAAGAATCCGGAAAGTGTGCAGATCCGGCTTGAGCAGCATATCCGATTCCTCGATCCGCACGAAGCCTTCGATCGAGGATCCATCGAACATGATCTCACCGTCCAGCGCCTTTTCGAACTGGCTGCGCGGCACCTCGACGTTCTTGTTCACGCCTAGTATGTCGGTAAACTGGAGCCGCATGAAATCGACACTGAACCGGCGCGCCAGCTCCAGCAGTTCAGCCTTGCCGGCGCCGCCCAGGTCGGTAGGGAATTCCTCCAGACTGGGGCGACCAGGGGAACCGGGATGGCGTTGCTTTCCCTGAGTCATTCGATCTTACGCTAAGGCGTGAACAGTGAACAGTGAACAGTGAACGGGAAAGAAACGCACAACGGCCCTTTGAGGTAAGGGTTCCGACCCGTTTACCGTTTACCGTTTACCGTTTACGCTTCTCGTACTATGACCGACTCCACGACCCGCCTCTGCCCAGCATGCGGCGCGCCGGCATCGGGGAACTTCTGCAATACCTGCGGGTCCGCCCTGGCCCAGCGAACCTGCGCTCAGTGCCGGGCAGAGCTGTCCGCCCAGGCGCGCTTCTGCCATCGCTGCGGCACGCCGGCAGGCCTCCGCGCCGACAGCGGCACGGCGAGATCCGAGCGGAAGGCATGGATCGCCGCCGCCGTGCTGTGCGTTCTGCTGGTTGCCGTGATTGTTTATCAGGTGTCAACCGCAACATCCGCCCCGGCCGCGCCCGACATGGCCAATGCCGGCAGCAGTAGCGGACTGCCTGGAGACCCCGGCTCCGGTCGCCCCGCACCGGACATTAGTGCCATGACCCCTCAGGAGCGGTTCGACCGGCTGTTCAATCGCATCATGGAAGCGGCCGGTCGACAGGACTCGGCCGAAGTGGAGCGGTTCACCCCCATGGCGCTGGGAGCCTACCAGCAGCTCGAATCGCGGAACGCCGACTCCCGGTATCACGCTGCGGTGCTCCACCTCCAGGTAGGAAACTTCGCGGCGGCTCGCGCCCTGGCGGACACCATCCTGTCTCAATCCCCGGCGCACCTCTTCGGATACGTGGTGCGGGGCGAGGTGGCCAAACTCCAGGGAGATTCGACGCAGTTGCGACGGGCTGAGCGTGATTTCCTGGCCCATTACCGCGCGGAGAAAGCTGCCGGCCGGGTCGAATACCTCGAGCACGAGCCGGTGGTGGAGGAGTTCAAGTCCGAGTCGGAAAAGGCGGTAAGGCGGTAAGGCGGTAAGGCGGTAAGGCGGTAAGGCGGTCAGGCGGTCAGGCGGTCAGGCGGTCAGGCGGTCAGGCGGTCAGGCGGTCAGGCGGTCACGTATCTACCGCCGCAGTACCTACCGCCGCAGTACCTACCGCCGCAGTACCTACCGCCGCAGTACCTACCGCCGCTTCACCTACCGCCGCAGTATCTACCGCCCCTACTAAGGAGCTCATGCGAAAGATCATCCACGTCGCCCACAGCCCCGACTCTGACGACGCTTTCATGTTCTACGCTCTGGCCGAGGGCAAGCTCGACACCGCGGATCTTCATTACGTGCATGAGCTTTCGGACATCGAGTCATTGAACCAGCGCGCGCTGCGGGGGGAGCTCGAGGTGACGGCGGTTTCGATTCACGCCTACGCCTATCTCTGGCGGAGCTACGCGCTCCTGGGTTCCGGATCATCCATGGGGGACGGCTATGGACCCCGCCTGGTGTCCCGGACCCGAGCCGGACCGGATGTCAGGACCGAGCTTCGAGGGCTGCGGGTGGGCGTTCCCGGCAAGCTGACGACGGCCTACCTGGCCCTTCAGCTGTACCAGCCAGACTGTACTGCGGTGGTGATCCCGTTCGACGAGATCGAGGCCGCGGTCCATGACAACGCCGTCGATGTGGGCCTTCTCATTCATGAAGGGCAGCTGACCTACGGCGACGCGGGTCTTCACCTCTGGGCTGACCTTGGGGCGTGGTGGCTGGAGGAGACCGGACTTCCTCTGCCCCTAGGAGGCAATGCGGTTCGCCGGGACTTGGGCCCCGAGCTCATGGCGCAGATCGCACGCGACCTGCGGGCCAGTATCGTATACGGCCTGGAGCATCGGGGCCCGGCCCTCGCGCATGCCCGGCAGTTCAACCGGGGCATCGGGGATGAGCGGACCGATATGTTTGTCGGCATGTACGTCAACCAATGGACCGTTGACTACGGACCCAGAGGCCGAGCCGCGGTCCACATGTTGCTCGACCGGGCCTACCAGGCGGGCATCATCCCGGAACCGGTTCCGGTGGAGTTCGTCGGCTAAAGGGTCTTCGTTAAGGTTGCGCCCGTCCCGGCCGACACTTGTGAGAGCCACGAGCCCCCGCCGTGACTCTCATTTGACCCTATCGACCAGACTCCTGCCGTCCTCACTACCGGGTCGTTCCGATATGGCTTACCCAGCATGAATCCGAGCATGGGGACCACCTCCGCATCTCCGATGCGCGCCCGCGTGGTGGAGTTGGTGTGCCCGTGACCGATGAGCCGGTGACGCTGCTCGTCGTGGACGACGAGGAAGCCATCTGCAATGCCCTCCGCAAATTCCTCAGCCAGCAGGGCTATGAAGTCGCCACGGCGGCGAGCGGCGAAGAGGCGCTGCTGATCCTGCAGCGCCAGAAGATCACCGGAATGCTCCTGGACGTGAATATGCCCGGGATCAGCGGGGTGGATCTGGTGCCGCAGATCATGGAGATCGAGCCGACCATCGCCCTGCTCATGCTGACCGCGGTCAACGACGCCACCAGCGCCGCCCTATGCATGCAGCGGGGCGCCTACGACTATCTGATCAAGCCGATTGATCTAAGCCATCTGAGCCGCGCCATCCACCACGCGCTGCAGCGCCGGCACACCCAGCTGGAAAGCCAGCAGATCAACCAGTGGCTCAAGGAGGAGGTGGCATCCCGGGTGGCCGAGCGGCGGGTCGAGCAGGCCAACCAGGAGCGCATATCCATCGCCACCCTCGAAGCCCTGGTCAACGCACTGGAGGCCAAGGACCCGTACCTGCGGGGCCATTCGGCCCGGGTGGCCGACCTCTCGGCGATGGTGGCGGCCGAGTACGGCTGCAACGACGAGCAGGTGGAGGCGGTGCGCACCGGTGGCCGGCTGCATGACATCGGCAAGATCGGCATCCGGGAGGAGGTCCTCAACAAGCAGGGCCCTCTGACTGATGCGGAGTTCGAGCACGTCAAGCAGCACGTCACCGTGGGCTCCCAGATTCTCTCGCCGCTGGTCCATCTCAAGGATGTGATCGGCTACGTCCGCAGCCACCACGAGCGCTGGGACGGACTGGGATACCCGGATCGTCTCGCCGGAGACGCGGTTCCCCTGGGGGCAAGGATCATCGGCGCGGTCGAGATCTACGATGCCCTGACGACGGCACGGCCGTACCAGGAGAAGATGGCCCCGGAAGTTGCGGTCGACCGAATGCGCGATCTAATTGGAACAGTGCTGGACCCAGCGGTTCACCGGGCGCTGGAGGCAGTCGTCTCGCACCGTCAGACTCTGGTCTTTCTCGACGACGCACGCGTCTGACCTCCCCGGTCCCGCCCACGAGCTGCCGAGCCTCATCGGCGTTGCGGATGCCTCATGACGGCGCTGACCCTGATCCTGATCGTCGCCGGTACCATGCTGGCCGTAGGGCTGCTGACGGTTCTTGCCTGGCTCATCTACAGCTGGTACCTCGACCGGGTTGAGCGCCGGCTGACGAAACGGAAAGGGCTCTACCGGGAGCTCGTTTCCGGCCTGGCAACCCGCGACCGCGCCCTGCTTCACCCCACCATCCATCAGATGAGCACCCTGTACGACCTCGACGCCCTCGAGGCCGTCCTGGAGGAACAGGCCCGGGGGGCCAATGGGCGTCCCGGCTGGCTGCTCGAGGTCTACGACGAGCTCGGCCTGGTGGACAAGTACATCGAGATGCTGCGCTCAGCCCGGAAGTGGCGCGACCGCGCTTTCGCCGCCGAGCTGCTCGGCCGGGTGGGTGGCGCCAGGGCGGTACCGGCCCTGTTGGAAACGGTGACGGCTACCCGAACCGAGGATTCGGATGTGCGGGAAGTCGCGCTCCGTGCCCTGGCCCGCATCGCCGATCCGCGCGCGGTCGAGCCGCTGATACGGGCACTGGAAACCGCCGATGTCTGGCTGGCCCCGCGCATCGCCGACATTCTGACTCGGCACGGGGAAGCCGCCGTGGAACCGCTGATTGCCGTGCTGAACGACAGAGATCATCGCCCGGCCCGGGCCTGGGCCGCGAATGTCCTGGGGGAGGTCCGCGCGACCCGCGCCTTCCCCGCCCTGGTGCGCCTGCTGGGAGATCCCGAGGACGAAGTGCGGGCCAAAGCCGCAGGCGCGCTGGGGCGACTGGGAGACCGCCGGGCCGTGGGCTACCTGCTGGAGCATCTGCTCACTGACCCCGCGCCATTCGTGCGCGTAAGAATCGCCTCGTCACTCGGCCAGATCGGCGGTCCCGAAGTTACTGAACGGCTGGTCCGGGCACTGGGTGACCCAGCCTGGTGGGTTCGCATGCGCAGCGTCGAGGCGCTGGAGCAGATCGGCGCCGTGTCCCAAGGACCGCTGCTCGTCGCCCTGGACGACGCCGATCCCGAGATCCGCCTGCGAGCCGCTGTGGCGTTGGAGCGGCTGGGGGTTCCCGACAACCTGGTCAGGATGATCGAGACGGGAGAGCGGGTTCTCGACGCCACGCAGACGCTGGTGAAAATCGCCGGCACCGGAGCTCGCGAATTCCTGGCGGAGCTGACTCAGCACCACTCCGCACAGGTACGCTCGGCTGTGGTTGATGCCGTGCGCCAGGCGGGCCGGCGCGACCTGACGCCGGAGCTGATCCGGATCGCCGCCGGCGATACCGAGGCGCCGCTCAGGGCCCAGGCATTGAACGGCCTCCGCACCCTGGGTGCCCGTGACGCGCTGCCGGTGGCGGTTGACGCCCTGGACGATGAGGATCACCGGGTCCGCGCCGCGGCCGCGGAATTTCTGAGTCAGGTGGGCAGTTCCGGAACCGCAGGGCTGCTGCAGGCCCGGACCAGAGATGCCGATCCGTCGGTGCGGGCGGTCGCCATCCGGGCTTTGGCTCGCCCGGACGTGGAGGTATCCGAGTCCGATGTCCACCGGCTGCTGAGAGATCCAGACTGGACAGTACGGGAGGCTGCCCTGCATACCGCGGCGAGCGCCCGGCTAGTGGGCCTGCTGCCGGCGGTCTTGCCGCTGCTGAGCGACGCCGACCCCCGAGTTCGGCGCGCCGCCGCCGACACGATCGCCGTATTCGGAGATGCCGCCGCCATCCCCGCACTGATGGCCGCCTTCCCCGATGAGTCCGCCGGGGTGAGCGAGGCGGTCGCCACTGCAGTGAGCCGGCTCGATCCCGCCTTCGTGGGCCGCCTGGCGGATGCGCTGGTGGACTCCGCCGATATCGAGAGCAAGCTGGCCCTCGTCCGCACCGTCACCCGTTCCCGCGGTGACGCACTCTCGGTCCTCCACCGACTCCGTACCGACCCCAGCCCGGCCGTCCGGGCAGCCACCATCGAGAGCATGGGCCGCCTGGTGCGGCGCGCCGGAGGAGGAGATGGGCTGAGCATCGCCGCGGTGCAGGGGGGGCTCGAGGATCCCGACGAGCTGGTCAGGGCTCGTGCGGTGGACGCATGGGCGATCATCCGCGGCCAGGAGGGCGGCGCGGTCCTGCTAACCCTGTTGGAAGACGATCCTTCGCCCCTGGTGCGTGAGCGGGCCGCCCTGTCCGTTGGATTGCTGCAGGTGCCGGGGGGGGCGGACGCCGTGGTTGCAGCCACCCGCCGCGCCGAGCCTCCCAACGTCCGCGGCGCCGCGGCGCTCGCCGCAGGGGTGTTCGATCAGGAGAGCATCGTGGCGCGAGTGGTCGATATGCCGGACCAGAGCGCGGTCCGCGAGTCCCTCCGGGAACGACTCAAATGGGATGCCCGCTACCGGCTGCTCGGCAGGAGGCTGTCCCGCGCTCGCCACCTGGAGCTCCGGGCGCTGGCCCTGGACACCGACCTGGAGGCGCAGTCGTCGCTGGGCCGGGGTGCCACCGGCATGCTGGACGCCGGCGACCGGGTGCGGCTGATCGGAAGCCTCCGGGCATTTCGCGGAGAGCCCAGCCGGGACGCACTGCTGCAGATGGTCCGGGCGGATCCAACTCCTGAGGTCAGGACCGCCGCTTTGACCGCGCTGGGAGATCTCCTGGACGCCGAGGAATTGCTGGCCACCGCGGCCCGCGCGCTGGGGGATCCCAGCGTCATGGTACGGCGGGAGGCAGTGGGGCTGTTGGCTCGGGTAAGCCCCCACCGCGGGGTTCCCGCAATGCTTCACGCCCTGGGCGCGGATGACGATCCCGCTGTGCTCGCTGCCGCCGCCGGCCTGGCGGAGGAGCACTTCGAGCAGTTTGCCGCGTCGGCCACTGCATTGGCGGCGGACAGTGAGCGGGCGGTGGTCGTGGTGAGGGTCGCCCGCCATATAGTGCACCCTGATCTGAACCTGCTCCTGCCGTATTTTGCCGGTAGCGGATCGCCGGAGGTGAGGGAGGCGGTGGCGGAGCTCTGGCAGAGCCGGCCTGAGGTGGCTGACCCCGCATCGCTCGAGGCGTTCACTCAGGATCCGGATCTTTCGACCCGCCGGCGGGCGGCAGGCGCGGTCTTCGCATCGAAACGGTACGACCTCCTGGCGAGAATGATCCGGGATCCCGATCCATCAGTGCGCAGGGAGGTCGCCGTGGTCCTGGCGCGGGCGGACTCGCTGACAAATGCCGGGGCTGAGATCCTGCAGCGCCTTGCGGCTGACCGAGACATGGCGGTCCGGGCGAGCGCGTATGTCGCCCGCCTGCTTCAGGGGACCGTTCTTCCGCTGCCCCCGGAGCTTGATCCGCAGGTGGCGGGCGAGGCGGTCAGGGAGAGCGCGGATCTCCCCGAGCTCCGCCAGACGGCCCAAACCTCCGCATCGGAAGAGCACCGCCTGGCGGCGGCTTTGGCGCTGGCCCTGCTCCAGGATGAAACCGCCCGTGCCGTAGCTCGAACCGACCCGGCACCGTCCATTCGGCATCGAGTTGCCGGGGCCCTCGAGCTTTCCGCGGCCACCCACCGCCGCCGACTGTGATGGAACCGCTGATCCGCTGGCTGGTCGTGTTGGCGCTGGTGCTGCAGCCGATATTTCTGCTGTATTTCCTGGTCTACAACTCCTATACCCTGTGGCTGATCGCGCTGTCCGCCCGGCAGGTGCGCCGGCGCGTCGCGGCCCACTTCGTCGAGGACCTAGATCTCATCGACGAGGGCGACCTGACCAAACCCCTCACCATGATCGTCCCGGCGTTCAACGAGGAAGTTACGATCGTGGATAGCGTGAACAGCCTGATCCAGTGTGATTATCCCCGCTTCGAGGTGGTTGTCATCAGCGACGGATCCACCGATGGGACGCTGGACCGGCTGAAGCGCGCCTTCCGGCTCCGCCGCACGGAGGTGCCCTATCGCCCGGCCATCGGTACCGCGCCTGTGCTCGCATTGTACGAGGCCACCGTCCCCCTGCCGCGGCAGGTCATGCGTCTGATCGTCATCGACAAGGAAAACGGCGGGAAGGCCGATGCTTTGAACGCAGGCATCAACGCATCCACCACACCATACTTTGTCTCGCTCGACGCCGACTCGATCCTCGATCAGCGGGCCCTGAAGGAGCTGATGCGCGTCATCCAGGAGGACCCCCGGGTGGTGGCGGTCGGCGGCCAGGTAGCCATCGCCAACGGCTGCACGATTCGCAACAGCAAGGTCCTGACAGTGGGACTGCCCGCCCGATCGTTGCCGCGATTTCAGATGGTCGAGTATCTCCGCTCCTTTACTACGGCCCGAACTGGCCTCGACCGGATGGGCTCGATTCTTATCCTGAGCGGGGTGTTCGCGGTGTTCGAGAAGGAGACCGTCATCCGAGCCGGCGGTTACCTGACACCTTACCTCGATCACCGCCTGACCCGGCAATACGTGGGCGGTCAGGTCGGCACCGTCTGCGAGGACATGGAGATCATCGTCCGGCTGCACCGCTACCTGCTGGACAAGCTGCTGGACCGGCGCATCGTGTTCCTGCCGCATCCGGTTGCCTGGACCGAAGTGCCGGAGACGTTTGCGTCGCTCCGCAAACAGCGCGGCCGCTGGTATCGGGGACTCCGGGAATCGCTGCGGTACCATCGAGGCATGCTGTGGCGGTCCAAGTACGGCCGGATCGGCTCCTTCGCCTTGCCGGCGTTCTGGCTGTTCGAATACTATGGACCGGTGGTGGAGATTCTCGGCTACATCAGCGTGCTGTTCCTCCTGATCATGGAGTGGCTGCTGGACTACCGGCTCATCGATTATGCCTATCTTTGGGCATTCCTGCTGGCATCGCTCGGCTATGGGGTCCTGGTAAACGTGTTCGCGGTTCTGGTGGGGGCCTGGCGCTTCCGATATGGTGTGGCCGACCTTCTGCAGCGCCATCTCCTGCCGTTCAGCCGTCGGCGAGAGGTGCTCATACTGCTGGGTTACGCCGTGCTGGAAAACTTTGGTTACCGGCAGCTCACCCTGTACTGGCGCCTGCGAGGGCTCTGGGACGCGTGGCGCGGCAAGACCGGATGGGAAAAGTTCAGCCGGGTAGGCTTCCGCCGGGCCCCGGCTTCGGCGCATGGCTGACGTCGCTCTCCCCCGCGTGCTCCTGGTCGATGACGATCCGGATCTGGCCCGGCTGATCCAGCACGTCCTGAAGACGCAAGGTTACGCGCCGGCCCGCCACGTGGGTACCGGCCGGGAGGCGCTCGCCTCCCTCGACGACATCGACATCGTGCTGCTGGACCAGCAGCTTCCCGACACCAGCGGCCTGGATGTACTCGACGCCATCCGCACCCGGCCTTCGCCACCCGCCGTCGTGCTGGTGACGGGGCACGGCAATGAATCGCTGGTGGCAACCGCGCTGCGCCGGGGAGCGGATGATTACCTGGCCAAGGACGCGGCGCTGACGGAGCTGCTGCCCCAGATCCTCGAACGGGTCCGGCGAGGCCGGGAGCTGCGGAAAGCGCTGGCCGCGGCGGAGCAGGACCTGGTGCGAGCCGAGCGGCTCGCCGCGGTCGGGGAAATGACGGTGACGCTGCACCACGAGATCAACAACCCCCTCATGGCCGCATTCGCCGACGTGGAGCTCCTGCTGGCGGACCCGGGTGGTCCCCCCGAGACACTGCGGCAGGGGCTGGAAGACATCCGGCAGGCACTCCGCCGAATCCGCGATATCGTGCAGCGGATCGGGAAGCTCCGCGAGATCCGGAGCAAGGACTATATCCGCGGCGTGCGCATGCTGGACCTCGAGCGGAAGGGGCGCGACGTCTCAGCGGTACAGCGTGGAACCGCCGTCCTGCACGTGCCGGATCAAGACCTGAGTCGGATCATTTCCTTGCTGCTGCGGGGGGCAGGCTTCCAGGTGGAGCGGTGCCACTCCATGGATGAGCTGCAGCAATCAGCCGAGCGCCTCGGAGTAGCCGTCGTGATGGTGGCGGGAGGCGGCAGCTCTCCGGGAGCGCATCCATTGGGTGGCTTTGCCGGCAAGAAAGACCGCGAATATCTGCTGGTCGCGCTGGTCCCCGGCAGCGGCGCGGCAGCCGAGTCCGCCGGGGCCGATTACGTCGTGCATCTGCCGTTCGATCCGGGGACCTTCACGGAGGAGATAGTGCGCCGGCTGACTCCCGCTTCGCCTGCTGATACCCCATCCCGCGTAACCTGATGATCCGCTGGCGGATCGGCGGGTGCGACGCGACGAAGTCCGCCAGGAAGCCTTCTCGTTCCGACAGGAGCCCAGGCGCCGGATCCACGATGCACAGGTGTGCGGCGCCAGCAGTGACGGACCGGGTAGCGGCCGTAGCGGCCTCCAGCTTCTCCAGCGCGGAAGCGAGTGCCATCGGATTGCGCGTCAGCTGGGCGCCGGTCGCGTCGGCCAGGTATTCCCGCTTGCGGCTCACTCCCATCGCCAGAATCCGGGAGATCACGGGCGCCACGACCAGGGTGAGAAGCCAGAGCACCAGGATGATCAGGCCGAGCGGATTGCCTTTGCCACCGCCGCTCCGGCGGGCCGCAACGCGGCTCCCGCGGCCGATCATGCGTCCCATCCCATCGGACATCAGGGCGATGGCGCCAACCATACCGGCGAGCAGCGTCATCAGCCGCACATCCAGATTTTGCACGTGCGCCATCTCATGCGCCACCACAGCCTGAAGCTCGTCTCTCGACAGCGTCGTCAGCAGCCCCTCGGTTACCGCGATGCTGGCGGTGGCGGCATCGCGACCGGTCGCGAAGGCGTTGGGGTCGGAGTCGGGTATGACCCAGATCCTGGGGCGCGGCAGACCGGCGGCGATCGCCATCTCCTCCACCACATTCACCAGCTTCTTTTGCTCCGGAGTCGCCGGGTCGATCAGCTCCCATGCCCCCGCCGCCCATAGCACCCGCCGGTCGCCAGATCGCCAGGCATACCAGCAAAGCAGGGCCGCGGATACGACGCTGAGCGCACCGATGAAGGGGAAGACGTGCCGGTAGGAATCGGGCGGTGCATCGGCGGTGATGAGGTAGAGCGCCAGGTCGCCCCCGAAGCCGACCCAGGCAAAGAACAGGATGAAGCCGATGGTAAGTAGGGTCGATCGGCGCCGGTTGGACTGCTGTTGGGCGAAAAGGTTCGCGTCTTCGCTCACGCGCCGCGTTTGGTCGACAGATCCACGACCGGGACAGCCCGCTCGGCGGCATCTTCTATTTCCCACAGCTCCGCCGGGGTGGCCTGCGCCAGTCCGGTGACCAGATTGGTGGGGAACTGCATCTGGCGGGTGTTGTACTGGGTGGCAACGTCATTGTACAGCTGCCGGGCAAACCCGATCTTGTTCTCGGTGCTGGTGAGCTCCTCCTGAAGCTGAGCCACATTGCCGGTGGCCTTCAGGTCGGGATACGCCTCCGTAAGGGCGAACAATCTGCCCAGTGCCTGAGTCAGCTCCCCTTCCGCCCGAGCGGTCTGCTGCACCCCGGTTGCACCCACCGCCCGGTTCCGGGCCGAGATCACCGCATCCAGGGTGGAGCGCTCGAACTCCATGGCGCCTTTGACCGTGTTGACCAGGTTGGGGATGAGGTCATGACGCCGCTTCAGCTGGACGTCGATCTGCTTCCAACCGTTCACCACCTGGTTCTTGAGTGAGATCAAAGCGTTGTAGGTCGCAATAACCCAGAGGGCGATGAGCCCGAGAACGGCCAGCAGGACGATCGTAGCCATTAGCCTCGCTCGGTGCTGAGGGTGGAGTCATCCAGGACATCTGTGTCCGGGTCCGCCGGCCGCCAGGCTCGCTCGTCTGATCGCTCGGGCGAGAGGGCGGCGGCGGGCTCCAGTCCAACAACGGCGGTAAGGGCCTGGCGCAGCGCCTCGGCAATAAGAGCGGTATCGCCGTTCAGCCGGAGGGCGGGATGCTGCTCGTCGATGAGCACTTCCACCCCCGGAGCAACCGGAATGCGACGGCAGCTGGAGCTTCCGGTGCTGATGCCCTCGACCGGCGCCAGCCAGGCCATGACCGCTCGTCCGACGCGGCCCCGCCCGGTGCCTGGGGTGCGAAGGAGTGGAAGATGGGCCGGCGGGGGAAGGCCGGGCCCGAGCGCGCTGGCGGCGCGGCGCTCGATGAGATCACCGGTCAGACCGGCGAAATCCTTGACCATCGATTCCAGCGTGGCGCCTTCCATCTGACGAAGCTTGATGGCCAGGACCTGAAGGAGATGGCGATAGGAGTAGACGGCAGCGGTCCCCCGTCCATCGGGCGGGCTCACCAGGCCGCGGGCCACGTAAAATCGAATGGTGCGCTCACTGGGTCGGGCCCGGGCGGCGGCGTTGACCGGCACCACTCCGGACGCGTCCAGGATGCCACCGGCCAAGGCTGCCAGGTCTCGCAAACCCCAGGGAGCCAGGGCCCGATACTCCCGCAGGATGGTCAGTGGATCTGGGGGTGCCGCTACGGTTGTCATCCGTGTCCGTTCCCCTCGAGCAGGTCCATTTCGGAATCGGCCTTGGCCAGGACGGTCGCCACCAGCTCGCCCAGGGCAGCGAGACCGAATGGCTTCGTCAGAATGGGACAGGAGGCCAGCTCCGGCGGCCAATCGACCCGCTCCGGGGGCACTGCCCCGCTCATCAGGATGACGCGGCCCAGCAGCCGGGGCCAGCGCCGCACGATCGCGAGAAAGAAAGTGTCTCCCGCCATCTGGGGAAGACGAAGATCGAGCAGCACGAGATCGAAGCTAGTCTCGTCGAGCATCTGGTACGCCGAGTGTGGATCGGCAACCGAGACGACCTTGTAGTGAAAGGTCTTGAGGGCCCGCTCCAGGGTACTGCGGAGCGAGGGCTCGTCATCCACGATGAGTATTTTGCGGGTCTTCAGGATGCCACCTGCGTCAGCTGGCTAAGGTAGCGTTCGGTGACAATCATAAGGGCTTCCTCGGTCGACAACGAAACCCGAAGCTCGCCGGCGGTTAGCCCGAACACCGCGCGCAGGTGCATCTGCAGCGTCTTCGTCTTGCTGTAACCGAGCTTGAGCGCCACGTCTTCTACGGTGTAGCCGGGGTCGAGCAGCAGGCGATGGGCGTAAAGTAACCGGGTCAAGACCATCACCATACGCGGTGAGGGGAGCCCGACCTTGGTAAACCAGCGCTCGCAGGTTCGACGGGTCAACTGGGCCCGCTCCGCCAGAGACGTGACGGTGGGGGCTTCGTCGCCGGCATGCAGCATGGCCTCCAGGGCCTGCAGCATCTCCCGAGGCAGCTCCTGCAAGGCCCCGCCTAGCGCCTGCATGACCTGCTGGGACGCGCTCTGCTCCAGCTCGGCCTGGAGGGCACTCCGAAGCGAGGCGGGGGCGTCCTCGAAGCGGTGAAATACGACCCGGCGGATTCCGGCTCGTCCCAACTGCAGCAGCACCGAGGCGGTGGCGGGAGCCAGCTCGGTGTAAATGAGCAGCGGGAGAGAAGGAAACAGGAGGCGGATGCGCTCGATGCCATGGGCCCGGGCTTCACCCCCGAGAAGCGGATCCACCACCGCCATCTCCACCGGCTTGGCCCGGATGGCATCGACAGACTCCGGCCAACCGGACCCAACCACCCATTGATAGCGGTCAGGATCGAGGACGCGAAGTCTCAGAAGGCGTTCGGCGGGAACTGCGGCGAGGAGTAAATGTCGCAAATCGGCCCCTGTTTGTCGCAAATGGGCCCTATAAATGCGCAAGGGGGAGAGCCAGATTGGCGGCGTACCCCCCAGTCCGGGGGCATTACCCACCAATCGAAAGGCACTCCTATGTCACGCTCGAAGACGTACGGTCTCGTTCTGGCCCTGCTTGCGACGGCTGCCGTCAGCGGCTGCACCAAGTCCGACGCCACTGGACCGTCCGAGGCCCCCGCGGCTTCGTTCACCGAGGCTCAGGGCGCCAACAACTAATACTGCGCGCTGGAGGACAGGACCGCTAGGCGAGAGCCGCCATAGCATATTCCCGCAGCTCCTCCTCCATCTGTACGATTGAAGGGGCTTGGCTGAGCGCGGAGTCGGGCTGATCCACGAGCTTGGGCTCGGGGGGCTTTCGAAGCTCCTCGAGCGCCTTCTCAACCTTGAAGTACCAGGCGTTCAGCTGGTGAGTCTCAGCCAGGGCCAATGCAGTGGACAGTGCGTCCTCGGCTCGGGCCGCCCGGTCAAATCGCGATAATCCCGTTCCCAGCTTGTAGTAATAGTCTACTGACATGCTTGGGGACATGCGGCTGCGATACTCCTCCGCTGCCGTCCGGCAGCGTTCGAAGGCCACTCTGTTACCCAGGGTGGACTCGAGATCCATGAGTTCCAGCTGAGCGTTGACCCGAACGCGGACGCTGGCACTGGATTGCGCTACGATGCGGAACGCTGTGCGCGATCCCTCCAACGCTCCAATCTCCCGCAGCCCGTAGGCCACGTCGCCGAGCGCATGCATCCGCTGATGCGCATCGTGCGAAAACCGGAAGGCCTGGTACTGGGCTCCCAGCGCTTCGACACGCAGCCCCTGCAGACCGTACACCGCACCCAGGTCGCCATAGGCCATCGCCTGGACGTCCCTCAGGCCCAGGGCCTTCGCTTCTCCAACCACGGCCTCTGCGGTGGTCCGTGCCATCGGAAGGTTGCCCCGTCCGCGATCCACGGCACCCTGGCCCAGGCGTCCTCGCAGGCGGGCAACCGGGTCGCCCGCCTTGTCTCCTGCTTCTTCGGCTGCGCTGTAGCACGTCGTAGCGGTGTCCCAGCGGGCCAATAGACGGTTCAGACGGCCCGCGAAGAGCGCGTAGGCAGCGAAGTCCTCGGCGGGTGTGGCCGGGCCCTGCGCCCGCGCGGCGAGCGTCAGCAGCTCCAATGCCTCCTCCAGGCGTTCCTCGTGCTCCAGGAAATACGCGTACGCCGTCAAGCCCTTCCACAGGCTGGACGTTGGCGAGCCCTGCTCGGGTACTGCATTCACAACTCCCGCCAGGTGCGCGGTCTCAGGAGCGTCGCCCGGCAGTTCGCCGACGTGACGCCGGACTGCTTGCAGCTGCCAGCGGAACGCCTCCGCCATCTCGGCATCGTTGTTCAGGAGAAGGAGCTTGTCGATCAGACGAGCGACAACGTACCCACCCAGGGCCAGGCGGGCGGACGCATCTCGATCCTGCTCCCGTTGCACCCGGGCGCGCTCGAGAAATGGCTCATATGAAAGCGTGTTCGGCGGCAACCAGACTTCGCCGAACAACCGCTGCGGCGTAAACAAATTTGAGTCCTTTTCGACAGCTAAATCGAGTCGGGGGATACAGCTAGTATGGTCTACGAAATCACCGCACACAAGCCCCTGGTGAAACCGGACCCGCGGGCTCGGGTGTTGCTGCGCCGGGTAGTACAAAAAGGGTGCCAGCTCGGGCTTCGGAAGGCCTATTTCTAAGCATGCAAAGGGGCGTCACTCTCGCGGAGATAATGCTGGTACTTGCACTCATGGGTATCGCGCTCGGCGTTGGAATCCCTCCGCTCATCGGAGCACTGGATCGCATCGAGGTCGCGTCCGCTGCGGGCCATATCGCAGCGGCACACACGCGGGCTCGGCTGCTGGCCATCACCCGGAGCCAGGTGGTTCTTCTCACGGTGGATTCTCTGGCACTGACTATCCGCTCCCGGGGCTCCCCGACGCCGCTTTGGTCGGAAAGCGGGCCGGCGCAGGCCGGCGTATCGCTGGCGGGCACCGGCCGAGTCTTCACGCTCTCTCCCCAGGGATTCTCGCTGGGGCTGTCAAATGCCACGCTCAGACTGAGCCGCAGAAAGGCCACCCGGGCCGTGATCGTATCCCGTCTGGGGCGGGTGCGTATCGTTCCCTAGCCCGGCGAGGGCGCCAGGCCGAAGAGGAGGTCTACCTGGACCTCGATGTTGTCATACATCTTCAGCATTCCCAGCATCTTGCTCAGCCCGCCGATACGGTACTCCTTCAAGCTGAGAGGAAACTCGGACCGCACCTGCGCGGTGGAATCGGTGAAGTGCAGTGTAGCCGGCAGTGACACCGGCCTGGTAACACCGTGTATGCGCAGCTTGCCCAGCAGCGTCACGCGGACGCTATCATCACTGCCTCCCCGCCGAGCAATGCCAGTCAACTCGAACCGGATATCGGGGTACTTATCGGACTCCATTGACTTATTGAGATCCTTGTCGCGCCGGCCGTTGCTCGTGGAAAGGCTTTTGACCGGAGCCTGAACCCATCCACGTACCTGGGACAGGTCGGTTCCCCCGGTGATCTCGCCGGACACAGTCGAGGTGCGGCCGACAAAATCACCGACGGTGGCATGGCCATCGAAGCTGAGGGTGCCGGAAGTGAGCCGCCCAGCTGGAATGGGACTGGGGCCTTGAGAGGCCCGTAGCGGGGCCATCATAGGTAGGAGGCAGGCCCCGCCGATGAGCAGGGCATACTTCCGCACCTTGTTGAGCAGGGTCGATCGGGAGATACCCAGCAGCAACGCAGCCTTCCGCTTGTTGCCGTCAGTGAAGCGAAGCACCCGGGCGAGGTGCCGCCGCTCCGCGGCCTCCAGAGACTCCGGCTCGACGGCGTCGCCTGGGGAGATGGCGTGGCGCAATGCGGTGAGGTCGAGCTCCGCCGAACCCAGATCGAGAATGAGGGTGTCTGCAACCGGCTCGCGCAGTGAATCCGAAGCAGCCGCCGCGTCGGAGATGGTCTCGACTCGGTGGCTGGCCCGGCGCAGTAGCTCCGCCAGATCATTGCGCCGTTCCGGATCCGCAACCAGCATCAGTACGCGCAACGGCTTCATATCCTGAAACTACAGGGGCTATTGGCTGTGGGCTATTGGCTATGGGCTCTGCCGAAGACAAATGGGCTCGGTCGATCAAGCCGGAGAGTTCCAGCTCGGATCATCCACTAGCGACTAGCCAATAGCCCATAAAAACGGAACGGCCGCCTAGTCGTGGCTAGGCGGCCGTTCCCCGCAATGACTACCCAAGGTCGGGGCATCGCTGCCGCCGTTCTTCTTTCACCTGCCGCCGGTTGGCTGATTCGCCGCTCGGGAGGGCGCGGTAAAGCCTTGGCTTCGATCCCCAGGCCGGATGGCCATCCCACCTGGTTCGTCTCTGCGAGCGCTGCGAGTCGGATCGGGTCGCGGACCGACCGTTCGCACTGCACCCCGAGGCGCTAGATCGGGGCGGATGAAGCACGCGACTGGCTTCACCTGTTCGAGCCGGAGTGATCACCAGGATCAACGAGAACCTGAGCCCTTGGTTGCCTTGGCCCTCTCCCCTGATATGCCGCTCAAACCCACCTAGCCGACCGCCACTCTGACGCGAGGTCCTAGTACGTTTTCGGCAAGGTGCGTGGCAATAAGATAGGCACCTGCGGGAATCGCGCAAGTGCCTGATTTTATTCGGCTTACAGGCTTTTCAGGTGGAAGAGATGTGGAAACCTAACTCAGTTGGGGCAGGGGGAATGCGGGTTCCATCAACACAGTGTGGATATGTGTATCCACATTGTCCGCACCGGTTCAGACGGACGCCTGGCCCGGCTTGGCCCCAAGTGGAGACACCTTGATGCCCATGGCGCTGAAGAAACTGCCCAACGCAGCCTCGTATCGCCGCAGGGCACTCTGGACCTTGACGGCGCGGTCGTTGGCGTACCCTCGCACCTTCTCCGAGTTCTCTGGCCGGCTCAGATCGCCGAACTCGGTCTTGCACCGGTCCAGGACCCCACCGAGGCGATCGAGTTCTTGGAGCAGCTCAGTTCGGCTCTTCGACTGGCGCTCGCCGGAGACCGGCCCGGCCGTGATGGCCTGGCGCGCGGGGGCCACGTTCCGGGCCGAGCGGGAGCAGGCATCGGTCATGACCCGGGCCCGGGAACTCAGCGCCGCGGCCGACGCCTCCCGGTAGTCCCGCTGGAGTCTCGCCGCGGCCGCGTCAATGGTATTCAAGGTGTCGCGGAACCGGAGCAGCTGGTCCCGCAGCGTCGCGCGGGGAGTGTCGAGGACAGGCTCGGGGAGCACGAAGGTGCCTTGGGCCGCGAGCGTCGTCGCCCAGAGGCTGAGCAGCAGGGGCAGAGAGCAACGGATCATGATTCGGTACCGACTTCGATGTAGCGATAGGTAGGCTCGCCCTCCGGCGAGGAGAAAAGACAGCCGGCTGAGCTGGCCGCGAACCAGCCGGCGACCAGCGGCCGCGGGAGATCCAGCTCCTGAATGATCGCGCCCAGCCACCGGCGCAGGTGGCGGATCTCCGGGGCACGCCGTCCGAGAAGCGCGAGCAGGGCTCCGGCCCCGGAGGTGGCCCGGAGAAAGTGGGCCAGTCCGTGGGCCCGCTGGGTGAACTCCACCGCTTTGACGCCTGGCTCGTCGAACAGGATCGCGCCCTCGAACACATCCATCGGTGGCGCGTCCAGTCGGGGACCGAGGTATACGTAGCGACGCCCTTCCTGGCTCTTTCGCTCGATCACTGCCGCCGCGGTCTCGCTGGTGAGCCGAGCCGCGTGAAGCAGGTCGTCGTCCTGCAGCACCCCCACGGCGCCGGTCCATTCGAGCGCTGCCAATGCCGTCTCGACCGGACATCCCAGGGCATCATCGAAAGCCAGCAGCCGGGGAGCCTCACCCGCCCGGAGCACGAAATGTGAGAGACCTTCCGCACGATCGGTGAAGGTGCGGACGACCAGTGTTTGGGGGGTGGACATGGCTGGAATATAGCGCGAAAGCGCTTAGGCGGATACGCAAGTACTGGCGATAACGCGCGCTCCTGCCCGCCTCACGGAACCAGCTCGGACTTGGGCTCGACCCGTACGATCCAGAGCCCCGAGTTGATGTCAGGGACGTAGATCAGCCCATTGCGGTAGATTGCTCCCCAGGCGTTTGGCGCATTGGGAGTGACTCCAGCTGTATCGCCGGTCACCACGTGGGCGATCTCACGGCCCTGGCGCTGCAGGTCGCCCCGGAGCTCACCCGAAATGTCCAGCACCCGAAGACCACCCTGATAGTCGCCCAGGTAAAGGGTGTCGCCCGCGACCCAGACGTTGTGGCTACCTCCATCCTTCGGCTCGTAGTAGGCGACTTCCTTGGGACGGGTAACATCCGAGACATCGATCACGTGCAGCCTGCCATAGGCGCGGCCCAGGCCGACGACCCCGCCGCCCTCGGTGCGGCGCGGTCGAGCCGAGAAGACCTCGTCCCCCACGAAGACGTACTTACCGGCCCGCCAGGCAGTGTGGGTGCCTCGAATGAAACCCGGGACCTCCGACTGCCTCGACCTCCCGGTAGAGCGAATTCAGGTCATACTTGTACTGTGACACGAGCTGGGGATTACCGGGGCTGCCGCCCTTCATGCCGTTGCCCACGTCGAGAATGACCAGGCCCTGGTTCCAGTAGCTGAGGTACGCCAGGCCGTCCTTGACATCGACGTCGTGCAGGAAGTTTCCGGCTTCGTCGGGCCGGGTTTGCCACCGGGCGATCTGCCGTGGCTTATAGGGGTCACGGATGTCCACCACCCGAAGCGATCCGGTCGCGTCGTCGGTGAGATAGACGTGGCCGCGGTAGACAAACGTGCTGTGCACGCCGCCGGTAACGGTCTCGGTGAAATCAGCGATCGGCTTGGGGTGGGCCGGATCCTCGAACGAGAGAATCACGATTCCGTTCTTCCTGGTGGACGCGTTCTCCCGGGTCAGCACTCCGTACTTGCCGTCCTCGGTGGTCATGACGTCGTTGATGGCACGGGCGTCGACCACGATCGAGTCGGTGATCACCGGAGTGGCGGGATTGCTCACGTCGACCGCGTACACCCGGTCACCGATGGTGCTCAGGTAACCATGCCGGCCATCGGGGTGGAGCCAGAACTCCGCCGCCGGGAACTTGATGCGGGAGACGGCCGACGAGCGTCGTGGGACGGCGAGCATCGCGGGGCCGCACCTCGATGATCGTTTCCGCCATATAGCCGGTGAACGCCGCGGACACGCGATAGGTCCCGGGCACATCCGCCACGAAGTAGCCATCTAGCGTCGATCTGGGCGTTTCCCGGACTGAGGGACCACTCAGGAGAAAGATCGGTCACCGGTTCGCCCGTTCTCGGCCCCGAGCCCGGAACGTCAAACGCAACACGTCGCCGGTCCGGGCCGCTGCCGTGCCGGGCTCCAGGGTGACCCCGGCGACCGGGTTGGAAACGACCGTCACGTCAAAGGATGCCGCGGCGCGTCCCGCGCGGGCGCTGATCCGGGCCTTGCCCGGCCTTGCGGGCGGTCAGCCGGCCGGTTCCACTGACGGCGACCACCGCCGGGGCATTCGAGCTCCACACCACCTGGTCATAGCGCCGGTCGTCGTTGGCAGCGTAGGGCGTGGCAGTTACAGTGAGCGACTGGCCCACGTAGAGCCGGGAAACAGGGCGATCCAGGACCAGCTTCGACGCCGGCTGGGGTAGGACAGTGACCCGGGCAAATCCGGTGGCGGGCGGTCCTCCGGCCCGGGAGCTTACCACGGCACTCACCGCGACCGTGCCGGTGGATCCCCCGGTCACAAGTCCGGTCGAGTCGACCCGCCCCTCGAAGTAACCTCCGGATTGAAACCACCTGATCGAGATGTCCTTGACCGGCCGCCCGGACGAATCCACCGCCGTGGCCCGAAGGCGCACGGTGTCTCCCACCTCTACTGCGACTTCGGCGGGCTCGATCGACACCTTGGCCGGCGTGGCATGACCGCCCGATGCCGGGGAGGGCTGCTGCTGCAGCACGACGAGCAATGCGAGCAGGTGCACCATCGGGACCTCGTGGGCTGAGTCGAAGGCGGAGAGATTGGCGAGAATGTACACCCTGCGATGAGGCCAGGGAACGGCTAAGTTAGGATGGAAGGAAGGAAACGACTCGTTCCCGCTCCTTCCCTCGGAGAACGCATGCGAGTGGAATGGACCTCGTACAGCTCGCCCATTGGCGCGCTGACCCTCGTGGAGTGTGAAGCCGGCCCGCTTGTCATCGAGTATCCCAACCGCGCGGTCACCATCAAGTGGGCAGTGCGGCTGCGGGCCGCGGTGCCGGAGCTGCACATCGCCCAGGGCAGCTGCCGCATCACGACCTCCTGGCTCGATGAATACTTCGGCGGTTCCCCCCGGCCGTTCTCCGTTCCCGACCTACCTCAAGCGGTGGTTCGATCTCTCGCCGGCCCAGACCGCGGTCTTCAAGACTCTCCGGAAGATCCCTCTCGGAGAGACCCGTTCCTATGACGACGTCGCTCGGGCTACCGAGCTTCACCCCCGCCAGATCGGCTGGCTGGTCGCCGCCAATCACCTCGCCATCCTGATTCCGTGCCACCGGGTGGTCGGCAAGGACGGGGGCCTGGTGGGTTATGGCGGTGGTCTGGCCCAAAAGCGCTGGCTGCTGGATCACGAGCTGCGGGCTGCCGGGGTGGTGCTGAATAGTCGTGAGTCACGAGGCGCGAGTCTCCAGCAGTTCGATCGGTGTCAGGACTTGCAGCCCTTCGGATACGGACGCTGGCAGCTCGCGACTCGCGACTGGTACTTATTGACAAAACCTTTCCCAAGCATGACCTTATGACATGCAACGCGCAGTGCCTCCCTTTCATTTTTGAAGCTGATGCTGGCCGCTCGGACACTGAGTCCGGGCGGCCTTTTTTTGGGGCTTTTAACCCGGCCACAACCGGCTGGGGGTTTTCCCCCGGGGCCCTCGGGCTCCCTTTTCAAGAGGTTGTAGCAATGGCGAAGGGCACGGTCAAATGGTTCAACGATGCAAAGGGGTTCGGCTTTATCGCGCAGGACGGTGGTAAGGATGTGTTCGTGCACCACACGGCCATCATCGCCGACGGCTTCCGCTCACTGTCCGAAGGAGACAACGTGGAGTTCGAGGTGGTCGAGGGCCCAAAGGGCTCCAGGCCTCGAACGTCCGTAAGGTCTGACACCCCAGCGCCCTTCCGTCGATTAGCACCTAGCGACTCCCCCCTCCCGCGGCTAGCGGTGGGGGGTGTCGGTGTCTCCAGTTCCCGTACCTGCTGACCGATACTCCTCTTCGTCGCACTCCCATCTGAGGTCGTGCCCTATGCTGACACCGGTCTGCGCGCTTGCGATCGCAAGCCTGCTGCTGGTCTCCACCCTGGACCGCGCCGAGCGAGTCTCCCAGCGCACCGGACATCGACGGTCCTGGCAGTTCCTCGGCTTTCGCGCGGGCGCCCGGCTCGACGAGCTCGCCGACCATCTTCGGAACCTGGCGGCGGCAAGCCTGCGATGCCGCCAGTCCCGGATCGATCGGCGGGTCAGCGAGTGCCGGGCCGCGCTGGACCAGGAACGCGTGCAGGGTGCGCCGAGGTATGGGTCTCGGCCATGGACAGCGTGGCGGGGGTGATCACGCTCTCGGGCGTTCTGGCACGCGACCAGCTGGAGCGGTGGCGCACGACGCTGGAGGACACAGTACGGCCGGGTGGGCGCGCGAAACGCAGGGCGCCCAGTGGATGCAGCAATGGGTTCGCCGGGGCCGGATGCTGCGGCTGACGTGGCGGCTGGAACGGGGGGAGAAAGTGGCGTCGGTCAGCCTGGTGGACGGCCGGGTCCTCGACGCCTGGGGGCGGAGCGGGACGCCCGGCCCGCGCAGCGGGTCAGTCCGCCAGCCGCACCAGATAGCTGCCGTCGGTGTCCTCGAGCACGTAGTCCCGCACCACGCTTCCGGACTCCTTGAGGGCCCGAAGAAGTCCTCGGATTCGGGTGCGGATCGGGGCACCCCCGCCGCCGCGCCCGCGTCCGGTAATGAGCCGAACGACTGCCGCCTCGTCGGGCCTTGGCCTGGGCCCGCAGGAATCGCTCAGCGTTGGCAACCGCTTCCATCACGCTCTGGCCGTGCAGATCGAATGTCGCGTCGGGTGTCCGGTCGATCCAGTCGAGCATCGAATCTCCTTCTCCCGGCGCTTTCGTTGCTGGTCCTCTGCGGGTGCAGCAGCCCTCGCGATCCCATCCGGATCGGACTGGCCGGCTCGCTGAGCGATCCGGTCGGCGTGCCCATGAAGCAGGCAGCGGAGTTGGCAGTCGAGGAGATCAACGCCAACGGCGGGATCGGGGGCCGCCCTCTGGAGCTGCTGCAGCGGGACGACTTCGCCGATCCGGATTCGGCCGTCTTCGTCGCCACTGATCTGTATGAGGCCGGGGTGTCGGCGGTGATCGGACATCTCTTCTCCAGGGACGACGCTCGCGGCTGCACCGGTCTATAACGGCGGCGAACGATCCGGTGGCCGCGATCTCTCCCTCCTCGTCCTCCCCCGATGTATCCACCGCCGGCGACTACACCTTCCGCATTTGCCCCAGCGATCTCGCGCATGGCGCAGCCCTGGCGCGGTGGGTACACGACACCCTGCGGCTAAAGCGCGGCGCCGTACTATACCTCAACGACCAGTACGGCCGCGGGGTGCGCCAGATCTTCGTCCGGGACTTTAACCGCCGGGGAGGCGTGCTGCAGTCGATCGATCCGTACCTGGGCGACACTCCTTCCGTGGGCCCCTATCTCGACCGCCTCGCGAAGATGGGGGGTACCGAGTTTCTGGTAGTCGCGGGGAACCGCGCCGAGGCGGAAGAGATTCTGCGTCAGGCACGGAGACGTGGACTCCGGATGCCGGTGCTGGGCGGTGACGGTCTGGAAGGTATCGAAGCGGCGGGCTCGCTGGGTGACGGAGTCTATCTCTCATCCGCGTATCTTGCCACCCTCGCTACACCCGCCAACAAGGCCTTCATCCAGGCGTATACCCGAAAGTTCCCCACCGCCGGACTCCCCAATCAGCCGGCCGCCGCCACCTACGACGCGGTGTACCTGCTGCGGGATGTGCTGTCACGGGCGGGAAGCAGGCGGGCCGATGTGCGTCGGGAGCTGGCCCGCGTGGGAAGCGGCGCTCCCGCGTTCCAAGGCGTGACCGGAACCGTGGTCTTCGATGCCAAGGGAGACGTTCCCAACCAGACCGTCCACATCGGCGTAGTCCGGGACGGCGCCGTGCGCCTGGCGGGCGGGCGCAGCGATGCTGCAGAGCCTTCGAAGCCGGGTCATCGCCGGCATGGCGGTGCTGATTCTCCTGGTATTCGCTATCGCCCTCCTGGGGGTGAACTCGATCAGCTCGCTGGACGAGTCGGTGGACCGGGAGCTCTCCCTGTCTTCTCGAAAGCAACGACCTGAGCAATGGCCTGATCGCATCACTCGGCTCGGAAGTCCGATCGGCCGAGCAGTACTCGTGCTTCGCTCGGACAACCCCGCCGACAGCGCTTCATCGACGAGGGCGACTCGGCCTACGTCTACCAGCGCCGCTTTCGGGCGCTGAACGCTCTCGACGACTTCGGATCGATACATCGTCAACAAGATCGCGAGCGAACCAGGCGGCGATCGAGGTCACCTACGCCACCGCCCATGCATTGGCTGACCTGGGCCGAAACGACGAGGCTCGCCGGCAAGCCGATCTGGCGCGGGCTCCTGCCGACACGCTGCTGGGCGACGTGCGGGCCCTGGTTCTGGCGCAGAACCAACCGCTCCATCGCCCGCGCCAATGATCTCCGCCGGAACGCGGGACAGCGTCGCTCCGTGGTCTGGCTGCTGTTCGTTGTGTCCCTGAGCATCGGCATCGGCATTTCCGTATTGACCGTCCGCTGGGTCGATCGTCCGCTGCGGCGCCTGATCGGCGCTGCCGATCGCTTCGGAGCGGGTGATCTGCGCCGAGTCCAGCTGGGCAAGATGCCTATCGAGCTCGAGCGCCTGGCGCGTGCCATGGATGGCATGGCATCGCGGCTTCGGAGTGTCCTGGTTTCGGTGGTAGGAGAGGCGAGCCAGATCGGAAACAGGGCCACTGACTTCTCCGCCATGAGTGAAGAGCTGGCGGCGTCAGCAGCGGCGAGATCTCGACTGCCATGATGAAGGTCGCGTCGAGCGCCGACCAACAGGTACGCGGCATGGAGAAGGCCGACGCCCTGCTGCTCGACCTGCGGCAGATCGCGGAAACCAATGCGGTGGCGTCGGCGCGAGTGCTCGAGCTGGGCGAGCGAATTCAGCAGCTCGCCGCCAGAAACCAGGCCGATGTCGCGGCGGCCGGCCAGACCCTGATGGACATCCGCGAAGTGGTGGGCACGTCGGCTCGCCAGGTCCGGGAGCTGGCCCGGGTATCCGAACCGATCACCGACTTCATCGCCCTGATCCGCCAGATCTCCTCGCAGACAAACCTGCTGGCTCTCAACGCCGCCATCGAAGCGGCGCGAGCAGGAGAGCACGGCCGCGGCTTCGCCGTCGTCGCGGAAGAGGTGCGACGACTGGCGGACTCGAGCTCCAGCGCCGCCGAGGAGGTCGGGAAAACAGTCCAGTTCATTCAGAACCAGGTCCGCGACGTTACCGCGACCATGGATGTAGGGTCGGCCAGGTTCACGGCATCGAGACGGTCGCACGGCGGCGGCACGGGCACTGGAGGACATAGCCAGTGCGGTGAAGGAAGTGCATACCGCCGCCGCCGAAGTCGTGCGCGAGGCGGAAGCCAATCGCCGGATCGTGGTCCAGCTCGGGGAGCGAACCCAGGAAGTCAGTCAGGCCGCCACCGAGCACGCGTCGGCCAGCGAACAGGTGACCGCCGCAGCCCAGGAACAGACCGCGTCTACCGAGGAGATGGCCGCCGCCGCCGGGGACCTGCTCCAGGGAGCTACCCGGCTGACGGCATTGGTGCAGGACTTCAAAACCTGAAGAGGCCTACCGTTTCCGCTTGGCCTTGGCCGCTTTCTTGACTGATTTCACCTTGATGGGCTTCACGGCCGCCTTTCCCTTCACCCGCGCTTTGGCCTTCATCGCCTTCTCGCGGTCGGCCGCTTTGTCGAGACGCTTTTGCTGGGCGGCATGAACTTCCGCCAAAATCCGATCGCCCTCATCGTTGCCCAGCAACCCGCGACGGGTGGCGTAGCGTATCAGCTCCTCTGCGTCGGCGACATTGAACTCGCCGATCCGCGCTGCTGCCCGGATCACGCTTCCCAAGGCATCCGCCACAGGACTCCGAAGAACATTGGCTATGCCGGGGAGCGTCTCCAGCAGGGTTGAGATCTGGGAGCCGCCAAGTTCCGAAACCACACGTCCTCCTCATGCCACAAGTGACCTACACCAGCAGCCGGCTGAGGCCGGCCTTCTCGGCGGAATTGTCGCACCGGGGCCGGTGGAACGCTAGTAGTATGAGGAACTACTTCGTTACTCTGAGGCTCCCGCGCATGTCATAGGCTCGGTGGGGCAGGCAGAAGAACTGGTAGCGGCCTGGATTCAGGGCCGTCACCGTGATCCGGTACTCCGCCCCATCCGGGTTGAGGAGCGGGCTGCTGAGATCGCCCGCCCGGCGCGGCATGGCCCCGTTCAGCGCCTCATGGGCAGCTCCGGAGATCCCCTCGGCCTCGAAGACGATGCTATGTGGGGTACCGCTCACGGTCTTGAAGAGCAACACGTCGCCGGCTCGAGCGGAGATGTTGGCAGGCGTGAACCGGTACACGTCCTTCTCGGCATCGGCTTCGAGCCGGATCTCGTGGACCCGCTGGGCCTCGGCCGTGGACGAGAGCGCCACAATGAATACCCCGGCCAGGAGGCTCGAGATTTTCTTCCGCATCAGTGCCCTCCAGAGCGGTGGAGCGTGCGTGTAAACCCTTTGCGCGGCCACGAAAAAGGGAATATGTTGGAAATAGCGGGGTAGCCAAATCCGTGCCACTATTGCCCCGCCTGGAAGGACCGACCGTGGGACGTCGGGGCGTTAAGGAATACCGAGCACCTGAGGCGCTGATTCTGATCGCGGCAGATCGGGACCAGAAACCTCTGGTATGTCCTTCGTGTGGCTCCGCCGAGGTAGAGCGGGTACCGGTCCGATCCAGTGCTGAAGACGCGCAAGGCGGCCGGGTCACGCTTCACTGCCACGCCTGCAGCCGTACGGCAGCGTACATCCCCCGCACGCTGAACCGGTCTTCCCTCCCTGAGGCGCCCCGGCCCCACTAGTAATCAGTGAAAAGTAAAGAGTGAAAAGTGAAGAGGGGTAAGCAGAGGTCATTCACTTTTATTTTTCACTGTTCACAGTTCACTGTTCACTTCGTAGTTCCTTCCTACTCCGGAGACGTGAACAGCCTGCTCCAGCGGACGGCAGTGAGAAACGGCAGCGCGCGCCAGCTGCTCGGGTCGTAGCTGAAGTAGACCACCAGGGGCCGACCCCTCACGTTCCCCCGGGGGAGGAATCCCCAGTAGCGTCCGTCGTATGAGCTATCCCGATTGTCACCCATCATGAAAAACGAATCGCGGGGGACTACGATCGGGCCCCAGTCCTGGAGATCCGGCTGGTAGGTGCTCGCGTCGCGATTGACCAGGTGGGGAAGCTGCCACTCGCGCATCTTGGCTCGCTGAAGCGGTCCTTCTGAGCGGGTCGGATCGGAGCGCAGGGCATAGGGCTCATTGACCCGATTACCGTTGCGAAACAACTCCCCGTTTTCCATGCTCAACGTATCGCCGGGCATGCCAATCAGCCGCTTCACGACCTTGAGCCCTTCATCCTCGACCGAATCGAACACGAGCACGTCGTTGCGGCGTGGCTCCCGCACTGCGGGCAGCCGGGCTCCGATCAGCGGAACTTCGGCCCCATAGAGCGCCTTGTTCACAAACAGGAAGTCGCCGATCAGGAGCGTGTTTTCCATGCTGCCTGACGGGATCCTGAATGCCTCGACCAGAAACGTCCGCAGGAAAAACCAGACCACCAGAGCCACGAGGATGGACTTTGCCCACTCCCAGAACCACGTCACGAAGGAGCGGGGTTGCGCGGCGGAGAGGGTGGTCATGAAGAAGATCCTCTAAGTGGGTATCAAACGGCGGCGATTGGCGGTGAAATCTAGCACCTCGTACCAGCGGCTACGGAACCGCCAATACCGGAACGGACGGCCGGGTACGAACCCGCAGGATCGGGTAGCGGTCTCCCGGCCGCAGCTCGCGGTCCAGGAAGTTCCAGGCAACGAAGCCGTCCTCCGAAGCCGGTTCCAGGAGGTAGGCCGCCAGCACGCCAAGGGGCTGGCTGCTACGCACGAGGTACCATCCCGCCGGGGCCAGCGTATCGCGTGTCTCGGAGTGCCAGCGGCCTTCGGCGCGAACAGTCCTGTGCCCTTCGAAGAGAGGGCCCACCGTCAGGCTGTCGATTGCGAACCCCTCGGCGGCCACCTTCCAGGCTCGAGTGGTGGAATCCACGGCTACGCCCTGAGCCCGGAGCAGATCCACGATCCGGCGGAGCCGCGGCGGTATGAGGTAGGCCTCGGGCAGGATCTCATTTCGGCTCGACCGAAAGCGGTCGAAGACCGGCATGACCACGCTGCGATACACACCGGATCGCTTCCGCCGGGCAAAGCCACCCGCGCCCTCACCCGCAGATTGGGTGATCTCGGCCACCACCGGCTGCGAGGTCGGCGGGGCGAGCACGGATCGTACCGCTACCGACTCCGGCCTCCATTGGTCTGAGCCTGCCACCAGCGACTTGATGGTAGCTCCCTGTTCTGCAGTCAGGCTCAGGACTTCACGAACGAAGCGGTACGTAGCAAGGATTCGGGTCTTGAAGTCAGCGTTGCTATAGCCTTCGCTCAGGATGGCCAGCCTTCCGCGCAGTCCCATCCAGTTGGTGCCGAAGCGGGGACGGGCGTCGTAGGTCTCCCACCCCAGGGAAAGAGAGTCGGGGTCCTGGTTCCGAAAGTTACCGTATGAGAATGTCTGCAGGCCGTGTCGGCGCTCCATGCGTTGGCGGATAGCGGGCAGGAACCGGGCGGCGACGAACTCGGAGGCGGGGTTCGTATTGGGGTTGAGGCCTGGAGCGTAGGTGAGGGCGTACCCGTGATAGCTCCCGTTGGTGGTATGCAAGTCGATCAGGAGATCGGGATCCCAGACCCCCACCAGCCTCACGGCACCGCGCGCTTCGGGAGCCTCCAGCTTTACGAAGTCCCGGTTCAGATTGAGGCCCTGGCCATTGGTGTTCTCACCTACCACCGGCGGCCCGTTCTGCCCGGGCCGGTTTCGCTCTCCGGGCGCCAACCGCTCATTCCCATCGGTGTTAAGGATGGGCACCACGAGGATGATGAGGCTGTCGAGCAGAGGCCGCAGAGAGCCTCGAGTCAGATCCCGGAGCAGCATCTGCGCCGCTTCCTTTCCCTCCACTTCGCCGGCGTGGATGTTCGCCTGCAGGTACACAATCGGCTTCCTGGTGCGATGGGCCTCGGCGGGACTGGCTGGCAAAGGTCTTGCGGCCAGCACGTACGGGACCGCCCGTCCTTCCGGACTGGTGGCCAGAATTCCTGCTCGGATGTCAGCGGTGCCCCCGGCCAGGGAATCCAGGAACTGAATCACGTCGGCATACGACGAGGTCTCCCGAAAACCGGTGCGCTCGGGGCGTGTGGTCTGAGCGGCCAGGGGCGTAGCCAGCAGCGAGGCAGTGAGGGACACCCAGCGCCAGCTCATCGCCCTGATCCCGGGGTTACCGGCACCACGATGCGGCTTCCGATGACGTCGGGAAATCCATCCTCCACCGAGAAGGTCACCTCGGGGATGAGAATTCTGCGGGCCGGAACCGCCACGACGCGGTCAGGCGCTCCCGCGTGGGACTTCCAGGCCTTTTTTAACGCCGGTTGGCTGGCAATGCGGCTCGGATGCTCCGCGTTGCTGAGCAGCAGTTCGGTAGTCCTGGCGGGGTCCCGCAACGCCGCCGCGAGCGTTGTCACCAGGGCGTAGCCCAGGGAGTGCTGATCTTCCTGCGTCCCGCTGGATAATCCGGCGCGCTTCTCCAGCTCACCCAGCGCCAGCAGAGGCCAGCGGGAATGCAATGGCTCCAGGATGCGTTCGGAGCTCCATTCCGCAAATCCCTCGGCGAGGTAGGGCTCCAGGCCCGGCAGTTCGATAAAGTTCGAGTCGCGAGTGGCAATGGCTGCAGCGAACCGCTCCAGTTGCAGCCGGCGGAAGAGCAGGTGCTGCCACTCATGCACGATCGTTCCGATGGCAAGCAGCGGCGAATAGCCCGGTTCGATCGCGACGACATCGCCGGGCTCCAGAAAGCCGTTCAAGGTCTCGCGTGACTGGCGCGGTAAGGTGGTGAGTCGAAGCGACTGGCCACCCGCCTGGACCAACACGAGGCTGGTGTCTCCGGCTGGCAGCAAGCGCAGGGTCCGCAGCAGACCGGTCTCCCCGTAACGTTCCAGCCAGGCTTGGGCCATGCGGTTCTCGGCCACGACCAGACGCCGGAACAGCGCAGGAGGCACCCCGTAGTGGGGCACCGCCTGAGGATGACCGAACAGGCGTGCCTGAATCTCCGGCGGTTGGTTTGCGGATAAGTCGCTACCGGCCACGCGGCGCCAGTCCCTACCGACGAGATCCACCAACGATTGGCCCTGGGCACCGTCCGGGACCCAGGGCTGAGTCAGGAAGAACCGGACCGCGTCGGTGTACCAACGGTGGCTCTCCCGGTATCCGAGAAGCAGCAGCTTTACCACCGCTGCCGACGCCGGGTCCGCACGCCACATCTCGGCGCTAACGGCGCTCAGCGCCGAACTGTCGGCGACGCTGAGGAGGCTGAGTCCATACAATGCCCGGGGGATCGCTTCCGGAGCCAGGCTGTCCTTGGGGTCCAGCCAGCGGACCGCGACCAGGGCCGGCCGAGCCGAGGCCAACTGCAGACTTGCTGCGCGGTTGCGGGCCCAGTGAAGGGCAGCATCGTGCAGATCCACTACCCACTCTCCCTTGGGCCGAAACAGTCGATCGAATTTCAGCCGGGCGGTGTCACCGGGGATGGTGGCACGGATGGAGCTCAGGGTCTGACGGCTCGCCTGTATCAGCTCTGTGCGCCGGTAGAGACCCATCATATGCTGGGAGCGGTCCGAACGGAGCGCGTTGTCCTCGAGCGGAGCAACCCCGCTCAGCCGCGCCATCTTGTGGTAGCGTGCCAGAGTGAGAGATTCCGGCTGCGCGGCCCCCGTCGCTTGCAGCCAAGGGCCGGGAATGCGGCTCAGGGTATCGTTGCTGCCGGTGATGATTTCCCGGAGGGTGAAGCGCGGTAGCTCGCGCTGGTTGTGCTGAGGGTGTGCGGCGCCAGATTGGGCGCTGAGGCTGGAGACGCAGCTGGCCAGAACCGCGCAGGCCCACACCCAGAAGCCGGGCGGCGAATAACTCAGGATGCGTTTCAGGGAGGCTCCCATGCCGGACGATTCGAAACCCGCTCCCAGAAAGCCGATACCGCCGCTGATGGACCGGCTGGGAGAGCTTTGCGTGGCCGGTCGCGACAGCGCGACGTATCTCTGGCAGGTTCCCAACGACGAAAGCGTGCGCCAGAAGATCGCCGAATTACTGGCGCAGATCAAAACCGAAGCGGCCAAGCAGGGACGTCAGGAGATGGGACGGCTGGTCCTGCAGCTCGAAACCGCCGTGGCGGCTTCGCCGAGTCCGCAGCAGGTGGAGCTGCTGCAGGACGGTTTCGAGCGGCTGATGCGCCTCTGGGCGGCGGCGAAGAGCGGGTTGTTCTAGTTGCTCGGGGCAGGCGGCGCGGCTGCGCTGTCTACGGTTGCGCTGTCGACCACCGCCGTCTCTTCCCGCCCACCAATCGGCCGTCGTTGAACCAAAGTGGCTTGCACCGGGGCTCCCTCTGCCAGCCGCTCCTGTCCGCCGACTACCACCTGCTCGGCGTCCTCCACTCCGGTCTTCACTTCCACGAAGCCGGGAGTGCGCACGCCCAGCTCGACCTGCCGACGCGTCGCCTTTCCGTCGGCGACAACCCACACGAAGTTCGAGCCCTGCAACGGAAGCACCGCGTCTTCCGGGATGACAACGGCGTTCGGCCGAACGGCGGTGGCCAGCCGGGCCTCGATGAACATGCCGGCCTGGAGCTCACGGCGCGGGTTAGGCACCCGCGCCTTCACCATGATGGTTCGGCCGGGAAGTTGTACGATCGGGTCAACGAAATCGACCCGTCCGGTGAACTCCCGTCCCGGCAGCGCGGCGACCCTGAAGGTGACGCGCTGCCCAGGCTCAAGTTGCTCGGCATAACGCTCCGGAACCTGGAACGTTGCCCGTTGTGGTGACACCGTTTGCAGAGCGGCGAGCCGGGTCGTCGTCGTGACGTAGTCGCCCAGACTCACATAGCGCTGGCCCATCACGCCGGCAAATGGAGCCCGGACTACGGTGCGTCCCAGGCGCACCCTCAGCAGGTCGAGCTGGGCCTCGTTGCTCCGCATGGTGGCTTCGGCTCGCTCCAGCTCCGCCTGAGAAGACGCTTTCTGCTGCAGCAGCTCCCGTGTGCGGGTCAGGGACTGCCGGGCGAGATCCCGCTCCGCCTCGATCTGAGCAACCTGAGCCTTGAGCTCGGCGTCGTCGATCTTGAACAGCGCTGTGCCCTGAGCTACCGGCGAACCCTCGCGCACCAGGATCTGGACCAGACGGCCCTCGACGTCGGGGCGCAACTCGATGGACTGCATGGCCTCGATCTGGCCGGTGGCGAGGATTGCATCCACCACGGTGTCGGCGCGGGCGGTAGCAGCTTCCACCGGCATCGCTGGAGGACCGCCACCGCCAGGGCCGGCGGCGCCTCCCTCGCTACCCGATTCGGCCTTCTTGCAGGCGCTCAGGGCGGCGAGCATCAGTATCGCTGCATGCGTCGATCTCACGGGGCGTCCTTATTCGAGAAGAGTCTGCGGCCGAGTATGGCTTCCAGCTGAGCCAGGGCCAGGCGGTTCAGATATCGTGCCTGAACCAGACCAGCCTCCGCTTCAGCCAGATCTACCTGAGAATCGAGCAGGTCCAGTATCGTGGTAGCCCCCGACCTGTAGCGCAGCTCCTGCATGCGATAGGTCTGGCTCGCCACAGTTACGCCGACCAGGGCCAGGTCGACAGCCGCGGCCGTCACCTGGTAGCCGTCGTATGATGCGGTGACGTCCCGCCGGACTACCCGCCCCAGATCCTCGCGGATGGCGCGGCTGACATCCCGGTTCACCCGGGCCCGGGTGACCTCGATCTCGCGCTGACCGTTGTTCCACAGCGGGAAGGAGAGGCCGAAGGTCACTGAAGTGATGTTGGAGCCGCTCGGAAACAGCCCGGTATCATATCGCTGGTGCAAGCCGCCCACGCTCAAGACCGGCAGGTAATCACCCCGCTGAGCTCGGAGCGTGGCCGCTGCCGCCCGCTCGTTGGCCTGGGCGGCCCGGTACTGGGGCCCCTGGTCGAGCCCGAGTTGTACCGCCTGGCCGAGGCTAATCGGAAGCGGGCGAGCCGGCAGGGTGTCGAGAGGCACCGCATCCACCGGCCCATCGGCGCCGACCCGGCGCCCCAGATCCAGCTGGGCGGTTCGAAGAGCATTGTGTTGGCGCAGGCTGTCTACCTGGGAGCGAACCAGCTCCAGTACCAGCTGCAGCGAGTCGGTCTGCACCGCGGCTCCGGAGGCCACCCGGGCGCGGGCGACGAGCAGACCCTCGCGCGCGCGGCGGGTCCGTTCTCCGTTGACGCGCGAGAGCTCCTGAGCGACTAGCACATCGTAGTAACTCGACTCGGTTTCCAACGCCGCATTGAACCGCTGCTCCAGTTCCCCGGCTTCCGCGCTTGCGACCTCGGCCTTGGTCCGGGAAATCTCGCTGAACTTCCGCACACTAAAGATTTCGTAGTTCGCGCTGGCCCGGCCCACCACGAGTGTGCTGGTAGGATTGGCGGGGTCCGCCGGGTTGAAGAAGCTTTCGTTGTACCTGGTCTGCTCCAGCCCCAGCTCCACCGAGGGTATAAAGAACGCGATCATCGCCGCCCGCCGCCCCCACTCCGCGTTGTCGATCTGCCCCAACGCCCGCACATAATCGGGATCGAAACGGGACGAGCGGCGGACCGCTTCGGCGAGCGTGATCCTCGGAATGGAGGTGGCCGCCGGCACCGAGTCGGCCGGGGTAGACTGGAGCGCCAACAGTAGCAGCAGCATCAGTCCGCCTCCGCCGGAGCGAGCGACGGTGCCGCTGCACGCGCCCTGCGGCGCTCGAACAGTCCGTCGAAGATCACATACACTGCCGGAACGACGTACAAGGTGAGAAGCGTGGAGAAAATCAGGCCGCCCACGATGGCGTATCCCAGCGGCCGGCGGCTCAGGGAGCCCGCTCCCAAGCCTAAGGCAATCGGAAGGGCGCCCGCCACGGTGGCAACCGAGGTCATGAGAATTGGGCGCAGGCGAATACGCCCTGCTTCCTGTGCCGCGGCGAGAGTATCCATTCCGCGTTCCTTCAGCTGATTGATGTACTCCACCAGCAGGATCGAGTTCTTCGTGACCAGCCCGATCAAGAGAATCATGCCGATCTGGCTGTACACGTTCAGCGTTGAGCCGGCGAGCTTCAGAGTGAGAAGCGCCCCGGTGACCGCCAGGGGTACGGCGAGGAGCACCGTAAACGGGTGCACCAGCGACTCGAACTGGCTGGCCAGCACCATGAATACGACGACCAGGGCCAGGAGGAACGCGAAGTAGAGGGCGGCTCCGCTCTCTTCCAGCTCGCGCGACTCACCGGCGAGGGCGGTGCTGCTGCCCCGGGGCAGCACCTGGCCTGCGATGGCGGTCAGCGAGTCCAGCGCCTCGCCGAGGGTAAACCCAGGGGCCAGACTGGCGGTTATCGTTGCCGAGCGGACCCGCTGGAAGTGGTTGAGCTCGCGAGGCCCTACGCCTTCCTGCACCGTGGCGAGCGCTTCGAGCTTGACCAGCTGATTGTCGCGGCCCCGCACATACAATCCTGTCATGTCACTGGGCGTCGCTCGTGCCCTCGGATCGAGCTGCACGATGACGTCGTACTGCTTGTTGGCGCGGGTGAAGGTTCCCGTCTGGCTGCCACCGAGCAGCACCTGGAGGGTCGTCGCCACATCGGCCACCGCCACACCCAGATCCTCGGCGCGGTCCCGGTCGAAGCTGACGGTGAGCTGAGGCTTATTGACGCGGAGATCGCTGTCCACGTTGACCAGCCCGGGCACCTGACGCGCACGGGCCAGCAGCGTGTCGTTACCCTTCGCCAACAACTCGAAGTCCGGATGTTGGATGACGAAGTTCACCGGGCTTCCCCAGCCGAAGGCAGGTGGGTTGCTGGCGAAGGCGAAGATGCCGGGGATCCCGAAATACTGCCCCTGAACCTCGTTTACTACATCCATCACCGGACGGTCTCGATTGGACCAGTCCTCCAGGTTGGTGAAGATAATTCCTCGACTGACTCCGTCTCCGATGTTTACCACGCTGAAGAAGCTGTTCACATCCTTGGTCTTGGAGAGGATCGCTTCGGCCCGGCGCTGGTACTCGTCGGTGTAGGCCAGCGAGGAGCCTTCCGGGGCGATGATAAACGTCAGGAACCACCCCCGATCCTCCGCGGGGACGAACTCCCGCTTCAGCGACCGAAAGACCAGGAACGCGCTGGCGGTTATCAGAGCCGTGATGCCGACCACGATGAGCCGGTGCCGAAGGGCGAAGGCGAGGCTGCGCGCGTACCCGGAGGCTAGTGAGTTGAACCCATTCTCCAGCATCCGGTAGAGCCTCCCGTGCCGCTGGGGCACCCGGAGGATCTTGGCGCACAGCATTGGGGTGAGCGTCAGGGCCACGAAACCGGAGATGATCACCGATCCGGCAACCGCAACGCCGAACTCGTTGAACAAACGCCCGGTGGAGCCTTTCAGAAACGCCAGCGGGGTGAAGACGGCCACCAGTGCAATGGTAGTGGAAAGCACGGCGAAGGCGATTTCCCGGGTGCCGTTGATGGCTGCTTCCTCTGGACTCTCGCCCAACTCCTCCTGGTGCCGGTAAGCGTTCTCCAGCACGATGATCGCGTCGTCCACCACGATCCCGATGGCGAGCGTCAGCGCAAGGAGCGTGAAATTGTTGATCGAGAAACCCATGAAGTACATGATCGCAAACGTCGCCACGATGGACGTAGGGATCGCCAGACCGGGGATGATGGTCGCCCGGAGGTTCCGCAGGAAGATGAAAATGATGATCACCACCAGTAGAGCGGCAATCAGCAGCGTCTCTTCGGCCTCCTTGATCGAGCGCTTGACGAATATCGACTGGTCAAAGCCGATGTTGAGGGTCACGCCGGGAGGCAGCGATGCCTGGATCCGGGGAAGCTCGGCGCTGATGGCATCCGATACCGAGATGATATTCGACTTCGATTGGCGGACCACGCCGATCGCGATCGATTGGATGCCCTTGAAGCGCAGTGCGCTCCGCTCGTCCTCCGGGCCCAGCTCCACCCGGCCCAGGTCCTTGAGCTTGACCAGGATTCCATCGGTGTTGCTGACCGCCAGATTGCCGAACTCTTCGGGGGTCTTGAGCTCGCCCAATGATCGGACAGTGAATTCCCGGCGCTCCGATTCGATGCGACCCGCAGGCACTTCGACATTGCGGCTCCGGATAGCCTGCTGGACGTCCTGAACTGTCAGACCGCGGGCCGAAAGCTCCGACGCGGACAGCCAGACCCGCATCGAGAACCGTCGCTCGCCGAAGATGCGGGCCTGACCTACGCCCGGCAGAGTCTGCAGACGACTCTTCACCAGCCGATCGCCGATATCGGACAGCTGGAGCAGATCGTAGTTCTCGCCCGATAGGGCCAGCCAGAAGAACGGTTGGGCATCGGCGTCCTGCTTGGCCACCACCGGCTCTTCGACGTCTTCGGGTAGACGCTCCCTGATCCTGGCTACTTTGTCCCGGGTGTCCTGAGCCGCGGCCTCGACCCCCCGCTCGAGATGGAACTCCAGCGTGATATTGCTGACTCCTTCTCCGCTGGAGCTCGTAAGGGTTCGAAGACCCTCGACCGTGCTCAGCTCCTCCTCGAGGATGTCGGTAACGGCCGATTCGACCACCTGGGGGTTGGCCCCGGGCAACACGGTGGTGACCGACACAATCGGCGCGTCTACGTCGGGGAACTCTCGGACCGCCAGCTGGGTGTATCCAATCACTCCGAAGAGCACCAGCGCCAGGCTGAGCATGCTGGCCAGAACCGGGCGGCGGATGGACATATCCGAGATTTTCATGGCAGTAACCCTACGGCTAGTGACACTGAGCCAAAACGGTCAGAGTTCATTTTGGGACGGGTCGAGAACCTGCACACTACGCAGACGGCCCGTCGGAGATTCACCGAGACAGGCCCTGCTCCAATGTGCTAGATTGAGCCCTCTCTATCCTCCGGACTATGGCCCCTAAACTGTCGAGCCGCCAGCAGGCCCAAGTGGCCTTTCTAGAGCGTTTGCCTCAGAAGCTTCAGCGCATATACAGCGTCGTCGAACAGATGGCCGGGCCTCGCGTGGATGAGGCTCTCGTGCGAGGGCTCGGCCGGTTGCTGGATGACATCAAGGGCAATGCTGCGTCATTGAGTCTCGGGAGCCTGGCCGATACGGCGGGGCGTATGGGCATGCTGACGCGGGGGGGCGGTGGAATGGCGACGAAGGTGCGCGGGCTGAGGGAACTGCAGGGCAGTCTCAAGATCAACTACGATGCAGCCTTACGTTCGGCCACCACGCCGGACGAAACGGCCGGCGACCCCGACGCCGGCCAACCGGCGCCCGGTTAGGCTGACCGCTGCTTCCGCTTCTCCAGGAACCGATCGATGAGGGGGCCGCTCATGAGGATGATCATGAAGTGAACCAGCACTCCGATCAAAATGGATACGTAGGTCAGCGCTCCCAGGATGACCGCCGCGCCTATGGACCCGAAGAGCACGCCAAACCAGTACATGAGACGATCTCCGGTACAGGATGAACCCCACCGATGGGGCCGAAGTTAGTCAGATCGGATCGGTCGCCGCAACCCGATTACGCACCCTAGAGGTAACGCCAATGCGAACAGTTCTTTACGCAGCCGTTCTTGCCCTTTCTCTCGTTCATGTGCCCTCCGCGTCGGCCCAGACCTCGAGCGGCGCCAAGGAAGACCCGGACCAGCCGGTTCAGGGCGGTGGCGGGCTCCCCGCAGGGTGGACCGCCCGGCCGGACAAAGACGGGCAGACCGCTAACATCAAATTCGTGACGATGGAGCCGGGTTACCACCTGACCCTGGGGCCCGCCACCATCCTGTACCGCGAAAAAGACCAGGCCAAGGGACCCTTTCACACCCTTGCGAGGTTTGACCAAACCAAGAAGCCTCGGCACCCGGAAGGTTACGGCCTGTTCATGGGCGGGAATAGCCTGGCAGGCCAGGACCAGAAGTACACCTACTTCCTGGTACGGGAAGACGGCACGTATCTGATCAAGCGCCGTGACGGCGAAAAGACCAGCGAGATCAGCAAGGGCTGGACTCCTCACGCCGCCGTCAAGAAGGCCGACTCCGCCGGCCAGGCCAGCAACCTGTTGGAGATCGATGCCAAACAGAATCCGAGCAAGGTCGAATTCAAGGTCAATGGACAAACAGTTCACACGTTGAAGGCAAGCGAGCTGAACACCAAGGGTGTCGTCGGCCTTCGGGTAAACCACAACCTGGATGTGCACATTCGGGACTTCGACCTGCACCAGTAGCTACGGCACGCGGCCGACGTCTTGACCGTCGGCCGCGTACCCGTACATTGCGGCATGCACCTCACTCACCCCGGATGCCGCAATCTGCTGTCCAATTACGACGCCTTCACATAGGCCGGGGCCTCAGTGTAGTACGTTTGCCCAGTTCCCCGGCCCGCTCATTTCCCAAGCGGGCCTTTTTGCTGGCGTGGCACCTTCCCCATCTGTCGGAGACAATCATGCGGCGAGCCAAAGCAGGCGGAGCGGTAGTGTTTGTGGCTGTCATGCTGGGCGGCGGACTGCCGGCTCAGGCACAAGCCACGTTCGGCGTAGATCTCGACCTGTTCAGCTCCTACGTCTGGCGCGGCCTTACCTTGACCAACAAGCCAGTCGCAGAGCCTGGGTTATGGATCAGCTTCCCGGCAGGTAACGCCTCGATCACCGTCGGGGGATGGGCCAATATCGATCTGGGGACATACGACGATGTGGACGATGACATCAGCGAAAGCGGGGGGACTTCAGCCTTCAACCTCTCGGAGTTTGATCCGTATGCAGAAATCAGCTTTCCCGCCGGCCGGGCAACGCTGACGGGTGGCGTCACCGGGTACATATACCCCAACGACCTCGATGATGCTCCCAACGGCGGCTTGGACAGCGAGGCGAACACGGTCGAGGTCTATGGCAAGCTAGGCTTCGATGTTCCCCTGAGCCCTGAGCTCTCGGTCTACTACGACGTCGACAAGATCAAGGGCGCCTATATCGAGGCCAACCTCAGCCACTCGCTCGCAGCCAGCGAAACAATTTCGTTTGACCTTGGTGCGGCGGCGGGATTCAGCGCAGGTCAGGGAGAGTCGGACGACCCCGACGAGTCTTTCAACTTTACGGACGACGGCTTCACCCACCTGGACCTCTCGGTGGGCGTCCCCTTTGCGGCCGGGGCCGTTTCGATCACGCCGGTCATCCACGTCGTGATTGCCGGTGACGACGCCACGAAAGTCACCTCACCCTCGAACGAAAGCGACACCAAACTCTGGGGAGGCGTCTCCCTCAGCTGGTCGAATGAAGCCGAGGAGGAGGAGCCGGAGGCACCCGCGTCGCCGGAATAGCACTGGCACTCAACCGGCTCCAGATAATCAGAGGGCGGCCACCGGGTCCGCCCTCTGTCGTTCTCATCTACTCAGCTCGCTACAACGTAGCGTCCACCTCGCGGAAGGTGTCTTCCAGCCGGTTCAGCATCTCCTGCAGCAGCTCCATCGGAATGCCGAGCGCGGGCTCGATCCGGATGACCTGGGCCTTCGAATACGTGCCCGCCACCAAAACCCCTCGCTTGAAGAGCCCGGACGCCACCTTCCAGCCGATCTCCTGCACCGGAAACTCCATTCCGATCAGAAGACCCTTTCCCTGGGCCGTCTGTAGGACCGCGGGGTACTTCTCTCGAAGACATCCCAGCTCCCGAAGGAGAAACTCCCCTTTCGTCGCGGCCTGGCCCGGGAGGTCTTCTTCCAGCGTCACCTCGATAGCGGCCAAGCCCGCGGCGCAGGCCAACGGATTCCCGCCGAATGTGGTCGAGTGGATGATCGGGTTGGGGACCATCACTTCCCAGATCGCGGCGGTCGAGATGAACGCCGAGAGCGGCATCACCCCCCCGCCGATGGACTTGCCCACGCACATGATGTCGGGCACGACGTTCCAATGATCCACGCCCCAGAGCTTCCCGGTGCGCCCCATTCCGGTCTGAATCTCGTCGGCGATGAGCAGGGCACCGTATCGGGTACAAAGCTCACGGGCCCGAGGCAGGAAATCCGGTGGCGGCACTACGCCGCCGGCTTCGCCCTGGATCGGCTCCAGGACGACGCCCGCTATCTGAATCCCAACGGCTTCGCACCGGCGGAACTCACTTTCAAGCGCATCGGCGTCGCCATAGGGGATGAAGCGCACATCCTGCAGCCCGGCTTGAAACGGCTCCCGGAAAGAGGCCTTTCCCATGAGCGAGAGCGAGCCCATGGACTTTCCGTGAAACCCTCCGATTGCCGAGATGAAGGTGTTTCGCTTGGTATAGAGCCGTGTGAGCTTGATGGCCCCTTCGACTGCATCGGTGCCGTTGTTGATGAAAAACGAATTCTGAAGATCCCCTGGCGTTATTCCCGCCAGCACGCGCGCCAGCGCCGCCCGCCAGGGCTCCAGCAGCTCCTGGCTGTTGAGGGCCATGCGCTGCATCTGGTCGGTTACCGCCTTCATCACTTTCGGGTGGTTCACCCCCGCGCTGAAGATTCCAAAGCCGCCGAGGCAATCGATGTACTCCCGGCCCAACAGGTCGTACAGCTGGGAGCCCCGTCCCGACCACTCCAGTGCAGCGAACTGGCCCGCTTCCGTGACCGACTTGCGGTAGCCGATAAAGCCACGGTTGTAGTACTGCTCGTAGCTCTCGACCGTCTCCGCGATAAAGGCCTGCTTTTCCTCCGTCGATAGCTCGCGGCCTCCTATGAGATCCAGATACCTGCGGGTGTGCTCCAAAGCCTGGTTGTTCGATAAACGCAATTAATCGGCGCTCCTTCGTAAGCGGGGCAGCGGGGCAGCGGGGCAGTTTGCTCCGCGGTCTGGCCGCGTTCCCTATGGGTTAAGCCGATTTGATTTCGGTCCAGATCTGATCCCACATCTCGGTGTCTTTGCCCAGGTCGACCTGGTATTCCAGGCGCTTGAGCTCGTCGGCCGTAGGATAGGGCACTGGATTTTTCATCACCTTGGACGCGGCGGCGTTGGGCGTGCCGTACCCGGTCGCTTCGGACAGCGCCGCTCCCACTTCAGGCCGCAGGATGTAATTGATCCATTCATGCGCCGCGCGCTTGTTCGGAGCACTCTTGGGAATGACCATCGAGTCGCCCCAGATGGTGCAGCCTTCCTTGGGAATCACGTAGGCCAGGTTGGGCTGCTCCGACTTGGCCTGGGTAGTGTCGCCGTTCCATAGCTGCGAGATCCAGACGTCGCCGGAGATCAGCTGCGCCTTGACCGGCGCCGAGATGTAGGCCTTGAGATTCTTCTTCGCATTGATGCAGTCGGCCTTGGCCTGCGCCAGCTCCTTCGGATCCGTCGAATTGAGCGAATGCCCCCGGTGGCGGAGTTCGGCGCCGATGACCTCACGGCCATCGTCCATCATGGTGAGCTTCTTGGCGAACTTCCTGTCGTGAAACACGTCCCAGCTGTCCACCGGATCCTTGACCTTGTCGGTGCGGTAGGCGATGCCGGTTGTACCCCACTGCCAGGGAATGGTGTACTTGTCGTCTGGGTCCGAAGGAAGCTTCCGGAAGATCGGCGACACGTTCCCTTCGTTGGTGATGTACTTCTTGTTGAGCGGGGTGATCATGTCGGTGGCCACCAGCACCGGGATGATGTAGCCGCTGGGCACCACGATGTCATAGCCGCTGGCTCCGGCCTGGAGCTTGGCCACCATCTCCTCGTTGCTTTCGTACGTGTCGTACGTGACTTTGATGCCGAACTCCTTCTCGAAGTTCGGTACCGTGTCCTCCGCGATGTAATCGGACCAGTTGTAGAGGTGGAGCTCCTTCTCGATCGGACCCAGGTCGGCCATGGCGCTGCCGGCGGCAGTGCTGTCCCCGGCACCGGCCTTGCCCTCACCACCCTTGCAGGCGTTCAACAGAAGTCCCACCGAGCTCACACTCAGCCCTAAGGCCAGGCTGCGAGAAACGAACTCGCGGCGCGAGATGCCGCCGCGCTCCAGCTGTTCGACCAGCCGTTCGACTTCCGTACGTTTGCCCACGGGAATGCCTCCTGTGTTGGGATCCACCCGCGACCCGGCTAACTCAACCAGTCGCGAGCTCGGTAGTATCCTCCTACGAACGGGAGGAACCACGGAAATCCGGTGAAAAACGGGATGGCCTTGAACCGCTTGCCGCCGAGATCCGGCAGTTCACCCCCGCCGGCAATCACGCCCGCCAACCGGGTGCCCAGGTACGTGGCGAGCGCGACGCCGTGTCCGCAGTAGCCCATCGAGTAATACACCCCTCGCATACAGCCGGCATGGGGAAGGTGATCCATAGGATAGGCCACCTTGCCCGACCATGCGAAGTCCAGCTTTGCCCCAGCGAGCTGAGGGAACACGTCGCGCATTCCGGCCCTGAGAATCGCCGCGCTGCGGCGGGGGCTGGCCGGCGTAAATGATGCGCGGCCGCCAAACACCATCCTGTCATCCGGCGAGAGCCGGAAGTAGTACAGCAGGTTCTTCGTGTCGCTCATGACCCGGCGCCGCGGGATCAGGGTGCGGGCGATCTCCGGGCCCAGGGGCTCCGTCGCAATGATATAGCTCCCGATAGGAATCACCCGGCGGCGGAGCATCCCCAGCGCTGCCGGAGTATAGCCGTTGGTCGCCGCGAGCACCTCGCGAGCTCGCAGCAGGCCGCGGCTGGTCCCGACCTCGAACCCCGCCGTCACCTTCCTGAGGCGGGTGACCTCGGTGTTCTCGAGCAGGCGGGCACCCGCCCTGCTCGCGGCCTGACCCAGCCCGCTGACATACTTTGCCGGCTGCAGAGAACATCCACCCGGATCGAGGAGTGCGCCATGGTAGCGGCGGGAATGAATTTCCCGGCTGAGGTCTCCCCGTGAGAGGAGCTCAGTCTCATAGCCGAGCTGCTCGCGCAGAAACCGTCCGCTCTGTTCCAGTCCGTTGAGGTGACCGGGTTTCGCGGCCAGCGTCAGGGCGCCGCAGTGAGAGAAGTCGCATTCGATTCCCTCTTCGCCGATGAGGCGTTCCAACAGCTGCATCGCATCCAGCGTCAGCTGAAACATCTTCCTCGCGCGACCCGCACCCACCATGCGCGCCAACTGCTCCATCTCCGGCTTGTAGCCCTGGAGCACGAAACCGCCGTTCCGGCTGCTGGCACCCCACCCCAGATGATGCCGCTCGAGCACGGTGCAGTCGACTCCGCGCCGGGCGAGCTCACGGGCCGCCGCCAGGCCGGTATAGCCGCCCCCGATGATGGCGACGTCAGTGGAAGCTGGCAGCGGGACAGCGGGACAGCGGGACAGTTCTCCCTGATCAGACCAAAGACATCTTTCGAACATCCTCACCCCGTTCAATCAACCACTATAGGAACATTGGCTCTTTGTCCTGACCCGCTGTCCGACTGTCCCGCCTACTTGGCCCGCGCCAGCCGATCCGCGAGATAGATCAGGATCGCGGTGGCCAGGAGGATGATGGTGCTGATGGCGTTGATGCTTGGCTCCACGTTCTTGCGCACCATGCCGTAAACCACGATCGGCAGGGTAGACGAGCCGGGGCCCGATACGAACGACGTGATCACGAAGTCGTCGAACGACATGGTGAAGGCCAGCAGGGCACCGGACAGGATACCCGGCCAGAGCTGCGGGACCGTCACCTTCCAGAAGGTGGTGATCTCGTCGGCCCCGAGAATCATCGCCGCCTCCTCCAGGTTCTCGTCCATTCCCTGGAGCCGGGCCAGCACCACGATGACCACGAATGAGATGCAGAATGCCACGTGGGCGATGGTGATGGTGGTGAGCCCGAGCGGAAACTTGAGCAGCGCGAAGAGCAGGAGAAGTGAGATCCCGGTGACGATCTCCGGAGTTACGATCGGGACGTAGAGGAAGCCCTCCAGGGCTCGACGCCCCCGAAATCGCTGCCGCGCCAGTGCCAGCGCCAGCAGCGTACCGAAGACGGCCGAGATGAGGGTTGCCGCGCCGCCCACGATCAGACTGGCTTTGAGTCCCCGCAGGATGTCGGGCCGCTCGAGCAGCCGCTGGTACCACTGAAGGGTGAACCCCTGCCAATCGACCGAAAATTTCGAGTTGTTGAACGAGAAGACCACCAGCACGAGCACCGGCAGGTGCAGGAAGAAGTACACCACCGCGGTGACTCCGATGAGCCACCGGGGAAGCGGCGTATTCATTTGGGTTCCACGAGGCGAACGCCGCTGTCCCTGACCCGCAGATACCAGGTGACCGCCGCCAGGACCAGCGCCATGACGATGAACGAGGCGGCAGAACCGAACGGCCAGTTACGGGCCGAAGAAAACTGGTTCTGCACCAGGTTTCCGATCATCACCTGTTTCGCCCCACCCAGCAGATCGGACGTCAGAAAAGACCCCAGTGCCGGCACGAAGACCAGAAGCGAGCCTGCCACGACGCCGGGCATGGAGAGTGGGAGAGTCACTCGGCGGAACCGTGCGGCCGGCTTGGCGCCGAGCACTTCGGCGGCCTCGAGCAGAGACGCATCCAGCTTTTCCAGCGACGCATAGATCGGCAGGATCATGAACGGCAGGAAGCCGTAGACCAGGCCGGCCATCACCGCGAACGGTGTATACAGGATGGTCAGGGGCTCCTGGATGAGTCCGAGGCTCATCAGCCAGCTGTTGATCAGCCCGGTATCGCGCATGAGAAAGATCATGGCGAAGGTGCGGACCAGGAAGCTGGTCCAGAACGGCAGCACGACGAGGAAAACCAGAAGAGTTCGCCACCGGCGGCTGCGCGCGATCACATATGCCACCGGATAGCCCAGAAAGAGACAGATGACGGTGCAGGCAATGGACCATACGAAAGTCCGCTGTAACACCTGCAGGTAGAGCGGGTCGAAAAAGCGGGCGTAGTGCTCCAGAGTGAACCCGGGCTCTACCCCGCCATAGATTCCCCGGGGCATGAGGCTGTACGCCAGCATGATGAGGAGGGGCACGAGAAAGAACGCCACCAGCCACAGCCCGCCTGGAGCCAGAAGAGCCCAGGCCCGGGCCTCCGGCCGGGTATAGAGCCAGGTGAGCGCCCGCTCCCGGATCGCTCCCACTATTCGTCCTCCAGTATCTGGCAATCTTCCGGCAGCCAGGCCACCGCCGCCGTGTCTCCCCGCTTCCACAGCAGTGGCTTGATCAGCTGTCCCTCGTTACGGAGCGCGACCGTGACGTCCCCGCTGCCCGGCACCGTGACGATGACGTGCATCGTTTCGCCCAGATAGATGATGTCTCTGATGGTACCCACCAGCGCGTTTTCCCCGGGCGGAATCGAGTCGGGTCTCTGCACATCCATCCACTCCGGCCGCACGGCTATGCGCACCTCCCGCGCCGGGCCGACGCTGGGGTGGTCGGGAACCTGAAAGGTCCCGCCACCCGGCTGTGCCACGATCCACTGCCCTCCGGTCCGCCGGTCGACCTGTCCGTTGAAGAAGTTGGACTCGCCGATGAATCGCGCGACGAACGCGGTCCGGGGATTCTCGTAGATCTCGGCCGGCGTTCCCAGCTGGGCTACCCGTCCGCTGTCCATCACTGCGATGCGGTCGGACATCGTCAAGGCTTCTTCCTGGTCGTGCGTGACGTACACGAAGGTGGTGCCGAGCTGCTTGTTGAGGGCCTTGAGCTCGAGCTGCATCTCTTTTCTCAGCTTGAGGTCGATGGCGCCAAGCGGCTCATCGAGGAGAAGGATCGCGGGCTCCAGCACCAGGGCCCGGGCCAGCGCGACCCGCTGCCGCTGGCCGCCGGAAAGCTGGCCCGGCATCCGGCCGGAAAAGACCTCAGGCTTGAGGCGGACCATCTCCAGAGCACGACCGATTCGTTCTTCGATTTCAGCCTTGGGAGTCTTTCGCTGCTCCAGTCCAAACGAGACGTTCCGCGCGACGGTGAGGTGGGGAAAGAGTGCGTAGTTCTGGAAGACCATGGCGATCTTCCGCTCGTAGGGGCGTTTCTTGTTGACGACTTCGCCCAGGAGGCGGACCTCTCCACCATCGGCATCCGGCTCCTCGAAGCCGGCCAGCAGCCGCAGGGTGGTGGTTTTGCCGCAGCCGGAAGGACCCAGGATGGAGAAGAACTCGCCCCGCCGGATATCGAAGGAGATGTCTTCAACCGCCTTGACGTCTCCGAAGCTCTTGGAAACGCGCGAGAACTGCACCACCGGTTGTCCCTTGGGCGACGCGGTCACGGGCGCGCGGCCAGGACCGCCTCGAGCGCCTGTTCAATAACGTCGAGTCCCTCCTCCAGGACGTCGTCGGGGGTGGTGAGAGGAGCCAGCACCCGGATCGTGTTGCCGTAGCTTCCAGCGGAGAGCAGAATCACACCGCGCTCCAGCGATGCCGCCTGCAGCCGTGCCGTCAAGGGTTTATCCGGCGCCTTGGACTGGCGATCCCGAACCAATTCCATGCCTACCATGGCGCCAAGGCCTCGGACATCGCCGATGCAGGCATGGCGGGCCGCCCACTGGCAGAACCGCAGCCGGATGCGCTCACCCATCCGGGCGGCACGAGCTGGCAGCTGCTCCTTATCCATGACATCGAGCACTGCCAACGCAGCGGCGCAGGCGAGAGGGTTACCACCATAGGTTCCGCCCAGTCCGCCGGGCTGCGGGGCGTCGAGGATTTCGGCCCTCCCGGTCACCGCAGCCAGGGGAAAACCGCCGGCAAGGGACTTGGCGGTGATAATGAGGTCGGGAATCAGGCCGTAGTGCTCGCACGCGAAGAGCTTGCCGGTGCGGCCAAAGCCGGTCTGAATCTCGTCGGCAATGATCAGGATCCCATGCGCCCGGGCAAACTCAACCAGGGCAGACACATACTCACGTGGCGCCGGGACGAAACCACCCTCGCCCAGCTCCAGCTCGATGATGATTGCAGCGACGGAGTCGGGGTCAACGGTGGTGGCAAAGATCTGCTCCAGCCGCTCGACGCTCGCGAGGCAGCATTGCCCGCCCGTCCGCCCGTCCGCCCGTCCGCCCGCTTCCCCGCATCTATAGCAATAAGGAAACGGTATCCGGTAGACCTCGGGAGCGAAGGGGCCAAACCCCTTCTTGTAAGGCATCACCTTGGACGTGAGTGCCAGCGCCAAATTGGTTCGGCCGTGAAAGCCGTGCTCAAAGCAGACAATCGCCTGCCGCCCGGTAAACGACCGGGCCACCTTGACCGCATTCTCCACTGCCTCCGCGCCACTATTAAGGAAAAAGCTGCGCTTGGCGTGGCTGCCGGGGGTTATCTGATTGAGTCGCTCGGCCAGAGCCACGTATGGCTCGTACGTTGAGACCGGGAAACACACGTGGGCAAACCGGTCGAGCTGTGCCCGTACCGCCGCGACCAGGGCCGGATGGCGGTGGCCGGTGTTCACCACCCCAATGCCGCCTGCGAAATCGATCAGGCGGTTGCCATCGGCATCGGTGACCACCGCGCCCTCGGCGCTCATCACGGCGATAGGCGTCACGGCCGGAACACCGCGCGGCACCGCCTCAAGGCGCCGGGCCAAAAGCGCGCGGCTCCTGGGGCCGGGGATCTCGGTCACGAGCTGGATGACGCCAGACATCTGCACCCCGAGAAAGTCTGCGAATTGCGAAAGTAAAAGCGGTTGCTGGATTTGGTGGAGCATACACCAACCGGTGTAGTCGGCAACCCCTGCGACTATCTGCCGGCAGCCAGGCTGCTCTGCTGACTCGAGCGCCGTTCAGCCGGCCTTCCGGCTGCATAACTATGCGGGTCCTCAAATCGGTCCAGTTACGCAACTGCTTGCCCGATCATGACCTAGTCGGCTCCGCCGCGGGTCAAGTGGGGTAGATCACCCAGCGGCAGCCCAGTTGGGGGCTGGACAGGGGGTAGGGGGCCGGAGCTACTATGGCAGGGTACCCCAAACTCTCAACGAGCCAAGGTACGTTTGCATCCTCCGACAAAGCGGAGGGTCCACTCTCACAGCTGACCATCTCCTTGAGCTGTGAGCCCCCATCAGCGGCGGGGGCGAGGCCTCCGAGGCGTTAGTCGCCGAAGTGGCCAGACCGAGTGCCGCGCCAACAATGAAAAGAGGAGTTTGTGAAAGTCCTGGTGTTAGGCGCCGGCGCGGTGGGGACCGTGTCCGCCCTCAAATTCGTGAAGGAAGCGGTGCTCGAGAAACTCGTCATCGCCGACGCGGTGTCCGCCCGCGCTTCCCTCCTAGCGGAACGGCTCAACGATCCTCGTGTGTCGGCTGTCGGTCTGGATGCCGGCGATCGAGCCGCGGTCGCCGAGATCATTCGGCAGACTGGCACCACCATTGTCCTCAACGCGGCTCTTCCTGCGACGAACATCGATGTGATGCGTGCCTGCCTCGAGGGCGGCTGCGATTACATCGACCTTGCCAGCGCAGGCACCGACGCGGACGGCATCCCCAAGATGGATGACCAGTTCGCGCTCGACGCCGAGTTCCGCGCCGCCGGCCTACTCGCGCTCCTTGGAATGGGAGCGGATCCCGGCACTACCAACATCTACGCCGCCTACGCGGCCAAGCACCTGCTCGACGTTGTGACCGAGCTCAGGGTGCGGGATGGAGACAATTCAAGATGCCAGGGCCACGATGGCTTCCTGGCAGCGTTCAGTCCCTGGGTCATGATCGACGAGTGTCTCTGCCAGGCCGTCTCCTATCGGGGTGGCCGCTACCATCTCGAAGAGCCGCTGACCGGTATGGAGCCGTTCAATTTTCCGGAGCTCGGCATACTGAACTGCTATTACGTCGATCATGAGGAGTCGAGAACCCTGCCGCGTTTCTTTCCTCAGGTTCATACGGTGGACTTCAAGCTGTGTATGGACGAGGTCACGATCGAAACCCTTCGCGTCATGAAGCGTCTGGGTCTCTCGAGAAAGGATCGGGTCCAGGTCGGGAATCAGTCCGTCGTACCCCGCGACCTGGTAGTCTCGCTCCTGCCTGAACCGAAGGATCTGGCGGGGCGCATGCGTGGGAAGACCTGCGTGGGCACACTCGCCAAGGGCCTGAAAGACGGCAAGCCGAAGGCCTACTACATCTACAATGTCACTGATCACGAGACGGTGTTTGCGGAGCTGGGCGTGCAGGCTACGGCCTATCAGACCGGCATACCACCCGTCATCGCCGCGCGGTTACTCGCGCAGGGAATCTGGAAAGGCACCGGCGTGCTGTCGCCGGAGCAGTTCGATCCAGACCCGTTTCTGGAGCAACTGGCTCGTGAGGGCATGCCCTGGCGGGTACGGGACGATTCACCGGTTCCGCTGATTCGGGGGGTACTTCAGCCATCACGACAGGCTGTAGCCGCGGCCTAGAAGGGGCGGCAGCGGTACCATCAAGGCACGAGGGCGCAGCTGGATGTGCCCTTCGTGCCTTTGTGGTATTTTCTGCCATCCGGTTCCAGGGATAGACATACGTAAGGAATGGAGGACCCGATGACGAGCACGGCCAGAGAGTCTGGTAAGGCGCGGAAATCCCCGGTGGCCAGCTACCAAATGTTTATCAACGGCCGGTTTGTCGACTCGGGAAGCGGGAAGACGTTCGAGGTGTTTGACCCGTCCACCGAGGAGGTCATCGCGACGGTGCCGGCCGGCAACGCCGCCGATATCGACCTCGCGGCCAAGGCTGCCACCAAGGCCTTCTACGATGGCTGGAAGGCCGTGACGGCCCAGGACCGGGGCCGGGTGCTGTTCCGGCTGGCGGAGCGGATACGGGCGCGCCGGGCGGAACTGGCCGAGCTGGAAACCCGGAACACGGGGAAGCCGATCGTTGAGTCCGAGTATGATATGGACGACACCGCGACCTGCTTTGAGTACTACGGCGGCCTGGCCACCAAGATCAACGGCGATGTACTCCCGGTTCCGGCCGAGGCCGTTGCCTTCGCGATGCGGGAGCCCATCGGCGTGGCGGGGCAGATCATCCCTTGGAACTACCCGCTGATGATGGCGGCCTGGAAGATCGCGCCGGCGCTTGCGGCGGGTTGCACCGTCGTGCTCAAGCCGGCGGAGCAGACGCCTCTCTCTATCCTCGAGCTGGCAAAGGACTTCGAGACAGTCGGGATCCCGCCCGGTGTGGTCAACATCGTTACTGGTGATGGCCCCGGGGCCGGGGCGCCTCTGGTCAGCCACCCAGCGGTGCGGAAGATCGCGTTTACCGGCAGCGCGGAAGTCGGCAAGACCATCATGCGCAATGCCGCCGATCAACTCAAGCGGGTATCGCTCGAGCTGGGCGGGAAGTCGCCCAACATCTTCTTCAGCGACGCCGACTTCGAGAACGCGGTCGACGGCGCCCTGTTCGGTACCTTCATCAATCAGGGGGAGGTGTGCTCCGCCGGCAGCCGGGTGCTGGTGCAGCGTGACATCTACAAGAAGTTCGTCGAGGCGGCCACAACAAAGGCAAAGACGATCAAGCTCGGGCCCGGAATGGATCGTGAGAACAAGATGGGTCCCCTGGTGAGCGCGGAGCAGCGGGACCGGGTCGCCGACTATCTCAAGGTCGGCCGGGGCGAGGCCAAGATTGCGATCGGCGGCGGCAGACCCAAGCAGTTCGAGAAGGGATGGTACATCGAACCCACCATCTTCTACGACGTAGATAATTCAGCCCGAATCGCCCAGGAAGAGATCTTTGGCCCGGTCATGAGCGTCATACCTTTCAAGGATGAAGCCGAGGCAATCCGGATTGCCAACGAAACCCCGTACGGGCTGGCCGCCGCGGTCTGGACCCGCGACATCTTCAAGGCATTCCGTGTGGTGAAGGCGCTCGAGGCCGGCATTGTGTGGGTCAACCACATGCAACCTACCTTTGTCGAGGCTCCCTGGGGCGGCTACAAGGCGTCCGGCTTCGGGCGCGAACTGGGTCGCTGGGGAGTCGAGGAGTATCTGGAGACCAAGCAGGTGTTCATCAACCTCGACGAGAAACCGATTGGATGGTATTAGAAGAGTCGCCAGTCGCCGGTCGCCAGCGGGTACGGGAACAGCTGACCACTGGTAACTGGCGACTCGTGACTGGCGACTCGTAACTAGTAGCGCCGGCGCAACGATCAGTCGCCACTAGCCTTTCTGCAAGTTCTGGCACGACCCACGCAGAGCATTGTGAAGTAAGCTCTTCCCGGATCTCTCCTCGGGCACGAACCTCGCATTCCCGCCCCTCCGCAGCCAGTCAGCAGCACGTCACTCACTTCATATCGTTGAATCCCGGGGGTTGGATGGCTACGCCCAGCAGGTCGCTCGTGCGTCGTTCGGCCCCGGTGCAAGAAGTGAAATCGTGAACACCGACCAGTCACCAGCCAGTAGTGAGCTGCGCGCCGGCCCAGGCATCGAGAGTTGGAGGCGGCGGCGCGACTTCCTGCTCTTCTCAACCCCGGCTGTCGGCGAGGAGGAGATGCAGGAAGTTGCCGACACGCTGCGGTCCGGCTGGATCACCACCGGGCCCAAGACCCAGCAGTTCGAGTCGGCGTTCAGAACCAGGGTGGGAGCGGCCGGTGCGCTGGGACTGAACTCGTGCACGGCCGGCCTGCACCTCGGGCTGTTGGCGCTCGGGGTGCGGCCCGGTGATGAGGTCATCACCACTCCCATGACGTTCTGCGCTTGCGCCAACGTCATCGAGCACCTGGGCGCGACCCCGGTGCTGGCGGACGTGGAGCACGATACGCTCAACCTCTCGCCCGCGGCGGTTGCAGCAGCCATGACCGGACGCACCCGCGCCGTTCTGGCGGTTCACTACGCCGGTCATCCGGTCGACCTCGATCCGATCCAGGAGATCGCCAAGGCGCACGGCGCCGCAGTAATCGAGGATGCCGCTCACGCGGTGCCGGCCAGCTACAAGGGACGGCTGATCGGATCGGGCGAGAACGCCGTCGCGTTCAGCTTCTACGCCACTAAGAATCTCACCACTGGTGAGGGCGGCATGCTCACGGCTCCGCCGGAACTCATCGCCCGGGCCCGCACCTTGGGCCTGCATGGCATGAGCCGGGATGCCTGGAAGCGATATGGCCACGGCGGCAGCTGGTTCTATCAGGTGGATGAGCCCGGATTCAAGTACAACATGACGGATGTGCAGGCGGCCATGGGACTGGCCCAGCTGCGCAAGCTCGACCGCTTCCAGGCGCGGCGCCGGGAGATCGTGTCCGCCTATACCGCTGCCTTTGGCGACCTCGACGCCCTCGAGGTTCCGACCGAGCGCCCCGAGGTGGAGCATGCCTGGCATCTCTACGTCCTGCGGTTGAGGCTGGGGGCGCTGCGGATCGGCCGGGACCAGTTCATCCAGGAGCTGACCGCTCTCAACATCGGAACCTCGGTGCATTTCATCCCCATTCACATCCATCCATTCTATCAGCAGAAGTACGGCTATCAGCCCACCCAGTTCCCGGTGGCGTACGAGTCGTACCAGCGGATGCTGAGCCTTCCCCTGCATCCCATGCTGACGGACGCGGATGTGGGCGACGTGATATCGGCGGTGCTCGACGTGGTACAAAGATTCGGCCGATGAGCACCGGCGCGCGAGAGCTCCCGGCGCCCGCAGCCGGCTGGGTCACGGCTGAGCGCCTGGTCCGGGTCGCTTCCTACTGGCGAGACCCGGCGCTCCATCTGCTGCTCATCGTGGCGGGCTACCGGCTGGCCTTCGAGCTTCGGTTCGATTTCAACACGCCACCGGAAGAAGCAGAGCTGTTCTGGATCTCGGTGCCGCTGCTGGTGGTCCTGCGGCTGGCCACCTATGCCGGGGCTGGGGTTTTTCGGGCCTACTGGCTGCACTTCGGACTGCAGGACCTCCTCACCCTCGCGCTGGCCGTGACCATCAGCTCCATCACCTTCGTGATGGTGCTGTTTCTCTCGCATCTCTTTCCCGGCGTCCCCCGTTCCGTCCTGCTGGTGGACTGGGCCAGCGCGATCTTCTTCGCCGGGGGCATCCCGTTCATCGCCAGGGCCTTGCGGGAAGGCCCCGTGCCGTTCGCCACCCCGAGGGGCCGTCGGACGCTGATCATCGGGGCGGGGGAGCGCGCCGAGCAGGTCCTGCGCGAGGCCCGTCGCGCCGAAATGTGCGCGTTGCACCCAGTGGGAATCATTGACCTGAACGGCGCCCGACAGGGCCGGACGATCCGCGGGGTCCGGGTGGTCGGCACGGCGGATAACCTGCCAGCGGTAAGCCAGAAGCTGCGCGCGGAGTTTGCCATCATCGCGCTGGACCCGGCGGAGCTCTCCCAGATGCGCCGGGTAGTTGACCAGTGCATTGCGGCAGGACTGGAGTTCAAGACCCTGCCGTCGCTGCACGAGCTACTGGAGGGCGGGGCGGGTGTGAATCAGCTTCGAAACGTACGGCTGGAAGACCTGTTGGGTCGCCCGCCCGTGACCCTGGATCTGGCGCCGGTTGCCGCCGACCTCAACCAGCGGGTCGTGCTGCTGACCGGGGCGGCCGGGTCCATCGGTTCGGAGTTGGCCCGGCAGATCGCGCCGTTCGGTCCGGCCCGGCTGGTCCTGCTGGATCAGGCCGAGAGCGACCTGTACTTCGTGCATCTCGAGCTCACTGAAGCCCATCCGGGGCTCGAGATCGTACCGGTGATCTGCGATATCACCAACGCAACCCGCCTGGCGCAGGTGTATGAAGAGCACCGCCCGAACTACGTCATGCATGCCGCGGCGTACAAGCACGTGCCGCTGATGGAGACGAACGTCCTGGAAGCGGTTCGGAACAACATTCTGGGAACGCTGCTGGTTGCCACCACCGCGGTCAGATATGGCGCCACCAAGGTCGTGCTGATCTCCACCGATAAGGCGATCCGACCTTCCAGCGTCATGGGGGCGACCAAGCGCATCGCCGAGCGAATCATCTTCGGCCTGCCGAACCTGCATCGGGTGGGCACTGACTTCAGAGCGGTTCGGTTCGGGAACGTCCTGGCCTCCAAGGGAAGCGTGATCCCGCTGTTCGAGCGTCAGATCGCGGCCGGCGGCCCTGTCACCGTGACCCATCCTCTGGTGCAGCGCTACTTCATGACCATACCGGAAGCAGCCCAACTGGTGTTGCAGGCAGGCTCGCTTCCCGAAACCGCCGGCGCCATTGCCATGCTGGAGATGGGGGAACCGGTGCGGATCCTGGACCTGGCCGAGAAGCTGATTCGGTTCTCAGGCAGGGTGCCCGGCAGGGATATATCCATAGCCTTCACCGGTCTCAGGCCAGGGGAAAAGCTGAGCGAGGACCTCATCTCGGCCCTGGAGGCGACCATACCGACATCGAGTCCCAAGATCCGTATCAGTCAGACGACGGAGTTGGCTGGTCCCGAGCTGGTCCAGAAGCTCAGCCGGCTCCTGGCCTATCTCGACTCCGGCGATCGAGCTGGCCTGATGCACATGCTGTGTGAGCTGGTGCCCGAGAGCGTTGCGCCGCTGGCAGGACATAGCGCCGAGCCCGCCGCTTCCACCGAGACCATGTCTACCGGACGCGCTTCGGGCGCGTGGCAGGTCATGCTGAGCTCCAACCAGCCCTCATGGCGCGAACGTCGGCGGGCCGTCGTGCGGCTGATGCCCCCTCCCGAGCTGCGGATAGATGAACGGCGCCAGGGATTGGCCTGCCGACGGAAGGAAGCTCGGGCGGGGGGCCGGCGGCGCACCGACGTCGGGGTCCTGCTGCCTACGGGCTCATCCTTCGCCCTATAGCGCTGCGTTCGCGGAGAAATCGGGTCTCCAGCCGCGCCGGCGAAAAGCGCGCCGAGCCTCGTCCCAGGACTGCCGCGACGGTGAGGATCAACAGCAGGGCGGTCGTGCGGACCGGGCGGGCCTGAAGATCCAGCCAGCACCGCTCGTCCAGCAGGAGTTTGGGCGCCAGGAGCTCGTGGATGTAGAAATTCTCGAAATCCGCAGTCGGAGCGTCTCGCTCTGCGGAGAAGAAGTAGAGCGTCCCGTAGCTGGTGATGCCGGGCTTCGCCTCCAGGGCTCTGAGTCCTTCGGGCGTGTAGTAGCGCAAATAGGTCGGCGCTTCCGGCCGGGGACCGACGATGGACATCCGCCCGGACAGCACGTGGAGAAACTGCGGCAGCTCGTCGACTTTGGTGCGCCGGAGCAGGCTGCCAATGCGGGTAATCCGGGGATCGTAACTGGCGGAAACCGCGGGGCCGAGTCGCTCAGCGTTCCGCACCATGGTTCGCAGCTTCAGCATGCGGAAGACCTCGCCGTGCCGGCCCAGGCGCTCGGCCCGGTAGAAGACGGGGGAGCCTTGCAGCAGCCACGCGGCACCGGCGCCCAGCAGAAGAAGCGGTGCCCATAGGGGTGCGAGCAGGAGGGCAACGCCCAGGTCAACCGCTCGCAGGAGAGCGACGTGAGGTTGCGATGCAGGCGTCAGGAAGTTTTCCGGGAAGTAACCGCGCCGCGGGGGATTCGAGTAAACGCGTCGGAGGATTCGTGTCAAAAGGTAGGAGCCGCCTGCGGTGAACACAACCCGGAGTGAAAGCCTGCGCGTGGCCTTGATCGGCTGCGGCAGGATCAGCGCGCAGCACATTGCGGCCCTGAAGGGGCTGCCTGGTGTCGAGATCGTGGCAGTGTGCGATCTCGACGAACGCCGGGCGCGCCAGACAGCCACCCGCCACGCCATCCCGCGCTGCTATGCCGACGCCGAGACCCTGATGCGGGAAGCGCAGCCCCAGGTAGTGCATCTGCTCACCCCTCCGGCAACCCACCTGGCGCTCGCGCGGGTAGCCGCGGAATACCGGGCCCACATGTACATCGAAAAGCCATTCGCAGCCAGCGAGGCCGACGCCCGGGCCATCGTTGAGCTGGCGCGTGAAGCCGGCATCCTGGTGTGTCCCGGCCATAACCGGCTCCTCGACCCCGTCTTTGTGGAAGCCAGCCGAAGGGTAGCGGCAGGCGACATCGGGCAAGTCGTGTCGGTACGCGCGGAGCAGGGGTTCACCTATGAGCCCGGCGCCCGCTCGGCCGTGATTCCGTGGAGCTATGCCTATGACTGGGGAACGTTCGACAATCTGATCTGCCATCCGCTCTACCTCGCGTGTCACTTCCTTACGGAGCCGCACGAGCCGCAGGTGGCCGGGTTCAACATCGGCAGCGTCCGGGAGGCGGGGGTCGAGGAGATCCGAATACTCATCCCCTCCACCAACGGCATCGGGGAAGTCTCGCTTTCTCTTTGCAGCGCGCCCGAGGTAAACCGGGTCGAGGTCATCGGCACCAGGGGCAGAGTCACCGCCGACTGGCAGACCCTCACCGTTGTAACCCAGCGACAGAGTCGGTTGCCCCCGGCCTTGACCCGCATCACCGGGAGCTTTGCGCCGGGGCTGCACCTGATGTGGTCGGGCGTGTTGGCCCTCGGCGGCATCGGGGCTGGCAATGCAAAACGCTCGGCCGGGCTGCGCCAGACGATCCGGCAGTTTTATGGCAGTATCGTAGGCGGGTCGCCGGTGCCGGTAACGCCGGAATCCGGGGTTCTCAACGTGCGGCTGATGGACCAGATCAAGGAGGGTTGTCAGGGCATCCGGAAGCAGCGGCCCCCACTGAACGCGCGCCAGGAGACCCAGCCCAGGATCCTGGTGACCGGGGCCTCCGGCTTCCTGGGAGGGCGGCTGGTCGAGGTGCTCTCGGAGCAGGGGACCGCGGTCAGGGGCGCCACCCGGCTTGCGTCTCGTGCCCGGCAGCTCCCAGGGGTCGAATGGGCCCAGTGCGACTTGGTCACCGAAGAGGGGTTGCGGGTAGCACTGCGTGGCGTGGAAACGGTCTTTCACTGCGCGGCGCTGTGTGGCGCGCCGGGATCGCTGGACGAGTTCGAGGACGCCAACGTGCGAGGCACGCTCCGACTGGTCCGGCTCGCCGCCGAGACAGGGGTCAAGACCTTCGTCCACGTTTCGTCCATGTCGGTGTACGCCGCTCCGAGCGGGACCCAGCCCGTGCTCGACGAAAGCCTGCCCTACGACGGGCGTGTCGCTGAGCGTGGCGCGTACATCCGCAGCAAGCTCGCGGCGGACGCCGCGCTCCTGCAATACGCGCGGAGAGAGCTCTCCCCGCGCATCATCGTTTTGCGGCCGGGAACCATCTACGGGCCGGGAGCCAAGCTGCCGGTAGGCCGTTTCCCACTCCCGTCTTCTCTGGAGCGGCCGCTCGTCGCGGGGAGCCCCCGGGTCTCAACTGGTTTGGTGTACGTGGACAACGTGGTTGATGCGATGCTCGCGGCGGCGAAAAGCGGCGTTGCCACCGGCAGCATCTACAACCTGGTGGATTCGGCCGACGGCGACCAGGAGGAGCTCGCTCGCACCATCCGGGAAGTAACCGGAGGCCGCATCCGGCCGGTGTTCGCTCCCTATCCACTGGTTTGGGCTGCCATGCTGGGACTCGATCTGGTAACGCTTCTTCGGCACGGCCAGCTCGGGACCGCGCGTTACCGTCTGCAGCGCACCCTGGCGCCCATGCGGTTCGAGTGCGCTGCCGCCCGGCAGGAGCTCGGCTGGCGGCCCCGGGTAACCCTGGCCCAGGGCCTGGCTCGTGTGCTGAACGGCGACACTCGCCGAACGGTGAACGCATGACCGCCCTCGTCGCTGCATTCGGCTACCACGATGTGACGGATGATCACACTCAGTCCGGCTTCCAGCGGAATGGCGCCGTTCCATACAAGCTGGGAGTCCGGCAGTTCCGGACCCATCTGGATGCCATCGCGTCAGCCCAGCGCACTGCCGCGCTGGTCACCGACATCGATCTGGCCGGGTCTGCCCGGCACCTCCTGCTCACGTTCGATGATGGCGGGAAGAGCGCGCTTCTGGCCGGAGAAGAGCTGAGCCGCCGGGGATGGAAGGGGCATTTCTTCATTACCACCGGCTTCATCGGCCACCGGACCTTCCTCGATGCCCCTGAGATCCGACAGTTGCGGCGCGCTGGGCACCTGGTCGGCAGCCACTCTCATACCCACCCCGACATCTATCGGGACCTCGATCCCGACCGTATGACGGTCGAATGGCGCCAGAGCTGCGACATTCTGGCCCAGATCCTCGGCGAACCCTGCCTCTCGGCCGCGGTGCCCGGGGGGGATATATCGGCGGCGGTGCTGCGGAGCGCCGGGCACTCCGGCCTCCGTTACCTCTTTACCTCCGAACCCCGCCTGACTCCTAGCGTCGTGGGGGGCTGCTGGATACTGGGACGCTACTGCGCCAAGGCGTCCACCACGCCTGATGAGATCGCGCGGCTGGCGCGCTACCAGGGCTGGACCTCCAAACTGCTGCTGCGGCGGCTCAAAGGCGTCGCCCGCCTGAGCCTGCCCTCCCTCTATCGGCTCTACGTCCAGCACTCCACTCGCGAGTGGGACCGGCAGGGGCAGGTACGATGATCCCGGTGCTTTCGTCTCTTCGACTTCAGGTTCGTCCCGCATCGTCGGAGGAGCTCGGGGGATGGGACGCCCTGGTCCGCCGGTTTCCCAATAGCCGCGTCACCCACCGCACCGCGTGGCTTCGCTCCCTCGAAGGCTCAGGGTTCGGCCGGCCGTGCTTCCTGGTGTTGGAGCGGGATGGCGAAGTGGTGGGCTGTCTGCCGGGGATCGTCGGCGAGGTAGGGCCGCTGCGGCTCTTCGGGTCCCCGCCCCCGGCCAGCCAGACGGTGAGCATGGGGCCGGTGTTCGACGACACCCGGCTGACCACCGCCGAAGTGATGGAGGCGGTGGTGCCGTATCTGGAACGCCGCCTGGGGATCCATCACATGGAGATCATGAGTCCCGATCTCGATCCTGCCGCCATGCTTACCTCCGGCTTCCGGGGTGAGCCCTGGCCTACCTATCGCGCGGCGCTCTACCCCCGGGACGAAGCCCGAACCTTCAAGGCGTTCAAGGAGAGCGCCCGCCGAAATGTCACGCGAGGCAGAAAGCTCGGTCTCGAGGTGAGGTTCGAGCAGGACGAGCGCTTCGTGGACGAGCATTACGCGCAGCTCACGGAGGTGTACCTGCGTGGTGGCCATGTCATAAACTTTGGCCGGCAGCGGGTCCTGGAATGCTTTCGCCGCATGCGGGATGCCGGCCACCTGGTCGCCGTGTCGGTCTACCTCCCCGACGGGAAGACCAACATCGCCTCCGGAATCTTCACCATCGAGGGCTCCGAGCTGCTGCTCTGGAGCTGGGCTCATAGCGCCGAGCATCGCTGGTACCGTGCCACGGAGCTGATGACCTGGACCGTCATGCAGCGCGCCCTTGCTGCCGGCTGTGAAAGCTTCGACCTCATGGGTCTAGGCGACTTCAAGATGAAGTTCGGCGCCCATCGAGACGACAGAAAGTATCGCTGGATCCACAGCCGGTATCGCTGGCTGGGGCAGATGCGGGACCTCGCAGCCAGCGGGCTGCACTGGCAGCAGGTCGTCCGGGGCCGGATTGCCCGGTGGGGCTCCTCTCGAATCCGGGTTCTCGAAAGCGGAGGACAAGGCCAAATCCACGGTGGAGATCAGACATGATGGCGACAAGCCTGGCGAGAGGCGAACGGTCCTCCGGGTGGTTTCCGGTCGTCGTGCTGGCATTGGCTGCGTGCGGAGGTGCCGATCCGACCGGCCCCTCCTACGAGCCTCTGATTGATCTGCCGGCGGAGGTGGTCCTGGCGGCGGGCAACATCGCCAGCTGTGGTAGCATCAACGACGAGGCAACCGCCGCGATGCTGGATACCCTGCCGGGGACGATTTTCGCGCTGGGCGACAACGCTTTCCCCGATGGATCGGCCCCGGCTTACGCCAACTGCTACGCCCCGAGCTGGGGACGCCACCTGGCGCGCACCTGGGCAGTACTGGGCAACCGGGAATACCGCACCGGCACGCCTGTCGCCGCCTTCGACTATTTCGGCGACCGGGTCGGACCCCGAGATCTGGGCTATTACAGCATGACCCTGGGCAACTGGCATGTCATCGTGCTCAACGTCAGCGATTCGGTGCCATTCTGGACCGGCTCGGCCCAGAGTAAATGGCTCGAAAAGGACCTGGCCGCCAACCGGAAGCGCTGCACCATGGCTATGTGGCACAAGCCGCGGTTCTTCTCATCCAACGTTTCGGGTTGGACCGAGAACCCGTCCACGCTCGCACTCTGGAAACAGCTGTACGCCGGCGGTGTGGATCTGGTGCTGAACGGCCAGCAGCATCAGTACGAGCGTATGCGCCCCATGACACCGACGGGCGCCACCGGTGACGGCCGGGGAATCCGCCAGTTCAGTGTGGGGACCGGCGGTGAAAGCTCCGAGCTGCCGTTCGCGATCGCGGCGGGCAGTGAGGCCCTGTCCGACGCATTCGGGGTGCTCAAGCTCACGCTCGATGACACCACTTACGCCTGGGAGTTCGTTCCCACGGTCCCGGGCCGGTTCACCGATTCCGGGACCGGCACGTGCCATTGATGTCGAGTGCCCCGTTGCGTCAGACCCGGCTTCGAGTAGAACTGGTGGGCCCTGCGGGCGCCGGCAAGAGCACGCTGGTCGGGTCGCTTGTCGCCCGCTTCGGACTCAGGACCGGTGAGATCTGGGGGCAACCGGTAGTACCCCTCCTCTTAAACGGGATCCAGCTGGTCCCAACCTTCGGCCGGCTCTGGCTCCGCTCCGGATCCCTCCTGTGGGACGAAACCCGTCACATGGTTCGGCTCCGGACCCTGAGCAGAGCACTGCGCCAGCCTGATTCATCGCGGCGCGACCTTCTGATCCTCGACGAGGGTCCCGTGTTCGCCCTCGCGTGGCTGCGAGGCTTCGGGAACGACGTGCTGCGTGAAGAGATCTCGTCAGAGTGGTGGGATGCAGTGCTGCGGGAATGGGCGTCCCTGATGGACGTCGTGGTGGTGCTGGACGCACCCGATGCGATGCTGGCTCAGCGGATCCGGGCCCGCGGGATCGATCACCAGGTGAAGTACTTCCCCGATGATGAAATCGTTCGTTGGATGGCGCGCTTCCGGGAGGCATTGGAGTGGGTGTTGGCCGGACTGAACCGGCACGGAGGGCCCTCGGTGGTTCGCCTGTCTTCGGCGGACGCGACGCCGGACCAGATTGCTGACCGGCTGACGACAGAGTTGAGCGGGATGGCGTATGCCGGCTGAGCTCCTGGAGATATCGTCCCCCGGGTCCCAGGCAAAGAGCACCACCCTCCGGGGCACTACCCTGACCGGACGGGCATCACTCAACGTGGTCCAGTCGCTCCTGGACTACAGCGTGAAGCTGGTCGTAGGGCTCATGCTGGTGCCGGTCCTGGTGACGGGCCTGGGTCGCACGCTGTTCGGTGTGTGGGAGATGCTCGGCCGCATCGCCGGCTACATCGAGTCAGCGGATGGTCGCTCGACCCAGGCCCTGCGCCTCGTCATCGCCAATCAGCAGTCCTCCGACGATGACGCCGCCAAACGGCGCTGGATCGGCAGTGCCCTGGCGGTGTGGATCGTTTTCCTGCCGCTCTGGGCCACGGCGGGAGCCCTGCTGATCTGGCTCGCGCCGGCCGTCACCAAAGTCACGCCCGATTACTACCCGACGGTGCGCCTCGCCTGTGCGCTCATGATGGGGTCGGTGTTGGTGGCGGGGCTGGGCTCACTCCCTGAGTCGGTACTCCGGGGAATGAACCTCGGCTACAAGCGCATGGGCCTCCAGGCAGGCCTGAGCCTCGTCGGCGGATGCCTCTTTGCCGGGGCCGTATACGCTGGTGGTGGTCTCGTCGGCGTGGCTGCGGCCGGACTGGTGCTGGCCGCCCTGATGGGCCTCTGCTACCTCGGCGTGGTCCGGCGCCAGATCCCCTGGTTCGGAGCCGACCGGCCCCGCCGCACGGAGATCGGCGCCTTGCTCGGCATGAGCGTCTGGCTCGCGCTGGGTGACGTCGTTTCCAAGTTGCTGGGAAGTGATGTGCTGGTGCTGGGTATGATCCTGTCGGCTTCCGCCGTGACCACCTACGTACTGACGGGATACGCCGCCCGGCTTGCCCTGAACCTGCATACGCTGGCCGCGGAGGCGGTGATGCCCGGCGTCGCCGGCATCATCGGCGAGCGGCGCTTCGGGCATGCCGCGTTGCTCCGGCGCGAGCTGCTGGCGGTCACCGGTCTCTTCGTGACCGCTGCGGGCGTGACCATCTTGCTCTGGAATCGCTCCTTCGTGCATCTGTGGGTAGGCGCCGAAAACTACGCCGGCGTCTGGATCAATCTCCTCATCGTGCTCATCGCGGTCCAGGCCGCCTTCATTCGCTGCGACGCCTACGTGATAGACGCGGCCTTGCAGCCGGCCCGACGAGTGCGGGTGGGGGTAGCGGCCGGCATTCTCACGCTCGGGTTCTCGGTCGCGCTCACCCACCTCGCCGGAATGACCGGTCTCTGTCTCGGCATTCTCCTGGGCCGGGCGACCCAGTCGGTCGGCTACCCCATCCTGGTCCGCGGTTGTCTGCAGCGGGATCCCGGCCTCTCGCTCGGCTGGCTTGCCCGCCCGCTCGTGGTCATGGGCCTCCTGTTTGCCGGGGCGGCCTGGCTGGGTAACCACTGGGAGGTGCAACACTGGCTCAGTTGGGTGGCTGCTGTCATAGTGACGCTGGCGGGGAGTTTTGCGCTCGCGCTCTCACTGGGGCTGCCGACTGAGCTTCGTGCCGTCGTAACGGCTCGGATGCTGGAGATGGTGCGCCGCCTCGGGGGGGCCCGGAGATGACCGAGAGGTTCGCGACACGACTGCGCCCTGAAGCGACCCTCCAGGCCGGCCTTCTCCTGCTGGTGGCCTCGATCCCCTTCGAGTATCCAGAGCGCACGATTCCGCTGGAGATTCCGACCCTGACTGGAGCGGTGTTCCTGCTGCTGACACTGTTTTATCCCACCAGGTGCTACGGGCGGATTCCAACGGCGGCCCTCTGGTTTGGCGTCTACCTGATTGCCTTGCTGCTCGCGATTCTGATCGGCCCGAGCGAACATGCCGCCGAGGCCGCGTCCGAGTTCATCATCGTGCTGCAGGGGGTCCTGGTTTTCCTGGCGGCCACCAATCTCATGAGGGACGTACAAGTGGCGCGCCGGGTACTGGTAACGCTGGCGGCCGCATGCTCCGTTCGAGCCGCGCTGCCGCTTCTGGGACTGGCTCGTACCAGTGACCTGGTGTGGACCGGAGGTGAGCGGGTTTCAGCCCTGGGCCAGAATGCCAACAATGCGGCCATGATCATGGCGGCCGGCCTCGTGACGCTGATCGGCCTCATCCTTCTCAGCCGGCGGAAGCGCTCGGTCGGCATGATCATCGCTGGACTGCTCTCCACCCTTCTGGCTCTGGCCATTCTGGAGACTGGCTCGCGCGGTGGGTTCGTTGCGCTGCTCGGGGGCGTCCTGGTCTTTGCAGTTGCGGCACATGGCTGGCGGCAGCGGCTCCGGAACGGAGCCCTCGTACTGGTGGCGATCTCACTGCTTGGGTTGGCGGCCTTCAATTTGCCGGTGATGAAGAACCGGCTGCTCGAGACGTTCACCACCGGGAACCTGGCAGGGCGGGAGCAGCTATACCCTGCGCTCTGGACCATGTTTCTGGAGAAGCCGGTCATGGGCTGGGGTCCCGTAACCAATAGCTACGAGCTGGCGGCCCGCATTGGCCAGCGGGACCGCTCCAGCCGGGCGGCGCATAATCTCGTGCTGGGGCTCATAACGGCCGGCGGCCTGGTGACGGCCATCCCGTTCATCCTCGGCGTCTGGCTGTCGGCGCGTAACGCGTGGCGAGCACGAGCCGGGGACCACCGGGCTCTGCCGCTCGCCCTCTTCGGAGCCGTGTTCCTGAGCAACATGAGCGGCGACTGGGGGGCCTCCAAGCTGCTGTGGCTGGTCCTGGCTTATTGCCTTGCCAGCGGCCACTGGGGGGCCTCGGTCCGCTGGCCTGCGCCGGTACACCCCCGACGGTGGGTCGTGACGCTGCCGGAAGCCGTGAGGAACTGACGATGTGCGGCCTCGCCGGACGTTTCCACCCGACAGCGTTGCCACCCGACCCGGCATGGCGTTCGCGGGCCGACTCCCTGCTGGCACACCGCGGCCCGGACGGCCGAGGCCACTATGCCGACGCACAGTGCGAGCTGATCCATCGGCGCCTGGCCCTCCTTGACCTGTCTCGGACCGGGTCGCAGCCGATGGGGAACGAAGACGGCAGCGTGCAGGTCGTCTTCAACGGCGAGATCTACAATCACCAGGAGTTGCGCACCTGGCTCAGAGCCAGGGGACATGTGTTCCGGGGCCGTTCTGACACCGAGGTGTTGGTGCACCTCTACGAGGAATACGGCGCCGAGATGGCCTCTCACCTCAGGGGCATGTTCGCGTTTGCGATCCTGGACCGGCGGAAGAACCGGGTACTACTGGCACGGGACCGGTTCGGCATCAAACCGCTCTTCTATGCGGCCCACGCCGGGCAGTGGATCTTCGCCAGCGAGATGAAGGCGATCCTGGCGCTGGAGGGGTTCACTCCCCGGCTCGATCGGCAGGCGTGCTACGACTTTCTGGGCCTGGGCTACATCCCCGAGCCTGCCACCGGATTTGCCAATATCTCCGCTTTGCCCAAGGGGACCACTCTGCTGCTCAGTGAGGCGGGCCCGCGGGCCTCTACATTTGCCGAGGTGGCTCCCGCGGCAGATCAGTCGCTGTCACGCGCGCGGCTGGCGGAGGCCACGGCGGAACTGCTTCTCGCCGCGGTCAAGCGGCAGACCGTGGCCGATGTACCGGTGGCGGCCCTGCTGAGCGGCGGGATCGACTCCTCGCTGGTGGTGGCGGCGCACGCGCGCTCCAGCGGCCGTCCCATCACCACGTTCAATGTGGGGTTCCCCCAGGACTCCGCCCATGACGAGACCGCCGTAGCACTCGAGACGGCCCGCCGGTACGGCACCGACCATCGAACCATTCATTTCGGGCAGGGCGACCTGACCGCGGAATCGGTGTTTGACCTGCTGCGGCACTTCGACCAGCCTTTCGCCGACCCGAGCCTGGTACCGACCTACCGGGTTGCGTGCGCCGTTCGGCAGCATGGAATCATCTGCACTCTGACCGGTGATGGCGGTGATGAAGCTTTCGGTGGATATCCCGAGTTCTGGCGAGCCGAGCGGCTGGCTCAACTCGCGTCGACCCCCGACTGGGTTCTGGCCACCGCCGGTAGTATCGCTCAGCCGCTGTCCCGATGGACCAGAAACGGGGGCAGGCGCGCGGCAAAGGCCGTGCATCTCGCGCGGGCCGGGCGCACCGACACATCGGCGCTGCTTGCCGGTTTGCTCAACTACCTGACGGACTCTGAAAAGGAGGAGCTCCTCAACGGTGATCGCGGCGGTCTGACCGGCGTCCAGCGCCACTTCGGCGCTGCCGGTGCCGTGCGGGACATGGAGGCCCTGTCGGGGCAGCTCACTGCCGGACACTTCGATGTGAGCCTGCCGTCGGACATGCTGCGCAAGGTGGACATGATGAGCATGCGGGCCGGTATCGAGGTCAGAGTGCCGATGCTGGACGAGGAGCTGGTGGCCCTGGCCCTGTCCCTCCCGCACCGCTTCAAGACCGATGGCAGCATCGGCAAGCTGGTGCTCCGGGACGTCGCGCGTGACTGGCTGCCGGCCAGGGTGGCGAGTCATCCCAAGCACGGATTTGCCATTCCGCTGGATGTGATGGTGGGTGGAGCCTTTCACGATGCGGTGGCCGATTTATTGGAAGCACCCGACTCCCGAATCGGGGTCTTTCTGAATCGGGGACTGATCGGTGACTGGCTGAACCAATTCCGTGGCGCGATGCAGCGAGATGCCGGCGGGGCCGTCAGCCGCGAGGGCCTGTACTCACGGGTGCTCATGCTGGTTTCACTGGAGCTCTGGATGCGTGACCAGAGGCTTGCATGGTAACAGCGCGCCCCCTCGTGTCGGTCATCGTTCCCTGCCGCAACGAGAAGCCCTACATCGCCGCCTGCCTGGAGTCGGTCCTGGCGGGCGACTACCCTCGCGACCAGCTGGAGATTCTGGTTGCCGATGGCCAAAGCGATGACGGCACCCGGGAGATCCTGGCACGGTATACTGCCGCATACAGCTGTATCACCCTGATCGAGAACCCCAAGCGCACGACCCCCGCAGGGCTGAACGCCGCGATCCGGTCCGCCTCCGGCAGCGTGATCGTTCGAATGGACGCGCACGTGCTGTATCCCCCGGATTACATCACCCGCCTCGTCAACACACTGGAAGAGACCGGCGCGGACAATGTCGGTGGGGTGCTGGAGACGGTACCGGCGGACCGCACTGCAGTAGCGCGGGCCATCGCGATCGGCCTGTCCCATCGGTTCGGAGTCGGCAACTCCCACTTCCGGACTGGCGCCCGCGAGCGACGTGAGGTAGACACCGTGCCCTTCGGCTGCTATCGGCGGGAGGTCTTCGAACGGATCGGTCTGTTCGATGAGGATCTGATCCGCAATCAGGATGATGAGCTGAACTTCAGGTTGATCCGTCACGGCGGCCGGGTGCTGCTCACCCCGGAAGTGAGCTGCCGCTACTTCGCCCGCCGATCTTTCCGACAGCTGGCGAGCATGTACTACCAGTACGGGTACTTCAAGCCGATGGTGGCGCGGAAGGTGGGCCGGGTGATGACCGTGCGGCAGCTGGTGCCGTCGGTTCTGCTGGCGACGCTGATCGCCTCTGGAGGGTTGAGCCCCTGGCTGCCGGGAGCGGGTGCGGCCTTTGCAGGCATCGCCACGCTGTACGGCGGGGCGGTGCTGGCCTCTTCCGCCTTGGCCACCGGTAGCGACCTGCGCTGCGGAGCGGCGCTGGCCGCCGTATTCCCTATTCTGCACTTCAGCTACGGGGCTGGATTTCTCAGGGGTATCTACGACCACCTGCTGAGCCAGGGTGTCCCGGCGACGGCCGAAACGGCGTTGTCGAGATAGTGCAGCTGAGCCATCGCATGGAGTATCGCGTGACCGATAACATCAAAGTTCTGATGGTGACCAGCGACTGGTGGAGCAGCCTCGGGGGGGCGGCCGTGTTCATCGCCCGCCAGGCTGACTTCCTGCGCCGCGAAGGTGTCGAGGTAGATCTCTTTCCCTTTCGGGGATCCCGCCGACCGGCGAACTACGCGGCGGCATGGCGCGAAGTGCGGCACCGCCTGAAACACGGATCCTACGATCTGGTGCACGCCCAGTTCGGGCAGAGCGGGATTACCGCCCTGCCGAAACGGGTGCCGCTGGTCGTGACGTTTCGAGGGGACGACCTCGAGGGCATCATCGGTGAAAGCGGACGGTACATCCCTTCGGGCTGGCTGCTGCGGCTCCTGTCCCGAACGGTGGCCCGCCACGCCGACGCGGCCATCGTGGTATCGGAGCACATGAAGCGTCACCTGCCTCGCTCTCTCGATGCCCACGTGCTTCCGTCCGGCCTGGACCTCGACCTGTTCCGCCCCGAGCCCCAGGACCTGGCACGGGCGCGCCTGGGGCTTCCGTCGGATCGAAAGCTGGCCCTGTTCGTCGGCAACCCCGACCTGGCGCGCAAGCGATATGCCCTCGCGGTCGAGGCGGTAGAGCAGGTCAACCGGTCGCTCCCGACCAGGCTCATCGTCGGCTGGGACAAGCCGCATCACGAGATCGCCACCCTCATGAACGCGTGCGATGCACTGGTGTTCACCTCGATGCAGGAGGGCTCGCCCAACGCCGTAAAGGAAGCTCTGGCCTGCAACCTGCCGGTGGTTTCAGTTCCGGTTGGAGACGTGCCCTTTCGTCTGGCCGGGCTGGCCGGCTGCGAGCTGTGTCCCGACGACCGGGCCCAGACGATAGCAGCGGCCCTCGGGCGGGTGCTGCGGCGGGGCCTGCGGACGGAAAGCCGGGCCACGGTGCAGGACCTCAACGAGCGTGATCTCACGGCGCGGCTGATCGACATCTATCGGTCGGTTCTGCCCTCCGAGAAGACCCGGGCGGAGCTTCCGGGTTTCGTGGCGGCCTGACCTTTAGAGCGGAGCACCACCTGGATGTGCGGTATAACCGGGATAGCAGCACTCAATGGACAGCCGGTAGACCTGCGGGTCCTCCAGCGGATGAACGACGTACAGGCCCATCGGGGGCCCGACGGCGAGGGCTTCGTCATCAGTTGGCCTGAGTCGAACGGGTTCTGCTCCGCCTTTCTCCGGCACACCTCTCAGGAGCGTGCCACCCCTCCGGCCAGGGTAGCGCTGGGACACAGGCGCCTGGCCATTCTGGACCTTTCCGACCGCGGACTCCAACCAATGTCAGCCGGCGCCAGTGGCGCCTGGATTGTGTTCAACGGTGAGATCTACAATCACCAAGAACTCCGCTCGGAGCTGGAGACCAGGGGCTGCTACTTCAACACCCGCACCGACACCGAGGTTTTGCTCCACAGCTACCTCGAGTGGGGGGAGGAGTGCCTCCAGCGGCTGGACGGCATGTTCGCCTTTGCGATCTGGGACGGGGCCCGGGGAAAACTCTTCTGCGCTCGCGACCGCCTGGGCATCAAGCCGTTCTACTACGCCACTCCCGCCGATCATTTCGTCTTCGCCTCTGAAATCAAGGGACTTCTGCCGTTTCGGGGGGTCACCTCGGCGGCGGACGACGAGGCGGTGCTCGGGTTCCTGGTTCACGGTAATTGCGACTACCGTGAGCGCACCATCTTTCGTGATGTCAAGGCGCTACCGGCCGCGCACGCGCTGACTCTGGATGTCACCAGCCGTACCTTCCGGCAGTGGTGTTATTGGACGGCCGGGCCTCGAGCGTCCGAAAAGCTGAGCGACCCGGACCGCATTGCACTGCTCCGGGACATGCTGATCCGGACCACCCGCTCCCATCTGGTCAGCGACGTGCGCGCCGGCAGCTGCCTCAGCGGCGGCCTCGACTCGTCGGCCGTGGTAGGGCTGATCGGCAAGATCTGGCGGGAACAGCCCGATGCGGCATCGGCGGTGGGCGAGCAGTTCAACACCTTCACATCGTGCTACGAATACGCCGAGCTGGATGAGCGAAAGTATGCGCTCGATGTGGCCAATTCCATCGGCGCCACGCCGCACCTGGTCTTCCCCGCCGCGGCGGATTTCTGGGAGGGGTTCGGAAGGATGGCGTGGCACCAGGACATGCCGTTCTCCGGGCTCAGCTTCTACGCCCAGTGGCGAGTCATGCGTGCAGCCCGCGAGGCGGGAGTCAAGGTGCTGCTCGACGGCCAGGGCGGTGATGAGGTGTTCGGGGGCTATGCGAAGTTTCGTTATGCCTACCTCGCGTCACTCCTGCGCCACGGACGGCTTGGCACCATGACGAGTGAAGCCTGGGCCAGCTTAATGCAGCGAGACTTGTACCTGCTCGACCTGCGGCGGGGGTATCGCTACCTGCCCAACCGGTTGCGCCGTCTGCTCGGGGTGGATTCGCTGCTGCAGCGTGTGCTCCGGGCCGACTGGGATCCCGCCGTTGGCGACGAAAGCACTCCTGCCACCCGCTGGTGGCGGCATGCAACCAGCGGAGACCGAGATGACGGGTGGACCACAATGCAGGCGGTCCAGGTCGAAGACATCCTGGTGGACACGCTGCCACTCCTTCTGAGAATGGAAGACCGCTCCTCGATGGCGTTCTCCATCGAGGCTCGAGTGCCCCTGCTCGACCACAGGCTGGTTGAGTATGGCCTTTCCCTGCCCGATCATCTCAAGATCCAGGGTGGCACCAGCAAGTACGCCGTTCGTGAGGCCACGCGAGGCCTCATGCCGGAAGCAGTGCGACTCAGAAAGACCAAGCTGGGATTTGCCGCGCCCGACAGCCGGTGGCTGGACGGGCAGCTGCGGCCGCAGGTGACCGAACTGATCGAGGGGAGCCTCAGATGTGAGCGGTTCGTGGATCCGGAACCGCTGCGGCGATGGTACCGCTCGCCCGCGGCTGCAGAGGCTAACCCTGAAGCATACGGCAGCTTGTTCCGGGTACTGGCCCTGGAGATGTGGATGCGGGCCTTCGAGGTAAGCTAGCGCTCGTACGCTCCCAGATCATACCCGCTGCCGCGGGGGCGGGGCACCCCCTCGGCATCGTGCGGCACATCGGCGAGGGGGAGCCCTGCATCGATCGCCGGGCTGTCGTACCGGGGTCGGAAATCGGTGGCGTCGCCCAGTTTTGGGTCGGTGTTCTCCCAGTTATCCGAGAACTTAACGCCCCGGGGTTTGCCGGTCTTGAGGCTAGCGCCCTGAACCATGTTGTTACGGACGGCAGCGCCGGAAAAGCGCAGATCCTCAAAGTTCAGAGCCGCCGCGTTCGGGCCGTGAAAAATGTTGTTTTCGATCCTGAGCCCCTCGGTTGCCGTGGCCAGGATGATGTGGCCCTCCCGGTACGGATTTCGTCCGGCGAAGGTGTTGTTCACGATGGTAAGACCGCGCACCGTGCGCCCGCCTGATGAATACCGGTGTATGGGCCAGCCCCGCTCGAAGCCGTAAAACACATTATTCCTGATCAGGATCTGGTCGGCATCGGCCACGTAGATGCCGTGATCATGATTTTGGTAATACCTGGTTTCGGGAACGCATCCTTGCTCGCCTGGGGCGAACCGGCCGATGTGATGCCAGATGTTGCCATCGAATGTTATCCGCTGGGCGCTGTCGCCGAGCGAAGCGCCGGTTCGGCCATTCCGGGTATCGGTGCAGTTCCGGCCAACGTGATGCACGTGGTTCCGGGCGATCACAATGTCATGAACTCCGCCACCGTAGAAGTCGAAGCCGTGGGCATGTAGGTCCCGTAGCTCGAAGCCTTCCACTCTGACGTGACCCGTGCCCGGCCCGAAATACCAGCCCGCACTGCTGCGGCCGCTCTGCCCGTCCAGGACGGCCTCCCATTTCCGCTCAGATACGAATGTGATGGGACGCCCTGGGGTCCCGCTTCTCGTCACCGAGACGATACGCTCACCGCCGACGTAGATCCCGGGTTGCACCACGATCGTGTCACCAGGCGCGGCAACGTCAGCGGCCCTCTGGATGGTCCGAAAGGGGTCTCCGGCATGGCCGGAGCTCGAATCGGACCCCCGGGTGGAGACGTAGTACCGCACCGCGGGCGCCATGGCCGCCGGCCGGTCCACTGACGCCGCAGGGACCTGCTTGGCGCCTCGGCTCGGCTCCGAGGCAGGGCAAGTCGCCAACGGCATAAGCGATGCAATCACACCGGCCCAATGCTGGAGTGCCATCCGGCCCTAGCCTCCCGTAACAAGCGTGGCGGGTGAAACGAGATGAACCGCCTCTGGAGTGAACATACCACGTGCCGCTGGAGGCTCAGAGCGTGCAGGGATTTGCAGTGTTGATGTGGCCCAGTGTCCGCATGGTATCCCCCCCTGTTGTGGGATGGGGCCGACATGCGCCTTCCTCAGGTGAATCCAGCTATGCGTGACCGCCGCTCAGGATCCAATGCCCGCGATGGGCTATTGCTCGAACCGGCCAGCCCCGAACCGGCGGCCGCCCCCGGCCCAGGGTGGCGAGGTCAGCGCCGCGCACCTGATCCGTTCCGTTCGGGAGAATCTTTCCCTTTTCCTGATCATTACGGGGCTGGCCGTTGCCGCCACGATACTCCTGCTGGTTCAGGCCGAGCCCCAGTACTCCGCCAGGTCGGTTATTCGCATGGCCGGCAAGCGCCGCACGCTGACCAGCGGAGTAGAGAACGCGCCTCCGACACCCGATCGTCCGGTGGACCCGCTTCTGTCGGCGGTGCAGGTGCTGACCAGCCGTACCCTGGTCGGCGCCGTGGTGGATTCACTCGGTCTTCGCCTGCGCCCTGCCGCGCCGTTCATCCTGGGCGCGCCCTTCCTCGGCCGGGCCTTCCCGGTGGCTGCCCTGCGGGATGTGGCCGTGGCGGCGCATGCACCCGCAGACACCTTCGCCATGCAGTTCTCGGATGCTGGAGTCACCGCCCGGTCGCGCGGAGGCGAGGCCTCAGCCGATTACGGAGAGCCGCTGCGGCTGGGAGCCGTACGGCTGACGGTGCCGGAGTTCCCCCGGCTTGGCTACACGATGGCGATCTTGCAACCGCGCGACATCACGATCGATCAGGCGCTGCAGCGCCTCAAGGTGGTGCCCCGGCCCGCGACCGACGTGATCGACATCAAATACTTCGATTCCGACCCTGCGCGGGCCCAGCGCTTCGCCAATGAGCTCGCTCGGCTGTTCCAGGCGGCGAACGGCCACGCAGCGCAGGAGCAGGCCGGCCGTCGGCGGGAGTTCCTGTCCGAGCAGCTTCGGGTGACCGATTCCCTGCTGGGCCAGGCCGAAGGTCAGCTCAGCGCCTTCCAGAGCCAGCAGCAGATGGGCAGCTCGAGTGACAATCTCACGGCGGAGCGTGCCACGGCCACCGCGCGAGGCACCCGAAAAGGAGAGCTCGAGGCCGATCGCCGAGTGCTCGCCGCGCTGCTCCAGCGCTTCAAGGCGGCGGATGGAGGGAGTATAGACGCTCGCTTCCAGACCCTGGCGTACTCGCCCGAAGTGGCCTCTGACTCGATGCTGGGTCAGCTGCAGCAACGGCTCATTGGGTTCCGTACCAAGCTCGACTCCTTGACCGCCGGCCCCTGGGGCGCGCTGGCCACCCATCCGGATGTCGTACAGCTCACCGCTCTCCTGAACACAACTCAGGAGGAGCTCATCCGAGCGATACGTGCCCGGGTGGCTTCCATTGACGCGCGTATCGCCGTGCTGGCCAATCAGCAGGCCAGCGGAGAGAGGTCCATTCGCAGCCTGCCCGCGGCTCAGGCAGTCGAGACGACTCTGGAGCGCCGGGTGCTGGCGCTCCGCACGACCAGCGACGCCTTGCGTCAGGAGTACCAGAGGGCCCGGATCTCCGAAGCGCTCAGTGCGGCGGACATCGAGATTCTCGATCTTGCTCCCCTGCCTTACCGCAAGAGTGGCGTTCCCAACACGGCAGCACTGCTCTTTGGTCTCTTGCTGGGCGTATTGGCGGGCGGCGGCGCGGCGGCCGTGGCCGACGCAACCAACCGAGCGGTTCGGCGGCCTCGGGAGCTGAACGATCTCATCGGCGCCAGCGAGCTCGGTATTATCCCGCGCATCGAACAAATCGCCGGCCTCCCGTTCAGCCCGGTGAAGCTCCTCGGCACCGGCACACCGAACGACAACAACAACGGCAGCCTGGTATCCTCGGAGGTCCTGTTCTCTCCCTCGGGAGCACTTTCCAGCGAGGCAGAGGCGTTTCGGATGCTGCGCATCAGTCTGGCGTTCTCCTGGGGCGACCGCCCCTGCACGCTGGTGGTAACCAGTGCCGGGCCTCAGGAAGGAAAGACGCTGATTGCGACCAACCTGGCGGCGACATTTGCGCGCGGGGGCGCGCGCGTGCTCCTGGTGGACTGCGACATCCACCGTCCGCGCTTGCATCGCGTCTTCCGGGCCACCCGCGCACCGGGCCTGATGGACCTGCTGCGTCACAATACCTCGGGGTCGGTGCTCCACACTCCGGTCAGTCAGCGCCTGGCCGCCATTCGGAAGACCGGCATTGACCGCCTGGCATTCCTTCCCTGTGGAGCCGATCCCCACACGACTCCGGAGCTGCTGGAGCCGGCCACGCTGCGCGGGTTGTTGATGGAGCTGCGCAATGAGTTCGACGTCATTCTGCTGGACACTCCCCCGGTCCTGGTCAGCGCGGACGCGGCCACCCTCGCGGCGTCGGCCGACGGCGTGCTGATGGTGGTGAGAGCGGGACAGACGGACCGGGGCGCAGCGGAGCTCGCGGGGCGGCGTGTGGTCGCGGCGGGTGGCCGGGTGCTGGGAGCGGTGCTCAACGATCCGGACGGAGTGCTGGCTCGCCTGGGGGAGCCCTCCTACGCCTATGATTATCCGGCCACGGTCGACTAGCCGGGCAGAGAGCCAGGCCGGAGGACGTCAGCTGGCCCGCTGCCCGCCTGGTCGAGCGGCAATCAGTTCTGAATCTGCACGTCTTCGAATGGATCCAGGGTGCCCACTTGGATCGTCATCGTCTTCACCACGGCAGGCGGTGCCTCGAAACGCATCCATACCGTCCGGCTGGCCCCCGGCTCCACGTCTTCCCCCCACCAGTAGTTATAGCCGCTCGACACCGACCCGAGATACCCCCCTTTCTCGTCCTTTACTACCTCGTACTTCTGGTTGTTCTCATCCACCACGTAGGTATCACGATAGTAGAAATCCGGGCGTTCCTTCTTCTGGCCGTTATTGGTGAAACGCAGTTTTGCGTTGAGGGTCTTGCCCTTGCGAGCGAACTCCGTCAGTTGCACCACCACACCCGGCCATTCGGTTTCCTGGGCCGCGAGTGCCGCAAGCGCCTTCCCAGAAATGGCCACGGCCTGAGCCTCCATGGCTGGCTCTTCGGCGTCGACTGCGGCCCCAGGTTCCTCGGCAACGGGCTGCTCTTCCGCTGAGGCCGACTCTCCCGCCGGGGACTCCTCGGTGACCGCCTCATCCGGTGCTGCTGCAACCTCAGGTTCAGCCGAAGCGGCGTCATCCGCGTAGGCCGCGTCCTCCGGCGCCGCCGCCATGTCGGACGTTCCTGGCTCACCCACCTGGAACGGAATCTTGGTCACTGCCAGTCCATTCTCGAGCAGCTCTACCTGGTAGTCGCCGATAGGCAGCTTGGAACCGGCGGCCGTCTTGAGCACATAGGCCGATGCCCCGGAGACGTTGAGCAGTGTGTCGCCCTGCTCCAGCACGACTTTGCCATCCTTGGACCAGCGTATGCCAACCTTTTTCCCGGAATCTGCATTGTCCCACTTGTACCACACGGATACCTGTTTCGTGGTATCAGGGAAATCGGTACCGACCCTTTCAGGGTCGAACTCGTCGTTGTCGCTGGCGCTCAGGCTCACGGCTTCGATGTCTGCGTCGGGCGAGCTCGGCGCATACTCCTCCAGTGCGACCTTATCTGGTGTCGTGCACGCGCCGAGCGCCAGCAGCACAAGTACGGATGCCAAGCGGTCAAGCAAGCTGGAATGTCTCGCGCCCATGGTGGTTCTCCTTGAGGTCTACTCGGCCAGCCGGGGAAGGAAGCTGATGTCCATGACGTACTTCTTCGGATTGTTTGGGTCCACCAGCACATCTATCGTCTCACCCTTGATGTATTCGCTCGGGTCGAACCATATGTTGTCGCTCTCGAACACCCGGACGCTGTTGGATGCGGGATCGGGGGATTGGCTAATGATCTGATAGGGGGAACGGCCATTCACCCGAAGCGACTGGTTGAGCTCAACACCCTTGTAGGAAGTCTTCACCCGCCGCCCGTGCTGGCGAAGCCACGCGGCTTGTTTACGGCCGCGAGTCCGCACGAAAATCATGCCTAGTCCTATCGCGGCGAACACTGCCCCCAGGAGAAAGACGATGAGGAAGCCAAACCAGAGCTGGAAGAAAGACTTGATCCTTGCCGCTTGAGGGTCGGAGCGTTGGTAGAGCACGGTCACAGCCTCTCCCACCCGGTGCGAAGGCGGACTCGATCCGACACTCGAGACAAACTCGATGCGCTTGCCGGTAGCGGTATTGAATTCCACCACCGGCCGGTACGTGGTGCTGGAGCCCGAGCTGGAGCTGGATCGAGACCGTTCCAGATCGATGACCTTCCCCTCGGCTTCGACCGCACTCCGGATGAAGCTCCGGGTGTTGGAGAGCACCAGGATACTTCCGGTCAACATTCCAATGCCGATGACGCTGAACAGGATGCTGACGAACTTGAGAACTCTCATCGGATCCTCCGCCTGGGGATGGTCCCGCTACTCACCGCTCTTCACGGCGGCTGGTGCTGTCCTCCGGGTCACTACGGGCCCTCCGATCAGGCCGGCGACTTTTCTCATGAGCGGCTTGTTCCACAGCAGCTCGGCGTGATTGAGAGTTGTCGTGGTGTGGATCGACCAGGGAAGCCGAGAGCTTGCGTCCGAGACGAGCGCATCGCCCTTTCCCGGCACCACCTCGGGTGCGAAGTTCCGGACTTTGTCGAGGATCGGCGACACCGACGCGATCTCCACCGGTTTCACCCGCCAGACGAAATACTGTTTGATGTCCTTGTACTGAGGCACGGCGCTCATCGCGTCGAACATCCAGGTATACAGCCGGTAGACCCGCGGGTTGGTGCCCCCGAACGTGTAGTAGGTCACACCGTCCAGCTTTCTCTCACCCTGGACCAGGCGCCTCAGGAGGGGGGAGCCGGGCGAAAGCTCCCTGCTCTCGTCGTCCATGATCAGCTTGGTCATCGGGCGCATCGCCTCTACCGCGAGCGCCTTGAGCTCCGACTTCAGCGGCGCGGTGATGATCGGCGGGGCGCAGCAGTCGATCAGGTCCACGATTTCGCTCGCGAGCTTGCCGGGGGTTCGGCCTAGCTCGCTCCCTTCATGCGGCGAGTGGAGCGTGATCACCCACTTCACTCGCCCGCTGCTCCCCTTTTCCTTCAGCAGCTGGCGTACCACCAGGCCGCCCCGGCTGTGCGCTAGGAGGGCGAGCGGGGGTGGAGCAGCCGGGCTCGCGGCCGCGGTCTGGGCCAGGAGCGAGTCGAGCGCTTGCCGTGCGGATGGCATCGCGGCAGCCATGGTGAGCTGGTTCTGACTCCAGGTGGCGACGGTGAAACCCTGCTTCACCAGAAAATCGAACCAGTTGTTCTCCTTGTCCCACGCGGCACGGTTCTCTTCCTTCCCGTAGAGCCATTTGGATTTGCCGATCTTGTAGACGCCGGCATTTGGGGCGGCATGGGTCTCGCCGATCCTCATGTTGCCCGGGTGATTCTGGTAGTCGTACGCGAACTCGGTGCTCGACGGAGCGGTCCAGGTCCGGCCGTCCTGATGCAGGCCGTGAACCAGGAGAATCGCCGGACGAGTGGGATCTTCCGCGCAGACGATCCGACCGTACTTCCCGGTGCCCGCAGTCTGCTGCCACCAGGCCCGCACGCTCGGCAGACATCCCGCAAGGTTTGGCCGTTGCGTGTTCGTAGGAGACACCCCGGAGGCCCCCTGAGGAGACTGCGGCGCGGTGGGGAGCCGCCTCGGTGAACCGGCAGGGCTGCCGGTTTTGGGCTTTGGCTCCTGAGCACCGAGTGTGTCTGTCGCAATACTGAAGAGAACTGCGACGCTCAGCACCGCCGCGGCCCTTCTGGTTCCTGTGTATAATCGGACGCCGTACCGACCAGTCATGCAACCACCTCCTGGATCACCTACTTGAAAGGCCTGGGTTGACGCGATCATTCCTTCGCAGCCGTCTTCTCGGCTAGAAGCCCAACTCCTCAGCCAGCTCTTCGGCGGCTTCCACGCACTCCAGGTGCGTCGGCTCCAATGAAGCACCAGAGCCATGAGAAGAGCTGATGCCTCCCCCTCCAGGAGCGGGCTTCTCCTCCTCTTGGTCCCCGCTGTATTTCGCCACGCACTGCATCACTGTGGAAATGTCATCGGCGTTGTCTCGAATCCATCCCAGCGAGGCCGCGAACCGGTTCTTCGGCTCGTACGAATGTTTGATCGCCACCCGCCGCGTCTTGTTGATCACATCGGCGGATACCGTTTCGCTCCAATTCTTGGTTCGCTCGCTGTTGGCGTTGACTCCATACGTCCGCAGATTCGTCTGGTGCAGGATGTTGCCGGACCTGTCGGTAAGCAGGACTTCGACACCGCCGGTAAACCCGCGGAGAGCCTCGGCGCTCTTGATCTTCGTCTTGCCGTCGACCCGCCCGTTGTTCGAGACCGTGATTGACGTCCGCATCACCCAGGCACTGTTCCCGTTGATTTGGCTCCTCTTCTCGTCCTCGACCGGGAAAGGCGTGATGGCTACGAGGGTCTTCTTCATGTTCATGTCGACTGTCTGCCCGGGACGGAACTTCGCCGAGCTACTTGAGGAGCCCACCTTACCGGCCATCTTGAGGCGATGCATTGCCCCGGTCTTGGTATCCTTCACGACCAGGAAGGTGCCACCTTTGAGCTCGCTCGAGCTCTCGAAGCCTTGCACCACACAGCACGGCAGCAGCATGCCCTCCGCCAGCTCGACAGTGCTCGTATTCACCTGACTGCCCGTCCGCTGGCCACCGGTTGTCGGCTGGCTGGGAACAGTGCCAGGCACGCCGGCCCTCGTTTTTGCGGGTGGCTTGGCGGTTTGAGCCTCGAGGGCCTTGGTCCCTGCCAGCAGCATCAACAGGGAGACCCCTGCTACCTGACACATCCTTACCCTCGACATAGCGTCCTCCTGGTGAACTGTTAGCAGCAACCGCAATCACTCTGAGCCCGGTTCAGAACCTGCTTCTCATGCAGACTTGTGGGCCTGCGCTTCGATCCTTGTTCCACCCGAAATGGGGCCGTAAGTTGGAAACCGCGTCGAGTGGTCGAGCTGACGTCGAGTGGTCGAGCTGACGGCTTCTTTCCTGGCTTCACACATCCTATGTCACCGATCGAGGGCGAGCGTTACCCGAACGGACCGGCCGCAGAAGCGACGCCGGTGCCGGAGGCTGGGGTTAGCGCGTTGGACGAAGCAGATTTGGTTAGTCGCTTCCGCGAGCGGCTGCGGCTCTTCGCGCTGCGGAGGCTGCGAGATTCCGCCGCCGCTGAGGATGTAGCCCAGGAGACCCTGCGCCGGGTCGTCGAGGCCTGCAGGGCACGGCGTCTGGAAAACCCATCCGCCTTGCCGGGGTTCGTCTTCCAGACCGCAAATCACATTTGCCTGCAACGGTTTCGCTCTAGCAGCCGGGAAGGGCGCGCACTCCTTCGACTGGGCGGCGAAGGCCCCCAGAATCAGGACTCTGACCCGCTCGCCAGCCTGATCGGGGGTGAGCGTCGCGCTGCGGTGCGGAAGGCGCTAGGGCAGCTGAGCACCGAGGATCGGGACCTGCTGCGAATGGTGTATTACGAGGAGATGGATAGCGGGACGCTGGCTCAGAGGCTGGGGGTTACTACCGGCGCGCTCCGGGTTCGCAAGCATCGGGTTCTGGCCAGGTTGGCAGCACTACTCAATAGCCGCGAAATCTGAAACGCGCGACAAGCATCGGGAACCTAAGACTAATGAGCAGAAATGAGATCACTTGTGAGCTGGTGGACGAAAGAGATCTCGACACTCGTTACCTCGCCGGGCGGCTGAATCCGGAAGAGGCCGAGGGGTTCGAAGCGCACTTCTTCGGCTGCGAGCGGTGTTGGGGGCTGGTGCAGCAGGGACAAGCGGTACGTATCGCCCTTCGCTCGGACGCCCCCGTCTCTCAACTCGCGGCCCCCGGCTCACGCCACGGGAAGACCGGTCGCAGGTGGTGGGGTCTGGCCGCCGCGGCAGCTGTGGCTGCCGTTGTGCTGGGTACCTGGTGGACCGGCGAGGGCTCCGACCCCGCTCCGACGGAGGATGTGTTCCGCGGGGGGGATACAGTATTCGTGGTCGCGGCATCAGCAGCCCGTTCGACGCTCCAGGCTGCCTGGCCCCGGTTGGAAAATGCTGACCTCTACCGGGTGCGTCTCTACGCAGCGGACGGCACCCTCATCGCCCAGCGGGAGCTGGTGGATACTTCGATCGTGCTGCAGAGAGACTCGATCCCCCTGCCACCCCAAGCCAGCGCATTCTGGGAGGTGCAGGCCCTGGACCCTTTGAGGAGACCGATCGGACGGTCGGAGCCAACCAGGGCCGAGCCACCGGGTTCAACTCCTTAGGTGTCGGCGTCTGTGATCCGCTCCGCCGCGATCGCTTGCATGCTCCTCGCGCTTCTCTCCTGCGGGGAGCGGGCCCCAGAAACGCCGAGCACGGCGAGGTCGCCGTTTTTCACTGCCGACAGTCTCCGGGACGAGGGCAGGTTCCTCAGAGCCCATCCGCTTTACCGCCAACTGCGGGACTCCTTCGCCGTCACGTATGACACCGCCAATCTCTGGTCGGCTCAAATCTGGTGGGCTTACACCCTCATTCGCACCAACCGCACCGACAGCGCAGCGGCAGCACTGGGACTCGCCATGCAGCTGGCCGGGGACGATCCCCGGCGGGAAGGCTGGACCCGCTGGGTTAGCTGCGCCCGGTTTTCTCGCATCGGGCAGTCCGACTCGGCCCTAGCGGAGTGCGGGCATGCGCTCGGCCTCGGTGAGGCCACTCGAGACCATCAGCTGGAAGCGCGGGTCCATCATCAGCTCGGCACCATCCATTCCCGTCTGGGGCACTACCGGAAAGCAGTGGATGAGGCCGAGCGCACTCTCGCACTGCACCGGCAACATGGCCACCCCTCACACATGGTGATGGGCACGTTCAATAGTCTGGGCATCGAATACGTAGCGGTGGGCCGCCTGAGCGAAGCGGAGCGCATGTACCAGGAGGGTCTTCTCCTCGCCGCCAACCTGGGAAGTCTCTGGACCGGCTCCATCCTCAAGAGCAACCTGGCCTTTCTCCGGTCCACCACCGGCAACCCTTCGGACGCTGTCCGTTTGATGACCGAGTCCCTGGATGAAGCCGGACAGCTGCCGGACACCCAGTCGATGGTGTACGCACATAACAGTCTTGCCGAGTTCTACCTGCGCGCGGGCAACCGCGCCCAGGCCCGACGCCACCTGCAACAATCGAATTCAATGAACCAGCGTGTCAGCGCGATCTTCAGGGTCATCGCGCTGCTCGATCTCGGACTGGTGGAGTCGGCGGACTCGAACCTGATTCTCGCTGAACCCGCTTTGAGAACAGCAATGGCGCTGGCCGATACCGCTGGCTTCGGACTCCAGCGGGCTGTCAGCCGCGGCGCCTTGTCACGGCTGGAGGTGAAACGGGGGAACCCTGCCGCGGCCTTGCGGTGGGCCGATGCGGCTGTTGCAATCGCAGACTCGCTCGACGCACCGGACGCACAGATCGACGCACTCGAGGCTCGTGCCGCCGCGCTGGAGGCAGCCCGCCGCTCGGATGCGAGTGATGGCTACATCAAGGGTATCGATCTCCTGGAGTCGTGGCGGGGCCGGCTCGCGTTGGGCGACCTGCGGATGGGCATTGCTGAGCCCCGCTGGGCCATCTACGAGGGCGCAATCCGGACACTGCTGAGTCATGGGCGGCACACCGAGGCGCTGGTGGTTGCCGAGCGGGCCCGGGCCCGACTCCTCCTGGAGGTGATGGCGGAGCGCGACGCCTCCAGGCCCGCGTCATCGCCGCTGGATACTGTGCGCCAGCGGCTGCGGGTCAGGTTCGAGGAGCGTGCAGCAGTCAGTAATCCTGAGGAGCAGGCCAGCCTGGACCGCGAGATCGTTCAGCTCACCGACTCGCTTGCTGCGCTGGAGGGAAGCGAGAGCGCCCGTTATCCCGCCCCAGCCTCCGTTGGAAAGCTGCAAGCCGACCTGCTGGGCGAGGACCGGGCGCTTCTCAGCTTCTTTTGGGGTGACAACGACGTCTATGGCTGGTGGGTTACACGAGACACGGTACACTCCGCCCGTCTCGGCTCCTCCGAATCACTCTCGGGGTTGGTGGACTTTCTCCGCGGCAGGATCGAGCGCCCGGGGAACGACTCGGGCTGGGTAGCGCCGGCCCGGAGCGCATTCGACCGGCTCATCGCTCCCCTCAATCCGGGCTCAGCCAGAGAGGTACTGGTGGTGGCGGACGGGCCGCTCGCCCACATACCCGTCGAGGTGATGGTGCCGGTCAGCGGTGGGCTGCCCTGGGGCACGACAACCCGGTTCGTCTATGGGCCGTCCGCCACGGTGCTACTCACTCTCCTGCGCGCGCCCGACCCGCGTGAGTGGGAACGCACAATGCTGGCCCTGGGCAATGCATCAGCCGGGTCCAGCAACTACAGCAGGAGAGGGGAGCGAACCACTTCCGCCGAGGACCGGCCGGAACCGTTGCCCTACGCCGGCCCAGAGGCCCGCTCCATCCGGGACCTGTTCCGTGACCGCGGGGCCGATCTTCTGATCGGAAGCCGAGCCACCCTGGGGCAGTGGCTGGATCTCGATCCGTCCCGCTATCGGTATCTTCACTTCGCGGCCCACGCCCGAGTGAGCGATCGCCGCCCGGAAGACACCCACCTTGTCCTGAACGGCAGCAACCTCGATCTTGCGGCAATTCGCCGCCTGCGCCTGCGGGCTGAGCTGGTGACGCTCTCGGCCTGCGAAACGGGGCTAGGCCGTCGCGTTAGAGGCGAAGGCATCCTCGGCCTCCCGCATGCATTCCTGGCCGCGGGTGCGCGCGGGACTCTGGTGACACTCTGGCGTGTCGCCGACCGGTCCGCGGCGGATTTCATGGGTGACTTCTACCGTGAGTTACACGACGGCCGGTCGCCTGCGGAGGCGCTGAGAGTCGTCCGGCACAAGTGGATGACGGGGGGTGGCCCCTCGGCCCACCCGTCCCGGTGGGCTCCATTCGTGCTGGTCGGAGGGATACAGGCGGGCCAGCAGGCCCCTACAGTGCCGGCCCGCTCCCGCTCCCCAGCATAGCGCGCCGGACCAGCGGGATCGGGGGGCCACCGTAGGAGAGGAAGGCATCGTGGAACTGCTTCCACGCCTCCCGTCCGCCACGATCCCGGGTCCAGTCCTCTCTGAGCTTCTGAATCATCAACTTGCCCATTGTGTAGTTCAGGTACGCCGGGTCGTAGGTGCCTCGCGCGGCCTGCTGCCTGGCATTTCCGGGATCCTGGAACGCCTGTTCCCGGAACATCCGCTCCGACTCAGTGACTGTCATTCCCCTGGTGTGCAGTCCGATAGCGGACAGAAAGCGCACGTTCCGCAGCAGGGCATTGGTCAGCTGCCCGATCTGCACTTCAGGATCGTCCTGTCCCAGCCCGGCCTCCAACATCATTTCTTCGGTGTAGTGGGCCCAACCCTCTGCGAAGGCATACCCGACGAACACCTGTCCGAACTTGGAGGTGGCCCGATTCGAGTGCAGGAAATTCAGGAAATGCCCCGGCCAGACCTCGTGGACGCTGGTGAACAGAAGGTCCGCCACACCCGGCACATACGCTGCCTGCTCTGCGGCAGACCAGGCGGGATCCGGCGGGGCAATGTAGTAGATGGACGGGATGTTCTTTTCGTAGGGGCCCGGAATGTCGATGTATGCGGAGTTGAATCGCTGGAACGGAGGGGACTCCCGTACCAGGGCTCTCTCCCGTCCAGGGATCGACACGATGTCTCCCGCACGCACGAACGCCTCCAATGTGTCGAGCTGCGCCCGGGCCGCGGCAACAGCCCCGTGGGGCGGCTTGTGGGCGTTCATCCGATCGACGCAGCGTCGGAGCGGAGCCCCGCGGGCGAAGTCGCGGCACGCCCTACGCAACGCTGCCAGGTTGCTCTCCAAATCCGCCTTCCCCCTGGCTTCGAGTGTGTCGAGAGAGAGGTCGACCCGCTCGGTTGACCGCAGCATGTCTCGGAACAGCTCGGGGCCCAGCGCGAAGTTGGTGGTTCCCCGTTTCTGCTCTGTCGCCAGCCAGGCCTCGGCTTCCTTCAGCGCCAGGATGGCCGCCGCGTTGGCCGAGGCAAAGTCTCGGCGAGTCACGGAGTCTCTGACCGAATCGAAGGCCATGGGAACATCGGTTTGCAGGAAGCTCACCATGCCGCCGATCTGCCCCCGCCCGATGTCGGCGTAGGTGATAGGCATGGGGGTCTGGAGATTGGTCCGCATTTGCTTCAGCGCCCGGGGTAACCCCCGCGCCCACCGGGTATACGCCTTCATCCGCTCGGTCAGAGGGGCATATGCTCGCGTCAGGTAGACGTTGGGATCGATCTGGTTGGTGTACCAGTTTGCGTTACGGTGGGGCCAGTCGGCCCGCTCGAGCCAGAACAGCTCCTGATCAGTCACGGCCAGCAAATACTCCCGTTCCAGCCCCCGCGCGGTGTCCGAGCTATCGATAGGAAACGTCGCGGCACTGTCCCTGAGCTGGTGCAGCCGGCGGATCCACTTCTGCAGACCGGCATCGCTCCAGTCGGGAAACCGGCCATCGAACTCGTGGCGGCCCTGGTACACGGCGAACAGAGGGTCGGCCTGAAAGTAGGTCTCAACAAAGCCGGACACGAACTTGTCCCAGTCCCGCGCCGCCCAACCCGCCTGGGGAGACTGGCACGCCGCGACCGAGGCCGTAATGATCGCGAGCATCAAAAACCTGTAGGCCATGCCGCCCTCCGGATGAGTACCGTGCTGTTGCGCCCGGTTGATTCTCCTCGTTTGTTTCGAGCCATGCAAGGCACCCTTCCGCCCGCGCCCGCTGTCGAGCTTCACGCGGCACTGCTTCAAGCGGCGATCACCGCCGGGCTCGCTCTGCTGTGCGGCTTTCTCTTCTCGCGGTATCGTAAACCGTACTTCGCGTGGTGGGCAGTTGCGTGGGCTCTGTACTTCCTACGCGTGCTGGCGATAACCAGTTTCCTGAATTCCTCCGACTGGATCTGGCTTTACTGGCATCAGGTGGTCACCGGATGGACCGCGCTGGCACTGCTTTACGCCGCGCTGGTGTTCTCCCGCCAGACGCCGTGGCGGCCGTGGTATCTGGCTGTCATCCTCTTTCCACCCGTCTGGTCGTACATCGCCATCTATCAGCTGGACCATTTTCTCTGGGCCGCAGGGCCGGCGGTGCTGTTTCTCAGTCTCGCGACGCTGTGGACCGGCTGGGTGTTCCTGGCCTATCGTCGAATGGTGCCATCCAGCGGCGCCACCCTGCTCGCCATCGCCTTCGGCCTCTGGGGTCTGCACCACCTGGACTATCCCTTCCTCCGGGCCCGCGGGGCATGGGCACCCTGGGGATACTATCTCGACATCCTGTTTGCACTCGCGGTGGGAGCAGGCATCCTCCTGCTGGTACTGGACGATCTGCGGCGTGGGGTCGGGGCGCTTTCCGCTCTCTCGGGCGACCTGCAGCGCGCCGGCCGGCAGCAGGACGTTCTCGATGCGCTGCTGGCCCGGCCGCTCACGCTCCCGGCGGTGCGGGGAAGTGCGCTCTACCTGACGGCTGATGGGTCCGGCGGACACTTCGTCCGGGGGGCCGGCACTTGTGCCGAGTGGCCTGGCGCCCAGGTCCCGCCCGCCGGCGCGGCCGTACTGGAGCGAGTCATCCAGACCGGCCGCCCCCAGTTCGGAGGACGATGGACCACCGGTGACGAGCGCCCCGGCCACGCCTACGCCACGGTACTGCCCATCCTCGGCGAACAGAGGGTGATCGCCGCTCTGGTACTGGTCGGCCAGGCACGAGACCCATTCACCGCGCTGGATGACAGGTTTCTACTCGCGCTCGGGCACCAGGTAGGCGCCGCGCTCGAAAATGCCGATCTCTACAGCCGGCTCCAGGCCCGAACCGTGGAGCTGGCCCGGCTCTCGGCCCGGATGATCGAGCAGCAGGAGGAGGAGCGCCGGAGACTCTCGCGCGAGCTGCATGACGAGACGGCCCAGGTGTTCTCCGCCGTCAAGATGGAGCTGGGCATTCTCCGGGAAACGGTGCAGCCTTCCCACGCAGCCCGCCTGGATCAGGTGCTCGGCCTTATCGATACCGGCATCCAAAGCATCCGCAGCGTCACCAACGACCTTCGTCCTTCCTTGCTGGATGATCTCGGGCTGCTCCCGGCGCTGCGGTCGCTGGTGGCCGACTTCACTCAACGCAGTGGTATTCCCACCGGCCTGGCGGCTCCGTCGTCGTTGCCGCCGCTGTCCGCTGAGGCGGAACTGGCGCTGTTCCGCGCGCTGCAGGAGGCGCTCTCCAACGTTCTCAGGCATGCCCACGCTCAGTCGGTTGATATCGGCATCTCGGTTGAACCGGCGGGCGTGCTCCTCAAGGTAAGCGACGACGGGAAAGGACTCCCTCCCGGGGTGGCGCCTGAGACCCTGGAGCTCCAGGGGCGCATGGGACTGGCCGGGATGCGCGAGCGCATCACCGCGCTGGGAGGGACTGTTCGACTCCATGCCCGGGCCGGCACCGGAGCTCGGCTGGAGGTGCTTGTGCCGGCTTCCAGCGCCGGATCATGAGCAGACCCATCAGAGTGCTAATTGCCGACGACCACACCATTGTCCGAACCGGCATTCGTCACGTGCTCGAGAGCGAGGCCGGGTTCGAGGTGGTGGGTGAAGCCGCAACCGGAACCGAAGCTGTGGCGTTGGCCGCCAGGCTCCGGCCGGACGTCGTGGTCCTGGACATCTCCATGCCCGGTGAATCCGGTCTCCAGGTCGCTGCCCGTCTGCGCGACAGCGGTCCCGAGCGCCGGGTCCTCATACTCAGCATGCACGACAACGCGGAATATGTGCTGGAAAGCGTGCGGGCCGGCGCCGACGGCTATCTCCTGAAGGACGCGGCGGCTACTGACCTGCGCAGTGCTATCCGCACCATCTGCCGGGGCGAGTCGTATTTCAGTCCATCCATTGCCGGCCGTTTGCGCCAGGCTCTTCGCGCGGAACAGGAAACCCAGGTGGGAGGCCTGGCTCAGCTGACCACCCGGGAGCGGGAAGTCTTGCAGGGCGTCGCTCGGGGAAGGACCAACAAGGAAATCGCGGGGGAGCTTGGCATCAGCCATCGGACGGTCGAGACCCACCGGGAAAGCCTGATGCGAAAGCTTCAGATCCGCACTGTCGCCGAGCTGACCCGCTTTGCGTTGGAAGCCGGGATCATCGAGGAGTAGGAGCCCCCTTTGATTATCATTCCACGATGACTGATGTCCGATCAGCACCCCCGGTGTCCCCGCCGCCGCGCTCGCCCGGGTCTACCAATGCAACCGGCATTGTCATGATGAACCTGGGCGGGCCGGCAACGCTCGACGATGTCGAGCCATTCCTCCTGGAGTTGTTCGCCGACCGGGAGATCATCCAGCTGCCGCTCCAGCGGTGGCTGGGCCCGTTCATAGCCCGCCGAAGGGCTCCCAAGGTACGGGGCCTCTACGCCGCCATAGGCGGTGGGTCACCGATCCTGCGCTATACCGAAGCGCAAGGGCGGGGGATGATTGCCCGGCTGGATCGAATCTCTCCCGAGACCGCGCCGCACAGGTTTTACGTCGCCTTCCGCTACACCCGCCCCAGCAGCGACGACGCCCTGCGGGCGATGCACGCGGACGGCATCACACGGGCGGTGGCTTTCACCCAGTACCCCCAGTTCTCCTGCAGCACGACGGGCTCGAGCTTGAACGAGCTATGGCGAGCTGCTGCCAGAGCCGGGCTGCGTCACGCCTTCAGCTGGAGCGTGATTGACCGCTGGCCGGTCCACCCCGGCTTTATCGACGCCATGACCGACACCGTTCGAGACGGTCTGGCGCAGTTCGAGCCCGCCGAGCGCGATAAGGTGTTGCTCCTCTTCAGCGCCCACTCCCTGCCGCTCGACGTAATCGATCGCGGCGACAGCTACCCGCAGGAGGTCGGGGCGAGTGTTCAGCGGGTGGTGGAGCAGTTAGCTCGGCCAAACCCATTCCTGCTCGCCTACCAGTCTGACGTCGGGCCGGTACGATGGCTCGGGCCGAGCACCGAACAGGTGCTGCGCCGCCTGGGAGCCCGAGGACAGAAGCAAGTGCTCGTGGTTCCGATTGCCTTTACCAGCGATCACATCGAGACACTGTCGGAGTTGGACCGAGAGTACGGCGAAGTGGCGCATGAGGCGGGGATTACTCACTACAGGCGCGCGCCGGCGCTGAACGACCGTCCGCTATTTCTCGACGGCCTGGCTCAGATCGTGAAGGATCACCTGGTGTCGGGCGCCGCGCATAGCAGCCAGTATCCGCTTCGGTGCGCCGGCTGCACCAACCCGCAGTGCCGCAACATCCTGGATCCGATTGGCAGAAGTCAGGAGTTGGGAGCTAAGAGTTAGGAGCTGGGAACTGGGCGACCTGGCTACTCGCTTCCGGTTCGCGACTCGATTCCCGCAGGTTTCGGCTGACCGGATACAGAACCCGCCGTACCAGACGATCAGCCATCTGACGAACGATCTCGCGATCGGCATCCGATAGTTCGTTCAGCCGCGCCAGCGCCCATGCCGACTCCTGTTCGGCCATCTGTATACCCAACCGGTGCAGCTCCGCCAGTTTCGGAGCGACCACTTTGCCGCGCAGGTTCAGACCCAGTCGCACCAGCTCATCATCGAGGACCCGCTCGGCCTCTTGCAACGCCGCGGACGCGGTTCCGGCCGCGGGACAGCAGAGCCGCTGGAGGTCGTCGAGATCAAAGAGGGAGATTCCCGCGATGCTTCGGCTGGCGGGCTCTACGTTCCGCGGAACCGACAGATCCATGACATACAGTTCGCGCTGACCCCTCGCCCTGACCGCCTGGGCCAGCTGGACCGCGGACACGACGGCACGAGCGCCCCCGGTGGCAACCACCAGCAAGTCGGCGTCGACAAGATGCCGGTCCAGCTCCTCCCAGCATCCCGTCGTCGCTCCCCACGCCTCCGCCAGGACTCGCGCCCGCGCGGGCCGCCGGTTCAGCAGCGAAATCCTCGACGCGCCGCGGTGGTTGAGGGCCCGAAGCACCCCCTCCGCCGCCTCACCGGCACCGAGCACGACGATAGAGCGAGCACCGATCTCTCCCCACTGCGTGGCCATCAATTCAACTGCGGCGGAGCTCACCGATGCTGGATGCCGTCCCAGCGGCGTCTCGGCACGGACCCGCCGGCCCGCGGCCAGCGCCGCCGAGAAGACCAGATCCATATCCCGCGTCGTCGTTCCTGCTGCTCTCGCGGTGTCATAGGCACGGCGGACCTGGCCCAGTATCTCGGTCTCCCCCAGAATTTGGGAGTCGAGGCCGGCGGTCACGACAAACAGGTGCCGCACCGCCTCCAGCCCGTCGTACCTGACCAGCTGAGGCGTGGACATGGCTTCCCGCGCCGCGGCCAGGCCGGCGAACCATGGTATTAGGTCTTCATCCCCGTCCCAGTACAGTTCGCACCGATTGCAGGTCGAGAGCAGCAAAGATGGCCTGCCGGCATCACGCTGCCCGCGTAACAGGGCCGCGGTTTCAGCGGGGCTGAAGGCGAAGCGCTCGCGCTCTTCCAGCGCAGCCTTATGATGGCTGATACCAACGACATGGAAAGACAAGGAGGATAGCACCTGCCAAGCCTAGAGCCGTAATAACCCAGGTTCAATCCGCAGTGTTCCGGATGAACATCCGTAATCTTACGGAGCGATGGTTAGGTCTCAAATGAGAAGCCCCCCGAAGCGCCGGGGGGCTTCAAGTGGCCCACTAACTCACCGCACCGCGGCGGGGTCGCCGCGGCCACTCCGCTGTGATCCGCTCGCAGACTCGCCGCCATTCCGATCCTGCTTCTGCTCGGAGCTTTGATCGCGGACCTTCTGAGACTGTGCACCGCGAACCTGAGACGACTCCGACGCCGAAGCCTTGACCCGGATCTCCCGAGGCTTGGCGCGTTCGGCCTTTGGGATGGTGATCAGGAGAACCCCATTATCGTATCGGGCTTCGATCTGGTCGGGATCCACGGTGCTGGGCAGAACGAAAGTGCGCTCGAAGGTTCCGTAGGTCCGCTCGAACCGATGCACGCGCTCGTTCTTCTGGTCGATTTGCTGCCGCTTCTCACCCCGGATGGTGAGAATATTATTCTCCAGCGAGAGCCGGACGTCATCCGGGTCTACGCCGGGCAGCTCCATGCTGATCTGGATTCCGTTGCTGTCCTCCGAGACATCAGTCGGGGCGAACCACGCGGAGGTGATGACGCTGCCCTGCTCCGCGCTGGGCACGCCGGCAAACGCCTCGTCCAGGAATCGATTCAGGCGCTGAAGTCCAAACAGCCCTGCCGGGTCACGATAGCTACTCATACCTGCCATACGTTCCTCCAGTAGCGGCACTCCACCAGGGAGTGAGGTTAACACGTGAGGGATATTCCCTCCGCTCGCACAGCTTTCTGGTAGCCGCACTGAGCTCGCCGTTAACCCCTAGCATCCGGTGTGCCAGTTTCGGGAGGCGACCTGCGGCCAAAATGGCACAGCAGGTCGGCCAGGTGGCAGCCTAGAGCTTGTCCGCTGCCCCCCTCATCGTCTGCTGGTACAGCTCGATCAGACGTCGCATCCGCGCCACGTGCTGGGGGATTTCAGAAGGCTCGGGCCCGGTCGTCGTTCCGGTTCCGCCGCCGATATCCTCCATGACCGAGTCGGCCAGAGCCCGGAACTCTCCCGGATCGGCGCCCACCCGGGCAAGGTCGGCCTGCATGGAGGTCACCAGGTCCCCCGCCAGGTTCTTGTACGCAGTCATGTTTTCGCGATTGACCTGGGACCCGGTACTCATCAGCTCCAACTGATTCTTCACGGCTGGGATCAGTCTCGGCGCTTCCAGCTCCGCGCCGCTGTTGGTCCCGTCCACACCATCCTCGCGGGCCCGGTTCTCGGAGTCGGCGGTATAGGGTGACGAGGAGGCGTTGCCCCGAGCCCCGGTCTCAGGTGTATCGCGGCAGGCTGGGAGCGTGGAAAGCAGAAGGGTCGGAAGAAGGAGCAGCGTTGGTTTCATGGGACTCTCGGCGGTATAGGTGACCAGTGGCAAAGAAATGGCCCGGGACCGAACCGGGCCGTGTTGCGGGTCACGACGAAGATTCTCAAGGTCTATCTCCTGAACAGCCTCCCCAAAACACCGGAGCTGGTAGAGGACTCTAGAGCATGAGCCAGCTCGGCCATCGACCCATAACGATCCGCCGGGTTGACCGAGAGTGCCCGGGAGATGACCGCCTCCAACTTGGCCGGAAGGTCGCCCCGAACGGCGCGCAGCGGCAGCGGTGCACCCCGTAGCCGGGCGATCATGGTTTCCTGCGCGCTCTTCCCCGTGAATGGCAGTTGCCCCGTGAACAGCTCGAAGGCCAGGATAGCCAGAGCGTACACGTCGCTCCGGCCATCCAGAGGCTTGCCCCGTATCTGCTCCGGGCTCATGAACTCCGGGGTGCCGAGGACAATCCCCGTCGCCGTCAGCTTAACGACATCGGGACCAGCTCGGCGCTCCTTTGCCAGCCCGAAATCCATGACCACTGCCCTAAATCCGGCCGCTTCGCCCGGGTCCGGCACCAGCATCACGTTTTCCGGTTTCAGGTCTCGATGAATGATCTGAAGCTCGTGTGCGTGGCCCAGACCCTGGCAGACCTGAACCAGCAGCGGAATTCCTTCAGCCACCGGAAAGGGCCCTCTTCGTGCTTCGTGCTCGCTCAGGGGCTCCCCCTCGAGGTACGGCATGACCAGGTAGATGAGCCGTTCCGAGGTTTCGCCGAGGCGAAGGATGGGGCAGACATTGGGATGGTTGAGCCGGGTGGCGATGGTGGCTTCCCGGCGGAGCCGCTCTACTGAGGAGGGATCCCGGGACAGGCGGGGGATGAGGATCTTGACGGCTACCGCCTTCCCGCTGCCGATCTCCTGGGCCTGATAGACGTACGACATCCCTCCCTCGCCCAGCTTGCGATTGATCTGATAGCGCTGATCGAGGACCTGGCCGGTGAGGCTCCCGAGTGAGGCGGACAGGCGGTCGGCCGGACTGGCGGTAAGATCAGCGCGAGCATCTTCCGACCGTCCGTCTGTCCGACTGGCCGCCCCCGAATCGGTTTCCACCAGCAACGACCCGTCTTTGACACAGAATCGCGCCGGGGCGTCGTAGGTGGTCTGGCACCTTGGGCAGCGCCGGTTACTCAATCACGGAACCGGTTTCGCCCATCACTCTTGGCCCGATAAAGATGGGTGTCGGCCAGCCGCAGCAGCGAATCGCCATCGCTTACCCGCTCGTCTGGATACGAAGCAATGCCGGCGCTGATGGTCACCTTCACGGGGCGGCCCTGTTCCCCGAAATCATGGGTCGAGACCCGTCGCAAAATGCGCTCGGCGAAGTTGCGTGATTCTGCGTTGGTGGTCTCGGGCAGGAGTACCACGAATTCCTCGCCACCGTAACGCGCGACGGTGTCCACTGATCTCTGTTCGCGCTTCAACAGATTGGCCAGCTGCTTGAGTACCCGGTCGCCCACCAGGTGGCCGTAGGTATCGTTGATCTGCTTGAAGTTGTCGATGTCCACCATCATGCAGGTGAGCATGGTGGCGTAGCGTGCCGCCCGGTCCATCTCCTGCTCCAGCTTCTCCATCAGCGCGCGGCGGTTGAAGCAGTTGGTAAGCGGGTCGGTTTCCGCCAGATGCCGCATCTGCTCCTGGCCCAATACGGCGTTCTCCAGGTCGTACGCCCGTTCCAGGGCCGCCACGGCCGCGATGATTACCTCCTCGGCAAACTGGACGTCGTGTTCGTTGAGCGGCGCGTCTTCGGTCGTGGTCCGGAGGAAAAACACGCCTGCCGGATGCTGCCGGAGGGCAAACCGGAGCGCCACAGCGGAACGGGTATCCACGGGACGGCCCTCCGCCTCCCACTCTTCGCGCACTCCGCGGTACAACGGGTCGGTTTGCACGTCCCGGACCAGCACTGTCTCACCGGTGCTGAGCGCCCGCTTGATCTCTGGGTAGCGCTTGAGATCCACCTGCAGGTTATGGAGCATTGGATTTTCGAACGCCGCCACCACTACCCCGGTCTCGTCTCCGGGATTCGCCATGATGATGGAACAGCGGGAGATGCTGAGGCCCTGCGCCACGCGCCGCACCAGGATTCCATAGATCTCCTCCGGCTTGAGGGAGGCGGTCACCTCCTGCATGATGTCCATCATTTCGGATCGGGAGCGCGCCTCGGCCCGTGCCTGATTCAGCTCCCGGCCGACCCTGAGGTGAGCCTTGACCCGGGCGAGCAGCTCTCGTACCCGAAACGGCTTGGGGATGAAGTCCGCGGCACCAAGACCGAGGGAGCGTACCGTTGCTTCTTCGGGTGGCATCGAGGAGATCATCAGGACCGGAAGGTCCTTGAAGCGAGGATCGGCCTTGACCCGCTGAAGCAGCTGCAGGCCGTCCACTTTGGGCATCATGATATCGAGGAGAAGCAGATCGAACTGTTCCGCGGTCAGGTGCTCGAAGAGGTGCTCGCCGCCGGGAGCAGTAAAGACGTCGTAGCCATTTTCCTTGAGGATCCAGGACAGCGTTCGTGAGAGCGCTTGATCATCGTCCGCCACCAGGATCTTGGGAGCGACAGTCATCAGTTCACCAGGCGGTTGAACAGCTCGGGATCGACGTTGCCTCCGCTCACTACAACCACGGTCGTCCCCGTGGGACGTACGCGCTCCGCGAGCAGTGCCGCGGTCGTCACGGCACCGGAGGGCTCCACCACCAGCTGCAAGGTCCGGTGGAGAAAGCGTACCGCGTCTGCGATCTCATCTTCCGATACCTGGACGGCCTCACGGACGACCCCCGACAGCACCGAGAATGGCACCTGGCCGATGGACAACGGCAGGAGACCGTCAGCCAGACTCTGGGCCAGGGCGAGCTTTACCGGGCGACCAACCTCGAGGGCGCGGGCCAGCTTCGGCGCACCCTCGGCTTCCACTCCGACGACTCGAACTGATGGCTTCAGTGCCGCCACAGCTGCCGCGATGCCCGCAATCAGGCCGCCTCCGCCGACTGGAACCAGGATTGTTTCCACGTCGGGCCAGCTTTCCAGGATCTCGAGACCACAGGTGCCCTGGCCGGCGATGACATCGAGGCTCTCGTACGGAGGCACCATGGCGAGGCCGCGCTCAGACGCCAGCACCAGAGCGCGCTCATATCGTTCGGCCGAGCTGTTCCCGGCGAACACCACCTCTCCGCCGAGCCGCTGCACTCCTGCGACCTTGATCGCCGGAGCGCGTTCCGGCATCACGATGACTGCGTGCGTGCCAAGCAGGCTCGCGGCCATAGCCACCGCCTGCCCATGATTTCCGCTGGAATACGTGATCACGCCGCGAGCGCGCTCCGCCGGCGGGATTCTGGAGACTGCGGTATACGCGCCCCGGATCTTGAACGCGCCAACAGGCTGCAGGTGCTCGCACTTGGCCGCTACCCGGACGCCGAGCCGTCCTGAAAGAACCGGAATGTCGAGTATCGGCGTCCGGACAGCTACGCCCTTCAGTGCGTCCGCAGCGTTCCGCAGTGCCTCCAGGGGCACCACGGACGGCAGATTCCGAGCCGATGCAGCAGGGAGCTGGGAATCACGCTCCCGCGTGGATGTCATGTTCAATCATAACCGTTACTCCAACGCAGCGGTGGGAGCGGCCTCGTCGCCTCCAACGACCTCCTCGGGCCCGCCCTCATCCTCCTTCACCACCCGGGCAACATCCACCACCGCATCTCCCGAGTCGAGGTTCATGACTTTGACCCCCTGGGTGTTGCGGCCAATGACTCGAATGCCATCGACCGGCAGCCGGATGATCACCCCGTGGCGCGTGATCATCATCAGCTCATCGTCGGGAATGACTTCCTTGAGCGCCACGATGGGGCCGGTTTTGTCGGTCTTCTTGAGGGTGATAATCCCCTTGCCGCCCCGCTTTTGTACCCGGTAGTCGGAGAGCTCAGAGCGCTTGCCATAGCCTTTCTCGCTCACCACCAGCAGGCTGGCCTCTCGCCGAACCACCACCATACCAATGACCTCGTCCCCCTTCTCCAATTCGATTCCTTTGACGCCCGTGGTGGCGCGCCCCATGTCCCGCACATCGCTGTGGTGGAATCGAATGCTCATGCCGTCCTTGGTGGCAAGGATGATGTCGCTGTTCTGGCCACACACCTGCACATCGATCAGCTCGTCGTCTTTCTCCACGTTGATGCCGCAGATCCCGCTGGCTCTCACGTTTCCATAGGCCGACAGCACCGTCTTCTTCACCGTGCCCTGCCGGGTAGCGAAGATGAGGCTCTGATCGTCGGTGAACTCCCGCACCGGTACCAGCGAGGCAATCTGCTCGTCGGGCTTCATGGCGATACAGTTGACCACCGGCTTGCCGCGTGCAGCGCGCCCGGCCTGAGGGATCTCATGCACCTTGAGCCAATACACCTGGCCCCGGTTGCTGAAGAACATGAGGTAATCGTGGGTACTGGCTATGAACAGGTGTTCGACCCAGTCGTCGGCCTTGAGGTCGGCCCCATTCAGACCTCGGCCCCCCCGGCGCTGGCGCTTGTAAGTGGTGATCGGGATGCGCTTGATGTAGCCGGTGTGAGAGATGGTGATGACCATGTCTTCTTCGGCGATGAGATCCTCGACCGTGAACTCTCCCTGGTCGGCCACGATCTCGGTGCGACGCTCGTCGCCGAACGTCTCGCCGATCTCCTCCATCTCTTCCTTCAGAATGCTCATCCGCTTCGGCTTCGAGGCCAGGATGCTCTTCAGCTCCTTGATCGTGGCACGCACTTCCTTGAGCTCGGCGTCCAGCTTCTCTATCTCGAGCCCGGTGAGCTTGGCCAGCCGCATGTTCAGGATGGCATCGCTCTGCTTCTCGCTGAAGCCGAACCGCTTCCGCAGCTTGGCATCGGCTTCCGGGGTGTCTTCCGACTTCCGGATGATCTTGATGACCTCGTCGATATTGTCGACGGCGATCTTCAGGCCGTCGAGGATGTGCTCCCGTGCCTGCGCCGCGTCCAGATCGAACTGGGTCCGCCGGACGATGACCTTGTGACGGTGGTCGATGAAGTGCTGGAGCAGTTCCTTCAGGTTCATGACCTTGGGGGCGCCGTTCGTGAGCGCCAGCATGATCACACCGAAGGTGGTCTGCATCTGGGTGTGCTTGTAGAGCTGGTTCAGCACGACGTTGGGAATGGTGTCGCGCTTCAGCTCGATGACGATCCGCATGCCCTCCTTGTCGGACTCGTCGTTGATGTTGACGATCCCCTCGATCTTCTTCTCGCTCGCCAGCTCGGCGATCGATTTGACCAGGTTCTCCTTGTTGACCTGATAGGGAATCTCGGTGATGACGATCTGAGACCGGTTGCTGGTTTCCTTTTCCTCGATCTGGGCCCTTGCTCGCATGACCACACGGCCGCGGCCGGTCTCGTATGCCTCCTTGATGCCTTCCCGCCCGTAGATGTAGGCGCCGGTGGGAAAATCGGGGCCCTTGATGGCTTTGCGGAGCTCCCCGATGGTTGCGTCGGGGTTATCCACCAGCAACTGAACCGCCTTGACCACCTCGCGGAGATTGTGGGGCGGGATGTTCGTGGCCATGCCCACGGCAATGCCGCTGGACCCGTTCACCAGCAGATTGGGGATCTTGGCCGGGAGGACAGTCGGCTCCTGAAGCCGGTCGTCGAAGTTGGCCTGGAAGTCGACCGTATTCCGATCGATGTCTTCCAACATCGCCATGGCGACGCGGGTGAGCCGAGCCTCGGTGTAGCGGTAGGCGGCCGCAGGGTCGCCGTCCACCGATCCGAAGTTCCCCTGTCCATCTACCAGCGGATAGCGCAGTGAGAACTGCTGCACCATGCGCACCAGGGCGTCATACACCGAGCCGTCCCCATGAGGGTGGTACTTCCCGAGCACGTCGCCCACCACGGTGGCCGACTTCTTGTACGCCCGGCCCGGCACCAGGCCGAGCTCGTTCATGGCATAGAGGATCCGGCGGTGGACCGGTTTCAGGCCATCCCGAACGTCAGGCAGCGCCCGGGAGACGATGACGCTCATCGAATAATTGATGAACGACTGTTGCATCTCTTCTTCTATGAGCCGAGGCAGAATACGTTCGCGCGAGTTTGGTGCGGTCATGGCGTTCCTGTGCTAGGGCAACACGGCTGGAGGCGACCGGTAAGCCTGTAAATATAGTGGAGTGACAAGGGCGGCAGCAACCCTGGCACTGTCGTGGAAGCGATGGCGTGACAAGCAGTTAGTAGGTCTCGGTGGGCCTTGGCAGCTGCAGCTGGCTTAAAGCTGGTCTGCCCTGAACCGATACTTCCAAGGAGTTCCCTTTCCACCCGGGCGAGGTCTCCCTATGAGGCGCCATATGTCCAGCCGGTCGCTGATTCTTCTCGTGTTGCTCTGCGTCGCCCCCTCAGTGGTGGCCGCGCAGGCGAACACCAAGCAGCCACCTTCCGGTGGCTTCGACAGCTTCCTGCTGCTGGTGGCCCCCCGTGATACCGGCACCATCAAGCGAAGCCTCAAGGCCGCTACCGAGGCGCGGACGCTGGCCGAGAACCGGCGGCAGCAGGCGGAGACTATGCGCCTTGGCGCAAGGGCCAGAATCGAAGCCAAAAAGGTGGAGATTGTGCGGATAAAGGAGCGGATAAACGTTGCCAAGAAGGAGAACCGCGAAGCCGACCGGGTCGGCCTGGACGCCGAGAGGAAGGCGGCCGAACGTGAGATAGACCTGCTGGAGGTGCGCGAGCAGCTCCGTCAGGTGGAAACCGATTTCGAGACCAAGCGTGCCGAGCTGGCTAACCTTACCGAGAAAGCATTGCAGCTGGAGCTGCAGCTGGCGACCCGCCGGGCGGTTCGGTCACGGGCCCCTATGGGAGGGGCCGGAGGCGCCAGCGTGGAGCGAGTCATCGGCGAGCTCGAGAAGCAGACGCTGGAGGCCCAGCGGGCCCAGGCCTATGCCAGTCTCGATGTATCGGATAGTGAGGTCAAAGTGATCGACCGCCGGCTGGATCTTCTGGATGCTCAGCAGAGGGTCTTGAGCGGCAAGTAGTCGCGCACTAACAGCACCGTTCTCTCCCCCAACCCTACCACCGGTGCAGCCTTGGGCTGTACCACCTCGCCAATCGTGTGCCCCTGCCGGTCGAGCACCTTGAAGACCGTGACCGGCCGCAGGCTCATCATTTCGACCATTCCGTACCTCGCCTGGAAGTGCTAAGTCAGAGTATCTCGTCCATTGCAGCGGGTGAGATGCCTTGAAGGCTCAGAGGGTTGCTTTGGACCTGCAAGCAACCCTCTCCGCCCCATCTGTGTCAGAAATGCGTTCCAAGCCACCACCCTACCTTCCGGAGCCGGGTGCACGAGCAAGAGCTGATCGGACGAGTGCTGGCCGGGGACCCGAGCGCCGAACGTGCCTTGTACGATGCGCACGTCGACCGGGTTTTCCGGCTGGTGTACCGGATGGCGGGAGATCTGGACCGGGCGCAGGACTACACCCAGGAGACATTCATCAAAGCCTTTGACAAGCTGCGTGAGTTCCGGGGTGAGTCACAACTGTCGACCTGGCTGGGCTCAATCGCTATCTCGATAACACTGAATGGCTTACGAAAGGTGCGGCGGGCTTTGGACCGGGAAGTTCATTGGGACGATACCGTACTGGGCGGACGGACGGATCGTCACGCAGAGCCGGACCTGAAGGAGAGGTTGTCCCGGGCCATCGATGACCTGCCGGAGGGGTACCGGGCGGTGTTCGTCATGCACGATGTGGAGGGCTATACCCACCAGGAGATCGCCGATTCTCTGGGCGTGCATACTGGGACATCGAAGGCGCAGCTGTTCCGCGCCCGCGCTCGCTTGCGGGAAGCACTTGCCGACTTCGCGAAGGAATGAAGCACATGTTGGATGACCGCTTCGACGATCAGTTGCGTGACGCTGCCCGTGACTACCATGCCCCCCCGGAGACGCCACGGGATCTCATGTGGGAGAGAATCGCGGCCGAACGGGCGGAAAGAAGAGAGGCGGAAAGGGCGGAAGGAAAGAAGGTGGGGGAACAGAACGCAAACGAAGTACGGGTACTGCCGTTCCGGATCCTCAAGCCTTTCCGCCTGGCTGCAGGTATTGCGGCTCTACTGGCTCTGGGCATCGGGCTGGGGCGGTTGACGGCACCGACGCAGGAATCCCCCGTGCCGGCGACCGTGGCTACCGTGACGGCGCCTCGGGGGAGCGACGTTGCCTACCAAGTGGCGGCGACCGAGCATCTGAGCCAATCGGAAACCTTTCTGACCCTCTTCAGAGCTTCAGTTCGGCAGGAAGGGAGCGAACAGCTGGCGGCTTCGACCGCGCGGCAGTTGCTGGCGACTAACCGGCTCCTGCTCGATTCGAGAGCGGCAAGCGACAGTCGAACCCGGCTCCTGTTACAGGACCTGGAGTTGGTACTGGCCCAGATCGCCCAACTGTCAGGCCGGCCGAGCGCGCCCGACCTGGATCTCATCACCGAAGGCCTGGAAAACAGCGGCGTGATGTCACGCCTGAGAACGGCCGTGCCGTCCGGCACGAGCACAACCCAAGGAGTCCTCTGATGCACGGGATGTTGAGCGGGCTGGCACTGGCAGTCATGATGGCTGTGGGCGACCGCTGGGTGTTGCCCATGCTGCCACACCTCGACCCGTACCTCTGGGTCTGGGGCGACGAGTCAGAAGCTGTGCCCCCTGAGCCCTGGCTCCGCAGCGACCCGGCGGACTCGATGTACCGCACGGCCCGGGAATCGTTGAACCGGCGAGACTATCGTACCGCCGCCGACCTGTTCGCGGAGATACCCAGCCGCTTCCCTAAGTCGGCGTATGCGCCGGACGCCCTGTATTGGCAGGCGTTTGCGCTGTATCGGCTGGGCGGAGATCGGGATCTGCACGAGGCCCTGGCGGCACTGGACCGGCAACAGGCGCAGTTTCCGAAAGCCGCTACCAAGGGCGACGCCAAGGCGCTCCAGCGTCGCATCCAGGGTGAATTGGCCAAGCGCGGTGACAGCAAAGCCGCGGCGGCGGTAGCCGAAGCGGCTCGCACTGCCGGCGTCACCCCACCTGTTCCTCCTGTTCCACCGGTACCGCCAACGCCGCCGACTCCTCCCACCCCGCCATCCACTTCGTCGTCGACCAGCTCCAGTTCGTCGTCCAGCAGCGCCTGCGCGGGCTCAGATGACGACATGAAGGTGGCGGCGCTCAATGCGCTCCAACAGATGGACCCGTCGCGGGCCACGCCGATTCTGCGCAAGGTGCTGGCGCGGCGAGACGCGGCCTCCGTCTGTCTTCGAAGGAAGGCGGTCTTCCTGCTATCACAGCAGCAGGCGGAGGGCACCGAAGACATCCTGCTGGAGTCGGTCAGAAGCGATCCTGATCCGGAGGTGCAGCGTCAGGCGGTGTTCTGGCTCTCCCAGGTGGGAACCGAACGAGCGGTCACCGCATTGGATTCCATTCTCCGCTTCTCGAAGGATCCGGAGATCCAGGACAAGGCCGTTTTTGCCCTGTCCCAGCACAACCGACCGGCCGCACAGCGAGCCCTCCGAGCCTACGCCGAGCGGGCTGATGTGCCCGAGGCGGCGCGAGAGAAAGCGATCTTCTGGCTGGGTCAGGCAGGATCTCCGGAGAACGCCGCATTCCTCCGGTCTCTGTACGGCCGGCTCAAGAATCCAGATCTCAAGAAAAAGGTGGTGTTTTCGCTCTCCCAAATGGGAGGTCCGGAAAACGGCAAGTGGCTGCTGGGCGTGGCCCGAGACACGTCACAGGGAATCGAGATGCGGAAGCAGGCGCTTTTCTGGGCCGGACAGGCCGGAGTTCCCATCACCGAGCTCACCGGGCTGTATGCCAAGGTGGGGGATAAGGACATGCGGGAGCAGCTGGTCTTCGTCTACTCGCAGAGGAATGAGCCGGCCGCGCTGGAGAAGCTGATCGAGATCGCCAAGCGTGATCCCGATCCTGAGCTTCGGAAGCGGGCACTGTTCTGGCTGGGTCAGTCGGAGGACAGCCGGGCCGTAGACGCGCTCCAGGAAATCATCGAGCAGCCCTAGAGGATAAAGTCATGCTCAAGATCCTCTCCTCGCTCCTGGCGCTGGGTCTCTTGTCCCAAGCCGCGTCCGCACAGAGCCTGGCGCAGCGGCTCGGCAGCGCCAACGATGGAACGGTCCGACTGAGCTTTGCCGCCCGGCCGGGAGTCTGCGCCGACGATGCCGATGGGATCAAGGTGGGACATCCAAGCGACGAATGGCAACCCGACTGCCAGCCCCGGCTGGTCCGCGTCGCACTGAGCCTCCTTGATCGTCGAGTGCATTCCGTGCGAACCTACGTCGGTGGCCGCTGGCTTCCGCATAAGGCTGCTGTGGACCTCGGCACTATTGGTGCGCGTGAGGCGGCTGAGTACTTCCTCGCGTTGGCGGAGCAAACCGGCGACACCGGGGTCGGCGGAGACCTCCTCCTGCCGGCGGTGCTTGCTGACAGTGTCACTATCTGGCCCTCCCTCGTTCGCATCGCCCGCAACGAGCGCGCATCAGATGAAACCCGCGGACGCGCGGTGTTCTGGCTGGGCCAGGCGGCCGGCGAGGAGGCCGGACAGGCGCTGGACTCCATTGCAGGAGACGATAGGGGTGACCGCGAGGTCCGCAAGCAGGCCATCTTCGCCCTGTCACAGCGTGACCGGAACGAAGGCGTGCCGGCCCTGATCCGGATCGCCAGGACCAACACCGATCCGGTATTGCGGAAAACCGCGCTGTTCTGGCTGGGGCAGAGTGAGGACCCCCGCGCTATCAGCCTGTTCGAAGAGATCCTGAAGTAGACAACCTGCTGATCGGGTAATACAGACCTTCGAGCCGCCGCCTGCACCCTAGCGTCAGGCCAGCATCAGGTTCTCGCGCCGGTCTCGGCCGCTCTGGGCATGGGCCCGAAGAACGGGGTGGTGAGAAGCAGGACCAAGCCAGGTATGATGACAGTGAGCCACCCCACCATCCCCACAGCCCGGAGCTGGAAGAGCGCCGCCACCAGCACCGCCAGTGCGGCGAACAGGAGCAGTCGAGCGAACCTCAGAAAGTCCCACCGCTGACCCAAAACCAGGGCAATGAGCACGAGTCCGCCGGAGAGGGCATAGAACGGCCACAGCGAAATGGCTTCCCGTGCCTCGTCGGTGGTGCTGAATGGAGGGAACCACACCGCAAGCCCGAAGAGGCTGAGCCCCGTCAGGATCAGAGCCACATCCGCCCATCGCCGCCGGTCCTGCGCCGGAGTATCCGCCACTGCACCTCCCATCGGAATTCCCAACCCAATCTGCGATCGCGAAGGTACGAAGCGGCAGGAAGTGCTGATGTGATTCGGCTCACTTGCTGGCGGCCCCGCCGGTGACGTCACTACCTTTGCTGCTCCTGTTGCTGCGTCATCACCTCCTCCCCATGCGACAAAATGGATTGGATCACCAGCCCCGAAGCATGGATCGCTCTCCTCACATTGACTGTGCTGGAGATCGTCCTCGGCATCGACAACGTCATTTTTATCTCCATTCTCGCAGGCAAACTGCCGCGCGAACAGCAAGGTACCGCACGAACGGTAGGTCTCGCCCTGGCAATGCTGATGCGGATCGCCCTGCTGTTTTCGCTCACCTGGATCATGAGGCTCACGGCGCCGCTCTTCACTGTACTGGGTGAGGAGATTTCCGGCCGCGACCTGGTGTTGATCGTCGGCGGCCTCTTTCTGCTGTACAAGAGCACCCACGAGATCCACGACCGGCTCGAAGGAGAGGAGGGGGAAGGATCGGTACGGGTGAGGCCCTCACTCACCAGTGTTCTGATTCAGATCATGTTGCTCGATATTGTGTTCTCCCTGGACTCGGTAATTACCGCGGTGGGAATGGCCGAAGATCTTGGAGTCATGATCACGGCGGTGGTAATCGCCGTGGGCTTCATGATGGTGTTCGCCGCACCGGTAAGCGGGTTCGTCGACCGGCATCCCACGGTGAAGATGCTCGCGCTCAGCTTCCTCCTCCTGATCGGCGTAACCCTCATAGCAGACGGTCTCGGTCGCCACATTCCCAAGGGCTACATCTACTTCGCCATGGCGTTCTCGATCGGGGTCGAGATGCTGAATCTGCGGGTCAGACAGGGAAAGCAGAACGCCGTTAAGCTGCGGCAACCATACGTGGAGCCACCCGCGAAGGCCTGAGAGCTTTAGATTTACGGCGTGTCATTCACACGTCCATTCCAGTTGGTACTCTTCGCGGCGCTCCTGGGCGCCTGTGGTGATGCCGAGCCGGCCGCTCCGGTGATCGAGCTTCCCACCAGCGGCGACACGGTTACGACCTACGACTCGGACGTTACCGGAGCGGCGTGGCTCGGAGGGGACCGGTGGGCGGTGCTGGCCGCGCCCAATGAGACGGCAGCCATCGCTGATTTTTCGACCAGGAGGATCAACCGGCTCGGCGCCGGCCGCACCCCCGATCTCCGGAATCCAACGACGTTATTCGTGGCGGGGGACAGTCTCTACATCGGCGACTGGGGACTCCGCCGTACCACGGTTTGGACAACGCAAGGCCGGCTGGTGCGGGCTGTGCCGGCCTCGGATGCGATTCGCGGATCGCTGCCACAAGCTCGCGACGCCCAGGGCCGGTTCTACGCAGACCTCTTTCCCCGACCAGGGCCGGACGGAAGCGGCAACCGTGACTCGGCGGTGGTTCTGCGGACCGATCCCGCTTTCACCAGCGCCGATACGATAGCTCGCCTGGCCCCGCTCGATGTCGCCGAGGTCATGGGCGACGCGGGACGGAGGTTCGAGCGCCGAGTCTTCGGAGGAGTGGACCGCTGGGGCGCGGTTGCGGATGGCTCCCTGTGGGTTGCCCGGGTTTACGAGAACCGCGTCGACTGGAGAGCACCTGACGGTAAATGGAGCCGGGGCCAGGCTCTGCCCGATCGGGTCCTCGAGGTCACCCGCTATGACCGTGAGCTCTTCATCCAGGGGTTTCCTCCGGAGCTCAGAGGAACCGCCCAGCAGCTTCCCTTTGCGCCGATCAAGCCGCCCTTCGAGGCGGCATTCACCGGCGCAGGCGAGCGGGTCTGGCTGGAAAAGAGCCGGGCGCCGGTCGACTCCATTCGCATCTACCACGTGGTAAATAGAGAGGGCCGCCTCGCTCGCGAGGTACACCTCCGCGGGCAGGGACGCATACTGGCCGTCAGTGACAGCGCCGCCCTGGTTGTGGAGCGGACTCCGGATGGAACCAGGCTCCTTCAGCTGGCGATTCCGGCGGATACATCGACTCACTAATTCCAGTTCCATACCCTATAAAGATCGGTCCGAATGAAGATCCAGTCTTCGATCACGACCTTCCTGCTGGCCGCTGCCTTGGGCTGCACCCCCGCAGAAAGCCAGAGTGGCCTGCAGCCGGAACTGAAGCTTGCGTCCTCGTATGGGATGCTCAGCAACGTCGTGGAGCTGAAGGACGGCAAGGTCGTTTTCGCCGACACCCGGGACAAGCTCTTTCTCAGGGCCGACCTGAAGACCGGGAAGGTGGACACGCTGGGCACGAGAGTGGACTCGCTTAGGCCGGGGGCACCGGCTCGCGAGTACCGATTTCCCGGCTGGGTTGCGCATCTGGCGGGGGACACACTCGCACTGGTCGACTTCAGCGCTATCCGGACTACACGCTGGAATGAGGCCGGCAATGCCATCGACGTCTTGCCGATCAAGGAAGTGTCAGGCAGAACCCCGGTCCTCCTCTACGACACCCTCGGCCACGGCTACAAAATCGATTACCAGGCGGTAATGGGCGGTGGTGATCCGGGCCGCCCCCTCCGCCCTGACAGCATCCCGGTGCTTCGCATGGCGCTGAAGACCGGAGCCGTGGATACCGTCGCCCGCCTGGCGGCCCCCGAGTATGGCGATGCCACCTTTGGCGACCAGCTACAGCAGGCCGCTACGGTGTTCGCGCCGAACGATCACTTCGGGGTGCTTCCCGACGGAACCGCATGGGTGGCCCGGGGGCACGACAACCGGGTGGACTGGCGGGATCGGGACGGCGCCTGGCAGCTCGGAGAAACGCGGAGCTATGCCAAGATCCCAGTCACACAGGCCGACAGGGACCGGGTTCTGGCCCAGGTCCGGGAGCAGGGGAAGCAGTTCGGCATGCCGCAGGATCTCCCCATCGATTACCCATTCGCCGACAGCAAGCCGCCATTCGACTTTGCCCTGGGGCGCCCGGACGGAGAGGTGTGGCTCCAGCGACCCAGAACCAGCGAAGATGCCCCGTTGGTGTACGACGTCGTGGATCGGAAGGGCAAGTGGCGGCGGGAGGTCTCGTTTCCGGTCGGGTCGGCGCTGGCAGGGTTTGGCAGAGACGGGGCGGTGTACGCCTCAGTGAAGGTGGCGGGAGGCAGGCGGACCGTGGGGAAGTTTCGGCTAAAGTGAGAGGTGAGAAGGTGGCCGGACTTCACCTCTTACCTCTTACTTCTTACCTCTCACCTCTCACTTCTTACTTCTACCTCTTACTTCTCACCTCTCACTTCTTACTTCTCACTAGTCCAGAATCGGCGGCTCGCGTGGATCCGACGGGCCGCGGTCACGCCGCTGCCCTGCCTCATACCATCGGCGGGTGATCTCCCCGGCCAGCTCCCGGTTTCCCAGCCCGAACGCGAGACCGACCGCCAACGCCGCGGCCCCCAGGATTAGGGTGAATGCCGCAGTGACGATTTCCTCCGCCACACCCACCTGCTGCAACGCCATGAAAAGGGAGATCAGAATCACGGCCCCTTTGGCAAGCTTGGCAACGGTAGGCACACCGGCCAGTCCGCCGGCAGACGCCACGATCAGGCCGCGGACGAACTCGCCCACGATTATCCCCAGGATCACGATGACGATCCCGGCGATGAGAGTGGGGATGAAGGCGAGCATCGCGCCGAACATTTCGTTGATGCTTTCCAGGCCCAACGCGGTGCTGGCAAGCAGGATCACCACCAGCATGACCAGCCAGAAAAGGAGTTTTGTGAGGGCCCGGACGGGGTCGAGCCGGGAGCCGGTCCGAACCACGGCCTGGTCCAGCCCTCCGGCGGCAGCCATCCGGTTGAAGTCCATCCGCTTCAGCGTGTCATCCGCCCAGCGTTGAATCTGGACCGCGAGGAAATAGCCGGTCAGCAGAATGACGGCCGCGCCGATCAGTGCCGGCAGCACACTCCCGACCTGTTCGGCACCGCCCCGAATTCGTTCCCAGAGCTCGTTCACTGTCCGACCTCGATGACGAGTTTGCCGGCTTGCTGCCCCCGCTGCAGCCGATCGTATGCGGCGGGCCCCTCCTCCAGCGGAAATACCTGGTCGATCGCCGGCCATAGACGCCCTGCGGCCGCGTGCTCCACGATCGCGGCATACTCCCGCCGGCTGCCCAGCGTGGACCCCAGAATGCTCCACTGATGCCAGAACAGCCGCCGGAGGTCCAACGACACCATGGGGCCGGTGGTAGCGCCGCAGATCACGAGCCGGCCTCCGCGGCGGAGTGCGCGCGTCGACCCGGACCAGGTGGCCTCTCCTACGCTGTCCACGACCACGTCGGCGCCGCGGCCCTCCGTCAGCTTCCGCACTTCCGTCCGAATGTCAACGCTGGCGTGGTTCAGGGCCACATCGGCACCGAGTTGCCGCGCCAGCTCGAGCTTCTGGTCCGAGCCACTGGTCACGACAGTCCGGGCACCCAGCATTGAGGCGATCTGGAGCGCGGCCAGGGCGACACCGCCGCCGATGCCCCAGATAAGCACCGTCTCCCCGGCTCGCAGCTGCGCTCGCGTCACCAGCATCCGCCACGCGGTGAGCGTGGCCAGCGAAAAGGCGGCGGCCTGCGGCCAGGGCATGTCGGATGGCACAGCTGCCAGGTTCCTGGCAGGCACCACCACCAGCTCGGATGTCGTTCCGCCCGCATGCTCACCCAGGACCCGAAGATCGGCGCAGAGCGAGTCCTCGCCGTCGCAACAGGCGGGGCACTTGCCGCAGGACAGGGTGGGATTGATCATCACCCGGTCACCGGGCCGCCACGATGAGACCGCTACGCCTACCTGCTCCACCACCCCGGCACCATCGGAGCCCACCACGTGCGGGAAGGTCAGGTGCGAGCCCGGCAAACCCGCTGCAACGAAGAGATCGAGACGGTTGAGGGCAGCCGCGCGCATCCGGATCAGGACGTCATCGGGCGACCGGATGGCCGGGTCAGGCAACTCCTGTACCCTGAGTTGCTCGATGCCACCAGCAGCGGTCAGGGCCAGCGCCTTCATCCCCTGTAATGGCTCAGAACGATGGGCTCAGTATCTGTTCGCCCGGGGTGAGGGGAACAGCGACAGCCGAGCTACCGGGCGCCGTAGATTGCAAGAACAGACTGAATTCCACCCGGCCCTTGGCGCCGTCGGTGATCTTGCCGACGACGTAGGCAAGACGATCTCCCTCGCGCGACACGGCCACCGCGGATACCGGATCTTCAGTCTGAAGCAGCTGGATGGGGCCGGTGGTCCCCCAAGGCAGCCGCATGATCCTGGACCCCTTGGATCGTCCGCCTCGCTCGGCGATATAAGCGATATCGCCATTGCGGAAGAATCGCGGACTTGATTCGCGAACCGGGCTGTGGGTGAGGCGGCGCTGGTCGCTCCCGTCAACGTTCATCGCATAGACCTCGGGAGTGCCGTCTCGAGCGGAAATGAAGGCGATGGTCCGGCCGTCCGGTGAAACGCTGGGAGAGTGATTCCCTCCCGGCGCGGAGGTCAGCTGCCGCATGTCCCCTCCCTGGAGAGGGATGGCGGCAATCTGGGTGCCAGTGCCTCGCGTGGCCGTGTACACGATCTGGCGCCCATCTGGCGTCCAGGCCGGCTCCCCCTCGCCGGCGCCATCCGTCGTTAGCCGCCGGATATTGCTTCCGTCGGCATCCATGACATACAGGTCGAAGCTTCCGCTTCGGTTCGAGCTGAAGGCGATCCGGGTCCGGTCGGGGGAAAGGGCCGGCTGGATGTTGCTGCCGCTGTCCTGAAGCACGGGAAGCAGGGCGGTCGAGCTGACGGACCGGAGCTGATAGATCCCGAAGCTCCCACCGCGATTGGACGCCAGCAGCAGATCTCCCACCACGTAGACATCCGCCTTGGCGGTCTTGCCCCACGGCGTGGTAGCGGTGACCACGGCGCGTCCGGGAACGAGGCCGTCCACTGTGCCTTCCCGGACCAGCGCGACATCAGGCCGGTCTGAGCTCCACTTCACGCCCATGGCGCGGCTGCTCGTCGCGCCTGGCTCATCCTTGAGGACGGCTGTCATAATGGTGCGCTGCCCTGCCGCCAGGCCCGCGCGTGCGGGCAGGATATCGATCTCACCCGCCACGATCTGCACGGTCCACACCGCAGGCTGAATTCCCGGCAGTCTGGCGGTCAAGGTAGTGGTACCCAGGGCTTTGGGTGTCAGGACCCCGGTGCCGCGATCGAAGCTGGCCAGGGCAGTGTCGGCCAGCTCCCAGACGATCCGGGCCTCCGGTATGGGAGTCGAGTCTGCGGCTTCGGCTGCGGCGCCGAACCGGCGAGTGGATCGAAGAGGGATTTGCACCGGACCACCGCTCTGGAGCGGAGATACCACCAGGGCGTCGGGAAGCCGGTGCACCGTCACCGCCGCCCGCCGCTCCAGCGAAAAGCCGCTGACGATGATCTCGGTCTTTCCCGGAGCGATGGCTCGTACGACCCCCGACGGCGTGACCGTGGCGACCGCAGTATCGGCAGAACGCCATCGAATCACACCCCGGATCTCGCGATTTCCCTGAGACGGGACGGTAGCGCGGAGAGTGTCGGTGTCACTGGGGCCCAGGGTGAGGCTATTGCGGGACAACGTGAAGTCCGGCTGAGAAACTTCGACCGACAGGGTAGCGAGCAGCCGGGTGCTGGTGGACGCCTGAACGACCGTGCGCCCGGGCGACAGACCGGTCACGATACCGCCGCTATCCACTGCGGCAATCTCCGGCTTGATGGACCTCCAGGACACCCGTCCCGCTGCACCCGGCGATCCGTCGTTCCTCACCGCCAGCGCAGTGATGCGGACGCTCTCGCCGGGATAGAGTGTAGCGGCGGGCGGATCGAGGGTCAGCACCGATGCCGTGCCCCCCCGCACACCGGCGGGCTCGGCTGGGGCGCCGCCGGTGATGAGCACGGCCATGGAGGCACGGCGGCCCTGCGACCGGGCCTCGATCTTGGCAAGCCCCGGAGTGACTCCCAGCACGGTGCCGTCCTTTCGCACCCGCGCGATCGTCGTGTCGGAACTCCAGAAGGTGAACTTCGCGGTCGCGATCAGATTCCCTCGGGCATCGAACGCCGCCGCGAAGAGGGCCTGCTTCTGACCCACACCCAGGGTCATTGTCTCGGGTGTAACCTGAATCTCCGAAACATTTTGCGCTTGTGCACCGAAGGCGCTACCGGCGGGAATGGCCCCCAGCCCTGCCAGCAGGGATGAACGGAGCCATAGCAGGAAACCAGCACCCTTTCGGGCTGGGCGGGTGTGGTCGAGTTTCACCGGATGATTGATTCCAGGACGAGGATGTCGGGTAATAATAGCGCACGAGGGAGGTCGCCGCATCGTGCCCGTGCCACGTCCAGGCTTGAAAGGCGGGTTCGCGCCGTCAGAGTAACCGCATAGCGCCGAATGATTTCCAGCACGGGTCCAGAGCGGATAGCGGATGCTGATACGCCACGCCTTGCACAAGTTTTCAGGGCGTGCATGTTATATACGTGATTCACCGGTGGCGCAGGCGCGCCGCGATACCGGCGGCGGGTGGCGCCGCACATGCGCTGGGAGGGAGCGAAGATGGCCGAGCTTCATTATATGGAGATGGGCTGGTCGGGCTCAGGATGGATGGATCCGCTGCCGATGGACAACACGACGCCGTCAGGTTCCTCATCCTCATCCTCGTTCGGCGATGGCGACGAGCCGGCTGAACGGGTCCGGCCGCGAAAAAAGGCGGCCAAGAAGGCCAGTTCCAGAAAGTCGGCCAAGAAATCCAGCAAGAAAACAGCAAGGAAGGCGGGAAGATCGGCGAAGCGTTCGGCTCGCAAGAGCGCCCGAAAGGGCAAGAAGGCCGCGCGTCAGACCGGTCGGTCAGCCAAGCGCTCGGCTCGCAAGAGCGCCCGAAAGGGCAAGAAGGCCGCGCGTCAGGCCGGTCGGTCAGCCAAGCGCTCGGCTCGCAAGAGCGCCCGAAAGGGCAAGAAGGCCGCGCGTCAGGCCGGTCGCACCGCCCGGCGTTCGGCTCGCAAGAGCGCTCGAAAGGGTCGCAAGTCGGCCCGATAACGAACGCTTCATAGAACCGCCACCGTATCAGCCGCGAGCCTCCAGTCGGGCCATGGCCGCGGCGCAGTTGATCAATGCAATGTGGGTAAAGGCCTGGGGGAAATTCCCCAGGAACACACCGGTCGCGGGGTCGATCTCTTCAGAATAGAGGCCGACGTGGTTTGCGTGCCGGAGCATGCGCCGGAAAATCTTGTCGGCCCGCTCGCGGTCGCCGATCGACGCCAGTGCCTGCGCCAGCCAGAAGGTGCAGATCGAGAAGGCGCCCTCCTCTCCCTCCAGCCCGTCGGGCTGTCGATAGCGATAGACCAGCTCGCCATCCACAGTCGTCAGCTCCCGTGCGATGGTCCGCACGGTACTGTGGACCCGGGGATCGTTCCAGGGCAGGAAGCGGAACATCGGAATGGCCAGCGCCGCGGCGTCGAGCACGTCGCTATCATAGGATTGCACGAATGACTGGCGCGTCTCGTTCCAGCCCCGCTCCATGATCTCCGCATGAAGCGCGTCGCGCGCCGCCCGCCACGCCGCAGCGTCACCGTCGAGGCTCAGCTCCTCAGCCATCCGCACACCGCGGTCCAGTGCCACCCAGCTCATCACCTTACTGAAGACGTAATGGCGGACTTCACCCCTGACCTCCCAGATGCTGGAGTCGGGCAGGTGCCAGTTCTTGCTGACCCAATCGACCAGGCCCCGCAATACGCGCCAGGTGCCCTCGGTCATCTCATGGTTTCGGCGCCAGATGTCGGCCGTCTCCATGACCTCGCCATACACATCCAGCTGCAGCTGCCCCACCGCGCCATTGCCAACTCGTACCGGGCGGGAGCCAAGGTACCCAGTGAGATGGTCGAGCTGCCGTTCGATGAGGTCCCGCCGTCCGTCGATTCCGTACATGATCTGAAGGTGCCCGCCGCCCTCGTGGCGGCAAACCTTCTTCAGGAACCGCATGAACTGGTCGGCTTCCCGGTAGTGTCCCACCGCATCCAGCGCGGCCAGCGTGAAGGCCGCGTCGCGGAGCCAGACGAAGCGGTAGTCCCAGTTGCGCACCCCGCCGATGGTTTCGGGAAGTGAGGTCGTGGGTGCCGCGATGAGGGCCCCGGTCTCCGCGTGCGTCAGCAGCTTCAGCGCCAGGGCCGACCGCTTTACCATGCCGCGGAAGGGGCCCTTGTAGCGAACCTTGGACGACCACCTCTGCCAGAACGCCGCCGTGATGTCCAGCTTCCGGGCGCTTTCGTAGCGGTCTACCGGGTGGATATCGTCGTCGTCATACCGCAGCACCAGCCAACGCTCCTCCCCCTTTTCCATGTCGAACTGGGTGGTCGCGGTGGACTGCTCGATGATCCAGTTGAATGCCTTGGCGCTGGACAGGGTGAGCACCTGGTCAGTTCGGTCGGTGGCGAACAGCCCCGCTCGCAGCAGCTCCAGCCGCGTGGTCCGGGCGCCATACTCGAAGCGAGGCATGAAGACCATCGACATCCGCGCCCGACCCCGGGTGCAGCGAAGCTGACGGTGGATCTCCGGGTGCTCGCCCGAGGGCTGGCCGTCCTCGGCCACCGGCATGAAATCGGTGACCGTCACGATGCCATGCTCGGTACGGAACGTGGTCTCGAGGATGTTGGTTCGTGGAAGGTAGCGTTGGCTCGAGGTCCAACTGCCCTCAGGCCGGACTGCCCAGCAGCCACCCCGCTCGGTGTCCAACAGCGAGGCAAAGACACTACTGCTATCGAAGCGGGGAAGACAGCACCAGTCGATCGAGCCGTTGACTCCGACCAGCGCGGCCGTGCGCATGTCGCCGATGAGGCCGTAATCGGAAATGAGCTGTTGCCGAACGGTGCCGGAGCGCCGCTCGGCGTCATCGGCCGGCGACAGAAGCTTGACGTCGGTCATCGACCAATAATAAGCCGGCCGAGACGGATCTTGCATCGCAGGGGGGAATCGTCCACCTTCCGGTACCATTTCCACGACATTGCATGCGTTTCTTCTTCCTCCTCGTGGCCACACTTCTCGCGGCCTGCCGCGGGAGCGCCCAGCCTGGATCGGCGCCATCTCCAGGCTCCGGCCCTGCCGCACTCGAGCCCCTGATCATCGCGCAGCTGGATCGCTCAGCCGCGGATTGGAACCGGGGCGACCTGGATGGGTTCATGTCGGATTACGCTCCCGAAAGCACCACCACCTACGTGGATGGCCGCCGCTCCCGTGCCGGCTTCGACTACATCCGCGGCGTCTATGCGCCTCGATTTGCTCCGGGTGCCCGGCGGGACAGCCTCCATTTCGAGGAGATCGAGGTCCGTCCCCTCAGCCCGTCGCTCGCGCTGGTGACAGCTCGCTTCATCCTTCAGCGTGGGCCGGAGATCACCGCCAGCGGCCCCTTCACGCTGATAATGGAAGAACGGCCGCAAGGCTGGAAGATTCTCCACGATCACTCATCCAGTGATCCGCGTTAGCCGGGGCTGCGGCCTCGCCCTGGCCGGTCTGCTGTTTCTCGGCTGCACGGGCGCGGCCAGCGACGGAATTGCGCTGGTCGGCGCCACGCTGATCGATGGTACCGACGGACCCCCAATGCGGGATGCCGTAGTGGTGGTGCGCCGCGGCCGCATTGAATCGGTGAGCGAGCGAGGCGGGTTCGAGCTGCCCCGGAAGACCCGCGAGGTGGATGTTTCCGGTCGCTGGATCATCCCGGGACTGATCGACTCGCACGCACATCTGAGCCCAGCCGCAACCTGGGCCCCGCCGCGATATCTCGCGTGGGGCGTCACCACCGTTCGCGACGTACACGGCGGAACCGCTTCTATCCCCCAGCTGCGCAAGATTGCAGAGGGCAGTCCCCCCCGAAGCCCCAGAGTCTACGCCGCCGGCGCCATGATCGACGGACTCCCGGCCACGCATCCCGACGCCATGGGCGTTAACGGCGAGAAGGATGCCCGCCGCGCCGTTGACGCGCTGGTGACGGGGGGAGCGGATCTGATCAAGGTGTACACCAGGATCGATGCGCCCCTCCTTCGCGCCATTGTCGATGAGGCGAAAGCATTCAACCTGAAGGTCACCGCCCACCTAGGCATGACCGACGCGGTCACCGCCGCCAAGGCCGGTGTTGCGGCGATCGAGCACATGAGCGGCGTGCCCGAGGCGGCGTCCCGAAGCCCCTCGGCTCTGATCACGGCGCACTACCGCGGCTTCTACCCGGGGTGGACCGCCTCGGAGCGCAGCTGGGCCGACCTCGACTCCGCCGCTCTCGATCGGGTAGCCCAGCTTCTGGCCGAGGCGAAGATCACCATCGTGCCGACGCTAGTGCTGCATGAAACGTTGAGCCGCCTCAGGGAGCCGGGCCTGCAGCAAGACCCGGCCCTGAAGGATGTTCCGGAGGAGCAGCGGCAAGAATGGGATGTCCAGGGGATGATCAGGCGAGCCGGCTGGACCGACACCGATTTCGATTCCTTTCGGCGCTCCCGGCCGAAGCAGGATCTGTTTCTGCGGGCCTTCGCGGCTGCGGGCGGGCGGGTCGCCGCCGGCACCGATGCTCCGAACCAGATGCTGGTCCCGGGCCACAGCGAGCACCGGGAGATGGAGTTGCTGGTTCGAGCCGGCCTGACGCCGCGTGAGGCGATCTGGGCCGCGACGCGAAATGCCGCAGTGCTTCTCGGCGTAGACACGCTGGGGGTCATCGCACCCGGGAATGTGGCGGACCTGGTGGTGCTGTCGCAGGATCCCCTCGCCGACATCAGGAACACCCGGTCGGTTCAGGCCGTCATGGCGCGCGGACATCTGCTCGACGCAGACTCGATTCGCGCCACCTGGTAGTGATGCGATCGTTCGACCGTTCTCTGCCCCCGGACCAGATGGGACCCGAACGGGTGCGCGGCGGCATCGAGCGGCTGCGCCTGTTCTTTGCCGAGGGTGCTACCCGCCAGGCGGTGCTGGCGCGGCAGGCGCTGGAGCAGCCGGCACCCGGTGATGACCTGCTGGCGCGCAGGCTGGTGGACGACATGCGCGCGGAAACGCGAATGGACGGCAGCGTCGCCGGCGAGGCGGTGGCGACCATCTGGCGCGCCCACGAGCTGCTGGACCTGGGATCTGCCGCCGATCACGCCGGCACTGTACGGGTGATGGGCTGGGTACTCGACCTGCAGACCAAACCAGGTGCGTTCAGCGAGGGGTGCAGCCCGCCTCGCCACGCCCAACGCGCGTGCGAGCACTTCATATCAGGGTTCTTCTCGCCCGCGCCCGCGGAGCAGCGGCTCGCGCCGGTGATGCTGCCCAACGGTAAGGTGTTCCGCGCCGAGCCGGGAGCGCGTTTTGCCGTCAGTTGCCTGGCGTTGCGGGCCGCCCTTCGGGGAAGGCTGGAGCATCGCCCGCAGGTGCGCCAGCATTTTCTGAGCCTGATCCAGCTCCAGCAGCACTGGCACGATTGGAGCGGATACTTCTCGGGCGATGCGATCGTCGCCGGCATCCATGCATTAGCGTTTGCGCCCCCCGAGCACCGCGAAATCCTGCCCCGGCTCGCTTCGGTCGTCGCGGCCCATCAGTCAGAGGATGGCGACTGGAAGCAGGCCGATCTGTTCCATACACTGGATACGCTGCACGCGCTGCATACGCCCGAAGCCCACGCAGCCGTCCGCCGCGCCGTTCCCGCACTCCTCGCGCGTCAGAGGATCGACGGCAGCTTCGGGTCGACCGCCCAACAGGAACGCGCCCTCATTGCCCTGCGCTCGTTGATCTGGGCCGGGAAGGAGATGTAGCGTGGCCGACGAGCCGTTGGACCAGAAGCCGCGGATCAGACTGACTTCCCTCTCCCACGGCGCCGGCTGAGCCTGCAAGCTCGGCCCCGCCGACCTGGCGCAGGTCCTGCGCCATCTGCCCACCATCGCGGACCCCAGGGTCCTCATCGACGCTGCCACCCGGGACGACGCCGCGGTCTTTTCGTTGTCGCCCGACCGCGCTTTGGTAGCCACGGTAGACTTCTTTACTCCAATCGTAGACAATCCCGCGGCCTGGGGGGCCATCGCGGCCGCCAACGCCCTCAGTGATATCTATGCGATGGGAGCTACCCCGCTTTTTGGGCTCAATCTCGTGGGCTGGCCCCGCGATCGGGCCCCGTTCGAGATGCTGGGTGAGGTTCTCCGGGGAGCGGCGGAAGTGACAGAACGGGCACGGTGCCTGGTTCTCGGCGGACACTCGATTGATGCGGTCGAGCCCACCTTCGGCATGGCCGTCATCGGTGAGGTGCACCCGGACCGGATGCTGAGCAACGCAGGGGCCTGCGCGGGAGACGTTCTCATCCTGACCAAGCCGCTCGGCACTGGGATTCTCGCCACGGCGCTGAAGCGCGATGCCCTGTTGGAGGGCGGTATGGCGGACGCCGTCCGGTCGATGACGACGCTCAACGAGGGTGCCGCCAGGGCGGCGCTCCGGATAGGAGTGAGCGCGGCTACCGACATAACCGGCTTCGGCCTCCTGGGCCATCTTGGCAACATGCTCGAGGCCAGCGGTGTCGCGGCGGAGATTGATTTCGATGCACTGCCAATCCTGCCCCACGCCCGCAACCTGGCCGGCCGGGGGGTCGTCCCCGGCGGCACCGAGCGCAACCTTGCAGCGGCGGAGCTGGTCGACTGGGACCCGGATCTCAACGCCGCGGATCGTTATCTCTGCGTGGATGCACAAACATCCGGCGGCCTTCTGCTGGCAGTCCCGCCGGAAAACACGGCGGCTCTGGTTGCGGCCCTCCATGACGAACAGACACCCGCCGCAGCCGTCGTCGGCCGAATCGTCGCCGGCGCCACGGGGCGGGTTCGGGTGACTCGGCAGTCCAGAAAGTAGGAACACCCGAATGGCCTCACTCCGCTGGACAGCCGAGCGCATGGATCAGCTGGAACACGCCGCCCGCAAGGGTTTGCGAGTGGCACTCTCACGCCGAGGCACGGAGTACATCGTCGTGGCACTCCGCGTCACCACCACCGGGCGGGACGAGGTCCTCATCGGCCGATTGCCAATGACGGGCGAGGACCTGACTTTCCGGCTCCAGGATATCGACAGCTTCCAGGTCATCGAGTGAGCAGTATCGCGGTGGTGCACCTGGACGAGAGCTGCCTGGGCAATGGACGCGAGGGGGAGAGTCGGGGAGGCTACGGGGGCCTGATTGAAGCCCGCACCCGGTCCGGCATCCAGCGCCGAGACTTCTACGGACATGCCGCGGGGACCACGAACAATCGCATGGCCCTGGTCGGTGCCACGGCGGCGCTGGAGCTTCTCGGGGCGAAGGGTGCCCGGCTCAGAGTGCTGATGGTCTCGGACTCGGAGTATCTCGTCAAAGGCATGCGACTCTGGGTTCCGGGCTGGGAAGCCAGGGGCTGGAAGCGCACCGCCGGTCCCATCGAGAACCTTCCGCTGTGGCAGTCCCTGGTGCGCGCCGCTCGGCGACATGACGTGCAATGGACTTGGGTACGGGGACACGCCGGACACCCCAAGAATGAGTACGCCGACAACCTGGCACTGTCGGCGGCACGAGAACAGAGATCCTCTTCGGGTGCGGTGGAGTCGGGCTTTGACGAGTGGCTGGCGGCGAAGCAGGAGAACGGGAAGTTTCCCGGCTACGACCCTGACGCCCATTTCGAGATGCTCCAGGCTCGTTTGGCGGCAGGTGAGGAGTTCCCGCTGGCGGGGTAGGGGAAAGTGCGAAGTGAGAGGTAAGGGGTGAGAGGTGAGTACCGTAGAGTTTCCTCTTGCACCAGTCCCTTTCTTCTCATTTTTCCTCTTACTTCTCACTTCTTACTTCTCACTCTTACCGAGGGTCATCCGGCTGAACGACCTGGAGCGCTTCTTCCGTCAGCTGGTACGCAACCTGGCCGCAACCGACCCGGCCCGGCTGCGGCGCCCCCTGCCCCTCACCGACATCCGCGACTCCATCCTGCCCTACCGAGCCAACCGCCGGGCGCTTCAGCTGGAGAGCAGTGAGGAGTACGAGCTGGTGCTTATGCAGCTCTGCGCCGGCGAGGCAGGCTTCGCCACAACCCAGCCGGCCGACATCATGGCGCTGTTCGCCGCAGAGCTTCGCAGCCCCAACCCGGACCTGGGCCTTTTGCATCTCCACGAGAACGCGGTGGTCATCCTCGAGCCAAAGCGTCTGCCGGACGCTCTGGATCCCAAGCCGGAGCTGGCGTTCGCGCCGCCGGGTCATTTGCCCGATCTGCTGGTGGACGAGTCGCCGGTCTCTACGCTGACCGGCCTGCAGCCCGGGCAGCCATTGGAAAGCGGGCCGGCTTCGAGGCCCCATTCCGAGGCCGCCATCCACTGCAGCACCTGCGGTGAGGTGCTGCCCGGACACCGCATGGTCAACTTCTGTCCCCAGTGCGGCAGCAGTCAGATTCGGACCGGCTGCCCAGCCTGCGGGAGCGAGGTGGAGACCGGGTGGCGTCACTGCGTCACCTGCGGAGCCGCCGTGAGCGGGTGACACCAGCCACCCCGCGGACCGCCCTTGCTTGAAGTGCCTCTGAGCCCCGACCATATTTCACCGTTCAATGTCCTCCTCCAGTGGTACCCGACGGAATCCCTCTTCAGCCGGCGTCGTCTTCCTGTCGGGCGTGCGCACCGGCTTCGGCACCTTCGGTGGCACGCTAAAGGATCTCTCCGCCACGGACCTGGGCGTCGTGGCTGCGAAGGCGGCGCTGCAACGCGCCGGCGTGGAACCTGCTTCTATTGGCCACGTGGTCTTCGGGAACGTGCTCCAGACCTCGCCGGACGCCATCTATCTTGCCCGCCACGTCGGGCTCCGCGCCGGCCTGCCCATAGAGACTCCCGCGGTAACGGTGAACCGCCTCTGTGGATCGGGGTTCGAGGCAGTGGCCCAGGCCGCGCAGCAGATCGTGCTGGGTGAGGCCGACGCCGTGCTGGCCGGCGGCGCCGAATCGATGAGTCAGGCGCCCCACGTCGTGCGCGGGGCTCGCTGGGGGCTTCGGCTCGGCCCCGCGGCTCCGTTGGAAGACACTCTCTGGGAAGCGTTGCGGGATCCGAGCTGCGGCCTCTCGATGGCGGAGACGGCAGAGAACCTGGCGACCAGATACCAGATCAGCCGCTCAGCGGTCGACTGTTATGCCGCTCGCAGCCAGGCTGCCGCAGCAGCTGCCTGGGAGTCGAAGTCTTTCGCCGATGAAGTGGTCCCGGTGCCCATACAGAACCGCAAAACCAGGCAGAACGACGACTGGGCAGCCGACGAGCACATGCGTCCGGGGACCTCCCTCGAGGCCCTCGCCAAGCTGCCACCGTACTTCAAGAAGGACGGCGTGGTGACCGCCGGCAACGCCTCCGGAATTTCCGATGGAGCCGCCGCGCTGGTGATGTCGAGTGAGAGTTTTGCGGCCCAGCGCGGTCTCACGCCGATCGGACGGCTCGTCTCCTGGGCCAGCGTCGGGGTAGAACCGGCGTACATGGGCATAGGACCCGCGCCGGCGGCACGGAAGGCGCTCGCCCGGGCCGGACTCACGCTCGAGGATATGGACCTGGTCGAAGTGAATGAGGCTTTTGCCGCCCAATATCTGGCAGTGGAACAGGAGCTGGGACTAGATCGGGAGCGAACCAACGTAGATGGAGGTGCCATCGCCCTCGGCCACCCGCTCGGTGCCAGCGGGGCCCGCATAACGCTCCACCTGTTGCACGCCCTGCGGCGCCGCGGGGGGCGGTACGGACTCGGCAGCGCCTGCATCGGAGGGGGTCAGGGAGCAGCCGTAGTCGTCGAAGCCTTTTCCGGGTGAGCTGAGCATGGACCTCGCCGTCGGTGCGCTGGTAGTCGCGGTCATCTACTCGTTCCTCAGCATGCGGGTGCTGCGGCAGTACGAGCGGGGAGTTGCCTTTTTCCTGGGCCGCTACTGGGGCACCAAAGGGCCCGGCCTCATCTTCCTGCCGGCAGGCTTCGCCAGTCAGAAGCGGGTCTCGCTCCGAATCGCGGCAGTCGATATTCCGCCCCAGGACGTGATCACCCGCGACAACGTATCGGTAAAGGTCAATGCGGTGCTGTACATGCGGGTGAGCGAGCCGGCCAAGGCGGTCATCGAGATCGAAGACTACATGTATGCCACCAGCCAGCTCGCACAGACGACGCTGCGGTCGGTGCTCGGCGAGGTGGAGCTCGACGAGCTGCTCTCCGACCGAGAGAAGATCAACGCGGTGCTCAAGAAGATCATCGATGAACGAACCGACGCCTGGGGTATCCAGGTCTCAGCCGTCGAAGTGAAGGACGTCGACCTTCCCGATCAGATGAAGCGGGCCATGGCCCGGCAGGCTGAGGCCGAGCGGGAGCGCCGGGCGAAGGTGATCAACGCCCAGGGCGAGCTCCAGGCGTCCGAGACCCTGGCGCAGGCCGCCCGACAACTCGCGGCCGAGCCTACGGCGCTCCAGCTGCGCTATCTCCAGACGGTCACCGAAATCGCGGCGGAAAACAACTCCACTACCATCTTCCCGATTCCGATGGAGCTCTTTCGTCCGTTCCTTACCGGGTCGACCCCATCGCCCCGGACCGAAAGCTCCGCCGAGGGCCCGGGCACCGCTCTGCCCGCCTCCGACATCTCCTCCCTGATGTCCCAGCTTCGCCTACAGGCCGCTCGGACCCCCAAGCAGGAGTAGCATGGCCGAGGGTTCAGTCGCCCGCATTGACCGCGCGGCGCTCGAGCGAATAATCCAGCGCGCGGCCGAGCTGCAGACCGCCGAGCGAGACCTGGGCGACAGTCTCACGTCCGACGAGCTGATCGCGCTGGGACGCGAGGTCGGCATACCGGGCCGATACCTTCAGCAGGCATTGCTGGAGGAGAGGACCCGCCTGGTCAACGTGGGCGCCACCGGCCTCTTCGAGCGCGTCACGGGCCCCGGACAGATCAGCGCTCAGCGAGTGGTGCGAGGCGACCCGGGCGCGGTCGAGGCCGCGCTGCTGCAGTGGATGGAGCGGAACGAGCTGCTCTGCGTGCAGCGGCAACAGACCGGCCGGATCACTTGGGAGCCGCTCGGCGGAATCCAGGCGGCTTTCCGGCGATCCACCGCCGCGATCGGAGGCGGCAAGCGTCCGTTCATGCTCTCCCGCGCGGCGACGGTGTCCGCGACGGTGGTGCCGCTGGAGGCCGGATACGCTCACGTTTCGCTGACGGCGGACACCCGCAAAGTGCGCGGCGAATATGTGGGAGTGGGGGCCGCGCTGGCCGGGGCGGGCCTCGCGGGGACGGCCGCGATGGTTGCCCTGGGCGCGCTTCTGCCCATCGCGCTCCTCCCGCTCCCGGTGGCTCTCGGCATGGGGTATGGCGTGTTACGGCGCTACGCCCCGGCGCTCGCGAGAGTCCAGCTGGGCCTGGAACGGGCACTCGACTTTCTGGAACAGGGTGGCGGCACCCCACGGCACCAGCTCCCCGACCGGAGCTCGGGCGTACTCGGCTTGCTGGCGGATGAACTGAGAAAGGCGCTGAAATAGTGAGAGTGGGGGTCCTCGGCTGCGGGCTCATGGGCAGCGGCATAGCGCAGACCGCCGCCATGGCGGGGTTCGACACGGTGGTACGCGACGTTTCTCACCCACTACTCGAGCGAGGCCGCGCCGGAATCCTGAAGTCTCTGGGCCGGATGGTGGAACGAGGGAAGCTGACCGGCGACGCTCGCGATGCCGCCCTCTCCAAACTTCGCTTCGTCACCGAGCTCCACCATCTGGGCGATCGCGACATCATTGTGGAGGCGGTCACCGAAGACCTGGAGCTGAAAAACGGCCTCTGGCGCGAGCTGGACTCGACCTGCCCTGCCAGGACGATATTCGCGTCCAACACTTCCAGCCTGACCATCGCGTCGATGGCAGGAGCCACTACCCGGCCGGACCGCTTCGTGGGGCTGCATTTCTTCAACCCGGTTCCGATGATGCCGCTGGTAGAGGTGATCCGGAGCGCCACCACCAGCCGGGAGACATTCGACCGGGCCTACGACTTTGCCCGGGCCCTGGGGAAGGAGCCGGTCGCGGCAACCGACCGGCCGGGCTTCATCGTCAACCTGCTCCTGGTCCCTTTCCTGCTCGACGCCGCCCGCGCCCTTGAGCGGGGCACCGCCTCCGTTGCGGACATCGATCGGGCGATGCAGCTCGGCTGTGGCCATCCCATGGGCCCGCTTTCACTGATGGACTTCATCGGGCTCGACACCGTAGTACGGATCGCCGACATCATGGCCGATGCGTACGCCGAAAATCGTTACCAGGCCCCGGATCTCCTCCGGCGCATGGTCACTGCCGGGAGCCACGGCCGGAAAAGCGGGAAAGGGTTTTATGATTACTCGACCGACCCGGCGGCCCCGGTAGACCTGGCCAAAGAAGTGAAGAGTAAAGAGTGAAAAGTGAAGGGCGCATCTGGATTTCACTCTTCACTCTTCACTCGAACTTCAACTGACCTTGAATCTGGAGATTAGATGTTTGACTACGACTGGCCTCGCCTTCACGCAGCGCTGAACGACCTGCCCATCGCCCTGCTTATCGGGGCCGTTCTGTTCGACGTTCTGGCGTTGGCCACTCGCCGGGACTCCTTCAGGGTCGTCAGCTTCTGGATCCTGGTGCTGGGCGCGGTCGGTGGTGTGGCGGCCGTGGTTTCGGGCCTTCAGGCGGAGGAGTACATCTCCCACGGAGACGCGGTGCATCGAGTCATGGAGACTCACGAGACGCTGGGGCTCGTCACTCTCGGAATTTTCGGAGTGCTGGCGCTCTGGCGAATCGTGCGCGAGCGACGTATGGGCACCACGGAGCGAGCCGCCGGCCTGCTCCTGGCACTCGCCGGCGCCGGAGTGCTGTTCACCACGGGGCTGTACGGCGGCAGGCTGGTATTCGACCATGCCGCGGGGATTCCCACCACCGTGCTCGAAGCGGAGCTGAAGGAGCGAGGCAGGGACCATCATCATGCAGCCGGTGCAGACGATCATGCTCCCGCGGCGGACTCGTCCATGGCGCCCGCAGCGCCGGCCCACGTGGATCCTCCCGGAACACCACCCCACTCGCACTCTCCCGATACCCCGGCCCATGGGCACTGATCGTGAGTAACAGGTCGTGCGCGATCCTTCTGTTCATGGCGGCTGGCTGCCAGCCCAATACGACGCGGCCTTCCTTTACCCCGATGCCCGAGGCGCTGGGCAGCAGCGAGATCCGCCTTTCGGTGCCGGAGGCAACCCGCCGCCTCGCCGACGCCCTGAAAGCGGATTCAATACCGGCGCGAACCGTCAGGCTCAAGGATGGATATGTGGAGACCCAGTGGTTCAATGCCCGGACCGGGCATCCAGCGAGCCAGCGAAGGTCGATGGGACCAGGAGTGGTACGGGTGCGCGCCTGGGTCGACCCGGTCCGTCCCGGGAGCAGTCAGCTGACGGTCGAGACCCTGTACCGTCCGGTGGCGGATCCTTCGCTACCCCCACGCGAGCTGGAGCGCCCGGTCTCGGCGGATCACCGCGTGGCCCGGAAGGTCCAGGCTGTGCTGGTTCGTCTGGGGGAGCGATATGGAACTCCGCCGGCAGCGGCACCGGCAGAGCCGGAATAAGGGGTGAGAGGTGAGAGGTGAGAGGTAACAGGTGAGAGGTGAGAGGTGGTCAGCGTGTCTTATCCCCTCTCCCCGTCTACCTCATACCTCTCACTTCTCACCTCTCACTTACACCACATAGGCCCGGACCCATTCCTCCAGCTGCCCCAGGTTGATCGCCGCGTCCTTGCAGGGACCCGAGGGCAGCGTCATCGTGAGTCCCAGCACCGGGATCTTTCCCGCCACATCGTGTAATCCGCTGACCATGTCCCGTTCGCAGGCAACCGCGACTACAGCCCGGGGCCGGCGTTCGCGGATCACCCGGCGCGCCAACTGTCCTCTCGTAGCGACGAAGACCGGAACGCCGTACTGCCCCGCTATCCCGAGCACGCCATCGAGCGTCGCCTTCGAGAGGCAGCGGGGGATGAGAACCAGCAGCTCGCCCTGACCTACCTTCCGGCCCCGCCTCAGCGCGAGGCCGTTGTACACCTTCACCGCCGCATTCTCCACCCAGTCGCGCCGGCCGAAGCGTCCGGCGACCCGCGAGGTGAGACGCATCAAGCGAAGAAAGGGTCCGCGCTCCGCCAGACGCTCCGGCAGCAGCGGACGCTCCAGCTCATAGGAGAGAAATAGCACGCCCCACCAGGCCCACAGCAGGGAGCCGATGACCAGCAGACCACTCCATAGCGTGGTGGGAATGACGGAATGAACATGGGCCAGGCGCGGTGCCAACAGGAACAGCACAAGACTTACCCCACCCAGGAACACTCCCAGGGTGAGCGCCGACCAGGCGAAGAAGAGCGCCGGAGAGGAGTCGTAGTTGCCATCGTTAGGCAGCGGCTTGCCGTCCCACTCGTCCCACTCGTGTCCCAGACGGCGATCAACGTCTATATGTATGAGTTGTGCGCGGGGGCCGTCAGCCATAGAGGGAGAACATAATTAGCTTTGGCCGATGCTGCCTCATCCGGCGCTCCGAGGCGCTTTCCGCACCGACCCCAGGGCGCGCGCCGCGTATTCCGAGGGCGCCGGGATTTACCGCATCATTCCCGCGGCCGTAGCCCGGCCCGAGGATGTCGAGGACCTAAAGGTGCTGGTGTCCTGGGCGGCGGAGCGGCGCATCGGCCTGGTTCCCCGAGGGGCGGGCAGCGCGATGGCGGGGGGGAACGTAGGCGAGGGGGTCGTTGTCGATCTGACCCGTCTGAGCTCTCCTTTCCAAGTAGATCCTGCCACCCGCAGCGCCACCACGGGACCCGCGGTGACCTTGGCGCGGCTGAACACCGCCGCAGCGGGGTATGGCCTGAGGCTGCCGCCGGACCCTTCCAGCGGGCGGTGGGCCACGCTCGGTGGGATGGTTTCCACCAACGCCGCAGGCGCCAGATCGGTCCGCTACGGTAGTGTACGGCGATGGATCCAGGCGCTTCGGCTCGTCAGCGCCGATGGCGAGGAGCTCCTGCTCCTCAGAGGAAAGCCTGCGTCTGAATCGGGCGGCGCCGCCCTTTCCCGTTTGAACCGGGACGTCGCCCCTCGGATTCGTGCTGCCGCTTCCCTCATTGCCGCCCGCTATCCGAAAACCCGCAAGAATTCCTCGGGCTACGCCCTCGACGCTTATCTCGCGTCTGGGGACGTCCTCGACCTGGTGATTGGGGCCGAAGGCACACTCGGTATCGTCACCGAAATCGAATGGCGGCTGGACCCGGTTCCACCGTTTCGTGCCGGGCTGCGAGTGCATTTGGCATCGCTGGATCGCCTCAGCGACGTGGTCAGTGCGGTGAACCCATGGGAGCCTTCAGCCCTGGAACTGCTGGACCGGACATTTCTGGACCTGATTGGCGCGGGAACGCCTGGAGGATCCAGCGAGGGAGTCGTTCCCGAAGCCATCCTGCTGGTCGAGCTGGAACGGAGTGATCCTGAAGCGCTGCGGCAGGCGTTGGCCGCGGTGTCGGCAGCGATCGAGCCCTGGACCGTCTCCATCGAAACGGCCTACACGCCGCCCGAAGCGCAGCAGCTGTGGGCTATTCGGCACGCCGCGAGTCCCATCCTGGCCGCGCTCCCGGAAGATCGCCGCTCGTTGCAAATCATCGAGGACGCCTGTGTCCCCGTGCCGCACATGGGTGAGTACATCAGAACTGTGCGCCGGCTGGCGGCCGAGCGAAGGCTGCCGGTGGTGCTGTTCGGCCACGCCGGTGACGGCCATATCCACGTGAACCTCCTACCCGATCCGGCGGCTACCGGATGGCAACAGAACGTAGCCGCCTTGCTCGAGGAGGTGACGTCGCTTGTCATCAGTCTGGGCGGCACCCCCTCGGGCGAGCATGGCGACGGCCGGCTTCGGGCGGGGGCTCTCCGAAAACTGTATGGACCCGAGATCATGGACCTGTTCGGTCAGGTAAAGTGCGCATTTGACCCCCTCGGAATATTCAATCCTGGAATTATCCTTCCCTCCGGCGAGCCGGCGATCAGCCGGCTGAAGGTCGGCGCCGGCGCCGCGACCATTCCCGATGACGTCCAGCGGGGGCTTCGCCAGATCGAGCAGACGGGCGGGTATGGGCGGTCCAGGTTGGAGCTGGCGGCTGAGGAAAGTCACGAGTCACGAGTCACGAGTCACGAGGAGGGATAAGTGCAGGGAATGTCCCACGGTACCTTCAGATGCCAGCTGTCTGACTCGCGACTCGCGACGCGCGACTAGCTCCCATGGAAATCCTCCGCTCCCCCCGCGTCACCCTCATCGCCCGGCCGGAATTTCTGGAGCCGGCCCATCTGCCGGTTCAATGGAAGGGCGACTCCAGCGATGGGGAGAAGATCGCCGAGTTTGCCGGTCGGCTGTGCTATATGAGCCAGCACAACCCGGCGGGGCGCACCACAGCCGAATACCTGCGCAACATCCTCAAGCAGGGCCACGGGTCGGTGTTCGAGCATTCCACCTACGTCATGCTGATCGAGGGCATCTCGCGCTCCTGCAGCCACGAGCTGGTACGGCACCGGGCCGGTTGGGGCTACTCCCAGCTCTCTCAGCGGTACGTCGACGAATCTCACGCCGCCTTTGTAATGCCCCCCGCCATCATGGGCGACGCCGAGCTGGAGGCGGACTGGACCAGCCAGGTGAAGGCGGCGCAGGCCGCCTACGTGGCCTCGGTCGAGCGGCTGATGACGCGCTACGAGTGGGTTGAGGACAAGGTCCATCGCCGGAAGATGGCTCGCGAGGCGGCCCGCAGCGTCCTGCCCAACGCCACCGAGGTCAAGATCGTGGTGAGCGCGAACGTTCGGGCCTGGCGGACCATGCTGGAGCTACGATTGGGTGAGGGGGCGGAGCTGGAGATCCGTCGCATGGCGGTTGCCTGTCTCCGGGTGCTGCAGCAGGAGGCGCCGGCGCTCTTCGACGACTTCGAGATCTATGCAACGACAGAGGGGAGCGAGGCGGGGCGGGTGGGGTTTCATAAGGTCTAGGCAGTCGCGAGTCGCGAGTCGCGAGTCGTGAGTCACCAGCTGAGCAGTTATTCCGAGCAACGCGAAGAACCCAGTCGTTCAGCCCCGAAGGGGGCAACTGGGGAGTGAGGACCCCAGACTCGCGACTCGTGACTCGCGACTCTTTAGAAACTCATCCCGACTTTCCCCCAAAAAACTATTGTGTGACCAAACGCTTTTTCTTACCTTAGTTACATCAATCGTCGCACTCGTCTCGGCTCGTCTCTCGCGGACGGCCTTTTTTGTAGAGGAAGCCTTTGGCAGTTCGGATCGGACTCGCCTTCAATCTCAAACCTGCGGCGCCGGCTAGTCCAGCCGGGGCGAAATCCGAATCCCCTTCTTCCGACGATCCTCCGAGTCGGGGTCTCCGCCCTGACCTTCACCAACCAGATCTGTACGCCGAGTGGGATGAGCCCGCAACCATAGATGCGGTGGAGCGGGCGCTCAGCACGGTCGGCCAGGTGTACCGCCTCGAGGCCAACGCCAGCTTCCCCTCGCGGCTTTCCCTGCTCCGTCCCGACTTCGTCTTCAACATCGCCGAGGGGCTCTACGGCCCCAACCGCGAGTCGCATGTGCCGGCTATCTGCGAGTTCCTCGGCGTGCCCTGCCACGCCTCGGATCCTCTGACGCTGAGCCTCGCGCTCCACAAGGCCAGGGCCAAGGAGATTCTCGCGCACCGGGGCGTTCCCACCGCGCCCTTCGTCCTGGCGCGGTCGCCTGACGAAGCCCGGCATGTGGCGTTGCCGTTCCCGCTCTTCGTGAAGCCCGCCTTCGAAGGATCCGGCAAGGGGGTGACGGTGAAGAGCCTGTGCCGGAACCGCTCTCAGCTGGTCCGTCAGGTCTCTCATCTGCTCGCGACCTACGCCGAGCCGGTGCTGATCGAGACCTATCTCCCCGGCCAGGAGTTCACGGTCGCCATCCTTGGGAACGGCGACGAGGCCCGTTGCCTGCCAATCATCGGCATGCGATTTGATATGCTCCCGCGCGGTGCCCCGCCCATCTATGGCTATGAGGCCAAGTGGATCTGGGACACACCGAGCAAACCGCTCGAGATCTATGATTGTCCGGCGAGCATCCCGGAGTCTCTGGCCGAGGAAGTTCGCGCCGCCGCGCTGGCGGCCTACCACGCCTTGGAATGCCGCGACTGGTGCCGCGTCGATATTCGCTGTGACGCCACTGGCCGCCCGCTGGTCGTCGAGCTCAACCCGCTGCCGGGCGTTTTGCCTGACCCGCGGGACCACTCCTGCTTTCCGAAGGCCGCCGCGGCGGCCGGTATGAGCTACGACGATCTCATCCGCACCGTCGCCGACATCGCCTGGCGCCGGATCAGCGGCCGTTCACTCCTGGCGGAGGTTGCTTGATGAAAGTTGCGATCCTCTTCGATGCGGGCAGCGACGAGTGGAGTCCCCAGGACGTGGCCGCCGTGGTGGCCAATGTCCACGAGGTGCGAGATGTGTTGCGGCGCCGCGGCCATGAGGTCGAGCTCCTCCCGGTGCGGTTCGGGGATTTCCGCTGGCTCTCACGCGCCCGGCGGGCGGACCTGGTCTTCAACCTCTGCGAGGGGATCAACGGGCACGCCCGGTTCGAGGACTTCGTGGTCGGCACCCTCGAGCTGACCGGTGTCCCCTTCACTGGCTGCCGCAGCTGGCCCACCAGCGTCTGCCACCGGAAGCACATCGCCAACACCCTGCTCTCTTCCGCCGGCCTCCCGGTTCCGACATACATGCTGGCCCAGGCCAACAAGACCCCGTCGGAGTTTCCGCTCCCGGCCATCGTAAAGCCAGCCGCCGAGGACGCCAGCGTCGGGATCGACAACGGAGCAGTTTGCACCAGCAAGAGGGCCCTCAAGAAGCGGGTAGCCCAGATGCTGGAGCAGTTCGAGGAGGTGCTGGTCCAGGAATACATCCCGGGCCGGGAGTTCAACGTCGGCTTCGTGGGCAAGCGGATACTCCCAATCGCGGAGATCCGATTCGACACCCTGCCGGACGGCACCTGGCCCATCGTGAGCTACGCCGCCAAGTGGATTGCCGGCAGCCCCGAGGACGAAGGCACCATTCCCATCTGCCCCGCCGAACTGGAGCCGGACCTGGCCGGCCGTATTGCCCAGGTGGCCCGCTCCGCCTGGGAGCACCTCTCCGAAGGCGAGGGCTACGGGCGGGTTGACATGCGGCTCGGTGCGGACGGCCAACCCTATGTCCTGGAAGTGAACCCGTCGCCCGACCTCTCGAGCAACGCCGGGCTGGCTCGTATGGGCCGCGCCTTCGGGTGGAGCTACGACGACCTGGTCATCCAGATCGTCGACGAGGCTCTCACCCGCTCGCAGAGCCATCGTGCCGCGGCAGCCCTCGTCAGTGGGGTGTCCGCCGCTTGAGCGGCACCCTCGTCTCCCCCCTTCTTCGCCACCTCAGCGTCGCCGACCGGGGCCGCATCGAGGAGATCACCCGCGCCGTTGGACTCTTCCGCGAGGATGAGATCCCGGTGGCGCTCGAGGTCTTCGATGAGGCCATGGCGACCGGAGCCGGCGGTCCCTATGACGTGCTGGGTGCGGAGGCTGATGCCCGGCTGGCCGGCTGGATCTGCTGGGGCCCCACGCCCTGCACTCTCGGCACCTATGATCTCTATTGGATGGCCGTGGACCCCCCACTTCAGGGCTCCGGCCTCGGCACTGCCTTGATCGCGGAGATGGAGCGCCGCCTCGCTGGGAAGGCGCGCCTTATCGTGGTGGAGACCGCGGGACGCTCCGATTACCAGGCCACCCGCCGCTTCTACCAGGCACGAGGCTACCGAGCCGTGGCCACGATCCCCGACTTCTACGCCCCTGGGGACGACCAGGTGGTGTACGTGAAGAGAGTGAACGGTGAACAGTGAACGGTAAACGGTGTCACCCTTCGCGAAGCGAGGGGGCCAAACCTCTACCGGCCGTTCATCTGGGCTGTGCGAGTTTGAAGCACGTTGGTGTTCCGGCCCCCGCGGGCACTTCATGCCCGCAGGGTGACAACCGACTGTAGCAGCAGGAGGGATGATGGAGACATGGCAAGAAGTCCTCAGAAAGAACTCGATCGCCTCGCTCGATGCGCTGGCGCTGAAGTTCGGGCCCGAGAACTTCCCGGAGCTCGACCGCCTCCGGCAGGCGGCCGACAACTTCGAGTTCCGCATCTCGCCAGCCATGGTGGATCTCATCAAGTCGCCCGACGACCCGATGTGGCGGCAGTACGTACCGTCCGTGGAAGAGCTCGACGTGGTGGACGGGATTGTGGACTCGCTCAACGAGGACGCTGACAGCCCGGTTCCCAACATCACCCACCGGTACCCGGACCGGGCCCTGTTCCTGGTCTCGCCCGTCTGCGCCACCTACTGCCGCTTCTGCACCCGGCGCCGAAAGGTGGGCGACCCCGAGAAGATCCCCATGTCCCAGTTCGAGAGCGCCTTTCGCTACCTGGAGGAGCACACCGAAATCCGGGACGTGATCATGTCCGGCGGCGACCCGCTGCTGCTCAACGACCGCCGCCTCGAAGCGATCCTCACCCGGCTCCGGTCTATCCCGCATATCCAGATCATCCGGATCGGCAGCCGGATACCGTGTCACCTGCCGGAGCGGATCACGCCCGAGCTGTGCGCGCTGCTCAAGCGGTTCCATCCGCTTTTCATCAACACCCACTTCAATCACCCGGACGAGCTCACCCCCGCGGCCGTGGCGGGGCTCGGCATGCTGGCCGACGCCGGTATACCGCTGGGCTGCCAGACGGTGCTGCTCCGGGGCGTCAACGACACCCCAGCCGTGATGATTGAGCTGATGCACCGGCTGCTGATGGCCCGGGTCAGGCCCTACTACATCTACATGGCCGACCAGGTCGCCGGCGCCGAGCACTTCCGCACCTCGGTGCAGACCGGCATCGAGATCATGCGGGCCCTGCGGGGATGGACCAGCGGCCTGGCAATTCCCTACTTCGTGATCGATGCCCCCGGCGGAGGAGGAAAGATCCCGATCCTGCCGGAGTACGTCGAGAGCATGAACGAGGAAGAGGTGGTGCTGAAGAACTTCCGGGGCGAGCGGTACGTCTATCGCCAGCCGCGCGAGGAGGCCGGGGTCATCGAGCTGAAGAAGCCGCGGAGGCGGGGATCGAAGTCGCCGAAGCGGAAAACCGCTTAGAAGTCATTGCGAGGCCCGCAGTGCCGAAGCAATCCCCCAAATCGCGCGTGTGATCGGGGGGATCGCCACGCGGCCTGGGGCCGCTCGCGATGACTGCCGAGGGGCGACTGGCGACTAGCGACTAGTGACTATCTCTCCCCATCTACCTTCCACCGCGCCAGCCCACTGGCCCACGAATACGGATCCAGGTCGACCCCCTCCAGCCTCCGGCTTACCCCCGCTACGTTGGCCAGCGAGTAAAGAAAGATCGCCGGCGCATCCGCATTCAGCGTATCTATCGCCTCACGCCAGAGACGCTTGGCCTCCGTCGCGTTATCTCGCTGCGACGCTGCCAGCGCCAGCGAGTCGAAAACCGGGTTGGCATAACGCCCGTGGTTGGCCCGTCCCCAGCCCGCGCGGGTCCACTGATCGATCAGGCCGCGAGGACTGGGCTCATCCAGAATGGCTCCGATGTAGCTGTCGAAGCGCCCCTGCGCCAACCGCTCCTGGAAGACAGGGAAGTCAACCGCCGTCACCGTCGTGTTCACTCCCAACCGGCGCCAGCCCTCCTGAATCGCCAGGGCCAGCTGACGCCGGGGGGCGCTGGTAGCGGGAACCAGAATGTCGATTGTACCCAGTGGAGCGCGCCGGGTGAGCCGGGCGAGCGACGCGCTCGCCTGTGCCGAGTCAAAGGCCAGCACCTTCGTCTCATCGTCCCAGATCCAAAGCAGCTGTGACATCGGACCGGGAGGAACTTTGGTCTCCGGCCCGAAGACCGCTCGCGCCAGGGTGCGGCGGTTTACCGCCTGAGTCAATGCGCGCCGCAGCTCGGCGTCGCCGAGGACCGGATGTGCGCGTCCCGCCTTGTCGGCTATCCGGAACGCCAGGAAGCCATAGACGGCGGCAGGATATGCCACCGTCCGGAAATTCGTGTCCCGGGCGACACGCTGCGCTCGCTCGGGAGATCCTACCGTCTCCATCAGGTCGGCCTCGTGGCTCAGCAGCAGGTTCAGGGCGGCGTCCGGGTCGGGCGCGAACCGCCAAACGGCCCGCCGGATCGCCGGTAGATCGTCGCCATCGCGTCCGGCCGTATCGGCAACGAGGGCAAGGGCCCGGCCGCGCTGCCAGCTCTGAATCCGGTAAGGCCCGCTTCCCACCAGATGGGACAGGTTGGTGTCGGCCGCCCAGCGATGCCGGGGGATCGTATCCCAGACGTGACGCGGGAGGATGCGTACATGATAGGTGGCATGGTAGAGCTGCTCCGGGGACGGCTCCGCGAAGGCGATACGGACCGTGCCGGAGTCTTCAGCAGTCGCCCGGACTTTCCCGGCAAGATACCCGCGTGCCACCGCATCCAGGATCGAATCGCTGAAGGCAGCGAATGAGAAGACGACATCGTCCGCCGTCACCGGCCGCCCGTCGTGCCAGCGTGCGCCGGGCCGCAGGCGGAAGCGCCAGCGCAGGGAGTCTATGCGCTCCCACTTTTCTGCCAGCCCCGGCCGATATGACCTGACATCAATGGGAGAGGCGCGCGGCTGGAGATAGGCGAGGCGCTCGAATACCTGATCGCTGATATCCCGTCCAACAGTTTCGCCTACCAGCGGAGGCACCAGGCTGGACGGCTCGCTGACTGCCGCCACGACCACTGTGCCGCACTCGGCGCAGTCAGGGCGCTGATCCCGGCAGCCGGCTGAAAGGGCCAGGACCAACAGGAGGGAGGCGGGGCGGCCTACGGTCATGGAAGCCTCTGAGAGCTTAGGCCGCCTGTGCGAGCCGTCTGGCCGAGCGCAGAAAGGCCTGATACACGTCGGGCCGCCACCAGCTGCGGCACTCCTCGATCTTCGCAAACGCTTCCGGGAATGATAGAGCCGGGCGATAGCTGCGCGTAGTCGTGAGGGCATCGAAGACGTCCACGATGCCGATGATCTGGGCCTGGATCGGAATCTCGTCCCCCACCAGCCGATCGGGATAGCCGGTCCCGTCATATCGCTCGTGATGCCAGCGGATAATCGGCTTGATGTCCCAGGGGAACTCCACCGTGGCCAGCAGCTCCAGACCCCATGCCGGGTGCATCTGGATGACACGGAGCTCCTCAGGCGTCAGCTTGCCCGGTTTGTTCAGAATCTCGTGGGGGACCCGTACTTTGCCCAGGTCGTGCAGGTAGGCGCCGATCCGGATGGCAGTCTGCTGCTCCTCATCCAATCCCAGCTCACGCGAAACCGCCACGGCAAAATCGGCGACACGCTCACAATGGCCGTAGGTGTAGCTGTCCGACGATTCGATGGACTGACCCCACTCCCGCACTACCGCCAGGTAGGTTTCCTCGAGCCGCCGTACCTTGGTGGACACGTCCACCAGATCCACCCGGGCATCGAGGCGGCCGAACAGACGGTGAGCCGCGTTCAGTAACCTGAGCGCCTCCTGGTTTCGACCCATCACCTGGTATAGCAGGGCGAGCTCCCGATTGGCTTCCGCCTCACTCAGGATCGAGCCCGTCCCCACAGACAGCTCTATGGCTGAGCGAAGGCGTGATTCCGCCAGCGCATGGCGGCCGGTTTCCCGGTATACCCTGCCGATGACCTTGTACGCATCGGCCTTATCGAGCTTGGCGCCAAGCTGGTCGAAGATGCCCAGGGCGGCTTCGGCGTTCTGCTTGGCCTGATCGTACCGTTGCCGGGCCAGGTGCACCTCGGCGTGATTCAGAAGGCCCAGGCCTCTCAGGTGCACGTCGCCGATGGCTTCCGCGATCTCGAGGCTTCGCCGGAAGTACCGGTCGGCGTCATCCCAGAGTTTTCGGTGGACGCACACAATGCCCAGGTTCTGGTATGCGCCGGCGCACCCACGATCATCGCCTATGCTCTCGAATGCCTGCAGTGACCGCTGGTAGTGAGCGAGAGCCTCGGCCAAGGCGCCCTGGATGTTGGCAAGAATTCCGAGGTTCTGCTGGGTCCGACCTCGCAGCTCTGCGTTTTCCCCGCCGAGTTCCAGGGCCTGGTAGAACTTTTCTCGGGCCTCTGCGATGGCCCCGCTCTCGAAGTCGAATCCGGCCAATGCATTGAGAGCCTCGGCGGCGAGGACGGCGTCCCCCAGATCGGCGGCTGTTTGATAGCTCCGCTGGCAAAGCTCTCGAGCCCGCTCCCGCTCATCGCGTTGATGGTGCACAACACCGAGCCGGCGCAGCGACTCCGCGAGGATTGCTAGCTCACCATCCCGTTCAGCAGCTTCGATGGCCGCGGCGTAGCCCTGCAGTGCTTCCGCCATGCAGCCAGCTCGCTGGTGCTCCCGGGCCGCCTGCAAAAAATCCCCAGCGCGGCGGACCCCTGTCTGCCGGGCCCACCGCGCTTGGGAAATGGAGTTGCTGTCTGAGATCACCGGTTTCAGTACGCGACCACGTACCGCGAGAAGTGATCAATCGGAGCAGTGACGGTCTTCCTGCCGAACAGGTCCAGCGACCGGAGCACTTCCAGGATATTCAGCTTTTCGTCGGTGTAGACGATCTTCTTCTGGATCAGAACCAGCAAGCAATTCCGATAGCTCATCGTCAGCGAGGCGGGTTTCTTGAACTGCAGCCCCTCGGGGCTGAACCGGATCGAGTTGTTCCGCCCGGCTATCTGCTCGGCCGTGATCTTGGTCTTCTTCTTGAGCGCGCCCCGCGGTATCACCAGGGTGTGATTGCCGACTTCGATGGTGCCACCGTTCGGACCGATGGTCTGCCTGGTCTTCTTGTACGGCTCCGGGCTACAGACCAGCAGGTCGCTGACGCCGAGAACGGTGCCGACAGCCCCGTTCACCACGCCGCCCAGCAGGCCATCGCCGGACAACAGGTACTCCGGCTGGGCTGCTGGTTCCGCGACCTGCGGTCCCATGGGGCCGTCCGCCGCGGTGCAGCTGATCCCGGCGGAAAGAGCCAGGACCAACCCGAGGGAGAAGAATCTACGACTCCATTTCATAGCGGCTCCAGGTGCGGGGTGAGCGACGGGCGACGATACCGCGACCGCTGATGCCGGTCGCCGGATGGTGGCCTGAGGTCGGGCCTGCATCCGGTACGCGGAAACACTGGTGCTCCGTTCGGCCGCATGGGGTCGCAAGCGGCATGCCCCACAGGAGTTCGACTGTCGAGATTTTGGGCGGTTATTTGTTGCGCTGCCTCAGGCGGGGATCCGGGGCCGGGTTGGGATTCGGAGCGGAAGCAGAAGTGTATGGAACCCGAACGAGTGCAATTCTTGAATTTTGCGGTGTCGAGGAAGCAACTGAGGGACTGGCGCCTCGCTCGGAAGCGACACGGCTAGGTGCCTGCTCTTCTCTGAAAGACGTAGCTGTAAATCGCTAGGTTGACGCCGATGACGAGTACCCCGAGCACCAGTTGGATGTCCCGCGTGAGAGCGGAGGGATATAGGACAGGCAGGAGATAGTGCTCGATAAATCCGGTTGAGTATCCCCCCTCACCGGCCTGACCCCGGAGCCAGTTCTCCAGCGGCGTTAGCGGGCAGATCCAGCCGGCGAACTCGATCGCCGCACCCCACACCGCTGCGGGAATGTGCAGATACGCGAGCTTCGGCCATCGCAGCACCAGAAGCCCGCCGGCCACCACGAAGACAACGAATACGAAGTGCAGTCCGACGACGGCATCGGCAAGGATGCGGTACACGCCATACAGTAAACGGTAAACGGTGAACGGTAAACGGGAAGCTCCGTGTGGACCCCTTTTCACCGTTCACCGTTCACCGTTCACTTTTCACTTTTTACTGTTCACTGTTCACTGTTCACGCCGTCTGCAGCTGCTCCTTCTGGCTCTCCTCTGCCACCCGGGTGGCTACCTCCGGCGGCGCCTCGGCATATCCGTGCCGCTTCTGCCGGTGCGTCCCCCGCCCGTGGGTGATCGAATGCAGCGTCGTCGAGTACTTGTAGAGCTCCGCCTCCGGCACGATAGCCCGCACTTTGGTCAATCGCCCGTCCGGCTCGGTGCCGAGGATGTGCCCCCGCCGGGAGCTGAGGTCGCCCATCACGTCGCCCAGCACGTCGTCCGGCGCCCAGGTCTCGACCTCCATCAGCGGCTCCAGCAACACCGGCCGGGCCTGAGGAGCCACGTTCCTGAAGGCCAGAATTCCGGCCATCTTGAACGACATCTCGTTGGAATCCACGTCGTGGTAGGATCCGTCGAAGCACTCGACCTTGAAGTCCACCAGCGGATATCCGGCGATGACGCCACGTACCGCGGCCTCCTGAATGCCCCGGTCCACCGCGGGCACGTACTTGCCCGGAATCACCCCGCCCACGATCTCGTTCTCGAACTGGTAGCCCGACCCCCGCGCCAGCGGTGCGATCCGGATCCAGCAGTCGCCATACTGACCCCGGCCGCCGGACTGCTTCTTGTGCTTACCCTGCCCCTCGGCCTTTCCCTTGATCGTCTCACGGTACGCGATCCGCGGGCGCACCAGCTCGGCGTGGACCCCGAACTTGCGTTCCAGGCGATTGAGAATGGTGTCGAAGTGGCGCTCGCCCATCCCATGGATCAGGGTCTGGCCCAGCTCCGAGCTGTACTCGAAGTGGAAGGTCGGGTCTTCCTCGTGCAGCTTGTGGAGGCCGGCGGCCAGCTTGTCCTCCTCCCCCCGCTGCTTCACCACCACCGCCGACGTGGCGACCGCCTCGGGGAACGGGATCGGCGGTAGCCGGACCGGATTCTCGCGCCAGCAGAAGGTGTCGCCCGTGTGGGTGTCCTTGAGCTTGGCGACGGAGCCGATGTCTCCCGCGGACAGCCGCTCGACCTCGAAGCGCTCCTTTCCTTGCTGCACCGACAGGTGGTTCAGTTTCTCGATGGTCTCGTGCTCGGCATTGAAGACCTCGCTCCCGTTCCTGACCTCTCCGGTGTAGAGCCGGAACAGGGTAACGTCGCCCACATTCGACTCGGACAGGGTTTTGAAGACCCGGCCGACCAGGGGTGCATCCGCCGGCGGTGCGACTTCGGCCGGTGAGGGAAACAGCTCCACCATCTTCTTGAGCAGCGTGCGGGTGCCGTAGGTCAGCTCGCCGCTGCCGCAGAAGAGCGGGACGATCTCGCCGTTGATGATGGCCTTCTTCACAGCGCGAATGAACGCGTCGCGCGTGATCTCCCCGCCACCCAGGTATCGCTCGATCAGCTCATCGTCGGTGGACGCCACCGCCTCGGTGAGCTGCTCGCTGTACTGTTTGAAGAGCGACTCGTACTCGGGGGGGATGGGCACCACGTCGTATTCGCCGGTCTTGGTGCCTTTCCTATAGAAGTGGCAGTGGCCGGAGAACAGGTTGATGATGCCATGGAAGTCGTGCCCGTCGCCCACCGGAATCTCTACCGGGACCACCTTAGGCGTCAGATGGGCCTTCACGTCATCGAAGACCCGCTGGAAGTCGGCGTGCTCCTTGTCCATCAACGAAACGAAGAGGATCCGGGGCAGGTGCAGCTGATCGCAGACTTCCCAGACTTTCTCGGTGCCCACCTCCACCCCGCCCGTGCCGCTGAGGACCACGACGGCGGCATCGGCTGCGTGAAGGCCGCTGATGACCTCGCCGAAGTAGTCGAGATATCCGGGAGTGTCGATGAGGTTGATCTTGGTGTCCAGCCATTCGGCGTAGCCGAGGCCCAGGTTGATGGAATGCTTGCGGTTGATTTCGTCGGGAGAGTAGTCGGTGAGCGTGGTACCGTCTTTGATCGAGCCGTGGCGCCGGCTGGCACCGGAAACGAAGGCGAGCGCGTCAACCAGGGATGTCTTGCCGCTGGCGCCGTGCCCGACGAACGCCACGTTTCTTATGGCGCTGGAGCCATAGACCTTCATGGCCTCCACCTCCTAGGATGGGTTGGATTTTGAAGGTGGAGGACGGGAAGGCAGTTGTCAAATGAGGAGGGCTATGGGCTATTGGCTACTGGCTAATGGGCTATTGGCTATTGGCCTCGCCGGCGACTTTCGAAGCGCCTCTTTGATTGCGGAGATTCGCGCGGCTAGGTAGCAACCATAGCCAATAGCCTCTCGGCCTACTTCACCTCTCTACCCACGGCGTGCACGTCGCAGGCTTTGCTCATGCTGGACGGCTCGGCGTTGAGATGGTTCATTAGAGTTGCTGCGTATGGCGCCTAGTTAAGGCATTTGGCTAGGGGGCAAAGGTCGCCCATCACATACGAAGCCGCCGTGCCGGACCTAAGGCTTACGCTCGGTGATGCTCCCGTTATCCTCTACCGTGAACCGCACGGTGGCTGATAGACCACTGCCGTTGATCACGGTCTCCAGACAGATGCCGGCGAGTGCCTTGGGGGCGGCCGTGTTTTGGAATCCCCGGGGAGCCACACCATAGGTGATCCTCGTTGCGACGCTCTCGTTCTTAGGGACATCGCCGCGGGCTTCCCATAACACCACCTGGGGGCCCGGCTGCCCGTAGCAGGTTCGGACCGTGATGAAGTCGAGGCTTTCTACCGGTCGTAAATCCTCCCGGCTGCGCGCGACCCGAAAGGAGAGCTTACGAGTGCTGGCTCCAGGCTCGATCCATATCGCAGCCGGTCTCGTGCACCCCGGCAGGATTGCAGCCCCGCCTACAAGGAACAATCCAAAAAATCCGACCGCATTGTTCATCCGGTCCGCTACCTTCCCGTCCTTCCCGTCCTTCCCGTCCTTCCCGTCCTTCCCGTCCTTCCCGTCCTTCCCCGTCTACCCGCTCACTCGGTTACCCGCTTACCCGCTTACCCGCTTACCCGCTTACCCGCTTACCTCAGCCAGTTCAAGAAGAACGTGATGATGATGGCGTTGGTGAAGTCGATGAAGAAGGCCCCCACCAGCGGCACTATAAGGAAAGCGCGCGGGGCAGCGCCGAACCTGGCCACCAGGGCCCGCATGTTGGCCACCGCATTGGCCGTGGTCCCCAGCACGAACCCGATGAACCCGCTCGCCATGACGGCGGACTCGTAGTCCTTCCCCATGACCCTGAACGACACCGTCAGCGCGAACAGCAGCACCAGGATCACCTGGACTACCAGGATCACGAAGAGTGGCAACGCCAATCCCGCCAGCTCCCACAGCTTCAGGCTCATCAGGGCGACCACCAGGAAGATGTTCAACGCCAGATTGCCCATGAACTCCATGGCCCGCTGGTCGATTCTGAGCCACCCGGTTCCATCATCGACATTCCGGAGCACCGAGGCCACCAGCATCGCGCCGATGTATCCTGGCATGGTGATCCCCCGGGACTGGATGAAGGAGCTGACCAGGCTGCCCAGCCCCATGGCCAGGGCCAGCACCGCCATGTTGCGCATGAGCGAGGTGTCTTCCCGATCCACCTCCACCACCAGCGTCTCCGAGGGAGACTCCAGCTCGGATTCCCTTTCCTGCGCCGCGATGGCTCCGGACCCGGTGGGCTTGAGATTGAAACGGCGGATCAGGTAGGTGCCGACCGGCCCCCCAACTAACCCGCCACATACAATGCCGGCGGTCGCCGCAGTGAGCGCCAGCGGCCCTGCACCCCGGAGTCCTGCCTCCTCGAACACCGGCGCAAAAGCGAGCCCGGTAGCGGGGCCACCCACCAGTGTCACCGAGCCCGCCATCACGCCAAGCAACGGGTTCTCGCCGAATCCAAGCGCGATGGCGATGCCGGTGAAGTTCTGCACGAAGCAAAAGATCGTTGCGAGCACCAGGAAGATCAGCACCTGGATGCCGCCGACCCGGAGCAGCGCCAGGCTCGCGCTCATGCCGATGGAGGTGAAGAAGGCGACGCTCAGGGTGGACTGGAGTGCGGTGTCGAGCAGAACACTGATGCCCCGTTGCCGGAGGAGCATTACCAGAAGAGTGAAGCCGAGCCCGCCCACCACGGCGGCGGGGATGTTGAGCCGATCGAGCCACCGGACCCGCTTCTTGAGTTGGATGCCGCCGAAGTAGACCAGGGCCGCCAGGCTCAAGGTCTGGAGCAGGTCGAGTTTGATATGGGTCATCGGGATGAGTGGAGCCGAGCAAGCCGGCTAATCCTTGCCTCGCTGGTAGGTGAGCGCCTGCACCGCGGCCTCCGGGTTGCCGTCCCCGTCAAAGTCTCCAGCGATTGCGTCCGGCGTGGGCACCAGCTGGGTAGTGCTCACCTCGGCCAGGTACGATAACTCCATCGTCAGGGTATCCCCCGTGATCGTGTCGGTGGGCGACGTATAGGTGACGTCCGATTCACAGCGTGAGTGCTGGACGCCGCCCGCGCCATCGAACTCGACGATCTCCCCTTCATCGGACGAGAACTCGGTGCGGACGGCACCCGATGGGTTACCAATCGGACTGGTGGCCACCAGAAGCGCCGGGGTCTACAGCGGTGGCAGCAGTTCCTGCAGAATGGCTCCATCAAAGAATCGCACCACCGTGTTTGGTGCTGAGCAGCTTCCATCACCGGCCAGGCTGGCGGCTTCCATAATGGAGCCGTTGTCGCCACCGATCGGTATGTCGAGCTGCAGGCCGGTGCATGGCGTTGGTTCGGTCGGGCGCAGCTGCAGACGGAGAACACCGGATTCCAGGGCACCGCTGAAGTACCCGAAATCATCGCCGACTGAGGCCGAGTGATTCAGGCGCCAGCGGCCCCGCACCGAGTCGGTGACCTCGTCGATCCAAAGAGCGAGGGCGGCGTGGTCATAACCAAACAGAGCTGTGCGGGGGCGAACGATGCCAGCGCAGACGCCACCGATCTGAAGCTGGCCCGGAAGTAGGCGATACGAGAGCGCCGTGGTCGGGAGGGTGAGCGCGTTGCCTTCACTCAGACGCAAATCACGTTGCCAAAGCTCGGTGGTCTGACGCAATTCACAGTCGTCCTGGGTCAGGCGCACCACCAGGCTGTCGATCACCCCGTCAGGGAACGGTCCCAGTTCGGACTGGTATCGCCCAGCCGCGTCGGTCTCGAGCACGAGGGAGTCAGTTTCCCCCAGCGCGAGCTCCGGCCACGCCTGAATCTCGACGACGAGCGGGGGCGTCGGAGCCTGAGCTGCCTCCAGAACCTGGCCCTCGACTTGAAGCTGCAGCTCAGGTGCCGGCGATGTGGAATCGCACGCGGCGAGGAGAACGAGAACCGGGAGAGCTCGGGAGATGAGGCTGGGCATGGGTTCCATAAAGATGCATCCGGCTTGTACGGCCGTCGAGAGCCCCGGCTAAAAAATCATGGCTTCAGCACCCCATCGCGAGTTCGGTGAGTGACACGACCCGCAAGGTTCCGCCCTACTCTCGCCCGGTCCTAACCGCGCCTTGGGGTGGTGGAGGAGCCGCCGCTGCCCGAGTAAGAACGCCGCAGTGACGTGTAGACCTCGCACAACGTGCGATCCTGCGGTGCCGCGATGGTCGTCTGGCCTCAACCTAATTCTCTGTTGATCCGCAGCTTGCTGCAGCCGCAGCACAGCCGCCACGGGAGCTCCGCCGGGCACAGTTGATGCAGCGACCGACCCTGTCCTGCTGGTCCTCCGGGTCGTGGAGGTCTCCGTGCCGACTCCCTCTCGTAGCTTCACCTTCCTCATCAGCACAACTCTGAGGTGCGTCCGCGTACGCCGCGGGCCGTAGGGGACTCCGCGTGGGGCCGGACGACCCGGTCCCCCATCCGGCCGCACTACGCCAGTGACGGAAGGGGACCGGCGTCGACACACCATGGTCCACCACCGGACGGGCCCTGGAGGCGAACGAAACGGACCACGGGGACACCCGTGTTTATACACCCCAATTGGAGTGGTAAGCCGTAAGCGAAAGGTATGACTTCACCATGAGGCCTCCATGAAAAGTCAGCGCATTGCGATCGTCCTGACCGTCTTCAACCTCCTGCTTCTGGGCTTCTCGCTCAGCCGGATTCAGCCGGCCTCTGCTGCTGACCCGTTGCCAGTCCTTCGCGGACGTGCGCTCGAGATCGTGGACGATCGGGGACGGGTCCGGGCCAGCATCTCGGTCCTGCCGGCAGACCGAGACTTCAAGATGCCCGATGGCACCCGGGGATATCCGGAGACGGTGCTGCTTCGGCTGATAACAGCCGAGGGACGGCCCAACGTGAAGCTGGGGGCGACCCGGGAGGGAGCCGGGCTGCTCGTGGGAGGCTCCGACCCCACATACGTCCAGATTCTGGCCGAAGGCGCGCAGACCACCGTGAGGTTGAACGAAAAGGGCGCCCAGCGGGTGATCGAGCCCTAGCGGGCTACTCCGGTACGATCTGGTACACCCCACCTTGGCGGGTGAGCAGGTACAGCTCGCCCGCCGCGTCCCGTCCGAAGCTGGTGACCAGGCCACCCGGCTCGAGCTCCGGCCAGTCGGTCTGCTCCACCGCCACGCCACCCTCCATTCGAACGCTCCGCACGAAGCCGCTGCAGAAATCGGAGTAGAAATACTTCCCCTGCAGCACCGGTAACGCGGCGCCCCGGTAGACGTAGCCCCCTGTGATCGAGCACCCTTCGGCATGGCTGTACTCCAGCACCGGCAGAGCGAAGCCGGTTTGATCGCAGCCATCCCGGGTGCAGTGGCGCCCTTCCATCACGCTCCAGCCATAGTTGACCCCTCGGCCCGCCCCATCGGCGGCGGCGGAATAGTCCAGCTCTTCCCACTGGCTCTCTCCCACATCGGCGATGTAGAGGTCACCGTTGGCCGGGTCGAAGCTGAAGCGCCACGGATTCCGGAGGCCGTAGCTCCACACCTCGGGTCGGGCGTCCGTCACAGCCACGAACGGGTTATCGGGGGGCACCGCATAGGGACTGGCCGACATGACGTCGATTCTGAGGATTGAGGCGAGCAGATCGCGACGTGACTGCCCCCGTCCGCCATCGCTGTCGTCCCCGTCGCCCAGGCCGATGTACAGCATGCCGTCCGGCCCGAACTCCAGCTGGCCGCCGAAGTGGGCCCGGCCCGGCCGGGTCACCTCCATCACCCGCGACTCGCTGGCCGGATCGGCGCGGTCCGGATCTGACGACACCCGGAAGAGCGAGATCTGGCTCGCGCCCACATCGTCGGTGTAGTGAACCACGAAACGCCCGCTAGTGGCGTAGTCGGGGAAGAAGGCCATGCCCAGCAGTCCCGACTCTCCTTCGGTGGCCCGCACCTTACCCGTAATATCGAGGAAGGGCGCTTCCAGCACGGCGCCATCCTTGATCACTCGAATGACCCCGCCTTTCTGCACCACAAACAGCCGGGTGTCATTGGATGGCGACGTGAGGTACAGTGGAAAGCTGAGCCCGGTGGCAATCTCCCGGAGCGCCGGCGTCACATCGGGCGGAGGAGCCGGGCCCGCAGTCACCGTGACCGTCATTCTCCCGGTGACCCCCTCAACGGTGGCGCTGACCTCGACCTGCCCCTGCGCCAGACTACTGACGAGTCCGGACGAGGACACCGTTGCCAGCGTGGCTTCGCTGGTGGCCCAGCTGAAAGTGCGGTCATCGAGAACGTTACCCGCAGCGTCCTGGGCGGAGGCCGTAAGCTGAAGCGTCTGGCCCACCGCGACCGTGGCCGCCGGCCCCGTAACCGTCACCTGCGCCACCGGCGCAGGGACGGGCGGGGGGGTGATGTCAGTACCTCCATCGTCACCGCACGATGTGAGCAATGGGATAAAGGCAACAACGGCGGCGAAGAGGCGGAGCGTCAGGGGCCGATTGGCAAAGGGGTTTGGCACAGCGCCTCCTCAGGCGGAGCTATTTCGACTGGCAACTGGCGACTGGCTCTCGCGACTCGCTTCCTGCAGATGATAACTTACAGGCCAAAAGGGGTTCGGGCGACGCAGCAGGCTTAACCGGGATATCCCATGTCATACATGCATGGCCGCATCTATCTCTGGGCCGACGACAGCCACGTGCACCTCTGGTCGGCCGAGGGCTACGACGGCTGGGACGAATCCACCTGGGTCAAGGAGTTCGAGGCGCCCAGCGATCGGCGGTCGGCAGCATTCGGGCGTCCCAGCGGAGTCTCGCTGCGTCAGAAGGTCGCCGACGAATACGTCGCCATGCGCGTGGCCGAGCTGGTGGCGGCCGGCCAGTTCGCTGCCGTCATTGACCGGACCCTGGCGAACCACAAGGACAATACCGGCTGTAAGGCGCTGGCCGAGCAGGCCTCCTACCTCCGGTCGGCGCTGAAGTAAGCGGGGCAGCGGGGCAGCTGAGTGTCACAGGGACAACCGCCACACGGCAACTAGCGACTAGAGACTAGCGGCTAGCCACTGGCGACTCGCGACTCGCGACTCGCGACTGCCCAGATGTCTTGCCCGGCCCGCGAGATTCGTCATTATATGTAGACCCTCCTGCGGCCAAAGCCATGCGCCCAGCTCTCCTCGAGTCCGGCAGGAACTTCTTTCAAAGCGCCGAGTGTGCCTTCGGTAGCACGCTGGCCCACCTGTTCCTGGTGTGGTTTGCCGTCAGCCTGACCTCGGACGGCCGGCAGCTGCCGGCTGATGAGCGAGAGGCCCGGGTGTTCTTCCTGCTGCCGCCCGACCGGGTGGACGTGCGGGACCGCCAATCCGAAATCCTCCAGTACGGCAAGCTGGGCGGGGACCTGGAAAATGGGAGGTATCTCCTCGAGCCCGACGGCGGCTGGCTCAGCCTGAATCCGGCGCACGGAGCCCGGGGGAAGCGGCGGAAGAGCGGGGCTCGGGGCGAGCTCCCGGTGGGCCCGCCCTCGCCCTACATCCCGGACACCGCCTTCAGCGTGCTGGAGGTGGACCAGATCGTGGAGCGGTACCCGACCAGCGCGGCCCCGGTATATCCCCAGGAGCTCATGGCCATCGGCCTCGAGGGAATGGTGCAGGCGAGCTACGTGGTGGACACGACTGGACAGGTGGACACCACCACGATCCGGGTGCTGCAGAGCGACGATCCCCGTTTCACTCAATCGGTGCGGGAGGCGCTGGGGCTCAGCCGGTTCCGGCCGGCCAAGCGGGCGGGGAAGACGGTGCGGCAGCTGGTAGAACAGAAGTTCCGCTTCAAGATCGTTCCGCCCGAGGAGTTCGCGAAGCAGGTAAGTTAGTCGCGAGTCGCGAGTCGCCAGTAACAGCACCTCTTCCGGGCCTCGCGAAACAATCCTCACGTTGACATACCCTTACTACTTCGTGATCAAACCGTAGCGAAGCGGCTTAGCTTCTGGAGAGTCGCCATCCCAGGAAGACTGGATGAAAGCAGGCACGCTGAAAGCTCCAGCCCTGAGCGCCGGCTGCGGCACCGAGCTTGGAGTCGAGGCTCGGCCGAGTGTGCCGGCCCCAGAGGTCGCAAAAATCGGCCCCGGACCCTGGTCGTCTATACTGCAGACGATCGAGGCCTTGTTCTTCCGGGCAGCCCCCTCTCTGTCGAGCTACTTCTATGACGTCTTGGGCGGGGATGCCGCCAACGAGCTTGATGACTGAGGCCCACGATGGACCTACCGTCTAGCGACTCGCGACTCGCGACTGAAACTGTGACATTTAGATGTTTCGATTCGCGACATTTTCGGGTTGCCTGCCGAAGTCCCGATTCAGATATTGGCGCAGGCATTATTCCTAGTCGCTAGTCGCTAGTCGCTAGTTGCTAGTCGCTAGCCACTAGCCTCGGCGACTGGCGACTAACGAGTCGGACTCGCGACTCGCGACTCCTGACTGCTTCATCAGGGAGGTTATCATGGCCAAGAGTGCGCAAGCCATACCCAAGGGCTATCATACCGTCACCCCCAGCCTCTTCGTGGCGGGGGCAGCCAAGGCAATCGACTTTTACAAGAAGGCTTTGGGAGCCGAAGAGCGGATGCGGTTTCCGGCCCCGGACGGGACCATTATGCACGCCGAGATCCAGATCGGCGACTCAATCATCATGCTGGGCGATGAGATGCCGGACCAGGGCGGGAAGAGTCCCAAGACCCTCGGCGGTACTCCGGTCGGCTTCTTCGTCTACCGCGAGAACGTGGATGCGGCCTGGAAGCAGGCGATTGCCGCCGGTGGCAAGGAAGTCATGCCGCTGGAAGATCAGTTCTGGGGCGACCGGGCGGGCTGCTTCGTGGATCCGTTCGGACACCAGTGGTGGCTGGCCCAGCATATTCGCGACATGACGCCTGAAGAGCTCACCAAGGCGGGAGAGGCGTTCTTCTCGCAGACGCAGCAGACCGCATAGAGCTGCGGGGGAAACGAAACCGAAAGAATGGAGCGGACTCTGGTCATCGGGTCCGCTCTCTTCGTTGGCTCTCCAGCACGGTGGGGGCACCCTCGTAGAAACGCCATGCCGGATAGCACCGCTCCATCGCTGCCGATCTCGAGCCGCGCGGCATCGTGCCCGGGCAAGTCCAGCCGGCGCCAGAGAATCGAGACTGCGGTGGCGTTTCGCGGCTTCCGGTAAGTCGCCATATCTATTCCCGGTACTACCCGGTAGGTTGAGGAGCCCCCCAAGTAGCTTTCCTGCCAGAGCCGGCCGTCTTCGCCGGACCTTAAGGCCCCACATGATGACCGAGCGTATCGCCCCCTCAACCGAGGGGCGGCGAATCGTCATTTGTGACTACAACGCCTTGTTGCTGTCAGTGACGGGTCTCCTGCGTATGAGCGGCTATGCCGTGTTCCAGGCCCACGACGGATGGGCCGCGCGGGAGTTGTGCATCCTGCTCCCCAACATCGAGTTGCTGGTGCTGAACACCTATGGGACGGGGATCGATGTCGCCGAGCTCTGTGGGAACATCCGAATCATCAAGCCGGGCTTGCCGGTGCTGCACATCGGCTCGAGCGTACCTGAGGGCCTCCCCGCCGATGTGCCGACGCTTTCCGAGAACTTCAATGCGGATAGCCTCTTGTTGGCGGTTGGGGCGTTGGTAGAACCGGGCTTGATGCGCCAAGCCCCGGTCGTGCTTCAGTCCAAGGGTAGAACCGTGAGCTACCCGAACGGGCGACGCCGGGAAGACACCGGCTCGCGGCCCCCGGTGCCGCGGGTTGCCATCGTCCCACTACGGCCCGAGCCCGTCGACCTGCCTGAGGAGTAGCGCTACTCGGCGTCCTGCTCCAGCTCCAACCCGGCGGCCTTGGCCTGCGCCCGCAGGAGCTCTATCTCGTCGCCGACGCCGGCATAGGCCTCGGCGATGAGCTCCGACTGCTGCCGTAGCACCTCACGCTGCCGCAGCAGACGCGACAGCTTCTGAGCCATCTCCTCGCCGTCTTCCATACCTGCGAAGCTGCGTTTCCCCCGGTTGGACGTCAAGATCGGCCCTCTTCACCACTCGTTCGATCCATGATCATTCAGCCAGCTGGGACAGGTGCGTCAGGACGCACCTCCATCGCCCGTCCCGCCGGACGAACACGCAGGAGACCCGCTCGACCTCCCGGAACGGCTGCTCCTGGTACTTCCCTCCCGAAATTCCACGAGCCAGGGTCACCGCGGTATCGCCATAGACCCGCACGGTCAGGTCGTGCGTCTCCATCACATCGTGACTCAGCGCGGCCGACCGCACCAGAGCCAGGAAGGTCGCCTTGTCACCCACCCGTCCGTCCGAGCCCACAATCGTCCAGTCGTCCGCCATGTATCGTCCGATGGCGTCGGCGTCGTTGGCAATCATGGCCTGGTCCCACTCCCGCGCCAGCGTAATCAGCTCGTCCCGGGTGTCACCGCGCATGCCCGCTCCGCTCACAGTCGGCAGACCTCAGTGACGGTCGCGACCGCCGACCGGATACCGGGCTCGTCGTGACTCCATAGCAGAGATAGTAGGAGAACCCCGCCGTCGCGCAAACGCACGGCAGGGCGCCAGACCTTGCCGCCATCGCCGTCGTCGCCGTCTACCACCACGGCGCTCTCCAGCTGGTCGAAGGAGAGCTGTCGCACCTCGCGGCCGAGTATGCCCCAGCGCACCAGGCGGAGGGAGCGTCGGGTGAGGTCGAGCTCGACTTTGCTGCCCGGGTTCTGGGCCAGCCACCACAGCCCTCCGGCGCACACCCCGAGCCCCACCGCGCCGGCGGCAAGGCGTTCCCAAGGCTTCAACTCGTCGGCGTTCTGGGCCAGACCGAGGGACATCGCGATCGCCAGTGCGCCCCCGGCGGAGAGAAAGATTCCCAGGGCCCAGAAGAGGGCCGGCCGGTCCCGGAGGAATACTCGCCCGCCTTGGCGTGTTATCCGCATCTAGTCCCTGGTCGCTAGTCGCTGGTAGTTATCACTGGTCGCTAGTCTCTCCCGAGCGTCTGACAACCGGCAACTAGTGACTCGCGATTCGCGACTCGCGACTCTTTGACCTGTTGTCGCTCGAGATCAGGCTTCATACTGTTCGTTGCATGAATGTAACCGACGTCCAGCGCCGCACACTGCGCCTGCTCTTTGTTACCCAGATCATCAGTGGCGTGGGCGTCGCGGTCGGCGCCTCGGTGGGAGCACTGCTGGCGGCCGACATTGCGGGTGTCGGCGTATCGGGTTTGGCACAGAGCGCCGCGGTGATCGGGACTGCTCTCTTTGCCATCCCGGCAACGGCCATCGTCAACCGCGGCGGGCGGCGGCCCAGCCTGGCGCTGCTGTATCTCATCGCGGCGGCGGGGGCGATCATCGTCCTTTTTGCGGCGAGGCGAGGATCGATTCCTCTCATCTTCCCGGGATTCTTTCTGTTCGGCGCCGCCACCGCCGCCAATTTCCAGGCCCGCTACGCCGCGGTTGACCTGGCGCCGCCGGCGCTCAGGGGACGGCATCTATCCCTCATAGTGTGGGCCACCACGCTGGGCGCCGTGCTGGGCCCGAGCCTGGCGCCGGTGGCCGGCGCCTCCGTTGCCCGGTTCGGCATCCCCACGCTGGCGGGGCCCTACTTCTTTTCCGCGTTGCTGTTCACGCTCGCCGTCGTGCTGTTGCTGGTATTCCTCCGGCCCGACCCGGCGGTCGTCGCACGAACCTCGAGCACGATGCCGGAGAACGTCCCCCGGTTGGGCATGGGGACGGCGCTCCGGTATGTGATGTCACATCCCGCGGCCCGCCTGGGCGTGAGCGCCATGGCGATCGGCAGCGTGGTGATGGTTGGGGTCATGGCGATGACGCCGGTGCACATCCGGGGCGCCGGTCACGACGCGGCGCGCACGCTCGGCATTGTGGGCATCGTGCTCAGCTTTCACATCGCCGGGATGTACGCGTTCTCGCCGGTGTTCGGCTGGCTGACCGATCGGCTGGGCCGGAAGCCGGTGATCTTCCTGGGAATCGCACTGCTGGTTTCCGCGTGCGCGCTGGCGGCCACCGCGGGCCATGACACCGGCCGGCTCGCTGCCGCACTCATGGCGCTCGGGCTGGGCTGGTCGGCGGGGATGGTGGCGGGATCCACCTTGCTGACCGAATCGGTTCCGGCCGAGCTGCGCGCGTCGGCTCAGGGCCTGTCGGATCTGGTGATGGGTCTGGCAGGCGCCACCGCCGGTGCGATTTCCGGAGTGATCGTCGCCGGGTGGGGCTATCCCACACTGGCTTTCCTCGCCGCGCTCGCGACCGGGCCGCTGATACTGCTCGCGACATTTTTCGCGGACCGTACTGAGGTTGAAGCTGCCACCAGCTGATGCCGGACGGGAAGAGCCTGCACCGAGCCAGCGAGCGAGGGGATGGAACCCTAAGCCACCTCATCCCGAGAGAGCGAATAGCGACCGAGGGACCTACTGTTCGGGATCCAGGTGTTAGCTGAGTAGATCCCTCGCTCGCTCGGGATGAGGTGAGTACCTTAACCTTTCCGCCCTTTCCGCCCTTTCCGCCCTTCCGTCCTTCCCGCTGCCGAGCAGCGACTTCAGTCGCCCAGCGTCCCCCGGGCGATCGACAGACAGTCGCCCCCCGAGCTGAAGAGATAGAAGGTCCTGCCGTCCTCGCTCATGTACTTGGCGGGAATATCGGCCCGCTCGCCGGAGCCCCACTCGGTGGACCCGCACCCAGCCGTGCTGGTGCCTCCGGGCCAGGTCCCTTCGCTGGAGAACACCGTCTGCCAGGGACCCCAGGGCTGGGGCGACACCGCCACCATCAAGCCGCCGTTAAAGCGGGTGCCGGGGTTGGCCGTGCCTGCGGCGGGGTCGAACACCAGCGACAGCATGAAGCGCCCGATGCCGGGATTCCAGCTCATACCGGCGCGGGGCGTGAAGCTGATTCCTGGTGCATGAAAGATCGGGGTCGCTGCACTCGGCGCCGAGCACCAGGCCGCGTTGCTCGCGCCGCCGCAGAAATACTCCCAGCTGTCCCGCTGCGTCAGGTCACTGCGTGACCCGCGGAGCAGGCCGAACCCGGGCACCAGCTCATAGGCGCTGTTGCTGACGCTGCCGGCGGCGGTCGAGCCCATCGGGATGACGGCATACACGTAATCGGCGGGACCGCCGGAGTATCCCCGCCCGTACTGGACGAACGATGCGTAGCCCACCTCGGGCAGGCTCCAGTCAACCCAGCTGAACGCCGGGCTGGGCGAGTCGTAGTTGTCGGAGACCTTGAGTCGCACTCCGGTGCCGGTAGAGCTGATGTTCCGGATCCAGTACCAGAAGCGGGCGCCGTCGTGCAGCATGCCGGCCGCCTTGTGACTGGCCGAGTCGTCGCCCACCGCTTCCGCGCCGGCGCCGAGCGCCGCGTCGTCCCAGTCGTTCGGATCGCCGGTGGGCACCACAGTAAATGAAACGTTCTCCGCGGTAGAGCCGGAGATCCGGCCAAAGCCCATCCCGATCTTCCGGGGCACGCCCTCGGGCCGGCAGTCGCCGATGGCGGTGTAGAGGTTGTCGTCCGGGCCCCAGGTCGGCGTCCACGAGTCGCATCCGATGGTACCGGCAACCTGGATCATTTGCGTCGGAGGATCCCACTGGATGGTTCCGAGGGACGGCTCCTCGGCTGGGGGCTCCTGCGGCGGTGGCTCCTCTGCCGGCGGCTCCTCCGTGGTCTGGTCTACCGGGTCACTGCACCCGGTGCCCAGCAGGAACAGGAGGCTGGCCAGGACCCATAAGGCCCTGGTGAGGTCGCTCACCGATAGGCGGGCAGGCTCGGAGGTACCGTCAGGGTATGCCAAGTCCTCGATTCCCGCTCCTCGCGGTCGCTCTTGCGGTCGGTTGTACCAGCGAGCCCCCGACGTCGTCACCAGAAAACTCCTTTCCAGACAGCGTCCCTGCGACGGACACCGCACCAGCCATCCCGATGGACGGCTTTCAGTGGGGTTCCGCCACCCCTGAGAGTCAGGGCATGTGCGGTTCCTCGATCCAGCTCGGCTGCACCAAGACTCTGGAGCAGATCTGGAACGGTATCAGTGATCCCAGGCACAATACCAAGCGGTTCATCGTGATCCGGAACGATCAGGTGATCTACGATCGGGGCGAGTCCCAGCCGTACCCCTCGTACTCCGCGTCCAAGGGTCTGCTGGGCGCGCCCGCGCTGGTGTACGCCATGAGCAAATGCGGAGTGGGCATCAAAGACCGAGTCTCCGGCTGGCTATCACATGGCGACGGGGCTCGATGGGCGTCCCAGTACCCCTGGACCGACATCACTGTCGAGCACCTGGCCACGCACACCAGCGGAGTGTGCGATCACGCGAACCCGAACGCTCCCTGTAACAACGAGAGTCCGGACTGGCAGCGAGCCTTCGACGTCGCCGAACGCGGAGGCGAAGAGCACGCGTATCCCGACGATGCTTTCACGATTGCCCGATTGCAATCGGAGCTGAACACCGATCCCGCCGTACCTCCCGGCAGCGTCTACGAGTACAGCAACGTGGGTCATGCCCTGCTGAACTACGCCGTGCAGCGCGCCTGCGGCGAGAGTCTCGCCGACATCTTCGATCTCCATATCAAGCAGCCCGGCATGGGCTCACCCGTCGAGCCGGCGCTGATCCAGACCGACGAAGGCCAGGAGTTCAATCAGAGCTCCGGCATCGCCCGGTGGGACGGCTTGGACGGCGCGGCGGTGCTGCGGCTGGCCGGCAGGCTCGGTATCTGGAACAACCGGAACGTGGAGCCGGTGCGGTACTGGCACGAGCTGACCAAGGTCGAAGGGAATCTTCCTGCCGCCTCGGCGGCGAGCCGAGGGGTGATCTACGAGAACAACTCGCGGGATACCTGGACCCAGACACCCGGGCACCGGCGGCTTTCGCTGGAAGCATTCGGACACGGCGGCAACTACAGTACCGTTTTTCTCAACGATCCGCTGACCGCCACGATCGTGGTGCGGCAGGGCGAAAACAACGCCACCGGCGCATCGTACCTCACGAGCAATGGGTGCGAGCCGGGCTGGACCGGGACGGCGCCGGATTGTGTGGAGGGGACCGACTGGAGCAACAACTGGAACGTGGCGGGCGGCGAGCTCGGCTCCTCCCGGGTTGGACCGCGAGTCATGATCGTCGAGCCGCTTCAGGAGGCGTTCTTCTTTCCCCCGCCCTTCTGCCGGATCACTGCGGTGGCGAGCCAGCCGGTGGATCGCACGACCGATGTGTACAACAGTCCATCAAATGCGGCCACGATTGACCTGGTGGCGGAGATCACCCCCAGCCCCCGCGAGGGCGAGGGGTCGTCGGTGGCCGACCGGATCGAGTTCTACCAGGAAACCGAGGGCTTCGCTCCGCAGCACATCGGGAATGGCACGCTGGTTTCAGGCGGCGGCGCCGCGCGGTATCAGCTCTCGCTCAGCCGGGACGCCCACGGGGCGCCGGGTGACGTGCAGACCTATTTCGCAAACTGCGTAGCCAAGTCGGCGCAGGATGGGACAAAGGAAGTTCCCTCCTATTCCCGCCCGGTGCGGGTGCAGCGCATGTGAGCGGTTCCCGTCCCCTCGCTCGATGGCTCGGGGCAGGCTCTTCCCGTCTTCTCAGACCGGCAGCTCTTCGCCCGACCGCTCCTTCACCATGTACTCTGCGTACCAGGACGGCCAGTCCGCGTCCCGCTCGCCGGTCCGCTTCTCGTGCTCGCCGTGGGCGGCCTCCGCCCGCCGCAGCGCCTGCGCCAGGTCGGCCACCGACGGGTAAGTCGTGTCACCGGCCACGCGGCCGGGGAACCGGGTCGTGACCTCCTGCAACACCCAGCCGTTGCCGTCCGGGTCGGTGAACGTGGCGTACGAGCCGTAGCTCTGGTGATCGGGCGCGAGGCCGCCGACCACACCGCCGAAAGGACCGGGGCCCTTGGCGAAGTGAAACACCTCGCTCACCTCGACACCGCGCCGCGCCAGATCGTCGCGCGCGGCCTCGATGTCGGTGACGACCAGGAAGAGGCCCTGGGCCGGCCCGGACGTCTTCTTGCCGAGGTGAATCGAGCACTGTGAGCCCGGCGGCGTGAATTGGACTGCGCGGTCAGGGCCGTCCTTGAAGTCGGCGTCGAGGCGCCAGCCGAGTCCTTCGTAGAAATTCTTGGCGCGGTCGACGTCCGAGACGGAGATGGTGACCACCTCGAGCTTCAGATCGACCGTCCCGACCCGGGTGCCGGTGGCGGTGTCCCTGCTGGCGGTTGCGGTGCTCATGCTGCCTCCTTGGGTGTCCGGCCAATTTCCCGGAGCGGCCGGGTTGGGTCTATTGGACTTTGGATTAGGGGTGGCTCGACCGCGAATTAAACCGCACTCGCGACTGGCGACTGGCGACTCGCGACTGAATTCGACCGCAAGAAGCTGGACGCGCAAGCCGCTGACGCATGTTACCGTGGTGCACCTCAGTCGACGCGGACACTATGCGCAGCTACAGGATTCAAGGTATTCCCGACGCGCTCGCCAGCACCGCCAGGCAGTCCATGAGATCGCCCCAGTACGGCCACCCAGCCCATGCCGAGCTGGCGACCGGGTACGGTCCGTGCCGCTTGTGCCTGCAAACCTTTCAGGTGGGCACCGACGAACGTTTGCTCTTTACCTATCAGCCGTTCACCGACCCGACGGCTTTGCCGGCACCCGGTCCCGTCTTCATCCATCGAGCGGAATGCGAGCGTTACAATGGAGCCGAGCTGCCGGATGCGCTGCGGCCCCTGCCGCTCGTGGTGGAGGGTTACGGAGCCGGCGGAGCGCTTTTAACCCAGCGCCGGGTCGGTAGCGCACTCTTCGAGGAGGTGCTGGAATCCGTGTTAGGGGAGGAGAATGTGACTTATGCGCATCTCCGGAATGCGGAGGCCGGCTGCTTCATCGCCCGAGTCGATCGCGAGGTGAGAAGTGAGAGGTGTGAGGTGAGAGAGCCGCGACCAGCGACTAGCAACTGGCGACTGGCGACTCGCGACTCGCGACTCGCGACTCGCGACTGCGACTAGCGACTAGCACCCAGCAGCGCCTTCACCGAGTCGAGTGACCCATCGTTCTGGGCCGGTGTGACGCCGAGGAGATGTGCGAGCAGGGCGTAGACATGGATGTTCTGAAACGGTGGGACGGTGACGCCCTTCTTGAACGCCGGCCCGCGGGCCAGGAAGATCGCCCGCATCGAAGGCGTCTCGGGCGGATAGCCGTGGGCTCCACGACTCAGCCGGCTTCGGATCGCGGCGACGCCGCGGGTCGTCACCCGCCAGCTCTCGTCGGCCACCGCGACGATGTCAGGGATGCGGGGATGGTTGCCGTAGTGATACTTCGCCATGTCCTGTTTCCGGTATACCTGGAGTTGGGGGACCCGCGCGAGCGCCCGGAACACTGAGTCCGCGGTACCCGGCCGGGGGGACAGCGACAACAGCGCACCCTGGTCGACTATCTCCACCGTCGCGGGATCCAGGACGTCGTCCAGGTAGATGAGGCGGCCGGAATCGACCCTCGCCATCCCGTGGTCCGACACCACCACGAGATTCACTCGTTCCTCCAGTCCCCGTTGCCGAATTCCACTTACGATCGCTCCGACCGCGCTGTCCACCCGCGCGATCGCCGCGTCGGTCTCCGGGGCGTCGGGGCCGAACCGGTGTCCCGCGTCGTCGGCGTCGCCGAAGTAGACCGTGATCAGCGCCGGCGCCCGATCGGAGGGGAGGGCTAGCCAGTCGAGCACCTGGGTGACCCGCACGGTGTTGGGGACCCGGGCGTCGAACACCTTGTACCAAGTCGGGCGGACGCCTCCGATAGCCACATCGGAGCCAGGCCAGAAGAACGTCGCCGCGCGCTTGCCTTGCCGGACCGCCGTGGCCCAGATCGGCTCCCCGCCCCACCAGCGCGGATCGCGCACGGCCGTTGTGTCGCGCAGGGCGAAGCGGCCGAGGACGGAGTCCTCCATGGTGTTGGAGACGATGCCGTGGTGCTCCGGGTAGAGGCCCGTGGCCATGCTGTAGAAGTTGGGAAAGGTGAGGGTGGGAAACACCGGGATGAGCCAGCGGGCCCGCACTCCCGCCTCGGCCAGCTCGCGCAGGTGTTGGCTGGGGGGACGCTCGAGGTAGCTCGGGTGAAAGCCGTCGAGGCCGATCAGGACGACGGTGGAGCTTGGGCTCTGGGCCGAAGCACCAGTGGCCCCCGCGAAGACCAGACAGAGGAGACAGAGCCGCGCCATCCATCGCCTTGCCGGCCTCACCGGGGGGCTTCACCCACTGTGACGGCGATCAATCGGCATCTTCAGAAATCGCGGGCTCGTCCTCCATGGCCCGCCGCGGCTTGTCTTCCTTCTGTTGGGTCAGCTTCTGCTTCTGCCGCTCCTGGACGATATCGCCGCCGGGCTGGATGCTGCCGCCGAGCTTGAAGTGATCCTGATTGTAGTTGCCGCGTTTCTTCTTTCCCATCATAGCCTCACAGGGTAAAGCGCAGGAGGGCGGCCACGCCGTCAACCTCCGCCAGGTAAGTCGGGTTCTCGATAAAGGAAACGGTCGCCCCGGTGGCCCTGGCCCGGGTCACCAGCTCGTCGGCCAGATCCACCTGCTCGACCTCCTCCGGGAGCTCGGCCACCAGCTCCGGTGGGAGCAGCGGCGAGCTCCGGGGGACCGGCTCCTGGTGCCTCAGCTCGAACTCCTCCGAGATGAGCAGCTCGCTCACCTGCCCTCGGGTCAGGGCCACGAACGTGGGACCGATTCCGGCCACGCCGAGGCCGCCGGCCCGGTAGCCCTCGATGGCGCGGCGCACCCGGTCGGCGTCCTCCCGCCGGTCCTCCGAGACCATGGCGTCGAGAGTCGCCTCGAGTACCTCGTGCTCCGGGGCCGAGATGTCCAGCCGGAGCACGTCCTCGATCACCTTCTCCTGCAGCTGCTGGGGCAGCTCTTCCCGGAATGCGGGAACGATCACCTCGTCACCCGCCAGCACGATGTGTCCGATATCCTCGTCCCGCACGATCTTCTCGAGAGCCGCCACCACATCCTTGACGTGCTGCTGGCGCTCGTTGTCCACGTGACGCTGGAACCGGGCCTGAGACCAGCCTCCCGCATGGTGCCGGTTCCGGGTGGCGTTCTCCACCTCGGCCGTTCCCACCGTCCCCCCCAGGGCGAAGACGAAGATCCGGGCCAGTCTGCTGTCGAGGACCACGGCGGCATAGCGGGGGTAGGCATCGGTGAGCCGGGCCAGCTCGTAGAGCTGGGGCTGGTTGTAGACGTAGAGCCGGTGCTCCTTGACCGGGGCTTCGAGCTGGATCGCCTCGAAGAAGTCGTCGGCGCCGGCGCAGGCGAAAATGGCCACACCGTTGGCCGAAGGGCGGAGGTTCTCCCGGACCCAGGTCTGGATCTTCTCGACGTCCTTGTCGTAGCTCTCCCGGTCCGCGCCATGGGGCGCGAAGGTGCGGCCCCGGGCCGCCAGCTCGCGGCGGAGGAAGCGATCCACGTCGTCCTTGCCGTGCTGGTCCGGCTCGGCGTTCAGGTAGAGGCTGATGACGGGGAAGGTGGTTGGCGGAAAGCCGACCAAACGTTCGAATTTCTCCTGCAGCAGCGTGGCCATGCGAGCTCCTATGAAGTCGCGAGTCGCGAGTCGCGAGACGGGCTGGAGCATACTCGAGGAATACGGTGCCATCGGTGAGAGGGATCACGCCCGTTTGCTTGACGACCCATACCGCATGACGGAGCCCGGCTGGGCCACGGTGGAATGGCTGGTGCTGCTCCTTGCGGGGCAACCATTTCGGGCATCACGATGTCAAACCTCCAAACTTCTCCGGGTTTGACATGTGACCGCACTCTTCGGCGTTCTACTGCTGGTCCAGGGACAGGGGCTGGCCGTTCAATCGGTTCAGCCCCCTTCCTCCCTCGCTGCGAGCGCGGTAAGGGCCACCCGCACCGCCGAGTCTCCGGTGCTCGATGGACGCGATACCGACCCGGTCTGGGCCACGACGCCCGTGATCGACCAGTTTCTCGAGGCCAGGCCTACTGAAGGGGCGCCACCCCGGTTCCGGACCGACGGCCCGGGTGGCCTTCGATGAGCAGAACCTCTACGTGTTCGTCCGTTCCTTCGATCCCCACCCCGACAGCATCGCCAGCCACCTGGCCCGGCGGGACGAGGATAACCCGTCCGACTATGTCACCCTGATGCTCGATCCGTATCACGACCGGCGAACCGGATACGAGTTCACCGTCAATCCAGCCGGGGTCAAGGCCGACTACGCCATCTCCAACGACAGCGATGAGGACGTCGCCTGGGACGCGGTGTGGGATGTCGCCACCCTGATCGACTCGCTCGGCTGGACCGCCGAGTACCGGATTCCGCTCTCGCAGCTGAACTACTCCTCGAAGAGCGGCGGGAAGTTCGGGGTGCTCTTCTGGCGAGTGATCCAGCGCCACACCGCCACCGTCACCTGGCCGCTCTACCGCACCTCGCGCTCCGGCCTCAGCTCCCAGTTCGGCGAGCTCACCGGGCTGGACGGACTGGGCCGCCCCGGCCGGGCCGAGATCACCCCGTATGTCGTCGCCAAGAGCGAGCCGGACCTCGCCTCTCCCGATTTCGACCAGCAACGGGACCTGACCCTGGGTGGCGACGTCAAGTACCGCATCGCCTCCAACATGCTGCTCAATGCCACCATCAACCCCGACTTCGGGCAGGTGGAGGCGGACCCATCGGAGCTCAACCTCACCGCGTTCGAGACCTTTTTCGAGGAGCGGCGGCCGTTCTTCGTGGAAGGGAAGGGACTGTTCACCTTCCGGGTGAACTGCGTGGTGGTGGTGGACTGTCAGACCGGTGAAGGGCTGTTCTACTCCCGGCGGATCGGCCGCTCGCCCCAGCTCACCGATGTCTATGGCGACGAAACCTCACCGACCTCGACCCGGATTCTCGCCGCGGGGAAGGTGACCGGCCGCCTGCCCGGCGGATTCTCCCTCGGCGTCCTCGATGCCGTGACCGACCGGGTGGCCGGTCCGGGCGACATCACGCTCGAGCCTGCCACCAACTACGGCGTGATTCGCGGCAATCAGGATTTCCGGGGCGGCGACGGCAGCGTGGGGTTCATCTTCACCGGGGTGAACCGTTCGCTCGATGCCGCCAGCGCGAGCCAGCTGCATCGGAGCGCGTACACCGGCGGGGTGGATGCCCGCTGGCGCTTCAACGGCCGGTACGAGGTGTCGGGGTCGTTCGACCTGAGCCGGGTGAACGGCGATCCGGCGGCCCTGACCCTGACCCAGAAGGATCCGGTACACCTGTACCAGCGGCCGGACGATAACCTGGAGTTCGATTCCACTCGCACCTCGCTGAGCGGCACCAACCAGGAGGTGCGCTTTGCCAAGGTTGCCGGCAAGCGGCTTCGGTTCGAGACCGCCTACCAGCGGCGGACGCCGGGATTCGAGATCAACGACATCGGATTCCTGCGGCAGGCCGATCAGCAGATGTGGACCAGCTGGGCCAACCTCGCCTGGTATCAGCCGAACAACATCTACCAGCAGCTCCGCTGGAACTTCAACAACTGGCAGCACTGGAGCGCCGATGGACTTCCGACCGAGCGCGCCTTCAACACCAACGTGCACGTCCAGTTCAACAACCGCTGGTGGCTGCACCTGGGAGGCACGCTCGGCCAGCTCGGCAGCACCTACTGCGACCGCTGCGCCCGGGGCGGACCGGCGGTGCGTCAGGACCCGTATGTCGCGCCCTGGATCGTGATCGAAGGAGACAACCGCCGCACGCTGATGCCCATTGTGTCGGCGAATTACTTCCGGGGTGACGGGGGGCGATCCGAGCAGATCGTGCTGGAGCCGGAACTCCAGCTCAAGGTGTCGACCCGGTTCACCACCTCGTTGGCCGCGACGTACGACCGGAACCGGAATGACCTTCAGTACTTCAATACCTACACCGATGCCGCGGGAGGCCAGCACTACACCTTTGCCCATCTGGAGCAGAGGACTCTGAGCCTGACCTGGCGGCTGGGCTACACCTTTACCCCTACCACCACGCTCCAGGTCTACGCATCGCCCTTCATCTCCAAGGGCACCTACAGCGACGTGCGCGAGATCGCGGATGCCCGCGCCAGCGACTACTCGGCGCGCTACCGTCCCTATAGCGATCCGGCCGTCAGCGGCAACCCCGGCGGCTTCAACTTCCAGGAGTTTCGCTCCAACGTGGTGTTCCGCTGGGAGTACCGTTCCGGTTCCACCTTGTTCCTGGTCTGGAGTCAGGGCCGTGCGGCGGAGTCGGACGTGGAAGGCGGCCAATCATTTCGGGGCGACTTCAACGACCTCTTCGATCAGCGAGCCAAGAACACCTTCCTGGTAAAGGTCTCCTACTGGCTCACTCCGTGAAGTGAGTCGCCAGTCGCCAGTCGCCAGTCTCGAACCGAAGGTATCTAGCAGCCCAGTGGAAGGAGATCGCGGCGGACTATGTGAGGGATAACCCGTGGCGCAGCTACGGTGTGCCGAGCAGCGACTAACCCTCTGTGTCCCTTCGCTGCGCTCAGGGCAGGCTCTTTGTGGTTCAGTCTTTTCCATCGCCATGGAGTACTAGCTCGGCCACAAATACTCCCACTTGCGCTCCGCCGTACTTCCATATATGATGATCATCATATGAGCACCGCCAAGACACGACCCGACCCCAGCCGCAAGGAAGCCACCCACGAGCGCATCGTGGAGGCCGCCGCTCGCGCCATCCGGCGCAGCGGGTACAGCGGTACCGGGGTGGCCGAATATCATGAAGGATGCCGGCCTCACGCACGGCGGCTTCTACGCCCACTTCGAGTCTCGGGAGGCAATGCTGGCCGAGGCAGCCGACCGGGCCGGCGCCGAAAGCGTGGCCACGCTCGAGCGCATCGCTTCGGACGCACCGCCGGAGCAGGCGCTTCAGACGCTGATCCACGGCTATCTCTCGAAGGAGCACCTCGAGCGGCGCCGAGAGCGGCTGCCCCATGGCGGCGCTTGGCTCCGAGATGCCGCGCCAGGCGCCCGAAGTCCGCCGCGCCGCCACCCGGCGGATCAAGGAAGCGATCGACCTCGTCGCCCGCCAGTTGCCCGATTGGGGCAAGCCGGCTGCCCACGAGCAGGCACTCGCCACCCTGTCCACCATGGTCGGCGCGATGGTGCTGGCTCGCGCGGTCGACGACTCCAAGCTCTCCGACGCCTTCCGCTCGGCGGCGCTGAAGCACTCCACCACTCACAGATCCTGACGTCCAATGCACCAGCTACCGCGTTTGGATCGCACTTGAATATGACGTTCATCATATTGGCTACAGTGGTTTGACCTCAACCGAAAGCGGGCAGCGTATGTCGAGCAATGGGACGCAGGGGAAGCGGCAGGTGGCGATCGTGACCGGTGCATCGGCCGGGATCGGAGCGGCAACCGCCCGGGCGCTGCATGCGACCGGCTACCGGGTGTTCGGCACCTATCGCAAGCCGCCGGCATCGAGAGTGCCCGGTGTCGAGTATCTGGTGTTGGACGTGACGAGCGACGAATCGGTGAAGGCTCTCTGTGGCTCAGGTGCTGGACCAGGCCGGACGCATCGACCTGCTGGTCAACAACGCAGGCGTGGGCTTGATCGCCGGTGCGGAGGAGTCATCGCTGGAGCAGGCCAAGTCTCTCTTCGACGTGAACCTGTTCGGACTCATCCGCGTGACCAAGGCGGTGCTTCCCATCATGCGCCGCCAGCGGTCCGGGCGAATCGTCAACATCAGCTCGGTGATGGGCCTGATCCCGGCGCCGTTCATGGCCCTGTACGGAGCGAGCAAGCACGCTGTGGAAGGCTATTCCGAGTCGCTGGATCATGAGGTCAGAGGCTCGGGTATCAGGGTCGTGCTGGTGGAGCCGGCGTACACCCGCACGTCGTTCGAGGGCAATGTCTATCAGGCGGACCAGCAGCTCGATGTCTACGGGCCGGCGCGATCGAACGCCGAGGCGGTCATGCGGGACGCGATGAAGGTGGCGGACTCGCCGGAGCTGGTCGCGAGTGCCGTGGTGAAGGCGTCTACCGAGCAGAATCCGCAGCGGCGCTACACCGCGGGCAAGGCAGCGCGGCAGATCAGCCTGCTCCGGCGCTTCGTGCCCGCGGCGGCGTTCGACAAGAGCCTGCGGAAGCAGATGCGCTTGCCGGCATAGGTGAGCCGAACCTATTCACGATTACTCCCTAAGGAGGCTACCAATGTTCACCGGAATCCGGAGTCGTGCACTTGTGGTGCTGAGCCTGGGGCTCGTACCCATCGGATACTCGCTAAACGGGCAGAGTGTGACTCCGGCCGATACGGCGCAGGATGAGAAGATCCGGCTGTCCTATCACGTGAAGGCGATCAAGCGGGACAGTTCGGGACAGTACAGCATGTCGGGTACGGTGAATGGCGAGCTGCAGGGTAAAGCGACCCTCGTGTTCGGCTTCGACGAGGGGTCATCCGGGGAAGCCGGCAAGATACCGGTTCATTCGTACTGGGTCGTCGAAGCGACACCGGCTTCAGAATCGTTCAAAGCAGAATTGAGTGGAACCGCCGAGGTGGTCACGGGTCAGACCCACCTGGTCGGCACCATCACTGAAGGGGCCAACAAGGGACGTCGGGTCGAGACCAGCAGCCGGCTGCTCGACTTCGGACCCTACGGAACGCTCAGTGATATCGATGGCAACATGATTATTGACGCGAAGTAGTGAGCAAGTAGTGGCGAGATCGCAAATTCCGTCGAGCGCCGCAACGACCTCCCTGGCGTGATGCTGGCGCTGGTTGTCCGCGTGCTGGTGGGTGGAAAGGCGACCGGGCGGTCGAAGTAGGCAGAGCTCGGTGAGAGGGATCACGGAGGGGCCAGTTGGTAGTCGCTAGTCACCAGAGGGGGGGCAAGAAGCTATTTGCTCCGCAACGACTAACGATGAGCGACTAACGACTATGCGAAAAGAAATGGAAGGCGACAACAAGGAGCGGCGGCGGAATGCCAAGCGGGCCCGGAGCCGCGGGAAGACACCGAGCGCGGTGGGCGCAACTGAAGGGTCGAGCAAGCAGCGGACCAAGGCCCGGCGGCAGCTGACCCATCAGCAGAAGATAGATCTCAAGCGAGAGGGAAAGCAGGACGTGATCAACGAGGCCGTGCCGAAAGCCCGGCCGAGAAGCCGCGACCGCGACACGCCGGACCGGGAGCGGTATCCCCGTTTGTAGCCTGAACCTTTGGATCCGGCGTCAGTTGATCGGTCGGACCGCTGCCATGTACGCTGAAGCCGTCGCCGGGAGGGAACCCGGCGGCGGTCTCAGTTCACTTTTCTACCGAAGTGACCGCAATCCGGTGCGGACCTCCTCCGAGAACGATTCCGGCTGCTCCCACGCCGCGAAGTGCCCGCCTTTGTCGAGCGTGTTGTAGTGAATGAGCTTGGGATACGCCTTCTCGGCCCAGCTCCGGGGCACCTGATAGAGCTCGTCGGGATAGACGCTCACGGCCACGGGGATCTTCACGCCCTTGGGACCGAAGAAGGACTGGCGTGTTTTCCTTGTAGAGCCGGCCCGAGGAGATCCCGGAGTTGGTCAGCCAGTAGTGAGTGATGTTGTCGAGCACGTCGTCTCGGGTGAGGCCCTCGGTGACACCGTCGAAGACGCGGCCGATCATCGCCAGGCTGGTCGCGTCGTGGTCGAGCATCCAGGCGGCCAGACCGACCGGTGAATCGGAAATGCCGTACAGCGTCTGCGGGTGGGTCCCCATCTCGAGTGCATAGGCCACGTCCGTGGCCCAGAAGACCTTCAGCTTCTCGTAGAGCCGGGTTTCCTCGGCGTCAAGACCGGCCGGCGGCGGGCTGCCTGAGATGACGGCGGCGGTGACGTCGTCTCGCACCGCACCGGGGAAGTTGGTGTGGATGCCGATCAAGCCCGCAGGCGCCTGCGCAGCCATCAGATCGACGATCTGCCCGCCCCAATCGCCGCCCGAAGCGACGTAGCGGTCGTATCCCAGGCGCTCCATCAGCTCGACCCAGACACGCGCGATCCGCTCGGGGCCCCAACCGGTGGTGGACGGCTTGCCTGAGTACCCGTAGCCCGGCATGGAGGGGATCACGAGATGGAACGCGTCCGATGCGCTCTTGCCATGCGCAGTCGGATCGGTCAGCGGGCCTATGATCTTCAGCTGCTCGATCACCGAGCCGGGCCAGCCGTGGCTGACGAGGAGCGGCAGCGCATCTTCGTGTTCCGAGCGCACGTGGATGAAGTGGATGTCCAGCCCATCGATCCGGGTGATGAAATTGGGTAAGGCGTTGAGCCTCGCCTCGCACTTCCGCCAGTCGTAGTCGTTCAGCCAATAGCGGGCAAGCTTCTGCATCGTCTCGAGCCGGACGCCGTGGGAGTGATCCGCGACCGGCTCCTTCTCGGGCCAGCGGGTTGCGCGGATGCGGTCGCGCAGATCCTCGAGATCCGACTCGGGTGTGTCGATCGTGAATGGCCTGATTGCCGGAGCGGCGCTTGGTGCCTTTGCGGTTGCAACAGTCATGCAGGTCTCCTTCATCGTGGGACGATGGTGTGAGACCAGGCGCGCACGGGATCGAAGACATAAAACCGCCGGCGCCTGGTAGGCGGCTCGGCGGTCTTGGGTCCTACGTGACGCCACGACGGCGCGGAGGAGGCGAGGACCCGTGGCTTTGCGACGCCGGCTTTTGCCGGGTGTGCTCTTAGCTATGTGCTTGCGGCGGGTGCTACCCTAGCGGTCGGTACTTCTCTAGTCCATATGCACTTCGACTAGGGTGACGCCTCACTTGGGCGACAATACGCGACGGGATGCGCATCGCGCACTGCGGCGTCGGCATCTAGCCCGCCAAGCTCCACCAGCGCCTCGTGGGTGCCCTGTTCCACAGCTTCCCACCCTTGAGCACCAGAATCCGGTCCGCCACGCTATTTCTCTTCGCGTGCGACAATCCAGATGAGATACCTGGAATGGGGAACACCAGCCGTGCGGAGCACGGTGTGCCGAGCCGCAATTTTAGTCGCGCTAAAATTCTAGGCGCTACTGCGGCTTGTCGCCTACCCGGACCTGCCACAGCCAGAACTTGACCGATCCGTCTGCGGTGCGAGCGACTGCCGTGACGTAGGTCGTGCCGTATTCCTTGGCCTGTACCACGCCAGGATTCGGTACGCTGACCGTATTCGAGTCCAGCGACACATACTGGAACCCCGCCACGCCCGGGCGAAACCTCAGCTGCTGGGTCTCTCCCTTGACCAGGTAGATCTGGTGGATCTCCGCTGGCTCCACGGGGATGTGCTCGAGGAGAACGGTATTGCTGGTCACCGGCTGCGACCGCCGGGTGGAGGGAGGCGCCTCGACAGTTGTCACCCGGTACTGGGACGTGGTGTTGCGACGGATCGGGCGGGGATCCTCGGTGATCTGACAGGAGGTTGAACAGGGCCAAGGCTTATCTACCAGGGCAACTGCTTCCTTCCAGGTGACGTTGGCCGGATTCGAGCCGTCGTCCTCCCGGCGCTCGATGATAAAGCGGGCCCCGGGAACCGAGTTCTTCCACGAGACCTGTGGGCGCAGGTAATCGAACATCCGCACGACCACATCCGTCGGTGGCGCGACCGCCGCCAGGGGCGGGGTGGTGTCAGCTGGAGCTACGACCGCGGAGGCCTTCGCGGAAGCGCCGCCCTTCATCCCCTCGATCCCTGCCTCGTTTATGGCGCTCACTACGTAGTAATACGTGCTCCCCGCCTTCACGTCGTTGTCGACGTATTGGGTATCGACCGGGTTCGGCAGGGTCAACGATGCGGCGACGGCAGGCGGCACCGAGCGAACCACCTTGTAGCGCGCCGCGCCATCCACGGCCCGCCAAACCACGCGAATGCGGCCATCGGGCTGCTGGGCTGCACTGACGGCGGCCGGGCGGGGGAGCCGGTCGGTCGGCGCGCCGGGCGTGGAGCGAGGCTTGATCTCCTGAGCGCCGAGGGCGCCGGCTGACGCGAGCGTAACGGCGGAGAGCACGATCGCGGAATATCGGAGCACGATTTCTCCAGGGGCAGGAAGGTTCATCGGAAAAGAGGCAGAAAAGATTACTTCGGCTGGTTCGTGCCCGCCAGAAGATCCAGACGGGCTTCGCGAAAGATCGACGAACCCCGTGCGGAGCACGGTGTGCCAGCAAGCGACTTTAGTCACGCGAGAGCCGGGCGGCCGCGGGATTGCTTCGGGGCTTCGCCCCTCGCAATGACTCGTTAACCCACGGGATCGCCACGCGGCCCTGCGGCCGCTCGCGATGACTGCTGCTACCGATAACCTGCCGCTTGAAGCTGAAACAGTTCCGAGTACAGCCCCCCCAGCTCCACCAGCGCCTCGTGGGTCCCCTGTTCCACCAGTTCTCCGCCCTTGAGCACCAGGATCCGGTCCGCCATCCGCACGGTGGAGAACCGGTGACTGATCAGCACCGCCATCCTTCCCTTAGTTAGCTCCGAAAACCGGAGGAACACTTCATACTCCGCCCGGGCATCCAGCGCCGCCGTGGGCTCGTCCAGAATTAGCAATTGCGCGTCGCGCATGTAGGCCCGCGCCAGCGCCACCTTCTGCCACTCGCCGCCCGAGAGATCCACCCCGCCCTCGAACCGCTTGCCCAGCATCTGGTCGTACTGGCCCGCCAGCCGCTGGGCCACCGAATCCGCCAGGCTCCGCTCCGCCGCGGCCCTGATCGCGGGGTCGTCCTCGAGCCGGGCGATGTTGCCCACGGCGATGTTCTCTTTGAGGGCAAAATCGTAACGGACGAAGTCCTGGAAGATGACGCCCACGTTCTTACGAAGGCTGTCCACGTCGTACTCCCGGAGATCCACGCCGTCGAGCAGGATCCGACCTTCGTCCGGGTCGTAGAGCCGGGCCAGCAGCTTCACCAGCGTGGTCTTGCCGGCGCCGTTCTCACCCACCAGCGCGATCCGCTCGCCCGGTGCCAGCGCGAAGTTGAGGTTTCGCACCGCCCAGCTCTCCGCCCTCGGATACTTGAACCCGACACCCTCGAACACGAAGCCCTGCCGGATCGGTACCGGCACCTGCTTGGCGCCCGGATTGCGCCGGATGCTGGGCTCGATCTCGAGAAAGCTGAAGAGGTCCTCTAGATACAGACTCTGCTCGAAGATCTGGGCCAGCGAGAGCAGGATCCGTTGGATCAGGTCTCGGCTTTGCCGGAAGGAGCCAGCAAGGAAAGTCAGAACCCCAATGGTAAAGACACCAGCTCGCGACTCGTGACCCGTGACTGTTAAATAAATGATGACGGCGTAGGCCCCGTAGTAGCCCAGCGTCCCCACGAACGAGAGCAGGGTCGAGACCACGCTCCGCCGCACGGCCAGGTTCCGGTTGGCCTGGTAGAACTGCTCCGACAGCCGGTCGTAGCGCCCCACCAGAAAGTCCGAGAGCCCGAAGAGCTTGAGCTCCTTGGCCGAGATGTCGCTGGCGCCGATGTAGCGGAGGTAGTCGAGCTGGCGCCGCTCGGGGGTCCACGAATAGAGGAGCGAGTAGCCCAAGGAGGCGAAGTGGGTCTCGCCCAGCAGCGACGGCAGCACCGCGACCACCAGCAGGACAGGAGGAGCCACGGGACGTAGACCGTGAGCGCCGCGGCCAGAGTGATGAGCGTGATCAGGTCCTGCAGGGTCGCCAGCAACATAGTGAACAGCCCGATCCGGCCGACCGTCTGCCGCCGGGCCCGCTCCAGCTTGTCGTAGATCTCGGCGTCCTCGAACTGCTCCAGGTCGAGCGTCGCGGCGTGCTTCATCAGCTGGACGCTGGTGCGGTTGGCGAACAGGTCGCCCAGGAGGCTCTCCAGCAGCGCCGACACCCGGCTCAGCCCTTCGCCCACCAGCGCGATCGCCAGCTCGATGCCGAGCAGCACGGCGAGCCGGGTCCAGGAGACGGCGCCGCCCGACTGGGCCAGGTTGATGGAGAGAACCACCTCGTCCACGATGAGCTTGCCGACCCAGAGCACCGCCAGCGGGACCAGCGACCGGGCGATCCGCAGCAGAAGGATCCCGACGACGTAGCCCGGGTTGGTGTCCCAGACCATTCGAAGCAGCTTGGGAAGGTGCCGGAGCGCCTGGAGCCGCTCGCGCCAGGAGCGGTCCGGCGCCGCCGGCATCCGCCCTCGGCCGTTGCCGCGAATGACGGGGTGCTGGAGGGGGAGGGACATTCTATAAAGGTAAGCGGTGAGCGATAAGCAGTGGGCTGTCATCCTGAGCGCAGCGAAGGATCCCTCCGAGTGGCACGAGTCTATCACGTATACATCATGGCCAGCAGGTCGCGCCGCTTTTACATCGGGGTGACCGGGCAGTTAGCAGCTCAGGGTTGAGCAACACCGCCTGGGGAAGTGTCAAGGGATTCTCCAGGAAGTACCAGATGAAGCGATTGGTCGTATGTCGAGGCGACCGTGGACGTACGCGCCGCCATCCGCCGCGAGAAGGAGTTGAAGGGATGGGTAAGGGCAAAGAAAGTGGAGCTGATCGAAGGGCTGAATCCGGACTGGCGGGACCTCGGGGATGAGCTCCTTGGTCCATTGAGGGATCCTTCGCTGCGCTCAGGATGACAGCCGCGCCCAGGATGACAAGCTCCTTCCCGTTCACCGTTTACCGTTTACCGTTCACCTCGTGACCACCACCGCATTGATCACCGGCGCCACCGAGGGCATCGGCCGCGCCACCGCCTTCGCCCTCGCCCACGCCGGATACCGGGTCGGCGTCTGCGCCCGCACTGAGGCCAAGGTCAAGAAGCTGGTCAAGGAGCTCGATGCCGAGGGGATCGAGGCGGCGGGCGCGACGGCCGACGTCGGCAACCCGGAGCAGGTCCCCCGGATGGTCGAGACCGTGACCGGCACCCTGGGCGAGATCGACGTGCTGGTCAACAACGCCGGCGTCCTGATCGGCAAGCCGTTCGAGGAGCTGACCCTGGAGGACTGGGACACCACCATGAGCACCAACGTCCGGAGCCTCTACCTGGTCACCCGGGAGGTGCTCCCCGGCATGCGCCGCCGCAAGCAGGGCGCCATCGTCAACGTGGCCAGCCTGGCCGGCCGCAACGGCTTCGCCGGCGGCACCGCCTACACCGCCTCCAAGCACGCGGTGCTCGGCTTCAGCCGCTCGCTCATGCTGGAGATCCGGAAGGAAGGGATCCGGGTCATCGCCGTCTGCCCCGGGTCGGTGGACACCAGTATGCTGCGGGATCAGCCGATGCTTAAGTCGGAGCCGAGTCGCATCCTCCGGCCGGAAGACGTGGCCGCCACGCATCCTGCACGCGCTCAGGCTGCCCGAGCGGGCCATGGTGAGCGAGCTGGATATCCGGCCCACTAACCCGTGAGAGGTGAGAGGGGGTTGTCACCCTCGAGGGCCAGAGGCCCGAGGGGGGCCAAAGCTGCAAAGGCGTGATCTGATGCAGCTTCGGCCCCCGCACCTGCGGCGTAGGGTGACAGCGCGTTCACCGTTTACCGTTCACCGTTCACCCCTGTCTTATGACCACTGGCTCTACCGGGGTCCTGATCTCCCGCTGTATCTGCAAGGCCACTCCCTTCGCGGAGCTGCTCCCCCGGGCCAGGGCGAACGGCTGGAGTCTGGACGACCTGGTGCGGGAGACCGGCTGCGGCGGACAGTGCGGGCTCTGCCGCCCTTACCTCAGCCGAATGCTCCGGACCGGTGAGACCGAGTTCCACGAGATCCTGACCGTGGATGACTCCCTGAACACCCGCCGGCTGTCTGGTCCGCCCGCAGACTCGCCGTCCTGGTCGAGCGGCGCTGGCGCGGCTGTCGTATACCGGCTCCCTCGTCGGCGTCGCCATCATCATCGCCTGGCTGGGTCTCTGGCTCTTCCGCCAGAACGACCTGGTCGGGCTGCTGCTCACCTCCATCGCCACCTTGCTGACCCTGGTCGACGTTCCGCCACATGAAGGAGCTGGCCGAGGCCCAGAAGGAGTCACTCCAGCGGCGCTGGAACAGTCGGACCGGCGCAACCGGGAGTTGGAGCGGCTGCGTCATCTGGCCGGGCACCCTGCTGGCCGGCGCCGATCTCGACAGCCTGGTGAAGGAGGTCGCCCAGACGGCGGCAAGCGATCTGCTCGAGGCCGACAGCGGCGCCGTCACGCTGGTGGTCGAGGAGGGACGGTTCCTCCGGCTCGTGGCCGCCTGTGGTCCGCTCGAGCCGCTCGACCGGCATGCTGCTGCCCATCGACGACTCGCTGCTCGGCTGGGCGGTCAGCCAGGATGCGCCGCTGGTGTCGGACGACATGGACGCTGATCCCGCGGCAGCTATCACCCGGCCGGGCGCCGAGGTAAGCCTCAAGACCGCGGCCATCGATCCCTCTCCGCTCCGGCGGCTGTCCCCGTCGGCACCGTGAGCGTGTACAACCGGCGCGACGGCCGGCCCTTCAGCGACCACGACCTTCGGCTGCTGCAGATCCTGGGCGACCAGGTCGTGGTCGGCCTCGACCGGGCCCGGTGCTGGAGGAAAGCCGCCGCAACGAGCTGGCGCTCCGTACCAAGAACCAGGAGCTGCAGCGGGCCACCCAGCTCAAGAGCGAGTTCCTGACCAACATGTCGCACGAGCTGCGCACCCCGCTCAACGCGATCATCGGGTTCTCCGACCTGATCCTGGAAGGCGGCACCGGCGAGGTCAACGGCCAGCAGCGGGAGTTCACCGAGGCTGTGCTGCGAAACGGCAAGCACCTGCTGTCGCTCATCAACAGCGCGCTGGACCTGTCCAAGATCGAGGCCGGCCGGATGACGCTCACCCTGGCGATGACCGATCTTGCGGCTGGCGATCACTGACGCCGTGGCCGATACCGCCAGCCTCCGAACCGCCAAGCGCCAGGAGTGCTCGCTCGACCTCGACCACGCGTCGCTGACGATCGTGGCCGACGGCGGCCGCATCCGGCAGATCCTCTTCAATCTCCTGTCCAACGCCTCCAAGTTCACGCCCGAAGGCGGGCAAGATCTACCTGGCGCGCGGTGCGCACCCGGGCTTCGCTGCGCGCAGCCGGCGGATCGGGCCGGCGACCGGGCCCGCATGGTTCCCCAGGAGGTGGTCTGGGTCTCGGTGGCCGACGAAGGGATCGGGATCAAGCGCGAGGACATGCCCAAGCTGTTCCAGGAGTTCAGCCAGGTGGACAGCTCGCCCAGCCGGCGGGCCCAGGGCACCGGGCTGGGACTGGCCCTCTGTAGAAGTTCGTGGAGATGCACGGCGGGACCATCGGCGCCGATTCGGTCTTCGGCAAGGGTGCGGCGTTCTGGTTTCTACTCCCGGCTGACGGCCCGGTACGCCGCACGATGTCAGGCCAGCTATGATTGTCTCATGCGCGCGCGGCTGATCCGAGTCAAGGCGTCGCTTCTCCTGGCGGTGTTTCTCGCAGCCGGGACCAGTCTGCCCAGCCTCGATGCACTCGTCCATCATCAGAATTCGGAAGAAGCGGCCCGGTCACAGGCTCACGTCGAGTCGGCGGGCGGCTGTCCCAGCCACGCGGGCCACTGCGGCCTCGGCCGCGGCGCACCCGGTTCCGGTGCCGGTTTGACCGTCAGCCGCGAGCTGCGGCTTCAGGACAAGACTTCGGTACGCCAGCTTCCGCCCCCGCTCGTCGAACTCGCCAGTGCAGTTCTACCGGCATCCCCCAGCCTCGGGCTCCTCCAGTCCGGTTCGTCTGATTCGTCGCTGACAGGCAAACCCAGAACTGGGAGAACTTCGATGCGAGCCCTCGTGCTCGCGGCAGCTCTCGCCGCTGTCGCGCCCGCTATAGCAGCAGCCGCCGATCCACCGCCGCACAGCGCGTCTACCCTCACGGGCCGAGTCACCGACACCACCGGCACCCCGCTGGCGCAGGTCCGCGTCACGGTGCTGGAAGTGGAGCGCTCAACCACAACCGATGCAAGCGGTCGCTACCGGCTGGAGGATCTTCCCACCGGTACCTACGCCGTCTCCTTTGCGCTGGTGGGATACGCGCCCCAGGTCCGCCGGGTCACGCTTGCGAGGAGGGCGAGACGACCCTGAACGTGACCCTGCGTCCCACCCTGGTCGAGCTGCAGGAGCTGCAGGTCACCGCCTCGCCAGTCGCCACCACGTCGCTGACCTCGCCCCAGCCGACCAGCGTGCTCTCGGACCAGGAGCTGCAGGGCAATCGCGTCGGCGACCCTGGGAGAGACGATCAGCGTCCTTCCCGGAGTCAGGAACTTCAGCACCGGCGCGGCATCGGGAAGCCGGTGATCCGGGGCTCTCCTCCAACCGGGTCCTGGTGCTCAGCGACGGCCAGCGGCTCGAGAACCAGCAGTGGGGCGACGAGCACGGGCCCCAGGTCGAGGCCGGCGAGGCCGAGCGGGTCGAGGTGGTTCGCGGTCCCGCCAGCGTGCTGTACGGCTCCGATGCACTGGGCGGCGTGGTGAACGTGATCACGCCGGACCTGCCCGATGCGCTGGCACCGGATCCCTTCGTGTCCGGCGAGCGTCGTCGCAGGCTATGCGCAGCAACAACGAGCAGCCCGACGGCACCTTCTCACCTTCGAGGGCGCCAGCCGGCGGCCTGGGCTTCCGCGGATCGTTCACCGGCCGCACCAGCGACGACGTGCGCACACCGGCCGGAGAGCTGTTCAACAGCGGCGGGCAGTACCCTCAACGGCAGCGGGAGCGTCGGCTATCGGGGTGGCTGGGGCTCGGTCGCGGGCGACGTACTCCCGCCGGGACGAGCGGGTCGAGATCCACGAAGACCCAGCCGAAGATCCTGGACCGCCACCCCATACCAGCGCATCGCCGACGACCGGGTACAGTGAGCGGCAGCCTGCCGCGTGGGCGCCTCGCACCTGGACCTGCACGCTGGGCTACGAGCGGAACCGGCGGCGCGAGTTCGAGGACGTCGGACGCCACCGACGTAGCGCTCGGGCTGCTCTCCACGCACCTACAGCGCCGATGTTCGGCTGCACCATCCGTCCGTTCGGGCGGCATGGCGGGCATCGTGGGCGTCGCCGGGCTGCGGAACGAGTTCGACAAGTTCGGGGAGGAGACGCTCATCCCCAACAACGCCTACAACAACCTCGGCGTCTACGCCTTCGAGCAGCTGGAGACTCGGCCGCTGGAACTTTGCGCTGGGCGCCCGCTACGACTATCGCCGCCTCGGGTGGAGGACGACGCCGACCTCGGCGTGGTGGCCCAGCGAGCGCACCTACAACTCCGTCACCGGCAACGTCGGCGTGCTGTACCGGGTGGCGGAGCCCGCTGGCGCATGGTGCTCAACGTGGGACGGGGGTACCGCTCGCCCACGGCGTTCGACCTCTTCTCCAACGGCGTGCACGAGGGGACCGTGCGCTTCGAGCGGGGCGATTCGACCCTGCGGGAACGAGACCTCCATCAACACCGACCTGGCGCTCAGGTCCAGGGCCAGGAACGTCACCGTTCGAGATCGGCGGCTTCGCCAACTTCATCGACAATTTCATCTTCCCCGATCCGTCAGGCGAGATCGATCCCGGGTCCGGGCTTCAGATCTTCGACATGACCCAGGGCAACGCCCGAGCTGACCGGCCTCGAGGCCGCGCTCGACTATCATCCGGCGCCCTTCCTTCACCTGCGCGGCACCGCCGACTACACCCGGGGCGAGAACACGACCCTGGATGCTCCGCTCCCGTTTATCCCTCCGTTCCGGGCCACCTACAGCGCCCGGATCGAGGGCGGCGAGCGACGGCTGGATCGAGAGCTCCGTACCTCTCGCTGGGCGGTGAGTCGAATTCGCCAGGCAGACCCGGCTGGATCCCGACGACTTCGCGCCCGAGGGGTACACGCTGTTCGCACCTGGGCGGAGGAGTGGGTACCCTGCCGGTCGGATACCGGAGCCTGGCGAGTCGATCTCCAGCTGAGGAACGTGTTCGACAAGGCATACGCCAGCTTCCTGAGCCGGTACAAGACCTACGCGCTGGACCAGGGGCGGAACTTCATCGTGCGGGTGAGTACGTCGCTCTAGTCGCCATGGCGGCGCCGGGCCGACCGGATTCCGCTCCTCCCGGGGACGTAGGGGTGCGGCAGCATGGCGGTACGCCGCAGCAGCTCGAGGTGCGCCGCGACGATATCGGCCAACCGCTGCGCCGGGTCCGACATGACTCTCGGTCAGCTGCGCCGGCGCGCGGGCACTGAATACCAGCGATCCGTGGACCGTTCCCGCAACCCGGAGCGGCACAATCAGTCGGCTCTCTCCCCTCGCCTGCGCAAATCCGTTGGGCACCTCGCCCCGGAGCACGCGGCCGAGGGTGGTTCCGCTCACCGGAACCAGCGGCAGCTCCGGGAGCGATCGCCGTTCGCCCCGCTGTAGCAGCACCACCCGTTCGCCCGCGGTGAGCTTGAGGGCTATCGTGAGATCGGTGAATGGAAGCAGCCGGGCGCCTTCATCAGAGATGATGCGGGTGGCGGCCGCCGGGTCGGACGTGGTCGCCAGCAGCGCAGCGATGCTGACGAGCAGCTCGGCCGAGCCGTCGCGGGCCGGCGGCAGCGCGGCGGCGGGAGAGGTCGCCGCGGACGCCGCTTTTTCGCTGCGGAGAAACCCCCCGATCTGCGGTGCGATCAACCCCGCCAGCAGCACCAGCAGCTCCACATCATCCGCCCCGTAGATCTCCGGGCCCTACGCTTCCGACCAGGAGGTACGCGCCGAAGTTTCCTCCCAGTCCGAGCTGGGCGCCGATGACCGCGCGGATGTCGGCCCCCCCTGATTCCGAGGCGGTGAGAAAGCCTCTGGGCCAGCGCGGCGTCTTCATATGTGTCCGGCACCAGCAGCTGGCCCTGTCCCTCGAAGACCGCGGCGATGTCGAGATGCGCCCGGCTGATCGTCAGCGACGGGTCGGCCCAAAGCGGCCCACCGGGGTGCTCGCCCAGGCGGAAGTATTCGTCGCCCGCGGCATCGGACACCAGCAGCTCGATGTGATCGTGCGGCAGCAGTGGCCCGAGCCCGCGCCCGATCGCCGACCAGAAAAGACTGCGGCGAGTTGCCCTCGCGGTTGGCGCGGGACACGGTCTCGAGCAGGCCGGCGATGCGCTCCTGCTGCCGGGAGAATGATCCGTCCGACGGTACCCACTGCCGGGCGATTCGTCCCAGCATCGGCCCTACCTGCCGCGCCACACACTGCAGCAGGACTCGCTCCGCCGGTCCATATCGGGCGGGCTGAAGATCCGCGACCAGCATTAGCGCGACATCCCGCTTGCCGAACCGCATCGGCAAACAGGTGGCGGACCCATATCCGGCGTTCAGTACGGTCTTTTCGATCCCGGAAAGCTGCTCGGAGGTCAGGTGAGGAGAGGGAATGGGGATCGCCGAGATCGTCGGCCGCGAGCTCGGGTGGACCCAGCAGCGCCACGCCGCCTTGCGAGGGGTAGAGCCACAGTCCCATCAGGTCGTGCGGCACCTCGACCGACACAGTGTTGGACAGCGCCTGATGCCAGGTTCCCAGCGCGATGGGGTCGAGCTGCCCGGCTTCGACTTGGAGAATGGGAACGAGCGGCTCACTCCCGAGGGTCGAGAGGGGTTCGTCGGTCGGCTCGTTCGCGGATTCCAGCGCCATAGCGCGCTCATAAGGCACGACGTATGCCGATGCGTCCACCTGGGTAAGGTCTTCCCGCGCACATAGTTGCAGTCGAGTCTCCCACTTGTCTCGAAGCCCATCATTCGCTCCAGCCGCAGCCTGCCCGCGTATCTTGCAGCCTGCTGGCCGCACCGCGTTGACTCCCAAGTACTTGACATACCCCCACCCCCTATGATATTTCTCTCTCACTAGTACAAGCGACCGGCGACCGGCGACTGGCGACTGGCGACTCGCGACTAGCAACAAGCGACTTATCAGGATCACACATGCGACAACTGACTCTCCACATCACCGGCATGACCTGCGGGCACTGCCTGCACGCGGTGAACGAGGCATTGATCGCGCATCCGGGCACTCAGCTCGAGTCGCTGCGTATGGGACGCGCCGACCTGCGCTATGACGAGAGCGTGACCACGCCGGCCGATATCGAAGCTGCTGTCGAACAGGCGGGATACCCTGCGAAGGCCGTGGCGCGCAGCGATGCGGGGGCACATCCGTGACAGCGGCGAAGGTGATGCACGAACCCGAAGCGGACAGCACCACGATTCCGGTGTCGGGCATGACGTGCGCGGCATGCAGTGCGCGAGTGCAGCGTACCCTGGAGAAGGTGCCCGGCGTGACGGGCGCCAATGTGAATCTGATGACTGGGTCCGCCACGGTCGACTTCGATCCGGAGGCGACCACACCGGAGCGGCTGGTCCAGGCCATACGCGCCACGGGATACGGCGCCGAGCTTCCCGGTCGGAACGCCACGGCGGACGAGCTGCTGGACGCGCAGGACGCGTTGCATGCGGCGGAGATTGCGGGGCTGCGCCGAAAGTTCGGGGTGAGCATCGTGGCGGCAGTTCTGACGATGGCGCTCAGCATGCACGCTGCACCCATGACGGACTCCATCAGGTTTCTGCTCCTGGGCCTGACCCTTCCTGTGGTGGGGTGGGCCGGGCGCCACTTCTACGCCCGGGCGTGGTCTGCCTTCCGCCACGGCGGCGCCGACATGAACACCCTGATCGCGGTGGGAACCGGCGCCGCCTTTCTGTTCAGCCTGGCGGTGACGCTGGGCGATGACTGGCTCGCGGCCAGGGGTATCGAGCCCCACGTGTATTACGAGGCGGTCACCTGGATCATCGCGCTGGTGCTGCTCGGCAATCTGCTCGAGGCGCAGGCCAAGGGGCGGACCTCGGGAGCGTTACGTCGGCTGATCGGACTGAGGCCCACCACCGCGCGGGTGCTTCGCGGAGGTATGGAACAGGATGTGACGCTGGCGGAGCTGACCGAAGGCGATGAGGCGATCGTCCGTCCCGGGGAAAAGATCCCGGCCGACGGAGTGATCCTCCAGGGCAGCACCTACGTGGACGAGTCCATGCTCACTGGCGAGCCGGTGCCGGTCTCGCGCGGAGCCGGCGACCGGGTGATCGGAGCCACGCTCAACCGGAGCGGCGCCTTTCATTTCCAGGTTACGCGGGTGGGCCCGGATACGGTGCTGTCGCAGATCATTCGGCTGGTGCAGCAGGCGCAGCAGTCCAAGGCGCCGATTCAGCGTCTCGCCGACCGGATCTCAGCAGTGTTCGTGCCCGTGGTCCTGCTCCTGGCCGCGGCGACGTTTGCCGCGTGGCTGGTATGGGGACCGGCTCCGGCGTATCTCCACGCGCTCGTCGCCGCGGTGACGGTGCTGATCATCGCCTGTCCCTGTGCCATGGGGCTTGCGGTACCCACCGCGGTGATGGTGGCGACCGGACGCGGGGCGGAGCTGGGAGTGCTGATTAAGAGAGGCGAGGCGCTCGAGCGTACCGGCCGGCTGGACGTGGTGGTGCTCGACAAGACCGGCACCGTCACCGAAGGGCGGCCCGCGGTGGCGAGCATCGAGCCGGCCCCGGGAGTCGAGCTGGCCCCCTCCGAGATCCTGCGGCTCGCCGCCTCGGTCGAGCGCCTGAGCGAGCATCCCCTCGGCCAGGCCATAGTGGCGGAAGCCGAGCGGCTGGGAGTATCGGGGCGCCGCGCGGTGGATTTCGAGAATTATACCGGCCAGGGCGTCCTCGGCGTTGTCGAGGGAAAACGGGTCGCGGTAGGCAATGTGGCGCTGATGGCGGAGCTCGGAGTTCCTTCGGCGTACCTGCAGAGCCGCTCGGCCGACAGCGCGAACGCGGGTCAGACGCCGGTATTCGTGGCGCTGGATGGGCAGCTGATCGCGGTGATCTCCATTGCCGACCCGATCCGGCCGACCAGCGCCGAGGCCGTCCGGCGGCTCAAGGCCATGGGGCTGGAGATCGTGCTCCTGACCGGTGACGATCGCCGGACGGCCGCCGCCGTGGCGCGCGAGGTCGGCATTGATCGGGTGGTGGCGGAGGCGCTGCCGGAGCAGAAGCTTCAGGAGATCCGCCGGATCCAGGGGCAGGGCAGCGCGGTGGCATTGGTGGGTGATGGCCTGAACGACGCTCCCGCACTGGCCCAGGCAAATATCGGCCTCGCGATGGGCAGCGGAGTGGATGTCGCGCTGGAAGCCGCCGACATCGTGCTCATGCGCAGCGATCTCGGCGGCGTGGTGGATGCGATTCAACTGTCGCGGCGCGCCCTGCGCATCATCCGGCAGAACCTGTTCTGGGCCTTCGTCTACAACGTCATCGGCATCCCCATCGCCGCCGGCGCGCTGTATCCGGTGCTGGGCCTGCTGCTCACCCCGGCGATGGCGGCTGGGGCCATGGCGGCGAGCTCAGTCAGTGTGGTATCGAACAGTCTTAGGCTGAGGAGATAGGACGTGGGTGGCAAGAGCAAGCGCCAAAGCGATGGGGGTGGCAGCACTCCCATAACGGTGGAAAGGATCGGACAGATGACTGCGGAGACCAGTAGCCCCTGTGCCTGCGGGGCGCGGTCGGGCGACGGGCACGGAGCCGTGGGAGTAGACCCCGAGGCAAAGCACGCCATCGGCAGCCGGCTGCGGCGGATCGAGGGGCAGGTGCGTGGTCTTCAGAAGATGGTCGAGGAGGAGCGCTACTGCGCCGATGTGCTGATGCAGCTCTCCTCAGTCCAGGAGGCGCTCAGAAGCGTCGGACGGGAGCTGCTGCACAACCACCTGAAGCACTGCGCCAGCGAGGCGATTCGATCCGAGGATCCGGTCAAGACCGAGGCGATCTACGAGGAGCTGATGGAGCTGATGTACAAGAATGCTAGGTAGGCGGCTCAGCGGGTAGGCGGGTAGGCGGTAACGTTGTCACCCTGAGCGCAGCGAGGGGGCCAAAACTTTGGTGCTCTAACATCTCTTCATGTGATCGAGCCGGGCATCAGTCAACCCGAACAATTGGTACAAGCAGAGAGGGCCTGGTCCCCTCGCTGCGCTCAGGGTGACAACCTTTCGGCCTTCTCCTTCTTTCTTGCCTTCCCGCCTCCAGCTTTGCCGTCCTTCCCGGCTGTGTCGTCTTTCCGAACCTTCTTCGACTCCTCTGCCCTGTTGTCCCGGAACTGCAACGCCTCCCGGTACTCCTTGACCAACCGCTTCATCATAACGTCGCGCCTGGCGTAGAGTCGCTTCAACGGCCGCCGGCCCCTGCGCTCCAGGGCATACGCCGTGAGCAGCGGCAGCCCGATCGAGCTGTCGGTGTAGACGACCACCGTTCCCGGCAGCTGGTCGGGGTCGATCTTGCCCCAGCTCACTGCTTCGGCCGGAGTCGCTCCCGACAAGCCGCCGGTGTCGGGCCGGGCATCGGTCATCTGGAGGAAGTAGTCGTGGCCCCGCTCGTCGATGCCGAGCACTTCCTGGATCTGCGGCTCGGTCTGGAGCATGAAGTTCTTGGGGCTGCCGCCACCCACAATGAGCACGCCGCTCTTGCCGCCGGCGCGCTTGGCCTCCAGCACGATGCTGGCGGTCTCGTTCACGTCCGCGCTCACGTCGAATCTGAGCTTGCTGCCGGCCAGCGCCTGCTCTGCGACATTCATTCCGATCGAGCTGTCGCCCGGCGAGCTGGTATAGATCGGCACCTCCAGCTCGTGCGCGGCGGACAGCACCGACCGCCGCGACAGCCCGAGGGCCCGCTCCCGCTCTCGCACGTAGCCACCCAACAGGTAGTGGTACTCCGCCGTGCTCATGGCGCGCTGGAACTCCTCCCGGGCCGACACCTCGCGCACGAAGGCATCGGTCGAGAGCAGCACGTTGTAATCGAAGAAGATGTCGTAGATCCGGACCACGCCCTTGTCCCGCAGCTCGACATCATCTGCCGTGGGAGTGCCCCGGTGCATGGCGAGGCCCAGGGCGAAGTGAGCGTCGTGATACAGATTGGCGCCGGTGGAGATGATCCAGTCGACGAAACCGGCCTCCATCAGTGGAATCAGACAGCTCATGCCGAGCCCGGCGGGCGTCATGGCGCCGGTGAGCGTCATGCCCACGGTGACGTCCGGCTCCAGCATCCGCTGGGTGAATAGGTGGGATCCCTCTCGCAGACGGCCGGCATTGTACGCCAGGAACGCGTTATCGATCAGCTCGGCGACGGTCTCCTTGCCGGTGGTGGCCCGGGGATCGATCCGCTGACCCCGCAAATACTTGGCGGAAGGACGAGAACCTGGCCCATCCTTCCTTCCGTCACTCGTTCCCTCTTTCCCGCGTTCCGTCGTCATCGCTTCTCGTTCCGGGCCTCGATGACGATCCGGGTAGCTTCCGCCGGATCATCTGTCACCTGAAACAGCAGCAGGTCTCTCTCGTCGATCTTGCCCTGCCCGGCAACCGTGCGGGCGAGCCATTCCACCATTCCCTCCCAGTACGACTTTCCCATCAGAATGACGGGAAAGTGCTTGACCTTTCCGGTCTGGATCAGCGTCAGCGCCTCGAACAGCTCGTCCAGCGTCCCGTATCCGCCCGGAAATACGATAAATGCCGTGGCGTACTTGACGAACATGGTCTTCCGGACAAAGAAGAACTTGAAGTTCAGGCTCCGCGTCAGGTAGGGGTTGGAACCCTGCTCGAACGGAAGCTCGATGTTGCACCCGATCGAAAGCCCGCCTCCGTCCAGCGCGCCGCGATTGGCGGCCTCCATGATACCGGGACCTCCGCCGGTGATGACGGGGATTCCGGCCTTGGCGAGCAAGCGCGCCGTTTCCACCGCCGCAGCGTACTCGGGACTGCTCGGCTTGGTACGGGCCGAGCCGAAGATGGACACGCCGTCCCTGACGTCGGCCAGGTTGTCGAAGCCCCAGACGAACTCGCCCATAATCCGCAGCACCCGCCACGGGTCGGAGACCAGCAGCCGCTCCTTGTCCTGGCGCTCCTGCGGCTGCGGCCCCTCGAGGAGAGTCTCATCCTCCGTGGGGCGCTTGTTGTCGTCCATCGTGCGGTACGGGCTATTTGTCATTGGCCGCCATGAGAGTCATCAGGGTGCGCAATATACCAATTATAATTGGCGCATGTCCCGGTCCTGGCTGTCACTTACCGGCCGACTGGCGGTGCGGGGCCTGGTCAATCCGAGGCTCGGGTTGGACCTTCTCCGGACCGGGTGGGCCTTTCGCCGGCGGCGCTGGTGGGCCCGTGCCCCGTTTCTGCCGCTGCCGGACCGGACCTATCTGCGCTGGCGGATGTACACCGCCTATGCCGACGAAGACGCGGTGCCTCCGATCGAGGACGTGGTGCGGTTCGCCCGTTGGCGGCGCCAGACCATGGGGCTGTAGGAATAGGTGAGTCATTGCGAGGAGGCGAAGCCGACGAAGCAATCCAGTGGGAGGCCACGGGATTGCTTCGAGCGCTCCGCGCCCTCGCAATGACTATTCGATTCGAGGTGAGAAGGTGAATGCCAAGCCTACGGCGTCCGATAAGCGGCCCCACGTCCTCATTCTCGGCGGCGGCTTTGCCGGGCTGTATGCCGCCCGGGCGCTCAAGCGCGCCCCGGTCCGGGTGACCGTAGTGGATCGGCGCAACCACCACCTCTTTCAGCCGATGCTGTACCAGGTGGCGACGGCGGCGCTCAACCCGAGCGACATCGCGGCTCCCATCCGGTCGGTGCTGCGGGGTCAGCCAAACACCGAGGTGCTGCTGGGTATAGTCGAGTCCATCGACCCGGTGCGGCGGCGGGTGGTGCTCACCGATGGGGCAGACTCCTCCTACGACTATCTGATCGTCGCCACCGGCGCCCAGCACTCCTACTTCGGCCACGACGAGTGGGAGCGGTTGGCGCCCGGACTCAAGAGCCTCGAGGACGCCGTCACCATTCGGGAACGGGTGTTGCTGGCTTTCGAGAAGGCGGAGCGCGAGCCCGATCCGGTGCGCCGCCAGGCGCTGCTCACCTTTGTCGTCATCGGCGGCGGCCCTACCGGAGTAGAGATGGCGGGCGCAGTGGCCGAGCTGCGCCGGTACGCGCTGCGGCGCGATTTCCGCCGCATCGACCCGCGCGATGCCACCGTCCTGCTGCTGGAAGGCGGGACCCGGCTGCTGCCGTCGTACCCACCCAGCCTCAGCGACAAGGCCAAGCAGGAGCTCCGGCGGCTCGGAGTCGAGGTTCGCACCGAGACGCTGGTCACCAATGTGCGGCCCGGCTCGGTCACCGCCGCCGGCTGGACCATCCCGACTCAGACGGTCATCTGGGCGGCCGGCAACGTCGCCAGTCCCATACTCCGCTCGCTCGGCACCCCACTCGACAGCGCCGGCCGCGCCATCGTGGAGCCCGACTGCACCATCCCCGGCTATCCGGAAGTCTTCGTGCTGGGAGACGCGGCGTATTTCAATCACCAGGAGGGCGGGCCTTTGCCGGGCATCTCCCCCGTCGCCATCCAGATGGGCCAGTACGCGGCGCGCACTATCCAGGCCGACATCGAAGGCCAGCCCCGGCGCGCTTTCCACTACTGGGACAAGGGTCAGTTGGCGGTGATCGGCCGGGGGCGGGCGGTGGCAGACATATGGAAGCTGCACTTCGGCGGTCTGCTGGCGTGGCTGGTCTGGACCTTCGTCCACATCTTCTTCCTGATCGGGTTCCGCAATCGGATTCTGGTGATGATCCAGTGGGCCTGGTCGTATGTAACCTATGGACGCGGCGCACGGCTGATCACCCTGGACGACAACCCCGAGCTGCCGGCAACGGTGGCAGGCGCGGCGCGCGCTTCATGAGAGCGGAAGATGCGGTCAAGGCGCGGGCGCGCGAGCTGGGATTCCTGGCGTGCGGCATCACTCACCCGGGACCCAGCATCCATGCCGACCGTCTCGATGAGTGGCTGGCGAAAGGGTACGCCGGAACGATGCGGTACCTGCATCGCCAGGCGGCCCGGCGGAGGGAGCCTCAGCGCATCGCGCCTGAAGCGCGCGCCGTCGTGGTCGTGCTCGACAACTACTACACGCCGGACCGCGAAGCCGACGTTGCAGCGCCCCGCATGGCGAAGTACGCCCGGGGTGAGGATTATCATCGGGTCACCGGCCGGCGGCTGGAACTGCTCGCTCAGTTTTTACGGAGCGAGGGCGCGGGGCTGACTCGGACCTTCGCCGATGCAGGCCCGGTGCCCGAGCGCGAGCTGGCCCAGCGGGCCGGGCTCGGCTGGATCGGCAAGAACACCATGCTGGTGAACCCGGACGCCGGCTCGTTCTTTTTCATCGGCTCCATCTTCACCGACCTGCCGTTGCGGCCGGACCCGCCGTTCGAGCTGGACCGCTGCGGCAGCTGCACGCGCTGCCTCGATGCCTGCCCCACCGATGCCTTCGTGTCGCCCAGAGTGCTGGATGCCACCCGCTGTATTTCCTACCTCACGATCGAGCAGAAGGGTCCCATTCCCGAAGAGCTGGCCGCCCGGTTCGAGGGCTACGCCTTCGGCTGCGACATCTGCAACGACGTGTGCCCCTGGAACCAGCGCTTCGCTACCGCGACGACCGTTGCGGAGTTCCAGCCGCGACCAGCGCTGAAGGGAGCGACCGCGGACCTCTTCGAAGAGATGAGCGACGAGGAGTTCGCCGTCCGCTACGGAGACACGCCGCTTGAACGGCCAGGTCTGGCGGGCATGCGCCGCAATTTGCGGGCGGCTTTCCGGTCGCGTCGTCCCGTCGCAACCGAATGACCCACCTGCGGCGGCTTCTGGACTACGATGTATGGGCCAACCAGCAGACGCTCGCCTCGCTCGGGGGCCATCCGCCTCCCCCGCGAAGCCTCAGGTGGATGGCCCACATCGTTGGGGCCGAATGTCTCTGGCTGGCCCGGCTCCGGCGGGAGTCGTCACCCCTTCCGGTATGGCCTGGGCTGTCGGTAGCAGAGTGTGGCGAGCGGTTGGCTGATCTGGCCCGGCAGTGGCCCGAGTTGCTGGAAGCGCATAAGGTATCCCTGGACCAGTCCATCACGTACATCAACTCGCAGGGTGAAGCGTGGTCCAGCACCATGGAGGAGATCCTCACCCACATCACAGTGCACTCCGCCTATCACCGGGGCCAGATCGCGAGCGACCTGCGCGCAGCCGGCATGACCCCGGCATACACTGATTACATCCACGCCGTTCGCCGGGGATTCGTCTGATGAGCTCGCTGTCAGCTGGATCGGTGCTGATCGCGATCGGACTGGGCCTGGCGCTGGTAGGCGTACTGGTGTCGGTTGGCGGGTTCGGCTGGTTCGGCCGGCTTCCGGGTGACATCCGGATCGAGCGAGAGACGATGCGGATCTACATCCCGTTCGCCTCGATGATCGTCATCTCGATTGTTCTGAACCTGATCTTTTACCTCGTCCGGCGGTTCTTTTAGCGAGGCAAGGGCGGGAAGAGCCTGCCCGCCTTTCCCGCCCCTCCCACTACTATTCGGTAATGAACAAGCCTCTGGCATCCCGCGTAGCTCCCCCGCTGGTCGGCACGCATGAGCCGCCCCAGGTCGAACGGCTTCGCGCCTTGAGTCGGCTCCTGGACAACGCCTTCACAGTGCCGGGGACTCAATACCGGTTTGGCCTGGATGCGCTCATCGGGCTGGTGCCCGGCCTGGGCGATGCGGTGAGCGCACTCTTTTCCGGATATCTGATCCTTCAGGCCTCCCGGCTCGGCGCGCCGAAATCGGTGGTGAGCCGGATGATCGCGAATGTCGCCCTCGATACGGTCGTCGGCTGGGTGCCCCTGCTCGGGGACCTGTTCGACGTCGCCTGGAAATCCAACGTCAAGAACATGGCTCTACTGGAGAGCCACCTTCAGCGGCCCGCGGCCACGAAGGCCGGCAGCCGCCGCACTCTGGTGCTGCTGGCGGCAATGCTTTTGGTATTTTTCGCCGGCGCCATCACACTGGGTGTTCTCGTGACCCGGTTTGTCCTGGACCTACTGCGGTGAAAGCGGTTTCATGACCCCGACCCTGCACAGCATCGCCATCTTCGTGCACGACATTGCCCGCGCAGTGACTTTCTATCGTGATGCACTGGGCCTCCCGCTCACCAAGCAAGGCTCCTTCGGAGCCGAGTTTCTCGAGGGAGAGACTCATCTCAGCGTCCACCCGGCAGTGCACAAGGACGCCCGGTCGCTGGTCGGGCGGCACACCGGCATCACCCTGTTCGTCCCCGACCTGCTCCACTACTGCGGCGTGCTGCATGATCGCGGGGTCCGGTTCACCACCGAGCCCACTCAGCAGTCCTGGGGCATCATGGCGATGATCGCCGACCCCGACGGCAACGTGCTGGCGCTGTGGGAAGACAAGATGCCGGAAGCTCACGAGCATGCCCACGCGCACCCGGAGCCGATGGATCAGGCCGACGGTACCGCTTGATCCCGGTTGCAGGCCCGGAAGCGATCTTCGATCATCTGGGCCTGCTGCTCCATGCCGTACGCCTGGAAGGGCTTTCCGGGCTCGAGCCGGTAACGATAGGGGTTCTGACCGATCCGCACTGTCCGGTTGACTAAGTGCCGCAGTTGGGCGACGAACCCCCGGGAGAAGTACTTCAGCGGCCCCCACGTCTGATACTGGCCGCAGTGGGTCAGCTCATGAACGATCGTGCCCAGGTCTCCGTGGCATCGGTCAGGCAGAAATACGTGATTGCCGAGGGCGATGGCGCGGTTGCGGCTGGCCAGGAGCACCAGGCGGCGCAACCGACCGGTCCGCCCCGAGCACTCCCCCTCGTAGACCCGCACGAGAGAGCAGTCTATCTCGAGCGGTATTGATTCCACTACCGCCCGTTCGACATCCCGCAGCAATCTGGCACCGGGCACTCGGGTAAGCTCGTTTCAGGTCTGGTTGTTGGGTTCGGATCCCCGGGTGTCCTCCGCCAGGAACTCGGCGATCGGAGCCAGGGTGGCGATGTGATCGCAGGCGATTTTCATCGTCGCCATCATCGGCACCGCCAGGATAGCGCCGGGAATACCCCAGAGATACCACCAGAAAATCAGACCGATGAACACCGCCACGGTGTTCAGCCGCATCCGTCGGCCCATGATCATGGGTGTGATCAGGTTCCCTTCCAGGATATTGATCGCCGTAAACACGATGGGAACGAGCAACGCCTGGCTGGTGTCCTCAAAGCTCAGAAACGCGGCCAGGGTCAGGATGATTGTGTTCACCAGCCCGCCGATATAGGGCACAAAGTTGAGCACCCCAGCCACCACGCCCCACAGGACGGGATTGGGCATGCCGACTAGCGCCAATGCCACTCCGGTGGCAACGCCGACTCCGGTGTTGATCATCGTGGTGACGACGAGATACAGTGACACCTGCGCCTGGGTCTCGCGCACGATGCGCACCGCGGTCTTCTTGTCCTTGAGCTGGGGAAGCACCGCCACCAGCTTGTGCAGAAAGAGGTCGCCTGAGGCCAACAGGAAATAGGTCAGGAAGACGATGACCAGGGCGGTGCTCAGCGCGGCAGTAGTGCCGCCGAAAACCTGCTGCATCAAACTGGGCCCCTTGATCTCGACCTGAGGGGTTTTCTTGTCGAGGTCGGTAGCCTGCTCGACCTGCTCGGCCGCCTTGCTGACCTTCTCCACCGGCTGGCGCAACGGCTGGATCCGCCGCTGCAGCGTGGCCAGGCTTTCCGGAGCGCGCGCCACCCAGGCACTGGCGGCCGGCGTGAGGCGGTAGACGCCGAACACCAGCACGCCGAGAAACACCAGTATCACCACACCCGCGCCGAGCGGCTCGGGGATGCGGACGTACCGTCGCAGCAGCTGGACCAGCGGGCTCAGGAGGAAATTGAGGAGTATGGCGACTACGATGGGGAGTATGAATGCCTGGGCTATGTGGAGGGTGTAGAGCACCGCCAGGACCGCGAGCAGCACCAGTGACACATGGCGCGCGTCGGCATTTTCGCCCAGCAGTTTCGGCGGGCCGCCTTCCTCCGGGACCGATGGTTCCTTGACCGGTTCGCTCATTTGCTCCCTCGGTGCCTGGTACGCCCGCTGCCCCCATACCCGCTGCCTGTGTACTGTTCACCGTTCGCGCTGCCGTAGCATCCCCTGCCCGGAATAGAGTAGCATGCTGCGACTCTGGCAAACGATCGTCTCGATCTGGGCCTGGCTGGTCCTGGTCGCCTGCATACTGCTATGGTTTCCCGTCATGGTTCTCGCCCGCCTGGTCACCGCGCCATTCGACCGGGGCCGCTACATACCCGGGCTCATCTTTCGCAAGATTGGACCGACCATGGCGTCCCTGAATCCGCTGTGGCGCTTTCGCTATTCCGGGCCGCTCCCGGAGAATCCCCGCCGACCCTATGTCGTGGTGTCCAACCACGAATCCTTCAGCGACATCCTCCTGATCAGTCACTTGCCGTGGGAAATGAAGTGGCTCTCCAAGGCCGAGCTGTTCCGGATTCCCATCATGGGGTGGATGATGTGGCTGGCAGGGGACATTCCGGTAAAGCGCGGCTTCGGCCCCAGCGCGCTCGAGGCGATGGCGCGCTGCCGGAAGGCGCTGGCCAACCGGGTATCCGTCATGATCTTTCCCGAGGGCACCCGTTCGAAGACCGCGGAGCTGCTGCCGTTCAAGGACGGCGCCTTCCGACTGGCCATCGAAGCCGGCGTTCCGATCCTTCCACTGGCGGTGTCGGGCACTAGCACGGCGCTTCGAAAGCACGACTGGCGCTTTGGGAAATCGGTGGCGGAGGTGCGGGTGCTTCCTCCGGTGGACACCGCGGGCCTGACCCTGGAAGATGTTCCCGCGCTCAAGGCGAGAGTGCGGGCCTTGATCGTGGAGGCCCGTGACGTGCTTTCATCGTCCCAGGTCGCCCGGCGCACGCACGCGCCCGACGGCGCCGGCCAGGGCCAGTAGCGTCAGGACGTAGGGGAGCATCAGGAACAGCTGGTAGGGCGAGCGGACGCCGAGCGCCTGAAAGAGATACTGCAGGGCGGTGGCTACGCCGAAGAACAGCGATCCGAGGGCGACTCCGGCCGGATGCCAACGGCCGAGCACCACGATCGCGATGGCCACATACCCACGCCCTGCCGTCATGCCTTCCGCGAACGTGCCCACCTGGGCCAACACCAGGCTGGCTCCCGCCAGGCCGGCGAACCCTCCTCCGATAATGGTCGCCCCCGACCGAACCAGCGTGGTGCGAACGCCCGCCGCGCGCGCCATGGCGGCCGACTCGCCGGTCGCCCGCAGCGCCAGGCCCAGGCGGGTTCGGAACAGAAACCACCACACCAGCGGAAGCGCGGCGTAGGCGATGTACGTCGGCGCCGGCTGGTCGAACAATGCGGGGCCCAGCACCGGAATCCGGGACAGCCCGGGAATCGGTACAGCCGGAAGTGTCGGAATGGTGAGGCCCGCCCCGCCGATGCCGTAGGCTTGACGATAGATCGTCCCCGTGAGTCCCAGTGCGGCCAGGGTTATGGCGGTGCCGGTGATGATCTGGTCGGCGCGCGCGCCCACCGCCAGCAGCGCGAATATCCCCGCCAGCACCATGCCAGCCCCGACGGCGCACAGTAGCCCGCTCCATGGGCCCCAGGCCGTGGCTCCCAGCGTGGCCGCAAGCGCGCCGGCCAGCATCATGCCCTCGATGCCGAGGTTGATGACGCCGGCGCGCTCGGCGATGGTCTCGCCGGTGGCCGCCAGCATCAGCGGTGTCGCGACCCGGACCGCTGCAGCCAGAAAGGCACTGGCCAGCACCAGGAATTCCATTCAGGCGGCCGGCCTCGGCGCTATCCGCTTTCTCACCGCGCCCCGAAGGCCCGTCCATCCACCCCGGGGCGCCGTAGCCAGCAGGGCTACGATGATGATCACCGCCTCCACAACGTAGACCGCTACCGCGGGCACGCCGGCATCACGCTGCATCGCGCCGGCGCCGGCTTGCAGCGCGCCGAACAGTGTCCCCGCCGCCACTATCCCTATCGGATGCAGCCCGCCCAGCAGCGCTACCGCAATCCCGGTGAAGCCGTAGCCGGGCGACAGGTTCTGGAACAAGGCGTACGATACGCCGCTGATCTCTACGCCGCCGGCAAGTCCTGCTACCCCGCCTGACAGGAGGAGGGCCACCGCCCCCATGCGTTGGCTGTCGATCTTGCCGCTGACTTCGGCGGCGCGGGGGCCCAGACCTACCGCGCGCAATCGAAAGCCCCAGACGGTTCTGGCAAACACGAACCACAGGATGAGGCCGGCGGCGAGGGCCACGGCAAGTCCGGCATGGAGCCGGGAACCGGGAAGAAGGGGGAGTCGGGCCGCCTCAGCGATGACATCGCTCTGAGGATAGATCCGGGATCGTTCCTGCAGTGGGCCCTGGACCATGAGGCTCACCAGCGAAATCGCGATGAAGTTGAGCAGCAGGGTGCTGATGACCTCGAGCACGCCAAACCGGAGCTTCAGCCAGACGGGAACTACCACCCACGCGAAACCCGCGGCGGCCCCGGCGAGCAGCACCAGCGTTACTGCAGCAACGCGGGGGAGCCCCCCCACGTGCAGCCCGACCCAGGTGGCCGCGATCGCCCCGGCGTAAAACTGCCCCTCGGCGCCGATGTTGAGGGCCCCGCCGCGAAACGCGATCGCGATGCCCAGCCCGATCAGGATCAGTGGGACCGCACGAACCAGCGTCGCCGAGGTGAATGAGTCCCAGGAGCCGAAGGCACCGGTCCAGAGCGAGCTCAGCGCAGCGTGGGCATCGAAGCCCGCGGCTTCCAGGCCGAGCCATAAGGCCGCCAGCCCCAGGCCGACGGCTGCGAGCGCCCAGCGAAGCGCTTTCATCAGCCGGCTTCGTGCTTCAGCATCATTGCGCCGACCTCGGCGCGTGAGACCCCGGGCGGCGCCTCGGTCAGAACGCCTCGGGTCACCACAATGATCCGGTCGGCCAGCTCGATAACTTCGTCGAGGTCCGCGGAATGGAACAGCACCGCGGCGCCAGCGGCGGCGGCCGATCGAAGCCGGCCGTGAATGTCTCTCGATGCCCTGATGTCCAGCCCGCGGGTTGGATTCTCGGCCACGATCACGGCCGGCGCTCGAGACAGCTCCCGCGCCACGATCAGCTTCTGTTGATTACCGCCGCTCAGCGCGGACGCTCGCATGCGCGGGCCAGTTGCGGCAATCTGGAGGTCGTCGATCAGCTCGGCGGTCTGGGCTTCGGCTGCGCGCCAGTCGATCCGGCCGCCTTTGACCCAGGGTCCTTCGGTGCCCAGCCCCAGCACAACATTCTCCGTGAGACTGAGCGCCGGGATCAAACCCTCCGTGGTCCGGTCCTCCGGAATGAATCCCACCGGCTGGGCGACCTGAAGCTTGCCCCGGAGCGGAGAGATGCGGCCGGCGACCGCGCGTAGCAGCTCCCGCTGGCCGTTGCCTTCGACGGCCGCAATACCGACGATCTCGCCGGCGCGGACGGAGAGAGTCCCGTGGCGTATGGCGATCCCGTATCCGCTCTCGCGGGAGAGCTCCAGCGCATCGAAGCGAATGGCTTGCCGGTCGGGGCCGGTCGCCACGCCTCGGTCCGACCTCGCCGGCGAAAATCCGGTATCCCCAATCATTGCGGCTGACAGGGAATCCGCCGAGTGGTCCGCCACCCGCCCCATGAGCGTCACGGAGCCCTGCCGCAGGACCGTGACCCGGTCGGCCGTGCGGAGGGCTTCATCGAGCTTGTGAGTTATGAGGACCACCGATCCTCCACGCGCGGCGAAGGAGCTGATCATTTCCAGTAGCTCTTCCGCCTCGGCCGGGGCCAGAACCGCCGTGGGCTCATCCAGCAGAAGGATCCGGGTGTCACTGGCCAGCGCCTTCACGATCTCCAGACGTTGCTTGAGCGATACAGAGAGCCGGCCGGCGCGTTGATCAGGATCGAGCGGCAGACCGACTTGTGCGCTCAGCGCACGGGTGCGCTCGCGCATCTCCTGCGGGACTGCGGACCAGCCCGCCGCCAGGGCCACGTTCTCCGCTACCGTCAACGCCGGCACCGAGGTGAAGTGCTGGTGCACCATACCGATCCCACGGGCCCGGGCGACGCGGGGCGTGGCAATCCGCCGGACCACCCCGTCCAGATGAATCTGTCCGGCATCGGGGCGAACCAGGCCGAAGGCAACGTGCATCAGCGTGGATTTGCCAGCGCCATTCTCTCCGAGCAGGGCATGCACCTCGCCTGGCGCCAGCAAGAAATCGACCCCGCGCAACGCGTGCACAGGGCCGAATCGTTTGTGAATTCCGGCAAGCTGGAGCAGTGCGGTCACATCAGAGGCCGGTGGGGTGATCGTGGAAGTCCCAGTCGAGGTCGAACTGCTCCGCCAGATGGGAGGCCATTGCCTGCACGCCGAGTGTTTCCGTGGCGTAGTGTCCCGCGTAGATCACGTTGATGCCCCACTCCATGGCGTCGAAGTAGGTGTGATGCGGGCCTTCCCCGGTGATGAATGTATCCAGACCAGCATCACGTGCCGCGGCGATCATGCTGCCGGCGGCACCGGTGATGATGCCGATGCGCCCCGGCTTCTCCGGCCCGCCGGGAATCAGCGTCGCACTGCCCTTGAGCGTGTGCAGCACGCGGTCGAGCTCCAGGGCGAGCGCCTCGCGGTTGTTCAGGCTCGGCGGGCTATGACCCCAGGCCCCGATCGCAACACCACGGTCGTCACCGAACCAGCCTTCAACTCTGATACCCAGGCGCTCCGCCAGCACCGCGTTGTTTCCCACGTCCGGGTGAACGTCCAGCGGGATATGGGCAGAGTAAAGTGGGATATCATGGTCCAGGAGACCGGCCAGCCGGCGGTATCGGCGTCCGGTCACGGGCACATTCCCATCCCAGAGAAGGCCGTGATGTACCAGGAGCAGAGGGGCCGGCTGGCCCGGTTCCAGCGTGGCGATAACACCGTCTATGGTTGCCTGGGAGGCATCCACCGCAGCCACCACGCCGCCGACCCTGCCGCTATTCTCGACCTGCAGACCGTTGATGGCCTTGGGATCATCGGGAATTTCCCTGACCCGGAGGTACTGGTCCAGGTAGTCGACGACGTCATTCAACCGGACGCCCGAGGGCATCTAGCCTTCCATGGTCGGTGGGCGTGGAGCTGCGATGAGGGTTCCGTCGATCAGGGAGTCACTCGCGGCCTTCATGCGCGCCCTTATCCGTTCCGGGATCAGGCTGTCGAGCAAGGGGTTGGGAACGTAACTCACCACGCCGTCAGCCAACCCGAAAATGCGGGCCCGGCGGGGGAACCGGTCTGACTGGACCTCAGACGCTACCAGAAGGAACGCGTGCGCCAGATCTATCACCGCGCTTCCGAGGACCCGGCTCGGGGCCAGGCTCGATTGATCGGCGTTGGCCCCGAAAACATAGATCCCAGTGCGCTCTTTGGCAGCCTGGAAGAGCCCCAACGCAGCTGCATCGGCGTTGTGATGGAACATGTCGGCGCCGGCCCGGATGAGCGCCACCGCCGCCTCTCGGCCGGCGGCTGCATCGTCAAAGCTATTCAGGTAGATCTCCCGGCTCCGGATCCTCTCATTGACGGCCTTGGCGCCGTTGACCCAACCTTGGTATCCAGCCTCAATCGGAGGCAGCTCAATGCCTCCGATGAAGCCGATCACGTTGCTCCGCGTCAGGCCGCCTGCCACCATCCCGGCGAGGTAGCTCGCTTCCTCCAACCGAAAGATCAGGGGGACGACGTTGCCGCGGGCCCGGCGTCCGGATGTGACGATAAAGATCGTCTTCGGATAGTCCTGGGAAATCCGCTCGGCTGCGTCCTGGAATTCGAAACCGTTGGCGTATACCAGGTCATAGCCCTGGGCGGCGTAAGTCCTGAGTGCTTCGCTCTGATCTGAGGGAGTGTGGGCTTCGATGTGACTGATGGCGACGCCCAGGGAATCATGGATCCGGCGGAGGCCTTGGTAGGCGGCGGAGTTCCAGGCCGCATCCGCGACGGAGCCGGGTGTAATCAGCCCAACCCGCATACCCGAGTTCGAGCTTGGCGAACAGGCGGAAAGGGCCAGTAACCAAACAGCATACCGGCATCTACCTAGCACTAGAATCCTCAAACTTTTGATTTCCACACACTTAGCTGGCTTATCAACTATTGTGGGGAATTTCCAGCCACTTCGGAGCGGGTTGTTGCGTCCATCTTCACTTCTCCGGTGACACGAGCCCCTTCAATAATCGAAATTCGCGGGGTCAGGATGTCGCCGGCTACCATGGCCGTGGCCTGGAGTTCGACCCGTTCCCGGGCATGGATAGCACCGCTCACTTGTCCGGCGATGACTGCCTCCTGGGTATGGAGGTCTCCCTCGATAACAGCGCCCTGGGCCACCAGGACTTGGGCACCCACACGGACAGTGCCCTTTACCCTCCCCTCGACCCGCACCACGCCCTCTGTCTCCAAGTCGCCTATTACTGTCATATCACTGGCGATTATCGAGAAGGGTATCTGGTCGGTACGGCGCCGCCTGAGTTCGTTGCCCTCTTCATCCCGAGCGGCGTTGCTGAAGATTCCCATCAGCCCCCCTCCTTCACCATGGTCTGTGGATCCAAGGACAACCCGCCTTGACGTATTTCGAAGTGGAGATGTGGCGCCGTAGAACGACCGCTATTGCCCGAGAGCCCTATTACCTCGCCCGCGGCGACGGTGGCGTCGGCTGCCACTAAGATGCGCGAAAGATGTCCGTACATTGACTGATACCCGCCGGCGTGCTCGAGTAAGACGAACCACCCGTACTCCGGGTCCTGGCCCGCCTGCCGCACCACCGCACCGCCAGAGGCGCGGACCACGCTACCCACAGAAACCGCGATGTCGATCCCGGGGTGAGCCTCGTCCCGGCCACCGGCCTTGACCTGGCCCCGCGTGACGTAGCCGGTCTCATCCAGGGGCCACTGTTGCGGCACGCCCATCCCGGTGCTGAGCGCGACTGGGACTGCAGCGAGCCGAGCCTTGATGGGGGGTGCTACCGGCAGGGATGATGAGATGGTCAGCGGATCGCGGACGATCTCGCCGCCCATCATCTGGCGCACCTGTGCATAGCGGGATTCGGCGCTGTCGAGCGCGGCCGACAGCTCCCGAACCTTGGCGTTCTCGGCTCGGAGGCGGGAGAGCTCGCGTTCCATGCCCGGGACCCGGGCAGCGGCCCGCAAGGTCGGGCCGTAGAAGGCGGCCAGGAGAATGAGCCCCACGACGAATCCGCCGAGGAGCCATGCCCCCAGTCGCAACATCCAGGTGCGAACCCGGTAGCTTCGCGTCTTCGTCGTCCCGTCCCTCTGAATCAGAAAGGTGACGGAGCGGGACCGACGCTTCATCCTGCGAATGGTTCGCCCAGAATCAGCTCGAGGACACGGGCGAGATCATCGTTGGAGTAGTAGCTGATGCTGAGAAAACCCCGCCCGCGGCGTCTGGCCGTCACCCGAACATCGGTGCCAAGGCGCTTCCGGAGTGCATCCTCAATCCGCCTGACATCTCCGGTAGCCATTTTCTGCGGTGCCCGGGTGCGAGATCCGTTGGTCGGAGTGAGAGCCACGGCCGCTGGCGTTTCTCCCCGGGCACGCGCCTCCATCTCTCGCACGGACCAGCCCTGTGCCACTGCATCCTGTGCCAGGCGTATCAGCTCCGACTCCTGTTCCACGGCCAACAGCGCGCGCGCGTGCCCCTCGGAGAGCTTCCCTTCCTGAACCAGCGCCTTCACCTCGTCAGGCAGCTTCAACAGGCGGAGGAGGTTGGCTACCGTAGAGCGGTTCCGGCCTACCAGGCGGGCGATTTCGGTCTGGGGCAGCTTGAACTCTTCACCGAGTCGCTGATAACCGGAGGCTTCGTCAATCGAGGTCAGGTCGTGGCGTTGCAGATTTTCGATGAGCGCCAGTGTGAGCAGCGTCTGATCATCGACTTCTCTGACCACGGCGGGGATTTTGGCCCACCCGAGCCGCTGGATGGCACGCCAGCGGCGTTCGCCGGCTATCAATTCGAATTTTCCGTTGCGGGGCCGGACGATGACCGGCTGAAGGAGACCGGATGCTTCGATGGATGCGGTCAGCTCGACGAGGGCACCTTCATCCATCTGGCTGCGAGGCTGAAAGGGATTGGGCACCACATTCCCGATTGGGAGTTCTCGGAGTGCGCCCGATGCCTCGGCTTGTTCCTTCGATACGGCACCGAGGAGCGCTTCCAGGCCTCGCCCTAAACGCTTCGTCTCACTCATGCGTGGTTACCTCGGGAACGGGGGCCGGCGCCTCCTCAACGACGCCCGGAGTTTCGACTCGGCGCATCAGCTCCTGGGACACGGCCAGATAGCTCTTGGCGCCGACAGACTGGACATCGTACAAAAGGATTGGCTTCCCAAAGCTGGGCGCTTCGGCGAGTCGGACGTTCCTCGGGATCGGCGTCATGAAAACTTTAGCTCCGAAGTACTCTTTGGCATCCTCCGCCACTTGCCGGCACAGGTTCAGCCGAGAGTCGTACATCGTCAGCAGCACACCACTGATGGCGAGCCCGGGATTGAAGTTTTGCTGTACCAGCCGCACCGTATTCAGCAGCTGCGAGATCCCTTCCAGGCCATAGTACTCGCACTGAATCGGGATCAGTACGGCGTTCGCGGCGGCCAGCACGTTGAGCGTCAGCAAGCCCAGCGAAGGCGGGCAGTCAACAACGATGTAGTCATAGGAGCCCTGCAGATCTTCCAGCACGTGTCGCAGAATGGCTTCACGACCCTCCCGCTCGACCAACTGGAGCTCGGCACCGACCAGGTCCTGGGTGGCGGGCAGGACCGATAGATAAGGAAGAGCGCCGATGGAGAGGACCGACTCCGATGCGGGTCGTCCCTCAACGAGAGACTCGTAGAGAGAGAGCTCCACCGTTTCCTTTGCGATGCCCACGCCGCTGGTGGCGTTTCCTTGGGGATCGGCATCGAGGAGGAGGGTTCGTCGCTCGGCCATTGCCAAAGAGGCGGCGACGTTCACGGCGGTGGTGGTCTTACCGACGCCACCTTTCTGGTTCGCAATCGCTATGACATGGGCCATGTGTGTCGGTTAGCCTCTATCGTGTTGGGGCGCAACACATTATGAGCTGATGCGTCACAGGAGCCGCGGAATCAGGGGGTTTCCACAGAATGATCCACACGAATATAGGATTTTGTGCGCAGTGTGCAATCTCCTGCGCGCTCAGAGAACAGACCTGATGACAGTTTCACGTGAAACGGAGCTACGACCATGGCCGAGCTGCTGACGAACATACCGCACCCTAAGTACAGTCGGAGTACCGGATCGCCGCTGAACGTTCCCTTTTCGCATTGGTCGGATCAAACCGAAGCGCCTCGCGATTGAGAGGCTCATTCGAGACGGGATGACGGGCCTGCCTGTGACGGCTCTAGAAACAATGGCCAAGCGCTAAGCCCCTGGAGCGCGTTGACTGGGTGAGCGACGAGAAGCACCGGGGTAGCGGGGCAGTTCCGGACATGAATCGCCATAGAAATTTCTTACACTCAGAGAGAAATTGACGGCGGGAATTCGAGGAGAGAGAGAGAGAGAGAGAGAGAGAGAGAGAGTGTGTGTGTGTGTGTGGGTGAGGGGGGAGAAGAGAAGGGAGAAGGAGAGAGAAACCACACCAGCTAGACCAGCCGCATGCCGGAATCCGCCAATCGCTCGTTTCCAAAGTCACCGGTCCCCCGGCCGTGTCCCGTGCGTCCATAGCACGGCGACGACGATTGAGGCCTGCTACAGGTCTCGCGCCCTTACGAGCAGGAGAGGTTACTAGTGTGAGCCTGCAGCTGAGGTAAGATTTAGAGGTAGCATTTCAAGGTAGGGCTCCAGTGCAACCCGGCTGGAGCGACACTACCATCTACGATTCGGATGATGGCCTAGGGAGCATCCAGCGTTTCACGTGAAACAAGAATAGAGTTGCTCCGGGCGCGATGCCTCGCGACCTCAAGCACCAAACCTTGCAGGTCGCTGGGGGAGATGCCAGGGATCCGACTGGCACGGCCGAGTGTGGTGGGCCGTAAGGCCTGGAGCTTCTCCCTGGCCTCGAAAGCCAGGGTTTTCAGTTCTCTGTAATTCAGATCATCGGGAAGAGCGAACTCTTCCATCTGACTCAGCCGGGCAGCGGCCGCCCGCTCGCGAGAGAGGTAGCCCGCATATTTGAACTCAATGTCCGCCCAGGCACTCTCCTCACCAGATTCGATACCAACTGCATCAAGGAGATCGACCAGAGGTACTTCGGGCCGGCGAGCCAGCTCTCCGATCCGAAGTGCCTCGCTGACCGCCGGAGAATCGCGCTTTTCGAGCACAGCGTTAGCGGCTTCGCTCGAGATCGTGGTACTTCCAGCGAGAAACTGGATGCGATCTTCCGCGGTGAGCCTCGATTCCACAAGGTCGAGCTCGGACGAGCTCAACGTGCCCAACCGCTCGGCAATAGGAGCCAGCCGACGGAGCGCATTGTCCTGCCGCAGAAGCAGGCGGTACTCCGATCGAGAAGTAAAAAGACGGTATGGCTCGTCCACTCCTCGGTTCACCAGATCGTCCACCAGGACCCCGATGAACGCTTCATTGCGGCGAAAAACTATCTCTTCGGCTCCTAGTGCATTCGCCGCCGCGTTGAGACCCGCGACCGCTCCCTGTCCCGCGGCCTCCTCGTAGCCGGTGGTTCCATTAACCTGTCCCGCCAGAAAAAGGCCACCCACGAGTCGAGACTCTAGCGTTTGCTTGAGCTGAGTGGGTGGGAAGTAATCGTACTCGATGGCGTACCCAGGGCGAGTCATCCGTACCTGCTCAAGGCCGGGAACTGTTCTAAGGAGATTGAGCTGGACAGCTGCCGGCAGCGAAGTCGATAGCCCGTTGACATACATCTCCGAAGTGTCCAGGCCCTCGGGCTCGAGAAACACTTGGTGGCGCTCTGCGCCAGGGAACTTCAGGATCTTATCTTCGATCGACGGACAGTAGCGCGGGCCGCGCCCGCTGATCGCCCCACCATACAGGGCCGACTCCTTGAGGTGACGGAGCACTACGTCTCTCAGCGGCGCACCGGTGTACGTCAGATAGCAGGGTAGTTGCGGCGGGTGTAAACAGCGATGGTAGAACGAAAACCAGTATTCGCCAGCATCCCCTTCCTGTCGTTGGAGTTGCGAGGTATCTACTGAGCGTCCATCGATTCGTGGAGGGGTTCCGGTTTTGAACCGTCTAACTGTAAAGCCAACCCTATCAAATTGTTGAGCAATTTCTACAGCCGGAGTTTCGCCCGCCCGGCCAGCAGGGACTTGGACGTCGAGGCCCATGTGAATCCTGCCTCGGAGGAAAGTGCCGGCGGTAAGAACAACCGATGCCGCATAGAACACACTTCCGTCCAGTGTCCGTACACCATCTATGCATCCGCCAGACATCAGGAACTCGGATACCGTTCCCTGGGCAAACTCCAAGTTGGGCTCGCGTTCCAGAAGTCCACGAACCGCCCGACGGTAAAGCCCTCGATCGCACTGGGCCCGAGGAGACCAGACTGCCGGTCCTTTGGAGCGGTTCAGCATCCTGAACTGAATCCGCGCCAGGTCTGTGGCTCGGCCCATGACCCCACCTAAAGCGTCCACCTCACGTACGACCGTTCCTTTCGCAATCCCTCCGATTGCGGGATTGCATGACATCTGACCGATCGTCTCGAGATTCTGAGTTAGCAGGAGGGTTCGGGCGCCGCGCCGAGCGGCGAGGGCTGCCGCTTCGGCGCCGGCGTGTCCGCCGCCGATCACGATGACATGGTACCGATCCATCCTAGAATCTATCGTGTCTAGCTGACGAGGTAGGCACTCACAACAGCATAGGAACAGTATAGAAACAATTTAGCGGGGATGGCCGACTAGTGGGCTCTCCAGACGCGAACCCGGAGCCAAACGTTGCAGGAGCCTCGACGTGACTAACCGGCCACCGCTGCCAAGCGCGTGATTCTGGCTACTTCTCCGGCAGGTACTGCCAAATGCTTATGGTCGCTCCGAATGCCAAACCTGGCACACTTCCGGATGTACTCCTATCGGTTAACTGCGCGAAGTCGGCCGGAATGTCTAGCCCCGAGAGGAGCTCCTTCGATACGGTGGCTACTGGAAAGAGGATGTTCCACTGACCTAGAGTGGGCGAGATCACCGCGGACAGGTTGCTCGGCCCGAGAGATGTGTTCAGAGACCATACTGACTGATGCACCAGCGCACAGGCTCAGTAACTTCCACCCTTTCGTAGGCATTCGGCCTCGTCCGGCAGAAGAACGTCCAATGGCCTTCCACCGGGAGCAACGGGAGAAGACGCTCCGTGAACCGCACCTTGAGGGCGGCGCTGCCGTGAACAAGCGCGTGCATCGGACCCGGAATCGCTGATGCCACTGGCGTGATATCTGCGTCGTATCCTCGTCGTTCAACTGTCCGGTACGCGACGCGGGCCGCCTTCAGGTAGGCGTCGTACCACGCTCCCTCCACACGCCGCGCCCTGCGACGGGCGCATCGACCAGGCCCGCTGCCTTCAGCAACGCGACGTCTGCTTCGTGAAACGTCATGTCTACAATCAGATGATGATCGTCCACAACCGCTGGGTCCGCGACTGGTCCAGGTAACAGCGTCTGATGTCCGCGTGAAAAGGTACCAACGAGTGTCCTGACATGGACTTCGCGAGAATGCTGCCGGACGAATATCTGGGCGCCATCGGCGGGCATCCTGCGGAGCAACGTCCACACTCGTTCCCAGTCCGGAGGAACCGACCCCAACGCATGCTTCAGTTGGACCTCAACGCTGATCGGCTGGATTCCGAGCTTCCTCAGAGTCTCACGTGCGCTCTTGTCGGCCAGCACCTCCGCATGGACAACGGAGATTCCCTCGGGAACAGCGACGCCATCGACCGGGAAACACAACCGCGCATCGGGCGCTTCCAAGGTGTCGCCTATCGCGAGCACGATTCGCGCACCTCTCACGTCCGGCATGGATCCGAATTGGAGCCTCGGAAACAAGGCCTCGACCAGAGAAAGCGCGCGAACGGAGGAAGCAGCTGTGCCTTCCTCAGCGACGTCTTCGAGCCACGCCTGCAAAGACCCTTTCCCACATCCCAATCGTTCGGCGCGTGGGCGACGTTCGCGCGTTTCCACGGAGTGATGCACCCAGTTGACGTTGCCCCTGGTCTCCGCGTCCGCGCGATCCGACAACCATTGGCGACCGCCGTCGGACAGCACGAGGTCCGGGCGTAGGAACACGGCCGTGGGCAGAGACAGTTCTCCGGTCAGATCCGGCACGCTGGATACCCCGGCCAGCTCGCGATACAGCCCAGCGCCCATCGCTCTGTCTGCCCAGTTCTTCGGCATCCTGGTCACGTACAGGCAGTAAATCCAACAGCCCGCCAGGGTCGTGCTGGTCGATCAGGTCTGGCCAAGCGCGCGTGACGACGTCCACGAATTCTTCGAGCAGACATCGATTGAACGGTCCATCGAGCAGATTCTGTCTGTCGGCGTTCGTCTTCCATGGAGCATTCAGGATGCCAGTGAGAGTCGTCTCGGTTTCAGTCGGGAAAAAGGCCCAGAACCGCCCGCGGGACCGTCCGCCGTCAAGAGGCACCGCCCAGAGTAGCGGCAACGCCTCCCTCTTTCGCGTCGCTACCTCCGCGTCGTTGAGTTCATCTGTGGAGAGATCTGCAGTCTCCAAGCGATGATGAAAGACGCGCCATCGCGACTGGAGGTCGCCATCTCCAATCGTCACGACTGGACCATCGCTGGAGATGTCGATGACTCTCTCCTCGCCGGCAAGCGCATCGTGCAATTCCAACCGACACACATGTGGCGAGAAGACGAGAAACTCCGACGGAAACCTCGCTAATTCGGTCGCGAGCCATGCTGACTCGCCCACATTTCTAGGCAACCGAACAACCGTCGTCGCCCACTGCATCAGACCCGCCAGCGTGCGGTCGTCGAGGGCCTCTCTCTGTGGGTCGAGGATGTGCCCGAGCCGAAGGACCGGGACGTCTTCAACATCGGGCAGAACTGCCCTGATACGTTCAGATGAACGGGCTTTGTCGAAGCCGAACGACCCCGCCCGGCAGAAGAATTGGGGCGTCGACGTGACCGATAGAACAGACTTGAAACCCAGGCCGAAGTGACCGATCTGTTCTCCGCTTTTCGCCGACAGATACGCCATCAAGATGGCTGTAACGCCGTCACGGTCGATTGGGGGCGCCCTCATTCGCGCAGTAGAGCGCTTGGTCAGTCAGGACGATGCGAACACGCCCTCGCGCCCCACCTACAAAGATGGCGTCCGCCGCGTTCTGCACCAACTCAAACACCTGCCGCTGACCGTACCCGCTGGCGAAGATGTTGGCCTCGATGCCGACATGCTCCCGAACCAGAGTCGGCTGCACCGCGTAGGCTTTCAACGTCCTCTCGCTTTCAGCAAGGACGTGAGCCGCGAGTTCTCCAGAAGCCGAGGTCCAGTCAGACAAGACTATCTCGGGGGCTCATGAATGAACATCCAGGCTACAACGAGATCGAACTTGGGGCTTGGAGCTGCGGCTACGGCCCCGCTCATGAACGCGCCCGGCCAGCCGCCGTGCGCCTCGATGACCTCGTCGATCTCCTTCATCAGGCGAATCGGTCTCGGTGAGGGCGACGACGATCTTCTGGTAGTGGGCGATGTCGTCCTTGCGAGAGCGTGCGGCCCTTGCGGTCCTTGAGCCACTTCTCGCAGACCTGGTAGCCGCCGATGTGGAAGTTCCACACGTCCTCGCGCACGCCCTTGAAGCCGGTGGTCTGCGCCTTGTCCACCCACACGGTGTTCTTCGACCACGAGATCTTTTCGACCTCGGGATTCCGGCCGCCGATGAACTCGGTGATGGGCTTGGTCGAGCTTGGGCGATTCCAGCAGGTGCAGGGCGATGAGTTCGCCGCCGAGCCGGGCCAGCGCGCGGAACAGCTCCAGGTTCCCGGTCAACGGCAGGCGCGGGAAATCGATCTTCAGAAACTCCGCGTAGCGGCTCCGGTAGCCGGGACTGTGAAACACCGCGTAGACGTAGTGGAAGATGTCTTCGGGCGTCAGGCCGGTGGGCAGCGGTACGCTCTTGTAGAAGCCGTCGCCCTGAAGAACGGAGTGAAGTCACTGGCGTTGCCCGAACCGCACGGCCCTTGCGCAGTCATCATCGACCGAATCCAGAGGGGAACCGATGCGTTGTTGGGTCTGTTAAACAAAGAGGTATGATCCTCGACCGAATAGATTCGACTCACGAAAGCATTATTGCGATGGTTGCGGCCTTACAAACTCGTGTGAAACGGCAGCAGTTCTGGCGTCGACATGCACTGATGTCGATCTACGGACTTGCGATGCGCGTTCGGAGATCGTGCAGTTCCGGGGCCAATAGATCCCACGGTATCAAAGGCCGATAAAGACGCTTAGTGAACGCCGGTCTAAACCGCTCACTCGCTTCCAAGCGGCGATCTCCGCAACTCGTCGAGCTCAGGGCTGTCACCGAGCAACTCTCGCATCTGCGGACTACTCGGCATCGAGAACGACTCCAGCCCTCGCAAGTCTTCGCGCGATCAACGTCCATGAACAGGATCTTCGTGGTCGGCGAGTCAGCGTGCCGCACGAGCGTCGCAACGGAATCGACTCCACCAATCACTCGGAAAAACTCGGTATTCATGCCTCAGCTGTGATGATCGATTCAGCGCGGCATTGGATACGGCGTCGAGGTTCGACAGAATTAGGGATGGTTGGCGTCGATAATGCCGCTGTGTCGCAATCATGTGCGAGCAACTGCGTACTTTGTCGCGACGTCCCCACAGATCGGCGTGCGCGAGCTCGGCGATGCTGCGCCGGCGCGCATGGCCAGAAGCGTATGGCAACGCCTTGCTGGATGTCGAACACGTTCTCGTCCTCGGAGCCATCGGGACTGTTTCCTCTTTTCGCGAGTTCCCATGAAGATTCAAGAATGCGCAGCTGCGGAGAAGGTCCGAGTGAGACTCGCCTCATTCCGCGGGAAGTTGGACCGTCGAGATAGCCGTGGTTGGTGATGAACCCAAGAACTGCCGACGCGCTCGTGCACCAGGATGTGTGCGCATGCGAAGGAACTTGCATGAAGTCGTCGTCGAGGCTTGAGCTTTCGTCTCGTCTCGAGCCTGCGCTTGTAGTCATCGAGCATCGATCAGATGAACGGATTCTTGTTCAGCTGCCCGAAGTTGGAATACGGCGGGTTGCCGATGACGACGGTGAAGCGCTTGTGCCGTTTGATTTCGTTCACCGCGGCGGCTTCGTGGGCGAGGGCGTCGAAGCCGATGAGCGGGAGCTGTCTCCACCCACGGTTCGAGGGCGTTGGTGAGGTAGATGCGGGCGCGTTCCTCGGTGCCGAAGCGGTAGCCGGTCTCGGCGAGCTTGAGGCCGATTTTCATGTGCGCGATGGCGTAGGGCGCCATCATCAGCTCGTAGCCGTGGAGGCGCGGGAGCAGGTGCTTCGGCACGTAGTCGTTCCACGCGGCGTCGCTGCTGCGGCGTCGGTGAGGCCCTGCTGCTTCCACTTCGCCGCGAGCGTGCGGTGGATGACGTCGATGACTTCGACGAGGAAGGTGGCGGTGCCGGTGGCGGGGTCGAGGATCTGGACGAAGGGTTCGTCCGGGCGAGATGGTGCGCTTTTCGCCCGGCTCGTCGGTGAGCGGCGGGAGCTTCAGGCCGGGGTGCTTTTTCAGCATCTCGCCCCAGGTGGTGGTGTCGGCGAGGCCGTCGGCGAGGCCGAACTCGGTTTGCAGCAGCTCGTGGACGCTGCGGACGATGTAGGAGACGACGGGCTGCGGCGTGTAGAAGACGCCGCGCTGGATCTTGCGCTTCTTGCGTCGTACTCTTGAGGAAGAGCTCGTAGAAGTGGATGACCGGGTCTTCCTGCGGGTTCCGGTCGCCGAAGTCGCGGAGGACGGCCTCCATGTTGGCGTCGTCGAGCAGCTCCACGACTTCGCTGACGCCCAGCTCGTCGAAGTCGATGCCCGGCCCGCCCGCCTTGCCGCGCCGCCCGCCGACCTTCAGGAAGGTCTCCATCAGCTCGCGCAGGAACGGGTTGGTGCGCATGTGGGCAGCGAAGTCGTCGGCCGTCTTCTCGTGCGGGTCGGCGATGCGCGCCGAGAGCAGACCGTACGCGATGGTCTGCGCGTACATGTCGGCGAAGCCGTCGGCGTCGAGGTCGTGGACCAGCGCCTCCTGGAACGCCTTCATCAGCTTGGTCGAGCGGGCCCTTCTCGGTCTCGATGGCGAGCGCGGCCTTGATGCGGTCGCGGATGGCGCGGGCCAGCTCGGCGAGGCGGATCGACAGTTCCTTCGAGGTCGTGATGACCTCGCGGTGGCGCAGCGTGAAGGCGGCGCGCCAGCGCTCGCGCCAGGCTTCGACGTCCGCCTCGTCGTCGGGCCAGGCGAGATGCTCGCGTCAGCTCGCGTGGCGACGGCGTCGAGGTGCAGCGCCGTGTCGAGGTCGTCCCAGCCGAGCACCTTCAGCGTGGGCAGATCGTCTTGGCCGTCCGGTCTTGCGAGAAGTGCGCGAAGCTGATCTGGCGCTCGTCGCCCTCGCCGTAGGTGGAGATGAAGAGCAGATCGTCCGCCGCCCAGCCGGCGCGTTCGGCGCTGTTGGCGGACGCACGCTTCTTCACGACGACCTGGCTCAGGATGCGGCGCAGCGCGACGACAGGAAGCGTCTTCGGCTCGAACTTGACGAAGAAGATGCCCCAGGGCTGGCTTGGCGTGAGCGGCCGGAGTTGCTTGATTTCCTTGATCTTGGCGGCGTTCTTGGATCGACCCCGAGTTCCTCCGGCGTGTAGTCGAAGGTAGACTCCTCGACAGTCGTCCGTACTCGATCGGCCAGCCCAGCTCGTCGCGCAGGTACGCGATCAGCGATCGGAAGCGTCTTGATCTCGCGTAGCTCAGCGCGGTGATCGGTCGGCATCGGCATCAGCCCTCGTTCAGTTCCATCCAGCATTTCAGGATCGGCTTCACGCCGACAGGGGCCTGCACCCTCTTCAGGTAGGTGTTCTTGATGTGCTTCTCGACTTCTGCGCGGGCACTGCCGTCAGCGCTCCTCGTGCAGTGGCGACAGTGCCGTCGGATGTCGGGCGTCGACCGGATGCTCGTCGATGATGCGCTCCGGGTCCTCGACGATCTGCTTCGACTGCGAGTCGTACAGATACCACCCCGTCGTCCCGGCCTTCTCGGTCAACATGCCCCGGTCTCCGTGTCCAGCGCCGGCAGCGTGTAGCAGAAGAAGACGCCGGCCGGCCCGGCCTTCGGCCGGTCGCCGCCCGCTGAAGACGCGAAGCGGGCAGCCCGCTCAAGCTGGTCGTCCAGCCCGGGTCGTCGCCGAGCAGTTGCTGCCACTCCAGGTGCATCTGCTCGAGGAACGTCGCTCTGCCCTCGTACTCGGCGTTGAACTCCTTGAGCGCCTCGTAGTCGTCCTCGGCCGTGAGCAGCTTCCTGCCCTCGATGCCGAGCGTCTTGGAGATCCGCAGCGTCTTGTGCGACACCCGCTGGTAAAGCTGCGAGCAGCGCATCCAGCTCCTTCGGCGGCAGGAAGTTCCAGTAGGCGACCTTGCCGCGCAGCGGCCCTCTGCTCCGGATGATCGGCGACAAGCGTCGTCCTCGACCTCCGGATTCATCCGCCGATCGACGCGGCCGATCCGCTGCATCAGCTTCACCGGGTTCCAGTGCAGGTCGTAGTTGATCAGCCGCGTCGCGTCCTGAAGGTTCAGGCCTTCCGACAGGATGTCGGTCGAGATCAGGACGCGGATTTCGTCCTGCCCGGCCGCTTCTGAGCTGCGCCGACGAGGACTCGTTGTAGTACGGCGCGAACCGCCGGATGATGTCGGCGCGGTCCACCTTGCTGTCGCCGTCGATCTCCTCGACGCCTTCGATGCCGGCGTGCCTGGAGCTGCGCCTTGCAGGTAGCGGGCCGTGTCGGCGAACTCGCTGAAGATCAGCACCTTGTGCGTGCTCAGCACCGGGTCGTTCTTCAGCAGCTTGCTTCAGCGTCTTCGAGCTTGTCGTCGTCCTCGCGGTGACGCTCCTGGCACTGCGCGAGGAACTCGACGAGCTGATCGAGGTCGAGATACGTCTCGTCGAGCATCTCGTCGACGCTGGTACTCGTCTCGCGGTCGAGCTTCGTCGACGCCTCGAGCAACTCCGTCGGGAACGACGTCGTCCGGCGGCTCTCGTCCGCGTCGACCTCGGCACCGATACTTCGCGACGACGTCGGTGATCAGCTCATCGTGCTGGTCCTTCCATCGCTTCAGCCGCTTCTGCTCGGCCGGCTCGTCTGCATGTGTCTCGACAAAGGCGAGCAGCTTCAGGAACAGCCGCTCGCAGGACGATTCGAACGCGCGAGACGGAGCTTTCGAAGCGCTTCAGGAACTGCGTGCGGATCAGGGCGACGACCTGCTTCTGGCGGTTCTCCTGGAACGGTGTCGATCGGCTCAGTGCCCGTGTAGTACGCGAGCGGGTAGTAGATGGGCAGCGCGAACAGCGGCTTCTCTTTGCTGAACGCCTTCTCGATGCTCTTCAGCAGCGGTCCGTAGGTCTTCTGAACCGAGTACTCGGCAACCTTCGGGTCTTCCCGCTCCGGAAAAATTGCGGCGCCTTTGCCCTGCAGTTCCTGGCTCTTCTTGACGTAGGCACGGGAGCGCTGGACGACCAGCTTCGAGAAGATGCGGGCTCCCGGCGAGGATCCCCTTTGCTTCCTCGAGGTTCGTTTCGAGCGGCACGCTCATCGCCCGTGCTCCCGCTGGTCGCTCCAGCTGTTCTCGAGCTGCTTCTCCAGCTGCCGGAAGTGCCCCTGGAGAGAGTGAATTCCGAGCGTCTGCCCGAAGTAGTCCGCCTGATCCCGCGTGAACAGCTGAACGACGTGCCGGAAGTCATCCAGCTTGTTGTTGATCGGCGTCGCGGTGAGAAAGAAGATCTGCTTGTTCTCCGCGACGTCGAAGAGTCTTCGGTAGCGCGACGGCTCGACCTTCCCCTCGCCTCTGATCTGACCCGCCGGCAGCGGCTCCGCATCTCGGCGCTGCGCCACGCGGACCGGGATTCCGGAAGTTGTGGGCCTCGTCGATGATGATGACGTCGGCTTTCTCGCGGATCGCCTCGAGACGGGCGGGCAGATCGTCGCCCTTCCCGGTTCAGGTCGGTGTGGTTCAGAACAACGAAGTTGCTGAAGTCGCCGCCGCCAACGTGGCGCAGGTAACGGCGGATTGCCGGCTCCCAGACCGCCTTGCGGCCGCTCTTCGGGACGAGCAGAAGGACGTTCTTCTTCTCCTTCACGACGAGCCGTTCGATCAGCATCAGGCCGATGAAGGTCTTGCCGAGACCGACGCCGTCGCACAGGAACGCGCCGCGGTGCTGCGTCGCGATCTTGATCAGGTTCTGGTAGCCGTCCTGCTGGTACTGGTCGAGCACCGGATACATCTTCGAGACTGCACGCTCCCACTCGCTGGCGGTCACCTCGTGGCCGCGCAGCAACTCCTGCAGCGCCTTGGCGTAGACCTCGAACGGCGTGTACTCGTCGACGTGACGCTCGATGACCCGGAGGATCTCGGGCGTGACGTCTTCGGCTCGCTCCCAGTGCTGCTCGTACCACTCCTGGAGCACGGTGACCTGGGCGCCGGTGATCTGGACGTTCAGCTCGACGTTCTCGGTCAGGCCCGGATAGGTGAAGTTCGACGAGCCGACCAGAGCGGCGGAACCGACGACTTCCATCCGCGCGTGGGTGATGTACGCCTTGGCGTGGAACTTCTCCTTGCGGTAGACACGGCACTCGATCTTGCCGGACTTCAGCGCTTCGACGATCTCGGGCACACCGTCGAGAAAGTCGTTCTTCTGCTTTGTCTGCTCGAGGCTGTCGTCCAGCGTCTGCTTCGCGAACGCCAGGGCCTCGGCGAACACGGCGCTCGGATCGCAGCGACACTTCGGCGCCCATCAGGATGCGGATCTTGTCGACCTTCTGCCATTCGCCGTTGAGCGCCAGCAGCGAGCCGATCTCGAAGTAGCCGGTGGCGATGTCGATCGCCTTCGAGAGCTGACACCAGTCGTGGAGGTAGCGAAGGGCCTTCCAGTCGGTGTCGCTGTTGTCGACGATGAAGAGTTCGCTGCCCGTAGGGCTCTGTCGTTTCGGCATGTTCGTCTACGTACAGCAGCGTCCGCGACTCGCTGGCGGTTTCCTCAATTGGTCGGGAATCGAGGCTGCCCCCTCTCCGTCGCTCGTGGTGAAGAGATTCTGCCTTCTTCGAACCCGTTCTGCTCGTACCACAGCCGTCTTCCATTCCCAGCCGCGACGATAGTCGTCGCGGTGAAGCATCCCCAGATGCTCCCAGACGATGACGTCGCCGGCATCGGTGACGAAGGAGAAGTCAGGCCGTCAACCGGCCTGGGACGACGCTCCCCTCGAGCGGCCGTTCGTACTCGTACTTCAAGCCCTGCCCGAAGAGATGGTTCGCAATCACCAGCTCGGACTTGCTGCGAACCATCTCGCCGCGCCTGGTTCGATGAACGAGATGTTCCGCATAAGGCGCGTTCGTCGCCGTCGGCTGCGAACGCCGGCGGTGAACATGTTCGTGTTGCGCCGAGCGGTTTCGGACCGTTCCGGGCTTGGTCAGGTCGTAGAGGAAACTCGCGTCCCGTCCCTCGACGAGCAGCACAAGGTGCTGTCGCGATCGCGTAAGCGCGGTGTACAGCAAGTTCGCGCGACAGCGAGCGCGTTCGCTTCGGCAGCACCAGAAAGACGACGCCGAATTCGCTTCCCTGTGCCTTGTGAACGGTGAGGGCGTACGCGAGTTCGAGCGGGGCACCGTCGCCGCCAAACTGGCTCGGACAGAATTCGAAGCGGACATCCGGGCGCTGAGCGAACGCCACGTTCAGGAACTTGCCCTTCATTGCACCGGGTGGCAGCAGCTATTCCGATCTCGCCGTTCGCCAGATACTCTTCGGGCTTTCTCGTGTGTCGTTCCATTCCAGCCCTCTCGTTTTCCGTTGCGAAGCAGGATCACCTTGTCGCCCCAGACGATGTCTTCGTCACCAAGACTCACGCCCCAAGGCTGGCTAGCCGACTTAAGCTGCGAGGCACGATAGCGGCGCTGGACCCAGCGATTCAGATCGTGCACGCCGTAAGGGTGCAGCCGGACCGGCGAAAGAATCTGGAACCTCTCGGCGCCATTGTGATCGTCGAACGGCACCAAGCCCTCCTCGGTCAGGCCGAGCGCCGCGTTGAAACCAGGAACGTCCGTCGGGTTCTTGAGCCCCAACCTGTTTACAAACTCACCTTCGAGAGCCGCGCGAAGATCATCGGCGGTTTCCCAGAACCGAATCGTCAGGTCGTTGAACGGCTGATTGAGTTCGAGATCGCTGAGTACGCGGTCGGCATCGACCGGCTGCGGTTCCCGCGTGTACCAGGACGCCAGCTTCAGACTGTCGGAGGTGTCTCGGGCACCCTCCACGGTACGCAGTTCGACGGTGAGCCGGGCCAAAGCAGGTGCGACCGCCTCGTTTCCGCTTTCGAGGTGCGCGACGAGATCGGCAAACGGCCGGCCGACTCCGATCGGCGGAAGCTGATTGGGATCCCCGACGAGAATCAGCCGCTGGACATGGGCCAGGTCTAGTGCCATCAGGACGGCGAAGAGATCGTCGATCGTCAACATCGAGCATTCGTCGATGACGACGGTCTTCTCCTTGTCGATGGCGCTCCTTGCCCTCGAACAGCGGCCGCTGGCGTCGCGCCATCGTAGCGCCCAAGGCCGTACAGAAACTGCGCGACCGTCATCGCACTGGCGTTCGCCTTCTGCGAGAGCCGCACACGCGCCTTTCCAGTTGGCGCGAGGAACAGCATGCCGTCCTTCTGGAGGCGATCGGACTTGAGGAGCGCGCCGAGGACTGTCGTCTTTCCGGTCCCCGCTCGTCCGACCAGGGCGCTCAGCTTACGTGTCGTGACGATCTCGAGTGCATCCGCCTGCTCGGCAAGGGCGGCCTTGTGCCGAGGCTTTCTTTCGTCAACCTCTCCGCCGCCTTCGGTGACGGCCTCGACGAGCAACTCCCGCCACTTCTCGCCGAGCGACGCAAGCGCTGCCGAGGCTCTCTTGCCGAGAATGCTGCCCAGCCTCGCTTCTCTCTCATGCAGTTCGGAGAGCTGTAGGCAGGCGACCGAGCGACTCTGCTCGGTATCCGTGATCACCTGAAGACGGGTGATCTCCGGCTGGAGAAGCGATTCTGATGCGGCAAGCCAGTCGCCAGGCACCACGCATGGGCGCGGCAGATCTAGTTTAGAAAGTGCAGTGGCTGCCTCGGGCTCCGTGAGGAGCGCATCGCCGTTCTCGGCCGCTCGTCGAAGCACGACTGACGAATGCGGCCCGCACTCGACGATGGTCGAGCTGCGATCCAACCGCCGAGGGCTCCGGAACAGGCTGTGCGACTGCGACGGTTGATTCAGGCATCAAGCCGCGGTCGATCACACCGATTGAAACCGGGTAGTCGTCTCCGTCGCCAAGGTCCGTCTCGACGATCCGATACGGGTTTTCGAGAAGCGTACGGTCGTCTACCGGGCTTCGCGTGGCCTTCTTTCGCTCTTCGACGTCAAACCAACGGAGCGCCTGCGCGGGGCTCAGACTGAACCGCGATAGCAGTTTCAGCAGCGACCGGCGTTCCTCCGGACAGGTTCGTCCAGATGCCGGCCGCAGCCTTGATGTCGGCCACGTACACGGATCGAGGCGGCTTTTCCTTTCCGCGGAAGATGGCGTCAAGAATCGGCCATGGGTCGTCGAGTTCGCCGATCGCGTCCGTTCGCCGAGAGTTCCAGCGCCAGCGCCGTGCCCGAGCCGCATGCCCAACGCCTCGAGAGCCGCTCCGGTTCCCGGGAATGCTCCTCGATTCTTCCAAGTCTCGGCGATCCTTCGCGTTGAGCCATTCCTCACGCCTCTCCCACGGCCCTTTCGCAATGCCGTGTTCACGAACCTTCCTCACGACATCGAGGCAACGCACAAGCGCCGAGAGCGCAACATCTGGCGTACCGAGTTCGCCAGCGTAGGAGAACGACATGATGTGACTCGGCTCTGGGACAACCGCGATTTCGCGAACGAGCCGACGGCGCCGCTCGTCCTCGACGGGATCACCGGTCGGCACCAGGTAGTCGTGATACGGAAGCAGGAAGCCCTCGTCGCCGTCCGGCCGAATCGAGTGAGTGAATAGGCGATCCCACAGCGGATAGGTGTGGCTTTCGGCTGACTCGTACAGGAGGAGACGCGAAACGGATGTGACCCGCCCGACACCGACGACCAGTCGTGAGATCGTCTCATCGAGCGGATGGCCGCTTTTGGTGTAGAAGAAGACGAGCGACTGGCCAGGCGTCAGGCGGCCGAAGAACGTGTTGCAGAGGGCCTCTTGGCGGTGCCTGGAGAACACCCAAGCCGATGGGAACGGCGCGTCCTCGTCCGGAGGCAGATCGACACCGAGCGACTCATCGAACCGCTCCTGGCTCTCCTGAGCATCCAGTTGAAGGGAATCGCAAATGTCGAGTACGGAGGAACCTTGATCCGCGTCGGCTTCAGATAGCCGTGGGTTGCCTTCGCCTTGGGAATCCCCTGGTATGGATGCACGAACTCACGAACCCACTCACGCGCGTTCATGAAGGCGCCGCATTCAGCCTTACACGGCGGCTGCTGATCGGGCGCCAGCTCGGCGAACCATTTCCCGGCAAGCCGATCCTCAACAGCATCGTTCCGGTCGGCGCGAATTCGATCCAGATCAACGCAGAATGCATTCGCCGACGGATTCCGACAGACGGTTCCGTCCCATTTGCTGTCATGCCAGGCCACGCGGACGTTGAGATGATGCATGTGGACCCCTGAGAACTTCCCCGTCTGAATTCGGGTCCATCCTCCCTCTTGCGCCGAGCGAATGCAGAGCCTTCGGACCAGGCCAGAACACCAGCTTGCACGATCGAGTGCGGTTGGCCGTTCGCGGCTCACCGATCCGGCCGCCCGCTCGGAAGCGGTGCCGCGATCTCGGCCACTTGGGAATGTTACGCGGAAGCGCGGACAGAATAGGTCCTACGCCTCACCCCCGAGGCTTGGCCGCACGGGTCGTCTGCATCCGACCCATTCCCGGTACTTGATGTCGGCGAGGTGGCTCCGCCATCGGCACGCCGTCGTGCGACGCACGATCACACCGCAGCGCTCACCGGCCGCTTCGCGTCGCGCCAGCACAGATCGCTGGCACGCCCGGTGAGAGACGCCGCGGTGTTCGGCGAGCCGATGACCGAGCCGTGTGTCCTCCAGACGGGTTGTCGGGTTCCTCAGGGCGCGAAGGAACCACGGACAACCCGTCCAATGGAGGACACCATGACCGCCGACGCACTCAAGAAGATCACGACCGACGCCCTCGACACGCTTGCGGCGCTTCTCGATGAAGGCCACAGCGACCAGCTCACCGCGCTGCTCAAGACGATGGCGCGGTTCCACAAGTACTACCTGGCACAACGTCTGTCTCATCGCGAGTCAGCGCCCGACCGCGACGCGCGTCGCGGGCTTTCAGACGTGGCGCACGATGGGTCGCTTCGTTCGGAAGGGCGAGAAGGGCATCGCGATTCTGGCGCCGATCGTCGGCCGACGCGAGGCTGAGTCCGATGGCGACAACGCGCGAACCGTCGTCGGCTTCCGCGCGGCGTACGTGTTCGATGTCGAGCAGACCGACGGCGAGCCGCTGCCGACGCCTGTGCGAAGCCTCAGGTGATCCCGGCGCAAGGACGGCCTTGCTCAAAACGGCGATCCTCGAACAGGGCATCGCCCTCGAGTACGCCGACGAACTTGGCGGCGCACTCGGCACGTCAAGCGGCGGACGCATTCGGCTCCTCAACGGTCTCTCGCCCGCCATGGAGTTCACGACCCTCGTTCACGAGCACGCGCACGAACTGTTGCACCGCGCGGACGACCGACCGGCCTCACGTGACACGCGCGAACTCGAAGCGGAGGCCGTGGCCTTCGTCGTCGGCGGGGCAGTGGGACTCAACACGTCTGACTCGTCACGCGACTACATCTTGCTTTATCGCGGCGACCGCGAGGCGCTCTCGGGTTCGTTGGACCGCATCCAGCGCGCGGCGTCAGTCATTCTGAAGGCCGTCAGCGTCGGCGGATAACGATTCCATGGCGTGCCCAGCCGGCGCGTCGATGGTGCGCTGGCTGGGCGAACGTCACCATCGGCCAGTTCGTGAGCGCATAGCTCCACGATGCGAGCAAGGTGCTTCCGCTCGTTCCGCCGCAGTCTCCGACGAGGCCAACGCGCTGCAGGCGGTCTCTGGATTCCACTTCGGCACGTGCACGCGTGCTCCCAACTCGACCTCGAGCCCCCGCATCGGTCGACAGTTAGCGCATCCCTATCTCTGTGCACGTCGCTTCCGGTCGTTCGGCCGGTCCTTCCGTCGTCTCTCCGGTGAGTCTTCGCCTTCGCTCGCCCGGATGGACCGCCGCCGCTTTCGCGGCCAGCCCGGCGCCGTCGGTAGACGCCTGACGGCTCGCGCCAGCCTCAGTTCAGGCTGTCACGCCACCGACACGGGCGCCGGGCTTCGTCGGTCCGTCCGGGCTCGCCGCCTCCCAGGTTCCGCGAGTGGGATTCCTCTGGTGGCGAAGGAACCGCACGTCGCGGAACCACAGGAGGCCAGCAATGGCGAAGACACCTCAACGGAGAGACATCATGGAAGTTCGAGACACGAACAAGATCGCAGCGTTGAACGATCTCTGCCGAACGGCGATGGGCATCACCGGCCGGCTCATTCAGACGCCTGGCATCTGCGCCCTGCCGCCTGGCGATCAGTCGGCGATTCGCGAAAAGGTCGAATTGTTCGACGCATTCACGCCCGACAATGATCCGCACCAGGAGCGCGATTTCGGATCGTTCGATCATGCCGGTCAGACCATCTTCTGGAAGATCGACTACTACGATCCGACGCTCACCTGCGGCAGCGAGGATCCGAGCGACCCGCGCCAGACCGTGCGGGTCCTGACAATCATGCTCGCGGCCGATTACTGACGCGCCGCGTCAGTCATTCTGAAGGCCGTCAGCGTCGGCGGATAGCGATCCCGTTGGCAGCGCCCAACTGGCGCGTCGGCGCGGTGCTGGCGGCCCTCGGAGCCATTCGGCATGCGGCGACCGAGATCCTCACCGCTCTTCACGCGGATGGGCGATCAGGCCCACCCACTCCGCGGCAACGGCACGACGATATCGACGGGGCAGTTACGCTTTCGTCGCGTCTGAGCTCATGCGTTTCGACGCACGTCGGTGTGCGAATCGGATCACGATTACGAATTCGTCGCTCCACATTTCATCAACTTACGCTGGAAGGTGCTGCGGAGAGCGTTGTAAACCACACGCTGATTCAACATAATCAAGTTTGCTGTCAGCGATTCAACCAACAGCACCGACGACGTGACGCACTCCCCCCGTCGTGTCGAGAGCAGACTTGACGAATAACGCACCGAGACGAGCGGACACCGCCTCACTCCCCGCACGGTGTCGGCCAGTCCACCTGAGTGGCACATGCAACGCCCTGGCTTCGAGCGGCACGGCGCCGACCGCGAATCCAGTCTTGGTGTGTACAGCCCCGCGATGGAAAGGCTCGTCGGCGTGGCTGCGCGCGTCGCCGAAGTCGATTCGAACGTTCTGATCATCGGTGAGAGCGGCGTAGGCAAGGAACGTCTCGCCCGATTCATCCACGACACATCGCCCCGCTCCAACGGCCCATTCGTTCCCGTCAACTGCGGCGCGTTGCCGGACGCACTGTTCGAAAGCGAGCTGTTCGGCCATGTGCGCGGCGCGTTCACCGGCGCCATCAGTGATCGCCCCGGCCTGTTCGAAGCCGCGGAGAAGGGCACGCTCCTCCTGGACGAAGTCGGCGAAGTCCCGCTGCCGCTGCAGGTAAAGCTGCTGCGCGCGCTCCAGGAGCACGAGATTCGGCGAGTCGGCGAGAATCGTCAGCGGAAGGTCACCGCACGCGTAATCGCCGCGACGAACCGTGACCTCGCGCAGGACGTGAAGGAGCGGCGCTTCCGGCGCGATCTGTTCTACCGCCTCAACGTCGTCCAGCTCGAGATACCGCCGCTCCGAGAACGGCCAGAGGACCTGCGCGGCCTCGCCGCCAGCATCCTCGTCCGCGTCGCAGGTCAGATGCGACGGCCCATCACGGGCTACACGCCGGACGCGTTCGAGCAGATCCTCCGCTATCCGTGGCCCGGCAACATCCGCGAACTCGAAAACGCGGTGGAACGCGCGTGCGTCCTCGCGACCGGAGAACTGGTGGATGTCGATGATCTGCCGGACGAGGTGCGGCACCACCAGTCGCTCGTGATCGCGTCGGAGCACGTGCGTCCGCTGCGCGACGTGGAGCGCGAGTACATCCTCGCTGCGCTCGAGCGGAACAACGGCAACCGCACGCTGACCGCCGAGCAGCTCGAGATCGGCCCCGCCACGCTGTTCAGGAAGTTGAAGCGCTACGGCGACGGTCCGTGGTCCCTGCTGATCGTGGCCGAAGCCTGGGCACGCGTCGCCGAGGTCATTACGAGCATCTGACGGTTGGCTGGCAGTCCCACGCCGAGGCGCCGAGGTCAAGGGGCGTTGGAGTGTCGTCGCTTTGGTCCGATGCGTTCGGTCGTAGCGGCACTCGCGTCCGGTCTGTCGCCATGAGCAATGACGGACGGCGCGGCACGGCATCGGGAGCCGCCACGGCGGCTGTGCCAGCCACACCACGGCTGTCACACCGCTGCCAAAGTGCCGCGCCTCTCCGCCCGGACGCTACGCGCCTGTCCTCCTGTCCCGCGTGATCGGGTTCCTCTTGGCGCGAAGGAACCGCAATCACGCGGGCCTTCAACAGGAGGACACACATGAAACCGAACGCCCGCACAATCGCATCCCGACAACGTAAGCCGCAGGTCGCCTCGCTCGCACAGCCTGGCGATGGAACGGCGACGGTGACGACGCCGTCCGAGCTCGTCACGCTGCCGATTTCCGATGTCCGTGAATCGTCTACCAACCCCCGCACGACCTTCGGACCAGAGGCGCTGGAGGAACTCGCCGCGAGCGTTCGCGTCCACGGTGTGCTCCAGCCGATTCTGGTGCGACGCACCGATGATGGCTGGGAGCTGATTGCCGGCGCGCGACGGCTACGGGCGGCTCACCTCGCCGGCCGCTCGAGCATTCCGGCGCACGTTGTGACGATGTCCGATCAGGAGGCGCGCGAGGCGCAGATCATCGAGAATCTTCAGCGCGAAGACGTCCACCCGCTCGACGAGGCCGAGGCGTACGAGCGGCTCCTGACCAATGATCCGGCGTACACGGTTGAAGCCGTCGCGGCGAAGATCGGTAAGTCCGCCGCGTACGTGTATGGACGCTTGACGCTGTTGCGCCTGGTTCCCGACGTGCGCGAGGCCTTTCGGCGGGAGGTCATTACCCCGTCGCACGCGCACAAGTTGGCGGGCGTGCCCGCCGAGCGCCAGGCGGATGCGTTCCGTCGCTGCTTCTTCAACTTGCTGGCGACCGAGGGCGAGCCGGATCGCAACAATCTTGCGCCGATGCGGCAGCTCGACGAATGGCTGCGGACGCAGGTTGCGCTCGACGTCCATCATGAGGACACGAAGCGGCTGCTGCCTGAATTGGCAGAGCAGGTGTCGGACCAGGAACAGAGCGGAGCCTCACTTCTCGCGCTGTCGACGCTCACGCACCACACCGACGTGCGCGATCCGAAGCCGATACTTGCCCGAAGCTGGAAGCTGGCCGAAGGCCGAGCGTCGTGCGCATTTGCGCGCCCTGGCGTGATCGTGCTCGGCGAGGACCGGGGACGCCTCGTACGCGCGTGTGTCGAGAAGAAGCGTTGTCGAAAGCATTGGGGGCGACCCTCAGCCCATGCTGAGCAGGCGGCTCAGACGAAGTCTGAAGCCGAGCGAGGCATCCGAGAACGTGAACACGCCGAGCGCGAGCGACAGTTCTGGCAAGAACAGCTTCGTCCGGCGTTGATTCATGCGATCGCCGACAAGGCGCTGCGCCAGACGCGCCTCACACGACCGATCATCGTGGCGGCACTGGAAGCGTTGACATCGCAGCACGAGGAACTCGCGCAGTGCTGTGGCTCATTGGCGAAGCTGCCGCAGGACCGATTCGCTGGAGCGCTCCTGATCGCGCTCGCTCTGAGAGAGGCGTTCCATCCTGACCGCCTCACCGCGTTCGCGAAGGGGCTCCAGATCGATGTCAAACGCCTTCGTCGCGCACTTGCGAGTGGCAAACAGACGGCGCCTTCCGAGGCTGCCTAATCGTTGGGCGCGCGTCGCGCCGTTGAACCGAGCCGGCGCGCGCCTAGACGTTCTCCTGATCGCAATGCGCCAACCCGGCGAGTAGCTGCTCACGTGCTGTCGGTCCAGCCGTCGGCGTTCGACCAGTCAACTGAACAATCCCGCGGTGTGTTTCTCCGTGTTCTGTTGTCTTCGCTCATCTTCGACGGGGTGCACCCGCGTCGCAACGCGACCAGCGTCGGTCCGGCAGAGCCGCGCCAGCGGAACAGCGTGCTGTCACGCCCATGCCAAAGGCCCGCCGCTTCGCCGCCGCGTCCCGTCCTCGTGTCCTTACCCGGCCCGGTGATGGTGGGTTCCTCAACCGTTGCGAAGGAACCACACATCACGGTTCCCAGGAGGACAAAATGGCTACGACAACAACGACCACCCCGAACCAGCCCGTCACCTACTCGCTCCTGGTCATCTTCACCGTCGACCCCTCCACCGATGAGCACCTGCACGACCAACAGGCCATCCGCGACGAGGCCGAAAGCTGGCTCGCAAGCCTCGACGCCACGGTTCACGGCGTCAACATTCGCAAGGCCGACTAGCCCGTCGCCGACGGGGCGCGCCCGGCGTCCCGTCATTCTTCCGTTGTCGGAGCGCAGTCAGGGCTGCAAGCACTCCGGCGCCTGAACACATGCCCGTCGCCGTACGCGCGTCGGGGAGGCGCGGTCGTGCCGTGTACGAACGCCCAGCAGCATTCACTGGGTCGCTTCGCTTCGGCGCCACCAGTGGCTGGCGATCGCATCAGGGCACGTGCGTCCGCGGCGGGACGTGGCGCGCGAGCACATCCTAACGTCGGCCGGAACAACGGCAACCGGGGCGCCGACCGCCGAGCGAGATCGGCCCGCCACGCTGTTGCTGGAGTTGACCGCGCCCGCGACCGTCCGTGTCCTGCGGCTTGTAGCCGAAGCAGGGACGCGCGTCGTCGAGTTCATCGAGGCATCTGACGGTTGCGGCCGGCAGTCCCGCGTCGATGCACGTCGCTTCATCACGGTCCAGATCACCGTCTAGAACGCACATCACGTCGCCAGCCTCCGGGTTGAAGTCGTCGGGGTGTTCACGCACTGTTCTGCAGGACGTCCCCTGCGTTCGTTGGATGTCGCGTCGGGCGTCGTCGCCGCCGTTAGGGCGGACGCTACGCCACGGCACCGGGAGCCGCTCAGGCGGCTGTGCCAGCAAAGTGCGGCTGTCACACCGGCGCCATAGGTGTCGCAGCTCGTCGACGACGCCCGACGCTCCGTTCTCCTTCACCACGTGTTGGGGTTCCTCTGGGCACGAAGGAACCCACAGACACGCGGTTCCGAGGAGAACATCATGAGTCCGAACGCATCCGTAGTCGCCACGCAGAACGTCACCGTCAAGATCACGCCCAACGACAAGGGCAACCCTCCGGGAAAGCTGGCCGACGCTGAGATCCACTTCGTCAACGGCGTCTTCGCCGGCCTGAAGCTGATCGGCTTCGCGATCTGGGAGCGGCGCACCGGCGCCGGCCGCAACGTCACGTTCCCGGCTCGCCAGTACTCGGTGAACGGCGAGCGACGCAGCTTCGCGCTGCTCCGGCCCGTCGCCGACACGAACGCACAGGACGCCGTGCGCGACCTGATCCTCTCCGCCTACGCGGAGTACGAAAAGGCGGCGTGACCGACCTCCAGCCGCCGGGGCGCCTGTCGGGCGCTCCGGTGGTTTCGCCTTCCGCGCTAAACTCAAGAGTCTGTCCTGCAGATTGGATTGTTTTATTCGGCCGGCTATTCGTTGCACAACGTATGACGATTATTTTGACAAAGGCCGATATCGAAACGGCGCTCCCGCGAGTCGCCGCGGGCCTGAAGAAATACCAATGGCTCCAAGCGCAGCGCGATACTTGCGATCTACGCTCCGATCCGGAATACAGGAAACGGTTCAACGGCTTCTACCGGGTCCGTCGCGGCCAGGATTGGCAGGATAAGTTCTACGATCTTCTCGAGCGCAAGAAGGGGCAGACAGTGCCGTTCGCCGAGCTGCTCGACTCTCTGCACCGAACTACTGGTCGCTTCGAGGCGTCGTTCGCAAGCAAGCTTTTGGCAACGATCGACCCGAACATGCCTGTGATCGACTCCGTTGTGCTGCGGAATCTCAATCTCCGCCTTCCTGCTTCCAGTTCCAGGCAACGCAGCGCACGCATTCACGAAATCCATAGCAGGCTCGTGACCTGCTTTAGAGACTTCCTCACGACAGAGATGGCGACGGTATGTTGTCGAACGCTTTCGCGCTGAATATCCGGCTGCGAATATCACTGAGATCAAGATGCTGGACTTCGTGTTGTGGCAGACAAGGCCCAATGCTTAGGCTGGCGCAAGCTCGCAGAGTTGAGAATTCCCTTTGTGACCTGACCGGGTGAGGCGCCCGGCGACCTCAGAACTCGCGGCCGTCCGCCTCGGGTCGGAGCGCTTCTAGTCCCTGGTGGAACAGCACGTTGAGCGACTGCTAGACCACCGACGCGAGTTCGCCGTCAGTTGCGACATGCGAATCTACCCACGCGAACATCAACCGCTCGACGCCTGGACAGCGAACCTCACAAACTCCGTCGCGACATGCCGTGGCGCCGAACAAATCGACGAACGACTTGAAGTCGGGCCAAGCGACACTCGCTGGATAAAAATTCTGCACGAGGATCATCGCGGTCCGCGCGCCGATTCTGGATGCTTCGAGCACGGCCGATGCCGAGCGATGAAACAACTGATACCTCAGCTCCGATGTCTCAATGGACTGCACCCCGAGTGTCTCGCACAACCCGTCCAGCCGCGTGCGCTTGCCCGTCGTCGACTCGCGAAGCCACTCGTTGATGGTGGGACCAAACGGCTCGCGGGCCTTACCTTCGACGGCCAGCGATACCCAGCCATCGTCCACTCTGAGAACAGCCCACAGATCGGTCTGCGAAGCCCGAGTGCCGCCTCGCAAGGGCACGGGATGCTCGGGAAGTCCAAAGAGAAGCCGCGCGTCCCTGGTGCTTGGGTGCGTATCCAGGACTCGCGCGACGGCGTCTGGCAGCCCGCGCGGCGTGCGCGCCGCCAATTCCCATGACACCGCCAACTCCATCGCGGATGCCTCCCGCTTCCAGTGCAACGAAGGTTCGGCGAGTCTCGCGCGCCACGAAGAGGTACAGTCCCGATGGGATGTAAAGTCTCTTCATCTTGGCAGCATAACCGCCCGCCGCTTAATTCTGCGGCAGTGGTGCTGGTTTCGGTTCCCCTCATTGCCGGTCCTCTCGCCTCGTCCTACAGCGCCTGCTTCGAACGGTCCGTCTCATAACGCCGCCCGGTCCGGCCGCCGAGGCGGACGGCGCCAGCGAGCAGCGGTAAACCGGCTTCGCCGGCCGCGCCAGCGACGCTGTCACGGCCGCTGCAACGCGCTGCCGCCTCGTCCAGGCCAGTCGTCTCGGCTCGTGTCTCGCGTGCGCCGGGCTGCGGTTCCTCAGTCGCGAAGGAACCGCAACCCGCGCACATGGAGGACACGCCAATGCAGACGGACACCATCACCTTACGCGAGCTGACGATTCGATACTCGGTCAAAGCCGACGTCACGGGTCAGCCGGTCGTGATCGGCCGCACGCTCAGCACTCCCGCCGCTTCGGCCGCTGCGCTTGCGGCGTTGCTGCAGGACGAGCCGGGCGAAGTGTTCGCGATCCTGTGCCTCTCCACGAAGCATCGCGTGATCGCCTATCACGAGGTGAGCCGCGGCACGCTCGACGCCACGCTGGTCCACCCGCGCGAGGTCTTCAAGGCTGCGCTGTTGGCGAACGCCGCCGCGATCGTCGCTCGCTCACAACCACCCGAGCGGCGATCCGACGCCGAGCCCTGACGACCTGGCATTGACGCGTCGACTGGTGGACGCCGGGACGTTGATCGGCGTGGATGTTCTCGATCACATCGTCATCGGAGAAGGCCGCCATGTGAGCTTTCGCGAGCGGGGTTGGCTGTGATCCCTGCCTTGCGCTCACTCGCGAAGCGTCGTATGGAGATGATGTGCAATACCGGCGATCGACGCGCTCGAGTGATACACTTGGACCCTGTGCGCCGGTTCGCCCTCGCCGTCATCGTCGCGCTCCTGACATTCAACGCCTCTGGCGTCGTCAGCTTCGTCAGGGCGGAACCCTGCACCGCGAACGAACCTGCCGGTAGTAATGACAGCAACTGCCCGCCGGCCTGCGTCACGTGCGGGTGCTGTGCGCGAGCCGCTGAGCCAGTTGCGCTCGCGGCGATGAGCTCACCGGACATCCCTGTCAGCGCCATACTACCCGCCCTGCCCGAGTTGCCGAAGACCAACCCGCGCGACATCCTCCACGTACCCAAGCAGGCCAGCGCCTAGTCCCTCCTTCGATCTCGCTTAGCTCAGACCGACACGGGTCGGTAGAAGGATTCGCATGCGCATGGCTAGGAATACCATCGCGGTGTGCGCAGTCGTGTGCTTTCAAGCCGCGACAGCCACCGCTCAGGGCAGAACAGTAACGCTCGCGGAAGTGTTGGCGCGAGCGCGCGAGCAGGCACCACAGATCGTCAGCGCACGGTTGGCGTTGGAGGAGGCTCGCGGCCGGCTGCTCGGAGCGTCCGTGCGGTCTCAGGCCAACCCTGAGATCGACGCCGCGCTCGGCAACCGCAATGGAACCGGCGTGCGATACACCGACTTCCAGCTTGGTTTGGGCCAGAGCTTCGAACCGGGTGCCCGGAGGTCCGCTCGCATCGACGGCGCCAACGCGGCGATTGCGCAAAGCTCAGCGAACATCGACGAGGTCACACGCACGGTGCTCCGCCTGGCTGCCTCGGCGTACTACCGCGCAGTGCACGCGAACGAGCGGATCAAACTGCTGAATGCCACGCACGAACTTGCGGCAAGTGTTTACGCAACAGCTGATCGGCGGTTCAAAGCTGGCGACATCGCCGTTCTTGACGTGAACATCGCCCGGACGTCACTTGCGCGCGTCAGGGCCGACCGCGAAGGGGCGGAAGCCTCGAAGGCAGTAGCACTGGGGGAGCTGCGACAGCTTCTGCGTCTCGAGAATGACGTCGGTGTAGAAGGCTCCCTTGCGCTCCCAGCACCCACTGATTTGACGGCTGCACTTCAAACAGCCTCTCAGCGACCGGAGCTTCGAGGACTGGAAGCCGCCATCGCGGAAGCCGAGGCCGAACTGCGGGTCGGCCTCAGTTTCACCAAGCCTGAGTACGGCGTCGGCGTCCGGTACGCGCGAGAAGAAGGCGATCAGATTCTCCTTGGCGGTATGACAGTGACCTTGCCGATGTTCTCCAAAGGTCAGGAACAGCGCGCCGTCGGCTCGGCACGCGCTGCTCGACTTCGTGCGGAGCTCGACGCGGCCCGGACGCGAGTGCAACTCGAAGTCCGTGCTGCCTTCGACGCGTATAACCGGAGGCTCGCCGGTGTCCGAATACTGGAAACCGAAGCAATCCCTGGTCTCGACGAAAACGAACAGCTCACGACCCGGAGCTTCGAAGTCGGCCAACTCGGGCTGCCCGACCTGCTCTTGATTCGTCGGGAGTTTTTGGACACGCGCTCTCAATATTTGGACGCGCTTTTGGAGGCTGCAATGGCCCGGATTGATCTGGACGCCAGTGCCGGAATACTGCGATGACTATCAAAACGTTCGTCGTCTTCGCGGCGTGCATTGCGTTGGTTGCCTGTGGCCGCGGCTCCGAGGAGACCGCCAAACCGGCGGCGAACCCAACCGCTACAGCGCCCGACACTCATAAGGAAGACGCCAACACGGTCGAAGTGGACGAGGGCATGTTGCGCGATCTTCGCATCACCACGCGCGCGGTCGAATCCCGTGCCAACGGAGAACTCGTCATGCTCTTGGGCGAACTCGCGGTGGACCAGGGCGCGTACGCCGAAGTCGGTACGCCTGTCGCAGCGCGCGTGACGCGACTGCTGGTTAATGCGGGGGACGGGGTGCGCAATGGCCAGCCGCTTGTAGAACTGATAAGTCCAGAACTGGGGCGCGAGCGCGCTGAGTACCTCTCCGCCAGTGCGCGACTCAAACTGGCCGAAGCCGCACTTGAGCGCAAGCGCGGCTTGGCAGAGGAGAAGATTGTGCCGCTCCGGGAGGTTCAGGAAGCTGAATCAGCGGCAGGTGAAGCACGCGCCGCACTCCGGGCGTCCCGCGCCGCCATCGCGGCATTCGGCGTCGAGCCGCCAACGGATGATGGAGATGGTGCCACCTCGTCAGCATTCGTGCTGCGGTCCCCTGTAACAGGCTCTGTCATCGAGCGCACCGCGGTTGTCGGTCAGATGCTCGATCCGGCCGCGCCGGCTTTCCGCATCGGCAACCTCTCGACGCTCTGGCTGACCGTTCATGCGTTCGAGCGCGACGCGGTTCGCATTCAGCAGGGTGTCAGCGCGCGGCTGTCATTCCCCGCTCTCCCAGGACAGGACTTCGACGGAACGGTGACGATGGTTGGGCGTCACGTCGAACGCGAGTCCCGCACGGTCCCAGTCAGAATTGACGTAAAGAACAGCGGCAATCTCCTCCGCCCCGGTATGTCTGCAACGGCGACCTTGCCCGTGGGCACGAGCGGCGCACCCATTCTGACGATCCCCGTCGCCTCAGTTCAACGTGTTCGCAACGAATGGTGCGTGTTCTTGCCCAAAGACGCGAACCATTTCGAGATTCGACGCATCGGCCGTGGTCGCGATCTCGGCGGCGAAGTGGAAGTCCTCTCTGGCCTTCGCGCCGGCGAGAACATCGTCGTCGATGGAGCCTTTCTGCTCAAGGCTCAGGCTGAAAAGGGCGAAGGTGGCCACGATGAACACTGAGGCGCGTCATGATTAGCCGGCTGATTCACGGATCGTTTCACGCGCCTCTCCTGACCGCGCTCCTGGTCGCAGCGGGCACTGTCATCGGAGCGTTCTGGCTGCAGGACCTGCCTCGTGATGTGTTTCCCGATCTCTCCGCTCCCGTGTTCAATGTGATCACGCAGAACGCGGCGATGGGAGCGGAAGAACTCGAGACCGCCATCGCCATTCCTCTTGAAGTCGCCCTTGCAGGTCTCCCCGACGTTCGTCGTGTTCGATCCAACTCGCAACTCGGCGTCGCCCAAGTCACGATTGAGTTCGACCCGAACACGGACTATTACCGCTCTCGACAGTTCGTGGCCGAGCGGGTGGCTCAGGTGAGCGGGCAGCTTCCCGCCGGCACCGATCCTCCGCTCATCTCCAGTCTGACTGGTCGACTGAACGAGATTTTCGAGTTCACGCTCGAAGCCGAGCCAGGCGCCGCAGACCTGATGACGCTGCGCGATCTCGCCGAGTTCGAGGTCAATAACCGCCTGGTCGCCGTTCCTGGAGTCGCGGCGGTCGAGCGTCTCGGCGGCTACCTGCGTCAGTTTCAAGTGCAGCTGGATCCCGAACGCATGTCTGCCCGGCGGGTCAGCCTGGACGACGTCATGCACGCCGTCGAAGAATCGAACCTCAATGCTTCCGGCGGCATCGTCGCACAGGGGTCGATCGAATGGACTGTGCGTGCCCTCGGCCGTGCGCATACGGTCGATGACCTACGGCGCACGGTCGTGACGGTTCGGGGAGATGTTCCGGTACTCCTTGGAGACGTTGCCGATATCCGCGAGGCCGCGGCCGTACGCCGAGGGGTCGCGCACCGATTGAAGGGCGAGGTCGTCAGCGCCCGGGTTATCAAGCAATTCGGGGCCGATACCGTACAGGTCGCAGCGGGAATACGCCAGGCGATCGAGGACATTCGACGCGCGCTGCCCAAGGGCGTGCAGCTGCGCACGGTGTACGACCAGTCGCAACTCGTGAATTCGGCATTGGGGGGCGTGGGCCGGGCGGTCATGCTCGGCGGCGTGTTCGTGGTGCTCGTGATTCTCTTGTTATTGGGCAATGTGCGCGCCGCGTTGGTCGTGACGTTGACCATTCCAGTCTCAATCGCGTTGGCAGGTCTCCTACTGAGGCCGCTGGATGTCGGACTGAACACGATGACCCTGGGCGGGTTGGCGATCGCGGTAGGCCTGCTGGTCGATGCGGCGATCATCATGGTCGAGAACATCCTGCACCGACTAAGCGGGGCCACGACCCGACGAGAACGCCGAGAACGGGCGGTCTCCGCGGCTGTTGAAGTGGCGCGACCCATCGCCTTCGCGACCTTCATCGTGATTGTCGTGTTCTTGCCGCTCTTTGGCATGACAGGGATCGAGGGTCGCATGTATCAGCCGCTCGCGGCGGCCGTCATCGCGGCCATGATCGCCGCCCTCGTGCTGGCGCTGACGCTCGTCCCGATCGTCGCCGCTATGGTGTTGCGGCCCTCGCGACCTGGAGCTAACGAAGATGTCCTCCTGCTTCGAAAGGTCAAGCAGTGGTATGCGCCGTTACTCGACCGCTGTCTTCGACAACCGAGGCTCGTGGCTCTCGTCACGCTTCTCGTCGCCGTGCCGGCCATTGCCCTCGGATTTCGCATTGGCAGTGATTTCATGCCGCAACTGGATGAGGGGGCATTCCTTCTGCAAACCGTGCTTCCTGCCGAGGCCGCACTCGAGGAAGTCGATCGCTTGAATCATCGAGTCGAAGACATCTTGCGTGAGATTCCCGAGGTTGAGGACGTGGTGCGCCGAACAGGTCGGGCGGAGCGCACCGAAGATCCGATGCCGCACACAGTGTCCGACGTCTTGGTCGTCTTGAAGCCAGAGCGCACGCGCAGCCTCGAGGACCTTGAAGCCGACATGCGGGAGAAGCTCGAGGGCGTGCCCGGCGTTGCGGTTTTGTTCACGACACCGCTGGGCATGCGGATCGACGAAGGACTCGGCGGGACCCCGGCCGACATCTCCGTCCGGATCTTCGGCCCCGATCTCGACGAGCTCTCGCGATTGGCCCAGCAAGCCGAGGCGCTCATCAGAGGCGTGGACGGGCTCACTGACCTTCGTGCCGAGCAGCTCACGGGCTTGCCACAGTTGCAGATCGCCGTGAACCGGGAGGCGTCCGCGCGCGTCGGACTCGCGCCCGGTGATGTGATTCGAGCGGTGCGGATCGGGCTCGTCGGCGAAGAGGCCTCCCAGATCTGGATAGGACAGCGGCGCTTCGATCTCCTGGTGCGCCTTCGGGACGATCGTCGAGACACGCTCGACGCCATTCGCACGCTGTTGATCGATGGCCACGACGGGACCCGTATTCCATTGGGACAGCTCGCTGACGTGACGCAGACGTTTGGCCCCGCTGCGATCCGCCGCGAAGCCGGCACACGTCGCATTGCGGTCGAGGCGACTGTGAGCGGTCGTGATCTCGGCAGCACCGCATCGGATGTCCGACGCATTCTGAACGATCAACTCAAGCTGCCGTCCGGTTACTTCTTCGATCTTGGCGGTCGTGTGGAGAGCCAGACGCGAGCGTCTCGCGCGCTCACCTTGGCGATCGGGGCGGCGCTCTTTGGCGTGTTCGTCCTGCTGCTGGTGGCGCTTGGTTCGGCCGTCGAAGCCGGCATGATCCTGGGCACTGTCCCGATTGCGTTCGTCGGCGGGATCC
>CAWIXT010000007.1:0-542309 GCA_963840165.1 uncultured Gemmatimonadales bacterium
TGACTGCTTAGAATCCGAGGAAGGTGCGGACTCGAGGATCCATCTTCTCAGGGGTCCAGTAGGGATCCCACACCAGCTCGACCTCGACGGACTGCACTCCCTCCATGTCACCCACCACCCGCTTGACATCGGCAATGATCTCGGCTCCCGCGGGGCACCCGGGAGAGGTGAGCGTCATCTGAACGCGGACACTCCCTGATTCATCCACCTCGACCTCGTACACCAGACCGATATCGATGATGTTCAGATTGAGCTCTGGATCCTTGACCGCCCGGATGGCTTTTCGGATGGCTTCGGCGGTTGGTACCGTGGACATGGAACACTCGCGGCAGCAGGTGGCGACTCAGTGACCGTCATCTGAAGATAATGCGACGTCAGCAGTCGGCCACGAGATCCTGCTGGCAAACCGGGGGCACCAGCCGAATCGCGGCGTCGGAGAGCGACGTCCGCACGATCCGCAGACCGTGGTGCGAGTTGCTTCCCCTGGGGTTGAATGTCCCGTTGGTCAGAAAGACCAGGAAGAGATCGTGGGCGGGGTCGATCCACATTTCGGTGCCGGTAAACCCCGTGTGCCCATACGCAGCGCCGCTAATCAGCGTGCCGAAGAGACTGGGCACCTTGGCGTCTTGCTCGGGGGTGTCCCACCCCAGAAGGCGCGGTCCACTCTTGGCGCCACGGGTCAGGAAGCGGCGGATCGTAGCTGGGCTGACCCACTGGCCTCGGGGGCCCACACCGTTCCGCAACCAGACCTGCGCATAGCGAGCGAGATCCATCCCGGTTGAGAAGATTCCAGCATGGCCGGCGGCGCCGCCGAGCAGGGCCGCGTTCGGGTCATTGACCTGCCCCTGAACCGGCTGCCCGCGCCACAGTGCGGTCGGCACGGCTCTTCGTCGCGCGGTCGCGGTCAGCTGATAGGTCGTCTCCTTGAGCTCCAGAGGCTGGAACACCTCCCTGGCAACCAGCTGCTCCAGCGGCATGCCCGAGACCGCCTCCAGGAGCAGGCCGAGGAGGATGGCATTGAGGTCGCTATACACCGCCCTTTCACCGGGCTCTCGGACAGGCTGCTCGGAATAGAGAAGAGAGATAGCCGCCTCGCGACTCTTGGTCTGCTTGAAGAAGGGCACGTATGCCCGAAGGCCGCTGGTGTGGTCCAGAAGCATGCGTACGGTCACCCGGTTTCGAGTACTGCCCGCAAAGCGGGGCAGGTACTGGCCCACCGGGGCATCCAGTCTCAGAAGGTTCCGATCGACCAGTCGCATCGCTGCACTCGTGGTTCCGACCACTTTCGTGATCGAGGCTATGTCCCAGAGGGTCGAATCCGGGGAGGGAACTGCCGAGCGGGGGCTCCAGGTAAAGTGGCCATAGCCGCGCGCGTATAGCACAGAATCCCGGCGGCCAATAACAACCACAGCGCCGGGATAAATCCCCTGCTTGATTCCCTGCCTGACAATCGCATCCACCTCCTCAATCGTCTGGGCCGGCGCCGAATTCGTGACCGTCGAGGCAGGAACCGCTATGGTAAGCAGCAAGCGCAGGATCGACCGCATTCGCGTCATGGCGACCGCCGGGGATCCCGCACCGGGCCGGGGTGGAGCTGGTAGAGAACCTGCGCTGTGCGCCGGTCGCGCTCGGAAATGATGCCGGTGCGGGTAGCCGGATACATCACGTCGTTCGAATCGGCCGAATGCGGCAGCCCCAGGGCATGCCCGATTTCGTGGACTGCTACTGAGACAAGCGCATCATCGGGCAGGGACAACCCGCGGGTGGTTCGTATGGCGAGGGAAATGGCCGCCCTGCGCACCCTGCCGGCCTGGTCCCAGGTCAGGTCGGTCTGGCCGGCGCGGTCGAAGTCGAAGCGATCGATCCAATGAACCACGATGTCCGCCCCACTGGTGTCGGACACAATATCGAACCGGACGCCCATCCCGGTGTTCTCCCATCGGAAGAGCGCGTCCAGAAAAATCCGCCCCATGCGAGGGTGGTAATCCGAGGGTCCGCTCTCCAGCAGGGCGACTTTTAGTGGCTTCCCGCCCCGATCGGGCCAACGGCGGACCACAGAATCCGTGGTAGCCATCAAGGAGTCCAGATAGGTCCTGCCGAATTCACGGCCGATCTGCTGCCGCAGGGCGGTGCGAGCCAGGCGGGCGCGGGATATTTGCCTTTCTGCTGCCATCGCCGCAGAGGAGTCTTCTCTCCCAGCAGCTGCCCCGGCCTGCACCTCGGTGACAGGATCAGCAGCCGAGCCCAGGGCGTGAGACACCCGATCCGCCACCAGCATCGCAAACAGCCCGAATGTCAGCAGCGGGAGCACCGCGGACCTCATAGATCTCCAAGATCTGGCCTGACACCACGAAACAGCGCCAGGGGAACAGGTGGCCGGGCGGGACAGCCCGGGCCTGATGCAAAATCCGAGCGCGAGGCCTTAACTCTTGGCTTCGAGCCAGTTGGGCCCGGTCCCGATGTCGACCACCAGCGGCACCCGCAGGGGGGTGACGTTTTCCATCTGTTCCCTGACCAGCTCACCCAGCGCTGCGACCTCCTGCGGCGGGGCCTCGAAAACCAGCTCGTCGTGGACCTGCAGCAGCATGCGGCTTTCCAGCCCGCGCTCCCGAATGGCGCGATGAATTCGCACCATGGCCAACTTGATCAGATCCGCGGCTGAGCCCTGAAGCGGCGAGTTCTGAGCATTGCGCTCCCCATAGGAGCGCTGGTTGAAGTTGCGTTCCTTGATCTCGGGAATGTAGCGCCGGCGCTTGAAGAGGGTCTCGACATATCCCTGCTGCCGCGCCAGCTCGATCTGCCGGTCGAGGAAGGCGCGCACGCCGGAGAAGCGCTCGAAATAGCGCGCGATGAACTCCTTGGCATCCTCCAGCGAAATATTCAGTTGCCGGCTCAATGCGAAGGGGCCCTGCCCATAGATCGTGGCAAAGTTGATGGTCTTGGCACGCGCCCGCATATCACCGTTGACCTGGTCCGCGGGCACGTTGAAGATGAGCGCAGCAGTCTGCCGGTGAATATCACCGCCCTGACGGAATGCCTCGATGAAGGCGGGGTCCTCCGACAGGTGAGCCATGATGCGCAGCTCGATCTGGGAGTAGTCGGCGACGAGGAACACCCAGCCCGGTCGCGGGACGAAACCGGCCCTGATGGCCTCTCCCCGAGGCGTCCGAATGGGGATGTTCTGCAGATTCGGTTCGGCCGAGCTGAGCCGCCCCGTAGCTGCGCCGGCCTGGTTGAAGCTGGTGTGGATCCGTCCGGTGGTGCGGTTGATGCGCAGAGGGAGCGCGTCCACGTAAGTGCTCTTGAGCTTCTGAAGCTCCCGGTATTCCAGGATGAGCCGGGGCAGCTCGTGGCCCATGGCGGCGAGCTGCTCCAGGACGTCCGCATCGGTAGAGGGGCCGGTCTTTGTCTTCTTCAAGACCGGGAGCTGCTGTTGTTCGAACAGGACGCTCGCCAGCTGCCGCGGCGAGTTGAGGTTGAGATCGGTTCCCGCCACCCGGGCGATCTCTTCCTCCAGTCGCTGCAAGTCTCTGCCCAGCTCGTTGCTCAGCCGCCGAAACAGAGAGAGATCGATGGTGATTCCCTCCCACTCCATGTCGACCAGCACCTCCAGCAGCGGCATCTCGATCTCACGGAGCAGCGGCTCCATCTGCATCTCGGTCAGCATGGGCGCAAAGAACCGATGCAATGCCAGAGCGGTAGCGCTATCCATGCCGCAATAGTTTGCTGCTTGAGGCACCGCAACTTCGGCAAACGAGATCTCGGATTTGCCCTTCCCGGTCATCTCCTGATAGGTCTGCAAGGCACGTCCCAGATGTTCCAGGCACAAAGTATCGATGGCATGGGAGCGCCGGCCCGGGTCCAGCACGAAACTCTCGAGCAGGGCGTCATAGGCAACGCCGGCCAGCTCGACCCCGGCACGGCGCAAAACCTGCCAGTCGAATTTGAGGTTATGACCGGCCTTGAGCACGGCGGGATCGGTGAGCAGATCGTACAGCGGCGCTATGGCGCTATCTGTCAGCGGTGGAAGGTTACGTACCGCCGTGGAGGCATCGCTGCTCGCCCCGAGGGAGCCGAGGGATCCACCGCCGGGATCGCGGTGGCCGAACGGCAGATACCAGACCTCTTCGGGACTCGCCGCCAGCGAAAGCCCCACCAGCTCTCCCTCGTGTGGCTCCGAGGACGTGGTTTCGGTACCGAGCCCTATCATCGGAGCTTCCCTGAGGCGCGCCACCAGCGCCGGGAGCTCGGCCGGGTCGTCAAGCACCGTCACCGTAGCCGTCGCGGGGCCGGACAGATCTGACAGCGTAAGCCAGGATTCCGCAGAGAAGGAGGCATCGTCCTCCGCGGCGAGCGTTGCCAAGGGTGGATCAGGCTCGAGTGCTAATGCCGGCTTCAACTCGCTCGACAGGAGATCGGGGTACGGTGCTTCACGGGCTTCCGTGCTTGTCGCGCCGGCTCCGCCCTGCCCCGTCAGCTTTCGGGCCAGCGCGAAGAACTCCAGCTCCGTAAGTATCCGAATGACCGCCTCGCGGTCCGGCTCATGGGGAATGAGCGCTCCGGCATCGAGTGCCACGGGCACGTCGCGCTTAATTGTGACCAACTCGCGAGACAGCCGGGCGCTCTCGGCTTGGGAGAGCAGGGCCTCCCGAGGCCGCTTGGCTGCAATTTCACCCGCTCGGGCCAGGATGGTGTCGAGATCTCCGTACTCCGTCAGCAGCTTCTGGGCGCCCTTTTCACCTATGCCCTTCACGCCGGGGATGTTATCAGAGGAATCTCCCACCAAGGCCAGGAAATCCACCACCTGCCGTGGCTCGACTCCAAGCCGCTCAGAGGCATTGCTTTCGTCCACCCAGGTCTCGTCCACCGCCGCAGGCCCACCCCGTCCGGGATTGAGCAGTGCCACTCGAGGTCCGACCAGCTGGTAGAAATCCTTGTCGCCCGAGACGATCACCACCTGGAGACCGCGCTCGGAACCGGCGGTGGCCAGCGTGCCGATGACGTCGTCCGCCTCGTATCCTGGCACGGTGATCAGCGGGATGCCGAAGGCCTCCAGCAGCTGCCGGATCCGATGCACCGATCGGTCGAAGTCCGATTGGAGCTCGTTGTCGAGCTTTTCCCGGGTTGATTTATAATCGGCGTAGCGCTGCTCCCTGAATGACGTGCCCGCATCGTTGATCCAGGCGACGTAATCAGGCCGATACTTCTCCCTCAAGCGCATCAGAAAGTTCACGATGCCCAGGGCGGCCGAGGTGTTTTCCCCCTTTGCAGTCCGGAGTGGCCGGGCGATCATCGCGAAGAAGGCGCGATAGATCAGGGCGTATCCATCGATGAGAAACAGTTGGGGCGGATTGTGGTTCGGGGGCATGCTGAAAGATAAGGCTATCCCCTTCTCCTCAACCGATTGGTCGTGCGCTCGAACTCGGACCGGGAGCCGGGCGTGAGACGCAGCCGGCCGAATCCGGTTTCGTCCTGGAAAAACAGATTGAGACGATGACTGAGGTAGGTCCAGCGAATTACCCTCCCGGCAGCTCCACCCGGGGTGGTCTCGATGGTTTCATCCGGCGGGCCCAGCGCTATGAACACCTCTCCCCGCTCGGTGCGCCAGCCGGTGGTGCCCTCATCGGTGAACCGGGCGTTGGCCGCGCTGATGCGGCCGAAGTATTGGTTGAGGGCTTCGTTCTCCGGCGTTTCCTTGTTGGGATCAGTGACGGCATAGAACTCCTTCCAGAGACGCCCCCGATCGCCGGCGGGAGCCTTTCGCATCGCGTTCACCCGGTCATTCTCTCCGAAGTAGCGCAATAGATCCAGCATCTCATCAAAGTTGGTGATCACCCACGCCTGAGAGAACGAGACCAGGGCCGATGCGCTGCGCTGTGCTTCTCCCGAGCCGACCGAGAGCTTCAGCTCACCGAGCGAGATGCTGTCCGGCGCCAACCGGATAACCTGGCTTTCCACCGGGCGACCCCCGCGGAAGCGCAGCGAATCGGTGTAGATGACGTTTTGCTGCTCATCCTGGACTTGGAATGGAACGGTTGCTGCATCGGGAAAGTCGTAGCCCTCGATGTACGCCAGCAGCGTGTCGGCGCCGTATCCAACCGCGCCTCGCGAGTTGAGCACCACCGACAGCGGGTCGGCGAGCGCGCCTCGGCCCGTCGCTTGATATGCCAGGATCGGGGCCGACGTGGTCCCTGATCTAAAGGAAGGGGCGGTATACTCGCCCTGAGCCCGGCTCTCGGCGGTGGAGCCGGCGTCCCGCACCGTAACCTGGACTTTATATGTGCCCGGGGTCACCCGCAGAATCTGCTGAAAGAGAATGCTCTCGTCCGCTCGTTGGGTCTCCTGAAAGGTGGAGACTCGGACGATCTCATCACGCGCCAGATTCACCGACCTGGCTCCCTCCCTTTGAAGCGAAATCGTCACCCGATACCGGGCCACGAAGAGATTGCCCTCCCGTTGGAACCCGAGGGCCCGATTCTCGAGTGAGAGACCTACTGCTGTGATGACCGAGTCAGCCGGTCCCGCCGCGAACGCCACCGTCCCCACAAACGGCAGCGGCTCGGCCGCGGCCAGACGGCCGAGTCGCTGATAGAAGGCGGAGACGTTCATGACCTGCGTGAGCTGATCCGCCGGCGCCGGCGCATCCTCGCTTCCAGCCCGCTTCCAGCTTCCGCATCCAAGGGCGGCTCCGCCGACCAACAACACGATACCAAGCCGACGCATGAGACACCCCTGGAGAGAACCGCGTGACCCGAAGAAACTGCAGGCCGGCGAACGTTAGCGGCGCGAGCCGAGAGGCGTCAAGCGAGGAAGTCCAACTTGCTGCCTCCTTGTGGATTAACTAGCTTGGCCTCTGCATGAACGGAGACACGCTGGTCGGTCGGACTGTCGCCGGATACCACCTCAAGCGATATGTCGGCGAAGGCGGCACAGCGACCGTCTATCGCGCCGAGCACCCGGAACGTGGTACGGCGGCAGTGAAGATCCTTCGCTCCCGTCTGTCGGGAGACCCGGTTGCCGTCAAGCGCTTCCTTCGAGAAGCCGAGTACGGCTCCCGGGTTAGCCATCCGAACATCGTTCGGGCGTACGACTACGGCCAGGCCGACGGGCTCCACTATCTCGCGCTGGAGTGGGCCGAGGGCGAGCCCCTCGCCGAGTTCGTCACCCGTTCGGGACAGCTGGCCCCGCCGCTGGTAGCAAAGATCGTAGAACAGATTGGCGCCGCGCTCACCGCGGCTCACCAAGCCGGCATTATTCACCGCGATCTCAAGCCCGCCAACATCATGTATAACCCGACCGAGCAGAGCGCGAAGCTGCTGGACTTCGGCATTGCACGAGATTCCGATTCCAACCCGGAGGAACGTCTCACCCGGGCCGGGTTCTTCGTGGGGACCCTTCAGTATGTCGCTCCGGAAACGCTGAGTGGGGAGCTGGTCAAGGAGCAGGCAGATGTCTACAGCCTCGCCACCATCACCTATTACCTGCTTACCTGCGCCCTGCCATTTACCGGCAAAAGCCCCAGAGAGTTGTTTCAGCAACTACTAACGCAAACACCGGTACGTCTTAACGATGCACGCAAAGGGTTGCGTTTCCATCCCGCGCTAGAAGCTGCCGTGATGAAGGGGCTGGAGCGCGACCTCTCGAAGCGATGGAGAACGGTCGAGGAGTTCGCCACGGCCTTCTGCGCCGCAGTCCGCGAGGAGGCTCCTAAGCGACATGGCTTCCTGAGTGGGCTCTTCCGCAAAGACAGCGCGTGACCGATCGGGAGCTGCTCCGCCGGCTTCTCCTGGAGCGATCGGTGCAGCGGGGAGACTTTCTTCTGGCATCGGGGCAGCGCTCCTCCTATTACATCGACTGCCGGCCGGCGACAATGTCTGCCGCCGGGATGGATCTGATCGGACGGATGGGGCATGAAGCGATCAGAGCAGCCGGCTGGCAGCCGAACGGTGTGGGCGGCCTGACCATGGGCGCGGACCCCGTGGCGTACGCGATCGCGGCGGCAAGCTTCCGCGCCGGCGCTCCGATCGACGCCTTCAGTGTCCGGAAGGAATCCAAGGATCACGGAACCGGCCGTGCAATCGAGGGGAACTTTCGCGCCGGAGACGTAGTGGTCGTGGTCGAGGATGTCATTACTTCGGGTGGGTCTGCCCGGAAAGCGGCGGCGGCAATCGAGAAGGACGGCGGGAAAGTGGTCGGCGTCATCGCCGTGGTGGACCGGGAACAGGGAGGTAAAGCAGCCCTCGAGGCGGACGGCCGGCGAGTCGTCTCCCTGACCACGGCCAGTGAACTCGGCTTGCACAATCCATGAACCGACGCAGCCTCGGCCGGCTGGGCTGACATGGTCGGACCCGCGATTGTAAGTCTTTGGCTGGCGCTGCGGGACGATATGCATGGGAGGGGACCGTGAGCGCCGAGGTGCTCGCCCACCTACCTGAACGACCACCTGGCCGGCTCGGTGGCGGCACTCGAGCTGGTCGACCGACTCACCCGGCTGTGTCGGGGAACCGAGCGCGAGAAGACATTCCGCACGCTCCGGGACGAGATCGAGGAGGATCAGGAAGTGTTGAAGCAGCTGCTCCGGGCGATCGGAGGCAAGGAGAGCAAGGTGCGCAAGGCTGCTGCGTGGCTGACCGAGAAGGTTGGTGAAGCCAAGCTGGAGCTGGACGCCACCGGCGGCGGTGAGCTGCGCCTGCTGGAAGCCCTCGAGGCACTCGGGCTTGGCATTCAGGGAAAGCTGGGACTGTGGCGGGCGCTGGAGGTCGCTTCGGCTCGCACGCCGGAGCTCGGACGGCTGGATCTGTCGGCGCTGCAGCGGCGGGCCCGAGACCAGTTCGAGCGGGTGGAGGCCCTGCGACTTCAGGCCGCGAAATCCGCCATTGGAGCCTAGTCTGAGCCCGCCCCGAGCTCCGGCGTCCCAGGAGCCGGCGGTTCAGCCGCGAGTCGGGTGGGTGCTCTACGACGCCGACTGCTCGGTGTGCGCCCGCCTGGCTCGCGCCTGGGCCGCAACGCTGGGGCGGCTCGGTCTTTCGCTCGCGCCGCTGCAAAGTCCCTGGGTGGGCCCGCGCACCGGTCTCTCCCCGGATGATCTGTTCAGTGATCTGCGGCTCCTGGAGCACGACGGCCATCTTGTGTCCGGTCCGGATGTATATCGCTACGTGATGCGGCGGCTCTGGTGGGCATACCCACTCTATCTCTTGTCGCGGCTGCCCGTGCTCTCCCGCATCTTCGACTGGAGTTACCGGGCCTTTGCCCGCAATCGGCGGGTGATATCGCCCAGCTGCAAGCTGCCCCCCGCGTAGCACCGCTCACCGATAGGAGGTCTCATGGATGAGGAGGTTTTCAACCTGGAGGTACGCAAGTTTCTCAAGCGGTTCGGCGTCACCGCCCAGAGGGAAATCGAGAAAGCGGTGCTGGCCGCACTGCAGCAGGGCAGGTTGCGCGGCGATGAGGCGCTGCCGGTGAATGCCACCCTCAGCATTCCGACCCTCCTGCCCGTGCTCCACATCGACGGCGAGATCCACCTGCAGAGCCCCTGAGCGTCACATCTCGAGGAGGCCGCCATGCCAAGGCGAGCGCGGTACCAGCTGGATCGGGTGCAGGTCGTTGCCGGAGACGAGCGGCCATCCACTTGGACATTTGGTGGGGAACCGGTGGCCGGCTCCGAACAGACCTACTCGGTGCGAGACGGAAACTTTCCCGCCCGAAACCAATGGGAGTTCGTGGTTAGGACTCCCAGCGGCAGGGACGGCCGCGTGGAAGTTCGTCCCCGCACTACTCCCAACGTGAAGGCGTGGGCAGAGCTCCCGGATCGTTCCATCACGTTCCTGCGAGCCACCAAAGGCGAAGCCAGAGGAAAATGGTACTGCAAGGTCGCCCTGGCGGATCCTACCGGGGCAAAGAGCCGGGATGTGATCAGGGCGAACGAGCGGGGCGAGCTGCCTCCCTGGTTCGATGGGCTCAGGGGCCGCATGCGGAAGAAGGAGAGCGTGAGAACAACTCGGGGAAACGATGGCCAGGATCTGGTCGTGATGGTTGCCGAGGGCGATCACACCGCGATGATCCGGCTGTTCTTCGCCACCAAGGTCTGGGTTCTGAAGGAGAGGATTACCCTCGGCACATGACCGCTCCAGCGCGCCTCATCCTTCAGTGCAGCGCCTGTCGCGAGATTGCCCGCGAGGTATCGGCTCCGGGTGGGGTGCTCTTCGACGATGGGCTCTGGTTTGTCAGCCATCACACGGGGAGATACACCGATCCGGGGGAGCTGATCGTCAAGACCCGGCGACACTGCGAATCCCTGGGGGAGCTTACTGCCCAGGAAGCGCAGGCGCTTGGGCCATTGTTGCACTTGGCAGTGCGCGCGCTGGAGCGGGTTGTGGCAGCTGAGCGGATCTACGCGGTATCGTTCAACGAGCGAATTCGCCACGTTCACTTTCTCCTGCTGCCACGTACCGCATCCATGCCCAGCGGGCACGTCGTCTCCGACATCTACCGGCGAATCCGAGCGGTTCTTCGGAGGGTTGGACTGGTGCGGAACCCCACTCCGGCAGAGCGGGCAGCGGTCGCCACCAGGATACAGCAGCAGTTGGGGCGGAGCTGACGATGGACCCGGGGCAGCGCCTTGCCAACCGGCCAAAAATTGTTCCACTCCGGGACGACGGAGACGCGCAGGCATGTGCCCGCCTCATGTCCACGTCGGAGCCGTGGATCACGCTGGGGCGCAGCCTTGAGACCTCGCTTGCCATTGTGCGCGACCCTGACCGCGAGGTCTACCTGGCCCGGGACACCGATGGTATAGCCGGGTTCCTGATTCTCTGCATGACCGGCGCGTTCGTGGGTTACATCCAGACCGTCTGCGTCGACCCGCGCTGCCGGGGGCGCGGCCTGGGGTCGAGACTGGTTGAGTTTGCCGAAGAAAGGATCCTCCGGGTCTCGCCAAACATCTTCTTGTGCGTGTCCTCGTTCAACGACGGGGCCCGGCGGCTGTACGAGCGGCTCGGCTATACTGTCGTCGGCGAGCTGACCGACTACATCGTCCGGGGACAATCTGAGATCCTGCTTCGCAAGACCCATGGTCCGCTGACGAATTTCAGCGCCGCCGACTGAGAGTATGGCGCGTCGGAGAGCCCGAAGGTAGGATCGAAGCATGCGCGAAGCCCGACTGCGGCCGGAATATGCGGACCTCTATCCGACCCTGACTCCCGGTCAATGGGAACCGGCAGCGCGGGTAGCCGAGGTCGTGCTGGCACGATTGCTTCTGTTGGAAATCTCGGACGCCCCACTGCAAGACCGGGTTCTTCCGGAGGGACACTTCGAGTTTCGCGGCGAGACTCCCGACGGAGCGCCGCAGACCGGGGGCCGCGCCCGCAGTGCCGACAAGGCAGGAGAATCGTGACCGGCGCCGCGCCCGACCTGCGGTACCCCATCGGTCCCTTCCGATTCGACGGCGATGGGAGCCCTGCCGGGCGCCGGCAATGGATGGCCGAAATTGCCGCCGCCCCCGCCCGGCTCCGAGAGGCCGTGGCTGGTCTCACGCCGGCTCAGTTGGACACGCCTTATCGCGACAACGGCTGGACCGTGCGCCAGGTGGTGCACCACGTGCCGGATAGCCATCTCAACGCTTACACCCGCATCAAGCTGGCATTGACCGAAGACGAGCCGACGATCAAGCCATATGAGGAGGCTCGCTGGGCGGAGTTGCCGGATGCCCGGGCCGGCGAGATTGAACCGTCGCTCAGGCTGCTGGAATCCCTCCACCAGCGCTGGCTGCTGTTATTGCGGCAGCTGGGCTCCAGTGACTTCGACCGCCGGTTCCGGCACCCGGAGCACGGTCGTATCTTCGGACTGAACGAGGCGGTGGCCATGTATGCCTGGCACGGCCGCCACCACGTGGCTCACATAACCTCCCTCCGGCAGCGGATGGGGTGGGGTTAGGGGGACAACCTCAAATCTTCTAACTGCTCGGCCAAGGCTCGTGACTGGACCGGGCTGGGAGGCAACCCATTCCTTCCTCGATAATCGTTCGCACCGCCGGACTGCTGCTGCTTTCCAATGTGTTCATGACCTTCGCCTGGTACGCCCACCTCCGGAACCTGGCTCACCGTCCCTGGTATATCGCCGCCTTCATCAGCTGGGGCATCGCGCTGTTCGAATATCTACTGCAGGTGCCGGCGAACCGGATCGGGTATACCGCCATGACACTGGGCCAATTAAAGGTCATGCAGGAGGTGATCACTCTGCTGGTGTTTGTCCCCTTTGCGGTGCTCTACATGCGACAGCCCCTCAGACTCGATTACTTGTGGGCCGCGCTCTGCCTGGTCGGCGCGGTGTACTTCATCTTCCGAACGCCTCAGGGCGCATGATCCGTGTCCTCTGCCTGATGGCGGCCGTCGCTGGCTGCGCATCCTCGGCCGCCCCGGCTCAGGAGCCGCGGGCCCGGGCCCGAGATCTGGGCATCCCGCTCGAGGGAACCCCGGGTCCGCTCAATGCCATCACCGACGTTCCCGGGGTGGCGGTCGGCCATACCACCATCATCCGGGGGTCGGGCAAGCTGCGGGTTGGAGTCGGGCCGGTGCGCACTGGCGTGACGGCGGTCTTCCCCCGCGGGCAGGATGACCTGTCCGATGTATTCGCAGGCTGGTTCAGTCTCAACGGCAACGGTGAGATGACCGGCACCGCATGGATCGATGACTACGGCCTTCTAGCCTATCCCATCGCCATTACCAATACCAACAGCGTCGGTATCGTGCGCGATGCTATCGTCGAGTGGGGCAGGAACAGGATCCCTGGCGTCTTCAACTGTTGCCTGCCGGTAGTGGCCGAGACGTGGGACGGAGACCTCAACGACATCTACGGGTTTCACGTCAGAAAGGAGCACGTTTTTGCCGCCTTGGCGGGCGCCCGGCCCGGCCCAGTCGTCGAGGGCAACGTGGGTGGTGGCACCGGTATGCAGTGCCTGGGCTTCAAAGGCGGAATCGGCACGGCCAGCCGGAGACTCCGGGGTGGCTTCACAGTCGGAGTGCTGGTACAGTGCAACTTCGGCTTGAGAAGGCAGCTCCGCATTGCCGGGGTTCCCGCCGGGCCGGAAATCCCTGAGCCCAAGCCGTGCTACGACACACGCGGCTCACTGGCTTCCGAGCAGGAGGCGATGCGCTGCCCCGCCGGCGCCGATAAGGCGACGGAGCAAGGTTCGATTATCGGTGTCATTGCTACGGACGCCCCGTTGCTGCCTCACCAGCTGAAGCGGGTGGCGCGCCGGGCCGCGCTTGGCGTGGGGCGCATGGGTGGGACAGCCGGGGCGGGGTCGGGAGATCTCTTTGTGGCCTTCTCTACTGTGAAGGTGGGTGCAGACGACAGCTCCGCAGTCAGAACGGTGCCGATGCTGCGGGACGATCGAATCGATCCGCTGTATGAGGCCACCGTCGAGGCGACCGAAGAGGCGATCATCAACGCCATGCTGGCCGCCCGAACCATGACAGGAGCGGACTATCTACGGGTACCGGCTCTGCCTCACGAACGCCTCAAGGCAGTGCTCCAGAAGTTCGGGAGGTGGAGGTGAGTTAGCCGCCAGTCTCCAGTCTCCAGGGTAACTCCTAGCTCCTGGCTGCCAGCTGACTCCTCGCTGCCAGCTGACTCCTCGCTCCCGCCTCCAGCGGATGGAAGATTCGCCAGACGCCGACGTAGGGATCGATCATGAGCTCCACAAAGCGCTGGATCGCTATAGGAAAGGGAAACCGGCGCCGGAACTCGATGGCGGTAACACCCAGCATCGCACGAAGGTGCCGGCCAAAGCTCTGCGGCGAGGAGTACTCCAGCCGGTACGACACATCCGCTACCGAAAGCCCCACCGCTTCGAAGAGGTACGCTGCATGGAGGAGCCGCACCGCCGCGAGATAGTTTTTGGGCGACGGCAGACCCGCCCTGGCAAACCGGGACATCAAGGTGCTGGGCCTTACGTACAGCCGTTGTGCCAGGTTTGTAACGGTAGGCGTGTCGGGAGCCAGCCGGATCATGGCCTCGATGAAGAGCCGGGTGTCGGCCGGCGCTTCCGCCAGAGCGGCGAGGATGGGGCCCTGAATCCGGGCGACCGCTCTGGTGGCCGGTTGGCCCACCACCTGGCGCAGCCGGGTCCAGCCCGCCGGCGAGGTTACGTCTACGACCTGACGCACGCCGGAGGCCCCCAGGCGCAGCAGCATGTCGGTGGCCGTGGGGTCGTGGTGGGAGACAAGCGCCACCGTGGGAATGCCGGGGAACTCCCTGACCAGGTGGCCCACACCTTCCACCTGCTCCGGGCCGCAGCGATGTACCGACACCAAGACCGCGTCAACCGGCCGCTCCCGAACGATCCGCACCGCCTCCGGGATCGAATCCCGGTGGAGCAGCGCAAAGCAGCCGCCCCCGGCAGCATCCACCCGCGCCCTCTCCAGCGGCAAAAGCACCGTCGCGATGGTGGGCGAACCCTTCTGTTCTGGCTCCAAGCGCACACCGTCCCCCGGTAGGTCGTGCGCCAGAGTAGGCCAGATTCGTCAAAGTAGTTTAAATCCGAAACGGCACGAACCCTGACCTCGTCAGGTGAAAAGCGCGCGGGACGGCAACCTTCTCGGGACCCGGGGCATCCAGTCTCGGTTACTGCGAGAGTGGCGTGCTCCGGTGGTATGGCCGAGCAGCAGAGCGGGTGTATTCTTGTACTCACCCCAATTGGTCTCTGACGTGAGCGATACGACCATCGACCTTTTTGCCGCCCTCCAGTCTGCGCTCGGGCCTCAGTATCGTCTCGAGCGTGAGCTGGGACGGGGCGGCATGGGAGTGGTGTTTCTCGCCACCGACACCACGCTCGACCGCCGCGTCGCCGTCAAGGCAGTTCATCCCGAGCTGGCCGCGCACGAGTCGATTACCCGCCGTTTCCTGGCAGAGGCGCGGCTGATCGCCCGGCTGCGCCACCCCAACATCGTCGCCGTGCACGCCGCCGGCAGCGCGAACGGCTTCCTTTATTACGTGATGGACGAGGTGGCCGGCGAGAGTCTGCGCCAAAGGCTGCTGCGCCAGGGCCCCCTACCCCTCGAGGACGCCACACGAATCGTGTGCGATCTGGCGGCGGCCCTGGACGCCGCCGGCCGGGCCGGCGTGGTACACCGGGACGTCAAACCCGAGAACGTGTTGCTGGAAGAGACCAGCGGCCGGGCCCTGTTGGCCGACTTCGGAATCGCGCGCGCGGTGGCGGCTGAGGCCAGTGGATCGAGCACCGGCCAGGGGGTGGCGGTCGGAACCCCGGTCTATATGAGTCCGGAGCAGGCGGCCGGAGAGGAGATCGACGGCCGCAGCGATCTGTATGCCCTGGGCGTGGTGGCGTACGAGATGCTGTCGGGTCATCCGCCGTTCCAGGGACCGCATCGGGTCGTGGTGTCGAAGCATATCGCGGAGCGCCCCGCCCCGATCGATCGGCTCCGCCCCGACACGCCCCGGCCACTCGCCGCGGCGGTGATGCGAGCCCTGGAAAAGCAGCCCGCCGAACGGTGGCAGACCGGAGAGGACTTTCGCCGCGCGGTCGCCGGGGAGCGGGTTGCGCCCCCCGCCCGCGGCCGATCACGCCGGCAGCTGATCGCGGCGGCGATTGCGGCCGTGGTCCTGCTCGTGGCTACCGTCGCGCTGGCGCGGCGGAGTCCCGGGCCGCCCAGCGGCGTCAATCCCCGCCATTCCATCCTGGTACTGCCGTTCGACAACTTGCGCAACGAGCCGTCGGTCGAGTGGCTGAGGGACGGGAGCGTCAGCATGCTGGGACTCAATCTGTCCCAGTGGACCGATCTCAGCGTGGTCGATCACGAGCGCATGCACGACCTGCTGGTCAAGCATGACCTCAAGGTGGGAGATGATATCGGATTGGATATGGCCCGGCGGCTGGCCCGAGAGGCCGGCGCCTGGACCGTGGTGCTGGGGGAGTTCACGCCGGGGGGCGACTCACTGCACCTGACCGCAAGGGTGTTCGACGTCGCCAGTGGGAAACGCGTCGATGTCGCACGGGTGGACGACCGCGCCGCGGCCGATGTCCGTCCGATGTTCGACGCCCTCGCCGCCAAGCTCCTGGACCTCTCGGGTGCCCCCAACGAGATCCGCATCGGCCTGGCCCGCAGCACCACCGGATCGCTGGAAGCGTTTCGTGCCTACCTCCGGGGACTGGAGCAGCTCAATCGGTGGGATCTCGCTGGGGCCCAGCGGGATCTGGAGCGCGCCATCGCGTTAGATACGACCTTCGGTCTGGCCTACTACAAGCTGGCGCTCACCCGCGGGTGGCTGGTCGGCACCGAAGATTCCGTGACGTACCGCGCCGTTCTCCGGGCTACCCGTTACTCGGACAACCTCCCGTTGCATGAGCGCGAGGTCATCAACGCCTACCGCGCATTCTACGGCGGGGAGTACACCGAAGCCCGCTCGCTTTATCAGAATCTGCTGGCCCGGGACTCGGGCGACGCCGACGCGTGGTATGGTCTGGGCGAGGCCTGGTTCCACGACACTGCCGGGACCAATCAGGCGCCGGCCTGGACTCAGGCCCTGCGGTCTTTCAAGCAGACCCTGGCCCTGGACCCCAACTACTCCCTGGCGTACGACCACGTGCATGCCATGCTGACCGAAAGCGCGGTCAGAAACCCGTTCTACGCTCTGCTTCCCGGCGACTCCTTTGCTGTCACCAGGACGTCGCTGGGACGCCCGCTTCTCGATAGCGCCACGACTGAGGCGGCAGTCCGCCGCGCCCGTACCGAGGCACTCAACACCGCCCGAAGCTGGGTCGCCAGTCAGCCCACTACGCTACGAGCCCACGGCGCGATGGTAAATGCCCACATCGGCGCAGGGAACTTCGAGGCGGCCCTGTCCGAGGTAGAGCGGTTCCGGGAAGCGACGCCGCTGCATCCGGAGCTGCCATTCGTTCAGGCCCGGATTCGATTTGCATCCGGCCAGGTAGAACGGGCCGCGGACCAGCTGAAGACCGCCCTGGACACGGTGGCGCCGCGGGATTTCCAGCCGTACGAAGGGACGCCCACGATTCTGGGCGACATTGCTGCCGCAGCGAATGTCTTCGCCTATCAGGGTGATCTGGACAACGCCGCCAAGGCGATAGACCTGGCAGATCAGGTGCGGCGCGAGGTTTTGTACCAGCCCCACTGGGCGGGCGGGGATCCCAAGGGGGAGTCGTGGCGGCGCGCCCGGCTTAGCGAGTTATACGCCGCCGCGGGAGCGCCGGCCGCATCACTCCGCCAGATCTGGCAGAGCGCGGCCGAGGCCGGCCGCATGGCGCCGCCCGAGAAGCGAAAACACCTGGTTCATACCGGGGCGCCCGCCGCCATCGGGTTGTTCACCGGACTGGCCGCAGACAGCAGCGCTCTGGTCGAGCTCCAGGCGATCTCGGGTGAAGTCCCCTCGAAGGAGGTTCGGGCCCTCCTGGCGATGAGCCGCGGTGACTCGGCCGGAGCCCGGCGGGCGCTGGCGGAGCCCGACACCAACTCCAGCGCCAAGTACATGTACCCGGTGTACAATCGGCCTTACGCGGCGCAGGCCTATTACCTCCTGGGAGACTACGACGCCACCCTCCGGGTACTTCAGGACTTTGAGCCCGCCAACCTTCATACCGGTGGGTTCGATTCCCGTTGGGGAATGTTGGGGAGGGTGCGCCTCCTTCGGGGAGCGGCGTACGAGCGCCTGGGTCGCCGGGCGGAGGCGCGGGCCGAATACCGCGAGGTCCTGGCCCAGTGGAAGTCGGCCGACGCGGAGCTCCAGCCGTTCGTGGATCAGGCTCGGCGGGGACTGGCGCGGATGGATAAGAAGGCGTAAGGGTAAGCGGGTAAGCCAGGAAGGTGCTGAGCATGGATTGCTGCAGAGTATAGCTAGTCCGGTACTTACCCTAGTCTATTCAACTTTAACAACTTACCCGCCTACCCGCCTACCCGCTTACCCGCTATATTAAGAGCACTGGTCAAGCGCGGTGATCGCGGGTGCCTCCATCGGACCCGAGGAAAGTCCGAGCTCCATCGGGTAGACTGCCAGGTAACGCCTGGGCGCCGGAAGGCGACGGACAGGGCCACAGAAAAGAAACCGCCCGCAATGGCCGCAAGGTCTGGCGGGTAAGGGTGAAACGGTGGGGTAAGAGCCCACCGCGCCGCTGGCAACAGTGGTGGCAGGGTAACCCCCAGTCGGAGCAAGGCCAAATAAGCGGCGAGGTGTGACCCACACCGACCATCCCAAACCGGACCCTGAGCAGAGTGAAGGGAAGGGGCGGGAAGCCGCGGGTAGGCTGCTAGAGGTGGCCGGCGACGGCCATCCCAGACAGATGATCATCTCCCTCGCTCCGATCTGGAGCGATGCGGAAACAGAACTCGGCTTACGGCTCGACCAGCTGCGGCCCCCTGGATTCATTCGGGGGGCTGTTGGTTTTGGGGGATGCTGCCGGTTACTTTTTCCTGTCCCAGGCCTCCTATTTCGGGGATACCACATGCGGTCATATCGCGGGTTCACTGCGCTTACGTCGGCAGTCCTGATCCTGCCGCCCCTCAGCCGGGCCCCTATCACCACCAAGTATCGCATCGACCAGTCGCTCTCTCAGGAAACGGATGCCACCGCCGCGGGGGGCGCGAAAGAGACGCTTTCCTTTCAGACCTCCAGCTTCATCACGGTAACTCTGGCGGACAGCGGCGGCGGCAAGACCATGCGAGTGGTCATCGACTCCCTTCGCGGCGACGGCACCACGCCGATCCCCGCGGCCGTGCTCGATAGTGCGCGAGGCGCGGAATTCCGCGGCTTCGTGCAAAGGTCGGGAAAGCCGTCGGGGCTCAAACCCGTTACTGGAACCTCTGCAGCCACCCAGGTTCAGGGGCTGCTAAGCGACTTCTTTCCCTGGATCCGGAGCGGCCTGAAAGTAGGCGAGAGTTGGGCCGATACCACGGCCAGGGTGAACGGCGTGGGCGCCGACAGCGTGACCGTTCGGCGGGTAACCGCCTATAAGGCAGCGGGCAACGAGACTCGCGGATCGCGAAAGGCGGTACTGGTTAAGGAGAACTTCACTTCATCGGTGGCGGGAACCCAGCCGACACCGAACGGGCCGGCGCGGATCGAGGGGAATGGCAGCGGTGAGGGCTCGTACTACATAGGAACGGACGGACGTTACCTCGGGGGCACCTGGCAGCATCGCTCGTCTCTCAAGGTCTCCGGGTCTTTTGCACCGGCGCCGCTTCCTATCACCATCACGCAGGTCACGAAAGTCACCACCCTCAAGTAGCGGGGACAGACCGTGATGCGCACTCCTGCACTACTGGCCTTGCTCGCCCTGGCGGGGTGCGGTTCCGCCACGACCCGGTCCGGTCAACCGGACGGGCCGACACCAGAGCCAGGACCAACCATGCCACCAGGAGTGCCCGAGCCCACCGGGGTGATCTACCGGCCGGTCCGCAACGCGGCGTACACGCTGCGGCGGCACGACAGTCTTTCGCTCCAGCTGCCTGGCGGCGCCAACCAAGAGCAATTGATCGACCGCACCGCGTACGTCAGCGTGACCCTGGTACCGGACAGCGCTGGGTACCAGACCACCATCGTACTCGACTCGCTGCAGGCCACCGTGGGCGGCGTGCCTGCGGCGCTGGACTCCCTCGTACCCGCCTGGGGGACCCGGTGGACTGGACGGATGTCCGTCAACGGCGAGCTCTCGGGGCTCACGGCCGACCGGTCAACCACCCTCGGCGATCAGGTGGGCCCGACCCTGCGGAGCCTGTTTCCGGCTCTGCCGCCCGGCGGAGTCCGAGCCGGTATGGAATGGGCCGACACCAGCGAGGTTCCCATCAGGGCCGATGCCTTCGACGCCATCGAGAGGGGTATAACCAGGTATCGCGCGGCCGACAGTGATGACCCCCGCGCCAAGAAGGCGGTGAAGGTCGAGAGCAACGGCTCGTACGACAGGAAGGGGACCGGCGTGCAGTTCGAGCAGCAGCTCGAGATGTCAGGGACCGGAAGCCGCTCGGCAGTGCACTACCTGGGGCCGGACGGCATCCTGGTCTCAGCCCGGGGCAGCGACACCGGGAATATGACGATAACGGTGCCCGCCGTGGGCCAGACGGTGCCGGTGAAGCAGTCGGGGAGCTATACCATTACCGCGACGCGGCCGGCCCAGCGGTAGGTGGCCTAGAAGACCGTATTCGGATCGCGACCCAGCTCCTGAACGCTTCGGACCTCGCGCTCTTCCTCGGCTGAGGACTCGGGACCACCCTGCCGTGCACGGATGCGCTCGATTCGGTCGATGGCTCCGACCTTGATCCGGCCCAACGTCCCACCCAGTCGCGACCGCACTTCGGCTCCCCGAGGAGTCATCAAGGCCGCGACCCCGGCTCCGATCAGTAAGCCCGCCAGCGCAATGATCCTCTTCTCCCGGCGCGACTGATTTTTGCGCCGGCGTAGGTCTCGCTGAAGCTTTTCCAGTCGTTCGGCCGCATCTCCGCCCAGATTACGCAGCCCTCGGCCCACTCTTTTGCGAGTCTTGGCGCCTTCGTCCGGTGCAAGGAGAACCGCAGCGCCGGCCCCGAGCGCGGCAGCCAGAACAGCCAGAGCGACGAAACCCCCATTCTCTTCCTGAGGCGTGGTGTCGAGCGTGATGTCCGTGTGATGTTCAGTCATCTGACAGCCTTTCATCAAACCATGATCCTGACTCTATGCGTGTCACGTTCCTACGATGCAGATGTCAATCTACCAGCCGCAGAGGCATCACCAGGGCGAGATAACTGGCAGGGTCGTCCCAACCCACCGGTTCACACGTCGCGGCCCGCTCAGGGGCTTTGAAGGTCATTCTCACCTCATCGGTCGGAATGAACTTCAGAATTTCCAGCAGGTACGCCGCATTGAAGCCAATCTCGAGGGGATCGCCCTCGTAGCTGACGTTGAGTTCCTCCTGGGCTTCGCCCAGATCCGGAGTCTGCACCGAAAGTTTGCAGGACCCATTGGCAAAAGCCATCCGGATCCGGTGGGTCTGGTCGCTCGCCACAATGCTCATTCGCCGAAGCGCGGCGGTAAGTGCCGACCGGTCCGCGGTGGCCACCTTGTCGTTCTCCCGGGGGATTACCTGCTCGTAATTCGGATATGGGCCTTCGATGAGCCGGGTAAAGATCTGGGTGGCGCTGGTGCGGAAGCCCAGATGGTTCTCGCTGCGGGCGATCTCGACTGTCTCGTCAGTGTCGAACAGCCGGCGAATCTGCTCCAGCGCCTTGGGCGGTACGATCAAGTCGGCCTGCGACGCTCCGCTGGCTTCCGTGGTGGGCACGTCCATTCGAGCCAGGCGATGGCCATTGGTAGCGACCATGCGCATCCGCTCGGGACGAAGCTCCCAGAGCACCCCGTTGAGAATGGGACGGCTTTCCTCAGTGCTGGCCGCGAAGGCAACGTGCCCGATCAGCTTCTGGAGCTCTCTGGAGGAGGTGCGCCAGCCACCCTCGAACTTGACACTGGGAAACGCGGGAAACTCTTCGCGCGGGAGCCCCAGAAGCTTGAAGCGGGAGCGGCCGCACTCGATCGTGACCCGCTGCTCTCCCGACGCCGTCAGGCGAATGGCCGCGCTGGGCAGCTCCCGCACGATTTCCACCAGCTTGCGGGCCGGCAGCGTGATGGCGCCCTCCTGGTCCACCGACGCGGAGACAGTGGTGCTTACTGAGATGTCGAGGTCGGTACCCGAGAGACGGATGCCGTCCTTCGTCGCCTCGAGGAGTATGTTCGACAGGATCGGCAGTGTGGTCTTCGCCGGCACGCTGGCGGCTACCGCCACGAGTCCTTCCTGGAGTTGCTCCCGCGTTATCGTGAGCTTCATGCCGCTCCTCAGAATGCTATGATCAGATACTACTCTTCCATTTAAAACTACTTAGTAGCCGTAGTAGAGGGTCTGGAAATGTGGAGCGCAGCCGCAACCAACTTCCCGCGCCCGCACTTACGACCTTTCTCTGCTGTCGAGAGCGTGTGGGCTATGGGGACGGCACCGGCCCGTACCACCTCGATCTCCACTACTATCCAGAGTTCCCACAGTCTCACCGCCACGCGGGGATTATTCTGCGCACAACTCCTGACGTGCGTGCTCCACCCGCTCGCGGAAGCCACGATCCCGCGACATCTGCCGGCTCACCTTGTCCACGCTGTGAATCACGGTCGAATGGTCCCGGCCGCCGAACGCCTGTCCGATCTCGACCAGCTGCATTTCGAGGAGCTCACGCGCCAGATACATCGCGATCTGGCGCGGCACGGTGAGTGTCTTGATGCGCGCCTTCGATCTGAGCCCCTCGGGTGTCACGCCCCAGCGCCGCGCCACCACTTCCTGGACCTTGTTGATGGAGGGCAGCGCCTTCGGGGCGGCCAGGCCATCCTCTCCCGGTCGGATCTTGTCCGAGAGCGCCTCGCGAGCCAGCTCGATGGACACTTCCTTGTGCTTCAACGAGGCGAACAGCAACAACTTAATGATACAGCCCTCGAGCTCTCGAACATTGGAACGCACATGCTCCGCAATAAACCGCAGCACGTCATCCGGGATGGTCAGCTCCAGGTGGTCCTGCTCCTGCTTCTTCCGCAGGATGGCGATGCGGTGCTCCAGGTCCGGCTGGCCGATGTCGGCGACCATGCCCCACTCGAAGCGACTCACCAGCCGGGCCTCCAGCCCGGGAAGCTCCTTGGGCGGCCGATCCGAGGTGAGCACGATCTGCCGGTTGCCCTCGTACAGGGCATTGAAGGTGTGGAAGAACTCCTCCTGGGTCATTTCCTTGCCTTCGAGGAAATGCACATCGTCCACCAGAAAGAGGTCTACGTCGGTCCGATAGCGTCGGCGGAACTCGGGCATGGTGCGACTATGGATGCTTTCGATCACTTCGTTGATGAACTGCTCCGCCCCCACGTATAACACCCTGGTGTCGGGGTGGCGTTCGCACACTGTGTGGGCGATGGCTTGCATGAGGTGGGTTTTGCCCAGGCCGGTGGCACCGTAGATGAACAGGGGGTTGTACGTCTTCCCCGGCGACTCGGCCGCCGCGTGCGCGGCGGCGGCGGCGAGCTCGTTCGACTTGCCGATAACGAAGGTATCGAAGGTGTAGCGCTCGTTGAGCGGCTGGGTGCTGGGATTGATCTGTGTTGCGGTGGCGACTGGGGCCGACGGCGCCACGAAGAAGTCCATCTGCGGCCGCTTCTGCCGATCCTCATTGACGCGAAAGACGATGGATGTGGGCTGGCCCAGCACCGGCTCGGCCAGGCGCGACAACAAGGTCGCGTGCTTCGTCTCATTCCACTCTACCGCGAACTGGTCAGGTGCCCCGATGATCAGGCGGCCCTCGTCGAGGGCGATCGCCTCTGTGGGCTCGAGCCACGTCCGGATGGTGTGGTCGGGAAGTTCGCGATGCGCCTCGTCGAGGATGCGCTTCCATGCGTCTTTAGCGGACAGCTGCATCGGTACTCGAAAACGGAAGGAATTTTTTCTAGGGCGAGAGATGTTACGGGCGAGGTGTGGAAATGTCAATCGGGACTTGACACGGGAAGGACGGCAAAGACGGGAAAGGTGGGAAGGAATAAAAGACGGAGAAAATAATTTTGCTCGTCGCTGCTACAGGCTCACCCTATTTTGTCGATTCTCCTTCCCGCCCTTCCCCTCTCTCCCGCCGCGCCCGGTCAACTTGACCCAATCGCCCCTCCCTCGCTAACTTTCTCGGCTCACTTGGGAGGACGCTCGGATGAAGCCGTCATATCGGCCGCGTAATAAACGCCGGATCAACAAGCATGGATTCCGCGCCCGGATGGCAACCCGCTGGGGCCGCGCGGTCCTGTCTCGGCGCCGGAAGAAGGGCCGCAAGCAGCTGACCGTTTCGCTTCCGTCGAAGCACGGAGGGTCCTGACGGCTTCGGCGCGCCTGCCGCGAGCTCATCGGCTCGCCCGCGCGTCGGACATTCGCCGTTGCCTGACTCATGGCCGGCGCCGCCGGTTCGAGCACCTCGATATGATCTGGATGGAAAATTCAACGGGCCAGCCGCGGATGGGACTGATCGTTCCCAAGTTTCAGTCTTCCGCGGTGGCCCGTAATCGTTTGCGGCGCCGGCTACGGGAAATCTGGCGCCGAGAGATCCAGGAGCGACAGCCGCCGTGGGACCTGGTCATCAAGGCCCGTCGAGAAGCGTACAGCGCCAGCTTCGACGCGCTGCAGGCCCAGGTCCTCACCTGGCGCCAGACCGTTCTGGATCCTGTGTGACCCGTGCCGCTTCTCCAGCTGCCTCGCCGCCTCCTCGCGCTGTTGATCCGAGGCTATCAGGTAGGCATCTCTCCCGCGCTACCGCCGAGTTGCCGGTTTACTCCCTCGTGCTCGCAGTACGCGCTGGAGGCTGTCACTCGCTACGGCGCGCTCAAAGGCAGCTGGCTCGCCGCCCGCCGCCTGGTCCGCTGTCATCCGTTTCATCCGGGCGGGTTCGATCCCGTCCCCTGACGCAGTGAACTGAATCCATGGACCGCCGTACTATTTGGGCGATTCTGCTGATGATGGCCATCGCAATTGCGCCCGCGATTTTTATGAAGAAGCCGGTCGCGCCTCCCGCCGGCGGGACAGCGGGACAGCGGGACAGCGGGACAGCTGCGCCTCCCGAAAGTCCTGCAGTTGTTCCCGCCGAACCTCGCCGCGACAGCATTTCACTGGGTCCTGTTAGAGATAGCGCTCGGGCGACTGACTCGCTGTCCCGCTTACCCGCTGTCCCGCTGAACGACACCGTCCGCGTCACCTCGCCCCTCTATACCTACGGCATCAGCAGCCGCGGGGGTCGTCTGGTCCAGGCGACACTCTCGCGCTACCGCTCGATGGCGCCCGGGCAGCGGGGCGGGCCGGCGCAGCTGCTGCCGCCCGACAGCCGATTGCTGGGCCTGACGCTGATCCTCGGGCGGGACACGCTGCCGCTTCATGACTGGCCCTTCTCGGTGTCAGCCGAGAGCCTGGACGTCAAGGCACCGACCACGCTGCGTCTCACCGGCGAGAGGGACGGAAGGACCGTCGATCTGACCTATACCTTCAGGCCGGACGACTATCAGATCGCTGTCGAGGGCAAGGTGAGCGGCGTCGGGCCCAACGGCGGGCTGGTCCGGGTGGCCATGGGGCCGACGATCGCGAACACGGAGGCGGATTCGAATGAGAACCGGCGTGCGCTCGCCCTGGTCACCAAACACAACGAGACCGAGCGCACCGATTTCTCGGGCCTGAAACCGGGCGAGCCGAAGACGATCAGCGGACCGCTCGAATGGGCGGCCATCAAGTCCAAGTATTTCGTCACCGCGGTCCTGGCGCTCGACAGCACCCGCGGCCGGATCAGCGGCGCCTCCGCCACGGCCCCCGCTGCGGCTGGCGACGACCCCGACAAAGCCAACGTAGATCTCAGTCTGCCGCTACCACCCGACGGTGCATTCGGCTACACCACCTACGTTGGCCCGATGGAGATGGACCGGCTGGCCCGCATCGGGCACAGCTTCGACGACGTAAACCCGTACGGATGGCCCGGGTTCCGAACCATCATTCGACCCGTCGCCGCCGGCGTGCGCTGGCTGCTGGTGTGGATGCACGAGCACCTGCACCTGGCGTACGGCCTGGTGCTCGTGATCTTCGGCATCCTGGTACGGGCGGTTCTCTGGCCCCTCAATCAGAAGGCGATGCGGGCCAACATGCAGCTGCAGGCAGTGCAGCCGCTGATGAAGGAGATCCAGGACAAATACAAGAACGATCCGCAGCGGGTTCAGCAGGAGATGTTCAAGCTGTACAAGGAGCACGGGGTCAATCCGCTGGGTGGCTGCTGGCCGATGCTGCTGCCGATGCCGGTGCTCTTTGCCCTGTTTTTCGTCTTCCAGAACACGATCGAGCTGCGGGGCGCGTCGTTTCTGTGGCTGCCGGACCTGTCCCGGCCGGACCCGTTCTACATCATCCCCATTATCATGGGGCTCTCGATGTGGGGTCTGACCAAGGTGGGCCAGATCGGTATGGAGCCCAATCCGCAGATGAAGATGATGCTGTACATCATGCCGGTCATGATGACCTTCCTCTTCCTCAACTTCGCCTCGGGGCTCAACCTGTACTACGCGGTCAGCAATATCGCGAGCATCCCCCAGCAATGGCTGCTGGCCCGGGAGCGGAGGAAGCGGACCGCGAAGGCGATCGTCGAGGTCAAGACCCGGGCCCCGGAGTCCAAGCCGAAGCCGGCCCGGGCCAAGCGAAAGGCGTAACCCACTCACGGGCGCCCCGCGCCCCGAGCCATCCCGCGACAGACGCATGCTCTCAGACCCGATCGTGGCGCTGGCGACTCCTCCCGGTCGAGCCGCACTCGCTGTCGTGCGGCTGAGCGGCCGCGGCGCCTTCGACATCGCTGGCCGCGTCATCACCGGATTCCAGGATCACCCCCCGCGCGTCGCCCGGCTGGCCACCTTCCGAGACGCCGGCGAAAGCCCGATCGATAAGGGCCTGTACACCGCCTTTCCCGCACCCCACAGCTATACCGGTGAAGATCTGGTAGAGCTCTCGTGCCACGGCGGACTCCAGGTCGTGGCCCGGCTGGTCGCGGCGCTCCAGACTGCCGGCGCCCGGCCGGCTGCGCCCGGCGAGTTCACCCGGCGCGCGGTTCTCAACGGCAAGCTCGACCTGGTACAAGCCGAAGCGGTCGGCGATCTGATCGACGCGACGGCGCCGGCCCAGGCGCAGGCGGCGCTGCATCAACTGGAGGGCGGACTCTCTCGGCGGCTGGCGGCCCTGCGGGATTCGCTGGTCCAGGTGCAGGCCCTGCTCAGCTACGATATCGACTTTCCCGAAGAAGATGATGGGCCGGTTTCCCCCCGCCAGATCGCGGAGCAGATAGATACGGTCGCGGGACAGATTACGAGACTGGTGGCGACCGCTCCGTCCGCGGAACGGCTGCGGGAGGGAGCCCTGGTGGTATTCGCCGGCCGCCCTAACGCCGGCAAGTCCTCGCTTTTCAACGCGCTTCTCGGCAGCGCCCGCACGCTGGTCACCGACACGCCAGGCACCACCCGCGACGCGGTGGAGGCCCACACCGATTTTTTCGGGTGGCCGGTGCGCTTGGCAGATACCGCAGGCCTGTGGGACGCTCCCGCGGAGATTGACCGGCTCGGGGTCGAGGTGAGCCGCCGTTACCTGGCCGCCGCGGACCTGGTGTTGCTCTGTGTGGAAGCCGGCCTGCAGGCCGACGAAGACGAGGCCACGATCATGAGAGAGCGGCCCACCGTGCTGGTGCGTACCAAGAGCGACCTGAAGCCGGCCGCGCCGGACGAATTGGGCGTGTCGGTGGTGACGGGAGAAGGGCTGGGGCGGCTCCGCCGGGTCACCGCCGAGCGGATCTTCGGCGATCAGATCAATCTTGCCGATCTCGAGCCGGCGCTCACCCGGGAGCGGCACCGCGTCGCGCTGGCGCGGGCTCACGAGGCGCTGGCCGCGGCCCTGCTTCAACTGGGCGCCCGCGGAGACGCGGTGCTAGCTGCCCACCACGTGCGCGAAGCGACCACCGCACTCGACGAGCTGCTGGGCGCGGTGGATATCGAAGAAGTGCTGGACCGGGTGTTCAGTAGTTTTTGCGTCGGGAAGTGACAAGAAAAGCGTGAACAGTGAACGGTAAACAGTGAACAGTAAACAGTGAACAGGGGGAGGGTGGCGGTGCGGCCCGTTTACCGTTCACCGTTTACCGTTTACGCAGTTTGAATTCCCCGCGCCGCGTCCTCGGCCGTCTGGAACTCGTGGGCGGCCGCCCGGACCGCCTCGGCCAGACCGCGCTCCGACACCAGGGCCTCGGTCATACGGTGTCCCAGATAGTAGCCCGCTCGTTCCGGAATGACCCGGCCACCCACCAGCCGCGCCGATGGGCTCATGCCACCTGAGAGATAGCGAAGCCGCAGGCCGAGGCCGCTGCGCTCGAGATCGGGCTCCACCGCGCGGCGCAGGAACGACTCCATCTCGCGGAGCCGGGTGTACTGACGGCGGGGATAGCCGAAGTAGTCGGCCGCGTCGAAGCCTGGAGCCGCTGCCTGGGCAGCGTGCACTGCGAGCCCCTCGTTGACCAGCAGTTCACGCAGGGTGGCGCGGCTGCCGGTGGACCAGTAGTCGTAATATCCACCGCCTTCGGCCACCAGCCGGCGCATGTCGCTTGCGCTGCTGGCCGAGGTATAGCGAACCGTATGGGCAAGCTCGTGAGCGATCCAGACCGGGATCAGATCGGGCGGAAGTCCCATACCGTACGTTTCAGGATTCACCCGGCCGGTGAAATGCTCCAGGCAGACGAATGCGACTCCGCGTCCGCCGATCACCAGCTCTCCGGCGTTGGCGCCGCCAAGCCCCACCATCAGATAGGTGTCGGTAGGGCCATCCACGCCCAGGAGCTCCTCGGCGCGGCCGATCGCGTCTTCGGCGAGCTGGACGATGTCGCTGGATGCCGCGAGGGTATAGAGGTCGCTGCGATCTGCCCGCAGCATCGTGCTGACGATCTCCTCGGCATAGGGCGCCTCGGGATCGAGTACGTAGTTTCGCCAGTAGGCATCGAGGATGAGTCGGTGGGCTTCACGATACTGCCGATACGCGGCCTCCCGGTCGGCGGACTCCAGAACCGCGAAGAAATCCGGAAGGAGGTTGATCAGCACGGGAGACAATACGAAAGCCACACCTGAAGTGCAAGACCACTATCGGAACTCAAGAGTAAGAGGTAAGAGGTGAGAGCTGAGAAGGGAACGCAAAAGGGGATCGGCGTAGCTCCGACCCCCTCTCACTTCTCACTTCTTACTTCTTACTCCTCTAATGGTCCTGTTTCTTCTTCTTCGCCACCTCGTCGAGGAACCGTCGCTCGGCCGGCGTCAGGCTGGAGATGCCGCGCTCGCTGATCTTGTCGAGCACGCGGTCAACTTCGGCGGTGATCGGATCGGCTTCGGCCCGACGGCGCGGGCGCATCGGAGTCACCGGGGTTCGATGATCGGGCTCGGCAGAACCGGACTGCACCATGACGACCCGCTCGACCGAGCGCGCGGGCTCCGAGGGACCCCTGCGGGACAGCCACCACTGGGCCCGAAAAAACACAAACCCGAAGAGCGCTCCGCCGACGTGAGCCAGGTGGGCCACTCCGTCGTTGGGCCACAGGCGCGACGCGATGACGTCGAGGACCACGAGTCCGATGACCAGGGTCCGGGCCTTGATTGGAAAGGGGAAGGGAAAGACGATCAGCTCCGCATCGGGCCAGAAATAAGCGAAGGCTACGGCCACGCCCAGTACCGCGCCTGACGCACCGACGAAGGCGCTTACCGGGAGGATTCCGGCCAGCAGCAGAGAGAAGACCGCTGCGCCTACTCCGCAGAACAGATAGTACAGAATGAAGTTGCGGGAGCCCATCCGGCTCTCGACTGCGGTGCCGAAAACGTAGAGCATCAGCATGTTGGCCACGAGATGCAGGAGGCCAGCATGCACGAACATATAGGTGATGAAGGTCCACGGATGAGTGAAGGCCGTCCCGGGAGCGAACTGAAGTGCCTGGACGATTTCGGGCGACGTGAACAGGGTCATCCGCAGCAGCAGCACCACCGCGTTGGCGATGATGAGCCGGCCGACCCATGGGGTAATGCGGTACGAGGGAGACGATTTCATCGGACGAAAACCTTTGACTCGGAGACCCGAACCCTACGAGGGATCCTCCACCCGGGCTCGGCGTGCTGCCCGGCAGATCCGCTCGCACAACTCGGGGAATTCAATACCCGCGGCCCTGGCAGCCTGAGGCAGCAGACTGGTGGCCGTCATACCGGGGAGCGTATTCACCTCTAAACAGAAGAGTTCACCGGCCGGTGTCAAGCGAAAATCGACCCGGGAATATCCCCCCAACTTCAGAGCCTCGTGGGCCAGCAGACTGAGTCGTCCGCACTCGGCCGAGACCGCCTCAGGCAGGTGGGCGGGAAAAATCTCCTGGGACATACCGGGGGTGTACTTGCATTCATAGTCGAAAATTTCATGCCGCGGGATAATCTCACCCACCGGCAGGGTACGGCCTTCGAGCACCCCCACCGTCAGTTCCCGGCCCGGCACGAACTGCTCGATCATCACCTCGTCGTCGAACTGACGCGCCAGCTTCACCGCCCCGTCGTACTCCTTGCCACTTTTCACCACCGTCAGACCCACGGTTGAACCCTGCTTGGAGGGCTTTACTACCACCGGCCATCCAAAATCGCGCTCCACCTGGGCCCGCGATGCGGGGGCCATCACCCAATCTGCGGTCGGGACCCCGGACGAGCGAAAGAGCCGCTTGGAGATGTCCTTGTCCATCGCCATCGCGCTGCCGAGCCGGCCGCTCCCAGTGTACGGCACACCTACCATTTCCAACAGTGTCTGAATGGTGCCGTCTTCTCCGCGACCGCCGTGCAATGCAAGGAACAGCACCTCGGCATCGCGAACGACCGCCAGATTGGCCAGGCCGGACAGGAGCAGCCCGCGCTCCAGGGCGTGGAGCTGGTCAATGGAGGGGGGCGCGGTCCCGACCACGCCCGGAAGCAAGGCCGACTCATCCGACTCGGGGATGTATCCCCGCGCCGTGTCGACCACCGCCACGTCGTGCCGCCGTGAGCGCAGGGCTCCGACCACCTGGACCGCGGAGGCAAGCGCCACGTCGCGTTCGGCTGAAGTCCCGCCCGTTAGTACCGTTACGCGCATCTACACCCCCAAAAGCGTGAACGGTGAACAGTAAAAAGTGAACAGGTAGCCAACCGCACCTCCAGTTCACTGTTCACTGTTTACTGTTTACGCCGTTTCAGCGGGTCCCGATCAGCTGTTGCAAGACGTCGTACCGGCTCACGATCCCGATGAGCTTGCCGTCCTTCCGAACCAGCGCGGCCGGGCTCTCGCGGGTGAGCATCCCCCCGAGGCGATCGGTGGGGCAGTTTGCCTCGACCTCTGGAAAGGGCGATTCCATCACCTCCCGGACCGGCCGGTCGAGCAGCGCCGGCTGGGCCAGCGCGCGGGTCATGAGGGTGCCCTCGACCAGCCCGCCGACGGAGCGGCCGTCCTCCACCACCGGAATCTGGCTCACGCCCCAGGTGCTCATGAGGTTGAGCGCCTGGCGAACCGCCGCGGCGGGCGCCACGCTCACCAGCGGGGGCGCCCCGGCGGGCCGCCGCTCGAGCAGCTGCTCGACCGTGGTCCGGGGCGCATCCAGCATTTGATTCTCCTGCATCCACTCGTCGTTGAAGACCTTGGAGAGGTAGCGCTCGCCGGTATCAGCCAGAATCGTGACCACCATCGCCTTGGGATCGTCAAGTTCGCGGGCGATATCGAGCGCCAGCGACACGTTGAGCCCGGTGGACCCGCCGGCCAGAATCCCCTCTTCCCGGGCCAGCCGCCGGGCCATCATCAGCGAGGTGCGGTCCGGGACCTGACGGAACTCGTCGATCCAGTCGAACCAAATGGTCGTCGGGATCTTGTCGCCGCCGATACCCTCTACCTTATAAGGATGACCGTCACCCAATGCGTGGTTGCGGTGATAGTGGGTATATAGTGAGCCCACCGGGTCACCGGCGACGATTCTGACCTTGGGATTCTTCTCCTTCAGATACTTGCCGGCCCCGCTGACGGTCCCCCCGGTGCCGGCGCCCGCCACCAGGTGGGTGACCCGTCCCTTGGTCTGCTCCCAGATCTCGGGCCCGGTCGTCGCGTAGTGCGCCTCGGGGTTGATGTCATTGAAGAACTGGTTGGCCAGGATGGCGCCCGGCGTATCCTTCGCAATCTGCTTGGCTTTCATCACGTAGTTGTCCGGATGGTCCGGCGGCACCGCCGTCGGCGTGATCACCACTTCCGCCCCGAACGCCTTCAGGAGACGGACTTTCTCCTGGGACATCTTGTCCGGCATGGTGAACACGCAGCGGTAGCCCTTGAGCGCGGCCGCAATGGCCAGGCCCACGCCGGTGTTGCCGCTGGTCCCCTCGACGATGGTTCCACCGGGCCCAAGATCCCCCCGCTTCTCCGCCGCCTCGATGATGGCGAGGCCGATCCGATCCTTCACCGATCCGCCCGGGTTCACATACTCGGCCTTGCCGTACACCGGCGTGCGGATGCCCGCGCCAAGCCGGGCCAGGTGAATGAGCGGCGTCCACCCGACGGTATCGAGCACCGACTCATAGGGCACCAGGTGTTGCGGCCGGCTCATGGAATGGGACTCTTGGGACGGGCGCGGGGTCCCCGGAACTGAACCGGTTGAATGAAGGGAGCGGCAATGGGCCTGCCCTGGCGGAGGGCGGGGGAAAACCTGAGTTCGGGCGACCCGACCAGAGCCGCAGAGTCGAGCGCGGGGTAGCCGCTAGATTCCTCGATGCGGCTGGAATCGGGAATGACGCGGCCGGCAGAATCCACGTACAGGCGGAGCAGGACCTGGCCCTCGATACCCTGCTCCAGCAGGGCCGGCGGGTACCGAACCGGTGACACCGGGTTGATGGCGACCGGTGGCTCCTCGGCTGAAGAGACCGGTGGCGGCGCGCTGCGGTCCACCAGCCTCATGGTCCCGTCGCTCTTTCGCTCGCAGGCCACCAGGGCGAACGCGAGTACCACGAGCCTCCGGGTTGAATTCATCATCTGAAAAAGCTAGCCACGGATGAACGCGGATGGGTACAGATCGCTCCATGCGGATTCTGCATTCTTTTCCAACCTACTTGTCCAAGAGCTTCCTTATTCCACTGCACACCTGCTGAGTCACGAAATTCGGGGTTGGCTGGTGTGCTGTCGACCACTTCATTAGGGCAAGCACGCGGCACGCTCATCCGTGGCTGCCTTTTCTCTCACCAGCGCGGCGCTGGAAATCCGCCAGTCGGTTGAGCGCTTCCAGCGGCGTCAGCGTATTCACGTCGAGCGACTCGAGCTCCTGCATCATCGGGTCTCGGCTTCCCTCGGAGAACAAGGGCAGCTGTCCGGGATCCCGGGCGAGCGGCGGCGGGGAGCCCGGCACCATGCGGTGCTCTCCCTCGAGTGTCGCCAGGATCTCCCGCGCGCGTCCGACCACGCCGCGGGGCAGGCCGGCAAGCTGCGCGACATGAATGCCGTAGGATCGGTCGGTGCCGCCCGGCTCCAGCCGATGCAGGAACACGACGGTATCGCCGGTCTCTCGCACCGACACATTGAAGTTGCGGGCGTGCTGAAGCCGTTCCGGCAGCTGCATCAACTCGTGGTAGTGGGTGGCAAACATGGTCTTGCAGCCCACCTGATCGTGGAGGTGCTCGGTGACAGCCCAGGCGATGGCCACCCCATCGTAGGTGGAAGTGCCGCGCCCAATCTCATCCAGCAGGACCAGACTGCGGGACGTCGCGTTGTGCAGGATCGCGCTGGTCTCGCTCATCTCGACCATGAACGTGGATTGTCCGCCCGCCAGATTGTCACTGGCTCCAACCCGGGTGAACAGCCGGTCTATCGACCCGATTGCCGCTGCCTCTGCCGGTACGAACGATCCCATCTGGGCCAGCACGACGCACAGGCCGATCTGTCGCAGGATCGTCGATTTTCCGGCCATGTTGGGGCCGGTCACCAGCGCGACGCGCTCCGCTTCGGTGAAGCGGGCGGTGTTGGGGATGAAGGATTCACGCGCCATCATCCGCTCGATCACCGGATGACGGCTCTCTCGGAGCGTGAGATCGAAGCCGTGGTTCACCTCCGGCCGCACGTAATGGCCCGAGACGGCGCGCTCGGCGAGGCCGGCCCAGACATCCAGCCGCGCCAGCACCCGGGCGGTGCGCTGGATCCGGCTCACGGCCCGCGCCACCAGTTCCCGCAGCGCACCGAACAGCTCGGCCTCCCGCAGGCCCATCCGCTCTTCGGCGCCGAGGACCCGGGCTTCGTAGTCCTTGAGCTCGGGCGTCACATAACGCTCTGCGGTAGCCAGGGTTTGCCGCCGCTCGTAATCGGCCGGCACCCGCCCGCTATGGGTGTGGGTGACCTCCAGATAGTAGCCGAACACCTTGTTGAAGCCGACCTTGAGCGAAGGGATGCCGGTGCGGTCCCGCTCCCGCTGCTGCAGGGCGGCGATGTACTGGCGCCCGCCATCTCGCAACGACCGAAGATCATCCAGCTCCGAATCGTACCCCGGCCGGATGACCCCTCCCTCCGACAACGTGACCGGGAGCCGCTCGGCCAGCGCGGTTCCCAGCGCCTCACTCACATCCGCGAGGAGGTCGAGCTCGTCGGCCGCCTCGGCCAGCGCGCTGCTCACGCCGCCATGGGAGAGCCTGGCTCCGGCCAGCTCGGTCAGAGCCCCGGCTACATCGGGAAGCCGCTGAAAGGAATCCCGCAGGGCGCCCATCTCCCGGGGAGTGGCCCGTCCCGCCGCCGCGCGACCCGCCAGCCGCTCGATATCCCTGACGCCGTCCAGTGCCTCGCGTAGACGGGCCCGGCCCCGGCCGTCTTGAACGCTTACCTCCACCGCGTCCAGGCGGGCATTAATGGCGGCGGGATCGCAGAGTGGCGAGAGCAGCCAGCCGCGCAGCAACCGGCCGCCCATGGGTGTAACGGTGGCATCGATGACTTCGAGCAGTGTCGAGCCCCGGCTGTCGGGCCGCAGTGGCTCGACCAGCTCCAGGTTGCGGCGGGTCATCTCATCGATCCAGAGATACCGCTCGCTGCGCCGTACGATCGGCCGCATGAGGTGAGGAAGCCCGCCGGGTTGCAGCTCGCCGAGGTAGCGGAGCAGTGCTCCTGCCGCGGCGATGGAAGGAGTATCGTCCGGGCCGATCCCAAGTCCGTCGAGAGATGCCAGGTCGAAGCGGCGGGCGAGCTCCTGCCGGGCGAGGTCGGGGTCAAACTCCCAGTCATCCCTCGAAGTGGCTAAGGCGGGACAGCGGGACAGCGGGACAGTTTCGCCCGATGGAATAACCAGCTCAGCGGGGCTTAATCGAGAAATCGCTTCCTCCAGGCCGTTCCTGCTCATCGTTTCCAGAACGAATTCGCCGGTACTCAGGTCTACTGCAGCCAGTCCCACTGTCCCACTGTCCCGCTGTCCCGCTGTCCCCCTCAGCGCCACCATCCAATTGTTCCTCGACCCCGGCACCCAGCCGTCCTGCATCAACGCGCCGGGGGTAAGAGTCTCCACCACTTCCCGGCGCACCAGCCCGCGAGCCAGCTTCGGGTCTTCCACCTGCTCGCAGATGGCCACGCGGTGGCCCGCGCCCACCAGCTGGCGCAGGTATTCCGCCGCGGCCTTGACCGGCACGCCGGCGAGGGGCACGCCGTCGCCCCGGGATGTGAGGGTGATGTCGAGAATGCGGGCGGCCAGGTGGGCGTCTTCGTTGAACATCTCGTAGAAGTCGCCCACCCGATAAAACAGGATGGCCTCCGGGTGCTGGGTCTTCATCTCCCGCCAATGCTTGAGCATCGGCGGGGTAGGCGCGGCACTGTCCCGGCTGGCGAGGGGCATGAAGGCAATATAACCGTCGCCCCTCGCCGTCCGACCGTCACCTGATAGAGTCCAGCTCCCTCATGTCCTTCTTCGTCAACCTGATCTCGGCAGCGGCCACGTTTTCGTCGAGATGCTCGACCGTGGAGGTCCCTGGAATGACCAGCATGGCCGGTGAGTGCTCCAGCAGCCAGGCCAGCGCGATCTGAAATACGGTAGCGCCGTGGCGTGCGGCCACGCGATGAAGCACCGGGTGCTCCAGCGCCCCGGCCGACAGCGGGAACCACGGAATGAAGGCGAGGCCCTCCCGCTCGCTGTACGCCACTTCATCTTCCCACTTGCGGTTGGTCACGTTGTAGAGATTCTGAACTGAAACGATCGGCAGCACCTTCCGGGCGTCTTTGATCTGCGAGAGTGTTACCTCTGAGAGCCCAACGTGACGGATCAGTCCCTCGCGCTGGAACTCGCGCACCGCCTCGAACTGCTCCTGCGCCGGAACCTTGGGATCGATCCGATGCAGCTGCCAGAGGTCGATCCGATCGAGCCGGAGCCGCTTGAGGCTTTCCTCCAGGTTGCGGCGCAGAAATTCGGGCCGGCCGTTCTCGACCCACTGATCGGGCCCAGGGCGCTCCAGGCCCCCCTTGGTGGCGATTACCAGGCCGGGGTAGGGGTACAGCGCCTCGGCGATGATCTCCTCGGAGACGTGGGGTCCGTAGGAATAGGCGGTGTCGAAGAAGTTCACGCCCAGCTCTACCGCACGCTGCAGGACCCGGATCGCGTCAGCCCGATTCTTCGGCGGACCCCAGATGCCCTTTCCGGTAAGGCGCATGGCGCCGAAGCCCATGCGGTTGACGGTGAGATCGCCGCCCAGTGTGATGGTCCCGGCGGCGGCGGCCGGTACGCCATGAGAGGTGCTGATGCTGGTCATTGGGCAGTTCTCCGGTTGCGGTACATACTCCAGCGCTTCATGCTTACGGCTATGCCTCAGCCATTTCACTTCGCCTTCTTCGTGCGCGACCTCGATGCAACCCGCGGGTTCTACGGCCAGGTACTGGGCTGCCGGGAAGGCCGCAGTACCGAAAGCTGGGTGGACTTCGACTTCTTCGGCAATCAGATCTCCGCCCACAACACCGGCAAACCCACGCCTACCGAAAACACCGGCCGGGTCGACGGCGTTCCCGTGCCGATGCCGCACTTCGGGGCGCTCCTTCCCTGGGACGTCTTCCAGGCAGTAGCGGACCGGATCCGTGCCGCGGGCATCGAGTTCATTCTGGAGCCCAGCATTCGTTACCCGGGACAACCAGGCGAGCAGGCCACCATGTTTCTCCTCGATCCCAGTGGCAACGCCTTGGAGTTCAAGAGCTTCAGGCATCCGGAGCACGTCTTTACGGCATGAAGCCGGCGTCGATAGTCATCGTAGGTGCCGGGGTGATGGGAGCCAGTGTCGCGTATCACCTTGCCGCCCGGGGATGGCGCGACGTACTGCTGCTGGACCGGAGCGATCGGGCGGGACAGGGAAGCACCGGTGCTGCGACCGGCGGATACCGGGCGCAGTACGCTACGGCGATCAACGTCCGGCTCTCTCTGCTCGCGCGCGAAAAGCTTCAGCGCTTCAAGGACGAGGTTGGAGCGGACCCGGGCTACCTGCCCGCCGGCTATCTCTGGCTGGCTACCGCCGAGTCCGAGCTGGAACAGTTGCGCGCCGGCTTGCGAGTGCAGCGGAGCGAAGGGCTTCGGGAAGCAACCGAGGTAAACGCGGACGACCTCGCACGGATCAATCCGGTTCTCTCGCCTGATGCGGCGATCGGCGGAACCTTCTGTCCCACCGACGGCTTCATCGCGCCACTCCGGATTCTTAACGGCTACCTGGCGGGTGCCTCGCGGCAGGGCGTCCGGTCGGAGTGGAACTCGAACGTGACCGGACTGTTGCGGGATTCAGCGGGCCGGATCGTGTCGGTGGAGACCACCCGCGGCCGCATCGCCACCGACCTCGTGGTCAACGCCGCGGGACCGTGGGCGGCCGCCGTGGCGGAGCAGGCCGGCGTTCCTCTCCCGGTAACACCGCTCCGGCGACAGGCCGCCGCCACCGTGCCCTGCACGCTGCTGCCGCCCGACATGCCGATGACCATCTTTACGGGCGACGGATTCCACTTCAGGGAGCGGGATGGTCGCGTGCTGCTGCTCTGGCCCACTCCCGGAGTTCCGGGTGAGCCGTTCGACACCACGGTGGATCCTGCCTGGATCTCCGCCGTGACCCGGATGGCCCGGCAGCGCATTCCTCCGCTCCGGAATGTCGAGATCGACCCGGGCGCATCGTGGGCCGGGCTCTACGAGATGTCGCCCGACAAGCACGCTATCCTTGGCCTCGCGCCAGGCTGCGAGAATCTGTATCTGATCAACGGCTCATCCGGCCACGGCGTCATGCACGCGCCGGCGCTGGGTGCGCTGTTGGCCGAGCTCATCTCCGATGGAAGATTCTCCAGCCTGGACGCCACCGCGCTGCGCCCGTCCCGCTTCGTGGAGGGAAAGCCCAACCCGAATTCAGGCCTGCTGTAGGCTTACCGGCAGCAGACACCGACGCCGCTCGGCCACAAATCGACCCGGCCTTGAGGTATACTAAGAGATGCTCTGCCAACGCTGCGGTGAACGCGAAGCCGAGATATTTCAGACCCAGCGGGTGGGGGACAAGCTCTACGACCGGGATCTCTGCGGGGTGTGCGCCAAGCAGGACTACGGGGTGTTTCTCGGGGCATTGCTTCAATCGCAGGCCCCCGGCGCCCCTCCCATGACCGAGGAGGACGAGCGGGAGCTCAGGCGGGTGCTGGACGAGGCCGCTCCGGCAGACGAGACGCCGGCCCGCGAAGACTGAACGGACCGGCGCATCTCGACTCGCGACTCACGACTCACGACTCGCGACTTCTTTACATCTCGTGCTCGCATTCCTCGTGCAGCGTGTCGGACACCTCCCCCCCGGAAATCAGCACCGAGTCACTGACGGTCTCAGCCGAATCCTTCACCGTCGCCGTGAGCTGCCAGGTCTCGACTTGGTCCTGGAATCCCTGCGAAAGCGCCGCGAGATCGACTGATGTGGATTCGGGCTGCTGCCCGCCACCGGTCACCCGAGCCAGGCCGACCGAAGCCTTGGCATAGGTGCTGTCCGCCGCCAACGCCCCTTCATATGCCTTGGCGGCTGCGGTGGGATAACCCGACCGCTCCAACGCCGTCGCCAGATTGTTCTGAAACACCGGTGAATTGCTCCGGAGCTCCACCGCCCGCGCCAGCGGCGGAATGGCCTCGCTGCTCCGCTCCTGCTGGATGTAGATGAGCCCCAGGTTGTTCATCGACCACACATCGCGCTCATCGATTGAGAGTGCGCGCTGGTACGCCTCGATCGCCCGCTCCGTGTTGCCCAGCTCGTACTGAGCCCGGCCCAGCAGCCGCAGCCCTTCATTCGAGGTTGCGTCCTGATCCAGCGCCTTCTGAATGCGCGCCAGGGCTTCCTTCGGTTGGCCGCTCTCCAGCAGGACCCGGCCCGAGTTGAACAGGCTCTTACGGTGGGTGGAGTCGAGCTGCAGAGCCTGATCGAACGCGCTCATCGCCTTCCCCCGGTCGCCGGCCTTCCAGGCTGACATCCCCAGCATGTAGTGGCCCCAGGGATTCTCGGGATGAGTGACCGTGTAGTCGGCGAAGAGCCCTGCCGCTTCCTCATAGCGGCCCTTGCCGAACACAGACTCCGCTGCCTCGTAGGACACCGGGGTAGTCACCACCGGCTCCGCCGGGGTGGATGCCGTGGCCGCCGTGACGGTCGGAGTGGCGGCCGACGTAGCGGTCTTGTCCTGCTTCGAGTCGTTGCAGCCCGCGGCCACGGCGACTAAAGCAAGGGTGGACAGCGAGAGTATACGGGACATGGAGCTTCTCCTTGAGTGGGCGCCTAGGCGCCGTGAGTGACCAGCGGACGCCGGTGAGAAAGGCAAGCGCGCGGCCACACTGACGTGGCTCAGGGAGGTGGTTGGATGCGACTGTCTTGAAAGGAGTTGCGAGTGAAGGCAAAACTACGGAGCGGCAGGTCGTGTTCCGCCGGACACAGAGGCAACCGGACGGCTGTGTCCGCTCGGACACTTCTCGTCAGTCGCGCTTGAGATCCAGCCGGCGCATGATTTTGAGCAGGCTGGCGTGGTCTGACAGGCCCAGCTCCTGGGCGGTGTGGGTGATGTGCCAGTCGTGCCGCTCCAGTGCGGCGACGACGATCTGCCGCTCGGCTTCTGCCTTGAGAGCCGCGAAGCCTCGCTCCTCGGATGCCGGGCGGACCGACTCGATCCCATGCTCCTGGATTTCGGCCGGCACGTGCTCGGCCCGAAGCACCTCGCCGTCCGCGGCAATGATCATCCGCTCGATGATGTTCCGGAGCTCGCGGACGTTGTTGCGGCGCCAGTCGTAGGCCATCAGCAGCTCGAGCGCGTCGGCCGAGATCTTCTTGGGCCGGATCCGGAACCGTTCGCAGGTCGCGGCGACGAACCGCGATGCCAGCTCGGGGATATCGGAGATCCGGTCGCGCAGCGGCGGTACCTTCAGCACATGCACGCTGAGCCTGAAGTACAGATCCTGGCGGAACCGCCCGGCGGAGACCTCGGCCTCGAGGTCCCGGTTGGTGGCCGCGACGATTTTCGGCTCCACCGTTATCGAGCGATTTCCGCCGAGCCGGGTCACCTGCCGCGCCTCCACGACCCGCAGCAGCTTGGCCTGAGCGGGGAGCGGCAGCTCGCCGATCTCGTCGAGGAACAGGGTCCCCCGCTCCGCCGCCTCGAACGCGCCCTTGCGCGCGTTCACCGCGCCGGTGAAGGCCCCCCGCTCGTGCCCGAACAGTTCGCTCTCCACCAGATTCTCCGGCAGTGCCGCGCTGTTGATCGCCACGAACGGGCCGTTGGCGCCGGGTCCCTGGCGGTGCAGGTCCCGGGCGACCAGCTCCTTGCCCGACCCGCTCTCACCCACGATCAGGACGGGACTGGGAATCGGGGCCACTCGCGCGATGGCCTCCCGCAGACGCTGAATCGGTGCGCTGTCCCCTACCAGGGAGGTCTCACCCAGCTGGCGCTGCAGCGAGGCGAGCTCGGTCCGCAGCCGCTTACGCTCCAGGACGGTCTCGACCTCGCGCACCACCCGCTCCATCGGCTCCGCCTTGTCGATGAAGCCGTACGCGCCCAGCCCGATGGCCTGAATGCAGCGGTCGTAGTTGCCGGTGCCGGTGTATACGATCACCGGCACTTCGCTTCCCCGCTGCTCCAGCGCCCGTAAGACGGCAAAACCGTCCACGCCGGGCATCTCCAGATCAAGGATCACGCAGTCCACTGCTGCCCGGGTCAGAAGCTCGAGGGCTTCGGCGCCACCGGAGGCGGTGACGACTTCGTAGCCGCCTACGCGCTTGAGGTCATACGCGTACTGCTGAGCCAGGATGGCGATGTCGTCAACCAGGAGGACCACGGTCATGGGGCCCGCCGGGCCGGTGCGGCGGGCAGCTCGATCACGAAGCTGGTTCCGGCGCCGGGCTCGGTCTCGACGTGGAGGCTGCCGTTCAGATCGAGTACCAGTCGCCTAACGATAGACAGACCCAGTCCGCTGCCGTGCGGCTTAGTGGTGTAGAAATCATCGAACGCCTGCCCCAGCTCTCTCTGGCTCATGCCCGGCCCCGTATCCCCCACCGTGATCCTGACCTTGGCCGAATCGCCGGTCCCTCCGGCCGAGTCGGTCGAGACCGCAACGGTGCCACCGGGGCGTCCAGCGAAGCTATCCACCGCGTTGCCGACCAGATTCTCCAGGATCCTGCGGATCATGAGCGAGTCACCGAGAGCGTGAGGAAGGGACTGGTCCAGGCGGGTTTGCACCACCGCGCCGTCGGCGGACAGGTTCTGAAGCACTTCCCGCACCACGGCGTTCACATCACACGCGGCCCGCTGAATCGTGGGAGAGAGGCGGGCGTAGTTGCGCGCCAGCGTGTCGAGATACTCCACGCTCGATTCGAGGGTGCCCTTGCGCTCCTCGTACACCGCCGGGAGCTGGCCCGGCTCCTGGCGAGCGACCTGGGAGAGATGACGCAGGACGTTTCGAATCGGGGCCAGCCCGTTTTTGATGTCGTGGGTCACCTGCTGCGCCAGCTCGCCCACGGCGGCCTTGCGTTCGGCCTCCCGCAGCCGGGTGGAGCTGGCCCGGAGGCGTTCGGTCATCTCTCCCAGCAGCCGGGACAGGGCGCCGATCTCATCCGGGCGGTCGCTCTCGAATCGCTGATCCAGTCTATCAAGATCGATCTGCGCCGTTTTCCGGGCCAGCTCGCGAACCGGGCGGCTGATCCGGGACGAGAGCCAGCCGGCGAGCATCAACGCGACGGCGGCGGTCAAACCCAGCGCAGCCAGGAACCAGCGATTCACGCTGCGCTGAAGGCTCGTGAGAGTAGCGAGCGATTGGGTGACGACCACATGGGCCGTATCCGGCCTCGCGCCGCGCGGATTCAGCAGATCGATGTACGGCAGGTTGGTCTTCCGCAGCACCCGATCATACGGCGCCGAGTCGGGTTCTCCAGAGTACGCGAGCGCAACCGATATGTCCGGGTCAGGCACGCGGTGCTGAAGCAGGGTTTCGGCTGTGACACCACCGACCACATCGAAGCGGCGCCCGCCCAGCCGAAATGAGTCCACCCGGACCAGCGCCAGCAGCGGCGCCTCCGGAGTGCGGGCCCGCACCAGGGTCAACGTGGCCGGGTGCGACCGAAGCAGAGCCGGCAGCTCGGGCTGCAACTGGTCGAACTCGTTGCGAAAGTGTCCGGAGGTGAGAATCCGGCCGGTGCTGTCCTGGATCTGCAGCAGCGAGAGTCCCGCGAGCTTCATCGCGTTGCCGGCGTAATCGAGCAGGTACCGGCGGGATTCGCCCTCCTGCTGCAGGGCCGCGCGACGAAAGCGGTTGTCGCGGGACAGCTCCGCGATCATGGCGCCGAGCCGGCTCTGAACCATGGCTCCGTTGCTGGCGAGATCGCCCGCAATGACGTCGGCCATTGCGCTCACCCGCTGGTGGTACTGGCCTCTTAGCCGGTGCCCCATCTCATGCTGCACGCCATAGGCAAGCGCACCCAGCGGCAGGAGAGCGCCAACCAGTATTCCGAGAAACAGTCGGGTGCGGAAGCTCACGGGTCCACGATCCTCAGAGTGCCGTCCCAGTCTACCGTCAGGGGGCGGGTTCCCTTCCGCAGGATCGCGTATGCCCTGGTGTCGATCAACGGTAGCAATTTCGCTCCGGCCGGCCACCTGGGCGCATCGCGGCAAGGGACCAGCGTCTGGCGGGGAAGGCCCACCACGTAAGCCCCATCCGCGGCACTCTCGAGCGACTGGGCAAACGCGGCACTCTCGAGCCCCACCGCTCTAAGCGAGCTGCCGGTGCGGGCCAGGGCCACGATGCGCTCCGCGAGACGGCGGGCTACCTCATCATCCTTGCGGTACACGATCCGGGGCGAAGGCGTGCCGGATGCAATGGTCGAGCTGTCCGGGCATGCGGTCCGGTCGACCCACCAGTAGGGAGGTTCGGCCTCTCGGGCGCTCGCCCGAACTGCGTCGCGTGCCAGCGAGCTTCGGGGACCCGGCGCGCTCAGGTCAACGGTCAGCTCGTCCTGCTTCCGGGACCACACCAGCACATAGGTGCGCGACCAGGGGAGGGGAAGCGGAGCCAGCTCACTTCGGCCGGATCCATACTCGACCAGACTCGGATCACGCGTGACCAGCAGATCGGCGCCGCGGTCCAGGGCGTCACGCGGATCACCTCCGGGTTCCACCCGGAACTCGGTCGGCCCCGCAGCGGATTGCGGCCGCGCGATCAGGAACCGGTCGCGCCGTCCCAAAGTCGAGCCCCGGCCGTGCGGTACCCCGAGCGCGGGATCGGCCAGGACTCGGGGAATCGAATCTTGGGGGATCTCGAATGTCACCCTCAGCCGGCCATCCTCGAGCACCGCTGCCGATTGAATGCCGCTGGCCGTCAGCACCTCGGGGCGGGCTCGCCAGGACTCGACGACATTCACCGCCGCAGCGGGCATGCCCGGCTGCTGATCGTTACGCAGCCGGAAAATCCAGCTCTCGCGCGATCCATCCGGCGCCCACGCCTCGGCCACACCGGGGCGGACATTTCCCTGGCAATCGATGTAGATCAGGGTCTCGAAGAGCTCCCGGAAGACGAGCCGCTCGCTGTCATTGGTTGGATGCGGTGCCTGCGTGATGTCCACCGGCTCGCTGAGCACAACCGTGAGGGTGTCTGCGTGGCCGGCCGAGTCGCGGGACACGCGACAGGGGTCGGGCTGATCGGGAACGACGGGAGGGGAGGGCGTCGGCCTCGAGCTGCAAGCGACCAGGGTGAGGAGGAGGCCGCGTCGTGCGGCCGCCGTCAGGGCTCCGCGACCACGAATAGGCCGGCCCCAAGCTTGGCTTTGAGAGCGGGCAGCGCCGCGATCGCCTCCGGCTTGGTCGCGTAGTCGCCGATCCGAACTTTGTAGAACCCGGCATCCTGGACGATCACCGGGAAATATCCCTGGCTCCTGAGCCGGGTGGCCATGGTCTCGGCGGTGGCCTGAGTCCGCACCGCAGTGATCTGAATTCGAAACCGTCCGCCGGTCGGGGCCGGCTGCGCCGGAGGGGACGTGGGAGCAGCCGGAGGGGGCTGAGGTGTAATGACGGTGCTCTCGCGGGGAGCAGGTGCGGGGGTCGGAGTTCCGGCGTTAGTGAGAGGTGAGGCGACCGAATCGGGGCCGGCAGGAGCCGCCGCGGCGGCAGGGGTGGTATCGCCGGCGGGCGCCGGCTGTGGCGGACCCGGGTTCTGTAAGGCGACCGTGGCCCGTACACCGGCGCAGCGTTGATCGAGATAGCCGAGTTGGTTCTCCAGCTCCACGTTGCCGCGAGACCGGGCCAGTCCCTCCGCAATCCAGCGGCACGCCTGTTCCGGCGACTTCTGGTCGAAGTAGGTGCGCGCGGCCCAGTAGGACGCCTGCGGCAGCAGGCTGGTGCCGGGATAGTCGGATCGGATCCGCTCCAGGTTGCGGGCGGCTCCCTCCAGGTTGCCGCTGGCGTAGTCGAGCTGCACCAGGCGCAACAGTGCGTCATCCGCCCAGCTCGACGCGGAGTATTCGACGGCGACCCGCTGCAGCTGGCGCCGCATCTCATTGGCGTCGCTCGCCACCATCGCCTGAGTGTAGATGATCTGGGGATACAGGGTATCGGTCGGCTGGGTCGCCGCGAGCAGGCGGCGCACCCGGGTGCGCGCCGAGTCGCCCCGGCCCTCCTGCGCCTCCCGGATGGCGTCGACCAGACGGGCATCGGTCTGCGCGCTGAGGGGGACGGAGAAGACGAATAGGACGGATAAGACGGAAAGGATCGACAGCACCGTCATCGCCAGATGTCGCTTTCCCGGGGATCTGTTCATGCGCCCACCCTCTCCGCCTTCTCCGTCCTCTCCGTCCTCTTCCTTCCGCCATCCCCGCCCTCCACCCCGATCCGCAGCACTAGGTCCAGCAGCAGTCCCCGCTCGTCCGAGACGGTGGTGTTTTTGAGCGCCATGTCCGTGTGCCGGGCAATACGGAGCGCCGCACGAATCCGCCCACCAGGCCATTGAGGCGCCCAGTCGCTCCAGCGGGCCGCCTCATCCTTGTAACTCAGGATGCCGAAAGGGCGCACGCTGAGAAGGCTCTTCAGCACTGCGGCCTCCAGCGAGCGCCCCCTCAGGCCCCGGTCGTAGTGAGCCCGCGCGATGCCGAGCCCTACCAATGCGGTCCCCACCGCGGTCACCAGCTTCACGCCCGACACCCCCGTGTGGGCCAGAACCAGCGGCAGGAGCGTCGCCGCCCGGCCAGTCTGCCCGTCGAGCAAGGCCTCACGCCAGTCCCACATCGTCTCACCATGACGTACCCCCACCAGCTCGCCGACCCGGCTTGCCGTCAGAGGCTCCCCCGCAGGGAGCGACGCCAGCTTGCTCAGCTCGGACTGCAGCGCGCCCAGGTCGGAGCCCACCGAGCGGACCAGATGTTCTGCCGCATCGCTCTCGAGCGCGACGCCCAGCTTGGCGGCCTGGTTCAGGAGCCACTTGCGGGCCCGCTCAGGGGCCAACGGATCGAACCGCACCGTCGTGGCGGCGGCCGCGAACTCCCGGTCCTCACCCTCCTCACCGGACCCCTGCACCAGGATCACGATGGTGTCGGGACTGGGGCGCTCCAGATACCGCAGGAACTCCGCCCGGCCCTTGGTCTTCCGTTTCCAGGCTTCGACCTCCCGCAGCACCACCACCCGCCGCTCGGCCAGCATCGGGAGGGTGTTACACAGGGAGCTCACCTCCTCGGCGTCGAGCTGAGACGCCGACCGCTGGTCGAAGTTGAAGTCCCGCAGCGAAGGATCCAGCGCGCGATCCAGAATGGTGCGGATGGCCTCGTCCTTGAGGACGTCCTCCTGGCCGTGGAAGTAGTACACTAGCGCCAAGTCGCCCTTGTTGAGCGAGCGGAAGAGGTTGTCGAACGACTGTGAAGGCATGAAGGAAGTTTAGGGGGGCTATGGGCTATGGGCTATGGGTCGTGAGCTGGGGCTATGGGCTATGGGCGTTTCTTCAGAGCACGGTTCAAACCGACAAGCATGCCTTGAACCCGGAGAACTTGAGCCGACAAAGTCTCGAATGATGATGCAGGCAAGAAACCCACCTCGTGGGAGAGAAGCAGATGGTACTCCAGCTCCGTGGCAGATCCCAAGCTGATCCGCACGAAGCGACTGAACTCTACATCACCTCGCCGACCACACCCTCTGCAATGTTTGCAGGAATGGAGGCGGCAGAGCGACGTAGCTGAGACGTCAGCCCGTACGCCTCGGTCTTGGGAAAGGTTAGGGTTTCGCGGTACACGTCGCAGGCCACTTTGTGAGCAGCCTGCCATACCTCTAACTTCCGAAAGTCACCCATAGAAAACTCTCCTGTATCAGGTCAGGAGAAAGAAGGTGCCTTTCCTTGTACGATCTATCGTCCTCAGAGCGGCGACTGTTCCCCTTTTACGCGAGCTTTGCCCACAGCCCACAGCCCACAGCCCCTAGCTCCCATAGCCCCTAGCTCCCATAGCCCATAGCCCATAGCCTTCTAGTAGCTCGCCTTCCTGCGAAAGCATTCCACGTACATCAGCCCCGCCAGGGTCTTGCTGTCCTTGATCTCGCCGGTGCGGGTCATGGTCATGACCTCGGTCCAGCGCTTGGTGTGCACCTCCATGAACTCGTCCGGCTCACGGCGGTGCTTGCCCTGCTTCATTCCGGTGGCCAGGAAGATGTGGATCTTCTCGTCGGTGAATCCCGGCGTAGTGTAGATCGTGGTCAGCCGCGCCAGCACGTCGGCCGACATGCCCGTCTCCTCCTCCAGCTCGCGCTGGGCGCAGGTGGACGGGGTCTCTCCGGGGTCCAGCCGCCCGGCGGGAATTTCCCAGATGAAGTTGTCCGCGGCGTGGCGAAACTGTTTGATCAGGAGCACCCGGGGATCGGGGGCCCGGGGCTCGTCCAGCAGGGCGACTACGGCGGACGCGCCGGGGTGTCGCACCATCTCCAGCTGACCGGTGGAGCCGTCGGGGAAACGAACCGTGTCGCGGTCCAGATTCACGACCTTCCCGCTATGGAGGCGTTCCGTGGAGACGAGGGTCATAGAGCTTGCGAGTGGGAGGTGAGCGGAGCAACGGCGGCGCGAAACCACGCCACCGGGATCTTGAATCCCTCGGCAAAAAGGTAGCGCAGCTCCAGCACCGGGTTGTCGGAGATCGGACTGTCGGCCGTCGGCGAGGTGTAGGCCTCCAGCTTGGTGCGACGCGCTTCCATGCGCAGTCGAAACATATGGAATGGATCGCTCACCAGCAGCACCCGCCGGAGGCCCTCATGCTCCAGCCACACCGCGACGGCAGTCATCGAGGCCTCGGTCGAGCGTCCCTGAGCCTGCACCACCACGGCTTCGGCCGGCACTGTGTGGCTTATCAGAAACCGCCGGCCCACCGTGGCCTCGCTGATGGTATCTCCCGGCCCCATGCCACCGGTCACGATGATTCTGGGCGCGTAGCCCTCGCGGTAGAGGTGCAGGGCGTGGTTGAGGCGAGCCCGGAGCACGGGAGACGGCCGCCCGTTGTACTGCGCGGCGCCCAGCACCACGATGGCGTCAACCGTCCGACGCTGGTCCTGCTGGCTCACGATCAGGACCATGACCAGAGCCCCGGTGTAGACGGCTGCCGCCGCGAGAAAGAGCCAGCCGAACAGCCGACGGAACGAGGGAAGGCGGGACCGGCGGGTGGAGGGAATGCGGGAAGGACGGAACGAATCCTTCCCAGCTTCCTTCCTTCCTTCCCTCATTCCCTCCTTCCCTCCTTCCCTCACAGATCGACGCTCTCACCGTGCGCCGGAACTCGGACGTCCGGCACCCCCTCGTCTTTCAGGATCGCCGCCATGGCGGCGAGCGCCGGCGGCTCGCCATGCACGACGAACGCCCGGCGAATCGGCCCGCCGAGACGGCGGACCCAGGCCCGAAGCTCCTGTCGGTCCGCGTGCGCGGAATAGCCGCTGATGGTCTCGACCTCGGCGCGGCGATCGTACTCCTGTCCCAGAATCCGGACCATTTTCTCGCCACTCTCGATCCGCCGTCCCAGCGTATGCTCAGCCTGGAACCCGACGAACAGGACCAGGTTACGGTGATCGCCGATCCCACTGGCCAGGTGGTGGAGAATGCGGCCCGACTCGACCATTCCGGAGGCCGCGATGATCACGGCGGGTCCGTTCTGGGCCGTCAGGGCCTTGGACTCCTCGACCTCCCGCACGTAGCGGAGCAGCGGGAAATCGAACAACTCGTTGGTGGTCTCGATCATCCGCTCGCGCCGGTCGAAGACCTCGGGATGGAGCCGGAACACGGTGGTGATGTCTACCGCCAGCGGGCTGTCCACCACGATAGGAATCTCGGGGATCTCGCCGGCCCGGTAGAGCTGATGCAGGCTGTACACCAGCTCCTGGACCCGGCCCAGGGCAAAGGCGGGAATCAGGAGCTTGCCACCGCGGGCGGCAACCCGGCGTACCGCATCGCCCAAACGCTTTTCCGCATCCCGGAACGACTCGTGATCGCGGTCGGCGTAGGTCGCCTCGATGATGAGAGTGTCGATCGGTCCGGACGGCGGCTCCGGGTCGCGTATGATCGGCAGGCCGCTCCGGCCGATGTCGCCCGAGAACACGATGCGCTGGTTGCCGCCCTCGGTGACCCGAAGGTCAATCGCCGCGGAGCCCAGGATGTGGCCGGCATCGTGGAACTCGAGCGCCAGGTGCTTGCGAAGATAGAAGACCCGCCGGTAGGGCACCCCCACCATGAGATCCTGCACCGCAATGGCGTCGTGCAGCGAATAGAGCGGCTCGCTCTCGGGAAGGGCCTTGCCCCGGCGAAGCAGGTACTCGTGATCCTTCTCCTGGATGTGCCCCGCGTCCGCCAGCATCACGGCGCTCAGGTCCCGCGTGGCCGGCGTGCTGTACACCGGACCATGGAATCCCTCCTTTACCAGCAATGGCAGCCGGCCGCTGTGGTCGATGTGTGCGTGACTTAGCACGACTCCGTCCAGCCGCCGGGCATCGAACGGCAGCCGGGCGTTGAGCGCATGGGTTTCGGCCCGCCGCCCCTGGAAGAGACCGGCGTCGAGCAGGAACCGGGCACCCGCCGCCTCGATCAGGTGCATGGAGCCGGTGACCTGGCCCGCTGCCCCCCAAAATGTGAGCCGCGTCGCAGTCATCGGAGAGTCCCAACAGCGTGAACGGTAAACGGTGAACGGTGAACGGAGGTGGAAGCCAGGAAAGGGGACGGTGGACGGTGAACGGTGAACCCGTGGTAGGGCCCATTGACTGTGAAGGCTATGCCGCGACCGTTTACCGTTGACCGTTTACCGTTCACGCTTTTTGTCTCCCATTCACTGTTCACTCTTCACTGTCATTTCTCACCGCGTCCCAAACAGTCTGTCGCCCGCGTCGCCGAGGCCCGGGAGGATGTAGCCCACCTGGTTCAGCTCGCGGTCGAGCGATGCCGCGAACACCGGGACGTCCGGGTGGTTCTCGGCCATGCGGCGAACCCCTTCCGGCGCCGCCACCAGGCAGAGGAAGCGGATCCGCCGGGCTCCCGCGCGCTTCAGGGCGCCGACCGCGGCCACGGCGGAGCCACCGGTGGCGAGCATGGGGTCGAGGATGAAGAAGTCGCGCTCAACTTCGTCATGGGGGATCTTGAAGTAGTAGTCCACCGGCTGGAGGGTCTCGTGGTCGCGGTAGAGGCCGATGTGGCCTACCCGGGCGGAAGGGATCAGCTGGGTGATGCCGTCCACCATGCCGAGGCCGGCCCGGAGGATCGGCACCAGGGTGAGCTTCTTGCCGGCCACCTGGCGACCGGTGGTGCGCTCCAGCGGGGTCTCGATCTCCACGTCCTGAGTGGGCAGGTCCTTGGTGACCTCGTACGCCATCAGAGTGGCGATCTCGCCCACCAGCTGCTTGAAATCCCGGGTGCTGGTGTGCTTGTCCCGGAGGATGGAAAGCTTGTGCTGGATCAGGGGATGGGACAGGACGGTGAGGTTGGGGAAAGATGGCGGCGGCATGGGCGGGAAATATGGGAGGGAAAGAGGGAAGGAGGGAAGGAGGGAACGAGGGGAAGTGGCATGGTGCAGCGGGTCCCTACGAGCTACAGTGTGCTCCTGAGACAGTGCAGCATGAGGGTAGCAGGGAGCAGTGGATGGCTGAAACGGTGCACGTGAGGCTTGCTGGGGCTGCCATCTGACTTGGCCCAGCTGCAGCCTGTTCCTATATTTCCCGCCCCACGGCCAGGTAGCTCAGTTGGTAGAGCAGCGGACTGAAAATCCGCGTGTCGGGGGTTCAATTCCCTCCCTGGCCATTCGCTCTGCGCAAGATGGGCTCGGCGCCTATTTGGCATCCCGCATGATCGTCAGCTTGAACCCGTCGGGGTCCTGGGCGGTGAAGCTGTAGCCATCCCATTGGTTACCCGGCCCTTCCACGATGGTTCCGCCAAAGGCCCGGAGCCGCCTGGCGATGGCGTCGACATCCTGCGTGGTGTTGCACCAGAGGCGGAACCCCACACCCTTTTCGCGCTGCCGGCCCTTGGCGAAGTCATCCTGGGTGAGGCCGAGCTCGCACGCGCCGGCTTTCAGCTGCACGCCTTTCAGTTTCCCGCCGTCTTCCCAGCGCTCTCCCACGAAGAACCCCAGCCCATCCCGGTACCAGGCCAGGCTACGCTCGATATCGTTGACCGTAAAGCTCGGCATGATCGTCCGGAGCCGCAGGGTCTCGGGCTGTTGTCGCTTGTGGCTGGAGCGGTCGCTATCGGCGGGCATGGATCCCTCGTTGCGGAGTGTGGGCCGAATGTACGGATGGCGCCTCGACCCTGCAATCCACCGGAGGCTCCAACGACAAACGGATCAGGCCAGCGCCTGATCCGTCACTATCGCCAGCGAGTTACGCCGCGAGGTCAGATGCCCTGCGCCAGCCGGCGGCGGATCATCTCGCGCGTGAGGGGACGGAGAGAGGCGTCAGTATCGAGGCGGATCCGCCCGGCGATCCTGTCCGCCAGCGCATGGCCGGCGTAATTCCGGGCCAGCTCGTCCAGCGGCGTGCCGATCGATCTCGGGGGCTCGAAGTACGCGACTCCACGCCCTGCGGCGGACGCGGCCGGGGGAGTGCCTGGTGGAACGCCGTCGTGGGTGGTTGCAGCCAGAACGAAAAGGAGGGACCAGTAGGAAGCAGCGTGGTTCATGAAAGTTCCCGGGTTGAAGTCGTCCGGCCGGCGCCGGTCAGGCTCCCAGGAGGTCGTTCTCCTTCGGCAAGGCCAATTCGGGAGCAGCACCTCAAGCTTCGGCTGACACCGCGCTCGACTTGAACCGCTCTTGCCGCTAAATCGTGGGTTCCACCACAAACCCCCCGAATCCCTAACAGCCTCGGCAGAATCCGCCACCAATAGGCAGCCCACCACTGTGGCCACCCGGTTTTGCACGCGCTGGCCGATTCAGGACAACAACTTACGGGTTGGCCCGGTACCTGCGCGTGCGAATCGGTTACCCGCCATCAAAACCATCAAGGCTACCGATCCCCGGAGGCTGAATGACAGGCATCGCCGGTCAACGGATCATGATTGTGGATGACGATCCCGGCATCCGACGGGCCCTTCACATCCTGCTGAGCCGGGCCGGCTATCGTGTCACCCAGGCTCAAGATGGCGCAGAAGCCCTGCGCATGTGGCGCGACAGCGGCGTAGATCTGGTGATCACCGATCTGCATATGCCCGAAAAAAATGGGATCGAGATGATGGTGGAGCTCTTGTCCCATACCCCCGGGGCCCGCATCATCGCCATGTCAGGTGGCGGCCAGACGAGACGGCTGGACCTGCTCGGCAACGCCACCATGCTCGGAGCCGTGCTGACAATCGAAAAGCCATTCACGCTGAACGAGATGATGACCATGGTGCGAAAGGCGCTGGAATAATCAGGCGACCACCTTCAGCGCCACCGCATCGGGATCCCGAGCGGTCACGTCGTTGGATGTCGTTTCGAGTGCGTTCGATGTCTGCAGCCGCTCCCGCAATGCCCGCCGTGCGCCTTCCTCGGGAACTCGAAGCTCCCAGCCTGACAAACCCGCCACCCGTTCCGAATCCTGGGGTGCATGCTCTCCCGCCCAGGTATTGAGATTCAGGTGGTGGTGATATCCACCAGCCGACACTGCCACCAGCGATGGTACCTGCATCATCACATCGAAGCCGATCACGTCCCGATAGAAGGCTACCGAGGGCTCCAGGTCAGCGACAGTGAAATGCAGATGTCCGACCACCGTTCCGGGCGGCAGGCCAGTCCACGGCTCCGGCTGCTCGCGCCCCGCAGCTACTACTCCGGCCACATCCATCGGATCCACAGTCATCTGCACGACCCCGTCCCGCACCGGCCACATCGACCTGGGACGGTCAGCGTAAATCTCCAGCCCATTTCCATCGGGATCGTCGAGATACAGAGATTCACTAACCGCATGATCTGACATACCGCGTAGCGGGTAGCCCGCCTGGCGCAGGCCCAGCAGCGCCCGCCCCAGGGCCCGCCGGTCGGGAACCAGGAGCGCTACGTGGTACAATCCGGTCGTGGCCGGTCGAGACGGCCGGCGTGCGATGCCGGGCCGCTCCTCCAGCACCAGAAGGTCGCCCAGGGTGACGGTGTTTCCTTCCTCCCGGGTGACCTCCAATCCGAGGAGGTCGCGGTAGAACGCCAGACTCCGCCCCAAGTCTCCCACTCGCAGTCTCGCCCGGGCGATGCGCGTGTCGGCCGGAAGCTTCATAGCCGTAAGTTCCGCCCCCCGCTGGTTCACGCAACCCTTTTTGCCCGGCCGCCATCTAGAGAAGAGTGCGCTCGCCCGGGCAGGCGAAACGCAGCGGCCCATCCTGCGTAGGGTCATGTCGAGGCTTCACAATGCCCTTGAGCCGTCGCCACTTCTTGATGGGAACCACGGGTGCCGTGCTATCCACAGCCCGGCCCGGTGCCGCGTGGCCGGTCCAGACTCTCTCTCAAGCGAGCTTGCCTGAGTGGCAGCCTAACGCTGCCCTGTTACGCCACTTACCGCGGCTGCTCGAGCTGGCTTCCGTACCGGGTCTGGCGTTGGCCGTGGTGGACGGAAAGCAGGTATTGCGCAGAGGCTTCGGGCAGGCCATCGAAGAGCCGTCGCTGCCGGTGTCCGAGGAGACGGTGTTCGAGGCGGCTTCACTGGGCAAACCGGTGTTCGCCTATGCCGTGCTGCGGATGGTGGACGCGGGCGTCATCGATCTGGATCGCCCCCTGTACGATTACCTCCCAATCCCCGATGCCAGCAGCCCCCGCATGAAGCGCCTGACGGCCCGGCACGTCCTCAGTCATACGACCGGCCTTCCCAACTGGCGACAGCAGCCCTCCCCGCTCGAACCCACATCAGACCCGGGCAGCGGCTTCACCTACTCCGGAGAGGGCTACTTCTATCTGCAGCGGGTGGTCGAGCGGCTGAGTAACCAGCCGTTCGGACGGTTCATGCGCGAGCAGATACTCGATCCCCTCGGCATGAAACACAGCAGCTATGTCTGGCAGCCGGAGTTCGACGCCCGCATGGCGGCGGGCTACGACGGCAAGGAAAATCGGCTCGACATACAGGCGGCGATAGGGCGCCGGACCCAGGTGATTGCCCAGGAATGGCGCAAGCCACTGGCCGACTGGAGATACGAGGACTCGGCCCGGGCGGTTCAGCTGGTCAACCCGCAATGGCCGGTGCTTCCGCTCTATATGGTTCCCAACGCCGCGGCGTCCCTCCTGACCACGGTGAGCGACTACTCCCGGTTTCTCACCCAGATCGTGGCTCCGTCCGCCGGCGGCATCAGTCTCTCTCCGGCCAGCCGCCGGGCGATGGTGAAGCCCGAAGTGCGACTCAATAGCGCACTGCAGTGGGGCCTCGGGTGGGGGATCCAGAAGGATGAGAACGGCGAGGTGCTCTGGCACTGGGGCGCCAACAATTCCTTCCGCAACTTCGTCATTGCTGACCCGACCAACGGGCGGGCCATCGTGGTCTTTACCAACAGCGAGAATGGTCCCCGGATTTACGAGCGCGTCATCGTGGCGGTGACCGGGCACGATCATCCAGCCTTCCTGTGGATCTAATCATCATCTGAGAACCCACGCACCTCATCCCGAGCGCCGCGAGGGATCTACTTCGCTATTTTCGGAAACTCGCTGAGTAGATCCTTCCCCTTCACTTCGTTCAGGGTCAGGATGAGGAACCGTTGAGCCAGCCTAGCTGGAAAATCGCCCTCGCCTTTTTCTGCGTCTACGTCTTCTGGGGCATGACGTATCTCGCCATGCGGGTCGCGGTCGAGGACATCCCCCCCTACCTGATGGCCGGCAGCCGGTTCGTCCTCGCGGGCGCGGTGGTGTACGCGTTCGCCCGGCGGCGCGGCGATCCTCCACCGACGCGAGAGAACTGGCAAGCCGCAACGATGGTGGGAGTGTTTCTCCTATTGGGAGGCAACGCCAGTGTCGCCTGGGCCGAGCAGAGGGTCCCGTCGGGGCTGGCCGCCCTTCTGATCGGCGTGATGCCGATCTGGATGGTGAGTCTGGAGTGGCTGCGAAGCGGGTCGCGCCCCAGTCTCAATGTGGTTCTGGGTCTGCTGCTTGGGGCCGCGGGAGTGGGACTGCTGGTGCTGCCCCAGGGTGGGGCAGATGGAGTGGACCTGCTGGGGGCCGGTGTGCTGATCCTGGCGGCTGCTTCCTGGGCCTGGGGATCGGTGATCTCGAAGACTTCTCCGCTGCCGAAGTCGCCATTCATGTCCACCAGCCTGGAGATGGTCGCGGGCGGCGCGGCCTGCCTGGTGGTCTCCGGGCTGGCGGGGGAGTTCCAGAATTTCTCGCCGGCCGACGTCTCCGCCCAGGCGGTCCTCGCCTGGGCTTTCCTGGTGGTGTTCGGCTCGCTCGTCGCGTTCACCGCTTACATCTGGCTGCTGGGAGTAACCTCGATTGCCAAGGTGGGCACCTACGCCTACGTGAATCCGATCGTCGCCGTGCTTCTGGGCTGGGCGATCCTGGCAGAGCCCGTGACGGTGAGAACCGTGATCGCGGCAGCCATCATTCTGCTGGGAGTCGCCATGGTTAACGTGGATTGGCGTTCCTGGGGGCGCCCCGCCTCGGCACGTGCCTAGCCGATACTACCAATCCTTCTGTCCGGCCCCACCTCCGCTCGACTGTCGGCCCTCGTGACTGGTGAGCTGCTCCCGTTCCACCGCCTCCACCAGCGCCCGCGCCTCGGCCTCGCTCAGCTCCTCGGCCGATTCTCCCTCGCCCGAGCCATAGCCCCCGCCGGCCATGGCGCCCACGGCAGCCTCCGGGTTTCCCTCGTAGCCGGGCACGTTCATGTTGCCCCGCCCGTAGTCTGCCGACCTGCCGCGGCCCGACGAGCCGCCCGACTCCCGATCTTCTCCCCGGCGTCTGATTGCGACCTCCAGATTCCATTTCGCGGATGAATCCGCGGGGTCCTGGCGCAGCGCCTCCTCGTAGGCCACAATAGCCAGGCGCAGCGGCTCGTCCTTCTCGGCCGCCTCCTCAGCAAGGCGGACGTAGCTGTTGCCGAGGTTGTAGTGACTGCGCTGCTTGAGGTAAGGCACGATGGCTGCTTCCCGGAAACTTTTCGCGGCGGTCTCATACTGCTTCATCCGATAGAGTACCACGCCCAGATCGTAGCGTAGAGCGGGATCGCCCGAGGCGTCGAAGGCATGCTGGAATGCCTGGTACGCCTGCGGAAAGTTCCCGGCCCGGTACAGCCGCTCGCCCCGCCGTGCGTCCCGAAGGCCGGGGCTGCACCCTGTCAGGACTACGAACATCAGCATCGCAGTCAGGGCCACTCCGCGGCTCACTTCAGCCTCCGCCGGCGGGACGCGAGCAGTGGCTCCACCCCGAGCATCAGTATTGCGAGCCCCAGCGGCCACTGGAACCGATCGGCCCGCTCGCGCGACGGGCGGGACGCCAGGGTTCGCTGCTCCAGCCTGGCCAGTTCGGCCGCCAGCTTCGCGCCGATCCCCTCCCCCCACTCCAGGTAGCCGCCGCTGGTCTCCCGAGCGACCCGGCGGAGGTCGCCATCCTCGAGGCGAGACTGTACCACCCGTCCGATGTGGTCGCGATGCCACCGCTCCGGTGCGGCCGTTGTGTCGGCCGGGATTGGTGCGCCGGCCTTCGTTCCCACGCCAACCGCAAAGACAGGAATGCCGGCGTCGCGGAGCCGCCGGATGGCAGGTCCCGCGTCTCCTTCGACGCTCTCTCCGTCGGAGACCAGGACCGCAGTCTGAAAGCCGCGCCGGCCTTCGTGCTCGAAGGTGACTGCCGCTGCCGACAGAGCACGGGAGAGATCGGTGCCGGGATTGGCCAGATCGTCGGTGGTGGCCGCGTCGAGAAACCGGCCGAACGCCGCGTAGTCGGAGGTGAGGGGCAGCTGGAGAAACGCGCTGCCGCCAAACACCACCAGGCCAAACCGGCTCCCGGCCGATCCCGCCAGCAGCTCCTTCACCAGCTGTCTCGATGCTTCGAGCCGGCTCGTACCCACGTCGCCGGCGTTCATTGAGCGAGACAGATCCAGCAACACCAGCACATCGCGGCCCTTCTGCGCCAGGGACCCGGACCGTTCTCCCATCTGGGGGCGAGCCAGCGCCAGGATCAGGAGACCGATGGCTCCACTCCAGAGAGCAACCTGTATCTCCTGGCGGCGGCGGGGGACCAGCGACGAAACAGCCGCCAGCTGCTCAGGGTGCCCGAAATTTTCCAGCCGCCGCCGTCTCCAGCGCAGCTGGTGGTAGGCGGCCCACGCCGCGACAGCCAGCACCGGCAGGACCATGAAGGCCAGGCTGGGGTAGGCGAAGCTCATGGTCAGGGCACCGTACGGAGCCAGGTCATGCCGATGCCGAGCTCCAGCGCCAACAGCAGCAGCCCGGGGATCAGGGCCAGGTGAAACAGCTCCTCGTAGTCACGGGTCTCGCGGATGGGCACCTCGCGACGCTCCAGCGGATCGATCTCCTCCATGATCCGACGCAGCGCCTCAGGATCGGTGGCTCGGTAGAACTGGCCACCGGTGCGAGAAGCGATCCGGGTGAGCACCGCCTCGTCCGAGCGGGACAATCGTGCCGGAGCCCGGCCCCAGCGCCAGATCAGATTGCGATCTGCCTGCGACGTATCGGCGGTGCTCAGTCCGATGGCATGAATGCGGATGCCCAGCGAGCGAGCGGCCTCCGCTGCGGCGAACGGCGTGGGCTTACCGGTATTGTTGGCCCCATCGGTGATCAGCACGATCACGCTGGCTTTGGCCGGCAGATCCTTGAGCTGGTTCAGGCTCATCGCCAGCGCGGTGCCGATTGCGGTGCCGTCGGGGAGCATGCCGATATCCACCCGGGAGATAGTCTGGCCCAGGAGGTCGGTATCGGGCGTAAGTGGAGCCTGCAGAAACGTCCGCCCCGCAAAGGTCACCAGGCCGATGAGGTCGCCGGTGCGTCGCTGCACGAACTCGTCGAGTACTCGGCGGGCTACCTCCAGCCGGTTGCCAGGCTGGAAGTCACCGGCCTTCATGCTGCTGGAGATGTCGAGGGCCACCATGATGTTGCGCGAGCGCAGCCGGATCTCCCGGACGTCGTGCGGCAGCTGGGGGCGGGCCCACGCGACGATCAGGAGTACGAGACTGGCGACACGCAGAATCGGCGGCAGCCACCGCCAGCGCGCTCGGGGACTCGACGGCTCGCCGGCGAGGAACGCGAGAGCGGGGAACCCGACGTACGTGGAGGGAGCCTGCCGCCGACGGAGCCAGGACCAGAGGGCGTAGCCCAGCGGCAGCAGCAGGAACAGGAGTACGAGCGGATCAGCGAAGCGCACCGGCCTCCTCCTCCACCGCGCCGACCCGGTGCCAGGCGGTCAGCAGGGCGCGGGCCCGTTCGAGAAAATCGCCCGCGGCTGATTCAGTGGGCCGGGCCTCCGCGAACTTGACCAGGTCGGCCTCGTAGAACACCTCCCGACAGCGCTCCCGAAGCCCGCCGCGGCCGAGGTGTGGGGGCAGGGCCCAGAGCAGCTCGGAGGTGGTCCGCTCCAGCGCGCCGACGTCGTGCGCATCCTCGAGGTATCGGCGGAGTACCTGCGCGACGCCTTCATAGTGCCGGGCGACCTCTCCCTGCGCCGGGTAGCGCTCAGTCTCGATCCGATGCAGCTGCTCCAGACCGATGTCGTAGGCGGTGCGTGAGGGGAGCGGCTCGGGTGCGGGTGCCGCTTCCGGCGCCGCGGCTTCGGGTAGCCGGCGCCGGCGTCGCAAGTAGACAGCGGCCCCAGCCGCGAGGGCCAGCGCAATACCGGCCCAGGGCCACACCGCGCGGGGCCGCGGCTCGATCTCCTGGATGTCCTTCAGTGGCGGACTGCCGGCGGCCGGGAGCACCGGCTGGATGTCGACGAACGCGGAGTCACTGGGGAGTGTGGCGTGGCTGATCCCGGCGATCGGCCGCATGAATGTCACCCCGAAGAGCGGCACCGGCCGCGTACCCGGCCGGTAGAACGCCAGGCTGGCGCTCCCATGATATAGCCGCGGCTCCAACCGTCTGAGCGGCGTGATGGAGAGGACCCGGACGCCGGGGGGAAGCTCGCCGGCGATGTCGGGGACGGAGTCCAGGAGCTGATCTCGCTCGTGCAGGCGAATGCGAAAGTTGATAGTGACCGAATCGCCCACGGTCGCCGGTGCCGGGTCAGTGGTGACCGCGAACGATTGTCCGGCGAGCTGGGCGGAGAGATTCTTGGCTCCGCTCAGAATGACAAGCGCGCTTATTGTCATCCTGAGCGCATCGAAGGATCTCTCAACATTCATCGCCACTGCATCCGCTCACGGCGCCGGAAAAAGGCCAGCAGCGCCTCGGCGTACGGCCGGTCAGTCTCCAGACGAACCAGATCGGCGCCCCGTTCCCGCACCCCACGCTCGAGATCCCGGTCGAACTCGACCGTACGGTGGCGGAACCGCTCGCGCACCGCGGCGTCTCCAGTGTCGATGCATCCCCAGGCACCGCTCTCCGGATCGTGGAGCGCGATCAGTCCGGCGTCAGGCAGCTCCCGTTCGCGGGGATCGACCAGCTGGATTGCGACCACGTCGTGCCTCCGGGCCAGCCGGCTGAGTGCCGCCTCATAGCCACGGGCGAGGAAATCCGAGACGATGAAAAGCACCGAGCGCCGGCGGTGGACCGCCTCGAGGTGCTCCAGTGCGGCGGCCAGATCAGTCCCGGCGCCGGCCGGCACGAAGGAGAGGAGCTCGCTGAGGATACGGAGGACGTGCCGGCGGCCTTTGCGGGCCGGGATCACCTGCTCGATGCGATCGGTAAAAAAGAGAGCGCCGACCCGGTCGTTGTTCCGCGCGGCCGCCAGCGCGAGAACGGCGCAAACCTCGGTGGCCAGGGCTCCCTTGGTCCGGAGACGGCTGCCGAATCGCTTCGAGGCACTGAAGTCCACCACGAAGCCGACGGTGAGCTCCCGCTCTTCGAGGTAGCGCTTCACATACGCGGAGCCCAGGCGCGCGGTGACGTTCCAGTCGATACTGCGGACATCGTCTCCGGGCTGATACTCGCGCACCTCGGCGAACTCGACTCCCCGGCCGCGAAAGGCGCTGGAGTACTCTCCGGCCACGATGTCGCGTACCAGATGCCGGGTAGTGATCTCGATGCGCCGTACCTCCCGCACGACCTCCTCGGGGGTCATGGAACCGGAACGGTCTCGAAGATCCTGGCCAGCAGTGCGTCGGTACCCACGCCTTCGGCGTCGGCGCGATAGGTCAGCAGGAGGCGATGGCGCAGCAGGTCGATGCCGAGCGCCTTGATGTCCTCGGGCATCACGTAGGCCCGCCCCTGGAGAAAGGCGTGCGCCTTGGCGGCACGTATCAGATAGATGGCGGCCCGGGGTGACGCGCCGTACTCGATGAGCGGCGTCAGCTCCTTCAGCCCGGCTTCCGCCGGCCGGCGCGTCGCCTGGATCACATCGAGCACGTAGTCCTTGATCCGTCCGTCAACGTACACCTGCTCGACCAGCCGTCTCGCTCCGACCACACGCTCGGGGTCAAGTATCTGCCGCGCCGACGGCGCCGGGCCGGCTGTCATCCGGTCGAGCACCTCGCGCTCGTCGTGCCGCTCGGGGTAGGTGACGATGAGCTTGAACATGAAGCGGTCCACCTGGGCCTCGGGCAGCGGATAGGTGCCCTCATGCTCGATCGGGTTCTGGGTGGCGAGCACGAGAAACAGCTCGGGCAAGGGAAAGGTCTGGCCGCCGATGGTGACCTGCTTCTCCTGCATCGCCTCCAGCAGCGCGCTCTGCACCTTTGCCGGGGCGCGGTTGATCTCGTCCGCCAGCAGGATGTGGGTAAATATGGGGCCCTTCTGCACTGTGAAATCGCCGCTGCGCTGATTGTAGATCATGGTGCCGATCAGATCGGATGGCAGCAGGTCGGGAGTAAACTGGATCCGGTGGAAACCGCCGGAGATGGTGGCGGCCAGGGTCCGAACCGCCAGCGTCTTGGCGAGACCCGGGCACTCCTTCCAGCAGCACGTGGCCGTCCGCCAGCAACCCGATAAGCAACCGCTCGAGCATGGCGTGCTGCCCGACGATCACCTTGCCGAGCTCCGCGGTTACCTCGGCAAAGAGGCTGCTCTCTTCGAGGAACCGCGGATCGGGGGTGGGAGCAGGGTGAACCCGGATATCGGGCGCGCTCATCCCGCCGCCCCGGCGGCGCTCGGCTCCCCGGCGGCCGTGTCGGGATGCTGGCGCGGTTCGACGACTTTCCGACGGGCGAGCCGCTTCTGCCAGGCATCGAGGTAGGTGTAGACCACCGGCGTTATGTAGAGGGTGATGATCTGGGAGAAAAGGAGGCCGCCGACGACCGCGACACCCAGGGGGCGCCTGGATTCTGCGCCCGCTCCATGTCCCAGGGCGATCGGCAGGGTGCCCACGAGAGCAGCCATGGTCGTCATCATGATGGGCCGGAATCGTACGCTGGCCGCCTCGAGGATTGCCGCCCGTGCTGAGGTGCGCTCCCGCCGCTCAGCTTCGATGGCAAAATCGATCATCATGATCGCGTTCTTCTTGACGATTCCTACCAGCATGATCACGCCAACGAACGCATAGATGCTGAGATCGAGCTGAAGCACCATCAGCGCGAGCAAGGCGCCGAATCCGGCAAACGGAAGACCGGAGAGGATGGTGAGCGGGTGCACGAAGCTCTCGTACAGGATGCCCAGGACCAGGTAGATCACCAGAATAGCCAGCACCAGGAGCACCAGCAGACCTTGCTGTGCCGCCTGGAAGGCCTGGGCCGTGCCGGCAAAGCTGGTGCTGATAGTCGAGGGGAGGACCTCCCTCGCGGCGGTCTGGACCCGGTCCACCGCGGTGCCAATCGACGTTCCCGGTGCCAGGTTGAACGACAGCGTCACCGAGGGAAGTTGCCCGGAGTGGTTTACGGTAAGCGGCCCGGTGGAGGGGGTCACCTTCGCCAGGCTGCCGAGGGGAACAGAGACTCCCTCCCGCCCACTGAGGTGAAGCAGGTTCATCGCCGAGAGATCCCGCTGATACTGGGGCAGCAGCTCCATCACCACCCAGTACTGGTCATTGGGTGTGTAGATCGTACTGACCTGTCGGGCGCCGTATGCGTTATAGAGCGCGCTTTCGATCTGGTTCACATCGATGCCAAGCGCCGCTGCACGGTCACGGTCGATGGAGACCTGGACCTGGGGATTCTTGATCTGGAGGTCGCTGGTCACGTCAGTCAGGCCAGGAACATCCTGAAGCCGCCGTTCCAGGGCCGCGGCGCCGTCGTAGAGCGCGTCGATGTCAGAGCTTTGAAGGGTGAACTGGTACTCGCTCTTGGACGATCGGCCGCCGATGTTGATCACCGGGGGGTTATTGATGAAGACCCGCAGGCCAGGAACTGCGGCGAGTTTCCGGGTGAGCGAGCGGGCCACCTCGTCCGCGGTCATGTCCCGCTCGTCCGGGTCCTTCAGGTTAATGATCAGACGGCCCTGGTTGACCGTGCTGACCCTGCCACCGCCGCCAACCGCCGACATGAAGCCGTTGACGTTGGGATCCTCCTGCACGATGGCCGCGGCCGCCTGCTGGTGCTTGACCATCGCCTCGTAGCTGGTGCCCTCGGCCGTCTCGGTGGTGGCGACGAGCCGGCTCTGATCCTCACTGGGAATGAATCCCTTGGGCACCATGCGCGCGAGCACGACCGTGCCCACCAGGATCAGGGCGCTGAAAGCCATCGCCAGTCCACGCCGATCCATGACCCACTGCAGGCTGCGCTCATACCAGCTGAGGGACTTGTCCCACCCGCGCTCGATGGTGGTGTAGAAACGCCCGTGCTTCTCGTCGGGCTGATGCGGTTTGAGCCACCGGCTGCACAACATGGGGGTCAGGGTCAGCGACACGAATCCGGAAACCAGGATCGCCACGCCGATGGTTACGGCGAAGGTCTGAAACAGCCGGCCGATCAGACCACCGAGGAACAGCACCGGGATGAACACCGCGACCAGCGAGAGAGTCATCGAGATCACGGTAAACGTGATCTCGCGACTGCCGTTGATCGCCGCCTCCAGCACCGACTCTCCCCTTTCGATGTGGCGAACGATGTTTTCCAGCACCACGATGGCGTCGTCCACCACGAAACCCACCGCCAGGGTCAGCGCCATGAGAGAGAGGTTGTCCAGGCTGTAGCCGAGCAGGTGCATCACCGCGAAGGTCCCGACCAGCGATAAGGGAAGCGACAGCGCGGGGATCATGGTGGCGCGCAGGTTCCGCAGAAACAGGAAGATCACCATCACCACCAGGCAAAGCGCCAGGAAGAGGGTGAACTTCACGTCGTCGACCGACGCTCTGACAGTGCGAGACCGGTCGTTGAGCGTGGCGACGTCGATTGAAGCCGGGATCTGGGGCCGAAGCCGTTCGACTTCCGCCTTGACCCGCTCCGCCACCGCCACGGTATTAGTGCCGGGTTGGCGCTGGATGGCCAGTACGACGGCGCGCTGGCCGTTGTACCAGCTGGCCCGCTTGGTGTCCTGCACGCTGTCCACCACCCGGCCCAGGTCTCGGAGCCGGACCGGCGCGCCGTCTCGATACGCCACGACCAATGCACCGAAGCCGCCGGCATTGACCAGCTGGCCCTGGCTTTCCACCGAGTAGGCCTTGTCGGTTCCCCAGAGAACGCCGGTAGGAAGGTTCACATTTCCGGTTTCGATGGCACGCCCCACTTCGTCGATACCGATGGCCCGGGAGGCCAGCTGCTGCGGGTCCAGCTGGATCCGGACCGCGTACTTCATCGAGCCGTAGACCTGCACCTGCGCCACTCCCTCGATGGTGGAGAGCCGCTGGGCCAGGAAGTTCTCGGCGTACTCGTTCAGCTGGGGGAGGGGAAGCGTCGTGGTGGACAAGGCGTAGTACAGGATGGGCTGCGCCGAAGGATCCACTTTCTGGAAGCTCGGCGGCAGCATGTCCTGGGGCAGCTGCCGCTGCGCCTGGGAGATCGCGGCCTGCACGTCCTGGGCGGCGGCATCGATGTTCCGACTCAGCACAAACTGAAGCGAGATCGACGTGCCTCCCTGGGTGCTGGTCGATGTCATGGTCTCGATGCCGGGAATAGTCGAGAACTGCTTTTCCAGCGGAGTGGCGACCGCCGAGGCCATGGTTTCCGGACTGGCCCCCGGCAGGCTGGCGCTCACCGAGATCGAGGGATAATCCACCGCCGGCAGGTCACTCACCGGCAGCTGCCGGTAGGCAACCAGCCCGAAGATCAGTATCCCGAGCATGACCAGTGTGGTCATGACCGGGCGTCGGATGAAGAGCTCGGTGTTCATAGGGACCCCAACCGGCGAGCGGTGTCCGCTGCCGCCTTGATCTGGACTTTGGAGCCCTGACGCAGTCGCAGCTGCCCATCGACCACAACCCGGTCTCCCGGCTGCACGTCTCCGGTGACGATGGCGAAATCACCAGCGGTCCGGTTGACAGTCACAGCCTTGGTGGACGCGGAGCTGTCGGGCTGAATCACGAAGACGAAATTTCCCTGCTGTCCGGCAACCACCGCAGCCGCGGGAATGACCAGCGCGTCCGGCTCGACATAGAGCTCCAACCGAACGTTGACGAAGCCGCCGGGCCAGAGCGAGCCGTCGTCGTTGGGAAAGCGGCCCTTCAATAGAATAGTTCCGGTTGCGGTATCGACTGCGTTGTCCACGAAGCTCAGCGTGCCCTCGGTCGGATCTCCCCCTCCCGACGGCTCGGCCCGGACCACGAGCTTCTTTCCCAGGTGAGCCTGGATCAGCGGCAGATTTGTGGCCGGCACGGCGAAGCGGACCTGAATCGGACGCAGCTGGTTGATCTTGACCAGCGGCTCGGCCGCGTTCGCTCGCACCAGGTTTCCCTCCCGGATAAGCAGACTGCCGGTGCGTCCGGAAATAGGAGCCCGGATGGTGGCGTACTGCAGGTTGAGTCGGGCCTGGTCCACCGCAGCCTGGCTGCCGGCCAGGGTGGCCTTGCTCGCTGCCGCGGCGGTCCGGATCTGCTCGTACTGCTGGGAGGTAACGTACTCCTTCTCGACCAGCGACTGGTACCGCTTCGCCTCCTCGGCGGCGTTGGCTGCCTGGGCTCGGTCACGCTCGAGCACGGCCGCGGCCTGTTCCAGCGCTGACTGATAGGGACGGGGGTCGATCTGAAACAGAACCTGGCCCTGCTTCACCTCGTCCCCCTCCCTGAATGCCACTCGCTGGAGGGGACCACTCACCTGTGCCTGTACCGCGACGGTTTGAATCGGCTCCACCGTTCCGGTGGCAGGAAGCTCGAACGGCACGGTGCGCCGCTCGGCGACGGCAACCGTTACCGGCACCGGCGGAGTGGGGGGCGCCTTCTGCTCCGCGCATGCGGCCAGCAGCACCAGGCTCAACAGGGGTCTCACGAAATTCCTCATGGGGGAGGCGTCCTGGATCCGGAGTCCGGGGCAAGGCGTAAGGCGCTGCCGCCGCGAGCGTCCAGATAGCCGGTGTCATGCGCCAGCTGGGCGAGCGATGTGTTCCACTCCAGCCGCGCCAGCACCTCCTGGGCCCGGGCATCGGCGAGCGCGGTCTGGGCGGCCAGCAGGTCCAGAACCGTGCCTACCCCGGCGCGATAACGGCCCAGCGCCACCTCATTCGACTGGCGGGCGCTGGCGATGAGATCCTCACTGGTGCGGACTCGCCGCGCCGCGGTTTGCAGGGCGTGGTACGATCTGAATACTTCGAAGACGACCTGCTGCCGCAACGTGGTGGCCCGCGCGGCTGCCGCATCAGCCTGGGCGACGGCCCGTCTCTGATTATAGAGACGGGAAAAGCCCGCGAATAATGGAATTCTCAGGCTGAGCGTCACCGCGTAACTGTCGTCGCCTCGGGGGAGGTTCGTGGTGTAGGTCTGCGCCCCGGTTCCGTTCAGGACCAGCGAGGGCAGCCGGCTGGCCCGCGCGACCGAGATCTGCTCTCTGGAAGCCTCGAACTCGGCCTGTGCCGCGGCCAGATCGGGCCGGGCCTGGACTGCGCGAGCTATCAAGGTGTCCACGCTGTCGGCGAGAACCGCCACGGGCAACTGACCCGGGGCCGAATCAACGTCGTATGGAAGGTTCGCAGGTAGCCCCAGCGACAACGCCAGTGCCCCGCGAGAGGTCTGCAGCTCTCCTTCGGTGGTCTGGGCGGCGAGCTCTGCCTGTGATGCTGCCGTCCGGGCCTGGAGTACGTCTGCAATGGTGGCGACCCCCACACGGTGCCGTTCCTCCGCCGCGGCCAGGCTCGCCCGTGCCTCCCGTTCGGTGATGCGCTGCGCTTGCAGCAACGCCCGGTTGGCCACGTACAGGTAATAGGCTGACTGGATCTGGAGCACCACCCCCTGCAAGGTTGCATTGTGGGTGAAGTTTGCCGCAACCAGCGCATTGCGAGCCGCCCCGACGTTCCCTGACCGGCCTCCGAAATCGAACAGCAGATATGAGAGGTTGAGGCCAGGATCCAGCACCGACTGACGCACGGCGCTCCGGCCTTGCGAGGCGGTGGTCTTGAGCCGGGTAGCGGCCACCTCGCCATCTATGGTTGGGAAATAGGCTCCCCGCTCGGACCCATACGCCGCCGCAGCCGCCCGGGCATTGGCCCATGACAACCGGGTGGCTGGGTTGTTTCGAAGACCCAGGTCCACGACCTCCGCCAGCGTAAGCCGGCGGATCCGTTGCTCCAGGTCGGCCGGTACCGCTGGGGGTGCCTGAACCTCTCGACCGGCGCGTTCCGGCGGCGGCGTCCAGGGCGCGTTGGGCGAGGGCGGGACTCCCGCCACCCCGCCGATGGAAGGCGTCCCACAGGCGAGACAGCAAACCAGCGTCCACCCCAGATATGTCGGAGGGTTTCTCACCGCGGAGCCCCGGCCAGGGCGGCGCGACCCTTTCGAGTTGCCCGCCAACGCGCCAGTGCTTCGCGGATGGCCTGGGTCAGAAAAGCGTAGGCCGAGTCGTACTCCTCCAGCCGCTCCAGGACCTTGCGGCTTCGGATCGGCAGGGCGGTGCGGGCGTCGCCGATGGCCTCGTGAAAGCGCTCCCACCGTTGCAGGCGTTGCGCCATGGTGTGACTGAAGAGATCCGGAGGGACCCGGTAGTAGTCGCGCCGGTCGGAGGGACGGCTATTCCGCTCCAGCACCCCATGCTGCTCCAGCAGCCGGGCGTTGGTGCTTACGCTGGACTTGCTCACCCGCAGCGCGGAAGCCAGCTGGTCCAGCGATCGGCAATCCTCGCTCACCAGCAATAACCCGAATATCCGCCCGGCGATGCGTGGTAGACCATCGGCTTCCAGAGCCAGACCCATCCGATCGATGAAGTCGGCGGTTTTCGTATCCATATGAACCTCGCTCCAGCATAGACGCACGATCGGAGGTGAAGTTAACTCCGTTCAGTACTTACCGAACGTTGGGGCCGTAAAGCGAGTCGAGCGCGCGACAAGATGCCGCGCGCTCGAGCTCACTTCGACGGGCTACCTACTCCCCGAGTCTGATCCGTTCGATTCGGTTGGTCTTGGCCCGGGTGTTATAGAGCTTCAACGTGACGATGTCGCCGGCCTTGTAGGCCTTCAGCGCCTGGCGGAGGTCACCAGCCGCCTTGACCGGTTTGCCTTCTACCGACAGGAGAATATCGGGGCCACCGGTATTCGGGTCCGCCACTTCTCCGTGGGCCGGCCCTCCCGGCGTCACGCCGGTCACGATCAGCCCCCGATTTTCGGGCGCGAGGTCCAGCTCCAGGGCAGCTGCCTGATCGACCGGCTGGACCGTGAGCCCCAGGAGGTCGATATCGGCGTCCTCGTCCCCATCCGAATCGGCCGGTCCGCCCCCGCCCGAGCGGTCCGCTACCTCACGAGAAGCGGGCAGGTTCTGGAGCCGCACCTCGTACGTCTTGTGCACTCCGCCCTTCCGGGCCACCTCGACCTTGACCTTGTCTCCCGGCTTGCGGAAGGCGATCTGCTGCTGCAGCTGAGCCACGTACTCGACGGGCTTGCCATCAATAGCAACGATGATATCTCCGGATTGCAGGCCCGCTTTTCTGGCCGGCGAATCCTCACCGAAGTCCTGCACCAGGACACCCCGGATCTCCGGCAGACCGACATATTCCGCGTCGTTGGCCGAGGCGTTCTGAACGCTGACACCCATCGCCACCCGGTTGACCTTGCCGCCCGCGATGATCTGGTCCATCACCTGCCGGGCGAGATCGATCGGGATGGCGAAGCCGTATCCGGAGTAGAACCCGGTTTGGCTGGCAATGGCGGAATTGACGCCAATGACCTCACCTCGCATGCTGACGAGGGGACCCCCGGAATTGCCGGGGTTGATGGCTGCGTCGGTCTGGATGAAGTCCTGGATGCTGCGGTCGCTCTGACCCGGCAAGGCGAGGCTGCGTCCCTTGGCGCTGATGATTCCCGACGTAACCGTAAACGTGAGATTGTCGCCCAGGGGGTTGCCCACGGCGAGCACCCATTCGCCCACCCGAGAAGCCGCGCTCTTGCCCAACGCTGCAGGCACCAGGTTCTTGGCTTCGATCTTCAGCACCGCCAGGTCGGTATTCGGGTCGGTGCCGACGATCTTGGCCTTGAACTCACGGCGGTCGAGCAGCCGGACCGTGACCTGGTCCGAACCGTCCACAACGTGGTGGTTGGTGAGGATATAACCATCAGCCGAGACGACGAAGCCCGACCCGGAGCCTTCCTGAAAACGGGGCTCCTGCATCGGCGGCATGTTACGGAAAAACTCTTCGAATCCCGGGGGTACCTGCATCCGGGGACGGCTTTGGGGTCCATTCTGCCGAGCTGTATCCGGCTTGCGGCCGGACCGGATGTAGACGACGCTCGGCTTGATGTGCTCGGCGACCGAAGCGAAGGCTTCACTGAGATCGTAGAGTCCGGCCGCGCCGGCGGGCAATTCCCTGGCACTGGCGGGAGTTCCGGGAGTCGCCTGCTGCTGAGCCGTCGATTGATAGGGTAGCTGGAGAAGGCCGGCGGTAAGCAGGCCCATGGCGAACGCTAGCGCGACGCCGCTTGATTTCGGTCGACGCAGCCATCCTGCTGGCATATTGGTTCCCTCATAGGACATACGGTGGTCAGGGGCCGAAGTGGCCCGATCGAGTAAGGAAATGTCTCAGAGGCCTATTCCGTCGCGCCGGTTCCCCCGGGACCTCCCGTTCAAATGAAACGGGGCCGGGGCCGGCGCCGTACGGGGTGACAAGCTGTGGCGGTGCCATTCGGATTCCACTCCTGACCCATCACCCATGGACTTCCCCATGATATTCTTGCACTTCGTGCTTCTCGCGCTTCCTCTTCTCTCGGCGTCCGTCCTGCAGGCCCAATCAGCCGCGGATTCGGCCGGCATACGTGCCGCGGCTCTGGACTATGCCGAAGGATGGTATGAGGGGAACGGGGACCGAATGGCGCGCGCACTCCATCCTGAGCTGGTCAAGCGAATCGTGGTGCGAGACACGACGACGGGCAGGACCATGGTGCAGGGCATGGGGGCCTCAGTGCTGGTAAACAGCACCCGGCACGGATATGGAAAGGAAACCCCCAAGGACCGCCAGCAGAAAGACGTGACGATTCTGGACATATTCGGCAACGCCGCATGCGCCAAGGCGGTCATGTCCGACTGGATCGACTATATGCAGCTGGCCAAGGTTGACGGACGCTGGGTTATCGTCAACGTACTGTGGGAGCGCAAGCCGAAAACCGGGCAGCATTGACAGCCTCGCGGCAGCCGAGGCTTGCATCACTTCCTCGGTACGGGCATCATCCCCCGCCGATAGACCATTTCTTCCCTGAACGTCGGAGCAGCTGATGTATTGGATCCCAACCGGTCAGAGGCCTCTGGCTGGACTCATTTTCCTTGTGACCGCGTTGGGCTGCGGTGGCGGCCGGAGGCCGGCGCCGGTTACTGCCGGAGGGCCCGGCGGGGCCACCACGGCATCCGCCATCGAGCTTCCGGCCGATGCGGCCTTTAACCGGGCGGTGAATCGTGGCACGCGAACCCTGCGCGGTGCACCGGGACCCAAGTACTGGCAGCAGTGGACCGACTACCAGCTGCAAGCAGAGCTGAATCCGACCTCCAAACGGCTCACCGGGCAGGGGACTCTTACGTACCATAACCGCTCGCCCGACGCGCTCGCCGAGGTATACGTCCACCTGCTGCACAATCTCTTTGCCCCCGGCGCGCGTCATAACACCGATGTACCGTGGTCGATTGAAGGAGTTGGATTGACCCAGGTCGCCGCTCAGGGCCAGGCGCTCAAGCCGGTGAAGAACGGTGGCGTCGGCTACGAGGTAGACGGCACTGTCATGCGCATTCGGTTGCCCCGTCCCATTCCTCCCGGCGGCTCCGCCCCCTTGGAATTCAGCTGGAAGCTGAGAATTCCGCCGGATGGCGCTCCCCGCGGGGGACAGGACGGAGAGACGTACTTCATCAGCTACTGGTACCCGCAGATGGCGGTGTACGACGACGTCAGTGGATGGCAGATCGACCAGTATCTGGGAAACGCCGAGTTCTACATGGGATACGGCAACTACGATGTTGCGCTGACCCTGCCGGAGGGATGGCTGGTCACCTCGACCGGCGCCCTAACGAACCCGGAAGAAGTGCTCTCCGCACAGACCCGCGCCCGGCTGGATTCGGCGGGCCAATCCACCGGCGTCGTCCGCGTCGTGGGCGAGGCCGACCGCAAGGCCGGCACCTCCACCGCGCAGGGAACCGGGGGCAAGCTTACCTGGCGCTTCCGGGCCGACAGCGTCCGGGACGTCGCGTGGGGAGCTTCTTCGAAGTTTTTGTGGGATGCGACCAATGCCGCGGTGGGAGACGCCGACGGTGACGGGCGGCCGGACACTGCCGCGGTTCATGCGTTCTATCGCCCGGAGCTGCGGGCCAGCAACTGGGATCAGAGCGCCCGCTACAGCCGCCACTCGGTCGAGTTTTTCTCCCGGTATCTCCTGCCCTATCCCTACCCCCACATGACGGCGGTGGACGGTCCTACCTCGTGCGGAGGCATGGAGTACCCGATGATGACCTGCATCGGGGGCCAGTGGGATACGCTGGGTCTGTATGAGGTGACCACCCACGAGATCGGTCACATGTGGTTTCCAATGCTGGTCGGCTCCGACGAAAAGCGCTACGCCTGGATGGACGAGGGACTCACCCAGTTCAATCAGTCCCAGGCCATGGCCGACTTCTTCAAGGGCTTCGATGATGAGGAGCGCAACCGCGGGAATTATCTCGGCTTCGTCGAGGGGGGCGGCGAGGTCGAGCTCATCCACCACGGAGACCGCTACCCGACCTACGGCTCCTACGGAGTGGCCAGCTACTACAAGCCGGCCACCGTGCTGGTAGCCCTGCGAGGGGTGCTTGGAGCAGAGACATTTAATAAGGCCTTCCGGGAATACGCCCAGCGCTGGCTCTACAAGCATCCCTCTCCCCACGACCTGTTCAACACCTTCGAGGACGTCGCCGGCCAGGACCTGTCGTGGTTCTGGCGGAGCTGGCTCTTTGAGACGTGGAAGCTGGACCAGGCCATCGACACCGTCGGGGCGGCGGGCGACTCCCTGGAAGTGGTCATCGAAAACCGGGAACGGGCTCTCATGCCGGTTCACCTGGCGCTGACCCGAACGGGCGGACGGGTGGACACGTTGACCATCCCAGCGAGTGTCTGGTTCTCCGGGGAACGGCGCTGGCCGATTCGGGTCGCGCGGGAGCCCACGGTCAGGAGCATCGAGATCGATCCCAGGAGAGATTTTCCCGATATCGATCGCAGCAATCAAATCTGGCCCCGGTAGGGTCAGTCGCGAGACCAGTCGCCAGTTGCCAGTTGCCAGTCTGACCCACGTGGGTGCTAACTGGTGACCAGCGACTGGCGACTGGCAACTGGCGACTGGTACCTTAAACACATGCATCGGGTCCTGATTGTCGCCAATCGTCTTCCGGTCACGGTCAAGGCCAGCGAGGGCGGAGTGGAGGTCCAGCGGAGCGCCGGCGGACTGGCCACCGGGCTGCTGCGCCCGCACGAGCAGTCGGGCGGGCTGTGGATCGGGTGGTCGGGGGCGCCGGAGGAGCTGACCGGCGGGCAGCAGTCACAGCTGCAGGAACAGCTCACCGCGATGCGGCTGGTGGCGGTGCCGCTAACCTCGGATCAGGTCACCCGCTACTACGAGGGGTTCTCCAACGGGGTCCTGTGGCCTCTGTTTCACTACCTCCTGGATCAGGTGCCCCTCACCGTCAGAGACTGGGACGCCTACGTGGAGGTGAACGAGCGGTTCGCCGACGTCGTGGCAGAGCACTATCAGCCGGGCGACCTGATCTGGGTGCATGACTACCAGCTGCTGCTGCTGCCCGATCTCCTGCGTCAACGGCTGCCTGACGCCCGCATCGGCTTCTTCCTCCATATTCCCTTTCCATCAGAAGAGCTGTTTCGGACTCTCCCGGAGCGAGACCGTCTGCTCCGAGGGATGCTGGGCGCCGATCTGGTCGGGTTCCACACCCCGGCCTATCTGCGGCACTTCGCTGCGTCGCTGACCCAGCTCGGACTCACCGTTGAAATCGACAAGGTGCAGCTCGCCGACCGCGAGGTTCGCATGGGCGTCTTCCCCATGGGTATCGACGCCGCCGCGTTTATCGCGCTGGCCCAGGACCCGGCGGTACAGGCCGAGGCCCAGGCTCTCCGTGGCGATCAGAGCGTGCGGCTGTTGGTGGGAGTGGATCGGCTGGACTACACCAAAGGGATTCCCCGCCGGCTGTTGTCCTATGAAAGGATGCTTCAGACTCACCCCGAGCTGCGGGAGCGGGTCCGGCTGGTGCAGGTGGCCGTCCCCTCGCGCACCGGGGTCGAGGCCTATCAGGAATTCCGGGCTGTAGTGGATGGACTGGTAGGCCGGATCAATGGTGACTTCGCGACTCCCCGCTGGGTGCCGGTGCATTACATCTACCGGTCGTTATCGGAGACGGAGCTGGTCGCCCTGTACCGGGCAGCGGACGTCATGCTGGTGACTCCGCTGCGAGACGGAATGAACCTGGTGGCCAAGGAGTTTGTCGCATCTCGGACGGACGGAGACGGCGTGCTGGTGCTGAGCGAGTTTGCGGGAGCCTCCTGGGAGCTGCCGGAGGCAATCCAGGTGAATCCGTACGACGTGGACGGCATGGCGGAAAGCGCCTACCGGGCGCTGACGATGGCCCCGGAGGAACGGCGCGCCAGATTGACTCCGTTGCGCGTAAGAGTGCAGACCTATGACGTGCACCGCTGGGCCGCGACGTTCCTGGAGCAGCTCGACACGATCACCCGGAGACTCCCTGCGTCGGTTGCCGCACCAGGTGGACCCGCCGCCGCCCGACAGGCGCTGCACACCCGGCTCCGGGCGTCGGAGGACCTGCTGCTCCTTCTGGACTACGACGGCACGCTGGTTCCCTACACACCCACACCGGAATTGGCGAGACCGGATGCCGCACTGCGCGAGCTGCTGGAGGAGCTGGCGCGCCGTCCCCGCACCGAGCTCCACGTGGTCAGTGGCCGGGGTCGCGAGCCCCTGGAGGAATGGCTGGGAGACCTTCCGATCGCGCTGCACGCCGAGCACGGCTTCTGGTCTCGGTCTCTCGGCGGTGATACGTGGGTGCCCGCCGCCGAAATCACCGGGGAGTGGCGGCAGGCGGCGCTGGCAATCCTGCGAGACGTCACTGCGCGCACCCCGGGTTCGCTGGTCGAGGTCAAGTCCGTGGCGCTGGCCTGGCATTACCGCATGGCCGATCAGGAGTCGGGTGCTCGCCGCGCCAATGAGCTCCGACTCCATCTCGGGCAGCTGTTGAGCAATCAGCCGGTAGAGATTCTGGCGGGCCACAAGGTCATCGAGATCCGGCCCTATGGGGTCAACAAGGGGCGCATCGTTCCACCGCTCTCCCCCGAACGACAGGCGGCGACTACGGTGCTGGCTATGGGCGATGACCGGACCGACGAGGATCTGTTCGCCGCGGTTCCAGCCGACGGAATCACCGTCAGGGTAGGCCCCGGTCCCACCCGGGCCCGCTTCCGCCTGGAGAGCGTTGCAGCGGTCAGGTCTCTGCTCCGCTCGCTGGTGGAGGCTGAGGTTCCCCGATAGCCAGCCGCCATCCCCCCGGACTAAAAGCGCTCTTCGTCACTGAGGTCTGGGAGCGCCTGGCGTACTACGGAACCCGGGGCCTCCTCGTTCTTTATCTCATAGACACAACCAGCGGAGGGCTGGGATGGACCCAGGAAGGGGCCAGTCGGTTGTATGGCTGGTTCACCGGCCTGGCCTATCTCACACCGGTGCTGGGCGGCTGGCTGGCGGACCGCTATCTGGGGACCCATCGGTCCTTGGTCATGGGCGGAACGCTGATGACAGCCGGCTACTTCAGCCTGGCACTGGGCCATAACCTCGCCCTGTACCTGGGGCTGGGGCTGATCATACTCGGCACCGGCCTCTTCAAACCCAATGGCTATACCCTGCTGGGGCAGCTCTATGGGCCCGGTGACCCTCGGCGGGACTCGGGTTTCACATTGTACTACATGGCGATCAACGTAGGCGCCCTGCTGGGACCGCTGGTCTGCGCTTCTCTGGCAGCCGATCCGCGATTTGGGTGGAGCTACGGGTTCGGCGCTGCCGGCGCGGCGATGCTGGCCGGCCTGATCTTCTACCTGTGGTCTGCCACGCGCTGGCTTCGGGGCATCGGCCCGCCGCCGAGTCCACGGACCTCCGGTACAGCGCCCACGGCAGCGCTGACTGCCGCCGAGCGCCAGCGGGTTCTAGCCATCGCCATAATAACGATCTTCGTCGCGTTCTTCTGGCTGGCGTTCGAACAGGTTGGCTCCTCGCTGAACGTCTTCGCCGCGCATCGGACCGATCGTATCGTTCCCGGCTGGGCGGCGTGGCTCATCCCCGGCGGCGAAATCCCCGCCGCTTGGTTTCAGGCCATCAATCCCTTCTTCATTCTGCTGCTCGCGCCGCTTGCGGCGGGGCTATGGCGGCGGCTGGGTGCGCGGGCGCCCAGCACGCCCGCCAAGATGGCGCTGGGGCTGGTGCTGCTCGGCTTCGCGTATCTGGTCATGGTGGCCGGCGCTATTCAGGGCGATGGTGCCCGGGTCAGCCCGTGGTTTCTGGTAGGGTTCTATCTCATCTTCAGCTGCGGGGAGCTGTGCTTCCTGCCGGTGGGCATCTCGCTCGTCAGCCAGACGGCGCCGGTCCGGTTCGCCTCCATGCTCATGGGCGCGTGGCTCACAGCCAACTTCTTCGCCAGCCTGGCCGGAGGCTATCTCGCGGGCATGGTACAGCGAATAGAGAGGGGAGAGCTTTTCACGATCCTGGGAGGCCAGGCCGACTTCTTTCTGATCTTCGTCGCGTCCTGCTGGATTGCCGGATCCCTCCTGGCGCTGCTGGTGCCCACGCTCAGGCGGCTACTCTGATTCTGGCGACGGCACCGCGCTCGCATCGATGCGCCGCAGAGCTCGGCGGGCGGACGCAGCGATCTCATCGTTGATCTCCTCGTCCACCATCGCCTGAAGGCGGGGGACGGCGGCCTTGGCGGCGGGCCCGATCTCCATCAGCGCCACAGTCACCGGGAACCGCACGGCCGCAGCGGGATCATCCAGCGCCTCGATCAGCGCCGGGACCGCGGCGACAGCGGCCGGCCCCATTCCGGCGATCTCATAGGCCGCCTCGTTCCGCGTTTGGGGAGACAACCCCTTCAGGTCGGCGATCCATGCACTCAACGGCCGTCCTCTCGAGACCGGCTCCTTGGCCTTGACGGCACTGGTTTGGGCGGATGCGACGGCCACCGCCGTCAGAGTGGCCAGTCCCAGCGTGCCGATGATTCTTCGCAGCATGTTCCCCCTCGGTGTCGTTGCCGGCCCGCGCCTGCGGGCACCCAGGCAATATAGCCGCCGGGCGGCCCCACCCGTGTCGCGACGACGACCCGAACTCTGGCGCGGGGGGCAGCAACCGATCGATCTTTCGGCGAAACCCCCGGCCCGGACCCGCCGTACCATTTAACAGCCCATGCTGCTCGCGCTGCTCCTGCTCCTCTACCCCGGCATCACCGATCCCCCCACCCCTTACGACGGTCGGGCGGGCAAGCTCATGGTCCGCATCCCCCGGCTCGAGCAGGAGCCGGTCATCGACGGGAAGCTGGACGAGGCGGTCTGGGGTCAGGCCGCATTGATGAACGGGTTCTCCCAGTTCTCGCCGGCGGACGGCGTCCCCGCGGCCGACTCCACCGAAGTGCTGGTCTGGTATACCGCGACAGCGATCCTGTTCGGGATCCGGGCCTTCGAAGCCCACGGCTCAGTGCATGCCACGCTGGCCGACCGGGATCGCATCGCATCCGACGATCACGTTCAGATCCTGCTCAGCACCTTCAACGATGGGCGGCAGGCCTCCGTCTTCGCTGTGAATCCGTTCGGTGTGCAATCCGACGGCGCGCTGGTCGAGACCGGAGCTACCAGCGGCAACGGCTTCAACAACGCCGTCGTCAAGCGCGAATCGGCCGACCTGAGCCCCGATTTCGTCTTCGAGTCCAAGGGCCGGCTGACCGATTACGGCTATGAAGTGGAGGTCCGGATTCCGTTCAAGAGCCTCCGCTTCCAGCCCAAGCAGGAGCAGAGCTGGGGGATCAACGTGGTCCGCCAGGTGCAGCATTCGGGTCACGAGGATTCCTGGGTCCCCGCCAAGCGGGCAAGCGCCTCGTTCCTGGCTCAATCGGGGCGGCTGGTAGGACTCACGGATCTCCGCCGCGGGGTGGTGCTCGACTTCACTCCGTCACTGACGTCGAGGACCGTGGGCGCGCCGGGCAATTCGGGATGGGAATACGGTGGTGGCGGACCCGAGGTCGGCGGAACCATGCGCTGGGGCATCACCAACAATCTGACCTTGAACGGCACCGCCAATCCGGATTTCTCCCAAGTTGAATCCGACGCGCAGGAGTTTGCCTTCGATCCGCGGCAGGAGATCTTCTTCTCCGAGAAGCGGCCCTTCTTCCTCGACGGTATCGAGCAGTTCACCACCCCGAACCAGCTGATCTACACCCGGCGCATCATTCAACCGGTAGCCGCAGCCAAGATCACCGGCAAAGCCTTCGGCACCGACCTGGCGCTGCTGTCCGCGGTGGACGACCCGGTGGCGTCGCTGACCGGCGAGAACCCGATTTTCAACCTGCTGCGGGTACAGCGGGACGTGGGGGCACAATCTCGATTCGGCCTGGTCTACACCGACAAGATCGATGGCGACCACTACAACCGGGTTGCCGGCGCCGACGCCCGGCTGGTTTTCGGCGAGCTGTACAGCGCCCAGCTCCAGCTGGCCGGCAGCCGCACCCGGTTGGCGGGAACCACCACTACGGCGCCGCTCTGGTCGGGCCGGTTCGCCCGGAACGGCAGGACCTTCGGCTTTCGCTACACCATCAACGGCATAGACGAGAGCTTTCGGGCTGCGAGCGGGTTCATCGCCCGGCCGGGCATCGTGAACGCGAGTGTCAATCACCGGGTGACCGTCTACGGCAAGCCGCGCAGCCTGGTGGAAAGCTTTACCGGCGACGTCACTCTGAATGGCACCTGGGAGTATCGCAAATTCGTGAACGGAGACGGGATCCAGGACCGGAAGCTGCACTTCAACACCAACACGACGCTCAAGGGCGGATGGAAATTCGGCGCATCGGTGCTGGTGGAGTCGTTCGGATACCCCTCCGACCTCTACCAGGACTATGCGCTCGAGGTCCCCGCGGCCGGCGGGGGTCTCGATACCGTCGCATTCACCGGCCAGCCTACCATACCCAATCTCGATTACGTGCTGTCACTCGACACCCCGGAGTTCGCTCATTTCTCGGGCAACATCTTTTTCCTGTGGGGGCACGACGAGAACTTCTACGAATGGGCCAGCGCCAACATCTCCTGGCTCGACCTGACGCTGGACTGGCGCCCTACCCACAAGCTCCGGGTCAATGGGCTTTATCGGCTCCAGTTTGTCGGCCGCCGCACCGACAACAGCACCGTGAACATCTGGCGGAGTCCTCGCCTCAAGGTCGAGTACCAGCTCTCGCGCCCCATCTTCCTCCGGCTGGTCGGCGAGTACACCACCGAGCGCCGGGATGCCCTGCGGGACGACACCCGTACCGGCGCCCCCATTCTGGTTTTCGACCCGGACGGCAATGCCTACGTCCGCACCCAGGCTTTCGGGCGCCGAGCGTTCCGGGGAGATTTTCTATTCTCCTATCAGCCCACCCCCGGAACGGTGCTCTTTGCCGGGTACGGCAGCACCCTTCGTGACCCGTCGGTATTGGGGACCGAGAAACTCGAGCGCGCGCAGGACGGTTTTTTTCTCAAGCTCAGCTACCTCTTTCAGCTCTAGGGAGTGCTAACACTGGCACTCGTGTAGTCGGGATGCCACAGCACGGGTTCGCGAGCAACAATAGCGCGGCTCCGCGTCACAGCTCCGCTTTCAGCCCGAGTAACATCAGCCGAACAAATAGTTTGTAGCGCGCTCTTGCAGCGTACTCGCCCCCAGGTGTGAGCTGGCTTACCTCTTGCCCTCACACCCTCCGAACCTGATTCCACTCCCGCACAACTGAATGCAAGGCCTCTGAAAGCGGAGGCTCGAGGCACGGACCGTCTACTCCGATTGGAGCCGTGGCGATGCGGATCCTGGTCTTGAACTACGAGTATCCACCACTCGGGGGCGGCGCTGCGATCGCGACGGCGGCTCTGGCGCAGGGGATGGTCGAGCGCGGGGTCAAGGTAGACGTGGTCACCGCCGGTGCAGACAGTGGCACTCCTACCGAGAGCGCCGGGGAGCAGCGGCTCACGGTGTATCGAGTCCGAAGCCGGCGCACCGGGATTCACCAGGCGGGTATGGCCGACGCCGCCAGTTATCTGCTCGCGGCCCTGCCCCTGATTCGCCGGCTGCTGCGCGACCACCGCTACGACGCGGTCCACATCTTCTTCTCTCTGCCCACCGGCGCGTTGTTGCCATTCCTCGACCTCAAGGGGACCCCGGTGGTGGTGTCGCTGCGCGGTTCGGACGTGCCGGGCTACGATCCGCACAACCGGGGACTTCAGCTCGCGCATCGGATGCTCGCGCCCTTCACCCGCTGGATCTGGCGCCGGGCCGATCGAGTCGTGGCCGTCTGTGAAAGCCTGGGGCAGCTGGCTCGGCGGACGTACCCCAACCTGTCATACGCAGTGATCCCGAACGGGGTTGACCTGCAGCTGTTTTACCCCGCGAACGCGGGCGGCCGAGCTGCGAACCAGCCCATCCGCTGTCTCGCCGTGGCTCGGTTGATAGAGCGCAAGGGATTGGGCGACCTCATCCGGGCCTTCGCGCTGCTGGAGCGCGGCCGCTTTCAGCTGGAGATCGTGGGCGGAGGATCCGACGAGGGGCAGCTGCGGCAACTGGCATCGGCGCTCGGCGTCGGCGGGGAGGTGCGGTTCCTGGGGCCGCTGCCGCGGACTGAAGTGGCCCGTCGCTACCGTGAAGCCGATCTGTTCACGCTGCCGTCTTCCGCCGAGGCGTTCGGAAACGTCTTTGCGGAAGCGCTGGCTTCCGGCCTGCCAATCGTCAGCAGTCCGATTGGGGGAATACCCGACCTGGTCGAGCATGGAACCAACGGACTTCTGGTGACGCCCGGAGACGTGAAGGGTCTGGCCGCTGCGATCCGCTATCTGTCGGAGGATCCGGAGCTGCGCCTGGCGATGGCGCAGAGGAATCGCGCCAAGGCGGAGGCGACCCTGGAATGGTCCCGCGTCACCCACCGCTATCTGTCTACCTACGAGGCGACTCAGAACCGGCGCCCTGCCCGGTCGCTGGTCGCCGAGCCTACCGCGAGCGTCTCATGAACAGTGTTCCGTTCTGGCTGGCTCTGGATTGGCCCTCCACGTTTGCGGCCCTGAATCTGGACCGGGATTCGATGGACGCAGTAGCGCGGGGCCGGCTGAGTCGGCTGTTGTTCGACGCCGCCCGCAACAACGCCTTCTATGGCCGCCGGCTTCAGGATGCCGGCCTCGAGTGGGCCGACCCGATCCTCTGGCTTGATCCCTACCGCGCCCTGGCCGCTCTTCCACCCGTCTCCAAGGCCGAGCTGCGGCAGGCCGGTTCCAGGGCTCTCACCCGTGGTGAGGTCCGCCCGGAGTGGCAGTCCTCGGCGTCGTCAGGATCTACCGGGGAGCCGTTCCGGGTCTACTATGAGCCCCGCGCCTGGGCCCGGCTCAAGTACGCGGTGAAGCTTCGCGCCCGGCGGGCGTGCGGGCTGGGTCCCACCGATCGGGTTGCCATTCTCGATGCGTTTCCTCCGGCAAAGCTCTCGACACTGAACCGCCGTATGGGCTGGCGCCGCATCAGCGTGTTGCAGCCCGCCGCGGTTATCGCGGACGAACTGGCCGGCTTCGCTCCCGATGTGGTCTACGGACTGCCTTCGGCCCTGCTCGAAGCCGGACGGGCGCTGCAGCTGAGAGGCAACCGACTCGACCTGCGGATGCTCTTCACCAGCGGTGAGTTGCTCAATGGCTCCCGGGCGGCGCTGAAGGCGGCTTTCGAGGCCCCGGTCTACGACGTGTACGGGACGTCGGAAACCAAGGAGATCGCCTGGCAGTGTCCTCATGGCGGGATGCACCTCAACGCCGATGTGGTCCGGCTGGAAGTGCTGGACGATTCGGGTCGCATCGTTCCCACGGGGGAGGAGGGAAATTTGGTAGCCACGGTCCTGGTCAACCATGCCATGCCACTGTTCCGCTATCTCACCGGTGATCGCGGCGCGCTGTTGTCGGAAGCCTGTGCCTGCGGCCGATCATCGCCATTGCTCGGCGTCGTGAGCGGCAGACTCGCCGACATGCTGGTGCTGAGGGGCGGCCAGCGGATCTCACCGTATGCCCTGACCTGCGCCCTGGAGGGGGTTGATGGCGTGCTGCGCTACCAGGTCAGCCAGCTGGATCCGGTACGACTGCGGGTCCGGGCCATCGCCGAGGGTGCGGCCGACCGCGAGAGAATCGCGCACCAGATGCGGAGCGCGCTGCGCTACGATGTAGCCTCGTTTCTCGATGCCGACGTGGAGTTCGTGGATCGGCTGCCAACCGGCCCCCGCGCGAAGTTCCGCGTGGTGGAGCCTCTGTGAGCGCCGCCCGGGGACGCCGGCTCCCCCATCCACTGACGCCGTACCCCGAGCTGATGGTGAACTTCTGCCCCACCGGCATGATCCCCACCAAGGCGATGACGCCGCATGTGCCGATCACGCCGGCAGAGGTGATCGATGATGCCTGCCGGGCGCTGGAGCTGGGGGTGGCCATCGTTCACCTGCACGCGCGGGAGGCGGACGGCAGCCCGACATACCGGGCTGAAATCTATGAGGACATGATCCGCGGCATCCGCGGCCACTTCTCGGATGCCATCGTCTGTGTGAGCTGTAGCGGAAGGAACTTTCCGGAGTTTGAGCAGCGCAGCGAGGTGCTGGAGCTGACCGGGGCCGCCCGGCCCGACCTGGCCAGCCTGACCATGACCAGCCTCGATTTCCCCACCGGCACCAGCCAGAATGCTCCCGAGATGGTGCTGGCGCTGGGCGAGAAGATGGTAGCGAACGGCATCAAGCCCGAGCTCGAATGCTTCGACTTCGGCATGATCAGCACGGCAAACATGCTGATCGGCAAGGGACTGCTGGGCGAGCCGCCGTACTATTTCAATCTCCTGCTCGGCTCGCGCTACTCGGTCCCGGCCACTGCCCGTCATCTCTCGAACATGCTGGAAGACCTGCCGCCTCAGTCGGTATGGTCCGCCGCCGGTATCGGGCTCTTTCAGCTCCCCATGAACGTCCTCGCGATTGCCATGGGCGGACATTGCCGCACCGGCCTGGAAGACAACATCTACCATGGGTTCGACCGGGGAGAGCTGGCCACCAACGAAGGACTGGTCGAGCGCCTGGCCCACATCAGCGAGAGTTTCGGCCGGCCGCTGGCAAGCTCCAGCCGGGCCCGCACGCTCCTGGGTTTGGGCCGCTCGGCCGCGCACGTGGAGCCCACTCTGCAGGGAGCCTTCGGCCGATGACGCTCACGCCCCAGCTGGTCCGCAGCGCTCTCGCGATCGGGCGGAGTGCCGGTACGTCGGCGGCTGAGCTCCGGGAATTTCAGGATGCCCGGCTCCGCCGGCTGCTGTGTCACGCCTACGAGTCGGTTCCCTTCTACCGCAAGCTCTTCGACCGGCACCGGCTTCACCCGCGGCACATCCGGGGCACGGTCGATCTGGATCTGATCCCGACCGTCACCAAGCAGGAGCTGTGCGCCCAGCCGCCAGTCAACGTCGTGGCCCGGGGCCTCGTACCCGAGTGGCTGCTGACGGCACGTGCCAGCGGCTCGTCGGGTGAGCCATCCGTGATCCGGACTCTATCGGAGCAGAGTCTCCAATATCTCCTGCAGCTTCGCGCATTTGCCCAGCTGGGCGTTCGGATCGGCGATCGGCTGGCAACGGTCGGTCTGGTGCGGCAGCCGAACCCGGACGCTCCCAAGTTGATGGGACGGGCGCTCGAGGCGGCCCGGTTCAGGCAGAGGCTGAGGATCGATGGCCTGCAGGAGCCGGCTGCGATCGTCGAGCAGTTTCGCTGCTACCGGCCGGATGTGATCACCGGCATGCCGGGCATGCTGTGTCGGGTGGCCGACTATCTCCTGACGCACGGCTCCAAGGGCCTCGCGCCACGGCTCCTCATCGTGGGGGGCGAAATGCTTACACCGGTAATGCGTCGCAGCCTGGAGCAGGGGTTCGGCGCACCGGTTCGCGCGACGTATGCCAGCCACGAGTTCCCGTTGCTCGGTTGGCAGTGCGGCGAGGACGGACACTTCCACACCTGCGATGACGGGGTCATCCTGGAAGTCCTGCACGAGGGGCGTCGGGCCGAACCCGGGCAGCGAGGAGAAGTGGTGGTCACCAGCCTCCACGCCTATGCCATACCGCTGATCCGCTACCGGCTCGGGGATCTGGCCACCAGGGGCGATCGGTCCTGTGCCTGCCGCCAGCCGTTCTCCCGCATCTACGACATCGGGCAAGGACTCGCGGCCGAGTCCTCGTCTCAGGCCACCAGCTCCTTCGCCGCATGACCAGTCTCGCCGAAGAAACGCCCGGCCTGCTCCAGCGAGGGGGCCGGCGCTCCCTCACCGCCCGGCTCGAGGAGCGGCTGATGGTAGCGTCGTACTCCTCATCCTGGGCCTTTGCCTCGATCAACCTGCATCGAGCCTTGTCGCTGCCGCTGCAGCTGCACGGTGAGGTCAGGCTTCGCTCTGTGGTCACCCCGGACGCGACGATACGGCTTCTCACCCTGGGCCGGGCAAAGCTGGTCGACACGATCGCCGCCGGTCTGGTCGGCAGCCTTCCCGAGCCGTCTATTGCGGGGCGGCGGTCTACCTGGAGCGGAACCCCGCTGGTGGAGCCGGGTGCTGATTTGGTAGTAGCCGAGGTGCACCGCTGGATGGCGGACCGGTTCCGGCGGGCGGGATGGTTGATCGTTCCCCGGTCGGTCCGCTGGCAGGGTGAGCTGGCCGCAGTACCGCCCGCGGCACCGAACCGGAGCCTCAAGGCCAATCTGGCCAAGCTCCGCAAGCAGAACTTTACGCTGGTCGAAGCGGATACACCCGACGATTGGACCGAGTTCTACACCACCATGGTCGAGCCGCAGGCGCGGTCGCGGCATGGTTCCTCCGCCTGGATTCCATCGGAGCCGTTCCTGCGGCAGCTCGCCCGCAGAGGGACGCTTCATTTCATTGTCGAGGACGGCGTTCGGGTGGCAGGAGGATGTACAGTCGCATACGGAGACACGCTGTGGTTTCCGCTCATGGGCGTCCGTCACGGCGATCCGGGACTGCTACAGCGCGGCGCCAGCGTCGCCGCCCTCGCACTTCCCCTGCAATGGGCCCGGGAGCGCGGCTATCACCGGGTGGATCTCGGACGAACTGGAACCTTCGTAAATGACGGGCTCCAGCAGCACAAACGGAGCTGGGGACTCACGCCGGTGCCCGATGCGCTCTCGCTGGTCACCGCCGTCCGGATAGGGTCACCAGTTGCCCGCCGGGCGTTTGCCGACAATCCCGTGCTGATAGAGACGGGGACCGGACTCGAGATGTACGCCGGTGCCGAATGACGTCGCCGGGGCCAGAGCCCAGTTGCTGGAGTCAGAGCCGATCATGAAACTGGTCGCGAAGCTCCACCGGTACCTCGACGATTGCCGGACATTTCCCGGCGACGCCGCCCTCGGGTACAGGCTCGGGGGCCTCCGCGGCGCCTGGGACGCGCTGGCGGCGCGTACCATCGACCGAGTCATCCGGACCGGTCACCTGGTGGTGTTTGCCCAGACGCTCGATTCGGCCCCGGAAATTCCGCCTCCGCCCGGAGTGGTCATCCGGCCGATCGAGAGCCGGGACTGGCCGGCACTCTCGAAAATCGTCACCCAGCGGAGCCTGGGCCTGTTTCGCGCCCTGATCACCAACGGACGCCATGGCGTGGTTGCATGGCGTGGCTCCGAGCCGATCGGATACGGCTGGGTCGCCGAGCGCCTGGGACCGGACGTCACCGCCTGTGCTCTGGAGCTGCCACCGTACGCAGCCTACCTCCTGGATCTCTACGTGGTTCCCGGCGAGCGCTCCAACGGCATCGGCTCCGCACTGGCCAGCGCCCGGATCCGGATAGCCCGCGAGCGCGGCTTCCGCGAAGGCTGGAGAATGATCTCCCCGACCAACGCGGCATCGCTGCGCACCCTGGCAAAGAGTGGAGCCGACACCCGCATGGTCGGGGAGCTGCGCTACGTCAAAGTCCTGGCGACCGTCCGCACGGAGTTCACTCCGGCGCCGGCTGGTGCGGCGAAGGAGCTGGCTGGGTCTTCGAGTTGATCGCTGATTGACATTCCGACTACTTGACTCGTATTTATTCCGACACACCTGCCAGCCCAATATCTCCGCTGATCTGGAGAACGAGGTATGTCGCCTACTCAGTCAATTCCCGCCGTCACGCCCATCGAAGCGCGCGGATACGCTCATCCCGAGGTCCTGGTGTCCACCGACTGGGTCGCCCAGCACCTGGATGACCCCAAGGTCCGCCTGATCGAGTCCAACGAAGATCTGCTCCTCTACGACACCGGCCACATCCCCGGCGCGGTCAAGGTCGACTGGACGAACGACCTGAACGACCCGCTGGTGCGCGACTACATCGACAGTGAGCGCCTGCAGCGACTGCTGCGCTCGAAGGGAATCAGCAAGGACACCACCATCGTCTTCTATGGCGACAAGAACAACTGGTGGGCCACGTACGCGTTCTGGGTGCTGAAGCTTTTCGGCATCGAGCGGGTGCGCCTAATGGATGGGGGACGGCTGCGCTGGGTGGATGAAGGCCGGCCGCTCACCACCGACGTCCCTTCGTATCCGGCGGGAAACATCGCCGTCGGCAAACGGGACGACGCTCCGGTGCGCGCCTTCCGTGACGAGGTGCTGGAGCATGTCCGGCAGGGGGGCCAGCTGGTGGACGTGCGGAGCCCGGAGGAGTTCCGGGGGGAACGGCTGCACATGCCCGAGTACCCCAGTGAAGGCGCCGTCCGGGGTGGTCACATTCCCGGCGCCAGGAGCATCCCGTGGGCCCGGGCGATAGACCCCGACTCGCACACGTTCCGGACGGCGGACGAGCTGCGGAATCTGTATGAGAAGGAAAACCGGCTCCGGCCTGACGCCGAAACCATCGCCTACTGCCGCATCGGCGAGCGGTCGTCCCACACCTGGTTCGCGCTGACGTATCTGCTGGGCTTCGATGCGGTGCGCAACTACGACGGATCGTGGACCGAGTGGGGTAACGGGGTGCGGCTGCCGGTCGAGAAGCCGTGAGGGGGCTACTTGGCTATGGGCTGTGGGCTGTGGGCTCGGCTTCTGTTCCCGGAAAACCACGGGCGTCAAGCTTACGGATCGTCTCTGCCTGTCACTTCAAGCCCATAGCCCATAGCCCATAGCAGAGTAGCCCCTCTATGTCCATCGCCGACCTACGGCGTGAGTACGCCCGGGCTCGACTGGACGAAGCTCACGTCAGTTCCGATCCGATCGCCGAGTTCCATCGGTGGTTTCAGGAGGCTGGGGAGGCCCAGGTCCTGGATTCCAACGCCATGGCACTGGCGACCGCCACCTCGGACGGCGCCCCCTCAGTCCGGATGGTGCTGCTCAAGGGCTACGACGAGCGGGGCTTCGTCTTTTTCACCGATTATCGCAGCCGCAAGGGCACCGAGCTGGAGCAGAACCCCCAGGCTGCGCTGGTGCTGCACTGGCCGGAGCTGGAGCGGCAGGTGCGGATCAGCGGACCGGTAACCACCGTGTCACGCGAGGAATCGCAGATCTACTTTCGGAGCCGGCCGAGGACCAGCCGATTGAGTACCTGGATCTCTCATCAGAGCCAGGTCATTCCCGGAAGAAGTCATCTCGATGCGCGAGAACGCGAGATACGCGCCCAGTATCCCGACGATGTGCCGCTCCCCCCGCACTGGGGCGGGTATCGAGTCTCGCCGGAGTCGATCGAGTTCTGGCAGGGTCGGGAGAGCCGGCTGCACGACCGGCTGCGATACAGCCGTGGGAAGGAAGGGAGCTGGCGGCTGGAGAGATTGGCGCCGTGATCGAGTGGAAAGTGAAGTAAAGAGTGAAAAGTGAAAAGTGAAATGTGAAACACCTTCACTCTTCACTGTTCACTCTTCACTTTTCACTTTTTACTCTTCACCCTTCACTTCTAGAAATTCGCAGTAAACCCTCCGAGCACCCGCCGCCGGATCACCGAGCCGCCGTACAGCTGAAAGCGCTCCTGGTCCAGCAGGTTCGTCGCCGTGGCGTGCACTCTCAGGTAGTTGTTGATCCGGTAGCCCGCCCCCAGGGTGACGAACTCGCTGGCAGGCACGTACCCCACGAAAACGCCGGCGGCCCACTGGTACCCGTCCACCAGCCGTACCGAGGCGTTGGCGTCGAAGCCCTGGGCGCCGGTGTAGGAGACCGCGAAGTTGGCCTTCTTGCTGGGAGTGTTGGGCTGCAACTGGTCGCCCGCCTGCTGGGACTTCACCTCGAAGTCGAATCCGGTAAACGACACGTCGGCCCGGAACTCGGGGGTGAACTGGTAGCCCAGCCCCAGCTCCACGCCCCGCTCGGTCACCTCACCGGCATTGGTGTACGACAGCACGATGGCGCGGCTGCCGTCGGGCAACGTCGCCAGAGCCGGAACTCCCCCGAGCGTGGTGCCGGCCGCGACGGCGGCATAGCCGCCCTGCAGCGTCGGGATCGGGGCCCGCAACGGATGGTTGGCCGGCAGGCCGAACGATGCCAGCCGGGCGTCGAGCGCTGCCAGGTCTGACGGGATGTTGATCCCGCCATCGGTGAGCTGGAAGGTGGGATAATCGCCATTGACGCCGGGGAGGAGGTCGGTGACGAAGTTCTCCAGCTCGTTGATGTAGAAGTCCGCGGTAAAGTAGAGCTTGTCGGACAGGCTTCCCTTATATCCCAGCTCCCAGCCCAGCACCTTCTCGACGTCCAGATCCTCATTGCCCAGTGCCAGCGCCTGGGTAGCGGCAGAGAAGTCCCAGGGGAGTGTCGGGTGCAGGTTGATATCCGCCAGCGAACCCGGCGGCAGGAGGCCCGCGTTGAGCGCCCCCTGCACTCCGGTGTAATACTGCTCCAGCCCGCCCTCGACCGTGGCCGGCCCGGTGGTCGGCTGGCGCACCGGCACCTGGAGGTAGAACTCGGAGTAATTCGGCGTCTGGAACGCGCGGTTGACCGAGAAGCGGAACGAGTGAGCTTCGTTGGGGCTGAAGACCAGCGCCCCCTTGGGCGAGAACTGGGTGTCGAACAGGGTTCCATCATCGACCCGGCCGGCGGCCACGACCCGGAGCTGGGGCACGATTCGGTACTCGACCTGGGCGTAGCCGGAGTAGTAGTCGTCGCTCCGGTCGTCGTTGGCGAGGTTCATCAGGGTGCCCGAGGTGTTCACCTGGGTGTTCCGGTACGAGGCGCCGTAGACCACCCGGCCCCGGTCGGACTGAAAGTTCCAGTTCTGCTGGCCTTCGATGTGGAAGATGTCGGAGCGCTCCTCCAACGGCAGACCGGACGCGAGAGAATACTGGGGATCGACCGAGGTGCGGCTGTTCCAGAACCCGAAGATGTTGTACCGGTCGTGGGCCAGCGACAGCCGCGCGTACGGCTTCACGGCCTTGAGCACCTGGACCCGGCCGATGCCGGTGACGAACACCTCATTCTCGACCTGGGCAGCTCCACCGTCGGCGGAAAGAACCCCGCCATTATCCAGGTAGTAGTCGACGCGGGCAGAGCCGTACATGTTCTGCAGTGCGTCGCGATCTCCGGTCGGCGCGCCGGTCAGCGGCTCCATGCCCTGGCCGTCCAGCGGTCGAGCCTCCACCGTCGCGGGTACCGGCTCGTCGGTCGCCGGGTCGTATTCCTCCTGCAGAGAGGTTCCGTTCCGAAGGGTGCGGGAGCGGGAATAGGTGTCGCTCTTGTTGTATCCACCGTTCAGGCGGTAGCCGAACCGGTCCCCGCCGAAGACACCCGCGTGCCGAAAGTCTCCTCGGATCGTCTCCAGCTCACCTCCCGACAGCGTGAGCCTGGTGCCCACCACTTCCCGGGCCGTCGGGGTGGTGATGTTGACCACGCCACTGAATGCGTTGGCGCCGTACAGGGCTGAGCCGGGTCCTCGAACCATCTCCAGCCGGCCGACATCCTCGAGCGGCTGAGTCATTCCATTCCACTCCTGCGAGCCCAGGAAGGCGATGGCCAGGTCGCGGCCGTCCTGCAGCACCAGCACCCGGCGGTTGAGCGAGGAGTTGAATCCCCGCGCATTGACGTTGAAGTCGTTGACCCCGCTTTGTACCACGTCGGCGCCCGGCACCGCCTGCAGCGCCAGCGGAGCCTGACCGGTTATCGCGGTAGTCTGCAGCACATCCTGCGGAACTACAGATATGGCGGCCGGGGCCTCGACGATCCGCTCGGGCGCCCGGGACGCTCCCTCCACCACGATCTCGGTGAGCGCCACCGCCACCGGCTCCAGCCCCACATCCACCGTTACGGAGCTGCCGGGCTCGACCGTCACCTGGCTCTCGGTTGGGCGGTAGCCGAGCCACCGGAAGACGATCACCTGCGGGCCGGTGGGGACCCTCCGCAGGGTGTATTTGCCGTCCGGTCCGGTAATCGTGCTCTGGCCGGTGCCCTTCACCTCCACCGACACGCTCGGCAGCGCAGAACCCTCTCCCACTCTCGTGACCGTTCCGGTGACGGTTCCGCTTTCCTGGGCGACGACCAGTACCGGAGCGAGAGAGAGCAGGAGTGCGGCTCCCACGCAGCGAAGCGTCCGAATCGAGGCGAACACGGTCTGTGGCATACCTTCGTCCTCATGAGGGATGACGGGCACACGGCGATGGCGCTGCATGGTCGGGACTGGGTCTGCAATGACGGCTGGTACTACGAAGTACACCAGTATACAGGTCGGCGGGGAAGCGGGGAAGGACAGCGGGTAAGCGGGTAAGCGGGTAAGCGGGTAAGACAGAACTCCTCATCCCGAGGAAGCGATAGCGCCCGAGGGATCTCCTGTACCTGCTTGGGATACCCGTGGAGTAGATCCCTCGCTACGCTCGGGATGAGGAGTCCCGGCCTCCCCGCCGAGCGCAGCAACCGCCCCGATCACCGTCACCACCGGCGACTCCAGTCCGTCGCGGTCTGCCGCCTCCGCGATCGTCCCAAGGGTGGCGCGGGTGACGCGCTGCTCCGGCGTGGTGGCCGATTGGATGCACGCCGCCGGGGTCGAGGGATTCCAGCCCTGTGCCATGAGCGATGCGGCCAGGGCGCCCAGGTTCGACCGTCCCATGAGGATGACGAGAGTGTGGTCGGGAAGAGCCTGCCCCGAGCCATCGAGCGAGGGGACGGGAAGGACGTCGTTGCTCACCTGACCTGCTACCACGGTGAAGGAGCTCGCGATGCCGCGGGCGGTCAGCGGGATGCCCGCCGCCGCCGGCGCCGCGATGGCGCTGGTGACACCCGGGACCACCCGCACCGGAACGCCGGCCTGGCGGCACGCCTCCATCTCCTCGCTGCCGCGCCCGAAGACGAAGGGGTCTCCCCCCTTGAGCCGTACCACCGACGCTCCGCCCAGGGCGTGCTCCACCAGCAGCCGGTTTATCTCCGCCTGCGAGTAAGGGGCGTGACCCGGCCCCTTCCCGACGTCTATCAGCACTGCCTGGGGCTTCGCCTCCTGCAGCAGCTCGCGCCCGATCAGCCGGTCGTGAATCACCACGTCCGCGCATCGCAGCAGCTCCAGCCCGCGGGCCGTGATCAGCCCCGGATCACCGGGCCCGCCGCCGACCAAATCCACCGTGCCTGGCGCTTTCGGCAATGGGCCGGGCGAAACCACCAGCCGGGGCCGAAACCGCGGCGGGGGTGGGGGAGTATGACGCCGGGCCAGATCGAGGATGAGGTCGCTGAGGCCGGGGTAGCTGCCGAGCGCGTGATCGACAGTCGCCAGTCGCCGGTCGCCAGTCGACCGTAGTCGCGAGTCGCGAGTCGCGAGTCTCGCTGGAATGTCGTCCGAGACGTGAGTCCCCCCACCGATCAGAAACGGGATCACGATGACGTGGGGCAGTGAGGCCTTCTCCAGCAGGCTCTCCACCGGCGGGTCATCGTCGAGGAAGGCCGCCAGCACTTCGCCCGCCACCCGGCGGCGACGGAGCACCTCCGCCAGCTGCAGCGTGGCATCGCGGCTGCCGGCATGGCGGGCAGTACCGTGTCCCACCAGCGCCAGTGACACCGAGCCGCGCTCGAGACCCTGCTCCCGCAGCAGCTCGGCCACCCGCCGGGCGACCAGCGCCCCGATGCCCGGATGCGAGCCCACCGGGGGCGTCTGCCTGATCCGAAGCTCGGGGTAGCGCCGGTTCCGCATCAGGGCCTCGGGCAGGACGACTTTGCTGTAGTGTCCCGCGCTGGTCAGGAACGGCACCACGGTCACCTCGTCGGCCGTGATCTCGTCCAGCACCGTGTCGAATCCCGGCTCGCCCTGATGGAACGCGACCGCTACCTCATCGAACAGCCGGTGGCCGCGCAGTGTCTCCGCCAGCCGGCGCACCAGGGCGTTGGCGGCGGGATCGCGGCGCGATCCGTGGGCAGCAAGAATCAATGCTCTAGCCCTGCCCTGAGCATCGCGAAGGGTCACAGGCCGACCTGCAGCTGCACCAGATCGAAGGTCGGCGTCTCGCGGCCGGTCACGGCCGCCCGGGGGACGGCGGGCGCGACGATCCGCTGATAGAAGTCGCCCAGTCCCTCACTCCCCAGCCGTTCCGCCGACCATCGCAGCAGCAGGGGCTTCACTGCCGAGAGTAGCTCATCGGTGGGAACGTCGGCGCGGTAGAGGTCGGCCAGGCGGTCCCCGGCCAGGCTCCCACCGATATAGATGTGATACAGGTCCAGCGAGCGCCCGACGAATGCCAGGTCCGCGGTGTAGGGCCGGGCGCAGCCGTTGGGGCAACCGGTCATCCGGATGGTGAGGGGCACGTCCCGGAGACCGAGGCTGGTGAGCTCCGCCTCAAACCGGTCGAGAATCTCGGGGATGGCCCGCTCCGATTCCGCCACCGCCAGCCCGCAGGTGGGAAGCGCGGGACAAGCCATGGAGTAGCGCCGCGCGGCCGACAGCTCGAGCGGCAGCGTGACGCCGTGGCTCCGGAGGATCCGCTCGGCCGCCGCAACGCCCTCGGCGTCGAGGTCGGTGAGGAGGAGGTTCTGCTGGGCCGTGAGGCGGATCCCCGGGCGGTAGCGAGCGACGATCTCGTGCAGCGCCTGCTTGACCTTGCCGGCGATCCGGCCGCTCTGAATGAAGACCCCGTAGAAGAAGCGTCCGTCCGGCTGCCGGTGGCGTCCCATATGGTCATGGAACGGAAGCGGCGCGAGCGAGACGGGTGGCGCGAGAGGAAACGCGGCTCGCCGCTGGAACTCTTCCCGAAACCGGTCCAGCCCCCACTCGGCGAGCAGGTACTTGAGGCGGGCGTGCCGCCGGTCGGACCGGTTGCCGTGATCGCGGAAGATGGCGGCGACGATTCGCACGGCCTCCACCCCGTTCTCCGTGGGGACGAAGCCAAGCGGCTGGGCCAGGCGAGCGGTGGTGTCGCCCTTGTTATGGGTCAGGCCCAGTCCGCCGCCCACCAGGAGATTGAATCCCTCGATTCGGCCGGCATTCACCACCGCCAGCAGGCCGACGTCCTGGGAATAGATATCCACGCAGTTGTCGATCGAGAGCCCCACCGCGGTCTTGAACTTTCTCGGCAGATACTGGTCGCCATAGAACGGCTCCTCCTGAGCCGAGGCGAGCTGCTTCTCGCCATCGAGCCAGATCTCGTGGTACGCTCGCGAAGCCGGTCTCAGCTCGGTCGCGAGCGCCTCCGCTACCTGGCGCACGACGGCGTGGTCGGTATCGGCCAGTGGGGCGGAGCAGCCCATGACGTTGCGCTGCACGTCGCCGCAGGCGGAGATGGTGGTGAGCAGCTCCTGATTGATGGCGGCGATGGCCGGCTTGAGATCGCCTTTGAGCACGCCGTGAAACTGGAAGCCCTGCCTGGTGGTGACCCGGAGCGTCCCATTGGCGTGGTCGTCGGCGATCCTTTCAAGCGAGAGGTACTGGTCCGGGGTAACCGCACCTGCCGGAATGGCCACCCGCACCATGAAGGAGTACGCCTTCTCCTCTCCGGCCGACTCCCGTTTGCGGCGCTCATCGCGGGAGTCCTGCTGATAGGTGCCGTGGAACTTGAGCAGATGGATGTCGTCGGCGCCGAAGTGGCTGGCGTCAGAGGCGAGCGTCTCCGCGATGGTGCCGCGCAGATGGCGGCCCTGGCGCTTGGCGACTTCGACTTTGGATTCGGTTTTGGGAGCCATAGTTCTTCGCTGGTTAGGAGTCGCGAGTCGCGAGCACAAATCAAGCGTCCTTGGGTTTCGAGATCTATTTCGAGCTGGCGACTCGTGACTCGTGACTCGCGACTCCGTGCAGTCCGCACTCCGTTTTGTCCGCCTGGGTCCATCGCCCCGCCCGCGAGTACTCCGCCGGCGAGGCGCCCTCCACCTTCGAGGTACAGTGGGTGCAGCCGATGCTGGGGTAGCCGCGCTCGTGCAGCTCGTTGTACGGGACGTTGTGTTGTCGCACGTAGTCCCAGACTCGGGAGCGGTCCCACCCCGCCAGCGGGCAGACCTTCAGGACCTGGTATTGCCAGTCCCAGCCGACCAGGGAAATAGCGCTGCGGACGTCGCCCTGGCTCCGGGTGATGGCCGTGACCCAGACATCGGCTCCCGACAGCGCCCCGTGCATCGGCTCGACCTTGCGAAGGCCGCAGCACCGGTCGGGGTCCCGGCGCCAGAGCTCGGGCCCGTGCGCCGCGTCCTGCTCCTCGGGCGTCAGGGAGGTGCCGCGGTTGACGAAGGTGATGAGCGGGTACCGCTGCACCATCCGGTCGCGCAGGGCGTAGGTCTCGGGAAAGAGGAACATCGTGTCCAGGTACACCACCGTCGGTGCTGCGCCCTGCGCGGCATACATGTCGATCAAGGCGCAGCCTTCCATGCCGAAGGAGGTGGTGATCACCAGCCGGCGGTTCCGGAACCGCTCGATGGTCCAGGCCACAAAGTGTTCGGTCGGCGTGTCCTCGTCGATTCGGTCCCGATCGGAGCCAATGCCCACGGTGTGCTCCATAGCAAAAAAACAGAAAGGCCCGCGGATTCCTTCCGCGGGCCGGACGACAACTGGACGCTCGGTGCGTCGCCGCTAGAAGGTTTCTCTCAGGGTGAGGTTCGCCATACAGGCGCACATACACATGCAGGCGCACCCGGCACCGGCGGCAGCCGGGCAGGTAATGCCAGAGGAGAGAACGATCGCGCGTGCGGCAGTCATATGCATATTTATGCCTTCAGCCGGATAGTTTGTCAAGGATAGCACCCACACCTCATCCCATGTCACACACCTCATCCCGAGCGCAGCGAGGGATCTAGCCCGAGCCAAGTAGATCCCTCACTTCGTTCGGGATGAGGTATTGCGTTCGGGATCTGGTGTTGCGCTGGGGGCCAGGTGTTGAGCTATGTTCATTCATGCTTCTCTCGCGTATGTCTGTCCTACTCGGCCTGTTCCTCCCGGTCGCCATCTCGGCACAGGATATCCCCCGCGCCGAGTATGCCGCCCGGCGCGACTCGCTCCTGGCGCGGGTCGAGAGCGGAGTCGTCGTCGCCTTCGGCGCTCCCGACGCGGTCGGCATCCGCCGGTGGAATCAGCTTCCCGGATTCCGCTACCTCACGGGCTTCCTCGAGCCCAACGCGGTGCTGGTCCTGGTCAAGCGGGGCGGCAGCCGGAGCGGCACCCTGTTCACCGCCTCGCGCGACCCGCGCCGGGCCCTCTACGACGGTTTCCCGCCGGACTCCGCTGCCGTCGCCCGGGAAACCGGGCTCTCGGTGCGCTCCCTTCCGGCGCTGCGACCGATGGTGGACTCACTGCTGGCCTCGGGCCTGCCGCTCTACGATGTGCGCGACTTCGCCACGGCCGATGCGGCCAGCCAGGACACGCTGACGCGGGGCTCCCGCTTCGTGGCCGATGTCGTTTCGCGAAACCCGAGGCTGGTGGTGCGAAGTCTGCATCCGGCGCTGGACTCGCTCAGGAGGCGGAAGAGTCCGGCCGAGCTGGGGCTGCTGCGCCGAGCCATCGCGGCCACGGTCGCGTCGCACCACGAGGCGCTGCGGTCCACCAGGCCCGGCATGTTCGAGTACCAATTGGAGGCGCTGATCGAGAGCGGCTTCCGCCGCACCGGCTGCGACGGCCCGGCGTTCACGTCGATCATCGGCTCGGGGCCGAACTCCACCCAGTATCACTACAACACCAACAACCGCCGGATGGCGGCCGGCGATGTGGTGGTCATGGACGTCGGTGCGTCGTGCGGCGGCTATGCGGCGGACGTGACCCGCACCATTCCGGTGAGCGGCCGCTTCACCCCGGAGCAGCGGGCGATCTACCAGCTGGTGCGGGACGCTCAGGCGGCGTCCGAGCGGGTGGCGAAGCCGGGAGCGTCATGGCAGGCGTGGCGGGACTCGACTCGCGCCGTCGAGGCGCGGGGCCTCGCCCGGCTCGGCCTGATCGAGTCGGCCGATGCCACCTTCGATCCGCCCTGGGCCGAGCGGTGCAAGAGCGACCCGGTCTACTGCACCCAAGCTTTCCTTTATATGGCGCATGGGCTGGGGCACGGGATCGGCCTGGAGGTCCATGATCCGCCGCACCCGTGGGTCGGCACCGGCAGCTTCCAGGAGGGCGACGCCTTCACCATCGAGCCCGGGATCTACATCAGCACTCGGCTGCTCGACATGCTGGCCGACACTCCCAAGAACCGGGCGATGATCGCGAAGGTGCGGAAGACGGTAGAGCGGTACCAGAACACGGGGGTCCGGATCGAGGACGACTACGTGATCACGCGCGATGGGGTGGAATGGCTGTCGAAGGCGCCGAGAGAGATAGAGGAGATCGAGAAGCTGCGGATGGTGTCGAGGCGCTAGTCGCCAGTCGCCAGTCGCCAGTGTCGAGCTGGAAATATTTCACCACAGAGACACAGAGGACACAGAGGTATCGTCAATCGATACGGCTCACGACATCGCGTGATCTGCATTCTCGAAAGACCTTTTGGTGGGCTCCCAGCAGTATGGAACCCCGGTTCACCAACAAAAACACCATGCGATTGTGAATCCCGCGGATGAGGTTTTGACGTGTCCTCCATTTTGTGAGTTTGTTCTTGTGTCATGAATACGGATTCCACCTTGCTGCCCACCCAAAATTTTGTAGTAGAAACTCAGATCACGCGATGTCGTGAGCCTCTCGGGAAGAGGATCCCTCTGTGTCCTCTGTGGTGAATGCTTTTTGTTGAGTCTCATTTGACCTGGGTCGGCGCAGTCGGTAAGGTTCATCTGCCGCCAGGGGCATCGGTCGATGTCATTCTGAGCGTAGCGAAGAATCCCTCGGATCGCACGCACAGGGATCCTTCGCTACGCTCAGGATGACAGACCGATTGAGAAGACACCCTTGGAACCTGATCCGGCTGATACCGGCGAAGGGAGCGCGGCACCCGCGAACTCTTCGCGTCAACGCTCCCTTTCCGACCAGGGAGCTTCTTTATGGCCACCACGCTGCACGACGCCCCGCCCCGCCTGGAAGAATCCTTTCCCAACTCGACCAAGGTCTACCTGGAAGGACCCCGCGGAATCCGAGTGCCCATGCGCGAGATATCGCTCTCGGGCGGGGAGCCTCCGCTCAGGGTCTACGATACCAGCGGGCCTCAGGGTGTGGATGTGAATGGTGGGCTGCCCCGGGTTCGGGAGGCGTGGATTCGTCAGCGCGCTTGTCATCCTGAGGAAGCGCACCGACCGAAGGATCCCTCCATTCCAAGCGGAGAGATCCTTCGCTTCGCTCAGGATGACACCCATCGCGCTTCCGCGCCTCTCCGCGGCCGCGGCCCGCTCACCCAGCTTTCCTACGCCCGCCGCGGAGACGTCACCGAGGAGATGGAGTTCGTTGCCATTCGAGAGGGGATGCCAGCCGAGTACGTGCGCATCGAGGTCGCGCGGGGGCGCGCCATCATCCCGGCCAACATCAACCACCCCGAGCTGGAGCCGATGATCATCGGCCGCAACTTCCAGGTGAAGATCAACGCCAACATCGGCAACTCGGCGGTCACCTCGTCCATCGAGGAGGAGGTCGAGAAGCTCCGCTGGGCCACGCTGTGGGGCGCCGACACGGTGATGGACCTCTCCACCGGCAAGAACATCCACGAGACCCGGGAGTGGATCATCCGGAACTCGGCGGTCCCGATCGGCACGGTGCCGATCTATCAGGCCCTGGAGAAGGTCGGCGGTGTGGCCGAGGATCTGACCTGGGAGATCTATCGCGACACCCTGGTCGAGCAGGCGGAGCAGGGGGTGGACTATTTCACCGTCCACGCGGGCGTGCTGCTGCGGTACATCCCGCTCACCGCGAACCGTATGACCGGCATCGTCTCGCGGGGCGGTTCGATTATGGCCAAGTGGTGCCTCTCCCATCACCAGGAGAGCTTCCTCTATACTCGCTTCCGCGAGATCTGTGAGATCATGGCGGCATACGACGTCTCGTTCTCACTGGGCGACGGGCTCCGGCCCGGCAGCATCGCCGACGCCAACGACGAGGCCCAGTTCGCCGAGCTCAAGACCCAGGGGGAGCTGACCCGGATCGCGTGGGAGTACGACGTGCAGGTGATGAACGAGGGACCGGGGCATATCCCCATGCATCTGATCAAGGAGAACATGGACAAGCAGCTGGAGTGGTGCGACGAGGCGCCGTTTTACACGCTGGGGCCGCTGACCACCGACATTGCCCCGGGGTACGACCACATCACCAGCGCCATCGGGGCCGCGATGATCGGCTGGTTCGGCACGGCCATGCTCTGTTACGTCACCCCGAAGGAGCACCTCGGCCTCCCCAACCGGGACGACGTGAAGGCCGGGGTGATCGCATACAAGATCGCGGCCCACGCAGCGGACCTGGCGAAGGGCCATCCCCGGGCCCGCCAGTGGGACGACGCGCTCAGCAAGGCGCGGTTCGACTTCCGCTGGCAGGACCAGTTCAACCTCGCGCTCGATCCAGTGACCGCGCGGGCCTATCACGACGAGACGCTGCCGGCGGAGGGGGCCAAGGTGGCCCACTTCTGCTCCATGTGCGGGCCCAAGTTCTGCTCGATGAAGATCACCCAGGATGTGCGGGAGTACGCGGCGGAGATGGAGCGGAAGGCGGTTGAATTTCGCGAGGGTGGTGGAGAACTGTATGTAAAGGCGTGAGCGGGACTAGGACGAGCGTGAGCGGTAAGCGGAAAAAGGCGAGTCATCCCGAGCGAATGCGAGGGATCGTTCCATGAGACGTCCATAACTAGATCTCTGCACGGACGTCGCATTAAGCGATCCCTCGCATCCGCTCGGGATGACCGGTGTGAGGGCTCGGGATGACAGCATTATGACATGCGTCACACCTCAGCCAAGCGTATAATTGCCCTATGCAAAATTTGCTCATTGGAGACCGGCGCCCGGCCGGTGCCGGCACGATCAGTGTTACCGAGCCTGCCCGGGCCAAGCCGATGGCGGAGGTGGCATCGGCCGGGCCGGCGGACCTGGATCAGGCAGTCGCCGCCGCAAGCCGGGCGTTTCCTGAGTGGTCGGAGAAGACCGCGGTGGCGCGGGCGGAGATCCTGTTTCGCTTTTCGGACCTGGTGCGGGCCCACGTGGACGAGCTGGCGACACTCGAAGCCCGCAACGTCGGCAAGCCGATCGGCGACGCGCGCTGGGAAGCCAATCACGTCGCCGACACGCTGCGCTATTACGCGGGCGCGGCCGACAAGTTCTTCGGGGAATCGATCCAGACGAGCAAGCCCGGCATCGACATCACGCTGCGCCAGCCGCTCGGTGTGGTGGGGTTGATCGTGCCCTGGAACTTCCCCATGGTGATCGCCACCTGGAAGCTCGGTCCCGCCCTCGCCTCCGGCAACACCGTCCTGCTCAAGCCTGCCAGCCTGACGCCGCTCACCGCAATCCGCCTGGGAGAGCTGGGGCTGGAGGCGGGGCTTCCCCCCGGAGTCCTCAACGTGATCCCCGGCCCGGGCGCAAAGATCGGCCAGCAGATGTCGGCCCACCCCGACATCGCCAAGATCGCCTTCACCGGCGAGACCGAGACAGGGCGCCGGATCATGGCGACCGCCGCCGAGACCATCAAGCGGGTGTCGCTCGAGCTGGGTGGCAAGTCGCCCAACATCATCTTTGCGGACGTGGACATCGAGGAGGCGGCGAAGCACGCCTGCGCGTCAGTGTTCGCCAATGCGGGCCAGGACTGCTGCGCCCGGGCCCGGGTGATCGTCGAGCGCACCATCTATCCGAAGCTGGTCGAGGCGATGGCGGTGGTCGCCAAGAGCATGCGCATCGGCGATCCGCTGGAGCCGAAAACCGAGATGGGCCCCGTCATCTCCGCCGGCCAGCGCGAGCGCACCGAGACCTACGTCGCCCTGGGCAGGCAGGAGGGCGCGCGCCACGTCTGCGGCGGGGAGCGAATCGATGGCGACGGCTATTTCCTGCGGCCCGCGATCTTCGACAACGCTCGGCCAGAGATGCGGATCGTGAAAGAGGAAATCTTCGGGCCCATGGTCGTCGTCATTCCCTTCGACACCGAGGCCGAGGCGATCGCCATCGCCAACGACTCGATCTACGGTTTGTCGGGCTCGCTCTGGACCAACGATCTCAAGCGGGGGCTTCGAGTCGCCCGAGCGGTACGCACCGGGGTTCTCTCGGTCAACTCTTCCTCCAGCGTTCACCTGCAGGCGCCGTTCGGCGGATTCAAGCAGTCGGGGCTAGGACGCGAGCTGGGGATGCACGCCATGGAGCACTATACCGAGCTCAAGAACATCTATTTCGAGACGACCTGAAGTGAAGACGATCTCGCTCCGCGAGCTGGAGCAGATGGCGAAGGCCGACACGGTCGATACCGTGCTCGCCGTGTTCCCCGACCAGCAGGGACGGCTGACCGGGAAACGCTACACCGCCCGCACCTTCCTGAGCCAGGCGCACGAGGGATGGGAAGGATGTGACTACCTGCTCGGCTGCGATCTCGAGAACGAGCCGCTCGGGGGATACACATCGTTCTCCTGGGGCCGCGGCTACGGCGACTTCATGGTGCGGCCTGACCTCCACACGCTGGTCGTGGTCCCCTGGCTCGACCGAACCGCCCTGGTGCTGGGCGACCTCGAGGGGAAGGACGGTCAGCCGCTGTCGCTCGCGCCGCGCCAGATCCTCAAGGCCCAGGTGAGCCGAGCCGAGGAGATGGGTCTCACCATCCGCATTGCATCCGAGCTCGAGTTCTACGTGTTCAACGACAGCTACGAGCAAGCGGGCGCCCGGCGCTACCAGGACCTGGACACCTCGGGCAAGTACATCCAGGACTATCACATTCTGCAGACCACCAAGGAAGAGAAGCTGATGCAGCCGCTGCGCCGCCATTTCGACGCGCTCGGCTTCGAGGTGGAGAACTCCAAGGGCGAATGGGGGCCGGGACAGGAGGAGCTCAACCTGGGCCATGAGGAGCCGGTGGAGATGGCCGACCGGCACAGCATCTTCAAGCATGGCGTGAAGGAAGTGGCCGCGCTGATGGGCATGTCGGTCACGTTCATGGCCAAGTGGAACACAAATTACGCCGGCAACTCGTGCCACGTGCACAGCTCGATCTGGGACCGGAAGACCGGCGCGCCGCTCGGGTGGGAAGCGAAGGGACCGGCGCACATGTCGCCCAGGCTCGCGTCGTGGACCGCGGGGCAGCTGGAGCTGGGACGGGAGCTGAGCGTCTTCTATGCGCCATATGTGAACAGCTACCGCCGGTACCAGGCCGGCTCGTTCGCGCCGACCCGTCTGGTGGCCGGGGTGGACAACCGGACCTGCGGACTCCGGATTCTGGGCCACTCGGCCAAGGCGATCCGGGTGGAGAACCGCTCTCCCGGGGCCGATGCAAACCCGTATCTGGCGTTTGCCGCCACCATCGCGGCGGGTCTGCACGGGATCGAACAGGGACTCACCTTCGAGGGGATCTACGAAGGCAATGCATACGCCGATCCCGCGGTGCGCCAGGTGCCGATGACATTGTACGAAGCGGTGGAGCTCTTCGCGAATTCAAAGGCCGCAAGAGCCGCGTTTGGCGATCTGGTGGTGGACCACTACGTGAACACCGCGCGGCAGGAACAGGGAGTGTACGACCGGCGGGTCACCGATCTGGACCTGCTCCGGAACTTCGAGCGGGCCTGATGCAACCGAGGAACTCCTGATGGTGCGTCTCGAGGGGAAGGTGGCGGTGATTACCGGGTCGGGCAGCGGGCTCGGCGCCGAAGCCGCGAGGCTGTTTGCTGCTGAAGGCTGCGCCGTGGTGGTGAGCGACATGGAGACCACCGCGGGCGAGCGGGTGGTCGGAGAGATCAAGGCCGCGGGGGGCAAGGCCGTGTTCATCGCGGCCGACGTGCGCTCCAGCGATCAGGTCGAGGCGCTCTACGCCGGGGCGAAGAAGGCGTTCGGCCGAGTCAATGTGCTCTACAACAACGCCGGGATCTCGCCGGGTGACGACGACGGCGTGGTGAACACCCCGGACGGGATCTGGGATCTGGTGCTCGATATCAACGTGAAGGGCGTGGCCCGCTGCTGCCGGGCCGGCATTCCCTATCTGCGCGAGGCTGGTGGCGGCTCCATCATCAACGTGGCCAGCTTCGTGGCGACGGTCGGAGCCGCCACGCCCCAGATCGCCTACACGGCGTCGAAGGGCGCCGTCCTCTCCATGACGCGGGAGATCGCGGTGATTCATGCCCGCGAGCGGATCCGGGCCAACGCGCTGTCACCCGGGCCGGTGCGCACCGCGCTGCTGGAAAAGTTCCTGTCGACCGAAGAGAAGCGGCAGCGGCGCCTGGTGCACGTGCCGATGGGGCGCTTCGGCGAGCCGCGTGAGATTGCCCAGGCCGCGTTGTTCCTCGCGTCGGACGAGTCGTCCTATATCACGGGCGCGGATTTCAGAGTAGATGGAGGGATCACCGCAGCCTACGTGACGCCCGAGGGTAATCCCAGGTAGGCGAGGGAGTCATCCCGAGCGGAGCGAGGGATCGCTTGACGCGACGTCTGTACAGAGATCCAGTTATGGACGTCTCATTGAGCGATCCCTCGCATCCGCTCGGGATGACTCCCCTCACCCGCTCACCGCTTACCGCTTACCGCTTACCGCTTACTGCTCAGTACCTGCCCCAGATATACTAGCCTCATGGATTCCAGCGAAGCCATCGATCACGAGCTGCGGCAGAGCCGGCTGGCACGGTTCGGCCGGATGCTGGCCCTCGTGCTTCTGGTCTACATGGCGTTGATCCTCTGCGCTTCGATTTACCTGCGTCAGCTCTGGTTCATTCGCAGCAGCATTCCTCTGATCGTCGCGGCCGCCGCATTTGCCACACTGTGGCTGCTCCTCAGGGGAGCGCCACGATCCCCCCGCTTTGTTCGCACGGTCGAGCTCTCGACCCTGTTCGTGGGCACGGCAGCGATCTCCGCCATGGCACTGGTCATGGACCTGCTGGCGCACCCGGACATGATCGTGCGGAATCTGCTGATTTACGTGCTGCTGGTCTATGCGGTGTACGTCCCGTCAACCGCGCGCCACACGCTGGTGGTCGCCGCGCTCATGACGTTCCCGCTGCTCGGCTCCATCTTCGTCGCGTTTCTCTCGTACGATCCGGCGCTGCACGATCCTCCCGCGGCCTACTGGCCCCGGGGCGAGGTGGGCGACAACGCCTATCCGGCGACGTTCTTCAACGCCGTCTGGTGGGGCGTCGCCGTGGCGGTGGCGGCCGCCTTTTCGCAGACCATCTACGGCCTGCGGAAGGCGGTGAGCGACATACGCCGGTTAGGACAGTACACCCTCGAGAAGAAGCTGGGCGAAGGCGGCATGGGCGTGGTCTACCGGGCCTCTCACGGAATGCTGCGGCGGCCGACCGCCATCAAGCTGCTCCACCCCGATCGCGCCGGCAAGGATGCGGTCGCCCGATTCGAGCGCGAGGTCCGGCGCACGGCGATGCTCACCCACCCCAACACGGTGACCGTCTTCGACTACGGCCGCACCACCGATGGCGTCTTCTATTACGCCATGGAGCTGCTCGAGGGCGCCACCCTCCAGGAGATCGTGGAGGTCGACGGGCCCCAGCCGGAGGAACGGGTCATCCACCTCCTCGAGCAGGCCGCGGGATCGCTGGCGGAGGCGCACGACGCCGGGCTAATTCATCGCGACATCAAGCCGGGCAACATCCTGGTGGTGGATCGCGCCGGCATCTCCGACCTGGTGAAGGTGCTCGACTTCGGCCTGGTGAAAGACGTCGGTCTCGGAGCCCGGAGCGCGGACGGGTCCGAGCCCGCGCTCACCGTCACCAACACCATTACCGGGACCCCGCTCTACATCGCACCCGAGACTCTTACGGCGCCGGAGACGGTGGACGCGCGAGCCGACCTCTACGCGCTGGGCGCGGTGGGTTACTGGCTGCTGACCGGCACCCACGTGTTCGGCGGCAAGTCGATCGTGGAGGTGTGCGGGCATCACCTGCATTCGCAGCCCGATCCTCCATCCATCCGGCTGGGTGCGCCGGTGTCGGCGGATCTCGAGGCTCTGCTACTCGCCTGTCTCGCCAAGCGGCCGGAGGATCGCCCTGCCTCGGCGCACGTGCTACGAGAGCGGCTGCGCGCCTGCGCGGCCGCGGGCCGCTGGACCAACGCCCGGGCGGCGCAATGGTGGGCGGCCCACCGCCAGAGGATGAGCTCGAAGGGAGATGGGGCGAACCGCTCGGGGTCCGTGGACGTTGACGCCCATCTCACGGTCACGCGCATCGCCGACTGAATGGCGCGAGCGGGACTAGAGCCTGCCCAGAGCAGCGCGAAGGGACGAGCGTGAGCGGGACTAGCGCAAGCGGAAGCGGGGAAAGCGACTCGTTCCGAGTGATGCCATCCTGAGCGTAGCGAAGGATCGTCCCATGAGACGTCCATAACGAGATCTTTGCATGGACGTCGCATTAAGCGATCCCTCGCATTCGCTCGGGATGACACCGCTCACCGCTCACCGCTCACCGCTTACCGTGCGGTCGAGTGCGATCGGTGACCGCCGGGCCAGGGCTCGCCCTTTACCTGGCTGATCGCCCAGACATACGCGGCGAGGCGCCGAGTCTCATCGTCGGTGAGATTGGACTGCGCGCCCCGTGGAGGCATGGCGACCGGCGTGCGCGTGGTTGGCTCGGGAACTCCGGTCCTGATCAGCGAGTCGATGGCGGCGATTTCAGCGGGCACGAAGTTCAGGCCGGCGGTAATCCCTGAGCCTGAGGCGGGCATCCCGCCGCCGTCGGGACCATGGCAGGTATTGCACCCGCCCTTGCCGCGATAGAGATCGTCACCCTGGCGGATCAGGTCGAGGGTCACTCCCTGTGGCAGTGCGGGGAGCTTCGCGGCCTGGCCGTCCTCATTGAGGTCGGACCCGTCTTCCTCGTCCGCTCCGGGCCGCGTCAGGCGTTCCTGTGCGTTCAGCACCACTGGCGCACACCACAGCCCGGCGAGCACCAGTGCTCCCCACGCCGCGCCGGTCATGACCCACCTCCCGCGCTAGCCTGGTTGGTTCCCGCTGCCGATGCGCTGCGGGTAGCGGGTAGCGCAAAGACCAGGAGCTCGTCGCTGCGCGGAGCATTGATCTGGAAGTTCCCGCCCGCCGGGACCGCGACGTACTGCCGGCCCTGGATGGCGTAGGTGATGGGCGGTCCATTCACCCCGCCGTTCGCCTGGTAGCGCCACAGCTGTTTTCCTGACTTGGCATCGAACGCCAGGAACTGCCGGTCCTTGGTGCCGGTGAACACCAGCCCTCCTGCTGTCGCGACCGCTCCCCCGATCATCGGGTCCTTCACCTTCTGCTGCCACGCGATCTTTCCGGTTTTCGTGTCGACGGCGGAGAACAGTCCGTACTGCGGCTCTCCGGTGCCCACGAAGGCGCCGCCCAGCCAGATAGCCGGCGGTTGGAATGGCTCGGTGCGCACCTTGTACAGCATCGGCTGGTGCATGCCGAGGACGTACAGGTACCCGGTCTGGGGGCTGTATGCCGTAGGCGACCACTCCGATCCGCCGTTCGCTCCGGGCAGCATCCGGGTGCCCTTCGGCGTCGGCAGGGCGAACATGTTCGACTGGGGGACGAACGCCTGGCTGCGCCGGAGTGGGCGGCCATTCTCCCGGTACATCATGTCCACCCAGCCGGTCTTACCGGCCTGCGCCACCGCGGGCACCGTCTGGCCGGCCGAATCCACCGTCTCGAAGAGCACGACGGGGCTGGCCGTGTCGAGGTCCCATACGTCGTGGGGAATCTGGTGGAAGTGCCAGCGCAGTTTGCCGGTGCGATAGTCCAGCGCCACGATCGAGCTGGTGTAGAGGTTGTCCCCGGGACGGACGCTGCCGTCGAGGTCGGGCGAGGGGTTTCCGGTGGTGAACACCACCAGTCCCCGTTCGAGATCGATGGCGGGCGCCTGCCAGACGCCACCGCCCCCCCGCTCCCAGGCATCGGCATGCTTGGCGCTGTCCGCCTTTTCGCGGGCGATGTTGCGGTTGAGCCGGGCCCCGAACGGATCGGTCTCCCGCCACTGGCCCCACCAGCCGCCCTCATCGGGACTCGGGATGGTGTACCAGCGCCAGACCTGGTTCCCGGTCCGCGCATCCCGCGCCTCGATGAAGCCCCGGATGCCGTACTCGCCGCCGCTGACACCGGCCAGGACCTTGCCGTCCACCGCCACGACGGGGCCGTTCAGGGCATAGCCCTTGGTGTTGTCGGCGACTTTTTGCTCCCACACCTTGCGGCCGCTGGCGGCATCCAGCGCCACCAGCTTGGCGTCGAGCGTACCCATGTACACTCGGCCGTCGTACACCGCCACGCCCCGGTTGACCGGACCGCAGCAGTGCACCGTCAGGTCGAACTCGTGGGCGTATTCCCATTTCTTGGCGCCGGTAGCCGCGTCCAGCGCCACCACGTGGTTCAGGGGTGTGGAGACGTACATCGTCCCGTCGACCACGACCGGACTGGCCTCGAACGAATGGGGGATGCCGGTCATGTAGCGCCAGGCGAGCTGGAGCCGGCTGACATTGCCGGCCGAGATCTGGGTAAGTGGGGAGAAGCGCTGGTTGCTGTAGTCGCGGCCGTAGGAGGGCCACTGGGTGCTGTCGGCCATGGCCCGCTGCAGGGCGCTGTCGGCCTGGGCGGCTCGTTCCCCGCCTCCGTCATCTCTGGATGTTGCTGTTCCAGTGCCAGGGCTCTCCCCGTCGCCGCAGCCGAGTGCCAGCATCGCCCCGAAGAGAAAGGTCCATCTCGAATCTTGCTTCGACACCTCGTCCCCCGGGTTCCTTTCCGCGAATGTGGGCCGAGGTACGGGGAGTGGTTGTGATGAAGATCACACCCGCTAAACAGCGGGAAGAAAAAAGCGTGAGCGGGCAAGGACGAGCGTGAGCGGGCAAGGACGAGCGTGAGCGGGCAAGGACGAGCGTGAGCGGGCAAGGACGAGCGTGAGCGGGAAAGAAAAGGCGTGAGCGGGAAAAGCAAAAGCGTAAGCGGGAAAGAAGAAGCGTAAGCGGTAAGCGGGATTGTCATCCTGAGCAAAGCGAAGGAGCCGAAACTCAAATGGACCGACCGTCTGGTCATGTGCGACAACGAGAACCGCCACCAGGACAACGGTGGCGGTTCACGTACCGATCAATGGCGAGTCGTACCGATCGAATACGGGGTCGTGCTGACCGAGTGGCACGTCGTGCTGATCGAACACGGGGTCGTACCGGCCGAATGGGGGATTGTGCTGACCTAATGGTGAGTCGTACCGACCAAATGGCGCGTCGTGCCAGCCGAATGGGCAGCCGGACCGGCGATCGTCCTGTCCCCGAGACCGGAAGGCGCGACGTACCGGCTGCAGGCCCGGTCGGACACGCTGTTTGGAGGATCGTCGCGACCCAAACGAGGATCGAGCGTACGAAAGTGGTGGGGGACGAACCCGATGGTGCCGCGAACGCGCGGGAGCGGACGCGAGTCCATCGACTGGATCGCCGCGCCGATTTGCGACACAAAATCGTCGGTTCTGTCGCATTTTGCTCTCGATCCGGCTGATTTCCCCCGCACAATTCCGCGCCGTACCTTATTGATCTCATCCACACATCGAGAAGTGGCACTACCCACCCAACACTTGGGGGAGCTGTGGGTCTCCGGAAGGTACGAGGGTTCATACTAACGTTGATTGGCTCCGCCGGCATGTCGGCCTGCTCCAGTTACTCCCTCGAGAAGCCGAAAGACGGTGACATCGTCAGGTTGCCCGCCAAGACGGCGATTGCGATCAAGGCCTCGCCTAGTCTATCCCAGGTGGTGATCAAGCTGGATGGGTCCGATGTCAGCAATCAGGTCACGTGGTCCACCACGCCGGGGGAGGGAGACCTCAACGTGGCGGCGGGCAAGCACACACTGGTCGCCGATGCGGACGTGCCCTGCTGGTATTGCTCGGGCAAGAAGTATCGTCACTCGGCCCAGGCAACCTTCTGCACGGCCGGCCCCTGGCCGGCGGGGACTCCGACCAGCACCGCGTTCCGGAGGGTAAGCAACGCGGGCTGGGACAAGACCAGCGACGCCACCATCAGTGTGGCCCCGGACGCAGGCGCGGCCAGGACCCGCTGGAACCTGGTTCGGGTGAGCGGGATCACCCAGAGCATTGGCATCATCCAATCCACGGAGAACACCTGCCTCTGCATGGTATCGACCGCGGATCAGTCGGAAACCCCGATCGGTCTCGCCATCTGTGATGCGAGCAACCCAACTCATCTGTGGGAGGCCTTTCCCAAGCCAGGCACGGGCCACTTCCGCTTCCAAAACCGCGGACGGAGCACTAGTGGGGCGTGCCTGACGGAGGGCGCGAGCAAAGTGCTGGTTCAGCGTGGATGCCTCGATACGGATGAGCAGCTCTGGCGCATCAGGGACGATGCGACCGGGAACTTTGTGGGCCCGTTCTAGGTCGTCGCCGCAGCTGATGCGCGGTCCGTTAGGCAGACGAACCCTATGCATTCGAGCTTAGAAGTTTGGCTTGCGGCCATCGCGGCTATCGGTGCCGCACTGCAGACAGTGTTACTCGGAGTATCGATCATATACTTGAACCGGCAATTTGGAATTGTCCGAGCGTGCTCTTACATAGAGAGATTCAACTCTGAGGAAACGATCCGACGGAGGGCGGCGGTCGACAAGTGGCTTGAATTGAGTGATAACGAACAGCAAAAGCTTTCAGAGTTCGAAACCGATCCACATCTCCGAGCGACAATCTTGGGCTTCATGAACCTTTTTCAGGAGCTTGGTGTCGCATATCTCCGTCACAACGTTCACAAGCAGACCGTTCAAAGTACTTTCGACATTCTGGTTCCTCTCTATTGGTCTAGGGTTCAATTCCTGGTGCTCCGGTTGCGAGCGACCCGAGGGGCTAGTGCATACGTACACTTTGAACAGCTAGCCAAAGCCTTGTCCGAGAGAAACGACCGAAGTAAGACTGGGCTGACATACGAGTACCGAGTTCATCCGTAGAGTCGTGTCATTTTGCCTAACAGGCGCATGCAGCTGACGGACGCTTCAATTCAAAGGAACGTTAGATAGTGTCCAAGTGGGGCCAGCCGCCGCAGCTGATGCGAGGTCCGTTTGGCGGCCGCAGGCGAACTTGACGCGCCATGTCGCTACCGCGGAGTGCTTGTAAATACAAAGGTCATCGAGGCTCCTATTGAGAACATCCGCCGACTGGATCCGGTATTTCGAGGAGAACAGGCATTCCCTCCTTGAGATCCCCTGGCACGCCGGTCCCGACCTGACAGTTCAGGAGCGCCTCGAGCTTGGGCGCTCAGTCCAAGAGTTCCAGCGCGGGGAGAGTTCGGAAGGACGACACTTCCTGCGGTACGCGGACCAGTACGCTGCCCAGACAGGCGATTGGGACTACGTCCGGGCGCTTAGACTGTTCATCGCGGAGGAGCAGCGCCACGCCAGGAACCTGGGGAGATTCTTGGCCATCAACGGGATCCCGCTCGTGGAGCATACCCTGCCGGACCTCGTGTTCCGAGCACTCCGGCACCTCCTGGGCACCTTGGAGATCTCCATAGCTGTCTTGATCACCGCCGAGATCATCGCAGAGGTCTACTACGCTGCGCTGGGAGCGGCGACCGATTCCGTGATTCTGGAACGCCTCTGCGAACAGATTCTTCGAGACGAAGCCAGCCATGTAGAATTTCAAGCAGAGCAACTTGCGAACCTTCGGGCTCGACGCGGGCCGCTGTCCTACGGATTAACCGTCACCGCTCAGCGAATCCTCTTTCTTGGCACGTGTCTAGTGGTGTGGGTCTTCCACAGGCGCGTCTTCGTGGCGGGTGGGCAGAACTTTAGGCGTTTCTGGCACAGCGCCTGGTTTCACTTCGAGAGGGCTTTTGCCTCTAGTGCAGCCGCCAGAGATTCGTGTCGCACTTCTCTGTCAGCCGAAAAGGCGTGAAGCCACCGGCCCAACCAGCGCATGCAGCTGACGGCACTTCAACTCTAGGGAAACGTAGGATTGTGTGTCGGCTGCGGAGTCGCCGCAGCTGATGCGCGATCCGTTAAACGGCAGCACCCAACCGTTTCGATATCCATTTCGGCGAGCAGAGCTTCACGCCTCTGGTGCCGCTGCCAAAGAAGAGCTAATGCCGAAAAACGTCGTGGTCCTCTTGGATGGAACAAATCAGGAGGGCGGGAAGAGTGAGCACCTCAACACCAACGTGTACACGATGTACACGCTGCTAGAGGACCGATCACCTCGGCAGGTCGCCTTCTACGATCGCGGAGTCGGAGTCGGAGAGCTCAAGATCACGGGCAACGTCGGTGGTGCCGGCGTTTCCAACCAGATCCTCCGGGCCTATCGTTTCATTCACGACAATTACGAATACCAGGATCGCATTTTTCTCTTCGGTTTCAGCCGAGGGGCAACCGCTGTCCGCAGCCTAGCCAATTTCATTCAGACTTTTCAGTTTCTGCCTACATCGAGACCGGATCTGATCAAGAGGGCGTGGGAGATCTACAGAACACGCCTGCCGCTGCGCTGGTGGGCGCGCCGACGCATTGCCAGGTACCGACGCTATGGTGTTGTTCGACACTGGGACGCGCCGCTTCGGTGGTTGACCAGGCGGTGGACCGACGAATGGGACCTGCGTGACCCCTTCGACGTACTAACCTCGCTGCTCCCCGAGCGCACTCGATGCCAGTATCGCAAGCTGTACGGTCGGCCGTTGGAGGAACGAAGCTCCGAGTTAAAGGATGAGATGAAGGAGCTCAGTTCCGAACAAGTCGCCGCCCTGTTCGTCGATCCAGACCACAACATCCCACCAGAGCGCTTCCTGCCCGGTTACGAGCATGGCAGAAACCCAGCTGCGGACGCCATCTGGTCCGATGTTAGTGACGCATTGTGGCATCTGAGGAACATTACTGGCGTATTCGATGATAAGAGCGACCCTGCTGCGTGGCTGAGAACCTTCAAACGCGAGGAGTGCGCTGCGCGGTTTCTGAGCGCATCCGGCTCCAAAAGAACGGGCGCTAGGATCGCCGTTCATTTCCTGGGATGCTTCGACACCGTGGCAGCGTTGGGCCTGCCCTTCCCGCGGCTTAGGGCACTGACCGACCGCATCCCTGGTATGTACTATAGCTTTCACGATCTGAGGCTTCCCACGTTTGTGACGCACGCATGCCATGCACTCGCTCTTGACGAAGAGAGGCGAGCGTTCTTGCCGGAGATCTGGAAGCCGTCCCCGTTCCAGAGCAGCCACCAGGTTTGGTTTTCTGGGGTGCACACTGACGTTGGCGGTGGATACCTGGAGAATGGTCTCTCGGACGTCACGCTCTCATGGATGTTGAGGATGGGCCACGCGGCTGGTCTCTTGCTCGCGAACAAAGGTCTTTCCTTCAATCGTATTGTCGAGGACCCGAAGGGTGTCCTGCATGATTCGAGGGACACGTTGCTGAAGAAGTGGCTATTCGGGAAGGAAACGAGAAACCCGTTCGCGATGGGAGAAGTCGTCCTGCACCGCAGCGTCCTCGAACGCGTTAACTCGGATGCCCCGAATTGGGAATGGCATAACGGTCGTCCCGTTGCAGTGTCCCCACATCGATACCGGAACCGGCTTCAAGCAGTGTTGGAGGGCAACCTTGATCCTGGTCGATACCATGTCGATGAGCTGGAGCCCGAGCCTTTCGACCTAGAGAAACTGGTTAAAGAGCAGGAGGAGATGTGGAGTGCGTGGGCCATGGCGGGGTATCCCATCAGCTCACTGAATGCCGCTTGGGACCTGGCGCGTAACGGGGAGCGCGACAAGTTGGCAGAGTTGCTGGCCGATCTGCCCAAGATTGGCCTAGAGGAAGAGATCGCACGGGTCTACGCCTGCGCGGGGGATCTCGACCGTGCTTTCGCCTACCTCAATGAGGCGTTCACCCACCATCCCACTGCTCTGCGGGGCCTGTCAAGCAATCCTGGGTTTACTGGTATCCGTGACGACGCCCGGTTCGATGAACTTCTGGGGAAGTTGGGGAACCTGGGTGGTGACGCAGACTGACTGCCTCGCAAGTTCCGGGCTTGCGCTCTTTCTTTGGCTTCACGCTTCGATGCGCCAGGCCAGCGCCCGGACCTGTCAGAACTCGGCCCTATCGTTAACGTCTACCCGGACTGTCCGCGCCGCGCTTTGCAGGTCATGCGCAGCTCGTTAGGCGGCACAAACCGACCGTCAGGGATCCTGCCACGTCCATTTAAGATCAGGATACAGATTGCACTCTAGAGATCCCATACTGGCGTCCTTGCATGCAGCTTACGCGCGATCCGTCAGGCGGCGAAGAGACACCTTTCCATTCGGTTAACATCGAAGCTGGTAGATCGTGGTGCCGGGGAGCCAATCAGTAGCTGGTTGGGACGAAAGATCCCGATGATTGAGGTGCCCAATGCGGAAAAGGACGCCCCTCCTCGGTGCGGCTGAAGCGCTCACGCTAGTGCGTAGCGAGATCGACGCGTGGAATCGGACAGCGGAGCTGCAAGACCCGCTTGCGATAGACGAGACATCTATCGGCGAACTCTGGTGGGCTTGGGCGGTGGGCGTGCAGTCAGCCCGCTACCTCCAAAATGGTGAAGGTGGTTCTTTGATTCTTGGGCTCGGTCCCTATCTCGTTGACAAGTTTACGCGTGAAGTCATCCAGACCGGCACTGGTACAGATCTACACGGACTCGAACGCGAGAGAGGTTATCGGTCCTGGTGGAGGCGGCCCGGGCCACGGAGAGTCTGGGAGATTCAGTACGTGCCTATCCACGACTGAGCCAACGTCGAAGCGTTAGAGTGAGGGTGCGATGAAGTCCAGTCCGCAGCCCCGCCTATGCGTGGGGCACTGCCGCCTGCGCGCTCCGTTGGCTGGACGACGACGGGTGAGAGCTTGAAAAGCACGCGAAGAACCCTGCGCCTCGTCCGGCTGGGGTTGATCACGACGGCTGCGGGCGCCACGCTCTGGCTGATACTCCTGAACCGCCGGCTCTATAAGCCAGGTCGTGTGGAGACGGCCATCGCCCAGCTGCGGTTTCTGGATGAGTCGCTCGGTGACGGGGGAGCGGAACGGATGCAAGCCCTCTTTCCGGAGGGCTATGTCTTCAGTTGGGCACTTTACGGCCTGGCATCGGCACAGGTGGCGCGGGCGCTGCCGCCGTCCGATGAACGCCGGGACCAGGCGCTGCGAGAGGCTCGTACGGCGATCGCGCACCTGGCTTCCGACCGCGCGAAAGGGTCGTTCGTGTTGGACATGGAGCCGAAGTATGGAGCGTTCTACTCATCATGGTCGCTCTACTTGCGCAGCAGTGTCCTGCGTGCTTCGGGCTCACAGGGGCCAATGCCATTCGATCTCAGCGAGTACGAGCGGGATTGCGACAGCTTTGCCGCGGCCCTTTCGAAGACCGAGAGCCCTTATCTCCCATCGTATCCTGGAGCGGTGTGGCCGGCGGACGTCGCGCCGGGAGTGGCCGCACTCGCCATTGCTGATTCCGTCTTTGGCGGTCGCTACCGGTCACTCATCGCCAGGTGGGTTGCGGCAGTTCGCCGACGAGTGGATCCCCAGTATGGTGCGATCCCACATGTGGCGAATGGCGGTCCGCGGGGCGAGAGCCTGGCCCTGCTGAGCTACATCCTGGTTGACGTGGATCCATCTCTTGCCAGGCAGCAATACGACATACTTCGGGAGAACTTTGTCTCCTACACTTGGGGCGTGCCCGGAGTGAGGGAGTATCCTCACGGCGAGGACGGACCTGGAGACATCGACTCCGGACCGATCGTTCTCGGCTTTAGCGGTCCAGCCACCGTAGTCGGGGCCGGGGCCGCCATCGCCAACGGCGATGAGGACCTGGCGACGGCCCTCCTGGCGACAGCGGAAGTCGCGGGTTTCCCTATCGAAATCGCCGGGCGGCGGCGATACGCCGGCGGAGCTCTCCCCGTGGGAGACGCCTTCTTGGCATGGGCGCGTTCGGCTCTCCCTGCGGCGCCCCGCGCCCCGTACCCACCGCTCGTGCCGTGGTGGTGGCGCCTTCCGGTTCATGCTATGTCGCTGGGAGTAGGATTCGCAGTCCTGTATCTGGCAATCAGGGCTGACCGATTCGCCGTCCGACATCGGCACGCAGCCCTCTCCCTGCCGCACGCGGCTGATCCGGAGCGTTAGGCGCACATACGAGCATCTAAGATACTGCTCGTCGTCTTGGTCCTCTGGGCTGTCTGATCAAACCGACGCGTCCGGTCCCTCCAGACCGATTCTTGACAGGTGCTTGAGTCGCAGGTGCCACTATTCGACCGGGGTTGATCGACGCGGTCAACCGCGTCCGCAGTCAGATCAGGTGCCGATAGAGGACCTCCGTGGTGTTGCGGCCTCCAGGGAGGTCGCCGCAGCTGAAGGGCGGCCCCCTGGGCTCACTTGCACTGGAATACCATGGATCTGGATCGCAGGGAACGGCGGATAAAGCAACTGTGGAGGTGGACCTTCACTGTAGGGGTCCTCTTGATAGCGAGCCTTTTGGTTCTGGGAGCGTCTACGGAGTACAACCCTGGCCCGTGGTATCCGACCGTCTTCGGATCGCTGGCGCTAGCGTTCGGCTCCCAGCTTGTCTTCTTCGGATCGGATTACGACCGGATGCTCGCCAGACATTATCCTGACCATGCAAAGGACTCCGAGCTGCCGGCTCGCAGCCTTGGGTTCTTCGTCACTTTCGCGGGTGCCGCCATGATCGCTATCTCGTGGCTCCGCACCTGAAGGCTGAGAGCGCAGCCTAACAAGCGCATGCAGCTGGTGGACGCTTCAGTTTAAAGGAACGTTTGATAGGTCCAAGCGGCCAAGTCGCCGCAGCTGATGCGCGGTCCGTTAGGCAGCCACGAACCCTTGGAGTCTCGGTGACGCCGTCTCCTGAGCACCTACTATCAGCTGAACTCTTGGATAAAGCCATTAGGTCTGGAAACGAGTACGGATGGTCCTTCGAAGATCTCCCGACTGTGCTGGCCCATGCGCGCACTCGCGGGCTGGCGGTCATAGGTGGCCAGGTTCAGTTCGCCCTGCCGGATGGCACGTGCGAGCTTTACTGGCAGAACGTGGACTCTTCGCCTCGGCTGCAGGGTGAGTCGTGGATCTCCTTCGTGGAGCGATCTCATGAGGAGGTGCGACAGGGCTTGGATCGTCTCCCAGAACCTGAGCCCCTTGTTGCCGAAGGCATAGAGAATTTCTCGTTCTTAGAAGCCAAAGCACGCGCTGGGATCGATCTTAAGCAGTTCCTTTGCTTTATCTGCTACTTTGAGGCAAAGAACGGTTAGGCCGCGACGCAGTCGAAGTTGGGGGCACGACGTTGGCTGCTTAACAGGCGCATGCAGCTGGCGGGCGCTTCAGGTTTAAGGAGCGTTAGATAGTGTCCTAGTGGGGCCAGTCGCGGCAGCTGATGCGCGGTCCGTCAGCACGACCAGGCGTCCCTAGCGCTAGTGCATTCCTGACATCCAGATGTGGACCAGCGATGACCCTGACACCACCACGCAAACGTGATTACGCGCTGGTCCCCGCCATGGGAGTTGGGGCTGTTGCCATGTTTACCATCCTATTCGGCAGCCGCTTTCTTCGGCCGCCAATCTACTTGGCGTCATGGTTTGAATCCGTCGTCCTGTTTGGCGCCTTCTTCATAGTCAGCGCTGGAGTTTATGCGTGGCGGCAGTGGCGTCGGAGTCGCGATGCCTCGGCGTATAGCATTCGGACTCCGCGAGCTTGGTCGCTGGAGGAAGATTGGAGGCACCAGCTCGGGCTTTGGGCTGTGGGGCTGATCATCGGCGGACTGGTCTTAGCCTGTTTGCGGACGGCTGATGGCCTTGGATGGTTACGGTTTGCGTGGCCAAACTAGCAGCAGCTTCGTGGCCCTCTTGGCGCCGGGTCTGCGGCCTAACAAGCGCATGCAGTCGGCGGCACTTCAGGTCTAAGGAGCGTTAGATAGTGTCCAAGTGGGGCCAGCCGCCGCAGCTGATGCGCGGTCCCTTAGGCACCCAACCGCGAAGTTTATCCACGGGAGGTCGGTTGCATAGACTTGGTTGGGCGCTGGTCCTCACCCTTCTCCCGGCAACCTTCGGCCAGGCGCAGAGCTCCGATACACTGTCGCTCCGAATCACGCCCATCGAGCTCATTGTCGACTCATCAACGGCGGCGATGCCGGCCAGTCATCGGTCTGTAGAAAAGAACGTCGATCAGTGGGTGCGAGTGATTTACTGCCCAGTACCCCGCTCTCCTACTGCTCTAGCCGAATATGGGGTCGGAGGCCAAGTGATCCTGAGGTTCGTGGTAGATACCATGGGACTGGCCGAGCTTGAAGACTTGGTCGTAGTAGAGGCATCGAACAGTGGATTCATCGAGGCCAGCCGCCGCGCGATGGCGAAGTGCCGTTACCGTCCAGCCAGGAAGGCGGGAAGGCCAGTACGGAGTGTTGTTCAGCAACGGATCCACTTTCAAGGTCAGAATCTCGAGGCTGCTCGGTGAGCGTGTTGGTGACTAACAAGCGCATGTAGCTGGCGGACGCTTCAGTATAAGGAACGGAGGATAGTGTCCAGCAGGCAGGTCGCCGCAGCCGATGCGCGGTCCGTTAGACCGCAGACTTTGCGAGGACGAGATGACCCACGGCGGAAGCGTGGACCCGAACCTGGAAGCGGAGAAACTAAGGGTCGAGATCGAGGAGCTTCGCCAGAAGGTCAGGTTTTTTTGGCTGACTCCAACGGCGGTTGGTGTTCCCGTTCTTGTTGGACTCCTGACGATCTGGCAAGGCCTGAGAACACAGGCTAAAGAGCAGGAGTTTGATCGAGAGCAGGCAAGCATTGCGTTCCTGGAAGCCCGTCTGAACAAGCTCTACGTCCCTATGACCATGCACTTGGCAGTCACACAAGGGTTTTTTGACCGGTATCCATCTGCAAGCCCCGCGGAGCGGCCCCTTCTCGAGTCAGCTTGGCGCGGGCACAACGGTGCAATTCGTCAGTTAGTGGCGGAGGCCTCCGCCTACATCACGCCTACTGATAGTCAGACCCCGCAGTGCGTCGACTCTATGGTCACGCAGCTCCTCACGCACCTCGCGCAGTGGGATGTAGTTTATCGATTGAAACACGAGGCAAAGGTATACGGGGGCCCAGTCTACGTCGGCATCAAGAAGTTTGGCTATCTCGGGTTCCCACGTGGTCCGTGCGGCGCGGACTCGGTGTTTTTCGGCGGACTCAGAGAGCTCCGACGCAAGTTGCATGCAGCCCGCGCATCGCGCTGAGGCGTCTGCTGTTTACAAGCGCATGCAGCTGGCGGACGCTTCAGTCCTAAGGCACGTTTAGATAGTGTCCGAACGGTGAAGTCGCCGCAGCTGATGCGCGGTCCGCTAGACGGCTCTAGCGTAGGTAGGAGGGATTAACATGTGCTCCACCCAGGAATGGCGCCAATCCTTGAGAATCGCTGGACTGCTTGCGGGAGTTCTTCCGCTGCTGGCTGGCGGCTGTGGAGGCGAAGAGGGGACCAGTGAGTTTGCTCCGGTCTATGTGGCGGTGGCCTACGGAACAGTTACTGCCGCGGGGGTACCGGCAGGGGGCGTCGCCATCCGAGCCCATGTCTACCGGAGTGCGTGCGAACCCGAGCTTCGCACCATCACCTCGGAGACAATCGTTCAGACTCAGGCCGGAGGGGATTACGCAGTCCTTCTCTACAGCAACGATTCGACCTCAGGACAATGCGTGGTATTGCAGCGCTCTGATACGGGAGACAGCGTGGCGGTGTCCTTGGCATCAGTGCCCTTTAGTGCTCGAACGAACGAGGAGCCACGCGACAGCATTCGCATAGATCTGGCCGCCGACTAGCGACGGCGGGCAGTGGGCGGGGCCGCTAACAAGCGCATGCAGCTGGCGGGCGCTTCAGTTTAAGGAACGTAGGATAGTGTCCAGGCAGGTAAGTCGCTGCAGCTGATGCGCGGTCCGTTAGGCCGACAGGAGCTTGTGCATGCTAACTGCGCTTCTCACCGTTCTGAGCCTGACCGGACCGCGTCCTTGCGCTGCACTCATGTGTAGTTGCGTTCCGCCCGGGCCGATTAGTTCAGCACGGAACGGGGATGAGACAGTCTTCGAAGGCCGGGTGCTACAGGAGCGGGACACCACGATATGGCGTGCAGAAGGACCGCGGCTGATCCATCTGCGGACCCGCTGGCGCGTATTGACGCTCAACGTAGAGCGTGTTTGGAATGGTGCGCCGACCGACACCATTGAGATACTTACCGGTGTCGGAGGCGGTGACTGCGGGTATCCCTTTGTCGAAGGTGAGCAGTACGTGGTGTTTGCACGCCCTGACAATTCGGTTCTACCCACGGCACGCCGGCTCTTGATCGCCGATATCTGCAGCCATACTACTGAGGCCAAGAATGCCAGCGGTGTACGCGACTCATTGGGAGTGCCAGTGGAGGAGCACAGTCCCAGCCACTAAACTGCGGCCTACAAGCCGCATGAAGCTGGCGGTCGCCCAGTTCAAAGGAACGTTTGAAAGTGCTCATACTGAGAAGTCGCTGCAGCTGATCCGCGGTCCGTTAGACAGCAGCCGAGCAACCACCGGGCAAGTGCATGGACCATAGCGCGGCCATCATCAGCGCCTTTATACGTCCTGACCGGGCGCCGCGGTACCTAGCTCTCTTAGGCAAGCCCGGTGGACGAGAGAAGTTGCGCACCAAACTTGCTCACTTGGCCGATCTGGACCCTCGCTTTACTCAGCCCTTGGCCGTACCCGAGGCCAAACCGGACAATCTAGAGCGGCTTCTCAAGTCCAACGGGGCGCCCGCCACCTGTTACTGCCTTTCGGAGAATGACGACCTCGATGGCAAGGAACTGCCGTTGGCCGCCGCGCTCGAGCAAGTTGTGGGATATGGCATGGGCACGTTCGTATCCTGTGTACCAGGACGTCTAGCTTACTTCGAAGGTGAGGAGCTACGCGAGCGCTACCTTCTGATGCGCGGTCCGTCAGGCTGATTCCTCGGAGATCACATGGCAGCTAAGCGCTGGCAGCTCTTGATTGGATGGTCGGAGTTGATCGCCGGCCTGGGTGGATTGTTGATGCTGCCTATTGTTGCCTATCAGAATGTTATTCAAGCCACCGCCATCTACTATCTCGGAGCCGGCGTGGTCTTCGCCTTCGTTGGCGCGGCTGGGTGGTTTCTTGCGCGTGGGCATCAGTTTGGCCTGCAGGCGTCGCGTTGGCTTCAGGCAGCCCAGATCCTCCAGCTGACGGCTGCAGGCTTCACCTACCAGTTTACCGCAGGATTCCAACTGCTCGTCGTCTTCGGCCCGGGCCAACTGCGCTTTTCGCCCGGGGTAAACGCTGGACTGTGGCTAGGCCCGACCATCGGTGACCAGGCGTTTCGACTCGGGCTGAACCTGTTTCCGATCATTGCCCTGTGGGGGCTGCAGAGGTCGCCCATCGCCACGTCAACCAGCCCCGAGGCGTCGGCGGAAGGAACTGCCTGACAAGCGCATGCAGCCGACGGGCGCTTCGTTATAAAGGAAACGTCGGATTGTGCCAGTTGAGAAGTCGCCGCAGCTGATGCGCGGTCCGTCAGCCTGCTCCGAGACGATATGGTGAATCGCGAAGATCTGAACGAGACTGCCCAGGTGCTCCTCGACGTGCTCTTGGCCGAGTTCCCAGGTTGGGCCGAGGTCGTCGAACCCTACAGCGCCACTGACGATTCCGAAGCCGAGTCCGGCAGTGTACGCCTGGTGGTCCCTTCGCCCGCGCATCCAGGGCACGACCTCGAGATCGCGCTTCGGGGAAATGCGGTCCAGGTCGCCTATTCGGATGCCCGTCCACCGGGACCCGCCGAGCAACTCGTGTTTATCCCGGCCGGAGCGGCAACCGCCGGATGTATCGAGGTCCGCGACTTCGTCCGGGACCTGATCGAGGAACGCCTTGTTATTGTGCGGGAACCAATTGGCTGGGTTGCGAGGGCGATTCGGCGCGACGGCTGCACCGATCTCCCGTGGTTCCGCTCGGTCGCAGAGGTTATTGCCGCGCCGAGACGCTACCCGATCGTTTACTCGTGGATGGGCCGACTCTCTCACCCTCCGGTGCCGGGAGCAGCCTAACAAACGCATTCAGCTGACGGACAACGCTGTTTTCATGACTTCCTGGAGGTCGGGATATGCGCGCCGTCACCGCAATAGCTGTATTAATGGCAGTCCTGAGTTGTGGCGAGCGGCAGGCGGGCACAGACCGTGACTCCCTGACGCAACGCCAACGCGACAGCGTGATCGGTGCTTCTCGGCTTCCTGGAGCTCAGGGCGTGCGAGGCGCGCTTAAGGTGAGCGACTCAGCCGCCGCCCGGCGCGAGCAAGAAGCGGCCGCTGCCCAGGAACCGTGACTGGGCGTTGCTGTGTCGGCGCTGGCAAGCGGCAGTTATTTCAACGGAGACGGCGTCACTCGCAGCTCACCGCCGGCCGGTAGACCTGGTGGTGAACGCTGCCGTGGTTGCCGCCGATATTGGTGCCGCCACCGGGGAGCCAGATCAGATCGTCTACAAAGGCTGACCCGTACACGCCGTGAATGGGCGTGGGCATGTCGGGGAGGCTCGACCATTGGTCGGCTCGAGGATCGTAGTAGTCATGGTCGGGGATCATGCCGGCCGGCTCCTCGCCGCCCCAGACATGGAAGCACCCCCGGGCCATGACCCCGTTCATGCCGCTGCTGCCGCCCTGCATCATCGGGGCTGCGGTGGTCCAGGTTTGAGTTTGCAGGTCGAAGACTTCATGCACGGCCGTTGGGGGCGACAATCCGGGGCCGAGACGCCCTCCGACCACGTGGATGCGGCCGTTCATCGCCGCGCCGGTGATGTGGTTGCGCTCGGTGGGTAGATCCGGCAGCACCTGCCAGCTATCGGGGGTCGGGTCGTAGACGGCGAAGTCGTGTCCCCGCGGCGGGCGTCCACCGGCGACGTAGATTTTGCCCTCGTGCACAATCGCCACCCCGGCGCTGCGTGCCGTAGGCATCGGCGCCTTCTCAACCCATGCACCGCTCGCTGGATCCAGTTCGTAGACAGTGTTTACGAAGCTCGGGTCATCCGCCGTGGTCTGGCCGCCGATCAGGTAGACTTTTCCGTTGACGCTGACCGCCATCCCGTGGTTGTTGGGCTGCGGGAGCGGCGGTCCGAGCTCCCAGCTGTCGCTCGCGATGTCGTAGATCTGGACCGTACGGACCGTCTGCCGACTCGCCGGATAGCCGCCGAGGAGGTAGAGCTTGCGGTTCAATTCGGCGAATGCCAACTCGGAGTTGGGTGCGATCAATGAGCTCCGGAGCCCCCATTCGCCCGGGTCGACCGGGGCCGGATCGGTGGGTGCGGTGCCCCCCTTGTTCGAGGATCCTGAGCATGCGATGAGCAAAGCGGCCAGCGCCATCGAGGGTTTCATACCCACTCTCCCGGGAGGTTCATCGATTTGCACATTGCTTCAGCAAGCACGTACCACGTCGGTTAGAAGTCGGGGGCGAGCATCCCGAGGTGCTGGTGCAGCCAGAAACTGCTGGCGCGCACCGCCGTGATGTCGAGGCTGTGCCCCGCCTGGTACCACTGGACCGTCTTCGGATCGCGCGCCGCAGCGTGCAGCCGCTCGGCGTCGCGCGCGGGCACGAGCTCGTCCTGCCGGCCCGACTGCAGCAGGAGGGGCGTCGGCGACGCGAAGCCGACGTACTTGACCGGCTCTATCGGGATCATCGACTCGAGCCAGCGCCGCCACTCCGCGCAGGTGAGGCCAGCAAAGGGGTTGCCGCCGTCCTCCGGGCCGGTGAAGCGGGAGACGAGCCCGCCATCGGCCACGACCAGGACGCCCGTCTTGAGCCGCCGCTCGATGCCGACGAATAGCGCGCCCATGGCCCCGCCGTAGCTGATGCCCAGGTAGCCGAGCCGACTTGGGTCCACGTCCGGCCGCGCCACGAGCAGGTCCACGGCGCGCTGCAGGTCGGCCATGAGCTGCACCTGCTCGACGCTGTCGCCCTCGGTGAAGCGCAGCTCCTCGCCGCCACGCCGCGCGAAGGGAGCGTCGAGCGCCACCACCACCGCCCCGTGGCGCGCCAGCAGCGTCCCGTAGGTCGTCATCTGCACGGCGCTGCCCGGCAATCCGTGCATCAGCAGGATCCCCGCGAACGGACCCCCGCCCTCGGGCACGAAGAGCCGCCCCGTGGCGCGGTCGGTGCCGCGCGGGCTGAGGAAGCTCAGCTGGTGGATCGCCACCGTCCCCTGGGTGGTGAGCAGATGGACCTCCGGATCGTAGGCCGCCTCCCGGTCGTAGGCGAACGTGGTCAGGGCGGAGGCGGGTGCCGGTGCGTCCGTGAGCGTCGGGACGGTGCAGGCGTCTTCGGGCCCGTCGACGGGTGGGTCGAGATCGGCCGCCTGGCCGCAGGCACCGGCGAGCAGGAACAGGAGTAGCGGAGCGAAACCGACGGAGCGCATGAGCATGGTGGCGATGGGAACGGGGAGCCACTTTATTGATATATCAACGTACGGAGACGTGCACGCGCGCGGTGCACGCACGCCTGGCCGCCCGCGACGCGGTGCACCGGGCGGCGGCAAGCGGTGCGGGCAGGCAGTGGTGTGGCAGTCTGGAACGTGCGGGTAGCGGGCGCGCCTGTGAGGTCCTTGGCTATCGCCCCTCTTCGCAGTTCGCGGTGATGCGGCTGAACGCCCGGCGCATTCGCTCTACGTCCTCCCTGTTAACCCCATTCAGCGCCTCGCTCCGGTAGGCGCGGATGGTCGGCTCCAGGGTGCGGAGCAGCGAGTGGCCCGAGCGGGTGAGTACGAGCTCTGAGCGGCGCTTGTCGTTCGGATGCGGCTTACGCTGAAGGAATCCCTTTCGCTCGAGCTGCTGAACGATGCGAGCGACCGAGGCAAAATCCTTGAACACCGCAGTGCCGACCTGCTGTTGCGTGATGTCGGGTGATTCGTGAATCGTCTTCAGGACGAGCCACTGGTCGATCGTAATGTCTATTCCGGACTCCTGAAGGCGGGCCTGCGCGAACCGCCGGTAGGACTTGAGGGTGGATTCCAGGGAATAGAAGAACAGGTCCTGCAGGCGGCGGTCAGCCATTGCGCCCCTCGAAGTAGTTGCCGAGTCCGGCTGTTTTAGCTCGAGGAGAACCTCGTCGATCCGGATGAGGGACGCCAGTACACTTTAAGGCTCGACACCAATTCGACGGCGGGCGCGTAGAACGAGCAGGGGCCCGGGAGAGAGGGGCCTCTCTCTGTTTACCACTGCCCATGGAGTTACGAATTATGCGGACGAAAGCGTGTCTCTTCGTTGTGCTCGCGGGGGCGGCCGTTGGCGCTGTCATTGCGGGGGCTCCACTGAACGTCGCCGAAGGTGACATTTCCGGCGTAGTGAACGGACCGCGTGGACCCGAGGCCGGCGTGTGGGTGATAGCCGAGACGTCGGACCTGCCGACAAAATACGCGAAGATCGTCGTCACCGACGACAAGGGGCGCTACGTCATCCCTGAGCTTCCCAAGGCAAGCTACGACGTCTGGGTGCGGGGGTACGGGCTGGTCGACTCGCCCAAGCAGCGGGCGAAGCCCGGGACGACGCTGAACCTGCCGGCGACTCCTGCGCCGAACCCGCGCGCCGCGGCGGAGTACTATCCGGCCGGGTACTGGTTCTCGCTGATCAAGGTCCCGCCCGACAGCGAGTTCCCCGGCACCGGCCCCGAGGGGAACGGGATCAACCCGATGTTCACGAGTCAGGCGGAGTACCTCCCACTGCTCAAGAACGGCGCCTGCTTCGGCTGCCACGGGATGGGGAGCAAGGGGACGCGCGAGCTGCTACCCGCGCTCGGTACGTTCAAATCATCCGAGCAGGCCTGGGCGCGGCGGCTGGCGTCGGGTCAGGCCGGCGGCGCGATGACTGGCATGGCGAACATGATGGGGCCGCGCGCGCTCCGGATGTTCGCCAACTGGACCGACCGGATCGCGGCGGGCGAGGTCCCGCCGGCGCCGCCCCGCCCGAAGGGGATGGAGCGTAACGTCGTTATCACCCTCTGGGACTGGGCCGACCCGAAGGCCTACCTGCACGACCTGGTCTCGACCGACCGTCGCAATCCCACCGTCAACGCCAACGGCCCGGTCTACGCCGTGCTCGAGGCGAGCGCCGATTACATGCCGGTGCTCGATCCGAAGACCCACACGGCGTCCCGCATCCCGGTGACGCTCCGCGACCCAAACACCCCGCCTTCGGCGCCGCCGCAGGTCGCAGCCCCCTCGCCGTACTGGGGCACCGAAGCGATCTGGACCAGCCGGGCAAATGCGCATAACCCGATGTTCGACGAGAAGGGGCGCGTCTGGATCACCTCCCGGGTGCGTCCGCCGGAGAACCCGCCCTTCTGCAAGGAGGGATCGAGCCATCCCTCGGCCCGGCTCTTTCCGCTGGACGCCTCGAACCGCCACGTGGCGGTGTACGACCCGAAGACGAAGGAGATGAAGCACATCGCCACTTGCTTCGGCACGCACCACCTGATGTTCGCCGAGGACGCCAACCGCACACTCTGGATGAGCGGTGGCGGCCAGGTGGTTGGGTGGGTCAACACGAAGCTGTGGGATGAGACCGGCGACGAGGAAAAAGCGCAGGGATGGACCGCGCTGATCCTGGACGTCAACGGGAACGGCCGGCGGGACGAGTACGTGGAGCCGGATGCCTCCGCAGATTCCGGCAAGGACAAGCGCTTTCACCCCGGCCTGTACGGGGGCGGAGTGTACGCGCTGTCGCCGGCGCCGGACGGATCGGTGTGGGGCACGACGTTCGGGTTCCCCGGAGCGATCGTCCGGCTGAGCCCCGGGCCGAACCCGCCACATACCGCACTCACCGAGGTTTTTGAGCTGCCGATGAAGGACGGGAAGCCGGTGCTCGGTTTCTCGCCGCGCGGCGGCGACGTGGACCGGAACGGGGTGTACTGGGCCGCACTCGCGAGCGGGCACATGGCGAGCTTCGACCGGCGCAAGTGCAAGGGACCGCTCAATGGCCCCACCGCCACCGGCCAGCACTGCCCGGAGGGATGGAGCTTCTACGCCGAGCCCCTGCCGCAGCTCGGCAATGTCACTAGCCCGGGGAGCGGCGAAGGGAGCTACTACACCTGGGTGGACCAGTTCAACACGCTCGGCCTGGGCGAGAACGTGCCGATCAACACCGGGAACCAGTCCGAGGGGCTGCTAGTCCTCAAGGACGGGAAGTGGGTCGTCCTCCGTGTCCCGTATCCGATAGGGTTCTACACCAAGTGGGTGGACGGCCGGATCGACGATGCTAAGGCGGGCTGGAAGGGGCGCGGTCTGTGGGCCTCCATCAGCACCCGCGCGCCCTTCCACATGGAGGGCGGGAAGGGAACCACCAGCAAGGCGATCCGCTTCCAGCTCCGGCCCGATCCGCTGGCCAAGTAGATTTCTGGTCATGTCCCTGCCCTTCTCTGATGCGCTCCGGGCGCTCGTCATTACGCGGGTATGACCCGAGAGCTGAAGCAGCTGCGCAAGCGCCTGGAGTCGGAATATTATAGGAAGGAAGCGGCCGCAATGCTCCGAGCTGAGGCAGACCGTCTCCCGGCTCGACGATACCCTCGCGAATGATTGACACGCCCAAGAGAACCCCTGGGCCATGGCGGCTTAACAATCGCATGCAGATGGCCGCCGCTTCGTGGCTAAGGAACCTCCGATAGAGTCCACACGGGGAAGTAGCCGCAGCCGACGCGCGGTCCGTCAGGCCGAAACTGGAGGAGTCCAATATTCGATTCTGCGTGTTCCTCTTGGTTCTCCTGAACGGCTGCCGCAATCCTCAGCCATCGATCAGGCTCACACGAGTGCCGGACGCTCTGCCGCGGGTAGCGTCGGATACCTTCGGCCGGCTTGAATTTGACTTGCGGGCGGGAAACCTGATTGGGTGTGATGATTGCACGGTCTATATGGGCCGGCCCGGCGCTCCCCTCGAACATGCGGGCTCGATAAGTGGTGGAATCGCGACCAGGGGAATGTTCGGGGCCTTACAGACAGGTTCCTATGAGTTAAGGATTGAAGGTCCAGGCATCGTGCCCTTCAGACATGAGCTAGAGGTACCGCTAAGGAAGACCACTCACGCGGCCATTCAGCTGGTCCCGCGGCACCCGCGCTAGTGTAGGTGGCCTAACGCATGCGGCGGCGCTGCAGGTTCTATGGAATTTAGGATCGGCGCAGGCGGGCCAATACGCCGCAGCTGATGCGCGGTCCGTTCGGCCGACTCGGGAGGTGCATGGCAACTGCCCCAAAGCGGTCCTGGATTGTCCGGCTGCTGTTGAGCCTTGTCGCTGGAATCGCGAGCGCTCTGGCCGTCGCCATCGCCATAGCGATTGTGGATCTATATCTGACCGGCCACGGGATGGCGCCGCTGAACTCGCCGCTGCTTGACTGGTCCGGTGCGGGCATTCACCTCAGCCTGGCGGACGTGATTTTCCTGGGTGCTGGGGCGCTGGCCGCGGCAGTGACGTGGCGGCTCACAGCGGAGGGCGGTGCCTAATGAGCACATGCAGCTGGCGGACGCTTCACATCCAAGGAACGTAGGATAGTATCCACACGAGAATGCGCCGGAGGTGGTGCGCGGTCAGGCCGGCGGCAGGATAGCCCACCCACCAATGCAGATCCCGGGACATGGCACGTTCGCGATCTACCTCCAGGGTGGCATCGACCACGGCCTGCGGCAGCGGTAGACTCGTGTTGTTCCCGGGATCTGCAGCTGATGCGTGTCCGTTAGGCCGCTGCACCCGATGAGGAGGCCATCTGCAGGGAGTCATGCTACGCACTTGCATACTTCTGGGGGTCATGCCTTTCACGGGAGCGTGGGCGCAGAACTCTCCTGCCCAGCCGAAGCATGCGCATTATCTCGACGAGATCGCGCAGGCCGTCGGCGTGCAGCCCCTCCGTGCTGGAAGCGGCCTCCTGGTCGGCCATCGCGAGATTCGCATCTGGGTCGGCTTCGGGTTGTTCCAACCCGAGACCTTCACCCGGATACAATCCGATGGGAACTCGATCCGCGGCAGTCACATCTTCTGGTGGAGGACTGCCACCGATTCTGCCGAGGAGTGGAACGCCGAGCGGGATCCATCCCTCATGAGCAATGCAGAGCTCTACGCAAATCTACGCAAGACGGCCGCATGTAGTGCGCTGCGGCGGCGCGGTGAGTACGAGATGTGCTCCGCCACACTCGCCGCGAACCAAACGTGGGCGGGCATACTTGCATCGCTCGACTCTCAGGGGGTAGCGCAGCTTCCGAACGGCACGGCCATGGGGCTGGACGGTTGGAGGCTCGTGGTGGAGGTTCGTGAGAGCTCCAGGTATCACACCTACAGCTACTTCATGCCACACAGCGCTGCGCCAGAGCCGGAGGTCCGTAGCGCCGCTGCTATCGCTGATCTCGTAGGGCGAATCGGCTATCGGGAGTGACGGCATAGGGGCGCTGGGCCAACAACTGCGTGCAGCCGGCGGCGCTTACCATTAAAGACTGTTAGATAGGGTTCGGACGGAAGTCGCCGCAGCTGATGTGGGTCCGTTAGGCGGACGCACCCGAAGATCGGAGGTTCTGTGTTGCGGGTGTCAATCGCACTGGGGTTTGCCTTCATCGCGGCCACCCCGGACCTGTTGCCAGGCCAAGTGACCGGGTACGAGGGCGAGTGGGGCCGAGCCGATTCAGTCGTCGTTGTCGGGAAGAGCCGGATCCGCTTGAGGAGTTCCGCTTGGCGTGACTTCATGCCACAACCCGGAGGGGCTCGGCCGGGAAGCCATCTTATGGTGAATCTGCAGATCGAAAACCTCGAGGCGTTGCCGCTGCCGCCCGGCCTTGCGGTCGACTCTGCCTGGGTTCGCTCCTCCTCCGAAAAGCTTTGGAGAACCGCACCGAACCCTGAGCCCCGACCCGACCTGCCAAATGGGTTGGATCTGATTCTGAGAGGTGGGCCGAAGTGGTCCACCAACGAGACCATCGATGTGTTGGTCCGGCTTCGACTCCCCAATGCAGAGGTTCGCTATCTGCAGACCCGACGCCAGGGGATCGGGCGAACCAGCTGACGACGAAACTCCAAGGTATGCGACGGGCACGGGCGATCGGTTTTGGAGTCGCTGGTGGATTCACGCTTGCGGCCGCTGGGGCGCTCTGGAGCGCCCCAGAGCCGCTGATCGATCAGTTTGCCAGGTGGCATCCAGGTTGTCTGTACCGCGTACCGACCCAATCTCGACTCGTGGCACTGACGATTGACGATGGCCCCGACCCAGTCACCACTCCTCTGATCCTGGCCGAGCTACGTCGGCAGGGGGCGCGGGCGACGTTTTTCCTGATCACCGAACGAGTACGAGGCCAGGAGCAACTGGTGCGCACGATCATCTCCGAGGGCCACGAGCTCGGCAACCATTTCACCCGCGACCGGGCGAGTATTCGCCTGAGCCCAAGCGCTTTCGAGGCCGATCTTCTCCTGGCTCACCAGGTGCTCGCGCCCTACGGTGCCCTGAAGTGGGCGCGGCCCGGGTCGGGGTGGTACTCTGGGGCCATGGTCGGCACCATGAGGCGGCACGGGTACCGCTGCGCACTGGGCTCGGTTTACCCGTTCGACGCGACGATCCCTTCGGCCGGCTTTTCGGCCCGCTACATCATGTGGCATACCCGACCCGGGGCTGTTGTAGTTCTTCATGACAGCGGTACCCGGGGGCGGCGGACCGCCAAAGTGCTACGCGAGGTGTTGCCGCAATTGCGGCGTCGTGGGTACCGGGTAGTGTCACTCAGCGAGTTGGAGGCTGCCGCCTAGCAAGCGCATGCAGCCGGCGGGGCGCTTCAGATCTATTCACCTCTCGGAGGCAGCCATGGCCCTGGCGGCGATCCTGAGTCTGTACCTGGTCATTGGCGTTATGGCGGCCATCGGGTCGGTGACGATCAGCCGCTCGCGGTTCTCGCCGCGGGTGGAGCACATCTTCTTCGCGCTGCTGCTCGTGCCGATTGCCGCCATGTACCTGGCCTTCGTCGCGTACTTCGGCGACTACTCGACGCTCCGGCTCGAGGCCTCTGCGGTGGCGGTATTCGCGGTACTCGGACTCCTGGGCCTCCGGTTTCCCGCGCTCCTCGTGCTGGGCTACGCGCTCCACGGCGGGTGGGATCTGGCGCATGAGATCTGGGTGCACCTCGGCGCCGGGGCCGGCCGCGGGCAGCCGCTCACGGACCTACCGCTCGCCTACGGAGTGTTTTGCGCGGCGTACGACTGGTTCATGGCGGGGTATTTCGTCACCAGGCGGGCGGCGTGGAGCACACATAGGTCGCATAGCGCAGCCTGAGGCACCTACTTCTCCAAGGCGGCGGAATGCGAAAACTCGTTTACTCGACCTCCCTCTCACTCGATGGCTATATCGATTCTGCGGCCGGAGACCCCAGCTGGCTCGTGCCCGATGAGGAGCTCCACAAACATTTCAATGACGTCGAGCGAGAGATCGACACTCTCCTGTACGGTCGCCGCATGTACGAAATCATGGCTGGCTATTGGCCGACGGCCGACCAGGACCCTTCGGCGCCGGGCGTCATAGTCGAGTACGCTCAGATCTGGAAGCCAGTCCCCAAAGTTGTCTTCTCATCGACGCTCGAAAGAGTCGACTGGAACTCGCGACTGGTAAGAGGGGATGCGGTCACCGAAGTCGCACGACTCAAAGCGCAGCCCGGCGGCGGGTCCATAGGCGTCGGGGGCCTCCTCCTCGCCTCGGCCTTGGCATCCGCCGGCCTGATCGACGAATACCGCCTCTACTATGTCCCGATCTTCCTGGGTTCCGGCAAGGCAGCGTTCTCGCAGATTCAGACCAGCGTCAGACTCGAGCCGGTCGAGACCCACACATTCTCTTCCGGGACGGTACTCCTGAGATGCGCTCCCGTCACTCCGTAGTCAGTATCTTTAGGCTGCCTGACAACTCGCTGGAGCCGACCATGAGACTGGAGCAACGCCTTCGTGCTCGCCATGAAGACATCGCTGCGGCGGGGATCTAACCCGAGCGGGCTGCCGGCCAGCGAGAGCATGCAGCTGACGGCGTCACCTCGAAGGAACGATCATGCTGAAGCAGGTGGTGCTGCTCTGTTTTTTGCTTGTCCCCAGTGCGGCCGACTTGCGCGCTCAATACCGGTCAGGCCAATGGGGTATCGGCTTCCGGGTAGGCGCTTCACCCTACGACCTCGATGGCACAGGCACGGGGGTCGTACTCGGACCTCAGGCCGACTACGCGCTGAATAAAGCGATCGTGGGCGAGCTGGCCATTACTCTGTTCGATCATTATACGGCGGTGGAGCTCGGCGGCGTGTTGCGTGCGACCGACCGCACCCGTCTACTCCTGCCTGAACTGAACCTGCAGGCCCAGGGGACGCTGGGCCGCTTTCAGCCTTATGTCTTCGCTGGCGGGGGCGTGGCACTACGCTTGGACGGATCGGTTGCCGGTGGCAATACCCTGCACGCAGGCATCGGAACCCGGGTCGGTGTGGGCGATCATACCATGCTGAGGTTCGAAGCCAGAGCCCGAGCTCTTCGACATTCGGGCGGGGAGACACTAGATCTTACGGCTGGGATCGAATGGGCCGGTAATTGATCGGCGTCAGCATAACAAGAGAACCAGACTGGAGTCTCATGGCTCAGCATCGTCGCCGCGACATCGAGCGGACCTATTCTCGGGCCCAGTTCGTGGCCAAGCTTCGGCGTCTCGCAGACGCTCTAGAGGCGGACGCGCCATTCACCATCCAGGTGGCGGGCGAGCGCCTGCGTGTGCCGGCCAGCGTCGCCTTCAATATCGAGCACGAACGGGCTGGAGGGCTGGACGAACTGGAGTTCCAGCTGCGCTGGCGCCCGGACCCGTAGCCCGGCACTTTCGGGCAGGGCTTGCCGCAGACGGCTCTCTTTACCGAGGCTCTCATCCCCAACTCAGGAGAAGTCGAGGATGAGCGCATCCAGACCGGGCAGTGTCGGACCAGGGGCAGGAGGGCGAAGCATGCAGCGATATAGCAAGGCACAAGACGCCGCGCTGCTGGTGTTGCGCCTGGTCGTTGCCGCGATCTTCATGCATGCGGGGTCCGCCAAATGGCCTTTCTGGTCCGCGCCTCCCGAGGGCATGTCTGTCGTCCTGCTGAACATTATGAAGTTCCTCTCCATCGTCGAGCCGCTCGGCAGCCTGGCCCTTGTTCTGGGAGTCTTGACGCGTTGGGCCGCCGCCGGGCTCGGCATCATCATGGTGGGAGCGATCTTCTTTGCGAGGCTCGCGCTGCACGCCGGTCTCTTTACGACGCCACAGGGCACGGGGTTGGACTATAACCTGCTCATCCTGGCGGGCTGCATCGTCCTGGTAGGCTTTGGCGCCGGCGGCTGGTCACTGGATGCGATCCGCAGGGGGCGTTAGCAGAGCGGCGCCATACAGGCGCAAGCGCCTGACAGCGCTCCATTTCATGCCGACAGCTGGAGATCGGGACATGCGCGTTCTGTTGATTCATGGCCTGTCTCGAACACCGCTATCGCTCTTGGGCCTTGCTCGAGATCTGCGGCAGGCAGGTCACCGAACCGAACTGGTGGCCTACTCCGGCGCTCTCGAATCCTACCGTAGCATCGTGGCGCGGGTCCGGCGCCGCTTCGAGACGGCCGCGCACCGAGGCGAGCCCTACGCGGTCATCGGACACTCATTGGGCGGGCTGATCGTCCGTGCGGCGCTGGATCAGTGGCCGGCCAATTGGCTGCTGCCACGGCACCTGGTCATGCTGGGGACTCCCAACCGGGTACCGCGGCTCGCCCGCCGCTTTCATCGGTGGTGGCCCTACCGCCTGGTGAATGGGCAGTGCGGCCAGCTGCTGGCGGAGCCAACCTTCTTTGCCACGCTGCCGCGACCGGCGGTTCCGACGACAGTGATCGCGGGCACGAAGAGCTGGCCCCGTGTGCTGAGTCCCTTTGGCGAAATGCCCAACGATGGCCTGGTCGCAGTGGAAGAGACGCGGCCGGATACTGAGGCGGCCCTGATCGAGCTGCCGGCTTCCCATACGTTCATGATGAACAACCGCGAAGTGCGGGCGACTGTGCGCGAACTGCTCGCACGCAGCTGATGGGAGGTCGCTTAAGTGGCTGTGTCGTCCTTTTCGTGGTCTCCGCATGCAACTTTACCGGCTACAGCACGGACCTCCCCAACCGATTCCGCCACGTCATGACGTACTCCGGATCGCACGCAATTACCGATAGCGCAGGATCGGTTCTGGTTGGGCCATCCGAATACGGAATCAAGCTACAGGTAGTAGAAGACCTCGTGGTCGGGGACCTCGACACCGAGGAGCCGGCATTCGGGGTTCCGGAGGTGCCGCCGCGCCATTTCATCGTCGATACCCGGACGGGCCGGGTTCATCGTGAGCTCTCGCCCGATGACTACCGGCGGCAGCTAGCGGCGTACGGGCTGCAAACTGAGCCCGAGCTCATCCGTCCGAACGCCACGACGCGGTTCAAGTGAGAGCTTCCGAGGTGCCGTCCTCCTAATTCCCAGGATTATCAGACATGCCTATGAGTCGCGCTACTGCCCTCGCCCTCATCGTCTTCCTGACTGCCTGCTGGACGCTCGAGGCCCAAAGCCCGCGGATTCAGCGCACTGGCCCAGACCATATCCTCGAGCTGCGGCCTGAGGTGCAAGCGGCCATCCAGCACGCCGCGCCTGGATTCCAATCATGGAAGTTGACGGACTATGACCCGGACGTCCGCCGATACTACACCTTCACGATGCGGCAGGCCCCATGGGCTGCGATCGGAGATTTCAACGGCGATGGCACGGAGGACGTCGTTATCGATGGATACGCGGCAACCAAAGAGCTTCGAATTGCGGTCCTGTCGGATTCCAGGAAGCAACAGGTTCTCGTCCTCCAGTCTCGCGGCCGTGCTCCCAACCCCTCGCCACGGATTACGGTGCTACAGTTCGTCAGCCCGGGAAAAGTGGGGACCAATTTCACAGATGAGACCAAGTTGATCTTCACCGACGCCTTCAACGTCTACTATTGGGAGAAGGCCGGCAGCATGTACTACTGGGAGGATGGACAGTTCAAGGAGTTCGTCACGTCCGACTAGCAGATAATTCGTACCGGGAGCATGCTCATTGGTGACGTTGCCCATTCGAAGCTGTTTGCTGTGCATAAGCTTGCTGACCAGCTGTGAGGCTCAAGGCCGCAGGCCCCGCGGCGACAGCTCCAAAGCGGTTCCTGATGCATCCGGGACCGGCGTGTCTAAGGATGCCCCCGATGCACTCCGGATTCCCGTCGATAGCGCGCGCACACTCATGCTCATGGCGGCGCCATGGTTCGGCTCCACCGAAGAGGAAATCAGGCTCCGTCTTGGCCCACCCGAAGCTGTTCGCCTCGATCCTCCCTTTGGCCACCGGGCCGAGAGCGGCGATTCAGTTGTCCGCCTCGAGTACCCGGGGCTTTCCATCGGTCTCTACCGGGTCTTGCCGGAGCGGCGGGATCTGCTCGGTCACGTCGTCCTGAGCGACTCCAGCTGGCCCAATCCATTCCTGGTAGTTCGGGTCGGGGCGAGCCCCGACGCGGTCCGCGCTGCTCTCGGCACGCCCGACGTAAGGCAGGATGACGAGAACGAGATGATATGGGAGTATTCCGCCGGAGAGAATGACGAAACCATCGGCTTCCGCTTCAACGGGAAGCGACTGAGCCGAATCGAATGGACCCTGTACATCGATTAGGTTGTGGTCGGCCGTCCAGCAGGAAATCATGCTCGCCCGGAGCGTGTGATGAAGAGAATGAAGACATATGGCAGCTTCGACGAATACCTGAAAGACCAGACTCCCAGGAATCAGGCGATCATTCGTGGACTTCGCCGGCTGGTGAAGCGCGTCGAGCCTGAGCTCCGCGAAGCTGTAAAGTGGGGCAACGGGTGCTGGATCGGCAGCAACGGCCCCGTCGCGTACGTTTATTCCGCGCCAGACTACGTGCAATTCGGTTTCTTCAGGGGGTCATCCTTGAAAGACCCGAGTGGGTTGCTTGAAGGTAAGGGCAGGTATGTGCGTCATGCCAAGGTCCGTGAGTCTTCCGCCATCGATAAGAAGTCCTTAGCGGCACTCCTCAGACAAGCCGCAGGTTCGCCGTAGCATCTTCAAGTGAGCGCAGCTGGGGTCGCCGCAGGTGATGTACGGCCCCGCCAGACGGGCGCACGCCGGCCCATCGGCCGGACTGTCGTAGGGGATGACCATCGATGATTCGCAAACTTGCCTCGGGCAAGTTCCGACTGTATTCGAGGAAGAAGGACCCCAAGACCGGGAAACGGCGCAACCTGGGAACGTTCAACACCAGGGCGGCTGCGGAGAGGCATGAACGTGCGGTGCAGTTCTTTAAGCGCCAGGGGTAGGTAGAACGTCGCGGCAGCAGCTGATACGCGAATACGTTCGACGGCGGCGGCAGGAGGCACCATGAAAGCGATCGTGCAAGAAGGCTATGGCGCGCCGGACGTGCTGAGACTGCGCGACATCGAGACGCCTGCCGCCGGCGACGACGGGGTACTGGTGGAGGTGCACGCGGCGTCGGTGAACGCGCTCGACTGGCACTTGGCGCGGGGTGTGCCGTTTTTCATTCCGATCCTGGAGGCCATTGGCGCACCGAAGCACCGCGTCCGCGGTGTGGATCTGGCTGGGCGGGTGGCGGCGGTCGGAAAGAACGTCAGGCGGTTCAAGCCGGGTGACGAAGTTTTCGGAGGGGCGGACGGCAGCTTCGCCGAATTCACCGTGACCACGGAGAAGCGACTGGCGCCGAAGCCGGCGGGCATCACCTTCGAGCAGGCCGCGACGCTCAACGTCGCGGGACTCACGGCATTACAGGGGCTGCGCGACCGGGCCCGGGTGCACGCCGGGCGGCGTGTCCTCGTCAACGGTGCCGGCGGCGGGGTGGGGACCTTCGCCGTGCAGATCGCCAAGTGGCTCGGCGGGCACGTCACTGCAGTGACGCGCGCCGGGAGCGCCGGCCTCGTCCGCTCCCTCGGCGCCGACGAGATCATTGATCACGACGCCGAAGACTTCACCAGCCGCCCCCACCGCTGGGACGTCATCTTCGACATTGGTGGAAACCGGCCCTTCAGCCGCTGCCGGAGTGTCATGGAACCGGACGGGATCCTTCTCGCCATAGGCGGCCCGGCGGGACGATGGATCGCGCCGGCCGGGCGACTACTCAAGGCCGTACTCCTGTCCCCACTGACCCGGCGCCGGCGGGTCGTCCCGTTCGTCGCCAGGAGCGATCCGGAAGGACTCGCCCTGCTGGCGGGGCTGGTCGGGTCTGGAGCGATTACCCCGGTGATCGACCGACGCTTCGCGCTGAGCCAGACCGCCGAGGCGGTCTGGCTCCTCGGTGAAGGACACATGCGGGGTAAGATCGTAATCAACACGCGGTGACCCTGTCCGGGGGGGGAAGGTGGCTGCGGCTCCGCAACGGAGAGAACATGAACCACTCGCCCGATCGAGGCGACTGATGCGCTCTCTCAGGCGTCTCTTTCTCCTTACAGGCTGTGCTCTCGCTTGCGCTCCAGCCCTTCAATCGGACGGGATGGAGCCGATCATCACAAACCGGCTCTACTTTGGCCGCAACACGGCGGATTCACTCATAGTCACCGACTCCGCCTGGGCCGTGTTCCTGAAGGACGTAGTCCGCCCCAGCGTGCCGGATGGGTACACGTTCTGGGTCGCCGAGGGAGGGTGGCGCGGGCCCGACGGCCGCTCGCGGCAGGAACCCAGCTTCGTCCTTGAAGTGGTGCATCCCCCGCGATCGGGAACGGTGGATTCGGCGATCGCGGGGATCATCGCCGAGTACAAGCGGCGGTTCAGCCAGGAATCGGTCCTGCGGGTGGTAACGGCCGGCCAGGCCAGCTTCTGATGCATCTCCTCGGCGCGGTCGCCATCGGCATCGGCGCCACGCTGCTAATGGACCTGTGGAATCTGTTCCTCAAGCATGCGTTCGGCATACCGTCGCTCAACTACTGTTTGCTGGGACGCTGGCTGCGTCACATGCCGGAGGGGACTTTCAGGCACGCGAATATCGCCGCGGCCCCGGCCAAGCCCTTGGAGTGCGCGGTTGGGAGGATCGCCCACTACACTATTGGCGCCGGCTTGGCACTGGTATTCGTCGCGCTGGTATCCCATGACTGGCTGGCGCGACCGACCCTACTGCCTGCGCTGCTCTACGGCATCGGCACTGTCGGGTTTCCGTTCTTCATCATGCAACCATCGTTCGGCCTGGGCATGGCGGCCTCGAGAACCCCCAAGCCATCCCAGGCCCGGCTGAAGAGCCTGGCGACCCATACCGTATTCGGTGTCGGGCTGTACCTCTGTGCATTCGGCGTCAGCCACTTGCCCGGGAACGGGAGGATATCCATGGTCGAGGCCCGGGACCCACGACTCCGCTCGCGACCGCACCTCCCGCTGGAGCTCCTGCCGGACACGCTGGCGATCTGTCGCCTCGGGCCCGAAGCCCCCATCCCTTCGTGGGCGGCGGGGCCGAGTCCCTTTCTGACGCTGAGCCGGACGGCTGAGGAATTGTCGATCACGACGCTCCAGAGCAGGGTGCCGGCCGGGGTGACGTGTGAGCGCGAATACCGCGCCGTCCGGGTGCGCGGGCCGCTCCCTCTCGACCTGGTCGGCATCCTGGCCTCGATCGCCGATCCGTTGGCTGCGGCCGGCTTGAGCATCTTCGCAATCTCCACCTACGACACCGACTACGTCCTGGTGAAAGCCCGGGAGCTGGACCGGGCTCTCGAGGCGCTCCGGCAGGCCGGTCATCAGATTACCCGGTAGCTGCGTCTCTTCATCGGCCTTCGGTTCCGGTAGATTATCGGGGTCCCCTCGAGCAGCCTCCTCTTCTTCGACTGAGACTCCGTAATGGCCGACGAGCCGCTGTCGCAGCAACTGATCACGCTCCGCAAACTGCTCGATGACGTCGACGCCAACCTTTCGCGCGCTCCCGCAGCTCCGGCCGGGCTGGAGGACCTCAAGGGCTCGGTCGATACGCTGCGCACGAACATGTGGGCCATTCTCTCCGCGGGTCAGGGCGCCTCCGCATCGGTTCGGGTCGAGCGTCTCAAGCTCCGCCGCGCCATCGACGGCATCAAGGCAGTGCGCGCCAGTGTCGCTTCGCCCGGCGCTACGCTCCTCCCGGAACACGCCGAACTTCAGCTGGTTGCCCGGGAGCTCGTCAGCCAGATCGGGAAACTCCGATGACTGGAGTGATCCATGCCGGATAGACGCCTTGCAATTGTTACAGGCACCAGCTCCGGAATTGGTGCGGAGGTGGCGCGACAACTCCTCCAGCGTAGATGGGAGGTCATCGGCATTGCCCGAAGAACGGTGACCATGGACGCCCCGGGCTATACTCACAGCACTCTCGACCTCGCGGATGTGGACCGGTTGAGCCAGGGTCTCGAGCAGCAGGTAGGCCCCCGTCTCCGGGACGGGGGTCTGACCCGTCTGGCCCTGGTGAACAATGCCGCAGACGTGGCTCTCCTGGGCGAGGTGGACCAGCTGGAGCCGACCGGCATGCTGCAGGCCTACGCGGTCAACACCGTCGCCCCGGTCCTGCTCATGGGTTGGGTATTGCGGACCGCCGAGCCTCGTCTCCCCGTCCGCATCGTCAATGTGTCATCCGGCGCGGGGGTGGAGCCCTTTCCCGGCCTGGGGGCCTACGGCAACACGAAAGCCGCGCTCCGCCTGGCGGGCATGGTTCTGGGCGCCGAGCTGGACATGCGGGCGGCCGGCGGGGCTCCCCGTGATGCGACGGTCTGGTCCTACGAGCCCGGGGTGGTGGCGACGCCGATGCAGGACGCCGTCAGAGGTGCTTCAGCGAAGACCGTCCCCATCGTGCAGGTCTTCAAGGACCTGGCGGCCCAGGGTCAGCTGCGTCCCGCCGAAGCTCCTGCCAGGGAGATCGTCTCGTATCTGGAGGCCGACGACCACCCGAGCTTCAGCGAGCAGCGCTTCCTGCTTTCTTAGCGCATACCCCGGCAGCCAGCAGGAGAGGAGGAAGCCCATGAATCCCGAGGTTCTTGCGCCGCTCATACCGATCGCCGCCATCGTTGCGTTCGCGGCGGTCAAGATCGTTAGTATTCGTGCCCGGAGCCAGCAACTGACCGCGCCTGACGTCACTGCGCGGCTGGAGTCACTCGAGCATGGCTTCGAGTCGCTGCAGCAGGAGCTGATCGAAACCCAGGAACGGCTGGACTTCGCAGAGCGGATCCTCAGCAAGGCGCGGGAAGAGCGGCGAATTGGCGACTAGAGAGCGCTGATCCACATGAGCGGCCCCGGCGCCCACGAGCCCGTCACCCTTATGCAGCCCGAAGCGGGCGGGGCGTCCGCTCGGGGAAGCGTATCGGGATTTCCGGCCGATCTACTCAGCCAGTCTGCCGTCCGCCTCCGCATCCTGGCCCTCCTTTACGCATTCGTCTTCTTCATGTCCGGAATCCTTCCGGCGTTGCTGTTGCCAGGGGATCGCGCCCGATTCCTCGGGAGCTTCGTGCAGTGGGGTCCAGGCGTGATCGCCATTGCCGTGGCATTGCTGGTCGCCGGGGTGATCCGAAGCGCGCGCTTCTCACCGGCAACGGTGATGAAGCTCGGTCTCGCGTTCGAGATCGCCAGCAGTTACGCGATTGCCGGGGCGGAATTCGGCGACCCGATGGGACTCGAGACCCACCGAGGCTTTCTCGGACTCTCCTGGGTCGCCGTATGGGTCGTGCTGTTCACCGTCGTCGTGCCAACCAGTCCGCGCCGGGCGGTGCTGGCCGCCCTGGCATCGGTCAGTTCGGTCCCCGTCACCATCGGGCTCCTGATTGCGACGGGCAGAACCTCTCTCAGGATTCCGCCGGAGATGTTCTTCCTGGGGCTCGTGTTTCCCTATCTCCTCGTCGTGGCCATGGCCTACGTCGGCGCCCGAGTAGTCTACCAGCTGGGCACCGAGGTCAGACGCGCACGCGAGCTGGGGAGCTACCGCCTGGAGGAGAAGCTGGGCGAGGGTGGGATGGGGGAGGTCTGGCGCGCCCGGCATCGGCTGCTGGCACGCCCCGCCGCCATCAAGCTCATCCGACCATCCGTCACCGGCGATGCGCGGGCCGGCGTGTCGGAAGATGCCATTCGCCGCTTCCAGCGCGAGGCCCAGGTGATCGCACGCCTCCGCTCACCTCACACCGTGGAGCTCTTCGATTTCGGGACCGCCGCGGACGGCGCGTTCTACTACGTCATGGAGCTGCTCGATGGGCTGGACGCGCACTCGCTTTTGCGTCGCTTCGGGCCCGTCCCGTCCGAGCGGGCCGTCTATCTGCTGCGGCAGGTCTGCCACTCGCTGTCCGAAGCCCAGTCCTGCGGCCTGGTGCATCGTGACATCAAGCCGGCGAACATCTTCCTCTGCCGCTACGGCGAGGAGTACGATTTCGTGAAGGTGCTGGATTTCGGCATCGTGGGGACGGTCCGTGAGTCCGACGACGCAAGCACGGTATACACTCGGGAGAATGCGATCCGGGGTACGCCGGCGTTCATTGCTCCCGAGCAGGCGCTGGGAACTGAGGTTGACGGTCGCGCCGACATCTATGCGACCGGGTGTCTGGCATACTGGCTCCTTACCGGGCAGTTCGTGTTCACCGGCGAAACCGCAATGGGGCTGCTGCTGCAGCACGCTCATACCCAGCCGGTGCCTCCATCGGCGCGAACCGATCGGCGCGTTCCCAAGGCGCTCGATGACCTGGTGATGTCTTGTCTCGCCAAGGACCCGGCCCAGCGTCCCCAGTCCGCCAGAGAGCTGTCGCTCCGGCTGGCAGAGGTGGAGGGCGCGGCCGCCTGGACCCAGGACCGGGCGCGGGAATGGTGGGTGAAGCACCTTGCGGGTGCCAACGGCCGGGGATAACTCTGAACCAACGCTCTATTCCTGGGAGATCCCATGCGTTGCTCGCTTCCAAGGGCGGCCGCCAGAACCGGCATCGCCCTTCTTGCCATCGCCTGTTCCGGCAGCGTTGAACCCACGCCCGCCATCTTCCGGAGCTCACCGAGCACCGGACCGACCGTCACGCCACAGATCAGCGGCACGACCCAGCGGTTCTTCGCCGTCAGTCCGGTGAACGACCAGGTGGTGTGGGCCAGCGCCGCGGGTGGGACATACGCTGTCACTACCAACGGCGGCAGGACCTGGCGGTCTCGGATCGTGGCTGGCGCCGAGACGCTGCAGTTCCGCGATGTGCATGCGGAGAGTGACAGGGTGGCCTACCTGTTGTCAGCAGGCGAGGGAGCGGCCAACCGCATCTATAAGACAAAGGATGGCGGGAAGACCTGGAAGCTCCAGTTCCAGGCCGGCGATGATCCGAGATTCTTCTACGACTGTTTCGACTTCTGGACACCCGAGCGCGCCATCACCTTTGCCGATGCAATCGACGGGCGCTTTCCTGTCATCCGGACAAAAGACGGAAAGACCTGGCGGGACATCGGGGACCGGCTTCCGGCAGCGCGTCCGGGTGAAGCGGGGTTCGCCGCCAGCGGAACCTGCGTCACTACGCATGGAGGGCAGCGAGCGTGGATCGGCACTGGTGGAGCTGGAGCCAGAATACTGGCCACCACCGACGGAGGCGATAGCTGGGCCGAGTACGAAGTGGCGGGGATCACCCAGGGTACCCCGAGTGCGGGTGTTGTGAGCGTGGACTTCCGGGACGCTTCTCACGGCATCCTCGGTGGCGGAGATGTCGCGGTGAGCAATGTCCAGCAGAACAACGTGGCTCGCTCCTCCAACGGCGGGCAGACCTGGACGCTGACGACGCCGACTCCCTTCCCCGGCGCGGTCTACGGCCTAAGCTACGTGCCGGGACAGCAGCGGACCGTTGTCGCTACCGGGCCCAGCGGCGCCGCCTGGTCGGCCAACGAAGGCAACAGCTGGACCCTGCTGCCGGACGTCGCCAACTTCTGGGCGGTTGGGTTTGCCAGCGCGAGCGCCGGCTGGCTGGTCGGCGGGGAAGGGCGGATCCTGAAGCTGGACTTCTCACGTCCCAACCGAAACCAGGCGGCGAACTAGCGGCGCCCGGCTTTCATCCGCCCCATATCAGCCAGCAGCGCGGCCGGTGACACGGGGCCGCCCAGAAAGTCTTCGATTACCTGACGGCTGGGCCGCTCCAGGCCAAAGCGAAACAACCGCGGCGCGATCCAGCCGTACCAGCTGCTGTCTCCCCGGCTGAAGGGTCCGTGGACCTGCCGGGTCCGCTCCCGCATTGCCGCAATCAGAATGGATCCCGCCGCATAGTTCATCATATAGCCCGGCGCGTCGATGAGCTGGCCCCGCATGGCCCACCAGGAAAGCTCGGGGTGCGGCTGGATGCGGAGATAAGTGGCGGTCAGGCCGGTCCAGACCTGATTGGGATCTGCCGCAGTGTCCCGCTGCATTTTCAGCTCGAACAGCGACCAGGCCACGTCCAGCACGATGCTGCCGTAGCGGCCGCGCAGACCATCAGCCAGCGGCACCGAGTCGCCCAGCCAGCGCTGCTGCCACTCCGGCTCGCTCACCTCCAGGGCCACGAGATCCGCCACGGCCTCGGTGAACGGGTCGCTGTCGGGCCAATCCGCAAAGGCGGGCCGCGCCCGGATGGCAGTGATGTGCACCGCGTGGCCGGTCTCGTGCAGCAGCTCGCTCAGGTTGTCGAGCCCGCCGGCTCTATAGGTCGCGAACACCCAGGGCCGGGCCCCCCGCCAGGTTCCGTCGACCAAGCGGGGCCGGCTGGCGAAGGTGCAGAACGCCACCGGGGTCTTTCCCTCGCGCGGCTCCAAGTCGTACTGCACGCCCAGCCGGTCTACGTCGGCACCCAGCGACCGGTACACGTCGCGATTCAAAGCGGTAAGCCGCTCCCTCGAGATCCGCGGGCTCAGATGACGGCTGGCACGACCGGTCTGGTAGTACCAATCCCAGGGCTCGATCATCGAATCGGGATTCACCGACCGCCAGGTCTCCAACACCCGCAGGAGCCAGCCCTCCAGCGAGTCCGGCGGCAACCCCGAGGCCCGCGCCTGCCGAGCGCCCGGTGCCTCGCGGCCCCGACGCTGGGCAACCTCCTGCGCGATCAGCCGTCGGTAGGGACTTTGGGTGGTGTTGTCCCCATTCACACTGCGCCACACTGGATCGAGGGAGAGAAACAGCTCACGCCGCTTTGCCGGATCTTCGGTCTGCCCCAGCCGGCTGAGAACCGAGAGGCGGTCGGTGGTGTCCCCCGCGACCACGATATGGGATTGGGCCCAGGCATAACAGGAGTACATTCGCGAGCGGAGGGAGTCGAGTCCCAGGGTGGCTGCGTCGTAGTGGCAGTCCGGGCGGCCCGGAATCTGTTCCCTGGCTGAGTCGGGGACCGAGATTGGGCCGAGATCTCTGGTCACGGCGGTACGCATGATTCCCAAGGCGCGGGCGTCCTCGGGACGCAGAGCGGCCGAATCCACATCCATCAGTGCGCTGGAGGACCTCACCCGGAGAGCGTTGTGGCGGGATATCAATCCAGACATCTCGGCGGTGTCGAAGCTGCCGGCCGGGCCTGACTCGGTGCGCACATCGACCCGATCCCGGATGTCACGCAGCTCGAGGTACAGCGATTCGGCTGCGGCAAGACGAGATGCGGGCCGAACCGGCGCAACTCGGGGGGAGGCACACGCAGCGGATGAGGCCACGAGAGCGGTCGAGATGATGAGCGATGATCTCATGGCGCAAAAAGATAGCGCCGGCAGAAGCCGGCGCTGAGTGTGGCCTGTGCTTACTTCAACTGGCTATGATACTGCTACCCTGTTGACTCGGCCTTCGGCGATGGCGGTGAGTTTCAGGTCGGTCGCCTTCTCTTCGTCGAGCGTCTCTTCCAGCAGGCTGGCGCAGTCGCTCCGACCCAGCTGGCGGGCCCACGCAGCCAGGGTGCCATAGCGGGTGATCTCGTAGTGCTCGACGGCCTGTGCCGCAGCCAGCGCGGCCGCATCGAGAACCTCAGGATCGCTCGCGTCACCCATGATCTCGTTGGCCTCGGCGATGATGCCGTCGATCGCGGGACAGTTGACTGCCTTGGGCGAGTGGCCGTGCATCTTGAACACCTGCTCCAGCCGCGTAACCTGACCCTGGGTCTCGATCAGATGCACCTCGAACCCTTCTTTCAGCTGTGGGTCCGAGACCTTTGCGATCATCTTGGGCAATGCCTTGAGGATCTGCTGCTCGGCGTAGTAGATGTCCTGCAACGTGTGGACGAACAGATCGTCCAGCGTCTTGATCGGCTTGGAAAGCAATCCCATAATCGACTCCTGAGAAATGGATCCGCCGCTTGCACGATGCGAGCGGGTTCGAGTTTGACAGGGTGTCATTTTGGGTATTAATCGCCGCGCCAGCAGTGAGCCGCATCACTGACCCGCGATCTCACATTCAAGGAAAAACTCCCAATGGCACTTAGGCCTTTAACCCGACTCCGGAAGGTGTGCCTGGCCCTGCCCGAGGCACATGAAGTGGAGGCCTGGGGAGAGCCGACCTTCCGAGTCCGCAATAAGCTGTTTGCCATGTATGCCGCCGCAACCACTCACCATGGGGGCGGAAGGCCGGCGGTCTGGTGCAAGGCCGGCCCGGGCAACCAGAGCATCATGGTTCGGGCCAATCCCAAGCGGTTCTTCGTTCCACCCTACGTCGGCCCCAGCGGATGGGTCGGGATCTGGCTGGACGGCGTGGTGGATTGGGCTGAGGTGGCTGACCTGCTGGGGGATTCCTATCTGCTGGTAGCCCCGAAGAAGCTCCGATCCCAGCTCAGCGAGAAGGCGGGAAGCCGCTAGACGCGCTGCAGTCACTGCGACCTGGATTTTCAGGACCGTCAGGAAGACCTGGACAGCATCCGGTTGCTCCACTGGCGAAACTCCTCTCGCAAGGCCGTCAGCGTCGCGGGCTCATAAATGTCACGGTCCGACTGTTCACCAGGATCGTTGGGGATATCGAATAGCATCTCGTCGCGCTCGATTCTCACATACTTCCAGCGGCCCCGACGAGCAGCGTCCTGCGCCCGGGTACGCCAGAAGAGCGTCCGGTCGATAGGCCCGGCCTTTCCCAGGCAGAGCGATGTAAGATCGATCCCGTCGAGCGGGTAATCCGGATCCGGTACGGCGCCTGCCAGCCCGAGCATGGTTGCGGTCCAGTCCATGGTAATGACGCTCTCGTCCGTCGCCCGGCCTGCCGCCACTCTCCCGGGCCAGTGCACAATCGCCGGCACCCTGATGCCGCCTTCCCGAAGCGAGCCCTTACCGGCGCTCGCAGGCCAGTTGTACGAGTACCGCTCTCCCCCATTGTCGCTGGTGAACACTACGAAAGTGTCGCGACTTTGGCCGGTGTCCTCGAGCGCGCGCAGCAGACGGCCGACGCCCTCGTCCAGCCGCTGCATCATGGCGGCGAACACCCGGAATGAGCCGCCATCGGCATAGCCTTTGACATACCGGTCTTTCACCGTGTCGGCGACAGACCGGTAGGTCCGGCTGGCTGCGGAATCGCCAGGTCCTTCCCAGGGCCAGTGGGGAGCAGTGTAGTGCAGGGCCAGATAGAAGGGAGCGGCGCGTCGCCGGCGAACAAACTGGACCGCCCGGTCAGTCAGCAGGTCGGTCATGTACCCGGCATGGTCCACCGTGACGTTTCCCTCATGCAGATCCAGCTTGCCTGCCGGCGCGCGATGGCTGAAGTAGTCTACGCCGCCGCCCAGAATGCCGTAGAACTCATCGAAGCCGTGCCGGATGGGGCCGTGCTCGGGGAGGAAGCCTAGGTGCCATTTGCCGATTAACGCCGTCTCATAGCCCGCCACCTTGAGGAGCGAGGCCGGTGTGGGATGCTCCGGCGGGAGTCCAACGCTGTCGTCTCCGTAAACCAGTGGCTCCATCAGGCCGATCGGGAGACGCGCGGGGTATCGTCCGGTCATGAGGGCGACTCTGGTCGGGGTGCAGACCGCGGCCGCGGTGTAGTTGCTGGTGAAGCGGAGTCCCCCGCGAGCCAGCCGGTCGATATTCGCGGTGCGATAGTCCGGCCGCCCGTAGCAGCTCAGATCGCCGTAACCGAGGTCATCGGCGAGGATGAAGAGAATGTTCGGAGTTCGAGCCCGGGGCCAGTGGAGCCGCGGAAGCGCGGTGCCCGCGGCCGCCGCGAAACTGCTCTGGAGAAAGCTGCGGCGGGGAATTCCGCGAGCCATGGTGGGGCTCCGTATGCCGGGTAGATTGGGTGTCGCTCCAAGATAACAACCCTCATTCCAACGGATAGCAATGCGACTCGATTACCGCGCGCTGACGCTCGTCCTGCTGACCACTCCTATTGCAGCGGCCGCGCAGCAGGCTCCGCCGAAGTTCGACGACTACGTCCGGCGGGTAATGGAGACATTCACGGTACCGGGCCTCTCGGTGGCGATCGTCAGGGATGGAAAGGTGGTGCTGGCGAAAGGCTACGGCGTACGGCGTATGGGAGAGCCCGCCCCGGTAAACGCGCAGACCCGGTTCGGCATTGCATCCAACACCAAACTCTTCACCGCCACCGCGCTGGCGCTGCTGGTCGAAGAGGGCAAAGTCCAATGGGACAAGCCGGTGATCGACTATCTGCCCGCCTTTGCCATGTCCGATCCCTACGTCACGCGGGAGCTTACCGTACGGGACCTGCTGGTGCATCGAAGCGGCCTGGGGCTCGGCGCGGGCGACCTCCTCTGGTGGCCGCCGTCCACCTATAACCGGAAGGAGATTGCCCGCCGCATCCGCTACATCCCGCTGGCGACGTCATTCCGGAGCGCCTACGCCTACGACAACGTGCTCTACCTGGTGGCGGGAGAGGTGATCGAGGCGGTTTCGGGCCAGAGCTGGGAGGAGTTCGTGCGGCGGCGGATTCTAGTCCCGGTGGGAATGCGGGACAGCGACGTGCGCCACTCCGGTGCCGCCGAGGGGGACAATGTCGCCGGTACCCACGCCGAGGTGAACGATACCGTGCGGCCGGTAGCGCCGTTCGCCAGCGACAACACCAACCCCGCGGGCGGCATCATGTCGGGCGCCGCCGACATGGCCCGCTGGATGATGGTGCAGCTCGACTCGGGCCGGGTCGCGAGCGGGGGGCGTCTGTTCTCGCCGGCCACCACCAAAGAGCTCTGGCGGGAGGTAACGCCCACGCCGATAGGCAACGTGCCTCTGGCGGTGGCCGGCACCCTGAGCCATCTGCGCGCCAGCATGGCCGGGTATGCCCTGGGTATCAATGTGCGCGATTATCGCGGCAAGATCCTGCGGCAACACACCGGCGGACTACCGGGATATCTGTCCAAGGTGGCGATGGTTCCCGAGCTCCGGCTCGGCGTCGCGGTCCTGACCAACCAGGAATCGGGGCCGGCCTTCGAGTCGATCGTATACCACGTCCTCGATCACTACCTCGGCGCGAAAGCGCCGGACTATCCGGCCGCCTTCAAGACTTTGAGAGACCAGGGCCGCCAGAAATCGCGGGAGGCGGAGCGCAAGGCGGCGGCGGGCAGAGACTCGACGTCGGGCCCCTCCCTGCCATTACAGAAGTACGCCGGCACCTACCGGGACCCCTGGTATGGCAACGTCACCATTGCCCAGGAAGGGAGAGGGCTCAGTATCCGGTTCGAGCATACCCCGGCGCTGGTGGGCGACCTGCTGCACTGGCAGCACGACACGTTTCTGGCCCGGTGGAGGGATCGCGAGTTGAGGGCCGATGCCTACGCCACCTTCGCACTCAACGCGGACGGCAGTGTCGAGCGGCTGAAGATGATCCCGGCGTCGGACGCAGTGGATTTCAGCTTTGACTTCCAGGACCTGAGACTAGAGCCGGTTCGGAAGGAGCCATCTCGCTGAGCGGCGGGCGTCAATACCGGACATAGCGAAGCAGTGCATCGGTGTCAGTCCAGACCACATGACGCCGACCGTCGGCACCCATTTCGAGGCTGACAGCCCGGGTCGTGTAGCCCCGTGCGCCTCGCCAGGACACGGTGAATGCTGACCAGGACCCGGGAGTAGCGCAGCCTCCGCTGCAGGACGCGCCTCGCAGCAATCCCAAGTTGGGGTTGGTGTATACCGCCTCGAGCTTTCCGCCCGGAGCCAGCGCCAGACTGGTGTAGTAAAAGCCGTAATCGACCGGCCCGGTGCCCACTTGGTCGACGGGGCCGACCGCCCAGTTGCCACCGACAGTACACTCGGTACTACAGGTGCCGTACATCACGGTGTTGGCGGTGACATCGAGCCAAGTGGAGTGCACCGCCCCGGCTCCGTCCACCACCAGCGACGAACCGATGCCAACCTGTCCCCCGGCGGCGATGGTCCCACTGGTCCAGTCCGGTGTACTGCACGGCGCGGGGCAGGTAGCGTAGCGAAGATCGCCGGCATCGTTTTCGTAGTAGGTGACATGCGCGCCACCTCCTGCATCCACGGCAGCCGATCCAAACGAGCCGACATTTCCGGTTGTATCCACCGCAGTTACCGTCCAGTTGGCCGAACTGGAACAGGTAGTGGTGCAGCTAGCGCCGTGCAGATCTCCGTTGGCGTAGTACAACAGGTGGATCGCCCCGGTCGGGGACGCGGCGATGGTGGTAAAGGCTCCGGACTGGTTCCCTTCTATTACGGTGCGCTGCGAAGGACCGCTGGCGTAGATGGCACCGACGTGGAAGTCCTCATAGCCGTAGTGCAGCTGGCCGACCGCATCGCGAGTGAGTGAGGCGTACCCCCCGGCACTTCCTCCCTGGTCGATGATCGAGAGGGTCCAGCCCTCTGCGCGGGAGCAGTCACCGCCACAGACCGCCAGTCTGAGACGGCTGAAGCCGACCGTCTCGCGTCCCTGGTACGCAACACGGGGCCGGCCATCGAAGCCGAGCACGAGAGACGGCCAGCTGCTCATGGTGTCGACGACTGTCGTGGGTCCGAGGCTGGTACTGAAGGTCCAGTCCCGGCTTCCGGTGAATCCACGAGAAACGCTCTGGATTTCGTCCGAAAGGTGGGCCATAAATCGTCGGGCCGGAGCAAGTGTGGTACTCAAGGTGATCGACCGTGTGCCAGCATCATACGAGATTGTTCCCGACAATGGACCACTCTCGTCCCGGACAACCAGGCTGGTATCGGTGAGGGTCGACTCGTCCAGCGCTTCGTTGAAGAACACCGTGACCGGCGATCCCGGGCTGATTTCCCTTTCCGGGCCGGGAACGATCGAGTCTATGGCGAGCGATGTGGCGTCAGTGGCGATGACGAGCGGTACCCGGTTGGAGCGGCTGTTATCCGGATTGACCACCTGGAGGTACACCGTGCCCGGTTCTACTGTATCGGTGTACAGAAAGAACACGTAGACCCGGGCACTGCTCTCGAAGGATGTCTGTCGGGGTGACCCGTTGACGTGGACCACGGCACTGTCGGCGAAGCCGGTCCCCCGGACTGCAATAACCCATGCGCCGGCCCCCGGCGTGACGCGGTTGGGCCCCAATGCCAGAATCCTGAGGTCGTCTTCCGAGGGGCCCCCGCCATCGCTACACCCGAGAGTCCCGAGCGCGAGCGTCAGAAAAACTTTCGCGTGCCTGAAGATCCCGGTCATGCTCGCGCCACCTTTGCCAGAGGCGATACTACGGATCACTGGACGATGAATCGGTAGCCGCCTTTGCCGCGGGTGCTATCGCTCCCACTGAGTCGTACCATGTAGGTGCGTGTGCCCGGGAGGCTTATAGTCCCCGTCGTATGAACGCTGCCGTCGAAGCTCGCTGCGCTGCCTAACACCGCCCCGGTGCTCGGGTCAATCAGTTCCAGCATGACTTCAGCGTGGACGTCCAGGGCAAATGGCGCGCTGACACTCGCGCTAACCTGCTGGCCGGCGGTTCCGGAAAAGGTGTATTCGTCTACGTCGCCCTCGATGTCCAGAGCCTCGCCATCCATTGTCGTGCCGAGCGTGAGGGCAGCGGTCAGGGTCTCGGGGGCGCGATCGATCTGGTGGACGCTGACCGAGTACGGGCCGGTGAAGCTGAAGCCGTGGTCCCGCAGCCCGCTGCTGAACGACCGGGGCTCGTAGATCCGGATCCCCACCTGTCCGGACCCGGGCACCGTCAGCCGCCCGGTATTGAACTGGGTGCCGGTGCGAATCAGGGTGTTGGTTCCCGCTACGATGGGATCGATGTACAGCTGAAAGCTTCCCTCCCGGAGGAAGACCTGAACCTCGGTGCCGGGGGCGGCGTTGATGAGGAAGTCGTCCACGTCGCCCAGCGCGTTTATCGTCTCGGACGAGACCGAGTCGCCGGGGCTGAGCGAGGCAGATGCCGCCTCGGTGGCAGATCCGACGGTGCGCACCTCTACGGTGTATGGGGTCGGCGCTACGGTAGCAGAGCCCGACACCCGTAGCCGGTACGTTCCGCTTGCCCGCAGCGTCATCCGTCCGCTGTTGATGGGGAACCCCCCGGCATAACCACCCATGAACGCACCATCGGGATCCTCGAAGCTGAAATCGATGGGATCGTTCAGGGTTCCGCCCCCGCTCCCCACCAGCTCTATCAGCGTGCCCTCGGAGTACGGAAGTTGGTAGATGTCGAGGTCTCCCCTCGGGTTCAGCTCCTCCTGGATGGTCTGGTTGAGTACGATCTGGGATGGGACCTCGGGCGTGGTGTCGATGGCCAGGGCCACCAGACTGTAGCCGCCTCGAAAGGAAGTTGTAGCGCCCAGGGCGCTGGCCACCGTCAGCGGAAGCGCACCGGCGAGCACCACACGCCCAGTGGCGCATCCCGCCTCGGTCGACGGTGGGGTGTGATAGCAGTTGAGCGTCTCATTCCCGGCTGCCGGGCTCCAGGTCAGGTCGAGCCACTCGGCCGATGTGGCACCGCGGTGCAGGATCACGTTCACAACCCCGGTGCTCGGGCGCGAGAGGGTGAATTTGTCGATGTCTCCGGGGAACTCGATGGTTTCGGCGATAGAGTCACCCGGTGCAATGCTGGCGGGCACCAGCTCAGGAGCTCGGTTGACAGGATACACAAAGAGCCGGTACGGACCGCGCTGGATTCCCAGGCGCTCAGAGGGGCAGAGCACTCGAACGGTCACCGTTCCAGTGGCGGCGGCTGTAAAGTTGCCGGTGAACCGGCCGGCCAGCGCCGTATCGCCAACCGAGCTCGTCAGGAACGCGATCTCCTGGCCTCCCGCGACCACCGTGAGCTGGAGCTCGGCGTTCTCGGATGAGCCCTGCATCTGGGCGAACACGTTGTACGCGCTGTCGGCCACAACGGGTATCTGAAATTCGTCCACGTCACCCACATACTCGATCGCCTCGCCGGTGAGTGTGTCACCCGGGGCCAGAAGAACCGGCGCGTGTTCCGGGTCACGGTCAATCGCCCGTACCACGAACCGGTAGCTGCCGGTGCCGGGAAGCTCCGGGGTGACTGTCAATACTCCCGGATATCCCACCTCGACCCGATAGTTCCCGCCCTCTGGTACTATGAACCGCGCGGTTGCCTGCGCCTCCAGCTCCACGTCCCCCGCGGCGTTGGCCACTGCGGCGAGCCGCTCGGTGCCATCGGGAGACGTCACGTGAAGAATGAGTTCGCCCGGGATGACGCCCTCCTCGCCCTGCAGGTACGCGATGAACTCGCCACCGGCCGCGGCCTGGAACACGAAGTCATCGATGTCCGCGATGTTCTCCAGCGTTTCACCGACTATCGTGTCTCCCACGGCAAACGAGTTGGGTGCGATTTCGGGTGCACGGTTGACTCGGTGGACCAGGAGTCGCACCCGGGCTGGCGCGTTGGGCTGCAGGCTGAAGACCTCGAGCAGGAGCACGCGTCCGTCGCCGACCGGCACGGTATTCGTGCGGTTCAGCATCAGGTGGCCGCTGGCCGGATCCTGGAATGCCTGGCCCTGGCCCAGCAGCTCGCCGGTGACCGAGTCGGTAATGCCGAGCGCAAAGTTCCCCAGCTCAGACTGGGCGAAGACCGCAACGTCGATTGGGGCAGCCGAGCGAATGATGAACCGGGCGACGGTATCACCCGCTGCGAAGGCTTGGACCAGGGTGTCGCCGACGACGATGGGAATGGCCTGGGAGGGCACCGAGTCGCCAGGGCCGGTCGTATCTCCGCCGCAGGCGAGCACCGTAACGAGGCAGCCGCCGACGAGCAGACGTTGGGGCGTCATGAAAGAGGAGCTCTATTGTGGGAGATCTTCCAATGTACTCAGCGGCAACCCAGGCCGCCACGACTGCAATGTCTGTCATCGTATAGCAGTGAGTTTACGCCGCGCCTTGGCCAGCGAGGCCCGGCTCCGCCCAAAGGCTTCCCACGGGTCTGGTGCGTTCTCCAGATGGTCGAAGATCGTCCGGATGGTGACGCCGTTAGGCCTCAGCCCCTTCTTTTTCAGGTCGGCCCAGTCGATCGGCACTGAAACCGGCGCAGCCTTGCGCGCCCGTACGGCGAACGCCGGGGCCACGAGCTGGGCGTAGCCGTTGCGGTTGGTGTCGATGAATACGCGAGTCCCCCGCTGGGCCTTCAGCTGCTCCAGGGTGCGCTCCTTGGGTGCCTGGCCCACTACAATGGCGGCCAGCTCCCGGGCGAACTCGCGCACGGTGTCATAGGTCTCCCGGCGCTGCAGCGGCACCACGACGTGGAGTCCCCGGGACCCGGTGGTCTTGAGGAACGCGGGCAGCTCCAGCTCATCCAGCAGCTGCTTGAAGGCGTGAGCCGTGGACCGTACCAGCTCGAAGTCTTCCCCCTGGGGGTCCAGGTCGAATACCATCTGGTCGGGCTGGTCGATCTTATCGACCCTGCTGAGGAAGATGTGAGGGGTGATGCAGGCCTGATTGGCGAGATACACCAGCGTGGCGGTGTCGTTGCACACCACGTGGGTCACGCTGCCGCCGACTTTCTTGACCGTCGCCCTGCGGATCCATTCGGGGAAGTAGGATGACACCTCCTTCTGGAAAAAGCGCTTGGTGTTGATTCCGTTGGGGTAACGCTCCAGGGTCAGGGGCCGGTCGCAGAGGTGGGGAAGCATTCGCGAAGCAATGCGGGCGTAGTACTCGATCAGCTCTCCCTTGGTAATGCCGTCCTCGGGGAAGAGCACTTTCTCGGGCCGGGAGATTTCGATCTCATGGCCGTCCACCCTCACCACACCCTTCAGGCCAGTCGCTGCCATACGCGATCCTCAGAAGTGATCCGGATAGAGCTCCGAACTCCCGTCGATGTCTCCAGTTTCGGCATAAATCATCGGCTCGGCAGTGTCGGCCATTACCTCGCCCGCAACCGCCTGGCCGAGGATCACCTGGTGGTCTCCCGCCGGGAGAGAGCCAACCATCCTGCACTCCAGGTAGGCCGCCGCGTCCAGGAGAATCGGCGCCCCGAGCGCGCCGGCCCGCCAGCCATGACCTTCGAGCTTATTCAGGTTGCGGCCCGATTGAGTCCCGAAGTGCCGGGCCAGATCCAGCTGGCCCTTCCGCAGCAGGTTGAGGACAAAGGCCCGGCTCTGTTGCAGCAACCCGTAGGAGAAGTTTTCCGGGTTGACGACGAGGGCGACCAGCAGGGGGTCGAAGGAAGCCTGCGTGACCCAGGCGGCGGTGAAGGCATTGGCGCGGGGGCCGTGCGACACACCTACGACGTACACTCCGGTGGTCAATCGGCGGAACGTCTCGACTGGCGATGACATGGCGGCCTCGAACAGGGTGATTGGCAACCGGGGGGTTGCGCGTTAAGGTGCAGCTTATAAGTTTTAGAGCAACCAGAAGGTTGCATACCAAATCCGGGAGGGTCCCATGAGCTCCACCAGCACGTCATCCGAGAGCCGCAGCGGTACCGATCGCATCGTGAAGACGACCGTGCTCCGCGCCCCCCGATCCAGGGTCTGGCGTGCCTTGACCGACCCGGCCGAGTTCGGGCGCTGGTTCGGGGCAGATCTGAAGGATCCGTTCCGGCCCGGCGCCCGGGTCCGTGGTCCGGTCACCAGTCGCGGATATGAGCATCTGACCATGGATATCACCATCGAACAGATGGAGCCAGAGCGGCTGTTCTCCTGGCGGTGGCAGCCTGGCGGCGATCCCGACAAGCATCCGGACGAGCCACTCACCCTGGTGGTCTTCGAGCTGGAAGACGCGCCTGAGGGCACCCGGCTGACGATAACAGAGACCGGCTTCGATGCGCTGGCACCGTCCCGGAGAACCCAGGCCTACCGGGAGAACGACGCCGGCTGGACCGGCCAGCTGAAGAATCTGGCAAAGCACCTTGTCTGAACGGGTACGCGCCGCCAGGCCCGCCGCCATCTTCGCGGCGCTGGGTGACGAGAACCGGCTCAGGCTTCTGAGCCGGCTCTCCTCGGGCCCGGTCTCGATCTCCCGACTCACCGAGGGAGCCGGGATTACCCGGCAGGGCGTGACCAAACATCTGAGGGTGCTGGCCGGCGCCGGGCTGGTGCGGGGAACCAGGCGCGGCAAGGAGAGCGTCTGGCGGCTGGAACGCCATCGCCTGGAGGAGGCGAAGCGCTCGCTGGATCAGATCTCACGGCAGTGGGACGTCGCCATCGGCAAGCTGAAGCTGTACGTGGAACCGGAAGGCTAAACCAAACCTATTGAGCCGGTCTCTGATCGTGATTACTGGGCCGAGCAGCGAACGTCGAAGACCAGACGGCTCTCGTGACCGGTTGCGACCACTACCGTTCGGGGATTGACTCCCTCCACCCAGCAGCCCGCCGGCGCGAGCAGGTTCAGCTCGAAAGCCCCATCTACCCCGGGGCTAAGGGTTAGCTCTCTCGACGGCGGCAGGTCGATCGTCCTGGTTGTTCCGCCGGCATCCCGGGTCCGGACCCGAAATTGGTGCCGGCCCTCTCCGGGGATGCTGACGACCGAGACGAAGACCAGCCCGTCGCTGTTGAATGAGAGATGCCAGGCCTCGCAGGCGGCCGTGGGGAGGAGAACCGCCATCAGTGCAGCCGCGCGAGTCATTCTCAGGCCGGCTGGTGCTGGCGCCACCATCGCTGGGCCTCCTCCTGACTCCATGGGTCGGTCTGAAGCTCTGCCAACTCGGCATCCAGCTCCGCGGCGGCCTGGGGCCGATCCTGGGGCTTTTTCGCGAGGCAGGCCATTACGATGCGGTCGAGCCCCGGATCGATGGGCAGCTCGGTCCGCCGCGATGGCGGAAGCGGCGTCTCCTGGATGTGCTTGGCGATCACCTGAAATGACGCGCTGCCTTCGAACACCAGCTTGCCGGTGAGGAGGTAGTACGCCACGCACCCCAGGGCATAGATGTCGGCTCGGGCGTCCACTTCCTCTGCCAGGGCCATTTCCGGCGCCATGTAGGCCGGAGTGCCGGGCGTAAGCCCCGCGGCGGTGCCCATAGAGTCTCCGGTCAGTCCGCCCACCGACTTGACCAGACCGAAGTCCAGCACCTTCACGAAGTCGTGGCGCAGTCCCACCCGTCCCACGTGGATGTTGGCCGGTTTGATGTCGCGGTGCACCAGTCCGCTGGCGTGGGCTTCTTCCAGGGATTCGCAGACCTGACGCAGGATGTGAATCACGCGCTTGGACGGCAAGGGGCCTTCACGTTGGACCAGAGTTTCGAGATCCATCCCCTGGAGCAGCTCCATTACGAAATACAGCGTCCCATCATCGGTCACCCCGAAGTCGTAGAGCTCCACCGTGTGCGGGGACCGCAGGTTGGCTGCAGCCTCCGCCTCCCGCCGAAAGCGGGTGACCGCCAGGTTGGCGCTCTCGGCGCTCCGCCCCGCCAGCACCTCAGGGCGGATGAGCTTGATCGCTGCCGGCCGGGCCAGCATGCGGTGGGTGGCACGGTAGACTTCGCCCATTCCGCCGCGCCCGATCAGCTCACCCAGCCGGTAACTGCCCATTTCTCGTTCCTTCACCACCTGGCGCCCCAGGCGTGTGACGGTATGCGAGATGACCACCGCAACTCCGAGTAGCAGGTAGCTGGGGTAGTGCATGATCAGGGCGTTATGAAGGCCGCCGAAATGATAGCGTCCCGCGGCCTGTGCTATGACCATGCCCAGCGGGTCCATCGAGGCAGCGACCAATCCGGCTATCAGCAGCTTCCCGGGGGACCCCGGGACCAACGCGGCGAACATCAGAATGACGGGGCCGATCCAGGTGATTACCGGCTCGGTGCCAATTACAGTGACACCCGGCGGTCCGAGGTGGTATAAGAGGGCGATCCCGGCGGAGCAGAACACCATGAACACGAGCGCCAGGTCCAGGACGAAGGTCGGCTCGCGATCCCGGGTGCGGAGGTAGGCATACAGGCCGAGGCCGACGAGACACGATGTCACCGCGATCGCGTCGGTGGCTCCGAACTGGCTCCATCGAGGGTCGTAAGGACTGTTGAAGTACGCGGCGAGATGTCCCAGGCCCGGACCCAGGGCCCAGAGGGCGGCGCCGATCAGGGCCAGGATCTGAAGCCGGCGGGACGCCTGCCGCAGCAGGTCGGGTGGGAGAGCCCGGCGCGCCGCCGGCGTGCTCCTGCTGTCCCCGGGGGTTTCCCTCTGCCGCTGGCCGATCAGCTGGGCTTCTGGCATACCCTCATTTTGGCGCTGCCGCTGCGCTTCGCCAAGGGCACCGCTCAGTAGCTACCCACCTCGAAATACGCTGCCTCCCAATCGCTGGTGAAGTACACGACCGCGATCGCCCGTTTGGCCGCACCCACAGCCCGGGCGTAGCAGATCCGGACGGCGTCCGCGCCGAGCCAGCGAGAGGCACCTCCCTCGGGCTGCTCACAGCCCAGTGGGGTCCAGGACCCCACCTGGCCGAGAAGCTCGGGCAGCTGACGTCGTACGGCGGGGGCCAGGTGACGCCGGGCGCCTGGGGTGAGGCCAGTCTCCTTATCGCTCGCGATTCGCCTCAGCAAGGTGGAAATGGGTACCGGCGGGTTGGGGCCTGCGAGTGGCCGGCTCAGGATCTGTGGCGGCTGCAGCCTGGGCTCCACGATCCCCGCAATTGCCTCCGCGATCGGCCCGGGGGTGGCCTCGGCGAGGTTTGCGAGCGCAACAACGGTCAGATCGAATTCCGGGTAACGATAGATGGCGGCCTTGAAACCCTGCCAGGAGCCGGTGTGTCCGATGCGGCGCCGGCCACGCTGGTCCGTCAGTCCCCACCCATAGCCGTAGGGGAAGGCGCCACCGTCCTTCAACCGAACGGGGGTCCAGGCCTCATCCAGCACGGCCGCCGGTGGCAGGTGCCCCTCGCGCAGCGCCAGCGCCCATCGAGCCAGGTCGTTGACGGTCAGGTAGAGCGCTCCATCGGCGGTGGTATTGAGAGAGGGCGACACCCACTCCTGATTCTTCAGCCCGCCTCCAACCAGGCGGTATCCCGCGGCGCGGTTGGGAACGACATCCGACTCGGAAATGACCCGGGTCTGCATCTCGAGCGGCGCGAACAGGAGCTCGTGGAGCACGTCGCCATAGAAGCGGCCGGTGACCCGACGGATCAGAACTCCCAGCAAGAGATATCCGGTGTTGCTGTAGCTCCAGCTGGTACCTGCGCGAAAGGCCAGCGGCTGTGAGGCCGCGAGCCGAACCAGCTGATCCTCGGTGTAGTCCTTTCTAAGATCGATCAACGAGTCGGTGTAATCGGGGATGCCGGAGGTGTGTGTGAGCAGCTGGCGCACCGTCACGCTGTCCCATATCCCCTTGCCCTCGGGGAGCCACTTGGTGATTCGGTCATTCACGCTGAGGCGCCCCCGAGCGGCCAGCATTCCCATTGCGGCGGCGGTGAACTGTTTTCCCAGCGAGCCCGACTGGTAGACAGTGCTGTCCGAGGCCGGTATCTGGTGCTCGAGGTTGGCAAAGCCATATCCTCGAGCGAGCAGGATGCTGTCTCCCCGCACGATGGCGACCGAGAGACCCGGGATCTGCTGCCGCTTCATTTCCGCGATGACGTATCGGCCGACGGAGTCCAGCTGATCGACCTGGGCCGCGAGCGGTAGCGAGGGCCAGGCTGTGGCGCAGGCCAGCGACATCAAGGCCAACGCCAGCTTGCCAGTCGTGCGCACACCGGGCGGTTCCTCGAGGACATCAGTGCTCGGCAGATCGAACCGGAACGACTGGCCGCCGATCTGGACCACGTCGCCATCAGCCAGCAGCTGCCGCTCCTGCACCCTCTTTGCGTTCACGTAGGTGCCGTGCAGGCTACTATCCACCAGCAGAAAGCCTTCCGGCGTGCGCAGAATGCAGGCATGCGAGCGGGAGACATCCTCACGGTGTACCGGAACCGCGGAGGAAGGCTCCCGCCCGATGGTCAGGGGTATCGCTCCAACGAGGTAAGATCTCCCGGCAGGAAGGCTGACAAGGCGGGCGGCGACCGGGGTGAGGCCGGAGCTGCTGTTCGGAGTAGCCATCCGCTATAGGTACATCAACTTTTGACCGAGGGAAACTCAGGCGGTGTTTCAATCCTCTTCACCCCGTAGATTCTCTCACCCATGAGCGATATCCCCGAGCGCCTGGCGTCCGCCGTCAGCGGCAGGTATGTAGTGGAGCGCGAGATCGGTGCGGGTGGTATGGCCACCGTCTATCTGGCGCGCGATCTCCGGCACAAACGCCCGGTGGCGCTCAAGGTCGTCCGACCCGAGCTCGGTGGACGGGAAGGAGTGGAGCGGTTCCTTCGCGAGATCGAGCTCGCCGCAGGTCTCCAGCACCCACACATCCTTCCGGTCTTCGATTCAGGCGTGGTCGAGGATGGCGCCGGCTCTCCCATCCCGTACTTCGTGATGCCATTCGTGGAGGGCGAGACGCTGCGCCAGCTGCTCCGGCGAGAGGGACGGCTGCCGGTTGACACCGCTCGCACGATCGCCACGGAAGTAGCCGATGCCCTGGCGTATGCGCATGGCAAAGCCGTGGTGCACCGCGACATCAAGCCGGAGAATATTCTGCTGAGCGGCGGACACGCTGTGGTGCTCGACTTCGGAGTTGCCAAGGCAGTGGCCGAAGGCACTGCTGCTACCGCAGCCGGTGGCTCCACTCGCCTCACCCGTGCCGGCATGGTGATGGGGACGCCCCAATACATGAGTCCGGAGCAGGCCACCGCCGAGGCCGTGGTGGACGCCCGTTCGGACCAGTACGGACTCGGCTGCGTGCTATACGAAATGCTCACCGGCCAGCCGCCATTCGCCGGTGCCACGGCGCAAACGATCCTGGCCCAGAGCCTCACCGCCCCCCGGCCGCATCCAGGCCAGGTGCGTGCGGGCGTTCCCCCGGAGCTCGATCAGGTGGTGGTACGAGCCCTGGCGATCGACCCGGCTGACCGCTACCCGGACATGAGCTCGCTCCGCTCGGCGCTCAGCGATGCGCGTGGCCCGAGCCGGAGCGTGCGCAACAGGTGGGTCGGGGCCGGTGCGCTGGCGGTGCTAGCCGGGGTTCTGGCGGGCAGCTGGTTTGCGGGGCGGTCGCCCGGGCAGAGAATCGCGCCGGCAGCGGAGACGCTCGCCGTGCTTCCATTTCATACCTCGGGCCCCGGCATCGAGTTCCTGGGCGAAGGGATGGTGGACCTGCTTGCAACCAACCTGCGTGGCGTAGGCGGCATCAACACCGTAGATCCGCGTACAGTGGTGCGGCAGTGGGGAACTGCACGGCCAGGCAGCAGCGATCTGACCCGAGGTCTGGCGGTGGGGCGCGAACTGGACGCCGGCTCGGTGGTGCTCGGCAGTGTAGTCTCCGCCGGGGGCCGGGTGCGACTGGCCGCGGACCTCTACAGCGTGGATGGAAACCGACTGGGTCAGGCTCAGGTGGACGGGGCGGCTGACAGCGTGCTCAGTGTAGTGGACCGCTTGAGCCTGGCATTGCTGCGGGACGTATGGCGGTCCAGGGAGCCGCTCCCCAACCTGCGGCTGGCGTCTCTCACCACCGATTCGATTGCCGCGTTACGGGAGTACCTGCGGGGTGAAGGACACTATCGGAAGCTGCAGTGGGACTCGGCGCAAGGCGCCTACACTCGCGCGGTCGAGATCGATTCCACGTTCGCACTGGCGCACCTGAGGCGGGCCCAGGTGTTCGGATGGACCGGGGGTTATGGTAACCGCGAGTCACGAATGGCGCTCGCAGCTGCCGGCCGCTTTGCGGGTCGATTGCACACCCGCGACCGCCGGCTGCTGGCCGGTTACCAGTTGTTCGACACCGGCAAGCCCGCCTCGGTCGATTCACTTCGCGCTTACGCCACGGCACATCCCGAGGACGTCGAGGGCTGGTTCCTCTTAGGAGAGGCGAGTTTTCACACTCACATCTACCGTCCCGATGCCCCGGATTCGACCTACGCCGCTTTCGACAGTGTCATCCGGCGGGATTCCACCCTCTATCCTGCGCTGATTCATCCGTTCGAGGTCGCTCTCGTGACACGAGACAGCGCCCGGTTTTCCCGCTACTACGCCAGCATCGCCGGGACCGCGCCGGCGGCGACACTGAGTGCACTCCAGACCACTGCTCGGTTTGCCTGGGGCCCGGAGCCGACCGACAGCGCGCTACGGGCCGTTTTAGCCACGGAGCCGGCCTGGATCATCTACGCGGCAAACTCCGCCTACTGGCAGGAGAATGGGTCCTCGGACTCGGTCCTGTTCCGCTTCAATCGGATCCAGCGGCTGGGTTCCCAGGCGCCGGTGTTCCGCTCGCGCGGGCTGGCTGCCCGATCTCAGGCCCTGGCCGGCCTGGGACGCTGGCGCCACGCAAGACTGGTGGTGGACTCTCTGAAGAGCCTGGATCCCGGCAAGGCGACTGAAGTGGTGGCCTGGGCCGCTGCACTCAAGCTCGCTCCCACGGTGTCCCCTGGCTTTCTCGACAGCGCCGTGGCGGGTTTTCCGCCGGGCCCAGAAGCGGAATACGCCAGGAGCATGGTGCAGCTCGTGCGGGGGGACGTCACCCAGGGTCGGCGCCGCATCGCGCGGGCACTGGAGGCATCCGACTCCGCGGCGATCCCCGCGATACTCCGGGGATACCTGATCGCCGCGGACGGCTGGGGCGCGGTAATGCAGGGAGACACTCTGAACGGGCTGCGGAGGCTGCGGACCGGCCTGGACATGGTGGCGGCACCGGGACAAACGGATGACAGTGCATTTCTTCGGCTCCAGCTGGCCATCACGCTCGCGAGCCGGCCGGACACCCGTGAAGAGGGCATCACCTGGCTCCGGAACGGATTCGATATCGATGTGCTGTACCGGCCGCTCACGTACCTCGCGCTGGGACACACCTATGAGGCCGCAGGGAAGCCCGATTCAGCCGCGCTGTCGTACCGCCGCTTCCTCCGGTTGTGGGACAAGGCGGACCCGGAGCTGCAGGGCAGGGTCGAGGAAGCCCGGGCAGCACTCGCAGAAATCACTCGGGAGCGCTGATGTAATCTCGCTCACAGTGGCCCTGATGCCGCTACCCGAGGTTGCGAGCAGATGGGGTCGAACGAACGAAGGCCAGGAGGCGATTATGGCGAAAAGTAAAGACCAGCGAAGTGGCGAGGAGCGTCGACGCATGCCGCAGGCGAGTCGGCGCCCCATCAAACAGGATGAAGATACTACCCAGCTGCTGGAGCGTGGTGAAGGACCGGGGCCGGACGAAGTGATCGACCCGAGCGTCGACAGCCCAAGTGAGATCACCTCGGAGGGAGGACCCGGCGTGGACGCCTCGGAGCGATTCATGCCCCGCTCGGGTGAGGACCAGGTCGACAATCGTGGAAGCCGAGGCACCGGCGGCGAGGGCGGCTACAGCACCCTGGGCGGAGGGGTCTACCCGGACGAGGGGTCAGAGGACGACGCGCCCAGCTATGGGGACTGGCAGCGGCACAGCACCGGCGCCGGTTCCGGTGCGCGGGGGAAGGAAGGCCTGGGGAATCCGGGTGAGGACACCTGGGGTGAGGCGCAGTTCCGCGCGGAGCGTCGAGAGGAACAGGGCCGCCGCCAGACGAACAGCGGTCCGCGAAGCCGCCGCCGCCCGGATGAGACGCTGGCGCAGGAGATCAGGGAGATTCTGACCAGCGATCCTGAGCTCGAGGCCGTCGACATCGAGGTCGAAGTGGAGGGGGGCGCGGTGACGCTCAGAGGAATGGTGATTGATTCTGATGCCAGACTGCTGGCGGAGGAGTTGGTGGAGAGCCTCCCCGGTGTGCGCGAAGTTCATAATCGGCTCAAGGCAGACCGCGAAGGAAGCTGAAGAGTGGCCGATGCCAAGGCAGCAAAGCGCAGCTCAGCCAAGGGCGGCGCCAAGCCACGCCGCAAGAAGAGTGCGCCGGCGGAGCCTCGCTCCCGCGGCATTCCTCCGGAACTGATCGCTTCGGGCACGCCACCTGCCGCTGTCGCCCGATTGGCCGAGGTGATCGAGGCGGATGGGGGCCGAGTGCTGGCGCCATACCAGGACCCACTCGGTGGGCACTGGCAGGTGTTCGCCGCGCTGCCGATCGATCTGGTCGAGCCGACCCCATACCAGCGAGATCTGTCGAAGCCGCATGTCGAGCGGCTGGCCGCGGCGATGGACAAGCTGGGCCGGTATCTGGATCCGATGATCGTGGTTCGGCGGGAAGAGCCTGCCCCGAGCCAGCAAGCGAGGGGGCGGGAAGGAGGGGAAGGAGAACGTCCATACTGGACTCCTAATGGGAACCACCGCCTCGCCGCGTTGCGACAACTCGGCGCCAAGTCGGTGGTGGCGATTGTGGTGCCGGACATCGAGGTGGCCCACCGGATCCTGCTGCTCAACACCGAGAAAGCCCACAACCTTCGCGAGCGCTCGCTGGAAGTGATCCGGCTGGCCCAGCTGCTGGCCACTGCCGAAAGCCGTGCCGAGAAGGAGTACGAGGTCGAGTTCGAGGAGCCGGCCCTGCTCACGCTGGGCCTCTGCTATCAGCAGCAGGGACGGTTCGCCGGCGGGGCTTATCACCCGATTCTGCGCCGGATCGAGCAGTGGGAGGAGGCCCCGCTTCCCGCGGCGCTGGAGACGAGGCGGGAGCGGGCGGCGCGCATCCTGGAGCTGGATGCGGCGGTAACGGAGGCGATGCAGGCGCTCAAGTCGCGCGGATTCGAGAGCCCCTACCTGCGGCCGTTCGTGGTCGCCAGAATCAACCCCATCCGCTTCAAGCGTGGCGCCGCGGATGCCGACGAGGTGATCGATACCATGCTGGCCTCGGCCCGAAAGTTCGACGCCGGCCGGGTACGGGCGGACCAGGTCGCCAAGGCGGGAGGTGCCCCTGAGGAGTAAGCGGGTAAGCTGGTTACCTTATCCGACTACCGCTCTATCCCGGAGACTGGCCATGCCGCACCTGCACCTCCGTACATCGCTCGCTTTGATGCTCTCGGCCGTGACGAGCGCAGGCCTCGGAGCCTGCAACCGCCGGCCCGAGGCCTACAACGGCCTGTCGGACAGCGCCCTCGCCGACTCGGCCGCCCTCTACGAACAAGAGTCCGTCATGCTGCGGAAGGTGGGTCAGACTCCGAACCTGCAGGGGCCGGAGTCGGCCCGCTACGACCGCGACCTCGATGTCTGGTTCGTGTCCAACATCAACGGAACGCCGCTGCAGAAAGACAATAACGGATACATCAGCCGGCTCCGGCCCGACGGGGCGCCCTATAGCCTCAAATTCATCGAGGGTGGCAAGAAGGGCGTCACCTTGAACGCACCCAAGGGATTGGCCATCAGCGGCGACACTCTCTGGGTGGCCGACATCGATGTGGCGCGGGCCTTCAATAAACGAACCGGCGCGCTGATCGCCAATGTCAGCACCAACGGGCGGGCCCGATTCCTCAACGGCGCGGCGATCGCTCCCGACGGAGCGGTTTACATGACGGACACCGGTATACTCTTCGGCTCGAAGGGCGAAGTCTCGCATCCCGGCCCGGATCAGGTCTTCCGAGTCACCCGATCCGGCGCGTCCGCTGCGCTCACATCAGCCAGGCTCGACGGCCCCAACGGCATTACCTGGGATCCGAAGCGTAGACGATTCGTGATCGTGTCGTTCCTCGGCAGGGGGATCTACGGATGGACGCCGGGCAGCGACAACGTCGAAGCGATCGGAACCGGTCCGGGGCAGCAGGATGGAGTCGTGTTTCTTCCCGATGGCCGCCTGCTGGTTACCAGCTGGACCGATTCCAGCCTCTTCGTCCTCGACAACGGCCAGATACGAAAGGTGGTCTCGAAGGTGCCTTCGCCGGCAGATATCGACGTGAATCCCAGAGACTCGCGTGTCGCGGTGCCGCTGCTGATGGAGAACCGCGTCGAGTTCTGGGATCTCCCGTAAGGGACAGCGGGGCAGCGGGGCATGTAAAGCCAGCTATTATTGCGCCTATAACCATAGTGGAGAGTTCCGCCATGATCCGGCATCATCTCGCAACCACACTGGCGTTGGCCGCACTCAGCATCTGCGGCGGTGCCTGCAGCCCTCGGGACACGAGCGATCGTACCGCTTCCCTGAGTGACTCCGCGGCCGGGGCCACCAAGTCCGCCGCCGGCTCCCGGATGGCCACCAAGACCGGCGAGGTGCGGGAGTTACAGGCGCCCGAGGCCGCCCGCTGGGACTTCGACCAGAATGTCTGGTTCGTGGCCAATATCAACGGCGACCCTTTCGGGAAGGACAACAACGGCTTCATTGCCCGGCTCACCCCCGACGGCAAGGTTGATTCTCTCAAGTTCATTGCCGGTGGACGCGGAGGCGTGACGCTCAACGCCCCCAAGGGTATGGCTATCACGGGCGACACAATCTGGGTCGCCGACATCGATGTGGTCCGGGCGTTCAACAAGCGGACCGGAGCGGCGGCGGGCTCGGTCAGGGTGCCGGGGGCCAAGTTCCTTAACGACATCGTCGCCGGGTCTGACGGCACCTTGTACATCACCGACTCCGGCCTGGGTCCCAAGTTCACGCACCCCGGCCCCGACCGCATATATCAGATCAAGAATGGGAAGGCGACGGTGGCCTTCGAGTCCAAGGAGCTGGCCGCGCCCAACGGCATCGCATTCATGGAGGACGCGCTGCTGATCGCGCCGTTCATGGGAACTGGTCTGGTTTCCTGGAGTCCAGGCGAAAAGACCGTGCGGCCCATCGGCACGGGCCCCGGCCAGCAGGACGGCATCGAGATTCTGCCCGACAACCGGCTCCTGGTGACCAGCTGGGCCGACTCCAGCCTCTTCATCGTGGATAACGGCAAGATCACCCGGGTGGCTTATCCCGTACCTTCCCCGGCCGACATCGGGTTCGACGGCAAGTCTCGCGTCGCCGTTCCGCTGCTGATGGAGAACCGGGTCGAGTTCTGGGAACTGCCATGAGCTCCCGGCACCCACGGGCCGGGGCGGTTGCCACCTACCTGCTGGTGACGCTGCTGGCGCTGCTGGTGGGGGGCGCCGCGATGTGGGCCTACAAGGGCAACTCTGTGAAGCAGGATGCGCCGACCCCGGCCATCGATTCAGTCACCACGCACGGAGAATGGGTCTCGATCAAACGAGGGCAGGACTCGATCCGGGCGTACATCGCCTATCCGGAGCGGAAGACCAAGGCACCTGCGGTGATTGTTATACATGAGATCTTCGGGCTGACGGACTGGGAGCCGACCGTGGCCGACCGGCTCGCCAAGGAGGGGTACGTCGCCATTCTGCCGGACCTGCTGTCCTCCAAGCACGGGATTACGCCGGCGAACCCCGACTCCGGCCGCAAGCTGGTTGCGACGCTGGAGCCCGAGCGGGTCACCGCCGATCTGAATGCCGTCTACGCCTACGTGAACGGCTTGCCAGCCGTGGCCAGGGACCAGATCGGCACCATCGGCTTCTGCTGGGGCGGGGGACAGAGTTTCCGCTATGCAACCAACAACCCGAAGCTCCGCGCCGCCGTGGTCGCCTACGGTCCCGCACCCGACACCGCCGACATGAAGCGGATAGCCGCGCCCGTGCTTGGTATCTACGGGGAGAATGATGAGCGAATCAATGCCAATCTCCCCGACGTCACCGCGGCGATGCAGTCGGCCGGAAAGACGTTCACGACCGAGGTGTATCCCGGCACCGGGCACGGTTTCCTCAAGCCCGGACGTCAGGGGTACGACACCTCAGAGCGGGAGAAAGCCTGGGCCCGGATCCTGGAGTTCTACCGGGCAAGGCTGGGGAAATGAGAAACGTGAACGGTGAACGGTGAACGGTGAACGGGGTGAAGGGCGGGGCCCGTTTACCGTTTACTGTTTACCGTTTACGATTTTGTAATGCTGCCTCTTCTCCTGTTGCTGCAAGCCGCCTCGCCGCACGACGCGCTGCACCACGACATCACCCTGATTCCCAGCGACACCAGCGCCCATATCCTGGGTGAGGTGCAAACAACCTGGCGGCTCGGCTCGACCAAGCCGGTGACGATGGAGCTGGATTCAGCTATGCGGGTCATCCGGGTGCTGGTGGACGGAAAGCCCAATACCAGGATCTCCCGAACCCTGTACGCCCGCTCCTCGACCGAAGTCGAAGTGCCTCATCAGAAGCAGCCGGGCGACTCGATGAGCACCCGCGTCCGCTACCGCGGCTACCCGGCGGGTGGCCTGGTCGTGGGCACGAGCCCGCGCGGCACCCGGACCGTTCGGGCCGATCACCGGCCCGAGGGAGCGCACTACTGGCTTCCAATGCCCGAGTCTCCCGAAGACGAGGCGACGGTCGCCCTCCACATACAAGTACCGGTGGGCTACCGGGTGGTGGCCGACGGGGTACTGGAGAAGGTGGACACGCTGGCCTACGGGCAAATAATGTGGCACTACAAGCAGAACCGGCCGGCGCCCCTGTATAAAGTGAAAGTCGGCTGGGAGGGCGGGAGAGGTGAGAGGTGAGAAGCATGCCCCGAGCCATCGGGCAAGGGGGTAAACGGTGAACGGAAGCATCAAGGAGCGTGGGCGGCCTTTGTTTCGTCTCCTGTTCACCGTTCACTGTTCACTGTTCACGCTTCTCCTCTCCGCCTGCGATCCCACCCTGCCCCCACTTCGCGGCCAGATGGAGGCTGCCACCGACCCCTACGCGGTGTTCGTAGGCGGCAGCGGCCGCAACAGCGACCTGTATGCCGTCCGCCCCGACGGCGGCCGGCCGATTGCGATCACCTTTACCAATGTTGCCGAGCTGAAGCCGGCCCTCTCACCGGATGGGGCTGCGCTGGTGTTCCTTCGCGGCACGTCGCTCAGCGACTCGACGCCGGCGACCGTCTGGGTCATGAACCTGCTGAGCGGCTCTGAGCGTGAGCTGAGGCTGCCCCAGGACGCGGGGCAGCCGCAACGCGTCGCCTGGGGTCCGGATGGGGCCTCAGTGATTGTGGCCGCCGAGCGGGGCGTCTACCTGATGAACTCACCCCCGGCGCCGGTTGTCCCTCGGGCAGTGAAGTCACACGAGCGTACCGCGGCCGAGTCGAGCCTCTCGGTCCTGCTCGGAAGGCCGGTGTTCGCCCGGATCGTGCCCTGTCGAAGGCCGGCTGATCTTTGCGTGAGCGGCGACAGTGGCGCCGCGCTGCTGGCGCGCGACGCTCGCGATCCGCTGCGGTGGGGTGACGACTCGGTGGCCTTTTTCGTGGGCGATGAGCTGGAGATCCGGCCTCTCGCGCGGGGCCGCCCTCGCCGGCTGACATGGTCCAATCCACCGGAGCGGCCCAGGGAGATGACGTACTTTTCGGGAAAGCGTGAGAGGTGAGAGGTGACTCAGCGCGTTTCGGTTGTCCGCGGGCCAGATCCCTCGCATTCGCTCGGGATGAGGGTGCTTTTGCCTCCACCCGCTCACGGCTCACCACTCACTTCTCACTTCTTCCCTCTCACTTCTTACCTCTCACTTCTCACTCTTTCAGGTTAGTTTCCGGGGCTTTTCTCCTTTTCCCCCTTCCCGGATTGCGGTACATGAACTTGCTGGTACTCGGGGCCGGATTACAGGGCTGCGCCTGCGCTTACGATCTCCTCCAGAATGCTTCCGTCACCCGGGTAACCCTGGCAGACGTGCGGCCGGTCAAGCTCCCCAGGTTCCTGTCAGGTGACTGGCGGAACCGTCTCCGCACGATTCAACTGGATGTAACCGACATCCCCGCCGTCCATGCCGCCTTCCGGGGCCAGGAAGCGGTGATGAGTGCCATTCCCTACTACTACAACGGCCCCATGGCCAAGGCGGCGGTCGAGTGCGGCTGCCACTTCTCCGACCTCGGCGGGAACACGGACATCGTCCTGGAGCAGAAAAAGCTTCACGATCAGGCAATGGCGAAGGGGGTCTCGGTCATCCCGGATTGTGGCCTTGCGCCTGGGATGGTCAACATCCTGGCGGCGGAAGGCATTCGCCGTCTGGATCGAGCAGAGAAGGTGAAGATCTTCGTGGGTGGCCTGCCACAGGCGCCGGAGCCTCCGCTCAACTATCAGATTGTTTACTCGTTGGAAGGGGCGCTCGACTATTACACCACGCCGTCCTGGGTGCTTCGCGGAGGAAAGCCGGTGCAGGTGGAGGCATTGAGCGAGGTCGAGCCGGTAGAGTTCCCCTCGCCGGTGGGGACGCTGGAAGCGTTTCATACGGGTGGCGGCATCAGCACGTTGCCGTTCGCCTACGATGGCAAGATCGACACCATGGAGTACAAGACCTTACGCTACCCCGGACATGTCGCCATCATGCGCCCCATCCGTGAGCTGGGCCTGCTGGGAAACGATCCCATCGAGGTCAAAGGCAAGAAGATCGCGCCGCGCGACATGTTCATCGCGGCGGTGCATCCCAAGCTGCACAAGCCGGAGGGGCGTGACCTGGTGGCGCTGCAGGTTCAGGCGACCGGGCTGAAGGGAAACAAGCCCGCACGGGTCACGTTCCGGCTGATCGATTACTACGACGCACAGCACGGCATCAGCGCAATGATGCGTACGACCGGTTACTCGCTGTCGATCACCGGCCAGATGCAGGTTGACGGCCGGGTCAAGGCCAAAGGGGTGCACACCCCGGATGAAGCGATGCCCTTCGACGACTATGTGAGTGAGCTCGGCAAGCGCGGAATCCGGATTGAGGAGGTCTGAGGGGAACTTGTTCCTACTGCACCTTGTTCGAGATGGTGACGTTACCCAATGGAGCTGGAATGCTGGACTTCAAGGAACTGTGGGATAAGGCCCAGACCTTCGATTCGTTCGTTGATGGGTGCAGGGCGGAGCATTGCGGCTTGTGGAAAGGGATCTACAACCTGGCGCGGGTTCCCGACTGGGCCATGGCAGCAGTGCCCGCCGGCGCCAACCGTAAGCTCCTCGCGATAGCGGAGGACTGGTGCGGGGACGCGTCCAACACGCTCCCCATCCTGGCCAAGCTGGTCGATCGTATTCCGTCTCTGGAGCTCCGGGTAATCCCACGGGACGAGAATCCCGAGCTCATGAACCAGTACCTGACCAACGGGTCCAAGTCCATCCCGATCGTGATCGCGCTGAATGATGAGTTCAAGGAGGTCGGGCACTGGGGCCCCCGTCCAACCCAGCTGCAGGCCTGGGTCATGGCCAACCGCGCTACGATGCCCAAGGCCGAGCTCTATCCGCAGGTGCGGAAGTGGTACGCGCGCGACCGGGGCGAGTCCACGATCAGGGAAGTCCTCGAAGCGGCGGGATTTCAGGCTGCCAAGGTCGCGTGATCGCTTACGCTCTTGCTTTTAGAACATCCAGCCGCTGCCAACTGAAGCGTTGAAACCGTCGGGGCCTCCCGCAAAGTTGAAGGTGAGAATGGACGAGCGGAGAATCCTGAGTCCTACCCCTCCGCCGCCTCCCACCTTCACTTCATCGGTCGTGAGCTTGAACGGCTCACCCTCGAATACACGGCCGGCATCGACAAATCCCATCAGGGTAATCGCGCCCAGATCTCCGAACGCCAGCAGGTCATGCCGCACCTCGAGGTTGCCCATGAGCAGGCCCTTCCCCGCGAAACGTCCGGTATCGAAGCTCCGGTGCGAATACTGCCCGCCGAGCACCGGGATCTGATTTTCCCAGGCCGGCAAATAGTATCGAGCATTCAGGGTGGGGTTCCGATTCATGGCTGAGCCCGCGAGGCGAGCCGCGACGACGGTCCCTTCTCGAAGCTGGAGGTAGCCGCGGAGAACGCTGTACGCCCGTGCATAGCCGCTGTTGCCGCTGCCAAGCTGGCCGCCGGCTTCGAGCAGAAGGCCCTTATGGGTGTTGTACTCATTGTCCCGGGTGTCATACAGCAGTACCAGCCGCCCCGAGACATCGGTTTCCCTCAGCTCGGTTCCGAAGTCGCTCCGAAAGAGCGAAGGCTGGGGTAGTGTGGTGAAACGGGTCCACTCCACGTTGGCCAGAAAGCCGGCATACCAGGGGCCGCTCAAGCGGCGAGTGAGCTCCACCTTGCCGCCGTAGCGTGCCCGGCGCACCCGGTAGAAGAACGGCTGATCCGGCGTCACCAATTCTTCCTGGTAATCGGTCTCGCTCCCGATCCCGAAATAGCCAAAGCGCGCCTCCCTGCCTGCCGCGAGGAGCGCGGAAACCCGCCAGTTCCTCCACAGCTGCGGGGCACGGAGCCGGAGCGTGACGTATCTGCTGCCGCGAGACGTGATCCCGGCTTCCGCGCTGAGCGAGCCATTGCTGGTGACCCGGTCCTCGTACTCCGCCGGCTGAAAATGATGAACCCGGAAGGCCAGGACCGGGCCATCGTTGGTGCCACCGGTCAAGTATGGGAAGTAACTGGTTCGCCAGGGCGGTTTGGGCTCGGGCTCGAATACATCAGCCGTGTCTGCCACCTCCGACGTATCCATGATGTCCGGGGACTCCGCCGCCTCGGGCACCTGCGCCTGAAGTCGGGCGGCGCACAGACATGCTGTCGCCAGGACCACCAGCCGCATCAGGCGCGCCTCTCGAACAGATGTGCCGTGTCGCGCAGAGCGCCGTTCCTGCCGTCGTGAACGGCGTAGGTTGCAGGATAGATCGAGGCAGAACCGAATTCTCCGGCCTTGTTTACGGCATAGAAAGACAGATTGAACGTTGGACGGCCGTCTTTCAGCAGCCGGGGCGGAGTCAGATGCACCACCCGCTTCAACGTTTCCAGGCACGCGTCAGTGGGCCTCAGTCCGCGGCGCATCCCTTCCACCGTGAGAAACCCCCCGCACACCATGACGTTAGCCTCGCCGCGGCCGGTCGATCCTGCCGCGCCCACATCATTGTCGGTGTACTGTCCCGCTCCGATGATGGGGGAGTCTCCGGCCCGTCCCGGGATCTTCCAGGCGAGTCCGCTCGTGGTTGTGACCGAGGAGATCTCCCCCTTGGCGTTGACGACATTGAGATTGATGGTCCCCGTTGGCCGTGCGACCAGCCGCTCGTTCTCCGGCACGTTGATCCAGTCATCATCCGGACCACGGTTGGCGCGCCAGGTGAGCCAGAGCTGGCGTGACTCCGGGGTCAGCAGATCAACTTCCTTGAACCCATACGACAGGGCGAACCGCTTGGCGCCTTCACCCACCAGCAGGATGTGATCGGTGTACTTGAGTACCAGTCGCGCCACCTCGCTCGGGGTCTTGATCCCCTCGAGCGCCGCGACGGCCCCGGCTCGCCGGGTGGGCCCGTGCATGCAGGAGGCATCCAGCTGTACGATCCCGTCCTCGTTGGGCAGGCCGCCGTATCCGACCGAGTTGTCCTTCGGATCGAGCTCTTGAATCTTCACGCCTTCGACGGCCGCGTCGAGTGTATCGGTTCCGCCCAGCACCAGCTCCATGGCGCGGTTCACCGCGGCGAGGCCGTTGCTCGAGCTCACCGCCGCCGGCCGGGCTGCGCCGCGCCGAATGATCGCCGCCGAGCCGGATGGTAGGGCCACCGTAGCCGCCGCGAGGCCGCTCGCGCCGAGGAAGGTGCGGCGGGAAACCGGCAGGACCATGAGAAAAGCCTCCCCTGGGTGTCTGGACGCTGGCAGCGTGCAGGGGGGATTTAGACCCTCCTCGAAGCGAAAGTCAACCGACGGAGTTGGAGATCGCTTGCCCTGCGGCGATGCGATTCGTAATCTTGAGGCTTGAGGCTCCCATCCTCGAATCGCAACAGCGCCCCCGGCGTCGACCGTGCGGACCGCTGGACCGAGGAACCCTTCGGTCTGGTGCGGCTGGTCATCGGTACGATCGCACTGGTGTGGACGCTCATCGCGGTGGCTCTCGCGGTCACCGGCGCCGACCCGCGCGCGCTCCAGTTGGTCGCAGCGCTGTGGGCCATATACGGTCTGATCGTAGGCTTTCTCTCGGGTGTACTGGAGCCCGTCATCGACGGACTGTTCCGGGTAGCCTCGAATGTCGGGGTCGTCCGGGTAGGCGGAGGTTACTCGGCGATCGAAACGCTGGCGGCGCGGGGCCATCTGCAGGCCGCGGCCGATGCCTACGCGGAGCGGGCGCGAGACAAGTCTCAGCGGGTCGACGCCACTCTGCGTCGCGCCGCTCTTCTCTCCGGGCCGCTGAATCAAGCCGAAACCGCCGCAATCGAGCTGGACAATCTTCGAGTCGACGGACGGTTACGACCTCGCGATGACTTTCGAGTGGGCCTGGCGCTGGTTGAGATATATGAAAACGACTTGAAGGATCCGGGCCGCGCCATGACGGAGCTTCGCAGGCTGATCGATCGATATCCCACGGCCCAGGGAGCCCGGCGCTTGCGAGTCGCATTGTCCAGCCTGAAGTCGGAGCGATTCGGCCGCGGCACGGCCGGGCCTTGAGCAGCCTCAGGGGGCGGAGGCGGAGGAAACCAGGTGTGATCCAACGCACAGCACCCCCTTCTTTGCGGTCTATACTTGGCCACAGTGGAAGTGCGGATGGACGGCGACGTGCGAGACGTCCGAACAAGCCCTGAGTCCCCTGCTCTGTGGCCGGATGAGCTGTCTGAACCAAGCTTTCGCTGCTGCTCCCTTCAAACTCCCCTTCGAATATCTTCTCGCCGGGAACGGGCCTGACGGCCCGTTCCACCCACCTTTTTCTCACAGTCGCGAGTCGCGAGTCGCGAGTCGAATCGGCGATGGCATTGCCAGGACGGCCTAATTTCCTCAGGACTCGTGACTCGTGACTGATATGTGACCCATCCCACAGCAGCGGTACCCCCTCGATCTATACTTGCGACGTCTGTGCCTTTCGGGCGGCCCGCGCGCATCTTCCGCGGGCGATGTCGAGACGGCACCCGACTCAACTACACGCGGGAGATCACGACCATGCCACAAGGCGACAAGTCGTCTTACACCAGCAAGCAAAAGCGCAAAGCGGAACACATCGAGGAAGGATATGAGAAGCGAGGTGTTTCACGCAGGGAGGCGGAGCGGCGCGCCTGGGCAACGGTGAACAAGGACGATGGCGGCGGGAAGAAGAGCGGATCCGGCCGGGGAAAGAAGAGCACCAAGAGCGCCTCCCGAAAGGGCGGGAAGAAGGGAGGTGCCGCGTCACGGTCCCGATCCAAGGCCTCACGCTCGGCAGCCGCACGCAAGGGCGCAGCAACGCGACGCCGGAAGGCGGCATCAGGCTCATCCCGCAAGAGCAGCGGCGGCAGCAGATCGAGAAAGAGCTCGGGCGGAAGCCGCAGCCGGAAGAGCACTCGGCGATAGATAAGTGTAGGCCAAACTGAGGGCGTGCCACCGGGACTTCGGTGGCACGCCCTTTTTGCTGCGCCGGTTCGTTGACGCGGAGCTTAGTCCTCGGCGCTGCCTCCCAGGGCGAAAGAGACCCCGATCGACGCCACCAGGTCGTTCTGGAAATCGTCGCCCCCGCCGAAGTCGCCGTTGTACAGGTAGTCTTCCAGATCGATCCGGAAGCCTATCCGGTTGTCGTCGCCTCCCCCAAAGCGGAATCCGAGGCCGAGAACGCCGCCCAGATCGGTGCTGCTCTGATCGTCATCGAATGGATTGTCTCCGCGGGATATCAGCGCGGGGCCACCGGCAACATAGAATCCGACTGAATTCGTGACTGGTGACAGTGCCAGCATCAGCCGGGCATTGGCGAGCAGCATGTTGACGGTCTCGTTTATCACCTCGTCCCCAATCTTCGATGGCGCATAGCCACCCGTGACTTCGAAACCGAGATTGCCGGTGCCCCAGAACGTGAGGCGGGCTCCTCCGGCGAAGCTGACGTCCCGGGAGAGGTCCTCGCCCAATGACCCGATGGAATTGCTGGTCGGAATATAGGCACCGACCCAGGGTGAGAGTTCCACACCGCCCTGCGCCGCCGCCGGGGTTGCAACCGCAGTGGCGAAGGTAGCCACGGCAGCCAGCCCCGAAGTCGTTGCGATGAATTTCCTGATCGACATACACACTCCCCTTGGTGACAGAAACTGTTTGGTAAACAGAACCTGGCGCGGGGTGATGGTGCGCGCCGGAGCGGCCGGGGCTGGTCCCCCGGACCCCGCCACGTTGGCGAATTCGGCTGCGTGCCGCTGTGAACCCGGGTAGGCAAGCGGTGTGAAGGCTGTCACGCCCTCCCTGTGACGTGGCCGGAACAACAAAGGGCGGCCAGAATCGGCCGCCCTTTGATATAGCAGGTGGGTCGTGACTTACTTGCCCGACTTACCCAGTCCCAGCAGCGGAATGCCAACGCCGAACGACAGGTGGATGTCGTTCTGAGTCTTCTTCTCATCATCCGGTCCAAAGCCCGGAATCTCGGCCTGCGGCTTGTAGATGTAGTCCTCGGCGCTGACCTGAAGGTGCAGCAAGCTACCGAGACGGAAGCGCGCGGTGGCGCCCAGAGTGCCGCCGATATCGGTCTTCTTCTCCACATTGGCGTAGAAGTCGCCACTGCGGTTGATGACACCAACGCCGCCGGTCACCACGAAGGCAATGGGGCTGGTGTAGGGGATCAGTTGATAGCTGACGCGCCCGCTGCCGGTGAAGACATTCGCATTCTGGCTTTGGTCGCCCAGACCGGTGGCAGTGACCTTCAGATCACTCGGCGCATAGGCCCCGGTGAACTCCAAACCCAGGCGCTGGGTGAGCGCTACACCGAGCCGTCCGCCGAAAGTGATGCTCATCTCCTGTTTGAATTCCTCACCAGTCGCGGCTTTGACCAGCTCGGTCGTCGGGATGTAGACGCCTACGTTGGGGCTGAAGCTGATGCCTTGCGCCTCCAGGGCGCCGGCCTGGGCTCCGAGCAGCATGCCACTCACCACTGCGGCACGAGCCATCCACGCATTGCTACGCATTGTGCCTCCAATTGGACATGAAGAGGGAACGATGCCATCTAGAGTTTCGGCCGAACGTCGGTATCAACCGACACCGAGGGGTCCTGACTCCTCGAAGTACACGCGTAGGGGGCAAGAACCGTGCAGAGTCGTGCCCGACCGGCCCGGTCCAAGCGGGAGCTTCTAAGTCGTTGTGTAGTAGGAGTTAACCTGAGTGCGACGGAGTGGTCTTGGGGCGGTGGTATGGAGAAGTGAAGGGGTAGAGGCGGTCTGCGGGTGGGTCAGTCTTCGCGGCGCACCTCCCGCGCGGGTTTGTCGTCACGTAAGCCGATGAATCGGGGATGCCGCAGCAGCCCGGCGGAGGTCCACTCGGAGAATCCCACTTCCGCGACCAGCCTGGGATCTACCCATTGTATGGCGCCGGAGGGTCTGACGCCCCCGCTGAACGGGGAGGTGGTGCGATGGAGCGGTGTGAGCCGTTGATGCAGCAGCTCGAGGGTCTTCCGGTCGTAACCGGTGCCGACCTTGCCGGCGTACCGCAATACTGGTCCCGAGGCCGGCGACGAATCGAAGTAGCCCACCAGGAGCGCTCCCAGTCTCTCCCGGGAGCCTTGCGGTGCAGTGTACCCGCCGATGACCAGCTCCTGGCGCCGGAGGCATTTGATTTTTAGCCATTCGGTGGAACGCGCGCTCACATACCGGGAATCGGCGCGCTTGGCCATGATGCCTTCTTCGGCGTGAGAGCAGGCCTTCCGTAGCATCGCGTCGGCCCCGCTGGTCTGAAACGGAGTCAGCCGGACCACATCGTCGTACCCGACGATGTCCTTCAGGACCGATTTACGCTCAACCAGCTGCAGGCCGGTGAGGTCGATACCCTCGTAGTACATGCAGTCGAAGAGGTACAGGTGCACGTCGACCAGACTGCGCCGGGCCCGCACCGGATCGCGCAGCTGCATACGTTGCTGCAGCCGCGCGAAGCTCGATATGCCGCGCTCGGGGTCGAAGGCCACGACTTCACCGTCCAGGACCGCATTGCCCCGCACCTGTGAGCTCAAGGCTTCCACCAGCTCGGGGTAGGCGTCGTTGAGCGGCTTCCGGTTGCGTGAGTACATGCGAACGGAGCGACGGCTCACATAGATCAGAGCGCGTACTCCGTCGAGCTTGGGCTCGTAGAGCCACTCTCCCGCTCGGGGCAGCTCCTCCGTCAGCGTTGCCAGCATGGGCGGAATCCAGGTGGGCATCGGGCGGCGGCGCAGCCGCGGAGGGACCGCGACTGTACCGGAGGACCGGGTCATGCCGTTCGAGCCTCCAGTAGCCGGGCCAGATCCTGTTTGGCCGACAGGATGCCCGCCCACGGGTCGCCGTGCTCCTCCAACAGCTCCGGCACAGTTCGGAGGGTAAAGTCCGTGGGGTAGATCCGCTCCAGCTGTTCCCACTCGACCGGCATCGAGACGGTACCCAGCGGATGCCGCCGGGGCGCGAAGATCGAAGCCAGAGACTTGCCGCGGCTGTTCTGGTTGTAGTCGAAAAAGATCTTGCCGGTGCGGCGCTCCACGGCCCATTCCAGGGTTACTTCCTGAGGCCACTGCTGGAGGGCGTAGCGGCCGATCGTTTCGGCGATCGAGCGGGCAGCGTCGTAATCGAGCTTCCGCAAAATCGGGAGATAGAGATGGAGGCCGGTCCGGCCCGAGGTCTTGACGAATATCTCCAGGCCGAGCCCGGCCAGGAGATCCCGCAGCCGGAGGGCCAGGTCGCGGGTCCGGCTGAAGGCCCGGCGGTGCAGCTCGGGTTCTTCCCCTTTGCCCTCGCGCCCCGAGTACTCGTACGGGTCCAGGTCGAAGACGACGAAATCGGGAAAGTTCAATACCGACTCGTCCAGGGCGGCTTCGGACCCCACGAATGTGCGCGTTCGGCCCCTCGCGTCCGGGGCAGGGTCGATCCGGGAGAACCAGGGATGCAACTCGAGTCCCGCCATCTGAGACAGCCAGAGTAGAGTGGCCAGATTCTCACAGAGCAGGTAATCGCCGTCGCCTTCGTTGTGACTGGAGTAGATCGAGATGTTGCGCGCGAACGGAGGAGGGTCTTCCCAATGCTTCTGATAAAAGCTCTTGCCCTCCACCCCGTTGGGATAACGGGTGACAAACAGGGGCCGTCCTGCCAGATGAGGCAGCAGCCAGGGTGAAACCCGGGTCATGTAGCGCAACAGGTCCCGCTTTGTCAGCGGGCCGCTGGGATCGGCGCCAGGCCATAGAATCTTGTCCAGATTGGTGACGGATAGTTCGTAACCGCCGACTCGCAGCTCGAGTCGCGGCTTCCGTTGCTCCAGCTGAGACAGGACCGCGGCGACTTCGCTCATCCAACCTTTCGGGTCCGGCGCCGGGCTGGACGGGTGCGGGCCCGCGCCGCCGGCTTGGCCTTGCTCCCCTTCTTTGCCGCTTCCACGCTCCGCTTCAGCGCTTCGGCGAGGTCGAGAACCCCGGCCGCCTGACGCGTTGGCGCCTGCGCTCACGACCTGCTGGCCCTTGAGCTTGGCTTCGATGACCTGCGCCAACGCTTCGCGGTAATGGTCGCGGTACTCTGATGGGTCGAAGGGCTTCTTGAGAAGCTCGATGAGGGTGAAAGCCATCTCGAGCTCGCGCTCCGAGACTTTCACCTTGTCGATATCGACGCCTCGCTCCTGCCTGATCTCGTCCGGGTAGTACAGCGTCTCCAGCATGATGATGCCCTGGTGGGGCCGCAGCACGCAGAGCTGCTCCTTCTTACGGATGGTGATGCTGGCCGTGGCACTGAGCTTCTTCTCTTCCAGGGCGCGCAGCAGGAGCGCGTACGGCTTCTCGCCGCGCTCACCGGGTTCCAGGTAATAGCTCTTCTCGTAGAAGACGGGATCGATTTCCCGCTCTTCCACGAAGGCACCCAGCTCGATGGTGTGCTTGCTGGGAAGCGGCAGCTTCTCGAAGTCTTCCTCGGTCAGCATCACGTACTGACCTTTGGCAAATTCGTAGCCGCGGGCGGTCTCGTTCCAGGGCACCTCCACCTCGTCGGTGGGGCACCAACGCTTCTGCTGTAGCTTCGAGCCGCACGTCGCATGGAGCAGGTTGAATCTGATGTCCCGGTCTTCGGTTGCCCCGAACAGCTTCACCGGTATGGTCACCATTCCGAAACTGATGGAACCGCTCCAGATCGCCCTCGGCATGTTCAGTCCTCCGCGTCAATGCTCTTGCGGCACCCTCCCAGCAGTTATCCACATGCGGGCGGCTATTATCCACAGAGTTGTCAACATAAGTTGTTGATAAATAACAACTTACGAGGCCTGATTATCAGGCCTCGCGGGAGGTGGCTGCTGTGGGGTGAATCACCAAGGCCTAAGGCCGGGCGGACTTACGCTCACCTGCCGGAGTACCCTCTATGGTGCGGAGAATCCGCTTGAGCGCCTTCTTGGCAGTGGAATCCACTGGCTGCGACGTCAGGGACTCGGCATGGAGTGGCCCGACGTGGGGGATTTCTCCGGGATCAGGTGCCGCTTCGATGTCTGGAGCTGAATCGTGCACGGCGGTGACTTCGGCGGTCGGCGGTATGGCGGTTGGCAGAGTGGGCTCGGGCCGGGGTGCGCTCCGTACTCCGATGGGAGGTGACTTGAGTCCCGGGACCGGAATCGACTGGAGTCCCGGCATCACCGCGGCGACCGTTTGCGTCCCGGCGTCCCTTATGGCTTCGGCGGGGACCTGAATGAGCCTGCGGGGGGTGCGTGTGCGAGTGGCGGTCTCCTCGCTCCGGGCCGGTGATGCGCTGTTGACGACCAGATGAGCGCATGCGATCAGAACGGCACCAGCCAGGGCCACCCTAAGGGAGCGCTTGGGCTTTCGCTTACCCGAACGTTGGGTGCGCGGGGGTTCCGCGCTCGGGAGCGGCGCCGCCATGCGCCGCGTCGGTTCGGACCGCGCGGGGATAATCGGCCGCATTGGCTCGATGACTCTCTGCCGTGGCGGTCTGGGGTTCCGTGGCTCGATAGGGCGCGGAACTGCCGGACTGCGCTGAGGCTCAGGCGGCGGTGTGCCAAGCACGATTGGCGGCTCGAAGGGAGCGACCTTGGGTTGAATCTCGGCTGGAGCTTTGCGGTGAGTCCCGTACTCTGGGGCGGGTGGTGCCGCCCGGGGCGCGCTCGGCTTCGGCTCCGGCCAGGCGGCAGCTGCCTGGCTAGCTGCCTCTCGTGTCGAGGGCGCCGGGATGGCAGGGGCGGCCGCGGGGTCACCCAGCTGTCAAGGCAGACAGCGGCGCCACCGGCGGTCCGGCAACCAGATCCGCCTGAGTAAGCGGCATCGAGAGCGCAAGCTTATAGTGCGGGTGAAACTGGATCGGCAGCCATTTGCCGGTAGCACTGTGGTAAATGCGGGCTCGGGACGTTACGACATTGCGTTTGATTGCAACTGCAAGTTCCTCGATCGACCGGAACGCAGTTTCTTCGCCGGGCGAAAGCTCGATTCGGTACATACACACCTCTAAGGTGCGTGAGGTTCGCGAGAGGTGCAGAGACGCTCAGGCTATGCGAATTTCATGCGCGGTGTTCATGCATTTTCCTTCATGACGCAGTGACCAACGAAGGGCTGCTGCAAACTCTGTGAGCCGGTGCGGATGCTGCGCAACAACACTCCTAACTGGCGCGTTCGTCAGTCAGTTGCGATGTCATCATGCGGCCGTGTTGTCGTGCGTTTTTCTGCAGCTTGCCGGGAAGGCAGAGTGACTGAATTTTGAGAAGCGGCTAGAGGGCCTCTACGACTCTGGTGGATTGCGAGGAAAGCTGCGCGACTCAGCCGACACGGCGCTGTGTGCAGAGCGTGTCACCAGGCGCTACGGCGAGGTCGTGGCGCTCGACGACGTCTCTGTCGAAGTGCGCGGGGGTGAGTGTGTAGCTCTCATCGGTGAGAGCGGATCCGGCAAAACGACTCTGCTGCGCTGCTTCAACCGGCTGGTTCTTCCCGACGAGGGACGAGTGTCGGTCGGTGGAGTCGATGTAGCGGCACTCGATCCGATCACGCTGCGGCGCGAGATCGGTTATGTCCCGCAGGACGGTGGATTGCTGCCCCATTGGTTGGTTCATCGGAACGTGGAGCTGGTGCCCTGGCTGCGTGGTATGGGCAACGCCGCTGAGCTGGCCTACCGAGCCCTGGCGCTGGTCGGCCTCGATCCGGCGCACTTCGGCCGACGGCGGCCGCATGAATTGTCAGGGGGCCAGCGGCAGAGAGTGGCCGTTGCCCGCGCCCTCGCCGCACAGCCGCAGGTGATTCTGCTCGACGAGCCGTTTGGGGCCCTCGACGCAATCACCCGGGCCGACCTTCAGGTGGCCTTTGCCGGCATCCGCCGCGAGCTGAAGACCACCGCGCTGCTGGTCACCCACGATCTCAACGAAGCGTTTCTTCTGGCCGACCGGGTCGTTGTGCATGCGCCAAGGCCGGATAGAGCAGGAGGCCACACCGGTGGAGCTTCGGCGCGCCCCGGCTACCGACTACGTCCGGCGCCTGCTGGAGCGGGCGCGAGCGCTGGTGGCATGACGGCAGGGAGCTGCTGGCGGGCCGGCCTCGCCCTGATGGCACTCACTGCCGCGGCCGGCAGTGTCGGCGCTCAAATGGCGCGTCCTGTCGTGGTAGCATCAAAGCCGTTTGGAGAGTCGTTCCTGCTGGCCGAGATGTTTGCGCAGCTGCTGGAAGCGCGCGGTTTCCAGGTTGATCGGCGATTGGGGCTCGGCGCGACCGAAATCACGTTCAGCGCCTTGCAGACCGACGCGATTGACGTCTATCCGGAGTACACCGGAACGGGACTTCTCGCGATCCTGAATGAGACGCCCGGCTCTGACCCGCACCAGGTGTTCCAGCAGGTCTCCCGAGAATTTCGATTGCGGTATGGCGTGCGCTGGCTGCCGCCGCTCGGCTTTCAAAACACCTATGCGATAGCGGTGCGCCGAAACACTGCCAGGGAATTTCGGCTGGCTACCCTCAGCGACCTGGCGAGGGTCGCTCCCACGATGGTCGCCGGGCTGACCCCTGACTTTATCGGCCGGCCTGACGGGCTGCCCGGCCTTCAGAAGGCCTATGGGCTGGGCTTTCGCTCGGTCCGCGCGCTGGTGCCGGCGGTGAAGTATCAGGCGCTCGCCGCGGGCGAGGTGGACGTCATTGACGGCTACTCGACCGATGGCTTCATCACGCGCTACGATCTGGTGGTTCTGAAGGACGACCGCGGCTTCTTCCCGCCCTATGAGGCGGCTGCACTGATCGGTCCAGCCCTGCAGCGCGAAGCGCCGGCGGCAGTAGCCGCGCTGACGGAACTGAGTGGGCTGCTCACGGAGGCAGGGATGCGACGCCTCAACCAGCGAATCGAGGTAGACGGAATCCCGGTGGCGCGAGTCGCTGCCGGCCAGCTCATGAGCCTCGGTCTGACGGGCCCGGTGGCGGGCCGACCCCGGCTTCCGGAGGCAACCGGGACTGGATTGTTGTCCTACCTGTGGAGCCAGCGGCAGGCGATCTTTGCACTGACTATGCGCCACATCCTGCTCGTGGGGCTGTCGCTTCTGGCCGCGATCGCCGTCGCGCTGCCGCTCGGGCTGCTGCTGGAGCGGGGCCGCCGGGCGGCAGAGTCGGTGATTCGCGGAGTTGGAGTGCTCCAGACACTGCCCAGCATTGCCCTCCTCGCGTTCATGATTCCTCTGCTGGGCATCGGCGTGATACCCGCGCTGGTTGCGCTCTTCCTGTATTCGCTCTACCCCATTCTGAGGAACACCTACACCGGGGTCAGGGACGCCGCGCCCGCCGCGGTCGATGCCGCCACCGCCTTGGGGATGACCCCGGGCCAGGTACTCCGTTACGTTCGACTGCCGCTGGCCGCGCCGGTCATCATGGCCGGTATCCGTACTGCCGCGGTGATCAACGTCGGCACCGCCACCCTGGCGGCCTTCATTGGAGCTGGCGGCCTGGGAGATCCCATCGCCGCCGGGCTGGCACTGTCGGACACGCATATGATCCTGTCCGGCGCGCTGCCTGCCGCAGCGCTGGCGCTGCTGGTGGATGGAGGCCTCGGTCTTGGCGAACGGCTTGTAACTCCAGTGAGATAGACCTCAACCGGCAGGCTGACGCCTCGTGCAACTCAACCCGTTCAACGCGCTGCGTCCCAGACCCGAGCTGGCGCCTCAGGTGGCTGCCGTCCCCTACGATGTCGTAAGCCGGGATGAGGCCGCCGATCTGGCCCAGGGAAATCCGCACAGCTTCCTGCACGTCGGCCGATCCGACATAGACCTTCCGAGCGAGGTCGATCCCCACGACTCTCGCATCTACCGGCTGGCCCGTGAAGCACTCGACCGCCTGGTAGACCACGGCGTCCTGATTCGAGATGGTGCGGCAGCGTTGTATCTGTATCGGCAGATCATGAACGGTCGGGCTCAGACCGGTCTGGTGGGATGTGTCCATGTGGATGACTACGAGCGGGACGTGATTCGGAAGCACGAGAAGACCCGGCAGGACAAGGAGGACGATCGAACCCGGCACGTGCTTACCCTGGGAGCCCACGCCGAGCCGGTGTTCCTGACCTACCGGGGCCGGGACGAAATCGAGGTTCTGGCCGGACGGGTGCTGGCGACGGAGCCGCTCTACGACTTCGTGGCGCCGGACGGGGTGCGCCATACGGTCTGGCGCATCTCGAATCACGGGCCCTGGATCGATGAATTCAAGAAAGTGCCGCATGCATACGTCGCCGACGGCCACCATCGCTCGGCCAGTGCCTGGCGAGCAGGGAAAGAGCGGCGCCAGGCAAATCCCGGCCACCGCGGCGATGAGGAGTACAACTGGTTTCTGGCGGTGCTGTTTCCCAGCGATCACCTCAGAATCCTCCCCTACAACCGCCTGGTACGCGATCTCGGGGGCACAGTCGCCCTCGGGCGTGCTTCAGGCATTGGGCGAGGTCGGCCGGGTCTCTCCGACCGAGGTAGCAGAGCCTTCCGGCCCGGGAACCTTCGGCGTCTACCTGGCTGGAGTCTGGCACCGGGTCCAGCTTCATCCGGAATCCATTCGACCGCAGGCGATCCCATCGGCTCGCTGGACGTGTCTCTGCTCCAGGAGTTGGTCCTGGCGCCCATCCTCGGCGTAAACGATCCGCGCACCGACAAGCGCATCGACTTCGTGGGTGGGATTCGGGGCACCGCCGAGCTCGAGCGGCGGGTTGACTCAGGGGAGATGGCGATCGCCTTCGCCTTGTTTCCGACAACGGTGGATCAGCTCATGGCCGTATCGGACGCCGGTGCCATCATGCCGCCCAAGAGCACCTGGTTCGAGCCCAAGCTGCGGAGTGGGCTCTTCGTGCATACGTTTTAGGAGGAGTCGCGAGTCGCGAGTCGCCAGTTGCCCATCCTCGGTTTGCCAGTCACGGAGTATTGATGAAGGTTTTGATTGCGGACAAGTTCGAGAAGGTCGGCATTGACGGGCTCAAGGATCTCGGCTGCACCGTAGTTTCTGAGCCCGAGGTCAAGGCTGATGCGCTCCCGGAGCTGATGCGGAAGGTCGATCCGCACATTCTGATCGTCCGGAGCAAGAAGGTAAACGGCGACACGCTTCGTGCGGGAGCGGCACTGACCCTGGTAATCCGGGCCGGCGCCGGCATCGATACCATCGACGTGAATGCAGCCTCGGACCTGGGGGTGTTCGTCTCCAACTGTCCGGGCAAGAACTCCATCGCCGTAGCCGAGCTAGTGCTCGGACTGCTGCTCGCGTGCGACCGGCGGATTCCGGACCAGGTTGCGGAACTGCGCCAGAACAAGTGGAACAAGGCCTCGTACTCCAAGGCCAGGGGGCTCTATGGCCGAACTCTGGGAATCGTCGGCCTGGGCCAGATCGGCCGCGAGGTTGCGCTCCGGGCCCGGGCGTTTGGCATGCGGGTGGTGGCATGGTCCCGGAGCCTCACGCATGAGGAAGCAAACCGGCTGGGTATCGCCTATGCGCAGACTCCTCTGGATGTCGCCCGCGATTCCGACGCCGTAACCATCCACGTGGCCGCCAACGCCGAGACGAAGAACCTGGTGAATGCGGAGTTTCTCGGGGCCATGAAGCCGGGAGCGTATCTGATCAACACTTCGCGGGGCTCGGTCGTGGACGAGGCGGCCTTGCAGCAGGCGGCCCGTGACAAGGGAATCAGGGTTGGACTCGACGTATTCCAGAATGAGCCGGCCGGCGGCGCGGGCGAGTTCTCAACCCCGCTGGCCCAAAGTCCGGGAGTGTACGGCACCCATCATGTCGGAGCTTCGACGGAGCAGGCGCAGGTGGCTATCGCACACGAGGTTATTCGCATCGTGCAGTCGTTCCAGTCCTCGGGAGAAGTGCCCAACGCCGTCAACCGCTTGGCCCGAAGCTCTGCAACCCACGTACTCACCATCCGACACCGGAACCGTCCTGGCGTGCTGGCCCACGTCTTCGGTGTGCTCGCCGGCGCTTCGATCAATGTCGAGGAGGTGGAGAACATCATCTATCACGGTGCCCAGGCAACTCTGGCCCGAATACACCTCGACGGACAACCGGGTCCCGCCGCCCTGAACCGGATCCGCAGCGGCAACCCCGACATCATCAGCGCCGAGCTCAGCGAGCTGGATGGGCGAGGTGGAAGCTAGGAGCTGGGAACTAGGAGCTGAGAGCCGGTATCCATCGTTGACTCGACAATCCCCCGGTCCGGACCGATCTTTACTGCTAGTCGCCAGCCAGTCGCGAGTCGCGAGCTACTAACTTCTTGCCAGTAGTTAATAGCCAATAGCCAATAGCCCATAGCCAATAACCCCCATGACTGACCGCATCCACAACTTCAGCGCGGGTCCCGCCGTTCTCCCCGAGCCCGTGCTCCGTAAGGCCCAGGAGGCCATCTGGAACGCCGACGGCAGCGGAATCGGCATCATGGAGCACAGCCATCGGGGGAAAGTTTTCGATCGGATCATCAACCAGGCGGAGCAGGCCTGCCGGGATCTCGCCGGCATTCCAGACAACTATCAGGTTCTTTTCCTCCAGGGCGGCGCCTCACTCCAGTTTTCCATGGTGCCGATGAACCTGCTGCCCGCCGACCAGACGGCCGACTATCTCGTTACTGGAGTCTGGTCCCAGAAGGCCCTGAAGGAGTGCAAGCAGGCAGGCAAGGCTCATGTCGCCGCCAGCAGCGAAGCCACCAACTTCGACCGGATTCCGAAACCCGACGAGATCCGCTACTCCAGTGCGCCGGCTTATGTCCATCTCACCACCAACAACACTATCTACGGCACCCAGTGGCCGGCTGAGCCCCCGATTCCCGCCGGAGTGCCCTTGATCGCCGACACATCCAGCGACATGTACAGCCGGCCTATCGATGTCCGAAAGTACGGACTGATCTACGCTGGGGCCCAGAAAAACCTGGGGCCGTCTGGTGTCGTAGTGGTCATTATCCGGGACGACCTCGTCGAACGGGGCCCCAAGAGCCTGCCGACGATGCTGCAGTACCGGACTCATGCGGCGGAAAAATCGCTGTACAACACCGCTCCCACCTTCGGCATCTATGTGGTGGGTGAGGTGTTCAAGTGGATCCAATCCCAGGGAGGGCTGTCGGCGATGGCTGAGCGTAACGAGTCGAAGGCCCGAGCCCTTTACGACTACCTGGACGCCAGCGACTTCTTTCGCGGGACTGCCCAGCCGGACAGCCGCTCCCGTATGAACGTCTGTTTTCGGGCGCCGACCGAGGAGTTGGAGGAGAGGTTCGTGAAGGAAGCAGCCAAACGGGGACTCGACGGGCTGAAGGGCCACCGGCTGGTAGGCGGAATGCGCGCCAGCATCTACAACGCCTGTCCCAGGGCCTCGATTGACGCACTGATCTCGTTCATGAAGGAGTTCGAGCGGGCTAACCGCGCGGCCGCCACCCGGAGCTGAGTCCCGTAATGCTGACCTACTCTGTTCTCACCGCGTTATTTCTCGGTTCACCGGCGCTGGTGACACCGGACTCCATGGTGGCGTTCGTGGATGTCACGGTCATCCCCATGGACCGGGAGCGGCTGATCCCGGGCCAGACGGTGCTGGTGCAGGGGGGCCGTATCTCCGCTATGGGTCCGAGCGGCCGGGTCAAAGTCCCGGCCGGCAGCAGCACGGTGGATGGCCGGGGCAAATTCCTGATGCCCGGTCTGGCCGAGATGCACGCCCATATTCCCAGCGGCGAGCAGCCGGACAGCATCATCGAACGGACCCTTTTCCTCTACCTATCGCGGGGAATCACCACGGTGCGCGGGATGCTCGGGCACCCGAAGCACCTGGAGCTTCGGAACCAGGCTGCCCGAGGCGAGCTGCTCAGCCCCACCATCTACACTTCGGGACCGTCGTTCAACGGCAATAGCGTGTCCACGCCGCAGTCTGCGTCCCAGAAGGTGGCGGAGCAGAAGGCCGCGGGATACGACTTCCTCAAGATTCATCCGGGGATCGCCCGTGATGTCTTCGATACGCTGGCGGCCGCGGCGCGGCGTGCCGGCATCGGCTTTGCCGGCCACGTTCCCGAGGATGTCGGCTTGCAGCGCGCGCTGGAGGCGCGTTACCTCACGATCGATCACCTGGACGGCTACGTCGAGGCCCTGGTAGCTCCGGGCCCGCTCACTGCCAAGGAGTCGGCATTCTTTGGATTGAATCTTGGCGGACAGCTGGATGAGTCGAAGGTGTCGGCGCTGGCGCAAGCAACCAGGAAGGCAGGCGTCTGGAACGTTCCGACTCAGGTCCTGATGGAGAACCTGGCCCCGGAAATCACGCTCGAGGAGTTGGAGCGGCGCCCGGAAATGCGATATGTACCGCAGGAAACGCGCTCCAAGTGGGCGGAAGTGAAGGGCTCCATCATTTCGGAGACCGGGTCTACGCCGCAATCAGCCACCCGGACCATGGACGTCCGGCGCCGTCTGATCAAGGCGCTCCACAGCGCTGGAGCCGGCCTTCTTCTGGGCTCGGATGCGCCTCAGATCTTCAACGTGCCGGGCTTCTCGACCCACCGCGAGCTGGAGTCCCTGGTCGCCGCGGGGCTCACTCCCTATCAGGCGCTGGAGACCGGGACCCGGAACGTGGCGGTCTTCTTCGGGACGTTACCGAAGACCGGTACGGTAGAAGCAGGCAAGCAGGCCGACCTGATTCTGCTCGACGCCAACCCGCTTGCCGACATCCGAAACACCACCCGGCAATCCGGTGTCATGCTGCGGGGCAGGTGGCTTCCGAAAGCCCAGATCGAGAGCCGGCTCGAGACAATTGCCAAGGGGGTTGCGAGCTGATCAGGCGCCGTTCAGCGCCCGCACCAGCGCGTCGTTGGTGGGGTAACGTTTCAGGTCGGTCAGCAGGTCACTCATCGCATTGATCGCGGACATGCCCGCGATTCGTTGCCGCAGCGCTCTCGACGCACTCAGCGCCGGCTCCGAGAGCAACAGCTCCTCCCTTCGGGTGGAGCTCGCAACCAGATCTATCGCGGGATAGACGCGCCGCTCGGCCAGCTCTCGGCTCAGCACCAGCTCGCTGTTTCCGGTTCCCTTGAACTCCTCGAAGATGACCTGATCCATCTTGCTTCCGGTGTCCACCAGCGCCGTCGCGATGATGGTGAGGGAGCCTCCTTGTGAGGGGTCCACCCGGCGGGCACTGCCGAGAAACCGCTTCGGCTTTTCCAGAGACTGGGCATCGAGGCCGCCCGACAAGGTGCGTCCGGTGCCTTTTTCGACCGTGTTGTAGGCCCGTGCCAGCCGGGTAAGCGAGTCCACGATCAGTACGACGTCATCTCCCATCTCTACTCTGCGTCGGGCTCGCTCCAGCGTCAGCTCCGCCACGGCGACGTGCTGCTGGGCCGGATTGTCGAAGCTGGACGCGATCACTTCTCCCACGCCACCCGCTTCCATCTCGAACACTTCTTCCGGCCGTTCGTCCACCAGCAGGATGAAAAGGGCGGCGGCGGGATAGTTCGCGCTCACACCCTGGGCAATGGATTGCAGGACCATCGTCTTTCCCGCTTTCGCGGGTGCGACGATGAGTGCCCGCTGACCCTTTCCCAGAGGACACAGCAGGTCAATGACCCGGTTGGTATAGTCGGGACTGGAGCCCCGGGGACTCGTGGCTTCCAGCTGGAGCTGCTCGTTGGGATGGACCGCCCCGAGCCGGCTGAACTCCGGCCGTTGCTGCAGGATGTCGGGCGATTTTCCAAGGACGGTCGTGATGGTTTCGAGCGAGGCGCTCTTGCCCTTGCTCGGGGCTCGTACTGATCCCTCGATCTCATCGCCGGTTCGCAGGCCGTACTGGCGGATGAGCCGCTCCCCGACGTGGACGTCACCCTGGGACGGCAGATAGCTCGTCTCCCGCCGGCGGAGAAAACCGCTCCCCCGGCCTGCGACCTCCAGTACGCCGAGCATCAGGTTGCCGCCGTCGCCACGGAGCGCTTGATACGGTGCAGAATGGCGGTAAGTCCTTGAGTTCGGGTCATTCCCAGCGTTTCGCTGAGGCCGAGCTGATCGAGCAGGTCATTGGGAATCCGGGCGACCGCGTCAGGCGTTTGGCCGTCGAGGCTCTGGGCCAGCAGGGAAATGAAACCACGGACGGTCGGGGCCTCTCTGGGAACATCGGCGTGTATGTGGACCCTGCCGCCGTCCATTTCCACCCACAGGAATACCGGGGTCTGGCACTCATGCACTCGATTATGCCCGAGCTGCTTTTCGGCTTCGTACCGCTCCGGCAGCGGTGCCAGCTTCTTGGAGTAATCCAGGAGTGTCTCGAGCCGGGTGGTTCGATCGGCCGCCTGAAAGCGGGGAATGAGGGTTTCCAGGGTCGGCATCACAACGCTCAGCGGCAAAAGCTGCTATGAAGGTGGCACAGTAGGGCCATAGTGGCTATCCCTCGGCACTAGTGGAACCCCGAGGGGCGGGTCTGCGTTCCCGTGATATCCGGTGGCAGGTCCGTCCCTCGCGGAGCCACCAAATTAGCCATATCATAGAAATGCACACCGCCTGCGGCTCGGGTAGTACGCCTTCCAGGAGAATCGCGATGACGACGGTAGCCGTTGCCAGCGGGGTTGACCCCCAGGTCATCGCCAACAGGCTCCTCGAGGCCCGAGCCCGGACTTTACTGCTGTTGCAGCCTCTCAGCGACCACGATCTCCGCCTCCAGCACGACCCGCTGATGAGTCCTATCCTGTGGGATTTAGGACACATAGCTCATTTCGAGGAGCTCTGGCTCACGCGTAACCTCGAGGGCCCGGTCGAGTTTGTTGAAATGCCCGGGTTATTCAATCCCTTCGAGCATCCGCGAAGCGAACGGGGTGCACTCCGGCTGCCCAACATGGACGAATGCATAGAGATCATGGAGGAGATTCGGGGCCGGGTGCTGGCGCGCCTGGCGGCAACGGAGTGGGATAGTTCGAATCCCTTGCTCCGCCATGGTTACGTGTACGAGATGGTGCTGCAGCACGAGTACCAGCACAACGAGACCATCCTCCAGACCCTCCAGCTCAAACAGGGCCGTCCCTATTCGCCGGTCAGCCGGTTCGATCTACCAGGGGACGTCGAGTCCGTCTCCTCCGCAGCGACTTCAGGCATGGTGAGGTTTCCCGGTGGCTCCGTGGAGATCGGCACCCACGACCGCTCGACCGCCTACGACAATGAGCGGTCCCGGCATACCGTCGATCTGGCCCCGTTCTGGATCGACCGCTATCCGGTCACCAACGCAGAGTTCGCTGCTTTCATCGAGGCCGGCGGCTATTCGACCCGGGCGTACTGGTCCGAGAGCGGATGGGAGTGGGTCACAGGATCGGGGGCCCAGGCTCCGATGTACTGGAGCCGGCAGGACGGCGTCTGGTTCAGCCGGACCATGGACCGCACCGGGCCGGTCTCCCCGACCCATCCAGTCTGCCACGTGTGCTATCACGAGGCCGAAGCCTTTGCCCGCTTTGCCGGGAAGCGCCTGCCCACGGAATTCGAATGGGAAGCGGCCGCGTCGTGGGATCCCGTCTCCAGCCGCAAGCTCAGCTATCCCTGGGGTGAGCAGGCTCCATCCAGGGAGCTGGCCAACCTGGACCAATTGTCGTTCGGAACCCGGGCCGTAGGGAGTTACCAACACAACGTCTCCCCGCTGGGCTGCTACGGCATGATTGGGGACGTGTGGGAATGGACCTCTACCGACTTCGGACCCTATCCCGGTTTCCAAAGCTTCCCCTACTCAGAGTATTCCGAGACGTTCTTCGGGAACGAGTACAAGGTGCTGCGGGGCGGGTCCTGGGCGACGCGTCCCGGAGCGATTCGCACCACCTTCCGCAACTGGGACTACCCCATCCGGCGGCAGCTGTTCAGCGGCTTTCGGTGTGCCCGAGATGACTGAGCCTTCCATCAACCGCTGGTTCCGGACCGCCCGCCTGGAGCGACACGAATCGGCCGCCCGGGCATACAAGCATCCGAACCCACGCATGCTGGCGGAGGTGGCCGCCGGGTTGTCGGCCGCGCAGAAGGAGCTGCCGCCCAAGTACTTCTACGACCACCGCGGCTCGGAGCTGTTCGAGGAAATCACCCGGCTTCCGGAGTACTACCAGACCCGAACGGAGCGAGCCATCCTCGAAGCCTGGATGCCTGAGCTGGTGGCCCGGCTCCGGACCCGTGCGCTCGTCGAGCTCGGGGCGGGCAGCGCGGAGAAGAGCCGAATCATTCTGAGTGCCATGGTCGCCGCGGGCCACGCCGATCTCTACGTTCCCATCGATGTCAGCGCCAGCTTCCTCAATCAGACGGCAGCCCAGCTGCGCCGCGAGTATCCCGGCCTGGCGGTAGAGCCGCTGACAGCCGACATCACGGAGGAACTGGGTCGTCCGACGGGCCTTTCGCACCCCGCCATGTACGCATTTCTGGGTGGTACCATCGGCAACTTCTATCCACCGGCCGCGATACGCCTGCTCCGCCGGGTTCGAGCCGCCATGGACCCGGGAGACCGCCTGCTTCTCGGTGTCGACCTTCGCAAAGACGTCGGACGAATCGAACGAGCCTACAACGATTCGCAGGGTGTAACCGCGGCCTTCAACAAGAACATGCTGCTAGTCCTGAATCATGAGCTGGGCGCCAACTTCGATCTCGACACCTTCGAGCACCGCGCGTTCTATGAAGGGGCGACCCATCGCATTGAGATGCATCTGGTATCCGCCATCGAACAGGAGGTCCGGATTCCCGGGATCGGCCTGGTGCCGTTCAGGCAGGCTGAAACGATCCGTACCGAGATCAGCTGCAAGTACGACCGCGCGAGCGTGGGCGAGCTGTTCGAGTCCGCCGGACTCCGAATCGAAACTTGGAGGCCCGATCCGGAGGCGCTCTTTGCCCTGGTTGTCGGAGCCGCGGCGTGAGTACGCTGACCCGTGCCGTTCTTGGCGCCGACCTGGCTGAGCGGGTCTTCGCGGGCCCCATCTCCAGCTCGTTGACGCCCCGACGCCTGGGCGCGGAAGTCGAGCTCATCCCGGTGGAGTCCCTCACCGGGCGCCGTTGCATTATTGAGGGTGAGGAGGGCCTGAGCACTCTGCCATTTCTCCGCCGCTATGGCGGCAGGTATGGCTGGGGGGAGAGTCGAACCCCGAAAGGAACGCCCTGCTTTACCCTGCCGGCGGGCGGCACGCTCACCTTCGAGCCGGGCGGGCAGCTGGAGTACAGCTCTCCAGCCTGCCGTTCAGCCAGCCAGCTGCTGGCACTCCTGCGATCGGTGGTGCTTCCCCTGCGCGGCGCGGCGGCGGCTGAAGGCATCCATCTGCTGACGGTCGGGTTGGACCCGTACAACCCCTGTGAGCACGCCCCCATGCTGGTTCAGGCCACCCGCTACCAGCGCATGGCGGAGTATCTGGCCCGCCGTGGGCCGGCCGGGGCAAGGATGATGCGCCAGACCGCGGCCTTTCAGGTGAGCCTCGATTTCGATGACGAGCCATGGCTCCGCTGGCGGGTATTGAACGCGGCCGCTCCCTTCGTGGTGGCCATCTTCGCCAACTCTCCTATCTACGCGGGCGAGCGTACCGGACATCAGAGCACCCGGGCCGACGTCTGGCGCAACCTCGATCCGGCGCGCACCGGGCTGCCCTATGATGAAGCCGCTCCGGTTGAGGCATATCTGGAGTTCGCCCTCAGTGCTCCCGCCATTTTGTTTCCCACGCTGGATGGCGAGCACCTGCCGTTCGGTGAGTGGCTGACGCGCGCCAATCCCACCGAGGAAGAGTGGCAGGACCACCTCAGCACGCTGTTCCCCGAAGTGCGGCCCCGCGGCCATCTCGAGTTGCGATCACCCGACGCCATTGCGCCCGAGTGGTACGCCGCGCCGTTGGCCCTGACCGCCGGATTGCTCTACGACTCGCGCTCGCTTCGAGCCGCTGCGGACCTGCTGCCCGCGCCCGATCTGGGGCTACTCGAACGGGCCGGCCGGTTGGGGCTGCACGATCCCGGCATTGCCAGAGCCGCATCCGACCTGTTCGAGTTGGCCCTGGACGGCTGCTCCGGGCTTACCCCTGGTTATTTTCATCCGGCTGATCTGGAGCAGGCTCGAGCCTACTTCGACCGATATACTCGTCGCGCCCGCACCCCCGCGGACGACGTGCTGCAGGACGCCATCGCCGCATAGCCCACCGATCCGGGCAAGGCTTCTCTCCCGTGCAAGCCATTCGCGTCCATAGAACCGGCGGGCCCGAGGTCCTCCGATACGAGCAGGTGGAGCAGCCCGTACCGGGACCGGGGCAGGCACTGGTTCAGGTTCATGCTGCGGGACTCAACTTCATCGAGGTGTATCAGCGCACCGGCCTCTATAAAGTCCCGCTGCCATTCACTCCCGGCTCCGAAGCGGCAGGCCGGGTGGTCGAGATTGGACCTGGCGTCTCCGAGGTTCAGGTGGGTGATCAGGTGGCCTCGCAGAGCTTCACCGGCTCCTATGCGGAGTTCGCCCTGGTTCGCGCGGACCGGCTGATCGTTCTGCCGGATGTAGTCTCGCCCCGGGTCGCTGCCGGAGCCATGCTCCAGGGCATAACAGCTCACTATCTGGCATGCTCGACTTTTCCGCTGGCCGCTGGGCACACCTGTCTGGTCCACGCCGCCGCCGGTGGAACCGGCCAGCTTCTCTGCCAGATCGCACACCTTCGTGGAGCGAGGGTCATCGGGACGGTTTCCACCGAAGCCAAGGCCGCCCTGGCCCGCTCGGCGGGCGCCGATGATGTCATTCTCTACACCGAGCAGGATTTCGAGGTCGAGACGAGACGCATCACGAATGGCGACGGTGTGGACGTGGTGTATGATTCGGTCGGCCGCACCACGTTCATGAAAAGTCTGAGCTGCTTGGCGCCGCGCGGCATGCTGGTTCTGTTCGGTCAGTCCAGTGGCCCGGTGGAGCCGCTCGATCCGCAGATTCTCAACACCAAGGGATCGCTATTCCTGACCCGTCCCTCGCTCGGCCATTATACCAGCACCCGGGCCGAGCTACTCGAGCGAGCCTCAGCCGTGCTCGGCTGGGTGGCCGACGGATCGCTCAAGATCATGATTGAACGCGAATTTCCCTTGTCCGCTGCCGCCGAGGCCCACGTGGAGCTGGAAGGGCGCAGGACCAAGGGTAAAGTGCTTCTGATCCCTTGAGCGGCTCACTACCCCCGGTCGTTTCAACCGACTGGCTCGCCACGCAGCTCGGCGCCGCCGATCTCAAGGTTGCCGATGCTTCGTGGTACCTGCCCAACAGCGGACGGGATCCCGCGGCAGAATACGCGGCCGGCCACATCCCCGGCGCGGTCTTCTTCGACATCGATGACGTCAGCGATCACGCCACCTCGCTTCCGCACATGCTTCCGAGCGCTGCAGCGTTTGAGGACCGCATGTCAGCGCTCGGTCTGAACAGCTCGGACCGGGTGGTGGTGTACGATGGCTCCGGGGTAAACCTGAGTGCCCCCAGAGCGTGGTGGATGCTGCGTATCTTTGGCCACGAGCGAGTCGCTGTGCTGGATGGCGGCCTCGGCAAATGGCGCCGTGAGGGTCGGCCATTGGAGTCAGGAAAGGTGACTCCTCGCCCCGGTCAGTTCCGGGCGCAATTCCATCCTGGGGCCGTGCGTGACCTGGGCACCGTCCGCGATAACATCCGTACCGGTAAGGAGCAGCTGGTCGACATGAGATCCCGAGGGCGCTTTCTGGGCTCGGAGCCGGAGCCGCGCGAGGGACTCAGGCCCGGGCATGTGCCGGGAAGCATCAACCTTCCCTTCACTGAACTGGTCCGCCCCGACGGAACCCTGCTGGCACCCGATGAGCTGCGGAACAAACTGGCGCAGTCGGGTCTGGATCTGGCCCGGCCGGTGATTGCGACTTGTGGCTCCGGCACCAGCGCCTGCTCCCTGCTGCTCAGCCTGTACTCGATTGGGCACACCGATGCCGCGCTCTACGATGGCGCCTGGGCCGAGTGGGGAAGCCGACCCGATACTCCGGTAGAATGTCAGGCAAACAAGCCAACCTGAGCGCGGGATGCGTCATCCTCTTCCTGCTCCCGTTTGCCGGAGTCGGAGCGTTCACGGCCGCTCTGGCTGTTCAGCGGGCCGTTGAGCGGAACTGGAACGAAGCATTCTTCTTCGCGTTGTTCGGGTTGGTGTTCGGCGGTGTGGGGTTCGGCGGCATTGCCGCCGCCCTGGCCGGACGCCGTAAGCTCGTGGCTCAGGCAGCGGTCCAGGCAAGTCACCCCGACTCACCCTGGCTCTGGCGACCCGACTGGGCCTCAGGGCGGATCGTTGATTCGAGCCGCACAGTTGTATTTACCGCCTGGGCCTTAGCCGCCTTTTGGAACCTGGTAAGCTTTCCGACGGCGTTCGTCGCGGTGCGCACGGCCATCCAGGAAGGAAAGCCCGCCGCGTTCCTTGCCCTCTTGTTCCCTCTGGTTGGTATCGGCCTCGTGGTGTGGGCCGTCCGTGCCACCCTCCGCTATCGAAAGTACGGGGTGTCGCGGCTCGAGCTTTCCGGCGTTCCCGCGGTCATTGGACGGAGCCTGATCGGCATGGTTCGCGCCCCCGCCAGCATCCGGCCCGAGGCCGGATTCGACGTGTCGCTGACGTGCGTCCGCCGGGTAACCCGGGGAGGCGGAAAGAACCGGTCTACGTCGGAGAGCATCATCTGGCAGGAAGAGCGGCGGGTCGCCGGCGAGCCCCGCCGCACTGCGGCCGCGATGGAAACCCATATTCCCATCGCGTTTCGTCTTCCTGCGGATGCAATCCCATGTGACGACACCGACTCCGACAATCGGGTTCTCTGGCGGCTACAGCTCTCGGCCAGCGTTCCCGGAGTGGACTACGAATCCCGTTTCGAGGTGCCGGTCTTCCGCACTCCACTCAGCGATCAGCCACTCTCCCCCGACGAGGAGCGGCTGGTCCAGGAAGTTGCGAGCGAGATCGAGTTCCGGCAGCCTGCGGATTCGCGGATCGTGGTCACCAGCAGCCGGCGAGGCACCGAGATCCTGTTCTCCGCCGCGCGGAATCCGGGTGTTGCCACCAGCGTCACCTTCTTTCTTCTCATCTGGCTCGGATGCATTGCGCTCCAGATCTATTTTCGGGCGCCGCTCGTTTTCCCGATCGTCACAGGACTTTTCGGCCTGCTCATTCTGATCAGCGTGCTCGACCTCTGGTTTCAGGTTTCCCGGGTGCGGGCGGAGCCCGGAATTCTTACCTGGGCCAGCGGATATTTTTTCCCCGGCGGGGAGCGAACCATCGAGGCGTCCGACGTGGCCGATGTCACTGCCTCGGTGGGAATGCAGGCCGGAACCACGGTCTACTACGATGTGGCTGTGGTCCGGAAGAACGGAAAACGAATCAAGGTAGGCCGCTCAGTCCGAGACAAGCGAGAGGCCGAGTGGCTGGCGGGGACGATTAAAAGGGCTATTGGGGGGTAGGCTATTGGCTATTGGCTATTGGCTATTGGACTATTGGACGTTGGCTATTGGACCAACCGACCCTCCCGGGATATCCTGGAGGGTCGTCGCTTGTGCCACTAATCAACAGCCAATAGCCAATAGCCTCACCTACTGAGCCGGCGGCGCGAGATTCCCGCAGGCCACGATGGTTTTCATGTTCTTCGACGAGGCATGGACGTTGACGTGGAAGTCGCCGGTCTTCGGAAATGCGATCGGGAGCTTGGCGGTCGCGCTGGCGCGGCCGTCCTTATTGACCTTCAGCGGCTGGTAAGCGTCGGCAGGGCCCAGTATGCCCTGGTCCGAACCACATTGGCCCCGGTGGACATGCCAGGGAAACTCCCCGCCGGGCACCGCGTTCTCGACATCAACCTGCGCCACTGCGCGGTTGGACTCCTTGGGGTCCGGCCCCATCCAGGCCTGGCCGCGCGCCTGCACGATACCAGCCAGCTCCGGGGGCGTGACCAGCACGCTATGCCACCGGCTCCCGACCGGCTGGACGTCGGGATCGATCTCAACCGACTTGCTGCCGCCGCAGGAAACAACACTCACTGACGCGAGCATCAGACCTGCCGCGATGTGGGCCTTCATGGGGGTCCTCCGAAAAGGTTGGGCAATCAGCAGAGTATATGCACTTTGCAGGGCGTGGATGCCGTGATGAGCGACACAGGCTCAGTTCACGCCCCGAAACCGGTCGCCGTACCGGAGCTTCTCGCCGCTGACCCAGGGCCGGTACTGGTTGGCAAAATCTACCCGGCTCTGGAGCGAAGGATGACTCCCGCGCCAAAGTTGGTATAGCCGACTGGGCCGGGGCACCGACAGGTTCTCTTCCTGAAGCCGAACGAAGGTGGACGCCGCCGCGCGGTTATCCTGAGTGATCTCGATCGCGAACCGGTCGGCCTCGCGCTCCTGGTACCGGCTGAAGGCCAGCACCAGCGGTGTCACCGCCAGAATAACCATGCCGCCCAGCAGCAGCAGCAACGGAAACGAGGCGACATCCGAGAGGCTGGTGAATCCCCATGCGCGCGACCAGCGGGCGATCAGCTTACCCGCCACTCGATGCACGGTGTAAAGCGATAGCGTCGTAAGCACTGCCGTGACGAGAATGACCGCGAGGGTATGGCGCAGTACGAAGTGACCCATCTCATGGGCCGTGACGAAGAAAACCTGCTCCGGCTCGAGTTTGTCGATCAGAGTGTCCCATAGCACGATGCGCTTCGTTCGGCCCACACCGGTCACATAGGCATTGACGGTCTTCGTGTCCGCGCTCTTATCAACTTCGTAAACCCGGCCTCCCTCGATGCCGGCCCGACCGGCCAGTTCGAGTATCCGGAACTCGAGTGTCTGGTCTTTCAGAGAGCCGTAGCGGTTGAAGAGCGGATCAACCCAGATCGGCGTGATCACCAGCACCAGCGCCGCGATCGGCAGGCTCGCCAGGCCCGCGTATAGCCACCAGCGCCGGGGACTGCGCCGCAGCAGGAGGTAGGGAATCCAGAGCACGAGCGAAAGCCCCAGCCCGCTGATCGCCACGCCCTTGAGCCAATCCTGCATCCATTCGGCCTGGCTCTGATTCGACAGTCCGTACTCGTGCTGCCGCAGAAAGCCGGTATAGTAGCTGAGTGGAAGGGTCAAAACCGCGGTCACCAGGGTAAACAGCAACGCATACACGGCCAGTGTCACCAGCCAGCGGCCGCCAACCCGCTGGGCCAGAGTACGGATTCGACTCGACAGGCCGGTAAAGAGCAGCAGTGCCGGCAGAAGCAGGCCGAGCCCGGTCTCGACGGCCCAGACGACGTTGCCGGTTCGGTGATAGCGGAGCGCAACGTCGGTCGCCGCCGGCACCACGACGGTATCAGCGGTCATGACCGGTCTGCTCTGCTGGTTCAGCTGCAAGGTCGGGACTCCCGATGGAGCCGGATGTCTGCTACACTATCCACGCAGTGCGGATCGAAACTAAACCGGGTCTGAGGTTGAACTTCTGTTGGAGAGGCATTCCATGCGTCTGCTCTTCGCGCTGCTCGCGCTGGTGGGTCTGTCCGGTGTGGTGCTCGGGATACTTACCATGATCCGGGGCGCCGCGCATGCGCCGTTTCGATTCGAGAATTACGGCGGGCCCGGCCCGCTGATAGGCGGTCTCCTGTTGCTGGCCGTGAGCCTGTATCTGTTCCTCAGCTGGCCCCGCATCGAGGCCGGCTCACGCGATGTCCATCAGCGTTAGGCCCTGCTGTCCACTCTAAAGGATCGGAGCCCATCATGCGACCGCAAGCCCTGATTGGGATCGTTCTTGTCGTTCTCGGCGCGTTCATCCTCTTCCGGGGCATGAGCTACTCGGACCGGGATGAAGTGTTGAAAGTCGGCGACGTCAAGGCGTCGGTAGAATCGAAAAAAGCGGTTCCGGCCTGGGCCGGCGGCGCGGCGCTCGTCGCCGGAATTGTTCTCATCGCAGTCGGAATGAAGCGGCGGGCCTAGCCTTCCGTTCGTGAGCTATCAAGCCATCTATCGCGTTGTTCGGCGAATTCCCCCTGGGCAGGTGGCGACCTATGGCCAGGTCGCCTCGCTGGCGGGGCTAGCCGGTCATGCCCGTCAGGTGGGATATGCCCTGCATGCCTTACCTGACGGGACGCTGGTTCCCTGGCACCGGGTGGTGAACGCAGCAGGCGGGATCAGCACTCGTGCCACCGCGGGCGGAGAACTGGTTCAGCGGGTGCTGCTCGCGCGGGAGGGCGTGCCTCTCGATGCGCGCGGGCGCGTGACACTCGAGCAGGTGCGCTGGAATCCGAGATCGCGGCGGTGATCATCCATATACTCGGCGTTCCGATGGACCTCGGCTCGGGACGCCGGGGTGTCGACATGGGCCCGTCGGCCATCCGGATAGCAGGGGTGGCAAATTATCTGCGGGAGCTGGGGCACAAGGTCGTTGATGACGGCGATCTCGTCATCAAGAACATGGAGGAGCTCAAAGTCGGGAACGAGCGGGCTCGGTATCTGGGAGAGATCGCCCGGGTCTCGGCCGTCCTGGCTCGTAAAGTCGAGCACATCGTGGAGCGAGGACATTTCCCCCTGGTGCTGGGCGGGGACCACTCGATAGCCGTGGGCACCGTATCGGGCATCGCCTCCTGGTGCCAGAAGCAGGGAAAGAAGCTCGGCATCCTCTGGGTAGACGCCCACGGCGACCTCAATACCCCGGAAACGTCGCCTACCGGGAACATCCACGGCATGCCACTGGCAACCCTGCTCGGCTTCGGTGTGAAAGAGCTCACCGAGATCGGAGGCGGGTTCCCCAAAGTGGCCGCCGAGAACATCGCACTGGTGGGGGTGCGGAGTCTGGATGCAGGCGAGAAGAGCCGTCTGAAAGAGAATGGGGTCCTGGTCCAGACCATGGCGGACATCGACCGGCACGGGGTACACCGAATAATGAAGAAGGCGTTGTCCAAAGTGACCGCCGGGACCGACTATGTGCACGTCAGCTTCGATCTCGACGCCGTAGATCCGACCGTTGCGCCCGGGGTGGGCACTCCCGTAAAGGGCGGGCTCGATTATCGTGAGGCCCACTTGATCATGGAGGTCATTGCGGACGCCGGGGTGATGACATCGCTGGAGATGGTAGAGGTAAATCCGATTCTGGATCAGGGGAATGCCTCGGCGATTTTTGCGGTGGAGCTGGTCCAGTCCGCCTTTGGCAAGAAGATCTTGTAGCCGATTGCCAACGTCGAGGGAAAAGAGGTAAAATTGACCGCATCAGTCTCCCCGCTGGACCCCCGGTTTGGGCGGGTCGCCGGCTCCCATTCAGCATGCCTGGGGGATGAATGCCTGACTTCCATCGCGGTCCCCAACTCACCCATTCGATCGTTCTTCGCGGTCTACGCGCGTCCCGGCCCGCCAATAGAGGCAGCCAACCCCTTGAAGCCAGGGTCAAGCCTGAGTGCGTTCACTTGTATCCCGGGGTGGACCCGCAGACGTGGTATCAGGTGGTGCAGGAGGGCGAGTACAAGGACGACATGGAAGGCCTTTGGATTCAGGTCACTGACTGGGTGACCTATGTGTTGGCGAAGCACTTCGATCTACAGGCCCGCCCCAGCGCACACTGAGCGTTACAGTTCCGTCGGGACCGCCAACACCTCTTTGATCTTCCGCGCCAACTGCTCTCTGGTAAATGGCTTCTGAATAAATGGCGCCGTGGGATCGAGCGCGCCGTCATCTACGATTCGCCGCGCGGGAAAACCCGACATGAACAACACCCGCACTCGAGGCCAGCAGCGGAATATCGTCTCGCCCAGCTGACGTCCGCCCAGGCCCGGCATGGCGACGTCGGTGAGCACGGCGTCAATCCGGCTGGACGCTCGCTGCAGGGTCCTTACCGCCTCGTCTCCGCCCGCCGCTTCTATGACATGATAACCTTCGCCCAGAAGGATTCTGGCAGCGAGACGCCGTACCATCTCTTCGTCGTCAACAACCAGCACGGTCTCGCGGGTCGGTGGCGTCACCAGGCACGTCTCCGTCGTCGCGAGAGGATCGGTCGGTACCCACGCATAGTCGATCGCGCCGGGTTCCGGGCTCGTGCCGAAGCTGCACGATGTCTCCCGCCGAGGGGAGACAGGCCTAAAGGCGATGGACAATAGGCCGCCCAAGCGACGACTAGTATGGGTGTAGAGCGAGAGTCAGGGCGGTGCCGAGTGTCACAGGATGCACTCCGGCGGGGGTCACGTCAACGATGGAAGCCGCGTTCTACTGCCGAGATGTCGAGCACAGCCGTGGTGAGGTCCGCGCTCAGCAATTCCGTCACATCGAGCGGTGCCAGTACCGCAACGTTCTTGAGATATGTCTTGCAGCTGGCACAGGTCTCCGCCCTCCGGTAACTCTCCTCTCCCTTGCCGTGAAGGTACGCCAGACGACGGTGATTGGTCTCTCCGCACTTGGTGCAGCGCAGGCGCGGAAAGCTCCACGCCGCAGCGCACCGACCGCACCGAAGTACCCGCTCCTGCTCCGCGGCGCCGGATACGCCTCCGCCGCGCAGCTCGCCCAGCAGCGGTGTCGCACCGCAGGCGGGACACATTCCCTGGGACCAATGACTCTGCTTGATCAGCTCCTCGAGTGTCGCGGCCGCGGCTCGAAGCGCGGGCCGGGCGGCGTGATCCAACAAAGTGATCGCGATGTCAGGGTCCAGGCCGAGCCTTTCGGCCAGCGCACCGATCGCGTCCCAGGCACCGGCCTGCGCCATCTCCGCCAGCTCGGCGACCTCCGTCGGCTTCAGCTTCCGCTCGAGCGTGTCGGGCAGCGGCCGCAGCTCGAGTCCGCCTTCGACCGTCAGGGCTGCCTCCAGCGCCCGCAGTCCGCAGGTCAGCGCCGGGCCGGAGAGGAGCGACTCGCCTTCGAGGGCGTGGATTCCATTGGCCAGGCGGACTTGTGCCGCCTCCGGGTGAGGCACTCCCGGTGGCAGCTCCGCATCCGGCAGCGCAGTAGCGAGTATGCGCAACGTTGCCGTGGCGGTGGCCAGCTCCGGGTGTTTCCGCAGCAGATTGTCCGGGCCGGAGCCCATGGCCTAACGGTCCTCGGGGCGGCGCGGGTCGGCAGCGGAGCTGTCGAAGGTTCGCTGTTCGCTTCGGGATGGCGATCGAGTGACTGAGGCTGCACCGGTCGGCTGTGGCCGGGGTGGTGGATACATGGTGCCGGCTTTCAGCCGTTCCTGCGGAGTGGGTGCCCGCCCCGGCCACATTGTGGTGTCTGCAGGCTCGGGCTCGGGAATCCGAACCCTGGCAATGGGGCGGTTTCCCGGGTCGGCGCCCGCGCCCCCATCTCGTAGCCGATCGGCCTCGGGTGAGCATGCGGAAGCTGCCCACGCGATCAAGAGCATGATCAACCTCGTCCAGCTCATAGACTCCAAGGTTTCACCGCCGGCCATTGGGGCGCCATGATGATCACAAACCGCAGCATGAGCCCGCCGAGCAGAATCAGGCCGGCCCGGAGCTCGATGTGTCGCATCCTGCTGCTCGCGAAATCCAGCAGCAACGGAGCTATCAGTCCAGCCAGCACCACCCCCACCCAGAAGAGGACCCCGAAGGCTCCGGTCACGAATGGCCGGGCCAGCTGACCCAGGGGCGCGAGAACCAGCGCCAGGAGCACCAGCTCGATCCCCAACGCCCAGCGGTCGGCGTGGCTGAGCTTGGTCAGGGTCACCTCCGAATGGTCGCGCCGCCGGCGCGCCAGCAGAAGCATGAGCAGGGCGTAGGACGTGGACAGGGCCGAGGCAAGAAAAAGTCCGCCCAGGGGCACGGCGTTGTGCCACACCGGGGCGACGGTTCCGACCATGAGCACGCCGGTGTAGCCCGCGAGGAAGAACCCGAAGAAGGCGGCCAGCACCAACCACCCGAGCCGCAAAGGCCGAGGCAGGGCGCCCAGTCGCCGGCGCAGCTCGGTTAATGGCTTCCAGCGGAGCCGGCCGGTCTCGAGCAGCACACCGACGAACGAGACGAAGGCAAAGGCGCCGAAGAGAGACAGCACCCAGCTGCCCATGGAGATCGGCGACCAGTACTTGAAGATCGGCTCCGGGAAATAGTGCGACTTGAACACCATGTGCCAGAAGCGCTCCGGGCGTCCCAGATCGAGGATGAGGAGCACGGCGCAGAGGAGCACACCGGGGAACGCGATGGAGTATCCCAGCCGGACTGCCTCGCGATCGCGCGGGTCGCCCAGCGCGTCGAGCATCGAGGCGATGGCGTAACAGCCGGCGGTGAGTCCGCCGATGAAGAAGTACAGCACGACATACCAGCCCCAGTGAGGCGGCAGCGGCACGCCCGATTGGGGGTTTACCTGCCACTGCAGCAGGAACGACGCGATCGATGCCGTCATGTCCGCTGTCCCAGGATCGGCAAGGAGCGCCGCCGGCTCACCTCGTCCTGCTGAACCCGCACGAAGCTGGAGCTCGGGGCGGCATTGGGGCCGCGGCGCTCGATCTCCGCTGCATGATCTTCCATGATGCGCCGGGTACCGCGCACCGCTTCGATCCCCACGTCGGCCGGCGCAGGCGGGCCCGGAGATGGGTCGGGCAGAGTCGCCGTACCTCCCATCTCATCCATCCGGTGCTTGCGGAAGCTCGCGAGGCCGGTGACCGCCAGCGCCGCGGCGGTCAGCGCGCTCACTCCAAACCCCTCGGGCACGTTGGCCGAAGGCAGCTCCGGCCTGGCGGGGAGGCCATACACCTCGGGACGGTCGACCAGGAGGAAAAAGCAGTTCAGCCCCCCGACGATCTCCTCCTTACCGTAGATGTATGCATCCACGCCCTGCGCTCGCAGCTCGGCCACTCGCGCGTCCGCGATGGTCATCAGCTCGCTCACCTCGCCAAAACGGATCGAGTCGGTGGGGCACGCCTGGGCGCACGCCGGCTCCATGCCATGTTGCAAACGGTCGTAACAGAGAGTGCATTTGTGCGCCTTGCCGTCCGACCCGATGTCCACCACGCCGAAGGGGCACGCGGCAATACAGGCTCGGCAGCCGTTGCAGGTGTCCTGCTGGATATAGACGGAGTCGAACTCGGTGCGGATGATGGCGCCGGTCGGGCATACCTCCAGACAACCGGCCCGCACACAGTGTTTGCACACATCGGACATCATCAGCCAGCGCGATCCCTTCAGAAATCCTTCCTGGCCGCGGTCCTCGGGGAACTGCTCGATGAAGCGCACGTGGCGCCAGTCGAGGGCGTTGAGGTGCCCGGTGTTATCGTACGAGTCCCCGGTCAGCTCGGTGTGCCCGTCGTGTACCGCCGGGAGCTGGTTCCACTGATGACAGGCGACCTGGCAGGCCTTGCAGCCGATGCAGAGCGTGGTGTCGGTGAAGAAGCCCTTAGCCATGGTAGACGCCGTCGGGATAGTCGAGCGGCAGATATGGCGGTGGCTTCTGGACCACCAGCTCATCCAGCGACGCGGCCTTCTGTGCCAGATCGATGCCGTACTCGATGTTGGCTTCGGCCGCCTGGCGCTCGCGCCGGCCAACATGAGGCACCGGCGAGGGCGCGGCTTCCAGCTGAGAGGTCAGCTGTTTCGCCCGGCGGCCGGCCACGATGTTGCACATGAAGGCCTTCGCCTCGTGAATGGTGACATTCGGGTCAGCAACCAGGGCCGAGAGAGTATTGGCTGCTCCACCGGTCGACAGGCCGCGGTATCCCCAATGCCAGGGCAGGCCGATCTGGTGTACGGTGCGGCCCATGACCTCGAAGGGTCGCATCCGCCGTGTGACCAGCGCCTTTGCCTCGATGGCCCCGCGTGGAGTCACCACTGTGGCCCACCCGGCATTGGTGATGCCTCGTTCCCCAGCCAGCTCGGGAGACAGCTCCACGAACATTTCGGGCATGAGCGACGCGAGCCACGGCAGCCACCGACTCATGGCGCCACCGGTGTGGTGCTCGGTCAGGCGATAAGTCGTGACCACGATGGGATAGCGGGCATCACCCGGATCGATGTACCGGTTTCCCACCACGTTGAAAGTCCTGGCCACCGGGTTCCTCTGGTGAGTCCGGTAGAGCGCGTTCTCGACCGGGGCCTCCCATGGCTCGTAGTGGGTCGGCAGCGGCCCATCCACCAGCCCGTTCGGAGCAAAGAGCCAGGCCTTGCCGTCCGGCTTCATGATGAACGGTGTGTCGCCGTCCAGCGCGTCCATGCCTCCCCTGCTCCAGACGCCTTTGTACCCCGGCGGCTTGGTGGACTGAAAGTCGGGCACGTCGTATCCGGTCCATTGGCGTTGGCCCGCGTCCCACCAGACGTACTTCTTTCGCTCCGACCACGGCTTGCCCGAAGGGTCGGCACTCGCGCGGTTGTAGAGGATCCGCCGGTTGGCGGGCCAGGCAAATGCCCAGCCGAGGGACACCCAGTCATCGGACACCCGCGCCGCTGCCTTGTTGATGCCCTCCTCCGGGTAGATGCCGGTATAGATCCAGGCTCCCGCGGCGGTGGAGCCGTCGTCCTCGAGGTCGGTGAAGGTCTTCACCGGCACCCGGTCAGCCACCGTATAACCGTTGATCTCCTTGAGGATGCTTCGGGCGACAGGCTCCCGGTGCGGACCTTCCTCCTCGAAGTCCCACGTGAGCGCGAGAAACGGGGCGTCGTTGGGATTGGCCGAGCCGGCATACAGCTGCTTGAGCCGCTTGCAGAGATGGTGGGTGAACCAGAGGTCGCTGCGGCAATCGCCCGGCGCCTCGAGCCCCTTCTCGTGCCATTGCACCAGCCGCTGGGTATTGGTGAACGAGCCTTCGCTTTCGGCCGACGTCGAGCTGGGGAGAAAGAACACTTCGGTATGGATGGCCGTTGGATCGGCGACATCCGGAGCCTTCCAGAACTCGGCGGTCTCGGTCATGAAGATGTCCCGCACCACCATCCACTCCAGCTGGGCCAGGCCGGCGCGCTGATAGGTTGCGTTCTGTCCGCCGACTGCCGGGTTCTGGCCTATTGCCATGAAGCCCTTCACCACGCCGGCATGCATCGCGATGAACATCGGGATGTGCGAGTGATCTCCGACATTCTTGGGCAGGAACTGGTAGCCCCACTCGTTGTCGGCCCTGGCCGCCTTGCCGTACCAGGCCTTCAGAATCGAGACCATGTATTTGCGGCCATTCGCCCACCACCCGGTCATCGGCATCTCGTGGTCGATCCACCCCTTGAGCGTGTCGTGCTCGGGGAGCTGGGCCGAGGGCGCCGTCAGGTAACCCGGCAGAAGGTTGTAGAGGGTGGCGATATCGGTCGACCCCTGAATGGTGGAGTGTCCCCGCAGGGCCAGGATCCCGCCCCCGGGGCGGCCCACGTTTCCCAGCAGCGCCTGCACGATGCCGGCTGCGCGGATGTACTGCACGCCGACGGTGTGCTGGGTCCAGCCCACGGCGTAGGCGAAAGCCGAAGTCCGCTCCCGGCCGGAGTTGTCGCACAGGGTAAGCGCCACCCGTTCCAGCTCGGCCACGCTGCACCCGCAGATCTCGGCTACCAGCTTCGGGGTATACCGCGCGTAGTGCCGCTTCAGGATCTGGAAGACGCAGCGGGGATGCTGGAGCGTGGGGTCGGTGCGGGGAGGGTACCGCCGGTAATCGACTCCCGGCTGCCCCTCCTTGCTGTGGGTATCCCGTCCCTCCGGCGGGCCCTCGTGCTCCGGATGCATCACCCCCTTCTCGGTTCCGAAGTAGCACCATGAAAGTGGTTGGTACTTGCGGGTCTTCTCGTCGTATCCCGAGAAGAGCCCATCCAGATCCTCGGTGTCCCGGAAATCTTCGGACACGATCGTGGCCGCATTGGTGTAATGCAGCACATAGTCCTTGAAATATCGATCGTGAGTCAGGATGTAGTTGATTATCCCGCCAAGGAAGGCGATGTCGCTCCCCGAGCGGATGCCGACATGCAGATCCGCCATCGCGCTGGTCCGGGTGAACCGGGGATCGATGTGGAAGACCTTGCAACCGTGCTCCTTCGCCTTCATGACCCAGCGGAAACCCACCGGGTGGCACTCGGCGAAGTTCGATCCCATGATGACGATGCAATCGGCGTTCTGGAGATCCTGCTGAAACGTCGTCGCCCCGCCCCTACCGAATGAGACCCCCAGACCGGGGACCGTGGAGGAGTGTCATATTCGGGCCTGGTTTTCGAGGAAGACCCCGCCGAGGCCCCGCCAGAGCTTGGCGTGGATGTAGTTCCACTCGTTGTCGAGCGTCGCGCCACCGAGTGACGCGATGCCGAGCGTGTTGTTCACGGTGACGCTGCGGCCTTCGACCTGCGCGGTCGCCTGAAACGTATCGTCGCGAGTGCGCTTTACCCGGGCCGCGATCATGTCCATCGCCCGGTCGAGCTCGATCTCCTCCCACTCGGTTCCACCGGGCTTCCTATGCAGGCACTTGGTCAGGCGGTTGGGATTGACGGTGAGCTGGAACGTGGCCGCGCCCTTGGGACACAGATTGCCCCGTGAGATCGGCGAGTCAGGGTTGCCCTCGATGTTGATCAGCTTCCCGTCGCGCACGTGCATCAGCTGGCCGCAGCCCACAGCACAGTAGGGGCAGATCGACGGGACCACCTCGGTCCGCTCGAGCCTCCAGTCCAATGGACGGGTTGCCACTTCCAGCTGTTCCGGTTGGAGGCCCAGTGCCAGCAGGCTGCCTAACGAGGATCCTCCTGCCGCGAGTCCGGCGCGGCCGAGGAATTGACGGCGGGAAAGTCTATCCATGGCGAGCGTCCATCAAGGTGGCACAGCCTGGCGGCGCAGTGAGGCCGTCAGGATGTTCGCAGAATGCCGCTTTCTGGTGGTTTGATATGTATCCCGCGTCACATTGTGCTTTTGCCCTGCTGCCTGAGAAAAGCGAGCATGTCGGCGGTCCGCTCGAAAACCCGGACGTCGGGATCGGCCAATGCGAGTTCCCGAGGGGCGAGCTTCAAGTCGAGGTGGGGCCACCGCTTCCCCAGGTGGAGCGCGGCCGCCGGGGCCCCGACCCGCTGTGCGAAGGCCCGGAGCTCTGCCAGGTCGTTGGAGGTGGACAGCACATGGGACCAGCCCCGCGCAAAGATATTCTCCCGGTCCATCACGATCACCGGGCAAGTCCCTGCCTCAGGAACCCGACCGTCCGCTCGATGACCTCCGGATCGCGGACCACGGATCGGTGTCCCAGACCGGTCGTCGCCAGAAATTCCGCGCCCGGCCAGGCGCTGGCAATCTCTTCCCCGTGGGCGTACGGCACATCCGAATCGTCCCGGTCGTGCACGACCAGCACCGGCACGCTCATCCCCCGGGCCAGAGTGGGAATGTGCAGCTCTTCCCAGCGGAACTGGAGTCGGTGCTCGAGGTTCCGGCGCATCGCGTCGTGGGCCCGCAGCGGAAGGCCGATGTGCCGCGCGAAGGCATGAGAGAAGAGAATGACATCCGCTGGCGCTGCCAGGAGCACCGCTCGCTCGGCTCGAAGGCCGTTGCCCAGGGCGAGCGACACTGCCGCGCCACCCAGTGAGTGGCCCACCAGTCCATAGACCGGCCCGATGGACCCGGCGACAGCGCGCAGCGCAAGCGCGAACTGAGGCAGGGAGGCCTGATGTCCGTGAGAGGCGCCGTGTGCCGGCGCATCGAAGAGGACCACGCGGAAGCCGGCATTCACCAGGGCACCCGCGAGGGTGCTGAACCGTCCGGCGCGGCTGCCCCACCCGTGAGCCAGGACCACGGCCGGCCCCTGGCCCCACTCCCAGACGGCAACGTCCTGCTCCTCGCTGCGAACCGTGCGGCGAAGACCGGTGGCCAGAAATGTTTCCTCGGCAGGACGGGGATCCTGGCGGGGAGGACGGCAGAAGATCGCTTCGGCCCAGCGAGCAGCCAGGCCGGGCGCCACCGTCCCCACGGTGCGGAAGGCGGTGCGGAGCATCCAGAGCGGCGGAACGGTTTTCATCACCTGAGTATGCAGGCAGCCGGCAGGTGGGCCAAGCCTCGTAGCTTCGTCCGCCCGTCCGCCCGTAGTGACGAACGTCACCCGGGGCACCGAGGCATTTCCCTACAATGAACGCTGTTCCTCACTACTGATTCCCCTTCAAGCGAGGTCCGTGTGCCGGAGCCCAATGCCTTTGATCGCGTCTCACCAGTGGACCCAACCTGGCGCGCCGCCTGGGAGACCGAGGACAACTACTGGTTCGAGAACTTCACCAGCCGGCCCTATGCCCTGGGGCCCGATTACTACGAACGGTTCCGCCCGGCCTATCGCTATGGATTCGAGTCGGCCCGGTCCCACATGGGGCGCCGGTGGGAAGACGCCGAATCCGACCTGAAGGCCGGCTGGGAACGTTACGAGCACCGGGGCGAAAACGGCTCTGCCTGGGAGGAGATCAAGGAAGCGGTGCGTGACGCCTGGGACCGCGTGGTCGGCGCCTCTCGGACGCCGGCCGAGGATCGTCGCCCCAACGTGCGCGAATAGCTCTATACTCCAGACATGGCTGATGCGATTCGGGATCTTCTCTTCGGTGGGGTTTCGACCGGCCGTGATCTGGTCGAGGCGGTAGAGCCGCGCCGGTCCTTCGACGACGTAGTTCTGCCGGCCACCACGCTGAGGGCGCTCAACCACGCGCTGGCCCTGGTACGCAAGCACGACCTGATCTTCCAGCAGTGGGGCCTGGCGGAGCGGCACTCGAGCGGGCTGGGGCTGGCCTTTCACTTTGCCGGCCCGCCAGGCACCGGTAAGACGATCTGCGCCGAGGCGCTGGCCTACGCCCTCGACAAGAAGCTTCTCGTGGTGCGCTACGCCGAGCTGGAGTCCCGCTGGGTGGGGCAGACCTCGAAGCACGTCGCAGCCGTGTTTCGGGCGGCGGCGCAACAGGACGCGGTGCTGTTCTTCGACGAGGCCGATGCCATCGCCGGGCGGCGGTTTACCTCGATAGGCGCGGCCTACGAGCGGGAAGCCAACGCCATCGTCAACGTGCTGCTCCACGAGCTGGAGAGCTTCCCCGGTGTCGTCATCTTCGCCACCAACCTCGCCGCCAACATCGACCCCGCCTTCGAGCGCCGGATTCGCACTCACATCCTTTTCGAGATGCCGGACGTCGACGAGCGGGAACGTATCTGGACCGTGCAGCTGCACGCCCGGAAGACCCCGCTGGCCGGGGACGTGGACTTTCGCGCCCTGGCGGAGGCCTATCCGCGGAGCGGTGGCGACATCAAGAATGCGGTGCTCAAGGCCGCCCAGATCGCGACGGTGGAGCCGGGTCCCGACGCGGAAAAGCGGATTCATCAGCGGCACTTCATCCAGGGCATGGCGGAGGTGATGGCCGCGGAGAACGTCATGTCGCAGTCCCTCTTCGACGACCCCATGGCGTCGGGACCGATCGGCGGGGCAGTGGAGCGTTTGGCGGAAGGACAGGAGGAGCTGCGGGCCGAGCTCGGTGTGCTGGTGGAGCGGATCGATGCGTTGGGTGAGAAGGTGCGAGCCCTGTCGCACGACCACTCAGCCGATAGAGTCGAGCTGGAGCGGAGCCGGAGTCAGCTGACCGAGACCGGGGCGCGGCAGCTCCGTCGCGAAAGGATGCTGACCTGGGGCGTCATCAGCGCCACGCTGTTCGCCCTGGGCGCGCTGGTGACTGCCCTGCTCAATTCCGCCTGAGCCGGACGTCCTCGCTGCGCACCTGCTCTCCAACCACCAGCACCAGCAGTCGCGACTCGTAGCCCGACGCGCTCACCCGGACGTACTGGGTGCGGCAGTTGTCCACCAGCGACATATCGAAATTGAAACGATACTCGCCGGTGCCGTCGGTGAACGCCACGTACGGCGTGCCGATCATCTGGAGGTGCGCCCCCGCCAGGGGGCGGCCATTATCCTGCCGATAGATGCGGCCCACCACGAGGCCGAGCTGGACGCCGGCGGAGGTGTCGGCCGGCGGAGTCTGCCGGGGCATGCAACGCTCCGAGTCGCGTATCCATGACTCCATCGGCCGGACCGACTGGGGACCGGCGCCAGGGGCGGTAGCCAGCCGCGGCCGTCCGAATATTCTCCTGGCCTCGGATTCCATGGTGACCGCCTCCCGCGCCGGCGCGGGTTCATTGGATTCGGCCCGCGGCGCAGCGGCCGGCTGTCCTCCGGTCTTTTCCTCGTCAGGGCTCTCCGAGCCCGTGGTTCGGGTCGCCTCGGGCGGAGCATTGGCCTCCGGTTCCGGCTCCGGGCGCCGCTCCGGCGGCGGTGGCGAGGGGGGTGGTGCCGGCGGCGGCCGTTGCGGCGGAGGAGGCTGGACCACGGGCGGGGGTGGGGGCATCGGCGGTTCCGGCGGCGGCGGCATGTAGATCATGTCGATCCGGGGTGGCTCCGCGGCCGGACGGTCGGTCTCCTTCTGCGCCTCCGGCGCAGGCCGGCGGGTCAGGCCGGCTGCCACGATCAGCAGGACCACGTGCGCCGCCGCGCTGATGGCGAGCGGGCTCCAGGCGCGCTTACGTGGAGTGGAGACCAACGGCTTCAACAAGCAAACGTTCCTTATCGGGCGGTGACGACCGCATGGACCGGGACACCTGGAAGCCGCATGCCGCGGCCATGGAAGCTTACCACCGCGGAAAGCATGACGCGATCATGGTGGTCTATGACGACTTCGAGCGGGACGAAGTGCCGCTTTCCTACTTCTTTCGCACCCCCGAACAGTTCCCGCCACTGGAACGGCTGGCACTGGAGCTCTGCCGGGGACGGGTCCTGGACGTGGGGGCCGGGTCCGGCTGCCACTCGCTGGCGCTCCAGGACCGCGGCCTGGAGGTCACGGCCATCGAAATCCTGCCTCCCCTGGTCCGCATTCTCCAGGAGCGGGGAGTCAAAGATGCACGGCTGGCCACCTGGATGGACATCGAGGCGGGGCCCTTCGACACCGTGTTCATGATGATGAATGGACTGGGACTGACCGAGACCCTGTCGGGGCTGAGCCGGTTCTTCCGCGACGCTCGGCGCCTGGTGGCCCGGCGCGGGCAGGTGCTGGCCGACTCGACCGATGTTCGGGCCCGCCTGGATGTGGAGGCCGGCCGAACCGGAGCGCTGGAGCGACCCGATGGCCGGTATATCGGGGAGCTCCACTTCCAGGTGGAGTACGAGGGACGCAAGGGCGACCCGTTTCCCCAGCTCTACGTAGATCCTCACACCCTGGCGCGGTATGCAAGGGAAGAGGAGTGGAGCTGCGACATCGTCTCCCAGCCCGACGAGTACGGCCACTACCTCGCCCGGCTCACCCCATAATCATTTCGGCGGCCCGGAAAAACCTGCCGCCTCGCGCAGCTCATCCGCGTTCATCAGCTTGCCGTCCGACATCACCCATAGCGTTCGCCTGAGGTCGCCGATCCGCTTGGAGGGGTCGCCGTCGACCAATACCAGGTCCGCCTCCTTGCCCACCGTAACCGATCCTGTCACTGCGCCCGCTTTGACCAGCTGCGCCGGAGTGAGGGTGGCGGCGCGCAGTGCCTCGGCCGGTGTCAGCCCCGCCTGTACGTAGAGCTCCAGTTCGCGGATGATCTCCAGGCCCGACCCGTCGGTACCCGCCACGATCGGCACCCCGGCTTGGTGCAGCGCCGACGTCAGGGCCACCATCTTGGCGAAGCTGGCACGGTAGTCGGCCCGGGTCAGCCCCTCGGGCACCTTGAACCCGCCGGCCCGGAAGTTCCGCTCGGTCGTTGGCGGCATCGTGCCGGCGAACGGGGCGTAGGCGGGCGACAGGTCTCCATGCTCCGGCACATAAAGGCCTTCAAACGTGACCAGCGTCGGATCGGCCGTGATGCCGTTAGCGGCCATTTGGGCAATCAGCGACTTCAGCGGCTCCTTCGCGATGTCGACGTCCTTGGCGTGCCTTCCGGGCCCCTCGAATCGCATGATGCCGTTCGACTGGTTCACCACCTCGTCCGGCATCGCCTCCATCATCACGAAGTTGATATGGGTGACCTCGTCATACCCGGCCGCGATCGCATCGCTCGGCCGCATGGTTGCGGGCACGTGGCCATGCACGTGGAGGCCGAGTTTCTTGGCCTCGGCAATCCCCGCCCGCAGCCATTCCGGCTTCATCGAGGTGTAGAACTTGACCCCGCTGAACCCGTTCTTCCTGGCCGAGCGCACCGCTGCGACTGCCTCGTCGGCCGAGGATACGCTGATGGCGACCTGCGCCTGAAGCGGACCCTTGCCGTCAATGAGAACCGAGGAGTAGATCGCAGGAAACAGCAACTCTCCCTTGGCAATCCGGGCATTGCGCGCGATCGTCGTCTCCACCAGTGCGCCGGGATCGCGGCCGGAAGTCACGCCCATCGAAAGCAGCATCAGGCCCTGGGCGTCGTCTCCCACATGCATGTGCGCATCCCATAGGCCGGGGACCAGCGACTTGCCGGCGCCGTCGATCACCTGTGCATTGCTAGGTACCTTCACCGATCCGGCGCCACCCACGGCCACGACCCGCCCCTTGTCGGCCACCACGGTCTGGTCATCGAGGAAACGCCCGTTTTCCGCATCGAACAGCTTGACGTGGGTGAAGGCGACGGGCTTCGGCGCGACTTGCCCGAAGCGCCGTACCATTTGCGGACCCCGTTTGGCCAACGCCTCGTCCTGTGTCTTCTGAAGTGGCAGCAACTGGTTCGCGTAGGCTTCCGGAAGCACTCCCATCCCGGAGACGAAAGCGAAGAACTTCTCGCCGTCCATCCAGATCGGGGTGGGACTGATCGAGAGGCCCTCGATCGTATAACCGGTGACGGTCTTGTGTGCGGAGCCCTCGCCCACGTTAGCCGTGGTGAGCTTCGTGAGGCGTGCCTTGCCGGCTGGCAGCAACGCCAGCGTCTGCGATGGCGCCGTATAGAGCGCCTCGGCGAATGTCGCAAAGCTGCTGAAGGCACCTCCAAAGGGCAGGTAGTGGCCGCGCCCGTCATAGCGTGCGCTGCCGCTGTCGACCTGGCTTTTCCATCGAGCAGTGCCGTTCGCGATCGAGAAGCTCTCGGCAGCATCCCCCTGGGGCGTGACTCCGCGCACCACGACGCGGTCTGGCTGGCCGTTCGGGGCGAGGTGGATTGTCTGGTCCTGTTCCCACACCATGCCACGCAGCAGAATGCTCTCCCGAAAGACCATACTGCCATCGTCGGTGCGCCACACGGCCGAGGTGCCGTGCGTGCCGGCGGGGGAGACGATGACGAACCGCTCGGCGGTGGCGGGCGGAGTGTGCAGTTGCTCCTTAGGGACCTGCGCCAGGAGGGTCGACGGAAGCAAGGTGAACGTCGCGGCAAAGGCAGCGCCGGTCAGACGGTATTTCATGGATTCCTCCGGGGAGGCTGGGCAGGACTGGAGCATCTTCAGTTTGATGTACCGCCGATGTCGGCAGGTCACCAGGGTGCCCGGGAGGGAGCAGCGGCGGAGCAAACCCTTAAGTGGCAGCAGCAGCCGGCAACGACGTACCCGCCTGCCAGCCCTCGGTGGCCAGCTGGTTGAGCAGATCGACCACCGCCGTGCGGTCCTGATGCACCGCCAATACCAGAAGGTCACCGGGTTGGGCCCACTCCAGCGCCGCCCGCACCCCGGCCAGATCGGGGCCCGACTGGTGGATGGATCCCGGCGGCAGCCCCAGCCGGAGAAACTCGTTCTCCAGCAGGGCGGGGATCTCGCCCGGTGCCCTCCCCCTCAGGTATTCGTCCATCTCCTTGAGAACGACGTAATCCGGGCCGAGCACCCAGGCGGCCTGGGCCAGCTCCCGGACGGCGGCATCACTTCGGTCGCCCGCCTGGCCCAGCATGACGAGGCGCCGGCCGGCTTCGATGTTCTTCGCCATCGCTACCAGGGCCGACATCCCGTGTGGATTGTGCGCGTAATCAATCAGCACCCGGATCCCGCCCAACTCCAGGAGATTGGCCCGGCCCGGATTGTCGTTCTGGCGCTGGCCGAACCTCCGGAGCGCGGTACCGATCACCTCTACTGACAATCCCAGGGCCAGGCCGACACCGACCGCCGCGAGTACGTTGGCGACGTTGTGCCGGGCGGCCCCAGCCAGCGCGATAGGAATCTCCGCCATGAGAGCGATCGGCTCGCGGCGGCGGGCCCGCAGTACCACGATTCCCGTCTGGTCGGCCAGCACTGCGGTGCCGCCGGCTTGGGCGTGGTCGGTGGCAACCGGGGATGCATGGTCGAGCGAGAACCAGGAGATCGTTCGGCCCAAGGTAGCGCCGGCCGCCGTCAGCATCGGGTCATCGGCGTTGAGCACCAGGGTGCCGTCCTTCCGGAGGCCCTTCGCCACCAGCAGCTTGGTCTCCGCCAGCTCCGCCAGACTGTTGACGCCGAACTCCCCCAGATGATCCTCGGCCACGTTGGTGACCACGGCGGCCTGGGCGCACTCCACCACGAGTCCGCGCCGGAGCAGGCCACCCCGGGCCGTCTCCAGCACCGCGGCCTGGACCCCGGGATCTCTGAGCGCGAGCCGGGCGCCGCTGGGCCCGGAGAAGTCGCCCTCGCCGATAACGGTGGTATCGGCGATGACGCCGTCGGTGGAGCTGTAGCCCGGAGTGAGGCCGGCCTCGCGCAGCATCGCCGCCAGCAGCCGCACCACCGTGGTCTTGCCGTTGGAGCCGGTAACCAGTGCGATCGGCACATCGTACACCCGGCTCCAGTCCACCGTAGCAGGGTCCGGGACGGCCTTGTCGGACCACACCGCCGCTCCGCTCCCGGACCCGACCGATACCTGGTCCTCTCCGGCCAGGAAGACCAGACCCCGCGCCCGTGCGGCTCGCCGGAGATCCACCAGCCGGGGATTGCTCTCACTGGATATCGCCTGCCGGAGGGCGGCAACATCGGCGTCGTAATCGCGTGGTGGTCCCTCACCCAGCGCCGAGGCGGCGTGTTCCCAGGCCAACTCGTTGAGCTCGGTTGCGGCGTACAGCCCATCCACCGGGGCCGTGAAAGCCAGGCTCACTCCGCCGGCGAAGCGCCGGGAAGCGAGCCGCTCTTCGGCCCAGCCGACGTCGCGCAGTAATCGTTGCGCGGCCGTCTGCCAGGCCGCGATGAGCCGGTCGGCATCGGCTTGCTCGAGCGAGATATCCACCACCGCGCCCGGTCCCGGCAGCACCAGGCTGGGCCCGGTCAGGCGGCGTGAATCGAGAAGCTTCATGAGACGGCCGGCTTAGTCAGCTTGCTCTTCCCGCGCCATGCGCACGCCGCGCGAGTCCCTCACGAATTCGCGGCGGCGGTCCTCCAGCATCGGCGCCACGGCGGCGAGAGCGGGCTCCGGGCGAGACACTCGCTTGCGTTCCACTGACGGCGGCGGCGCCTCGGGCCGGAACTGGATCACCTGCTTCCAGCTCCGGGTGATGGCGTCGGCGAAGATCAGCAGCAGATCTCCCGGCTCGGCCTCCCGCAGTGCCGTGTCGATCGCCACTTCCTCGCTGGGAATGACCGAGATCTGGTCCGGCGCTACTCCATTCTCCATGAGCGCGTCACGCAGCAGCTCGGGCACCTCGTTCGGACCGCGTCCCCGGAGCTGGTCGTCGCGCCGGCAGAAGTAGTGGTCGAAGTGCCCGGCGGCGATTCGCCCGATCTCGGCGATGTCCTGGTCCCGCCGGTCTCCCGGCACCGCCAGCACGCAGAGGCGGCGGCCGGTCACGTCGAGCCGCTCCACCAGCTGGCACATCGCCTCGACGGCGGCCGGATTGTGGCCGTAATCGAGAATCACCTTGAACGCATGCTCGTCGTAGATGTTCATCCGGCCCGGTGCCTGGAAGAACGTGGTGTCGAAGGTGCGCAGCCCGTGACGGATGTCCTCCAGCTTGAGGCCCATGCTGAAGGCCATCGCCGCCGCAAACATGGCGTTCTGGACGTTGTGCATGGCGCGGCCTTCCAGCGTCGCCGGGATCAGGTGGGTCCAGAGCAGCGGGATGTGGGCCCCGTGATCGTAGATCGTGATCATCTGGCCCTTGATCCCGGTCTCCAGCACCACGCCCCGCCCGCCTTCCTTGATATGCTCGCTAACCAGCTCGTGAGTGGGGTCCATGGTGACGTAGCACAGGTTCTTGGCCTCGGTGTAGTCGGCCATCTTGAGGCAGAGCGGGTCGTCGGCGTTGAGGATCGCGGTCTCCCGCGCCACCTCGACCACGATCCGCTTCACCTCGGCCAGCTGCTCCAGGGTCCCGATGCCGCGGAGACCGAGGTGATCGGATTTGATGTTGAGGACCGCGCCCACGTCGCAGGTCCTGACTCCCATCCCGGCGCGCAGCAGTCCCCCGCGGGCGACCTCGAGCACCGCCACATCCACCGACGGGTCGCTCAGCACCATGCGGGTGGCGACCGGGCCGGTCATGTCGCCCACGACGGTGCGCTGGCCGTCGATGTAGACGCCGTCGGTGGACGTGAGCCCCACATGATGACCCGCCAGCTTCTGAATGTGGGCCAGCATCCGGGCGGTGGTGGTCTTGCCGTTGGTGCCGGTGACGGCGGCGATGGGAATCCGGCTGGGAGAGCCCGGCGGAAACAGCATGTCCATCACTGGCCCGCCCACGTCGCGCGGGCGTCCCTCGCTGGGCGCCATGTGCATCCGGAAGCCGGGCGCCGCGTTTACCTCGCAGATGGCGCCGCCCACATCCTTGTATGACTCAGTGATATCGGTGCTGAGGAAGTCCACGCCCCCCACATCGAGGCCGATCGCCTTCACTGCCCGCACCGCCATCTCGATGTTGTCCGGGTGCACCTGGTCGGTCATGTCGGTGGCGGTCCCGCCGGTGGAGAGATTCCCGGTGGACCGGAGGAAGACCCGCTCGCCATCGGCCGGAACCGTGTCGCGGGTGTATCCCTTGGCCGCGAGCAGGGTCTCCGCCTGGTGATCGAACAGCAGCCGGGTCAGCACCTTCTCATGACCCACCCCGCGGCGGGGATCGCGATTCACCTCTTCCACCAGCTGCTCGATGGTATGCTCCCCGTCGCCCACGACGTGGCCCGGTCTCCGCATCGCCACCGCCACCAGCTCGCCGTTGATCACCAGCATCCGGTGGTCCTCGCCGGTGATGAAGCTCTCGACGATGACGCTGCGGCTGTGCTCCCGCGCGACGGTGAACGCCTCCGCGACCTGCTCCGAGGTGGTGAGGTGGATGGAAATGCCGCGGCCGTGGTTGGCGTTGTACGGCTTGACCACGACCGGGTAGCCGATCCGCTCGGCGGCCTCGACGGCGTCTTCCATGGTCTGCACCAGACGCTGCTTCGGAACCGGCAGGCCCAGGTTGCCGAGGATCCGGTTGGTCTCTTCCTTGTCGGACGCCAGCTCCACCGCGATGTGGGAAGTGCGGCTGGTGACGGTGGCCTGGATCCGCTGCTGGTACCGGCCGTGACCGAACTGGATCAGGCTCTGATCGTTGAGCCGAATCCAGGGAATCCGCCGCTCCTCCGCGGCCCGCATCAGCGCCATGGTGCTGGGGCCCAGCGCCCGCCGCTGGGCAAACCGGATGAACTCATCCCGCTCCGCGGCAAAGTCGAACCCCAGGGGGACCGAGCCTTCCGGCCGGAGCTCAGCCGGGAGCAGCGAGTGCAGCAGGGTCAGCGCCAGCCGGCCGGCCTCGACGCCGACATCCTCCTGCTCGTACTGGTAGACCACGTAGTAGTGTCCCGGCGGCGCCATGCGAGCGGGTCTTGCCGAACGTCACCGACTCACCCGCTACGTTCTGCAGCTCGATGGCGACGTGCTCCAGGATGTGGCCCATCCAGGTGCCCTCGCCTTCGGTCAGCCGGCGAACGAACCCTCCGGGCTTGCCGTAGGAGCAGGTGTGGGTGTGCAGCCCCGGCAGCGCGGCCAGTAACGGCTCGGTGAAGGACGGTCCCAGCTTCCCCGAGGGCCACTCTTCCAGAGGCCCCAGGTCGATGTCGAGCGCGAATGACTGGGAAGTGGGCGTAGAGACTGGGCCCGACGAATACGGCCTTATCGAGTATCAGCATTGGCAGGTTCCAGAGATCCGATTAGTCCTCGCACTACCCGTCCGCCCGTCCGCCCGTCCGCCCGTCCGCCCGTCCGCCCGTCCGCCCGTCCGCCCGTCCGCCCGTCCGCCCGTCCGCCCGTCCGCCCGTCCGCCCGTCCGCCCGTCCGCCCCGCTTACCCGCGAGTCCCCCTCTTCGCCGCCTTGTTCCCTTCTCGCTCCGCCTTCCACCCGGTCCGCCAGCGACCGGTGCGGCCGCGGCAACCCGGGAATGCAGGTTGAAGGTCGAGCCGTGATCGAGGATGTGCAGCTTGAGCCCGATCAGGCACACCGCGTCGTTCTTCCGGACCCGGGCCATCGAGGAGAACTCGATGCCGGACGGGTCCACGATGGTGAGCGCGCCGCTGCCCACCACCTCCAGCGTTTCATCGGGGCCGATGAAGGCGGCGGTGTTCTCGTCCAGCCCGATGCCGATGGCGAAGGGGTTGTAGGCCAGCGCGGTGAGCAGCCGGCCCAGCCGGTCCCGCTGGCGGAAGTGCTGGTCGATGATGACGCGGTTGGTCAGGCCGAGCCCCGGGGCCAGGGTGACGATCTTGGCCCGGGGAGACGCGCCCTCCTTGCCGAACGCGATCATGTGCTCGCACAGAAACGCGGCGCCGGCCGACGTTCCGGCCACGTGCATCCCCTCGGCGTTGCCGGCGGCGCAGCGCCTTGGCCACCTCGGTTCCGCCGATCATGGTGCTGAGCCGCAGCTGGTTGCCGCCGGTGAGGAAGACGCCGTCCACCTGCTCGAGCACGTCGAGCCACTCCCGGTGCTCGCAGTCGGCCCGGCTCTGAATCGGCAGCGACCTGCGCCGCCCCGACGCCGAGGCTGAGAAACAGCTCTTCGTACCGGGCTGCCGGTATCGCTCAGCGACGAAGCGGTGGGGATGATGGCGATGCGGCAGCTCCCGCCCCCACACAGCGCGGCAAAGCGGCGCAGGATGGCGACGTCGCCGATCTTCTCTTCGGCGCCGCCCACCGGAATGATGTAGCCCCGGGTCTTCTCCTCCTCGTCCACCCGCACCCCCTCTAGAAGTATTTCGCTGCCCCGCTGCCCCGCTGCCCCGCTCCCCGCTGCCCGCTGCCCCGCTACTCGAACGTCCCTTGCACCAGCGGCCTGCCCGCCTCGCACATGCCACCGGCCCCGCGCCATCACGTCCTGCACTCCACCCTCGTCGTCCAGCACCACCAGGTCGGCGTCGGACCCGGTCGCCAGCCGGCCCTTGCGAGGCAGCATCAGCAGCCGCGCCGGGTTCGCGGTGAACGCCGGCAGCACCCGCTCCAGCGGCTGCCCGCATGCCAGCAGCTCCTGGAGCGCGCCGCCATGGCCGCGGGTTGCCCACATCGAGCGACACCACCCGTCCGCCGGCATCGAAGGTGGGGAAGCACCCGCCGCCGTCCGAGCTGACCGTCACCCGCTCCGGCGGCAGTCCGCTCTCACGGTAGCGGATCAGCGCCTCGGCCGGCCGACCAGGCATCCTCGCCCTCCTCCACCGGAAACGCGGTGATGTCGATGGTGCAGCCCCGCCGGGCCAGCGCGGTGGCCTCCTCGAACAGCGCCTTGCGCCGGTTGACGTGGGTGGGGTTGAAGACCGCGGCCGGCAGCTCGGTTCGCTCCAGCGCCTGCCGTACCAGCTCCAGCCCGCGCCCGCCGCTCCCCACGTGGAGGTGCACGATGCCGGCCTTGCCCGCCATGAGACCGCCGACGTGGGCGTCGCCCGCCACCCGCAGCAGCTCATCCAGGGTCGGCTGGCTGGAGCGGTGGTCGCTGATGGCCAGCTCGCCCACGCCGAGGATCGAGGTCTATCAGGACGATGTCGCCCCGCACGCTGCCGGTGACCGTCGCCGGCGGGAAGTGGTAGCCGCCGGTGTAGCACTACGCGCTCAGTCCTTCCTCGATCAGCCCGCGCGCCACGGTGACCAGCTCGGCCGGAGAGCGGACCGTGTCGTCGGTCCCCAGTACGCCCACGGCGGTGGTCACCCCACCAGTGGTAAGCCGGCTCAGCGCCAGCGGCGGCACCCGGGTCTCCGGGCCGGCCTCACCGCCGCCGCCGGTCAGGTGCACGTGACAGTCGACCAGTCCCGGGATGACGCGGCCCCCATCGAGGTCGTGCTCCTTCACCTGCAGCGCGGATGGCAGCTCCGGCAGCTTGGCGCCGATCCACACGATCGTCTCGCCCGCCACCAGCAGGTTCTGGATCCCCTGCGGTTCGGGTGCGTAGAGATCGGCGTTCCGGAGGAGTTGGATCATTGAGTCGCCAGTCGCCGGTTGCCAGTTGCCAGTCGCCAGTCGCCAGTCGCCAGTCGCCAACGGGTAGTCATTGCGAGCCGCGAAGCGGCGAAGCAATCCCCCGAATCACACGCGAAGGCGCAGACAACTTACCCCGCCATGGTGCCCTCTGCTATCGTTGGCCCGGGTGATCTACGTCACCCCGCGTGCTGCCTCACCGCGGAATGATTGAATTCCTGGCTTTCAGCAAGGTCCAATGCTCGCCCTCGAATCGAACACCCTGTCGCGTAGGCGCCTCGCCGAGCTGCTGGCCGAAGCTCGAGCCCGAACCATTCTTCTGGTAAGCCCGGTTCCCGACGACAGCCTCAACGCTCGGCCGGACCCCGCGGTGCACTCGGTGCTGCAGGAGCTGGGCGACATCACTCCGCTTCGAGTACCGGTGGCTGGCGCGCAGCGTCGAGGATCCGGACTATCTCGCGTTCGCGCCGGGCAGCTACGACGAGTGGTTCGACGCCATGGTGGAGCTGCGGGAGCGCTCGCTCGAGCGGCTGGAGTTGATGTACGATCCCGGTGCGTCGCTCTCGCTGGAGCAGCGCTGCCGCCTGGTGCTGGAGCACGAGTACCGGCGGGACGAGGCGATTCTCGAGACGCTGCAGCTCCAGCCCGACTACCGGGCGCCCCGCCGCACGGCGCTGCCCCGCGGCCGCCGGCTGGCCGATCCGGGCTTCATGGCCCGCTTTCCGGGAGGGAGGGTCCGGCTGGGCATGGCGGATCCGGCCTGGCCCGACGACGAGCCGGCCCAGGAGACCGAGATGGAGCCGTTCTGGATCGACATCATGCCGGTGACCAACGCCGACTTCATCACCTTCATGGCGGCCGGCGGCTACATGACGGAGCAGCTCTGGTCGGCCGAGGGGTGGGAGTGGGTTCGAGCCAACCAGGTGCGCACGCCGCGACACTGGTTCTGGGATGAGGGAGCCTGGTGGACCCGCTGGATGGACCGCGACATGCCGCTCGACCTCGCCTGTCCGGTCGGCTGTATCTCGTGGTACGAGGCCGAGGCTTTCGCCGCGTTCGTCGGCAAGCGGCTGCCGACCGAGATGGAGTGGGAAGCGGCGGCGTCATGGGATCCCGAGGCCCAGGAGCCGCGCGATTATCCCTGGGGAAGCATGGCGCCTTCGCCCAACGTCGCCAATCTGGACCAGCTCGCGTTTCAGACCGCCGAGATCGGCGCCTTCCCCGGCAACGTCTCGCCGGTCGGCTGCTATGGAATGGTGGGAGATCTGTGGGAATGGACCGCCGGCGGCGCCCTTCGCGGCGGCTCATGGGCGACTCGGCCGGGGGCGGCGCGGGTCACCGCCCGAAAGCCGGCGTCCCCCTCGGCGCGCCATCTCTTCAGCGGTTTTCGTTGCGCCATGATGCGTGAGGGAAGGCGGTAGGTACTGCGGCGGTAGGTAGTGCGGCGGTAAGGCGGTAGGAGCATGCATCCCGAGCCAGCCCGCTGTCATCCTGAGCCCCACCCCGCCGTCATCCTGAGCGAATGCGAAGGATCGGGTGGGCTTACGTCGGAACAGATATCTCGAAGTGACGTCTCATTGAGCGATCCTTCGCATCCGCTCAGGATGACATGCCGTGCTGCCGTCTCTTCGCCCGCCCTACTTCTCCAGCCCCTCGGGCACCCCATCCGGATACCGCTCCTGAATCGCTTCCTGGATCCGCTGGATCCGGTTCTCCGGATTGGGATGGGTGCTGAAGAACTCCGGCGGCCGCCCACCCTCGGAGCTCTCGGCCAGGATCTCCATCAGCCCGGTCATCGAGCGGGGATCGTACCCCGCCTCCGCCGTGAATCGCACCCCCGAGCTCGTCCGACTCCAGCTCGTCCTGCCGGCCGAACCGCATGCCCACCAGCTGGCCGATCATCGCCGCGACTGCGGCCGAGCCCCGGCTGGACGGATTGTTCGGATCGTAGGTCGCCAGCACCGCGGCGCCGGTCAGCCCCTCGGTCAGCTGCTGCTTGGCGATGTGCTCCGCGCCGTGCCGGGCCACCACGTGGCCGATCTCGTGGCCCAGCACACCGGCCAGCTGGCCTTCGGTGTTCAGCTTCCGGAGCAGCCCCTCGGTAATGACGATCTGGCCGCCGGGCAGGGCAAAGGCGTTGATGGTCTCGGGATCGTCGAGGAGATGGAATTCGAACTGGTAGGGACTCTGTGCGGCGGCGGTGCGGGACACCAGCCGCTCACCCACCCGCTTCACCAAGGCCTGCGTCTCGGGATCGGGATCGGGTCCGCCAAACTGCTGCAGCATCTCGCGGCGCGGCCTGGAGCCCCAGCGCCACTTCCTGCTCCGGCGTGATGCCCGCGACGTGCTGCTTCTCTTCGGTGATCGGGTTGAACACGCTCTTGGAGAAGTAGCCGATCACCGAGATCACTGCGACTATCAGAGCCATCAACAGCCGGCCTGCGAGACACGGAGCCTCCCTGAAAGGACGCTCAATACTCGCTGCCGCTGTCCTCGACGGTGACAGCCCTCACGCCGACACCCGCTCCGTTACGCGCCGTACCGCCGCGTACCGCCGTACCGTCCCCTCACGCCAGCTCGAAACCCACCCACCGCCCCGGTCAGCCGCTCCGCCGCTCCGGCCAGGTGGCCGGCGGAGGAGGAGATCTCTTCGGTGGATGCGTTGAGCTGCTGCGCGGCGGCGGCGATCTGCTGGGCGGCGGCGGCGTAGTCCTCGGTGCCGGCGGAGACTTCCTTCATCCGTCCGGCGATCCCCTCGATCAGCCCGCGCACCTCGCCGGCCGAGCTCGGAGATGTGGCGGGTCCACTCATCGTTGGCCTCGGCGTCGGCGGCCACGTTCCTGAGCCCCTCCGCCGCGGCGTGGGCCGCGTCCCGCGCCGCCGTGCCGCCCTGCCCAGCCGGATCAGCCGGTCGCGGGCGGTCTGCACCTGGGCGACGACGCTCTGGACCGTGTCGCTGGTGGAGGTCGCGGCCCGGGCCGCCTGCCCGGCCAGCTTGCGCACCTCCTCGGCGACCACGCTGAAGCCGCGTCCTTCTTCGCCGGCCCGGGCCGCCTCGATCGAGGCGTTCAGCGCCAGCATGTGGGTCTGCTTGGCGATCGCCTTGGCCTGGGTGATGAACTTCTCGATCTCTCCCGAGGCGGTGGCGAGCGCCTCCGCCTCCTGCGCGCCCCGCTCGATCTCCTCGGCCAGCCGGGCCAGCTCGGTGGTGCTCTGGTCCAGCCGCTCGCGGTGGGAGCGGGCCAGCCGGGCCAGGGCGGCGTTCCGCTCGGCGGCCTGGATCGCGCCGGCCGCCAGCTCCTGGGCGATCTCCGAGGATCTTGCCGGCGTCCTCCGCCGCGGCCCGCACCACCACCGCCTGCTGGTTGGCGCGCTCGGTCAGGTCGCCGGTGGTGCCGGCCACCTCCTGGGTCGAGGCGCGTCATCTGCTCGGTGGAGGCGGCGATCTGCTGGGCCATGGCCGCGGCGTCGTGGGAGTGCTGCCGGATGGTGCCGACCAGCTCCTGGAGCCGGGTGCACCATGCTGACCACCGAGGTCGAGAGCCCGTCGAGGCCCGGCCGCCCGGCCCAGTCGGGCATGGTGAGGTCGCCCTCGGAGACCCGCATCGCCACCACGGCGGCCTTGCCGGTCGGCTTCAGCACCCGGCTCAGCAGCAGCCGGACCAGGACCTGCTCGATGGCGACGCCCAGCACGAAGATCGCCGCGGTGCCCCAGACCACCGGATCGCCGAGCGGACGGACTCGGCCGGAGCGGGCAGACGATGCACGAGGATCGACGGCCACCGCGCGCCGCCACGACTGCCGCGGCGGCGAGGCCGATCAGGTGCAGATTCCGGACGAACTGTGTTGCGCGGAGGCCATGGCGACGGCTTGGACTTGCAAGAGGGGGGCCCGGCTGGCGGGCGGACGGGTCCGGGCGGGCGGACGACCGCCGTACCGCCGTACCGCCATACCGCCTGGTAGCAGTAACACCGCAACGGGAATAGATTTACGCTTCCTCTAAACCCGTGCATCTCCCGGAAACGCGCCCGGCCGGCGGCGGGACGAACCAGTGGCATGAAGACGACCGAGACGCGAGTGAAGCAGAATCCCACAGCCACCGACGGGCTGCCCTACCGGCCCGACCTGATCGAGCCCAAGTGGCAGGCCCGCTGGGCCGAGCGGCACACCAACGAGCCCGACCTGGACCGGGCCCGACAGCCGTTCTACAACCTCATGATGTTCCCCTATCCGTCGGCCGAAGGGCTGCACGTGGGGAACATGTTCGCCTTCACCGGCAGCCGACGTGTACGGCCGGTTCAAGCGGCTGCAGGGCTACGACGTCTTCGAGCCGATCGGGTTCGACGCCTTCGGCATTCACAGCGAGAACTACGCGATCAAGCTGGGCATCAATCCCGGCCGAGCTGATCCCGCGCAACATCGTCAACTTCCGCCGGCAGCTCCGGAAGCATCGGCGGCATGTTCGACTGGCGGCACGAGCTCTCGACCACCGATCCGGCGTACTACAAGTGGACCCAGTGGCTCTTTCTCCAGCTGCTCAAGGCGGGCAAGGCCTACAAGAAGGCGGCCGCGGTCAACTGGTGCCCCAAGGACCAGACCGTGCTGGCCAACGAGCAGGTCATCGACGGCCGCTGCGAGCGCTGCGGCACCACGGTCGAGCAGCGGACCCTGGAGCAGTGGTTCTTCCGGATCACCGAGTACGCCGACCGGCTGCTGGCCAATCTGGACGACAAGATCAAGATGGACTGGTCGGAGAGCACCACGCTGGCCCAGCGGAACTGGCTGGGGCGGTCCGAAGGCGCGGAGATCGTCTTCAGCGGCAGGGGCAGCGAGGCAGCGAGGACGCGTCATCGCTGAGCGCAGCGAGGGAGCCGAAGCTCCAGTGCGCCAGAGATCCGGGTCTTCACCACTCGCCCCGACACCGTCTTCGGCGCCACCTTCATGGTCCTGGCGCCCGAGCACCCGCTGGTGGACGCCTTCACCACTCCCGATCACCGGGCCGAGGTGGACGCCTACCGCCGCGCGGCGGCGTCGAAGGACCTGGTCTCCCGCAAGGTGGGCGAGCGGGAGAAGACCGGCGTCTTCACCGGCGGCTACGCCATCAATCCTGCGACCGGCAAGCCGATCCCGGTCTGGATCGCCGACTACGTGCTGATGGAGTACGGCACCGGCGCCATCATGGCGGTGCCGGGTCACGACCAGCGCGACTTCGAGTTCGCGCAGAAGTTCGGCTTGCCGATCGTCCGGGTGGTCGCTGTCACCGCTGCGACGCCTCGCGGAGCGAGGCGGACGGGCCGGCCGAAGCGTCCACTGGAAGCCGCCTACGTCGACAACGAGAACGGCAGTCCTCGTGCAACTCCGGCCAGTTCGACGGCCTCAAGGTCCCCGACGCCAAGCGCGCCATCACCGCCTGGCTGGCCGAGCGGGGGGCGGGGAAGGCCGTGGTCAACTACCGGCTGCACGACTGGTGCATCTCCCGCCAGCGCTACTGGGGCCCGCCGATCCCGATCATCTACTGCGAGGAGCACGGCGCGGTGCCGGTGCCGGAGAAGGATCTGCCGGTCGTGCTGCCGCTGATCGACGACTTCCAGCCCGACGACAGCGGCATCTCGCCCCTGGCTCGGCACGAGGAGTGGTACTACGTCCCCTGTCCGGTCTGCGGCAAGCAGGGCCGGCGGGAGACCGACGTGAGCGACACCTTCCTCGACTCGTCCTGGTACTACCTGCGCTACCCCAGCACCGAGTTCGACGACCGGCCGTTCGATCCCGCGCGGACCAAGAAGTGGCTGCCGGTGACCACCTACATCGGCGGCAACGAGCACGCCGTGCTGCACCTGCTCTACTCCCGGTTCATCACCATGGTGCTGCACGAGCTCGGGCTACCTCCACTTCGACGAGCCGTTCCGGAAGTTCCGGGCCCACGGGCACATCGTGAAGGACGGCTCCAAGATGTCCAAGTCCACGGGGCAACGTCGTCGTGCCCGACGAGTACATCTCCCGCTGGGGCGCCGACACCTTCCGGATGTACCTGATGTTCCTGGGCCCGTTCCAGGAGGGCGGCGACTTCCGGGACGAGGGCGATCAGCGGGCCGAGGCGGTTCCTGGAGAAGGTCTGGAACCTCGTCAGCGACGACGGTCATTGCGAGCCCGCGAAGCGGGCGCGGCAATCCCGCAGCAACCCGCAGCGGCGACGTCTCGCACACGCCGTCCAGATCAAGCGCCACCAGACCGTGAAGAAGGTGACCGAGGGACTGGAGGAGCTCCGCTACAACACCTCCATCGCGGCGCTGATGGAGCTGGTCAACACCCTCCGGGCGGAGAACAGCTGGGAGCCGGGAGCTGGTCGAGGAGCTGATCGTCATGCTGGCTCCCTTCGCGCCCCACTTCGCGGAGGAGAACTGGGAGCGGCTGGGGCACGACAGCTCGATCTTCGATGCGACGTGGCCCAGCTGGGACGAGCGGCTGACGGTCGAGGACTCGGTCGAGATCGCGGTGCAGGTGAACGGCAAGACCCGCTCGAAGGTGTCGGTGCCGCGGGGCGCGGAGCAGGGGGCGGTGGTGGCCGCGGCGCAGGAGGATGCGGCGGTGCGGCGGTTCACCGACGGGAAGGAGGTGCGGAAGGTGGTGTACGTGCCGAACCGGCTGCTGAACCTGGTCGTCTAGTCATTGCGAGTGGAGCGCCCCAGCAGTCATTGCGAGGGGGCGTAGCCCCCGAAGCAATCTCCCCGCCTGCGAACGGAACGCCGCACTCCCAGGCTCCGGCACCAGGAGCATAGGCCCCGTCCGCTCGTCACCGCTGTGCCTGCACCGAAGGGGTTACCCGGAGTAGCTCACCATTGTCCCCATCCACCAGCAACATGACCGCCCCATCGGGTGCCTGAGCCACGTCACGGATCCGCTTCTTCATATCGATCCGCTCCTCGTCCGTCACCTTGTTACCGTCCAGGGTGAGCCGGATAAGCGCCTGCGACGACAGCCCGCCCATCAGCGCATTCCCGCGCCACTGTGGAAAGAGATCGCCGGTGTAAAACACCATCCCCGACGGTGAGATCGCCGGGTTCCAGGAGTGGAGCGGCGCCTGATACTCGCGATGCGTCGGATGATCGGGGATCGGGCTCTTGTCGTAGTTGTCGCCATTGCTGACGATCGGCCAGCCATAGTTCTTGCCCTTGATGATGAGATTGACCTCATCGCCGCCCAGGGGTCCCATCTCGTTTTCCCAGAGCTCCTTCGACGAAGGATTGATGGCCGCGCCCAGGGGGTTGCGATGCCCCAGGGTCCAGATGTCGGGGCGAGCGCCAGCTTTATTGACGAAGGGATTGTCCTTCGGGATGGAGCCGTCGGGATTGATCCGGACGATCTTGCCCAGGTTGGTGCCCAGGTCCTGCGCCGGGTCGAACCGCATGCGCTCGCCCGAGGTGATGAAGAGCATTCCGTCGGGCCCAAAGACCAGACGGCCACCGAAGTGCCCCCGCCCTATCGTCTTGGGCACCTGCCGCCAGATGACCTTTACGTCCTGGAGCTGGTTGCCCTCGAGTTTGCCTCGGGCCACTGCCCCGCCCTTCAGCTCGGCGTCGGTCGTATCGACGTAGCCGGCAAAACGGGGATCCCCGGTTTCGCGGGCACCCGCGGGCTGCTTCGGGGCGAGCTCAGCATAGGACAGGTAGACGAGCCGATTCTGCGCGAAGCCAGGATCGATTTCGACGTCGAGCAGGCCGCCCTGGCCTCGGTAGGCGACCTTCGGGACGCCGGCGACGGGATCGGAGAGCTTCCCGTTGGCGAAGATCCGGAGGCGACCGGGTTTCTCGGTGATCAGCCAGCGGCCGTCGGGGAGGAGCGTCATCCCCCACGGGTTGTCGAGCTTGGCCAGACTCTCGACATGCACCGCGGTGGAGTGGGTCGCCGCAGGATCGTTGGGGCTGGTTCTGATCCCTACCGCCGTCGCTGCGGCAAGAACACCAAAGAGCGTAACAAACGGTATCACGGTGGCCATGCTGGGCTCCGTTCCTGGTTTGGGTAAGAAGGAGCACTCTACCGGGAATTCGGCCAAGGCGATGTCGGGGAATTCGGAGCAATCGTGCCTGCTTTGGCTGACGGATTAGCTGGCGGAACTCAGTAGTGCTCCGCTTCGTACGGGCAGCAGTAGCCATCGTGCAGATAGTGCTTGAACTCACCAGGATGCAGCTTGAGCCGGGTCCAGCGGCCGCAATGCAGGCCGGACAGGATCCGCAGGCCCACCCGTACCCGGTGGGTGCCCGTGTTGCGCACGACGAAGCCTGCTCCGGGGTACTCGATCCTGATGTACTCACACCCGTTCCCGGTACAGCCGCACTTCAGGAGCTCGACCTCGTCCTCGCCCTTGGGCTTCAGGCGTTTGCCGTCTTCGACTTCGAAGACCATTCCGTTTGAGACCACCCGGTGCGACGCCATGTGGTGCCCCTCTTACGCGGTGATTGGGGCGGTGGCTCGAAAGCGAAGCAGCGCCCCCAGCCCGCCACCTGCCTCCAGCAGGCGTCGCGCCGCTTCGCCGTGAACCACCTCGACCCGGCCGGCTTGCTCGATCGTACGCGCCATGGCGCGGTGGACCACGTTGTGCACCGGCCGCATCGGGTTGCCGCAGGCGGGACATGTCGCGAGGGTATCCGGCTCCAATCGCCCGCAGGTGGAGCACTCGCTCCCCTCCGACCCGGCCCCTTCCGCAACGACGAGCGTCCGGACCTCACCCAGCCAGAGCGCTTCGAGTGTCTGGCCGGTGCCAACCGTAGCCCTCGCGCCGGCACCCGCAGTCTCCAACAGTTCCTGGAGCAGGCGCTCCTCGGCCTCCCGCTCGACCCGGGCTTCGACCTCCAGGGTCTTCTCCAGTATTTGCCGGTCATTGGCGTAGGTCTCGAGTGGCACGACCGCCACGACCCGGCGGGCGAGCGGGTCCGGCAGCAGGGACCGGAATTCACCCGTCACTTCCTCCGGTCCCGCCAGAATCAGCCGATCGAACGGGCGGCGGCGGAACAACGCCGCCAGCCGCTCCGCCACCCGCTTCAGGTGCCAGAGCACGTGCAGGTCATGGTGGTGCTGGAAGTGCGACTGGGAGACTCCGCCCTGGTCGTGCCGGGGTGGGACCTCCTTGTCCCTCAACGCATCGCTCTCCTCGATAGTGCCCATGAACACCGTGAACAGCCTCGCCCGGTTCATCTCGACCAGGGCCACCGCGTAACGCTCGTACTCGTCGCTCACCTCAAGCAGGGGAGCCACGTCCAATCTGGGTTCCCAGGTCAGGTGATTTGCCACCCGCACTGGAAGCCAGTACGCCTGGAAGAATTTCCTTGGCCCCGAGGAGAACAGCGCGACGCCCTTTCCCCGGGCCGGATTCTCGTCCAGCCATTCCTGCACCCTGGTGACCTCGGCCTGGAATACCTCCCGCTCATTCCGGGCAAGGTTCGGCCGGACCTCCTTGGCGAGGTCTTGCAGCTCGGCGCGGTAGCTGCGCTTCGCCGGGCGTTGCGGGTCGAAATCCAGGTACACGCTGAGCACCCGCTCGCCGCCCCCATCGTAGGCCTCGAGCTCGGCGATCCGCTCCGGCGTCAGCAGGCTCGACCCCGTCTCCCCGGTGGGGGATGCGGCTGTGCTCGCAGATGTCATGGCCGGATCCTCAAGAGAGAGTGGCTACAGCAGCTCGTGGAACATCCGGATGCAGCGCTTCCACTCCTCGCCCTGCGGATTCTTTACCTTGGGATCGATGATCCTGAACCCGCGGCCAAGCGCCACGGTAAGCCCGCCCGCGATCTCGGGCAGCCGGGCTTCGGTGTCGCTACTCAGGGCGAGGTCCAGCAGTGGGCGGGTGGCCAGATGATCGAGAATGGGCCATAGCTCGATTTCCTGGTCCAGCTTCCTGAAGCGTTCGACGTTCTTTCGGAGGCCCGGTGTGACCGGCAGGTCGTACGGCTGAATGACGTCCCGCCGATTCGATTTGGCGATGGCCTGAGCGGACAAGAGGAGATCGTAGATCACGTCGTTGATGAAGTCCGTGTAGCGCTTCAGATCGGCCTTGTCGATGTCGAGACCGGCGGCCGCCCGGAAGAAGTGCTCGAATCTGGCTACGCTTGTCACAGGCATCCGCCGTCCTCCTTCCGCAAGGTAGAGGGCGGCCGGACATACCGGCGTCAGATAAAGACGAACCTTCAGCTCCGACTGTAATGGTCCCCGGTTCAATCCCAGCGATCTGAAGCCGGTGCCGTCAGGTGTAGATTGGCCTTGGCAGCCGGCGAACGATCGCAGCCGGGGAAGACGGGTCAACCATTCGTCAACGGCGAAGCTCCGCGGAGACACAAGCGGATCCTGAAGGTCGACGACCGATCGCAGACGGTCTACTAACTTGCGTCATGCGAATCGCCACTGGAACGTCAACTCCCACAGCGCGCCTGGAGAAGGTCTCCCGCTGGCGGCGCAGAAGCACTTCTCGCCTTGATCGGGCAGAAGGACGACGAAAGGCAGTCGCATAATGATCCTGCTGCATGGAGCTGAGCCATGCCGAACCTGGGGAGGCAAGGTATCACGAAAGAGCTCCGTCACCAGCTCGATCCGGCTCATGCTCGTGGCTGGGCTTCTGGGCTGCGCAACTGGCCGGAACTACCCCGATCCGGATGGTCCGCGCTACGCGGGGGGCACCGCTGTTGCACCCGCTACCGACACTACCGCGCTGCACGTCGTCGCCTTCAACATCGAATATGCGCTGCAAATGGACAGCGCCATCGCGGTGCTTACAGGCGATCCCGCCCTGCGAGACGCCGATGTGCTCCTGCTGCAGGAGATGGACGAAAAGGCCACCAGGCGGGTAGCCGACACACTCGGCATGTGGTACGTGTACTACCCATCCGTCTTCCGCTATAAGATCGCCCGTGACCTCGGCAATGCGATATTGAGTCGCTGGCCCATCGTAGAAGACCAAAAAATCATACTGCCGCATCTCTCCCGCGTTGTGCACAGCCAGCGAGCCGCCACCGCGGCCACGATTCGGGTTGGCGACGCGCTGGTGCGAGTGTATTCACTGCACCTGGGCACCATGGCTGGCCTGTCACCAGCGGCGCGTCGCGACCAGCTCCAGGCGGTCCTGGCCGATGCAGAGCGATACCCGCGCGTCGTCTTGGGCGGTGACCTGAACGACGAGGGTCTCGGACGGATAGCGCGTGACGTTGGCTACACCTGGCCCACCCAGCGCGGCCCTGCCACCACCCCGGTTGGAAGGCTGGATCACATCCTTTTCAAGGGGTTCAGCATTCCCGACAGCGCCGCGGCGGGCACGGTACTCGATAATCGCGGTGCCAGCGACCACCTGCCGGTTTGGGCGGTCGGAGTTCTGCGCTGAGCCAGAGTTGGAAAGTCGCTCACCGTCGACGACGGTGTGAGCCGGGACACAACCGCCCCCCTCCGAATCTCCGACCTTCACATCGATCGCGCAGACAGTGACCGCACCGAAATGGGCTCATCACTAGTTCGGAGGACGAGATGAAGATCGGCATCATGGGCGCCGGCAACATGGGCACCGCGTTCGCCCACCGCCTGGCTGCGGCGGACCACGAGGTCGCCATCGCTGCCCGGCACTTGGACGAAGCCCGGAAAGTCGCGAGCGAGGTGGGGCACAGGGTGCGGGCCGTCCCCCGCGAGGAGCTCGCCGAGGGCACCGACCTGCTCATTCTGGCGACGCCGTATGCCGCGTCGGTAGACGCGCTGCGTTCCGTGCGCCATACCGACGGCAAGGCAGTGATCGATATCAGCAATCCGCTCACTGAAGACATGTCGGGGCTCACGGTGGGCCACACCACCTCGGCCGCCGAGGAGATCCAGCGCGCCGTACCCGGGGCGAAAGTCGTGAAGGCGTTCAATACCGTCTTCTCGGCGGTGCTGGGGTCACCGCCTGGCGGCGACTCGAGAGTGCAGGTCTTCTACGCCGGCGACGACGCCGGTGCCAAGGACACGGTGCGCCGGCTGGTCGAAAGCATCGGGTTCAAGCCGGTGGATGGCGGCCCCCTTGCCAACGCCCGCTACCTGGAGCCGCTCGGCATGCTCAACATCTGGATGGGCTACGTGGGCGGACGGGGCACGAACATCGCCCCGCGGTGGGACACGGTGACGTCAGCTGTACCCACGGCGGTCTGAGGCAGCGTATTCCCGTTGGCTCGTATCGCCGAGATCACCAGTCAAAGAACCGCCGCCGACAGTGCGCACTATCGGCGGCGGTTCTTCCCTCCTTCCCTCCTCATCCGCGGGCCTCGCCTGGCCATCCGCCGGCGCACCTCCTTCCGATCCAAGCCTGGAGACTGACGCACGGTCGGGGATTCCCCGGTGCCAGGGTGACGATCCCCTGATAGCCTGGTTCTGGCCGCTTGACCTACGTGGGTAGAGAGCAGGCCCCAGTTGTGACCTTCAGCGCCCGACGGCGAGGTAACGGATTATGAGTGCGACCGGTCTCGAGGTATTCGACACGACGCTGCACAAGACCCACACGTGGCTCGGCGAATTGATGGAGTTGATTGACTGGCGGGACCGGCGGAGGGCATACCAGGCCATGAGGGCGACGCTCCATGCCCTGCGAGACCGTCTCACGATCGAAGAAGTGGCCCAGCTCGGCGCCCAGCTCCCGATGTTGGTCCGGGGCTTCTACTACGAGGGCTGGGATCCGACCGGCAAGCCGGTGAAAGAGCGGCATCTGGATCAGTTCCTGGCCCGCATCGTCGCGGGCATGAGCGGCGATGAGCCCGTCGACCCCCAGCAGGTAGCTCAGGCGGTTTTTACCGTGCTGGCGAGGCGGATCACGCAAGGCGAGATCGAGGATGTGAAGCACGTTCTGCCCCAGGAGATCCGGAGTCTCTCGCCGACCGAAGAAATGACCACTGTACGATAGGAAACGCAGCTCGGAACCGGCTTACGCTGATCTAATCAGGACGGGCCGCGGCGGTGGCCTTCGCGAGGGTGACCATCAGATCGGCGGCCTACGCGTCCCCCAGCTCCTCCACTCGCTCGGGGCAAGCTCTTGGTGGTTAAGCCTTCTGCAAGCCGATGGTGCTGCCACTCGCTGCTCATGAATATCCGGGAACCGCTCGGGCGATGAGCTGACGATGATGGAGATCTGGTAGGGTTCAGCTTCAGGCCCGTGGTAGACCCCAAACGGGCGTCATATCAATGGGTCCCAATCTCTGGCTTAACAGCGGATCACCATCATCACGGCGAACCTGAATGGCGATGGGTGTATCGCCGGGCCGGGGACTCACCATTCTGTAGTGATAACGGACGTCCCCGAAGCGCACCTGGTGAGTAAGATCAACGTAGCGGGAGAAGTCGTCTGGTTCTGTCCGCGACCCGTACTCGGCAATCTCCTCAACGCTGAGCATCCCGGGCCGCGGGAGAAGGACTGTGGGGGGCAGCTCGGCATCCCCGACCTCGGCACCACCTTCCCGCACATAGATGATTCGAGCCGCACCCTCCGATGCGACCCACCCGAATCCACAAAACTTCAGCCGACCATCGACATGGTCTTCGAAGGCAACCAGGTATTGGTTCGGGGCCGTTCGATACGGCCGGAGTAAAAGTCTGCCACCGACAATCTTCGGATGGGCGATGAGCGTATCGAGAGGCACTCCGTAGGGAGTGGCCAGCAGCGTCTGCCAGTCGATCATTGGGTGGTAGGCTGCTCCTACGTAGACATATAGAAGTAGATACCAGGGGCAACCTGCTCGCCACCCAGATAACGGCGCCCGTCCAGCAGCTGGGCCTCGCCGAATGCCGGCGGTGGCAGGTTCAAGGGTAGAAACAGAAGTCCCGCCTCATTGTCACCGATCGCCCCCCGCAATACGACACGAACGCCGTGGGGTCCCTCTCGCACCATCGCGACAGCCGCCGCTGCCCGCATTCGCGCGACAAATGCCTCGACCGCCTGGCGCGTTACTCCCGGCCCCCAGAGGGCCTGGTCGGTCGACTCCGCCGGCTCGCGGTCCCACGGAAGCAGCCCCAGCAGTGGCGACGGTGTGCTGCGGTAGTAGCGCTTGCCGTCAAACGAGGCAAGGCCGAAGCGATACCCGCCAGATGGCCACGCCGCGACGACAGTTGTATTCATGGTCCGGAACTGGCGCGCGAGGGTATCGAGCTGCGGCAGCCAGTGCATGAGGGTATCGCGCCGGGCTAGCGCGCATGGAGAACCGCAGTGCCACCGATTCGCCAATGGTCCCGGATGGATCCCAGCCGCTCTGCCCATCATGCCAAGGAAGGTATTGCGGAGCAGATCTGAGTGAGGGGCAGTACGCCCTTTTAGTATGACAAGGTCGAGGGGGCCATACGGCTGCACGCTACTCAGGAAAGCGGCTGTATCACCGATGATGGATTTGGCGAGTGGGGCGGCGGCCCTCACCGCAGTTCGGAACTCTTCCTCCAACTGGGAACTATCAGGGGGTGCAGCCGAGTCACGTTGTCCTGCCGCTGCCGTGACCGGCGTCAGAAGAAGGGAGGCAACTAGCAGGGCAGGAGAGTGTGTCATTTGCACGAGTCGATGATAGGTCGTGCGGGTCAAGCAGGGATCAAGCCCCGGCCGAGGCTCCTTGTGCAAAGGTGACCATGAGGTCGGCGGCTTCCCTGTCGTCCAGCCCCTCCAGTTGCGCCAGCGAGCGCCAGGTCTCGAAGCGCAGCGCGTGCGCGATCGCCGCGGCTAGGCGGGTCTGCGCACCTTCCTCCACGCCCCACCCATGCAGCAAACCCTCCCGTACTCCTCGCACGAACTCATCCCACGGACTGAGCACCGCGGCCAGCGTGGGGAGCTGCGGCAGGTCGCGGGCCGCATGCGTCAGCACATCCTCCGCCCGGCGGTAATAATCGTAGAAGGCGAGCAACGCCGCCCGTAACCGCTCGGCCGGCTGCTCGATGTCCGCCCACGCTGCCGGGTCAGGCCCCGGCACCTGGGTCGCGTAGTGCGAGGTGCAGGCCTCGAACATCGAGCGCTCGTCGGGGAAGTGGCGGTAAACCGTCAGCCGCTCCACCCCGGCCCGCTCGGCAATAGCGCTGATGGTAGTCCGCGCCGGCCCCACCTCCCGGTGCAGCTCCACCATCGCCTCCACGATCCGCTGCCGAGTCTCGGCCTGCTGCTCGGCTCGGCGCTTCTGCTGGTATTTCCTGGTCGCCATGTCAGTGAACATACGTGTTTACTGAACTCTTGACAAGAACTGCTCCGAGCCGTATTGTAGCCGCTGTTCAGTGAACACTGATGTTCACCAAATGAAGCATGGCATTCACCAGACTTGTCCAGGAGATCGCAACATGGCCCCCGTTCAGCAGATGCAGCTCACTAAGCCGGTGACCTCAGGAGCTCCCTCTTACCTCTCACCTCTCACCTCTCACCTGCGTTTCGACGGCTCAACCGGCCCCCGCATCATCGGTCCGAGGGACGGCAAGTTCGTGGACCTCCAGTCGGTCGGCGTGCGATTCATGATCTGGGGCGCCGAGACCGGCGGCACCTTCTCCCTGGTCGAGCATCCCATCCCGCCCCGCACCCTGGTCGCCCCGCTGCACCTGCACACCCGCGAGGACGAGTACAGCTACGTGCTCGAGGGCCGCATGGGCGCGCTGCTGGGCGACGACGTCGTGTACGCCGAGCCGGGCGACCTCGTGTTCAAGCCGCGGAACCAGTGGCACACCTTCTGGAACGCCGGCGACACCACCTGCCGCCTGCTGGAGATCATCTCGGAGGCCGGCTTCGAGCACTTCTTCAAAGAGCTGGGCGAGCGGATGGCGGAGGCGAAGGCAGCGAGCGTTGCCCAGGTGCCGGAGCTCCCGGAGCTCGGTGACCGTTACGGCATCTACTTCCAGCCGGAGAGCGTTCCAGACCTTTGCCGGCAGCACGGCCTGGTGTTTCCGGGGTGAGGTCAGTCGCCAGTCGCCAGTCGCCAGTCGCCAGACCCTAGACCCTAGACCCTAGACCATGACGACGACAGGAGGAGATGACCCATGCCCACAGCAACGCCAGTATCCACCGATACGCCCGAGCAGGTACTGGAAGCGGTAGTCGAGGGGATCAATACCGGGAATTTCGAGATGCTCATGTCCCTCTACGAGCCTGGGGCCGCCTTTGCGACTGAGCCCGGCCGGCTCGCTCCCGGGCTGGGAGGGATCCGTGACGCGCTAGGCGGCTTCGTAGCCCTGAACGGGAAGCTCGATCTCGCGGTGAGCCGAGTGCTCGAGGTAGGGGATCTGGCACTGGTCGTTGGCCAGTGGTCGTTCACGGGGACCGGACCCGACGGTGAGACGGTGAAGCTCGCGGCAAAGAATGCGGATGTGCTGCGCCGCCAGGCAGACGGCTCCTGGCGCTTCGTGATCGATAACCCATGGGGAACGGAGTGAATCCAGTCGCGAGTCGCGAGTCGCGAGTCTGGCACATTCGAGTGACCGGTGCGATCTAAGGCGGGAAGGATGGGAAGGATGGGAAGGATGGGAAGGACGGGAAGGATGGGAAGGACGGGAGGTACTGAACGGCAGAGTCGGCCTTAAGGATGGCTGAACGCCTATCCCACATGCCTTCCCGTCTTTCCCGTCCTCAGGCAGCCCGCTTCCGCGCCTCTTCTTGACGATTGGCGATCTCGAGAAGGGCCGCCTCGATGGCCATGACCACCGGATCCGGCGCACTGGCTTGCGGCAGCGTGCTGGGGGTGAACAGCGGACGGGGCTCGGTCTTGGTCTTGTCAGTCATGTGACATAGTAACAGCAAAGGCCGGACCATAGTTTCCGCTCTGCTCGGAGGCTTTGTACCAGGCTCGCCAAATCGAGTCGTCGAGCCACGTTAGGTGTTTTTTGGCTCGGGTTCGTTCTTTGCTCGTGAAATCTCGCGACCGCAGTATTCCCGGCCCTGAGCTCCATTCTTGAGCGCGCCTTCCCGCACGGTCCATTATCGCCCCCTCGCTGAGCGCAGTTATGTCACAATCCGGCGACCGGCGCAACCATCGACGCCAACCTCCCGTCATAGCCTGTGAGAATCGCATGGCTTTCCTCACAGGTGAAAGGGTCAGGTATGGTCGTCAAGCATCTCATCTCCACCGCAGCTGGTCTCTTCCTTAGTAGTGTCGTGGGCCTTGCGCCGGTCGCCGCGCAGCAGGCGCCATCGCTGGCCTCCGACAGCGTCTTCCTCGCCCGGGCCGGCAGCGCCGGTCTGCTGCAGGTGAAGCTCGGCAAGCTGGCCGAAAAGAAGGGGACCAGCACGAGCGTGGTGGAGTTCGGCAAGCGAATGGTCACCGACTACTCGAAGACCAACGAAGAGCTCCAGGCCGCGGCGAAGAACCTGGGGTTCCTGTCACCGGTCCTGCTGCGACAGGATCAACTAATCTTCGACCGGTTCAACTCGATGGGGCGCGGCTCCTTCGACAAGAACTACATGGCCGAGATGGTAAAACAGCACAATGAAGAGGTGCGGCTGTACCAGGGTGAGTCCACCGGCGGCCGGGTGCAATCGCTGAAGCAGCTGGCCTCGAAGATGTTGCCCGAAATGGAGCAGCATCTGAGCCTTGCAACCCAGACGGCCGGAAGCGTCGGGGTGAACGTCACCGCCTCGACTTCAGAGGGAAGGGAAGCGTCGGTTAGCTACTAGGAACTGGTAGGGAGCGAGGTAACCAACCGCCGCCGACAGCACCATCGGCGGCGGTTCGGCTTTCGTCCTCCTTCCCTCTTTCCCTCCTTCCCTCTTCCCCTCTTTCCCAACTTTCGAGTTCCGGTCGTCTCCTGTACATTGAATTTCCAACCCCATCTCAATCTGAAGCCGAGGCAGAATGGCCGTGCCGCTCACCGTGCGCCGTGTGCTCCCGTGCACTCTCCTGCTCGTGGGATGCGGCGGAACCGAGCCACCGCCGCCCCCCACGACCGGCACCATCCGGGTCGTCGCCCACACCGACGGGCTCGGACTCGATCTCGACGGGTACACGGTGCATCTGGACCAGGCTTCGCCGCAGTCCCTTTCCGCCAACGACACAATTCACTTCAGCAATGTCGCACCCGGCCCACATGAGGTGCAGTTCGCGGGACTGGCCGACAACTGCGCTCTCGCACCCGCCGAACTCGCGGTCACCGTCTCGGTTGGTGACACGAGTGCGGTGGACTTGAGCCTGGTCTGCCACATCGATCTTCACGGTCGCCTCGTCATCATGAGCGAGGCCTACGACGGCGTCCCCCAACTGCTCGTCATGTATCCGGACGGAACCAGCCGCTACCGCCTCTTCGTGGATGGGGACGGCAATGCCATGCCGGCCATCTTTCCCGACGGCTCGGCGGTCGTCTACGGCAGCGCTCGCAATAGCGCATGGCGCCTCTTCAAATTCGACGTCGCGACGGGATCGGTCACACCGCTGCCTCACGTTGGCACCATGGAGTTCCAGGCGGCTGTATCTCCCGACGGAACCCAGATCGCGTTCGAAGTGATGGCGAACGATCAGGCGTCCCGGATCTGGGTCATGGGGGCCAACGGAGAGAACCCTACGGCACTGACCTCCGGCCCGGTGTCCGCGCCGTCCGACTTTGCTCCGGCCTGGTCGCCCGATGGACAGTGGATTGTGTTCACCCGCAACGGCACGCTGCACCTGATGCATCCGGATGGGGCGATGCTGAATCCGCTCCCATGCTCGCCGGAACCGTGCAACCATCCCTCGTGGTCGCCCGACGGCAGTTCCCTCGCCTACACCGGCATGTCCGACGATTCCGGCGACGGGATCGGTGACAACTCCGACATATACATGATGAACCTCGGCTCGGGCCATACCCAGCGGCTGACCACCTCGCCCGACCAGGAGGATACCCCCCGGTGGTCGCCGGATGGCTCGGCCATCGCCTATCAGCGAGTTGTGGGGGGGAACCGCATTCAACTGTTTCGGATGCAGGCAGATGGGTCTGGGGCCGTCAACCTGACCAATCAGCCGGTGGCGGAAGGGCAGCCTGCCTGGGGTCCTGCTCCCTAGCTGCTTACCTCGACCATCCTCTCCGTCAAATAGGACCGCCACCGACAGTCGCGACTATCGGAGGTTGATGGCGAGCTGAACTGTTTTGGCTGGTCACCATCGAGGCGGCCTGACGCTCCGCAAGAGCTGAAACGCGGAGGACACGGGAAAATTACGGATTCGACTAGCATTGCTTAATGGTGTGCTGTTGACCAACAATTCTTCGGGCGATCTCCGGATATCTTCCGTGCCTTCCGTGTCCTTTTTCCGTGCCTTCCGTGTTCCAGCTTTTCCCATGACCCCCGGGGTGTTGCTCATCCGTTCGCCGCACCCGAACGTCCTCCGTGCTCTCCCTGCCAAGCCTGCCCCCGAGCCCCGGGGTAGAAGTCAGACTGCAACCGCTTCCCGATCCGGGCTCGGTGACCGCTCCTTGAAGAACTCGAGCAGGTCGGCGTTGATCGTGTCGGCGTTGGTCGTGGGCATGCCGTGGGGAAAGCCCTTGTACGTCTTCAGTCTCCCGTTCTGGAGCAGCTTGGCCGACAGCGGCGCTGAATCGGCATAGGGTACGATCTGGTCGTCGTCGCCGTGCATCACCAGGACCGGCACCGTGATCTTCTTCAGGTCCTCGGTGAAGTCGGTTTGCGAGAAGGCGACGATGCCGTCGCAATGCGCCTTGGCGCCGCCCATCATTCCCTGGCGCCACCAGTTCAGGACCACGACCTCCGACCGCTTCGCGCCGGGCCGGTTGTAACCGTAGAACGGTCCCCCTGCGAACTCGTAGTAGAACTGCGGGCGGTTTGCCGCGACCTGCGCCTGAAGTCCGTCGAACACCTCCTTGGGGAGCCCACCCGGATTGGCGGCGGTCTTGACCATGAGCGGCGGCACCGCGCTGATGATCACCGCCTTGGCCACCCGACTCTCCCCGTGGCGCGCGATGTAGTGCACCACCTCGCCCCCGCCGGTCGAGTGGCCCACGTGCACCGCGTTATGGAGGTCGAGATACTCGGTGAGCGCCGCCAGGTCGTCGGCGTAATGATCCATGTCGTGGCCGCCGCTGACCTGCGCCGAGCGGCCGTGGCCGCGCCGGTCGTGGGCGATCACGCGATAGCCCTGGTTCACGAAGAACAGCATCTGCGTGTCCCAGTCGTCGGCCGACAGCGGCCAGCCGTGGCTGAACACGATGGGTTGTCCCCGTCCCCAATCCTTGTAGTAGATCTCGGTGCCGTCGCCGGTAGTGATGGTAGGCATAAAGCCTCCTGGCCTCAGGGGTGGTAATGCAAACTGGCTGAGGAAGAAGCCAGTAAAATGCCTCGAAACCCGGGCTGCGTTAGATGGGTGACGGTCTTGTGACAATCACCCCTCGCTCGATGGCTCGGGGCAGGCTCTTACCGCCCTACCGCCCTACCGCCTTACCCCCGCCGCAATCCGCGATAAAATAGAGAATGGACAAACCTCGCATTTTCCTGGGCTCCTCCGGAAAACAGGCCAAGCTGCTCCACGCGCTGACCCGGGGCCTCGAGGAGGTCGCTCACGTCGATCCCTGGACCACGTCCTTCAACCCCGGCACCACCACGCTGGAGCGCCTGGTCGAGCTGGCGGACGAGGTCGACTTCGCCGCGTTCGTGTTCGCCCGGGACGACTGGACCGCCGCCGCCCCCACTGCCTCAGTTCCGCCGGACACGGGTCAGGATTCTCCCCGGGACAACGTCGTCTTCGAAGCCGGCCTGTTCGGCGGCGTCCTCGGCATGCGCCGGACCTTCATCCTCCACGCCCACGGCTCCAAGCTTCCCAGCGATCTCCTCGGGCTCACCTGTATTCGCTATGGCGACACCACCCCGGCCGAGATCAAAGTCGTCAACGGGAAGCTCCGGAAGGCGATCGAGAACGAGGGGCGGGTGGCCCGCATCGAGGGCCTGTGGTGGCAGTTCTCGCTGACCGAGCGCGGCCCGCGGGAGCCTTCCGCGGTGAGCCTGCTGCGGGTCTCGCGCGACCGGGACGGGGCGCTTGAACTGAAGGGCCGATCCTGGCGGGAGGATGGCAGCCTCTCGGCGAGGTACTGGAGCGAGGCGGTGAGAGAGAGGAAGGATCCGTCGGGCATCTTCTACTATTGGAACGGGGAACGGCCCCGCGACCCGAACGCGCCCCAGCTGCACGGGACCGGGGAGATCCGGCTGGAGTCGGCTGACCGCGCCGCCGGGTACTGGACCACCCGGGCGGACACGGACCCGACCTTAAACGCTCGCACCGCCGGCGTCTTCTGGCGCGCCGATCCCGAGGATTTGAGCACCCTGGACGGACCGGACGACCGGCGGCGCGCCGAGCTGATCTCGGAGCGGTTGGGGCGCTGGAAGGCCCTTACGAGCGTATAGATTCCCCCGTCCCCGCCTGAGACTGCGCCCGCTCGATGCGACGATCTGGAATCAGCCACACGAGAGCGACCACTAGGTACAGGATATAGGCGAAGCCGGGATGTGCGAAGGCACCGCCGATCGCCATGACGCACAGCAGGGGCGAAAGCTTTCCTTTGAGGTCGCGGCCCAGTGCCAGGGCCAGGACTGACTCCGGCCCCTCCGAGCGCAGGATCTGCCGCTGCAAAATCAGGTAAGCGATGCCGGCCATGAGGAGCACCACGCCGTAGAGAGCGGCGGGGGTCGAGACGAAGGGATGCTCGCCCATCCACGCCGTCACGAACGGCACCAGCGACAGCCAGAAGAGCAGGTGCAGGTTGGCCCAGAGAATGCCCCCCGTCACCCGGCGGGTGCTGGCCAGCATGTGGTGATGGTTGTTCCAGTAGATGCCGAGGAAGACGAAGCTGAGTACGTAGCTGAGGAGGACCGGCAGCAGGGGGCGCAGCGCGGCGATGTCAGTGTCGTCCGGCGCGTGCAGCTCGAGCACCATGATGGTGATGATGATCGCCAGCACTCCATCGCTGAACGCCTCCAGCCGGCCCTTGCCCATCGCTGCCTCCTCGGTCTCGGCGTCCGCCTCCTTTTCTTCCCGCCTTTCCCGCCCCCTCGCTCGATGGCTCGGGGCAGGCTCTTCCCGTCCTTCTAGACCATCAGCGAGCCTCGGAACCCCCGGGCAGCATAGTAGGAATCCGCGCCGTTGTGATACAGGAAGACCGTGTCGTAGCGGCGATCGCAAAAAAGGGCGCCGCCGAGTCTTCTGATATGAGAAGGAGTCTTCACCCAGCTCGACGTCCTGGTGTCGAACTCTCCCAGCTTCTGCAGCTCCCGATACTCTTCCTCCGTCAAAAGCTCGATCCCCATGGCTGCTGCCATATCGGTGGCGCTGTTCTTTGACTTATTCTCCTTCCTTGCCTCCAACGCCTCACGGTCGTAACACACGCTTCGGCGGCCTTTGGGGCTCTCCGCTGCACAATCGTAAAAAATGTATTCGCCCGTCTTCTTATCCTGACCGACAACATCCGGTTCCCCGCCGGTTTCTTCCATTTCATTGAGTGACCACAGTTTGTCAGCGTTCGCTTTCAGCTTTGCTTCCACTTCAGACCATTCGAGGCTTTTATGCCGGGTCTTGTTCTTTTCAAAGCGGGTTTCCAACGCTTGGAGGAGTGCTTCACGTTGCTCCGGTGAGAACTTTGGTTGTGAAGTTTTCGTTTTCATACGGGTTGCTCCATGGTCGAGCGCCGAAGCTGCACTAGCCTCTGTTGCCAGGGATCCGGTGCGTATTCCTGAAGGTTAACGGCCGATCGCAGCCGGTCTAGTAAATTTGGCTCATGCGGATCGCCACCTGGAACGTGAACTCGCTCAAGGCCCGCCTGGAGAAGGTCTCCTGGTGGCTGGAGCGGGCCCGGCCCGACGTGCTGCTGATGCAGGAGACCAAGCTGGCCGATACCGCCGCGCCGGTCGCCGAGTTTCGCGCCGCCGGCTACGAGCTGGCCCACCATGGCGAGGGGCAGTGGAACGGAGTCGCGATCGCCAGCCGCGTCGGGATCGCCGACGTGGTGACCAACTTCGGCGAACCGCTCCGTCCGGCGCGGACGCCCGACGTCGGGGACGACGAGCCGCTGGCAGAGGCGCGGATGATCGCCGCGACCTGCGGCGGCGTGCGCGTCGTGTCGCTCTACGCTCCCAACGGCAGGTCGGTCGGCTCGACGTTCTACGAGGCCAAGCTGGCCTGGTACGAGCGTCTCGCCCGCTGGCTCGAGCAGGCGGCCGATCCCGCGGAGCCTCTCGTGCTCGGCGGCGATTTCAATGTCGCTCCCGAGGACCAGGACGTGTGGGACCCGCGGCCTGCCATGGCGGAACCCACGTGTCACCCCGGGAGCGGGACGCGTTCTTCCGGCTGTGTCGCTGGGGTCTGGTGGACGCCTACCGTCTCCGTCACGCCGAGACCGGGCGCTACACCTGGTGGGATTATCGCGCGGGGATCTTCCACAAGAACTTCGGCATGCGGATCGATCACCTGCTGGTCACCCGCCCGGTGGCGGAGCGCACCGTGTGGGCCGAGATCGATCGCGAGGCCCGGAAAGGGAAGCCGATCCCGTCGGACCACGCGCCGCTGGTGATCGACCTCGACCAGCCGGGCCACCCCTTCGACGCCGGCTGGGAGGCGGCTCTGGGGCGCATCGCCGCCCGGACCGTCCCCACCGGGTAGCGGGAAACGCTGTGCGCCTACCTGCTCAATAGCTGCTCCCGCGCAGACTCACCCCTGTCCCGGACCGAGTAGGGATCTCGACCTGGGGGTACCGCCTCCGCAACTCACGGGCGGCCACGTCCCAGCTCCGGTCGGGCGTACGCGGCAGGTGCAGCAGGACCACGGTGCGGGCGCGGGTGACCCGGAGCAGCGAGGCAAAGCGCTCGTCGTCCAGCGCATACCAGAAGGGCACTAGCGCCAAGTCTACCCCCCCAGGCGGGAGGCCCAGCGCAGGCCAGCTCTCCGGGTCGCTGTTGGTGTCGCCAAGATGGAGTGCCGTCAACCCGTCCAGTGCGACGACATACGCGACATGCGCGACCGGTCGCATCGTGTGCCCGTGAGGGATCGCCAGCGCTTGAATCCGCGCCCAGCCCATCTCGAGAGTCGCAGGCTTCGTCGCGGTGGGCGCCAGCTCCCGTGTACGGGCCCGAAGCCCCGGTGATACCGAGTCGAGCCGCGCCACGATGCCGGCCGGCCCCACCGCAAGCGCCTCGGCGTTGCTGCCGAGGTACCGGGTCAAGGCTGCCGGATTGAAATGGTCGCGGTGGGGGTGGGTCGTGAGTGCCACGGCCCGACCGGCGAACCCACCCACGCCGCGCTCCATCGAGTCGCGCAAGGCGCCGGGGACAACCGGGTAATCCGGAAGTCCGTCGCCGAAGAAGGCATCGAGGAAGATGAGTCCACCCTTGCTTTGGAGCACCACCCCCTCGTTGGCCAGGTAGGTGAGGCTGGGCGCGTTCGCATCCGGCTCTGAAGCGAGCAACCCCACCAGCAGGAGCAGGAGGCGCGAGAGGGCCATAGGAGCACGACGCGGATGGGCATCAGCCGGTTTCCCGTCCTGGGTGGACCTTCATCGTGCCGCGACTGGCGGATGACTTCGAAGGGCGCGTCAGCGCGAGGGGAGGAGACCGACTTTCGACACGAGGAGCTGTCCAAAGCAACACACGTTGAGTCGGGCTCCGACCGTCTAGCGCAGCAGCGCCCGGAGGAGTCACCGCCAGTCGCACCAAGTCACGGAGAACGGTCAGGTGCGCCTCTCGCGCCGACCCCGATCGGGTGATTGATTACAGGCACCATGCTGCAATGGCTCAAGCGTCTCTCATCGCCGGCAATACGCCCCGAGCTCGCCGAGCAGGCGACCGTTCGCCAGTACCGCCTGACCCGTAAGCTCGGCGAAGGCGGCATGGGCGTGGTGTTCGAGGCCCGGGACGACCGGCTCGACCGTCTGGTCGCCATCAAGCGCCTCCGCGCCATGGACAGCCATCCTTCCCTGAAGGAACGGCTGCTTCGGGAGGCGCGGGTCGCCGCAAAGATCAGCCATCCGAATATCTGCCAGGTCTACGAGCTGGCCGAAGAGAACGGCGAGCTCTTCGTGGTCATGGAGCTGCTGGAGGGCGAGACGCTGGCCGGCCGGATCGAGCGTGGCACTGTCCCCCTGGGCGAGGCGCTGCAGACCGCGCTGGGCGTGCTTGGCGCACTCGAGGCGCTGCACTCCCGCGGCATCATCCATCGCGATCTCAAGCCGTCGAACATCTTCCTCACTCCCCACGGCGTGAAGCTGCTCGATTTCGGGCTGGCCCGGCCGCACCTGGGTGAAGAGCCAGGTAGCGCTCACCCAGCCCGGCACGATCGTGGGAACCCCGCGCTACATGGCTCCCGAGATGTTCGGCGAGGAGCCGGTCGGTCCTTCGGCGGACCTGTTTGCCCTGGGCGCGATCCTGTTCGAGATGCTCACCGGAAAGCCCGCGTTCAACGGCCGTACGCTGGTCGAGGTCTACGCCGCGCTGCTGAATTCGCAGCCACCGCCGCTGGTCGGTGGCCCGGACATCATGGCGGTGGATCGCATCATCCAGCGCGCGCTGGCCAAGCAGCCCCGCGACCGTTACCCCGATGCCGCGGCGATGGCCCAGGACATTCGTCAGGCCCTCACCCTGCTCGATAGCGGGCCCAGGACCAAGGTCCGAACCATCACTCGACTGATCGTGCTCCCGTTCCGGATGCTGCGCCCGGACTCGGAGATCGAGTTCCTTTCCTCCGGCCTGCCCGAGGCGATCACTGCATCGCTCACCGGGTTGGAATCCCTGACGGTACGGTCCGCGTCCGCCGCAGCTCGGCTCGCGGGCGACGCGCCGGATTTACCAGACCATTGCCAGCCGCGGCGGGCGTAGACGTCGTCCTCATGGGAACGCTGCTCCGGGCGGGAGACCAGGTACGCGTCTCCACCGAGCTGGTGAAGGTGCCCGAGGGCACCGTTCTCGTCACCCGGAGCGCCCAGGTGGCGCTGACCGACATCTTTCAGCTGCAGGACGAGCTCACCCGCCAGATCGTGGATGCGCTAGCGATTCCGCTGTCGGCCCATGACCACCAGGCCCTGCGCCACGACGTGTCGGCCAACGCCGAGGCGTATGAGCTCTACCTGCGTGCGACCCACATCGGTGAAGGAGCCTCCACACCGGCTCGCCTGTCGCGCGGCGCGGGATCTGTATCGCCGCTGTGTCGAGCTCGATCCCGGGTACGCCCCCGCCTGGGCTCGGCTGGGCCGGGTATACCGAGTCCTGGCGAAGTACGGCCATGGGAACATCGAGGAGGATCGGCGCGCGGCCGAGGAGGCGTTCCGGAAGGCGCTGGAGCTCAATCCCGATCTCCCGCTGGCGCACAGTCTGTATACCTACTTCGAGATCGAGGAGTTCGGGGCGGCGTGCGAGGCCATGGTGCGGCTGCTCCGCCTGGCGAGTACCCGCGCGGCCGACCCCGATCTGTACGCGGGTCTGGTGGTCGCCTGCCGGTTCTGCGGGTTACTGGACGCCTCTCTCGCCGCGGACCGCCGGGCTCGGCGGATCGACCCCGGCGTGCGGACCAGTGTCCACTACACCTACTGGATGCTGGGGGATTACGAGCAGACGGTCCTCACCGATCTGGAGGAGATTCAGACCCTGCGACATGCGGCGCTGTGGATGATGGGTCGTCAGGAGGAGGCGCTCCAGGGCATCCGCAGCATGGAATCGCACTGGCAGACCAGCGAGCGCTGGTACATCACCGCACTGCGCTCGGCCATGGAAGGCGACCGTGACGGGTGCGTCGAGGGCACTCGGCAGGTTCTGGCGACCGGCTTCCACGATCCCGAGGGGCTGCTCTTCTGCGCCCGCAGCCTCGCCCGGGTCCAGGCCTCGGACTTCGCCTTGTCCCTGCTCGATCAGGTGGTGGATGGGGGGTTCTCCTGTTCCCGGTCGCTGGTGCACGATCCCTGGTTCGATTCCCTTCGCGCCGAGCCCCGCTTCATCCGTATCCTGCATCGAGCGGAGGCGAAGACGGCCGATGCGGCTGACGCAGTTTGCCAAGGCGGGCGGCGAGCGTCTTCTCGGCGTGACCAGCTGACGACCCATGCTGTCATGCGTTTGATTGAGCGCGGTACGATCCTCGTGGCCCTCCTGATCTGCTCCGCCGCTGCACCTCTTGCACGCGCGGCCGGTGCAGGAGACGACGCAGATCCTGATCGTATACGCCCACGACGCCAACGCGCCCGGGCTGCGTCGCGTTCGCGGATCAGCTGAAGGCGCTGCTGCGAGAGGAGATTCCAGCGGGCCTCGAGATGTACGACGAGTTCCTCGACCTCGACCGCTTCCACGACCCCGACCGTTCGCTCCAGCTCGCTCGCTACTTTGCCGAGAAGTATCAGGGGTTCAGACCCGACGCCATCGTGGCCGAGGGGGCGCAGGCGCTGCGATTCGCCACGGACCGGCTCACCGCACTCTTCCCAGGCGTACCGATCGTATACGGGCTCGTCTTCGAGCCGATCATCGATTTCTCCGCCCTTCCGGCGAATGTGACCGGAACGCGGCTGCCGTTGCCCTTCGTCCAGACCTTCTCGCTGGCACGCGCGCTGCAGCCGGATGCGGAACGCGTCGTGGTGCTGGGCGGAGCCTCGGCGATGGACTCAGTCATGCTTTCCGAGGGATTGCGCTCCATTACGCCGCTCCTGAACGGAATGAAGCTGGAGGTGCTGCAGGATTGGTCCTACGAATCGCTCATCGACAGCCTTCGCCGCATCCCGCCTCGAAGCTTCGTGATCTTCTCGAGCTTCCGGCGGGACCAGCGGGGACAGGAGTTCAACTCGGGCGACCTCATGGCCAGCCTCACCCGCGTGGCGTCCGCGCCGGTGTACGGGATCGCGCGCAACTGGGTCGGCAACGGGGTCGTCGGTGGTGGCGTGATGGATTTCGCGGGCGACGGCGCACGCACCGGTCACCTTCTCATGCGGGTCCTTCGGCGAGCTCCGGGTGAGCCGATGCCTCCGCCGGAGGTGGCCGCTACCCCGCTGGTCGTCGATTGGCGGGAGCTGCAGCGCTGGGGATTGTCCGAAGACCGGCTTCCGCCGAACACCGAGGTCCTCTTCCGCACGCCGTCGCCCTGGGAACGTTACCGGACGTCCGTCCTGGCCGTGCTCGGCGCGCTTCTGCTGCAATCGGCGTTGATCCTCTGGCTTTTGCTCGAGCGCCGCGGGCGACGCCGGAGCCAGGCCGCGCTCCGGGAAAGCGAGGCGCGCGCCGACGAGCAGCGCCGCGAGCTCTCGCACCTGGGGCGCGTCGCCCTGGTGGGCGAGCTGTCGGCCGCACTGGCGCACGAGATGAAGCAGCCGCTTGCAGCGATCATGACGAACGCGATCGTCGGTCAGCGTCTACTGCAGGCCGACGGTGCCGCGACGGCGGACCTGCGCGCGATTCTGGAGGACATCGCGGCGGACGACCGGCGCGCGACGGATGTGATCGACCACGTGCGCGGCCTCGTCAAGAAGGATGGGGCCAAGGTGCAGGTGCTGTCGGCGAACACGGTCGTCAGCGAGGTGCTCGCGTTGGTGCACACCGATCTACAGCATCGTGGCGTGCGTCGTCAGCACCCGGCTGTGCGAGCCTGCGCCGCTGGTTCTCGCGGACCGCGTGGAGCTGCAGCAGGTGGTCTTGAACCTGGTGCTGAACGCCTGCGACGCGATGAGCGACACGCCTCCCGACGAGCGCCTGCTGGTCGTCTCCACCACCACTACGCAGGGCGACGCGCGCATCGAAGTCAGCGACCGGGGAAGCGGGATCGCCCCGGACGCGCTGGCGAAGATCTTCGAACCGTTCGTGACGACGAAGCGCGACGGACTGGGGCTCGGGCTCGCGATCTGCCGCTCGATCGTCACCGCCTCACGGCGGCTACATATCGGCGGTAAACAACCCTGAACGCGGAGCCACGTTCACCGTCTCACTGCCACTCACCGGCGCCTCAGAGGTCGATTCCCACCTCAGCTCATGATACTCAATGCCCAGTCCTCAGCTCCTGCCGCCAGATTCATCTCGATGGCGGGACTCGGTGCATGGTCACTGCTGGTTGGGGCCGGCCTCGCAGCGGCGCAGGGACCCGGCCATCAGACGGCCACGATCGTCGGGGTCGTAGTGGACAGCGCCGGCCGAGCGGTGACCGGCGCCACCGTCGTCGTCGACGGCCGCGCGCGAGTAGAGACCGGCACCGGAGGCCGGTTTCGCTTCGACTCCCTGGCGCTCGGCACCCACACGGTCAGGGTACAGGCGATCGGATTCACCCCGTTCAGTGCAACGGTCAGCCTGGCGGCCGGAACCGCGGATGCCCGAATCATGCTGAGCGCCAGCACCTATCAATTACCTGAGATCGTGGTGCGCCGCCGCAGCTCCCGCCTGGAGGAGACCGGGTTCTACCAGCGGCAAACGGAGTTTCGGAGGGGACACTTTCTCGAGGGAGACAGCCTCCTCCGGTTGGACTCGCTGAACCTCCCGCTCGCGCTCAGCCGGATCCGGGGGCTTAATCTGAAGTCTGTGGCGACATTGGATTCGGGGGTGGCGAGCCCCGCCTGCCGTCGGGGCTTTCGCCTGTGGGTGAACGGCTGGGAGTCCGATACCCTGGACTACGCCTTCTACCTCCGCACCATCAATCCGGACGAGGTCGCGGGAGTCGAGATCGGGGCGGTCCGGCCCAACCGGGGGTAGCCGCCGTTACCCCATCGGCCTCACTCGCGGCCCGATCCGTAGCTCCCGCCCCTCCTGGGATAGGAGCACCTCCGCCACCCGGCGCGCGTCCGCGGGTAGAGGCCGGTGCATCGCCCACCAGCGCTCCGCTCGCTCCACGGTCCAGGCTGATTCAAGGGGCACGGCATCGAGCCGGGCGCTTACCGCCTCCGCATTGGCCGGACGGCGAGCCGGCTCCTTCTCCAGGCACTCCATAATCAAATCCTCGAGCGGAGCCGGGATAGGAAGTTCGGACCTGGTCGAGGGCCCGGGCGCCGGCGTATGGGCATGATGGAACATGACCTCCACAACGCTCTTTCCCTCGAACACCAGCTTGCCGGTCAGCAGCCAGTAGGCGACGCAACCTAAGGCATACAGGTCAACCCGATGATCGGTGTCGGCCAGGCCGAGCACCACCTCAGGCGCAATAAACGCGGGAGTTCCAGCGATTCCACCGGCGGCGAGCGACCCTTGGTCACTCCCTTTTCCTGACTGACCCGCTGCCCCGCTGACCCGCTGTCCATCCGCCCCGCTGTCCCGCCGTCCCGCCGTCTCGAGTTTGACCAGACCGAAGTCCAGCACCTTGGCAAAGTCGAACGTCGTCCCCGCCCGGCTGATCACGACGTTCGCCGGCTTGATGTCGCGATGCACCAGCCCGTTCGCGTGGGCGTCCTGGAGCGAGGAGCAGACCTGGTGCAGGATGTGAACCACCCGCTCCGGCGGCGCCAGCCCGTACCGCCTGACCAGGGTATCGAGATCCAAGCCGTCGAGCAGCTCCATCACGTAGTACAGCCGGCCGTCGTCGGTGGCGCCGAAGTCATAGAGCTGCACCGTGTGCGGCGACTTGAGGGCAGCGGTCGCCCGCGCCTCGCGCTCGAATCGGCGAAGCAGCAAGTCGGGATCGCCGGACACTTGCGGCCGGATGAGCTTGATCGCCGCCGGCCGGATCAGCAGCCGGTGCCGAGCCCGCCAGACCTCGCCCATCCCGCCGCCGCCAATCTTCTCCTCCAGCACGTACTGGCCCAGCTCGTTGGCCTCGGCGACCTGCCGGCGGAGTCCGTAGGTGACCCGGGAGGTGATCGTCGCCAGCGTCGTCCCCAGCACGCTCCAGAGGATGGTGTTGAGGGTCATGTACTGCTTCTGGTACTCAGCGCCGAAGCCGGGAAGGAGGTCCGTGGGGTGGTGCCGTACGATGCAGACGACGATGGTGGGGGCGAATGCGAGTGCCGTGAGCACCGTGGTGCGGATCGGTCCGGACGGCACCAGGATCGCCCGGATCATGACCGTGACGATGAGGGCTAGCAGCACCTGAAGGATCTGCCCCTCGTCGTTCCAAGTCATGATTGCCAGGAAACCACAGGCGACGACGATGCTGGCATCGAGCGTCCCCAGGCTGCGTCTCGAGAGCCGGGCACGGCTGGCCAGCAGCCATACCAGCCCCATCGTCGAGCTGGCGGCCAGGTGGCCCAGCATGACCGCCCCCGTCACCAGCGGGACGAACGGCGCGCCGCCGGCCAGCACCAGGCTGCCGATAAGGAAGAAGTAGAATCCGAGGGAAACGAGAAAGAGCGTCTTGCCGACCAGCGCCAGGCGCTCGCGCAGGAAATCCAGGCCGTTCGAGGTATCGAGTCCCCGCTCGAGGACGGTACCTTTCCCGGACTCGGCTGGACCAGTCGGCGCTGCGGGCCTCACGAGCAGGTTCGTAGTCATGGTTCGGTGCTGCAACATATCATCAGCCGTGGTCGCAGGCAGGGACCGCCCCATTGTGACTCGAGGCGCGATGTTCTGCGCTGAAGGATCGAATTTCACCGCCGAGATTTGGCCCGTGAGCGAGCTTCAGAACGTGGAGGTCCGGCGCGGTGACCGGGCAGGGCGGCGTGCTCTTATGGGACTGGTGCTATCGGCGGCGTATCGTCAATAAGCTCGCATTCACCGTTCTCGCCGCAGAGGTATCCCTGCACGTTCGACTCATCGTCGGCTACGTGCCACCCCGCTCCTGACCAGTCCTGGACCAGACCGGGAACCGTCACCCGCCACGTCAGCTCATCGACTCGGGTCCAGGTCCAGTCCGCGGCAAAGCTGAGCTGGCTCTCCGGGCTCCCTTCCTTATAGAAGTACACGTACGTGTAATCCGTTTGGCCGATGGTACTCGCCCCCTTCGAGTCCCGGAGAATTGCCGAGGCCACACCGTCACCCATCGAAAAGTCCGAGACCGTCGGCGCCGGACCGTCGAAGGGTGGATAATCGGGTTCGGTCTTGCCGCAGGCGAGCAATGCCAGGAGCAGGCTCCAGCGTGGCCGCATATCTCACTCCTCCAATGCATGTAGACGGGGATGCCAGGTTAAGATGCAGCCGACTCACCCTACCGTCGAGAGTGCCGAGATGCAGGAAGAGAATCTGGATGTCTCCTGAAGAGGTGATCGCGGCCATAGTCATTCGGTCTCGGCGCGACCCTGGTCATGGACCTCTGGAATCACGCTCGGCCCGACCCGCACTTCCCGTGTCGAGTCCCCGTTCGAGGACTGCACCGGTCCCGGACTCGGCTGGACGAGTCGGCGACGCGGGCATGCGGAGCGCCTAGTTCTCAGACTTCAGCACCGCGCGATCCCGGCTCTGAGCCAACAGCCGTTCGGCAAAGTCGAGCCGTTCGTGCAGCTCCGCCATCTGAGCCGACTGGCTCGCCAGACCGTGCTGGACCTCGTCCAGCGCCGCGGCCTGTTCCTTCAGCTGATCGCTGAGCTGGGAAAGCGCGGACCTCGAGGATCCCCGCCCGCGGATCGCGCCGGCTATGGCTCCCGCCACCAGCACGAGCGTGGTACCGGCGATCGCGAGCGCAACCAGGAAAACGGGCTCGCTCATATCTCAGGTCTCCAGAGTTCAGGGCGTGTCGCTCAGAGTCGCCCGCCCAGGCAACCTGAGTCCAACTTATCAGGCCGCAGAGGCCGGTGTCAGGGTGGCGCAGACAAGGGAGCCGGGCGAGGTCAGCGGTGGGCGGGCTCCTGGCTCATCCGGAGGCGAAGCTGCTTGAGGAGATCGTTCTTCAGGGCGGCGAAGGGGTTTTGCATCAGGGGGATCACGATCGGTGAAATGGGCAGGACCACACGCACCTCGCGGCCCAGCTGGGGGCGGGCCACAGCGACGACGTCGCGGCTGTCACCGAGGTACATCACCTCGACCGGACAGCCTAGTGCTCGCGCCAGATCCTCGGCCAGCCGGCTCACAGGGTCCGCGCTGCCCAGGCACTGCCGGGTGCGGCTGTGCTTTGTCCGATGGCTCCGTTCTCCTTGCGCGAGGCCGGATCCGATCGGCCGGGCTGAGATCGATCGGCGTCACCGAAGCGCTGGAAAGTCGGTCTGGTTGTTCGTTGAGGTCGTTAGATTGCAACAAGTTAGCACCTGTGTCAAGGCTCGTGGCTTGCCCCACTTCTGAGTGAAATTACCGCGTTTTGCGAACAGTCCAGCCTCCCCGCACCATGTCAACCACAGACACTAAATACTGTTCGTGGACCACGCCCTCGGACTCCGTGACCCACACGCGAAAGCCTTCCTGGCCCTGGTGACCCAGGGCCAGCATGTAGCCGGTCACATGCACCACGGCATAGGGCGGCGACACCAGGCCATCGAGACGGGCCTGGCGACTCACATCCGCCGCATCGGTCGAGCTGTACACCGCCGCCAGGTCGCCGGCCACGTAACAGCTCTCGTCATTGGGATCGGGGGCGAGATGGCGTACCGCGAACAGGTGCCTGCGCTGACCGGTCCTGTAGACTAGCTGCGCCATACAGTCACCTCCGCGGCTCCCCGGGGAAGCCGTGAGCCGCGGTGAGGCCAGCCTCAACTACGCCCGCCAGGAGAGCCTACTATCCCTGCGGTTCAGGGGTGGACATCTGGAGCAGGACAGCCGTTCGTGGCACCGCCATGCCCCGCAGCAGCAGCTCGGCCATACGACCGGACCCGAAGCCGTCCACAACCACCGTGAGACAGCGGCGCTCCTGGTCCAGCGCGACCGCCCGGGTACCCGGCAACTGGAGCGCGACCTGCGCCAGCGGGAGGTACTCCTGGAGCTCTGCGACCGTGTACGCGCCATGACACTGGACTTCGGGCAGAAATGCCGGGTCGGGCCAGCGGTACACGACGGGACCCGTCGAAAAGCTCGTGCTCTCCGCCGCTGGGGCACACCCGACAGCGGCGGAAGCGAGAGCCAGCAGGCAGCAGAGCCGGGCAAAGGACCCGTGTAACATCGAATCCGATTGCATGTGATCCTCCTGAGCGATATGAGGCGTTGGATTTCCCAACATATCACGCAATCGTGGCTTCAGTTAGACCCTGACTAACCGCCGCCGCAATGGCCGTAACTCTCTCCTTCCCGCGTCCGTACTGTACTGAGCCCACCCTCACACAGGCAGCAGATGACCCGGTCGCCACTTCTCCCGCTGCTCTTCCTCGCCTGCAGCAGCGCCACGCCACCGCAGGCACCCGAGCGCTACGGATTCGTCACCACGCTGGGCACGGATACCGTCTCGGTGGAGCGGGTCGAGCGAACGCCCACCCGGCTGGTGACCGACGGGGTGGATCGCTGGCCCTTCGTGCGCCGACGCCACACCGAGTTCGATCTGGCCCCGGACGGCACTATCCGGCGCATGGTCATGGACATCAGCACCCCGAACGGCAAGTTGCCCAGGGAACGGGGCCGCCGAGTCACGGCCGACTTTTCCAAGGACAGGGTGAAGATCTCGGTCAGTGACAGCGCCGGTGTACGGGACACCGCATTCGCCACCGGCGGCGCCATCACCGTACCGCACGCGTCCATGATGTACAGTGTCATCGAGCTGGAGATTGCGGCGGCGCTCCGCCAGGCCGCCTCGAGCAAACTCGCCGCGGGCGACAGCGTCCTCTTCCGGCAGTTCTATCCCGACCGGGACGTCGGTCCCAGCTTCACCCTGCACCGCGGCTACGTGCACCCGCGTCCCGGCGGCAAGGTGGAGCTGCGGCACGACTGGCTGGCCGGAACTGGAGATGTGACGGTGGACAGCAGCGGGAGGATGCTGACCTACTCGGGGATGCGGACCACCTATAAGGTTGCCGTCGTGCGGACCCCGACACCTCCCGACGTCGAGGCGATCGGGGACCGGTTAGCGGCAGCGGAGCGGAGCACCGGGCAGCAGCAGCTCAGCGTGCGGGACACCACCCGCGCCACCATCGGCGGAGCAACGTTCACGGTGGACTACAGCCGTCCCCTCGCCCGCGGGCGCACCCTGCTGGGGAACGTGATCGCCTACGACCGGGTCTGGCGCACCGGCGCCAATGCCGCCACCCAGCTTACCGTCTCGCAGCCGGTTACGCTGGCGGGGTTGGCGTTGCCGGCGGGCACCTACACTCTATTCACCGTCCCGCGGGTCGGGGGCGTCGACCTCATCGTGAACCGGCAGACCGGGCAGTGGGGAACCGAATACAGCCGGGCCCGGGATCTCGGCACCGCGGCAATGAAGTCGGACAAGGCCGACCCACCGGTAGAGCGGTTTACCATCGCGATCGAGCCAAGCGGCACCAGGAGCGGGACGCTGACGATGACGTGGGGGACCTTCCGGTGGACGGTGCCCATCGTGGTACAGTGACACCTTGCTGCGCGGAGCTCCCATGAGGCTGCTCGACTTCACCGCCGTTCCGCCGCGTGAGATCGTTCCCGGCTATCTCGGGCGCTACGTCCACTCGGAGCATATCACGCAGGGCCGGGTCGACATCGCGCCGGGCGCCATCATCCCCGATCACTCCCACCTGCAAGAGCAGTGGACCCTGCTGCTGCGCGGCTCCCTCGAGCTCACGGTCAATGGCGTCACCCATCGCCTGCAACCGGGGCAGATGCTTCATATTGCCCCCCATGAACGCCATTCGGCGCGCGCCCTCACCGCCTGCGTAGTCCTGGACGTGTTCCATCCGCCGCGCGACGATTATCGTTGAGGGCCGCGCCTCCGATCGAGCGTGCATCCTTGCACTGCGCGGCGGCCGATCAACGTAAGGAATAGCATGCCCCCTCGTGTCGCCATTTTCCTGGCTGTCGGGACGGCCGCACTGAGTATCGGACAAGCCTGGGCCATGGATGCGGAAAGAGCCCGCTGGATCCGCCATCTGATGGTGTGGGTTTTGTCGAGCTTGCTTCTGGCCCGGCTTGCCCGTTGGGTGTTCGAGTGGCGAGCCGAGGATGTACAGTCTGGGCCCATGCCCTTCACGATCGCAGCACTGGCCGCACTCATAAGCGCGATCGCTTTGGGACTTGGCGCTTGGCGCGCGGGGGCGAGCGGTGAGCCCTGGGGAGAGCGCATTCGTCGCCTTGGCGGAGTGCACTTCGCTGTTCTCTTCTTCGGAGGCGCGGTGGGCTTACTGGTGGTAGTACTCGTCGGGGTCAGCCAAATCCGCTAGATGTGTGGCGCTCTGCAGAAGCTCATGTGAGCTCGAGATCCGTGCTATCGGTCCGGTTCAGGAAAGGTCGGCGCGGGTAAGCCGGGGGCGGTCCTCGCCAAAGTGGCTCATCCACGTGGCCAGTGCAATGCAAACAATCGCGATCAACAGGCCGAATCCGCTGACGGCCGCGACAAGACTGGAGCAGAGCGCGAGACCCGCCAATATCTGGAGCTGAATTCGCTTCTGACCGGTCCGCTGATAAGCAGCGGCCACCGCGAAGCTGGTAAAGGCGACGCCCAAGGCGCTCAGGCCGGCATTCTTCCACAGTGAGAGGACAGCCATACCGCCCAGCAGGGCGGCGAGGCTCAGACACGCAGCCACCAGGACGGCTCCCCGCTTCTCGTCCGGAGTGAGTAGGCGGCGACCCTCCGGCCGTGCCATCAACAACAGGTTCAGGAGCGGGTCTGCCAGCCACGAGAGCACGACAAACCCTACATAGGCAATGAGCAGCGGCGCGATAAACGGCTGCAGCTCCGGCTCAGCCCGGGCAGTCCGGCGGAGAAAGTTGTATCCCAGCACGCCGCCGATCAGTACGTAGGTGCGGGTACGGGTAGGCAGCGCGCTGAACCAAAGGAAGAACCGAAGAAGGAGGGCGTAGAGCGGATTGCGCGCTTTCAGGGCGAGCACCAGACCCTGCCTGGCCCACGGCAGTGAGGGATCGAGGGCTAATGCCTGCTCGAACTCGGCCCGAGCCGCGGGGATCTGACCGGCATGCATTCTGGTCCAGCCCGACCCGGCTCGCGCGACCGGATTGAGAGGGAACCGCCCGGCTAGAGATTTCCAGGCTTCGTCGTCGAGGACACTGTCGCGCTCCACCCCTCGAGCCAGGGCCGCCAACACCGCGGCTTCCTCATTCTCCGGCTCCTGTTCCACCACCCGATCCGCAAGGGCAATGACCCTGGCCCACTGGCCGGCCTTTGCCCGGGCGCGAGCTTCGAGCAGCACGGCGTCGGCGTAGGTCGGATCGAGCTGCTGAGCCTCCTGTGCGGCGCGAATGGCCTGGACCACCGCTCCTTGCTGGAGAGCCACGGCGCCGGCAACGTAGAAGACGAACGGATTATCGGATGCGAGCTGTTTCCCGGTGGCTGCATCGTGAGCCGCTCGGTCCAGATGCCCCCGGTCCGCATGAATGAGCGCACGCAGCGCGTGGGCGGCGCCATGGTACGGCTCCTCGCGAATGAGTCGGTCCAGCTGCTCCAGCGCCTCGGTCTGTTGACCGTCGGCCAGGTATTCCAGGACCTGCTCGATCGGATCGGCTTGCACAGCGGCTCCGTTAGATCAGGGTGTGAGTAGGCAGCCAGGGCACTCCGTCGCAGCTGGGTCGCGGTCTGCGAGGGTCCGTCTGTCGGCTGGACTCCGGATTCTGCCAAGGAACTCGAAGTACGATTGTCAGTTAGAGCGCAGGTTCAGGTCCGGGCGACAGCGCCGTCAAGGCTGCTCCGCACATCACAGGCCATTGCGAGCTTCGTGGTGGCGGGGGTTGCGTAACGCGGTGTATGGCCCGGAGTGGCAGACCCGAGGAGCCGGCGCGCTCATCGTGCTCGGCGCGACCGCCCTGATCGTGCGGCGTGCCGGCCCTTGGCCCGCCGTGCTACAATGATCGACTTCTCCGCCCAGCGACCAAGCGCTTCGGAGTCCTCGAGGGCGTCCTCCGGCACCCGATAGTATCCCATGGTCTCGCCGTCTTCCCCGTAGGGTTGGAACGGGTCCATGCCCCTGGCTTCAAAATCCGGCCGATTCGACTCGTCGACCTTGAAGTACAGGATGTCATCATCGATGAGCGCAAAGAAATACCCCTCGCCATAGATCCCCACGCCCCCGAACATACTGCGCCCACGGATGCCCGAACGGTGCGGCCGAGTTGCTCGAGGACGAAGATCTTATAGCTGGGACTGACAGGCATGGAGCCTCCGGTCAGAGCTGAAGAACAAGAGGCTTACCGCGCGCGCTTGGCCGCAGGCCAGGTCTTCGACACGGAGGCAGCCAGTTGCTGAGCCTCCTTGGGCTCCAGAGGTACGCCAATGTCAATGGGCAGCTTGGGATCGCCGCCAATGGCTTGCTGGATGAGGGGAACGGCCATGACCACGGTATCGATCAACACCGCGAGACTGTCGCCTATGTGGCGCCCGGTCGTCTCCTTGAGTCGTGAGGCTCCCGCTCTGGTGAGCCAGATCTGGAGGATGAGACCTTGTCCTATTCTCGTCTTCACGGCCTCGACTCTGACAACGTCACTATTGGACAACTGAGCTTCGGGGTGGAGATACACGGTTTTGCCCTGACCGTACACCGCCGCTGGAACCAGGTCGGGAGCTGGTGACCCCTGGGCCAGGTGCAGCTCGAGGGACACCGGAACCCGGTTCCAGTCCGGTGCCCTTGCCTTCGCACCGGGCGAGCAGGCCCATGAAGCAATCACCGAGAGGCATATGGCAGCGGTCTTCAATGACAGACCCCAGGCGCCAGCGAATCCAGATCAGCATCGAGGCGGGTCGTATCCCGCGCCGGGCTGCCCAGACGCAGCTCCAGGACGCCACCCGGAAGCTCCAGCATGGTGCCGCCGGGCGGCGTCACCCGAAGCCGCACCCTAGCTGGGCCGGGCACGGCGAAGGCCAGTCCTACGTCGACCAGATACTCTCCCTTACGGTTGGTCGTGACCGGACCGACGCGGGCATCGACTGGCCTCGCCTGACCGGGTTTGGCCTGCTGCAGCAGCAGCACGACCTCGGCGTCCGGGACGGGCGCGCCGCACTCGGTGACGGCGCCTTCGACGACGGCCGTTACCGGCGCACCGGCTGAGACCGCAAGGAGTTCCACCTCGCCGCAGGCAAGGCACCCGAGGCTCAGGATTCCCCCAACCCAAATCGCGGCTCTCTTCATAGGACTCCTGGCTGCCCTGGAACTGCCTGTTGCCGGTGACACAGCATGGCATTGTAGGTGAGTAGTGGTATGAAGATGCACCTTGATTCCACTGCGGTCGAGAGCGCTGTCGAAGTACGACCGCTGGCTCCTGGCTCCCCAACTCCGACTCGGGGAACCTGGTCATCCGGCCCCCGGTTACTACTCCATGACAAACACTGAAATGGGCCTGGACACCTTCGGCGACGTCACCTCGAACGCCGAAGGGCGCCCCCTGCCGCAAGCCCGCGTCTTGCGTGACGTCATCGCCGAAGCCGAGCTGGCCGACCGGGTCGGCGTGGACTTCCTCGGCGTGGGCGAGCATCACCGTCCCGACTTTGCCATCAGTGCCCCCGAGGTCCTGCTCGGCGCAATTGCCGGCCGGACCGAACGTCTGCGGCTCGGCACCGCCGTCACCGTCCTCAGCTCCGACGATCCGATCCGGGTCTACCAGCGCTTCTCTACGCTCAATGCGGTCTCCAACGGCCGCGCCGAGGTGATCCTGGGCCGCGGGTCGTTCACCGAATCGTTCCCGCTGTTCGGCTACTCACTTGACGACTACAACGTCCTGTTCGAGGAGAAGCTGGCGCTGTTCGCCGCGCTGAGGGACGCTGACCGCACCGGCCAGCCGGTCCGCTGGAAGGGGACGATCCGCCCCCCACTCGAAGGTGTCCGGGTCTTCCCGCCGGTGGAGCACCCACCGCTGAGCACCTGGGTCGGCGTCGGCGGCAGCCCGGAGTCGGTCGTCCGCGCCGCGCGCTACGGCTTCCCGCTTACGCTCGCCATCATCGGTGGTGACCCGCGCCGGTTCAAGCCCTACGTCGAGCTCTACCACCGGGCCCTCTCCCAGTTCGGGCACGAGGCACTGCCGGTCGGCATCCACTCGCCGGGACATATCGCTGAGACCGATGCCCAGGCGCGCGAGGAGCTGTGGCCGGCCTACCAGGTAATGCGGAATCGGATCGGCGCCGAGCGGGGGTGGGGACCCACCAGCCGGGCCGAGTTCGAGCAGGAGATTGCGGAGGGGTCGCTGTACGTCGGCTCGCCCGAAACTGTGGCACGCAAGATCGCCAGTACGGTGCGTGACCTGGGCGCGTCTCGTTTCGATCTCAAGTACAGCGCGGGGACACTGGGGCACGATCTGATGCTTCGGAGCATCGAGCTCTATGGGCGCGAGGTGATTCCGCGGGTTCGGCAGTTGATCAGTGAAGACGCGCTCGAGGGTGGAGCGAAAGTCGCCGCGTCGGTGCTAACGAAAGCTTGAACCACAGAGAACACAGAGGGCTCCTCGAACATTAGAGCTCACGAAATCGCGGTGGCGGCTATTGACAGCAGTTGTTTTTAACAGAAACAAAATTGCCGATGGTTGCTACCGCGATTTCGAGAGCCCTGCAGCCGAGAGGAGCCCTCTGTGTTCTCTGTGGTTCAGGCTTTTGCTTTCCAGTTCCTGTTTGGCCGCCAAAACTGCGCGCTCTTTGGCTTTGGCTTCGACATCGACCGTGATGGTCCGATCCAGCCAGACCTCCGGAAAGTCCGCCGGATCGATGTAGTCGGCATGGGCGCGCGGGTTGGGCGACTGCCACCCTTCCCTGGGTGAGGAGATGTGGGCGTAGGGCTCCCGGTCCCCCCAGGTTGCAAAGGCGAGCTCGCTGGCCTCCTCGATCGACAGGCCGTCCGGGAGGCAGCGGTGATGGTGAACATCGTAGACCAGAGGCACCCCCGCCCGCCGGCACAGCGGCTCGAGATTTCGCGGGGTGAAGCATCGGTCATCATTCTCCAGGGCCAGACGCTGCCGGACCCGGGAACTCAGACGGGAGAGTCCTCGATCGAGGCGGTCGAGCGCCGCCCCGATTCCGCCCGCCGCACCACCACCATGCAGCACGATCACGTCGGCTCCCACCAGCTCTGCCACCTCCCCATGCAGTTCCATCTCCTGAACCCCCGACTGAATCACCGGCTCGCGCTCGGAGTTGAGCACCACGAACTGATCCGGGTGCAAACTGAGCCTGATGTCGTACGCCAGCGCCAGCGCTCCAGCATACGCTAATGCGCCGGCAATCCCGCCCGACGGGTCGAGCCGATCCAGGGTGTAGCCGCTGAGTGGATGAGTGGCAAGCGGAAGGAGCTGGCTGGTGATCCGGAACGCACCGATGCCCAGCTGGTGGCAGCGCTCCACCGCGGCGGCAAGGGAGAGAGCGTTATGCCCGGCGATCTCGCCCAGATAACCCCGCGCGACTCGCGACTCGAGACTCGCGACATACCGATGCGTGGCTGTGCGGAAAGTGATCGGCGAATCCAGAAACTGGCAGCAGAGGCCCCATCTGAGTCGGGGACTACCATTCTCTAGGGCGGACTGGCGACCGGCGACTGACGACTGCATCTACAACAACTTCACAATCTGCTCCCCGACGAAGTAGCCGATAATGGCCACACCGAGTCCGACGAGAAACATATCCATGCCACTGCGCAACACGCCCCGTCCGGTGAAGAAGCTGCGCGCGGCGCCCACACCGAAGTGGGAGATCATCGCCAGGGTGAACGAGGCCCAGATGGCCCACGGTCCGGTGTCGAACAGGAAGGGCGCAACCGGAATGAACGCGCCGACGGCGGTCGCCGTTCCGGTAATCCAGGCCTCACGCATCGGGGTGCTGGTTGCTTCACCGATCTTCAGCTCTTCCCGGACCTTCTCTTCCAGCGCCTTGTCGGGATCATGCATTACCTGGGTGGCGAGGGTCTCCGCCTGAATGGCCGGGATGCCTTTGGCCTGATACAGGAGGCTCAACTCCTCGCGCTCCAGCTCCGGCATGAGCCGGATCTCCTCTTTCTCCATGGCGATCTCGTGCTCGAACACCTCCCGCTCGCTCTTGGCAGCCAGGTAGCCGGAGGAGCCCATCGAGAGCGCGTCGGCCACCGTGCCGGCAAGGCCAGCGACCAGCACCGCGTGTTCCGCTGCCTGAAGGCTGCCCTGCGCCCCGATCATTCCCGCGACCAGGCCAAAGTTGGCCGTCAATCCATCGTTGAACCCGTAGACCACGTTGCGGAGGAAGCCGCCCGCCCCGGTCTTATGCCATGGTTCGCTGGCTCCGCCGCTGATCTGGCTGAGGGTGCCGGCATGCTCGGCTGACTCCCTGGCCAGCTGGAGGGCGGTCGGGCCTACCGCTCCGTCCGGCTCACTGCGGTAGAGATTGAGATAGCCTTTGACCTCCCGGCCCTCCTCCTCCAGCAGCATGGGCAACAGGACCCCACCACCCAGCCGGCGCGCCAGCCAAGCTCTGAACCTGGCCCCCCGTGATGGCTCGGGAACACCGACGATGTGGCCGTTTTCCGCCAGCAGCGCCCGCCACATAGCCACGTGGCGGTCCTCAACCCCGGCCAGCTTCCGGTAGATGTCCGCCTTCCCGGGGTCCGGTTCCGCGCTGGCCAGCTCGCGGTAGAGGAACGCGGCGTCGGCCTCATCCTCCAGATGATGGAGCCATGTGTGCGGCGGGGATGGGGGAGCGGAGATCATGCGGGATCATAACTGCGCGAACGGTAAACAGTAAACAGTGACGAGCCGAGGGCCCACGCACCCGTTTACCTTTCATTGTTCACGCTTTTGGCGGTCTGCAACCCTCGGGCGGCCTCCTGCATCCTTAAGCGCACGATGACTGGGACCCTTTTGATGGATTTCTCCGCTCTCCCCCATGCCGAAGCCGTGGTCTCCCGCGCCCGCGGCGGCGACACCGAGGCAATGGGGGAGTTGTTTCGCGCCTTCGAGGTGCCGGTGTACAACCTGGCACGCCGGATCTGCCGGACCACCGAGGACGCCGAGGACGTGCTGCAGGAGACCTTCTTCGAGGTCTGCAAGAGCATCGGGCGGTATCGGGAGGAGGGCAGTCTCTGGGGGTGGATCCGCACCATCGCCGCGAGCAAGGCGCTCATGCGGCTCCGGCGCAACAAGTACCGCGACACCGATGAGCTGCACGATGAGGTGGTCGGAAACAAGAAGGGGGACACCCACCTGCGGATGGACCTCGAGGCCGCCCTCGAGCGCCTGTCGGAGACCTCCCGGGCCGTTGTCTGGCTGCACGATGTCGAAGGCTACACCCACGAAGAGATCGCCAATATGATGGGCAAAACTCCGAGCTTCTCCAAGTCGCAGCTCTCGCGGGCCCATGCTCGGCTCCGGAACTGGCTCGGAGAGGAGATGACCCCATGAGTCACCTGACCCTGGATACACTGCTCGCTCTCAGGGAGCCCGGCATGGAGCCGGGGCAGGCGGCGGCGCGGGAGCACCTGGAAGGCTGCCCTCACTGCCAGGGCGAGCTGCAGCGCCTGCACCAGCGAGTGGCCCGCCTGAAGGCGCTGCCCACTCTGCGGCCCGCCCGCGATCGCTGGCCCGAGACCAGGGCCCGGTTCAAGGCCGACCGGCAGCGGCGCCGGACCCGCATAGTGGGCTATGCCGGTCTGGCCGCCGCCGCGTCGGTGGCGGCGTTCCTGGCTGTTGGGGACCTGTCCCGGCCCCAAGAAGTGCCATCCGAGCAGCTCAGCCAGGTAATGGAGCGGTCCCAGGTGCTCGAAAGCGCGCTGAACGATTACAACCCGGACGCACGGGTGCTGGATGGACGGACCGCGCGCATTGCGGGCGAGCTGGAGGACCGCATAGCCAGGCTGGACCGGGAGCTGGAAGTGACCGAGCTACAGCGCCAGCAGGAGACTGATCAGGACCTGTTGCGGCTGTGGCGAGAGCGGGTCGGGCTACTGGACGCGCTGGTCGATGTGCGCGTGACCCGCGCCAGCAACGCCGGCCTGTAGCGAGGAGGCTCATTATGCGTACTTCACTCACTGCCGCTGTCGCCCTGCTGGGCCTCGTCCCCGGTATCGCACTGTTTGCTCAGGAACCGGTCCGTGGGGAGGTGCCGACGGTCGGTCCGGAGCGGATGATGCAGTTCGTCATGAGTCGCCGGGCCCGGCTCGGTCTGACGGTCAACCTGCGGGCCCGGGAAACCGACTCCATCGGCGCCTATGTGGATGCAGTCACTCCCAACGGTCCCGCCGCAAGGTCCGGGATCAGGTCCGGTGATATCATCACCAAGGTCGACCAGAAGTCGGTCTTGAGTGGTGGGGAAGCGTTATCAGGCGACGGCAGGGAGTCGCTGCCCGGCCTTCGGCTCATCGAGCTGGCCGCCACCTTGGCCCCCAACGACACCATCAGTCTGGAATTCCGGCGCGGCAAGGATCGCAAAACCGTCTCCGTTGTCACGGCGGACGAGCCCCGGAGAGCCTTCGCCTTCCGGTATGGTCCAGGCGGCGGGACGCCCAGAGGCCTGGGCGAGGATGAGACCTTCGTCAACCCGCCCTTCCTCTACGGCTCACCGTTGGCCGATCTCGAACTGGCTCCGCTGAACCCCGACCTCGGCCAGTATTTCGGCGCCGCCAGTGGGGTTCTGGTCATCAGCGTTCCGGCGGAGTCGGAGCTGGGATTCAAGGGGGGCGACGTCGTGCTTGCCGTGGACGGGCGTAAGCCCGAGGGTCCGTCCCACCTGCTCCGTATCCTTCGCAGCTATGGAGACACCGAGGGCTATAAGGCCGAGGTGCTGCGCAACCGGAAGCGGGTGACCGTCAGCGGGAAGCTGGGAGCTGGGAGCTAGGAAGTGCATCCGACTAACCCCCTTACCGCCCTACCCCCTTCAAGACCAGTGTGCTCCCGCTCACAGATGCTAGCATAAGCGCGAGTTATATCTTCGGTCCACCTTGGAGGGGACTATGGGATTCCTGTGGACCTTGATTATCGGATTGGTTGTAGGGGCTATCGCCAAGCTTATCATGCCCGGGCGCGATCCGGGCGGTATCATCGTCACCATGCTGATCGGCGTGGCTGGCGCGCTGTTAGCCGGATTTCTCGGGCGGGCCCTTGGCTGGTACTCTGATCCCGGTACGGGCCCGGGGATCATCGCATCGGTGATCGGTGCGCTCGTCCTGCTGTTCCTGTACCGCTTGTTCACGGGACGCAGGGGAACGACGACGGTTCCGTAAAGGCGGGAACGACGGGAAGGGCGGGAAGGGCGGGAAAGAGTTGATCTCTCCCGCCCTTTACGTTTTTAGTCCGCCTTTCCTCCGTTCACTGCGACCTTTGCCGTCCTTTCCGCCTTTCCAGTCCTTCCCGTCCTTCCAGTCCTTCCCGTTTTTCCCATCTTTCCCGCCAATTCCGCAAACATCGCAAAGTCGAGACTCTGGGCCCCATCACTCATGGCGTGTTCCGGATCCGGGTGCACCTCGACGATCAGGCCACAGGCTCCCGCCGCCAGCGAGCCCAAGCTGAGCGGGATGACCAGCGAGCGGATGCCGGCCGCGTGACTGGGATCTACCAGCACCGGCAGGTGGGTCTTCTCCCGGACCAGGGCAACTGCATTCAGGTCCAGTGTGTGCCGGGTTGCCCGCTCGAAGGTCCGGATCCCCCGCTCGCATAACACCACGTTGGGATTGCCTTCCGCCAGAACGTACTCAGCCGCCATCAGCCACTCCTCGAATGTCGCGCCCGCGCCCCGCTTGAGCAGGATCGGTTTGCCGCTCCGGCTGGCCGCCCGCAGGAGACTGAAGTTCTGCATGTTACGGGCGCCGATCTGGAGCATGTCGGCGAAGTGCGCCACCACCGGGACTTCCTCCCAACTCAGCACCTCGGTCACCACCGGAAGTCCGGTGCGTTCCCTGGCGTCAGCCAGGTAGCGGAGCCCTTTAACGCCCAGCCCCTGGAAGTCGTAGGGTGAGGTCCGGGGCTTGTACGCCCCGCCCCGGAGCATGTCCGCGCCGGCTTGCGCCACGGCGACTGCCGTCTCCATGATCATGGACTCGCTTTCGACCGAGCAGGGTCCCGCGATCAGGATTGGTGCCGGCCCGCCGAATTGCAGGCCCCGAACCTGCACCACGGTGCCATCGGGGTTGCGGCGGCGGTCAACCAGAGGGACCGCCGGCTTGTCCGCCCGGTGGGCCGGGGTGGGCACCGGAACCGAGAGACGGGACCCCTCGGTCCAGGCCTCATAGCTTCCCAGGATGATGAGTTTGGCGGCCAGGGCCTCGATCTCTTCGAGGGCCTCGGCGACCCGCGGGTCGGTGGCCGAGCCCTCAACGTCCACGTAAAAGCGGTAGGTCCAGGGGGCCGACCGCTCCGGCCGCGACTGGAGCGCCATCAGGTTGACCCCACGAGCACCGAACGCCTGCAGAGTGAGCGCCAGCATTCCGGGCTTGTGGTCTACCAGCACGATCAATGAGGTCTTGAATCGGGTAGCCCCGGCCGTACGCACGGCCTGGGCGGAGTCGGCCCGGGTGAATGTCAGGAAGCGGGTCTGGTTGGTAGGATCGTCTTCAATACGCTCAGCCAGCGGTGCCAGCCCGTAAGCGTCTGCGGCCGGACGTGCGGCGATCGCGGCCCAGCCCGGGTTGCCTTCCTGGGCAACGATCTCCGCGCTCCCTGCCGTGTCCCAGGCGCTCACGAGCTCGGCGTCGGGAAGGTGCTCCGCCAGCCAGATGCGGCACTGGCCCAGCGCCACGGGATGGGAGAGGACCCGCCGGATCCCGGACAACTGGGCACCAGGGATAGACATGATGGTGTGGTGCACCGGATGAAGAATCTCGTGGGTCAGGTGGAGCGTACCATCTCCGAAGGCTTCGTGAAGCAGGTCGTACGTGGTGGTGACCGAACCAATCAGCGAGTTCTCGATCGGCAGGCAGCCAGCATCGGCCCGGCATTCACGGACGGCGCTGACCACGTCCTTCACGTCGCGGCAGGGAAGGGCCTCGAGCTCCGGCCAGCGCCTCCGGGCCGCGGCCTCGCTGAACGATCCGTGTGAACCCTGAATGGCTACACGCATGAGATGCTCCGACATAGGAAAACAAAAAGCCCCGCCAGTGCGAACCGGCGGGGCGTCGAGGATCCGGGCGGAAAGCGCTAGCGCACTCTACCGGCACCGGACGCGCATCGAGCCGCGCCCGCGTTGGTAAAGAAGAACCAGTAGCTATACCCGGAAGTCATGGAGCGAACCTACGGCCTGCCGCGGAGGCTTGTCAAGGGCATGGGTCTTTATCTTTCGGATGTGCTTCGCGTCTACTACCCGGTCGCCACCAGCGTGGTCCTGACCGTCTGTCCGCTGACCGCCTGGGCTCAGGGGCTGCCGCCACTCGCGCCCCTCAACCCCGTCGCCGGCTCCCGCAGTGGGGTCTACTTCCAGCCGGTGCGAGACCCCGCTCCCGGCCGCTGGACCACTGCCCTGTCGCTCGACTATGGAAGCCTGATCGAGTACAACCGCCTAGACCACGCCGACTATGTGCTCGACTCCGAAGTGCTGCGAGTGGGTCTCACCGCCAGCCGGGACATCGGTCGAACCGCGTTCGTGCTGCTCGGCGCGTCGGTGGGGGGAGCGTACTCCGGATTTCTCGACGGGTTTCTGGATTGGTACCATGGCGCGCTCGGCATCGAGATGAGCGAACGAGAGCGTCGGCCGCAGGACCGCTTTCTCTATAGCATTACCCTGCCCGACGGCCGGAACGTGCGGCGGTCACCAAACGCCTTCTTCCTCGGGGACATGAGCGTCGGGCTCGGGCTCCGGCTGGCGCGCGGAATCCAGAGTGTGCTCTCGGTTACGCTGCCGACCGCGACCGGCCCATCTGGCTATGGCAAGTCGGTGCCCTCGGTGGCGCTCCTGAATACCCTGCGGGTACCCATCACTCCCCGCCTCACGTACGAGGGTAGCCTCGGCGTTGGCATCACCCCCACGAGCGGCCCGCTCTCAGGTTTGCAGCGAACGACCTTTCTGGGTCTCAGCTCCGGGGTCCGCCAGCGTGTCTGGGGCGCGCAATCACTCTTTGTGAACCTGTTCTACCACTCACCGTACTACAGTGAGACCAGACTGCCGGCCCTCGACCGCCGGGAGCTCTCTCTGGACTTCGGCTGGATTCTGGCGACGCGCGGCGGCGCCGAATGGCGGATGGGACTGACCGAAGACCTGGAGCCAGGTGGACCAGGGGTCGATCTGGTCCTGCGGGTGGGGCGGAGCTTCTAGGAGGCGGGCTTCGGTGCGGCGAACAGAAACTGTTCCATGTTGTTAAACAGGAACTCTTTAGCTTTCGGATCCCTGAGGTTCAAGCCGTAGTGGTTGATCAGTTGTTGCTGGGTCTTGAGCCATTCGGCCCAGCAGGCGCCGCAGATCTCTTCATATGCGCGCTTGCCCAGATCGTTCTGGAACGGCTGAAAAGCCATCTTCTCCCGATCCTGCCCGCATCGGGTACAGTGCAGTGTGGCCATGAAAGCAAGATAGACATCTCTAGAAATGTGATCCAGTCTATCGTACGATCACTGGGTAGACGTTAAACTGCTTAAGGAGTGAGTCTCCGGTTGCCACCTGCCGCCTGACGCAGAGCCCGCGAGCCACTTACAGTGCCGAGAGCTGTGCCGATTCCAAACACCACCGACGTAGTGATGGTAACGAACGGCAGGACAGCGGCAGGCCATGCCAGCGCCGCGGCGGCCAGGCCCGCAACCAGAGGGGCCACCGGAGAGTGGATGGCATCCACGAAACGGAGCCGTTTGCGCACGAAGTTCCGGGCAAGGAAATAGCCGACTGCTCCGGCGGCCAACGTGATAAGAAGTTCTAGCATATAGAGTTCCCGGAATGAGGGTCAAGCGTTCCGTCACATTACGAAACGTGCCAGTGAAAGATTCAGCATGTCGGATGGGGGTTCGCTCCGACGCGTGGTATGCGAATCGCAGCTTAAACTGATCGTTTCCTTGCCTATGCTCTTTCAGGGAAGGAGCCAATACATGCCCAGACAACATCCGACAGTGCTGGTGCCGAACATCGGCCCCATGGATCACGCGTGGGATTTGCTTGGCGAGTGGCAGACCGAATTCGAGCTGCCCGAAACCGAAGCGCCCGTGCACGGCAAAGTGACATTCCGCTCCTGGACTGATGCCGAGCTGCAGCTGGACCCGATCGAGGCTGCGATTGCCGGAATTCCGTCCAGCGTCCCACTGGAGCGCGCCAGTGAAATCCATCTCACCGACGCCGGCGGGGGAGCGCTGCAGTGGGTGCTCCACGCGCCATCAACGAACTGGTCACTCCAGGCGACATTATGGCCGGGCTCGCTGCACCTCTTCGTACATGATGCCGATGACGACGAGGAACAGCTTTACCGTGCCCGAGCGACGCGGGACCAGGACTACTACCTCAGGAAGTATCCGCTGGACGCGCTTTAAACGGCGGGAAGAGCCTACCTCGATGGCTCGGGGCGGGCTCTTCCCGCCTTCCCGCCTTCCCGCCTTCCCGCCTTCCCTCGTTCCCTCGTTCCCTCGTTCCCTCCTTCACCACCTGACCGCGGCGCTGCCCCACATGAACCCCGAGCCGAACGCGGTCATTACCACCAGGTCGCCCCGTTTGACCCGGCCGCTTCGCACGCATTCGTCTAGCGCGATGGGGATGGTTGCCGCGGTCGTGTTCCCGTAGTACATGATGTTGTTATACACCTGATCATCCCGTAACCCGAGCTCCTTCTGCATGGCCTCCGAGATCCGGAGGTTCGCCTGGTGCGCCAGCAGCAGGTTGATCTGTTCCACGCCGTGGCCGGTGGCGGCCAGCACCGCCCGGACCGACTGCGGCATCCGGGCTACCGCATGGCGGAACACCTCTCGCCCATCCATCTCGAGATACTGCCGGCCCGCCTCGATCTGCTCGGAGGACACCCGGGGGTGATACATCGACCCGGGCGCGTCTACCCAGAGCTTCTCCGCGTAGGCCCCTTCCGAGTGCAGATCGAAGCCCAGGATGCCTCCGTCGCCATCCTCGGCGGGACCGAGCATCACCGCCCCGGCTCCATCGGCAAAGATGACCGCGACATGGCGCCCGGCGTTGGAGACCTCGAGCCCGGTGGACTGGATCTCCGAGCCCACGACCAGCACCCGCCGATACCGGCCCGAGCTGATCCAGGCATCCGCCACCGACAACCCGTAGATGAACCCGCTGCACTGAGCTCTCAGGTCGAGGGCGGGCACGGTCCCGATTCCGAGCAGCCGCTGGAGATAGACCCCGTTCCCCGGGGCGAAGTGGTCGGGACTGGAGGTGGCATACACGATTGCGTCAATCTCGCCGGGCTCGACGCCGGCCATCTCCAGGGCGCGGTGGCTGGCGCGCAACCCGAGCTCCGTTCCCGTCTCGCCTTCGGTGACCCAGCGGCGCTCCTGAATCCCGGTACGGGTGCGGATCCACTCATCGGTCGTATCCATGAGCTGAGACAGCTCGTCGTTGGTGACGACCCGGTCGGGCACGGCGAAACCAGTTCCGAGAAAGCGAGTGCGCTGCATTGGGGAATCCGGGTGAGAGGCGAGGAGCGAGGAGATTACGTTGACGCCCGAAGAACCATCACGCAAGGGACCGACGCCGGGCAAGCATGGTCCAGCCGGCGATCCACACCAGCCAGGCGGCGGTCAGCAGCCAACCCATACTGCGCCACGTCTCCCAAACCACCCCGACCGGCGTGAGCCACATCGGCCACCAGGCGTCGGGCCGCAGCCGGTGACGCTCGATCACCCGCACGGCGGTGAAGCCGGTTGGCAGCTCGGAGAGCACCGCGGCGCAGGGGTCCCGGCTGGTCCCGCCGGTGCGGACCAGGTTCCAGACCATGCTGGTGGCGCCCCAGCCATGGCTGTCGCTGACCCCGGCGACGAAGCGATTGTGCCTGCGCGCGACGTCAATCACGCGGTCGATCTCGGGTCCGGTGAGCTCGTTTGCCTTGGGCGACGCGTTGACGATCTCAAAGCCATCCAGCCCGGCGGATGCCAGTTGGTCGAGCCGGTCCCAATGATGACGCCGGTACTCGGGAAGCGACGCCAGGGACAGCGCCCCATATGCCGAGTCGCTGGTTGCCAGCAGCGCGAGAAGTCCGTCGAATGCCTTGTAGCGACTTCGGTCCACCGGCACGCTGCTGCCCAGGAGAACGATGTGGGCCCGCCAGGCGCTCACCTCGATGCCGGGACACAGAACCGTAGAGGCCTTTTTGGACTGGCGACCGGCGACCGGCGGCTGACCGCTCGCGACTCGTGACTCGCGACTTATCACATTGTGATCGGTCACGAACGCGGCATCGAAGCCGGCGCGCGCGTGCCAGCGCCGGCTGGCCTCCCGGTCGAACCCCCGCATCCAGGTGTCGCGAACGTCGTGAGACACATTGGTGTGGCTGTGAAAATCTACGATGGCATCATCCGGGTGAGTTCCCTCCAGCGACAGCATCGGCCGGTGCCACACCAGTCCGATGATGATAAAGCCGAGCAGGAACGCCACCGAGGCCACCAGAGCAACCGCCTCCCGCACGACCTGGGACCAAAGGGGACGGCGGCCGCCCCGGTTTCGACGGCGGATGACTCCAGCGACCCGCCACACCAGATACAGCACCGCCAGTCCGGTCAGGAATCCTGCCAGCCGGCGCATGCTCAACATGGATACCCCATCCCACAGGGTGAAGAGTGGCGCCAGGATGAGGTACGTCAGGGGTATTTTGAGGTACGCGGAGGCCGGGGCGGCGCCGGCGACCGGGTCGTGCAGCGCAGGTACCGAGGCGATCCTGGCGCACAGGAGCATCCCAGCCAGGACCAGCGGACCCGCGAGAGATGAAACCTGCCGCTCACGCATGAGGGATGGGATGGCAATGGATGTAAATGACGACGATCTGGACCAGGAGTTCCCGCTGGGGGACGGCACCGTTGAGACAGGTGCTAGCGTGCTGTGTCCCTATTGCGGCGAAATCAACGAGATCGCATTGGATCCGGGAAGTGGCAGCCAGCAGGAGTACATCGAGGACTGTCAGGTCTGCTGCCGGCCCTGGCGCGTCGTGGTGAACTACTTACCCGACGGAACGGCAGAAGTCTCCGCCGAGATGGAGGGCCAGGAATAGCTTCACCGAGCCGGCTATTCGTACCGCAGGGCCGTTATCGGATCGAGCCTGGCCGCACGCCGCGCCGGCCAGATGCCGAAGAAAAGCCCCACCGCAGCGCTGAAGGCGAAGGCGATGCCCACCGCCGAGGGAGAGATCAGGGTGTTCCACTGCATGACGCGGGCGAGCAGCACGGCAGTGCCCACGCCCAGTAAAATGCCCAGCACCCCTCCCAGCAGGCAGAGGGTCAGCGCCTCGATCAGGAACTGCATCATGATGTTGGTCCGGGTGGCTCCCAGCGCCTTCCGAACCCCTATCTCGCGGGTGCGCTCGGTCACTGAGACCAGCATGATGTTCATAATCCCGATGCCGCCGACCAGGAGGCTCACTGCCGCGATGCTTGCGAGCAGGCTGGTAAACACCTCGGTTGCCTGTTGCTGAGTGGCCAGAATGTCCTGCTGATTGCGGATGGTAAAGTCATTCTCGGCGCCGGGCCGAATCTTGTGCTCCCGCCGGAGAACCCGCTCCAGGTCAACCATCCCTTGTTCGATGGGCACACCGTCGGCCACCTGGATCGAAAACGATCGTATCCGATTGCTGCCAAAGACCCGGTACCGCGCCGTCTGGAGCGGGATGAGAATCTGCTCGTCCGGATTGCCGAAGCCGCCGGCCGAGCCTTTCTCACTGAGGATGCCAATCACCTCGAAGGGGATGCCTCGTATGGTGAGGGTTTGATTGATCATGCCGGCGGGATTGCCGCCGAGCATGCGGGGCACCGCCGCCCCCAGCACCGCGTAACGCCGGCGGGCCTCGTCCTCTCCCGGGGTAAACATGCGGCCGAATGGGACACTGTAATTCCGCACGTCGGTGTACTCCGACGTTGTGCCCACCACGTTCACGTTGCTGTTCTGATTGCCGTACTTGACCTGCAGGGCCTGCTGCATCTCGGGTACGACGGCCTTCAGCAGCCGAGCGTCACGCCGGAGTGCATCGTAATCGTCGGTACTCAAGATGGTGCGGTCGGTGATTCTGACTCCGCCCTGACGCGCCTGACCGGCGAAGACGGTAAAGACATTGGCTCCCAGTGCCGCGATTCTGTCCTCCACCGCCTTTTGCGCCCCGCTGCCCAGCGCCACCATGGTGATCACGGCGCCCACACCTATGATGATCCCGAGCATGGTCAGCACCGACCGGAGCATGTTCGCCCGGATCGACTGCAAGGCTACCGCGACAGTTTCACCGAGCAGCATGGTTAGCGCCTCGCGCCGCCCGCCGGTGGAGTCTGTTGCTGCATACCCGGTACAGCTCCTCCACCGGTGATGCGGTTCACCCGCTCTCGGGACTCCTGCTGCGACTGTACCAGGCTCGCGCTCGGCAGCACCAAAACCGAATCGGACGCGGTGAGACCGTCGACTACCTCACTGTAGTCCAGGTCGGTGAGACCGGTCCGGACCCAGACGGGGGTCGGTTTGCCGTTCCGATTCACGAAGACGATGTAGCGGGCCTGGTCAGTGGGGCGGCGGGTCAGCGGGGTAGTGCCCCTGCTGGATGTGTTGCGCGGCCTAACCCGCTGTCCCGCTGTCCCGCTGTCCCGCTGTCCCGCTTTTCCGCTGTCCCGCTGTCCCGCCAGCGTCTGCTGCACCGCCTCGGGAGACAGCCCCAGCACCTGCGCAGCCGATCCAACATCTCGCAGGGTCCGCAATGCCGCGTTGGGGACGGCCAGCACATCGTCCCGGCGACCCACGTGAATTTCGACCTCCGAATTCATCCCCGGGCGGAGCAGCCCCTCCTTATTATCAATTCGCACCAGCACCGGAAACATGGTCACGTTCTGCTCGGTCAAAGCCTGGGGCTCGATCTTGAGTACGGTGCCCTGGAACGGGCGATTGGGGAAGGCATCCACGGTCACGGTGGCCCGCTGCCCCGGCTGGATCTTGCCGATGTCGGTCTCGTCTACCAGGGTCCTCACCTGCACCAGGTTCAGGTCGGCCATCTTGAGTAGTACCGTCCCGCCGCCGACGTCATTGGTTGGCGACGAGATGACCTGCCCCCGCTCCACCTGTTTTTCGATGATGGTGCCGTTGATCGGCGCCCGAACATTGGTGTCGTCCAACTGGTCGCGCATGGTCTCGAGCGCCACCCGGGCCCGGATCACCTCGGCGTTGGCGTTGGCGTAGTCGAGCAGCGCCTGTTCGTGCTCCTGTTCCGTAATCGATTGGGATTTGAACAGCTCGTCGGCCCTGCGCTTCTGTGAGTTGGCGTTGGTCAGCCGCGCCTGCGCCACCTCCAGATCGGCCTGGGCCTGGGCCACCGCGTTCCTCGGGATGCGGGGATCCACCCGTACCATGAGGTCTCCGCGCTTGACCGCCTGCCCGGTTTCCACGGCCAGCTCGAGGATTTCTCCTGATGCCTTGGATTTCACCTCGACGGTCGTGTCTGGCTGCACCGTCCCCGACGCCTGAGCGGACACGACGATGTCGCGGCGCTCGACTGGAAGCGACTGGTAACTGACCGGGGGTTCTTCCTTCTTGCAGGCAGCCATAAGAGCAGCAACTACAACTGCGGTCCTCATCCCGAGCGCGTACAGCAGGCGAGGGATCTTGGCCGCGAGCTTCGGTACCCCGTGGGGCAGGTCCTTCGCTGCGCTCAGGGTGACAAGGTTCCTGAGTCTCACGTCCGTCCTGCAGTCTCGAAATCCCGCTCCACTTTCCCGTCCTTCAGATGAACCTGCCGCAGCGCGTGCTCGGCGATATCGTGCTCGTGAGTGACGAGCACGATGGTCTGGCCGGTACCGTGGAGCCCCTCGAACAGGCCCATGATCTCATCGCCGGTGGCGCTGTCGAGGTTACCGGTGGGCTCGTCGGCCAGAAGGATGCTGGGGTTGTTGACCAGGGCCCGGGCGATGGCGACACGCTGCCGCTGGCCGCCCGACAGCTCGTTGGGCCGGTGGTTCATTCTGTCCTTGAGGCCCACCCGCACCAAGGCATCCGTCGCCTGCTCCCGCCGCTCCTTGGCTTTCATGCCGGCGTACACCAGCGGGAGCTCGACGTTATGCAGGCTGGTTGCCCGGGGGAGCAGATTGAAGGTCTGAAAGACAAAGCCGATCTCCTTGTTGCGGATGCGGGCCAGCTCGTCATCCTCCAGCTCGGAGACCCGGTACCCATTCAGCCAGTACTCGCCGGCAGTGGGACTGTCCAGGCAGCCTACCAGGTTCATGAGGGTGGACTTGCCCGATCCCGACGGCCCCATGACCGCGACGAACTCGTTCTTCCTGATGGTGATGTCCACGCCCCGCAGGGCCCGGACAATCTCGCCGCCCATGTCGTATTCGCGCTGCAGGTTCCGGGTGACGATGACCGCATCGCGCGGGACGTCGGCCGGCAGCATGGCCATGCGCTCTTCGGTGCTCAGCATGGTGCTGGTCACAGGTTCCGTCCAATCAGCGCTTCCAGCTGCGCCTTGGCGCGGAGGTAGTCGAACCGGGCATTCACCACGTCTACCTCCGCCTGGTTGAGTGCTTCCTGCGAAGTGAGCAGATCCACAATCGTCGAAACTCCCAGCCGGTAGCGCTCCTGCTGCACCCGGAGGTCTTCTGTGGCCGCGGCAACGCTGGTCTGAGTAATCTCGGTCCGGGCGCGCGCCGCGTCCAACTCGGCCAACCGCGTTGTCAGCTCCGCCTCCACCTCGCGCCGCGCGTCGGCCGCGGTGGCTTCGGCCACGTCCTGCTCTACGTCCCGCTGCACGATGCTGAGCTCGCGCTCGAAGCCGTCGAACAGATTCCACCGAAAGGAGAGGCTCAGCTGGCGCTGATTGAAGAGCTCGTAGTCACTGGACCTGCTTCCGTTCCAGCCGGTGGCGGCACCCAGAACCAGCGAAGGCCAGTAGGCCGACCGGGAGGCACGGGCTGAGGCGCGCGCGGCGGCCGCGTTGGCGGCAGCGCTCTGGATGCGAGGCGACTTGGACTCGGCCTCGGTCCGGAGCGCTTGAGTATCTACTGCCGGCAACACGCGGTAGAAGGCGGAGTCATCGGCGGCGCGGACCCGCCCCGGCTCTCCGATGAGCCGCGCCAGGTTTGCCTCAGCCGACGCCAGCTGCGTCTGAGTGGTGATCCGGTCGAGCCGGGCGGTGCCCAGGGTAACCAGGGACCTCAGAGAATCGGACCGGGTGGCCGAGCCGGCCCGGAGCTTGGCGACGGCGGTCTTGAGCTGCTCTTCGGCGCGGCGGACACTGGCCTCGCGCACCCGGAGAAGTTGTGCCGCCGCCAGCGCATCGAGGAACTGATTGGTCGTGGTCAGCGCCTGCTCGAAGCGTGCGTCGATCAGGGAGGCTTCCGCCGCCGTCTCCCCGGCCCGCGCCGCCCGCATCTCAGCGCCCCGCCGAAAGCCGGTAAAGAGATCCAGACTACCGGAAAGCGTGGTGCTGATGCTGCGTGCGCTCGAGTTGCCGGTAGTGAGCTCACCGGTGACGGGGTCAACCCGGGCGGGCCCTTCGGAGAAAAAAGCGCTGCCCGATGAGGCGGCCGTTATCCGGGGGAGGTATGCTCCCAGTGCGCTCCGGCGCTGCGCCCCGGCCGTGCGGACATCGGCGCTGGCGCGGATCATGGCCGGCTGCACCCGCTCGGCCCGGCGGATCGCCTCCGGCAGCGTCACGGCCGGCGGCTCCTGAGCGGACGCTCCGGCGACGCGGGCGACTGTGAGGAGCGACGTCAGCACGAGAAAACGGCCAAGCATTGGGCTCACCGACGATCCATCACTCCGAAAGTTTCAGGCCGAAACGAAGGAGATTCCCCAGGCAGGATTGACGTCGCGGCCGACCCAAAGTTAACGGTCGGCCCGGCGGCGAAACGCCTCCCGGCCGGCGCCCAGGGCGAACCAGGCGCAGAGGGCCGCCAGGATGTACGCCGATTCTCGCGGTACCGCGACCAGCAGCGCCCCCAGTGCAACAAATATCAGGCTGATCGGGCCGAACACGGAGCGCCGTGCGTGGCTCGCCAGGGCGCGGAGGACCAGCGCGGCACGATGCCGTCTCTCCCGCCGACTCCTGCGATACCCGGTTCGGGTGATCTCGGGGACCTGGTGGGTGAGTGCGCCTGGGAGGGCCTGACTGATTCTCCGGGGGCCGCGCAGTGGTCGGCTGGCAACCTCCCGGCTGTGCGCGACATCCCGCCGGAACTGCGCTTCCATGGCCTCGGCCAGGCGGGTGTCCTCAATCAGCACATCCAGCTCATAGTTTCCAAAGAGACTGGAAGGGTTCAGGTTGCTGGATCCGATCCGGACCCAGCGGTCGTCACATACAATAGTCTTGGCGTGCAGCATCGGCCCGTCCCACTCGTAAATCCGAACGCCACTCCGGAGCAGGTCGCGGTAGCCGATCCGGGACAGGTTGCGTATCAGCGGAAGATCGCTGGACCCGGGTACCAGGAGACGCACATCCACTCCGTCCCGCGCCGAGTCGCGCAGAGCCTGGAAGAGCCGGGGCGGGGCCACCAGGTAAGCGTCGGTGATCCACAGCTGCTCGACGCTGCCTGCCGCGAGCAGCTCGATCACGCGATAGGCCCGCTCCCGTCCAGGCTCACCGCTGATGACCCGAACGTCCGCGCTGCCGCGCGACTCCACCACGCCGGCGACGTGTTCCCGGGAGACCGGCGGTCCGGTGAGCTCCCAGATGCCGGCAAAGCTCTGGTCCAGCACCGCTGCCGCGGGGCCCTGGATGTCTACTGCCGTGTCCCGCCATGGCTGGCCGCCGGCGTGACTCTCCCCGGTCCATTCACACCCGATGCACAGGCCTCCCAGCACCGCGCGGGACCCATCGGCCACCACCAGCTTTCGATGGTTCCGCGATACGTTGGTCACCACATCCACCAGCTGGGGTGGGTGGAAGCGGCGCACTTCGACACCAGCTTTCCGCAGGTAGTCCCAGAAGCCACGCCGGGTCCCGAAGGAGCCGAACCAGTCGTATAGTACCCGCACGCCGATGCCGTCGCGGGCGCGAGCGGCGAGGAGCTCGGCAAAGCGCCAACCGGCGGCGTCGCTGCGGATAATGTAGTTCTCGAAGTGGACCCACCGGGTTGCACCGGCGATCACGTCCAGCATTGCCCGGTAGGTGTTGGGCCCGTCGATCAGGAGACGCACGTCGTTCCCCGGCACGGGCCTCCCGCCCGACGCGCGGTTGATGGCGCAGGTCACCGTGTGCTCGGCCGGAATCGCCCTCATGGGAAGCTAGGCTCCGAGGCCCAGCGTCCGCTCGTGGGGGCGGAGCGCGGCGAGGACAAAGCCTATATGCTCATCGAGCGGCACGCCCAGCTCTTCGGCGCCGCGGATCACGTCTTCTCGGCTCACGCCCCGGGCAAACGCCTTGTCCTTGAGCTTCTTCTTGACGCTGGCGACTTCCAGATCCTGCAGGCTGCGGGAGGGACGGACCAGAGCACAGGCCACCAGAAAGCCCGCGAGCTCGTCGACGGCGAAAAGCGCTCTGGCCATGGGTGTGTCCCGGGGAACACCGCTGTAGTTGGCATGGCCCAGGATGGCGCGCTGCATCGGCTCGGGAAGACCGGCTGCGGCCAGGATCCGTACTCCTTCGGCGGGGTGGCCTTCGGTAGGGGAATGCTCGGAGTTGGGAAAGCGTTCGTAGTCGAAGTCGTGCAGCAGACCGACCAGACCCCATGCCTCGGGGTCCTCACCCGCCCGCTCGGCCATGGCGCGCATGGCGATCTCGACCGCGTACATATGCTTTCTCAGCGCGTCCGAGGGCGTATACTCGTGCATCAGCGTGAGGGCGCGCTCGCGGGTCCATTCCACGGGTATCTCCTTGGCCCTATCTAACCAGAAGCGTGAACGGTAAACGGTAAACAGTGAAGGGGTGGGGTTGCAGGGCCCGTTCACTGTTCACGGTTCACGTTTCCTGGGTTTGGGGATATCCAGCTGAAAGGGCCACCCGGCTCGCCTTCTCACCATCCAGGCTGATCTCGAAGGCATACTGCCCCGGTTGGGGCAGGGGCACGTCGAATACCAGGACCGCGCCGGCCTCCACGTCGACCACACCCGCCGGCGGCTCACCAAACTGTACCGTGCCTTCGCCACCCAGAAGCTCGGTTCCAGACTCGTCCACGAACCGGATCCTGATGGTGTGCCGGCCGATCTCGGTCCGCCGGCCCCGGACCCGCAGCACCAGGTGGGTCCGGGGATACACGGCCGGAAAGTTCGAGAGCCAGACGTGCTGGAACATGCCGAGCACGCTGAGCTTGCCCTGTTGATCGATCAGGGCGTAATCGGCGACAACGGCGAAGTCGAGGTGCAGGGCTCAGTTGACTCGAATGGACGTGATGACGTCATCCTGCTTGATCTTGTTGACCACGTCCATTCCCTCAGTCACCTGGCCGAACACCGTGTGCACTTTGTCCAGGTGCGGCTGTGGCGCATGCGTGATGAAGAACTGGCTTCCGCCGGTGTCCTTCCCCGCGTGGGCCATCGACAACGTCCCGGCCGTATGCTTGTGGGTGTTGAGGTGGGTCTCGCACTTGATCTTGTACCCCGGCCCCCCGGTGCCGACCCGCTGGTTCCCGGGTTCCTTGGAGAGCGGATCGCCGCCCTGAATCATGAAATTCTGAATGACGCGGTGGAAACGGGTTCCGTCGTAGAACTTGCTGTTGGCGAGTTTCTCGAAGTTGCCGACGGTGCCCGGCACCTCGGTATCGAAGAGCTCGGCCTTTATCGTGCCCTTGCTGGTCTCGATCGTGGCGTTCTTTGCCATACGTGTCCCGGAAATATTGGAGCGTGTAATGTAGCAGGAGCCGGCTACGGATCTTCGCCGGCCCGGTCGAGCGCGAAATTTACGCCGTAACGGTAGCCCTGAGCGACTCCAGGGTGGATTTCCAGGTCGCTGGATCTTCGGCCGGAGGCATGCAGCTGTTACCGGTGCAGGCGTATGCCCGGGGCGCCCGGCCGGCAGCTATCATACCCGCCATCGCTGCCGGAAGCGGGTGTGCCCGGGCTCCATCCGGACGCAGCAGCTGGGTCACTCGGCGGGGAACGAAACCGGCTCGGGCGGCTTCATGCATGGCCCTCACCGTCGGATCATCAGCATCTCCCACGACAACGAGATGCGTGGCAGGGTTGAGGTGCCAGTCGATCGCGAGCAGGTAGGTGGCGGCGTAGAGTCCCAAGTCGCGGGCGCTGCCGGCAAAGGCCCGCGCCAGCTGCTCGCCGCGCTGGTGCCAGCGGGAATCTCCGGTAAGGTGGTGCAGTCTGGCGCAGACGATTCCGGCCACACCGTTGGGAGAAGGGGTGGGTGTATCCTGTACCGGTTTGGCGCGGGCCGGCAGCAGCCCCTCCTCGCTCCCGCGGCCGCGCGCGGTGTCGAAGAGACCGCCTTCATCCTCGTCCCAGTAGTCACGCCAGACCCGATCCATGATCCGTTCGCCCCAGGCAAGCCATTCCTGTCCGCCCGTGGCTTCGTAGGCGTCCAGGGCGGCGGCGGCGGTCTGTACCTGGTCGTCAAGGAGCCCCCCGATGCCGCCGGGTGTATGATCCACCGCGTCATCCTCCCGGTTCTCCGCTCGTATGCGCTCCAGGGTGCGTAATGCATGGCTCCGGCACCACTCGTCGCCCAGTACTGAAGCGGCGCGCAACAGCGCCGAAGCCATCATCGCGTTCCAGCTGGTATAGCGGGTACGATCGACGTAGGGCGCCGTCCGTTCTGCCCGCGCCGCGCGCAGCTTCTCCCGGGCCGAGCCCAGGCGGGCCTCGATCGTCTCCGGGCTCCGCCCGGTGCGCTGAGCCAGCGCGGTCACGGTCGTCGAGACGAAAAGGACATTTTTGCCGGGGTTATGATGCATCTCGCCCGCGGTGCCGATGTCGTAATAGGCCGCGGCTGCCTCCAGTTCGTCGGGAGTGAGCACCGCCGCGGCCTCATCCCGGGTCCACGTGAAGTAGTCCCCGTCGTCGTCGAGCCCGACATCGGCGTCCTGGCTGGCGCCGTATCCGCCCGCGTCGTCGGCCAGCACCGATCGGACCCAGGTGACGATCCCCCGGGCTACATCAGCATACTCGTCGTGACCGAACAAGGCGTAGGCGTCCAGATATACCTTGAGGAGCTCCGAGTTGTCGTACGACATCTTCTCGAAATGGGGGACGATCCACCGGGCATCCACGCTGTAGCGATGGAATCCGCCTCCGAGCTGGTCGTACATGCCGCCCCGGGCCATTCCCTGCAGGGTACGGTCGATGATGGTGCGAACCTGCTCCGAGGGCTGATCGTACCAGCGATGAAGCAGCAGGGTGATCGCGCCCGGGTGGGGAAACTTGGGCTGACTGCCGAACCCGCCGTTGACAGGGTCGAAGATGCGGGCCATCTGACCAACCGCATTCTCCAGCAGCTCCGGAGCGAGATCTCCCGGTGCCACCTCGTTCAAGTTTTCGGCGACTACCCGGCTGATCGCCTGGGCCTGCGCCTGCACCTGGTCTCGCCGGGACCGGTACGCGTCGAGCACTCCGGCAAGGACTGACCGAAAGCCCGGACGGCCGTATCTTCCGTCGGGAGGGAAGTAGGTCCCGCCAAAAAAGACCTCTCCTTTGGGAGTCAAAAAGCCGGTCAGGGGCCAGCCACCCTGTTGGGTCAGGGTCTGGACGGCGCGCTGGTAGCGGGCGTCTACGTCGGGCCGTTCATCCCGATCCACCTTGATGCAGATGAAATTCTGGTTCAGGTAAGAGGCGAGCTCAGGATCTTCATAGGACTCGCCGTCCATCACGTGGCACCAGTGGCACCACACGGCCCCGATATCGAGCAGAATCGGTTTATCGGCAGCTTCGGCCGCCGAGAAGGCCTCGGCGCCCCAGGGATACCAGTGGATGGGCTGATGCGCGGCCGACTGAAGGTAGGCGGAGCTGGACTGGGCCAGACGGTTGGACATGTTGGCAAAGTTAACCCGGGCCACCGGCCCCGGAATGTGATCTTCGGCCGGGCCCACAAGTCTGGACTTCGAACCTTCAGGAGGCTGACTGACCGAGCCTTTCTTCGTTGCGTTGCTGCTGGGACTCCGCCACGCCACGGACCCTGATCACCTGACCGCCGTCTCGTCGCTGGTCTTGTCGGACCTGCGCCACGGGTCCGGCCGGGCCGGGCGGCTGGGGCTGGCATGGGGCCTGGGTCACGCGACGACGCTAGTTGCGTTTGGGCTGCCGGTAGTGGTCTTCGCCCGGCATCTTCCCGCGGCCCTGTCTCGGGCGGCCGAGATAGCGATCGGCGTGGTGATCGTGGTCCTCTCCCTCCGGCTGCTGCTTCGCTGGTCCCGCGGCCACTTTCACACTCATCCGCACAGTCACGATGGTGTCCTTCACGCCCACCCGCATGTGCACGAAGGGGCCCACGCCCCGACTGCAACGCGACACACGCACACTCACGCGGAAGGGCTGGGCGGCTCGCCTGCGGCGGCATACGGCATTGGCATGATGCATGGACTGGGGGGCTCGGCGGGAGTGGGAGTGCTGGTGATCGGCGCGGCGGGAGGTTGGGTCCCGGGCGTGATGGCCTTGATGCTCTTCGCCGCCGGGACAGCGGCATCGATGGCCCTGGTATCCGCCGCCTTTGGATATGCGCTCTGTCGAGGACCCCTGGCTCGCCGGGTCGGTACGCTGATTCCGGCGATCGCCCTAGGCAGCCTCATCTTCGGCGCGTGGTATGTCCTCGATGCGGTGCGAGGCCCGGCGCCGGGCCTCTGAAACTCATGAGCCGGGTTACTTTTGACTCAGCGAAAGCACGTAGGCGGCTACGGCCTTCACATCCTCGTCGCTGATAGTCGACCCGCCTTTCGGGGGCATCGGAATTCCGCTCTTGGACTTTTCCTTCGGCACACCATCGTTGATTTGGACGACGATCTCGTCGTAAGTCCCCTTGCTGTGAATCCACTCCGCATCAATCAAGTTCGGCCCCACCAGACCTTCGCCCTTGGTGCCGTGGCAGGCGTAACAGTTACCCGGGCCGTGATAAAGGCTGTCTCCCCGCGTGATGAGCGCACTGGTAACCGCTGGGGACGAACCCTCGGTTGATGTGGTCTGCGCCAGTAGCGGGCTGGCCAGGGCCAGTAGTAGGAAAACCGAAAGACCGGTACAAGTCTGGGCGGGCATTGCCGAGCTCCTCGACAGGAAGGGTTGGCATCAGATATATCCCTCCCCGAGGCTTGGTCAAGCCTGGCGTTTACAGATCATTGGCCTGGCTGCAGAGGACGAAGCTCGATCCGCCGGTTTGCTGCCCGGCCGCGGGGCGTGGTATCGGGCGTTCGTGGCCGGGTGCCGCCATATCCTCGCGCCACCACCTGCTGGAATGGGACGCCCTGCGCAACCAGGTAGTTCCGTACTGCCTCAGCTCTCAGAGTCGAGAGGTGCATGTCGTCGGCCGGGGAGGCGCTGACATCGGTGTGGCCGCCGATCTCCACCCGGAGCCCCGGGTTTCCCGTCAGAACTTTGGCGATCGAGTCGAGCTCGACATACGAGCCCGCCTGGAGCCGGGCGCTGTTGGTTCCGAACGTGACGTTCCCCAGCACCATGGCCGCGCCGGCTGCGGGGGCTGCAGGCTGTGTGGGGGTGGTGTCACGCGGCACCACGACCGGCTGCCGACCGGTCTGCCCACCGACGCACCCCGCCGCGTTGACAGTGGCACCCACCGGAGTTCTGGGGCACCGGTCCAGGCCGTCGAGCACACCGTCTCCGTCCTCGTCACCGGGGCAGCCGAGGGCATCTACCGTGGCGCCCTTGGGCGTATCGGAGCAGCGGTCCAGGCCATCAGCGATGGAATCTTCGTCCGTGTCTTTGGGGCAGCCTGCCCTATCCACCAGGACGCCGGCCTGAGTATCAGGGCACTTGTCGATGCCATCGGCGATGTTGTCGCCATCGCTGTCGCGGGTGCAGCCGAGCGCATCCACCAGCGCGCCTACTGCCGTATTGGGGCAGCGGTCCACGCCGTTGGCGACTCCGTCGGCATCGGTGTCTGCGGGACAACCCCGCTCGTCCACCTCTGCCCCTGCAGGGGTGCCGGTGCAGCGGTCCCGGTTATCCAGGATCCCATCACTGTCGCTGTCGGGGATGGGTTTGCTGCCCAGCATGAAGCTAAGGCCTAAGTTCAGGCCCACGTTTGAAAAGCTGACGTCCTTCGGCTCCAGGGTGACCGCATCGGTGGCTTCGCCCCGGTTGGGTTGTATCCCGAGCTCGGCTCGAACCATCAGCAAGGGCGAGAGTCCCAGCCGGACGCCGAGCCCGGCCAGAAAGGTGGTAGTAGGGCCACAAAGGTAACCCTGGTACTTGACGTCCGATTTACATTCGGGGCCGGTGGTTCCGTAACGGGTCCCTCCCACTCCAAATTTACCGTAGCCCCAACTGTTGGCTCCCAGCGGGATGTTGTACAGGGCGGAAATGGTACCGGTGGTGATGCCAATATCTTCCGAGCTGTATACCGATCCTTCGGCTTCGACCGAAAAATTGGCGGGCAACCAGAACCCGATGCGCCCCACCCCACCTACTGCGCCACTCAGGCCCGTAAAGTCACTGAAGGACTGGTACCCGATGCCGGCGCCGACCTCGAACAGGTTGCGCCGATCCTGCGCCTGCAGGACCGACACACAGGAACTGGTCAACATAACAAGGCCCGAGAGCCGCAGCGCCCGGGCTAACCCCCCGCCTGGGTTTGGATAGGTTCGCATGGCTCAAATAGATACGAGAAGAAGGGTGGCCTGACAAGGAGCAGCATCACATCGCTCCGCTCCCCTTGGCATCCCCTTTCGGGGTAAGTACGATTCGCGGCGTCCATATCTTTTCGCGAACCGGTGCCCGACAATGCGCGTGACCATTCAGTACTGCGTGGTTTGAAACTACCATCCGAGAGCCGCCAGTTTGGCGGCTGAGCTGAAGCAAAAGTTCCCTGACGCCGACGTGCGTTTGATCGAGGCTTCCGGTGGAGTTTTCGAGGTGGCGGTCGACGGGAAGCCGGTTTTCTCCAAGAAGCAGAGCCGGCGGCACGCCGCACCCGGCGAGGTCCTGGCGGCAATCCAGCAGCTGAGAGGTGGTACGTGACCCATGCGCATTGCCATCTCCACTGGAGGGGGTGACGCCCCCGGACTGAATGCCGTCATCCGGGCGGTGGTCCTCTCGGCCCACCATCGCGGCTGGCGTTCCTACGGCATCCAGCGCGGCTACGAAGGTCTTCTGAGCTTCAACGGTGTGGTTCCCCTGGGCCCATCCCAGGTGCGCGGCATTACCCACCTCGGCGGCACCATCCTGGGCACGACCAACCGGGGCAATCCGTTTCGATACGTCACCCGCGACGCGGAAGGCAAGGAGCACGAAAGCGACCGCTCGGATGATATGGTCGCCGCCTTCCAGGCCAGCGGCTTCGATGCGCTCGTGTCGATTGGCGGGGACGGGAGTCTTCAGATCTCATACGAGCTCTGGAAAAAGGGGCTTCCGGTAGTCTGTGTTCCCAAAACCATCGATAACGATGTCAGCGGGACCCAGCGTTCATTCGGATTCGACACGGCGGTGAGCACAGCCACCGAGGCGATCGACCGGCTGCACTCGACAGCGGAAAGTCACGACCGCGTCATGGTGGTGGAGCTGATGGGGCGCTATGCCGGCTGGATTGCACTCTACAGCGGACTCTCCGGCAGTGCCGACGTGATTCTACTGCCCGAGATTCCCTTCGACATGGAGAAAGTCGTTGCCAAGATCCGTGCCCGGGAAGAGGCGGGACGGCGGTTCAGCATCGTGGTGGTGGCGGAGGGAGCCCGCTCCAAGGATGGCGCGGTCGAGCTGCTCGAGCGGCGTGGCGTAGGAACGGTCGACCGCCTGGGCGGCATCGGCAGCAAGGTTGCCCGGGCCATCGAGCACGCCACCGGAAAGGAGACTCGCACCCTGGTACTCGGCCATCTGCAGCGGGGCGGCTCACCCACGACTTATGACCGGTTGCTGGCGCTTCGATTTGGCGCGGCGGCCGTGCGGGCGATCGCGGACCGAGCATTTGGAATCATGGTCGGCTTACGAGGAGTCAGCATTGAGCAGGTCCCTCTCGAAGAGATTGTTGGTCGGCCCCGGAACGTGCCGCTCGATTCGGACACGATAGCCACTGCGCGCGAGTTGGGGATCAGTCTTGGAGACTAATCTCCTCCAATTTTTCACCACAGAGAACCCAGAGGGATCGTCCGCGGTACGATTCACGACATCGCGTCATCTGAGATCCCACAACAAACTTTTGACGGGCTTCACGCAGTATTAGGCTCCAAGTCGGCAGCACAACCTCTCTGCCTCTGTGGTGAATTGCCATGCGCACATATCCTGATACCCCCTTCCATGAGGTTGTTGAAACTCTGCATGGCGAGGTGATCGCCGATCCGTACCGGTGGCTGGAAGACGGGGCTAGCCCCGAGACCCGACAGTGGACCGAGCAGCAGAACGCGCTCACCGAAGCGCACCTCGCGGCGATACCGGGACGGGAGAGGATCCGCCACCGGCTGAAAGACCTGCTGGCCATAGGAGTTCTCGGCACCCCCAGTCCCGCACGGGGCCGGTACTTCTACCTCCGGCGGGATGGACACCAGAATCAGCCGGTGCTCTACTGGCGGGACGGATACGAGGGGCTGGATCGGATCGCGGTCGATCCCAACGTCCTGAATCAGGAGGGTACTACGGCCCTGGACTGGTATTTCCCGAGCCGGGACGGACGGTTTCTGGCGTACGGTCTCTCAGAGGACGGAAACGAGGAAAGCGTTCTCCACGTGCTCGATCTCCAAACCGGCCAGGAGCTGAAAGACAGCATCCCGCGAATGCGTGCCGCGTCGCTTGCCTGGCTTCCTGGCGGTCAGGGTTTCTACTACACCCGCTATCCCGCCCCAAACCAGGTGCCGCCCGGCGAAGAGCAGTATCACCGCGCCGTCTTCTTGCACCTGCTGGGCACCGATCCAGCCGCCGATTTGCTGGTCTTCAAACCGGCCGAAAAGGAGCACTGGCCGGGGGTGAGCCTCTCTCCGGATGGCCGGTGGTTGCTGGTCAGCGTAGCCCGCACGTTCGACGAGACCGATGTGTATCTGAAGGACCTGGCCGCCGACACCGGCATGGTTGCGGTCGCGCGGGATCTCCCCGCCACCTTCGACGGCGAGATCGCGCACGGCCGGCTGTTCCTGCGGACCAACCTCGACGCACCCACGTACCGGCTCTATGTCGTTCACCCGGAGAGGGTCGAGCGTGACGCATGGCGGGAGATTGTGCCACCTCGGAGCGATGCGGTCCTGGACAGTGTGACAGTCGCTGGGGAACGACTGGCTTTGAGCTACCTCGAGCGCGCCTCGTCTCGACTTCGCCTGGTTGACCTGGAGGGCGTTCCGGTGGAGGAGGTTGCACTCCCCACGCTGGGCAGCCTCTTTGGAATCGGGGCTGAATGGGACGGGGACGAGCTGTTCTACGGCTTCTCTTCCTACACCCTGCCTCCCAGCGTCTACCGCATCGACCTGCCAACCGGGAAAGCATCGCTGTGGAAGCGAGTTGAAGCCGACGTCGATCCCGGGAAATTCGAGGTGCGGCAAGTTACCTACCCCTCCAAGGACGGCACCCCCATCTCGATGTTCCTGGTGCATGCCACGGGTTTGGAACAGGACGGCAACAACCCGACGTATCTGACTGGCTATGGTGGATTCAACATCAGCATGACCCCGGCCTTCTCCCGATCCTTGCTGTTATGGCTGGAGCACGGCGGGCTGATTGCCATCCCCAACATCCGGGGAGGCGGCGAGTACGGTGAGTCCTGGCACCAGGCCGGTATTCTGGGCAGCAAGCAGAACAGCTTCGATGACTTCATCGGCGCCGCCGAATGGCTGATCCGCGAGGGGTATACCAGTCCCGATCGTCTTGCCGCGGCTGGAGGCTCGAACGGCGGCCTGCTGGTCGGAGCCGCACTCACCCAGCGGCCCGACCTCTTCCGCGCTGTGCTGGTGCAAGTGCCTCTGCTCGACATGCTGCGCTATCATCAGTTCCTTATCGCGCGGCTGTGGATTCCGGAGTACGGGTCCGCCGACGACCCGGAGCAGTACCGCTGGTTGCGCCGGTACTCGCCCTACCATCAGGTTCGGCCGGGGGTGGCCTATCCAGCAGTCTTGTTGGCGACCGCGGAGAGCGATACTCGGGTGGACCCTATGCATGCGCGCAAGATGGCGGCCCGGCTCCAGGCAGCCACGTCGGCCGAACGCCCCGTGCTCCTCCGGCTGGAGGCGCGGGCAGGACACGGCGCCGGCAAGCCACTCTCCAAAATGCTGCAGGAGCTGACCGACAGCTGGACGTTTGTGTTTTCCGAATTGGGGGTCCACGTTTGATGTGGAGTGCCTGGTATTGGCCTTGGGCTATGGGCTAGCCCGGTTGCAGGCAGCCAATAGCCGATAGTGAATAGCCAACAGCCACCTATCCACAGAGGTCTCCGATCCATGGTTCTGCACATCCCAACTCCCAACGTTACCATGCGCCACCCAGCTAAATGGCTGGCGGTCCTCCGGATCGTGGTCGGCCTCTATTTCGTCAAGTCGCTTGTGACCAAGATGAGTGTGGTAATGGTGGGCGGCATACTACCGGTACCGATGGTCTCCGACCGCTGGCTGGAGGTCATGCCGAAGATCGTGACCCGCCAGGCGTCGGAAAACCCGATCGGTTTCTACAAGCACTTCCTCGAGACGACGGTGCTTCCCAACAGCAATCTGTTCGCTCAGATGACGGCATGGGGCGAGACCGTGGTGGGAATCGGCCTGACCTTGGGGCTGCTGACCGGCCTGGCCTCGTTAGTGGGTCTGACCCTGGTGGTGAACTACGGTCTGGCAACGCAGTGGATGTCTCCCGGCCAGCAGGGATTCCATCTGGTCCTGTTCTTCCTCATGATCGCTTTCTTCTTCGCCCGGGCCGGGCGGACCTGGGGCCTCGATGGCTGGCTGGCGCGGCGGAATCCGCGCTCGTGGCTGGCCCGTCGGCCGCTATCGTAGGGGGGAAGGAGAGGGAAGGATCGAAAGAGGGAACCAGGGAAACGAGCTGTTTCACTCGTTCCCGCCTTCCTGCCTTCCCGCCTTCCTCCGCATGCCTCCCACAACTCCGTCCGCCTCACAGTGGGCGTGGCGATCGCTGTAGACCACGCAGAATACTCCGTCCGAGTGCCAGCGGTCATACCATAGTCGCATGGCGATGCGATCCTGGCCCGAAAACCGGGTGGAGGGGTGGTCCTCGGTGTAGAGCGCTATGTGGGTGTGCACCGTGCCGGACCATTCGGGCGGGCCACACCGCTCGACCGAGCTTACCGCCGAGACTCCCATGGAGTCGGCATCCTCGGCGTCGAGGGGCTCGATTGCCGACACGTAGACGGTATCGTTCCGAATCGAGCTTGCCAGGCAGGCCACCCGCTCTTCCTTTGCCGCGACGCTGTTTTGCCACAGCTGGCTCAGCGCCCGCCCCGCCTCCACGCTGAAGCGGAACCGGGCGCTGTTGCCGGTCGTGTCCTGAGCAAGTAAAAGTGCCGGCGTGCCGGCGAAACACAAAGCCGCGATGATATGCGGCCAGTACCCTCGGATCGTCAGTAGCGGGAACGGGGGAAGAGCACTGCCCCGCGAGGCCCTTCGATCTCGCAGATGACCTCCTGTGCGCTGTAGAGCAGGCAGAAGATTCCGTCCTCTCGCCAGCGGCGCCACCAGAGCATCATGATGCCGCGGTCGGCACCGGAAAACAGGGAGTAGGGCTGGCGGCCATCCCGCAGCGCCACATGGGTGTGGACGGTCCCTTTCCAGGCCGGCGGCCCGCAGGTATCCAGCGAAGCGCCAGCCGAGATACCGAGGGAATCGGAGGGGCCTGGATCCAGCGCGAGAACGCCGGTTATGTGAACGGTGTCGCTCTCGATGGAGCCGGCCAGGCAGGCAACACGCTCGGCCTTGGACCGCACGCTCTCGTCCCACAGCCGGTGCAGCCCGAGCCCGGCGGAGCCCTCGAACCGGAACACGGTAGGCACTACCGTGCTGCTATGGCCCGACAGCAGCATGACCGCTGCGATTCCGAGGAGACTGGGTACGTGTGCCACAGACGACCTCAGGATCCGGCAGGTGCTGCCGGCGAAATGGCCACTCCCCACGGAATCTTTCCAGCCGGAACCTTTTTCAGCACCCGCATGCTTTCCGTGTCGATCACGGTGACATCGTTGGAAGGTCCGTTGGCGGTGTAGAGCTTGCGGCCGTCCGCTGTGATCGCGATTCCCCAGGGCCGCTGGCCGACCTCGACTGTACTGGTCACCCTGTTGGTCGCTGCATCGATCACGGAAACGGTTCCACCCCGGCCATTGGCCACGTAGATCCGCTTGTCATCCGGCGAAAGTACGATTCCCATCGGCTTCGAATCCTTGGGCAGTGTGATCACCCGCAAGACCTTTCGTGAGGGCACGTCGATGACCGAAACTGTTCCGTCGATCTCCGACGTGGCGTAGGCCCTAGACCCGTCGGAATTGAAGGTCAGGTCCCGCGGTCGCTTACCCACCTTGATATCGCCCAGCACCTTACCGGTCCTGGTATCGAGCAGCGTCAGGTTGTGGTCGGTCTCTCCAGTCACCCAAACTGCGGAGCCATCCGGCTGGAGACGTACGCCTTCCGGCTCTCGGCCCACGGGTACCGCCATCCGAATCTTGCCGCTGGCGGCGTCCACGATGGTGGCGCTGTCCACGTCCTCATTCGAGACAAACAATGTGGAGCCGTCCTTGCTGATGTCGAACGTTTCCGGATCGGAGCCGCCCGGGAGCACGCGAGTCACTTTGCGCGAGGCGACATCCACCGCGGCGATGCCATCCTTGGTCTTGTCCGCCTTCATCTTGTCACACTCTTCATCCGGCATCGTCGGCGGGCACTTGGGCGAGCCGCTGAGCGCCACGAAGACGGTTCTACCATCAGGAGCAATCCGCACTCCCCGGGGGCGGGTACCCACCGGAATTGTTGCCACCACACTATCAGTACGGGTATCGATGACGGTGAGTTCCTGCGAGTCCTCGTTCGTCACGTATGCCAGCTCCCCGGCCGGGAGCGCCGCCGGGGCCGGGGGCGCATCGGCCGTGTCGGCCCGGCCTCCGAGGGATGGCTTTTCCGTGCCGCACCCGGCAAGCAGGATTGCGAACAGCAGGCTATTAGTGCGCATCGAATTTTGCCTTGTCACGGTTGCGGGACTGGTCCAGCCCCTGAATGCGGTCGCGACCTGTGATCCCGGTAAATATCGCCCCGGCCAGATCCGCCTTGTCGAGTCTGGCCCCGGTTAAATCCGCTCCGGAGAAGTCGGCCTGAATCAGCTCCGTGTTTCTCAGGTCCGCGCCCCTCAGCCGCGCCCGGCTCAGGTTGGCGTGAGAAAAGTCCGCCTTGAAGAGGTTGGCGCCTGACAGGTCGGCACCGGTGAGATCGGCACCCACGAAGGTGGCGCGCATGACCCCCATGGACTGGTTGCCGGGATCGGCGCCGATGTTGGCGTTGGTCAGGTTGGCTCCAACCAGCTTGGCGCTCCTCAGATATCCAATTATGCGGGTACCCGAGAGCTGGGCGCCGCTCAGATCGGCGGCCTCTATGATCGTAGCGAAGAGGCTGGCGCCGGTCAGCGTGGCACGCTGAAGGCTGGCTCTCCGGAGTACGGTGCCGTCGAGGTTGGCTTTGGTCAGGTCCGCCTCGTCCAGGACCGCGTCTGTGAGATCGGAGGTAAACAGGCTGGCGCCGGCGAGCTTCGTTCTCACCATCCGCGCCCCAGCGAGATTGGCGCGCTTAAAGTCGATTCCGGTCAGATCCAGACCGCTTATGTCGGTGCGGGCCAGGTCCGGTGGGCTCTCGTCCGTGCCCGCCGCGAGGCGGGCTTTCACCTGCGCCAGGGTTAGCCGGACGGCTGGGGAATCCGCCGGAAGGGGAGGTGGAGCAAGCGTTCCGCTGGAGAGCAATGCTGCCAGAGCGAGGGTGGTGCCGGTGACCATTCTGGAATGTACTGCTATTCCCCTGTCACCGGCTTCCCGCGATTAGGATCCTGGTTTGAGAGCCGGCCTGCCCTGGCCCATCTTGCCGTCGCTCCGGCTTTTCACGTAGGCGTAGATTTTCTCGATGGTGGGCATCTCCATGCCGAGCGCGCACCAGGAGGGCATGCCCTTGGCCGGGCGCCCCGCGCACACCGTCTGAATGAAAAGCGGTTTGGTATTGACGGGTCCATCCGGCTTCATCGACATGATGAGATGAGGGGCGATGGTCGTGCCTTGGACGTCCTCACCATGGCAGCGGGCGCAGTTCAGGTTGTACTGCTTCCAGCCGTCATACACCTCCTGGGTCACAGTATCGCGAGGAGCCTGGTGATACTCGTCCCGCAGCTCCTGAGCCCGCAAATCGGCGGCGACGGCGCCGAGACCGAACACCAGCGTGAAATGAAACAACATACGGCGGGCGTTCATCAACATGGGCGCACGCATGCTTGCAGCGATCCTTTCCTGCGAACGGGATGGGATGATGTCGATGTGGTGACCGGCTAGCGCTTCACTGCCGTTCCGGAGTCCGGCAACGCCGGGGAAGCGGCCTTCGGCTCCTGGGCTTCGGGCGTCCGCTCCTCGGGAATCGGGAAGAGGGGAATTTTGTACTGCTTGAGAATGGCCTGGATCTCCGGTGCCCTGCGGTCCAGCACCGTTTGCAGACTGTCACGGAGGGCGCGATCGCGCCGGCGCACGCCCAGTCCTATGCTGAAACGAAAAGGAAAATCGGTTAGCGAGTCGCGCTCGGCCAGGGGCTGCAGGGTGAGGGGCACCGGGGATTTGTCGGCGAAGTACCCCGCGATGGGCCCCCAGGCGATCGCTACGTCGATGTCCTTCCTGGCGACGGCGGTGACGATGTCCTCCGGGCGGATGCTATCGGTGTAGAAGGTGGGGTAACCGGTGAGGTTACCTACTACGCCGTACTGGCTCAAGGCCATCGCGGGTGGGGTATTCTCCGCGTCAGAGTTCAGGATGTTCACCCCGATTTTGAGCTTCTTCAGCCGGGGATCCGCCAGCGACTTGATATCGAGCCCACTGTCTTTCCGGGTAATGAAGACGTAGCCGGAGCGGAAGTAGGGCTTGGTGACGCCGGCCATGTCGAACTCGGCCGGTGCCTGAATGGCGACATCGCAGTAGCGGCCATTCAAGGCACGGGCGAAGAACCCTCGCCGGACCGGCCACCAGGCATACTCGATTTTGGCGTTCCACTCCTTGGCTATCAGCTCGGCAATCTTCTGCTCGAAGCCCTCTCCCTTCTGGTTCGACAGGGGCATGTTGTCCGGATCGGCGCACACCCGCAGGATCCCTGGTTTTGCGACGTTGGGGCGAAGTTGCGCCTGAATCGGGCTGGGTGCGAGCAAGAGGGCGGCAAGGAGTATGAGCGCCGTCGGACCAAAGGATTGCTGAAGATTCATGGCCATCGAGCAGGAGGGGGAAGCGCCAGCCGGCGACCTCCGCCGGAAGACCACGTCCGTGGAACGAACGACGCCGGAGCGAGCAGCACCCCGGCGCCGTTCTCTAGCCTGAATTTAACTCCCCGAGCGCCGGAGGTGATACCCTCCGGCGCCGGTTTCTACCTACTTACTTGCCAGCCGCCCAGGGATTCTTGAGCGCGAACACAGTCAGCACGCCACCCTGGTTGCTGAAGTTCCCGGCATCGCCGAACGCACCGAGCGCGCCCAGACCGGCCGTGGGATCTTCAGCGCCGATTCCGGCGGCCACGCCGATACCAGCCCAGCCACCGATGCCGGAAAGCACGGCCACATACTGCTGGCCATCCGGACCGTTGTAGGTCATCGGGTTGCCGATGATGCCTGACGGCGTCTTGTAGCGCCAGAGTTCCTTACCGGTCTTCTGATCCAGTGCCTTGATCCAGCCTTCCATGGTGCCGTAGAAGACCACGCCGCCGGCCGTGGTGAGGGCCCCACCGTACGCGGCGAGGTTCTCCTTGTTCTGCCACACGGCCTTGCCCTTCATCGGATCCCAGGCAATGAAGTTGCCACGGTGTCCGCCCGGGCCCGGGAACATCCGGACGATTGCTCCGACGTACGGCTGACCGGCGGTGTACTTAACTTCCACGCCCTCGTAGTCCATGCAGATGTGGTTGGCGGGGACGTAGAAGAGGCCGGTCATCGGCGAGTATGCCGCAGGCTGCTGATCCTTGAAGCCGATCGCCGCGGGGCAAATGCCCTCGGTGTTCTTCTTCGAGGTGGTGCCGTACTTCGGATCCTTCTCCGGCACGCCAGTGGTCAGGTCCACCCGCTTGGCCCAGTTGACCGGACCGTAGGGCTGGGCGACGATGACTTTGCCGTTGGTACGGTCGAGGGTGTAGCCGAAGCCGTTGCGGTCGAAGTGGGCGAGGAGCTTCTTCCCACCGCTCTCGAACAGCACGTTCTCGTTGACGCCATCGTAGTCCCACTCATCGTGCGGCGTCATCTGGTAGGCCCACTTCACCTTCCCGTTATCCGGGTTGCGGGCGAAGATGGTCATGGACCACTTGTTGTCGCCGGGACGCTGGTCGGGGTTCCAGCTGCCGGGGTTGCCGGTGCTGTAATACATGAGGTTCAGCTCGGGGTCGTAGGAGTACCAGCCCCAGGTGGTGCCGCCGCCCCGCTTCCACTCATCGCCCTGCCAGGTCGAAACGCCGAGATCCTTGCCCTTGTGTGACGGGTAGTTGGCGTTGGCGTCGCCCTCGATGAGGACTTCGCTGTCCGGCCCGGTGCTGTAGCCGCGCCATACTTCCTTGCCGTCGTTGACGTTGTACGCCGTCACGCGGCCGCGGACGCCGAACTCACCGCCCGAGATGCCGGCGATGACGATGTCCTTGATCACGATCGGGGCGTTCGTCATGGTGCTGCCCTGCTTGTAGTCGGCGTTCTTGACCTTCCACAGCTCCTTGCCGCTCTTCGCGTCAAGCGCGAGCAGCTCACCCTGCAGCAGCTGAATGAAGATCTTGCCGCTTGCGTGGTACGCGGTGCCCCGGTTGACCAGGTCGCAGCAGGCGATTGGAATCGCATCGGGCGACTGGTTGGGGACGTGCTTCCAGATCAACGGCGCGCCGGGCTTCGAGAGATCGAGCGCGTACACGATGTTCGGGAAGGACGTATGCACGTACATCACGTTGCCGATCACGAGCGGGTTGCCCTCGTGGCCCCGGAGTGTGCCGGTCGAGAACGACCAGACGGGCCGGAGATCGCCCACGTTCGACGTCGTGATCTGCTTCAGCGGGCTGAACCGCTGGAGGCTATGATCGCGACCGGTCATGTGCCATTCGCCCTCGGGCGCATTCTGGGTCCAAACCCCAGACCGCGCCGCCTGGGCGTCGGCTGACATAGCCACGGCGACTGACAAACCCGCGGCAAGCCCGCCGGACACCACCTTCTGCGCAAAACGATTCATAACTAACCTCAGGGAAAAGGGTGACTCTCCTGCTCTACTACTGCTGCGGTGCTGCGGGACTGAAAAACTGGAAAAAGGAAGATCAGAGAAGATCAGAGAAGATCAGACAGGAGGGGGACCACGCTCGGCGGCGGGGCGCAACCAGCGGCGCCGCGCATACCATGCGCCGGTATTGTAGAAGCTTAGCCTCAGTGGAATAGTGCGAGCCAACGGGAACCAGCCCATCTCATCCCTCAGCGACGTCGCTGAACCGCATTGTGTATCAGTAATATTCGGCACCCGGGGAGGCGATCCGATTGTCGTGTCCCACGATGAGTTCTCCAGGACCTCCCGCCAGGACGAGGCCAGTGCCAGGGGACAAGGCTAAACCCTGTTGAGCTTGTCAGATGGCGATACGGGAGACTAGGGGGGTCAGTATACACCCTGAAAAAAGAACTGTCAATCAGGATGATTCAGGATTTGCCCTGCCAGACCTGGGCCCCCCGGGACGCGAAACCCCCCTCGAAAACTTCCCCCCGCCGGTCATGGTTTGGCGGATCCGGTTGGCCAGCGCTGCGGCGGCCGCATCGCTGTCCACCAGCCCGTATACGGCGGGTCCCCAGGAGCTCTGACCCACTCCAACTGCTTTCCAAGCAGCCATATCGGCGACCAGTTGCTGGGTGGGACCAGGGGCAAAGACGCCTCCCTGCTGGCCCGCGAACCACCCACCGGTGATCCGCTGGACGGCCGAAAGCGCGTCCCCGAAGCTGGTCAGGTCGGCCTCGACCAGGGCCGGAAGGAGCTGCATGAGGACCAGATGAGAAACCCGCTCCACGTCCCGGTCGGGAGGCGGGGGCAGCCGATCGAAGGCGCTGGCTTCGGCGTCCCCGCTCAGTCCCCGGGGGCCCCGGGGGACGGCCACGACGCAGCGCCAACTCTCAGGGATATCGAAACGTGCCAGCATGGGAGCGATGTCGCTGGTTCCGACTCTGCGCCCCCCCTCCACGATGAAGCCGCCCAACGCGAAGGCCCAGGTGCCGATGGCCGACCGCTTTCCGCGCGCGACCGCGGTGGCCAGCTCGACCACATCGGCCTGGATCTCGTACAGCTCAGCGAGCGCCCGGGCCACAGCCAGGCCGAGCTGGGTTCCCGAGCCGAGCCCGACGTGGCTGGGAATGGCTCGGTGAATGATCAGTCGCACGCCTTCAGGCAGGCCGTGGAATGCCAGGAACCTGCGCGCGAACTCCACCGCCCGGGCGGCATCGGGGCCGCTGGCCGTCAGTCCCGCCCCGGGGCGCGCCTCCAGCAGGAGAGAGGGACAGGGAATCGCGGCCCCGAGCCCGCCGAAGTGGCGGCCCAGGCGGCCGCCCAGGTCCAGCACCCCAAAGTGGAGCCGTGCCGGAGCCTCCACAAAGACGCTACTTCGATTGGACATACTGGGTCAGCAAGGCCATGGCCTCCTGCTCCCGCGGCCCGGCAGTCTTGTCCACGATAACCTGGAGCCGGGCGTATTCGTCACGAATCTGATCGGCCGGCAGGAGGTGGGTCCGGGTGGCGAGAATGGCCGCCTCGAGTACGGCATGCCTGGCTCGGTTGAAGCCGAGAAACTCCCGCCTGACCCCCCGATGCACTACGCGCGCTTCGATCCTCGACCGTGGGGGAGTAGCATCGATAGTCAGCACCTCGAGCTCGCGCCAGGAACATGCTGCCTCCAGCACCGCACCCCGAACCACCTGCGCCGGGACCCACGCAAACTGAGGGCTGGAGATGGCCCCCTGCGCAAAGAGCATGGCGTCGTCCGCCAGGTTAACGACTGCGGCCCGACTGGCGCTCACGTTCCGGAAGGTACTGGTTTGGAGAAACGGCTTCAGCACGATGATCTCATCCCCCCACTCGACTCCCATTGGAGCAAAATTGACGACTCCGGCGGGGTCGAGAGAGGTGACGATCGTCTCGAGGATCACCGAACCAGGTCCGCCGGCGGAGGTGCCGAGGCCAGCGTGTTCTCGTCGGGCCGGTCCGGGAGCAGTGCGCCGTCCGCCGCATCGGGAAGCGCCCGTGGCGCCGCCGGGACTCCGTGGAGAAAGTGATCGAGCAGGCGGTAGCCGTGCTCGGTGAGGACGGATTCGGGATGGAACTGTACTCCGTAGACCGGGTGCTCCAGGTGCTGCACCGCCATGATCTCTCCGTCCTCCGAAGTGGCGGTTACCTCCAGCGACTGGGGAAGCGACCCGGCCCCGATCACGAGGGAGTGATACCGGGTGGCGGTGAAGGGGTTCGGCAGGCCGTGAAAGAGTCCCCTGCCGGTATGGTGAATCCGCGAGGTCTTGCCGTGCATTGGCGATCCGGCCCTCAGAATCTGACCCCCATACGCGGCTCCAATGCACTGGTGACCGAGGCACACACCGAGAATGGGGATCGATGGCCCCACCTGGCGGACCACTTCGGTGGAGATCCCGGCCTCGGCGGGCGAGCACGGTCCGGGCGAGATGACGATGTGAGAGGGGCCCAGGTCGAGAATCTCGTCGATCCCGATGGCGTCGTGCCGGCGGACCAGCGGTGTTTCGCCCAGCTCCCGGACGTAACGCGCCAGGTTGTAGACGAAGGAATCGTAGTTGTCGATGAGAAGAATCATCTGATAAGTCACGAGTCACGAGTCACGAGTCATCAACAGTCACAGGCCCACTCGGCATCCACGTCAACCGCGCGACTCGCGACTCGCGACTTGCGACTCCACTAGCGTCTCTATCAACCCCCGCGCCTTGTCCAGCGTTTCGGCATACTCCAGCTCCGGGTCCGAATCCGCCACGATCCCTCCGCCCGCCTGGAAGTATACCTGCCCATCCAGAGCGAGATACGTCCGGATGACAATGCTGGTGTCCATGGCGCCAGTAGCGCTTACGTACCCGATAGAGCCGCAATAGACGCCGCGCTGGGTCGGCTCCAGCTCTGCAATGATCTCCATCGCGCGAACCTTGGGCGCCCCTGTGATCGATCCGCCGGGAAAGGCAGCCCGCACCAGCTCAACGGCGCCGGTCCCCGGTTCGATCTCGCCCACCACGGTCGAGACCAGGTGGTGGACCGTTGGATGATGTTCCAGCGCGAAGAGCTCGGGCACCCGGACCGTTCCCGGGCGGCAGACTCGCGACAGATCATTCCGCAACAGATCCACGATCATCACGTTCTCGGCCCGGTCCTTCCGGCTTTCCGCCAGAGCCCGGCCCAGGGCGGCATCGTGCATCGGTCCGAGACCTCGGGGCCGGGTCCCCTTGATCGGTCGGGTTTCGATGTGGTGCCCGTCCTCATCCAGCCGGAGGAAGCGCTCGGGGGAGGCGCTCAGCACTTCCAACTCCTCGAAGCCCAGGTAGGCGCCGAACGGGGCGGGGTTCCGTCGGCGCAGACTGCGATAGAGCTCGTAGGGCTGCCCTCGCCATTCACACTGGAACCGCTGCGACAGGTTTGCCTGGAAGATGTCGCCAGCCAGGATGTACTCCCGAACCCTGGCGACGGCATCCAGGTAGCCTCGTCGAGTAAACGTCGACCTCAACCCGATTAGCTCGGCGCCCTCGATGCCTACGACTGGATAGGAGGGGGCAGCCGGGCGGCGGAGCCTGCCCCGAGCAATCGAGCGAGGGGGCAGCGGGGCGGTGCGTGAAGTCGCTCCGCCCGCTGCTGCGCGCCCTCCCAACCTCGCCCGAACCAGATCCATCCGCTCCTGCGCGCGCCGGGCGCCTGCCGGCCCCGTCTCAGGGAGCCCAGTCGAGATCAGCCACGCGGTATCAATTCGGTGGTCCCACGCAATCACCCAGTCGTACAGTCCGAGGATGACATCCGGGATTCGCAGGTCGTCGAACTCGGCCTGCGGGAGGCGCTCGAGTACGGCGCCCCAGTCGTAGCCGACGTAGCCGGCGATGCCGCCCTGGAACGGTGGTACGCCTGATACCGGCGCCACCGGTTCACTCGGCAGCAGCGCGCGTGCGACGGTCAGAGCATCTCCCGCCACCGGTTTCCATCCCCCACCCGGACCCCGCCAGATCTCAGTGGCCGGCCCTTTGCTGCGGACCACAGCAGGCGGGTCGGCCGCAAGAAATGAGTAGTGAGCGTCAGGGTGCTGCGCGGCGGCGCTGTCGAGGAAGAGCACGTACGGCAGATCGAGGAATTTCTGGCACACCTCCGCCGGATCCTCCGTGCGTCCCAGCGGCTCCACCAGGGGAGGAAAACCACGGCTCATATGGGCCGGGTCTTCCGGTCCCGGGTCCCGTCTTTCCTCCGGTGCAAGCGCTGGGTCAGCTTCACATGCTCGGACTTCACGTCGTCCGGAGGTGTCATATAACCCCAGCTGAGCGCGCCTTCCTGGCGGTAGGTCTTGCCCAGCGTAATGGCGAGCCTGGCCTTCATGAGCTCACGGCCCAGATAGAAGGCATGGGTGGCTTCGGTCACACCGAGCTGAGCGAAGATCTCCTGGATGTCAGTGCCGCGGATGAAGAGATCGTTGTTGAATACCGTAATCGTGTGCCGGTCCGTAAAGATTCTGAAGTTCGGGATCCTTCACCGCGGCATGTAGTGCGCGAAGCTCGGCTTCGTCGTACTCCAGAATTACGGGGTCTTTTACGGTCAAGAGCCGGTCGTCCACCCCCTTCGGCAGCGTCCGGTGGCTTACGGCGTGATGCATCAGACGCCGGGCGATGTCCACTTCCCTGACTGCGCCCCGCGCCCAGGTGACGACCTCCGTCGTGAGCACGGCCTGCACGCCGGTCTCCTCGCAGATGGCGAGCAGGATGGCATGCAGTCCCGTCGAGTCGGCACTCGTCAGCTCCGTGATGTTTCCAATACCCATGAGCTGAGCCGCTGCCGGATAGCGCCGGTGCACCTCGGCGTAGCGCTCGAGCGAGGCCATGAACCCGAATCCGATCGGCTCAATAATCGGATCGATGAGATAGGGGATCGACCAGCGCTCCAATGCCTCAACGTTGCGGTCCAGCGTATCGAAGCCCTCACCCAGGTCGGGAATGACCACCACCCGCGCGGTCGTGCCGGCCAGCTCTCGAGCCACATCGAGATTGGCTCCGTTGACGCTGAGGACCAACTCCGCTCCGGCCTCCACCGCAGTGAGGATCTCTTCACGGTCGAAGCTATCGATGCTCACCCGCATTCCAGCACCACGTAGCTCGCGCACTACCTCAGCCAGTGCCGGGAAGGCAGCTCCCGGCGTACATCCGATGTCGATGACATCAGCGCCGCTCGATCGGTAGTAGTCGGCCGCGGCACGGATCTCGGCCCGGCTCAGCCGGGGCGCATTGTTGATCTCGGCCAGGATCTCGATCGAGTAGGCGCCATAGTCTGGTGCGGTCGCTGCCTGACCGAAATAGCGGGGGAGCTCGCGGAGATCCTTGGGACCCTTCTCCACTCTCGCATCGAAGCGCTCCTGCAGCACGCCGGTATCTCCCTCGCAGAGGCCGGGGATCAACACGAGGTCGGTATCGGGGGGCACGTCGAGAAACCGGGCGATCCAGGGTGTGGTCATCAGTGCGGCCACCGTGATCTTCATGACGGCGACCTGGGTCTCGAATGGAGGAGCCATCTCCTGCAACACCCGGCGAAGCGCCGGCTCGGCGAGTTTGCCGGTGACGAAGAGAACGCGGCGGACAGGCGGACGGTCGGTCAGGCGGTCGGTCAACCCTGAATCACCAGGCATACTCTCGGCGTTCAAGCTCCGTCCGCCCGTCCGCCTGTCCGTCCGGCCACCTAACGCGGATCCCCCGCGCGCACCCACTTGTTGGGCGTTCCCTCCAGCGCGCCGCCCTGCGGCTTCCACAGCACCACGTCCTCGATCTTGCGGGCCAGCTCAAAGTCCTTGTCCGTGATTCCGCCGGCGGCATGATTCTGAAGTTTCACCGTAATGCGTCCCCAGGTGACGCTCAGGTCGGGGTGGTGGTATGCCGCCTCCGCCAGGTATCCGACGGCATTGACCAGCATCAACGTCGTGGGCCAGCCGTCCGTCTTGTAGACTCGACGAATCCAACCATCCTCGTAGTACCACCCCGGCAGCTCCTTGAGCCGCTCGGATATTTCAGCGTCATTGTAGGTGCGTTCTTTGGTTGCGGGCATCTGTTCCTCCAGTCGCGAGTCGCGAGTCACGAGTCAAGGTCTGCGTTGTTGAGGTGCCTGAGTTAGGAGTCGGATCTGACGCACAAACGGGCAAGCTGTCCGCGCATGCTTACCGTCACATCTCGCGACTCGTGACTCGTGACTCCTCTACATCACTACTCCTCCATTCACCGCTATCATCTGTCCGGTCAAAAACGCTGCGTCATCCGAGGCCAGAAACACGGCCGCGGCCGCGACGTCGTCCGGGGTTCCCCACCGGCCCAGCGGCGTCATCTCTATCACCTGCTGTCGGAACCGGGGATTGGCGGCTTCGCCAAAGGCGGTCTCGATGAATCCGGGAGCGAGGATATTGACGCGGATATCCGGAGCGACGTCGCGGGCCAGTGACTTGCTGAAGCTGGCGATCCCTCCCTTTGCAGCGGAATACAGGCCCGGGTTCTCGCCCTTCATGCCAAGCGAGATGTGATCCCACGCCATATTGATAATGACGCCTCCGCCCTGGGCGCGCATCAGGTCTACTGCCGCCCACGACGCGATGATGGTTCCCCGAAGATCGACCGAGAGAACCAGGTCGAGCTTCTCGAGACGCGGCCTCCGGCCTGCTTCCCCGGTGAGTATGTCAGCGCCGGCGTTGTTGATCCAGACATCAACGATCCCGAAGGCAGCCTTGAGGCGGCCGACCAGCGAGTCAACTTCTTCCGGCCGGCTGACGTCCAGCTGGAGCACCTCGGCCCGCCGTCCCATGGAGCGGATCTGCTGGGCGGTGACTTCGGCGCCTTCCCGGTTAGTGCGATAGGTGATGGCGAGATCGGCCCCCGCGCCAGCGCATCGGAGTGCGATGGCCTGTCCGATTCCACTCGACGCCCCGGTGACCAGCACGATTTTTTGCTCCAGCACCTCCGCCTCCCCTCGATGCCCAGCCGGTGGTAACTTCTTAAATCCTAACATATCAGTGCGTTAGCATCTCACAAGGGAGCGTGTGAATTGCAGTTACTGGTGAGTGTCAGATCGGCGGACGAGATCGGGCCCGCGCTGGATGGAGGGGCGGACATCATCGATGCCAAGGAGCCCGATCGGGGGTCCCTGGGCCCGGTCCCGGCTCGGACACTCGCCCGGATTCTCCGGTCTACGCCCGACGATCAGCCTCTGAGCGCCGCGCTCGGGGACTTTGCCACATCGGGGGAAGTGGAATCCATCTTCAGGGAATTGACGCTGCCGCCGCGAGCCGGGCCTACGTATTTGAAGCTGGGCTGTGCCGGGGCCGGGTCTCCCGAAGTCGCTTCAATTGTCTTGAAGACGGCGCTCCGTCAGGCAGAACGGTGGCTTTCACAACCCCATATAGTGGCGGTAGCCTACGCCGATTCGCGGCGGACCGGCTCGCTGCCTCCGGATGTAGTCTGCCGGGTTGCCGCTGATGCGGGCGTTACCGGGGTTCTGATCGACACCCATGTCAAGGACGGTGCAGGTCTTCTCCACTGGCTCAGTCCCGGTGAGCTGGCCGCGTGGGTGGCGCACGCCAAAGGGGAGGGACTCGTGACCGGTGTCGCTGGATCTCTGGGCCTGGCCGACCTGGATTCCGTCTGTTTGGGGTTGCCGGACGTAGTCGGTTTTCGGGGGGCTGCCTGCGACGGAGGGCGGAGCGGCCGGGTCAGCGTGGACCGGGTGGCTTCGCTCCGGCGGCGGCTGGACCAGGTCCGGGAGTCGTTGGTCTATACCCAGACTGGCAAGCCGGTTGGCGAAACGCGGGAAGATGGGGCGTCCGGACCACTGGAAGCGGGGCTAAGTCGCATGGATTCAATGACTAGGGGGGTCTAGTGGGGGGCATGACACTTGCTCGGTGCAGGGCGGCTGGGGACGCTGTCAGCCTGATAAGCCCTTACCCGAGTAGAAATGACTCTCCCATCGACACCGCTGCGGAGCAGGTTTGGTCGCCGGCTGCTCGCCCTGTTCGTGGGTTGCGCCTTCGTCCCCATGGCGGTTCTGGCTCTGCTATCCTATCGGCATGTCAAGCAGCAGCTCTACCGCCAGAGTGAGCACCGTCTGCAGCAGGCCAACCTGGCCCTGGGGCAGGCCATCTTCGACCGCTTGCTCCTGCTCGACGCCACCCTGAAGAGCATTCCACCTCAGGCGATACTCCAGCTTCTCGTCTCCAAGCAGAAACCGATACCGGCACCGCCGCGCCAGAGCCCGCCCCGGCTGGGTAACCAGACCCAGACCGGAAACATGGACGGACGCGTGGCCATGGGCGGCATCATGCTGGATCGCAAGCCGGCCCCACGGCCGGCGCCTACTCGCGCCGAACTGATAGCCGCGAGTCAGGCCCTGATCGCCGGCCTCGACCTGCTGGCTCGGCAGCGGTTTGTCGCGGTCGAGTTCGTCGGCGACGATGGCAAACGGATCGAGATTTTCGGACGCCTAGCCCGTCGCCCCAAGTTGAGTGCGCGCGACAGCTCGGATCTTCGCCTAGGCCTGCCGCTGATCATAACCGAGCACCCGAGCGGCGAGTCATCCCGGATTTACCTGCTGCGGCGTATCGTCCGGCGCAACGAGGTGCGTGGCACCTTCGTAGGCGAGGTCAGCCCTGAGTATCTCTGGGGCTCGCTGGATCAGAGCATGCCGTCTCCGACCACCCGGGTAGCCGTGCTCGATGAAGCCGACCATGTGATCTTCAGTTCGGCCCGGACGTTGCCGGTGGCGCCAGCGGTAGTTCCGCCTGCTTCCGCTGCCTCTCCGGCTTCCTCCGACCAATCGTATCTGGCGGCCACCTCCGAGATCCGCATGGCCGAAGCCTTTGCGGCACAGCCATGGAAAGTTGTGCTCACCGAATCGAAGGATGAGGTGTTGGAACCGATGGTGGAGTTCACCAACACCTTCCTGATCGTCGTGGGAGTATCGAGCCTCATCGTGCTGCTGCTGAGCGTAAGCCAGATCCGCCGCAGCGTCCTTCCGCTTGAGGAGCTACAGAAAGGAACCCGTCGCATCGCCCAGCGGGATTTTGCCAGCCGGGTGACTGTCACCAGCCGGGATGAGTTCGAGCAGCTGGCGGCGTCCTTCAACACCATGGCCACCCAGCTGGGCCGACAGTTCAACGCGCTGGCCACGGCCGCCGAGATCGATCGCGCGGTGCTCTCCGCCACCGATGCCACCACGATCGTGGACACGATTCTGGTCCGCATCAGGGACGTGTTTCCGTGCAGCGTGGTCAGCGTGACCGTGGGCGTGCCGGATGGATCCAAGTCTCTCACTACCGTGACCCAGGACTACGAGAGCGGCCAACGCCACGTGGGCCGAATAGGCATGCGAGCCGCTGATGTGCAGAGCATCCTGACCGGCCCCGAAGTGGTGGAGCTGCGCAAAGGCGAAAGCGTCCCCGCCTACCTCGAGCCGCTGGAGCAGCTGGGGGCCACATCATTCGTCGTGCTGCCGCTGTCCTATCAGCGCCAGCTCTCCGGCATCATTGCGTTGGGCGAACGCTTCGACCTGGCCCCAACCGAGGAGGACCGGGTGCAGATGCGGCGGCTGGCCGACCAGGCCGCTGTCGCGCTGGCCAACGCCCGCATGCTGGACCAGGTGCGTGAGCTGGCCTACTACGACAGCCTGACCGGACTCCCCAACCGGCTCTCCTACAAGGAACGGCTGGCCTATGCGCTGGAGCAGGCCAGCAGAAACGGGAAGCTGGTGGCGGCCTTCTTCATTGACCTCGATCACTTCAGCCGGATCAATGACACCCTGGGCCACGAGGTGGGCGACCAGCTGCTCCGCCACGTGGCGTCACGCCTGCGCTCCTGCTGCCGGGAGCGGGAGGACGAAGTCGGTCCGGCCATGGCGACGCTGGCGCCGGAAGTTGCCCGGCTCGGCGGTGACGAATTCACAGTGATCATGCCCGGGTTGCATGACCCACAGGACGCCGCGAAGCTGGCCCGGCGTCTGATCAGCAGCTTCGCCCACCCGATCCGGGTGGACACCCATGAGATCTTCATCAATGCCAGCATCGGCATCGCGATCTACCCGTACGACGGGGAAGACCTGGACACCCTGCTGATGCACGCGGACACCGCCATGTACAAGGCCAAGGAGCAGGGCGGCAACAGCTACCAGACTTACTCCAAGTCCATGACCACGACCGCCCTCCAGCGGCTGACGCTGGAGAACGACCTGCGCCGGGCTTTGGACCGGAGCGAATTCGAGGTGCATTACCAGCCCATCGTCGACGCCTACACCGGCACGGTCGTGGGCGCGGAGGCCCTGCTGCGCTGGCGTCACCCGGAACTGGGCCTCCTGCTTCCGTCCGAGTTCATCCCGATCGCTGAAGAGAACGGCCTGATCGTGCCCATGGGTGAATGGATTCTCCAGGCGGCCTGCGTGCAGAACAAGGCATGGCAGGACGCCGGGTTGCCGCGTATCCGGGTAGGGGTGAATCTCTCCAGCCGCCAGCTCAAGCGCCGGCTCAGCGAGACCATCGGGCGGGCGTTGCAGCTAGCCGGTCTGGAACCGCGCTATCTGAGTCTGGAGTTGACCGAAAGCGTCCTCGTGAACCACCACAAGGAAGGCACCGAGGCGTTGCACGCCCTTCGAGCCATGGGCCTGCATCTGGCGGTGGACGACTTCGGGACCGGGTACTCCTCCTTCAGCTATCTGAAGCACTTCCCGCTGGATACCCTGAAGATCGACCGCTCGTTCATTCGCGAGATCGCAACCCATCCCGACGATGCGGCGATCACCACCGCGATTATCGCCATGGGGCACGCGCTCGGATTGAGAGTCATCGCGGAAGGGGTGGAGACCGAGGCCCATCTGGCGCTGCTGCAGAAGCAGGGCTGCGACGAGGTCCAGGGCTATCTGGTGGGCCGTCCGGTGCCGGCAGACCGGTTCGAGGAGCATCTCACCAAGAAGCGGGGAGGCGCGCTGGCCAATGCCCGGCGCCAGCAGCGTTCTCCTAGCCGCTGAGCATTCGGGACAGCTCTTCCATCCGGTCACATCCGATCACTGAGTGCCCCAAGCCATGGGGGAGGGCGGATGTGAAGTACGGGTCCAGGGGTTGGCTCACGCCGGGTGCCGGCTTGATCAGGATCAACCGGGCGGCGTCCAGGGCCCCGGCCACGAAGGCCGCTACGCTGTCGCTGGTGACGTCCCAGCTGCGCGGCAGCACGTCGGACGAGCGGATCCACCGGGCCGGCGCGAGGACTACCACTTTCCCCTCTGCGACGTTCTCCGCCACCGCCCCGGGCTCATCCAACAGCATGGCGCCGGGAATTCGGTCTGCGAGGACATGGCCGTACTGATCCATGGCCAGGAGCGCCATCCAGTGGGCGGTGTGGGATGCCAGCCCCAGCGAGCGGTCGAAGTCCCGCACCGCATCGGCGAACGGACCTCCACCGGGCACCACGACGATCCGGTGGGCCCGGGCGGCCGAGCCGACAGCCTGACAGACGCGGGTGAGCGCTCCCGGGATCGACGCCAGTCCACCGCCGATCTTGATGACCTTCAGGGCGCCGAGCGGGTAGCTGGTCATGCGGCGGATTCGCGGCTGAGCCGGAGAAGCCACGCCACCGCCGCGGCTGGTGCGGCCCGGGCGGCATCACCCAGGCTGTCGGACAGCCGAACAATCTGGAGATTGACCGCGCCGGCCGCGTCGGCCGCGATGAAGTCGCCCACGCCGGTCACGACCGCAACACCGATCTGGGGCCAGCGCGCCATCACCCGCTTGAGCGCGCGCGCCACCATGCCGACCTGGGCCCGGGCCAGCGCCGCGGCAATGTTCTGGAGCGCGGTATCATCCACCATCTCGCGGTCACCGCATACGACCCGCGCCAGACGCGCTCCAGCCGACTGCCGCGTGGGGGGGAAACCATCGGGCGTGGCGCAGGTATAATCCTGGCGCGACAGCCGCCCCAGCCAGAGATGCGCGTCTCCAATCAGCGCGAATCCGTCGGCCCCGACGCTGGCGCTTCCACCCCACAGTGGAACCTCCCGCGCCACGGCCTCCACCGGCGTTCGGACGGCGCCGGTATAGACCAGTTCTCCGCTCAGGAGCCGGTCCGGGTCGGTGCGGCCCTCTGCCACAACCCGCCCGGCGACGATGGGGATGAGGTCCGTGGTCGTGGTGCCAATGTCGAGGAGCACACAGGTCGGAATAGTTCGGGCGACGAGTGCAGCGGTTGCGGCCCAGTTGGCGGCCGCGACCGACAATGGCAGCTCACGGGCCTCCGACGGAGTGACGAAGGTGCCTTCTACAGAGTAAATGTGTAGAGCGGAGCCGCCGAATGCCTGCTCTAGGGCATCGAGGATAAAGCGGACGCCCTCCCGCTTGGTACGGAACGCCTGCGATAATTCGGCGGTCATGGTGACCGCGTGCAGGTCACCCGGCTCGCTGCCGATGCCTCGGGCGGCATCTTTCAGTGTGGTCACCAATGCTCCGGGAGCCCGCTTGATCTCGTACGGCAGGCAAATGCTTCGCAGGCGCACGCCATCCGCTTCTGGCGGGAGGCGCGCCACCTTGGTGTTGACGCCACCAATGTCCCAACCCACCAGCGCGGGTGTTGGGTTCATTCACGTCGTCCCCACTGAATAAGGCCCATGCAGATCATTCCTGTATTGGATCTGGCTGGCGGCGTGGCGGTTCACGCCCAGGCCGGCGACCGGAGTCGTTATGCCGTGTTGACGTCGGATCTGGTGCCGGACCATCCCGGCGACCCGGTGGCGTTGCTCCGGGCGTTCCATGCGACGCTCGGGGTCCACGAGTGCTACGTGGCCGATCTGGACGCGATCCAGGGCGGCGCGCTGCAACGATCGCTGCTCCGCCAGCTGGCTGAGTTTCATACCGGGTTCGCCGGGGCGCTGCTGGTGGACGCGGGCACCAGCCACCCGGGCGGCGCACTCGAAGTTCTCTCCTGCGGAGCCAGTGAGGTGGTCGTCGGTCTGGAGACGCTCCAGGCCTTCGCCGATCTGACCAGGATCGTGCAGGTAGTCGGCCCGACCCGCCTGGTCTTCAGCCTCGATCTGAAACTGGGAGTGCCGATCCTGCATCCCGCCATGGACGATGCTACCGGCGCCGGCCCGGACGCGCTGAGCCTGGCGGAGCAAGCCATCGCCGCAGGCGTCACGACGCTCCTCCTGCTGGATCTCGGTCGGATTGGGACGGGGTGCGGAGTCGATCTGGGCCTGATCGAGACGCTGCGGCGGCGCTTTCCGGCCATCCGTCTGTTGGCGGGAGGCGGGGTGCTGACCCGGCGAGATCTCGACCGAATGCGGGACGCCGGCTGTGATGGAGCCCTGATTGCCAGTGCCATCCATTCGGGCAGAGTCACCGCATCCGATCTGGCGGATCTGACTGACTCCACGGACTGGGGAAATCAGTCGGGCGCGAGCGCCTCGCGGTAAGTGGCCGACTGGCCGTAGTTCTCTTCCACCTCCAACTCCAGCAGCGTCAGGTGTCGGTATCCACCCGCGGAGAGCTCCTGTCGAACCTGCACCCCGAGGTATTGTGCCAGCATTTCGGCGGTACTGTTCAGGATCGGAATCAGCGCGCAATCCCGCCGGGGGAACACGTAGGTCGGCTCGCCGAAATACTCGACGGTGACCCGGTCTCCCTCTTCCTTGTACCCCAGCTTGGGGTTCAACGTCGGCAGGAGCACCTTATGGTCAATGGCGTCGACCAGGCGCCGGGTGATCTGCTTCAGGATGCTGAAATCGAGGACGAAAAGACATTCCGAGTCCACGCTGCCCTCGACCGCCACGCCCACCCGATAGTTGTGGCCGTGCAGCGTCTCGCACTGGTGCCCGCGGAACGTGATGAAGTGGGCCGAGGCGAAGACCAGATAATCCTTGCTGACCTGGACGCGGAAGTTGCTTTGCACGGCGATGCTCCTCAGCGGTCCCAACCACCTTCAAGTATAACGACGAATATTGCGGCGCAGGTGAGGTCCGCGGTGGCGCCGGGGTTCCGGCGATTCCGGGGATCCCGCAGCTCGGCATCGAACCGGGCCAGTGCCCGCCGGCCCTCCGCGCTTCGAATTCCTCCGGCGCGCAATACCTCTCGGGCGCTCTGAGACACCGACTCCGCCTCGGCCGGACCGAGCTTCCGTGCGATGTGGGTGTCCGCGGTTGCATCCAGCAGGCTCAGAAACGCGTCAACCGACGCCTCGGTCCAGGTCAAGCCTTCCTGCCGAGCCCGACGTAGCGCCGGAACACCCACTTCGAACGTCAGAGCAAAATCGGTTACGTATTCGCGGGCGATGGCATCGCGATCAGCGGCCAGCGCCATTGCCTCCCGCAGGGTTACCGACGGACTCTCCGATACATCTTCGGACGCGGCTTCGCCCAGTCCGCCAGGACGCGCGTCGCGGATGGCGGTGTAGACCTCCGCGGCATCCTCCCGCGTGGTGGCGCCGAGCACGTGACCGAGCCGCTCGCGCAAGCTGCCCCCAGGCAGCAGCGCAGCCCGTGCCAGCGGGGCCAATAGCAGCACAATTCCCAGATTGGTGTTGGAGCTGGTCCATTGGCGGGTAGCCATGACCGCGCGCCGGATCGTGGGTCCCAGCCCGGTGTGGCCGGCGTCGGCCAGGGCCGGCCCGATCGCCACCGCGCTGGCCAGAAAGTCCTCGTACCGGGTGTCGTGAAAGTGCCGTTCCGGTGAGACGTTGCCGGGTTTGGGTGCGCTCACCTCGAGCAGGCACGCGAGCTGTCCGGCGGCGGCCACCTCCGCCGGAGTCCTCACCGCGCCGGAGACGCCAGAAATTCAACCAGCGTGCCGGCGACGTCGACGCCGGTGGCCTCCTGGAGGCCCTTCCATCCTGGTATGCCATTGACTTCCAGCACGTACACCGTGCCGTCAGAGGCGGTGACCAGGTCAACCCCGGCGTACTCGGCTCCTACTGCTGCCGCGGCTCTCACTGCCAGGGCCGCGAGTGGCTCCGTGATCGCGATATGGCGGGCCGAGCCCCCCCGCGCCAGGTTGGTGCGCCAGCCGGGCGCTCGCCGCTCGATCGCGCCGATGACCCTTGTTCCGACAACGAACGCCCGGATATCCACTCCCTCGTGGTCGATGGTGCGTTGGAGATAGTACACCCCGCGGATCTGCTCGATGGTCCGAAATACCCGGAATGCCATCTCCTCGTCCTGAAGCCGGACCATCCCCAAACCCATCGAGCCGAAGAGCGGCTTGACGATGACATCACCGAGCATCCGGAATGCCGCGGTCGCCTCTTCCATGCTATCACAGACGATAGTCTCGGGAGTTGCGATGCCGCACTGCTCCAGCAGCGCGGAGGTCCAGAACTTGTCGACCGTGCGTTCGATGGCCCGCGGCGAATTAAGCACCCGCACGCCGCGGTCTTCCAGCCGGTGCAGGGCATCCACCCGAAAGATGATCTGCTCCAGGGAGCCGGAGGGAATGATGCGTGCCAGCACCGCGTCCACGTCGTCCAGTTCGATACCCTGAGCCCGCAGTCCCGGCTTCGGTCCGACGGTAGCCACCAGCCTCTCGTACGGGAGCACGAATGCGTCGTGTCCCCGCTCGCCCGCCGCTCTTTGCAGCTCCTGCGTGTGCCAGCCGGTACGAGCCGCCAGAACGGCAATGCGCAACTAGGGCGTCTCCCGGCCGATCAGGGCGTCGAGTCCGCCGCTGGCGAAGTTGGCGAGATCATCCGCGACCTTCTTGAAGGCAGGCGTGGCCGTCCCCTTCTTCGCGGCGTCCATCGAGGGGAAATACAGCTCGGCCTGCCGGTACCGCGCCGGCCGGGATCCGTCGAGGTTCGCGTTGAAGCGAGTCAGCTCGGCCCGGGAAAAGCCGATCTCCGGCTGGCCTTGTGCTACCAGCGGGAGGTGGGTTTCGCTGTAGTATTTCTCGAAGGCAGCGGTGTCTTTCGGCGCCTTGTAGATCACGGTGACGATTGCCGCAGGCGTTTCCGTCCCGGAACTGTTCTCGTGTTCATTGGTAGTGGTCGCCACCATCCCTATGAGCCCGCCGCTGGCAAAGTTCGACAGATCGTCGGCCACCTTCTTGAACCCGGGTGTGGCGACGCCCTTCTGCAGATCGTCCATCGAGTCGAAATACAGTTCTGCCTGGCGGTAGAAAGCGGCCTTCTTCCCATCCAGCGCCGAGTCGAACTTGGTGAGATCAGCCCGCTTGAACCCAATCTCGTCCTGGCTCGCCACCACCAGCGGGAGATGCGTCTCCTGGTAGTACTTCTCAAACGCGGCGGCATCCTTGGGCGCGTTATACAGCACCGTCACGATGGCGGCCGGGCCGGCGCTTACCTGGGCTTCCGCCGTGCTATCGGCTGCGGGAGTGTCGGCTGCTTTGTCGCCCTTATTGCAGGCCGAGGCGAGTACCAACGTGGGGACCAACAGCCAGCTGATGCGACGCATGGGGGCTCCAGGGGTTAGGTGTAGAGTGAGGCTTCCAGTACTTCCGGGTTCAGCCGTCCCGCATGGAACGTCCGCCCGCTTTCGGTGCTGGTAAGCCACACCTCGGCCGGGCTGAACAGCAGCGGATCGATCTTGTAGAAGTCCCCACCGTATCGCTGAAAGATCTCGTAGAATGGGGTGCCGTAGTCGCGCGAGGCGGACGCGGGTACCTGCGGGGCGAGCGCTTCCAGCTCTGCGTCGGAGGCGTTGACGGTATACCGGGCCTGCCCTCCGTAGAGGATGCAGTCGTTGGTGCGGCCGATCGCTCGAAGGTCATTCCTCGCCACCGGTGGGAGCGGCGCCGTGCCCATGGCGCTGATCACCCGGGTCACGTCGAATCCCAGGGTTTCCATCTTGTGGAGACCGGTCTCGACGATTCGGGCCGAAATCTGGAGCCCGCCGGCGAGGCTGGCCGTGGGCGCGACCACGAAGGTCAGCTGGACCGGCTGAAGGCGCGCCTTCTCCGCGACCCATTCCACGACGCCGTCGTCCGGGAGCGTCCGGGTCTCCACGACCAGTACCCCTTCATCGGCTTCTTCCTCGTATCCCAGCTTCTCGAACAGCTCGCGCTCGACCCGCGCGTGGGCCCGGAGCGGTCCCGAGCCCATCGCAAAGAATTTTCCCACTGAAATGGCCCAGCCCGCGTATTGAGACGCCATGCACGCCACGGCCGGATGGTCGGTCCAGACAAGGACGCCCACATGAGACTGGCTTCCGATCTGGATTGGCGCACAGCTGATATTCCCCAGGCCACCCATGCAAATCTCGGCCAGGGCGATGCCCGCTTCGACTCCGCCGGTGGTGTTCACGCCGGCGTCAATGACTCGGGCCCCGCTGGGCAGACGGTGACTTTCGATCCGCAGCAGCTCGGCCTGCTCGGCCATGGTGTCGGCGATCTCACTCGCCGCCTCGTTCATCCGCAGTGATGATGTCACCTGGGTGACCATGTCAGAATCTCTCCTTTGCCCAGCTCGGCCATATCTCCGCTGTAGCGCCGATAGGCACCATTGAGATGCTTCGGCCTTACCGGAAGATCGTAGGTGTCTCGAAGGCGTGTCAGCAGCAGCTTCAGATGCACCGGCTGATAGGTGCAGGCATACACGTAGGTGGGCGGGAGGTCCATGCCGCCCAGGGCAACGAAGCTGCCTCGCTTGGACCAGAGCGCCGAGTCGGCGCCGGTCCCGCCGAACGTCACGATGGTTCCGGCGATCATGCCCAAGCCGGTCTGATCCCCCGCACGCCCGACAATGACAACGAGCCCCCTGCGCATGGAGGAGCCGGCCTCGGGTCCCGCGGAGCCGCGCACCACCAGCTCTCCTCCTGTCATGCCCCGCTTGAATCCAGGCGGAGCGGCCCCTGCTCGGGGTCCCGCGTCTCCTTCTATAAGGAGCGATCCTCCGGCCAACGAAAGCCCGGCTTCGGGGCCGACGTTTCCCTCTACCACCACGTCGCCTTGGCTCATTCCCGCTCCGAGCCGAACCGCCTGGTCGAGGTTCCCAGTGAAACGTATGCGCCCGCCGGAGTCGCCGGTGAGATCGAACAGCTCCCCGAGCGCAGTGGCGCCCTGGCCTTCCAGGTAAACCGTCCGCCGGGACAGCTCGCTCGGGGACAACGCTGTCCACGATCCCTGCAAAATCTCCGAAAAGTCTGCCCGCCGGCTCAGCGAGGCGCGGAGACGGGCGACCAGGCCGCCGCTCATCCGGCGGCTTCCTGCATGATCGCACGGAGATGAAAGTGATGCGGGCCCAGCTTGCCACCGTAGTTGCCGGCCGTGATCGCCACGATTCCCTTGCGGCAGGCAGCCTCGATCCCAACTCTCATCGAGCTGGCGACCGAGGCGGCGTCCACTCCGTTCACCACGATCTCGAGGACCGAGTTCACTCCGTCCGGAAGCGCTGTCTTGGTGACGGCCCGCAGGGTGGGGCAATAGGCATCATTGGTGGAGGCGATCATGGACTTGATCCGACGTGATCCCACCTTGCTGCCGCTCCGGACCACTCCGCCGGGAAAGGGAAGAATCGTCCCGGGCTGCAGTGCCATGGCATCGGCGGCGGCCTCGGCGGCCGCGAGTGCGGCGTCCGCGCTCTCCCCCAGAATCAGAAAGTTCCCCCCGCCAACGCCCTTCAGCATGCCGAACTTCTCCTGCACCAGGAACTCTCCTTCCATGACGGGGATCCTCCAGTACCGCACGCCCCCAATGACCTTGCTCGCCTGGAAACCGTCACCGAAGAAACGAAGAGCCGAGCCCACGCCTACGCGGTCCGGTGCGTCCGGAAGACCATCGTAGCACGCGGTGGTAGGGCAGGTCAGCACGGTCTGGCCGATGCGCTCGATGAGGCGCTTGCCCAGATCGTCCTTCCCCATTGTCATGAGGAGAATGCTGGTACCAGGCCTTCCATCGGGCGTCTCTTTCGCTGCCAGCTCGCGCTCGACACCGGCCTCTACTTTGCAACCGATCACTGAGGTGGCAAAGCCGGTCAGCTTGAGGGCCGCCGCGCGCACCCATCGCTCGCTGCGCCCGGTAATGACGATCCGGGCCACGCGCATGGTGAACGCCTCGGCGAAGGTGTCCTCGATGAAAACGCCGCGAATCTTCATGGGCGCGACAACGGCTGCGGATCATCAGGCACATCGCCGACCGGGTAGTTCGCGAACGCTACCGTCGAGTGGGCGTCAAAATAGCGGCGCAAGTCAGGGAGAAGCGCAGCATCATACCCCGGACGCACGTGCAGGCGGTGGCCGGCCGGTGCGCGACGCAGCTGCCCTTCCTCGACCACCAGGGTCCCTCCTTTGACCACGTATCGAGGCGTCGAGAACATCCGGGCCACATCCTCGTCCCGGGAGTAAACCGTGACGTCCGCGTCCGCACCCGGACCCAGGTGTCCCTTCCGAGCCAGACCGAGCAGTCGGGCCGGACCGGCACGCGTAATGATGGCGATCTCGTTCAGGGTATACTCGCGGCCGAGACCGTCGGCGAGAGCCGACCCGGCCAGAAACTTGGGATTGATCTGCTTGAGCTTGTCATCGCGTACCGTGCGGTCCATGAGGAGCTGGATCAGCGCCGGGTAGGAGAGAAATGAGCCGCCGTTCGGATGATCGGTCGAGAGCACCACGCGCCACGGGTCTTTGCTGAGAAGGAAGAGCTCCAACCCCACCGCCCACTGAAGCGACGAGACCGCAGCTTTGTCCTTATAAAGGAAGGGCACAATGCCACAGCCGGTCTCCATCTCGATATCGATGTTGACCCACTTCCGTCCGCTGCTCTTGTGCAGCAGGTACTCGACCGGACCATCCGCTGTAATCGTCGTAGCCGGGCCGAACATGACCTGGCCTACGTCGACGCTCACCTCCGAGTGGCCGTTCACATAGTCCATGATCGGCGCAGCCCCAGAGCTCCAGCCTGGGCCACCATAGGCGTGGAACTGGAGGTGCGTAAAGTGGGCGCGCCTTCCGGTCAGGGCTTGCATGCTGGCGAGGGTAACGGCGGCGTTGCCCGGCAGACCAAGATTGTTGCAATGGATGTGCACCGGATGCGGCAGCCGCAGATGATTGGCCGCGTCGGTGAGTGTTTCCAGGATGGCACGCGGAGTGACGCCGTGGCTGGCCAGGGTGTCATCCAGGCCGTCGAGGTTTCGCTGACCCGATTTCCAGGCTTCAATGCCGCCCGGATTTACGATCTTGATGGCATAGGCGCCGGCCGCGCCGAGCAACCAGGCGGCATACTCCCGGGCCCGCTCGCGCTCGCCTGCGGCGATCTGCCGCAACAGGTACTCATCATTGCCCATGAGCGCGAAGAATCCGCCGTCCACGCACGGGGTATCATCCAGCTCAGAGTGGCTGTGCCGCGCCATGACCGGCGCGACAGCCGCGTCGAACACCGTGGTATACCCTAGAGCCGCGTAGCGGTAACCCGAGGTAAAGGTGGTCGGAACCGTGCCCCCGGCGCCGGAGCGAGCCGGCATTCCATCCTCCAGGGGCGGGGCGGGAGCCGGGTCCGCAGCGTGTTCCTCCGGGAGCAGCCGCCGCGCGTGATTGCAACTGGAGCTGGCGAGGTGAGAGTGGATGTCCACCCCGCCGGGCATTACGACCATGCCCCGGGCATTCAGTGTGGGTGCACCGTCCGGCAGGGCGGCTACGATCCGGCCGTTCTCGATGCAGATGTCTCGCACTTCTCCATCCACCTGATTCGCCGGGTCGTGGACCATACCGCCGACGATTCGGAGCTGCTGAGCCCCGCTCACAACGACCCTCCGCCGCGGCGGATCATATCCGCCAGAGATTGGAGGGTCTCAACTGTCGAACGCTGACCGGTGAGTGGCGGCCGCAGCGGGAGCGGAACGTCGTCCATACGGTAGGCGGTTCCGCCCTCGTGAATCCCCGCAACACCGGTGTCTATCGCGACGCGCGCGGGACCGGCCCGGGTGGCGCCGGGGCCGATCCTCACGGTATCGATGCTCTGAAGCGCGGAAGCAGTTTCCGGCCGGAAAGATGGCGCGCCCACGATCAGCGCGGCACGGAAGGCCCCGCGGACCAACCGGTCGAGTCCCCGGTCTTCCGGCGTGTACCTGGGGCTGCCCCGGGAATGATCTACCGCGAAGGGGAAGCCGGTCTGCCAGGTGAGAACCGACTCCGCGCCCGCGCGGTTGCCGCCGCCGCGAAGACTGACCAGAGCGGCCCGGGTGCCGGCATTCAGCGCCTGCGTAAGGGCGATAAGTCCCTCCACCCGGAGCGGGTGCCGTGGCTCCGCTCCGGGCTCGGCATCATGGATCAGCACCGCGTAGCGCGCACGGGCGAGACGGGCTGCCAGGTCTACCGCGCCCCGCAGTGGAGCGGCGATCTGTGCGGGAAGCCGTTCTGAAGTAGCCGCGCGCATGAGTGACAGCGCGGCGATCTCCTCTTCCGCTTCGAGGGCGAGTGTCAGATCAGCCACCGGCGGTCCCTTGTCGGCGCCGATGCTGACGGAGATGATCAGGCGCCCTGCCCGCCCCTTCGTCACCTGCGTGCCCACTGGCTCTGGGGCATAACGGGAGTGGAACCGGGGATAACCTTGAGCCGGGTCCACGCCCCAGAACAGCAGGACGTCGCCCCGATTTCTGATCTCGCCGAGTGTAGCGGTAGCCCGGCCACGCCGCTGGGCCGCGAGAAGCCCAGCCGCCGCGGTGTCTGAGGTGAAGGTGTCTATGGTGCCACGGAGTAGATCGCTCAGCATCACGGCGTTTCGCTGTGCCTGCGAGCTCAGGTCCGGTCCGATGTAGACCAGCACTCGCCCCGCGGCAGCCCGGAGGAGATCGGCGGCGTCACGGACGGCATCTTCTATCGTCGCCGGCCGGCCGGCCCGCAGCACGGCCCAGGGAACTGATCCGTCGCCAAACCAGGACCTGCTCACCGGGCAGGGAGGAGTGGTTTCGATGATTCTCCCGTCGCGGACCGTTACGACAACGTCGTCGCAGCCGCAGCCGCACCCAAGGCAGGTCACGTCTGCCACTCGAGTCTCCGTCATGCGGCGCGTTCTCTTCCTGTCTGGGCTGCGTGATACACCCGCGATGCGCGCCTGAGCAGCAGTCGGTAGCAGGTCGCCGCGTTCTGGCCGGTCGCGAACACGGTGCAGATGGGACGACCGCGGCGCACCTTTTCGCCGGGATGCGGGATGTCCGCCAGAGAAGGCCGGCGCAGCCAGCGGCGGGTGTCGCCCATGGTCACGTCCCGCTTGGCATAGACGATGGCCTTTCCTTCCACGTTCGAGGGGAGCGACGGCTCCGGCGGCAGTCTTCCCTGGCAGGCAGCCACATGCAGATCGAAGATCGAGAGACCGAGCGAGCGCTCCAGAAGTTCCATGGAGGCGGAATAGCGGGGGTTCACTTCGATAGGGTAGGCCACGCCGCTGCGGGCGATGAAATCGATCCCGTTAAGGCCGACCAGGCCAAATTCCGCCACCACAGCGGCAGCGAGCTCCGTAGCAATCTCGAATACTCCGGTTTGCCCGGGGAACAGCGCCGCCGGGGGCCCGAGCAGGCTTCCGCAGTAACGAAACCCACTCGCTCCGAAATGTGAGTCTCCCACCAACTGCCGGCTCAGACCCAGAGGTACAGAGCGCCGTCCGTCGGCGACAAAGACGACCGACCCGGCTATGCCCCGGATCCGCTGCTGGAGGTAATGACTCCTCGGCGCCCGCTGGCCCGGTCGCCACGTCGAGGTGCCATGGCCGCCACCCGACCGGCGCGGTTTCAGAAGCCAGGCGCCTGCCTTCTGTCGTCCGGCCGGCGGGGTGGCCCTCGTCACCGGTACCGCGAACTGCCGGTGCCGCAACACTCGCATGAGGGCGATAGGATCGCGGACCCGACGGAGGGCCTCAGCCGTATTCCCCAGCAGTCGCCGCCCCTGGGCCAGTCTCGCGACAGCCCGCGGATAGTTCTCGAAGTTGGAGGTATAGGCTACCATGTCACCGGGCAGGTGCTGAGCGGCTCCGGCTGCGGAAACGGGGCTGAATCGCTGTCCTTGCTGACCCCGTAGCAGACAGACCTCGGCCAGGGTACGCAGGTCGAGGTCGCCAAAGGCATCCAGGGCCGTGACCCCATAGCCGGCACGAGCGGCCGAGCTTGCCAGGGCTCTGGTCGATACCCCCGCGATCAGGACTCGGATTGCCACTCAGCCTTGCCCTCCAATGCCGAGGCGGAGACGGGCTGCCTCGGGCGAGACGAAGATCAGATGGTCGAGCGCCGTGCCTCGCGCCTGCCGGATTCTCAGATGGTCCACGAGGCTGCGGCCGGCGCCGCCGGCCAGCCCATCGGCCAGAACCGCTGCTCCCTCGGCACCTTGCTTGGCACGAGTTGCTGCGCCCGAGAGCAGACGAACCGGCCCGATATCGGCCAAGTCAGACTCGATTCGGCTGCGGATCTCAGGTTTCGCTGAGTTGCGACCCGACAGGAGGATCTCGTCGGACGATGGAGCGGAGCAGCGGAGCTGTCGTACCGTTTTCACGGCTCCCTCGATATAGGCCTCGGTACCCACCGCGGCCTGCTCCCGGCTGCGTTCCAGGAGTGAGGCTATTCCCCCGTGAAAAAGCGCCGACTTGCTGATCGATCCCGAGAGGAATGCGACCTCGCCGTCCAGCGCTCCGGCCGCCCGCCACCCAATCGGCCCGCTGGTGCCCCCTACTCCGTCAACGATCTGGCCCTTCTCTACTGCGACTCCGGCGGTGAAGGCGCCGCCGAGCTCGATGAGGATAAACGACGCCTGCTTCGGCTCACGGCCACGGCGCACGAATTGCTCGTGGATTCCCAGCACCGCCCCACACAGTTTGTCTGCCGTCCCCAGGTCAACCCGGTTGAGCTTGCGATGCACCGGTACGGTGTCGAGGTGGATCACGCCCGGAACGAACACGACTGGTAATTCCGATTCTCCCAGGCGTCGGGCCAGGGTCCGAAGCCCCCCGATGCCGCCGGTTTCACCGGCCGGAGCCAGGAAGGCAAGCCGAAGATCATCCTCGGTAACGTCTCGGGCCCAGCGGAGCGGAAGCCCATACCCTGATGGTCCCACCACGAGGTCCGGTGGGCCTGACGTCCTGAGCAGGTTGATAAAGGCCGATGGATCGGCGAGGGCCTCGGCGGTGGGCCAGCTGCGGTCCAGATAGATCTGTCCGTCTACCAGGCCGCACACGTCAATACTCAACGTGCCCGGGTCGATGCCGACGACGCGGATCATCGGCTAGGTCTTTTTTCGCTTTCCCAGATCCCGGGCGATCTCCGCGATCGCCTCCGCGTCCAGAACCAGATCGTTTCGGGTAAAGAGCTTCGCGACGCACGCCTTGTGCAGTTTGGTCTTGAAGTTGCCGACGCCGAACGCTCCGAACACCAGCACCCCGTTCCGCTTGACGCCGGCATCGTTCACGTCCACCCCTTCGATGCCGAGTGGTGGAACCGCGTTCAAGTCAACCGCGATCTTGAGTGTCTTGGCCGCCTTCCAGACCGCTTCAGGCACCATCTGGACGCCGGCAGGGCCGGAGTTGAGCAGGACATCGGCCCCCTCGAGGACCCCGGGCAGCTGGGATGGATCATTGAGGGTGACTGCCTCCACCTGCACATTGAAGCGGGCGCTGATGAACTGCCGGGCCTTCTCTCCCTGCTCCGGCTTTCTGGACGTGATGGTGACGTGGGCGCCGTCGTGCGCCAGCAGACCAGCGGCCCTCTGCCCGACCGGGCCGGTGCCGGCCAGGATGACCACCTTTTTGCCATTCAGGTCGCCTACCGCCTGCTCGATCTTCACCACCGCCGCCACCGCCGTGGTGTTGGAGCCGTTGGAGTCGAGCATGATGGACACGCTGAATGGCGCGAAGAGAGCGTCCTGAGCCATCGCCAGCAGCTGCTCCCCGGCCGACATATTGTTGCCGCCGATCCAGACGGCGGTGTTGTGCAGGTCCTTGGGCCCCCGGGTGAAGATGCAGCCGTGGATCAGGTCGCGAACGTCGCCTTCGGTGATCCCGCCATAGCTCATCACGACGTCAGCGCCGGCATCATAGGCCACGATCTGATCGAAGACGCTCGGCAGCCGGGAACTGTCGAGTTGAAGCAGAAGCTTACGCATCGGTGAAACCGTCTCCCTGACGATAATCTGTAAAAGACGAGGGGCCGCCCCGCCTGTGGGCCGCCCCTCGTCAACTCGCGGATTGGCGGGACTGTACGATCAGCCCTCAGCGCCGCTGGCAAACGGATGCCGCGCGGCCTTGTACTTCTGCAGCACTTCGTCGATGGACGGCTTGTTCTGCAACGCCCGCGCGATCGATTCCTTGGTGGCCTGATAGTTGTAGTCGTAGATCTTCTTGTCGTTCTCGGCCTGCCAGTGGATGAAGACGCCCACCAGGATGCAGAGATCGTTCGCCTTGCTCTTATCGATGACGCCGGATGCGACGCTGTCCATAACAGCCCGCGCCACTGCCGCTTGGGCCGGACCAAACATCTGGACCGCCTGCTTGGCTCCCTTGATCGTCACCTTATTGAAGAGCAGGGTGTCCGGCTTCGCCGGCAAGTTCGGCGTTACTACCGCAAGCAGGGTCGAGAACCCGTCGGAGTTGTGCGAGAGCGCCGAGGTGAACGCGAGACCTGCGGGCCCGGATTTGGAGCCGATGATCAGATCGATGTGGGCAATCTCATTGCCGTCACCGACCAGCGACTCGCCAATCATGAATTCCCCGGCCATAACTGCCTCCGTGTCCGTTTTGTTGAAGAAGGAGAAAATCTCGCGCCACATGGTTTGCTCGAATTTAGCGTAGGGCAACCTCGGATCAGGAGCGGCGTGAACGAACGGAGGCCTGGTTCACGCAGTCCCGCTAAGCGGGTAGCTCGGCATGCTGAGTACTTAGCCGTACGTAGAGGTCCCTAGTATGAAACCCGTATTAACAGGTGTCAAGGAGAAGACTGCGAAGGGGAAAGGCAGACGTGGAGTGGGGACGGCCCGGTAGTGAGCGCCGGCTGCGACAGTACACTCGCGGGTTATGCTGCGGCATATGTTCGGGCTGACTACTTCCCTTTTGTCCGACAGTGTCGGCCCGGACGTCCGCCAGCGGCCTCTTCAGGCGTCCAATACTATGGGTGTCGTGGGTCACTGCGACCGGTACGGATCGAAGGACATTCTCGGAGAGTCTATGTCATCCCACCCCTGCGGCGACCGCCGTCCGCTCCTGCTTCTCGCGCTGGTTCTCACGGCGTTGACCTCGCCGCTCCAGGCCCAGTACTTCGGGCGGAACAAGGTCCAGTACGAAAGCTTCGATTTCCGGGTGCTCAAGACCGAGCATTTCGACATCCATTTCTATCCTGCCGAGGAAGAGGCGGCGGCGCACACAGGCCGCATGGCGGAACGCTGGTATGCCCGGCTCTCCAGCATCCTCGATCACGATCTGAACGGTCGCCAGTCACTGATCCTCTATGCCAGCGCGCCGGAGTTCCAGCAGACCAACGCCGTAGGCGGCAGGATCGGCGAGGGCACCGGCGGCGTGACGGAAGCTCTCCGCCGGCGCATCGTGCTGCCCACCGGGGGCACCCTGGGCGACCTGGACCATGTCATCGGCCATGAGCTGGTCCACGCCTTCCAGTACGACATCACCGGCAGCGGCCGCGCCACCAGCCTGGGCGCTCTGCCGGGGGCCAGCTATTTGCCGCTCTGGTTCATCGAAGGCATGGCGGAGTACCTGTCCATCGGCCCGATCGCGCCCCAGACGGCGATGTGGATGCGAGGCGCCCTAGCCGACACGGTTGGCGACACCCTTCCGACGTTCGGGCAGCTGGAAGATCCCAGGTACTTCCCCTATCGCTACGGACATGCGTTCCTGGCGTGGATGGCCGGCCACTGGGGTGACCAGATCATCGGACAGATGCTCCGGGGCGCCGGGCGCTCCCGCGACGTGGTGGCCGGTATCGGCCGCGTGCTCAAGACCAATCCCGATTCATTGGTGGCCCGCTGGCACGCCGAGACCCACGCCGCTTTCGATCCCCTGAAGCCGGGAAGCCAGCCCCCGGAAGCGTTCGGCCCTCCGGTGGTGACTGGCCAGGACGACGAGGGACGCTACAACGTCGCGCCATCCCTTAGTCCCGACGGGACCCAGATGATGTTCTTGTCCGATCGGGGTCTGTTCTCGATCGACCTTTTCCTCGCCGACGCCCGCACCGGGAAGATCAAGAAGCAGGTCACCAGCACCGCCCAGGATCCCCATTATCAGAGCCTCCAATTCATCCAGTCAGCGGGCAGCTGGAGCCCGGACGGTGATCGCTTCGTGTTCGCCGGAATCTCCCGAGGGCGTCCCATCCTGAGTGTGTACAACGTGAAGCGGGAAAAGCGGGAGCAGGACATTAATCTCTCCAGCCTGGATGAAGCGTTTAACCCCAGCTGGTCTCCCGACGGGCAGCGGATAGCCTTTGCCGGCCTGCATGGCGGCTTCTCTGATCTGTTTGTCTACGATCTAGAGACCAATCGACTCCGCCAGCTGACCGACGACGCGTTTGCCGATCTCCAGCCGGTGTGGTCGCCGGACGGACGGAGCCTGGCGTTTGCCACCGACCGCTTTACCTCGGACATGGCACAGCTCGCTATCGGTCCTTATTCGCTGGCGCTGATAGACGTTGCAGGCGGCGACTTGCAGCCGTTGCCCGCGCTGGAGGGTGCGCGGCATACCAGTCCCCAGTGGGCTCCCGATGGCCGGAGTCTCTTCTTCGTGGCCGACCCCGACGGAATTGCGAACCTGTTCCGGGTCAATCTGGCGGACGGCGAAATCAGACAAATCACCGACCTGTTCACCGGTGTAAGCGGCATCACCGAGACCAGCCCGGCTCTGTCGGTTGCGCAGAATTCGGGGCGCATCGTGTACAGCGTCTTCCGGGCCAATGGATACGAACTGTATTCGGTCGTCGAGCCCGAGATCCTGGCCGGCCGGCCGTTTAGTCCGGCCGCCCCTGGCCGGGCTGCCGCAGTGCTGCCGCCGCCCCAGCGCCGCAACCCCCTGCTGGTAGACCTGCTCGCCAACCAGGAGCTGGGTTTGCCGCAGGACACGGCCTTCCCCATTCAGCCTTACCGGAGTGGCTTTGGTCTGACCTACGTCGGTAGCCCATCGCTCTTTGCCGGCAGCAACCAGTTCGGCACCTATATCGGTGGAGGGGCAGCCCTCTATTTCAGCGACCTGCTGGGAAACCGCAATCTGGTCACAGCGCTGCAGGTGAACGGCGGCTTCAAGGACATCACCGCCGCGGTGGCATACCAGAACCTGAGCCGGCGGCTGAACTGGGGAGGCGTGGTCCAGCAGGTTCCCTATGTCACCGGCAGCTACGCGCAGGGTGTGGCGGACGTGGAGGGGCTGGGGCCAACGTTCATCGAGCAACAGCTGCTGATACGGCAGACCAACCGAGACATCACCGGGCTGGTGTCGTATCCCTTCAGCGAAGTACAGCGGATCGATCTCCAGGCCGGCTACAGCAACATCTCCTTCGATCGAGAGCTCAGCACCAAAGGTTTCTCGCTTGCCACCGGTGAGGAGGTCTTCGAGGAGAACCTGGATCTCCCTGCGTCGAGCGCATTGAACCTGGGAGTCGGCACTCTCGCGTTGGTGTATGACAACTCCTTCTATGGAGCCACCAGCCCGATCCTGGGGCAACGCTACCGCCTGGAGGTTTCGCCCACGGTCGGCTCGCTGAACTTCGTGGGAGTTCTGGCGGACTACCGTCGCTATTTCATGCCGGCACGTCCTTTCACGTTCGCTGTTCGGCTGCTGCACTACGGGCGCTACGCCAGAGATGGCGAGGATACCCGGCTGCAGCCGCTGTTCATCGGCCAGCCGGGATTGATGCGAGGCTATAGCTATGGGTCCTTCGACGCGTCGGAGTGCAACCCCCCCGCGAGTGAGCCCACCGCCTGCCCGGTGTTCGATCAGCTGCTCGGCAGCCGGATGATGATCGGAAACGCGGAACTCCGTTTCCCGCTATTCGGCGTTCTTGGGGTCGGCACCGGGTACTATGGCGCCTTCCCCATCGAGTTCGTCGTGTTTGGGGACGCGGGTCTCGCCTGGGACACCGTCAACAAGCCCTCGGTATTCGGATCGGGAACTCGTGATCCGGTATTCAGCGCCGGCGCCGGTCTCAGGCTCAACCTGCTCGGCTTTGCAGTGGCGGAGCTGAACCTGGTGCGGCCGTTCGACCGTCCGGAAAAGGGCTGGCTGTGGCAGTTTGAGCTCCAACCGGGGTTCTAAAGGCGGAAAGAGGGACAGGGGGAAAGAGGGAAACGGCAAGTTCCTCCTTCCCTCCTCCCTCCTTCCCTCCTTCCCTCCTTCCCTCCTTCTTTACACATGCATCCCTCCCGTGACCACCACCTCCCGCCCGATCCCGACGCTTATCGACACGCTCCCCATCCCAAGGGGCGCATCGTCATCATCGCGCCGACGCGGGCTGCATGCGAGACCATCGAGCTGGCCCTCGGCATTCAGGTAGACACGCTGCTGGAGCGGGAGCACGGGGCCGAGCTCCGGCAGTGGGCCGCCGAAGGAAAAGGATTCGGGATTGTGGCGGGCACCGGGACCGGCAAGACCCTTGGGATCCGACCCATCGCCGAGTCGATCCTGCGGGAGCCGCTCAAGGTGGGCGTGGTCAATCGGGAGCGGGAGGCCACGCCGGAAACGCCCAGCTGGAACGTGGTGATCGTGACCACAGGGATTGCCCGGCGCTGGTTCCAGGATGACCTGATCTCGTCTCGCGACACCATCATCGTGGATGAGATCCACCAGACCTCGGCCGAGCTGGAGCTGTGCCTGGCTCTGGGTAAGCGAGCCGGCAGCCGCTTCATCTGGCTGAGCGCCACGGTGGATCCCACCTTCTATGCCCAGTATCTCGATAGCGCTGAGGTGCTGGCTACGCAGGCCTTCGACCCAGCCCTGAAGGCAAAAGTCGAGATCCTGCCACAGCAGCCGGAGGAGTTCCTCAACGAGCGCTACGTCCGCCGCCTCATCAAGGAGAGGCGGGGGGTGGCTGTGTTCGTCCCGACGCGGGCGGAGGTGGAGAAGCTCGCCGTCGGCCTGGGTGCACAATGGCCCCGTCTCAACACCGCCTTCTATCATGGCGGCGAGCCCATCCGTGTCATTCGTCCCTTTCTAGAGGGCGAGGTCGACCGGCCGTTCCTGCTGGCCATGACCGCCGCAGGTCAGTCGGCCCTCAACGTGCCCGGTCTCGATACCGTGGTGATCTACGATGCTCGCTACGGCAACGTGGTGGATCGGGGCCGAAACGTGCTCCATCGGCTGCATCTCGGCGCCAACGAAATCCTCCAGATGGCGGGGCGGGTACACGGCAGGGTTCCTAACGGGGAAGTGACGATCCTCAGCGATCGGAACCTCGACTTCCCGTCACTTCGCCCCACTCCGCCTGAATTCCAGCTGGCGGGAGATGCGGAGCGGGTCGCGATTACCTGTGCGGCCATTGGTGTCGATGCGCGAGACCTCGAGTTGCCGGTACCTCTCGACCGTACCGCCTATCGGCGGGCCATCGAGCTGCTGACCGGGCGCGGTCTGGTGGAGAACGGCCGATTGACCAGCTATGGGCGAGAGGTCGAGGCTTTGCCGGTGGAGCGCTCCTGGGGCGAGCTCCTGGTGCATGCCGATGACCAGTTGGTGCCCATTGTTGCCGTGTGCTCCGGCATCGACTCCCTGCACCGGATGACCAGGGAGGAGCGCGACCTTCACGGAGTACTCGTCAGCGGCAGCGACCATCTGACGGCCTATAACCTGTTTGCCGAAGCGGTGAATCAGCACGGATATCTGGGCCAGGTCTATGGCCTGCCACGCCATGTGTTCGATGAAGAGGGGCTGGCAGAGTGGGCGGACCGCCGTGGCGTCCTGGTGAAGGCCATCGAGGATGCCGCACTCGGGTTCGCCTCGGTTTACCGGTCGCTGGAGCTGCCCCTGCCGAAGCAGCTTCCCTACGCGTCGAAGGAGATCAGACGTCTCTGGGCCGACCTGGTCGCCCGGATCATGCCCTTCGACCTGGTCATCGACGAACAGACCGTCGACGGACAAGAGGCGCGGGTCTCCAAGACATCGGTGGCCGGCAGTTGGGGTGCGGTGGCCGGCACGCTGCGGTTCTTCGCGGACCGCTTTGGCAACCCCCGGGCCGGCATAGAAGGGACCACGCTTTCATACGATCTCATCCGGCGCTACGCGGTCCTGGGCCCCCCCAGGATAGTGCTCGGCGGTCCCCGCAAGCATCAGCGGCTGATGATCGAGCGCCGCCGCAGCTACTTCGGGTTCGATCTCGAAACAGAGGTGGAAACTATCGAGGACCGGATTCCCAGCGAGCTCCGGCCGGCCGCGCTGGACGTCCTTACCCAGGCGCTGATGCAAGGCGAGACCATTCATCCCGATCAGCAGCGGTTACGTCGTACCCTGGCCGAGCTGGACGAACTCTGGCGCCGGTCGGGGGGAGCCGTGGCCGCTCTGTCCCCCGATGCGCTCCGCCAGCAGATCCGGCGACAGCTGGAAAGCGTGACCAGCTGGGAGGATTTTCTGCGGACTCGACTCGTCCTCGATTCCGCGGAATTCATCGACGACCGCACCCGAGAACAGCTGGAGGCGCTCCCCAGGAGCCTGCGTCTGCGAGGAGACGCCGTGCCGCTGGACTACGAGGTGGAAGGGGGAATCGGAGTCGCGCGGGTGCGGTTGAGGGAAGGACAGGCCCGACGCCTTCGTCAGGACGAGCTGCCGGCGCTGGACCGGCCCCTCAGGTTCGCGGTCCAGCGCGGGACCCACGCTCCGATCCAGGCCGACACGGTTGCCGATCTTCAGTCCGCGCTCCAGCGGTCGCCCGCACCCTCGAACGATGACCGGGGAGACCAGGGTGAGACTCGCGGCCGGCGGGGCAGGGGACGCCGGAATGGCCACCCCCGTCAGCGGGGAAGAAATCCGCGTGGGCGGCACCGCGGTTAACTCCACCTCCCTATCTTGCATCCACCGTGCGGCCCCTCGTCCACCTCGCGCTCGTGGTGGTGCAGCTCCTGTTTGCCAGTCTGGCCATCGCGGGTCGCTTGGTGCTGCCGGTTTTCCCGGCAGGCGCCCTGGTCACCGTTCGGGTTCTGGGAGCAACCCTGGTGCTGCTGGCGGTTAAGGCTGCGATGGGTGGTCGGTGGGTGCGGGACCCGGGCGACTTGCTGCAGCTCGCCGTTCTCGGACTGCTGGGGATCGCAGCCAATCAGACTCTCTTCCTGTTCGGGCTGAAGCACACTACCGCCATCAACGCGACCATCCTGGTGACGACCGTCCCGGTGTTCACGGTCCTCGGTTCCGTGCTCACTCGGACGGGAGCCGGCATCTCTGCTCAAGCTCGCCGGCATCGCCCTGGCCGCCGGGGGAGCGGTGTACCTGATCGGGCCGGACCGGATCTCCCTGGCGCCGGACGTTGCTCTGGGCAATGCCCTCATCGTCGTTGGGGATGGTGTGCTACGCCGCGTACTTCCTCTACTCCAAGTCCGATCCTCCGCCGCTACGACTCGATAACTGTCAGCTTCTACGTGATGTTCTTCGCCTCATTCGGGGTGCTGCCCTTCGGGCTGAGTGGCTGCACAGCAGATGAGCCTCGCAGACGTCAGCGGTGAGGCGTGGCTGTGGGTGGCCTATATCGTCGTCTTCCCGACGATTCTGACCTACCTGCTCAACCTCTGGGCCCTGAAGCGGGTCTCGTCCAACCTGGTGGCGGTATACATCTATCTCCAGCCGCTCTTCGCCGCGGCGGTCGCTCCCTTGGTTCTCGAGGGAGAGGAGCTGACTTGGCGCGCCGCCGTCGCCGGCTTCGCGATCTTTGCGGGCCTGGCCCTGGTCATTCTGGCCGAGCTTCGCCAGCAGCGGGAGATTCCGGTGGAGGCGGTGGGAGAGTGAGGTCCGGGATTGCGGTCCCACTGTGCACCATCGGGGCGGGCTGTGCGTCTTGAATAGAAGCAGCCAGTCTCGAACCCCAATCTCGAAACCAGCCGGCCTGAGAGCGCGTACCGTGACTATGCCAGACACCCTCCCGATCAATTCGATGCCCTCGGTCTTTTCGCCTCTTGCCAAGGCCCTTCTGGACGGCTTCAGCGAGGGCGTCGTGGTCTTCGACTGCCGAGGGACGGCTACTCTACACCAACCAGCCGGCTCGGGAAGCACTGGCCGGGATGGACCTGTTCGAGGGCGCTCCCGATCTACAGCCGCGCCTGGCGGCGCTTGGCGGCAGGCTCCGGCCGTTGCGTGTGGGCGGGCTCGAGCTGGGTGAGGCTATGTTCATCCCCGGCGTCGTGGGGGCCACCACGCTGGCAGCACGCGAAAAAGAGGCTATCGTCAAGACTCTGGACGCGCACGGCTGGAAGCTTGCGGAAACCGCCCGGTCCCTGGGAATCAGCCGTACTACGCTCTGGCGTCGGCTCAAGGCCTATGGACTTCATCGAGACGGCCGCAGTAAATGGGCGCAGACCTCCTGAACATCACTGTAACATCGCGACAGTCCCGACATCTCGCTCCAGACCAACCCCGACCCTCCAACATCGCCCAAAGCCTTCCGTTCTCCCGCAACTACAATTGGGTGCAAGGTCTTTCATTCGGGGTGGGATACCCAGTACCTATTCCCTGGTCAATCCGGCAACCGATTTCCGGAATGGTGGGGCACCGGCGGTGACGAAAGAGTCACAAGCGGTGACCGTACTTTCTGATCGCGCAGGCCTGGTTCGCTCCGACCCTATCGCGCGGGTGCCCAAATGAGGGCCATGCTTCTCTCGCCGCTCTCGCTGGCAGTACTGACCGCCTGCACCGGCGCCTCCCCCGAGCCACCCGATCAGTCCGGACGCCTGGAGGCGCGCTGGACCGGCGCGGACACTGGGGCCATGGCCGCTTCCGCCACCGCCGAGTGGTGCGATGAGCGGCGAGCCCTGGAGATCCGCGGGGTTCAGGGCGACACCGGGCTGGCCCTGGTCTTATACCCGGTCGACAGCATCGAGGCCGACACCTACCGGGTGGTCCAGCCGGAGGGGGCGGACACGCTCGCTCCCGCCGCGGGGATTGGTTTGCGGTTGTTCGAATCCAATGCCATTCAAGGGTATCAAGGAGACAGCGGCAGGGTCGTGCTCGAGCGGGTCGAGTCGGGTGAGCTGTCGGCCACGCTGTCTGCCCGCGCCCGTTCGGTAGTGAATGGCCAGCTGATCACACTCTCAGGTAGCGTCCGGGGCCTTACAGTTGTACCTCAGGTCCGGGGCTGCGGTCCACAGCCGGCCGCGGACTCGGCCGACACCAGTGCCGGCCTCTCTGCGGGACTAGATTGAGGAATGGAGAACACGTACTTCCGTAAGGGCTTTGGCCTGAAGACCGAGATCGCAGGCCAGCTGACCGCGGACTATCACAGCCGTATCATCGACGCGGTCCGGTCCAACGACTATCGGCTGCAGGTCGGCTCGCTCACTTTCCGCCTGGCTCGTGAGTTCGGCTTTTGCTACGGTGTAGACCGGGCCGTCGAATATGCTTACGAGACTCGAACAAAGTTTCCGGGCCGGCGCCTCTTTCTGGTCGGCGAGATCATTCACAACCCGCATGTGAATCAGAAGCTGCGGGATATGGGCATCACGCTCCTGGCGCATCGTGAAGACGGGGAATTCGATTTCTCTGGGGTCACGCCCGATGACGTGGTGATCATGCCGGCGTTTGGGGTGACCATCCGGGACTTCGAGCGTCTTCGCAGCGTCGGGTGCGTACTGGTAGACACGACGTGTGGGTCGGTCCTCAATGTGTGGAAGCGGGTCGAGAGCTATGCCAGAGATGGCTTCACCGCCGTCATCCACGGCAAGCACTACCATGAGGAAACCAAGGCTACTGCCAGTCAGGTCATGAAGCGTCCGGGCGGCCGGTACCTCGTCGTCTTCGACATGGCTGACGCCCGCCTGGTCTGCGACTTCATCGAGGGCAAGGGAAACAGCGCCGAGCTCGAGGCCCGCTTTCGCCACGCGGTATCGCCCGGTTTCGACTTCGAGCGCGATCTGGTGCGGGTTGGGCTGGCCAACCAGACCACCATGCTGTCCGGCGAGTCGCTGGCGATCGCGGAGGAGGTTCGGAAGAGCATGATCCGCCGTTACGGCCCCGAGGCGGTCCCTCAGCATTTCAGGTCTTTCGATACCATCTGCTCGGCCACCCAGGAGCGGCAGGACGCGGTCGTGGCGCTGCTGCGGGAACCCCTCGATGTCATGGTGGTGGTCGGTGGATACAACTCGAGCAACACCTGTCACCTGGCGGCGCTGGTGCAGCAGCACGGCATTCCGGTCTACCATATCGAGGATGCCGATGCGGTGGATGTTGCGGCGGGAACGATTCGGCACCAGCTCATCGGGACCAAAACCGAGACCATTGACTCTGCGTGGCTGGGCAGCGCCGGCAGCATCGGGATTACAGCAGGGGCCTCGACGCCGAACAACAAGGTGGGAGAGACGATCGCGCGGATCTGTTCGGTTGCGGGCGTGGAGCTTGACCTGGAGGGCAGGACGTGAAAAGTGAAAAGTAAAAAGTGAACAGGTCATTTAAGTGTTCACTGTTAACTCTTCACTTTTTACGGTTTTTCGATGCCGCTGATCGATCTCAGTCACACCATCGAAGACGGCATGACCACCTACCCGGGTCTGCCAGGCCCGCTGATCTGCGATTACCTGAGCCGCGAGGCCTCCCGGGCCCGCTACGCTCCCGGGGTGGAGTTCCAGATCGGGAAGATCGAAATGGTGGCGAACACCGGGACCTACCTGGATGCGCCGTTCCATCGCTATGCCGCCGGAATCGATCTGGCAGGTTTGTCTCTGGAGTCCCTGGCAGATCTGGACGGTGTGGTGGTTCGCCGGCGGTCAGAGGAAGGCAGGGCCATCGGCCGGCGGGCATTCGAGGGCATCGACCTGCATGGCAAGGCGGTGCTGGTGCAGACCGGTTGGGACGTTCACTGGAGAACCGAACGCTACCAGTCGGATCATCCCTTTCTTACCGGTGACGCTGCTGAATACCTGGTGGCGCAAGGGGTGGTGCTGGTTGGGATAGACTCCCTGAATATCGACGATACCGCCGATTGGTCGCGGCCGGTGCACTCGACCCTGCTGGCCGCCGGCGTGCCTATCGTCGAGCATATGTGCCACCTTTCCCGCCTCCCCCAGCGCGACTTCCGCTTCTTCGCGGTACCCGCGAAGATCGCCGGCTTCGGTAGCTGGCCGGTGCGAGCCTTCGGACATGTCCTTTCGCCAAACGACGGTCTCAGGATTTCCAGCCGTAGCGCTCCGCACCGCTGAGCTGGAGGTCATCGCCGTCCCAAGCCTGGGGATGAAGCTGACTAATCTGCGGCGGCTGACCGGCCGTGAGTGGCTATGGCGGAGCGACCAGATTCCGCTCGCCCCGCCCCGGCCCGGGGCATCGTACGTGGAGACCGCCGACAGTGGCGGCTGGGATGAATGCTTTCCCACTGTAGGGCCGTGTCCCGTGCCCGGGGCGCCTCCCGATACCCCGCCGCTGCCAGACCATGGGGAGCTGTGGAGCTCACCCTGGTCCAGCTCGGTGTACGATCACGCAGGGGGAACCACCCTCACCGGCGCGACCATAGGCACCGCCTTCCCCTACGAATTCGAGCGGCACATCACCCTGGACGCGCAGGAGCCGGTGCTGCGGCTCCGCTATCGGCTGCGGCATACCGGTGACACGCCCTTTCCCTGGATCTGGTCTTCGCATCCGCTATTGAACGTGCAACCCGGGTCTACACTCACGCTACCGGGATTGAGGCAGGTGAAGGTGGACGCGGTTCACGGTCGCGGCGATATCCAGGTCGGGGGCATGGTGTCCTGGCCTGAAGGCATCGCCGGAGAAACGGGCCAATTCACGTTCCCCTCCCAGGGCGGGTGGGCGCTCAAGCTCTTCGGCGATCTGGGTCCCGGGGGATCCATGACGGTGACCGATCCCCGGCGCGGCGAGCGGCTGGAGATGGTGGTCCAACCAGAGCAGGTGCCCCAGGTGGGGCTTTGGATCAACTGCCGGGGATGGGCGCCCCCGGAACGTACCCCCTACTACAACTTGGCTCTGGAGCCGTGCATCGGTGCACCGGATCGGCTGGATATCGCGGTGACCGACTGGCAAACAGCCCAAACGCTGAATCCCGGTGAGGAGCGGACCTGGGCAGTGGAGGTCAGGCTCCTGGACCCGGCGGACTGACCAGACTCCACCGCTAAGTCAGCATCTCGGCGACAGCCGCGATCGTGAGCGGCGCGCTGCCTTCGGCTCGATTGTTCACCAACAGATATGCGGGTATGCGGGTCTTTACCGCGGCCTCCACCAGCCGGACCAGGTCCCTCCTGAGCTTGAGATTGGGCTCCCGGATCCGATCGTAGGGAGAGAAGGCGTCTACCGCCTCGTCGTAGGTCCTTCCCGGGCGGAGCAGCGCGCGAGCCACGATGAACGGGCCCGTGATCGCGCCGGGTAACTCCAGTTGATGGCCGATAGGGGGCATCCTGGTCCATGAGTTGAACACGTGCGCCACGCCATGCTCTCTCAGGACCGCGAAGTACATGGGTGTGAGAAACTCGTCATTGCGGATCTCGACGGCGAACTGTCCTTCTCGCGGGAGGGCAGAGAAGAACTCGTCGAGCCTGGTGGCGAAGTGTTCGGGACCGATGCCGCTGGACCTGGCAAGGGTCTGGAATTCGAAGACAAATGGTCCCGCGTTGTCTGCAAAGTGCCGTTGATAGGGCTGGTAGATCTCCTCCACGAACAGGTCGGGGTTCAGGAAGTCGACATTGGTCTTCCCGGCCCGGGCCGGGTCCTGTGCCTTGGTGAAGGTATGGATTGTGAGCTGGCTCCAGACCTTGCTCACGACGGGAAATCCCGGCGGCAGGTGTTCGGCATAACTCCGAAGCACCGCCTCGGTTGGGGGGCCATAGTAGGTCGAGTCGATGCCCACGGTCCGGAACAGCGGGAACGTTGCGTACTCCTCCAGCATCTTTGCCGGTGCTCCCTTGGGGCCGTAGTCATGATGGTAGACCAGCCCCCGCCATCCAGGGTAATTCCAGGTGGAGGTCCCGAACCGGACGGTCCCCGGAATCTTCCGGCCGAGCTCCTCGAGACGGGCCCGATCCGGAGCGATGCTATCGGTGTCAGCCATTCAGCTCAGGGGTCCGGCACCACGCGCAAGACCCGTCCCCCTTGTTCGAGTACATACAATTCCCCTGCTGCATCCTCGCCGAAACTGAGGATCGGCCCGCCGGGCGCGAGACTCGGCCAGGATGTCGGGGCCGCAGCCGCGCCGTCGCTATGCCGAAAGCTACGTACCCATCCCTGACAGTAGTCTCCATAGAAGTAGTGACCCTGGAGCGCGGGAACGGCGCTGCCACGGTACACATACCCGCCCGTGACGGAGCACCCCTCCCCGTGGTTGTACTCCACCGTCGGCAGAGTCAGGCCCGCCTGGTCGCATCCGGATCCGCGAAAGCAGTGAGACCCTTCCATGATGCTCCAGCCATAATTGGCGCCTCGCCCCGCCCCTTCCGAAGACAGCGCAACGTTGACCTCCTCCCACTGGTTCTGGCCCACATCCGCAATGTAGAGATCTCCGGTGGCCCGGTCGAAGCTGAACCTCCACGGATTCCGCAGACCATAGCTCCATATCTCGGACTGGGCGAACGGGTTATCCGAGGGGATGGTGTAGGGGTCCCCATTTCGGACGTCAATCCGGAGGATCGAGCCGAGGAGGTCCGATAGATCCTGGCCCCGATTGTCGGGGTCCCCGGCTGACCCGCCGTCACCCAGTCCGAGGTAGAGAAAGCCATCGGGACCGAACAGGATCTGGCCGCCGTTGTGATTACTGAACGGCTGGACCTGGGTCAGGATTATCTGTTCGCTGGCCGGGTCAGCACGATCGGGGTCGTCCGAGGTCTGGAACCGCGACACGACGGTGTTGCCCGCCGCATCGGTGTAATGAACGATGAAGCGCCGAGTGATGGCGTAGTCGGGTTCGAAGGCGAGACCGAGCAGCCCTTGCTCCCCGCCGTTCGAAACCTGGGAGCTGAGATCGAGAAACGCGCCGGGAAGCAGCAGGCCGTCTTTAACAATTCGGATGGCTCCGGTCTTTTCCACGATGAACAGGCGCGGATCTCCCGGTGGCGCCGTCAGGTAGAGGGGGGCGCTGAGTCCGGTGACCACCTCCTGAAGCCGTGCACCGCTCCCCGTGGGCGGCTCGATCGGGTCTTCTCCGGAGCAGGCACTGGCGCCCGCGGCCAAAGTCAGCGAGAGTCCGACACCGGTCAGGACCTTAGGGAACCACATTTGTGCATCCTCATGAATACGCGGAACTCGATGATTCGGAAGACAGTCGCTGGGGCAGCATGGCTGATGCTGGGATCGTGTACTCCTTTGGGACTTTGGATCTACGAAGACCCGGTCGTCACCGTGTCGCGGGTCACATTGCAGGTCAGGGAGCCGCGTTCGATGGCCGGCTCGCCGGTCGTGGTGGCGCTGGCCGTACACAACCGGAACGACTTTCCGCTGTCCAGCACCCGGATGGAAGTATCGCTTCGACTGGATGGCATGCCCATCGGACGGCTCAAGCAGGATAGCACCGTGTCGGTTGCCACCGACACGGTCTCCACCGTCGCGCTGCCACTCAAGCTCGAGAAGCATGCTACGCCCTCCCGGCTTCAGGCGCTGGACACCGGCACTCACCGTTTTGCCGTGAGTGGGCGGGCGACCTTCAAGACGCCGATCGGCACCAGGAAGGTAAGCTTTGCGGAAGAAGGGGAAATGATCTTCGGGCAGCGCTCCTCCAGCGCGTCACCCTGACATGGCAGGTCGTCGCTCGAGGCGGTCCAGGTGGGTGAGCGTCAATGTCACCGCGCCGAACTCCTCCTCCACCTTCCCCCGAAAAATGAAGGGTCCCTGATCGAACAGCACGTGGCCGCGCTCGCGGTACACGTCAGGAAAGAGCACTGCTTCGATCAGGCCGTGCCCGTCATCGAAGGTGGCGAACTCCATCGGTTCCTCTTTCGCGGTATGCACCGGCTTGGCGGTGGTCAGCATCCCGGCCGCCATCACGTGCCGGCCGACATGCTGAGGCAGGTCGCTGCTGCGGCACAGGTGGAATCTTCCCAGCCGCTCGGCATGGAGCTGCATCGGATGGGAGTCGGTCATGAAGCCCAGGATCTCATACTCCTCCTTCCGGCGACGTTCAGGAGAGTACTCCCTCAAGGCGGGACAGCGGGACAGCGGGACAGCGGGACAGTGCGAGTCGGCCAGAGCTCCATCCAGAGTGTGTTGTTGCTGCCCCGCTGTCTCCCGGTCCCGCTGTCCCGCTGAATCCACCAGCCACAGCATCATCGGACGGGTCCAGCCATCGGCCAGGGAGTCGAGGGCGCCGACTTTGATCAGGACCCGCAGATCCGAAGGCGCAATGCCGGTGCGGGCCTGGAAGTCGAAGAGGCTGGTGAAGGGGCGGGTAAGCGGGTCAGCGGGTAAGCGGGACGGCAGGAGCACACCGCCCATGTCCGTACTTGAGAGCAAACGGTCCCGCTGTCCCGCTGTCCCGCTGACCCGCGCTGTCAGCACCCGCTCCACCCCATCCGCCGACAGCCCCTTCACAAACTGCAATCCAATCCGCAGCTCCCGCCCTTTCCCACTGCAGCGGAAGTCGCTCGCGTTGATGTCGGGCGGCAGCACGGTGAGCCCCATGCGCATGGCCTCCGCCACGTAGGCGAACGCATGGTAAAAGCCCCCGCCGTTCGAGAGCACCGCCGCCATGAATTCCGCCGGATGATTGGCTCGGAGCGCGCAGGAGTGCTGGGCCACCTGAATGTAGGAACATGAATGGCCCTTGCAGAAACTGTATCCAGCGAAGGACATGATCATCTCCCACACCTGCTTTGCGGCGTCCGGATTCCGTCCCAGTCGCATGGCTCCGGTAAAAAACTCCTCCGCGTAGGCGGCGAGGTGCTTGGCGGGGCGCTTCTTGGAGAGCGCCTTCCGCAGGCCGTCACCGGTAGCCGGCGGCATGCCCGCGAAGGTGGCGCATACGTTCACCACGTCCTCCTGGTATACCATAATGCCGAACGACTCGGTCAGTGTGTCCCGCAGGGATGGATCGAGCGGCTCGTATGGCGTGCCGTTGCGCAGCCGATCGAGGTAAATCCGAATGTACTTGTTCGATGCCGGCCGGATCATGCTGGTGTTGAGCACCAGGAGGTCGAATGTGTCGGCCTGACTTTTGGCGCAGAGCAGCCGGGATGCGGGTGACTCGGTGTAAAAGACTCCCATCGTTTGCCCGGTGCGGAACAGCTGCCTGGCACCCTCGTCGTCACCGGCGTCGGACGAGGTGTAATCGATGCGGCTCGTGGTATGGCCGTGCACCGCGTCGATGGCGTCCCGGATTACCGCCAGCGAGCGATTTCCCAGCAGATCGATCTTGACCAATCCGGCATCCTCGGTGCCGTCCTTCTCAAACTGGATAACTGGAATGGGGAGACCCTGCCCCGAGCCATCGAGCGAGGGGAGCGTCTTGGCGGCAGGCTCGACCGGCACATAGTCGGTGAGCGGCCGGGGTGTGATCACCACTCCTCCCGGATGAACCGAGAGATGGCGGGGGATTCCCACCAGCGCCTCCGCGGCCCGGGCGAACTCCTGCCAGTTGGACGTCAGATGCAGTCCCCGGAAATTGGGATGCGTGGCGACCACATGGTGCAACCGTTCGCCGGTCTCGTAGAAGAATGGAATCCGCCGGGTGATCTCCCGGATCTCCCCCGCGGGGCGTCCGTGTACCTTGGCTACCTCCCGCAGCGCCCCCCGCGCCTGAAAAGTGTTGTGGTTGGCCACCATGGCCGAATGAAGCCGGGGATAGCGCTGGAAGACATAGGCCAACACCTTGTCCCGCTCATCCCAGGGAAAATCCAGGTCGATATCCGGCGGATCCCGCCGCTGCAGGTTGAGAAAGCGCTCGAAGATGAGACCACAACTGATGGGGTCGACGTGGGTGATACCGAGACAGTAGCTCACGACCGAATTGGCGACGGAGCCTCGGCCGCAGTGGGTCGGCGCGTGCTGGACGATATCGCGCACCACCAGGAAGTAGTCCGCGAACCCCTTCTGAGCAATAATGCCGAGCTCCAGGTCGAGCCGATCCTGCAGCTCGGGTGTGAGGGCACGGTACCTCCGCCGGGCGCCCTCGAGCGTGAGCTCCCGCAACTGCGTGAAAGCGGAGCCGGTATCGGCGATGCGCGGTGGTACGGTGCGCTCACCTACGGGAATTCGGTAGCGGCATTGCTCGGCAATCTCCTCTGACGCGCGAATCGCTTCGGGGCAGTCGGGGAAGTGGCGGGCCAGCTCGGTGGCAGCGCAGAGCGAGGCCCCGCTGGGCCAGACCTGGTCCGATGGCAGGGCAGAAAGGGTGGTGTTCAGCGAAATCGCCCGGAGCAGCCGGTGGCGACTCCAATCCTCGGGCTGGGCCGCCACCACGCCATTGGTGGCGACGCAGGGCAATCCCATCTGCCGCGCCGCGCCGAGTGTCTCGTGGCGTCCTCTGCCCGGCCGCAGCTCGGCGTAGAGGTTCCCGGGGCCGCTCAGGCGAAGGATCTGCTGTAGAAGGTTTATGTCACGGGAGAGAAGAATGAGACCTTCTCTGTCGTTGGCTAACAGAGTGGACAAGCAACGTTTGTCACCCTGAGCCCTTCGGCTTCGCTCAGGGTAGGCTGCTCGAAGGGGCGAAGAGCCGTTTGGGCTCAGGTCCCCTCGGTCGCTCCGCTCCCTCAGGGTGACAACGTTATTCGCCCAATGGATCTCTGTTATAGCTCTACACAGTGCCCCCCATCCCCGCTCGTCCAGTGCCAGCGCCACGACCTCCTGCCCATTGGCCACCAGGTGGGCGCCGAGGATGGAGCGCACGCCTATCACGTCACAGGCCCCCTGAAACTCGACTGCCCCATACACCCCATTGGTGTCGGTGCAGGCGAGTGCTCGGAAGCCATGCTCCGCCGCGGCCTGGGCCAGCGCCTCGGGACTGGATGCACCGAGCCCGAAGGAGAAATGGGAGTGGGTGTGTAGATGAGTAAACATCGATTAACTGCGTAAACAGTGAACAGTGAAAAGTGAAAAGGTTGGCGGCTTGCCTCGTGCCTCGTGAAGGCGCTGGCGATGATTACTCTCTTTTCTCCCGTTCACTGTTCACTGTTCACTCTTACCGTTCACTGTTCACTTTTCACTTTTCACTGTTTACCACTCACGCTTTTCTCCAGGAACTCATCAAGTAGACGATTGACGACCTCCGGCTTATCCAGCTGGATCCAGTGTCCGGTTCCCTCCACGATCCGGTGGGGAAATCCGCTGCCCAGCCGATGCAGGCTGAACGGCATGTCGTTGTGGGGAGTAACGATCGAAAGCCTTGGTCCGGAGTAGCGGCCCAGTGCCGGGTCGGGGTCAAACGTCATGACATGCCGCAGAACCTGAACGACGGTCCTCTGGGGCGTGCTCGCCAGATCCTGGAGCAGTCGCTGCCGTATCGAGCGGTCAGGTCCCGCGATGCTGGCCCAGTAGGCCTGGCTGGTGCTGTCGTAGTCGGACGCGAAACCGGCCAGGAATGACTCTCCTTCGGCCGGCGGGATCTGCTTGCCGTCGCCGATCGGATCGACCAGCACCAGCCCCGCCACACGATCCGGATGTTGGCCTGCATACGTCAGCGCCACCGCGCTACCCATGCTGTGACCCACCAGGACAAACCGAGCCAGCTTCAGCGCATCCACTACTGCCGCGACATCGCCCGCCATCGCGGTGATGCTGTAGTCCCCATCCCTGGGGGGCTCCGACCGCCCATGTCCCCGCAGGTCGAACGAGACTGCTCTCCGGTGGGGGCGGAGATGCTGGAGCTGCGCCGCCCAATGACCCGAGTTACCAGCGAGTGAGTGTACCAACACGGCCGGCAGGGTTCCGGGTGTACCTGCGTGAGCTACTCCAGCATCAATCGCCAGGGCTCCGGCAGGACCAGCGATTGTTTCCCACTCACCACTTACGCGTGTCATACCCTCACGCTTTCTGGCCCGACCATGCCGGCCGGCGCTTCAGGATTGTCGCATACACCGGACATGTCGGAACGTGCGCCCCCGGCAGGTAACCGATGCTCATCAGAAACTCGCCCACGATCTCTCCGCCGGTGAAGCGGAAGGTTTTTCTGAAGAGCTTCACCCACTCTTCCTTGCTGCGGGGATGATGCGCGGCCAGCCAGCCGGCAAATGAGCCATAGGTCGTTCGCAACTCGATTATACGGCCGGCGTTCGAAATCGCCGCGTCGACCTTCAACCGATTTCGTATGATTCCGGAATCGGCGAGCAGCCGGGCGCGATCAGAGTCTCCATATGCCGCTACCACGTCGGGGTCGAACCCCCCATAAGCCTGCCGGAATGCGTCCCGCTTCTTGAGAATCGTCAGCCAGGAGAGTCCGGCCTGGTTGATCTCCAGCATGAGCCGTTCGAACAGCTCGGCATCGGTCTCGAGCGGGAAACCATACTCCCGGTCGTGATATGGTCCATGCCATTCATGGCCGATAGCGGCATCGCAGTATGTCTGGGCCATAGGCGGCTATTGGCTATTGGCTATTGGCTGTTTCATCTTCCTGCTAGGATCCTCTTCGCTTCTCATGCTAGTGTCCAATAGCCAATAGCCAATAGCCTCATGCAAGCAGTGATCTATGAGGGCGCAGGGGGCCCCGAAGTCATCACCATCGGCGAGGTACCCAAGCCCGAGGTCCGGCCCGAGCACATCCGGGTGCGCGTCCATGCGGCTGGGGTGAACCGGGCCGACTTGATCCAGCGGCGCGGCCAGTATCCGGCGCCTTCCGGATGGCCGGCCAACATCCCCGGGCTGGAGTACGCTGGAGAAGTGGAAGCCGTGCGCCCCGGCGTGACCCGCTGGAAGGTGGGAGACCGGGTCATGGGACTGGTGGGCGGCGGCGCCCAGGCGGAATTCGTAGTCGTGCACCAGGACGAGGTGCTGCCGATGCCGCCGGGGTTGTCGTACGCCGAAGCAGCCGCCATCCCTGAGGCGTTTCTGACCGCGTACGACGCGCTGGTGACCCGGGCTCGGCTCCAGACGGGCGACCGGGTGCTGGTGCACGCGGTCGGCAGCGGCGTGGGCACCGCCGCCACCCAGATCGCGAGGCATCTCGGCGCCACGGTGCTCGGTACCTCGCGCAGCGGCGACAAGCTCGCGCGAGCGCTGGTGTATGGTCTCGATGTGGGCATCGATACCAGCAGTGCGCCGTTCCGCGAAGCCGTGGGCGATCCGGTCAACATCGTGCTCGATGTTCTGGGCGGTCCCTCGTTCGGCGACAATCTGGCGGTGCTCGCGCCCCGCGGGCGGCTGATCATGCTCGGCTTCCTGGCCGGCAGCAACACCGAAGTCGACCTGGGCCCGATTCTGCGGAAACGTCTGGAGATCATCGGAACGGTGATGCGAACCCGGAGCCTGGAAGAACGCATTCCTCTGGTCAGTGAGTTCGGCGCCCGGATGCTGCCGCTGTTCGAGGCCCGCGCCGGGCAGGGCGCTTCGCTGCGGCCGGTGCTGGAACGCACCTACCCCATGACTCAGCTGGCTGACGCGCATCGGGTAATGGAAGGCAATGCCACCTTCGGGAAAATCGTGGTGGAGTGGTGAAGCGCTCCAGCGCCGTACCGTGCACGGACGCGGTCTACGGCCTGTTGGAGCGCGGCGGGGCAGCGGGACAGCGGGGCAGCGGGGCAGTCGGCTTGAGCGACAGGCTCAGCACTGGTGTGCTCTTGCTGCCCATCTGCCCCGCCGCCCCGCTGCCCACCCCACAACTCCAGCTGGGCTTCCGCTTCCAGCAGCCGGCCCAGCGTAAGCGCCACCGTCCGTACTGCTACGCGTTTGGAGTTGGCCAGTACGAATGCGCGCTGGGCAGCCTCCCACAGCTCGGCGTCGAGTGCCGCCGTACGAAGCGGGACGGCCCGTGAGCCGGTGGTGTAGTCGGCATAGGTGGTGTCCACCCGGAGCTGACCTGCGGTGAGTCCCCGCCGCCGCAGTCGCCGGCCCAGCCGCTCGGTCATCAGCCGAAGCAGTGGAAACAGGATGCCCAGGTCGTTGGTATCCGTAGTCAACGTGTGGGTTACGTGAAACTCTGATTGCCGTTCGGGTGGAAGCACGGGACGAGGGTCGATCCCGCGAGCCCGGGCCCGCAGCCCCCGGCCCTCCCGGCCGAACACCGCGCAGAGCGCACTTTCCGGAATAGCGGCCACCTCGCCGATGAGATCGAGCTGGTAGTCGTCCAGTTGTCTGCGAACGCGGGGATCGAGCTCGGGCATCACCTCCATCGGCTGGGGAGCCAAAAACCCTCGTTCGCCGCCTGAGGGGACGTACAGCAGCTCCTGCTTTCCCGCGTCCCCGCCTTCCCGCCTTCCCGCCCTGATGGCGGCCTGACTGACGAGCTTGTTACTGGCGATTCCCACCGAAATGCCGAGCCGCAGCTGCCGGCGCACCTCCCGGCGGATGCAGTCCGCCACGTCCTGCGGCGGGCCGAACAGGCGCCCGGTTCCGGTAAGATCGAGAAAGGCGTGACCGTAGCCACGCGGCTCGATAGACGGTGCGTAGATCCGGAGGATCTTGTGCAGCGCGCGCGACGCACGCGCATAGAGCCGCGGGTTGGGTGGCAGCACGATGAGATCGGGACACAGCCGCTGTGCCGTGCGCACCGGCATTCCCCGCTTCAGCCCGGCCAGGCGGGCCTCGGCCGAGAGCGCCAGGATCGTGGCCCGCTCAGCGCCGGGCGGAGCTACCGCCAGAGGCCGGGTGCGGAGCGCGGGCGCGACCATCCCCTCGAGGGAGGTACAGAAGGCCGGAGGGTCGACGAACAGGACGGAGCGCATGAGAGACCGAGAAACGTGAACAGTGAACAGTGAACAGCGGACGGGACCAACGCGAACGGATTCTCGTGGGGAACCCCCCGTTTACCGTTTACCGTTTACCGTTCACTGTTTACGCTTTTCTACAAGGCACTGCCGTAAAAACGCTTGGCATCCGGCACGCTTTTGACTGCGAACTCGACGTAATCGATGCGGCGGTCATGCTCGGCATTGGTCATAACAAGCTCCCAAAAACAATTCACCACAGAGGGTTAAAAGGGCACAGAGGTAACGACAACAAATAGAGTCCTCGTACTCACCAAGCGAGCATAGGAGCTACAAGGGATTTACGTAACTCTGTGTCCTCCCTCCCTCCGTGGTAAGCCTACAAACCTCAAAGTAGAACTGCCTGCTGGTCGGAATTTGCCGCCTCTCGCGGCGCACGGCCTTCGAGTCGCCGTCGCCGTCTCACGCTTTCCTCGACCGAAAAGCCATAGGTCTGCTTCAGCAGGCGCAGCCGCCGGTCGAGCGCGTCCTGGTAGCTCTGGTCCACGTGGTCCTTACCCGAATAATGGCGGCGGTAGCGCTCGGCCAGAGCCGGGAACTCACGAGTGAGAAAAGGAAGGAAGCGGTGCCGCGCTGCGGGGCCGAGCCGGAGCGCCGATCCGACCACGTAGCGAGCGCCCGCCTCCTTCGCTGCTTCCAGCAACCGAGCCAGCCCAGCCCAATCGTCCGTAACTCCCGGAATGATCGGCGCCACCAGGAGCCCGGCGTAGATACCTCCCTGGTTGAGGCGCTGGAGTGCCCGGAGCCGTGCCGCTGGAACCGGCGAGCGCAACTCCAGCAGCCGCGCCAGCCGGGGATCGGCGGTGGCCAAAGAAATGTTGACGGTGATATCGTTTTGGCTCGAGAGCGACTGGAGCACATCGAGATCTCGGGTGACCAGCGACGATTTGGTGATGATCTCGATGGACAGCCCGTGATACGACTGGAGGACCTCCAGGATTTGTCGGGTAAGGCGGAACCGCCGTTCGGCCGGCTGATACGGATCGGTGGCGGTACCGATCACCAGTGAATGCCCGGCCAGCCGGGCAGGATTGAGAGTTCGAGCCAGCACTTCGGCGACATCGGTTTTGACCAGGATCTCCTTTTCGAAGGCCTCTTCGGGTGGAAGGAGGGAAAGAGGGAACGAGGGATCCTTCCCTCCTACCGCCCTCTCCACCACCCATCGATGCGTCTCTCTCGCGTAGCAGTAATGGCAGCCGAACTCACAGCCGACGTAGGGATTGATCGACCAGAACCCCATCTTTGTAGATGCTGGGGTATTGAGAACCGAATTCACCGTCAGACCGATGAATCGGGCGTTCCGGGTGGGACGCTGGTCCAGAACGGGAAGGCTAGACGGCGGGACAGGGGGGAAGCGGGTCAGCAAGTCGAGCTGGGATGAGACCTGATCCTCAGCTCGCACCGACTGTCCCGCGGTCCAGCTGTCCCCCTGTCCCCCCGCCTTCACCCGCACTGTCCCCATCCGCACTGGGTGCAGTTGATGCAGCCGGAAGACCGCACGACCGGTCCGGCACAGTCGGGACAGACTCGAATGAGGTGCGTACGATTGCCCGGACCCTCCATGCGACCGGCAACTGAATGGCTGGGCTGGTAGGTTGTGGGCCGTCCTTTGCCTGAGCGAGCTTCACTTGCCTGCGGGTACGATCCGGGGGGAGTCGAGCAAGGATGAAAGGGGACCATAAGTGCCTACTTTCGGTGTTTATTCGGATACCTAAGCCGAATATAACCCGAACACACCAAGCGTCAAGCAAGAAGGAATCGGACTGTGAACTTCAGCCTCGAAGATGCGGTGCCTGTTCTGAGCCGGACTCCGCTGGTTCTTCGCTCGCTGCTGGAAGATCTGCCCGAGTGCTGGATCAGGGGAACCGAGGGACCGGATACCTGGAGTCCCTTCGATATCGTGGGCCATTTGATTCATGGTGAGCGGACCGACTGGATGGTGCGCACCGAGGCGCTGTTGGCCGACGGCGAATCGCGTCCGTTCACTCCTTTCGACCGGTTCGCCATGTTCGAAGCTTCCCGCGGCAAAACCCTGCACCAGCTCCTCGACCGGTTCGCCGAGCTTCGAGCAGCAAACCTGCTCCGGCTCGCCTCGCTCAACCTCACCACCCAGGATCTTGACCGCCGGGGCCGGCACCCGGAGCTCGGCCGAGTGACGCTGGGGGAGTTGCTGGCCACCTGGGTAGCGCACGACCTGAGTCATATCGCACAGATCGCGCGCGTCATGGGCCGCCAGTACCAGGACGCGGTCGGTCCCTGGCGCGCCTACTTGCCGATGCTGGGTGTTCGAGGAGGATCGGAAAGCTAGGGCCGGTCGGTCGCGCTGCGGCGACGAACCGGTGCTTCCTCATGGGGCAGGAAAAAGTCTTCCTCCCCCGGCGGACGCACCAGCATGTCAAACGCCAGGAAGAGGGTCTTCGAGTACGGGAAGAACGCAAATGGAACGATGAGCATCAGCGCGAGGGTGCTGATCTGAAAGAACCCCCAGGGCGGGCTGGGCCAGGTCCAGAGCAGGAACCCCACCACCCATATGGCGAACACCGTCTCCACCGCCATCAGATTGAAAAAGTAGGCTCCCAGCCAATAGCCCTGCTCACCCCGCTCCAGGCCGAGCCCGCACACCGGACAGTTGGGCACCAGCCGCGACCACGTCACGAAGATCGGACCACCACCGCAGTGAGGGCAGCGCAGCCTGAGGGCGCGGGCGAACAGCCGGGAGGCGGGCTGATGTTGGTGAGGCGCTGCTGCGGAGCTGTCCATCTCGAGTCCCCGAGGATCCATCCTGATACTACTTCGCAATCACCCGATCGTCTATCCAACGCTCCACGTTCTCCAGGACTTCCTGGTATCCGATGTCCGCGAACAGCCCGTGGTAGGCACCCGGAAGCACTCGGAGCTCCCGGTCCGGGAAGCGCACCTTGCCGAAGAACTCTCGGCTGCCGTCCGGCGGCACCATCCGGTCTTCAGCGCCGTGGAGAATGAGCAGAGGAACGGCAAGAGCAGCCGCGGCTCCGTGCACTCGGGTGATGGCAGCGGTCACTTCGGTAGACAGCCGGGCCGTGCCGCGCCGGTGAAACAACGGGTCTGCCAGCACCGCCTCCACCACCTTAGGGTCTCGCGCGAGGCCGGAGAGGTCCATCCCAACCTCGAGGGAAAACCGCGGCCAGATCCGCGACATCACCCGGCCCAATGCCATGAGCAGGGGAGGGACGCCAACCTTGCCCAGGGGCGGCGCCGCGGCGATGACGCCGGCGAGTCCTTCAGGATGGTGGAGTGCGTAGTCGAGCACCACTAACCCGCCCAGGCTGTGCCCCAGCACGAAGATCGGGAGGCTGGGCTCCCAGGCGCGCACCTGGGTAAGAAACGCGCCCAGATCGTCCCGGTACTCGTCCCAGCTGCGTAGATACGCTCGCTGCCCCGGGGACCGGCCGTTCCCGCGCATGTCATAAGCGTAGGTGGCAATTCCACGTCCAGGGAGATACTCAGCCAGAGTGGGGTAGAGACCGCTATGATCGCCCAACCCATGAAGGTTGACGACGACAACGCGATGCTTCTGATCCGGCGGGAGCCAGGCCTGATAGTACAGGGGCAAGCCGCCGGAGCCGGCGAAGGTTCCTTCCCGGTGCTGATGTTGGACCGAGCCGGCCGCGTGAGTCATGGCGGTACGCTAACAGCGAGGCCAGTTGAGTCGCCAGAGCCGGTCAGGAGGTCACCGAACGAGGATGGGGGTTTCCTCCCGCAGCCAACCCGTCGGATCGCTGCGGACCTGGCTTGGCGTCAGCTGGTGGATTGAGCGGCCGAGGTCCCCGGGCTCTGGCCGACCAAAATGCAGGAAAAAGAGGCTGGCTCCTGCGTTTCTCGCGTGCTCGGCCACGAAGCCCGCCAGTGCGCCGGCCCAGCCGGCTGCAGGAGGCACTACGACCGGCCCGGGCCGGCGGTGACGCTCGAGCGACTGGATCACCGTCGTCCGGCTCAGCTCGAGGGCCCGGTACCGCTCCCTAAGATGTCGCTCGTCCTCACGCGGGTTAGGCAGGCGCTGCCGCACCAGGTCGCACGAACACCGCCCCACCAGCAGCCTGGCCACAGTTTGCGCCCCGGGATGCAGCGATTTGAACAGCTGTTGTTCCGCGTGAGAAGTGAGATCGGCGGACACCCCAGGCGGGAGCATCGATCGAACTTCAGTCAGCGTGAGCGGGCTGGCGAGAAAGAGGAAGTAGCACATGAGGGAAGTCGCGAGTCACGAGTCGCGAGTCGCTAGAAACCGAACATCAGGAGCGTTAGCCCTAATCAGTAGTTGTGGTCTCGGATCTTAGAGAGCGGTGTCTCGCGACTCGTGACTCGCGACTCGCAGCTAGATCGGCAAATCATCCCGGACCAGCACCAGAATGGCCGCCTGGGGCACCACGAGGTACTTCTTGTCTTCGAAAGTGATCTCGACCGCCGCCTTACGAAAGAAAATGGCGTGATCGCCGACCTTTGCCTGCATTCCCTTGGAGCGGGTCTCCTTGGCGTCGATCTTCCATGGCTCGTCGTCCAGAGTGCTGAGATCGGCCACCGGGGTACCAGGACCGGTGGCCACGATCAAGCCGGTCTGCACCTGCTGCGAATCGATGGCAGTGGCGGGCAGATACAGACCGACCCGGGTCCGCTCATCACCATCTTCTGGTGTGATAAGAACCCGATCGCCCACCACCATGAGCTTCTTGGGAAACTCCATTACCGCGCGCCGTTGCCTTTTGCGGTCCTGGACTCGCGGCCCGGTACGTCAGCCGCCCCTTCGGTCTGATGTACGGTGATGAGCTCGGTCACTCGCAGCCGCCGGGATGCGGTGGGCAAACGGAGACTGACCTCCTCCCCGACTTTCTTGCCGCTGAGGGCCCGCCCCAGGGGCGAGGCCAGCGAGATATGGCCCGCGTCGATATCCATCATCTCGGCGAGCACCACCATATAGACGTCGGTATCATTGGTGTCCAGATCCAGCACGGTGACTCGCGAGCCCAGCCCGACGCGATCGGTGGGTGCCTCGGTATTGGCTAGCTGGCTCAGCTGGTTCAAGCGCTGGTGCAGCTGTCCCAGACGAGCCTGAACGAACTGCTGACGCTCGAGCGCGGCCTTGTACTCGGAGTTTTCTCTGAGGTCTCCCAGCTCAACGGCCTGTGCGATGGCCTGGGGCAGCAGAATATTCAACTCATGGCTCAGCTGGTCGATCTCGCGGCCGAGCTTTTCCCGCATCTCACGAATCATGATTACTACCGTGCTGGAATGGGATTGGTCCTAAGAGCATGACAACTAACGCCTTAATATAACTCCATGCAGCCTTCCCGGTGTCTGGCGCTGGCGATGGTGCTGCTCGGTAGCGGGTGTCGGCCCCAGCCGTCCCAGTCCGTTGCTACCGACCGGCCAGCTTCGGTCAACACGGCTGAGCTTCCGGTTGCCCCCGATGGCTCAGCCGATTCGCTGCTGGTAGATGTGCGGACCCTGGACTCGACGATCCGCGTAGATGCCCGGTACGCTGGCCCCGACAACTTTACCGGCGCGCCCTTGCCGGGTTATGAGGCCCCCCGGGCCCTACTTCGCCGGGAGGCCGCGGCGGCACTGGCCCGGGTCCAGGCTCGGCTTCAGACCGGGGGCCTCGGTCTACTGGTCTTCGACGGCTATCGTCCAGTTCGTGCCACCCGCGCGATGGTCCAATGGGCTGACCGCACCGGCCGGCGTGATCTGCTGAAGGATGGATACATCGCAAGCAGGAGCCGGCACAACCTGGGGCTAGCGGTGGACCTTACCCTCATGGACCCGGAAAGCGGTACGGCCCTGGATATGGGGACGCCGTTCGACACCTTCTCGGAGGCAGCCCACACCGCGAATGCGGCCGGCAGGGTACTTCGCTACCGCCAGATTCTGGTGCGCGCAATGGAATCCGAAGGTTTCCGCAATTACGAGAAGGAGTGGTGGCATTTCAGCTATGAGGTACCCGGCGCCATCCCGTTCGATCGGGTCATCAGGTAGCGCTGTAGTTCCTTGACACTCCACAGGATGAAGGGTAAAGTGCGGCTTGCTTTCGGCTTCCCTCAGGTTCCGTGCGATTCTACCGACAGGATGAACGCGTCAATGCTCATCAGGACCGTCGCCCGGTGCTCGTTTCGCTGGACCGCCGCGCTGTGCCTGCTGGCCCTGGTGCTGGCCGGGTGCAGTGCCGAGAATTATCCGCAAACCACGCTGCTTCCCCGGGGCGACTTCGCCAGAATTGCCGACGAGCTCCTGGACACCACGGTCCGCTGGGCCCTGCTCGTGTTCGTGCTGGTCGAGGGGGTTCTGCTCTACGCCATCTTCCGCTTTCGGGGTAAGCCGGGAGACCCGGAGCCACACCAGACCCACGGGAACACCACGGTCGAGGTCATCTGGACCGTGATTCCGGCCCTGATCCTGGCGGCTATCGCGGTCCCCACGGTGCGCGCCATCTTCCAGACCAACGCTGTCCCCGGCAAGGACGCGCTCACCATCGAGGTGGTGGGGCACCAGTGGTGGTGGGAGTTCCGCTATCCCGAGTACAACCTGACCACGGCTAACGAGATGCACGTCCCCATGGGCCGGACGGTGTCACTGCGCATGGCCAGCAACGATGTCATCCATAGCTTCTGGGTTCCCCAGTTCGCCGCCAAGCGCGACGTATTTGCCAATCGGGAGACCCGGATGTGGTTCACGGCGGAGGCAGAGGGCGATTACCCGGGTCAGTGCGCGGAATTCTGCGGCATTCAGCACGGACGCATGGCCCATAGAATCAAGGCGCAGAAGCCGGAGGATTTTCAAGCCTGGGTAGCGCATATGCAGACGCTGGGTCAGAAGCCCGCCGGGGCGCCCGCGGCTTCTGGAGCGGGCCCCCAGTACGCCGAGGGCGAGAAGCTCTTCACGGCCAAGGGGTGCATTGCCTGCCATTCGATGGTGGCGGTGAACGCCCCCAAGGGGATGGTCGGGCCTAACCTCGCCAATGTGGGCGCCCGCTCATATATCGCGGCCGGCACCCTAAAGAACACCGACCAGAATCTGGCCCGCTGGGTCCGCGATCCGCAGGGAATCAAGAAGGGCGTTCTGATGCCTAACCTGGGCGTCACCGAGGCGGAAGCACAGGCTTTGGTGGCCTACCTCCGGGCACACAAGTAGACAACTACGGCATAAGGTTCGTATGGCGACCAGAGTTTTAGATCAGCACCACGCACACGCGGCGGCCCCCGGCGAGAAGACCGGCCTCTGGAGCTGGATCACGACTGTCGACCACAAGCGCATCGGAATCCTCTACGGGGCGACGGCGTTCTTCTTCTTCCTGCTAGGCGGGGTGGAGGCGCTGCTGCTGCGCATTCAGCTGGGGAGCCCGGAGAACACCTTTTTGTCGCCGCAGACGTACAACGAGCTGTTCACGATGCATGGCACGACCATGATCTTCCTGGCGATCATGCCGCTCTCGGCCATGTTCTTCAACTTCATGATCCCGCTGCTGATCGGCGCCCGGGACGTGGCCTTTCCCCGGCTGAATGCGTTCAGCTACTGGGTGTTTCTCCTGGGCGGGCTCTTCCTCAATGCCAGCTTCCTGTTCGGTGCGGCGCCCGACCAGGGCTGGTTCGGCTATGCTAACCTGACCTCCAAGCAGTACTCGCCCGGGCTGAACGTCGACTTCTGGATGCTGGGGCTTCAAATCCTGGGCATCGCGTCGCTGGCCGCGGCCCTGAACTTCTTCGTCACCATCATCAACATGCGGGCGCCGGGCATGACGCTGATGCGCATGCCGATGTTCGTATGGATGAGCTTCATCACCCAGGTACTGTTGCTGCTGGCGTTCCCGGTGATCACGGTGGCCCTGATTCTCCTCATGTACGACCGGTTCTTCGGCTCGCACTTCTTTGTGCCGTCGGGCGGAGGCGATCCGCTCTTGTGGCAGCATCTGTTCTGGATCTTTGGCCATCCCGAGGTGTACATCCTGATCCTGCCCGCTTTCGGGATTGTGTCGGAAGTGTTGCCGGTATTTTCCCGAAAGCCTCTTTTCGGCTACGCGGCGATGGTCTTCTCCGGAGTGTTCATCGCGTTCCTCGGCTTCGGGGTGTGGAGCCATCACATGTTTTCCACCGGCATGGGCCCGCTGGCCGACACCTTCTTCGCGCTCACGACCATGCTGATCGCGATCCCCACCGGGGTGAAGATCTTCAACTGGATCGGCACCATGTGGGGGGGCTCCCTGCAGTACCGAACCCCGATGCTCTTTGCCATTGGCTTCATAGCCATGTTCATCATCGGGGGGTTGTCAGGGGTCATGCACTCGTCGCCCCCCGCCGACCTGCAGCAGACCGACACCTACTTCGTGGTGGCCCACTTCCATTACGTCCTCTTCGGCGGCAGCATCTTCGGCCTCACGGCGGGCGCCTATTACTGGTGGCCCAAGATGTTCGGCCGAATGCTGAACGAGCGGCTGGGCAAGCTGCACTTCTGGCTCATGCTCATCGGCTTCAATCTGACCTTTTTCCCCATGCACTTCGTGGGGCTGCATGGTATGCCGCGCCGGGTGTATACCTACCCCGAAGGACTGGGTTTCGAGCTGATGAACCGGATCGAGACGGCGGGCGCCTTCGTCCTGGGCGTCGCGTTCCTGGTCTTCCTGTTCAATATCTGGCAGACCTGGCGCGCGCCGGCCAACGCGCCCGCCGATCCCTGGAATGGCGCCACACTCGAATGGGCCATCCCGTCGCCGCCGCCGGAATTCAACTTTGCGGAGATTCCCACGGTACACGGACGGGACGCCCTGTGGGAGGCAAAGCGTCAACGCGGAGGCATGCTGCCCGAGCCGGCCCGGGTGAGCGGGGCCGGTATCCATATGCCGAACCCTTCGTACTGGCCGCTGGTGACGGCGGTAGGAATTTTGGCCTTCTTCGTCTTCCTCATGACGATGGCGCAGACCGGCATCTGGCCGGTGGTAGCGTCGTTCGGGATCCTGCTCCTCGGTGTGTACAAGTGGGCCTACGAGCCGGCGGGCTGAAAAGCGTGAACAGTGAACGGTAAACAGTAAACGGGTCCCTCCCTGGAGCTCCGTTTATCAACCCGTTCACCGTTCACCGTTTACCGTTCAAGTTGTTGAGGTACCACCGTCACGTTTTGGAGAACGACCTTGACCGCTCACGCGCACGCGGCGCACCTCGAGACCTCGACCGGGCTGGATAACCGGAAGCTTGCAATCTGGACCTTCATCGGGTCGGAATGCATGTTTTTCGCCACCCTGATCTCGAACTACCTGGTCAACAAGGACAAGAGTCTCGTGGGGCCGTTCCCCCATGAGCCGTGGACCTCACCTTCCGGGCAGCACTTCGAGCCGATTTTCGAGATCCCGCTCGTCACGCTGGGCACGGCGCTGCTCCTCTTCAGCTCGCTCTTCGTCGTGCTCGCGCTCAGCGGCGCGCAACGCGGCAACCGCAAGGCGCTGATCGGCTGGCTGGCCGCCACGATCGCCTGCGGCCTCTTCTTCGTCGGGATGCAGGTCTACGAGTTCACCCACTTCGTGCATCGGGGACTGGGCTTCACCACCAATCTGTTCGGCTCGAGCTTCTACACCCTGACCGGCTTCCACGGCACTCACGTGACAATCGGAGTGCTCTGGCTGGCTACGGTCTGGAAGGACGCGTGGCGCGGCCGGCTCCCGCCGGAGAAGTCGCTCAACCTGGAGATGGCCGCTCTGTACTGGCACTTCGTGGACGTGGTCTGGATCATCATCTTTCCGGTCGTCTACCTCATCAAGTGAGCACAGGTCCATGGACGCGCACGTGAGTCATACCGCCCACACCGAGCACAGTCACCCCACCGCCGGGTTGTACTTCAAGGTGGGCCTGGTCCTGTTCGTCCTTACCGCGCTGGAGGTGGGACTGTACGAGATCACCTACGGCAAAAACGCCAGCTCCTTCGCCCCTACGATCAAGCCGTTGTTCGTTCCGCTCCTGCTGCTATTGTCGGCGGCCAAGTTCGCGCTGGTGGCCATGTACTACATGCACCTGAAGCAGGATCACAAGCTCTTCTCCGGTGTGTTCGTGTTTCCACTGATCATCGCGGCGGTCGTGATCGTGGCGTTGATGGTGCTTCAGGCCTATCACTTCGCCTTTGCGAGGACGGGGTGAAGGGAGGCTATTGGCTATACGCTGCTAGCTATGGGGTGTTCCGGACCCGTTCGAGAGCCGATGGCCCAGTAGCCGATAGCCAATAGCCGATCGTCAATAGTCCATGGACGAACGACCCCGCCCGACACTCCCCTACGAATACGCCTGGTCGCTGCATCCCAGCGTCATCATAGGCACCGGACTTCTCGGTGCCTTGTACTTTTACGGCATCGGACCCTACCGCCGCCGGCACGGCCTGCCGCCGGCTTCTCTCCGGCAGATCCTTTCCTTCTCGGCCGCGTTACTGGTTCTGTTGCTGGCGCTGAACGGGCCGGTGCATGATCTGAGCGACTACTACCTGTTCTCGATGCACATGGTCCAGCACTTGGTGCTGACCCTGCTGTTTCCACCGCTGCTTCTGGCAGGGATTCCAGGATGGCTGTTGCATCCCCTGCTGACCCGCCCCGCGGTGCTCAGGGTGGCCCGGTTCCTGACCCAGCCATTGGTGGCTGCACTCCTGTTCAGCGCTTCCATCGCGGTCTGGCACACCGTGCCGTTCTACGACATGATGATGCGCAGTCACGAGGTGCACATCGCCACCCATCTCCTGTTCATGGCGACGGCGACGCTGATGTGGTGGCCCGTCATGGGCCCCGCTCCGGAGCTGCCGCGCCTGCCGACGGGAATGGCCATGCTGTACCTGTTTCTGGTCGGGATCCCGATGCAGATCGTGGCTGCACTCATCACCTTCGCCGACGAGGTACTCTATCCCTGGTACGTCGCCGCTCCCCGGACCTGGGGCCTCTCCCCGCTTGATGACCAGCAATTGGGTGGGCTGTTGATGTGGGTGCCGGGAAACCTGTGGATCTTCGCGGCGATTGGGGTGCTGTTCTTCAGGTGGGCCAAGGAAGAAGCATAAGCGGGAAAGAAAAAGCGTAAGCGGGAAAGAAAAAGGGTGAGCGGGGAAGAAAAGCGTGACCGGTAAGCGGGCGATGGGGAGCAGATGGCAGAGGTATGGGTTCGGAGGCAGGCGCTCAGGCGGGCGATCTCAATTCCGGGTTGCCAGCGCCAGACATAACCAGCCTGCAAGGAAGGCTACTCCACCCAGCGGAGTCACCGCACCCCACCAGCGGGTTCCAGTCAGCGCGAGGATGTAAAGGCTTCCGGAAAACAGAACCGTTCCGGCCACAAAGAGCCAGCCAGCCCACACCAGCAGCTGGCCCGGCCACCGACTGATGGCCCAGGCGACGGCGAACAGCGCTAGCGCATGATACATCTGGTAGCGGGACGCAGTTTCGAACACCGCCAGATAGTCCGGAGTGAGCTTTGCGCGGAGCGCGTGGGCCCCGAAAGCCCCCGCAGCCACCGCGACGGCCGCCGAGGCGGCACCTAGGCCGAAGAACAGCCGTTCCATCGGCTCACCTGTGAGACAACCCCCGAGCTGCGAGCTCCCCGGAGCTGGCCCGCCGGTCCGCCCATCCTGCCAGGGCCGGAACGCTGAGCATGAAGATGATGTCGCTCACCGCTACCACGGTCATGTTGGGCGGCAACGGGCCGAAGACACTCGCGAGGTAGGTGCCCACCAGAACCAGAACCAACACGAAAATCCTCGGCGTTCTCACTGGGTGCCGATTGGAGCCGCGTGCGAGATAGATCGCCAGCCCAAAGCCAAACACGAGGGCCTCGGCTGCCAGGGTGGCGAATGGGCTGTTCCACAAACCCAAGCCGAGCTTCACTGAGCCGCTGCCCGAGAGGGGGAGATCCGCAACGTGAACCAGAACGTCCAGCGGATAGTGTGAAAGGACCGCCACCCCCACGATCGCGGCGGCCTGCCAGTGACGGCTAGTGTCGCGGGTGGGCCAGGAGTAATAGACCGCCGCGGCCACGAAGCTCCACGCCAGCACTCCGAGGAGACTATGGGAGATGGGGTAGTCCAGAAACTCCAGCGGTGTCACCGCCGTGTGCCCCGGGACGATTCTCGCTTTCTCCCAGCCGAGCAGCAGAAAGACTCCCCAAAGCAGATCCGGCAGCTGCACGGCCAGGAACAGGGTACCGAGCGAGAGCTTGGGCTCGGCCCGCTTGAGCGCCAGCGCGACTCCGTAGTGGCCTAGGAACACGGCGGGACCGCGGGACAGGGGGACAGCGGGACAGCTTCAGCGCATACGTCGTCGTGTTTCACGTGCAGTCCTCCTTAATCGAGCATCTGTCCCGGCTTGCTCAACTGTCCCGCTGTCCGTCTGTCCCGCCGTCCGTCTGTCCCGCTGCCCCGCTTACTTCAACCACGTCCCTCCATCCACCACCATCACCGCCCCGGTGATCCATGCTCCGGCCGGGCTGGCGAGATACGTCACCATGTGTCCGATGTCCTCAGGGGTGCCCCAGCGACCCAGTGGGATCGATTCGGATGCGTACTTCTCCATTCCGAAGAGGTCCGGGGCGTCGGTGCCGGGCGGCGTGAAGGCCTTCTTCACTCCTTCAGTTGGGATCGGTCCCGGCGCGACCGCATTGACCGTGACCCGATCTCGAGCCCACTCGAGTGCCAGTGTCCGTGTCAGAGCATCAACACCCGCCTTGGCCGCGGTGGCGTGTGCCATCAGCGGCCAGCCCCGGTAGTGCAGTGTCATCGAGATCGAGACAATTCTGCCGCCGCCCTGGGTCTTCATCAGCGGATGGACTGCCTGGCAGCAGTAGAAGGTACCGTACAGATCGGTTTCCACCACCGCGCGCCAGGCATTGGGCGACAGATTCGGCGCTGGGGGCGTAGAAGTTTCCCGCCGCGTTGTTCACCAGGATGTCGACCCGCCCATGCTGTTGAGCCACCTGCTGAACCATCCGGGCGACCGATTCCGGCTCTCGCACATTGACCGCGACCGCGCTGACCTTGCCTCCCAGGGCGCGGAGTCGATCGGCAGCCGGCTCCAGGTGCTCCGGCTTTCGGCTCGCGATAGCCACATCGGCTCCGGCCGCTGCGAGCGACGCGGCGATGCCAAACCCGATGCCGGTGCCCCCTCCGGTTACCAGCGCCACCTGGCCCCGCAAAATGTCCGGCTGGAAAACACTCGCTGGCCGGCTCACGCTCCTTGCCCCCGCGCGGCCAGACGCGCGGAGAACGCCTCCAGTCTGAGGCGGAACTCCTGGCCCTGTAATGCCTGGAGCTGGGCCGCCCCTTCACTCGAGAGCGCCTGCTCCAGCGCGCCAATCTCCTGGGCTCGTACCAGGCGCTTGATGCTTCGAATACTCGAGCCCGCCGACTCCAGAAGCCCGTTGACGGTCCGCCTGACTCCCGAATCAAGGTTGGAGTCATCGATCACCTCCTCCACCATCCCGATGGAGAGGGCTTCGCGTGCGTCAACCGTTTCGCTGCCCATGAGGATCCGCAACGAGCGACCTACTCCAACCAGGCGCGGCAAGGTGAAGGTGGACCCTCCATCGGGAACCAGGCCCATACGTGCGAACGCCGAGGTGAAGGTTGCGCTCGAGGCGGCCAGGCGCATGTCGCAGGCGAGTGCCAGGTCGAGCCCGAAGCCGGCCGCGGTGCCCTGGACCACCGCCAGTACTGGAATTGGCGACCGCACGATGGCAATTACCGCGGACTGGAAATCGCTCAGCCCGTGCTGGAGCTCCGAGACGCTGGGGCTGGCACCGAGCGATCTCAGCCAGTGCAGGTCGAGCCCGGCGCAAAAATGACCCCCGGAGCCGGACAGAAGGATGACTCTGGCTTCGCCGGCTTCCTCCACCTCCTCGATGAGCTGAGCCAGGCCCCGCGCGTGGCTTGGCGTGATCGCATTGCGGCGCGAGGGGATATTCAGGGTCAGGCGGTGGATCGGTCCTTCGGATTCAGAGACCAGCTCCGCCATGAGTCGCTCGATCCGAGAGTTGGGTGGCAGGTATCTTACCGGAGGACGCAAACAGGATAGTATTATACGAAGAAGCCAGCCCGCAGTACTCCCGGCTCCCCCGGCCGGTTACCAGTCTCGGCTCTTATCCCTAATTGACCCAAGGCCGCCACCAGGTTCCTCCACCGGGCCCAACCGCCGCGGCGCGACGAGCGCTGGTGGTCGATGACGAGCCCACCATCCGCAGCGCGGTCGCCCGGTACCTGCGCAAGCGGGGATGGTGCGCCGATGAGGCCGAGGACGGCTGGGCCGCTCTGCTCACGCTGGAGCGGGCTGACCCGGGCCGGTACCACATCGTGATCTCGGACCTGAGAATGCCGAACTACTCCGGCGATCAGTTGCATGACTGGCTGGCGCAGCACCGGCCGGAGCTGTTCGAGTTTCTGATTCTCACTACCGGGGACCTGGCGTCGCCGGCCCTGAGGGACTTCATCGCCCGGACTCCCCGGCCGGTGGTGGAGAAGCCGTTCGAGCTGGCCGAGCTGGGACGTCTGATCGAGGAAGTGGCCGGGCCTGCGGCCTAGTCGCCTGAGACCGGCACGGCCATCCCCATCGCGTGATATCCGTTATCAACGTACACCACACTTCCGGTGATCGCCTTGCCGAGCCCGCTGCTCAGAAAGGCGGCGGTACTGCCCACGTCCGCGGCGTCGATCGGCCGTGGCAGGGGAGAGTTGGTGGAGGTGTACTTGATCATCATGTCGATGAAGCCGATGGCGCTCGCGGCGCGCGAGGCCCACGGGCCCGCCGAAATGGCGTTCACCCTCACCCCCCAGCGGCGGCCTGCCTCGAATGCCAGCGTACGGGTGTCGGCTTCCAACGCCGCCTTCGCGGAGGACATGCCGCCGCCGTAGCCTGGAATCACCCGCTCTCCGGCCATGTAGGTGAGCGACAGGAACGATCCGCCCGCGCGCATGAGAGGAGCCAGATGCTTGACCAGGGAGACGTTGCTGTAGGCGCTGACGCTGATGGCGGAGAGGTAACCCTGGCGAGAGGTATCCACGAGGGGGGACTTCACTTCTGGCGCGTTGGCGAGGCTGTGCACCACCACGTCCAGGCTGGACTCGCCGAAGTCGGAGCGAACCCGCGCCGCCATGCCCTCAATGCTGAAATCTCCCACATCCTTGTAACGCTTGTTCTCGCGGACCTCGGGTGGCGCTTCATCCAGGGTATCGAATGCCGCATCCAGCGGGTAAATCCGCTCGAACTGAAGCTTGCGTCCGTCGGCGAGCAGCATGGACTCGTCCATCTTTCCTCGCTCGAGCAGCTTGGTGAAGATCCCGAGCGCGGGAGGCCAGCTTCCGACGCAGATGGTTGCGCCTGCCTCGGCCAGCGATTTGGCGATGGCGAAGCCGAAGCCGCCATCATCGGAGACCCCGGCGACGAGGGCCCGTTTTCCGGTGAGGTCAATTGGCAGCATGCGCGGGGTCCTTACTCAGAAGAGTCTGCGGGAATGTAGGGCGGAAGGAGGGACGGAGGGAAGGAGGGAAGGAGGGTGGCAGCTCACTGGTCGCGCAATACTTCCAACGGAGGACGTTTGACCACGTCCCGGCTGTTGGCCAGCCCGACCAACACTGTGACGGCGACGATGAGCAGCGTGAGCGAGCTCATCGGAATCAGCGGTACACCGAACGGGCCTTCGAAGAGAAACCGGGCCACTCCCCACCCCGCTGCTGCGGCCAGGCCCACCGCTACCGTTGCCGCAAGCAGCCCCAGCGCCAGATACTCCGCCAGCACCACCCTGAATACCTGACCGCGAGTGGCTCCCAGGGTTCGCAGCAGGGCGCCCTCTCGTACCCGCTGAAAGCGGCTGGTGGCCAGGGCGCCGATCAGCACCAGCATCCCGACCGCCAGACTGAAGAGCGCCATGAATCGGATGGCAAGCACTACCCGCTCCACCAGCTGCTCCAGAGACTCCTGCAACAGTGACAGGTCCAGTGTCGAGACATTGCCGAAGCGTTCCGCGAGACGGCGTTGAAACCGTCCCCGCTCCGCGGCATCCTCGATTCTGGTAAGGGTCACGAATGTCTGGGGAGCCGCCTCCAATGCGCCCGGTGCGAACACCACGAAGAAGTTCGGCTCGAAGCGCGCCCACTCTACCTCCCGCAGGCTGCCGACGCGGCTGGGTATGGAGACTCCCTGCACGTCCCACACGATCTCGTCACCTACCTCCACACCCAGCTCGGCCGCGAGGTCCCGCTCGACCGAGATGCGGGAGGGCGCTCCCCTGCCGTCCCATGCACCCGCCACCACTCTCTCCGACCCTACCAGGGAATCCCGGTAGGTGGACCGGTACTCGCGCCGAAACACCCACGCATTGGAAGCTCGTTCGCCGGTCTCTCCCGCGGCAGCCAGCAGCTCGGTGACGGGCCGGCCCTTAACCGAGCGGATCCGCATCGGCACGATCGGAGTGGGCCCAATATGCCGGAGACCGGCTTGGCGCAGCACCTGCTGGACCGGCACCAGCTGGTCCCGCTGTATGTCGAAGAGCACCAGGTTTGGCCGGGCCGGTCCGCCGCTCGCGCTGAGCTGGCGCAGCAAGTTGTGCTGAACCAGGTAAAGGGTTCCCAGCAGGAATGCCCCGAAGCCGATCGCCAGCACCAGACTGACGGTCTGATTGGCGGGACGGTGCAGGTTGGCGAGACCCTGTCTCCAGACATAGGGCCATCCCGGTGGAAGCCATCGCCGCATGAGTCGGGTAAGCGTCCATGCAGCCGCCCAGAGCGTCAGCAGAGCCACAGCCACGGCCCCGGTGAAGATCGCGCCCCGGCGCCAGCTGCCCACTTGATATGCGGCCAGCGCTACGGTGCTTCCAGCTACGAGGAGCAGCGCCACCACGACCCAGCCGTCCCGAGAGCCCGGACCCGATTCGTAAGGCCGACGCAAGGCAGCCATGGGAGAGATCCGGCGCAGGCCCAGCAGCGGAAGCAGGGCGAATACCAGTGCCACCCAGATACCCATCCCGACGCCGAGCGCCATCGCAGTCCATGAGAGCGTGGGAGTCACCTGCACCGGAAGGAAGCTCGAGAGGAGCCCAGGCAGGAGCCGCTGCACCAGCACGCCGGCCGCTGCGCCCACTACGCTTCCTGCCAAGGCCATGGCGCCGGCTTCCAGCAGGTAGATGGCGAACACTTGGCCTGCCGTCGTTCCCAGGCACCGCAGCACTGCCACCGAATCCGAACGCTGCCGGACAAACACGATCACCGCGCTCGCTACCCCGATCCCTCCCATGAGCAAGGCGATGAGCGCGACCAGTCCCAGGTAGCCGGTAAGGCGGGTGAGGGCATCGTTGAGATTTTGCTGATCGTCCGCCACGGTGCGCACCCTGACCCGCTCGGCTCGCAGGGGTGGCCGGTATTTCTGGGCCAGGCTTTGGGCGGAAACACCCGCGGGAAGCTTCACAAATGCCTGGTGCTCCACTCGGGCGCCGAACCCCAGCAGTTTGGTCTCGTCCAGGTAACGTGCAGGGATGTAGACGCGGGGACCAAGAGCGAAGCGGACCCCCGCGTCGCTCGGGGCGCTCTCGATGACGCCGGTGATGACGAAGCGACCCTCTCCCAGGGCCACCGTATCGCCGGCGCGGGCGTTGAGCGCCGTGAGCAGTGACGGATCTACTACTACGGAGCGCCCGGCCTGAAGCCTCGACCAGGCGCTGCGCGGCTCGGTCCGGATCTCCCCGTAAAAGGGGTAGCCAGCCTCAATGGCGGCTACCTGGACCAGCCTGGTTCCGGCGGTGCGGGGCACGTAGGCCATCGCGGCAAAGCTGGTCAGCCGCGCTATCCGGCCCCGTATGGAAAGCGTATCGAGGACCGCCTCGACCCGCGGGGTGAACGCCTGCCGGCCAACTACAGCCAGGTCGGCGCCCAGCAGGGCACGTGCCTGCTGCCGCACGGAGTCCTGCAGGTTGTTGGTGAAGGAGTTGATGGCTACCAGTGCTGCCACGCCTACCGCCACCGTTCCCATGAGCAACAGCAACCGGCGCGGCGCAGCCCGCAGCTCGCGTGCCGCCATCCGCCATACGAATACCAGCCCGGTCATGCCGCAGAGTCCGCCACGACGCTCCCGTCGGCCAGACGGATGGTGCGCCGGGCGCGCGCGGCAAGATCCAGATCGTGCGTCACCAGAACCAGTGTTGTGCCGAGGTCACGATTCAGCTCTACCATGAGATCGATGATGGTGGCGCCGGTGCGGGCGTCCAAATTTCCTGTCGGTTCGTCGGCGAACAGCACCTTGGGGCGGATGCTGAAACCGCGCGCCAGTGCCACCCGCTGCTGCTCTCCACCAGAGAGCTGAGAGGGATAGTGGTGTTCCCGGCCGCCCAGCCCCACGCGGCCCAGCAGCTCCCGAGCGCGTGCGGCAGCACCGGTATCACCACGCAGCTCCATGGGTACCTGGACGTTCTCCTGCGCGGTCAAGGTCGGGATGAGCTGGAAGGCCTGGAAGACGAAACCGATTTTTTCCGCTCGGACTCGGGCTCGTTCGTCCTCGGTGAGGGGACCAAGCTCCTGACCGTCGAGATAGACGCTGCCGGCAGTGGGCCGGTCCAGTCCGGCAAGAAGTCCCAGCAACGTGGTTTTCCCGCTGCCCGACGGACCGAGGATGGCCAGAAAGCCACCCGGCTCCAAACTGAAGGTTATATCCTTCAACACTGTGAGATCCCGGCCGGCGGAGCGGTAGGTTCGGCCCAGCGATTGGCAACGAAGCATGGTGGTCAGCATCTCGAATGATACCAAGGTATGTGGCGATAATCGGCGTGGCCGGGTGGGTTTGCGCCTGTGATCAGCTGCCCGAAAAGCCGGACGCGAGCCGAGCCCCGGCAAGTGCGGCGACCCAGCTTCCCACAATCGTGTTTCTCGGCACCAGCCTCACCGCGGGACTAGGCCTCGACCCGGACCAGGCGTACCCCGCGCTCCTCCAGCGCAAGATCGACTCAGCCGGTCTCGGCTACCGGGTGGTGAATGCCGGGGTAAGTGGGGAGACCTCGGCGGGAGCGCGGCAGCGCATCGACTGGCTGCTGCAAGAGCCGGTAGCAGTGTTGGTGGTCGAAACCGGCGCGAACGACGGGCTTCGGGGACTGCCGCCGGATTCCCTGAGAGCCAACATCCAGGCAATCCTGAGCCGCGCCCAACGGGTCCAGCCGGCTCCTAAAGTGATCATTCTCGGAATGCGGGTTCCGCCCAATTACGGCCGGACCTATAGCAACCAGTTCCAGGCGGTGTTTTCGGAGGTGGCCCGGACCAACGGCGCCGAGCTCGTCCCGTTTCTGCTCGAAGGCGTCGGGGGGGTGGCCACCCTCAATCAGGCGGACGGGATACATCCGACCGCCGAGGGACAGCGCAAGATGGCCGAGACGGTGTGGCCGGCTCTGGAGAAGGTGCTGAAAGAAGAGCGTGAGCGGGAACCGCAAAGCGTAAGCGGTGAGCGGGAGCTGTCACACAACCAGTGAGTGGCATCCTGCGTAGCGAAGGACCTACCTAATAATTTCGGCGACCGCCTCCACTGCGATATCGATTTCTTCGGTTGTGTTGTAATAGTGGGGCGATATCCGGAGCGCTGACTCTGTCCCTTTATCGTCCATGTCGATTACGGCGTCTTCCCGATGGGGCGAGCTGGTATTGATGCCTCGGCGGCGAAGCTCCAGCTTGATGTCCGTCGTGTCGCGCCCGGCGATTGCGATCGTCACGATGGCGCACAACTCGAGTCCCCGGTCCAGCACCCGGACCCCGGGGATCTCAGCCAACCGATCGCGGGCATAGGCGGCCAGCTCCCGCGCCCGCCGTCCAGTAGTCTCCACCCCTGCGTCCAGCGCATACTCGGCCGCGGCGCCCAGGCCCATCACCAGGGCGTAGGCAAACTCCCAGGTCTCGAAGCGCCGGGCGTCTGGATTGAGCTCGAACGCATCAGCGTCAGTCCAGTCCGCACCATGCATGTCGACCAGCAGAGGATGAGCTCCATTGCGGAGCGTCTCGTCGGATACGTACAGGAAGCCCAGGCCGCGAGGGCCCCGCAGGAACTTTCGAGCGGTCCCCGACAGATAGTCGCAATGAAGCTGCTCCGCCTGAATCGGAATCTGGCCTGCCGCCTGGCAGCCGTCGATCAGATAGGGCACACCGGCCTCCCGACAGATTCGGCCCACCGACTCGACCGGCTGTACCAGGCCGGAATTGGTTGGAATCCAAGTCAGAGCCACCAGGGTGGGTCGTCGCCGCGCGATGAGCTTCCGAACCGCATCGGGGTCGACGCCGCCCTCAGGCGCATCGGGCGCCCGCACGATCTCGACGCCGCGGCGGCGGGCCAGCGACAGGTACATGATCTGGTTCGAGGCGTAATCGGAGCGGCTGGTGAGAATAACATCGCCGGGACCGGGATCTACGGCGCTGATGGCTTGGGCGAACGCCACCGTGGAATTCTGCATGAGGGCCACATTGCGAGCCTTCGATCCGAGCAGCCGCGCCATGAGAGCGTAGCAGTGTTGGATCGCCGCCGAGCTGGTGTCGGCCGCCTCGTACGCGCCGAGCTCCTGCTCCAGTGAGAGGTATCGGAGGATGGCGTCATGTACGGATCGGGGCATCAGCGCGGCGCCGGCGTTGTTGAGATGCACCAGGTTCACCAGTCCCGGAGTATCCGCACGCCACTGCGCGAGCTGGAGCGGCGGACTTCCGGTCAGCGTCCGATCCATGCGCTGAGCTCCTCAATCCCTCGCTGCCAATGATGGCTGAACCGCCGTAGAGCCGCTTCCCGGTCATTCCGCCGCAATGCCTCGATGATGCGCGAGTGGTGCTGGGTAGACAGGCTCACCCGTCCGGCGTCTCGGAGAAAGGCCCGCATATAGCGGCGAGGCACCTGCCACAGAGAGCCGATCATGGAGAGGAGGCGCGTATTCGGGCACCCCTGGATCAGGGTCTGGTGCCACTGCTGGTCCAGGTCAATGCAGCGGTTGGGGTCCCCGCGGATCGCGCCAAGCTCGCGGTCGAGCTGGCTCAGCCGGGTCAGCTGCTCCGTCGCGATTTCGCCCGAGACGGTGAGTGCCAACCCTTCGAGGGTGGCGAGTATGGCGCCGGTCTCCTCCATTTCGATCCGGTCCAGCGGCTGAACTCTGAAGCCTCGACCCATGTCGGCTGCCAGAACGCCTTCCCGAGCCAGCCGAAGCAATGCCTCCCGCACGGGGGTTCGGCTGACGCCGAGCTCACCGGCAAGAAGGGTGTCCTTGACCCTGGTACCCGGGGCCAAAGCCCCGGTGGAGACTCGGTCGAGGACCTGCCGATAAATTTCGTCGCGTAGCGGTGACCGGGCGATGTTGCTTAAGGAGGTCATGTATACTGTATACAGTATTCAAAGTATTCAGTCAAGGCGCGGTCACCGTGCCGTATCGGTCAAGGTTACCGGCACCGAGAGAGACCCGAACGCCGCATCGGGGCCGCGCGCGTACCGCAGATCCACGATGTGCACTAGGTAACGATTCCTCTCGAGTTGTTCGACATCGAACGTGGGATAGCGGGCCCATCCCAGAAAGCGGCGGCCCAGCGGTGTCTCGACTGCCTGTTGCACAGCCGGGTGGGAAGGCCGCTCGCGGGGGTAACTCCGCACCTGGCCAAGGTCCACGTGAGTCGTCGGAGCCAGCGGAAAATGCCTACGCGGTACCGTGGGCCATCCTCGACCACAAATTCCCGAGCCAGTGGATTGAGAGGAACCGGTCCGGCCATAGCATTATGCACCTGAGCCGCGGAGTCGATCCCCAGCTCACCAGCCACGATTTTTCTGGCCTCCCATCCCGACATCGCCATTGCCGCGGTATACAGGCCCACCAGTCCAAGTGATAGCGCTGCCGGATTTCCGCTCCTGGACGGTTGGGCTCTCCTCGGCCCGCTCAGATACAGCCCCAGCGCCAGGGCAAGCCACACCCATGGATCTATGATGAACAGCGTGTCCCCATAGAACCATTGATCTGAAAACGGCATCAGCCAGCGCACGCCGTAGGTGTTGAGAGTGTCGAGGACGGGGTGGGAGAATATGGCGACGAACGACAGGAACAGGAGCTCGCGAGGGATCACTGCAGACCGGGGCCACTTCCCCCGCTGCCGGCTCACCCGATGGAACGCCAGAAGAGCGCCCGCGAGCAGCCATGGAAGCACTGATAGCGCCACGACGCCGTGGGTCCATCCCCTGCGCCACTCCAGGTCCGCTCCCCGACCGCCAAAGTAGGCAAGCACATCGATGTCAGGAAGATTCGCCCCAATGATTAACGCGCTGGTGCCGAGTGCGGTCCGCTTGCCCAGACCACTTCGGGCCAGCGCGGCGCCGACCAGACTGTGGCAGAGCGGATCTATTCGAGCCTCGCGTCCATTTCAATCGGGACGTTGCCCTGCAGCGCATTTGAAACGGGACAGCCCTTCTTGGCGGCCTCGGCGGCCTTGGCAAAGCCAGCCTGGTCCACACCGGGAACCTGGCCGGTCACTTCCAGCCGCATCTTCGTGATCTTGAACCCGTCTCCCACCTTGTCGATGGTACACGATGCCTTGGTGCTGATGCGGGTGGCGGGGGAGCCCGCCTTCTCGAGCCCGGCGGATAGCGCCATGCTCAGACAGGCCGCGTGCGCGGCCGCGATCAGCTCCTCCGGATTGGTTCCGCGGGCCCCCTCGAAGCGGGTGGGAAACGAGTAGTCACCTTCGAAGGCGCCAGAGCCCGCCTTGAAGCGACCCCGGCCTCCCTTGAGTCCGCCTTCCCATACCGCGCTTGCATTGCTTGTTGGCATCTATGACTCCAGAGAAGTGAAAAGTGAAGAGTGAAAAGTGAACGGTGAATGTGAATGCAGAACAGTGAACAGTGAAAAGTGAACCGGCAGCGGTGCGTCTGGCCACCGCCTGTTTCACCAGCTGCCGTTACCGTTCACCCTTTACTGTCCACTGTTTACCCTTCACCGTTCACTGTTCACTGTTTACTGTTCACGCTGTTTAACTGACCGGCTTACCGTCGGTATTGATCAGCCTGATCTCACCCAGCTTCAGCTCCCGCAACCCGGGCTCGATCTTCGACCGGTCTCCTACCACGACCCACACCAGCTGATCCGGGTGCAGCACCTGGCCCGCTATCGCCGTGACCCCTTCGATTGTCTGGGCTCGAACCCTGTCCGCGAAGGTGTCGTAGTAGCGATCGTCCAAACCGTATGTCACGATGTTGCCAATGGAGCCGGCCAGTGCCGCCATGGTCTCCCACGACCCGGGCAGCGTCAAGGTCAGGGACGCCTGGGCCCGGGAGAGCTCGGCCGGCGCGATGGGCCTGCCTTTCACGATCCCGCGCAGCTCCTGGTCCAGCTCAACCAGCGCTTCCTTCGTCTTGTCGGTTTGCACCGGCGCATACGCCAGGAAGGGGCGCTGCCCCCGCGCGTCCCGGAAGAAGGTATACGCGCCATAACTCCAATGCTTGTCTTCCCGAAGATTCATGTTCACCCGGGAGCTGAAGTCACCGCCCAGCACGCTATTCATCGTTTCGATCGTCACTTCCTGCGGATTGGCCTTCGGTGGGGCGATGTGACCCGCGATGATCACCGATTGCAGCGACCCGGGACGGTCGATCATGTACACCAGCGGCCGTGTGGACCGCTCGACCGTGGCGATGTTTTTGGAGGGCACTTCCCCTGGCTTCCAGCCGGCAAAGACGCGCTCCAGCTTCGGCTTGATCGCCGCCATTGACGTGGCCCCGACCACCACGAGGGTCGCGTGGTTGGGCTTGAACCAGGCCTGGTGGAATCGGACCAGGTCCTCCCGGGTGATTTTGGCCGTGGACTCTTCGGTTCCCGATCCGGTCCACGGATTGGCATAGGCATGCGCCGGACCATAGACCAGTCCGGGGAAGACTCTCAAGGCGAGCCCTACGGGATCCGCTTTCTCCTGCTGGATTTGAGCCACCCGCTGCTTCTTGAGTCGCTCGAAGTCGCGGAGGGGGAACGTGGGGTGCAGGATGACGTCACCAAAGATCTCGAGCGAGGCGTCCAGGTTCTCCTGCAGGGCTTCCAGCGAGACGCTGGACGCGTCCAGCTTGGAGCCGGTGCCGAGGTTCGCGCCGAGCTGCGCCAGTTGCTCGCTGATCTGCAGTGAAGTCCGGGTGGTAGTTCCCTCGTCCAGCATAGCCATGGCCAGACTTGCGGTGCCGGGAGTGCCGGACTGATCGGCCGCAAACCCTGCATCGAGCAGCAGGTCGAAGCGGACCTGGGGGATGGCCTGACGCCGGGCCAGAACGACCTTCAATCCGTTAGACAGAGTGGTCCGCTCCAGCGGCGGAAACCTGGTATCCGGCGGCGTGCCGCTGTCGGGCAGCTTGGAGCGATCGGCGCCCGTGGTGGCGGTCTGGAACTCAGGGTATGGGTGGACCTCGAGATTGTAGACGCCGTCGGCTAGCCACCGGCGTCCCGCACCGAGCAACTGCGCCGGAGTGGCGCGTTGGACCCGGTTCAGCCGGATTTTATAGAAGTCAGGCTGACCGGCGAATACTTCCCCCTGAGCCAGCACGTCCGATTTTCCTCCGAATCCTCCGATTCGCTCCACCCCACGAATGAATCCCGCACGGTATTGCGTCTTCACCCGCTTCATTTCGGCTGCGGTCGGTCCGGTCGCCAGCAGGCGCTCCAGCTCCTGGTCCACGGCCTTCTCCACCTCCTTGAGATCGGTGCCGGGGCGTGCGCTCGCCTCGATGACAAACAGCCCGCCGATCTCGCGGAGATCGAGGGAGGCCGAGACATCGGTGGCGATCTGATCGTCGTACACCAGCCGCTTGTACAAGCGCGAGGTCTTGCCGCTGCTGAGAACGTCGCTCAGAAGATTCAGGTAGTCGCCGTCAGCCGTGCTCCACCCCGGAATGTTCCACACCTTGTAGAGCCGCGCCTGAGGGACCCGGTCTTGGAGGATCCCCCGCTGGACGCCGGTCCGCTTGGCCACCCAGCTCTGCTGGCGGGCAACCGGAGGCCCGGCGGGAATGTCGCCAAAGTATTTCTCCACCTTCTTTCTGGCGGTCTCCGGGTCGATATCGCCCGCCACAACCACTACCGCGTTCGCCGCTCCGTAGTAGGTGCGGAACCAGTCCTTGACGTCCTCGAGCTTGGCGGCGTCGAGGTCTTCCATTGAGCCGATGGTGCTCCAGGAGTACGGGTGGTTGGCCGGGTACAGCTTTGGAGTAAGGAAATCCCAGACCTTGCCGTAGGGCTCGTTCTCACCCTGGCGCTTTTCGTTCTGCACCACGCCGCGCTGTTCGTCGAGCTTGGGCTGACTGATGGCGCCGGTGAGGTGCCCCATGCGGTCCGATTCCATCCAGAGTGCCAGGTCCAGGGCGTTGGTGGGCACGTTCTGGAAGTAATTGGTCCGGTCCTCGTTCGTGGTTCCGTTCATGTCGGTAGCGCCGGCCTGCTCCAGCGGCCCGAAAAAGTCCTTGTCGTAGTTCTCGGTGCCGTTGAACATGAGGTGCTCGAAGAGATGGGCGAATCCGGTACGACCCGGTTTCTCATTCTTCGAGCCAACATGATACCAGACGTTCACCGCCACGATCGGCGCCTTGCGATCCTCGTGGACGATCAGGGTCAGGCCATTGGGAAGCACGAAGCGCTGATAGGGGATGTCGATCGACGTGGCCGCTCGGGTGGCGCTCTGAGCGACCAGCGGGGAAGGGAGCAACCCGAGCAACAGTGCACATGAAAGAGGAAAATGTGACGGCACGACAACCTCAGAAGAGAAGGGATTTCACGCGCGAGCCATGAGGAGTAAGCATAGACGCTCACCGATAGCCAAAAGTTGCAGAGGCCGGCGGGATCAGGTTTATCAGGGAGAGCCGGTGGGCGGGCATTGATTGAGCTCCAGCCAGTACCGGGCTACGCTCTGAATGGTGACTCCGAACTCCTCGTATCTCACCGGCTTCTGCACGCAGCTGTTGGCGCCCAGCTGACAGCACTGGACCAGCTGTCTCGGATCGGTGGATGAGGTCAGGATCACGATAGGGATCAAAGCGGTGCGGGAGTTTCCCCGGGCTCCCCGCAGTACCTCGAGGCCGTCGAGTCGCGGCAGCTTCAGGTCCAACAGCACCAGACGAGGAAGCGGCGCTCCCTGACGATCCCGGAACCCGCCCCGGGCCAGCAGGAAATCCAGGGCCTCCTCACCATCCCGCGCCACCTCGATCCTGCTCTCGGGGTCGAGCTCGCGCAGAGGCCGCAAGGTAAGCTCCACCTCGAGCGGGTTGTCCTCGACGAGGAGGATGTCGGTAGGGGGCAGCGGGGCGGAGGAGCGGCGGGACAGCTCGCCTGCCGGGCTCGATGTCACTCCGGGATCGCTCCATCCGTATCGGATGCGCTGCCCTCCTGGCGCACAGGTTTCTGGGCGAAGGGTTCACCACCGAGCCGCCCCGCCGCCCCGCCGCCCTGCTGCCCCAGGGTCATGTAGAAGGTGGCTCCGGCGTCCGGTTCCGACTCAGCCCAGACTCTGCCGCCATGCTTGTGCGCGACGCGCTGCACGATGGCCAGCCCGGCGCCGTTGCCCTCGAATTCGTCGGGCCGGTGCAATCGCTGAAACATGCTGAACAGCTTGCCGGCGTATGCCATCTTGAAGCCGACCCCATTGTCCGCCACCCGAAGTCCCACCTGGCCGTCGGCCTCGACCCGCTGGACCCGGATCGTGGCTCGCTCGCGCGGACGGGTAAACTTCACCGCGTTGTTGAGCAGGTGGGTGATGGCCAGCTTCGTGAGCCCTGGGTCGCACTCGATGGTAGGCAGCTCGTCGATCTGCCATTCTATGATCCGTCCATCGCTGGCGGACCGAAGCTGATCCACCACATCCTCGACCATGGTGGTGAGCCCGACTTCCCGGCGCAGCAGGTCCTGCCGCCCGATGCGCGAGAGTCCGACCAGGTCGTCTACCAGGGTGGCCATCTGGTCCGCGGCCTGGTGGATCCGCTCGGCGTAGTGAAGCGCACCCGGGTCCAGCTCCTTGCCATAGTCATCGAGAAGGATGCGGGAGAAGCCGATCAGATGTCTCAGCGGGGCCCGGAGATCGTGACTGACCGAGTAGAGCAGCGTCTCCACCTCTGCTGTCGCCGCCCGAAGCGCGGCATTCCGCTCTCCCAGCTTCCGCTCCAGCTCCCCAGTCTGGCGGGAGAGCTCCTGGCGAAGCCTGGTATGCTGGATGGCGATCGCCAACGGCGTGGCAATTTCAAGAGCGATGTCACGATGCTCGGATACGAACGCCGCCGCTGTGGTGGAGGCGACATTGATCTCTCCGATGACCTCACCCTCCACCGAGAGCGGGGCGGAAAGCAGCGACCGCAATCCTTCGTCCATGAGCTGCCGCATCATCGGTGATGGATTCTCGATCGTGGCCAGATCCTCGACGTAGCGGATCGCCCCCCGTTGGAGCACCTCCACCGCGGAGTACTCCGTGAGCGGGAAGGAGGCAGCTTCCAGCTGCGCGCCGCTGCTGTATCCTGCGAGCAGCTGGGCGGAGCCGGAGTCGAAGTCGAAAAGCACGACCGTGCACCTTTGGCATGGCACCATTCGCCGTAGTCGAGCCATGGCGGCCCGGCCCACCTCCATTGGTGACTGGGCGCCGAGGATCGCCTGATCCATGTCGTGCAGCATGGTGAGCCGCTCAGCCGACCGGCGAAGCTGCTCCTCCGCCTGCTTGCGCTCGGTAATGTCGGTGACCATGCCGACGGTACCGATCAAAGTCCCTTCCTTGCTCAGAATGGGGCTGGCTGACACCAGCCCCCAGAGCTTGGTGCCGTCTCGACGTCGGAACCTGAGATCGTGGGTCTGTCCCGGTCTGGGCGCCCTTCCGCTCAGGGTGCGTTGAGCGCCGGGTCGGGAGTCGGCTTCGATGAAGTCATAGATAGGCCGGCCCAGCAGCGTGCCATTGCCGTAGCCCAGGAGGTCCGCCAGTCGCTGATTGACGTAGGTGATCACCCCCCGGTCGTCGGCCACCCAGATGCCCTCCTGGGCCACATCCACCAGCTGTTTGAAGCGCTGCTCACTCTCCTGCAGGGCCCGGGTTCGTTCCTCGAGGCGGGTCTGTCGGGCCTCGAACGCGGAGGCATGGGCCATGGCAGCTCCCATGAGGCCACCCAACAGCCGCAGCGCTTTGGCATCCCGGTCGCTGAACGCGTGGGCTTCGGCCGACACCACCTTGAGCACCCCCAGGGTGTGTTGCTCATCCTTCAAGGGAACTGCCAGGATGGAGCGGACCCCCAGCTCGCGGTAGGCCTGGTGCGGAACCCGGGTGTCAGCCAGCGTGTCATCGCAGCGCTGCAGCTCACCCGTGCGCACGCACAGACCGGAGAGGCTGGAGCTGAGCTTGAGGCGGGGAGCTTCGATCCCGACGTGCACCACCGGAACCAGGTCCTCACCCTCAATCAACTCGATCACCCCGCCGCTCGCGCCGGTGAGGCCCTTGCTGCGCTCGGCGATCACCCGCATGACGGTCTGGGGATCGAGTCCGGCCGCGGACACCGCCTGCTCGACTTCGAGCACCGCCTGGAAGAGCTCGGTGTCGAGGCGCATTGCTTCCTCGGCCAGTTTGCGCTCGGTGATGTCGAACTCGGTGCCGAGATACCCGATTTGGCGGCCGGCTTCATCGCGCATAGGCTCCCAGGAGCTGGAGCACCAGCGGGTCTGCCCGCTCCGGGTAATAACCCGATACTCCTGGTCCCGGAGGGCGCCGCCGTGGGCAAGACGGTCCCACTCCGCCAGAATCGCCGGCCGGTCGTCGTGGTGGATGTACTGGAGGAACTCTTGCTCTTGCAGATCTTCGGTTGGATACCCCGTCAACCGCTCGAACGCGGGATTGACGAAGGTGAGCTTCCGGTCCATGTCGTAGGCAATGACCCCCTCCCGCATGGACGCCGTAACGGTCTGGAGCTGGCTCTGGACTTCGGCTCTGGAACGCTCCGCCCGCCGGCGCCGGCGAGTCTGACGCCACAGGAGCGCCAGCAGCAGAACCAGCAAGGCCAGCAGCGCGCCTCCTGCCATGAGGTAGGCGCCGGGGAGCTGTAGCAAGGGGACCACGAATCCGAAGATACACGCTCGCGGGTCACCCTGCGAGGCACTACTCTTACGGCCATGGCTTTTCTCGATACCAAGCGGGACCGAGCCGCGTTCCTGATCTTCATGCTGGGGCTCGGTCTCGCCTACACGCTGTGGCCTTTCAGCACCGGACTGATCGGCGCGCCGGTTCTCTATATCATGTTCGCGCCGATCTACCGCGCGCTGGTGCGAAACCGGCTGAAGCCGGGGCTGGCGGCGGCGCTGGTGGTATTGCTGGGGATCCTGCTGATCCTGGGCCCCGGGCTCTCGTTCCTGGGGGTGGTGGCGAACGAGGCCCAGGACATGGCCAGCGGGGTCATCCGAAGCCCGTTGCTCAGTCGTCTGCGAGAGCTGCGGATCGGGCCGTATGACGTCGGAGCCCAGATCGAATCGTTCGGCTCCAGCCTGGTGAGCTGGGTAGGAACCAGCGCCGTAGGTCTCATCGGGACCGCCACCCGGCTCGGAATCCAGCTGACCATCGCCTTCTTCGGACTATACTACCTGCTTCAGTCCCCGGACACCGCATGGAGGCAGGTCCGCCCGTTCATTCCGTTCTCCGGCCGCAACGCTGAGATCCTGCGCGAACGCTTCCGCGATGTCACCATCTCCACCCTCATCGGAACCGGGCTGACCGCTTCGATCCAGGGACTGTTGGTGGGAGTGGGCTTCTGGGTGACCGGAATCCCCAACGCGTTGTTCTGGGGCGTGGTGACGGTCATCGTGGCCATTCTACCCGTCGTGGGCAGCGCCCTGGTCTGGGGTCCCGGTGTGGCCCACCTTGCCCTGGAGGGTCGCTATGGTTGGGCCATCGCCCTGGCAGTGTGGGGTGTGGTCGTGGTCGGAAACATCGACAACGTAATTCGGCCCATGGTATTCCGGCGCTGGGCCCAGATCCATCCATTCATCACCATCATCGGCGCCTTTGCCGGAATCCAGTACTTTGGCCTGCTGGGACTGCTGATCGGTCCGCTCGCCATCTCGTACTTCTTCGAGCTGATCCAGATGTACCGCCAGGAATATCTGGAGGACGAGGGAACCCCGGAGATCGTCCAGCATGCAGCTGACCGCAGGGCAAGAAGCTAGCGAGCTACTTTCCGCTGCTTTTTTTGCCAGTAGGCGAACACCGGCAGGCCCAGAAGGATTAAAACCGTCCCCTTCAGAGCGTTCGTCGGGTTGGAAGCGATCGACCCAGTCACCACATACAACGCAGCCAGCAGGAAGGTGATCGGAAGCAGGGGAAACCCCGGCATACGGAATCGCAGTTGATAGCTCTCGTCTCCGCGCTGCTCCCGGGACCGAAAGACGAAGACAGTCGAGGCCACCGCCGCGAAGAAGATCCAGTCCCCGAACACGACGTAGTCGAGCAGGTCCCCATACCGGCCAGTCAGGGTCAGAAGAATGGCCCACCCGCCCTGGAAGATGATGGCCGCCGCGGGGGTGCGATAGCGGGGGTGCAGCCGCGCCAGGCTCGGAAAGAAGAGGCCGTCCCGGGCCATAGCCTGGTACACCCGGGGCGATACCAGGATCACCAGGTTCAGAAAACCAAAGGTGGAAATCGCGATCCCCGCGGCAATTACGCCGCGTCCGCGCGGTCCCAGCACCGCACTCACTGCATCCGCCGCCGGGGCCGTGCTGCCGGCCAGCCCTGCCACGCCAAGGGTCCGCATATACGCGACGTTCGCCAGCAGATAAACGACGATGACGATGCCCACGCCGGCGATCAGAGCTCTCGGAAGGTTTCGCTCCGGATCCACCAGCTCCTCGGCCACGAAGTTGGTCTGCTGCCACCCTCCGAATGCGAAGAGCACCGGAACCAGGGCCGAGCCGACCGTCAGGATCAGCTCGCCTTGCGCCAGCGGTGGGAGCTCTGAGGCCGGAGAAGGCGTGGGCGTCACCAGGAAGCCGGCTCCGATCAGAATCCCCAGGGCTCCCAGCTTCAGGACGGTGAGCACGTTCTGAGTAATGGCGCCGGGCCTTACGCCGACATAGTTCACCCCCGATAGGACCAGGATGGCCCCCACCGCGAACGGCAGATTGGCGGCCGGCCCCAGCCCGAGCAGCGCCGCGGTATAACCCGCGAACGTCACTGCCACGGCGGCGATGGCACCCGTTGCAATGACCAGCAGCAGGGTCCAGGCGTACAGGAAGGCCGGCAGTTTCCCATATGCGTCGCGGAGATATACGTACCCGCCCCCTGCCACCGGCCGGCGGGCGCCCAGCTCGGCAAACACCAGCGCCCCGATCAGAGCAATCCCGCCACCAAGCGCCCATACCACAAGCGTCAGCTCGGCGGTCCGGACCCGCGCGGCCACAAGGGCAGGGTTGAGAAATATTCCCGAGCCGATAATGCCGCCCACAACCATCATCATGCCCGAGAACAGCCCCAGGCTTCGGGCATAGCTTCCCCGCCCAGAGGACGCCCCGGTGTCGGACCTCACGGACCTGCTTTCGGTCATATTCCATGGTGCCATAGATTGTTGGCGGCATCTACCTTACCGCGCTATGGCCCGAGATGATAGCGACCCTTTCAACCCGGAGGCTCGGGAGCACTGATCTGCATTTGAGTACCGTCGGCGTGCTTCGGTATTTATTCTCTTACGCCTACTCCCGGATTTTCGCATTGGTAGACATACCGCAGGGCGTCTGGCGTCGCCCCATCCCACCACTTGCCGGTCGTGCGCCAGACGAACCGGCGATACGAGCTGAGGATATATGTGATGCTTCCTGCCGCCCTTGAACAGGAGCGCCTCTTCGTGGCCGAGCGCCTCCTCTCCGAGATCGAACGCCGCCACGGCCTGCCCCACCCCGCCCAGCGTGAGATACCACCCGTTATCGTTGACCGTTTTCTAACCGCCTATCTCCCCGAGACCAGGGACGGAGAGCCGGCGCCGCTCGCGCTCGAGTACGCCTTCTCTCCCAGCATCAGTGAGGCTCTGAATCTCATGCGGGAGGTAGTGAGTGAGACGACCAGCGGCTTTGGGGCCGCCTTGTACGTGCACGATCTCGACACCGGCATCTCGTAACCCGACCCAGCCAGCGACTACGGAAAAGGAGCCCGGTGCAGAAGCCGGGCTCGTTTCTTATCTGTGCGTGGCCTCTGCCCCTTGTGTCCGCGCCCTCGAGATGCATATTTATGCAATATGCATTCTCCACCACGTCCGCTGGCGCTCGCCTTCTCCGGTGGGCTCGATACCTCCTACTGCGTGCCCCGCCTGGCGGAAGCCGGATGGCAGGTGCACACCGTCTACGTGAACACCGGCGGCTCCTCGGCCGATGAACGGGCTGCCATCGGCAGGCAGGCGGTGGATGTGGGTGCCGCTGCACACCACGAGGTGGACGCACGGGGCGAGGTGTATCAGCGGTTCGTCCGGTTTCTCATCCAGGGTAACGTCCTGCGCGGCGAGGTCTATCCCCTCAGCGTAGCCGCCGAGCGGACGCAGCAGGCGCTGTCGCTGGTCGATGTCGCGGAGCGGATCGGAGCCCGGGCGGTGGCCCATGGCTCGACCGGGGCGGGCAACGATCAGGTGCGTTTCGATGTCGCCCTGCGGGTACTTGCCCCAGACATTCAGATCATCACTCCGATTCGTGACGAAGGCATTCAGCGCGGGCAGGCTCTCGCCTACCTGGCCGCCCGGGGCCTGCCGGTTCCAGGCCAGTCGAGCGAGTACTCGGTGAATCGGGGGTTGTGGGGAACGACCTGGGGCGGAGGATGGACCCACGACACGTGGGCGGGTCCGCCCGGCGAGCTGCTGGACATTCCGGCACAGGCCCCGGGGCCCCGGGAGATCGTTCTAGGGTGGGACCAGGGGCTCCCGGTGGAACTGGACGGACGGCCTCTCGCGGGCCCGGACCTGGTCCGTGACCTCGGCGATCTGGCGGCGGCCTACGGGATCGGCCGCGGCATTCACGTGGGAGAGACCGCGCTGGGTATCAAGGGGCGGATCGGCTTCGAGGCGGGCGCCGCGCTGGTGCTGATCGGCGCCCACCGCGAGCTCGAGAAGCTGGTGCTCACCAAGTGGCAGACTTTCTGGAAGGACCAGCTGGCCCGCTTTTACGGCGACCGGCTGCATGAAGGTCAGTACTTCGATCCGGCTCTACGGGACATTGAAGCGATGATCACGAGCTCACAGAGCCGAGTCACCGGAGAGACGCGAGTCCGCCTGGCGCCTGGGCGTTTTCAGGTGGTGGGCACCCGGAGTCCTCATTCGATGATGGACCGATCCGTTGCGACGTATGGGGAAGAGAACCGGCTCTGGACCGGTGATGAGGCGCGTGCCTTTGCGCGTGTGGCGGCTGTGCCTTCGCTACTCGCAGCCCGGGCGGAGCACGGGGTGGAAAAACCTTACCACCAAGGCACCAGGGACACGAAGGTCGCGAAGGACCAGACCGAATCATCACGACCCATTGCAGTGATTGAAAGACAGAATCAGTGACCTTCGTGTCCTTAGTGCCCTCGTGGTGAATTCAAACCAGACCCAAGGAGAGGCCAGATGGTGGTTACCACCCGCGTCAAGCTAGATCGCATCGCCTCTTCCACCCGGAACGCGGCACTGTCACCGGAGGTCATTGTCGGCGACGAGATTCTAGCCAGCGAAGGTTACGTGCTCGCCGTTCGGATCCTGGCGGACAAGGCCACCTACAATACCGTCGAAGACGTGACGGGCCGGATGCTGGAGCTGAGAGCCGGTGACGTGCTGGCCGGAACGCTCGGCAGCCGCCGGGCGCTCCGCGGCTATGCAGGCGTGGTGCCCAGCCACATCAGCGTGGGCGATACCATCGATGTGCTGAACCTGGGCGGTATCCTGGGTCGGTGCACCTCCATGAACCCCGACATCGGTCCGCCGTTTCAAGCAGAAGTCCTGGGCGCTGTCCTCGCCTTCCCCGCGCTGGGTGACCGCATCGGGCGGCCGGCACATATCAAAGACCACGCCGTTCCTCCCGCCGACACGCTGGAAACCGCCGTGCCGGTGGTCTATGTGGCGGGGACCTGCATGAACGCGGGAAAAACGGTGGCCGCCACCGAGCTGGTCCGCGGCCTCGCGCGCGGCGGACTCAAGGTAGCCGCGGCCAAGCTCACCGGCGTGTCGTTGATGCGCGACGCGCTCTCAATGGTGGATGCGGGCGCGGTTGCCGCGCTCACGTTCAACGACGTCGGCATCGCCAGCACCCATCCGGGAGTCACGGTTGCCACCGCGAAGGGCATCTTCAACCGACTCGGGGCCGCCAAGCCCGACGTCATCGTCGCCGAGCTGGGCGACGGTATTCTCGGTGAGTATGGCGTGCAGGACATTCTTCACGACCGCGAGCTGATGCGGGTCGGCGCGGCGTACGTCATGGCGGCGCCGGATCCAGTCGCCTGCTGGGGAGCTGCCGAGTTGATGCGGGAACAGTTCGGACTTCCGATCACCGTCATCACCGGCCCTGCCACCGACAACGAGGTTGGTCAGATCTACATCCAGTCCGCTCTCGGCTTGCCCGCCCACAACGCGCGGCGGGACGCGGCGGGGTTGCTGAAGGTGGTTCGGGAGTCATTGAAGGCGTGGCGGGGACGTCACGAGTCGCCAGACGTCACTCCGGCTTATCCCGAGCTCCCGACTCCCGCGACTCGCGACTCGCGACTCGCGACTCTCGAGTTCCCATGAAGGTCGCCGTCATCGGCGGATCCGGCTACGTCGCCGGCGAGCTTCTGCGGCTCCTCCTGCAGCACCCCGACGTCACTGAGTGCATCGCCACCAGTCGCAGCCGTCCCGGGGAGCCGCTCGGCGCGGCCCACCCGGCACTGGCGCCCCTCACAGCCGCCCGGTTTGCCGGCACGACTCCGGCCGAGGCCGCGCGGGAGAAAGATGTCGTGTTTCTGTGTCTGGAGCACGGGGAGTCATCCCGGGTGGCAGCCGGCATCTTCGAGGCGGGCCCGGGGCTGGTGGTAGATCTCGCCGCCGACTTTCGGGTTCGGGATCTTCGGGTCTACGAGCAGTACTATGGGAGCCATCCTTCGCCCACGCTGGTCAGCCGCTTTCGCTATGGCTTAGCCGACGTCCTCGGCGCTAAGCTGGGAGGCGCCTCTGCGATCGCGGCTCCGGGGTGCTTTGCCACCGCGGCGCAGCTCGCGCTCTATCCTCTGGCCAGAGCCGGGATAGATGTCCGTCCCTCACTCTTTGCGGTGACCGGCTCCAGTGGTGCCGGGAGCCGTCCGAGAGACACCACCCATCACCCCACCCGAGCTCATAACCTGTTCGCCTACTCGGTGCTCGGTCACCGTCACGAGGCCGAGGTACTGCAGAGTTGGCGCGAGTGGACCGGCCGGCCGGACGCAACGGCGCGGCTCCTGGCTCACTCCGGACCCTTCGTACGCGGCATCTATCTGACACTGCACGCGTTCATGCCTTCCGGCGCCAACGAGGCCTCGGGAGGTCGTGCCGTCCAGTGGTTTCGGGAAGCGTACGCCGGACGCGCATTCGTCCGGATGCTTGACACCCCTCCTGAACTCACTCACGCCGTGGGCACCAATTACGCACTGATTCACGCTGCGGAATCCGCCGACGGGCGCGAGATACAGGTCAGCATCGCGATGGATAACCTGGTGAAAGGCGCCGGCGGCCAGGCGGTGCAGGCGATGAACCTTGCCCTCGGGCTGAATGAGTGCGCTGGCCTGACCGCGCCTCCTGCGTTTCCATGCTGACCGTCCGACCGTCAGCGTTACTCGAGGTCTACGCCCAGTTCCCCGTCCGCCCCGCCCGCGGCCGGGGATCGTGGATCATCGACGAGAATGGGGATAGGTGGCTCGACGCCTACGGCGGTCACGCTGTCGCGGCGACGGGCCATTGTCACCCCCGCGTCGTCGGAGCAATTGCCGAGCAGGCAGCCGAGTTGCTGTTCTATTCTACGGCAGTGCCGCATCCAGTCCGCGAGGCCCTGGCCGAGACGCTTGTCGACCTCTGTCCCGGCCCGCTCGCCCGTGTGTTTCTTTGTAACTCGGGCGCCGAAGCCAACGAGAACGCGCTTCATCTGGCCCGGCGTCACACCGGCCGGCAGACGATCGTATCGCTCCGGGGAGGCTGGCACGGCCGCACGGCCGCGACCCTGGCGTGTACTGATGGCCTTCGCTATGAAGAGGCGGCCCGGCGGGCGGGCATGCCGCTTTCGCGGAAGGTGCCGTTCAATGACATTGCTGCGCTCGAGGCCGCGGTGGATCGCGATGTCGCGGCAGTCATCATCGAGCCGGTGCAGGGGTTCGCCGGTGCGCGGGACTGCGCACCGGAGTTCTTGCGAGCCGCCCGGCGCATCTGCAGCGAGCGCGGCGCCACGCTGATATTCGATGAGGTCCAGTGCGGGGCCGGCCGTTGCGGCGCATTCAGCGCCGCGGAGTCGTTCGGGGTGACACCCGATGTGCTCACCTTCGCCAAAGGCCTCGGCGCGGGTCTTCCTATCGCCGCGGTCGTCGCCACCGACGAGCTTACCAGTGCGCTCACCCGCGGTGATCTAGGGAGCACCTTCGGAGGAGGTCCGGTGCCGTGCGCCGCCGCCCTCGCCAACATCGCCGTCATAGCCGATGAGGAGCTGGTGCAGAACGCAGTGGAGATCGGAGGATACCTGGCCGAGGGAGCTTTGACTCTGGGAGTCAGGCAGGTCAGCGGGCGCGGGCTGCTGCTGGGCCTGCACCTCGACCGGCCGGCCTCGACGATCCAGAGTGCCCTGTTCGGTCATCGCATTCTCACCGGTACCTCGACCGATCCCGCCGTGCTGCGTTTGCTGCCGCCCCTCTCATTCTCACGCCAGGAGGCGGACATCCTCCTCACCGGCCTCAAGGACGTGCTTCAGTGACCAAACGGGACTTTCTCGCGCTGGAAGACTGGAGCCCGGCCGAGGTCGAGGACCTCATCTCGCTGGCCGCTCGCATCAAGCGCGGGGAGATCAGTGGTGGATTGGAGAAGAAGGTCCTCGCCATGGTCTTCATGGACCCGAGCCTTCGGACCCGCACCAGCTTCGAGACCGCGATGTTCCTGCACGGCGGGCACGCCGTGGTCCTGGAGCCGGGGAAGGGGAGTTGGGCGCTCGAGACGGAGCCAGGCGCCGTGATGGACGGCGGATCGGTCGAGCACATCGTCGATGCGGCCCGGGTCCTGGGCCGCTACGCTGATGCGCTCGGGGTTCGTTCCTTCCCCCGGGGTACCGATTGGTCGGTGGCTCGCCAGGATGCCGTCATCAAGAGCTTCGCTCGCCACTGTGAGAAGCCGGTCATCAATCTGGAGTCTGCCCGTCGTCATCCGTGTCAGGCGTTGGCCGACGCCATGACCCTGCGGGAGAAGCTGGGTCAAGTCGAGGGCAAGCGCTTCGTGCTCACCTGGGCCTGGCACCCCAAGGCGTTGCCCACGGCAGTGCCGGTGAGCGCGGCACTGGCGGCGGCCCGGCTCGGCATGGAAATCGTGATTGCCCGGCCCGAGGGCTACGAGCTGGACCCCGATGACACGGCCTTGATCCGGAAGATCGCGCAGCAGTCCGGCGGTGAATTCGTGCACATCAACAACGATCCGGATGACGCACTGGTCGGCGCGGACGCCGTGTACGTCAAGTCCTGGGGCTCGGTCAAGTTGTACGGCCAGTCCGAGGCGGAAGCGGAACAACGGGCCGGCCTCCGTGACTGGCGCCTCACGGCGTCCAGGCTTCGCTCGACCCGGGGAGGCAAGGGCATCGTCATGCACTGCCTCCCGGTGCGTCGCAATGTCGAGATCGACGACAAGGTCCTGGATGGCCCCAACTCAGTTGTGGTGGATCAGGCCGAGAACCGGCTGCACGTGCAGCGAGCGTTGCTGCTGGAGCTGATTGGAAGGAAAGCGTGAGCGGAAGGAAGAAACGTGAGCGGTGAGCGGGTCTGTCACTCTGAGCGCAGCGAAGGGGCCAGAACGTAGCGTGACCTGAAGAACCAAGGGACACAAGATGCCGATCGATACAAGCAAGGGAATAGCGGGACTGAAGGGTGCGCTCCGCTACGTGCGCGCCTACCGCGACCACGTCTTCGTAGTGAAGCTCGGCGGCGACGTGCTGGCCCCGGAAGAGGTACTCGACGGCGTGGCCGGGCAGCTGGCGCTGCTTTCGTCTCTGGGCATCCGGATCGTGGTGGTGCACGGGGGCGGGCCTCAGGCCACAGCTTTGAGCCGGCGTCTTGGCTTCGAGCCTGTGATGGTGGCTGGGCGGCGCGTCACGGATGACGCCGCGCTCGAAGTCGCCAAGCTGGTGTATGCAGGTCAGATCAACGTCGATCTGCTGTCGGCACTCCGCGAACACCGGGTGCAAGCCGTAGGGCTGAGTGGTGTGGATGCCGAGCTGATCACGGCCCATCGGCGGCCACCGGTGTCCGTGGTGGACGACCATGGCAGCACCATCCGAGTGGACTACGGCCACGTCGGAGACATTGACCGGGTCGACCCCCGTGTCCTGGTAGCCCTTCTCGATGCCCGGATGGTTCCGGTAGTGGCCAGCCTGGCCGGCGGCGAGGACGGCGAGGTCTACAACGTGAATGCGGACACCGTGGCCGAGTCGCTGGCCGTCGCGCTGCGAGCCCACAAACTGATTTTTCTCACCGGTGCTCCCGGTGTACTGCGCGATCGGGCCGACTCGTCCACCTTGATCACCTTTGCCGACCCGGACGATCTGGCCGGCCTCATGGCCGATGGCGCGCTCAGCGGCGGCATGCGTCCGAAGGTCGAGGCGTGCATCCGGGCGGCCACCGGCGGAGTCGAGCGTACCCACATCATTGATGGTCGGGTGCCCGACGCCCTGCTGCTCGAGGTGTTCACGGGAGCAGGTTGCGGCACGATGATCGTCGGCCGCAAGGAGAAGGCCACGTATCTGGGGGTGGACCTTGCCGGGTGAGATCGACCTGCTGCGAGAGCTGATCGCCATACCGTCCGTGAGTGGCCAGGAAGCCGAGTTGGCGGTGTTCATCGAGCAGACCGTCCGCCGGTGGGGTCTCGACGTAATCCGAAACGCTCACGCCGTGCGGGTAGAGGTCCGGGGGTGGGGCGCCGGACCGACCCTGGCTCTGGCGTCTCATCTGGATGTGGTGCCGCCGGGCGCTGGATGGACTCGCGATCCGTTCACACCGGCCATCGAGGGAACTCGGCTCTATGGTCGCGGCTCCGGCGACGCCAAGGCATCGGTGGCCGCCATGCTCTACGCGGCCAAGGATATCGTGGACAGTGGCGGCATGGATGCCGGACGCCTGCTCGTGATCCTGGGATGTGGTGAAGAGACCAAGGACACCACCATGGGCGCCGCGGTGGAGGAAGCGGGCGAGATCGATGCCGCGGTCATCGGCGAGCCGACCAGCCTGGACCTCGCCGTAGCCCAGCGGGGCCTCATGATGGTCGATCTGGTGGCCGAGGGGGAGCAGCGACATGCCGCGTACGCTTCGGGTGAAGATGGATATCCCAACGCGGTGCAGCTGCTCGCGCGCGACCTGATCAAACTGGATTCCCTTTTTGCCGGCCGCACGCATCCCGTACTCGGCAGGGCGACAGCCACGGCGACCATGCTGGAGGCCGGGGTCAGCCGCAATGTTACGCCTCCGGTGGCCCGCGCTGTATTGGATGTACGCAGCACTCCCGACTGGACCCACGAGGAGCTCGCCCAGGAGATGCGGGCTGCCCTCACCAGCGACGTGATTGTGACCTCCCGCCGCCTGGTCCCCTGCGAGACCCCGGACGGCTCACGCCTCCTCGAGATGGCGACCCGACTCCGTCCCACTGCCCGGCAGTTCGGTAGCCCCACCTGCTCCGACTGGGTCTTCTTCCGTGATCGGGATGCCATCAAATGCGGGCCCGGTACCAGCCGGCGATCGCACACGGCGGACGAGTACGTCGATATCCCCGAGGTCACCGCGGCCCGAGCCTTCTATGGTGAGCTGGTACGGGCTTACCTGTCCGGGAGATAGCCCATGCGCCCACCCAGCACGCTCTGGAGCAGCAGTACCCCGGATCAGCGTCTATTCGAATACACCACCGGGGAAGACCGGATCTGGGATACGCGCCTCATGTCCTGGGATGTGCTCGGCAGCCTGGGGCATATCGAAGGTTTGCGGGCGGCGCGCCTGATCACCGCCGCAGAGTACGCCGACCTGCGCCGAGGACTACGGGAGGTGTTCGACGCTACGTCTGCGGGGCGGCTGCAGCTCGATCATCGCCACGAGGACGTACACACGGCGGTGGAGTACTGGCTGACCAGCCGCATACCCGGCACCGGGGAGCGCCTGCACACCGGGCGGTCTCGGAACGACCAGGTTGCCTGTGATCTCCGGCTCTTTCTCAAGCATGAGCTGCTCACGGTCCACGCCGCCGCTCTCACCCTGGCGCTCGCACTGGTCGGCTTTGCCCAGAAGCACCGCACCGTACTCTGGCCTGGCTATACCCATGGCCGAAGAGCCATGCCGTCTTCGGTCGGCCTCTGGGCCGGCGCCCTTGCCGAGGGTGTGCTCGATACGGTGGAATCGCTGCCGGCATTATGGTCTCGAGTAGACCGTTCCCCCCTCGGAAGCGCAGCCGGCTATGGCGTGCCGCTGCCGCTTCAGCGCGCCGTGGTGGCTCGGGCGCTTGGCTTCTCCGGACTCGATATCAATGTCGCCTCGGTCCAGGGTGGGCGGGGCAAGCTCGAGGCCGCGGTGCTGTTCTGGTGCACCCAGCTGGGCCATGACGTTGCTCGGCTGTGCCAGGACATCATCGTATTCAGCGGGGAAGAGTTCGGGTATCTGACCCTTCCCGGAGACCTGGCGACCGGCTCCAGCATCATGCCCCACAAGCAAAACCCCGATCTATTCGAGCTGACCCGGGGGCGGGCCGCCGCCGTCGAGGGCGACCTTCTTTCGGTGCTGCAGATCAAGGCCAAGCTGTCGGGTGGCTACCACCGGGACTTTCAGCTGCTCAAGGAACCGCTCATGCGCGGTCTCGACCGGACCGGGGCAATGCTCGACGCCGTCGCGCACGCACTCCCGAAGCTGGGAGTCGATCGCCAGCGCTGCCGGGCGGCGCTGGCCGGCGGTGTCCTCGCGACCGACGAAGTCATGCGGCGAGTCGAGGAGGGGCGACCCTTCAGGACGGCGTACCGCGAAGTAGCCGCGGCGTTGAAGGAAGGCGAGAGTTTTCCGGCGCCGGCCGAGGATCGAATGATCGCCCGCCGCAGCTCTACCGGAGGTCTGGGCGATCTCGGGCTTCCGCAGTTGAAAAAGCGAATCCGTTCGGCGAGCTCCTGGAATGCGCGGGAGCGGAGACGGTTCGATCGAGCCATGAGTAAGCTGGCTGGTAGGAATATCAGTCCGCCGGTCCGCCCGTCCGCCCGTCAATGACCGCCGACCGGCGCAAGCGACACCTGAAGATTCTGGAGCTCATCAGCACCCGGCCTGTCCGTACCCAGGAAGAGCTGGCCGATGCGCTTACGGCGCTGGGTTGGGATGTTACCCAGTCCTCGGTGAGTCGGGACATCGCCGCCCTGAAGCTGATCAAGGCCGATGGCGCTTACCGCCGGCCGCCTCGGCATCGCCCTCAGCACGATCCGGACGAGCGGCGGGTCAGCGAGGGGGTTCTTACAATGGAAAAGGCAGGCGACGCCCTGGTGGTGCTACATACCTCCCCCGGCGAAGCGAATCACGTTGCTGCGGCGCTTGACCGGCTCGCATGGCCCGAAGTCATTGGAACGATTGCAGGCGATGACACCATTTTCCTGGCGGTCAGGAATGCTGCGGCCCAGCGGCAGGTGCTCCGTGCCGCGCGTCGGCTGAGTGCGGGGTAGTCAGATTGATCGCTCGAGACAGTCTCAGCGCGTCACCCGCCGCAACACCGCTGGCGGTGTTATCGAACATGCACCAGACCTCTCCCGTGGCCTGCGTCACGGCGGAAGCGAGTTGCCGTATGCGGTCATCATCGTACCGGGAGTAATACTTCCGGGGCGATCCGTGTAAGCGGTAGTACGCTGGCTGAGGCCACCCACCAGGTTCGGCCCCGGCAGGCACCACGGGTGGATCGGCCGCCACTCTGCCGACACCAGCCGTCATGAGTACCTGCTCGGCCTCCGCCGAGAACCAGGTGGCGTGGCGGGGCTCACACACGATGTGCCCCGTGTGACGCTCACGCAGCGTAGTGAAAAATAAAGTCGCAAGGACTGAATCAAACTCGAGACTGGGAGGGAGCTGAACCAGGATTGGGCCGAGCTTCTTTCCCAGCAGACTGGCCCCGGCCCAGAACTCGTCGAGCGCTCTTTCCACATCGACGAGCTTGCGTTCGTGGGTGATCGATCTGGGCAGCTTGAGAGAGAATCTGAACTCGGCCGGTGTCGAGTCTGCCCACCGCGCGTAGGTGGCAGGTCTATGGTGACGGTGAAAGGTGGAGTTGATCTCGACCGCGGGGAGCATGCCGGCATAGCGCTGCAGCGTGCTGCCCGCGGTGGGGAACTGCTCCACATGAGCGCGGGGAATCGCCCAGCCTGCGGTCCCGACGTAAGCCTTCACGGGTGACCCTGCCTACCTGGAAGCGCTCAGGGCCTCGGTCTTCACGGTCCTCTCACTCCGGGCGTACCTGACAGTTGTCACTTCGGCCAGGATGGACAAGGCGATTTCCGCCGGCTGGCGACCGCCGAGGTTGAGTCCTATCGGCCCGTGCATCCGGGCGACCTCGACTTCGCTCAGCCCGATCTCCAGCAGGCGCTCCCGTCGAGCCGCCTGGGTTTTCTTCGACCCTATCGCACCCACATACTTCGCCGGCGAGCGAAGCGCCACCCGCAGCGCGGGCTCATCGAACTTCGGATCGTGAGAAAGCAGACAGACGTAGCAGGCGGCGTCGAGGCCTATGCGTTCGAAGGCCTCTTCCGGCCAGGCCAGCAGCAGCTCATCGGCATCGGGAAAGCGCTCCCGGTCGAGGAAGGTCCGGCGGCCGTCGGCCACGATGGTGTAGTATCCTAATGCCTTGGCCAGTGGCACCATCGCTGCCGCGATCTGCCCGGCGCCAAAGATGATCAGCCGTGGCCGGCGGGGGAACACCTCCAGGAAGACGGTGAGAGATCCGTGCGGTGTCTCAAAAACCCGGCTGCCGCTCGTCTCCCGGTGCAAGGCGTCAAGGGCCGCCTCGCGCAGCAGCTCGGATGGAACACCCGCGAGCAGCCCCTCGGTTGGGCCGTCCTCCCGCACCCGGACCGAGTGGCCGACACGAGGCCCGGCGATGACGGTGGCAACTACGTCGCCTTCATTCCCGTGCGCTGCCGCGAGAACCTCGGGCCTGACGGAAGGCTCCACGAACACGTCGATCGTTCCGCCGCAGGCGAGGCCGACTTCCCAGGCGCGCTCATTGCTGACGCCGAATGTCACCAGCTTCGGGGTTCCTCGCGCCAGAGCGGCTTGGATCTCCCCCGCCGTGGCGCTCTCCACGCAGCCGCCCGATACGGACCCCGCAATCCGGCCGTCTGCGGCCGCCAGCATACTGGAGCCTTCGGGCCGCGGGGCCGAGCCCCACACACTGGTGACCACGGCGCGGCCGAAGGGGATGCCGGTAGCGGCAAAACGGTCGTAGTCGTCGAGCAGGTCGCGCATTGAATGAGCTTACAGCCGCCGCTGGCAATCCGCCAAGCCAGCTGGGCGGCGCCGGTCCTGCCAGGAACAGCGACGTGACGATGATGAAAAGGTTTGAGTGCGGGGCGGTACTGTTTGATCTGGATGGTGTGCTGGTGAATTCCACCCGGTACATCGAGGAGCAGTGGCGCCGGTGGGCCCGGTCCAAGGGGCTGGCACCCGAGCCATTCTTGCGTGTGTGTCATGGCCGGAGGGCCCTGGAGACCATTCAATTGGCCGCACCACACCTCGACGCCGAGGCGGAGATCGCGGCCTTCGTCCCAGAGAGCGCCGATCCTGGTGCGATGGAGCCCATCGACGGGGCCGCCCGCCTGTTGCGAAGCCTCCCCGCCGGCTGCTGGGCAGTGGCCACATCCGGCACCCGGAACACCGCGACCAGCAGGCTTCTCGCAGCCCGCTTACCCTTGCCGGATGTACTGGTCTGCGCGGAGGATGTCGTGCTGGGAAAGCCGGCCCCCGAGGTGTACCTGATGGCCGCCGCAAAGCTGGGCGTATCGCCAGGGGGATGTCTTGTCGTGGAGGATGCACCGGCCGGCATCCAGTCCGCGCGGAGCGCGGGCATGCGGGTGATCGCTTTGACTACCAACCACCCATCGGCGGAGCTGGATGCCGACGCGCTCGCGCCGTCGCTTGCGGCCGTACATCTGGGGCGGATCGACCGCACCCCTACGGGTAAGCCGCTCCTCGAGCTGCTGGTCGTGGATTCATAGCGGCGGTCCGACACGCTCCTCTTCCGCAACGCGCCGGGCAAAGTCGATCCAGAACCGGTCGGTCAGGTTGTAGGCGACTCCCTCCAGCATCCGGGCTCCTACTTTGCTCATGGCGCCAGTCAGCTCCGCGATCGCCGTCCAATCCAGCCGAACCCTTTCGGTCCCGGCGAGTTTGATTGCCATGGTCGAGACCACATCGATGGCCGAGCCTGGCCCGGTACCGCGCATCCTCATCCGCGCGCTGGTGCCCGGAACTAGGTCGAAGAGTTGACCATCCAGGGTGACTCTGGCCCTCATCCTTCCGATACCGAACCCGGAGGTCACTCGGAAGTGAGTTGGATCGAGGACCTCGACCGATTCAATGCCGGGGGTGGATTGGGCCACGAACTGCGGATCGATCAATCTCTGCCAGGCCACATCGCGGGGCGCACCGACCTCCGCGCTTCCGGACAATTCCAGTTTCATGGGAAAGCTCGCTGAAGCCGCTGTAGATCGGCCGGGGTATCGATGTCGGCGTTATCGCCGCCCACGTCGAGGAGCAAGCTCTCGTCTGCAGAAGTATCGCGCAAAGCGCCGAATCCGACGTCTCCCTCGAGCTGCCGGACGCGCGACCAAACGGCGCGTGACAACAATACGGGGTGACCGGGCATCTCGGGCCGGGCAGCATAACGCGGACGGATGATGAGGCGACGGCCACTACGCCATGCGGCAACCAGCGTTTCGACCACATCGAGCCGCACCTGAGGCTGGTCGCCCAGGAAGATCAGAGCCGCCTCGGCCTGCCCTTCCCGCTCCAGATCTTCCAATCCCATCCGCAGCGATCCGGAGAGTCCGCTGTCGGGAGCATCGTTCAGCACCGCCTGGATCGCTGCGTCGCGAGCCATTCCCAAGGTCCGGTCGTCGAGAGAATGGATCACGGCACGGGCGCCCCCAAGCAGACCTCGGTCCCGGGCGGCTCGCACAACCGAGAGCGAGTGAGCTACCAGCGGGCGCCCACGGTAGAGGGCATGGAGCTTTTCACCCCCGAAGCGAGACCCGCGACCCGCGGCGAGGAGCAGAGCGTAAACTTGACCCCGGAGTTGGTCCCGCGTGGACTTGCCCCCGTGGGGGGCCCCGAGTAAAGTCACTATCCCTCGATTTCCTAACCTTGGGGTGTAGCTCAATTGGCAGAGCGCCCGGCTGTTAACCGGGAGGTTGCTGGTTCGACCCCAGCCGCCCCAGTAGAGGCGCGCCTCTAGGCTATTCGCTATGGGCTATGGGCTATGGGCTATGGGCTTAACCGCGAAACCCGGAGGCGCTCTGCATAGCCGATAGCCCATAGCTCACAGCCTCTCGTAGGCTGACAGGGTCAGAAACTCCGGGAAGTCTCGCGCGGAAAAGAGGCCATCCAGCAGCTCGGCGGCGCTGCTGAGTCGTTCCCCGTCCCCTCCAGAACCGATCAGTTTCTCCAGCTCGTCGGACATTACCGCGCGACAGCGCTGCAGGGTAATTTCCGTCCCGTCGTCGGTGCGGGCCCTGTGACGAATCCATTGCCAGAGTTGGGAGCGTGAGATTTCGGCCGTCGCCGCGTCCTCCATCAAATTGTTGATGGCGACGGCACCCGATCCGCCCAGCCAGGCCGCAAGGTACTGCAAGGCGACGCTGATATTGCCGCGCACTCCAGTCTCGGTGACTCGCCCACCGGGTACCCGCACGTCCAGCAGCGCCCGGGAGTCTACGCTCACGTCCTCCCGCTGGCGATTTTTCTGATGGGGCCGCCCTCCCAGTACTGCGCGGAACACCTCGTCCACGACCGGTACCAGATCGGGGTGTGCTACCCAGGCCCCATCGTAGCCGGCTCTTGCCTCCCGGGTCTTGTCCTCCCGCACCCGCGCCAGGGCGGTCTCGTTGACCTCGGGGTCCCGCCGGCTGGGAATGAACGCCGCCATGCCGCCGATAGCATGTGCGTCACGGCGGTGACAGGTCTTTACCAGTAGCTCCGTGTAGGCCTGCATGAACGGAACCGTCATCGTCAACTGGGACCTGTCGGGAAGCAGGAAGTCCGGGCTGTCCCTGAAGTTCTTGATGATGCTGAAGATGTAGTCCCAGCGGCCGGCATTGAGGCCGGCAGCGTGGTCCCGCAGCTCATAGAGGATCTCGTCCATCTGGAAGGCCGCCAGGATGGTCTCGATAAGGACGGTCGCCCGGATCGTTCCCGGAGGGATCTGAAGCTCGTTCTGAGCGAACAGGAAGACATCGTTCCACAGCCTGGCCTCGAGGTGGCTTTCGAGTTTCGGGAGGTAAAAGTAGGGTCCGCTGCCGCGGTCCAGCAGCTCGCGTGCGTTGTGGAAGAAGTACAGCCCGAAATCCACCAGGCTGGCGGATACTGGCCGCCCGTCCGCGAGCACGTGCTTGTCCTCGAGGTGCCAGCCCCGGGGCCGTACCACCAGCGTGGCCAGCCGGTCGGCCAGCCGATAACTCTTTCCGTCGGGACTCACGTACTCGAGTCTCCGTCGGACCGCGTCGATACAGTTGGCCTGCCCGCCGATGACGTTCACCCAGGGAGGCGAAAGCGCGTCCTCGAAGTCGGCCATGAACACCCTGGCTCCGGAGTTGAGCGCGTTGATCATCATTTTGCGCTCCACCGGCCCGGTAATCTCCACCCGGCGGTCACTCAAGTCGGACGGCGCCGGCGCCACCGTCCAGGTGCTTTCCCTTATCTCGCGGGTTTCCGGCAGGAACTCCGGTCGGACGCCCCTGTGGATCCTGCGCTGGACTTCCCGCCGGCGCTGCAGCATGTCCTGACGACGGGGCCCGAATTCGTGCGTCAGCCGTCCCAGAAACTCCAGAGCTTCCGGGGTGACGATGCGGCTTGTATCGGCCACTGCCGGACCGCGGATTTCCAATGCTTTCATCACGCCACGTGGTACACCATGAAAGCGTAGTGGCAGCCGCTGCCGGCGAGCACCAGCAGGTGCCATATCTCATGATGGCCGAAGCGGCCGGGAAATGGATCGGGCCGCTTCCGGGCGTAGATCACCGCTCCAATGGTGTAGGCCATGCCTCCAGCCACCAGCCAGAGGAGGCCGGCCACCGGGACCGCCCGTGCGATCGGCACTATCGCCAGCAGCGCCAGGTATCCCATGCCGAGGTAGGTGCCGGTGGAAAGCCAGACCGGGGCGTCGAGGAACCACACCTTGAACGGAATTCCGGCCAGCGCAAGCAGCCAGACGGTGCCGAGCAGCGACCAGCCCAACACACCGTCGAGGGTGATCAGTGCCACTGGGGTGTAGGTACCGGCGATGAGGAAGTAGATGGCGATGTGGTCGAGCGTACGCAGCGCGCGAAGGGGCCGGGCCGGCAGCGGCAGGCTGTGGTACATGGCGCTGGCGCCATATAGAAGGATTAGCGTTGCACCGTAGACAGCGAATGCCGCCAGTTGCGCCGGACCCTGAGCCAGCCGAAGCAGCAGGACGGTACCGGCGCCGGCCAGGAGGAAGCCAACCAGGTGGGAGGCGCCGTTGAACGGCTCGCGGATCTGCATGTCGGAATCTATGACGGAAGGAGGGGACGCGGGACTGAGGGAGACCCGCCTTCCCTCTTTCCCTCCTTCCACCTAGCGTTATTTCGTGAGAGTCGCCCTGTTTTCCGAAGTCTACTGGCCCATGGTCAGCGGCGTGGGTGTCACCCTGCTGCGCCTCACCCGGGCGCTCGAGGAGCGGGGGCACCAGGTACGGGTGTACTCGGCCAGTTACCCCCTGGATCCGGGACAGATAGACCGGCCCGAGGTGCATCGGTCTCCCAGTGTGCCCCTCTTTCTATATCCTGACGTGCAGTGGGCCTTTCCACGGTTGCGCGATGTTCTGGAGGATGCCGCCGATTTCCGGCCCGACGTGGTTCACGTCGCGACCGAGTTCGCGCTGGGCATGGCCGGCCTCAAGGTCGCCCGACAGCTCCGTCTTCCGGTAATTGCGTCAGCTCATACCGATTATGAGCAGTATGCGGCGCGATATGGCGTTGACTGGGCGGTTCGGGCGGGTTGGCGCTACCTCCGCTGGTTCTACGGCCAGAGCCATAAGGTGCTCTGCCCCTCGCGTGTGTATCAGGAGCATCTCCGAAGCCGTGGGGTTACCCATACCGGGATCTGGAGTCGCGGAGTCGACCCCAACTCCTTTCATCCCCGCTTTCGCAGCGAAGCCTACCGGCGAGCCGTCGGAGTAGAGCCGGGCGATCTGCTGGTTACCTATATCGGTCGCATAGCCCGGGAGAAGAACCTCGCGCTGCTGCTGGAGGCCTGGGATCGGCTGGCGCCGGATCGGGGCTCGGCCCGGCTGGCCCTGGTGGGTCGGGGCCCGCTGGAAGCGGAAATCCGGCGGCGGGAGATTCCTGGCGTGCACGTAGCCGGCCTGATGGATGGGCGGCAGCTAGCCACCGCCTACGCATCCGCTGATATCTTCGCCTTTCCCTCCGCCACCGAGACCTTCGGCAATTCGCTGCTCGAGGCAATGGGCTCCGGCCTGCCGTCGCTGGTAGCCGCCGCGGGCGGAGTCCTCGAGTTTTCACAGCATGGCGGCAATGCCTGGCTGGTGGAGCCCAACAGTGTGGCCGCCATTGCCCAGGGACTGCGCCGTTTGCTGCAGGATGCCGGGCTGCGTCGTCGTCTGGCTGAGGGAGCGCTGCAAACCGCGCACGAGCGGCGTTGGGATGAGGTCTACGACCGGTTGCTGGAAGACTATCAGGACGCCATCGAGGCGGGTCGGCACGGCGATCGGCCGTCCTGGGCGGCGTAGCCCCCCTTACACTCCCAGCACTAGGTACGCCAAGGCCGCGATCGCGGCGCTCATCGGCATGGTCAGAATCCAGGCCCATACGATTCGCTTGGCCACCCCCCACCGCACTGCGGAGAGCCGCTGAGCCGCACCTACTCCCACGATGGCTCCGGTGATGGTGTGTGTCGTGCTCACCGGAACGCCCAGGCTCGACGCCAGCAGCACGGTAATTCCACCCGCCGTTTCAGCGCAGAACCCTCCGAAGGGTCGCAGTCTCGTGATTCGCGTCCCCATGGTCTTCACAATTCGCCACCCTCCCGCGGCTGTCCCCAGTGCTATGGCCGCGTGCGCCGCCAGAACGATCCAGAGCGGAATGTCATCGGCCGATGGGAGATAAAAATGGCTCAGCCAGCCAGTCGCATGGACAAAACTGGCCTGGCTGGCGACCAGGAGACTCACGATGATGCCCATCGTCTTCTGGGCATCGTTGGCGCCATGGCTGAGGGAGTAGAGGGCGGCCGACAGAAGCTGTAGACGCCGGAACACCCGGTCAATTGGACCCGGCGGGGCGCTGCGCAGCAGCCAGGAGAGCCCGACAGTGAGCACCAGCGCAATCGTCATTCCCAGCACCGGTGAGATCACGATAAACGCCACCGGCAGCACCCAACCACCAAGAATCAACGCACCAAACCCGGCCTTGGCGATGGCTGCGCCAGCGTAGCCTCCCAGGAGAGCATGGGACGACGAGCTGGGGAGCCCCAGGTACCACGTGACCAGGTCCCAGATGATCGCGCCGAGCAGCCCCGCGAGAATCACATCGGGGTCGACGATGCTGATATCGATCAGGCCCTTGCCGATGGTCCGAGCTACCGCGGTGCCCACGGCAAATGCCGCCACAAAATTGAAGAATGCGGCCCAGAACACGGCCTTTCCCGGGCTCAGCACCCGGGTAGACACCACCGTAGCGATCGAATTGGCGCTGTCGTGGAAGCCGTTGATGAAGTCGAACACCAGCGCCACGGCCACAATGATGAGGACGTACAGCACGACGTCGTCCATGGTCAGGCGTGCTTGATGGAGATCGACTCCAGAACGTTCCCTGCATCCTCCATGTGGTCGAGGGTTTTTTCCAGAGTGTCGTAAATCTCCTTCCACTTGATGACCATCAACGGATCGGGTGACCCGTCGAACAAGCGCGCGACCCACTCGTGGTACAAGGAATCCCCCTCCTCCTCCAGCCGCTTGACCCGAGCGCAGGCTTCCAGCACCGACCGGTCCTTGTTCTTCTCCAGACTTTGGACCGCAACCAGTACCGCCTGGGTGCCTCGGACAACCACGTCGGCCAGCAGCACCGCCCCCTCCGGGGCGGCGCCGGCGTGGTACATCTGCACCCGGTGGGCTGCACCGTCGATCAGGTCCATGACGTCGTCCAGCCGGGAGGCCAGGAGGTGAATGTCCTCCCGGTCGAGGGGGGTGATGAACACCCGGTCCAGCCGGGTCACCACCTCGTGGGTGATCTGATCGGCCTGATGCTCCAGGCGCTTGATGGCATCCACGATAGGTCCCCGCCGCTGTGGCTCGGCGCGCAGGAGGTCAAGCTGTAGCTTGGCCGCCTCTACACTGAGCGCGGCAACCGAGGTGAACAGGTCGAAAAACTTTTCGTCGCGCGGGAGAAGACGCATGAGAACCCTTGCGGTAGGAGCGGCGGGAAGATAGCCCCGCTTACTGACTTGGCAAGACAGAAGGCTTCCTTGACGGGACTTGTTTTGGAGGCAAATTCTGTCGGCTACCTTTGCCTCCCTGGCAGGGGACCGAGAATTGCTACCGCAGGTTCGGGGCATATGACACAGAGTCTGCTGACCCGCCCCGACCGGCTGGCCGCTCTTCGCCGTACCGCCCTCCTCGACACCCCCGTCGAGGAGGGGTTCGATCGTCTTACCCGTATGGCGGCCCGGCTTCTGGGTACGCCGGTCTCGCTCATTTCCCTCGTTGCCGACGACCACCAGTTCTTCAAGAGTGCCGTAGGTCTGCCCGAGCCCTGGGCCTCCCGCCGGGTTACACCCATCTCATTCTCGTTCTGCGGCCAGGTGGTTGCCACCGGGGAGCCGCTGGTCCTGGAGGACGCCCGGCGCCATCCGCTGCTCCGGCACAACCCAGTTATCCGGGAGCTTGGCTGGGTTGCCTACGCCGGCGTGCCGGTCGTGACTCGTCAGGGCCACACCATCGGGGCTCTATGCGTGGCCGACAAGACGCCGCGCCTCTGGTCTGAGCGCGATATCGCCCTGCTGCAGGATTTGGCAGCGTCGGTCGTGACCGAGATCGAGCTGAGGACGGAAGTTGCCGAGCGGAGGAACGCCGAACACAGCCGGCGGGAAAGCCAGGAGCAGTTTCACAGCAGCTTCGAGGAGTCGGGTGTCGGCATCGCCTTGATCTCGACCGACGGCCGCTGGATCCGGGTCAACCGCGCGGTTGGCGACCTGCTCGGACGGAGTCGAGAGGAGCTCATCGGGCTCCCCATCGAGGCCGTGAGCCATCCCGATGATGCGGCAGCGGGACGCGAGGCTATGCGGCTGCTCCTGGCCGGTGAGTGTGGGACCTACACCATGGAAAAGCGCTACCTCCGGCCCTCCGGGGAGATCGTCTGGGCACTCGTCAATGTGTCCCTGGTCCCTGGTCGCGATGGGGAGCCAGGGCACTTCATAGCCGGAATCCAGGATATCACCGAGCGAAAGCAGTCCGAGCTGGCCCTGCGTGAAAGCGAAGAGCGTTTCCGCCTGTTGGCGCAGTCCGCGAAGGAAGTGGTGCGGGACTGGGACCTTGCGACCGACCGGATGGTCTGGGACCCTGCCACCGGGTATCTGCTCGATTACGACACAACCGAGCTGGGCGACACCGCCACATGGTGGTACGACCGGATCCATCCTGCCGATCGCGAGCGTGTGGTCGCCAGTATCGATGCTGCCATCAGAGAGGGAAGCGCCACCTGGGCCGAAGAGTACCGCTTCCGCCGAGCCGACGGCTCCTTCGCGGTGCTGCAGGAGCGCGCCCACATTACTCACGATGAGGCGGGTACGCCGGTTCGCGTGATCAGCGCGATGTCGGCCCTCACCAATGCTCAGGGAGCCGACCGCCACCTGCAACAGGTGCTGGATGCGCTGCAGGTCGGAGTATCTGTGTTGGACCGAGAGGGTCGGGTCGTCGTGGCCAATACTTCGGAGAAGCAATTATGGGGAGGTGGCGGTGGCGGTGCCGAGCAGTTCACCGACCACAAAGCCTGGTGGGCCGACACCGGGGAGCCGGTGAGAGATCAGGAATGGGGCGCCATGCGAGCCATCCAGGGCGAGTTCTCGGCCGATGAAGAGGTGACCATAGAGGCGGCCGACGGCAGCCACAAGGTCATCCGGAGCTCGGCCTCTCCGATCGTGGATGCCCGGGGCGACATCGTGGGCGCGGTGCAGGTCAGCGAGGATGTCACCACCACCAGGGCCGCGGAGGCGGCTCGGGTCCGCGAAGAGGAAGAGGTTCGCCGCTCGGACAAGATGGAGGCGATCGGCCGGCTGGCCGGCGGAATCGCGCACGACTTCAACAACCTGCTGACCGGGATACTCAGCTACAGCGATCTGATTCTGCAGGATCTCCGGCCGGCCGACCCGCTGCGGGCGGACATTGAGCAGATCCGGGATGCGGGACAACGTGCCGCCAATCTGACCCGGCAGCTCCTCGCCTTCAGCCGGCGGCAACTGCTGCAGCCGCGAGTTCTCTCCCTCAACACCGTCGTGACTGAGCTGGAGCCGATGCTCGGCCGGCTTGCCGGGCAGGGTATTGCCCTGGAGCTGGAACTGGACCCCCTGCTGGGAAACGTCCTGGTAGACCCGGCGGGCCTGGAGCAGGTGCTGGTTAACCTGGTGGTGAACGCCAGGGAGGCAATGCCGCAGGGTGGCCAGATCCGAATCGTCACCGCCAACTCGCGGCCGGAGCCGGGGGCGGCGGCCGGCGCGGACGTCTCGACTCCCGGTTACGTCTCGCTGTGGGTGAGCGATACTGGGACGGGAATGGATTCATCGACCCAGGCCCACATCTTCGAGCCTTTCTTCACGACGAAGAAGGGGAGCAGCGGAGCCGGCCTGGGACTCTCGACCGTGTACGGTATCGTGGAGCAGAGTGGGGGAACGATCACGGTGGAGAGCACCCCCGGACAGGGCTCGATCTTCGGGATCCACTTTCTGGAGTACTTCGGCTCGGAGAGGCCTGCTCCCGCTACCCGGCAGGGGACTCGGGGTGGGACCGAAACGCTGCTTCTCGTGGAGGACGAACCCCAGGTCCGAGAGTCGGTGCGTCGGCTGCTGGAATCACAGGGCTATACCGTCCTCGAGGCCCAGAATGGCGAGGACGCACTCCAGCTCTATGATCGCAATGCCGCCGGCATAGATCTGGTCGTTACTGATGTCACGATGCCGGGGATCAGCGGGTACGAGCTGGTGCAGCGGCTGCGCTCCCGCGCCCCCGGGCTGAGGGTTCTGTTCATGTCCGGTTATGCCGACCGCGCTCCGGCGAGCAACGGTGGCATCTCGACCGGAACTGGATTCGTACAGAAGCCATTCGACGTGAAGACTCTGATGCAGCGGGTGCGGGAAGTGTTGGAGGGGTGAAGGAAGGGCAGTGAACAGCAGTAAAGAGTGAACAGTGAACAGTGAACAGGAAAACCGAGCTATCTGTTTACTGTTCACCGTTCACCGTTCACCTTTTTGTAACCAGCTCCACCAGCTCCTTCGGGTTCTCGAGCCAGTAGTCGGGATCCGACTCCTGGAGATGAGCTCTCTGAAATGGTCCCCACAGCGTCGCGGCGGTCAAGACCCCAGCCGCTCGGCCCGCGTGCATGTCATGCACGCTGTCTCCCACGTACAGGGTACTGGCGGGATCCGCGTTGAGCAGGGTTACTGCCTTCTGCACCGGCTCAGGGTGCGGCTTCGGGTTGGCGACCTCATCGGCGCACACCAGTACATCCATCAACGGCTGCAGTCCCACCAGTGTCAGTCCCCTGAGGGCGCCGTGGCGGTTCTTGCTTGTGACCAGTCCGGTCTGGCGCCCGGACGCCCTGATGGCCTGGACCGCATCGAGCACCCCGGGATACACGGTGACCATGCGATCGTGGTGCTTCAGGTTGTACTCGCGATAGGTGGCGATCATGGCTTCGATGGTGCCGCTCCCGTCGCGCCATTCCGCCAGCTGCACCGTAAGCGGGGTTCCAACTCCCTTTAGCCAATCCGCGTCGGTCCGCGCGGGCAGGCCGTGTTGTGCCAGTGTGTGATGGTAGCTGTCCAGGATCAAGCGGAGGGAGTCGATGAGAGTCCCATCCAGGTCGAATAACACGGTGCGGATCGTCGGCATCGGCGGAAATTAGCGGGTCTGGCGCGGCTTGCGCAGTCGCAGGATGCGCCATAATCTCAGAGTTCCCAAGCTGGTTCCTGACCAGGCAGTCCGTCGCATCGATCCTCGGAGTCATGTGCAATTGCCCCATCCCAAGCCATCGGTGCGAGAAGCGCGGCTGCGACCCGAGTTCGCCGACAGGTACGCCGGTCTCCAGTCAGGCGTATGGGTCAGTGCAGCCGGACTGGCAGAGCAGATCATCACTCAGCTGCTGCGTGAGGGAATATCCGATGAGGAGCTTCCGCAGCGGGTTCTCGATCCGGCTCATTTCGAGTTTCGGGGGGGCGAGAGTGCAAGCAGCAAGTCGGCAACGGCGAGGTGATCTCTTTCCCTAAGGGCCGAAAACGATGAGGCCGGTATAACGGGCTTCGATTCCGCTCCACTCGGGCTGAGGCAGAGTCCCGCTCAGGCCGGTGACGAGTTGCTGGTCCGCGGTGTGGAGCAGCCGGTCCAGTAACAGCTCTTCCCCCGCCGTGTGTCCTCCAGCCACAAATCGCAGCCCGATCTCCAGCTCTGACAGTCGCTTCTCCTGCCGAAGCCGCGCGGCATGGCGGATCAGGGCGCTCAGTCGTGCGGCAATCTCCCGTCCTGCTGGACCGGGATCGGCGGCCAGCCACCTGCCCCCACGGGTCAAGGACAAACGATGCCGGACCAGCGGGGTGAGAAGATCCAGGTAACGGCGGAGCTCAGGAGCTTCCGGGCACCGGCCTTTGTCCCGGGCGGCGGCCCGCAAACGTTCGGTGATCACCTCAGGCTCCTCGGTCCAGGCACCGGTGGGATCCAGCCAGCCGACCACTGCAGAAAGACAAGTCGGCGTGTTTCCGGTACGATATAGGCCGATACCCGCCAACAATCCGCGGTGGGCCGAACAGATCCGGGCCACGCCGGGCACCGCCTCCTGCCGGCCCAGCTCCTCCGCCAGATCGCTGCGCCACCGCCAGATGCCGCGTCCACTGGATCCCAGGCCCACGGTTTCGGGGAGCTTCGCTTTTCGAGCCAGGGTTGCCTCGATGCCCAGCAACCGCTCGAACGATGCTGCTGGAGTAAACCGGATCACCTCGATCTCCGCGTGACGCGAGCCCAGCCGGGCAGATCTGCCTTCCCGCTGTTCCAGTCGCATTGCGGTCCACGGCAAGTCGTAATGCACCACCCGTCTGGCGTACTGGAGATCGAGCCCTTCGGCGGCCAGGTCGGTGACGATGAGGTGATTCGGGCGGGACAGCACTCGGCCATTTTCTCGAAACCATCCGAGGACAGTGTCCCGGGGCAGCCGGCAATGGCCGATCCCGGCCGAGCTGCCGGTGCACCACGCCAGTCTCAGGTCTGTAAGCCTGCGACGTATGTACCCCACGGTGTCGCGACTTCCCGAAAAGACCAGGGTCGGCAGGCCCTGCTCCATGATGTGGCTCAAGCGGTCGAGTTTTGCATCCTGCAGGTCCATCGCGGCGGTGGCCACCGGAAGGATTTCGTCCAGTACGGCCAGATCGCCCAGCTCCAGGTCGTTTGTGCCGGCGCCGCCCGTCAGAAACTCCCACCAGACCAGCTGATCGCCCAGCTTACTGGTGAAGCGTCGTAGCTCCCGCCGATCCGGGACAGAGCCGGCTCGGAGCGCGTCCTGCGCGTGCAGCAGCAGCCTGCGATAGCGCTGAAGCGAGCCCGCCAGCGCTGCGGGGCTGGAAGCCGCGGCCCACAACAGCACTCCCCGCACCAGCATCGATATCGGCGCAATGTGAGAGAGGGAAAGTTTGCCGATCAGCTCCGCGGACGCATCGAGCGCGGCGCACTCTGCGGGCGTGGGAGCGCTGAGGCTGGCTGACTTCCGGGGGCGGGCCGACGCGGCGCTATCGTGCTCCAGCACCAGCTGGCCCAGCGCAGGATGCACCCGGTTGCCGGCAAGCATCGAGCGCAGGGATGGCACTCCGTCAATGGCGAGAACGTTGTCCCGAACCGCCAGCAGGAGCTGGGATCCGAGTTCCGCGAGGCGATTGACCACCGGTGTTGCGGTAATCAGCAAGGAGGGCCGGCTTACCATCCACTCCGCTACGTTGAGGTACCTCTTGGTCGACTGGTTGCGGAAGTGGTGGGACTCGTCCACGATCACCAACCCGTGGGTGCCCCGCGGCAGGCGCCCGCGGCTGGCCTGTTCGTGTGAACAGAGGACTACCGGAACTTCCAGAGTTGCCGCGGTCGCTCGCCACTGCCTCAAGAGCGTTGCTGGAACCAGGCACGCCGTGGGAGTCCCGCGATTGAGCGCGGCCGCTACCGCCAGCGCGATGTAAGTCTTACCGCTCCCAACCGGGTCGGCCAACAAGGCACCCCCGTACTGGCGCACCGCGGCCAGCGCCCGGCGGAAGCTCACGTGCTGGGTCTCCCATAGCCATGTCGGCGCGGGAGCCCGCTCCTCAGCTGGTCTCAGGCTGCCTGCGATTGACGACACCACAGATGCGGGCAGCGCATCCGGCCCGACCCGGAGTGCAGTCGAAAGAGGCTCTGGAACTGGCGTGAGTGCCTCAGCGACGATGGCTGGCGGCGCCACCCACCACGGAACGAAGTGCATGTTGGGCAGCACGGGGGAGGTCGAGATGGCGCGCCAGTCGCTCGTCCAGCTCGGCCTGGACGTCGGAGCCGAGCCGGGCGGTACGGGCCAGCTCAGACAGCACCGGATCGGTCGCGCCAGAGGTCGGGAAGGGAAGGCCGGCTACGATCTGCGCGTTGAAACGGGAGAACCCTCCCGCCGCCGGAACGGCTACCAGCTGAGCGGCTGCTCTCAACCAGGTCGAGTTGAGACTTGCGGCCAGCGATTCGGCAGCAGATGCGGTTTCGCTGGGTGCGACATAACAGCTGTTGAGTGGTATCAGCTGTAGATCGTCGAGCGTGGTCAGCGCCGCGGCCACCAGCCTTCGCGCCAGATCAGCCCATACGACCCGATGTCTGGCAGTAGCCGCACGAACTCGGTAGAGCGTCCACGCCGGCCCCGATACGTAATCCCGGCGGCGGCGCAGCTCCGCTTCATGCCGGGCAAGGTACGCGGCGGAGCCAGGAGGCAGCCGCGCTCGTGGGTGCCCCGAGTCTTCGTGGGTCCAGAGCAGTCGGACCGCCGGGAAGCACTGGAAGGGGTGGACGTCACGTCCCCTCACCGCCCACCGAAGCAGCGACGGTTCCAGCCCATCGGGTGGGTCGAGGAAAACGTGATTGGCTCCGGTCTTGAGGCCCAGCTGGCATCGGAATCTCTCGCCTACCGACGGATGAGCGGCCTGCAGACCTAAGAGCACGTTACGCAGCCGGTTCCTCACCAGAATCCACGGCCCGCCGCCGGCGAGCGTTGCCTGAGCGAGACGCCGTCCCTTCGTGGCTTGAAGAGCGGTGCGGACGCGGTGATTTGCCGGAGGCTGTGCCTTGCTCGTGACGACTGCCATGGGATACACTGTCGCGTCGAAATCACCTCCAGCTTCTGCTGTCAGGTCCTCGAGCGCATGAAGGGTTGTGATGCTGGCAAGCGCGTGCCGAGCCGGCGCCGCATACCCTGCCGATGCGAGCTTGGCAGGCACCAGCATGGCCAACACGCCGCCGGGAGCGGCGAGCTCCAGGCCTCGTTCCAGGAACGCCACTGCCAGATCAGGCTTGTTCCCATAGCTGTGGGTTACCCCCCGCCACCAGCGATAGCGGCCACTCAGCCGGTTCCGAACTGCGGGAGGTATCTGCTCCGAGCGTAGCCAGGGTGGGTTTCCTATGACCACATCGAACCCGCCCTTGGCGAACACATCAGCGAAGTGGCTCTGATAGTGGAACCAAGGCACCTCGCCGTCTCGAGCCAGCCGCTTTCGCGCCTCACGCAGTGTACGTCCCCGCCGGCGAAGCTGGCCCAGCTGGTCTCGCAGCTCCCGGTCGAGACCACGCGGCTGCCCGAACAGATCGTCCGATCGGGCAGAGTGAACGCATTCCGCCGCTGCCGCCTGGTTCCTCGCTTCGGCGGTGCGGAGCGACTGCGCTAGAGCGGACGCTTCCGCCCGGCGCAGGTGTCGAACCAGCCTCCGCTTCTCTACGCCCGTGGCGGCGATCAGGTCCCGGCGGATGGCTGAGAGATCCGTGGCGATTGCAGAGCTGTACGGTGAGGCTCCTTCGCTCTGGTCTATGGGATCGAACAGGCTGTCTCCCTGCCGTATCAGGCAGTCCAGATTCGGTAGTGGTGATACAGCCTGAGCCTCCCGAGCCGGGTCGTCGGCAATGACTGCTAACCACAGCCGCAGCTCGGTGAGCCGCACCGCGGCGGCCGACTGGTCCACTCCGAAGAGGTTCTGCTGCAGGACGCCCCGCTTTCGGGCCGATGCGGTTCCCTTGCCGCTTGCAGCAGCAAGGCGATCGAGGGCGCCCAGGAGGAATGCTCCCGATCCGACGGCAGGATCGAGCAGGGTGATCCCGGCCAGTACCCGAGCCGCGGCGGCGTCGGGTTCCGCCAGCCTCCGTTCCGCTTGCGCGTCTCCACACCGCAGGCGACTTGCTAACCAGGCGGTCAAAGCCGCGTCCAGCACGCGGGCCACCAGGCGTGCGGGCGTATAGAAGGAACCGGACGCACGGCGGATCTCGGGAGCCATGACGCCTTCGAACACTCGACCCAGCATGTCCGGAGCTACGCCCCCGTGAGTGTCTCCTTCGGCTATGGTGAAGTGAAACCGCTCGAACAGCCGGTCGAACGCCTCGCGCCATAGATCGTTGGGAATGTCGCAGGGAAACCGCCGCTCCAGGGCGTGAGGCTCGAACAACCCGCCGTTGAGAAAGGGAATGGAACCGAATGCCGACGCGGTGCGGCCACGTCCGTCCGACGGGCGGTTCAGCGTGCCGAAGAAGAGCGGTCGCAGCAGGTCTCGATGTATCCGGCGCCGGCGCCGCAGGCAGCGATCCACCTCATCGGCCATGAAGCGGTCCCGCCCGCCCAGCCAGCCTTTCGTCTGCACGAAGTAGAGGAAGAGGATGCGGGTGAGTTGAAGAAGCGCCAGACTGTGCCGGTCCAGAACCGGTATGTGGGGCGGCAACCCTCCGCCCAAACGCTCGAGGGTGGAACGGAACTGATGAAAGAAGCGGCGACCGACAGTCTCGGCGCTGAGAGCATCGGCCGCTCTCGCGGCGAACGAGAGGGCTCCTCCCTCGGAGGAGGCCACTAATCTTTGCAACGTGGCCAGCGCTTCGGCGCCCGGCGCCGCCAGGTTCACCAGGAGGCTGGGGCAGCCATTCATGGCGACAGCCACAGCCAGGCATCGTGCATGGCGGTCCAACGCGAACACGAGGCAGAAGCGTCCCTTCCTCTCCAGAGCCCGCGCCAGCTTTTCGGCCGCGGGTTCCGGCTGCTCAGCTTCTATGGCGAACCAGGGCAGCTCGGCAGTTCTGCCCACCACTGCCATACTTGAGCCGGGCCTGGCGGCCGGCGGAATCTGTTCCCAGAGCGGCTGGTGGCCGAGTGCGGCCACCAGCAGCGGGAGGCGGTCGAGTGACCGTATTGCGGGGAGGAGTGTCTCGAGGCTCATCCGCGGGGCGCTCCGGGTGGTGCGGAGCCCCACGGTATGCTGGTGGCGATCGGATCATCGCATCAGAATGCGGCAACCTGTGGCGAAAATCGACGTCCGGTTCCCGGCATCGACCCAGGTTATATTCCGTATCTCCTGTCAAACGCTATCCCTGACTCTGAGCCATGTCCTTTCGACCTCTGTACACCGCAATCCTTGCCCTCTGGCCCCCGCGGCGGCGGCCGGACAAGCTGTCTCCGACAGCGGCACCTTCGTGATTCGTCGGGGAACCGACACGGTTGCGATGGAGCAGTTTACCCGCAGTGCGACCAGGCTCCAGGGCACCCTTGCCTTATACAATGCGAAGCAGACCACTGAGCGCTGGACCGCAGTCATCGCACCGGATGCCACCCTGCCGCTGATCGAGGTGACGGTACGGGAAGGGACCGACAGCGCGGGATCGCCGGCCAGGGTAACGCAGCGGGCCCGGGTGATCTTCAAGGAAGACAGCGCGGCGGTGGATGACATCGGCGGCAGCGGGATCCAGACCCGGCTGTTCGGCACCGAAGCCGGGGCGGTTCCGTACTTGAATTTGTCGTTTGCTCTCCTGGAACAGGCGGTACGCCGGTCGAGGGTGACCGCCGAAAATCGGGTCCCGTTCTTCAATCTGGGAGGCGGCCAAACCGTAGGCGCGCAGCTCTCACCAGTCGGGAGTGACTCGCTCCTGCTTGAGATCGGGACCGTGCGCTACGAGCTTCGGGTGGACGCCGCGGGACGGTTGTTGGGCGGACGAATACCGGTGCAGGGTGTGGTGGTCGAGCGGCGTTAATGGCGATAAGTCCTCCCCCGCCATTCGACCTTTCCACCGCCCCGCCAGGTTGAGCGGCCCACGATGAATAGTGCCATCATAGCGCCCAGCGGGTACGCTGCTCCGTAAGGTGCCGGGATCTGCATCAGCCGGGCCATCTGCATCCAGAACAAAGCCGACATCACCGTGCCGATCAAGGCCGGCAGAGTGAATGCCCCCACCGCAGGGTGAATCGCTCCCGCGAGCAAAATCGCCGGCGGTACCAGCCAGAATCCCAGGGCGACCACGAGCATCAGGGGGACCAGGGCTCGCAGGAGCGGCTGGTGCGGGAACGACCGCCGGCCGCCCAGATAGATGTTCTTCGACCAGCCTTCGATCATCTGCCTGAGGCTCTGGTACATCCGGGTTTCCATCAGCGACTCCGCATATGCGAAGTAGAGTTTCTGTCCCCGGCGCACGAACGCCTGCGCCAGCGCCAGATCCTCGGCCACTTCGTGCCTGACACCGAAATGCGTGCCGGCGGCCTCGTAGGCCTCACGGGTGGTGAGGATAAACTGTCCATTGGCGATGACGTCCCGCTCGGTGCGGGCACGGTTCACCGACGCGGGAGCATACCGCAGCGCGAGGAGAAACCAGATCTGGGGCATGACCACCCGTTCCCAGAAGCTCACACAGCGCTGAAGTGGCGAGACGGTCACCAGCCCGGCGCCTTCCCGGATGAGAGCCCCGACCGCGTGACCCAGCAGCGCGGGGGCGTGCCGGGTGTCAGCATCGGTGAACAGGAGGAGCTCGCCGCCGGCGGCCTGGTACCCTTGGTAACAGGCCCAGGGCTTTCCGTACCAACCATCCGGGAGCTCCTCTCCCGCTATCAGGCGGAGCCGGGGATCGGCCAGTCTCGCCACGATGGCCGCGGTGTCGTCGCTGGATCGGTCGTCCACCACCACCAGCTCCAGCGGGTGGTACTCCGTCGCCAGAATCGAGCGCACCACCATTTCTATGGTGGACGCTTCGTTCCGCGCCGGAATGATCACGGTAACGAGCCGGCCCCCGACGGCCGGGGCATCGGTTAGATCCGGTTTGCGACTGGTGAGGCGGGGAAGGGTTGCAAACGGCAGGAGCCAGGGAACGACCGCAATCAAATCGCTGACATGGACCATGCCGGCCGGCGTGCGATGACCTACCGGGCGGAGCCGGCGACGGCCTGAAGCTCCCGCTCGAGCGCCGTGAGCTGGCGTCCGAGCTCCCCGAAATCGTTGGAGACGCTGAGCGTCGGCACGCCGTTCTGGGAGAACAGCGTGGCAATGAGTGCATCGGTATAGCCTACGACTGCGACCGCGATGCCCTTGTCGATTGCGCGGTTGAGCCTGAGCATGATAGCCATTCCCTGGCGGGCTCTCATGGCGACGAGGACCGGGGCCAGGTTCCTGGTGAGCAGCTCCCGCAAGTACGACAGCTCTTCGACGACTTCTCCCGCTGCCAGGCCGCGCGCCGATGCGATCCGCCCGTAGTGCTCGCACACGTGGAACCACACGGGATTGGCTTCCCGCCTGAGAGGACCAACCATCTCAGTCAGAACATCGAACACAAGCCGGAACTCCCGCTCGACCGTTGGCCGCGGTATCGTGGAGGCGGCGGTCACCCGGTTTTGCAGCCAGTCGGCCCATTGAGTGACCATCGACTCGCGCATCTCTGCGATGACACGTCCGGCATCGATCAAAACAGGTTCGGAAGCACGCACGTCGCGGTCTCCCCGGTAAGGGTTCGTCAATCTACAGTCGAGAGTTTATGGGGTCAAAACCGGTCGTACGCCCTCCAAAACTGGTCGCGGGCAGCCGCGTCGCGTTGATTGCGCCGGCAGGACCGCTGCTGGAACAGGACGATTTAACACGGGCCGGGGCACTCTGCCGTGCTCTGGGTTACGAAGCCGTAATGGGCAAGAGCGCCCATGCGCGCCACGGCTATCTTGCCGGGACCGACGATGAGCGGCTGACGGATCTCAATTCCGCGCTGGCTGACCCATCGATCGATGCCATTTGGTGCATCCGCGGCGGCTATGGCTCGATCCGGCTGCTCGATCGGGTGGACTATCAGGCAATGATCCGCAGGCCCAAGATCGTGATCGGATTCTCTGACATCACCGCGCTGCTGAATGCCGTGACTCGCCTCACCGGCGTTGTGACTTTTCATGGTCCGGTTGCGCGAGCCGGCATGCCGGCATTCAGCCGCCGCCATTTCGAGCTGGTCCTGACGGCCGCGGGCGCTGCCGGACGCCTTAATCGCTTGCCGGAACCCGCTGGTGTGCTCCTGTCGCAGGAAAACCGGATCGTCACGCTTCACCCTGGTGTTGCGGAAGGGCCGCTGGTCGGTGGCAACCTGACTTTGCTGCAATGCCTGATCGGTACCCCTTACTTTCCCGACACGGCCGGGGCCCTTCTCTTTCTCGAGGATGCCGGTGAGGACCTGTACCGCGTGGACCGAATGCTTTCCCATCTGCGCCTGACTGGAGCACTCGGACAGTTGGCCGGCGTGGTGATCGGCCGCTTCACCGACCTGGAGCGCGCCAACCGTGACGGCGCCCTCGGTTTCGATCAGGTACTGACACACTACCTCAAACCCCTCGGTATTCCCGCCGCCTACGGTTTTCCCATCGGACATATCGAGGAGCAGTGGACTCTGCCGCTCGGCATCAAGGCTCGGCTGGACGCGGGTGCCGGAGAATTGGAGCTCCTCGAGCCGGCCGTTGCTTAGGGCCGCCAGCCTCTCCGCCATGGCTACGCCGACGCTGACCAAACACTCACTGACCGGGGCCCTGGGGCCGATCCTGCTGGACATCCGCGCTGGAGGCAGATCCGCCGCCCGTCCAGCGGTGATGGTGTTGCATGGCTTTAAAGGCTTCAAGGACTGGGGAATGTTTCCCCCTCTGTCCGACCGCCTGGCCCGGGCGGGCTTTACGGCCGTGAGTTTCAATTTCAGCGGCAGTGGGGTCGATGACGCCGGAGACTTCGCTTTCCCCGAACGTCTCGGCCACAACACCTTTTCAGCCGAGCTGAGCGATGCAACCGCAGTCCTCGATAGTCTTTTCCGGGGAGAGCTCGGGGTCCCCCCTCCGACCAGCGTGGGATTGGTCGGACATTCGCGCGGCGGAGGGATCGCTATCCTCCAGACTGCCCAGGACCCCAGGATTCACGCCTTGGTGACCTGGGCCGCAATCTCGAGCGTGCAACGCTGGCCGGTTGAAGACCGCAAGTCGTGGCGCCGGACCGGAAAAATCGCGGTGACCAATACTCGAACCGGCCAGGTACTTCCTCTTTACCCCGACGTCCTGGACGACATCGACCAGCACGGGGCTGCCCTCGACATCCTGGCCGCGGCAGGTCGGATTCGCGTCCCCTGGCTCTTGATCCATGGCGCCGAGGACGAATCGGTGCGCTTTACCGAGGCGGAGTTACTCCGATCCGCTGGGCCCGGCGAGCGAACCCGGCTGCTGCCTTTGGATGGCGCGGGACACACATTCGGTGCGACCCATCCCTGGCGGGCCAGCACGCCGGAACTGGACATGGTCTTCGACGCCACCCTGGATTGGCTGACTGACCAGCTCAAGTAGGGCTCGTATCCGCACCTTCGGTGCCAGCGACAAACTATTGCCTGATGAGGCCTGCTCTGAATCGGGCGACCAGGAACGTCGCGCTCCTTCCACGATGATGCGCTGGTGCGACGATCCAACGGACCCTTGACCCCACGGGATCCATCGGCGAAGCTCCAACATGCCCATATACGATTACCACTGTGGCGGGTGCGGCCGGGAGTTCGAACGACTGGTTCGCGGAGGTGAGACTGTCACCTGCCCCCATTGTGCCGGGACGACTCTGGAGCGACTGCTTTCCGTGACAGCCCGCCCCGCCATCGGTCCCACCAGACCCATGAGGGACGGCCCCACCCTGTCGCCCGGGGGTGGGAGGTGTTGTGGCGGTAGCTGCGGATCCCATTCCCACTGATTCCCGGCTTACTCGTCTCCCAGAGCGGTTGTCTGTCGGGCCCCAGACCGGTGACGAGGACCCCTCCCTGATTTGGGCGGCAGTTGCCGCCATCCTCACACCCGATCCCGAAGCCGTTCTTCTGATTCGCCGGGCCGAACGATCAGGCGACCCCTGGTCCGGCCACATGGCATTGCCCGGGGGCCGTCGCGACCCCGGCGATCCAGACCTTCTGGCCACCGTGGTCCGGGAGACGGCCGAGGAGCTGGGCGTAGATCTTTCGCGAATCCCACCTGCCGGGGTCTTGGACGACGTGGTTCCCCGGACTGCGGTGCTGCCGCCGGTGGCGGTCCGGCCGTTCGTATTCGTACTGCCCACTCGTCCAGCGCTCACCCCCAATCATGAAATCGCCTCGGCCCAATGGGTCTCACTCGATGATTTGTTGAGTCCCGGAGCCTATCACCCCGTGCGCCTCAACGTCGCTCAGCAGATCCGGGATTTTCCGGCGTACCAGGTCGAGAATGCCTTGATCTGGGGGATGACGGAGCGGATTCTCACGAACCTGTTGGATCACGTCCGGTAATGCCCGAGACTTTCGTGCCCCAGAAAGTTGACATTAGGAGGGTCTTAGACGATAATTAGCCTAACCTAAATCCCCCGGTGTATATGAGTCCCGCAATCGCAGGCGAGCCCCTTACCCGCTCGGTCGAAGATTACCTCAAGGCCATTTACCAGTTGTCCCCGGAAGGGCGTCCCGCGGCAACCAGTGAGATCGCCAACCTGTTGGCGCTTTCCGCTCCGTCGGTCACGGGGATGGTCAAACGCCTTTCCGAGCATGGTCTTCTGGAGCACATCCCCTACAAAGGGGTGCAGCTCACCGAGGATGGCCGGCGTGCCGCGCTCCGAATGGTTCGTCGCCACCGGCTCATCGAGGCCTACCTGGTGGAGTTCCTGGGCTACTCCTGGGATACGGTCCACGAAGAGGCGGAGCGGCTGGAGCACGCCGTCTCGGACACGATGATCGAGCGGATGGCCGGTGCCCTGGGCAACCCCACGGTTGACCCCCACGGCGATCCTATCCCAACGGCCGACGGAGAAGTCCAGGAGCTCGCGTGTGTCGCTCTGTCCGACGTTCCGATCGGGAAGACGGTAGAGATCAGCCGGGTGCAGGAGAGCCAGCCCGAGCGTCTGCGCTACATCGCTTCGCTGGGTCTGAGGCCCGGCGTCCACGTCACCGTAATAAATCGGCAGCCGATCGATGATCTGGTCACCATCAAGGTCGGGTCGCACAAGCAGGTGATCGGGCGTGAGCTGAGCCACACGCTCCTGTGCTCTCAGGAGTGATCATGAACAAGGAAGAGGACGAGATGTCGCGAAAGAAGGATCTGGTGGACAAGTCAATGTCGCGGAGGGACCTGCTGAAGGCAGGTGCCCTCGGCACGGTCGGCATGGCCGCTGCGGGAAGCGTGCTCACGATTCCGGGACTGGGGCAGTCGCCGGCACAGGGCGCCCAAAGCAACGCGTCGCACCACGACATGATGACCGTCGGGAATCTGGCGCCAGGTTCCTTCGATCCTACCCAGTTTCTCACGCACTTCGACACCGGCAAAGTCTCACGGCTTCCCTCCGGCCAGATCCTGCGCGAGTACGAGTTGATCGCCGAAGATCGCGAGATAGAGGTCGCTCCCGGGGTGTTCTACCCGGCCTGGACCTATAACGGTCAGGTGCCCGGGCCCACGATCCGCTGCACGGAGGGGGACAAAATCAGGGTGAAATTCGTCAACCGCGGCAGTCATGCTCACAGCATCCACTTCCATGGTATGCACCCATCGAACATGGATGGGGCATTCGAACCGGTAAGCCCCGGCCGGAGCTACGTCTACGAGTTCAACGCGGAGCCTTTCGGGCTGCACCTGTACCACTGCCATACCGTGCCCATCAAGCGCCACATCCACAAGGGCCTGTACGGTGCCTTCATCGTGGATCCCAAGGCCGGCCGCCCCCCAGCCCGCGAGCTGGTGATGGTGATGAACGGGTTCGATACGAACTTCGATCAGGAGAACGAGATCTACGCCGTCAATACGGTCGCCTTCCATTATCAGAAGCACCCGATTCGGATCCGGCAGGGAGAACTGGTACGCGCGTACGTGGTGAATGTGACCGAGTTCGATCTGCTGAACTCGTTCCACATACACGGCAACCTTTTTCGACTGTACCGCACCGGCACCGACCTGACCCGCTACGAATGGACCGACGTCGTCGCGCTATGCCAGGGAGAGCGGGCCGTGCTTGAATTCACCTACAATCACCCCGGACCTTTCATGTTCCACGCCCATCAAAGCGAGTTCGCTGAGTTGGGATGGAGCGGGGTGTTCCTGGTAGAGGCGCCGCATGTCTAAGCTCGAGTTGCCGGTCGAGCCGGGGCCGGCTTCGGCCAGGGCAGGGAAGCGGGGGTCGGCGAAAACCCGCCGAGGGGGGTCACCGCTCTGGTTCAAGGGGCTGGCGCCGCTGGTGCTGCTTGCGGCTCTGGTAGCGCTGTTTCTGCGAGTTGGCCCGGTCGGGGTCTTCCAGCAGAGCTTCCCGCCGGTAGAGGAGCTCACTATTGAGCGCATCCTCTTGCCGGCTCACGGCGTCATGGAGGTTCAACTGGTCAACGGAGGACCCCAGCCGGTTACTGTCGCACAGGTCATGGTAGACGACGCAAACTGGGTGCATCGCATCGACGGAGGTCGCACCATTGACCGGTTGGAGCGGCGCACGATCACCATTCCATACCCGTGGGTGGAAGGTGAGCCGCATCAGGTCGCCCTGGTAACCAGCACCGGACTGACGTTTACCGGGGAAGTGGCGGTGGCTACTCTGTCGCCGACGGTCGATGCTCGCTACCTGACGACATTCGCGCTCCTTGGCATCTACGCCGGAGTCATTCCGGTGTTCATCGGCCTGCTCTGGCTGCCGTTCGTACGGGCGATTGACCGGCGCTGGATCGACTTCTTCCTGAGTCTGACCATGGGACTGCTGGTGTTCCTGGGCGCAGACGCACTGGCGGAGTCCTTGGAGACCTCCGCCATGGTCGCGGGAGCTTTTCAGGGGCCTGCACTGGTCCTGCTGGGAGTCGTCGCCACCCCCCTCATTCTGGCTGCCTTGGGACGCTGGCGCGGTGGAACTCGTGCCGAGCGCACCCCTCTCCAGGTAGCAGGGCTGATCGCTCTGGGTATCGGGCTCCATAATCTGGGTGAAGGTCTGGCCATCGGAGCCTCATACGCGACTGGAGAAATAGCGCTGGGAACCTTTTTGGTGATCGGCTTTCTGCTCCATAACACGACGGAGGGCCTGGGGATCGTGACGCCCCTGGCGGATCAGCGGCCCCGACTGGGGTCCCTCATCCTGCTCGGCGCGCTCGCAGGAATTCCAACCGTGGTTGGCGCCTGGATCGGCGGTTTTACCTACTCTCCAGCATTGACGACGCTCTTCTTTGCGATTGGCGTGGGCGCAATCATCGCTGTGGTGTACGAGCTATACAAGCTTTTCAGCCGCCGCGCTGGCGCGGGACTCGCGGCCCCGCTGAACACGGCCGGCTTCCTGGCAGGCATGATGATCATGTATGGAACGGGGCTGTTGGTGCCGGCGTGAACGGTAAGAACGCAAGCGGTGAGCGGTCAGCGGTAAGCGGGGCGGTAACAGGCTCGAACGGAAGGGTGATCGCAGCTTTCGCGCGAACGCTTTTTTGCCTCCTGACACTCCCGCTTACTGCTTACCGCTCACCGCTTACCGCCCTCCAAATCCAGGATAACAGCTTTCTGATCGAGGAGGCCTACAATCAGGAGCGCGGCGTCGTCCAGCACATAAACAACTTTGTCCGCCCCAGCGGCGGAGACTCCTGGGCCTACAACTTCACTCAGGAATGGCCGCTCGGGGGCATACGGCATCAGCTCAGCTACAGCGTGCCGGTTCAGCACGACGCCGACGGCACCGGACTAGCGGACGTCGGAGTGCATTATCGCCACCAGCTGATCGGCAATCCGGCGGCGGCGGCTGTCTTTGCTCCGAGGCTCTCTTTTTTTCTGCCCACGGGAGATCACGAGGCAGGTCGGGGTTTCGGCGGCGTCAGTTGGCAGACCAATCTTCCACTGACGCTGGTTCTGACCCCTAAGCTGGTGAGTCACTGGAACGCCGGGCTCACGCTTACGCCGTCGGCTAAGAGCCTCAGCGGCAGCGAGGCCACCACGGCGAGCTACAATCTGGGCACCAGCGCCATCTGGCTGCTGCACCCCTCGTTTAATCTGATGGTCGAAGCGCTGTGGCTCAGCGTCGAATCGGCGGCAACTCCAGGGACGGAACGTGACGGGGTGGTATTGCTCAATCCGGGGTTTCGGGCGGCGATCAACCTGGCGAACGACCTCCAGATGGTCCCCGGCCTGGGGTACACTTTCGACCTGGGATCTTCCCCGGACGAAGACGCGCTGTTCGTCTACCTCAGTCTGGAGCACCCCTTCACCCGCTAGTAGCCGACGATGCGCCGGAGCTCTGCCAGCCGTTCCTCCCGGGCGCCCCGCAGCACGTCCCCCTCACCGTCGTAGGCTCGCTCGATCAGCCGAATCAGCTGTTGATGCTCTGCGGATGGGAGCTGGAAGCCGGTATCCCCTTCCCAGCGGGATTCCAGGGCCCGGAGCGCGGAGCTGAGCTGCGCGGTCTGTCGCTCTCCAGATTCGAGGTAAACGGTCTGAAACGGCCCCGCCGCCGCCCATCGGGCCGCTAGCCCCGATGACATGATCGCGTCCACATCGCGCACTTCCATAACCCCATCCAATACCAGTCGGATGCACTCCCGCCACAGCGCGGCGTTGAGGCGCCCGCTGGCATTGCCGGGGATCTCTTTCCGGAGCACCACGGGGATTCGGCCGAGCTGGCGCAGCCAGTGGCGCACCATATCGAGACTGTCCCGATCGGTGAGAGGACCCGGCACAACCTCGACCGCGGGGATGTGTTCTACCGGATCGAACCCCCGCGCCACCAGGAGCCGGCTGGGCCGCCTGAGGCGGGCGCACAGCTCGGTCGGCGACAGCCCGGGCGCGCTGCACGTGACTACTGCAGCCATCCGCGCCACTCCCTCGATCTGTTCCAGCAAGCGCTGCCGGTGAAGCAGATCGCCGACGGTTGCGTCAATGATCCAATCGGCATCGGTGACCGTGTTCAGGAGACTCCGCCCCAGCCGGGGGTCTCCGGGCAGGATCTCGCCCTCATCCGGCATGGCGGGAATCCCGGAGCCCAGTGAGTGCCGCTTCCGCGTCGCTATCTCTTCGTCGCTGCTCTGCAGGACGGCCGCATCCGGATCGTAAATAGTCAGAGGCCAGCCGGCGGCTGATACCAGGGTGGCCCAGCCCCTGCCTGATTCGCTCATTCCCACGACCGCGACCTTCGGTTGACCCTGAGCTTCCATGACTGGTCCTCAGTTGGGTTCCACCGGCTCTGTTCCCCGGCCCGGCTACTTTAACACTGTGCAGGGCTGCATACGAGCAACCGAGGGAAAGCAATGAGTACATCAGGCCTCAGATTCTGGCTTCGGCCCGTGATTCTATTGATTATCGGTGCATCGCCTGCCGGAGCACAGATGGCCGAAGTCGCGGTCGAGCGCCGGCTGGCCGAGGAGCTTGGTCTTTCTGTCGGCGACAAGGTTTGGTTGGGGCCGGCCCCGGACTCGCTGGCGAGAATGGGAACTGTGGCCGCCATCTACGAGCCCCGCCCGGATCCCGCAGAGATCGCCAAACGAGAGCGCCATATCCGCCTGCACCTGCCGGATCTGGCCGCCCTGTTGGGGGAGCCGGACCGGGTGGATCGATTTGGCATTGGACTGAGACCGGGGGTCGCTCCGGACAGTGCTGCTGCCGCACTGAATCGTAGCGCGTTTGGCTACCGAGTCCACCGCTCCAGCGCCATTGCCAGCGAGTCCTCGCAGACCTTCCTGGTAGTGAGTCGGTTTCACCGTGCCATCGCCGTGATCAGCATCGTGGCCAGTGCCGTATTTCTGCTGTGCATCATGATGCTGAAAGTGGAGGAACGAAGGCTGGACGCGGCCGTGATGCGGTTCATCGGGGTGCGACGCCGGACTATTTTCGCGGCCCTTCTCCTCGAGGCGGCTCTGGTGGCGGTACTTGGCTCCATCGCCGGGGCCGGCCTGGCGTATCTCGCCGGCGCGGCCACGAACGCGTACTACCGTCAATTCTTCGATACAGCTCTGACCTTTTCACTCATCACGCCGGAGATCGTTCTCTTCAGCCTGAGCCTTTCGTTGGTTTTGGGAATTCTGGCGGGCATGGCGGCCGCAGCGCGGCTGGTGCGCACACCCCCGCTCGTGCTCTGGGGCCGCCGGTGAGAGATCTCAAATGGGGCCTCCGCAGTCTGCTCCGCCGCCCACTCAGGACAGCCCTGACGATCCTGGGCATTGGAGTGTCCGCGGCCCTGCTGCTCGATATGGTGATGCTGAGCGGCGGCATCGAGAAGTCCTTCGCCGAGCTGCTCACGGCCAGAGGCTACCAGATCCGCCTCTCCCCCAAGGGCACGTTGCCCTTTGATACCGAGGCCACGCTGGGGGATGTCCACACCACGATTCGGAGGCTCCGCGCCGATCCTTCAGTGGCCGAGGCTGGGGCGGTTCTGGGCACTTCGGTGTATGGCCGGCGGGGGGATTCCTTAATCACACTGTTTGGCTATGGCATCCAGCCCGAGTCCCAGGGGCTCTACCGGCTGGAGAATGGGAGTGACCTTGCCTCTGACGATACCATGGGTGTGCTTGTGAGCGCGCCCGCGGCCGAGCTGCTGGGTGCCCGGGCCGGAGACACCCTGACTCTCCTCGCCAGGCTCGACCCGCAGGTGGTCGCTGGATCGGTCACTCGCACGGTAGTAGTGCGTGGTTTTGTCAGCTGGGTCTACGACTACCGGGGCCAGCCCTCTGTCGGAACCATACTGCCCGTCATGCAGAGCCTCGCAGGGGGAAAGGAGGACCGGGCCTCCCTGATTCTGGTCAAGGCAAGGAGCGATGCGGACGCGCCGGCGCTGGCGCTAGCGTTGCGGGCGCAGTTTCCGGGTCTCGAGGTTTATAGCGTGGCGGACCTCGTGAAGTTTTTCAACCAGCGGTTGGTGTACTTCCGTCAGCTGTCCTACATCCTTGGCACCTTGAGTCTGATCGTCAGTGTGTTGCTGATCAGCACCCTGTTGGCGATCACTGTGAACGAGCGACTGGGGGAGATCGCCACGCTCCGTGCTATCGGGATCGCGCGCGGCACCATCATTCGTCAGGTTCTCATCGAAGGGGCGCTTCTCACGGGAGTGGGAACGGCGCTAGGGATGTTGTTGGGCCTGGTCACAGCCCGCTATCTCGACAGCATCCTCACCACCTTCCCCGGCCTTCCAGCGGCCTTCTCCTTCTTCGTGCCCCGACGGGAGAACATTGTCACCGCCGCAGTCGTGGTCCTGCTGACCGGAGGTCTTGCCGGACTGTACCCAGCGTGGCTGGCGGCGCGTGCTCCGATCGCCGCCACCCTCCGGTCGGAGGCTCCTTGAGTACTTCTCCGGCAGTGCTGGTCGGCCGCGATCTGTACAAGGACTATCCCATGAATGGCGCAGCGGTACATGCGCTTCGCGGCGTGTCGCTGGAGGTGCACGCAGGCGAGTACGTGGCAATAGCCGGCCCTTCAGGCAGCGGAAAGTCTACGTTGCTCCAGCTGATCGGCGGCATCGACGTCCCGTCCCGCGGCACCGTAGAGCTATTGGGCACCCGCCTGGACGGACTGACGGATCGCGCCCTGACCCGGCTCCGTCTAACCAGGCTTGGCTTTGTCTTTCAGCGCTTTCACCTGCTGCCGGTTCTCACGGCCCAGGAGAATATCGAGTTGCCGCTGGCCGAGGCCGGTACCCCCGACCCGGAGCGGCGGAACCGGGCTCGGGAGCTGCTGGCGTACGTCGGCCTTGAGCATCGGGCCAGTCACCGGGCAACCCAACTCTCCGGTGGCGAGATGCAGAGGGTGGCTATTGCCCGCGCGATCGCCAATCGGCCCGCGCTCCTCCTGGCAGATGAACCTACCGGCGAGCTCGACGCAGCCACCGGCGAGGAGATCCTGTCGTTGTTCCGCCGGCTGAATCGGGACGGGACCACGCTGGTGGTGATAACTCATGATGAGCAGCTCGCGGCGGAGGCACACCGGGTGATCCACATGCTCGATGGCCGCATCAGGGGCGAGCCATGATCGCCACGCTCGCCTTCCGCCATCTCCTCGTGCGACGGCTTCGCTCGGTCTTTCTGCTCCTCGGGTTTTCGCTCGGTGTGGGGGTCATGATCGTCTTGCTCTCGGTCGGTCAGGCCATGCTGGACCAGTCGCGCGACATTTCGCTCGTCGGCGGTGGAGAGCTGACGGTGCTGCCCCAGGGAATCGACATCGAGGCGATGCGCACCGGCGGGGTGAGCGGCATGTTCTTCGGGATCGACCGGGCCCGGTTCCTCACCCGGCAGATCTTTGGCGGAGGTCGGGAAGAAAGCCGAATACGCGCGGTTTCTCCGGTGATCGAGGGAAAGCTGCTCTACCTGGGCCACAAAGGCCGAACCGTGGCGGTGAGAGCCGGTGGCGAGATTCCGAGCCGGGCGGGCGCCGTTGGCTCTGGTCTAACGCTGCTCTCGGGTCGCTGGACCGATTCCCGAAGCGACTCGGCGTACGTAAGCCCTACGGCACAGCAGCTGTACGACGAGCTCGATCGTTTTCACCTGCCCCGCCGGCCCGACCCCGCGTGGGGTGAATGGCACTATTTCAATGTGGTCACCGGTCCCGAAGAGTGGTGGTACATCACATACCTCGTTGGCGGTGAGCTCCCCGCCGGCGAGTGGGGTGGTCAGCTGCTGATCACGCGCAGGAGCCCGAATGGGCACTACGAGCGCTTCACGGCACAGGCTCCTTCCCCCCTGGTCGCCTTCGACACCACGCGGGCGGATGTAACCATTGCGCGAAGCTCCGTTCGCCAGCGGGAGGGCACCTACCGGCTCTACGCCCAGGCAGGGGGAAAGCGGGGGACGGTTCAGATCGACCTCACGGTGCTGCCCTCCCCTTATCGCTACTTCCCCGCTGTCGAGCTCCGCAGCGATGAAATCGTGTCGGGGTATGTCGTTCCTGCCCTAAGCGCTCGCGCGTCCGGAAGGATCTGCGTGCGTGGCAGCTGCCGAAGCGTCAGCGACGTCCCGGCTTACCACGACCACAACTGGGGGGTCTGGCGTGACGTGCGATGGGACTGGGGAACCGGTCAGGGAGATCGCTTCAGCCTCCTGTACGGTGGCGTGTACGGCACTGAGGAAGAGCGAGAGGGCAGTCGCGCGTCATTCTTCATGACTCTGGTGGACTCACTTGGAGTAAGGCAGGTCCTCCGGTTCAGCAGCATCCGTTATGAGGGCAGCAGGCCGGTTCCCGGCGCGTCCCGCGCAGCAGCGCCCACCAGCTTCAGCCTGGACGGGGTTCACGGTGCCGACACGGTGCATCTCAGCGTGCGTGTGACCGATGCCCTCGGCACGCGCATGAAGGCCAGCGACTTTCGGCGGGTCTTTCTGCAGATGCGGGGCGCCTTTGTTCTGCGGGGTCGACTTGGAGGTGAAGCCGTGGCTGATTCGGGGTTGGGATTCTTCGAGACGTATACTCGCTGAATCGCCTCATAGTCCGAGCCGCACGTTCAGGCCAGCGGACCGATACCGGAAGGCGCCCGTGGTGGAGCTGACCGCGCTGTTGGTGACGAGGCCGAACAGCTCTACCCGGTTCCCGGATCCCCAGGCCCGGCTCAATCGGCCCTCGACGTGCCACTCGACCTGCGCCTCCCCATCCTCGCCCACCTGCTGCGCCCCGAGTCCTCCCCCGATGCTCCCGCCCCAGGGCCGGGTATCCGCTGTGTAGGTTGCGGTTGCCTCCAGCACCGAAAAACGATCGGGGGAGAAATACCCTTCACCCGGCCTCTCGTAGCTCAAGGTCCGACCGAACACTCCCAGCGTAACTCGGCTGTGAACCCTCTGGTTCATGCCGGCTGCCAGTCCGGTGCGGCTGTTCCCATCGCTCAACCAGATTCCGCTTCCCGAGGCGAATAGACTGAATCCGCGAAGGGGTCTGGCGTCGAAGCCTCCTTCGAGCAGATCCATATCCAGGGCTTGCTCGATCAGTGCGGCAGTCTCATCGAATGGCATTCGGGAGTATCCCAGATGAATGCCGAGCGGCGACACGGGGCGGTAGCTGACACGCCCCCGGTAGGTTGCCGAGGTTCGGTCGGGAGCAATCTCCGGCATCAGGCGGCGCGCACCCCCCGCAGCTGTGGCGCTCACCTGACCCAGGGAGAGAGTCACGCCGGCCTCGCCGCCGACACGGGTCGCCTCCAGCACCGGGTCGCTCGTCTCCAGAGCATTCAACGACCCAAAGGCACTGAGCCGGTTCGTTATCAGAACGGTCGTGCCGAGAGTCTGCCAGAAGCTGGTGTTGTGGTCGGAGTCGTTGCTCCAGGCCACCGTACTTTCCAGCATCGGACGAACCGCCTCGTCGAGTGTGCGGCGCAGCTCGCGCGCGGCGCGGTGAGTGGAATCGACCGCGAGCGCGGCGCCAGCCTGGCGTCGCGCTTCCGTTACCTTGCCTTGCCAGTGATAGACCTGAGCGCTGCCTGCGAGGGCATCCACGTCGCGTGAGTTGTGCGCCAGCAGTTCACCGTACTCCTCTAACGCCTCCCCGAGCTTTCCCTGCCAGGCGCTTACCTGGGCACGACCGAGTCTAGCGTCGCGGTCGCTGGCGTTTCTCCTGATCAGCCGTCGATAGGCCGAGTCTGCTGCTTCCAGTTGTCCCGCCCATGCGAGTGTCTGCGCTTTTCCCAGCTCGGCATCGCGCAGTCCGGGGCTTCGGGCCAGGACGCTGTCGTAAAGGGCGAGCGCGGCGCCGTACTGTCTATTCCACGTCCGGATACGTGCGTGGATGAGGGCCATCTCCCCATCGTTCGGATCGCCTGAGCGGGCGCGGGAGATCAGGACCAGGGACGAGTCGAGGTTCCCCTCCCAGGAGAGAAGAATCCCCAGTCGCAGGTTTGCCCGTGGCGAGAGGGGGTTCTGTGTGAGGGAGCGCTCATAGGCCTTGCGGGCGGCTTCGTACCGGCCCTGGCTCCAGGCCTCGTCGGCCTCTCTCTCCTGTGCGGAGCATGGCGCAACCGCGAACCCCATCGCGCCCGCGATCAGCAGGCCGCGTCTCAGGCGTTTCGTGCGCGTTTTGCACACCGCTTCCGCAGCGGTCCGCCGGAGCAGCCGACGCGCATGTCCCAATCTGATATCAGTCAATGACTTGCCAGCTCGCCGCTGCAGCCTGTTCGGGGAACAGAAGTTGCCTTGCAAGTTTGGAGCCCCCCGCTCTACCAGAAAGTGTGCATGACGGCAGCCGTAGCACTAGAGCCGCTGAGAAACGCTGTGCTGCTGCTGGCGGGAGTGGTCATCCTGCTTGCGCTGTTCCTCATGCTGCAAAGAAGCATAGCGGCCGTTATGGCTGCGCAGGCGCGGCGGCGAGAGCCATTCCTCAGCCGGATGGTCTACGAGGCGGCGCAGAGCTCCTCCATAGACACCAGAGCTTTCCGATCCCTTGGTCGGCTCGACCGCAGCCAGGTCCGCGCGATCCTCCTGGAGCTGGCGCTCGATCTGCGGGGCGACACTGGCGACACCATCGCCGCCATCTATCACGATCTCGGCTTTGCCAGAGCCGACCTGCTAAAGCTCAGATCGCCACGGGCAACGACCCGCGCCGCCGCGGCAGGGGACCTCGGTCTCATTCGGTGCAGTGCCGCGGTTCCGGATCTGTTGGAGGCCTTCAACGATCACGATGTACGGGTTCGCCAGGCGGCGGTTTGGGCCGTGGGACAAGCGGGAGACGCCGCGGCCTTACAGGCTGTGATACGGCTGCTCGCGGATCCGAGCAGGGCGGTCGTGAATCGGGCCCAGGAGGTACTGGCCGAGCGGGGCCCGGCGGTGGTCGATTCCATTCTCGCATTCACAGAGCGCACTTCGAGCCGCGTCGGCCGGCTGGCCGCGATCGAACTGCTCGGGCTGCTGCGGGTCGCCAACTCCACCCCGCTGCTCCTGCATTTCATGAGCGACCTGGATCCCGAGGTCCGGGTCAAGAGTGTAAAGGCCGCCGCCGCGATCGGTGATCCACGCTTCCTCGAGACCCTTCACCGCCGCCTGGAAGACACCAGCTGGGCGGTTCGCTGCCAGGCGGCGAAGGGGTTGAGCCTTTTTGGGAGCCCAGCATCGGTGCCACCTCTCAGCGCAGCCCTCAGAGATCAACATTGGTGGGTCCGCTTCTATGCCGCGACCGGCTTGGCCGACAGCGGCCCGGTGGGAGAAGCGGCGCTGTACCGGGCGCTCGCCGATCCCAGCCCCTCCGTTCGAGACATGGCCAGCTATCTACTGGGACCGCGCGACACGGCACTCGCCCTCCCATGATCCTCTCTCCTTGGATTGAAGGGGCAGTGTTCTGGTACACCAGCTTCATTCTGCTGTTCTTCTTTCTCATCAACTCATACTACCTCACCCTCACCGTGGTAGGGTTCTGGCGGACGCTTCGGGCGTTCAAGGAGGTCCGGAGACCAGACCAGCGTCGCCTGCTCCGCTCACCCTTGACGCCGCCGGTGTCGGTCCTGGCTCCGGCGTTCAATGAGGAAGCCAATGTTGTTGAGAACGTGCGTTCACTGCTTCTGCTCGACTATCCGCATTTCGAGGTGATCCTGGTTAATGACGGCTCCACGGACCAAACTCTCGGTCGACTGGTGGACGCTTTCGACCTCCGGCGAAGCGCGCGATGCTTCGAAGCGACGTTGCGTTGCCAGGAGGTACGGGGGATATATGAATCACCGACTTATCCCAATCTCGTGGTAGTGGACAAGAAGAACGGCGGCAAGGCTGATGCCCTGAACGCAGGTCTCAACGTCAGCTTCTACCCGCTCTTTTGCGCTATCGATGCAGACTCGATTCTGGAGCCGGACGCGCTGCTTCGCCTGGTGCGCCCGTTTATTGACGCGCCGGGCATCACCATCGCGGCCGGAGGCGTGGTGCGGGTGGCTAACGGGTGCGACATCCGCGGCGGAAGGGTGCATCAGGTACGGTTGCCCCGCCGGGCCCTGCCGTTAGTGCAGATCGTCGAGTACCTGCGTGCTTTCCTGTTCGGGCGCATGGGCTGGAGCACCGGGAACACCCTGCTGGTCATCTCCGGAGCGTTCGGCCTCTTCGAGAAGCGGGCGGCCATGCTCGCGGGCGGCTATGCCACCGATTCCGTGGGCGAGGACATGGAGCTGGTGGTGCGAATGCACCGGGACCGCCGGGAACGCAGAGAACCATACCGGATCGGCTTCGTCCCCGACCCCATCTGCTGGACTGAGGTGCCGGTGAGCTTGCGGGTCCTCCGGCGTCAGCGCACCCGTTGGCAGCGAGGTCTGATCGATACCCTGGTGCGACACCGGAGCATGATCGGCCGGCCCCGGTTCGGCAGTGTCGGCATGGTAGCGCTCCCAAGCTTTGTGATATTCGAGATGCTGAGCCCGGTGATCGAGCTGTCCGGCTACGTAATGCTGCCGATCCTCTGGGCTCTCGGGCTGCTGAGCCCATCGGTTGCGTACACCTTCTTCGTGCTGGCGATCATGTACATGGTGCTCGTCTCGGCACTGGCGGTACTCCTCGAGGATATCGCCTTCAGGCGCTACCCAAGCATACGGGATCTCGGGCGTCTTCTAATTGGGGCGGTGCTGGAGAATTTTGGGTTTCGCCAGCTGACGGTATGGTGGCGGGTCCGGGCATTCTGGGAGTATTTCCGGGGTGATCTCTCCTGGGGAGTGATGGAGCGGCGAGGAGTAGGGTCGGCATGAGCGGTCTCGCTCCCCATCCGGTAGGCGCACGCGGCGGTGCCGCACTGATTGCCGCCGCATCGGGTGCCAGCGTTGCGGCACTCGGAGGCCTCGTGGTCGCCGGATGGCTCACGGTGGCGGTGGCGCTGATTCAGGTGCTTCCTGGCTTCCCTCCCATGCAATACAACACGGCGCTCGGATTTATGATCTGTGGTGCCGCGCTCCTCTCCGCCGCGCTGGATTTGAGGCGGCCGACGGCCCTGCTCGGGAGCCTGGCCGGACTCATCGGGCTTGCTACGCTGCTTCAGCATGTCATCCGAGCAGACCTGGGCATCGATCAGCTGCTGGTCGAGACCTATATCTTGACCGGCGTTCCGGATCCCGGCCGAATGGGGCCCAACAGTGCGCTGTGCCTGGCCCTGATCGGAGCCGGATTGTTAGGCTTGGCTTGGCGTCCCGCGCGGCCCTGGTTTCACGTGGTCCCGGCGCTGCTGGGCGCCGTTGTCGTCGCCCTGGGAACCGCGGCCCTGGTCGGTTACGCTGCGGGTGTGCCTGGTGCCTACGGCTGGGGCCGTTTTAACCCGATGGCGGTTCATACCGCTATTGGATTCACGCTGCTGGGCGGTGGGATAGCCGGTTTGGCCTGGAACGCCGCTCAACAGGCAGCGGGTGAACCACCCGCCTGGCTCCCTCTGTTGGCCTCCGCGGTCGTGTTCACCGTCACCTTGTGCATGTGGCATGCCCTGAGTGTCCCGGTCCAATTCAGCGGGGTCCATCAGCCGGCAGCCGATCTCGATCATCAGGCGACTCTTCCCACCGTTACGCTGGCAACCGGGATCCTGACGGCGCTGCTGCTCGGGTGGTCGATCCGGGAAGGACAGGTCTCCCGCCGGCGCGCGCGCTCGCTCGAGATCACCAATCGGGCGCTCAGCGAGGAGATTCAGAACCGCATTCGGATGGAGCAGGGTATCCAGCAGCTCGCCGCCATCGTCGAGTCGTCCGACGATGCCATCATCGCGACGACCCTCGACGGCCGCATCATGACGTGGAACCCGGGAGCCGAACAGCTGTATGGCTACACTCGCGCGGAAGCGGTGGGGCAACACGTCTCCATACTTCACGGCCGGAGACATGACGATGAAAGGCTGTTCCGTCAAATCGCCAATGCGCAGCGGGTAAGCCGGCTGGAGACGGTCAACCTGACCAAGGACGGGCGCCGGATAGATGTCTCGCTCACTGTCTCCCCCATCATGGACCAGAGCGGGGCCATCGTCAGCGCTTCGACCATCGCTCACGACATCACAGAACGAAAACTGCTCTATAGGATGAAGGACGATTTTATCGGAACCGTGTCGCACGAGCTTCGTACCCCGCTAACAGCGATCAGAGGGTTCATCGAGTTGGTGGCCGAGGGAGAGGCGGGGCCCGTGAGTGACACCCAGCGGGAGTTTCTTCAGATTGCCGCCCGTAACGCCGACAAGCTGGGTGTTCTGATCAACGATCTCATCGATATGAACCTGATCGAGTCGCGCCGGATGCAGCTCAGGCTGCAACCGCTCGACCTCGCCGCGGTCCTCTCCGACGTGGCGGCGACCTTCCGGGTTATGGCCCAATCGAAAGGCCTGGCGTTCCGTCATGAGGTCCCGGCACTTCCGCGTCTGATGGGAGATAGTGGCCGGCTGGTTCAGGTCTTCAGTAACTTGGTGTCCAACGCCATCAAGTACACGCCACGAGGTGAGGTCGGGATCCGGGCAGCGCCGTACGACGGGGGCGTGGAGGTTGTCATCCATGACACCGGCATCGGCCTGACCCCGGAAGAGCAGGCCCAGCTCTTTACCCGATTCTTCCGCGGGCGCAGTCCTGTGGTCGCCGAAGCAGGAGGCACCGGACTGGGCCTGGTAATCGCCAGGTCCATCGTAGAGCGGCACGAAGGCATCATCGAGGTCCAGAGCCAGGCCGGGGAGGGCACTCGATTTCGGGTTCGTCTCCCGGTGAATCATGGGAGCACCTCAGGTGCGGTGGAGCGTTAGCCCATGGCCAGGATTATCGTTGCGGAAGACGAAAAGCAGATCGCCGACATGATCGCTTTCAAACTGACCAACAGCGGTCACCAGATCGTTCGCGCTCAGGACGGAGAACAGGCACTTCAACTGGCGCTCAAGGATCCACCGGACCTGATCATGCTGGACGCAATGATGCCGGGACTGAGCGGCTTCGAGGTGCTGCGCCGACTTAAGGCCGAACCTACGCTCCGATCGGTGCCAGTGATCATGGTTACCGCCAAAGGCCATGAGCGTGACGTGCTGAGCGGATTACGTGGCGGAGCCACGGACTATATCGTGAAGCCATTCAGTTTGAAGGAGCTCGCGGCGAGAGTGGAACTGGCCCTGCCGAAGGAGGCGCCGCCCACAACGCCTTGAGACTGTCGTACACCGGTTTTAGCCGACTGTGATACCGCGGCTCGGTCCACCCATCCCAGCGCCACGGCACGAATGCGTCGCTCCGCCATGCCCCCCGATCGATGCGTGGAAGGGTTGTTACCACTCTGGGCCGCACGCCTTTCCTATAGAGGACAACCCCGACGTGAAAATCAGCCGCCGGGGCAGTTCCGAACTCTCCGCGTGTCAAAGTATCGACCAGCAGTGTGCGGCTGGATGGGTCGGTCACATTCAGCAAGTCCCACGGCAGCCGGAGTTGCAGGAGGCCTGCCCGCTCATCGAAGTACCAGTCACTCCGGGTCGACGCACTCTCCGTCCCGTAGACGAGTCTTCCTCGGTCATAGGCCTGGGCTGGGAAAAAGGTCCCGTCCCGGCCAAATCGCGCCCGGTTGGTAATCACGAGTAGCGAATCGAAGCGTCCGTCACTCCGGTCCCGGGTGACGACTGGCCGGCGTGAGAAACGCCCTCGATCGTCCCCCGTGGCTGCCTCGATCCTCGCATCATGCCGATTGTACTCGGGAATAACCGCCATCCGGGCACTGTCGGGCCGCAGGAGATCGAGGAGGAACTCGAAGCCAACCTCGCTCTCCACTCCAGTCCGGGGTAGCCGGTGCTGCCCGACTCGAGGCTGGTGGGTATCGAGAGCGAGCTGAATGCCGAGAGAATCCCAGCCGAATGGGCCCCTCGTCAGCTCCACCGCGACATAGTAGTACGACTCATCAAATCCCATCCGGATCACCCGCAGCCCGCTGCTAGACGGATCCCCAGCTCGCTGAACCGCCGGCAGACGTTTCCACAGCTCGACATCGCCTCCCAGCCGGGGTCTCGATCGTCCGTCTCCCGCGTACATGCCCATGATGCCGTAGTTCTGCTCGGCATCCATGACGTTGTGCCAGCGTCGCGTGTTGTCGAGCGGGATTTCGTAGTCTATGACGATCCAGTTCTTCTTGAACCACTCGTCAAGCCACGCGAAAACGATCGCCCCAGCCGCGCCGGCCTCCCGAATGTCGCGGGTAAGCCGGGCATCCGTGGACGCCATTTGAAGTTCGTCGTGTCCCCCGTGGCTCCATCCGCGGGGATGCTGATGTGCCGTTCCCCTGCTCGATGGCACTCCATACTCAGAGATGAGGGTGGGAACGCCTCTGTGGTACCGCACCAGATCCTGCAGATAGCCAAAGTAGCTGGAAGGTCCCTCGGTCGACCGGGCGGACCGATAGCCCGGGTCGAGCATCATGAAATCCGGATAGTAGGGATAGGCGTGATAGCTCGCGAACCAGCCTGCCGGGTTGGCCGGAGTGGGTCGGGTCAGGTTGGCGTCCAGGCCGATCGCATCGTTCTCATATTCCATCTTTTTCGACTCTGAAGGGCGGCCGGATCGATGGCGCCAAGCCGCCTCCTCTGAGGTGCCGGCTTCGGTCGGGTGCTTCAGAGGGTCCAGGGTCGGCCAGTTGGTATACGCGATGGGCCGCAGCGCATTGTACGTGTCCGCCTCATAGGAAAGCATGAAATCACACTGGCGGGCCATCCAGAGGTCCATTGCCGGACCGGTCCGCACTTCGAGAAAGCGCCCGGCATAATTCCCCCGCGGTTTCGTCGCGTCAAATGCCTTGACGGCAAATGGCTCCCATTCCCTGCCGATGATATAGCCGAGGGTCCAGCGAGAGACGTCGGCGTCATAGCTCCCGGCGGCGTGACCCGGCGCCGGCGGGATTGTGGCCGCGCCGTGCACCACATCCACCACTCGGCGCATCTCGGTCTGAAACCCTCCCTTCCAAGCAGCATCATCGAAGTCATCATTCGGCGGCAGCTCGGTCCAGACCCCGTGAAGCAGCCATATGGCCCGGCGAGGATTAGTGGAGTTCCATCCCCGGAGTGCCCGGTAGAAGGCAGGGGGCAGGATGGTGTAGAGCCGGATGGTGTTGGCATGCATCGCAGCCAGGGTGTCGAGCCAGCCGGCATAGCGAGTCGAGTCGGGAGGAAACTCGGACGGGTACCTTCCGGGGAGCGCCACCCCGAAGTTTACGCCCTGGATGTAGAACTGCTTCCAGCTATTACCCTCCCGGATCTCGAATCGGGTACCCCGGGTCCGTGCCACCACCTGCAGGGAAGCGGGCCTTGCCGGCGTAGTCCGGGCGGGGCGATCCCACTCCGGTGCCACCTGGTCGAGTAACTCCCTAAGCTCGGCGTTGGCAGGCGCGAGGGATAATGCCCGGCGGCCGGCCTCGATTGCGGCGGCCGAATCGCCTAGCCGCAACGCCGAGCGCGCTCGTCCTTCCCAGGCGTCGGAGTTGGCGGGATCCCGCTGGATCACCTCGAGGAACAACGACTCCGCCTGCCGGCCCTTGTTCGATCGCAGCAGAGCAAAGCCGAGCCCCACACTGGCATCGAGGTTTGCGGGGCAGAGCCGCCGCGCCAGCTCGAACTGCTTCAAGGCTACAGTCAGTGAGTCAGCCCGGTACGCCCGCCAGGCCTGGTCCAGGGCGAGGGCGCCGGACGCATGGCAGGGGGTCTGTGAATGTCCTGGGGCGGGCCACAACAGCCCAGCCGCGATTGTCGCGCAGGCCACGAGCAAGGCATGTAAGTTGAATTTCATGGAGCAGGAGGAACGTCCCGCCGGCCTTTCGCTCGAGCAATCCAGTGCTACCTGGCTGCTCGGCCGATCCCTCATCGATACCTTCGGCCAAGGCTGGGAGCAAAACAACCTGGACCTGCTCATGTCGGTGTACACCCCTGATGCGATATTTGTCGAGACTCCTTTTTCGGAACCGCTGAAGGGGACCGACCGGGTTCGCGGCTACTGGGCCGAGGTGCCATACAACCAGTCCGAGATAACCTTCACTTCGGGCGAGATCTACGCTGCCGGGCCGTGGTTCTCCACCGAGTTCAAGTGCCGCTTCCGCCGCCGTCGGACCGGGGAGTGGGTTGAGGCGAAGGGCGCCATCTTCTGTGAAACGATCGGGGACCGGATCAGCGAGATGCGAATGTACTGGCACCGCTGGAACGGCGGACGGGAAACCAGTAAGCCATAGTCGTCGAAAAAAACCGTGAACACGAATACAGGATAAACAGTTAACAATGTGTTCAGGACCGAGTCAAACTTGGTGAAAAGAGGACAGAGTTCCGCGGGCCTGATTTCTAAGTGGCTACATTATAAAGATATAGGAATTGGCACGCGGTTCGCGGAACCGCATGCAAGTGTCCCGTCGTACTTTCCGCGTTGTAACTGAGGTTGTTGGGGAGGTAGCTATGATATCCGCGCTGCTCCTTCCGCTGCTCGTCTCCGCGGCTCCCGCCCAACCCGCGGTAGCCAGTCAGGACGACCCACCGATCCGTCTCTGGATCAGCAATGATCGCCGTTTTCTTCCCGGCGATTTCGCGAGGGTCCAGGTACAAGCCCAATACGACGGTTACATGATCGTCCTGCATGCAGATCCGGAAGGAAGGCTCCGGGTCCTTTTCCCGGCTGACCCGGATAAAGACAACTTCGTTCGGGGCCAAAAGAAGTATGAAGTGCGGGACCGCGGGGGCCGCGAGGCATTCGAGGTCGACGACACCGGCCGGGGATTTATCTATGCCGCGGTCTCCCGCGATCCATTCCGATTCGACGGCTTCACCACCGGCGATCACTGGGATTACCGGGCCCTGGCGCCGGCTCGCCTTCAGGAGGATCCGGAGCCGGAGCTGAACGATCTGGTCCATCGCATGGCTCAGGGAAACTATGACTACGATGTCCTGAGCTATGATGTAATCAGCCGCTCGGCGTATGTCTCCTCGTCATCCGGATACGGTTCATTCTACTATAACGACTGGTGCAGCTTTTCCTGTGGCCGGCCGTACTACGGATATTCGCCTTTCCACCTGTCCATCGGGTTCTTCTACGGCGGCCCCTACCGGCGGTACTACTACGACCCGTACTACTATGCGTACGCGCCGTTTTACAACCCGTTCTTCTATGACCCGTACTACTATGCTCCGGCCTATTATCCCCGTTATGTCTATCCCGGACGCTACTACGGCTATGGCCATCCGTACTATCACGGCGGGTATGGCTACAATCCGGGGTATGGCTACAATCGCCCTCACACCCCATATCGGTTCCGCGGCGCAACCGGTTCGAGTGGAGCGAACGGCTTTACCGCAGGCTACCGGGACCGCCGCTACGATGTGCGCCGGGCGGTGAACACCGTCTATACCCCAGCCGGCTCGCGAGCCCTCAACCCTGTAGCCACGAGGCCGGTACTGCGTCGGGCGGTCGAGGACGGAGATGATCTGCCCAGTGGTCGTGGCTCGAAGCGTTCGGTCGGGCATGAGGTTCGGCGAGCTAACCCCGTCGAAGGCCGGCGCGCTCGTGAGCCCGAGGCTCCTCGGGGCTCCGCGTCGGATCGCCGTAACGCCGAGCCACGGACCGCGCAGCCAGAGCGCGATCGTTTCCAGGCCGAGCGGCCGCGAGAGGAGCAGCGGCGGGGGGATCGGGCCCGAGAAGAGCCTCGGCGAGTAGAACGGGCGCCCGCGGCTGAGTCCAGGCCGCAACGTGGAGATGGTGTCAGGTCCAGCTCCCCGCCGCCCCAGGCACGCAGCTCCGGCGGAGGGCAGAGCAGGGCAATAAGTGGTGGCGGCCGGCCGGAAGGCGGCAGCCGCTCCGCAAACAGCGGTGGCCGGCGCCGCTAAGGCGTTACCATATCTGGGCGCGCTGGGTCTCCGGACGAACCATGGGATCGCCCTGCTTGCAGCCGAATGCCTGAGCAAACGCAGGGATGTTGGATAGAGGACCGTTGGTCCTGAACTCTGGAGGCGCGTGCGGATCCGTGTTGACCATGAGTCGCGCGAACTCCGGACGCGCTTTCGCTCGCCAGATCTGGGCCCATGCCAAAAAGAATCGCTGATCTCCGGTCATTCCGTCGATGAGCGGTGCCTTCTTCCCCCTGAGCGAGCGTCGGTAGGCTCCGTGAGAGATTAAGAGCCCCCCGAGATCCGCGATGTTCTCCCCCAACGTGAGCTTCCCGTTCACGTGCATCGAGTCGATCGCCACATAGCCATCGAACTGCTTTCTGACCACCTCGGCACGCCGGTTGAACTCCTCCGTATCGGTGCTGGTCCACCAGCCACTCAGATTTCCCTGGGAGTCGAACTGTCGGCCCTCGTCGTCGAAGCCGTGGGTGATCTCATGGCCGATCGCTCCACCCATGCCGCCGTAGTTCACGGCGTCGTCAGCCTTGGGGTTGAAGAAAGGCGGCTGCATGATCCCCGCTGGGAAGGTGATCTCGTTGGTGGTGGGGTTGTAGTAGGCGTTCACCGTCGGTGCCGTCATGCCCCATTCGTTCTTGTCGGTGGGTCGCCCGATCTTGCTGAGCACCCGGGCCGTCTCGAACTCGTTGGCTCGGATCAGGTTTGAGACAAAAGGGCCAGGCCGGGATTCCAGCTTGGAATAATCCCGCCACCGGTCCGGGTAGCCGATCTTGTTGATGAAGGCTTCCAGTTTGGTATAGGCTTTCTGCTTGGTCTCATCACTCATCCACTGCAGCTGCCCCAGGCGGCTCTTCATCTCCGCTCGAATGTTTCGTACCATTTCAAGCGCCCGCGCCTTGGCCGTGGGTGTGAAGTTTTTCCGCACGTACTCCTGGCCCAGCACTTCTCCCAACGCTTGGTCGGTAAAGGTCAGGCAGCGTTTCCAGCGGGGCCGCATTTCGGACACGCCACGTAGCACCGTGGAGTTGAACCGAAAGCCCTCCTTGACGAATGGTGAGCTCAGGGCGGGCGCGGTATTCGAGACCAGGGTCCAGCGCAGATAGGCTTTCCAATCCTCTATCGGCGCGGCCCCAAGCAGAGAATCGACCGTACTCATGAACTGCGGCTGGGCTACATTGACCTCCTCGAACGATCCTACTCCCTGGGTGCGCAGATATGACTGCCACTGAAAACGCGGGGTGATCCTGGACAGGTCGGCAGCCCGGGTGAGATGATAAAGACTCTCGGGGTCCCGCTGGGCTTCACGGGTCATGGACGACTGCGCCAGCGCGGTTTCGAGTCGCATGATACGCTGGGCCGCTCCCGAGGCCGCAACGCTGTCCTGCCCCGAAAGCCGTAGCATGCTAGCCACGTGTTGCACGTATTCTTGCTGAATCTTCCGGGAAGCAGAATCGGACTTGGTGTAGTAGTCCCGGTCGGGCAGACCAAGCCCAGACTGATACAGCTCTGCTATGGTGCGGGAGCTCTTCTTGGCGTCCGGGGTCGCTCGGAAAGAGAATGCTGCTGGAATGCCCATACGGTGCAGCCGAGCGATGCCCGATTCCACTCCCCGGCGATCCTTTATGATATCGATCCGCCGGAGCTCCTCCTCGAGCGGCGTGATTCCGGCGGCCTCAACGGTGGTGGAGTCCATGCAGGTACCGTAGAAGGTGCCAAGCTTGCGGATGTTGGCGTCATCCGTCGAGGCGGCGTTCCTGGCGGCATCGGTCAGCACGTCCTGCAGCGCGGCGTAGTTCTGTTCCTGCAGCTCGTTGAAGCTGCCCCATCGGGGTAAATCCCCCGGGATCTCACTGCGTTTGAGCCAGCCCCCGTTGGCATACTTGAAAAAGTCCTGGCAAGGGTGGCAGGTGCTGTCGATGTTGGCTGGGTCGATTGGCTTGCTCTGGGCTTGGCCAGCCAGATCGGAGGCTATGAGTGTGACCAGCAGGGTGACCGCGAGTATCTGGCGGAGGCGCATGCAGACTCCAATCAAAGACAGAACCTCCGAAAGCGTTCGTGGGTGGGTCCTTCAAAGACTACGGCTTAGGATGCTGCTGGTTTCGGCGGGCGTAATCCAGGCCCCACTCCAGGTACTCGGCGCTGCGAAGTCCCACTCGCATCGCCTGATCCACTGCGTCCTGCTCCTCCATTTCCTGATCCAGGATGAAGTAGGGAATCAGGGCGCCCCCCACCCTGCTTCCGCTGCCACAATGGAAGAATACGGTACGGTCGCCGGCCTGGCGCAGCACCGCCAGGATGCGCTCCAGGGTGGCATCGTCGAGCGAGCCGGCTCGGACCGGTACATTGACATATTCCATACCCAGTTCGCGGACCAGGTTTGCTTCGTCGACCGGCCGCGGTTCCATGGGGTCGCGCAGATCGAGGACGATGTCACCGCCAGCCGCCTTCAAGGCCCGAAGCTGCTCCGCGGTCGGCTGGCCCCCGCTGATGATGTTGGGCAGGATCTGACACGCGTTCGCGACGCGGCTGAGGGCTTGGAACGCTGCGCTCATAAGGAAGGGAGTGAGAAGTGAGAGGTGAGCAGTAAGAAGCCCCGGCGTGAGAAATCAGAAGGTAACAAGTCCCATTGACGTGGAAAGGGGAAGCACCCCCTCACTTCTTACTTCTCCCCTCTTACCTTTCGGAGGTGCTCCACCTCGCTATCGCCCAGATACGCCCCCACAAGGGTGCGTACCAGGAGAACCTCTGTCGGCTCGGCGCCCTCTTCCGCGAGGTGGGAGGATGGCCCGAACCGCCGGAGCTGGTCGTGGCTCCCGAAACTGCGCTCACCGGGTACTTCCTGGAAGGCGGGGTGCGGGATCTCGCCATCACCTCTGATCAGCTATTTGACGACCTGAGCAAGCAGCACCAGGAGTCCGGTGCTCCCTCGCTCGATGTCGCGCTGGGATTCTACGAGGTGCACCGCAACCGCCTTTACAACTCTGCCCTGTACGCGACCCTTGGCGGCCCCGATTCGGGTGTCCGCCACATCCATCGCAAGATCTTTCTCCCCACGTATGGCGTGTTCGACGAGGAGCGCTTCGTCGAAGCGGGCCGTTCAGTCCAGGCTTTTGATACCCGATGGGGCAGAGCAGCGATACTCATCTGTGAGGATGCCTGGCACTCGTTCACGCCGATGCTGGCGGCCCTCGATGGCGCACAGCTGATCATCGTGCCCAGCGCCAGCCCGGCGCGCGGGGTGATCACCAGCGACGACACCGCTGGGAGGCCCGCCAGCCTGGCGCGTTGGAGCCGGCTGGCACAGGATATCGCGGGGGAACACGGCGTCTATGTCGCCCTGGCGCAGCTCGTCGGTTTCGAGGGCGGCAAGGCGTTTCCAGGCGGATCGATCCTGGCCAGCCCGCGCGGAGACCTGCTGGTTCAGGGTCCGGTGTTCCGGGAGGCGATCATCCCTGCCATGCTGGATTTCGAGGAGATCACCCGTGCGCGGACCGATCTCCCGCTGCTGGCTGATCTGGAAATGCGGCTGCCCCACCTGCTGGGGTCGCTGCATGCTGCGAGGCGGGGAGGTGGCAGCGGGGCAGCGGGGCAGCAGGGCAGCGCGCAGCGGAGCCTGCCCCGAGCAACCGAGCGAGCGGGCAGCGGGTCAGCGGGGCGGACGGACAAGACCAAGGCCGCCACCCCTCGGCCAGTACCTGCGGCCCCGCGGCCCCGCAGCCCCGCCTCGTCCGATCCCCTCGGTATCGACGCGGAGCTCACCCGCCACTGGCTGGTCGAATTCATCCGCGATGAAGTCCAGCGCCGCCGCAAGTTCGACAAGGTGGTCCTGGGACTTTCCGGTGGCGTAGACAGCTCGCTGGTCGCCTTCCTTGCCGCCGAAGCATTGGGGCCCGCGAACGTGCTCGGTGTGAGGATGCCTTATCGGACGTCCAGTCCGGAGAGCCTGGACCACGCGCAGCTGGTCATCGACAAGCTGGACATGCCAAGCACCACCGTAGACATCAGCCCGGCCGTAGATGCATTGGCCGGAACGATCGAGGGCACTTCGTCGGGCCGAGCCAAACCCATGGAACCGGCTCGCCTGGGCAATATCATGGCCCGCATCCGCATGATCACCCTGTTCGACCTCTCGGCGGCCCACCGGGCTTTACCGCTGGGTACCGGCAACAAGACCGAGCGGCTGCTCGGGTATTTCACCTGGCATGCGGATGACTCTCCGCCGGTGAACCCCATTGGAGACCTGTTCAAGACTCAGGTCTGGAGTTTGGCGCGGCATGTCGGTGTGCCCGACGTGATCGTCTCCAAGCCCGCCAGTGCAGATCTCATCAAGGGGCAGACCGACGAGGGGGATTTCGGGATCTCCTATCCCCGGACCGACGCCATCCTCCACTGGATCCTGCTGGGCTACCGGGGCCCGCAGATCGAGGCGCTCGGTTTTTCAGCCTCCGAGATCGGTCTGGTTCGCAAGCGGCTGGACTCGACCCACTGGAAACGCCGGCTTCCCACTGTCGCGATGCTGAGCGGAACAGCGATTGGCGAGTACTATCTGAGACCGGTCGATTATTAGAAGCGTGAACGGTAAACGGTGAACGGTAAACAGGACGCTGTAGCCCAGTAGCCGGGCAGTTAGGCCCGTTCACTTTTCACTGTTTACCGTTCACCGCTTACCGTTCACGCTTTCCTGGACTCCATGGCCCTTCCTGAATCTCGTCCCATGTCGTATTCAGTCGGTCAGATCACGACCTTCGTGATGCCGCACATGCAGAATGTGCGGGGTGACCTGTTCGGTGGTGAGCTGATGGCGCTGGTCGACCAGGCCGCGGCCGTGGCGGCGATCAGGCACGCGGGTGGAGCGGCCGTCACCGCCACGATCGAACGGGTGGACTTTCGCGAGCGGATCCCGGTCGGCGCGCTGGTGACCTGCCAGGCCAGCGTGGATTTCGTGGGCAATTCCTCTATGCACATCTCGGTCGAGGTCTACTCGGAGCAAGTGAGCACCGGCGAGCGGCGGCACACCCACACCGCGCACGTGGTGTTCGTAGCTCTGGACGAGCACGGCAAGCCCAGGCGGGTTCCTCGGCTGGTTCCGGAGACGGAGGAGGAGCGGGAGCGCTACGCGCGGGCGGAAGCTCATCGCCAGAAGCGGCGGCAGTGACCGCGCGCCCAGTCGCCATGGTGCTCAGTGGCGGGGGCGCCAAGGCGGCAGCGCACCTCGGCGCCTACCGCGCAGTGCGGGAAGCCGGACTCGAGCCGGCCTGGTTCGTGGCTACGTCCATGGGGGCGGTGGTGGCCGCCGGGCTGGCCAGCGGAGTCGGCCACGACGAGCTGCTGGAGAAGATCACCCGTGGCGGCAGCCGCAGCATCGTGCGGGAACCGCTGGCGCCGGTGGCGGGCCTGCATCTCAGGTCGCTCCTCAAGGCGGCTCCGCTCCGGCGATTGATCGAAGAGTTGGTGCCCGCCCGCCGGTTCAGCGATCTCAGCGTGCCGCTCACCGTCACCGCCGTCGATCTGGACACGGGCGAGCTGGCCCTTTTTGGCGCCGGGGCGCAGGCTGCGCCCCTGGTCGAGGTGCTGTGCGCCAGCTGTGCCTTGCCCATGTACTACCCGCCGGTGTTGCTCGGAGGAAGGCGCTATGGCGACGGCGGTCTTCGGGGCGTGGTCCCGCTGGAGCCGGCGGCGGAGCTGGAGGTGGAGCTGGTTGTCGCTGTCGATGTGGGGCCCGGCTTCGATGTCCCCCCACCGCCGGTCCTGCCCCGCATCCCGGCCATGATCCGGGCCCACGACGAAGCAGTGGGGATTCTCATGGCCGCCAACTCCGAATGTCAGCTTGCACTGTGGCAGTCGGATCCTAAGCGGCCTCCTCTGGTGTATGTCCGTCCCCGGATCGAGCGCTATGCCACTTTCAGCGTCCATCGCGTTAGCGAGTACGTCGTCGAAGGGCGGCGTGCGACCCGCGAAGCGCTGGATCGCTGGGGAAGAGACTCTTGACCCATTCCCCATTCCGGGCAAATTGAGCCAATGAAAGCCTCCGAGGTCATGGTGCCGGATCCGCACGTCGCCGTTGCCGGCGCGATGGCCAGCGAGGTGGCCATCATGCTGAAGACCCGCAACATTTCCGTAGTTCCGGTGGTGGACGACCACCGCACCCGCCGGTTCCTGGGTACGCTGAGCGACCGGGACCTGGTGACGCGCTGTCTGGCCGAGGGGAAGCATCCCTGGCACACCCGGGTGGACACGCTGATGAGGCCTAACTCACCCGTGGTGCGGCCCGACCGAGAGCTGAAAGGCTTTGAGGTTCGTATGGATAACGACCCTAACGAGTCTCACCTTCGGCCTACCATAACGGTCGTCGACGAACAGGGGAGGGTGGTGGGGTTTATCAGCCACCCGGAGCAAATCCCCGACATCAGGATAGTGTGGGGGTGAAAGCCGTCACTCGCGGGAGTCGCGGCACGGACGATGCAATCGCTCGACTCCTCGAGCCACCCGGAGGTCCCAGATGCCCGATTTCAAACTGTTCACTCTAGCCGAAGCCGAACGCACCCTGCCCCTGGTGCGTCGGGTCGTGGCCGACCTTACGGTCGAGTACCCCGCCTGGCGCGCCGCAGTGGCCCGCTTTGAGCTGCTCACCGGTGGGGCGCGGGCCGACTGGGGAGAGACCCAGGAGCTGGTTGCCTCCCGTGAGGAAGTGACCCGCCACGCCGACCGGATCAACCAGTACCTGCAGGAGCTGGAAGCGATCGGCTGTGTCTTCAAAGGCTTCGAGGCGGGACTGGTCGATTTCTACTCGCTGCGAGAAGACCAGCCCATCTTCCTGTGCTGGCGCCTTGGTGAAGACCGGATCGAGTACTGGCACGAGATCGACACCGGGTTCTCGGGCCGGCAGCCGATCGACGGTGCCATCCTGTCCGCCGTCCCCGCGTGACCCGGGCCTGGCTGTTTCTCCACCTGCTGGGCTTCACCCTCTGGCTGGGCGGCGGCATCGCCGGCATGATCACGGGCATCGCGGCCCGGCGCGAGGATCGGCTCGGACTGGGAGCCGTGGTCCGGGCTCAGGGTTCACTCATGAAAGTTGCGATTGCACCTGGGGCGCTGGTGGCGGTGCTGTCGGGACTGATCCTGACGTTTCAAATTGGCGGCGGCGAGTTGGCGGGATTCAACATCTGGCTGGTGATCATGCAGGGCGCCGGGCTGGTGGCCGCGCTCCTGACACTGCTCATAGCCCTCCCGACGGCCTCCAAGCTGAGCCGCATGGACCCCAGCGGCGACACCGCCCGCTACTTCGACGAGCTGCGTCAGCGGCAGCGGATCGTGGGATCGATCTCGGGCACGCTGGGGTTGGTCGCTCTGTTTGCGGGGGCAATGTTGGGCTAGACGGTGAACGGTGAACGGTGAACGGTGAACGGTGATATGGGTCCAGGCTGCTAACGCCCGAATTTACGTTGGTGCTTGAGCATGCCGAGTAGAAGTCGCTGGGTCCGGCGCGTTCGATGCAGAAGGTCGGATACGGCCAGCGCGTCCACCGTTTCTGTCTCAACAGACAACTGGAGGAGCTCTCCTGTTTCCACAGCAGACCCATACGCTATACCCAGATGCCTCGTGAAAGTCCGCGAGGGCCCAAACGTGTACCCTTCCGCAATATTGAGCTGAACGCTCAGAGATGAGCGCTGCAGTTGATTGAAAAGCGCAGACGCGTAGGGTCTCCAAGACGATTTAGCCAGCCGGATAACCGCCACCGCCACAGTATGGGCCTCCTGCCACGCTTCGAGAGAGGTATGGTCGCGCACCTCCACAAGGTAACTTCCAGCCGAAACGGCTTGGTTGCATTAACCGCGATCAAGGGATCACTTTCCCGCGTCACCGTTCACCGTTCACCGTTCACCGTTCACCCCCGCCTGCCGGCGGAACCAGCGGACGGAGCAGCCGACTCGCACCTCGCACCGATAACTGGTTACCTTTGCTCACGACCCTGGTCCCTGATCCGACTCGCATCCGGGCTCCCGACTCCTGACTCCAGAGCGCGCTCTCCTGAACCCTAGCCCCCGTCCATGAACGTGCTCGCGGCGCTTGGCCGCTGGGTTCTCGATGGCTTGTCGCACATCGGCAGGCTGAGCTTTTTCATGCTGGACGCGGCACGCGGTCTTGGCGAGGTCAGGATCTGGTGGCCTCGGATGATGGTGGAAGCCTGGAACATTGGTGCCGGAAGCCTCTTCATAGTGATGCTCATCTCGGCCTTTGCCGGCGCCGTCACCGCCCTCCAGACCGGCTATCAGTTTACCGGCAGCATTCCCTATTATGTCGTGGGCACTCTGGTGGTCTCCTCTATCATCCTGGAGCTGGGACCAGTCCTGACCGCGTTGATCCTCGCAGGCAGGATCGGGGCTCGGTATGCCGCCGAGCTCGGGACGATGAGAGTCACCGAACAGATCGACGCCCTCGAAAGCCTGGGACGTTCGCCGGCATCTCACCTGGTCATTCCGCGGGTGCTGGCAGGCCTGATCATGATACCCGCGCTCACGGTCCTGGCTAACTTGTCCGGAGTCGTGTCGGGCTGGCTGTCGGTCAAGGCGGTGCTGCCGGTGACCGACGCCGACTTCATCTACGGAGCGCAGTACTACTGGCGCCCGTGGGACGCGTACTACTCCATTATCAAGGCGTTCTTCTTCGCTGGATCGATCACCGTGATCGCCTGCTACATGGGCTTCAACACCCAGCAGGGCGCCGAAGGGGTGGGCCGTTCCACCACGACGGCGGTGGTTACCAGCTCGGTGCTCATCCTGGTGCTGGACACCGTCCTCACTCGCCTGCTGCTCAACCAATGATCGAGATACATGCCCTGCACAAGCAGTTCGGCAAGCAGGTAGTGCTGGACCGCGTTGACTTCGAGGTGAGGGAAGGTGAGACGGTTGCGCTACTGGGGCCGTCCGGCACCGGCAAGAGCGTGCTCCTCAAGCACATCATCGGTCTCATCCGGCCCGATAGCGGCACCGTGATCGTGGATGGTAAAGACGTTACTACGCTCAAGCGAAAGGAGCTGTCCGAGCTCCGCTCGCGGATCGGCTACGTCTTCCAGAACGGCGCACTGTTCGACTCGATGAACGTATTCGAGAACGTGCGGCTGGGAATCACCGATGAAGCCAAATACGGAGACCTGGAGTACTGCCATGAGCGCGTCGCCGAGTGCATCCGCCTGGTGAACCTGCCAGCGGAGACGATCGAGAAGTATCCGGCACAGCTCTCCGGCGGCATGCGGAAGCGGGTAGGAATCGCACGAGCCATCGCGGGCGCGCCCAAGTATCTCCTGTACGACGAGCCCACCTCGGGCCTGGATCCGGTGAACGCCGACATTATCGACAGCCTGGTGCAGCGCCTGGATGACGAGCTAGGGGTCACCAGCGTCATGGTGACGCACGACGTGCGGGGCGCCTTCCGGGTGGCGGACCGGCTGGCCCTGCTGAGTGAAGGGCTGATCGTGATGCAGGGAACGCCGCAGGAATTCCTGGCGTCGACGAACCCCAAAGTCAGGGAGTTCCTCGAGCGCGACTTCGACAACCCCTCGTTTGCGGCCTGAGCTCATAATGCCTCTGCGCTACTCCAAGGAAGCCATAGTAGGGGCCATCGTCCTCATCGCTATCCTGGTCTTCGTTTTCGGAACCATGTGGCTGAGCGGCCGCTCTATGGGCTCGGATAATGTGGTCCGGATTCAGTTCGAGAACGTGAGCGGCCTCAAGCGTTCTTCACCGGTGCGGGTTTCGGGCGTCAATGTCGGGAAGGTCGAGCGGATCGAGTTTGTGGATGTCGGAAAGGTCCTGGTGGTGGCAGGATTGCCGTCCATGATCCGGCCTAAGGTGGATGCGAGTGCCAAAATCGTGTCGGTGACGCTGGTGGGCGACTACGCCGTGGACTTCGATCCCGGCCGAGCGGCGCAGCCGCTTCCTCCCGGTCGTACCATCCTCGGCAGCCAGGATCTCGGCCTCACCGGCAAAGCCACGCTCCTGGCGGAGCGGGCCGACAGCATTCTGCTGGGGGCTCAGTCCCTCGTGAACGAGCGCACCGCCGACCAACTGCGGTCTACCCTGACGGCGCTGGAGGGGACCCTGAAGGCGGCGCAGCGCACCATGCAGATCTACAGCAATCCTGACCAGGGTCCCACCGCCGAGCTGACCAGGACTATGGTCACTTTCCGGCAGCTCAGCGCCCGGCTGGACAGCACGTTGAGCCGGTTCCGCAGCGACACCATCAGCACCAACCTCCAGGCGATGACCGCCCAGCTTACCGTCACTACCGCGCGGCTCGACACCCTGCTGGCGGGAATGAACCACGGTCAGGGCACCCTCGGAAAGTTCGTGACCGACAGCGGCTTGTACTACGACCTTCGCGATGTGACGCAGGGAATGAAGAAGCTGCTGGACGAGCTGGCCAAGAATCCGGGGAAGGTTCCAGTGACGGTGAAGATCTTTTAGACAGCGTGAAGAGTGAAGAGTGAAGAGGTCTCGTCCACCCCCTGTTCACTCTTCACTGTTTACTGTTCACGCTTTCTGGTTCTGTCTTACCTTTGCTGACATGTTGAGCATCACCTTCCTCGGCACCGCCGCCTCGACGCCAACCTTAGACCGGAACGTCTCCGGCCTGGCGGTCCAGCGTGAAGGTGAGACCCTCCTGTTCGACTGTGGGGAGGGGAATCAGCGCCAGATGATGCGGTATGGCGTCGGCTTTTCCTTCCGCGAAATCTTCTTTACTCATTATCACGCCGATCACCTGCTCGGTGTCACCGGGCTGCTGCGCACCCTGGGCCTGCAAGACCGGTCGGCCCCGGTCACGCTGTACGGTCCCAGGGGAGCGCAGCGGGTCCTCGGTGCTGCCATCAATCTCGGGATCGAGCGCAACAAGTTTCCGATCGAGATCGTAGAGATCAAGCCGGGCGACCGCCTGGCCCGGGACGAGTATGAGATCGTGGTGTTCGAGACCGAGCATCGGGCCGATACGGTGGGGTACGCGCTGGTGGAGCATATCCGGCTGGGGCGTTTCAACCCCGACCGTGCCCGTGCCCTGGGTATTCCGGAAGGCCCGCTCTGGGGGCAGCTGCACAAGGGGCAGACGGTACAGCTGGCCGACGGACGCACAGTTGGACCGGCGGACCTGGTGGGCGCTCCGCGACCGGGCCGCAGCCTGGTGTACTCCGGCGACACCCGTCCTCACCTGTCCGTCGTGGAAGCCTCCCGCGGCGCCGATCTCCTGGTCCATGAGGCCACCTTCGGCGGCGACGAAATGGAGCGGGCCAGGGAGACCGGCCACTCTACCGCCGCGGAAGCAGCCCGGGTCGCGCTCGAGGCCGGAGTGCGCCGTCTGGTGCTGACCCATATCAGCTCGCGCTATTCCAGGGAAGCAGTCGAGCTGTTGGCAGAAGCTCGCGCCGTGTTTCCCGAGACAATTATTGCACGGGACGGGATGACGGTCGATGTGCCATACCTGGACGGGGACTAGGGATTTCACCCCGCCTGGATGGAGCCTTGGCCCCTGCCTTGCAGATTGTTACCATCCAGCGCCTTTGTCGCCTCGATTCCCGCTCAGCCATGGCCTAATGCATCGGTTTTCCGCTTTACTCCGAATCGCTCGCTCCACGGTTTTCATCGCCGCCCTGCCCATCGCCCTCATCGGTTGCGGCACTGCCCCGGCCGGTGGGCAAACTTCGGCCGACTCGGCTGCCCCACCGGCCTGGGCCCCCCGCGGTATTCAGGCGCCACGACCGGTGGTGGACCTCGACAGCATGGGGGACTCGCTGGCCAGCGATTCTCTGCTGGCGGATTCGATTGCCCGGGATAGCGCCAAGGCCACAACCGCGGTCCGGCGGACCTCTACGCCAAAGAAGAAAGACCCTTTCCCCCTCACACCGGCGGATTCCGCGCGTTGGCCGGTGCCGGGAGCCCCCGAGCCGCTGCCGGGAGCGATAATCCCGGAACACCGGATCGTCGCGTTCTATGGAAACCCGCTGTCGAAGCGGATGGGGATATTGGGCCAGATCGATCCCGACTCCATGCTCCAGAAGCTCGAGGCTACTGCCATGGAGTGGGCCAAGGCTGATCCGGACCGGAAGGTCTTACCGGCACTTCACCTGATCGCCGTGGTGGCCCAGGGATACCCGGGGCCGGCGCGGAAGTACCGCCTGCAAATGCCCGACAGCCTCATCGAGCGCGTGGCCGGCTGGGCCGAGCAGCGGGGTTGGCTCCTTTTCCTGGATATTCAGCCCGGGTTGAGCACCGTCGAGGCCGAGATACCGCACCTGGTCAAGTACCTCAGGCGTCCCTACGTCCATCTGGCGCTCGATCCCGAGTTCGCTATGAAGGACGGCAAGAAGCCCGGCACCGACTGGATGGGTCGGATGGATGCAAGCGAGGTGAACCACGCCATCGGCGAGTTGGCCAAGATCGTCGATGAGCACCGGCTTCCGCCCAAGCTGCTGGTGGTGCACCGGTTCACCCGGAACATGCTGACCAATGCATCCCAGATCCGGCTGGATCCCCGGGTGCAGGTGATCATCGACATGGACGGCTATGGCCCGCCGTCAGGCAAGAAGGCGGCGTATAAGTGGTTCGTGGTGCGGTATCCGGTGCAGTACACCGGCTGGAAGCTGTTTTACAAGAACGACAAGCCGTTGATGACGCCGGAGCAGGTGCTGGAGGTGTATCCCAAGCCGATGTACATACAGTATCAGTAGACAGCGGGGCGGCGGGTCAGCGGGTCAGCAGTAGCACACCTGACCATACCCGCACCTGAAGCAGACCGTCCCGCCGTCCCGCCGTCCCGCTTACCCGCCTACATCACATCCGCTTTCTCCCACGCCTTCTTGAATCTCTGCTCCACCGCTGTAGCCTCGCTGGTACGCTCCTGAGCCTGGAGACTCTGTGCCAGGCCGCGCAACGACCAGCCGTTTTCCGGCCTTCGTTTGAGGTCCTCCCGAAACGTCTTCTCCGCCTCGGATGGACGGTCGGCTTCCAGCAGGATGGCGCCGAGCCGTTGACGGATCGGGAGATACCAGGGTGGAGGCTCGTCATACGTCAACTCGTCCTCTCCCTCGATCGCCAAGGTGAGATGCTCGACGGCCTTGTCCGTCTGGCCCTGCTTTGCCGCCATCTCGCCCGCGAGATGATTCTCAGCGATGCCCAGAATCGACTGCACGGTGTTCAGGTTGGCGTACGCCTCGGCCGGCGTGGCCCTGGCGATAGTCTGCAGCCGGTCGCGCTCCGCTGCTGCCGAATCGAGCTTTCCCTTTCCGATAAACGCCAGTCCGCGGACGTAGTGCCATATACCGGTGGTGTACCGCAGATCCTCGGGTGGAGCCGGCTGCCGCAGGACCTCGTCCCAACGGGAAAACCGGGCCAGGGTAAAGAGCACGGTTGGTGAGAAGTACTCCAGCGGCGGCGCCTGCCTTACCGCTTCTGCCGGCACGTTCTTCACGACACCTCGCGCCGCTTTCAGAGCGTCCTCGCTCCGGCCCAGCATATTCAGCGCGTACCACATCATGTGGTAGTTATGCGGATAGTACGCCATCGGATACACGCCAGTCGGCTGCCGCTCGCTGATGAAGCTTTCGTCGGCATGCACCGCGTGCACGTTCCGGTCTGCCGCTATGTCCCACTTCCCCAGGCGGATGTAGATGTGGGTCGGCATGTGCACCAGGTGTCCCGCACCCGGCATGGCCGTGCCCAGCCGCTCGGCGCAGGGGAGCGCCTTGGCGGCGTCGTTCGATGCCTCGATGGCGTGGATATAAAAGTGGCACGCCCCCGGGTGTCCCGGGTTCCGCTTCACCACCGGCTCCAGAACCCGCAGCGCTTCGAGAGTCGAGGGAGCCTTTGGCCTGCCCCCATTGGTCCAGTAGTTCCAGGGACGCAGATCCATCAGGGCCTCGGCGTAAAGCGCAGCCACATCGTCGTCGGCCGGATACCGCTGCCATACCGCGCCGATCGCCCTGGACCAGGCGCTGTCGAGCGGAGCGCGATTCGCTGATCCGGTGGCTGAATACCTGGTGGCCAACGCCTTGATCAACGCCTGCTCCTTAGGCGTGCTCTTGAAAGCGTATCTCAGGGCCTTCTGGACCGCGTCATACGCCGGGCGAGCCGCAGACGGGTCCATTGGCAGGTTGATGTTCGGGCCCAGCGCGTACGCCACACCCCAATAGCACATGGCGCAAGTAGAGTCGTACCGGATCCCTTCCCGGAAAGACTTTATGGCTTCGTCGTGGTTGAAGCCGTAGGTCAGCCGCAAGCCCTGATCGAAGTACTGCTGTGCGACTGGTGATGCGGTGGTAACTGCGTAGTGCAGGCTGCCGAGGTTGTCGTACAGCGGCGTGGCCGCGTTGGCCAGTGAGGAAATCGGCTGGCTGGGTGGATGCTGGTGCTCCTGGGCGCTGACTCCATCCGCAGCGGCTGATGCCAGACCTGCGATCAGAGCGGCGGCGCGGTAAAGCTGGGGCGTCATGTGCTGACCTCCATAATGGCGTGTTCGCGAGCGCCTACGTTACGCCATACCCGCCGGTTTCGCGTCGCCCGGACCAGCCATGAGCAAGCGCCGACGGCATGGCCCGAACCGGCCACTACCGCGTCGTCAGCCGCTGGAACTCGGGATTCCGGTTCAGGCTCGCGAAGTTGGGATCGAGCCGGAGCCAGGCGCCGGATGCATAGAAGGGTACCGAGAGCAGGGTTCGAATGGTCGCCACCGCCTCGGCCTCCAGTCCAAGCCGCGCCTGCACGCAGGCAAGCCGATAGACCAGCAGCGCGCCGTTCAGCGCATCCTTCGCGATCGGCAAGAGCGAGATAGCCTTCTCGGCTTCGGGCAGAGCCTGCTCGCGCTCTCCGAGATAAGCGTTCACCAGCGCCAATCGGGAGTGGGTGTACCCGTCCTCCGGCGTCGCCTTCACCGCGGGCAGCAGCAGGCGCCGGGCTGCGCCGGCCGCGGTGCGCGCGGCGGCAGTGTCGCCCTTGATCATATGGATCGCCGCCGACGCGGTTTGCCACCACACAGTATCGCCGTAGAACTGTTCCGGCCCCATGGCCAGGACCCGGGACTGCTGGTCGTCATCGAGCAGCCAGTAGAGGTCCCAATAGGTGGCGACGAACGGCAGCAGCTCCTCCGGCGGGATCTGGGCTTCGCCAGTGCGGATGAACTTGCGGGCGTCGTCGAGCTTTCCCTCGCCCAGCGCCACCATGGCTCTGAGCTGATAGGCTTCAGGGTTGCTGGGTCCGAGGATGATGTAGCGGTCTGCTGCTGCTTGCGCCTCAGGATAGCGTCGCAGCCAGAGCAGATTGGTGGCGAGCCCGGCGGCGTGTCCTGCCGCGGTGGGATCGAGGGTAGCGGCACGCTGCCGATGGCGCAGCGCCTCCTCCCAGCGACCTTCGAGCTCGAGAAAGCTGGCAGCGTAGCCGATCAACCGCGCGTTCGATGGGTCGGCCTCCAATCCGCGGAGGGTTTCCGATCGAGCCGCTCCGCGATTGCCCTTCATGATGTTGTAGTAGGCCAGCACCTGGTGCGCTTCCGCTGCCGCCCCACCCAACCTGAGGGCCCGCTCCCCGTCGGCCCTGGCATCCTCGAGCAGGTTGTTGTCGGCGGTGGCGTTGTTCCAGAGCGCGGCCTTGGCCCAACCCATCTGGGCCCACGCGGCGGCAAAGGTGGAGTCCTTCTCGACCGCTTCGTGGAACTCGGCGATGGCGCGCTGGAGATCTCCTGGTCCGGAGGCGCCCTGCCGCATGAGCTCCTGTCCCCGGAGATAGGCTTCGTAGGCGTCGGGATCGGTTTGACGCTGCAGGTCGATCGCGTCTTCCTGCCTCCGGTCCAGGCCGAGACCGAGCGCACCGGCCACTTCCCTGGCAATCGAGCTCTGGACCCGGGGAAGGCCGGTCGCAACGGTGTCGAAGACGCGCTGCCACCGAGTGACCGGGGCGGGAACATCGGTCACCTGGATCAGCTCCGCACTCACCTGCACCCGGCTGGTTCCCCGAGCCCCGGGTTCGCGACGCACCTTTCCGGTAAGCAAGTAACGGGCGCCGAGCTGTCGCCCTACCTCTTCCAACCTGGTGCTGTCCCGGTATCGCGCGGTGCTGCCGCTGGCGATTACCTGGAGGCCAGGAAGCCGGGCTATCCGGCCCCGGATCTCGTCGGTGACTCCGCTGGCGAAATGCTCGTCCTGCGCCGGGCCGGTGTTGGCGAAGGGGATCACCGCCAGGTTCAACACCGCCGGAGCGGAGGCGGTGGCAGGGGTCGCCCGGCCGTGATCCCAGGTCATGAAGCCGGCGAACCCGAGAACCAGCACTGCGGCGGCAATGGCCACGGTTCGCCAGGGCAACCGGGGCGGTGTCACCTTGAGCCAGGAACCGGAGTGGAGCGAGGCCTCCAGCGCGTCCGAGAATTCTCCGGCTGTCTTGAAGCGATCCTCCGGCCGGGTCGCCATTGCCCGTGAAATCGCCAGACTGACGGATCGTGGGATGCCGGACCTCCGCTTGGTCACTGAGACGGGAGGACCGTGCAGCCGTTGGGCGATGACGGCCTTGGGTGTGCCGGTGAAGGGCGGCCCGCCGGCCAGCATCTCGTACAGCACGCAGCCCAGGGCGTAGACATCGGCGCGCCCGTCTATATGGTGTGAGCCGCTGGCCTCCTCCGGACTCATGTACGCCGGGGTTCCGACTGCGAAACCGGTAGCAGTGAGCCGCTCGGCGCCGGCCATGTCGAGGGCCCGCGCGACGCCGAAGTCGGCGATGACGGCGTGGTCGTCCTCGATCAGGATGTTCTCGGGCTTGACGTCGCGATGCACGACACCGCGCTTGTGGGCGTGATCCAGCGCGGCCGATATCTCGCAGGTGATCCGGATCGCCTCCTCCACGCCGAGCGTGCGCTGACGGGCCAGCTTCTGCCGCAGCGTCTCGCCTTCCACGTACGGCATCGTGTACCAGAGATGTCCGCCGGTGTCGCCCGCGCCGGCCTCACCCGAGTCGAAGACCGGCAGAATGTGCGGGTGTCGCAGCTGGGCGGTGATCCGGATCTCGTGCAGGAACCGCTCGGCGCCGACCGACGATGCCAGGTCGGGGCGCATCACCTTGAGGGCGACAAAGCGGTCGTGGCGCAGGTCGCGGGCGAGGTAGACGGTCGCCATGCCGCCCTTTCCCAGCTCGCGTTTGATAGAATAGCGGCTACTCAGCGCGTCCTGAATCTGAAAGATGGGGTCAGGCAAGGCGGAATCCCGTCATGCTGAGTCGCTGCTAGAGCAATCCGCTCCTCGCCGCCTGGGCGACCGCCGCCGCGCGGGAGGGCAGACCGGTTTTCGTCAGGATGTTGCCCACGTGGCGATGAATGGTATGCTCGCTGAGTTTGAGGGAGGCGGCGGCCTCCTTGTCGCTGAGTCCCTGAGCCACCAGTCGCAGCACCTCGATCTCGCGCGCGGTCAGCCGCCCCAGCTTCGCCGCCGGTCCGATCGGCCCGTGAGGCTTGAGGTCCAGCTCCTGGATCAGCAGCCGGGCGGCCGCTGCGTGCCGCGCCGCGCCGAGCTGTTCGAACACCGTGCCCGCGGCCCGGAGTGCAAGCGCCGCCGGATCGCGGCGGCCGAGCGCGAGGAGGGTGTGGGCGAGCTGGAGCCGGGCCCGGGCGGACTCGAAAGGGGTGCGGTTCCGCTCGAAGAGATTGGCGCTTTCCTCGAATCGAGCGCAGGCGCCTTTGTGGTCGCCCTGCGCGGAAAGCAGGCAGCCTTCGGCAAAGGCCACAGTCGCCCGAAGCGGCTCGGTGCCCACGGCCTCCGCGATGGTCCTGAGCTCGGCCAGGGTGACCCGGGCCTGCTCCAGCTGACTCTCGGCGATCCGGGCCCGGGTCACGATGTCGAGTCCGGACACCCGCTCGGTCCGGTCATTCGGCGGTACCCGGCGCAGGTATTCCTCCGCCAGCTCGATGGCCCTGGCCGCCTCGCCCCGGTCCAGCGCCAGCGTGGCGCATCCCAGGACGCCGAGGTAGTGCGAGCCGCTGTCGGATAGGAGCCGGTCCGCTTCCTCCCAGCGGCCCTGGCGGCGTCTGAGGTCGGCCAGGCGGATCAGGGCGATGGGGACGACCCGGGGTTGGACCCGCTCCACGTGCCGGCGAAGGGCCTCGATCTCCCGTTCAGCCTCGTCCCACTCCCCGCGCAAGGTCAGCAACGACGCGTATTGGATGCGGCAGGCCGAGAAGAGGTGGGTGAACTTCCACCGGCGGCAGAACTCGCGCACCCGTTCGCACCACTGAGCGGCGCGATCGTAGTCGTGCACCTGCTCGCAGGCCCGAATCAAGTAGCAGCAGGCGGTGCCGATCATGTTGGGATCGCTGAGCTCCCCAGCGGTGGCCGCCGCGGTGGCCTCGTCGAGGCGGCTCATGCCTTCGGCCACTTCCCCTTCGGTCACCATCGCCAGCCCCTCGAGCGCGATGCCGAGCATCTCCATGTCCGCCGGCCCGACCGAGCGGGCGATGGCCGAGGCCTGCTGGCTCAGGAGGCGGGCTGCCACCGGATCGCGCTGTCCCATGAGCGCGACGTGGGCTTTCTGGTAGCAGAGCAGGGCGTGCTCGGGCGACGGCGGGAGGCCCTCGAGCAGACGCTCGGCCCGCTGGATCCAGCCGTTGGCGACGGCGGTCTCGCCCCGGAAGTCGGCGTAGTCGTTGGAGAGCCAGATGGCCACGCGGGCGGCGGCGCCGGCGTCCGCCGACTGGCGGAAGAGACGGTAGGCGAGCTCCCGGGCTTCGATGGCGGTGGCGTAATCTTCCAGCCACCAGCAGGCCATGCCCAGGCCTTCGAGCGCGCCGGGCGACTCCGAGTCCTTGAGCGAGCTCTCGAAGCAGACCCGGGCCTCTTCCCACGCGCCGCGGGCGAGCGCGGCGCGGCCGGCCTGGAGGCGGTCGGCGGGTGAAGAGTCGAGGGCGGTAGGCGTACGGATCTCGGTGTGTGTGTTACGCTCTAAGGTAGGGCCTGAGACGCCGTTGGGCTATCGGGCAACTGGTGGCAGCAGGAAATTTTGGTTGACTGGACCGGGGTCAATCGGTAGTTTTCCCGTCCTTCATGGCCAGGAGACCGGCCACATTTGGGGCTGTAGCTCAGCTGGGAGAGCGCCTCGTTCGCAATGAGGAGGTCAGGGGTTCGATCCCCCTCAGCTCCATGGTTGGTGGGCTATTGGCTATGGGCTATTGGCTATGGGCCTTTTCCAGAGAGGTCCACGCCGGTAAGCAGCGCATTCCGAACTTGTCGGTTCGAGGAGCAAGCCAATAGCTCATAGCCAATAGCCTGGACGCGAAGCGTCCACTGCCCCTTGGTGTAACTGGCAACACGCCTGACTCTGGATCAGGAGAGTCCTGGTTCGAGCCCAGGAGGGGCAATGCCCACGGTGAACAACCGTGGGCGTCTTTTTTGGGGCTCGGCCCGGTGCGAGAGCACCGGCCGTTGCTTGTGGGCACTGGCCTCGCCAGGCTCTTCTCCTCTTGTCTCATCCCGCGGCAGGCAAGGATGTCGATTTCGTGCACCCCCGTTCGATGTCATACTGAAGGGAGCGGCGAATGACACTCCCCCAACCCAGCAATAGATGGAGGCGTTATGCGCGTCATGGTGATCGTGAAGGCGACCAAGGAGTCCGAGAAGGAGAACACCCCCCTCGAGATGGAAGGCGCAGCCGAGATGTTCGCGGCGATGGAGAAGTACAACGAGGAACTGGTGAAGGCCGGGATCATGCTCTCCGGCGACGGGCTCCGCCCGAGCAAGTTCGGGAAGCGGATCCACTTCAGCGGCGCCAAGCGGTCGGTGACCGACGGCCCCTTCGCCGAGACCAAGGAGCTGGTGGCGGGCTACTGGGTCTGGCAGGTGCGATCCATGGAGGAGGCGGTGGAGTGGGCCAAGCGGTGCCCGAACCCGATGCCGGGGCCGAGCGACCTGGAGATCCGTCCCTTCTGGGAGCCGGAGGATTTCGATGCCGAGATCGTGGCACAGGTGAACGCCCGCCGCGAGAAGATCTCGTAAGGAAGCGAAATACCTGGGCTCGCCTGCGACGGGCTAAGCGCGTACCCGGGATGACGCCGGTCGGACCCTACAGTTCCCGCTCCGCCAGCTCGCGGAAGGCGTCAGGAACGGAGCGGCGCGTGTCGAGGGCGACCGAGGCGTAGCCGACGGACTCCCAGCCGAACCGGTCACGGATCGCGTCGATGGCGCGGTCGGCCAGGAGTCGCGCCGTCCCTCCCCTGGCGCCCGGGCGCCGGGCCTCGTCGGCGAGGCCGAGCGGCAGATCGAGCTGCACCACCGGCTGCTCCTCGATATGCGATACTGAGATGGCGACCAGGGAGATCGCGCGTTCCTCGGGATTACTCCTGAGGACCGCTCGCACCAGGTCTTCGGCGATCTCCGCGAGGATGGCAGTCGCGGCGACGGGTTGCGGCAGCGTCACGGCGTGTGTGACCGAGCGAAGGTCGCCGAAGCGCACCCGCACCGTCACGGTCCGCCCGCACTTGCCCTTGGCCCGCAGGCGCGAGCCGACCCGGTCGGCAAGGTGCCGGAGCGACCGGCGGATGACCGGGTCCTCGACCGGCCTTCGGCCGAGCGCCGATTGCGCTCCGACCGAGTGGGTGCGGACGTGGGTCCGGACGGCGCGTGGATCGCGGTTCCAGGCGAGGGCGGCCAGCCTCTCGCCCGCGGCATGGCCGAGAAGGCGGGCAATGGCGCCTGTGGAGCTCTTCGCCAGGTCCCCGATCGTAGCGATGCCGCGATCGGCGAGCCGCGCCCGGGTCGCCGGGCCGACGCCCCACATCATCTCCACCGGCAATTCATGAAGGAAGGCGAGCTCGGTCTCCGGATCGACGACAACCAGGCCGTCGGGTTTGGCGACCTGCGAGGCGATCTTGGCCAGATGCTTTGTGCGGGCGACGCCGATGGAGATGGGAAGGGCCAGTTCGTCGCGCACCCGCCGGCGGATCGCTGCGGCGATCTCGGCCGGCATGCCGAAGAGGTGGGTGCACCCGGCGACGTCGGCAAAAGCCTCGTCGATCGAGATGCGCTCTACCAGCGGCGTGAAGTCTCCCATTATCCGGATCGCCGCGTCGCCGAGGCGTTGGTACTCCTTGAAGTGCCCGCCGACGAAGACCAGGTCGGGGCAAAGCTCTCGCGCTCGCCGACCCGGCATGCCGCCGTGGACGCCGTAGGCCTTCGCTTCATACGACGCCGCGAGCACCACGCCGCCCCCGACCGCGATCGCCTTCCCCTTGAGGGAGGGGTCGAGCATCTGTTCGACCGAAGCGTAGAACGCGTCCAGATCCGCATGAAGGATTGTGGCCGTGTCCATGGCGAGCGGTGCCCCCGACGATCGTGTGGCGTGCTGGGCAATAAATCTTCAGGAGAACATAAGCAGAGCATGACTGGCGGCTGTCAAGCGTCGGGGTCACCCGGACGGTACAGCGGCACTGGAGCAGGGCGCGGAACTGGCTGGCGCTGGGGCTTGGCAGCCGAGCCAGACCGCGACCCGCACCCCTTGCCGTCACCGTGCAGAAAACTGGTCCCCGGAACTGTCTCGGGTCTGCACCAACAGGATCCCGTCCGGGAAGGTCATTCCGTAACGGTTCGCGGCTTTCCAGGCGCTGACGTACTCGAGCTGAACCACCTGATCAACTGGAATGGTTCGTAGCACCTCGATGCCACCAACCAGGGTATTGTCCACCGCGACCGCAGGCCTCCGAGCGTTGAAGAGCATCAGCGAGCCATTGTCCCTGGAGCGGAACAAATCGGGCCGGATATCGAGGATCGCCTGATAGGTGCTCCCGGCCCGGCTGCCGGCCAGCTCCGAGGCAGTGATCACACTGGAAGTCTGGCCTGTAGCGCTACCCGAAGCGCCGGCGAGGAGGATCGGGACTGCCAAGAGGACAGCTGTGAGATTGGAGAAGGTGAGCCGCATGGTGACCTCCAGAAGAGGAAGCTAAATTTTCATCGCCTATTCACTGACGCGCGAAATCGGCAGCAAGCCCGACATCACCTCCTGACGCGAAGACCTGGAAAAAGCGCCGCACCGGATTCCGGTGCGACGCTTTCTCTTTCTTGAATCGGTCTATGACTTTCCGTCAGCCACCTGCGTGGGGACTATGGATTGGTGATGGCGGTGGCATCCAGCGTGACGGCAGTCTGCGCCAGCGCCCTGCCCAGCATGGTAGCGCCGGTGTTGAAGCTGATCAGGGTCTGAGAGAGAATAATTCCCTTGAAGTTCGCCGTCGTACCCAGGGTGGCCTGGCCGGCGACCTGCCAGAAGATGTTCTTGGCCTGTGCGCCTCCGCTCAGGGTGACAATCGCTCCGTTGCCGACAAGCAGGTCCTGTGCGATTTGAAAGATCCAGACGTCGTTCGCGCCACCGTTCAGCGTGACACCGATCGGAATATCAACTCCAGTTCCCCACTTGTAGACGCCCGGTGACAGCGTCATGCCATCGATGTTCCCGGCTCCGAGCTCTGTGAAGTCGGGCAGCGTACGGCCCGCCGCGTCGGTGTACGCGGCCTGCATATCCAGAATCGCGGTGGTAAGGTTGGTGCCGGTCGGCGCGTCGTAGTCCGCCGCCCACACCTGGCCAGTTACCAGATCGGATGTACTGAAAGTGGTAGGCGGCTCGGACAGCGCGAAACCGGTGATCAGCGACCCTGCAGCTGGACTGAGGCCTATGTCTCCCACCACCGCGGTAGTTCCGGTGGTGGAGACACCTGACTTCGCGAGAATAACATAGTTCTCCGCAGTACCGAGGTTCACCGCGGCGGGACCGCTTGCCGCGCTCGCCACAGTAGTAAAGCTCCATGACCTGCTCTCCCCGAGGGCCAGGCCAGCCATGTCCTTGGCACCAGTGGAAACCGTCGCAGTGAACGTCGTATTGGAGGCGAGTGCAGCCGAAGGCACCAGCGTCGCGATATTCCCTGCGTAGGTAACTGTTGCGGCCACAGGGGTGGTGCCCTGAGCCAGGACGAACGTACTGCCGTTGAGCGTGCTAGGATCCATTGCCTCGCTGAACGTCACTCGCACGGAGGGGTTCCTCGGTACTCCGGTAGCGGCGTTTAAAGGACCGGTGGACACAACCGTGGGCGCCACATTCGGGTTGTTTGGATTGTTCGGATCATCCGGGCCGCTGGGACCGTTGTCCGTGTCGTTGCATGCAGCGAGTAAGGCGACGGCGGTTAGGATACTGGTTAGGCGGGTCATTTGGTCTCCCTGAAACTTCGGTTGGAGCCCGAGATTCTGCACTGTGCTGCGACTCACCATCGCTCGGCGCATCCTTACTGCCCTGACTTAACAACCACTGCTCAGTACAAGGGCTAGTTACCTAGTTGTACTTTACTTGTCAAGTACACTACATATTGCATCCAAGTGACTGTCGAGTTAACTTACAGCTGTTAACCACACCTCAACCGGGCCCTACTCATGGATGTCTCGCTCGCGATCAAGCAGCGGCTGGAGGAACTCGGGCTGGAGCAGCGGGAACTCGCTCGTGCGGCTCAGGTTACGGAATCCTACATCTCCCAGCTTCTGACCCGGCGCCGGGCTCCACCGGCTCCAAACCGCACCGATATCTATGAAAAGATGGACAAGCTGCTGAAGCTGCCGCGGGGTGAGCTTGCCGCACTGGCTGCGCACCAGCGCAAGGAGCAGCTAAAGCGCGAGTTTGGGGAGGAGGCCCAGCCACTATTTGCCGAGGTGCGCGCTTTCATCCTCCGGACCTGCAATCCGGCCCGAGAGCGCGCCGTGCGCGCCATCTTTGAGAGAGAACCCTTCGGTGAGCTCGAGCGGCTGGTCACAAAGACCATTCTCGACCTGGTAAAGCGGGTAGCCAAAGAGCAACTGGAAAACGAACATTGGCTCAGTACGGTGGCGAAGCTCTCCGGCCGGGACTTTCAGGAGATGAGGGTAGTAACCCTTGAGTTTCTGGACACCGACATGCTGCAGCTCTCTCCGGAGAACTGCGTCGCGTTCCTCGAGCCTCTCATGGAGTCATGGGATATCGACCTTCCTAACTTCGAGCTGGGCATTGTCCTGCACCCCAAGGTGAGTCACGAGTCGGTACGAAGATTTCAGTTCAGCGAGGTCGCCTCCGATCGTGAGAGCCAGGAGCCAGGCTTTGTGGAGTTCCTGAGAGACAAGTCTCTAAGCGGCTCGGCCACGCATCAGGAAATCGCGATTCTCGGCGGACTCAGGTTCGGCACGATACGCCCGACAGCGATCTACTACTACCGGGAGCTGCAGAGCCTGCGAGACCCACTCCACTTCGACCTGGCAAACCACCGTTAAAGGCGCCTAGATCTGATCCCTTTGCGCGGGAGCAGACGCGAAGAGATACGGCGGCAGGGGCAGGAGCAGCCCCAGGAGTCCTCGTCAGAGGTCGGCTCCGCATTCGCTATCAGCGCCGGTCCCCTCCCGCCGCGGTCTCTGCGCGGTTACGAGCCTGTCGCTGCTGGGCAAGAAGAGTGTAGGTGAGATAGTACTTGTAGATATTGCTGACGTAGTCCACCGTCTCCCGACCGATCTCTCTTGACACCGCCACCTCGACATTCTGGAACCAGCGGTTCGGGTCCAGGCCCAGAGCTGTGGCCTCGCGCCGCAGCTTCGCGATCCGGGCCGGGCCCGCGTTGTAGGACGCCATGGCGAAGAGCTCCTTGTCCAGCGGCGTCATCGGTTCGTCGCGATAGTAACGATCGATGATGAACCGCAAGTACTTCGCTCCGGCGCGCACGTTGTTCTCGAGTCGGTCCACCCCGGTGATGCCGATGGGAGCTCCGGCGGCAGTGGAGGGCTTGATCTGCATCACCCCGATTGCGCCCGCGTGGCTGCGTCGGCTCTGATCGAGACCTGATTCCTGATAGCCCTGCGCCAGGAGCAGAAGAGGGTCTAGGTCGAATTCGGCGCCGTACTTTCGGAATGCCGCGATGACCTGATCGAAACGTCGCCGGTCGTCCGGCCGGGTTGGATTTTTGATCCAGGGATTGTCCCGGAAGTACCGCCGAGTCACGATATTGCCGAACGTCGTCCCCACGCGATGGTCCCGGACGAACTGATTGACCTCATCGCGGAGCTGGGGCGTTCCTTTGCGCATGGCCCAGGCGAGCGTGCCACCGGATGCGACTTCCAAGTCGTTCCGGACGGTCAGGCCGGGAAGGAGCGTGCGGTACAGGTAGGCAACACCGCTGTCTATAACCGTGATTGCTATTACCCCAGTGTTCACGATCTCGAGGATGTCGCCGTCCTCCATGTTCTCGTCCGCCGGACGAATTACCACCGGCTCGATCCCCCTGGTCCGCCAGCTCTGATTGAGCCGCTGCAGATGCTCGGCATAGCTGCTGGAGGCGCGAACGTAGGCCTCACGACCCGCGAGATCATCGAGGCTCCGGAGCGGGGGCGCTCCGGGTCCGGTAACCACGATCTCCCGCACGCCCTCGAAGATCGGTTCGGAGAAGTCCACCCGGAGTTCCCGCTCCGGTGTCACCTGGATGGCGCCGACTGCCAGATCTCCCTGGCCGGCCGCCAGCCGCGAGATGAGCTGATCGCGTGGCACCGGGATCATGATGCACTCGATCGGGAGCGGTCCGGTCCGGAGCCTCCGATTGAGAGTGCGCTCGAACTCCTCTATCGCATCATGCGAGGCGCCCCGGAGCCGGCCCCGGTCCTCGAAGTAGAGCGTCCTGCTGGATGCGACCAGGACGCGAATGGCCCGCCGCTTGACCATGCTGTCGAGGTCGAACGTCCAGCGTTGAGAGACCAGCCTGCTCAGCTCCGTGATCGTCGGATTGGAGAGACTGTCGTCGGTTGCAGTCGCACGGGCTTGCTCGGGCCGGCTTTCGGCTACTTGGACCGGCGGGTGGCTCCGGTCCGCACCGCACCCGAGGGCCGCAGCGACTGACAACATCCAGTAAATCCTCATGGGCCTCATGTTCAACCTCCAAACCGGGTACCTAGACTAACATCGAGGTGTGGGGCCCGTTCCATCCGCGTACATTCGACCCGGGCATCCAGTTGGTCTCCCGCCTCTACCATTCTTCGGAGGAAAGCATGACCGCCTATCGCGCATGGTATCAGTCACTTGCCGGGTTCTTGCTGGTCGCCATCCCGGCGGCGGCACTGGCTCAGGAAGAGGCACCGGTCAAGCTGATCTACGCTGTCTGGCAAGACAGCACCGCTGCCGAGAACACCGTGAAGCACATGAGCAAGGGTGCCAAGGACCAGATCGCCGCCTATGCCGTCCTGGTCAAAGACAAGGATGGCAACGTGGACACCAGGCTGAGGCACCACAAGACCGCCGGCTTCTCGGGAGTGCAATCGAGCCAAACTATCGATAGCGCGATCGCACGGCTGAGCGAGCCGGCGGCCGACCCCGCCAGTGGGTACGCCCCGAGTGCGCCAACCAGCAGCCGCTTGTCGGAAAAGGATCTGAAGAAGGTCCGCGACATGTTCGGTCCCGGTGAGTCGGTGCTGCTCCTGATGTCGCCTAAGCCGGCCACTTCGGAGATCCAGCGGGCGCTGGGAGTAGGAGCCCAGGGCGCACCCGAGGTCGTTGTGTTGGAGGTCAAGCAGTAGGCACGCCCGTTTAGCGGGGGCAAAGTGGCTCTTCAGATGAAGAGCCACTGCGAGTAGCGCAGCGGGACCGACCGGCGGTTGGCACGTCTCCCAGCGTTTCGCGTTGCGACGAGTTGGTGCTGGGCCGGACCCTCAGTATTGAGCGGCTGGTACGGCGAGAAGTGGCGCGACTCCACTGCGCAACACGCGCTCGGTAGTGGATCCGCGTAGAGCGTCGAGGAAACCGTGGCGCCCGGCCGTGGTCATGACGATGAGGTCGGCGGCGCACTCGCCGGCCACCCCGATGATGGTGTCCACAACCTCGCCATTCCGCGTCACCCTCTGCCAGGTCCAGCCGGGCTGCTCCTCGATCTGGACGGCAGGCATTTCGCCAGCGCGGCCCACGTGGAGCATGGTGAACCTGACCTCCGGACACTGCAACGCCCAGGTCAGCCGGCGGGCAGCCTCGAGTGCCGGTTCCGGGTGCGGCGCCGAGTCGATCGGCAGCAGCACATTCCGCAGGGAAGTGCCCCCATCCGCCCGTGAGATGAAACCCTGGCACCCGTAAGGGAGAAAGAGCGCGGCGGCCGCCGCCGCCCGCGCGATCGGCTGCGAGATCGAGGCGCGGGTCCAACCCATGTGGCCCTGGTGCGCGTGCGCGGCAAGCACCACGAGATCCGTCGGATGTTTTTCGAGAAAGCGCTCTGCGGCCCGGACCGGATCGGGCTCTTTGATCAGGACCTTCCGCACATCGATTCCGATCGAGGCGACCGCGTTGCGTGGGCTGTTGGGGGGCAACACTCGCCAGCGCTCGAGCATCGCGCGGACGCCGGGGAACTCGGTCCAGGCCAGATCCCGCCGCTCCGACACATGCAGCACGTCGAGCCCGGCCGATGCGACGAGCGCGATCTTGAGCGCGTGCGCAAACGCGACCTCGCTGCCTTCGGAAAAGTCAGAGGGGTGAAAGACCGTCTGAATGGGACGAACGACGGGAGCGACCGTGGTACCCTCCTTAGCTGCGCTCGACCGAAGGTGTCGCCCAGCCGCACAAAAGGACACTGGACCTTTGGTATACCCGCTTCCTTCGGGCTCCCCCCAGCGCGCCGAAGACCGCGGCCGCAGCTGCTTCGGGGCCTCGTTGACATACATAGAAGCGTGATGTATGGTAGAGCTAGGTATTCACTTGGTATGAGCGTGACAGACCATGGACATCAACAAAGACCTTGTCGCCGCGTCCGCCACGCCGCTGGTTCTCGCCATTCTGGCCGAGGGGGACTCCTACGGCTACGCGATCCTCAGGCGGGTAAGCGAGCTTTCCGGCGGGGAGCTGCACTGGACCGACGGCATGCTCTATCCCGTGCTCCACCGTCTGGAGGGACAGGGCTACATCAAGGGTAAGTGGGGCACTTCGGAGACGGGCCGCAAGCGCAAATACTACCACCTAACGGCGCGGGGTCAGGCGCAGCTGGGGGAGCAGCGTCACCAGTGGAAGATGGTGGACGCGGCGCTACGCAACATCTGGTCGGCCGTATCACTTCCCGCGCGGTCAGCGCTCTCGCCACTGCCGTCCCATGGCTGAGCCGGCGATGGAATCCGGCTCGAGCGACTCGCTCGAGGGACAGATCGAGCAGTGGAGGAGATACCTGCGCCGGCGGCAGCCCATCCGGCCGGTGGACGCCGAGGAACTGGAGGACCATCTACGGGGCGAGGTGGCTGCGCTCCGGGGCGCCGGCCTCTCGGAAAATGAGGCATTCCTGGTGGCGGTGAAGCGCATGGGTGCGCTGGACGCCATCTCGAACGAGTTCGCCCGGGAGCACTCGGAGCGGCTATGGAAGCAGCTGGTCATATCCTCCACGGGCACGGCCGAGTCGGCGGACCCGGCGCGGACCGAGACGGTCGTCGTCTTCGGGCTGGCCGTAGCTGCAGCGCTGGCGATCAAGCTGCCCGAGCTGTTCGGCATTGCCTGGGGAGGCCCGGAGGCGGACCAGAGGTTCTACGCGCGCAACTTCAGCCTCTTCGTCCTTCCCCTCCTCACCGTCTACTTCGCCTGGAAGCGGTCCCTTCCCCAGCGTACCTGGATGTGGCTCGCGGGCGGGTTTGCAGCCGCGGCCGTCTTCGCCAACATCTATCCGTTCGAGCCGGGCGCCGACACGGAAATGCTGGCGGCGCTGCACCTGCCGATTGCGCTGTGGCTGCTCGTGGGGATCGCATACGCTGGGGGGCGCTGGCGGGAGACCGCCGGGCGCATGGACTTCGTGCGCTTCTCCGGTGAGCTGCTCATCTACTATGCGCTGATCGCACTGGGCGGGGGGGTTCTCCTCGGGCTCACGGCCGGGATGTTCGGGGCCATCGGAATTGACTTCGAGCCGGTGTTCGAGAATTGGCTGCCTTGCGGCATGCTCGGGGCGGTGATCGTCGCCTCCTGGCTGGTGGAGGCGAAGCAGAGCGTGATCGAGAACATGGCCCCGGTGTTGACCCGGATCTTCACGCCCTTGTTCGCGCTCGCGCTGGTCGCCTTTCTGGGGACGATGGTCTGGACCGGCCGTGGCATCGACATCGAGCGCAACGCGCTGATCGCCTTCGACCTGGTGCTGGTGCTGGTACTGGGCCTGCTACTCTACTCTATCTCCGCACGCGACCCGGAGGCCCCGCCCGGCGCCTTTGACCATCTGCTGGTCCTGCTCCTCGTCAGCGCTCTCGTCGCCGATGCCTTCGCCCTGGCAGCGATCGGGGCGCGCATCTCGGAGTTCGGCTTCACGCCCAACCGGGTGGCCGCGCTGGGCGAGAACGTGCTCCTGCTCGGGAACCTGGGGTGGTCGACCTTGCTCTATGTCCGCTTTCTTCGCGGTCGGAGTCACTTTGCCAGCCTGGAACGCTGGCAAACGGCCTACCTCCCGGCCTATTCCATCTGGGCCGCGATCGTGGTGGTGGGCTTCCCCCCGGTGTTCGGGTTCGATTGAGGGAATCGGCCGTCGACAATCACCCCCGGGCAATGGTCTCGCCGTAAGCCGCCAGGTGCAGATCGATGGCCCGATCGGTGGCGAAGGTATCCCGCACGAAAGCGAATCCCCGTAGATCGACGGAGAGAACCGGAGGCGGGGCACCCGGAAATTCATAGCACAGGGTGAGAATGCGCATGAGTGTGGTGGTCTTGGATTCGGGACGCAACCTGATGGATCGGGCCGCAGCGAACGCACCGGCCGTCTCGTTTGCATCACTTGACGCGTGCTTGACGCGCGGGTCCCAGTCTGGCTGAGCAGCACACGGCATACGGTGTGTAGGAGCACTATCAGGGGGGGACTATATGGGCGGAATCTCCTTTCTCCTTGCATTTGGAGCTGAATTGATCGTCTCGGAGCTCCCCGTAGGCGATTGGATGACCCGGCTGAGAGAAATCCTTCATCGAGGTAATCGGCGTCTGGAGGGGGGAGAGGATCCAGGAGAAGTTGAGACCCGATCCGCGGCCGCCAACACCCGCCTGCGTTGCCCGGGCGTCACGATGTCGGGCTCCATGACTTGTCGAACGATCCGCGCCACGAATGAGTAGCCCCAAGGCTCTGACACCAGCCAGCGGTGCCGCTCGAGCGCGTCCAGCGCCCTCAAGCGCAATGGCACCCTGGCTAAGGTGATCCATACAGCTTCAGTGGCAACGTGGCCGTGTCTCCCGTGCTCTCAGGGGAGCCGTGTGATGCATAGAACCCACTCCCCCAGCAGTAGGCCGCAGCATCGAGCGCGATGCCGCACGCGCTTCCCGATAGGCCGAAGCTCACCTCCCTGAAGCGGATGCCGTTGCCGCCCGCCACCGCTGTCTCCCTCCCGATGTTGTATGTTCCGTCTCCAAACCATCCTGAATAGTTGGACCCCCAGCACAGCATCTCGCCGGTGGCGCGGAGCCCACAGACGCCGGTTGTTCGGGCGAGTCCTGTCGCACCCGCGATCTGCCGGGCCGCAGGTTGGGTGGCCGAGGTAGGCCAGCACCAGGCTGAGCCCGCAGCGTCGAGGCCGCAGTTGTCGGCAAACTGGGTCAGCAGGGGGATGCCTTCCACGTCCACGGGTGCGGCGCTCTCGTCCCGACGATCGTCACCCATGTTCCCCGAACTGCCGTAGCCCCAGCAGTACATCGGTCCCGCCGTGGTCACGCCACAGGTGAAGCCCCAGCTGGCCGTGATCTGGCTGAAGACGTGGCCTCCATGTACCGCCACGGGGGCTGCACGGTCCGTCGTGGTGCCATCACCAAGCTGGCCGTGGGTATTCTGCCCCCAACACCAGGCAGCCCCCGCACTCGTCAGGCCGCAAGCGTGGGTGTCCCCCGCGGCCAGCGACATCAGGCTCAGACTGCCTGCCGGCTCAGTCGTCTCGGTCTCCTCGTAGGTATCCCGGCATGCCACCGCAGCCGTCCCGGTGAGGACGCAAACCCGCCGGCCGCTGTTCCCGTATAGGCTGGTGGCCGTCAGCGTCTGGAACACCCGTTGCGGCTCGAGCCTATCCCAGGTGGACCAGCAGTAGACCGCACCAACGTCGTCCAGCGCGCACGCATTGTTGTCCGACGCCGCCAGCTGAACGACAGGGGCAGGAAGAGGCACGACGGTAAGTGTGCCGGGAGCGATTGCGGCCCCGAGTTCGCACGCCACCGCGCCGTCGGTCTGGAGAACGCAGGCCTCGGCGCCGGTGACTACCACCGAAGTGACCGGACCCGGAGCGGCCAGCTCAACCCCGGTATGGTGCCGGCCCTCGCACGACGCCCTTTGCCGATCGCTCACAGCGCACTGCACGAACCACCCGTCGGCGACATCGGTCGCGACGATTCCCTGAAAGCGGCGCGTGGGCAGCCAGAACAGACTGTCGGCATCGCCCTCCATGTAGCCCCAGCAGAATACGGCCCCGCTCGCATCCCTCCCACAGTTGTGCCGGTTGCTCGCTTCGCCTTCGCTCCAGATCCGACTGATTCCATCCCCAGTCGCGGCCAGGGCAGGCACCAGCCGGTCGTAGATGGTGTCGTTGCCCAACTGGCGGCCGCCGTCATCGCCCCAGCAGTAACTCTGTCCGTCCACGAGGGCGCAACTATGCGCCCAGCCAGCGGTGATCTGGGATGCCGGCCTACCGAGCGCGACTAATCCCGGCTGGGTCTGGACGCCGCGAGTCGGCTGGCCGGTTTGCCGCCATTCGTTGCCGCCCCAGCAGCTCACAGCGCCGGCGTTGCTCAGGGCGCAGAAGTGCAAATAACCCCCCGCGAGCTGGACGATGCCGGTGAGACCGCTGACTGGAGCGGGAGCCCCGTGCGCGGTTGTGCTGCCGTCCCCCAGTTGTCCGCTCTCGTTCTGGCCCCAACACAGGACGCCACCCGATGCCTCGATTCCGCATGCGCTCGCTCGGGCGAACGCGAGAGCGGTGAACGCGTACCCCACCGCAGCACGAGCCGGCACGTTTCCACGCGTCGTGTCGAGCGACCCGTTGCCGAACCCCTCGGCTCCGACGTTGCCCCAGCACCATGCCTGGCCCGAGGCTTCCAGTCCGCACGACACCGATTCACCGGCATACACATGCTCGAGCAACAGGCTACGCACCGCGACCGTCACCGAATCCACCACGCCATCGACCCTCGCCCGGATTACGGCGGCACCCGGCGCGACCGCCGTAAACACTGCTCCCGCCGTCACCGATCCGATGGCCGGCTCAGCGGACTCCCACGCGATCGGGCGATCCGGCAGCGGGGAGCCCTCGCTGTCGTAGGCCCTGACTTCCAGCTTCAGTCGCTGTCCGGTGAGCAGGGTGTCGGCGATGGGGGTGATCGCGATCGAAGCGACCGGCGTGAGAGGGTCCGGTCCGGCCGGATCATTGTCGCATGCCGCCAGCGCCGCCCCGGCCAGACAACCAACCACGATGCAGCGAATCATCCGCGTCGCTCCTTCGGCTAGTACAGCACGGCTCGGGGCACGGTTCCGAACTGCCCGCCCCAGCAGAACAGCTCACTTCCGTCGGAGATCCCACAGGCCTGGTAATTCCAGACTGCGGCGGACAGGAGGGTAAAGGACCGGCCGCCCGCGACCGGGACCGGCTGGGGGGAATCCAGTGTCGTGCCGTTGCCGAGCTGGCCCAGGTAGTTAGCGCCCCAGCACCAGGCGAGCCCAACCGAATCGAGTCCGCAGAAAAAATCATCGCCGCGCACGAGACCGTGAAGCGGCGGCACGCCCGGAGCGGACGGCGGTACGATGGCTGGATCGCGGGATACCTGGAAGCCCAACTCGTCCCAGCACAGCTCGACCGCCTGCGAGGTCCAGCCGCATGCGTCGGACCCAAGGACGTCGATCTTAACCAACGGCATTCCCCCGCTGTCGATCGGCTTCACCCCCTTTATCGGCAGCCCCCAGCAGTACGCTGCCTGTGCCGCGAGGCCGCAGCCCAGCCATCCGTGCACGCTCAGGGTGTCGAAGGTCAAGCCGGCAGCGATCGGCGTCGGAACGCCGGTACTGAAGCTGTCGCGGCCGAGCGGCTTATGGCCCCAGCAGCGCACCTGCCCGTTAGTAGCGAGCCCGCAGCCGAAGAACTCGTTCGAGCCCACGACCTTGTAGCGCTCGGAGCCGCTCACCGGCACGAGGAATGTTCGGATGTCGGTGGTATCCATACTCGGGTAGGCGACTCCTGACCCCCACCCGCCCTGGCACCAGAGCCGACCTTCGAGGTCCACCGCACAGAGCCCGGCACGGCCGGTAGAGACGTCCCTGGCACGGAATCGCCGCTCGACCCGGACTTCGGCCGTACCGCGCAGATCGCCTACCAACGCTACAACCGTGACCGGACCCGACCTGATACCGGTTACCAGGCCACTCCCCGTTACCGCCGCTACATCGGGATCCCGGCTGCTCCAGACCGCGCCCGGTACGTCAACGGTATCTCCGCGGGGCCCGACATGCACGGCACGGAACTGGACGGAGGAATCTGCCGGGATCGTGTCTAAAGCAGGAAGGACCACCAGGGCGGGACCCGGCTCGGGATCGGTGCCATCGGAGCAGGCGCCGAGGAAGAGGAGGCAACCGGCGAACAGGTATCGCAAGCAATGGCCTCAGATTGTAGTGGTGGCTGTTCCCTATGGAGACGAACCTGCTGCGCTCGACGTACACCACGGCACCCGCTTGATGGTTCAGCGAGGAAGTCTGCGCCTGGACGGGGGAGAGGATCCAGGGGAGGTTGAGATCCGATCCGCAGCCTGCAACACCCGCCTGCGTTGTCCCGGCGTCACGATGTCGCGCTCCACGACTTGTCGAACGATCCGGGCCACGAATGAGTAGCCCCGAGGCTCTGACACCAGCCAGCGGTGCCACTCCAGCTCGTCCAGCGCCCGGGCCACGTCCTCGGTCTCCAAGGACAGGGCCCGTTCCAGCAGAGCCGGGGGGACCAAATCGCCGAGTACTGCAGTCGCTGCCAACACCCGCTGGGCCGGCGGGCTGAGCCGCCGAACCCCGATGCGGATAGCCGCAACGACCGCGTCAGGAAGGTGGCCTGGCAGGGTCTGATCTAGAGTTCGATACGGCTCCGGCCATGCTCCCGAGATGGTTCCGAGGTCGAGACCGAGCGCGACTGCGCGCAGGAGCTCCACCGCGAGCAGCGGCAATCCGGCGGAATCGGTTGCGACCCTGCGGACCACGCGGTCGATGGCGACCGGGTCGTAGCCCGGCAGCATTCGTTCCGCCAGCTGCCGGATCGCCGCTCGGTCGAGAACCCGAAGCCGGACGGTCTGCCCGCCAAGCTCGCTGCCTATCTTGACGCGTAGCTCATCAAGTTCGGGTCTCGGCGGGTACGGGGTGATTGCCAGGAGCACCGTCATGGGCGTGGCCGAGAGGTCGCGAAGTATGGCGCCGAGGGCGAGGGCCGAGTCCGGGTCGAGCCACTGTGCGTCATCCACTGCGATCGTGACCGGTTGCTCCTCCAGCGCCGAGCGGAGCACCTCTGCGAATGCCCGGCCCAATGGGTGCGGTGCCGACAGTGACGTCGCCCCTCTGAAGCGCTCCGCCCATTCCGGCAGCACCGCGGCGAAGGCAGCCAGGGCGGCTGGCGGCGCCGCGCCGATGCCCGGGGCTTCGAGCAGTCCGCCACGCGCGAGGGCAAGTACGCCGCTCCATGGCTCGGCTCGGTCGGCCTCGACCGCCCGGGCTGCGGCCACCGGAACTCCGTCGAGTCGCACCCGGGTCAGTAATTCGTCCAGGAGACGGCTCTTTCCCATCCCTGCGTCCCCCTCGAGGACGAGAAGTGCCGCCCGCCGGGTTCGGGCAGACCCAGCCGCCGCCGCGAGGAGCCGCTGAAGCTCCTGGCCGCGCCCCTCCAGCGGAGGTCGATCTACTGTGATACTGTCGGCATGCGCCACTTCGGCACGCGGAGCGCGCTCCCGCCGCACCCGCTCCATCAACGCCCGGGTCTCGGCGCTCAACTCCGTCTCCGACTCCTCGGCGCGGGAGTGAAACCGCTCGAAGAGACCCAAAGCTCCGCTGCGGTCGCCTGCCAGCGACCGGCAGCGCACCGCACAACGGAGCGCTGCCTCCGACCGGGGCTGAAGCCGCATGGCCCGCTCCGCAAAGGCGCAGGCTTCCTCCACCTTTCCGACCTGCGCCTGGGCCTCCGCGCAACTCATCAGGACCTCCAACCCTCGCCGACCCCACAGCTCACGCTCGGTCGCCAGCCAGTCCTCGAACTCGGAAGCCTCGGCCAGCGCGAACCCCTCGAGAAACTCACCCGATACCAGCTCTGATGCAGCTTCCCAGTCGCCCGCTGCCGCAAGATCGTCCAGCCGGTCAACATCCAGTTCCACCGATCCCGGCGCCAGACGTACCTGACCGACGGTCACCTCCACGGATCCTTCGCCGGCATGGCGGCGGATCACCCTGAGCGCCTCGCTGAGCGAGTGCCGGGCGGCAGCATCAGTACGGTCGCCCCAGAGCAATCCGATAAGGTGCTCGCGGCTGCGCCCCCGGCGGGGTGAGCGCGCCAGGTAGACCAGGAGGGCGAGGTGTTTTCGCCAGAGAAGCTCGGGAGGTGCAGGGCCTTCGTCCAGGCTCAGCTCGACTGGCCCCAGGGTGCGGCAGAAGATCATGAGCAGCCTGCTGTCGTACGGGGAGCCGGCGAAGGTGACCTGACAAGCTCCCGCGCGCGGTGCTGGTTGTCAATGAGACAGGCGCTCTTGATGTCGGCTTGATCGGGTGGGGTACCGTCAGGGCCGGAGACTTGCCCGATACACTTCAGCCAGGAGTCTTGCATGTCCAGCAACGGGCCGCTGTTCCAGAGATCCCTAGCCGCCCTCGCCCTCGTCAAGAATGCGGGCTCCGTGGCGGACTGTAAGTCCAGGGCTGGGGCGCTCGGCTCCGCCCGACGCTACGAGGGCGGGCGCTCCACGGCCATGTCCATCCAATTCGCTCCGGAACCGGACCCTACGGCAAACATCCTCGAGCTGGCCCAAGATCAAACCGCAGGCCCTCTGCCCCTCGGCTTCGAGTTCGAGTTCTTCGGCGTCCGCTACGACCGGTTCTGCCTGTCCTCCGACGGGTTCCTGTCGTTCAGTACCCGGCCGCCTTCCCGGGTAGGTTTCGATCCGCAACATGAGGATACCAGCAACTTCATCGCGCTGGGGTGGGGCAACGTCTATCGGCAGGGCGGTAAGCGGGTCGCATATGAGGTCCGTGGAAGTGTGCAGCGGCGCCGGCTGGTGCTCTCCTTTGCGCCGCTGACCATTGGGATCGGTGCTGAGGTAATGGCGGCGCAACTAGTCCTGCATGAGCGCACCGGGATGGTAGATGTCCATACCACGCGCCATGACGGGGTCGCCGGCCAGGTGGCACTCCGCCTCACCACCTCTCCTGGTAACACCTGGCAGCCAATTGACAGCCCGGCTCACTGATAGATCAGTAGGAGCGTGCTCGATCGAGTGAAAGCACCGGTGTTTTGCCTGGCGAGTGCGGGAGTGCTAAAGCGTGGGAGAGCCCACCATGCGGCAGCTGGAGATCTGCCACTCACCCCCATTTCTGGCGAATTCGGCTCGGAAAACCGGCCTACTGGCCAGCTGGTCGCCAAACGCATCTTTCCAGACGAGCTCGAACCCAAACTCCATAGCCGCCCTCGCACCCCCAAGGAGGTGCCGAGCGCCGTCGATCCGCTCGCCCACCACAGCGCTCGATTCTTCAGTCTGGAGAATTCGCACCAGCTTGTCCAGCTTGTCGTCATCTGACTTCTTCGTCGGGCGGTACAGCTCCGTAACGCGGACGACGTCTTTGGAGCGGAGCGCATCGTAGCACTGCTCCACTCCTGCCAGGATCGTCGCATTGAACCGCTCGCGCTCCGAGAGAGCATCGCCAGGCAAACCGAAGCCGGACTCGGAGCCGCGCCTCTCCGGCGTGTCCGGGGAGACTCCTTCCAGCTCGTATCCTTGAACTGTGGGCTCCCGGGCAGCAGTGACTGCGGGCGCGCGCGCCACGCTATCACCGCGAGGAGGGCGTACCACGATCGGCACGCTGGCCCGCCACTTGCCGCTCGCCGCCACCGCCCTGGCGCGGCCAGGACCCACCGCGTAGAGCCAACCGGTCGCGGAGTCTACCCGAGCGACGGCCGGATTGGTTGATGACCATCTCACGTGCGAACCAGGCACCGTCCGTCCTGCGAGATCGCGGACTTCAGCCACCAGCCTGGTGGAGGCGCCGGGAAGCAAGGCGCTGCGAGGGCTGCGCTCGATCGTCACGGCTGTCGGGGCACCCCTGAGGATGGTCGCCACCGAATCGGCGGCCGGCGTCTGCGACGCCTTTGGATCAACAGCCGGTGGCCTCCTGGACAGTGCAGCGCGGGTGGGCACCACGTCTTGCAACCCACCATAAAGCCACAACACCGGCGTCAGCAACAGAACTCCCACCGAGGCGGTCAGGAACCGGCGCCGGCGCGAGTGCACCCGGCGACGGCGTCTGATCGGAGGAGGCTCCTCGACTACGGGTGTGGTCTTTGGAGGTGGAGGTATCGGTGGTCTGGTGCGTTTGGGACTGGGGGCTGGTTCCTCGACGTTGATGCTGACCGAGGCGGTGACTCCCTCGCACCTGGCCTCAAGCACGGCCGATCCCTGGCCCAGCGTTGCCACCCAGCCGCTTGCCGTTATGACCGCCACGCGCACATCACTGGTGCTCCACTGCACCGTTGGGCCCAGGAGCAGCCCGCCCCGGTAGTCCAAGGGTGAGGCGGTCAGCACGAAGGAGTCGCCGGCTTTGACCGATTTTGGCGGGGCCGAAATCTGAAGAGCTACGACTCCTGCGTCACCCCGCACATCGCTGTCGTCTGCTATCGGCGACGCAACTTGCACGTGGAGTCGGGCCCGGGCTGTCTCGCAGGCGGCGGTAAGCTGGGCCGAGCCGGGCGCTACCGCGGTGGCCACCCCTCTGACGCCATCAACCCGGAGCACCTCGGGCGTGTCGGTGGCCCACTGCACCGTCCGCCCCGGCAGCGGTACGCCATGCTCCCCTCGCAGCATCGCCACCAGGTTGAAGCTGTCGCCGGTCTCGAGAGCTGCCGGTGGCGGAAGGATGGAGATAGTGCGGACCCGCCCGGGCGACGTGGCGGGCGGCACTACGAACTGTTTGGGGCGAGCTATGGTTGGAGCGACTCTGCCGGTGAAGGAAGGCGTCCAATCAGGACTGGCGAATCGGCACAGTTGCGCCAGCAGCGGATCGTCCTCGGACAGCGGCGCTGCGCCAAGTGCCGCCTTTGCCTGAGCGATGCCGGGCCAGCGGTCGGCGGGATTCTTCTCCAACATGCGGAGAACCGCCTGCTCCAGGTCGGGTGGGCATTCTCCACAGCTGTCGCGGATGGGCTGGGGCGGCTGCTCGAGGTGGGCCTGCATGACGGTCAGGGTCGAGCCAACGAAAGGAGAGCTGCCTGTGATCATCTCGTAGGCGACGGCGCCGAGCGAGTACTGGTCCGAGGATCCTGAGACCTCGTCGCCGCTACACTGTTCCGGGCTCATATACGCGGGCGTGCCGACCAGCGCCCCGGGATGCGTCTCGCTCGGCTGGTCGGCCACCTTTGCGATGCCGAAGTCGGTTACCACCGCGTTGCCGTCTTCGTCGATCAGGATATTCGCGGGCTTGATGTCGCGATGCACTACTCCGGACCGGTGGGCATACGTGAGCGCCGACCCTACCTGGGAGAGTATGGAACGGACGATCGGTATCGGCAGCCTGCCGGCCTGCTGAATCACTTGCTCCAGCGAGCGGCCCCGGATGTACCGCATGACGAAGAAATGCAGACCCTCGGCCTGGCGAACCGAGTGGACGGAAACGATGTTGGGATGGTTCAGGTGGGCGATGGTGATGGCTTCACGTTTGAATCGTTCGGCCATCCCTTCATCCATGAGCATGCCGGGAGACATGACCTTGATCGCGACCTTCCGGTCGAGCGAGGTCTCATGGGCCAGGAAGACGGCCGCCATAGCGCCTCGCCCGATCTCAGGGCCGATCTCGAATTCTCCCAGGGTAGCGCGCGTCAGGCGGTGGAGTACCTCGCCCCAGCCCGAGCTCGGCGGCTCCCCCGAATTATTGACCATACTGGCGGTGGGACCCGCCGGAGCGCCGCACCCGGCGCAGAACTCATCACTCGCGGGCAGACGATCACCACAAGTAGCGCAGAAGAGCACTCCGGCTCCGCACCGCGAGCAGAAGCGGCTGTCGGGTCCGAGATCGCTGCCGCATTCAGTACAGGTGAGAGTCGTTGCCATCGGGCGGGCGGGAGCCTAGTGGGTAATTGTCTTTGAATATTGAAGATGCGAGGCCGACGGCGCAATGTGCGGATGCTCGGCTCCTGCCGCGTAGACGGGGTGACAAAGATTGGTAACGACTTACCGGACAGGGGGTTCCAGCCAAACAAGTGGCGATAATCTGATCCAGGCTACCCGCTGCGGGGCCGTTCAACTTTGAGCCATCCACCCCGAACCGAGAGCCATGACCGGGACAATCCCAGGTCTTCCAGGACCACCACCCCTCGGCCTGCCTGAGCGAGCAGATACGCCGTGGTGACGCCGGCGATACCGGCCCCAATAACACACATCGGTGCGTATATCGCCGGCTGGCGGGGGAAAGTCCTTTGGCGGGCTGCTGACCATCCAGAGCGAGTCGGTCCTTCCGGTGGCGCTGAGCATGGCCTCTAACCTGGGCGTTTCCCGACGGTCAGGTAGACTTTACCCTCTCGCTCCGTAACCTGATGAGTTTCGATCTCCTTCTCCGCGGGTCCGGCTCTCACCGTCCCACGCCTGCAGTCGAATTGCGAGCCATGCCAGGGACACTGGACCACGCCTCCGATCATCACGCCGCCGGCCAGGGAGCCGCCCCGATGGGTGCACCGGTCGTCGAAGGCGACGTAGCCTTCCTCCGTCCGGGCGAGCACGATCCGGCTACCGCCCAGGTGGAGGAGCTTCATCTGGTCCACCTTCAGCTCGTCGGCCTGAGATACCACGACCGATTCCTCTGACGTGAGCTGAATATTTTCTTCATTCCAGCGGCCCGCTCGGGCGTAACGATGATCTACACTGATCTGGTTCCGGCTGACGAGCACGCCGCCGAGCCATCCGCCCACGGTCAGAATCCCTATGCCGAGGCCCTCCAGAGTGAGAATGATCGTGCCGGGACTGATCTGCGGCTGGCCCCGGAATGCCCAGGCAGCCACGAACAGAAGCACGGCCGAGAGATTGAGGATCATATGCTGGGTCGCTCGGCGCTTCCCGGAACTCTTGGGTGGTACGGTCTTGAAGTAATCGATGAATCCAGGGACGGCCGCGATCAGGGCGGCCGCGATCCCAACCAGGCCCAGATAACCTCCCATGGTCCACCACGACGGACGGTCTGCCAGCCGGCCGGCCAGGTCGAAGAAAAACGCGCCGTACAGGAACGCAAACGGAAAAGGAATCAGCGCCGGATGAATCGGATGGCCGCGGAAGTGCGCTGCGCTGCGCATGCCGTCAGGCCGCCGGCTTGCCGAGCTTCTTCTGGATCTCCTCTGCCCGCTCGAGGTGCTTCTCGATGACCGGCTTGGCCTGCTCGATCAGCTTTTTCAGCTCCTCGTTCTGGGCAGCGCCGTGACCTTTCTCGGCGACTTCCAGCACCAGCTTGTGTGCCGCAACCTCCTGCTCGATATAGGTCCGATCGAACTGCGCTCCCTTAGGGGCTGCCCTGAGCGCCGCCATCTCGCTCTCGGCGGCGGGCTTGAGTGGGTCGTTGGCGGGGAGCTTCGGAGTGATGTTGAGCCGTTGGGCCAGCTGCTGACCCTGCGCCCGCAGCGCGTGGTGCTCACCCATCATGAGTCTCGCAAAGTCTTTTACATCGGCGTTTGTGGCCTGGGCCAACGCGTATGCTCCCGCAGCACTGTCCGCCATGTTCGCCTCATCCAGCAGTGCAACGATGTTCGCATCGGTGAGCTCCTCGCTGCCCGCTGTGGCGGCCGGAGCGCTATCGGCCGGCTTTAGCGTGTCGACAGCTCCGGACGCGGTATTGGAGTCTCGCCTCGGCTCACATGATCCCAACATCACGATTCCCGCTGACACAGCCAGGATTCTGGTATACAGTGATGCACTCACAACGCCTCCGTCAGATGGGGAACGGCTATCTGATAGCAGGGTCGAGTCTCCGGTTTTAGATACCCGGAAAGTCGGGCCCTCAGACAGAGATATGAGATGACCCCGAGAAAAGCAAGATTAAATTGGACTATCTGTCGTATCAGAGGGATGTACTCGGCTCATAACCATGTAGGCAAGGTGTAGATGGGCAAACATTTGCCCCGACGTTTCGCCGCTGGGACCTCGGCCAGTATCATGGAGCTCCTCAGGCGGAAGCTGATGACCGTAGATGAGCTGGCCGTAGCGCTGGATCTCACCCGAACCGCAGTTCGCGCTCAGCTGGCGACCCTCGAGCGCGACGGTCTGGTCGAGCATCGCGGCAGCCGCCGGGGCGCGAGCAAGCCGGCTCGCATGTATGGGGTCACTACCCAGGCCGAGCTGTTGTTTTCCCGGGCCTATGTTCCGATTCTCACCGGCCTGCTGCAGGTGCTGGCGAAGCGGATGTCGCCCGGGGAGTTCGACGCCGTGATGCATGAAGTTGGTCGCGCCGCCATGGCGGGTCGGGCGATGCCGCGGGGCCCGCTCAACGAGCGGGTCCGCATGGCCAGCTCGCTTCTGAATGAGCTTGGAGGGCTGACTGAGGTTGAAGAGGAGGACAGCCTGTATGTGATCCGAAGTCATGGCTGCCCGCTGGCAGCCGCCACGGCTGATCATCCCGAAGCCTGCAGCGCGATGGAGAGCCTCCTAAGCGAGTTCGTCGGCACCCAGGTCAAAAAATGCTGTGATCGGTATGACCGCGTCCGCTGCTGTTTCGAGGTCGAACGCGACCACGTACAGTTAGATGCTCGGCACTGATGCTCCTTGACTCTCTAGGGCGTTGGCGATTTGAGGTGTAGGCACTCGGAGAGGTAACGCGTCACCTTTGCCGGGTCCAGGTGAACCCCGGCAAGGCCGATATAGCCGTCCGGCCGAACCAGGTAGAACGCGGTGCTGGGGATCCTCACCCGGCTGAGCTCGAGGTCATTGGCGGCATCGCTGGGCAAGACGTGAGTGCGCAGCTCGGCGATTCCGAGCTGGGTGCCCGGTGCAGGAGACTGGCCGACCAGAATCAGATGAAAGTGCCGGTCGTCCAGTTTCGCGAAGAAATCTTCCGGTGGGCCGTTGGGTGACAGCTTGAGCCGGACCCAGGGAAAACGGTCGCCTGCGCGCGGCGCTGACTCAGGCAGCCCGGACAGCGTTTCCGATAAGGGACTGCCGCGATAGCTGATACCGGTCTGCGAAATCGTCAGGAACGCGAGCTTCTGAATCCGCTCCAGCCGCATCGCCATAGCCATCACTTTCGCGAGGACCCGAGTCCGAAACAGCCCGGCGAGACGGGTGTCCGAGACTACGAGGGAGAACATCCGGTCGGTGGTGATCAACAGCCGCTGAGCTACCGGAATCCGCTCCGCCTCATAGGAGGCGAGCAGGCCGGCATCCGCTCGGCCCGGAACGACGAGCGCCAGTTTCCAGCCCAGGTTGTACGCGTCCTGGAGGCCGGTGTTCATCCCCTGGGCGCCGACCGGGCTGTGGATGTGGGCCGCATCCCCCAGGAGAAAACACCGGCGGTCCCGGAAGCGCCGGGCCTTCCGGTGATGGATCCGGTAGGTGGAGAACCAGCTGCACGATCGCAGGGTGACGCCGGTTCCGGCTTCCTCGCGGATGGATGGGATCACGTCATCCAGAGTGAGATCCTCGCGGCCACGCAGCTCCGGCGGTACGATGCCGACCACGCGCCAGTGATCGGTTCCGCGCATTGGGAAGAACAGGTGGAACCCGTCGCGCCAGAAGTAGACGTTGAGCTCGTCCCGCACCATAGGGCCGGTCATCTCGGTGTCGGCCACGAAGAACACGTGCTCGTAGGGCGCGCCTTCGAACGGGATGGCGCTCAGCTCCCGCACCGCGCTGCGCGCCCCGTCGCAGCCACCCACCCAGGCGGCCGCGACCTCTCTGATCGCGCCATCGGGCTGCTTGATTTGGGCGGTAACCCGATCTGCATCCTGCGTCAGACCGACCAGCTCGGTGTTCCACTCGATGCTGACTCCTGACTTTCGAAGCGACTCGCCCAACAGCCGTTCGTTGTCGTCCTGCCCCAGGATCAGGAGAAAAGGATAGGGGCTGAGATCTTTCCCAATGTCACCCAACGGGACCCGTGCGGTGGGCCGGCCGGCCGCCCACAGGTTGGCCCCTGTGGCGCGCTTTCCCAGCTCGATCGCCTGGCTGACGATGCCGAGCTGGGCGTAGATCTCCAGGGTACGGGCCTGGACGCCCAATGCTCTGGTCTGGAGCGAAGGCCCGGCGTGCCGATCAATGATGCGCGGACGCACACCTCGCCGTACCAGCTGATTGGCTAGCATCAGCCCGGTGGGCCCGGCCCCGACGACCAGGACATCATCCATGGTGCAGATCATACCACGACTTCTCGCCGCCGTCTAAGAAGGGGGTATCGACGTGGTTGGGGGGGCCACTAAACAAATCCGCTGGGTTCGACCGGCCGGCCGTGCTATCCTTTCGCTATGCCAGGCTCGCGGAAGAAAACGGCGGTCGAGTCCGGCGGCGAGCAAGAGCTCCTGGTCGCCAACGGACGCGAAATCCCTATATCGAATCCCGGTAAGGTGCTCTTTCCCGAGCCGGGATACACCAAGCTCGATCTCGCCCGCTACTATCTCGCAGTGGCCGACGGCGCGCTGCGGGGGGCAGGGGGCCGGCCCAACATGCTGGTTCGCTACCCCAATGGCATCACGGGCGAGTTTTTTTACCAGAAGCGGGCGCCGGCGAGCCGGCCAGACTGGATCGAGGTGGTGTCGCTTCGGTTTCCCTCCGGCCGAAGCGCCGATGAAGTCGTGCCCCGCGACGCCTCCGCCCTGATCTGGCTGGCGAACCTGGCCTGCCTGGAGCTGCACCCGCACCCGGTTAGGGCCGACGACCTCGAACATCCCGACGAGCTGCGGGTTGACCTCGATCCGGTGCCCGGCGTTACCTGGTCGCAGGTGCGTGAAGTGGCCCACGTCGCGCGGACGACATTGACGGACTTCGGGTTGGTGGGTTGGCCCAAGACGTCGGGCTCGCGCGGCATGCACCTGAACGTGCGGATCGAGCGGCGCTGGACCTTTGACGAGGTACGGCGGGCGGCGCTGGCCCTGGCCCGCGAAGTGGAGCGGCGGGCCCCCGGAATCGCCACCAGCAAGTGGTGGAAGGAGGAGCGTCATGGCGTCTTCGTGGACTACAATCAGAACGCCAAGGACCGCACCGTCGCTTCCGCTTATTCGGTGAGACCGAGACCCGCCGCGACGGTCTCGGCCCCGCTCAGCTGGGACGAGGTTGATGGCTGCGAGCCCGGACGATTTCACCCTGGCGACCATGCCGGCGCGCTTTGCGGAGATTGGGGACCGCCACGAGGGCATTGACCGGACCGCGGGATCGATCGAATCGCTGCTGGAGCTTTCTGCCCGCCACGAGCGGGAAGGTCAGGGCGACGCGCCCTGGCCGCCGCACTACAAGAAGCAACGCGGCGAGCCGGCCAGGGTGCAGCCATCGAAGGCGCGGGCCGCGAAGCATCCGCTGATCGAGATCGGTCGGGCCCAGCGGAAGGAGGACGCGCTCGCGGGGCTGGAACGTTGGAAGGCTCGCCATCCGGACGTCGCCCTACACCTTCAGCCGGCCGACGTGCTGGTGGACTCGATGCGGGGCCGCTCGTCCACCTGGACCCGGATCCGGGTGAACCTGGAGCATGTGCCGGTGCCGCTGCGGCCGGCTCAGGAGCCGCTCGACCCCGACGAGAAGACCTTGTCCAGCTCGTAGGACGGCGTGACCTCGAGCTGATCGTACCGGCATTCGCTCGGCGGCTTGTCGGGGCGCCAGCGCAGGAAGGTCGCCGCGTGGCGGAACCGGTCGCCCTGAAGATGGTCGTATTTGACCTCGCACACCCGCTCGATGCGCAGCGGCTCCCATGACAGATCCTTGCCGGCGCTCCAGCGGCTCTGCGCCCCAGGCATACGGTTGACCTCGCTCGCGTCTGCCTGGGCCCACTCACGCCAGGGATGCTTCTCCAGTGCCTTGTTTCGGAGCGGCTCCAGCTCCTCGACCAGCTCCTTCCGCTTCGCCATCGTGAACGACGATGTGACGCCCGACATGCTGCAGGATACCGTTGTCGTCGTAGAGCCCGAGCAAGAGGGAGCCGACAATCCCTTTTCCCGTCTTGTGCCAGCGGAACCCAGCCACCACGCAGTCGGCGGTGCGCGCGTGCTTCACCTTGATCATCGCGCGCTTGCCGGGCAGATAGGGGAGCTCGGGCGGCTTCACGATCACCCCGTCCAGGCCGGCGCCTTCGAACTCTTCCAGCCAGCGCACCGCGGTCGCACGGTCCCGAGTGGCCGGTGTGAGATAGACCGGCGGACCGACGCCGGCGAGCAGCTGTTCCAGCCGTTGCCGCCGCTCGCCTTGGGGCTCTTGCATCAGACTCCGGCCGCGAGCAGCCAGAACATCGAACGCCACAAAGGACGCCGGCGTTTCCTTAGCCAGCTTGGCTACTCGGGAGGCGGCGGGGTGCAGCCGCAGCTGAAGCGTGTCGAAATCAAGACCGTGCGGTGTGATGATGACGACTTCGCCGTCGAGCACGCAGTTCTTCGGCAGCCGTTGGAGCAGGGTCTCGTGCAGCTCGGGAAAGTACCGGTCGAGGGGCCTTAGATCCCGGCTCTGGATGTAGAGCTCTGCCTCGCCGCGAAACACGATGGCGCGAAAGCCGTCCCACTTAGGCTCGTAGAGGAAATCGCCTGAGGTCGGCAGTGCGTCGGCCAGCTTGGCCAGCATCGGCTCGATCGGTGGATCGATGGGGAAGGCGCCTGGCTCAAGCGGGATGCTCATAGTTATGCATGCTAATCAGAAGTTCGCGAATGTGGGTTGGAGACCGTATGTTGGCTCTGCCCCCAGGTTGTGGAGATCTTATGAGTCCGCGCACCGGCCGAGCTGTTGCGGCGACCTTCTTCGTTGTTGTCGCGCTGCTGCTGGTCCAACGGCTGCCAGGTAGTAACGGTTCGGCAGTCGGAGACCGCGTCACCATCCTCTATGACGCATTCGGCAAGCCGTCCACGATGACCCAGGATTGGGGCTACTCCGCGCTGGTGGAATACGGAGGCAAGCGGATTCTTTTCGACATAGGAAACAATCCGACCATCTTCGCCAGGAATGTCAAAGCCGCAGGAGTCGACCTCAAGCGGTTGGACCTCGTGGTCCTGTCACATCGACACCTCGACCACACCGCCAGCCTGAGCTACTTGCTGAATATCAATCCGGACGTGAAGATCTACGTCCCCCGGGACAACGTGTTTGGCGGCCCGATACCCAGCCGGTTCTACCGCCGGCAGGACTCGTTACCTGACGAGATGAGGTACTTCGCAGGGAGGCCCAGCGAACCCCTCACCTCCAGCATGCCGTGGCTGGCCGGCAAGTTTGTGATGGTGGACTCGACAGTCCAAGTCCAGCCAGGGGTTCACCTGATCTCACTGGTATCCGAGAGTCCCGGGACCAAAGAGCTGCCGGAGCTCTCGATGGCGCTCGAGACCCCCAAGGGACTGGTGCTGGTGGTCGGGTGTTCGCATCCGGGCATCGAGCGGATCGTCGCGGCGGCTGCGGGCATCAAGCCCCAGGTACACAGCGTGTTCGGCGGATTGCACCTGCCCTCTGCCCCCGATGAGGAGATCGGCCGGGTGGCAGCGGCGCTCCACGACACCTACAAGATCGAGCGGATGGCGCCGGGTCACTGCACCGGGGAGCCCGCCTTCTACCACTTCAAGAAAGTGTGGAAGGACCGGTACACCTACGCGGGGGTGGGGAGCATTATCGGACTGCCCTGACGCTGCTTCAACGAGTCCCCTTTCCTCCCCGCACGAAGAGAGGGCTCAAAACCGGGATGAGCAGCAGGAAGGCCCCTGAATTGAGCCGCCGAGAATCCCGCCAGGAGAGGACCTGCAAGATGAGCAGCAGCACCAACCCTACCAGGCTGACAGCAACCGCCAAGGTGCGTTGATTGGATTTACCAGGCAACTCCGTAGTCCTCCCCGTGATTGCTCGACGCTCCCCACATGGTCCCGTGGGCCCGATCGAACAGAATTCCGTTGATCGGTCCTGATGTCCTCTCCTCAAACTCCAGGGTGTATCCCATCCGCTGGAGCGAGCTGCGCACGCTGTCCGGGGTGCTCGAAGCGAGCAGCAGGTAGCCGGGCCTCGCCTCATGGGCCCCGAACGACGATCGCATCTGGTAGCTGTTGATATTGGGTGCCTCGGCTGCCTGCTGCGGGGTCATCCCGAACTCAACGATGTTGAGGAAGAACTGCAGCAGATTCTGGTCCTGCGAGTCTCCTCCCTGCACCGCGAAGGAGAGAAAAGGGCTGCCATCCTTCAGTGCCAGTGTAGGTGTGAGGGTTACCCGCGGATACTTTCCCGGCGCGATCACGTTGAATGGTCCGTCTTCCGCCCGGGTGACGAAGCTCTGGGCCCGCTGGCTTAGGCCTACGCCGGTGCGCCCGGCAATTACCGCCGGAATCCAGCCGCCGCTCGGCGTGATAGAGACCACCCAGCCGGCGGTATCGGCCGCCTGGATCGACGTGGTGCCGGCGTAGAACCCGGCCTTGAACGCCGAATCCGCCCTGAATGAGCGCTGGGGTGCGGCCGGCCGGTCCTGCTGTCCGCTCCTCTCCAGCGAATCCGGCGCTCCCACGACGGTCCACCGTTCCAGCAGCTCACCAAATGGATTGCGGCCCTCCTGATACGGATAGGGGTCGCCTGGTTTGACCGTTGAATCGTTCCTGGTCGGGTCGATGCCGGCAAAGCGGGCCCTGGCGTACTCCTTCGACAGGAGCCCCTCGACAGGCTCCACCGGTGGAACGTAAGGGTCGCCATAGTAGAAGTCGCGGTCGGCGTACGCCAGGTTCATCGCCTGGTACAAGGTGTGGATGTACCGTGGTGAGTTGTAGCCCATCCGCTTGAGATCGGCGTGCTCCAGAAGGTTGAGCGCCTGGAGCATGACCGGCCCCTGCTGCCAGATGGGAAGCTTGAAGACGGTGATTCCTTTATATGTGGTGCTCAGCGGTGCTTCGATGCGTACCTTCCAGCGGGCCAGGTCCCCCATCGTGATCAGGCCTCCTTCCTCCTGCACTCCGCGCACCAGCTCCCGCGCAATGTCTCCCTTGTAGAAGCGGTCGTAAGCCGCATAGATGGCCGCCTTCCGGCTTTTACCGGCTTTGAGCGCCTGCCGCTCGGCCTCGACCAGCTTCCTCAGAGTGGTGGCCAGGTCCCGCTGGACGAAGATCTCCCCCGGCTCGGGCGCCTCCCGTTCCGCACCTGCATGGGGCAGAAACACGGCACGCGAATACTTCCACTGCTTAATCGTGTCCTTCTGCCTTTCGATGTAGTTGGCGGTCTGGGCCTCGATCGGATACCCGTCCGCCATCTGGATTGCAGGCGCGAGCACCTGGGCCAGCGAGAGCGTCCCGTACTCGGCGAGCATGGTGAGCAGCCCGCCCGGTGTCCCGGGAGTAACGGCCGCCAGAGGGCCGTACTCCGGGGGAAAGTGGTGGCCGCGCGACCGGTAAAACTCGGGAGTTGCTCCGGAGGGGGCCACGCCCAGCGCATTGATCCCGATCACCTTTTTGAGCTTGGGGTGATAGATCAGCGCCTGGGTCTCTCCACCCCAGGAAAGCACGTCCCACATCGTGGTGACCGCGGCGAGCATGGCACAGGACGCGTCTACCGCGTTGCCCCCTTTCGCGAACATCAGCGCTCCAGCCGTGGCGCCCAGCGGCTTCCCCGTAATGGCGATCCAGTGCCGGGCGTGAAGTGGCGGCTTCGCCGTGGCCTGGGCCAATAGCAACGTCTGCTCCCAACAGAGCAGGCCGAGAGCGACACCGGGTACAATGGCTGTGAACCTCATCTCCGGCTCCACGGTATCAAAGTTGCCGGATCCGCACCATGTCCCGAATGTGGAGCGCCGGTGCTGCAGGATGTTACGATGGCTATTCTCGCATCACTCTGGGCCTTAGCCCCGCTTATCGCCTTGTTGGTGTGGAATTGGCGCTTGGCGGTATTCGGTCCACTCGCCTTCGCCTGCGTGGGAGTCTTTCCACTTGCAATGTGGGCCGCCGGTAACTCCGCTTGGCAGCCTGGTCCCAACCCGATCCCATTCATGCTGCTCTGTTGGGCAGTGGCAGGAGCCCTGTTAGTGGTCTCCGTACGCATGATGGGCCCGACGTGGCCCAGAAGACTGTTGGGCTTCACTCTCGGTCTCATAGTCTCGAGCTGGCTGATCACGTTCTACCCGATGGCGGAGAGCTTTTGGTCGACGGTCGGGACTCCACCTTAACGCATCGCTGCAGCACCCGGTCTGCTCCAATTCGATTCGCGTAAGGGGTGAAGTCATCCGTCGAACCCCGCCAGCGAAGCTCATCCACGTCATCGAACAGGTGCGCGTCGTCTCTGAGCGTGGCCAGCAGCTTGAAGAGCAGCGCTCGGTCGCGATTCGGACCCAGGACGACCGCGGGAAATTCTTCGATCCGCCCGTACTGATTGAGTAGCCGGGCCGCGGTGGTCGTTCCGATCCCGGGAATGCCAGGGTAGCCGTCGGCCGCGTCGCCCACCAGGGCGAGCAGGTCCGGAATGAGAGCCGGCGCCACACCGTACTTTTCCCGTACCGCATCCGCGTTGCGGATCTGCTTTCCCCGCCGGACCACCTGGACCACTCTATCGTCCCGGACACATTGCGCCAGGTCTTTGTCCGGCGTCCAGATGCACACCTTCTCCACCGACTCGTCCTCCGCGGCGAGCCGCGCCGCGGAGGCGAGCGCATCATCGGCCTCCAGCTCGACCATGGGCCATACCACGACGCCCATGGATGAAAGGGCTTCCTCCAGCGGATGGAACTGGGCCAGCAACGCCGGCTCGATCCCCTGGCCGGTCTTGTACCCGGGCCAGAGATCGTTGCGGAATGATTCGATGACGTGATCGGTGGCCACCCCCACGTGCGTGGCCCCGGTCTCCAGCAGCTCGAGCACCGTGCTCAACACCCCCATGACGGCACCGAACGGCGGATCCTCACCCTTGGTAAATCTTCGGAGGCCATAGAAATGGCGGAACAGCTCGTAAGTGCCGTCGATCAAGTGAACCAGCACGTCTAGGCTGCGGAGCGAAAGTTACGGAACGTGATCGAGTAGCGGAGCGTGTCCACTTCGGGAATACTGTGCTCCCATTCGGTGCGCGATGGTCCGCTGAGGAGATATGCCGACCGCGGCTCCGCGATGATGGCCGCCCGCTCCCAGGTCGGGCCTGCCTTGCGGCGGAGCCGGAAGCGGCAGGCGGACAGCAACGAGATGCCGATGACCTCGCCGAACATGGCCTTGTCGCGGTGCCATCCGATCCCCGCACCAGCGTCGTACTCCGTCACCAGGACCTGCTGCAGCTGTGCTGGAGCCATGCCGGCAAATCTCGCGGCTTTCTCACGCAGCGAGAGCAGAAACGGGGGGATGTCATCGGCCTTCCGGAGGGCGCGCTCGTTGAAGTCATACTGCCAGCCGAACGATACCACCCGCCGCTTGCCGACATAGCCCTGAAACTGAAACTCCTTGAACGACAACTCCCGCACTCGTTTCAGGAGATCAATCTCCTCCTCCGGGGTGAGCAGATCCGGAGCATACCGAAATCCTTCCGGGAGCACGCCGCTCCCCCCGAACAGCTTCAGTTGTCTCTCGCTCATGACCTGCGGCCTTGTGTCTGTCGTTCACCCGCCCATAATTGCGCCTGCTGGCGGAATTTCCAACCTGAAGCCTAACACCGTCAGCAGGAAGGTTTTGCTGACGTTGTCGATTGCGGGAGGGCTGGTTCGACGTGTAAATGAAGGCCGGAAGCAGTGGCCACCAACTACTAGCCAACGGCCAATAGCCAATAGCCATTCAGACTGGAGACGAAACGATGCGATTCATGGTCATGGTAAAGGCCACTGAGGACTCGGAGGCCGGCATTCTGCCGAGCCAGGAGCTCCTGGCCGAGATGGGGAAGTTCAATGAAGAGCTGGTCAAAGCGGGAGTCATGCTGGCGGGCGAGGGGCTACAGCCCAGCTCCAAAGGTGCACGGGTCCGGTTCTCGGGAAAGAAGCGGGCCGTGATCGATGGTCCCTTCGCCGAGACCAAGGAGCTGGTCGCCGGGTTCTGGTTGTGGGAGGTGAGATCCAAGGAAGAGGCAATTGAATGGGTCAAGCGGTGCCCCAACCCCATGCCCGGCGAGTCGGAAATCGAGATTCGCCAGGTCTTCGAGGCTGAGGACTTCGGGGCTGAGTTCACTCCCGAGCTCCGGGAACAGGAGGAGCGGCTGCGCCAGCAGATCGCAACGCGCAAGTAATTGATCTACCTCCTGGCGCTTGGCTCAGCGCTGCTCTACGGGGCCGCCGACTTCACCGGTGGCCTCGCAACGCGGCGCTTTGCCACGATCCCGGTGGTGGTTCTCTCCCAACTCAGCGGGCTGATCTTCCTCCTGCTCCTTCTCCCGCTGTTGCCCGACGCATTCCCCTCCCGGACCGATATGCTGTGGGGCGCCATCGCCGGCGTGACGGGAAGCATCGGCGTGGCACTCCTCTATCGCGCACTCGCCATCGGAACCATGGCGGTAGTGGCGCCGACCACCGCGGTCTGCGCCGTGGCAATCCCGGTGCTGGTCTCGGTCCTGCTGGGCGAGCGGCCGCCTCCTATTGCCGCGGCTGGTATCGGGCTGGGAATCGTCTCGATCGTTTTGGTTAGCCGGCACACCGCCGACACGGTGGAGGACCGGCCTGCTGGAGCAGGCAGGGCCCTCCCGATCGGTGTAGGCACGGCGCTGATCTCGGGGGTCGCCATTGGATTCTTCTTTCTCGCCCTGGCGCAGACTCGTCCAAACGCGGGGATGTGGCCGCTGGTCGCAGCGCGGGGGTTTTCGGTGATCCTCTTCGGTGCCATCGCTCTCGCCGGCAGCCAATCGATGCGGATGCCCCAGCCGGTGGCTCTTCTGGCAGCGGTGTGTGGCGTCATCGACATGCTGGCCAATGCCCTCTATCTCCTCGCGTCGCGCGAGGGGTCCCTCAGCCTGGTGGTAACACTCGCATCCCTCTATCCGGCCAGCACGGTGCTGTTGGCCAGATTGATCCTGCACGAACGACTGAACGCCTGGCAGATGTCCGGCGTGGCGTGCGCCTTGGCAGCGGTAGTTCTCATCGTCCGCGGGGGCGGCTAGGAGCTGGGAGGTAAAAGCTAGGAGCTGGGAGCTTGGAGCCGTTATTCTCTCTGTATGGCTTCCAGCTCTCAGATCCCCGCTCCCAGCGCCATGCCGGCTACCGACATCAACCGTACTATCGACGCGGTCTGGAGGATGGAATCGGCCCGGCTCATAGCGGGGCTCACCCGGATGGTGCGTGACGTCGGCCAGGCTGAAGATCTCGCCCAGGACGCACTCGTGGCGGCGCTCGAGCGGTGGCCTTCGACCGGCATCCCGGACAATCCCGGCGCCTGGTTGATGGCCACCGCGAAGCACCGGGCCATCGACACGCTGCGCCGGGGGAAGATGCTCGACCGAAAGCATGTCGAGGTGGGGCACGAACTGGAGGCCCGGCAGGAGCGAGCTGTGCCTGATCTCGACGCCGCACTGGACGACCACGTGGGGGACGACCTGCTGCGCCTGGTGTTCATTTCCTGCCATCCGGTGCTTTCTCGCGAGGCCCGGGTGGCCCTGACCCTCAGGCTGCTCGGCGGTCTCACCACCGATGAGATCGCGCGGGCGTTTCTGGTGCCCGAAGCCACCGTGGCGCAGCGGATCGTCCGGGCCAAGCGAGCCCTGTCGGAAGCCGGAGTTCCGTTCGAGGTCCCGCGAGGTGCGGAGCTGGCGGCACGGGTGGCCTCGGTCCTCGAGGTCCTCTACCTGATCTTCAACGAGGGATACTCGGCCACCGCGGGCGACGACTGGGTGCGCCCGGCATTGTGCGAGGACGCCCTGCGAATGGGCCGCATCGTGGCCGAGCTGGCGCCCGAGGAGCCGGAAGTTCACGGCCTCGTGGCGCTGATGGAAATCCAGGCGTCGCGATTGCGGGCGAGGGTGGGTCCTGGCGGGGAGCCTATTCTACTACTGGATCAGGACCGGGGGCGCTGGGACCAGCTCCTGATCCGGCGCGGGCTGGCGGCACTGGAACAGGCCCGACGGCTGAGAAACGAGTACGGGCCGTACACACTGCAGGGGGAGATCGCGGCCTGCCACGCGCGGGCCCGGACCGCCGATGAGACCGATTGGGTCCGTATTGCAGCGTTGTACGAAGCGCTCGCGCGGCTGACGCCGTCTCCGGTAGTAGAGCTCAATCGTGCGGTGGCGGTCGGCATGGCGTTCGGTCCAAAAGCCGGCCTGGACCTGGTGGATGGCCTGCGAGGCGAGCCACAGCTCAGGAACTATCACCTGCTGCCGAGCGTACGGGCCGACTTCCTGAAGAAGGTGGGCCGGTTGGAGGAGGCCGGGGAGGAGTTCCGGCGTGCCGCATCGCTGACCCGCAACGACCGCGAACGCGACCTCCTGCTTTCCCGCGCCGATGCCTGTTCGGCCTCCCGAAACAATCTCAGTCCTGGTTGCCCCGCTGAATGAGCACGCTCTTGAACAGCTCCGCCAGCCGGCCACCCATCCGGGACTGCCTGACACGCTCAACAGCTCGGTACAGCAGTGGCCGCCGCATCCAGACGAGCGTCTCGAGGTGCGGCTGCGGCACCGCGCCGAACCCCAGCTTGAACTCGTCGACGCCACGGCCCGCCGCCTGCTTCTCGGCGATCAGCATCCCAAAGTTGTAGTTGGACATCCCTCGCTCGAGGCTCTCCCGAATGGCCTCGAACTGCAGCACATGAGTGGGACTGAGCTTCTCCGCGCCGTCCACGTAGCCCCCATAGACGTAAGCCGCACTCTTGCCGATCCGGACAACGAACGCCGCGGCGAGCAGCTCGTCACCCAGAAAAGCACCGTGAACCGACCCCAATTCATGTCCCAGGACGTGGCGCAGGACCGGCTCAATGCCAGGCCAGGGACGTATATCGGTGAACGACTTGCGTCTAGCGGTGGCGATCCAGGCCCGGTACGCCCCCTCGAGCTCCTCCGTGGTCCGGAGATCCCGGACGCTCAGCTGTCCGGCGAGGGCTTTTCTGATCCTGGCACGGGTCCCATGGTTGAATCCCTTTTTTATCTGCTCGAGAGTTCGCCCCGCCAGCGGTAGTACCGCATCCGACGATCCCGGCATCGTGCTGGTCCGGTGGCCCCGAGTCCGCAATGCGGCTGATATGTCCCGGTATACCGCTACCTCGGGACAGTCTCGAAAGACAACTGCGATGCTGCCGGACTCCTTTGCCAGCTGCTCCACGCCGGTGACAAAAGCGTCGGCCCACCCGGCGTCCCACTCGCTGAAAATGGGTCCATCCAGACATTCGGTGATGGTGCGTCGGATCAGCGGTAGACTGTATGATCTGAAGAGCGCTCCTCCGACGAGGCGGTCGCCCTTCCAGCAGCCCAGCGCCACGCTGCGGACACCGTAGCGCGCGAGCGGCTCCATCCACCAGAGGCATTGGTGTCGATGCCCGACGGGAGATTTGCTGGCGAGCTCGTCCCATGCTTGTCGCTCGGTATCCGAGACGATCGGGCCCACCCGCAACGGGGGGGTCATGCTACCGATCGACAACGTGCAGGGTGACGCTGGTGAATTGACGACCCATGTAGTCCAGCAGCGCATAGACGAACAGCACCACGCCGGTCATCTCCAAGAGCTCTTCCGCAGCTACGATCAGGTGGTAGACAAGGCCCTTCTCACCCAGGAGAGAGGCCTGCTTGGCGCTGATGGCTTCGATTCCAATTGCGCCACCCAGGAAAACCGCTGCAGCCAGCAGGAAGAGCCGGGCTGTTCTCGCTGGTAGCCGTGCCAGAAACCGAAGGTAGCCCACCCCCAACACAAGTACGCACACGGCGGCGGGTACGATCCAGGCGTAATACAGAAACCCCGTTGCACCGAACGCGTTTCGCAGGGGGACAATGGACCGTTCATGAAGCTGGGCGGTCTCGTCCAGCGAAAGGAACAGGAAGACCAGCGCTAAGATCAGCCAGTGCGCAACATGGCCACGCTGCTGGTGACGATGCACGGCCGCGATGGCCGCAAGAAGCAGAGATGACACGAGCAGGAGTGATGTCGAATACCAGGCGGGAATGTTGCCCTCTTCGTCAACCCATAGCAGTCGAACGACGCTGTCTCTCGCCTTGCTGAGGGAAGGATCATCCAGAACGACAAACGAGAGCAGGCTGGCTCCGAGACTCGCGGCAACCAGTAACACAACTCCGAGGCTCAGTATGGCGGCGCATCGTTTCGGGGATATCGGTACGGCAGCCTCCATCGATGCTCGGGCTCCTCATTGCGGGTTGCCAGCGCGGTATAGGACCCAAAGAGTAGCACCATCGATCGCAGCCATGACGGCCGGGATGATCAGGAGCCTCCAGCGTGAGCCTCCCCGAGCCAGCAGTAGCAGGCCGAGAGTTCCAAGCACGGTAGGATCCGGAAAAACGCCGAAGACCTCAGCCTGGAGCCAGGGTTGGCCCCTGAGCGGGGCGAGCCAGGGATAAATCACCAAAGCCGCGACAAAGAGCACCAGGCCGACGATGCCGGCGGGGTCTCGCCTCAGCGAAAATCGAAGGTCTCCGCGGAAAACGCCAGTCCAGAGCAAGAGCAGGGTTTCGACCGCGAACAGCCCGGCGAAGTAGGTGGCCGCCGGATTGATTGCCGCGTATCTGCCCCACAGAAAGGTCCAGGCAACCCAGGCCCACAGCACTGCCAGAACCCCCGCGGTGATCTGCCCCCGTCTGAACGAGGGACTCCGCAGCAGGGCCAGGATTCCGAGGCCGAGCCCAAGAGTGAATAGCTGCGCGGGCCAGAGCTCCTGGTTGTGGCGCCCCAGCATTCGGTAGTAGGTCCGAGGAGAGAACAGCAGGAAATCGGAGAGGGAGTAGGTCCACCACTCCTGCATCAGAGTGCTTCGACGTAGGCCACCATGCGCCGGCGGGCCGCCGCGTCCGGCAGCGTGCCGGAGCCCGCTGCCATGTTCTCTTTCACATGGGCGACCTGGCTGGTGGCCGGAATGGCGCAGGTAATAGCCGGGTGTGACACGATAAACTTTAGGAGGAACTGAGCCCAGCTCCGTGCGCCGACCTCGCCCGCCCAGCCGGGCAAGGGGTGCCTTGCCATGGCGCGGATCAGGGCGCCTTCCCGGAAAGGACGATTTGCGATCACCCCGATCTTTCGCTCCTGCGCCAGCGGAAGAATCCGCTCTTCCACTTCGCGATCCAGAATGTTGTAGGTGATCTGTACGAAATCGATGGGCCGGCTCGCCATGATCCTCTCGATCTCGTCGTGGCGCCTTCCCTCTGATGTGGTGATCCCCACATACCGCAGCCGACCTTCAGCCTTCATCTGGAGCAGCACAGGCAGGTGCTCTTCCCAGGCTAGCAGGTTGTGAACCTGCAGCAGATCGAAGCGGGGAACGCCCCAGTGACGCCGGGAATCGTCGATCTGATCCGGACCGCTCGAGCCGGACGATATCCAAACCTTGTCGGCGGAAAACAGGCTCTGCGGCCGCAGCTTTCGGAGGCCGTATCCGATGGTCTCCTGCGAAGATCCGTACATGGGCGAGGAGTCGATCAGCCGGCCGCCTGCCGCGAAGAATGCCTGCATGACGGCGGCACATTCATCCCGCAGCTCGGGGTCGCTCCCCACGTTGAAGGCGATCCAGCTGCCCAGACCCACAACGGGCAGCCGCTCGCCGCTGGAAGGAATCGGGCGAGTAACCGGATCGGTTTGCGCCAACGCGAGGAGCGGTCGAAGCATCGAGGACGTTGCGGCGGCGACCGCCGCTCCCAGTACGGCCCGGCGGCTGACGGTGAATCGAGGTTCCATAGTCATGCCCTACGTCGGCGGCCCTGAATCGGTTTTCGGCGGGCGGGACGGGGCGCGGGGCCCGGCCGCAGGGTGTCGAGGAACCTGCCAAGCACCTGCAGGTTGGACCGCAGCAGCGCCGCGCTCTGGGCCCCCTTCGCCAGGCCGAACGATCCTTCGATGGACCCGACGATGAACGCGGCCACCTGGCGCGGGTCCAGGTCCTTGCGCACCGTTCCTTCGGCCTGGCCCCGGGCTAGGTCATCGGCCACCGATTGGATCCAGATGTCGAATGTGGCTTCCACCCGGCGGCGGAACTGCTGGTCCAGGGGCGACATCTCCTGGGCCAAGTTGTGCAGCGGACACCCCAGCTCGACCTCCCGCGCTGTCAGGCTGGTCGCCCGGTTCCGCAGGATCCCCTGGAGTGCCGTGATCGGGTCCCCGGTGGATGGCGCCAGCGCACCCCAGCGCTCCAGTAGCAGCCCCTTTACCACTTCTTCGACGACCGCATACCCCAGCGACGCCTTGTCGGGGAAGTAGTGGTACAACGCACCCTTGGTGACGCCCGCCTTGGCCAGAATGGTGTCCAGGCTGGTCGACTGAAAGCCGCGTCGGTAGATCTCCTCGAAGGCGGCCTGGAGCAGCTTGTCGCGCGTGACGTCCGATGTCCGCGAGCCCATGTAACAGCTCCGTTCCACAGTGAGAAGCAGGTCTTGACGTGGCCTGGATTGGATAATACATACCAACCGGTTGGTACGCTATCGGTCATCCCCCCGAAGGAGGAGGCATTATGGATCACACCGTGGTGCATTTCGAGATTCCGGCCGACGATCCCGAGCGGGCGGGCAAGTTCTACCGCGAGCTTTTCGGCTGGGAGATAAAGCACATGGGTGGACCGATGGATTACTGGCTCGTGGAGACGGTCCCCACCGATGGCGAGGGCATGCCCATCCGCCCGGGCGTCAACGGCGGGCTGATGCGGCGGATGATGCCGGGACAGGTACCAGTGAACTACATCGCGGTGGAGAACGTAGACGATTTCACGCGCAAAGCTGAAGGACTGGGTGCCAGGGTGGTCGTGCCGAAGATGCCGGTTCCCGGCATGGGTTGGTTCGCGCAACTGACCGACACCGAGGGTAACATTTTTGCCATCTGGCAGCACGATCCCGCCGCGGCAGGGGCCGTCGCCGAGGCCGGGGCCGGTGTCAGCGGCTGAGCCCGACACATTCGAATCGAAGGGGGGAACCTGTGCTCGCAAACACCGACGCGATCGCAACCTGTGCCGTGAAAGACATCACGGCGGCCAGGAAGTTCTACGAAGGCACTCTCGGTCTTGCGCCATTGCCGACCGAGGAGGAGGGGGTGCTGGCCTACCGCAGCGGCAAGGCGAGCATCCTGGTATATGAGTCCCAGTACGCCGGCACCAACAAGGCCACCGCTGTCACCTTCGCCGTCGAGGATCTCGAGTCGGAAGTGCAGGCGCTCAAGGCTAAGGGCGTTCGCTTCGAGCACTACGACCTGCCGGGCACCACGCGCAGGGGTGATGTGCACGTCAGTGGCAAGACCAAGGTAGCCTGGTTCAAGGACCCGGACGGAAACATCCTTTCCTTGGTCAATGGGTGAGGTACGACCGGTCGCTGATCGAAGGTCCCCTCCAGCGCGCGGTATGGAAGATCGCCTGGCCGACGATGGTGACCAACATCATCGGTGGCCTTCAGGGGATCGTGGACCACGTGCTGGTAGGGCATCTGGTTGGCTTTCGGGGCAACGCCGCCATCGGGGTGAGCTGGCAAATCATTCTGGTCGTCATCGTGTTCATCTCCTCCTTGTTTACCGGGATGAGCGTGCTGGTCGCTCGTTTCGCCGGGGCGGGCCAGGAGGACAAGGTGAATCGTGTGGTGTACCAGGCCTTCCTCACCACCATCGGGCTCTCGCTCGGCATCATGGCGCCGCTGGGCTACTTCCTGTCGCCCTGGCTGCTCGATCTGGTGAACGCCGCGCCCGCGGTGAAGGCCGAGGCCCTGCCGTTCCTCCGCATCATGTTCGTCTTCAGCATCGGCATGCTGCTTTTCTACATGCTGAGCGGAGCGTTGCGCTCGGCGGGCGACGCCCGCACCCCCATGATGCTGGGCGTCGCGCTCACGGTGCTGAACCTGGTCCTGAATGTGATCTTCATTCGCGGTCTGGGACCCATTCCGTCCTACGGCACCGCCGGGTCGGCCATGGGAACCGTGCTGGCCTCGGGGGTGCTGGGACTCTACTCGCTCTGGAAGCTCTGGAGCGGAGGATGGGTAGTCTCGTTTCCCCGGGGGAACGGCTTCGGTCCCGACTGGAGCATCATCCGGTCGTTGTTCCGGTTCGGGCTGCCCGCCGGCATCCAGGGAATCGCGATGAACGTGGGCGGCGTGTTCATGCTCGCGTTCATCGGTTCACTGGCGCAGAGCGCGGCGGCGCAGGCGGCGTTCGCCGTGTCCTACACCCAGCTGTTCTCGCTGATTACCTGGACGTCCATCGGCTTGATGGGCGCCGCCGCAACCGTGGCTGGTCAGAATCTAGGGGCGGGCGACAGCCACCGAGCCGAGCAGGCGGTGCACATCGCCGCTGGCTATGGAATCGTAGGTGCGGGGTTCGTCGGCCTCTTCTTTCTGTTCTTCCCCCGTCAGCTCCTCGCCATCTTCGGTATGGATGAGCCCGCAGTCGTCGAGATCGGGACCGGGCTCCTCCGGGTGCTGAGCGTGTCAGGCATCCTGATCGCAGTCGCGCTGACATACACCGGCGGGCTGCAGGGCACCGGTGACACCAAGGGCCCACTCTACATCTCCATCGTTTCCCAGATCATCGTCCCCCTCGGCATCTGCTTCGTCATTCAGCAGACGGGAACGCTCGACCCGCTAGACATCTGGTTCGCCATTCTCGCGGGGCACGCCACCCGGTGCGCCCTGACGGTAATCCGGTTCCGGCAAGGCAGGTGGCGCACCATCGCGGTCGACATCGAGCCGGGACCCCGAACTCTCGACCCCAAGCCATTGTAGGAGAACCAGTATGCCATATGTTGACGGATTCGTCCTTCCGGTGCCCAGGAAAAACCTTCAGCTCTACCGCCGGATCTCGTCGCGGGCCGGCAGAATCTGGCGCGATCACGGTGCGCTCGAATACCGGGAATGTGTCGGCGACGACTTGAAGAACAAGATGGGAATTCCGTTTCAACGCACGGTCAGAAGCAAGCCCAACGAAGCCGTGCTGTTCTCCTGGATCGTCTACCGCTCACGAGCCCACCGTAACTCGGTCAACGCCAAGGTGATGAAGGACCCACGTATGCAGAAACTGATGCAAGACGGGGCCATGCCATTCGACCTCAAACGGATGGCGTACGGCGGCTTCAAGGTGCTTGTCGACCTGAAGTAACAGTCATTGCGCGCGCCGGGCCTTCATACATCTCAATCAGGTACTCATGACAGCAGCGGGGCCGGTCGCGCGGGCAGGGAGGCGGGAGTGGATCGGGCTGGCGGTGATCGCGCTGCCCTGCCTGCTCTACTCCATGGACCTGACGGTGCTGAACCTGGCGGTGCCGCATCTGAGCGCCGACCTCAAGCCCAGCAGCGCCCAGCTGCTCTGGATCGTGGACATCTACGGCTTCATGATCGCGGGGTCGCTGATCACGATGGGGACACTGGGCGACCGCATAGGCCGGCGCCGGCTGTTGCTGATCGGCGCCGCGGCGTTCGGGGCAGCCTCGGTGATCGCGGCGTTCTCTTCCAGTGCCGAGATGCTCATCGCCACCCGCGCGCTGCTGGGCGTGGCGGGAGCGACCGTCGCACCGTCCACCCTTTCGCTGATCCGAAACATGTTTCTCGACCAGCACGAGCGCACCGTCGCCATCGGAGTTTGGGTGACCAGCTTCTCGGTCGGCGGCGCGATCGGTCCGCTCCTGGGCGGAGTGCTGCTGGAGTACTTCCCCTGGGGCGCGGTGTTTCTGCTGGCTGTGCCGGTGATGCTGCTTCTGCTCGTCATCGGGCCCATGCTGCTGCCGGAATTCAAGGATCCCAACGCAGGGCGCCTGGATCTTATCAGCGCCGGCTTGTCGCTGGCAGCGGTGCTGCTGATAATCTACGGCCTGAAGCAGTTGGCACAGGACGGCCCCGGCTGGACCCCGCTGGTTTCGGTCGTTGCGGGCCTCGGGGTGGGGATGGGGTTCGTCCGGCGGCAGCGGTCGCTGGCAGACCCTCTCATCGATCTCGGGCTCTTCAGCAGCCCGGCCTTCAGTATTTCCCTGGCGACCTACACGCTGGGAACGCTGGTGGCCTTCGGCTCATACATTTTCATGGCGCAGTACCTCCAGCTGGTTCTCGGACTCTCACCTCTGAAGGCCGGACTGGCCACGGTACCGTCCATGCTTGCCTTCATTGTCGGGTCGCTGGTGGTGCCGGCGCTGGCACGGCGGTTCCGCCCGGCGCACCTGATGGGGGCCGGTATGCTGGTGGCCGCGGCCGGATTCCTGCTGCTCACCCGCATCGGCGCCGTCGGCGGGCTCCCGGTGTTGATCGCGGGATCGGTCATCTATTCGATCGGGACCGCCCCGGTCGTCATCCTGGCCACCGACCTCATCGTCGGCAGTGCTCCGCCGGAGCGGGCCGGCGCTGCGTCCGCCATCTCGGAAACCGGCGCCGAACTCGGTGGGGCGCTCGGTATCGCCCTGTTCGGCAGTATTGGTACGGCTGTCTACCGTATGGCTATGGGGAAAGTCACTGGCGGCAACGTGCCCATGGGAGAAATGGAGACCGCACGCAGTACGCTGGGCGGCGCCATAAGTGTGGCCCAGCAACTACCCGGGGCTGCCGGCGCCGAGTTGCTGACCACGGCGCGTGAGGCCTTCACCCACGCCTTCCAGCTGACCGCGGCCCTCAGCGCGGTGGTGGCGCTGGGCACCGCGATCGGTGCCACGGTGTTTCTCCGAGGAGACCGTCAGGCGTGATCCGCGACTGCCGTGACGCCTGACTCCCGGGCACAGTGGGCGCAACAATAGAACGTCCCCTGCGCCTCGATCCCGTGGCCCAGGATCTTGCAGCCGCAGTGATCGCAAACCGGCGCCAGCCGGTGAGCCGCACACTCGAAGCTGTCGAACGTATGGGTCTGGCCGGCGGCGACCACCTGAAAGGACAGGTAGTAATCGTTGCCGCACACCTCACACTGAGCCATACAGACCTCCTGAAATCTTCTAAGCGTTAATTCGAAGCACACTTACATCTTATCCGGCGGGACCTGCTTTACTGTGCGTGCAGTCACATCTTCGGGGAGCCCCCGGGTGGTATGGTCATTGCGTTCCTCACGGGTGTACCGAGAGCACGCGGCACCTCGCTGCCGCAGACGAGCAACGCACGCAAAAGGAGATTCCGAATGTCGATGCGCAGACTCATGGCCCGGGCCGCCGGTGGGTTGGTCATCACCCTGGGCGCCGGTCTCAATACGATTCAGGCACAACAGGTGGGCACCGATCAGCAGCTGGTGGCCCAGGTTGCTGCCGGTAATGTCCTCGAGGTTCGGCTGGGACAGACCGCCCACAACAAGGCCACGAATTTCGCGGTCAGGGAGTTCGGCCAGCGGATGGTGAACGAACACAGCTCGCTGCAGAAACAGTGGATGGACGGTGCCAGGAAGAGTGGCATCCCCTTCAAGGCCGACCTGAGCCCCAGCCAGGTACAGGAGTTCGAGCGCCTGAACCAGCTCTCCGGGGCCGAATTCGATCGAGCCTACATGGACGCGATGGTGCTGGGTCATCGCACCAAGCTGAGCTCCCTTCAGTCGGAGCGGAACGCCTCGCATTCGAGCGGCATACGCCAATTGATCGAGTCTACCCTGCCCATCATCCAGCAGCACCTGACCCAGGCCCAGCAGATTGCGAGCCAGGTGGGCGTCACCACTACGGCTGGCAACGGAACACCGGTCGTCAAACTATCCGACGTCGGGCACGCAGCCCGGCCAGGCTGGTCCGATTAAGGCCGACATCGCCTTCATCAGCTCAGTCAACGCGGCTGACTCGGCGGAGCTTCGGATGGCGCGTCTGGCGCAGGAACGGTCCAGCAACAACCAGGTCCGCGCCTTCGCCCAGCGGTTGATCGCCGAGCGTGGCGAGATGAGCCGCGAGTGGCGGGCGCTGAGTGCCCGGAGCGGCCAGCAGGTCTCGCTGGAGCTGACCCCACGCTACCAACAGCAGATCGCCCGCCTCGAGGCGCTGCGGGGGCCCGAGTTCGACCAGGCCTATGCCACAGTGACGGCGCAGAATCATCAGCACCTGGTGAACGTCCTCCAGAACGGCGGACGCAACGCGCAGTCCACCGAAGTACAGCAGCTCGTCAATCGCAGCGTGCCGGCTGCCCAGGAACACCTGCGGCTCGCGAATGAGCTGAAGGCCGGGGTCGGCGGTGCGGCGACTGCGACGGCCGCAGCCAACAATACCAATACCGGGAAAGACGGGAACATCAAATCGGATGCGAAGTTCATTCGCGACATCGACGCTGACCACTTCCTGGAGATCCGGCTGGCGCGCCTGGCTGAAAGCAGGGCGCGAAACGGGGAGGTCAAGTCATACGCTCGGAAGATGCTGAACGAGCACACCGACATGCAGAAGCAGTGGACCGACATGGCGGCGAACAACGGCATGCCGATCAAGTCCGGCATGGGCAAGAACCACCGGGCCAAGCTCGACCGGCTCGAGAACTTTTACGGCACCGACTTCGACCGGGAGTACATGACGTTGGAGGTGCAGAACCACAACGACTACCTCAGTTACTTCCGCAAGGAGGGTCGTGCGGCAAACTCGGCGGCGGTGCGCCAGCAGGTGAACCGGGGAATTCCGATCCTGGAGCAGCACCTCAGGCAGGCCAAGGAGATCGGCAACAAAGTGGGCGTCGTTGGACGGATTTCCAGCGCCGACGCAGTGAAGTAAGCGAGCTGTGAGGCTGGAAGAAGGGCGCTCTCGGGCGCCCTTTTTCGTGGGTCCGCGATTAACGCACCTGAACGACGCCGGTGAGGCTGGTGCGCCCCGTCCCATCCTTCGCGAGCAACCTGAGCTCTCCCGGGGACTCGGGTGTGAGCTCGAAGTCGTACGCCTCACCGACTCCGATGCTGAGTCGGGCCGGACGCACCAGGGCCTGAGCGGGCGGCAGGTCGGCTCCGTCCTTCGCCACGGCCCGCCACCGGACTGGCATGGTGTCGGCGAGCAGCGAGAATGTCAGCGGCTGAGTAGCGGCGATGTTGATCAGACGAATGCGATAGCGCCGGCCGGCCTGCATCTCCATGACCGGCGAGGGCGAGCCGTTCAGGATGACGTTAGCCCGCTCCCCTTTCCGGGTGGGCCCTGCCTGACTCAGGATCCAGGGACGATCGGTGTCGGGATCGTAGCTTGCGCCGGGCTCCATGACGATCAGCGGCCCGTACAGCCCCGACCCCAGCTGTTTCTCCTCGTCGAAGTGGGAGTGGTAGATAAACGTGCCTGCCCGCGGCGGGGTGAAGCGGACCGCAAACGAGTCTCCCGCGTTGACGTGCGGTGCCGTTCGGTGCTGATCTCCACTCCAGCCGGACACGCCGTCGAAATAGCTCTCCAGCTCGATGCCGTGCCAGTGTATCGATGTGGCGGTGGGCAGGTGGTTGATGACCTTGATCTCAACGGCCTCTCCCCGGGTCAGCAGCAGCGGTGGTCCGGGGATCACCACCGAATCAGGGCGCGGAGCGGCGCCGTTCTGGAGTACGAAGCCGATCCCCGGATTGGCTCCGTAGCGCCGAGGCGCGGTCTGCACCAGGAGCCGCAGCTCCCGCCGCCCGGCATTCCCGCTGACGCTCGTTTGCGAGACCTGCGCCTTCGGCAGCACCCGCCAGCCGACAACCAGCCCGGCCATCACTTCCATGGTGTGGTTATGCCCCGTTGGGTCCGTCGTCATGCTCGCCGGCCGGGTCCGCAGGTGGGGTGACATGTGCGCCGCCATATGGCAGTGCATCAGCCAGTTGCCGGGCCGGTCGGCGATCCAGCTCAGCGACATGGTCTGTCCCTGAGTCATCAGCTCGGTGACGGCGAGCCGCCTCTGGGGGGCGTTGTAGCTGGTGTCCTGTTCCATGTCGCCATGGCGGTCTACGGTGAAGTAGAACCCGTGCAGGTGCATGGGATGCTGACGATCCGACGCGTTGATCCAGCGCATAAGCACCGTGTCGCCCTCGGTCACGGTGGCGATCTGGCTATGGGGCCAGGATCGCCCGTTGACGACCGCCGCCCGGGTATGCCGGTCAGCGGGCGCCGCGCCGGAGTCGTCCTCCACGCCGATGACGAAGACGTGGTCCCGGGCTCGAGGCCCGGGCGGATCGACGATAAGGGCCCCGGTGAGCTGTGATTCCGCGCCGAAGCGATCCCGGAGCTTGGCCACGCCGCGAGTCGAGCCCCAGTAGTAGTAGGTGCCGGGAACGGTCACCCGAAACCGAACTGTTCTGGTCTCGCCGGAGGGAACGGTGACCACCTTGGGAGCGCCCGGCCGGTCGAATAACCCATGCACCAGGAGCGGCAAACCCGGGATCTGGTTTTGAACGGTTGCCTGGATCTCGGTACCGGCCGGCACTCGCAGCAGCGGCCCCGGATTGGACAGCCCGCGGCCCGCCTCCCCAAAGGCGTACACCTGGTGCCCATCGCCCGCCGTGTCCTCGGGAAACCAGGCCCCCGCGCCCGCCCTCAGGTTGACGGTCAACACGTTGGCTTGCAACCGGCCGGCCGGCGAGCGGTTGTCGTTGGAGTGGATCTCCTCCGATCCGGTTCTGGGAACCAGGGTCAGGAGGGCGATGCCGAGCGCGCCGTAGCGCACGTTATGCTCTCGTGGAAGGGAACAGCACCAAGATGTCACCCAATCCGAGGTTGTCGAGGGGGGCGATGGATTCGAGCGCAAGAACGCGAGTGCGCGGATCGCGTCCGGCCGGTAGACTTAGACTCATGAAGACTGGTTCTGGAAAGGGGAGAGGCGACATGCCGTTGTCGGCCCGGAAGCAGGAGCTTGCGAACGCGACTCGACGAGACCCTCGATGGCCCGCCGTCCAGGCCCGGTCGCCCGCCGCGGATGGCTCCTTCTACTACTCGGTGAAGACTACCGGGGTATACTGCCGCCCTTCCTGTGCGGCCCGGGCCGCTCGACCGGAGAACGTGCGGTTCCACGCCAGCCGCCAGGAGGCGGAGCAGGCCGGATTTCGTCCCTGTCTGCGCTGCAAGCCGGACCAGCCATCGCTCCAGGAGCAGCATGCCGCCCGGGTAATCGCCGCGTGTCGGGTGATCGAGGCCTCCCCTGCGGTGCTGTCGCTGGAGCAGCTGGCGAACGGCGCCGGCATGAGCCCATTTCACTTTCACCGGATCTTCCGGTCCATTACCGGCCTCACACCGCGCCAGTATGCTGCGGCCCATCGAGGTGAGCGTATGCGACAGGAGCTGGCACGCGGCCGCAATGTCACGGCGGCCATCTACGAATCGGGGTACAACTCGAACGCCCAGTTCTACGGCGAGTCCACCCAGGTGCTGGGGATGACACCCGCGATCTTTCGGGCCGGCGGCGCCGACGCCGACATCCGCTTCGCGGTGGGGGAGTGCTCGCTCGGCTCCATTCTGGTGGCGCGGAGTGAGATCGGGGTGTGCGCTATCCTCCTGGGCAGCGACCCCGATGCGCTCGCGCGCGACCTCCAGGACCGGTTCCCCAAGGCCACCATCATCGGTGGCGATGCGGAGTTCGAGGCGTTGGTCGCGCAGGTGGTCGGGTTGGTGGAATCGCCGCAGCTGGGCCTCGACCTGCCGCTCGATGTCCGCGGCACCGCCTTCCAGCGGCGGGTATGGCAGGCGCTGCAGGAGATCCCCGCCGGATCGACCGCCAGCTACACCGAAATCGCGGCCCGGATCGGCGCTCCCAAATCGGTGAGGGCTGTGGCCCAGGCCTGCGCCGCCAACCCCTTGGCCATCGCGATCCCATGCCACCGCGTCGTACGCAACGATGGCGGGTTGTCGGGTTACCGGTGGGGCGTCGAGCGCAAGCGCACGCTGCTCCAGCGGGAGGCTGTTCGGTGACAGACGGCCTGAGCCCACGCCGACTCGGATCCCAGGGCCTCTCCGTCTCCTCATTCGGTCTCGGCTGCATGGGGAAGGACGGGAAGGACCGGAGGGGCCGCCATCAGTCGCTGAGATGACGCGGGGGGAAGGACCCTCCAGCCTCTCCCGTCTACGCTTCTCCCATTACCAATCCTTCAATCGTATGCGCCTGGACGATCGGCTCCAGCTGGTCCACTACCCGGCAGGTGAAGTGTCGCCGCACCTCATCCGGGATGCTGTCGTAGTACTCTCGGGTAAACTGCAGGTCGTGACGATCGGCGTTGCGGGCAGTGGGCGCGTCCACGCCGAGCACCAGCGCCGGTCGTGAGGTGTTGGAGCGGTTCGGCGTGCCCCGGTGAATGGTGAGGGCCGAGCGCGCTGAGATGTCTCCCATCCTCGGCATCTTGAGCTGTGCGCGGGCCTCGTACCTGGGATAGAGTGTTTTCGGTGGGAACATGCCGTGCTCGAAGTTCTCAGGGAAATCCCACTGCGTCCCCGGTGCGATCTCGAATGGGCCCATATCCTCGGTCACATCCACCGTCGTCATGTTGAAGGCCAGCGAGTCGATGTGCCGGCCGGTCAGCGTTTCCGACGGTGAGGGGAAGTCGCGGTGCCAGGGCTGGTACATCGCGCCGGGCTGCGGGACGTCGAAGCCGATCTCCACGATCTTGTACTCGGGCCCAAGCACCGCCTCGCAAACCCCACTCACCCACGGATGCGTAACCAGATCGAGGAAGCCGCGAATTCCTTGGGGGTGAATCTCGACATAGTACCGTTTGGGACCCCTTCCCACTGCTCCGCCGGGGCGCCTCAGGGCATCCTGAAACAGCAGCTCGATGTCTTCGCCGAGCTCACGTACCCAATCGCGGTCGAAGGCGCCCTTGGTGCCGATGATGCCGTCGCCGTAGAGGCCACGCATGATGGATGCGACGTCGAGCTCAGCCGGTGCCGCAATTGTGCCGACGGTCATGATTTCTCCTGATGCTCGTGCCATGCGAAAGTCGCGATGCCGGGGCGTCGCTGTGTTCGCCGCACGGTTTGTCGAGTTGGAGGGGTGCTCTTATGCTAAGAGAGCGCACTGCCGATCGGTAGTGCTACCAGGAATTTCACTTGTGGAAATGTGCGAAATGTTTAAGTCTGGGGATAAGAAAGTTGGCTCTTGCGCGTTCAAGATCGGCTTCCTATACTGTCGTCGCCAAGCAGAGAACTGATCATTTTCTGCTTGGAGAGACGAGACCAATCGCGTGTTTCGTCCGCGTCGCAGTAGCGCCGCGACGTGCAGAGCAAGAGGCTGATCCGCGATTCGGCCGACTTGCAGCGCTCAAACTGGTGAACCAGATGGCCCGCAAGCCATCTGGGGATAGAAGCCGGAGCTCCGAAGGTCAAATCGCCAACGAATAGTTAGCGAACGGCCAACGGAAGAAGAACGGAGAAGTAAATTCTCCGACTCCGGGTAACCAGTTTGCGACGGCCCGCATTCCCTTCACGGGGAGTGCGGGCCGTCCTGTTTTTCGGAGAATCAGGCGAGCTACCGTTTACACGGGCCCCGAAACCCTTCGCTCGAGCAACACCAGCGCTGCTTCCTGGCGGTCGATCATGAGCCGCTGCCGCTGCAGCAGCTCCTTGAGCTCGGCCAGGGACGTGCGTGCGTCCACCGCAGCGCTCCGTGCCTCTTCCGCTACGCTCCGGAGATCTTCCGAGAGATCCCTCGCCTGTTCGGCGATCTCCCTGCCGCCCTCCTGAGCACCGCGGACCCGCTCGGCCGCAGACCGGTCCTCTTCGACATCGTTCCGAATCTGCTCGCCCCGGCCGCGGAGGGTCTCCCGTACCCCGCGGCCTTCCTCGGCTTTGCGGCGGTAAAGCTCCGCCTCGTCCCGCCGTTTCTCGGCTGCTTGGCGACCTCGTTCAGCACTGTCAGCGCTTCCTGTATCCATGATGTTCCCTTCACGGTGTGAAGCCCGGCTGTCCTACAGCGTGGGGGGTGCCAGATTGCCGCAGGCCACCGTCATCGCGTTGTTGGCGGCCGATGCCCGCACGATCACGAAGTAGCTCCCCGTGGTCGGCGTCGTCAGCGGGACGTTGGCGGACGAAGTCGCGTGCCCCTTGCCATCCACCTTGGCGGCCCGGTACAGGTCGGCCTCACCGAACAGGCCCTCATCCGACCCACACTGGCCGCGGTGCAGCTGCCATGGATGCAGGCCGCCCGGTGTCGCGTTGGCCAGGTTGAGCACCACGGTGGTGTTGCCGCTCTTGGTGGCCGGTGCCATTGAGGCGGAGCCGTTCATCTGCACTACGCCGGCCAGCTCCGCCGGGGTGGCCAGGTTGGCGTGCCAACGGGAGTTCAGATTCTCGTCCTTGGTGCTGACCTGGACCGCGGTGTCGTTTCGAAATGGGTTACAGGACACCAGGGCACACGCTGCGACTGTGAGCATGAGGCTTCGAGTATACATCGGGGCCCTCCGCGGGCGGTGCCACAAGGGACCTGGTCCTGCGAGCGCATGGGTCAAAGCCAAGCCTATTGACCAAGTGGATAATATATAGTACTCTATATTGACCAGAAGGTCAATAGGGAGGAAGAGAATACCATGCCAGGACGCAAAGCCGCCGAGGCCACCCGGCGAGAGCAGATTCTGAAAGCCGCCTATGAAGTGGCCTTGCGGCGCGGGGTGGACGGGCTCACGCTGCGGGCAGTCGCCGCCAAGGCGCGGCTCAGCCATGGGCTGGTCCTGTTCCACTTCAAGCGAAAGGAGCACCTGGGACTCGCCCTGCTGGACCGGGTGCTGGAAACGACTGTCTACCTCAGGATACCGGACCACGTCAACGCCATACTCAATCCGCGGGAGCGGCTGGTGGCGTTCTTCGCCCATGAAATGCAGCGGCTTCAGGAGGACCCCCGCCGATTCCGGTTGTTACTGGAGTACTGGGCTCGGGGAGCTCACAACGCAGTCATCCGGGCGAAGATCAGTTCCGGACTGAACGACTACCGCGACGGATTTCGCGTCATGGCGCAGGAGGCGCCACCCGGAGAGGCGAGCCGCTTCGGCACACCCGACAGTACCTCAGCGGCGGCGATCAGCCTCATACTCGGATATGCAGTCCAGGGTATAGTCGATCCCGAGCACTGCAAAGTGGAGGAATACATGGAGGTGGTGCAGGCACTGTTCGCGCGGCTTCCCAAGGCGGCCTGAGGCCAACTACAGCGGGCGGGAGACCAGTATACCGGTCGACCGTTTGATCGCCGCGACGTACTCGGGCAGCGTGGCCCGGGTCACCTCCACCACTCCTCCCGACAGCGGCGCGTGCAACACCCGCAGAGTTAGATCCTTGTCCCGATACGCGAACGCCGTGTGCGTCACATCCAGCCCCGGAATCTCGGTCGCGAAGGCGAGCACGTCGCCGGTCTCGATCCGGCCCACCACCTCCGGGATCCGCTTGGTCGGAACGACTCGGCGGGGCCGCTGGCTGATTCGCTGCTCGATCCTTCCCAGCTCCTCCACCACCTGCCGGTCCCGAAGGGCGGGATACTTGTCGCGATGCTCCGTCATGAACCTGAGCGGCCTCGCGTCTTGCGCGCCTCCCAGCTCCGGGCTGACGTCCTTCACCAGCCCGCGGCTCTCGCTATCGGTGATCCACTCACTGAAGTAGTGAAGCCGCGAGACATAGCCCGCGCGTCGGCCGCCGCGATACCGCATCCGCTCGATCTCCCGCCCGAAGCTCTTCCAGGTGGGAGCCGCCTCATCCCGGGCCAGCCGCGCGACCGCGAGGCAAGCTTCCACCAGCGTGACGCAGTCGAAATGGGTGAGGGACAGCGTCAGCGGCTCCTGGTGCGGACTGCCACCGTTCCGCAGGTACTCCTCCAGCGTGTATGCCTGATAGGGAGTGCCGGCGGCCAGCTCGCCCACCCGGACCGCGGCCCGGCCCATCGGGACGCCCGCTTTGCCCAGTCCCTCGGCTCTCAGTGTCTCGACCCACTGCTTCAGCCGGCCTAGATCCGGATCCTGCCGGCAGCCCATAAGCCTGCCGGGCAGCACCAGTCCCGCCGCGCCGAGCGCCGCGCTCTTGATCAGATTTCTCCGGGAAAGCTTCCTGTCCCTGCGGCTCATGCGGATCTCACCCTCACTGCGGGATAGCGTTAGTATAACGGGGCTGCACAGCAGTAGACGGTGAACGGTGAACGGTAAACGGTAAACAGTAAACCGGTTCTACCGGTCACCCCTGCTCACTGTTCACTGTTCACTGTTCACTCTTCACTGTTGACTGTTCACTCTCCCAGAGGAGCACCCGTGCTGCGACGGCGCCTGCCGCTGATCCTGTTTTTGCTGGTCTTCACGCTCGTGTTCTTCGTGCCGGCCCTTCTCCGCCTGCTGGTGGGGTGGTGGTGGTTTCAGGAGATCGGCTACGAGGTCGTCTTTACCCGTGAGCTGGTGACCCGGGTCCTGCTCTTCCTCGCGGTCGGCGGTGTCAGCTTCGGTCTGCTCTATCTGAACCTCCGCACCGCCCAGCGGGGCCTGGTGCCGGATCCGATCGTGTTCCGGATCGGGGAGACCGCTCCGAGCGTGGATCTCACCCGATCCCTGCGCCGGCTGGCTCTGCCGGTGTCGCTCGGGATCGCGTTGCTGGCGGGCCTGGCAGCCACGCCTGGGTGGCACATGGTGCTCCGTCTGATCCACCGGACGCCCTTCGGAGTGAGCGATCCGGTGTTCGGCCGCGATATCGGGTTCTACGTCTTCACCTTGCCGGGGTTATCGGCCGCACTCGGCTTTTTGTCCACCCTTGCGGTGATATCGTTGCTCCTGGTGTTGCCGCTCTACTGGGTCCGGGGCGACATCATTCTCGGGGTGGGGGGAGCCCTTCGGCCCGCTCCCGGTGGGCCTCGAGCAGAGCGAGCGGGCAGGCCCGGCCGGGCCGGAGGGCTCCGCATCGAGCCATCGGCGGCGCTGCACCTCGCCTCGCTCCTGGCCGCGGTCTTTCTGCTGACGGCGCTCAGACTGTGGCTGGTGGACGTCCCCAGCCTGCTCTTTTCCACGACCGGACCGCTGCTGGGCGCCAGCTACACCGATTTGCATGCGCGGCTTCCGGGCTTGCGGATTTCGGCGGTGGTAGCGCTTCTCGCCGCCGGGCTCGTCATGCTGGGTGGCATCCGGCGGCAGCTGCCCCGCTATGCTATTCTGGCGGTGGCCGCCTATCTCGGCGTGAGCGTGCTGTCTCGTGGCTTGTATCCGGCCGTCATCCAGAAGTTCGTGGTCGCCCCGACGGAGCTGACCCGGGAAACACCCTACCTGCGGCATCACATCAACGCCACTCGCCAGGCATGGGGGCTCGACAGTGTCGAGATCCGCGAGCTGTCGGCCGAGGCCACACTGAGTCTGGCTGACATCCGCGCCAACGCGGCGACGATAGAGAACGTGCGGCTGTGGGATCGCGACCCCCTGCTCCAGACATTCGGGGCCATTCAGGAGATCCGTACCTACTACGACTTCGTATCGGTAGACGACGACCGCTACCAGATCGACGGGAAGTACCGGCAGGTCCTGCTCTCGCCGCGGGAGCTGAACGCAGCCTCGCTGCCGACCCGGACCTTCATCAACGAGCACCTGACGTTCACGCACGGCATGGGAGTGACGCTTAGCCCGGTCAACCAGGTTACTCCCGAGGGCCTGCCGGTCCTGTTCATCAAGGACCTGCCCCCGGTGTCCACCGTGTCGCTCAAGCTGACGCGTCCCCAGATCTACTACGGCGAGCTCACCGATCCGTATGTGTTCGTCGGCACCCGCCAGCGGGAGTTTGACCATCCGTCGGGGGAGGCCAACGTCTACACCCGCTATGAGGGCACCGGCGGCGTTCGGGTGGGCAACATTCTTCGCCGGACCCTGCTGGCCGCGTACTTCGGATCATCCAAGATCCTGTTCTCGGGCGACATCACCAGCGACAGCCGGGTACTGTATAACCGGACCATCACCGACCGGGCGTTGAAGGCGCTTCCATTTCTCCTGTTCGACCGCGATCCGTACATGGTGATCGCAGGGGACGGTACGCTCAAGTGGATCCTGGACGCGTACACCTCCTCCTCGCGGTATCCCTATGCCCAGGGGCTCCAGGACGGCACCAACTATCTCCGGAACAGTGTGAAGCTGGTAATCGATGCCTACCACGGCAGTCTGACCGCGTACGTGAGCGCGCCCGCGGATCCGCTGATCCAGACCTGGTCCCGGATCTTTCCCGGGATCTTCGTCGCCATGGACAGCATGCCCGCGGACCTCAGGGCCCACATCCGCTATCCGGACGACATCTATCGGATCCAGACCAATCTCTACACCACCTACCACATGGACGTGGTGGAAGACTTTTACCATCGCGAGGATCAATGGCAGATCCCCACCGTGGCGAAGAACGAGGCCTCGGTGGCGTTCATGCGGCACATCATCATGCGACTTCCCGAGGAGAAGAACGCGGAGTTCATCTACATGGTGCCGTTTACACCGCGGGGGAAGGACAATCTCGCGGCCTGGATGGTGGCTCGCAACGACGGCGACGTCTACGGAAAGCTCCGAGTCTACCGACTCAGCCGCCAGAGTCTGGTGTTCGGGCCGCGGCAGATCGAGAACCGGATCAACCAGAACACCGAGATAGCCCGTCAGGTGTCGCTGTGGGACCAGCGAGGATCGCAGGTCATCCGGGGCGACCTCCTGGTGATTCCGATCGAGGAGTCGGTGCTCTATGTCCAGCCGCTCTACCTGCGGGCGGAGGGTGGCCGGATTCCCGAGCTCAAGCGGGTGGTGGTGGCATACCAGAACCGGGTCGTGATGCGGGAGACGCTGGAGGAGGGACTGGCTGAGCTGTTCGGCGGCTCGTCAGAGATCAGGCGTGCACCGGCGGTGGCAGCGGCGGTCGCGGCGCAGCCGGCGGAGACGGATACCGAGCTGAGCACAGTTCTGGAGGAAGTGCGGCGGCGGTATCAGGCGGCACTGCAGGCCCAGCGGGAGCTCGACTGGGCCCGCTATGGCGAGGAGATGCGGCAGCTGGGCGAGGCATTGGGGAAGCTGGAGTAGAACGAGTCATCGCTAGCGGGCAGAGCCCGTGGCGAACCCGTCTCCGGGCAAGTCATCGCGAGCGGGCGCAGCCCGCGTGGCGATCCCGTGGCGTCTCAGTTACGGGCAATCATACAGGTCCTTCCATTCGGGGTTCATGCGCTCTATCAACTTGATCTTGTGGACACGAGATCGTGCTTTGATCTGTTTTTCTCGCGTGATGGCGTTGTACGAGTCCAGGTAAACCTCGTACTGCACCAGTTTTGTGCAATTGTATCGTGCGGTGAACCCGCCAACTTTACCCTCCTTGTGCTGCCAGACTCGGCGCGCCAGATCGTTCGTAACTCCAGTGTATAGCACAGTGTGGCGCGGGTTAGTCATGATGTAGACATAGAAGCGACGACTCATCGCCCAGCTTAGGGCCATTCTTCTTGCGCCTCCCACCCGCGGAACACGACATGGAACCGAATCCCGCGTACTTAGTGACCCGGGGGATTGCTTCGGGCTGACGCCCTCGCAATGACTTGCTGGGCACCCACGGGATTGCTTCGGTCTGATGCCCTTGCAATGACTTGCCGGACCCGCGGGATTGCTTCGGGTGCTTCGCACCCTCGCAATGACTGCCACGTCGCGTGGCGATCCGACAGATTAGTGCCCATCTTCCTCCCTATGACCGACCTAAAATCTTCTCGACCAACAGGCAACTGGGATCGCACCGGCGCAGACCCGCTGGACCAGCTGGTCCACCTTTCTCATCTCATCGGCCAGGACCCCCGCCTGGTACAGCCCGGCGGCGGCAACACTTCTATCAAGGATGGCGACACCCTCCTGGTGAAGGGTAGCGGCACCGATCTCCGCACCATCACCCGGGACGGCTTCACCCGGCTCTCTCTCTCGCGTCTCGCCAGGCTGCGCGACGTCGAATCCATGACCGACGCAGAGATGATGCGGTTCATGGCCGGATGCATGGTGGCGGAGGGGCCGGCGCCGAGCGTGGAGACCCCGTTGCATGCGCTCCTGCCGTACCGGGTCATCGGCCACACCCACGACATCCCGACGATGAGCCTCACCAATATCCGGGACGCCGAGGCGGAGCGGCTGGTGGCCGAGCTGTTCGAGGGAAGAATCGTATACGTGCCGTACGTGCGGCCGGGGTTCCCGTTGGCGCAAGCGGTGGGACGCATGGTCGGGCGGACAGGCGGACAGGGGGACAGGCGGACGGGCGGTCGGATACCACCCGAGGCGATTGGAATGGCGCTCGCGCACCACGGCCTTGTCGTCTGGGGGGAAGATGCCGAGGAATGTTACGCGAGGCTAATTGAAGTCACGGGGCGGATGGATGAGTATATCGGCGGCAGGAGAAGCCCGTCCGCCCGCCCGCCTGTCCGCCCGTCCGCCCGTCTCGCTGAGCTGGTCCTGCCCGTCATCCGGGGCTCGTTGGGCAAGCCCGACCGCGTCATTCTCCATTTCGATGACGGGGACGATGTGCTCGCCAGTCTCAACGAAAAGACCATGCCGGAGCTGGTGCGCCGGGGCATGGCAACCCCCGAGCATCTGCTTCGGGCCGGACGGCTTCCGGTCTGGCTCGATCTCGATGCCGCTACCTCCGACGACGCAATCGCGGCGCGAGTTCGGAGTCGGATCCAGGCTGCGCGGGCCGAGTATGAGGAGTATCACCGCCGACACGCGGGGGAAGGGGAGCGCCCTCTCGACGACTGGGCCAAGGTTGTTCTCGTCCCCGGACTCGGAATCATCACCGCGTTTACGGACAAGCGGAATGCAGTAACCGCCAACCTCTGCTACCGGGCCACGCTCGAGAGCATCGCCAACGCCGAGGCGGTGGACCGGTTCGCGTTTATTCCAGAGCGGGACGTCTACGAGTTCGAGCGGTGGCCGCTGGAGCGCCGCAAGGTGGACGAGCAGGTCGCCCGGGAGAAGGCGACCAAGTTGATCCCCCGTCAGATCGCCGTGGTGATCGGCGGGGGCAGCGGCATCGGGGCAGCGGCCGCCAGGCGATTCGCGGAAGAGGGCGCCCACGTCGTGGTGGCGGATCTCGATGGCGGCATGTCCGAAGGCATCGCGAAGGAAGTTGCGGCGAAATTTCCCGGTCGTGCGGTCGGTATAGCCACCGATGTGCGGGACGATAGCAGCCTCGACGCGCTGTTTCGCCGGACCGTGCTGGAGTACGGCGGCCTCGACTGCCTGTTCTATACCGCGGGGCTCCCGCCGCGGTTCGCGCCCATCACCGAGATCCGCCGGGACGATCTCCAACACCAGCTCGAAGTGCACTACATCGGCGCCGTGCAGGCGATCGGGCGGGCCGCGGCGATCATGCGGCGCCAGGGGCTCGGCGGGTCCATCGTCGCCTCGGTGTCGAAGGCGGCCCTGGTCCCGGGTCGAGACGCGGTCGCCTACGGTGGAAGTAAGGCAGCGCTGCTCCAGGCGCTTCGGGTGGCGGCGGTGGAGCTCGGCGCCGATGGAATCCGGGTGAATGCCATTAACGCCGACCAGATCGAGACACCGCTGTTCCTTCAGTTTGTCAAAGAGCGCGCCGCCAGCAGGGGGGTAACGGTGGAGGAGCAGCTGGCGGTGTATCGCAGCCGAAACCTGATGGGGGCGACGCTGATTCCGCCCGAGGCGGTGGCGGACATAGCGGTGCTGCTCGCGAGTGATAAGTTCCGCTTCACGACCGGTGACATTCTTACGGTGGATGGAGGATTGCCGGAGGCGTTTCCAAGGTGACTGTCATGACACCAACCCTACTCTACTACCACCATCGCCGTCATGAACGGATGCGGCTCGCAGTGGTAGGGGAACTCGCCCACAGTCATGAAGGTATGAGTGAACGCGTCCCCGGGGGAGAGCAGGGGAGAGGCCCACTCGCCGCCGTCGGCGCTGCTGGTATGAGCTTCCAGGTCGCAGTTGACCCAGGTGACCCGCTCGCCCGCCCGCACCCGCAGCTCGGTGGGCCCGAAGACAAACCGGTTGATTACCACCAGGGTGGAGCCGGGGACCCCTTCCCCCACGGGAAGGCTGCAGACCCCCTCGACCGGCGCGGTCGCGTCATCATGCTCCGAGAAACATCCCGCCAGGGCAGCGCCCAGCCAATAGCCGATAGCCAGTAGCCGGAATCTCATCCGTCAGCGCACCACGATGACGCCCCGCATGAACGGATGGGGCGTGCAGTTGAAGGGGAAGGTGCCGGCCCGAGTGAAGGTCATTCTCCGCTGCTCACCCGGCTGGATCTCTCCGGAATCGAAGCTCCTGTCTTCGGCGGTAACCGTGTGCGGCACCTGTCCCCGGTTGGTCCACACGATGGTCGCTCCCGAACGGACTTCGAGGCGTGCAGGTTGGAAAGCGAAATCCTCTATCGCAGCGTTCACGGCGCCGGTCGCGGCGGCTGTGTCAGCACCAACCGCCGGGGCAGGCTCCGCACTGGGAGTGCCGCTCCCGAAGTACCGGCTCAACGTGATCGGAATGGTGAACTCGAATCCATAGCGGGTCTCGTCGGTGCCGCGGGAGGAGCTCTGAAGTGTGACATTGTTGACGTTGGTGGCGTGCAGCGAGATGGTGTGCGGGGTGCGCGGAATCGCCAGGTTGAGGCCCACCCCCCAGGCAACCTGCTCTCCCGGATCACGGCTGGTCAGGGTTGCCACATCGGCCGAGAGGCCGACGTGCCGGGTCAGTCCAACGACCGCTCCGGCTGCCACTGCGACGTCCGCTCCCTCGGCGGGACCGGGGTCGGCCAGCGCGCGCAGCGCGGCCAGGATCCGAACCGGCCCCTGTCGCCGAGCGACTGCCACCTCCCCGTCGAATCCCTCGGCGGCGATGTTGTAGCCCACCTGCGCCGACCCATCTATCGGCGATCCCTCCTCCTGCTTCAATGGGGCCACTCGGCCGAACAGCTCCCACTCGTTGGGATACCCCGGGGACAGCTCCGAGTTGCTGGCGTAATGCGCGCCGAGCAGCGTGGGGCCTGGGAGCCCACCCGCCATCAGGAAGGTGGGCGCGCTGGTGACCTTCCGCTCGGGAGCGGAGCTGACCGAGAAACGGTGCAGGAAGTTGAAGTGCAGCACTCCCGACCTGCCTACCCACCCGCCGGCGAGGTTCGGTGTGCGATCGAGTATCGACTGGGCCGCTGCTCCCGGCGTCGAAAGGAGGCAGCACTGGGCCAGGAGAAAGAGTCTGCCGGCAGCGGGCATCCTCTTACCTAGCTGGGACCTGGCCGCGGTGTCTTGGAAGGCTGGAGCAGGGTTGGATGGTTGTAGCGAGTGAAGTGAACAGTGAAAAGTGAAAAGTGAAAAGTGAAGGGTGAAACGTGAACCGGGAGCGGGTGGGCCGTCTACTCTTCACTCTTCACTGTTCACTCTTCACTTTTCACTCTTCACTCCCCTTCACTCCCTCACGCCGATCGCGCCACCCGCCTGAACTTGAACGGTGACAAGCCGGTGTGTCGCCGGAACAGGTTCGAGAAGTGGCTCTGGTCCGAGAATCCGGCGGCAAGGGCGATCTCCGCCAGCGGAAGCTCGGTTTGGGCCAGCTGATGCGCGGCGTGATCGATCCGGAGTCGCCGTACGTACTCACCCACGGTGCAGCCGAAGGCGCGGCGGAACGCGCGCGCGAGGGTGACGGGATGGACGCCGACCGACTCCGCCAGTCCGCTGAGGCTGGGGCGGGCGGCGAGCTCGAGGTGGATTTGCTCCCGGGCGTTGTCCAGCCAGCGCGGCCTTCGGCCGGGGGCGGCGCTCACCCGCAGCCGCGAGGCCGAGGCGACCAGCTCGAGCAGCAGTCCTTCGATGGCCAGCGGGGCCGTCGCATCCAGCTGCTGCATCTCCTGGTACACTCTCCATGCGATGCCGGAGAGGAGACCGCCCTGAAACGACAGCCGTTCGTCGAGGACCGCCGAGTGAGGGCGGATCCGGGCGATCTGCGTTGCGTCGGCCTCGATCATCAGCCCGCGGACATCACCGGAGCCGAAGCGGTCCCAGTGGCGCTCCCCGGCCGGCGTGATCTTCATGGTCGAGCTGGTACAGGCGATGGAGCCGCCTCGCCACATTTCGGTGAAGCTGCCTTTGAGCACGAAGCAGATGGTAGGGGTGTCGTGGTGGTGCCACGGGAGCTCCGACCCGTGGTGGTGGATCCCCTCCGTCACCGAGAATCCCCCCGCCTCCACCCGGCGCACCCGGATGGCCTCCGTCGCCGGCTTACCTCGCTGCCCCATGCCGTCCTCCAGGAAAGTCAATTGCGTTCACTTACGAGACGTCCGGTACCGGTTAGGGCGCACATGGTCAGGGCTACCCCGCTGCAAGTGGGCTATACGGCTTCAAGACCCTGGGAAGAGGTCCCGCTAGTGTTCGAGAGCCCAAAGGAGCCCCCGATGAACGCTTTCCGCCTTCTCCTGCCGGCGTTCGCCGCTCTGCTGCCCCTGATCCACGCCTGCGGCGACGACGACGAAACCGGACCCGGCAACAGTTTCTCCGCGACCCTGACCGGATCGGCCGAGGTACCGGCGGTGGAGACCCCGGCCACCGGCAGCGCAACCTTCACAGTCAGCGGCAGCGCGATCACCTATACGGTCAATGTAGAGGAGATCGCGAACGCTGTCGTCGCACACATCCACGTCGCGCCCGTCGGAGAGAACGGTCCGGTGCGCTTGAACCTGTGCGGAACCGGCGCGCCCGAACCTGCATGTAACAGCGGCACAGGAGTGTTGGCCACCGGCACGAATGGAACGACCGTAGGTAGCCCCGCTATCACCTTCGACGAGCTGGTCGCGGCAATGAGCGCGGGGAATGCCTATGTCAACGTGCACACGAATGACGGCGTCGGTCAACCGAATACCGGTGCCGGGGACATGGCCAGCGGCGAGATCCGGGGACAGATCGTGGCGGATTAAGATGGATTGGCTATTGGCTATTGGCTATTGGCTATTGGCGACTCGTGACTCGCGACTGCTGTCGTTGGGAGAATCCATGAAATTGCACCTGCTGGCAACAGCGGCCCTCCTGGCCGGCTGCTCCGATTCAGAGCCGACCGAGAATGAAGACCCCGGGGGAGGCAGCACCGTTGCGGTCACCAACAATGCCTTCTCGCCCGCCACCATCGCGGTGGCACTGAACGGCACCGTGACCTGGCAGTGGAATTCCGGGGGAGTGGAGCACAATGTGACGTTCAACGACGCCACGAATTCCGGGAACCTCACCTCCGGCTCGTTCCCCCGAACCTTTCAGGCCGCTGGTACCTACCCCTACGTCTGCACCATCCATGCAGGGCAGGGGATGACCGGTGTGGTCAATGTCGGCGCGAGTACCGGAGGAAGCGGTGGCGCTGGAGATGGGGACACCGATGGCGGGGGTGACTACCCCTGATCAGTGAGGCGTGACTTCCCAGGTCCGTCCTGAATCGCTGCTTTCAACCCGCACCGCTCCGCTAGGTCGCAATGCCGGCGTGCGGGCGACGAACGTAACCTTGCCGTTCGGCCGCACCTCGATCTCCTCGAAGCGCGGGTGGCGGTCTCCCATGAAATCGTAGTTGCGGCAGTCGGCCGTGCCGGCCGGCGCGCACCACTCCGGCTTCTCTACCGGATCGATCATCTCGGACGCCAGCCGGCTTGGGTACCAGCCCCGGAACTGACCACAGGCATCGAAGCTCACTTCCAGGCCGTTGCCCAGCCACACCAGAGTCCGGTCATCGATCACCCGATAGAATTCACGCACCGTCGGGACCAGCTCTGCCGCGCTCCTGGAGCCGATCGCGCCGCCATTTCCGATGGAGACCCACCCCGAGTCCTGGGTCTTGTGAGCGGGTGAGTGTACCGTCTGGGCCGAGCCGCACTGCACCCGGTAGATCTCGCCGGTGTAGTGCAGCGGGATGTTCTCGTAGTAGCGGGTGAGCTTCAGCTTGAATTCGGGGCCGTCGTAGAAGACGGCTTCATCCAGTTTGCGGGTGCCGCCGCACGCCGCCAGGATCGCGAGAATCAGCGTCAGATGGGCTCGTTCCATGCCCGATATTATCGGAGGCAGGATGCCGGCCCATTAATGGCCACATCGCTCCAGACAACCGGGTTGTGACCGGGTAGATTGGGGCCATGCCGGGTACGCCCACCTCAGTTCTCACCGCTCAGCGCTGGTCATTGCGCCTCGCCGCGGAGTTCGGGCATGCAGACATCACACTGCAGTTGCAGTCCGTGGTCGAGGAGAGCGGAGTCCGGACCGGCGTGCTTACGGTACAGCTGGTGGGCTCCACCGGCGCGATCACGACCATCGAGTACGAGTCCGGGGCGCTGAGCGATCTGAGAGACGCACTGGATCGGCTGGCTCCGGTGGATGGCCACTACGCCCACAACGTCCGCTGGGGCGACGGGAATGGGTTCTCGCACGTACGCTCGGCGCTCCTCAAGACCAGCCTGTCGATCCCGGTGGTAGATGGGGTTCTGGCGCTCGGCACCTGGCAGCAGGTGGTTGCTATCAACCTGGACAACCGGGAGCGCATGCGCGAGCTGGTCGCGGTCGTGGTGGGCTCGTGACCATCGACGTATCACCGGTTCTCCTCATCGTAATCAGCGGCCTGGTGGGCCTGGTTCTTATTCCGCTCGGGCTCCCCGGCCTGTGGGTGATCCTGCTCGGCATCGTCGGATACGGCTGGCTGACCGACTTCCAGACGCTGAGCGCGACCTTTCTCATTGTCATCATAGCGCTCGCGATTCTTGGCGAGGTGTTCGAGGCCTGGATCGGCTTCCGCTACGCCCAGAAGTACGGTGGATCAAAGCGGGCAGGGTGGGGCGCGCTCATCGGCGGAATCATCGGGGCGATCATAGGGGTGCCGGTGCCGATCATCGGCTCGGTGATTGGAGGGTTCGCCGGCGCCTTTGCGGGAGCCGCGCTGTTCGAGTACACCGCGGCCAAACGGACTGGAGGAGCGGTGAGGGCAGGGTGGGGTGCGGTGCTGGGCCGGGCAGCCGCGGCCGCGCTCAAGACCGCGATCGGGCTGGTGATGGTGGTGACGGCGTTGTTCGTGGCCCTCCGGGATTAAGAGCGTGAGCGGGAGAGAACAAGCGTGAGCGGGACGAGAACGCGCGGAAGCGAAAGCGCACCGCATCCTGGTTCAGCGGACCTACTGGGCGATCTCACCGCTCCGGGTACGAGCCCGGGCTGCCAGCCATCGATGGCAACCGCCACCCCGAAACTCGAAATCAGTCTCCAAGAGGCGGCGGGCGCTGTGGCGCCCGGGACCGCCTGAGGCCACCAGCGTGGCGAGCGCCCCGGCATCGGTCCATCTGCTCACGGGCAGCGTGGGGTGGTGATCGGCACACTCGGGCCTGAGCCGAGCTTCGCGAGGGGTGAGTTCCATGCCTGAACATCGCTCCTGGGGCGGCTTGGCGTTGTGCCCGGGGTCACGTGGGAAGGTCGGGAAGGTCGGGAAAGCCGGGAAGTAGGGGGGGATGTCATCCCTCTCCTTCCCAGCCTGTCCGTTCTTCCCGTCCTTCCCGTCGTACCACCACCTCGTGCCGCTTCCCGTCGTCCACCAGCCTGATCCCTCCATCGGGTGACATTTCCCCGTCCACCGTCACCCCCACTCCCCCATCCTTGCGGACCACGATTGCATACACGCTCTTGCCGTGCCGGTACTCGATGCGGTACTCCGGCCATGAGGCCGGGGCTCTCGACTCGATGAACAGTGTGTCGCCCCGCTTAGTCAGGCCGAGGATCCCTTCCAGTCCCACCCGATACATCCAGCTCGCCGAGCCGGTGTACCAGGTCCAGCCCCCTCGGCCCAGCTGACCCTTGGCCGTGTACACGTCGGCCGCGACTACATAGGGCTCGACCTTGTAGGTGGCGACCTCCTCCGGGGTCCGCGCGTGAGTCAGCGGGTTGATCATCTGGTACAGCTCGAAGGCACGGTCGTGTTTGCCGCTGAGCGCCGTCGCCAGCACCGCCCAGAGCGCCGCGTGGGTGTACTGGGCCCCATTCTCCCGCACGCCCGGCAGGTAACCCTTGATGTAGCCCGGATCCTTCTCGGTCCGATCGAACGGCGGCGTGAGCAGCTTGATCAGGCAGGCATCCTCGTCGATCAGGTGCTCCTCCAGCGACCTCATGGCCTGCACTCGCCTGTCCGCTCGCCCTTCCCCCTGTCCGCCTGTCCGCCCGTCGGCCTGTCCGCCCGAGATCACGCTCCACGACTGTGCGATCGAATCGATCCGGCACTCCTCGCTCTCGCGTGACCCCAGCGGCGTCCCGTCGTCGAAGTAGGCCCGGCGGTACCACTCGCCGTCCCAGCCGTGTTCCTCGACCGCCTTCGCGTACCCATCGGCCTGACTCCGGAGCTCCGCCGCAACGCCTGAGTCACCCCGCGCATCCACGTGCACCGCGAACGCCCGCAAGGTGCTGATCAGGAACCAGGCCAGCCACACGCTCTCGCCCTTCCCCTCGACGCCGACGCGGCTCATGCCGTCGTTCCAGTCGCCGATGCCGATGAGCGGCAGGCCATGCGACCCGGCGGTGCACGCCTTTCTCAGGGCCCGGAGGCAGTGCTCGTACACGCTGCCGAGCTCGCTGGTCACCTGCGGCAGGTCATAGATCTCGTGCTCGTCGGGACCCAGGGGACGCATGGTCAGGAACGGCACCGGCTCGTTCAGCACCGAGGCGTCGCCGGTGCTGGTGACGTAGTGGTCCACCACGTACGGCAGCCAAGCGAGGTCATCCGAGAACCGGGTGCGCACGCCCCGGCCACTCTGCGGGTGCCACCAGTGCTGCACGTCGCCCTCGACGAACTGGCGCGCCGCGGCCCGGAGGATGTGCTCCCGCGCCAGAGCCGGCTCGGCGTAGACCAGCGCCATGACATCCTGCAGCTGGTCGCGGAAGCCATAGGCGCCGCTGCTCTGGTACAGCGCCGAGCGGGCCCACATCCGGCAGGCCAGCGCCTGATAGAGAGTCCAGCGGTTCAACATCGCGTCGAAGCTCGGCTCGGGCGTCTGCACCGTGATGACGGACAGCCGCTCATTCCAGCGGGCCACGTTGGCGGCGATCGCGCTCCGGGCCCGCTTCACCTCCCGGTACTCGGTCAGCACCTCCCGAGCCTGGCTCTCACTGGGAGCGGCCCCGAGGATAATCGCGATCTCCTTCGTCTCTCCGATGTCGAGCTCCAGGGCACACTGAAGCGCCGCACAGGGATCGATGCCCGCGCCGGTGATGCCGCCGAGTGCGCCGCCTGGAGCGAGGGCCGCGGGCGCCTCGGCTGTGCCGTTCCGTCCCAGGAAATCCCGGCGGCTTCCGGTGTAGCCAATCACCGGCTCGCTGATGGCGTGGAATGCGCTCCAGCCCGCGAACTGGGGGTCGAACGAGTTGCGGGCGAAGATGGTCTCCTGCTCCCGGCTGAACTCGGTGCGCACCTGGTGCTGGGTGTGTTCCCGCAGGACGCCGAGGGTCCATTCGACGTAAGTCGTGATGATGAGGCGGCGGGGAGTCTCATCGCGGTTGGTCACCTTGAGCAGCGCGATCTTCACCGGCGCGTCTTCCGCCATGCCCAGCGTAAGATGGGTGACGATGCCGCCGTAACCCTGCCCAAAAGTCGAGGAGCCGGGACCGTGGCGTATCGTGAACGGGGCATCCTCGCGAATGGGGCCCGGCGTGGCGGACCACTGCTCCCCGGTCTCCGCGTCCTGCAGATAGATCGCTTCGCTCACCGGATCGCTGGCCGGATCGTTGTGCCACGGCGTCAGCCGGAAGAAGTAGCTATTCTCGGCCCAGGTGAAGCCGCCGCCGCGCTCGGTCACCACAAACCCGCCGTGGCGGTTGGCCACCACGTTCGACCACGGCGCCGGCGGCACCCGGTCGCCCTTCACCCGGATCTCGTAATCGCCGTCGGTGGTGAGCCCGCCGAATCCGTTGTCGGCCGAAACGGTGCGAGGCGCCTGGTTGGATCGCAGGCGGGAGGGTCGGAACCCAGCCGGTGTAGTCGTGAGCGGAGAGAGCAGGGCCGGGATCCGGGCGCTGATTCGCTGCACCGCACGGGATACCCGGGAGTCACTCCGGGCCGGCGCACGCGGTATGAATGACTGATCGTCGAGCTCGTCCACTGGCAACTCGTCCGGGAGCGCGGTCGCCAGGATCTTGCCCAGTGAGCGCCCGTCGCACTCGATGTGGACCCGTGCCGTGGCCCGCAGCATGAGCATCTCTTCCGGCTTCAACTGATCCTTTTGGCGCACGTATACGCCGCCGGGCTTGTCGATGGCGGTGGTATCCGCGATGGCGTAGACCGCGGCGGTGATCCGATCGGCCAGCTCCTGGAGGTAAGTGGGCGGGTGCGCGTTGAGCACCACGACATCCACCATCATGCCCCGGCGCCGCCAGTAGCGGTGCGCCGTCAGCAGCTGCCGCAGCGTGGGCAGTCCGTCGGCCGTCTCGATGGTCGCAAGCAGGATGGGCCAGTCAGCCGATACTCCGTTGGCCCAGAGCAGCGGCTGCGAGCCCTTGTTCCGCCGCAGCTCCGACTGGGGCGCGCGCAGCGCCGCGCTACCATAGAGAAGGAAGCCGGCCAGCTCCTGGTAGACCGCGGCGTCGCCCGGCGTGAGGTTGAACTCGCGCAGCTCTACCTGGCTAGAGGTCCAGGCGAGGTCGAGGGCCCGCTGAGCCGCATGAGGATCCCGATACCGGTCGGCCAACTCGAAGGCGCGGTCTCGGCTGGGGGCCACCAGGGTGGTGAACGCCACCGAGGCCGACTGCCCCGGATCGAGCAGCAGCCGGGTTCGCAGCGCGAAGATCGGATCCAGCACCGGCCCGGTAGTACCCGAGAGTGGGCCGTCATCCACCATGCAGATAGGATCCCGAGTGGTGCGCCCCCGGCCCAGGAAGCGGGCCCGGTCGGTCTCGCAGCTGACCACTCGCTCGCCGTGTCCGGCGCCGTCGGTGACGTGCACCAGCCACAGCGGCCGCTCCTTGGAGGAGCGAGGCCGGCGCGTGGCGGTGATGGCGCTGGCCCACTCGTGCCACTCGGTCTCGACGAAGAGGTTGCCGAAGGCTGGGTGGGCCCGGTCCGCCTCGGGCGGAGCCAGCACGATCTCGCCATAACTGGTCAGCTCGATCTCGCGCGGGTCGTCCGAGTTATTGGTGACCGTTACCCGGCGCACTTCGGCCGAATCCTCCGGGACCACCGCGATCTCGGTGCGGGTCTCGATGTCGCCATCGGACCGGTGGAAGGTGACCCGATCGGTGGCGAGGAAGGCGTTGTACCAGTCGGCCCGGGCGCATACCGGCTGGTGCGCGGCCGACCACACCCGGTCGGTGGCAATGTCCTTCACGTAGCAGAACTGGCCGGTCGCATCGCGGGTGCCGTCCGAATGCCAGCGCGACACGGCGAGCCCCTCGAAGCGGCTGTACCCGGCACCGCAGTGGCTTACCATGATGGTGTAGGGTAGGTGGCCCAGCAGGGCGACATGGGGCGCCGGCGTATCGGGCGTCTCCAGCTGCCGTACCGCTGGCCGCTCGGTCTCCGCCTCCGGCATCGTCTGATCAAGCTGCGCGCCCTGCGGCTTCTGGGGCACCAGCCGCCGTGGGATTCGCTCGTGCAGCAGCAGCTCGGCGGCGCGGACCACCGGGTCGCAGTGAAAGCGCCGCTGCCAGACCTGCGACGTCAGCAGGTTCGTCAGCGCGACCATTCCCATGCCAAGGTGGTGGGCCATGTAGGCGCCGACCACATGGGGGACCCCCTCAGCGTCGGGACGGGTATAGTCGATCGCATCAAGAAAGCCGTAGCGACCGAGCGCGCCACGGGTTTCCATCACCCGCAGGTTATCCAGTGAGCGCTCAGGGTCCACCATCGAAGCGAGGACCGATGCGTAGGGGGCGACTACCAGCTCCCGTCCGAGGCCTCGTTTCAACGCGAGGTCGGGGACGCCGAACGGCCGGTACTGATAAGTCTGGTGCCGGTCGCGCACGTTGTAGGCGCTCTCGCTCACGCCCCAAGGAACATCCCGCTCCTTGCCATACGCGATCTGGCGGGCCAGCGCGCCCTCGTAGGTCTGACTCAGGACGGTGAAGGGAAACGAGCGCATCACCAGCAGCGGCATCAGGTACTCGAACATGCTGCCGCTCCACGACACCAGCGCCGGCTTGCCCGCGGCATAGGTGAGGGTGCGTCCCAGCCGGAACCAGTGTTCCACCGGCACGTCGTTCTTCGCCACCGCCATGAAGCTGGCCAGCCGGGCCTCGGAGGCCAGCAGATCGTAGTACGACCCGTCGAGCGAGTGGGTCGCGCTCTGGAAGCCGATGGCGAAGAGCTTCCGCTCGCCGTCGAACAGGAAGCGGAAGTCCATCTCCATGGCATAGTCATAGGCCCGGTCGGCGATGACCTGGAGCCGCTGCATCAGCTCGGCGGCCTCGGTGGAGGCTTGCGCCAGGTCACGGAGGGTAGCGAATGCAGTCATTGCGAGGGCACTTGTGCCCGAAGCAATCCCGCTGCCGCCCGGGGGATCGCCACGGGTGCCTTCGGCCCCCTCGCGATGACTGCTCACTCCAACACTCCGCTCTCGATTACTCGTCGCGTGGGCAGCGATCATCCGGAGACTCCACGAGATCCACTCGATCGCCGGCTCGGCTCTGTCCCCGGCCAGCCGCGCTCCCACCAGCGCCGCCTCGGCCCGCTTGAGCGGCTCGGCCACCCGCAACAGACTCTCGCTCGACGCTGCCGTCCGCTGCGCCTTCGCCAGCACCACCCGCGCGTCTCTCAGGTACTCGGCGGCCGGATGCGCCGGGGCGTAGATCTCCAGCCGCTCGTTGGCCAGCGCCAACGCACCCTCGAGTGCGCGCCAGACCCGCCCGTCGTATACCGGCTGGTCCATGAGTGTGAGGCAGGCCTGCCGAAGCGCGATCAGGTGCCCGGCCAGGTTGCCGCTGTCCACCGTGGACACGTACGCCGGCTCCAGCACCGTCAGGCTTTCCAGCTCGTACCAGTTGTAGAAGTGCCCGTTGAAGCGACGCATCCGTTCCAGCGAGCGGAACGCCAGCTCGATGCGCCGGGTCATCTCGTCCAGCGTGATGAAGCCGAGGTCCCAGGCGCTCGCCGTCGCCAGGAGCTGGAGCCCGATGTTGGTGGGCGACGTGCGCATCGCCACCACCGGCTCGGGATTTTCCTGGAAGTTGTCGGGCGCGAGCCACTGGGTTCCCTCGGTGACGAAGCCGTCGAAGAATCGCCAGTGCAACAGCGCGTAGCGCAGCGCCTGCCGGCGTCGCTCGGCAGGCAAGCGGTGCTCGCGCCGGAGCACGGGGCCACCGAGCCAGTGGGCAATTGCCGGTGCCGCCATCCAGGCCAGGATCAGCGGCAGCACGCCGACGGCGAACTGCCACGGTTCGACCGCGGTTCTGTCCTCCGAGGCGTAGCGCCACAGTACCGCGGCGCCGATCGCCAGGGCCAGCATTACCGCCGGCCACATGTTGCGCCAGGCGATGCTGGACGAGCCCGACATCCCGCGTTCGGTCTGCGACGCCGTCTGCCACTCCAGCAGGTGGCGCCGAGTCACCAGCATGCGCCAGAAGGTGCGGACGATCGCGTCGGCCGAAACCCAGGCCTGGTGGGGGAGGAACACGACGGCAAGCGCGACCTGCTGCAGGCTGGTCATCGCGTCGCGGCCCACCGCGGCATAGTAGGCGCGCCACGACTTGTCGAGCGGCGGGCGCAGCACGGCCAGCAGCAGCGAGACGATCCAGGGCGCCGCGATGGCGCCGAGCCCGAGCAGGGTCCAGCGGATGGGCGCGACGGGCAGCAGCAGCCAGCCGCCTGCCAGGAAAACCAGCTGGGCCAGCTCCAGCAGGCTCCGGCGCAGGTTGTCGAGAATCTTCCAGCGCGAGAGCAGCGACAGCCGGTTGGGCTCCGGACCGTCGGGGCCGGGCACGCGACCCGTGAGCCAGGGTAGCAGCTGCCAGTCCCCCCGGATCCAGCGGTGCTTGCGCCGGGTGTAGGTCAGGTAGCGAGTGGGGTAGTCGTCGTAGACGATCACGTCCGTGGCCAGGCCGGCCCGGGCGTAGCTGCCCTCGATCAGGTCGTGCGACAGGAGCGAGTTCTCGGGGAAGCGGCCGTGGGTGGCCCGCTCGAATGCCTCCACCTCGTACACGCCCTTGCCGGTGAAGCTCCCCTCGCCGTAGAGATCCTGGTAGACGTCGGATACCGCGGTGGTGTAGGGATCCACTCCCGGGTGCCCCGAGTGGATCGAGGCGAAGACCGACCGGTTGGCGCTCGGCAGCGACACGCCCACCCGGGGCTGGAGGATGCCGTAGCCTCGGGTCACCCGGCCGAGCCGGGGGTCGTACACCGCCCGGTTGAGGGGGTGGGCCAGCGCGCCGACCAGGAGCGGGGCCGCGTCGGGCGGCAGCACCGTGTCGGAGTCGAGTGTGATTACGTAGCGAACCTGCTTGATCGGCTCGACATCGCCGATGATGGTCGAGAACGCGCCGTTTCCCTGGCCCAGCACGAATCGGTTGAATTCGGCCAGCTTGCCCCGCTTCCGCTCCCACCCCATCCAGACTCCCTCCTGCGGGTTCCAGCGGCGGGGGCGGTGGAAGAGGTAGAAGGCGTCCTCGCGCCCATCGGCGTAGCGGGCATTGAGGGCCTGGACACCCTCGACCGCGGCCGCCACGATGGCGTCGTCTCCCTGCCGGGTCTCGGTGGGCGAGTCGGTGAAGTCGCTCAGCACCGCGAAGTGGAGATGCGCCTCCCGGTTGGCCAGGAACTGGACCTCCAGGTTCTCCAGCGCCTCGCGCACCGCGTCCACGGTGGGAAAGAGCGTGGGGATGACGACGGCGGTGCGGTATTCGGGCGGGACCCCGTGCTCGTGCAGATCGAGCTTGGGCAGGGTACGGGGCGGGAGAAAGGCGGTGACCAGCTGATTCACCACGTTGACCGCGATGTCGCCGGCCAGCAGCAGACCCAGGATCGTCACCGCGACCCAGGACGCGCGGGCCTCCGAGCCGCCCAACAACAGCACCGCGGCCAGGGCCGCGACCGTGGTCAGCAGCACCCCGCCGACGAAGACCACATTGGGATGGCGCCGGACCCAGCGGTCGACCGACTCCCCGAAGTAGGGCCGGTAGCCGGTGGCCACCTCCAGCTCGGCGAGACCGTCGTCTACGAGGTAATAGCCGACATGGTCTTCCCCTCGTGCGCCCCTACCTTCTCCGGCTACTGCCCGCCTGTCCGCCTGTCCGCCGGTCCGCCCGTCCATCTGTCCGCCCGCCCCGCTCTCCTGCGCCCCGGCCCGCGCCAGATCTACCGCCCGCCGAGCCACCGATTCTTCCGGCCTGCGTGTCCGCCGGGCGATCCGCTCTACCGCGTGGCGGTACTGGTCGCGGGTGGCGAAAGTCATCCGCCGGTAGAAGCCGGACGGATCCTCCCGCAGCACCGCCTCGACCCGGCTCTGGTCCTCGATGAAGGTGCGCCACTCCATCCGGCCGATGGCGCGGAGGCTGGTGATGCTGTTGGCCATCACCACCTGGGTCAGCGCCAGACGCTGGGTGGAGCGGGCAGTGGCCTCCTCCGCGCTCAGCGCCTCATCGGCGATCCACTGCTCCAGCCGGACCACCGCGGGCAGGGCGCCGCCTTCGATCCGGAGCTGGTGGAGGAAGCGGCTGATGAACGTCGGCGTGAGCGCGGGCGGGTTGGAGGCGAAGCGGTCCAGCTCCAGGTCCAGCGCGCCATTCCCGGCGACTGCCGCCTGCGCGATCCGGGTGGCGGCACTGTCGGCGGCGGCCAGCTCGTCCAGTCGGGCGACGGTCCGGAGCGCCATGCGGCGCACGTTCTCGATCAGCCCCAGCCGGAGCATGGCCGGGATCGCCCACAGCTCGCCGATCGTCAGGGTGGAGACTTGCTGGAACGCCTGGACGAAGTTGGTGACGTTGTGGATGTCGACCCGGCCCTCGCTGTGGCCGATCAGGGTGATGGCCAGCTCGTAGACCCGGGGGTAGCCGGCGAGGGGACCGGCGCCCAGCTCGGGGAGCTCGCGGTAGTAGCCGCTGGGTAGACTCTCCCGGACCTCGCCGATGTGCTCCTGAACCACGTGGTAGTTGTCGAGCAGCCACTCGCCGGCGGGGCCTACGTCGGGCACGCCGTCCTGATCGGCATCCACCCCGGCCGAAGCGGTCAGCCGGCGGTGGGCGTCTTCCAGGATCTTCCGGGTATCGTTGAGACGGGCGAGGAGCGGGGTGCGGCGGACCTTGCGCTCGACCGCCACCCGCTGTCCCGCCGCCACCTCCTGGGCCCGTTCGGCCAGGTGCTCCGCGCCCAGCAGCTCGCCACGGATGGGGCCGGCCAGGCGATCCTCCCGGACATCCGTGCGTACGAAGGGCATTACGAAGGCGAACGAGCGGCGAAGCTTCGGGGGCTTGGTCGGGGGGATGGGTCGGCTCGTGGGCTATGGGCTATGGGCTATGGGCTATGGGCTATTAAGGCACATAGCCAATAACGGTCAGCCAATTATACTCTCCCCTGCTGTTGCCCATAGCCCATAGCCCATAGCCCATAGCCCATAGCCTAAAGGCGGGCCCCCATACCCAACCGCACCTCCGTCAACCCCGAATTCCGCTACGGCCTGGCTCGAGCCTTTGGTGGCGCCATTTTCTTCTCGCTGCCGCTGCTCATGACCATGGAAATGTGGCAGCTCGGCTTCCACATGGCCCGGCTCCCCCTGGCGCTGTTCATCGTCGTCATGATGCCGGTGCTCTTCGGCATGGAGTACTACACCGGCTTCAAGGAGGCCACGACCGTGCTGGACGAGATCGCCGATGCGGCGGTTGCCCTGGGAGTGGGGCTGGTCGCCTCGACCCTTGTGCTGGCCCTGTTCAATCTGATCAGCTTGCAGGAACCGTTGTCATCGGTGGTCGGCAAGATCGCCCTCCAGGCAGTGCCGGCGAGCTTCGGGGCCATGATCTCCGGGTCGCAGTTCGGATCGCAGGGAACCGCCGACCGGCGTCACAAGCGAAACATCGGGTTCGGCGGCATCCTGTTCCTGATGGCCGTGGGCGCGTTGTTTCTGGCATTCAACGTGGCGCCGACCGAGGAGATGTTCCTGATCGCCTCACGGATGACCCCCTGGCACGCCATCGCGCTCGCGATCGCCTCTCTTGCTGTCATGCACGGGTTCGTGTACGCCGCCAGCTTCCGTGGCTCACCCGGTGTGCCCGCAGGCATGCGGCGTACAGCGCTCTTCTTCCGCTACACCGTGCCTGGATACGCTATCGCGCTACTGGTGAGTGCTTACGTCCTGTGGACCTTCGGACGGTTCGATGGGAACTCGGTGGCGGCGTTGATCATGCAGGCCGTCGTGCTGGGCTTTCCGGCCAGCATCGGGGCGGCCGCCGCCCGGTTGGTGGTGTAGCCGATGGCACCCAGGACGGGCGATCAGAAGCCGCCGGTCAAGGGCGCCCCGGCCACGTCGATGGCGGAGTGGATCGTGGCCATCGCCAGCACAATTATGGTGTTGGCGGTGCTTGGCTACCTCATCTACGATGGCGTGCGGTCCCCCCGTACGCCGCCCGGCATCACCATCGAAATAGACTCGGTTCGGGCCGCGGGACCCGGCTACCTGGTGCTGTTCCACGCGCAGAACCGCGGGCGCACCACGGCGGCGGAGGTCGTCATCGAGGGAGAGCTGGAGGCGGATTCGGGAAGGGTGGAAAGGTCGGAGACCACGCTCGACTATGTGCCGGCGGAGGGCCAGCAGGGTGGGGGGTTGTACTTCAGGAACGACCCTCGGCGCTTGCGGCTTCGGCTCCGGGCCCAGGGGTATCGGGAGCCTTAGGGTAACTTTACCGCCCTACCGCCCTACCGCCCTACCGCCCTACCGCCCTACCCTCAGCTCGAAATCCGCCCAAACTCCTTCCAGGTCCCCGGCGAGCCGCCGTCCACACACACCCAGCCGATGTGTCCGTCGGGCGACGGGGCCGAGTGCCAGACCTTGTCCCCCGCTCGCCAGGTGCCCGCAGTCGGCGGCGCGGCGTCATAGATCGTCTTGACGTTGGGGATGTAGGTTGACTCGGTTTTGTTGGCGATCACCGAGCCCCGGATCTCGTTGTTCTCCAGCCGCGACTCCCGGGCCGAAGCGCTGACGTCTCCATTCACGATGCAGTCGACCAGCCACTGATCCCGGGCATCGGCACCAGTGGCGTACCCGCTCATCTCGCAGTTGAAGAATCGGACCCCCGGGTGCGGATCGCCGGCCTGGTCAACGCGCACGTCTCCCAGCGCGCAGGCCGTAAACACACTGGGTCCCTTGGCCGGCCAGCTGATGTTCACGTCTCCGATGCTGCAGTTGGTGAAGTAGGACCTGCCCGCCAGACCGGTCCACGAGAGCGGCCCGCAGTTCACGTTTGACATACGGATGCTGCCGGTCACGTTTCGGGGACCGACCACACTGATCAGACTTCTGGAGTCGGAGAAGGTGTTGTTGCCGTAGCCCTCCAGGATGAAGCCTTCGCGGAATCCGGCCGCGGCGATCCCGCTGAAGTGACAGTCGCCACCCCGGGACCGCAGGAAATCGCGTTGTCCCCCGGCATCGGCGTTCTCCGCGTGGATCCGGTCGAACCAGATCCCGATGGGACCGGCGTCATCGATCCAGACATAAGGCGACACCCGGTTGTTCTCGATCTGACAATCGCGGAACCGGAGCATGTTGCAGTGATCGTCCGCCACCGTGCTGACGAGGTGCAGGGCGGCATACTCGGTGTCCGCGTTGTTCGCCGGGTCCCCCGAGGTCCGGCCACAGTTCACCACGGCGACATTGTTGAACGAGCCGTCCTGGCACTTGTCGATCAGGATGCCGGCTCCGTCGAACCCCTCGATCAGGACGTTCTCCAGCAGAGGGTATGACACCTGCTGCAAGTGCACGCCGTGGCAGGACGACTTGCCTCCGATCAGGTGCAGGTTCTGAAGCACGCAACCCGCGTGGTTGGGCTGCCGGGCTGAATCATGCCGGTATTCGATCGCCGCGCGGCTGGAGTTCCCGGCGGGCATGGAGACCGTGAGGGCCACCGACTTGGGGCCACCCAGACCCAGGATCCACTTGCCTGAGTTGCAGGGAATCGTCAGCGGCGCGGTGATCCGGTAGAAACCCGGCGGCACGACGATGAGACGGGATGAACTGGCGAGGGCCGCGTTGAAGGCGGCGGTACAATCCGTCTCCCCATTGTTCCTGGCTCCGAACTCAGTGACAGAGGCGATGCCGAAGGGCCGGGCGTCGATCAGACCGCGGATGTATTGACTGGGGGCTGTTGGAGAGTTCCTCATCCAGCAAAGTTAGAGAGGCCTTTCAGAAAGGAAACCCGATGCACCGCCGCTCCGCAGTCAGCCGATTGGCCGCGACGATAGCCGGATTGTCCCTCGGTGAGGTCCCGAGCCTCGAGGCCGCGGCGCTCCCGGCGAGTGAGCCGTTCACGGTGAACGACGCAAATCTGGCTGAATCGTCCGGGACCGTAACCTGCCCGCTCTGTCACCGGATGGGGAACGCGCTCGACCTGACGCTGGCCGGTTTCTGCCTGCGTTGCGCCGACCGAGACCCTACACTCAGGGCCGAGCCGCGGTCCGACCCGTTCTGGGCCCTCTCGCCCGACGAGGTCACAAGAGTGGAGCCGGAGATCCAGCGCCTGGCGGCCGCGCTCGACCGGATGAACCGTCGTCTGGTCCAGCTACAGCAGCGGCAGATCGCAGAAGGAGGCGACGTGTACGACCGGGCGATGGAGGCAGGGAGGGACGAGTGGCATGCGCTGCAGCGCGAGTTACACCTGATGCAACTGCTGCGGGCGGCATCTCGGCAGGTGGTAAGCGGGTAGGAGGGCCCCTTCACACGGCTCCTCCCGACACAACTACCAGAACGGGAGCTCCGGAAGCGGCACTCCGCAGGAGCAGGAGCCGCCCCCGCTTTCCCCAGCGCCGCGCATCTGGCCGCATGACCCGCAGCGGATCCAGCGCGGGCTCATCTGATGGGGCGTCCAGATGCTGCTGTGGAACGCGGTGCCCAGCTGTCCGCGATGGAACTGGGACGACGCCTCCTTGTGTGCCTGATCTCGCATGAGTCGGCGCGCCTCTTCTGGCCCAGTCCAGGCGCTCACCGTGTACAGGCGGTGACCAACTACCGCACCCATGAAGGTGAGGAAGCCCGGCAGCGCCGGCATTCCGAGCATGATCCGGCGGCTGTACGCCCGGATCTCCTGCACCTCATCGTCTGAACGGGCATCCACCATGGTCATACTGAAAGCACCAGGGGTAGCGTTGCTAGCGGACCTCACCCGGGTGCTGGTACCAAAAGTGATGGGTCCGACCTGATGAGGCTGCACCACGACCTGGATGCCGAGCTGTTCCAGCATCGTTTGACGGTCGAAGTAGCCCCGCACACTCTCCACCTTGTCGCCGCTCACCCGTATGACATCGATCCCGTGCTGCGCCATCCGCGCGCCCGTTGGGGGAAGGCCGCTGAGACTGCCTGTGTTGGTCCCTCTCATGATCCACTCCAGGACGACCCCAGACGAAGTCTCCGCGTTGCTGGTGATCTCGAAGTTGAGATCGGGAAAAGCATCAAAGAGCCCCGCCGCGAAGCCGCCAATGGCCGTACCCGTCAGCGTGCCTTTGGTGACGGGATCAGTGTAAGTCCCGCCATCGACGAACATGTCATTGACGGCGTCCGGAGAGCGGTTGTTCCAGGCATCGATGTAACGTTGCGCGACTTCGGTGCCTTGCATGTTCCCCTCCGAGTCTACGACAGACTCTGATCTGGCAGGTCGAGCTTCTCGAGCAGGCGAACAAAACGGGGATGCTGGTGCAACGAGCTCCAGGCCACGTCGATGCTCAACCAGGGCAGGACGGTAGAACGCTCATCGTATGCCCTATCCATGAGGTCCAGCGCCGCCGCCGTGTCGCCCGTTGAGAGATGGGCGAGTGCGAGATAGTACAGGGGGACGTATTCTCGGCGGGCAAGGTCGGTCAGCTGCCGGAGCAGCTCGCCAGACTGGTCCGATTGTCCCATCCGGCTATACACGTAAGCAAGCTCCGCGAGGATAAGCGGTTTCGGGCCGGCGATGGCAAGAGCCGACCGGAGCGCCGCGATGGCTTCCTCATAGCGGGACAACTGACACAGCGATTGGGCGAGCATGACGTACGCCGAGAAGAACCGTGGGTCGATCCCCAGGGTCCGCCGGAACTCCTCGATAGCCTCGGCGTATCGCCGGGCGGTGTGGTAGGCTCGCCCGACGTTCTGGTTTATGATGAGCGAAAGCGGGTCCAGCTCCCGCGCCTTGTTGATCTCGCGCAGGCTCTCCGGATGCCGGTTTCTGGTGGACAGGAAGAGAGAGAACCAGTGATGAGCCGGGGCATACCCAGGATTCAACTCGATCGCGCGCCTGAAGCTGGCTTCGGCACTATTCCAGTCCCAGTCGAAAAGCATCTGGACCAGGGCCAGTGCTGAATGTGCTTCAGCCAGATTTGGGTCGAGCCCCAGCGCCCGCAGCGCAGATGCCTTCGCGAGTGGCATCGCCTCCCGGGATGAGAGGCCGCCGTACCAATCGAAGCCCAGCAGGGCATACCCGTAGGCAATGCCGGCATGCGGTGGGGCGTATGCTGGATCCCTCAGCACGGCCGCCTTGAAGAGCTCGATGCACTCACGATATCCCTCCACGCAGCGGCGGTTCAACGCATACAGACCCTTCAGGTACAGGGTATATGCGTCGAAGTTCTCGGTCGGTGGCTCCGGCTGGAGGTCTGCATCGGTGAGGCGAACCTTGAGGCTCGCGGTGATCGCGCGCGCGAGCTCGTCCTGTACGGCGAAGACGTCCGCGATCCCCCGGTCGAAGGTCTCCGACCAGACATAGTACCCGTCCGCCACGTTGACGAGCTGTGCGGTGATGCGAATCCGGTTGCCGGAGCGCCGGACACTCCCTTCCAGAATCGACGCGACATTGAGCTTCTGTCCGATCTCGCGCACGTCGACATCTTTTCCCTTGAAGGCGAATGCCGAGGTGCGAGCGGTAACCCGAAGGCCGCCGACCTTCGTCAGGGCGTTGATCAGCTCCTCGGTCATCCCGTCCGAGAAGTACTCGTTCTCCGGATCAGAGCTCAGGTTCACGAACGGCAGCACGGCAAGCCCTGGCGGCTGGGGGGCCCGGCGTATGGCGGTTGGCGTGAGGGATGTTGGTGTGATCTCGCGGGTTCCAGTCGAGAGGAGCTGCGCGAACTCGGCAGCAGTCTGCAATCGCTCTCTCGGTTCCCTCGCCAGCGCGCGAGCCAAAACTTCTTCCAGATGTTGTGGCACCTCCGCCCCGCGATCGATCAGCCTGGGAGCACAACCGTTCACGCGCTGGGCCAGGATGGCGAGAGGTGCGTGGCCGGTAAAGGGAGGAGCGCCGGTCAGGAGTTCGAAGAGAACACATCCGAGGCCATAAATATCGCTGCGTCCATCCACAGCCTCACCCATTGCCTGCTCGGGACTCATGTATGACGGCGTTCCCACAAGAAGGCCGGCCTCGGTCAGCTGAGTTTCGGCGGCCTCGCTGATGGCCCGCGCCACCCCGAAATCGGCGATGACTGCGTGGCCTTCGTCGAGCAGGATGTTCTCGGGCTTTATGTCACGGTGTACCACGTTCTGCCGATGAGCGTAGTCCAGGCCATCGGCGACCTCACGCGCGATCTGAATGGCCGCAGACAGTGGCAGCACAGACTCGCGCTGCAGGCGGTCACGCAGTGAGCCGGTCTCGATGTACGGGACCACGTAGAAGAGTGAGCCGTCAGCCTCACCCGAGTCGTAGAGCGGCAGGAGATGTGGGTGGTGCAACCGTGCGGCGACGCGGACCTCGCGGAGGAAGCGGTCGGCACCGAGTGTGGCGGCGACGTGGGGAAAGAGTACCTTGAGCGCCACGTCACGGTCGTGCTTGAGGTCGCGCGCGAGATACACGACAGCCATGCCACCGTGTCCAATCTCCCGCTGGATGGCATAACGGTCCTGCAGAACGTCGGTGAGGTGATCTTGAAGTTGGGGCAAACTGCTTTCCGGAGTGCTCTACTCTACAATATCACCCGTCGTCCGACTCAGCCAGAGAGCCCGCCGGCGGCCCAGACATCGGGGTCGCCGGCGGTACCGCCTAGGCTCGCATTGCTGCCGCCATCACTGCCGGAACCTTCATCCAGCTGGAGTTCTCCTCCAGCGCGGTCATCCTCGGCATCAGTATGTGCGCGCTCCGGTGGCTCGGGAAGTACGCCGGCTTGGGCATCGCCGTGATGGGATGGCGGAGGACTGCCTTCTCGATACCCTCGAGCATCGGCGTATTGTGCACCCAGCCGCTCCCGCTCTGAATGTCGGCCGAGCTCGAGCCCGGATACGCGCCCCATGGTGGGGTCACGAAGGCAAAGAGGTAACCGGCCCAGGCATTCACGCATACGGCACCATACCGGAGCCTGGTGATGGCGTTGTCTACCGCTGCTCCCAAGGTGGGATCCTTCGAGGTCTTGGGATGCACTACCAGACCTGCCGAGAGGGTTCCCCAAAGCCGATCATTCGCGAAGCTGACTGCCTGGTCCAGGAACTCGACCGGATCAGCGTTGCCTATCTGGGTTTCGAACAGGACCGGGCAGAACGACTCGGACACAAAGGCCCGCTCGTCGCGATCGTTCGCATCGAGGTCACGAACCAGGGTCCAGGGCAGGACGTCCTGGCTCTCGCCGCCGAACGTTCGCATTGCTGATCGGCCCTTGGAGTAGGCCTGCCAGCGATCGCGTGCCCCGGGATAGTAGGCCCGCCGAGGCGTCACCTTCGACAGGGCGCTCTCCAGTGCCGCAAGGAACGACTCCCGCTGGGCCCAGCCCCTCGGCAGGATAAGCACCTTGTTGGCATTGCAGTCGAATGATGCGTTGCAGGTCAGACCGGCCGCCACGTCCTCGGCCTGATAGGCCAGTTCCTTGTCGGTGTAGCGGCCGGGAACCACGATGACCGGCGAAACGTTGCCCAGCTCTGCGGTAACCGGCTTCTCCAGCACAGGGCGACCCTGTGCCTTCCGCAGTTCCCTCTCAGGTCCTGGGGGCCCCCAGACGATCCGATCGAATGTCTGGTCCGAGCCCGTGAGATGCACCTCATCGACATCGCGGTGACTCACCAGGTAGGCACCCTCTTCAGCCCCGCCGTACACGACCGCGAGAAAATTGCGGCGTATCGCTTCGGCGAATGCCTCTTCCAGAAAGGGGCCCAGGTAGGCATTCACGGGGTTCATCTTGAGAATGCATGCCTTCCCCTCGTTGAACATCTTGCTCAGGACATCCATCGAGGGGATCCCATTGACGTTGCCGCCCCCCAGGACGAGAACGACGCGTCCGTCGTGATCCGGACTCTTGTAGAAGCGAGCGCGGGAGTTCTCCATCAATTCGGCCGTGACTCCCGACTGCAGGTGCACATCCACTCGCACGCCCATGAACAGTGTGCCGTCGATCGTGCCGGCCGGGAATACCTGCACGGCCATGCGCTGGTTGGGAAGCCGACTCGTCTGGCCCACCGGTGTATTCCCGGTGTGCTTGAGCGACAGCAGCGATTGGCGGATGAGACGGAGGTGCCGCACCACGAACCAGGGCCCCAGCGTCCACTCCTCGCCCTCCAGAGGGCCTCCGAGTGGAATTCCCTTGGCGGCGCATGCCGCATGGACGCTGGCCCGCGCGATCCTGAGATATCCCGCCTGCATGGCGTTGACGAGCTCTACCCGATCGTCCAGGGACAACTTGGCGAACTTTCGGGCTCCCTCGCGCACCCGAGTGACGGTTGCCTCGAGCTGCGACTGGCTGGTCTGCCCGGCAGTCATGGTAGCCATTGTAGTCTCCTTACTGTTTGGTCGAGCCGGGTGAGGAAATGCTGCCGGTCATCACCAGGGTGACATCGGCCGGCACCGGCACATCCGGCCGCGAGAAATCCGCTCGCAAGGTGCCGTTCATGGTGGCGGTCCCAGTTGCTCCGGTGAACCGGCCGGTCCCGCCGGTGAAGGTAAGCGTGCCGGTGATGCCGAAGATTGCGATTGGTGCGGGCGGCTGGATCACGGCGCTGCTACCGGTATAGGTGCCGAAGATCCGATCGCCATTCGCCGCCGTCTTGACGAAAGTGCCGCCCGTCAGAGCTCCGGTTGCCGGGTCGACGCAATGAGAATTCACGATGGTGTATCTGCCAACGTGGGTGGCGGTACCGCCTCCCGCAAGGCTCACCAGCAGTTGAGGTGACGGACATGCAGCACCGGGACTGATGGTTCCAGAAGCTGCGTATGACTCCTTCCAGGGGACGAGCTTGACGCCCGACCTGGCGGCGGTGCCGAAATCGGTAGCAGAGGACTCCAATGGTGCATTCTGATCGCAGCCGACGAGGGCGGCCAGCGTCAATGCACTGCCGAAAATCGAAGGCCAATGGTAGCTCATGGTATCCTCCTGCTTGGATCGGGTTCGCTTGCTCGGGCGGTGGACGGGGGATACAATAGCGGCGGGACGTCAGATGGATATCAGATACCGAATCAGGAGCTTCGGGAGTCCGGCGGTCGAGGGGCCGGACGGACCGCTGGGAGGATGCGCGGCCCAGCGACAGGCGCTTGCCTTGCTCACGATCGTGGCGGCGGCCGGCGAGCGGGGGCTCAGTCGGGACAAGATCATTGCGTTGCTGTGGCCGGAGGCCGATGCACGCCGGGCGGGGCATCGGCTGAGTCAGCTACTGCACTCCCTCCGCCGGAGCTTGGGTGAGGACTCGCTCGTAGCCTCGGCCGGCGAGATCCGCGTCAACCCGGACCGCATGACGAGCGATGTCGCGGAGTTCAACACCGCACGGTCGCGAGGAGCGCTGGACCGGGCAGCGGCGTGTTACAGCGGCCCTTTCATGGATGGATTTTATCTCGGGGACGCACCGGAGTTCGAGCGCTGGGTCGAGTCAGAGCGGGCCGCCTTCGACCGGGCATACGGTGAGGCGCTGGAGACGCTGGCGATCGCGGCCGAAGCGTCCGGTGATCGGGCCACCGCATCTCGGTGGTGGAGCCTGTTGGCGGCGCACGAGCCGTTGAGCTCGCGGGTAATCATGCGGCTGATGTCGGCACTCGCCGCATACGGCGACCGGGCAGGTGCTCTGCACCATGCGCAGCGCTACGAGGTGGGCGTGGAGCGCGAGTTGGAGGCGGTGCCTAATCCCGCTGTGCTGGCATTGGCCGAACGCCTGCGGCAGACTGCAATCGCCAGTGCTAGCCTTGCCAACCGCCGCTTTTCGATTGCGGTTTCACCCATCCTCAATCTCAGCTCAGCCCCAGGTAACGATTATCTGGCAGAAGGCTTGGTGGAGGAGCTGACCAACAGCCTCAGCCGGCAGGAAGGTGTGCGACTGGTGGCGGTGCCCTCGGTGGAAGGGATCAGCCGAGCCAGCCTGGACGGGATCTTGGAAGGAAGCATCCGGCAGGCGGACGACCGGATCCGGGTGATCCTCCGCTTGGTTGACCCGAAAGACGGGTCCTACGTCTGGTCGCAGCGATACGAGCGGCAGCTGGAGAGCGTGTTCGAGCTACAGGATGAGCTCACCGAGGCAATTCTGCAGGACATGCGACCAGTTCTCCACCGATAGTAGGTCTTCCGGAGATCCTAGTCGAAGAACTGGTCGATCTCGGCAAATGGTACCGCCCTGCCCAGGGCAGTGAAGGTACCCTCCGTCGCCATCTCTTTCGCCGCCTCCAGGAAAGCGGTCAACGCCACGCGGGCCAATGTTCCGCCCACACTGATCCGGCGCACGCCGAGCGCTGCCAGCTCGGCGACCGTGGGGACCTCGGTTCCCGCCAGCACGTTCACCGGCTTGGGTGCGACCGCCTTGACGATCGCCGAGATCTCTTCCCGGGTGCGGATCCTCGGAGCGTACAGGCAGTCGGCCCCCGCCTCGGCGTAAGCGGTGAGCCGGCGGATGGTCTCGCCGAGATCGGGGCGTCCGACGACGAACCCTTCCGATCGGCCGACGAGGAGCACGCCGGTGCCGCTCTGGTCGATTGCGTCCCAGGCGGCTCGGATCCGCTCGACCGAAAGTTCGAATTCGAACAACGGCTGGTCCGGATTGCCGGTGGAGTCCTCGATCGAGAGCCCCGCGACACCGGTTTTCGCGGCCGGGGAGACGTTGGCGGCGACGCCGGCCGGCTCGACCGCGAAGCCGCCCTCGAAGTCGGCGTTCACGGGCAGGTCCACCGCTGCGGCGATCGCACGCATGTGAGCCAGCGCCTGGTCCAGGGTGACCCCGTTATCCCGCCGGCCGAGCGACCAGGCGAACCCCGCGCTGGTGGTGGCAAGCGCGGGAAATCCCATCCGCTCGAGCATCCGTGCGCTGCCGGCATCCCAGGGATTCGGGATCACGAAGCAGCCGGATGCGTGCAGCTCGCGGAAACGGCGGACTCGATCGGAGATGTTTATCATGATGTAATCTGTCATCCTGAGCGCAGCGAAGGATCTCTACGCGTATGATTTAAGGGATCCTTCGCTGCGCTCAGGATGACAACCTACCGCCTTACCGCCGCACCACCTACCGCCGCAGTACCTACCTCCTTACCGCCACAAATCTCTGGCCTCCAACCACGTACGTAAACCCGCTCACGGCTCCCGCGCTGTCTCGGCTGAAGCTCACATCGGCCCAGAAGTTCCGGTCCAGAAACCGCCCGGGTCCCACCGGGTAGATGGTATTGCGGGCCCCGTTGGACCAGACCGCCTCCAGATGCTTTCCCCGGTCCACCAGCTCCAGGGTGGCACTGGGGACGAAGTAGTCCTCCGGCATCTGATATTGTCCCGCGAGCTCCGTTAGCGATCCCTGCTTGACCGCGACCGGCAGCAGCGCCGGCGGCACCGGCGCGGTTCCGAACACGGCGGCGTGGATACCGGTGAGAAAGACCGAATCCTGGGCCACCGGCGAGTAACTGTTGCTCAGGACGATCACCGTGGTGCCATCGTCCAGGTAGCGCTGGACGCTGGCGTTGTAGCCGGGACTCCGGCCGGAGCCCCGCATCAGCTTCCGGCCGAACCGCTCGCCCCGGGCCCAACCGTAGGCGAACCCCTCCGCCGGTGCCAGGATCTTCGGCCGCGTGTCCGGCTGTAGCAGCTTCCCACCGAACAGCGCATCCACGAAGCGGTCCAGCTCCAACGCCGTGGTCACGAGCGAGCCGCTCCCCTTCCGGCTGGACCAGTCGATATAGCGTGGCAGCCCGACCTCGCGGATTCCGGCGGGCTCGACCCCGGTGGCGCGGTTGGGAATCAGGCGGGCCATGTCGCTGCCGTCGCCAGTGGACCTGAGGCCGAGTGGAATGAAAATGTTCTCTCGCAGAAACGTCTCGTAGCTCTGGCCCGAAACCTTCTCGAGGATCAGTGTCAGCAGATTGTAGTTGGAGTTGCTGTAGCGCATCTGCGACCCGGGCTCGAAATCCAGCGGCAGGTCCTTGAACAGCGCGACCAGCTCCTCAGTGGTGTGGGGGACGCGCTCCAGGCGGGCCCAGTCCGGCCCGCTGCCCAGGTTGGGGATGCCGGCGGTGTGCTCCAGCAGATGCTGGATCCGGATCCGGTCGCCATTGGGGTAGCCCGGCAGATGGCGGGAAACCGAATCGTCCAGGCTCAGCTTCCCCCTATCCACGAGCAACAGGATCGCCGCCGCGGTGAACGCCTTGGTCACCGAGGCGACGTGGAACCGGGTCCAGGGCGCGTTGGGCACACCCAGCTCGTAGTTCGCCATCCCGTAGCCCTTGTTCAGCTGCACCCGCCCCCGCCGGCGCACCAGGATCACGCCGGTGAAGTTGTTGCTGGCGGCGTAGGGCCGCACGAAGCGGTCGATCCGTTGTTCAAGCGCGCGTGAACTGGAATCCTGGGTTGGTGCCGGTGCTTTGACGGGTGCGAGCAGGAAGGCGAGAAGCAAATGCAGCTGGGTCATCACCGCTCCGGGTTTGCGAGTTCTCTGTATGACGGACCCGATCGGAGAACGGTTGCAAACTCGGCGGTAAGGCGGTAAGGCGGTAGGTACTGCGGCGGTAGGCCGTGGGCGGGAAAGCGACAGGAATCACCTCATCCAGAGCGCATGCGAGGGACCTAATCTGACTCCAGCCTTGAACTCAGAATAGGTCCCTCGTCGCCCTCGTTTCACTCGGGCTTCCTCGGGATGAGGTACTCTTTTGTTACCGCCATTCCGCCTTATCGCCCTACCGCCCTACCGCCGCTCTACCTACCGCCGCAGTATCTACCGCCGCAGTATCTACCGCCTTTCCTCACATCAGCTTCTCCAACATAGGGAATCCTACCCCGAACCTGGTCTGCAGCGCCCGAGACCCGGGGCCGGCCGGCTGGCCGGAACGGAGCGTGAGCACACGGTGCTGCACCTTAAAGGTGAGGCTCACCAGCTGGCCCACCCGGTAGCGCACCGTCGTGCCCACTACCGCGCTCAAAGTCGAGCTCTCGAACAGATCCAGGTAGGATGGCCTTCCACCGATGGCCATGCCGACCCCGGTGTGCACCTGCCAGGAGAGCGGCCCACCCGGTGGCCGGAGCCAGTACCGCGCAGCGGTCGAGCCCGCGATCGAATGCGACCCGCCCGTGAGATCGAGCTGCTCGCCGGCGCCGTGCAGCGTCACCTGTCCGGGGCTGTAGGTGATCGCGTTGGCGACGTCGAACCGGTCGCTGAACGTCAGGGTCATCCGGGCGCCCACCCTGAAGCCCATCTTCTGGCTGACGCGCAGGGTTCCACCCCGGAGCGAGAATTTGGTGGGGAAAGAGAGGTCGGCGACGGGGCGGAGGACGACGGTTTGGGCGGGGAGAGGGGCGGCGGCAAGGGGGATCGCCGTCGCCCCGGCTGCGAGGAGTACGAGGACCCGAGCTCTGGTCTGGTGTAGCGTCGCCCGAATGACCATCCCGGCTCCCGCGCTGGTGAATGAGGGATGAATATGGCCTATGGGCCGGGATCGCGCGGTGCTCAGGGTCACCCCCGGCTCGCGGGCCAAAGGTCACTTTGTGATTCAGGCCGCAGAGCCTCGGGCTGCCCGTAGACACTGTTGGGTGCCTCTTGACGGTTACTTGACCCCCCAGGAGTAGGCTGCCAGAGGTAGGCTGGTTTCAAACCGGAGAAGAGCTATGCGTATCCTGGGTCTTGCCTTGTCCTTCCTGGTCACCGCCTTGCTGGCGACACTGGCCTTCAACTATGCCTCGGCGCGGGTGGCCCAACACCGTATCCCCGTCCAGGAGTCCTGGATGAGCTCCTCGGAGTCTGCGGCCGAGCCGGCTGGGTACCAGGCCTACGGCGAGGTCGGCGAGTAGCATGTCATCCTGAGCGTAGCGAAGGATCCCTTGAACAACCACCGAGGGATCCTTCGCTGCGCTCAGGATGACAAACCTCCGCTTACCTTTCGGGCATGAAACGCCCCCGCCTCCTGCCCGCTCTCGGCGGCCTGCTCGCCCTTTTCCTTGTGCTGCTCCTGGTCCTGCCGATGCTCTTCCAGGACCAGATCGCAGCGCGGGCCAAGCTGCAGCTGAATAACACCCTCGCCGCCCGGATCGACTGGCGGGACGCCGGGCTCAGCTTCTTTCGCAACTTCCCCAACCTCACCCTCCGGCTCGACGACCTGACGGTGGCCAATACCGGCCGCTTCGAGGGCGACACTCTGGCTGCGATCCGCCACTTCGGTGTGGTCGTCAGTGTACCGAGCGTGCTGGCCAATGTGGTCGCGGGCCGGCCAATCGTGGTCCGCGGCGTGGAGCTGGATCAGCCTCGTCTCTCACTGATCGCTCTTGAAGACGGAACCTCGAATTGGGACATTACTCGCGACTCGCGACTCGCGACTGACGACTCGAAGCCCATGGAGGTGAGTCTGCGTCGCCTGGAGATCAAGGACGCCGACATCGCCCTCGATAACCGCCGAGCCAGGCTCAAGGCGACCCTCAAGGGCTACGATCAGACCCTCAGCGGGGACTTCAGCCAGAGAGAGGTCGACGTCCGGACTCGGCTCAGTGCCGACACCGCGAACGTGACGTTCGCCGGGATCCCGTACCTCAACCGGGTGAAGCTCGGCCTCAGCGCCGATGCCCGGGCCGATCTGGCCCAGAAATCCTACGTCCTCCAGGACACCGAGCTCAGCCTCAACGATCTCAAGCTCCGCGTTTCCGGGTCGGCCAAGTCCGTCGGCGAACTGCTCGGGCTCGACCTGGCATTCCAGGCGCCCAGCACCAATTTCCGCAGCATCCTGTCGCTGGTGCCGGCGGTGTACGCCCGCGAGTTCGACCGGGTGAAGACGTCGGGCAACTTCACCATGGATGGCAAGGTCAAGGGCGAGTATGGCGACAGCGCCTTCCCCGCGTTCGTGCTCAATGCCAAGGTGAACGACGCCGCTTTCCAGTACCCCGATCTTCCGCTCCCCGCCCGTTCGATCTTCCTGGATCTGGCGCTCACCAATCCCGGCGGCAGCGCCGACAGCACCGTGGTGAGGCTGGACCGATTCCATTTCCGGATCGGCCGTAATCCGGTGGAAGCCGCCATGGTTCTCCGGACCCCGGTATCGGATCCCAACGTGGATCTCACCGTTAAGGGGAAGCTGGATCTGGCGGACGTCCGCCGCACCGTAAAGCTCGAGGAGATAGACGAGCTCACCGGCACCATAGCAGCCGACGCCGCGGTGCGAACCCGGCTCTCGTCTCTCGATAAGAAGCAATACGATCAAGTCGCGGCCACCGGCACCGTGGACGTGGGCGACCTGACTCTCAAAGGGAAGACCTTGCCGCTTCCCCTCGCGATCCGGCAGGCGTCGCTCCGGCTCCGGCCCGAGCGGGCGCAGCTCACGTCGTTCGATGGCTCGGTCGGCAGCAGCGATCTCCAGGCATCCGGCTCGATCGACAACCTGATCTCCTACCTCTTCCGGGAGGACACTCTCACCGGCTCGGCGACGGTGCGGAGCAACCGGTTCGATCTGAACGAGTGGCGCTCCGGCGAGGGCGACCTCGAGATCATCCCGGTGCCGGCCAAGCTGGACTTCACCCTGAACGCGACCGTGAACGAGCTGACCTACGACAAGCTCAAGATGAACGGCGCGCGGGGCAGGGTGCGGATCAGGAACCAGCGGGCGACGCTGGAAGACTTCCGGATGAACGCGCTGGGCGGCCAGCTCGGCGTGAGCGGCTTCTATGAGACCACCAACCCGGCCCAGCCGACGTTCGATGTCAACTTCAAGATGATCAAGGTGAACATCCCGGCTGCATTCGAGGCCTTCACCACGGTGCAGATGCTGGCTCCGGTCGCCAAATACGCGTCCGGGCTGGTGACGACTGACGTCAAGCTGAACGGCGCGCTGGGCAAGGACATGATGCCGGTCTTCTCGGCGCTCACCGGGCGTGGCACTCTCCAGACGTCGAACGTGGCGCTGCGCAACTTCCCCGGGATGGAGAAGATCGTGGACGTCACCAAGCTGCAGATCCTGGAGAACCCCACCATGCAGGCGATCAGGACCGCATTCCAGATCGAGGATGGGCGCCTGGCGCTGCCGCCGTTCGACGTGAAGGTGGCGGGGATGACCATGACCGTGGCCGGCTCCAACGGCATCGACCAGTCGCTGGATTACACCTTGAAGCTCCAGGTGCCGAAGTCACTGCTGGGTGGCGGCGCGAGCCAGGCGATCGCGAGCCTGGCGTCGAAGACCGGGCTGGACCTCAGCTCCGCCGCGGTGATCCCGCTGGGAATTCAGCTGGCCGGCAAGGTCACCGATCCGGTGGTGAAGGTCGACGTGGCCAGCGTGACGACCTCGGTGGCGCAGGGGGCGCAGACGGCGGTGAAGGAGGCGGTAGAGCAGAGGGTCGACTCTGCGGCGCTTCGGGCGGTAGCGGAGGCGGAGCGGCAGGCAGCGGCGATCCGGCAGCAGGCCGAGTCGCTGGCGGCGAAGATCAAGCTGGCGGGCCATCAGCAGGCCGACGCGTTGACGGAGAAGGCGGGAGATGATCCGCTGGCAGCGGCCGGCGCCAAGCTCGCCGCGGACCAGCTGCGACAGGAGTCGGACAACAAGGCGCAGGGGATAATCAGCGAGGCGACCCGGCGGGCGGACAGTCTGGTGGCTTCGGCTAAAAGGCAGATTACGCGGTAGCACTCGGAGTTATCCCGAGCGGATGCGAGGGATCGTTCGATGAGACGTTCATAAGCAGATCTTCGTAGGGACGTCTCATTAAGCGATCCCTCGCTCCGCTCGGGATGACGCGCGAGTGCTACCTTCCCGTCCTTCCCGTTCGGCGCTACTCTATCCCCATCCCTTCCCGGACTCCCAGCTGACCGAAACCTCAGACCGCACCGGCATCACCGGCACGCCCACGCCTATCCCTGCGATCAACCGGGGACGGCTCCTCCAGGTCCTGGGCGTCTCGTTCGGCGTCGCCGTCCTCATCGGCAACACCATCATCGTCGGGATTCTCCGTACCCCCGGTGACGTCGCGGCTCACCTTCCCAGTCCCGCTCTCTTCCTCGGCGTTTGGATCATTGGTGGTCTCTATGCCCTGCTGGGAACTATCTCTCTGGCAGAGCCCGGCGCCATGGTGGCCCGGTCCGGCGGACAGTACGTCTTCGTTACTCGGGGGCTAGGCCGCTACGCCGGGTTCCTGGTTGGCTGGAGCGACTGGTTCTCCGTCTCCGCCACGGTGGCACTGAGCGGCATGGTCTTCATGGAGTATCTCGAACCGCTAGTGCCCGCGCTGGCTGGGCGCCGGACGCCGGCCGGCGTCGTCCTGGTGCTCCTCTTCGGCCTGCTGCTCTGGCGCGGCATCCGGACCGGTGACCTCTCGCAGCAGATCCTGAGCGCGGCCAAGGCGCTCGCGTTCGGCGGGCTGATCGCCGTGTGCCTGTTGGCAGACGTCCCGGGTGGTGGCGCTGCGATCGCTGCCCCGGCGGCCGTGCCCGCAGCGGGTCTCGCCATGGTCGCCGCGGTGGTGTTGTCGCTCCAGCTGGTGATCTACACCTACGATGGGTGGACCGGGCCGCTCTATTTCGGCGAGGAGACCCGTAACCCCGGCCGAGCCATCCCGCGGTCGATGCTGTTGGGAGTCCTCCTCGTCATCCTGATCTATGTGCTGGTCAACGTCGCCTTCCTCCGGGTGCTCGGCATCGAGCGCATGGCGGGCGATCCGTTCGTTGCAGCGAGCGCCGGCAAGGTTCTCTTCGGCGACCGGGGCGACCTGGTGATCCGGCTACTGGTGCTGCTGTCCATCCTGGGTGGCATGAACGCGTGCCTCCTGGAGGTACCGCGAGTTCTGCTGGCCATGAGCCGCGACCGCTTGCTCCCGGCCAGTCTCCAGACGGTCAACCCGGGCGGCACTCCGACGGTGGCGCACTGGACCAGCATTCTGGTGGTGACCGGGTTCATGGTCACCGGAACGTTCGCCACGGTGCTCGCCTTGTGCGCCTTCTTCTTCGTGTTCAACTACGCCCTCTCGTTCGTGACCGTGTTCGTTCTGCGACGCAAGGAGCCGGACACGCCCAGGCCGTGGCGGGTGCCGGGATATCCGTACACGACCGGCCTGGCGCTGCTGGGTTCACTGGCGTTTCTGGTCGGCGCGGTGGTCAGCGATTGGGGCAATAGCTGGAAGTCGCTGTTGCTGCTGGGGCTGAGCTATCCGGTGTATCGTGTGGTTATTAAGGGTCGAGGGTCGAGGGTCGAGGGTCTAGGGTCTAGAGTCTAGAGCCCTCGACGCTGATCAGTAGAGAACCCGAGGGTGCGCGAGCTTCCCAGCGAGACGACTCTCCGGTAACGCTTTCACCACGAAGGCACGAAGGGCACGAAGGACACGAAGAAACAGACTTTGTTCAACTGCACACCTGTAGGGCACCTCTACTGAGTGGCTTGAACTTGGGCGGTGTGCTGTTGACCAAAATTCGTCTCGCGGTCTACTCGAGGCCTTCGTGACCTTCGTGCCTTCGTGGTAAAGAAAGCAACGATCCAACAGGGTTCCTAGACTTAGGGACCCACCGCCCTAGACTTTAGACTCTAGACTCTAGACCCTTTGAGATTCACCCACGCCATCGTCCGTCCCCCCGCTGCCACCTTCGCGGACGGCATCACCTCCTCCGGCCTCGGTCCCCCTGACCTCGAGCTGGCACTCGACCAGCACGAGACATACTGCCAGGTGCTCGAGGGTCTGGGGCTTGCTCTCCTCAGACTGCCTCCCGATCCCGAGTTCCCCGACTCCACCTTCGTCGAGGACACCGCCATCGTCACCGGCCGAGGCGCGATCCTGACTCGGCCCGGCGCTCCCAGCCGGGCGGGCGAGGTGACGGCCGTCGACGCGGCGCTCGCGCGGTGGTTTCCTGAGCTGGATCGGATCACGCCGCCGGGAACGGTGGACGGCGGCGACGTGTGCGAGGCGGACGAGCACTTCTTCATCGGCATCTCTCATCGCACCAACCAGGAGGGGTGCGCTCAGCTGACTGCCTGGCTGGCAGCCCGTGACTACCGCTCCATTGTCATTGATATCCGCAAGCTTGGCGACTCGCGACTCGCGACTCGCGACTCTCCACCCATGCTGCACCTCAAGACCGGCCTCTCATGGCTCGGCGGCCGGCGGCTGATCGCGTGGCGCGAACTCGCCGGGCACCGGTCGCTCCGCGGATGGGATGTAGTCGAGGTACCGAGGGGGAAGAGTACGCCGCCAACTGCATCCGGGTCAACGAGACGGTGCTGGTTGCCGCCGGTTTCCCCCAAACAGCGGCACTGCCGCGCCGGTTAGGCCATAACGTCGCCGAGCTGGAGATGTCGGAGTACCGGAAGATGGATGGGGGGCTGAGTTGTCTGTCAGTTAGATGGTGACGCGTGAGCGGTAAGCGGTGAGCGGGAAATCCCGAGTCATTGCGAGGGTCCGAAGGGCCCGAAGCAATCCCCCGACTAGCGCGCGTGACCTGGGGGATTGCCGCGGCGCTTCCGCGCCTCGCAATGACTGCCTTCCCGTCCTTACCCGCAGCTACCGCCGCATCACCCTTCGCTGCGCTCAGGGCAGGCTCTACCGCCTCTAAAAACCCGCCGGTGCATCCGCGCACTTGTTGTTGCCGACCGGATAGGAATCGACCTTCTCGACCTGCCATTTGTCGCCCGTCCCGGAGTGGTTGCTCAATTTGAGTCTGCCGGGGCGGCTCTCCACCCGCTTCCCGGTCGTGGGATCTTTCGGGGACACGGCGTAGACGCAGAAAAGGTAGGTACCCGGGTTCAGTGGTCTAAGCCATCGCAGCTGGGTGGAGGCATAGGGTCCCGCCCGGGGGTTGCCGCTCGGCCCGGTTGCCGAGGGGTGGGCCAGCGGGTAGCCGTTGGTGGCCGCCACAAAAGTGCTGCTACCACTGAACTCATTCACGCTGATCCGATACCCCGCCGCTCCGGAGCGCCAGTCCCAACTCAGGGTGATCATGGTGTCGCGCGCTATCGGGTAGGCGCGGTTGGGGTCCGGCGGCGACAGCGTATACTGGATCTTCACGCTGTCCTGAAAGTTGGGCGGCAGCGCCAGCGGCGCGTTCGGGATCCTTCGGCGTCACCGACACTCCCTGCGACGTGTCGGGGTCGCTCACCAGCTCACCGTACTGGTCCTTGAAGAACGTCCGCAGGCGATAGCCGTAGGTGCGGTTGGGCGTCACCACGGTGTCGGTGTATCCGGTCTGGACGAATACCGTATCGCCGCCGGCCTTGCGCAGGGTGATGCGCTGCTGGGTGGTGGGGTCGTAGCGGGTGAGCCCGTATCCGACCGCGCCCGGTGCTGAGTTCCAGGAGAGCTGGCTGTACTTGGGACCGGCCACGCCCTTGAATCCGGTGGCGGACACGATGGTGGGAGCGGGTCCAGTGGGCGCGATGGTGTGTCCGTCGCTCCGCGGAGCAACGCCGGTCCGGGCCGTGGTGGGGGCAGCGGCCGTCGTAGTGGCGGGCGACGTGCCCCGCGGCGCCGGCGTCATCGTCGTGGCTCGGTTCGTCGCCGGTGCTGGAGCCGAGGCCACCTCGCGGGCCGCGGGCGCGACCTCGAAGCTGGTTTCCCAGCTGCCGTACTCCCGGGAGGCCACGCCGTTCCGGCTGCTGGGCTCGTAGGCCTTCCGTCCCTCGGTCATCCGAATGGTCACCGGACCGCCTCTGGCCAGGCTGATGACGCCGGCGTGCACCGCCGCGCTGCAGATAGAGGAGTCGCTGGTGTAGGAGTCGGTGCCCCAGACGTCCCTGACGCGGCCGCCCTCAGGGCAGACCACCGTCACGCTGCCGCTGTAGCCCTGCACCCCTCTCGCCGTCGTACCCCAGGTGATCTTCGCCGGCGTGCTCCGCCGGTCGAAGCTGAAGCTGCCGGGCCACTCGGCGAACTCCTGCGAGGTCACCCCGTTGCGGCTGCTGCCGGCGAAGCGCGGTTGTCCCTCTCCGATCACCACGGTAACGGGCCCGCCCTTCTCGGAGGTGATCGCCCCTGCGTGCACCGCCGCGGCGCAGATCGGGGAGTCGTCAGTGTAGACGTCGGTGCCGTAGACCTGGCCGGTCGCCCGGGGCGGGCAGACGTAGGTCAGCCGCTTGCCGCCCTGTCCCCTGAAGTTCTGGAGCTGGGCCGACGCGGCCCCGAGCTCGGCCTGCTGTGCGGGGGCGCTGGAGGGTGGGATGAGGAGTGGGAGCAGCAGTATGAGTGCGCGACGGACGGCCATGGACAGAGTCTCGACCTGGTTGAGTGGAGAGTTTTGCGTTCACCCAGCCAAATTGGTCGAATCGGAATTTTCGTCAATGGGGCTAAGGCGGTAGGGTGCTAGCACTCGCGCGTCATCCCGAGCCCTCCATGCGAGTCATCCCGAGCGGGGGCGGGTAGGCGGGTAAGCGGGGAGTCGAGAATAGCAGTCATTGCGAGGGAGCCCCTTCGGCTGCGCTCAGGGCAGGCTCCGCGACCGAAGCAATCTCCCCGATTACGCGCGTAACCCGGGGGATTGCCACGGCGCTTACGCGCCTCGCAATGACTGTCCCGCTCACGCTTGCCCTCGTCCCGCTCACGCTTTTCCCTTTTCCAGCCCCCGTTCATACCTCGCGATCAGCGGCGCCGCCGTCATCCCGTGTACCAGGATGCTGAGCGCCACGGTCGAGATCGTAAGACTGGTCAGGGCTTCGGCCATAGCGGTGGACCGCCCGTGCGCCAGCACGTAGCTCAGGTAGTACAGGCTCCCGATCCCCCGGATGCCGAACCACCCCATCAGCCAGCGCTGCGAGATGCTGGTCGGGGTGCCGGCCAGGAGGAGTTGGGTCGCGAGCGGCCGGATCACCAGGAACAGGGCGGCCGCCAGCGGGATCGCGCGCGGGTCCCAGTGCCGGGCGAGCAGGATGCCGACCAGCACCACCAGCAGCACCTCCAGCAGCCGCTCGGCGGTGTCGCCGAAGCTGATCGTCTCCGCCACCAGCACCCCGGCCGCGACCGCCGGCTCTTTCAGCTCTTCGGCCTGCACGTTGGCTCCTACCAGTTCCTCCGACGGCGGGTGCGGCACTGGCGCGCCGGGGGATTCGGGCGGCTCCCGCAGCGGTTGCTTCGCCATCTCGGGGTGGGGCGTTTTCCGGCTCACGTGCAGCTCTGCGTGCCGGAGACCGACGCCGGCGGCGAATGTCGCCAGGAAACCCCAGGCTCCGATCGTTTCCGCCCCGACGTAGGACAGCGCGATCAGGGCCAGGGCCAGGAAATCGCTGGGAGCGCCGGTGTCCTTTTGGCGGCTCCTTAGCCAGATGGCCAGGCGGCCCACTCCCCGTCCCAGCAGGAAACCCAGCAAGAGACCCGCGGGCACGGCCCAGAGCAAACGGTGCAGCGCCCATGTCAGGGTCCAGTCGCCCAGACTTCCGTGCTCGGCCAGCAACAGCCCGAAGACCACGAAGGGAAACGCCATTCCGTCGTTGAGCCCGGCCTCGCCCGAGAGCGCATAGCGCATCCGGTCGTGGTCGGCGGCGCTGGCCACCTTCACCGTGCCGGCCAGCACCGGATCGGTGGGCGCCAGCACCGCGCCCAGGATCACGGCCGTCGCGAGCGGCAGGCCGAGCAGCAGGTGGGCGCAGGCCGCGACTCCCAGGATCGTCGCCAGCATGATCGCTCCACCCAGTCGCCACGCCGCGATCCAGGCCGGATCCCGGAGCGGGAGCCGCAGCTTCAGCCCGCCCACGAACAGGGCGACGATCACCGCGATCTCGGTCAGCCGTTCGAACCACCCCACTTCTTCCCGGAGGTCGATCCGTAGCAGGTCCAAGCCGGCCGGCCCAATCGCGAAGCCCAGCACCAGGTAGATCGCCGAGGTGGAGACCGGGAGGTTGCGGAGAGTGGCGGACGAGAGCGCCATGATGAGCAGCAGCCCGCCGGCGAGGGCCATCCAGCCCAGGAAATCCATGGTGTAGGGTAGGCGGGAAGGAGGGTAGGAGGGTAGGAGGGTAAGCGGGTAACCGGGTAAGCGAAGGGCAGTCATTGCGAGGGGCAAAGCCCCGAAGCAATCCCCCAGGTCACGCTCGCGGAATCGGGGGGATCGCCACGCGGCCTGACGGCCGCTCGCGATGACTCCGTCAACACCAAGCGCTCTCTTGCAGGACCCGACGAACGTCGCATTTCGCGTTCGGAATTGGCACTCTCCAAGCCCGCAACTCCTTTGGCCGGCTCCGCCTACGCGGGTCCGGCTTTTGCCTTCCGTGCACTCACCCCCAGTAAACCCTTTCGTGGCGGCAATCCGTGCGAGTCTTGATCGTGGAGGACTCTACGCTGGTCCAGAAGATGTACGGCCTGGTCTTTTCCCGGCGCGAGCACGAGCTCACCCTGGTGAATAACGGGCGTGAGGCGCTGAAAGTGCTCGATCAGTCCGATACTCCCTATGATCTGATCCTGCTCGACCTGCGCATGCCCGATATGGACGGCGTGGGGTTCATCCGGGAGGTCCGGGCGAATCCAGCGGCGTCCCGGATCCCCATCGTGCTCACCACCGCCGAGCCGGAGGAATCCGTGCTCATGATCCAGGCCCGGGCTCTCGGGGTGGCCGGGGTGGTCCGCAAGCCCTGGAAACCCCAGGAGGTCAAAGACCTCGTGCAGCTGGCCGTCAAACGACAGGTGGCGTGATGGCGAATGGATTCCTGGTTATCGACGATTCCAAGCTGCATCACCAGATGTACCGCATCGCCTTCTCCCGAGGATCGCTCGCGGGCAGCACCGTCTACTGCGCGAGCAATGGCCGGGAAGGGTTCGAGCTCCTAGCGGCCCATCCCGAGCTGACCATGGTGTTTCTGGACCTCAACATGCCCGAGATGAACGGCCTCGAGCTGCTGGATCGGCGGCGGGCCGAGAAGCTTCACCTTCACATCCCGATCGTGCTGGTAACCACCGAGAGCACGCCCGAAGACGAGGCTCGGGGCCGAGCCGCCGGGGCCTGGGGCTACCTCCCTAAACCGTTCAAGCCGGCGGATCTGGAGCGCATAGTCGCAAAAGCCCTCGCTCAGTCCTCTTCCCGGTCCGCCTGAGCATGAGCACCGGCGAGAATCCGTTCGGCGAGCTGATCCAGGACTACATCGTCGAGTGTCTTCCGCTGGCCGAGCAGGTTGGCGACGCGTTCATCGAGCTGGAGCGGCGCTGGCGCAAGGGCGACTCGGCCGACGACCTCATCGCTCAACTGAAGAACCGCTTGCACACGGTCAAGGGAAATTCGGCGATGATGGGCCTCTCACCGATGGAGACGGTGGCCCACGCGCTGGAAGATGTGTGCGCTCTCCTGGACGCGGAGCCCGAGATCGCGGGGGATGACGTCGCGGCCCTG
>CAWIXT010000008.1:0-345442 GCA_963840165.1 uncultured Gemmatimonadales bacterium
ACAACGGATACATTTACGCCCAGGTGCAACCCGAGGAGTCACGCCGCACCGGCTCGGCAGGCAAGCCGCTGGTAGACCTCCGGTGGACCATCCGGGAGGGATCGCCGGCTACCATCAACAAAGTCGAGATCGTCGGCAACGACGTGACCCACGAGCGGGTCATCCGGGAGGCGATCGTTATGCTGCCGGGCGATCTCTTCAGCCGGGAGCGGCTGATCCGTTCCTACCAGAACGTCTCCAACCTGGGATTCTTCCAGCAGCCGCTGCCGTCACCGGACGTGCGGCCCGCCGCCAACGGGGTGGATGTAGACATCATTTTCCGGGTGGAGGAGCGGCGCACCGGCAACATCAACTTCGGCGCATCGCTGGGGCAGGGCACCGGCGTCGGCGGCTTCCTGGGGCTGGAGGAGCCAAACCTGTTCGGCCGGGGCAAGCGCGGCAAGCTCCAGTGGCAGTTCGGCCAGAACATCAATGACTTTACGCTGAGCTATACCGACCCGGCCATCAGGGAAAGTCGTATCTCAGGTACGATCTCGCTCTTCGATTCCAGGGCCCGCTACACCATCGGCGATCTGGGGCGCCGCAAACAGACCGGCGGATCGCTGCAGCTCGGCTTCCCATTTCTGGGCTCACGTTACACCCGGCTGTTCACCACGTATTCATACCAGCGTATCCGCTACAGTGAGGGCTCGGCCGACATCCAGGCCCGGTTCCAGTGCAGCGCGTGCACCCTGTCGACCATCGGTGTCAGCGTGCTGCGGGATACCCGGGTTGGGCTGCCCTTCGCCACCGGTGGCTCGCTGACCAATGTCGGCGGCGAGTGGAACGGCGGACTGCTGGGTGGTACCGGCAACTTCCGAAAGGTGGACCTCGAAGGCAGGTGGTACGCCCCGCTCGGAACCCTGGGAGGCGGCGGCCAGCTCGGCGCCGGGGTACAATTCGTCCTGGGGCTGACGGCCAAGACCGGCTTTATCTTTGGCGATGCAGGGCCGTTCTACACCGAGCTCTATTCACTCGGCGGGGTGCAGTATGGCGTGCCACTGCGCGGGTACGAAGAGTTCTCGATCACGCCCGACGGGTACGACCCCTCGGCCGGCGGCGGCAACGCCACCAGCCCGGACGCCTTCGGAGAATCGTTTGCCGCGTTTACGGTCGAGGCGGGTGCCAGAATCAGTCAATCGCTGTACGTTAGCACCTTCTTCGACGCCGGTAACGTGTACCGCAGCGCCCGCCAATGGGATCCCACGCGGCTATTTCGGGGCGCAGGGTTCGGGGCGGCGGTCATCTCGCCTCTCGGCCCGATCGGGGTGGACCTGGGCTATGGCTTTGATCGAGTGGACGTCACCGGTCGCCCCGATCCCGGCTGGCAGCTCCATTTCAAGCTGGGCAATTTCTTCTAGGTAGACACGCACCTTCAACTGGAGTGAAGCATGAAGCTTGCCGTCGTGGGAGTCTGGGTCAGTCTGATCGCCGCGTCCCTGGCCGGGCCGGAGCTGGCCTCTGCTCAGCAGGGTGCCAGCAAGATCGCGTACGTGAACACCCAGACGATCCTCAAGCAGACGCCGGGATACGTCAAGGCGGAATCGACTTTCACCAAGGAGCTCGAGAGCTACCGGGTGGAGGTGCAGAAGCTTCAGGCGACGCTCGACTCCGCTGCATCGGACTTCGATCAGCAGTCGGTCATGTTGAGTCCCACTCAAAGGGCCGCCAAGCGGAAGGATTTGCAGGCGCAGCAGCAGAAGCTGGAGCAGCGGACTCAGGAGCTGCAGCAGCGGGCCGCCACCCGGGAGCGGGAGCTGCTGGACCCCATCCAAAGCAAGGTCAACAGCGTCATCGAGGGGATACGGGCGGCGGGAAATTACGCTATCATCTTCGATGTGAGCTCCCCGAACAACGGCATCGTAACCGCGGACAAGGGAATCGATCTGACCCAACGTGTGATTCAGCAGCTCAAAGCAGGCAGCTGACTCGTGACAGTCGGGAGCCTCACCGCGCAGGCGGTCGCCGATCTGGTCGGTGGCCGCCTGCTTGGCGATGGGGCGGTTTCCATACGAGCGGTTCAGCCACTGGACCGGGCCGGGCCCGATGCCCTCTCGTTCGCGGTGTCCGGCCGGTACGCCTCCGAGCTGGATGGCTCACACGCCGGCGCGGTGCTGGTGCCGGAGGTTCTGGCCGCCGGCGCCGGTCCCGCCACCCGCATCGTGGTGTCCGATCCCTACAGTGCTCTGGTCCGGGTGCTGCATGCGCTCTACCCGGCCACCCCTCCCGATATCGGGGTGGACCCCACGGTGCGCATCGGGGTGGGAACCCAGCTCGGTGCCGATATCTCGATCGCCGCCCACGTGGTACTGGGACGAAACGCGCGGCTGGGCGCTCGCTGCCGGGTGGGCCCTGGTGCTTCGATTGGCGACGGCGTTGCCATCGGTGATGACGTCACGATCGGGCCGGGCGTGGTATGCTGTGCCGGAAGCCAGATCGGTCACCGGGTGGTGATCAAGGCGGGGGCGGTCATTGGCGGCGAAGGTTTCGGTTACCTCTGGGATGGAAAGAAGCACGCCCGCATTCCTCACGTGGGCCGCTGCATCCTGGAAGACGAGGTCGAGATCGGATCGAACACCTGCGTCGACCGCGGCAGCATCGACGACACGGTGATCGGGCGCGGCACCAAGCTCGACAACCTGGTTCAGGTGGGACACAACGTGCGAATCGGGGAGCGCTGCCTGATCATGGCAGGCGTCGGGATCGCCGGCAGCACCCGGATCGGCAACGACGTCATCCTAGCCGGCCACGTCGGCATTACCGATCACCTGGTCATCGGAGACCGGGCCCGCATTGCCGCCAAGAGCGCCATCTTCGGCGATGTCCCCGCGGGCACTTCCTTCAGCGGTCATCCAGCCCGTCCGCACCGGCAGTTTCTGCGGGCGCAGGCAGCCATGTATCGGTTGGCTCCAATCGTAGATGAGCTGGAGCGGCTGGTTCCCGAGCGAATCCCTCGTGGCTAGACGCACCCTCGCACAGGATGCCCGCGTAAGCGGCGTAGGCCTGCACACCGGCTCCTCCGTGTCCGCGGTCTGCCGGGGAGCGCCGCCGGGGCAGGGGATCGTATTCCGCCGTACCGACCTTCCCGGCGCCCCCGTCATACCGGCGCGCCTGAGCGAGGTGCAGTCAACAGAGCGGCGCACCGTGCTGGGCCAGGGTGAAACAGTGGTTCAGACCGTGGAGCACCTGCTCGCCGCCACGGCTGCACTCCAGATCGACGATCTCACCATCGATCTGGACGGTCCCGAGCCTCCGATCGGCGACGGATCGTTCTCCCCCTACCTGACCGCGCTGGAGCAGGCCGGCATTCGGGAACAGCCCGGAGAGCCAGTCGTCTATCGGGTCACGACCCCCTCGGAAATCTCCGAGGCCGATTCGTCGTACGTGCTCGCTCCGTCTAAGGCCCTGCGACTCACCACCACCATCGAATGGGCCCACCCGCTGATCGGGCGCCAGACCGGATCGTACGACATCACCGCCGGCAAGTTTGCGAGCGAGCTTGCCGAGGCGCGCACCTTCGGCTTTCTGCGCGAGGCGGAGGCGCTCCGCGCGCGCGGGCTTGCGCTCGGCGCCGCGCTCGAATCCACGCTGGTCCTGTCGGAGGACGGGCTGGTCGGAGGCTCGCTCCGGTGGCCCGATGAGTTCGTGCGTCATAAGGCGGGCGACATCCTGGGCGACCTGGCATTGAGTGGAGGGCGAGTCCAGGCCCACATTGTGGCTACCAAGCCGAGCCACCAGGGGAATATCGCCCTCGCCCGCTGGCTCACCCGTACCGGACAGCGAGACGGAGGCGTTGTGATGGACATCGGCAGGATTCTCGACGTGATCCCGCACCGCTACCCTTTCCTGCTGGTGGACCGGATCATCGAGGTCGAGGGTACCCGGCGCATTGTCGGGATCAAGAACGTCACGATCAACGAGCCCTTCTTTCAGGGCCATTTTCCGGGCCATCCCATCATGCCCGGAGTGCTGATTATCGAAGCGATGGCGCAGGTCGGAGGGATGCTGCTCCTCGGCACGATCGAGGATCCCGACCAGAAGGTCGTCTACTTCATGTCGCTCGACAACGTAAAGTTCCGGCGCCCGGTCCTGCCGGGAGATCAGCTGCGGTGCGAGTTGGAGATGTTGCAGAACCGAGGCCGCACCTGCCGAATGAAAGGCGTCGCGTATGTGGACGGACAGGTGGTTGCCGAGGCGGAGATGATGGCGCGGGTGGTGGACCGGTGATCCACCCGACGGCACTGATCGATCCCACGGCCGAGCTGGGCGAACGGGTCTCCATCGGGCCCTATGCCATCATAGGTCCCGGGGTCACCGTCGGGGATCGGTGCCGGATCGGGCCGCGAGCGACGCTCCAGCAGAATGTCCGTCTGGCCGAAGACGTGTTGGTCGGCGATGGCTCGGTTCTCGGCGGCGATCCTCAGGACCTCAAGTACAATGGCGAGGAAACCTGGGTGGAGATCGGACAAGGCACCATCATCCGGGAGTATTCCACGATCAACCGGGGGACCTCCGCGACGTTCAAGACCACCGTGGGTGCGCGATGCTTCATCATGACCTACGTCCACCTGGCACACGACTGCCACGTGGGGGATGACGTCGTGATTGCCAATGCGACCCAGTGCGCCGGGCATGTCACCATTCACGACCGGGCCATTCTCAGCGGCCTCAACGCCGTCCACCAGTTCGTCACCATCGGCACCTACTCGTTCGTGGGTGGCGGATCCCGGGTGAACCAGGACATTCCACCATACGTGAAGGCCGTGGGAAACCCCATGGAGCTCTACGGCCTGAACTCCCTCGGCTTGCAGCGCGCGGGCTTTTCCGGCGAGACCGTCGCCGCGCTCAAGCGGGCCTATCGCCTTTTCTTCAACTCCGATCTGAACCTGTCTCAGGCACTCGAACGCGCCCGCACCGACCTGCCGGCCTTTCCGGAAGTCGAAAGATTCCTCGCCTTCGTCGAGTCAAGCGAGCGAGGGGTGCCGGCGTGAGCGGACGCCTGCCGGTGGGAGTAATCGGCGTGGGCGCGCTGGGTCAGCACCATGCCAGGCATCTGTCGAGTCTACCGGAGGTGCGGCTGGTCGGCGTATACGATATCGATACCGCGCGGGCCTCGGAGATCGCCGCCGGTCTGGGAACGAGGGCCTTTCGAGCCATCGACGACTTGCTGGCTCAGGTGGAGGCCGTGACTGTCGCGGTACCCACCCCGGCCCACGCCGCGGTCGGCCTCGAGGCCCTGAGCCGGGGGGTGCCGGTCCTGATGGAGAAACCGCTCGCCTCGACTCTGGCTGAGGCCGACGACCTCATCAGCTGCGCCCGGCGGCAGCGGGTGCAGCTTCAGGTCGGCCACATCGAGCGCTATAACCGGGCCCTGCGCGCGGCGGAGAGATACCTCGATGGACCTCGCTACATCGAGAGTCTCCGTCTGGCCCCGTTTCAGCCGCGAGGAACCGACGTTGCGGTGGTGCTCGATCTGATGATTCACGATCTCGACCTGGTGCTGCATCTGACCGGCAGCGTGGCCACGGAAGTCCGCGCCTCCGGATTGCCGGTGCTGTCTCCCCACCTCGATATCGCCAACGCGAGAGTGGAGTTCGCCAACGGCGCGGTGGCGCTCGCGACGGCGTCCCGGGTGGCCCGGGACCGGGTCCGCCGTCTCCGGCTGTTCCAGCCCAACGGCTACTTCTCGCTCGACATGGCCACCGGCGCCGGCGAGTTCATGCGCCTGCGCGATGGATGGCAGCCGGGAACCGGGCGGGAGCTGGCCGATGTGGTAGAACGCATCGTGCTGGAAGCTCCGGAGGCCGACGCCCTGTCGCTGGAGCTGCAGAGCTTCGTCCACGCGGTTCGGGGTCAGCGCGAGGTAGTGGTTCGAGGCGAACAGGGACGCGCGGCGCTCGAGCTGGCCCTGCGGGTAGCGGACGCGGTCCGCACACCGCCGCTGGCGGTCGCCGCTCACTGATGAGCCGGGAGGACGCTCCTCGCATCTTCGTCTCCGCTGGTGAGCCGTCGGGCGATCTGCACGGAGCCGGCGTGGTGCGGGCGCTGCGCGCACGCTACCCGCGGGCAACGATCGAGGCCCTCGGCGGCCCCCGGATGGAGCAGGCCGGTGCCACCCTGCGCTACCGCATGGAGGGGTTGGCGGCTTTCGGGCTGGTGGAAGTGGTCACCAAGATCCGGGCCCACTACGATCTGCTGCGGACGCTTCAGAAGGACTTCGCGGCGGGGCGCTATGACCTCATCATCCTGGTGGACTATCCCGGCTTCCACCTCCGAGTGGCGGAAGCAGCGCATCGAGTGGGGACGAAGGTGCTCTACTTCATTGCGCCGCAGCTCTGGGCCTGGCGCCCGGGCCGGGCCCGGCGCCTCGCCGCGGCCGTGGACCGACTGGCGGTGGTCCTCCCGTTCGAGCAGAAATTCTTCGAGGGTCTCGGGCTTCGGAGTGAATATGTGGGCCACCCGCTGCTCGACCGCGCCCCGGCCCTGGCCCGCGATGCGGCTCGCGCGCAACTGAATATCCCGACATCCACCCGGGTGCTCGGCATCTTCCCCGGCAGTCGAGCCCAAGAGATCCGCAGGCTGTGGCAGCCGTTCCGAGACGCCGCCCGTCAGTTGCTGAGCGAGGGCAGCTGCGACCGGGTGCTGGTGGCGGGAATACCCGACGGTATCTACCCCAATCCCGGGCCGATCGAGGTCCTGCGGGGCGATCCCGCGCCCATCTTTGCTGCGGCAAACGCCGCCCTGGCGAAATCGGGGACGACTACTCTGGAGGCCGCCATTGCCGATACGCCGATGGTGGTGGCCTACAGAGTCCACCCTCTGAGCTGGGCGATGTTTCAGCGGGTCCGGACCGTCCGCTGGGTCAGTCTGGTGAATCTCGTCGCCGAACGAGAGGTAGTTCCCGAGATGCTTCAGGATCAGGCCACCGCCAAGCGACTGGCCCGAACGGTACGGCCGCTGCTTCGCCCGGACGATCCAGGCACACTGGCCCAGCGTGAGGGACTGGCCCTGGTGCGCGAGCGCCTGGGTGAGCCAGGAGCGGCGACGCGCGTAGTAAAGCTGGCGAGCGAGCTGCTGGGTCCGTGCGACTGAAGGTTCCGCCGGCCGCGGTACGGCTGGTCAGCGGTGCCGCCGTCCGGGTGCTGGCCTCCTCATGGCGTATCAAGGTCGCCCATGAGCGAGCGCTGGCGAGACGTTTCCCGGACTGGACGGCCATGCGTGTTTCTGCTCTGGCACGAGACCCTCCTGCCACTGCTCTGGCACCATCGGTACCAGGGAGTCACACTCCTTATCAGTGAGGCTCGAGATGGCCAGTACCTCTCGGATCTGGGAGCCGCGCTCGGCTACAATGCCGTCCGGGGGTCCAGCACCCGCGGTGGAGCTCGCGCATTGCTGGGTGCCGTGCGCCAGCTCCAGGCGGGGCGTTCGGTGGCGTTTACTCCTGACGGTCCACGCGGACCCCGGCGGGAACTCAAACCCGGCGTGGTGGCCGCGGCGCAGCGGGGAGGTGGTGTGATCGTGCCGGTTTACGCGGAGGCGGACCGGGCGTGGCGATTACATTCATGGGACCGGTTCATGATCCCCAAGCCGCTCGCACGCGTGCGGATCGCGTATGGGCACCCCTTCGAGGTAGCCGAAGGCGAGGTGGGCCTGGCTGAGGGGGTGACCCGCGCGGTCGACGGTCTCCATGAGGTCTCCAGGATGGTCTCATGACACGGAGGGGCGACACTCATCGACTGGTCCGGTGGCTCTGGACCAGCCGCCGGCCCGATGCCCGGCTGGTGCGCCTGGCGCTGCTCCCCGCGTCCGCGCTGTGGCGGGGCGGCATGGCCATTCGCGAAGCGGGATATGCCCGAGGGTGGTTCGGCATACACGACCTCCCGCTGCCATCGGTGGCCGTGGGGAACCTGACCGTGGGAGGTTCCGGCAAGACTCCGATCGCCATCTGGATCGCGCGCCACTACGTGTCCCGCGGCCTGGTGCCGGGTATCCTGCTCCGCGGCTATGGTAACGACGAGGTGCTGGTGCATCAGCACGCGGTGCCGGAGGCCCAGGTCGTGGCCGATGCCGATCGCGCCGCGGGCGCCGAGCGAGCGCTGGCCCGGGGAGCCGAGGTGCTGGTGCTCGATGACGCCTACCAGCGGTTGGATGTCCGGCGCGATCTCAACATCGCGGTGGTCAGTGCCGAAACTACCCGGGCGGTGCGCTGGCCGCTTCCAGCCGGCCCCTGGCGTGAAGGGCTCCGGGCCCTCGACCGGGCCGACGCGGTGATCGTCACCCGGAAGCGGGCCACCGCTGAGGCGGCTCAGGCGCTGGCTGGTGATCTTCGGCAGCGGGTGAAAGGGCCCCTTGCCATCGCCCACCTGGGACTGCGGTATCTCGAAGGCATGGTCAGCGGGACCCGAAGTCCCGCCTCGACCCTCTCGGGGAAGCGGGTGGTCGCCGCTTCAGGCATTGCGGACCCGGATGCCTTTGTGGCCCAGACCAAGGCCACCGGCGCCGCGGTTCAGGTGGCCACCTGGAAGGACCACCACGATTACCGGGACGAAGATGTGGCATGGCTGGCACATGCGGCGCGGCGGGCCGATCACGTGGTGATTACGCAGAAGGATGCCGTCAAGCTCCGGGACCGCTGGCCTGCCTCGGTGCCCGAGCCGCTCGTCGCCATGCTGGACCTGGAGTGGGAAGAGGGCGGCGAGCGGATCGCCGCCGCACTGGATGCCGTCGTGACGCCGGTAGATGGACTCTAAATCAACTTCTCGGAGCGTACCGGAACCTTATGACCACCGCCATCCCCCGTCCGAATCAAGACCTCATTCGTCCGGACAAGGACAAGTTCCTGGGCGAGGAGAATCCCTTCGAGGCGATGATGTCGCGCTTCGACTACGCCGCAACGCGGCTCAGCCTCGATCCGGGGCTGTACAAAGTGCTCCGCAGTCCCGAGAAGCAGATCATCGTCTCCGTGCCGATTCTGCGCGACAACGGGGACACCGATGTGTACGTGGGCTACCGGGTCCTGTACAACACCTCAAGGGGACCGGCCAAGGGAGGCATCAGGTTCGACCTCAACGTTACGCTGGACGAGGTGAAAGCGCTGGCGGCCTGGATGACGTGGAAGTGTGCGGTAGTCAACATCCCCTTTGGCGGATCCAAGGGCGGGGTGGTCTGCGATCCTGCAACAATGTCCAACCCTGAGCTGGAACGGGTTACGCGGCGTTACACCTCGGCCATCATCGAAACGCTGGGTCCCGATTCGGATGTACCGGCTCCTGACATGAACACCAACGAGCGCATGATGGCCTGGATCATGGATACTTACTCCATGCATAAGCGGCACACGGTCACGGCCGTGGTCACCGGGAAGCCGGTGGAGATGGGCGGATCGCTGGGCCGGCGTGAGGCCACGGGTCGCGGGTGCATGCTGGTCACGCGCCAGGCGCTCAACCGGCTGCGCATGCCGGTTCAGGGGAGCAGGGTGGCGGTGCAGGGGTTCGGCAACGTAGGATCGGTCTCCGCCATCCTTATGGAGCAGCAGGGCATGAAGGTCATTGCGGTGAGCGACAAGTCCGGCGGCATCTACAATCCCAACGGACTTCGGATCAAGGAAGTGATTCAGCATGTCCGGCAGCACCGCTTTCTCAGCGGCTATGCCGAGGCCGAGCCGATCACCAACGATCAGCTCCTCACCCTCGACTGCGATGTGCTGGTGCCTGCGGCGATGGAAAACGTCATCACCAGCCACAACGCCGCCGACGTCAAGGCGCGGATCATCTGCGAGGGCGCCAACGGCCCGACGACCGCCGGGGCCGACAAGATCCTGGAGGAGAACGGCGTGTTCGTGATCCCCGACATCCTGGCGAACGCCGGGGGCGTCACCGTGAGTTATTTCGAATGGGTCCAGGATCGCGGCGGGTACTTCTGGGACGAGGAGACCGTCAACCAGCGTCTGGAACGGATCATGGTGCAATCGTTCGACGAGGTTGCCTCCATGGCCGGCCGGCACGGTATCAATATGCGCATCGGGGCGTACATGCAGGCCATCGAGCGCGTTGCAGCGGTGCACCGGTTGAGAGGGATGTACGCGTGAGCGCCCGGCGGTGGGGCAGCGGGGCAGCGGGGCAGTAACCGCGGGTGGAAATTGCTATCGTCGCAGTGGGCAAGCTCAGGCCGTACTATCGGGAGGCCTTCGACGATTACGCGCGGCGCCTGAAGCGCTATGGCAGTTTCCGGGAGCACGAGGTGCGGGAGGCCAGCCGGGCGCCCAACGTGGTGGCCCAGCGGGAGGAGGAGGCCGGCCGGCTTGCCCGGCAGGTGTCCGAGGACTCCACTGTCATCGCGCTGGCACGCGTCGGCGCCGGCTGGACCAGTGAAGATCTGGCCCGCCAGCTGGAGCGGTGGCGCCTTGCGGCGCGGCCGCTGGCTTTCGTCATCGGAGGCTCGCACGGGCTGGACCGGTCCCTGGTCTCCCGCGCCGCCGCAACCTGGAGCCTCGGGCCGCTGACGTTGCCGCACGAATTGGCCCGGGTGGTCGTGGCGGAGCAGCTGTATCGGGGTTTCACGATTCTCCGGGGAGAGCCGTATCACAAGGGACTATAGGCTATTGGCTATTGGCTGTTAGCCATTCCCTGCCCAGTGCAGCTCCGGCTCGACTGGTTTAGCCACTAGCTAGCGACCAATAGCCAGTAGCCTTTTATGGAATGGTTCGAAGAATGGTTCGGCGAGGAGTATCTCAGGCTCTACCCCCATCGCGATGATACCGACGCCGAACGGGTGGTGGGCCTCATCTGCCGAACGGTGCCATTTCAACCGGGGTGGCGGGTGCTGGACGTAGCCTGTGGCGCCGGCCGTCACGCCCGGGCCTTCGAAGCGGCGGGGGCCCGGTGCTTCGGACTCGATCTTTCCCAGACGTTGCTGCGAGTGGCCCGTCAGGTAACCCGGTCGCCGCTGGTGCGGGCCGACATGCGCCAGCTTCCCATTCGTCCCGGCTCCATGGACCTCACCGTCAATCTCTTCACCAGCTTCGGATACTTCGATCGCGACGCGGAACACACGGCGGCGCTGGAGGAGATGGTCGCGACGGTGCGCCGCGGCGGCTGGTTCGTTATCGATTTTCTGAATGCAGCCGCGGTCCGGCGCCAGCTCGTGCCAGTAGAGACGTTGCAGCTGGCCGGCTCCTCCATTCAGGTATCCCGCTCGGTGTCTCCCGACGGCCGCTATGTCTGCAAGAGCATTCGTGCCGCCGAGGGGCGACAGTTCCGTGAACGGGTTCGCCTGTTCGAGCCGGACGAGATGGCTTCCATGCTGAAAGCCGCGGGCGTCAGCGTGCGGTTTCGATTCGGTGACTATGACGCCAATCCCCTGGCGGCGGACTCGCCCCGGACGGTTCTCGCCGGTCAGATCCAATGACGCTGCGATTCGTCCCGACCCCGCTATCGGGCATGATCGAGCTTCCGACCCCGAGGGAGGGGGAGTTCGACCCTGCTGTGGCCGAGGCGATCGTTCCCAGTCCGGCCCGGGATTCGGCGGTGGCGCGTCTGCGCGCGCCCGGTGCGTTCGCGATTACCACCGGGCAGCAGCCGGGACTGTTCACCGGGCCGCTCTACACCATCTACAAGGCCGTCTCTACCGCGTCTCTGGCGCGGGTACTGGAGCGTCAGTGGCAGCGACCGGTGGTGCCGGTGTTCTGGGCAGCCGGCGACGATCACGACTTCGCCGAGGCCAGCCACGCGAGCTGGCTCTCGGCCGACGGGACAGTCAAGCGGGCTGCCCTCGCTCCGCGGCCGGCGGATGCGCCTCTCACGCCGATGTATCGCCAACAGCTCGGCGGAGATGTGGTGCTGGCGCTGGATACTCTTGCAGCCGATTTGCCGCCTTCCGAATTCCGTGACGCCACGCTGCAGTGGCTTCAGCGCCACTATCGGCCTGACGCCACTATTGCAGCGAGCTTCGCGGATGCCCTGGCGGAGCTGCTGGCGCCGATGGGCATCGTGGTTCTGGACAGCACCCATCCGGCCTTGAAGCGTTTGGCCGCCCGGCATCTGGTGCGGGCGCTGGGGCTGTCCCGAGATATCGACCGGGATCTGGGTCATCGGGCCGAAGAGCTGAAGCTGGCCGGTCTGGATCCGGGGGTGGCCGTGGGTGATGGCGCCACGCTGGTGATGCTCGAGGGGTCGCAGGGACGTGACCGGCTCGTAATCGACGACGGTGGGTTTACGACGAGGCGAAGCCGCGAGCGATTCGATCTGGCGGCGCTGCAGCGGATCGCGGCGTCGGAGCCCGAGCGTCTGTCACCCAACGTGTTGCTCAGGCCTGTCATCGAAAGCGCATTGCTGCCAACCGCGGCCTACCTCGCCGGCCCTGGTGAGCTGCGGTACCTTGCGCTCACACCGCCGGTGTACGAGCGGATGCGGGTGCCGCGCCAGTTGGCGCTGCCACGCTGGTCCGGCATTCTGGTCGAGCCGCGGGTCGACCGGGTGCTTCAGAAGTTCGGGATCGAGCTCGAGGACTTGCTGGAGCCCTCCGGTGCATTGGAGGCGAGGCTGGTGCGCTCACAGCTGCCGGAGGAAGTCGTTCACACCCTGGAGACGCTCCGCTCGGCCATCACCTCCGGGTACGACCTCCTTGCCACGAGTGCAGCCGAGATCGATCCCACCCTCACCCGTCCGGTTCAAGGCGCGAAGAATCAGGCGTTGTCAGGCGTGCAGGAAGTGGAACGAAAGCTGGTGCAACACCTCAAACGGCGGCAGGAGATCGAGCTCGGCCAGATTGCCAAGGCGCGGGCGGCGGTCCTGCCTGACAACAAACCTCAGGAGCGGATCTTGAACATTGCTCCCTTTGTGGCCCGCTACGGCCCGTCCCTCCTACTGGAGCTGGGCGAGGCGATCGAGGGCTGGTATGCCACGACCCTTGAGGGCGCCCTCAACCCTTCGTAGACTCGACTACATGTCGATCATCGCCCTGATCCTGCTGGTTGCGCTCTTGATCCCGATTCTGGGAATTGTGGTCGATTCTCCCATCGGCCGGGCACTGGCACGGCGGTTGGAAGGTCCCCAGGCTGTCCCACCCGCCCTGAATGACCTGGCGAAAAAGGTCGAGCTGCTGGAGGCAGAGGTGGACGACCTGATGCGCAGCGTTCAGGCCCTTCAGGACGAGAACGCGTTTCTGCAGCGCCTGCTCGAACCCTCTCAGCGTTCTATCCTTCCACCCGCCGACAATCCCTGACGCGACCTGCCCGGGCCCCTCGCCCAGCGGCAATGGTGGCGGCCGGCATTCTGCTGAGCCGCATATTGGGATTGGTCCGGAACCGGGTCTTCGCTCACTACTTCGGCACTTCGGCTGCAGCGGACGCCTTTAACGCCGCGTTCAAGCTGCCGAACTTTCTCCAGAATCTCTTCGGTGAGGGGGTGCTTTCAGCCTCCTTTATACCCGTCTACGTCCGGTTGCTCCAACAGGATCGGGAAGAAGCCCGCCGCGTGGCGGTGGCGGTGGGCAGCCTGCTGGCCCTGGCGGTCTCGGCGATCGTGCTCCTTGGGGTGCTCCTCGCGCCGGTTCTGGTCACGATCTTCACGCCGGGTTTCGACGGCGAGAAGCGCGACGCGACGATTCGCCTCGCTCGCATTTTCTTTCCCGGGGCCGGCCTCCTGGTGCTCTCGGCCTGGTGCCTCGGAGTGCTCAACAGTCACGGCCGCTTCTTCCTCTCCTACTCCGCGCCCGTAGCCTGGAACCTCGCGATCATCGGCACACTCCTCGTCTTCGGCGACGATGCCGCAGGCTACCGTCTGGCTCAGATTGCGGCGTTGGGATCGGTCGCCGGCAGCGCGTTGCAGTTTGCGGTCCAGCTTCCTGCGGTCGTGGCGCTGCTGGGCGGGATGACCTCCTCGCTGCGGCGCGGCGCCGATGCTGCCCGTACCGTGCTGCGGAATGCGCTCCCGGTCTTCATCGGACGGGGCGTAGTCCAGATCAGCTCCTATATCGACACCGTCATCGCCAGCCTGCTGCCAACCGGCGCGGTGGCTGCCATCTCCTATGCCCAGGTGCTCTATACCTTGCCTGTCAGCCTCTTTGGGATGTCCGTGTCGGCCGCGGAGCTGCCGGCCATGGCGGCAATCACCGGGAGCCAACGCGAACGCGCCGACCAGCTGCGAACCCGCCTCGACGGGGCGCTGCGCCAGATCGCCTTTTTCGTGATTCCCTCTGCGGTGGTCTTTGTCGCGCTGGGTGACGTGGTCGTAGGAGCGCTCTATCAGACGGGCGCCTTCACCCGCCAGATGACGGTGTATGTCTGGGCCATTCTGGTTGGCTCCGCCATCGGTCTGCTTGCATCCACCTGGGGCCGGCTCTACGCCTCTGCCTTCTACGCTCTTGAGGACACGCGCACGCCGCTGAGATTTGCCCTGATCCGCGTCGCCCTGACGCTAGTGATGGGATATCTCTTCGCCATGCATCTGCCGGTGGAGCTCGGGCTGCATCCGAGATGGGGAGCCGCCGGGATCACCCTGGCATCGGGAATGGCCGCCTGGGTCGAATTCCTCCTGCTCCGCCGGGGACTTTCGCCGCGGCTGGGACCCACCCGGCTGCCCTTCAAGTTCCTCGCCAAGCTGTGGGTGAGTGCTGGAGCCTCCGCCGCCGTGGCGTGGGTCGTTCGGCTCGCAGTCGAGGAGCATCATCCGCTGGTCGTGGCATTATTTTCCCTGGGTATGTACGGAGCCGCCTACTTCGCCATTGCCGCTGCGCTCGGCGTGCCCCAGTCACGCCGCCTGCTGAACCGGCTCGGCAGCGCAGGCAGGCGCTGATCGAGTCGTCGCTGCGACAAGATTGTCGCTCCTTCCCTCCTTGTTGGTAATAACGAGCTCATCGTGACCACTCCACCAATCCCAGAGGAACTCCAGCGGAAGCTCGATACGCTGCCGGAGGGTCCCGGTGTGTACCTCTGGAAGGGGAGCGATGGCGAAGTGTTGTACGTTGGCAAGGCGAAACGCCTGCGCAGCCGGGTTCGGAGTTATTTCTCCACTGACTTCCCCGACAGTCCGCGGAACCGATTGCTCCAGCGGCTCATCGCCGACGTGGAGACGATTGTCGTGCCCTCGGAGCCCGGGTCGCTGATCCTGGAGAACAACTTCATCAAGGAGTATCGGCCCCGGTTCAACGTCCGGCTCAAGGATGACAAGAGCTATCCCTCCATCGCGATCACCCTGGGCGAGGCCTTCCCTCGAGTACTGGTGACCCGGAAGCGCGACATCCCGGGCGCGCGGTACTTCGGCCCCTACACCGACGTCGGCCAGCTCCGGCGCACCCTCGCGATCATCCGCCGACTGTACACCGTCCGCAGCTGCCAGGACCGGCTGCCCGAGGAGCGCCGGGAGCGTCCCTGTCTCGACTTTCATATCGGGCGTTGCCGTGCCCCCTGCATGGGATGGCAGGATCTGGATGACTACCAGCGGATGGTCACCGATGTGCTGCTGTTCCTCGAAGGAAGGACCCAGGACGTTCGGGCCCGGGTCCGAGAGGCGATGTTGGAAGCCAGCGAGCGGGAAGATTTCGAGCGGGCCCGGGAAATGAGGGATGCGCTGCGATGGCTGGATCGGCTGGACGAGCCGGCCAGTGTCGAGGTAATGGGAACGGGCGACGCGGATGTGGTAGGCTACGCGCGGGACGGCGATGATGCGGTAGGAGTCCTCATGCGGGTGCGCGAAGGTCGTGTCGTGGGCCGGGAGCACCGATTCCTGGAAGGGGTCGAGGAAGAGGAGGACGGTTCGGTGCTGAGCGCGTTCCTGGTGAGGTACTACGTGCCGGTGGAGGGCAGGGTACGGCGTCTGGTCGTCCCGATGCCGCCGGCCGAATGGGACACCCTGCGCGAGCTCTTGCCGGCAACCGATTGGCTGATCCCCCAGCGGGGGACCGCCCAGCGGTGGCTGGAGCTGGCCGACCAGAACGCCCGGCACCTGCTGGAGAGCCTCCGCATCGAGTCGTTCGAGACCGAAGAACGCGCCGAGGATCCGGTGTATGCACTGGGCCGCGACCTCGGGCTCAACATTGTGCCGAGGAGCTTCATTTGCGTGGACATCTCGCATAACCAGGGCCGCGACACGGTGGGATCCCTGGTGTGGTTCGAGGCGGGTCGGCCGCGCAAGAGCGAATATCGCAAGTTCAAGATTAAGGGCATGGGCCAGCAGGATGACTATGCCGCTATTCAGGAGGTCCTTACCCGGTACCTGACCCGCCGCCGCGACGAGGAGCTCCCGCTGCCGGATCTGATCGTCATCGATGGCGGCAAGGGTCAGCTAAGCGCCGCGGTTGAGGCTGCGACTCAACTCGGTGTTGGGGATCTGCCGATCGTGAGCCTGGCTAAGCGGGAGGAGGAAATCTTTCTGCCGGGACGGCCGGAAAGTGTCCGGCTCCCGCGCCGCAGTCCTTCGTTGCGGCTGTTGCAGCGCGCCCGCGACGAGGCTCACCGGTTTGGGCTGGCATACAACCGGAAGCGGCGTACCGAGCGGACCATCACCTCCGAGCTGCTCACCATCCCGGGGGTGGGTCCCATGAAGCGCCGGCAGCTTCTGGAGCGCTTCGGTAGCCTGGCCGGCGTAAGATCGGCCTCAGTGGCCGAACTGGCATCTGTGCCCGGGGTTTCCACCCGCCTCGCCGAGCGGATCCTTGACCGGCTGAAGCAGGGCGCCGGGCGTTAGCCCGCCGCGCCTTCCATCCATCCTGCCGCGCGGGCATATTCTAAGTCTATGCCCGATGGACGCTTTGCCATCCTCGATCCGGTCTCCGGCATCAGTGGAGACATGCTGCTGGGCGCGCTCATTGCCGCCGGAGCCTCACCCGAGTGGCTGCGAGAACTTCCTGCCCGCCTGGGCTCTCCCGAAGTCAGTGTGGACATCTCGGCCGTGGATCGCTGCGGGGTGAGGGCCGTGAAGGTCGACATTCGCCTCCCAGACGGTACCCGGGAGGAGCCCTCGGAATCGTTTCACGGGCATGCGCACGAACACGGTCCCGATCACCTCCACCAGCATCCAGCGGAGCACGACCACGGCTCCGGCCCGCACCGCCACATCGGGGAGCTGATCGAAGTGGTCGAACGCGCTGATGTGTCGCCCTGGGTGCGCGAGCGGGCGGTCCGCGCTTTCCGGCTGCTCGGCGAGGCGGAAGGCCGGATTCACGGTCTTCCAGCAGAGCAGGTACCCCTGCATGAGGTTGGTGCAGTGGATGCCCTCATCGACATAGTGGGCGGCATCGAAGGTTTTGAGCAGCTCGGGATCGACCGGGTCTACAATCGGCCGCTGGCAGTGGGAAGCGGTTGGGTCCGTGCCGCTCACGGAATCATGCCGGTCCCCGCGCCCGCCACGGCGATCCTGTTGGAGGGGCTGGAGGTCGGGCCCAATGGTCCCGTGACTGGAGAGGCCACCACACCCACAGGGGCGGTTCTGGTGACGGTCCTCTCGGCCGGATCCCCTCCCTCCCGGTGGCGCGCGTCCAGCGCAGGCGCTTGGGGAGCCGGCAGTCGTAACCCGACAGACTATCCCAACGCGTTGCGACTGGTCCTCGCCACAGCGGCCCCCGAAGCCGGCGAGGTCGTACTACTGTCCACGGATCTGGACGACTTAAGCCCCGAGTATCTGGATCCGATGCGCGAGGCAGTCTTTTTGGCAGGCGCGCTGGATGTGCAGTTGTGGCCGACACAGATGAAGAAAGGGCGCACCGGCTTCCGGGTCGAGATCACAGTCGCTCCGGCGGAGGCTGATCAAGTAGCGGAGGCGCTCTTTCGTCACAGCACTACGGCTGGGATCCGGCGATATACTGCCGAACGAGTGACGCTCGCCCGGCGCGAGGTGGAAGTAACAACCGCGGACGGGTCAGCCGTGCGGGTCAAGGTGCTGGACGGCCCGGACGGGCCGAGAGTAAAACCGGAGTACGAGGATGTGGCTGCGCTCGCCCGCCGAACTGGCAGGCCCGCTCATGAGGTGGCAAGGGACTTGCAATCCCGGGCTCTCCGTCTGGTGAGCACCGAAAACTCCGGGCTATAGGCCCCGAAAAAGGAGTCCTGAATAGTGAGAACGCGAATTGTGTCCGCCGTCACATTGCTCGGCATCATCCACGCCGCGCCGGGAATGGCGCAGACGGTCGTCAATGACCGAGTGACCAAGGCGCTGCCGACCCGGTTCACGCCGCCGGACTGCGGGCTCAAGACGGGCCACTTCAAGGTTCAAAGCGGCGCCACGTACCTCAAGACCGGCATCGAGACTGCGGTGCCCGAGAACCGAACCCGCGCTCTCAATAGTGGGAAGAAGGTTCTCATGGAGGCGCTGGAGCAGAACCAGCAGGAAAAGAATCCGGCGCTCTGGTACTATCTGGGCCGGATCTATCTGCAGGAAGGCGACATCGTCGGCGCAGACAGCGCGTTCACCAAAGCGGAGACCATGTTCCCGGCGTGCAAGAAGCACATCAGCGAAGTGCGCTACACTGGCTGGGTTCCGTTGGTGAATGCGGGAATCTCGTTCAACAAGGAAGAAAAGAACGATTCGGCTTTGGCGTTGTACCGACAGGCCAATACCATCTATCGGGAAAAGCCGATCGCCTATCTCAATACCGGCGTCATCTTCGCCAATGCGAACCAGCCGGACAGCGCCATCATCTACTTCCAACAGGCATCGCAGCTGGCGGAGCAGACCAATGCCGTCGAGGATCGCAATGCCGCCACTCGCAACTGGGGAGCGTTGTTGCAGCGGGCCGGCCGGCACCAGGAGGCAATTCCAGTCCTGGAGAAATACGTCCGGTGGGTGCCGAACGACGCAGAGGTGAAGCGGGCACTGGCCAGCTCCTATCGAGCGACCGGTCAGAACGACAAGGCCAAAGTCATCGAGGACGAGGTTGGCGTGGCTCCTGCTGCGGCTGGTCAGGCGGCAGCCGCTGGCGCAGCCGCCGACAAGATGAGCGCCGCAGTGACGCTGTATAACGAGAAGAAGTATGCGGAAGCGGCGAAGGCGTTCGAGGAGGTTCTGACAACCGAGCCGTACAACCGTGACGCGCTCTACGGTCTCGCCAACGCGTACGTCGGGCTCAAGAGTCCGAAGCTTGCGGATGCCGCAGCTCGCCTGGTCGCGATCGAGCCGGTCAACGAAGAGGCGGTGCGTCTGCTCGCAAACGGCCAACGTATGGCGAAGAAGGAAGCTGCGGCAAACAAGACGGCGGTCGCGCTCCTGGCCATGCCGACGACCGTGAAAGTGTCCCAGTTCGCCCCGACGGCGCAGGGAGCCGCTATCACGGCAGCCGCCACCGGACGGGAGGGCGAAACCGCTCAGGGCAAGCCCCTCGTGCCGAAGCCGATGGTTCTGGTGTTCGAGTTTCTGGATGCCAAAGGCGCGGTCGTTGGAAACCAGGAAGTACAGGTGCCCGCTCTCAAGGCCGGGGAGTCACACCCGCTGGAGGTGAAGGCTCAGGCACCCGGCATCGTGGCGTGGAGATACAAACAGAAGTAACAGGGGGAGATCAATGGCGGCAGTCCGAGCGCAGCAGGCAGCGGGAAGCGGTCTGACCACAACCAAAGCGCCGTTCATCGAGCAGGCCCAGGAGGAAGGGCGGCTGTATATCCATCAGCCGTACGAGCTTTACTCCGAGGCCAATCACGATGCCTGGCGAAGGCTGTTCTCCCGGATGGAGGGCCGCTGGCGCCGCTACGCCAATCCCAGGTTCATCCAGGGCATCGACAGCCTGTGCCTGGACCCAAACCGGATGCCGCGGCTGGAAGATGTCAACCGCTTCCTCAGTCCGCTCACCGGGTTCAAAGCCAAGCCGGTGAGCGGCTATATCCCGTCTTTCCTCTTTTTCGACTGCCTGCGTAATCGCGAGTTTCCTACTACGATCACCATCCGGGATGGAGCCACGCTGGACTACCTGCCCGAGCCGGACATCTTTCACGACATCGCGGGCCATGTCCCGATGCACACCGACCGCGCGTTTGCCGACACGCTGGTCCGATTCGGCGACTGTGCCCATACCGCGGCAGAAATTGTCAGCGGGATCCGGGATGAAAAGGAAAAGATCCGGCGCGTCACCAGCATCTTCAAGGCGATGGCGCGGTTCTTCTGGTTTACCATCGAGTTCGGCCTGATGCGGCAGGGTGGTGAGCTGCGGGTCTACGGCAGCGGTCTTCTCAGCTCCTACGGCGAGATCGCACACTCGATCGATTCGCCCGAGGTCCAGCGGTATCCCATGCAGCTCGAGTGGGTAATCAACCAGTACTTCGAAATCGACCGTTACCAGCCGCTGCTCTTCATCGTCGATTCGTTCGACCATCTCTTCGAGCTGGTCGGCCAGCTGGAGCGGTGGATGCGCGAAGGCCGGCTGGACAACGTGGCCCCGGGGGAGCCGGCCATCAGCGAGCCGGATCTCCGCAGCTTTCTGGATGCATCGGCGTCCAAATAACCGGAGGAACCGCTACCGCCTCTTCACCTCCCGCTCATTCCGCCTTACATTCCGGCCTTCACCCGCGGGCGTAATTCAGTGGTAGAATGCCAGCTTCCCAAGCTGGACGTCGCCGGTTCGAGTCCGGTCGCCCGCTCTGCATGTCTGCCCGTGTTCTTCCAGAATCGCTAATCCCTCCAGTTCGTGCAGCTCCCGCCGTGCTCGAAGCCACAGCGCCTCACAAGCGGGACCATAAGCTTCGGGGGTCCCTTTGGCAGGCGGGCCACGGCTCGATTAGGCTTCCCCGTGGCGTGCGCGCAACGGACCCCGGATATGAGATCGGTTGCGTGCCCTTAAACTATAACTGAACAATCACTTAGGTTGCTCGATCTCACCGGATGCGCGGCGCGGTACGTGCATCAGGCGGGCCCTCGGAGCAACCCTCGATCCCTCTTTTGGCGTGGACATGATACGACTTCAGAAACTCCGGCTGCCCGCTTTGATGGCGCTTCTTGCGCTCGCCTCCCTGCGCTGTAGCGACCCTCCGGTCGATCCTCTGGTAGCCTCAGCAATGGAGATGCTGGACGGCGATCAGCAGACCGCCCAGGTGGGGACTACCCTCCCCAGCCCGCTGGTCGTGCTGGTCACCGATGAGGCCGGCAACCCGGTCGAGGACGTGAGCGTGGCCTGGAGCGCCCAGGGAGGAGGGAGTGTCTCGGCGTCGGCGTCAACGACTGGTTCCAACGGCCGTGCCTCCATTCAGCGGATCCTGGGCACTGAGCCCGGCGCGCAGACGACGACCGCCTCGGTGAGCGGGCTCGAGGGGTCGCCGGTGACGTTCACCTCCACCGCGACCGAGGAAGCGCCCACCGGTCTCGCCATCACGCGGAATCCACCGACGTCGGCGCTGACGGGCGAAGTGTTCGCTCCCCAGGCTCAGCCGGAGGTGGTGCTGCGTGACGGTAGTGGCAACCCGGTGGCCGATGCGACCGTCACCGCCAGCATCGTCGCCGGCGGCGGCACGCTGGGGGGAACCGCGACTGCCACCACCGGTAACGATGGTGTTGCCAGCTTCGGCGACCTGGGGATCAGCGGGACCGGCGAGCAGACCATCGAGTTCACCTCGGGCGACGCGACCGTGACATCGTCACCGGTAGCGCTCTCCCCGTTGCCCACCACGGCGACCACGGGACGCTGGGGTCCGGTTGTGGAGTGGGACATTGTGCCGCTGCACATGAGTCTCCTGCCCAACGGCAAGATCTTCGCCTGGGGCAAGACCGACGTCGCGGATACCATGGGCATGCCGCGCATCTGGGACCCGGCAACGCAGCCATCTCCTAATGGCCTTCCTCAGATACACGTCGACGACATGCTGTTCTGTGCCGGGCACACGCTCATGCCCGATGGCCGCCTGATGGTAAACGGTGGTCACCACATGGACGACGCCGGCATCAAGACCACTTACTTCTTCTCCCAGGACGGGGCGCCAACCAAGGGTCCCGACATGGCGAACGGCCGCTGGTATCCCACCTTGACTGTTCTGCCGAATGGCAACGTTCTGACAATGGCCGGTCGGAACGAAGCCGGAGCCGTTGTGAGAACACCGGAGCTCTGGAACGGCTCCGCCTGGTCCGAGCTTACCGGTGCCGGCACTCTGGAGATTCCGTATTACCCCCGAAACTTTGTGGACCCCAAGAATGGCCTGGTGTTCTACGCCGGCGAGCGGGTGATGTCTCGCTGGTTCAACGTCGCGGGGACCGGGAGCTGGACGGCCACGGGCCCGGCTCACATTTGGCCGAACAATCGGGACTATGGCACCGCCGTCATGTACGACACCGGGAAAATCCTGTATGCCGGTGGCGGGGGACACACCAGCTGGCCAACGCCGGACCAAAAGTCCGCCACCCCAACCGCGACGGCTGAAAAAATCGACCTGAATCAGACCGCACCCACCTGGCAGAGTGCCGGGTCGATGTCTGTCCCCAGACGGCATCTGAACTCAACCGTTCTCCCCGACGGACAGGTCTTGATCACCGGTGGGACCCGGGGTAGCGGCTTCGTGAACATTGATGAGGGGCTGGCGACGAAAGAGGCCGAGCTTTGGAATCCGGACACGGACCAGTGGACCACGCTTGCAGCAAACCAGGTCATGCGGGTTTACCACTCCGTCTCCATGCTCCTGCCGGACGGGACGGTTCTCCACGGCGCCAGCGGCGACGCCATGGCAATACAGCCCGGGGGAGCGATCGTCCCAGTTCCGCCGGAGAAGAGCCATGAGATCTTCTCGCCGCCGTACCTGTTCAAAGGCAACCGGCCGACCATTACCTCCGCCTCGGCCAATGTCTCCTATGGCGGGACGATCTCGGTGGCCACGCCCTACGCCGCGCAGATCACCGAGGCGCGCTGGATCCGGCTGGGATCGGTCACGCACGCGTTCGATATGGGGCAGCGGGCGAACAGTCTCTCCTTTACTCGTACCGCCACCGGTCTCGAGGTTGATGTCCCGGACAGCCCGAACATCTCCCCCCCGGGCTACTACCTGCTCTTCATCCTGAACCGCAACGGCGTGCCCTCAACCGGCGCAGTAGTGCGGGTGCAGTAGCGGTCAGCCGTCGGAGTCTGCCAGCGAACGCAAGCCGGCAAACACCGCGAGCCCCAGCCCTGCCGCCAACAGCGCCTTACCCGGAGATAGCGCCACCCGGGTATAGGCGCTGGACTGCATTACGTGACCACTGTAGTGACCCCGCTCCCGCCCCTCGCCGGGAGCGGGCAGGTACAGGTTGCCGGGACGCTCGGCTGCCGGAATATCCGAGCGCTGCGAGTCGAACATGGCGCGCTCCATGTACAGATCGGTCAGCCGGGGCATCGCAGCACCTACCGCGGTCAAAAGCCGGCCGCCGCCGCCAATGGTGATATCCCGCACCGGATGCTCCGCGGCACGGAGGATGGCGTTCGCCACCAGCTCGGGGGCATACACCGGAGCCGGCGGTTTCGGCTCCGTCGCCATGTAATTCTTCGCGTGCTGAAAGTAGGGCGTATCGATGGCCGACGGCTTGATGAGGGTGACCGCGATCGGTGCCTGCTCCTCCTCCAGCTCCATTCGGAGCGCATCGGTGAATCCCTTGACGGCGTGCTTCGACGCCGAGTACGTGCCCTGCAGCGGAATGGCACGGTCCGACACGATACTGCCGATGTTGATCAGCGCGCCTCCGTTGCGACGGAGGTGAGGCACCGCCGCTCGGGCCCCGTAGACGGTTCCCCAGAAGTTCACCTCGAACAGCCGCCGCATGTCCTCCACCGCAACCTCGGTCAGCTTGCCATAGAACGACACGCCGGCATTGTTGACCCACGTATCGATGGTACCAAACGCCTCGATAGCGCTGGCGGCCAGGCGTTCTACGTCTTGCTGGTTGGCTACGTCGGCGACTACAGATCGGGCCTGTCCGCCGGCCTTTTCGATGGCGGTCACCGTTTCACGAAGCTCCGGCTCGTTCCGGGAGCAGAGCACGACCCGGGCGCCCCGCATGGCAGCCCGCTTCGCGGTCGCCAGTCCGATGCCGCTGGTGCCGCCCGTGATCACCATGACTTGATCCTCTACCCGCTTCAGCTTGATGCCCATAGTATGGCTCCTGTTGATCCGCCCTGGGACGTCTACCCTCAAGATGCGAGGGAGCGCTCAAGAACCCAAGTGCGGCTGAGACAGCCTCAGAAGCTACTTTGTCCTCTGGAGGTGAAGTGATGTGAGTCTTGAATTTAGCCCCTGACGCATAGATCTTTCCGGGTTTCTCAGGAGCGCGCGGTCCCGCGGCGGCCCCTACCTGGTGCAGGATGATTCGAGTAACCGCAGTACAGCCCGATTCGATTGCGGCAGAGCTGGGTCTCCAGCCCGGCACGGAGCTGGTCTCGGTGGACGGCCGCGACCTGGAGGACTTTCTCGACTGGGAGTTTCTTACCGCCGAGGAGGCATTCACCCTTCATGTTCGTCAGCCGGGTGGCGAGGAGATCGTTTTCGAGATCGAGCGGCCGCTGGGAGAGTCTATGGGAGTCTCCCTGGAGCCGGCCCGGATCCGACGCTGTGCCAATCGCTGCGACTTCTGCTTCGTCGACGGATTGCCGGATGGCCTTCGCGATGTTCTCTACATCCGGGATGATGACTATCGGCTTTCCTTCCGCTACGGCAACTTCGCAACGCTCACCAACCTGAAGCCTCACGACGTCCAGCGCATCATCGATTACCGGCTCTCGCCTTTGTATGTGTCGGTGCATGCCACCGACCCGGTAGTGCGCCGCTACCTGCTGCGGAATCCGACGGCGCCGGAAATAATTCCGCAGCTGAGGGAGTTCGCCGAGCATGGAATCGAGTTCCACACCCAGATCGTGATGTCTCCCGGCGTCAACGATGGGGATATCCTGCGGCAGACGCTGAGCGATCTATACCAATTCGGTACGCCCATCCTGGGGTGCTCGGTTGTCCCGGTGGGCCTGACCGAGTATTCCAAGCACCATCTGGTCCGTGAGCCGACGGCCGCCGAGTGCCGCGCGGCCATCGTTCTGGTGGAAGAGCAAGCCGCCATTGCCCGGGCAGAGCGGGGGATTCATTGGGCCTTTGGCGCGGACGAGCTCTACGTCCGCGCCGGTCTCGAGCTGCCGGAAGCCGGAATCTACGACGGGTTCGATCAGGTGGAGAACGGGGTCGGCTCGGTGCGATGGCTCCAGCAACGGATAGAAGCGCTGGGCGAGGTTCAGGGGTGGGCCGGACGCAGGATCGGCGTGGTGACCGGTACTGCGATGGCGCAGCTCATGCCGATGGTGCTCGAGCCCCTGACCCAGGCAACCGGTGCCGCCTTTGAGCTGATTCCAGTCGTCAACACTCTGTTCGGACCGCGGGTTACCACGGCCGGCCTGCTGCCGGGAGTGGCGCTGCAGCAGGCGCTGAAAGGACGCCGGGATCTCGACCTGGTGCTGCTTCCCGGAGAGTGCGTCAATGACGACGCGCTGTTCATCGACAGCATGAGTTTCGACCTGCTGAGTTCCTCGGTCCCGGTTGAGGTCCGGCTTTCCCACGATTTCACCGATGTGTTTCAGGTACCGGTGGCGGCATGAGCAAACCGACTGTGGCGATCGTAGGTCGGCCCAACGTGGGGAAGTCCACGCTCTTCAACCGGATCCTGGGCGGCCGTCCCGCCATCGTGTCGGATCAGCCCGGCACCACGCGCGACCGGCACTTTGGCGACGCCGAATGGCAGGGCCGGAGTTTCTGGGTGGTAGATACCGGGGGACTGCTGCCGGACTCCCAGGACTCCATGGACCGGGCCATACGCGCCCAGGTCGAGTTCGCCCTCGACGAGTCGGATGTGGTGCTCTTCGTCGTGGACGGCCGGGAGGGCCTCAATCCGGTCGACCGCGCCATCGCCGAACGGCTGCGGAGGGCTGCACGTCCGGTGCTGCTGGCGGTCAACAAGCTGGACAACCTGGAACAGAGTACCGAACAGTATGACTTCTACTCGCTGGGCTTCGGCGATCCGGTAGGAGTGAGTGCCGCAGTGGGGAAGGGCAGTGGTGATCTACTGGATGCCGTGGTCGAACGCCTTCCCCCGTTCGATCCGGCTGAATCCGAGGAGATGATCAATGTGGCGGTGGTCGGCCGACCCAACGTGGGCAAGTCCTCCATCGTGAATCGGCTGCTGGGCGAGGAGCGCCACGTGGTGGCGCCTCAGGCGGGTACCACCCGCGACGCCATCGACTCCGTCTTGCGGTTTCAGGGTAAAACACTCAACTTCATTGACACTGCCGGTTTACGTCGCAGAGCTAAAGTAGAAGATGACCTGGAGTTCTACTCCTCGCTGCGAACCGAGCGCGCGATCGAGCGGGCTCACGTCGCGTGCTGGTGGTGGACGCGACGCTGGGCCTCCACAACCAGGATCTCCGCATCGCGACCGAGGCCTGGGATGAGGGCGCCGGGCTGATCGTCGTGGTGAACAAGTGGGACCTGGTGGAGGAGAAGGACGCCAACACCGCGCGCCAGGGGCAGGAGGCGCTGATCGCCAAGGCGCCGTTTCTTCGCTACGTGCCCTTCCTGTACGTCTCGGCGCTCACCGGGCAGCGGGTGCGCAAGGTGCTCGATCTCATCCTCGAGGTGGCCGAAGGCCGGGAGCGCCGGGTCCCCACGGCGGAGGTCAACAAGGTGCTGGCCTCCCTGCTCGAGCGTAACGCGCCACCGCAGAAGCCGGGGGAGGAGGTCAAGCTGCTCTACGCCTCGCAGATCGGCACCGCGCCGCCGACCTTCGCCATCGTGAGCAATCGGCCCGAGGACGTGCCGGAGTCCTACCAGCGCTACCTGGCGCACGGCTTCCGGGAGGCCTGGCCGTTCACCGGATCGCCGCTGCGGCTCAAGTTCACCCGACGAGGATCGCGGCGCTGAGCCTTCGGCCGTCTCTGGCTGCTCGCCTCCTATCTCGTCGGCGCGATCCCGACCAGCCATCTGCTCAGTCGCTTCTTCGCCGGCATCGATCTTCGGCAGCACGGCAGCGGGAATCTCGGCGCCACCAACCTCTATCGAGTGCTCGGCTGGAAGTACGCGATTCCGGTCGGCCTCGTCGACATCGCCAAGGGCGCCGTCCCGGTGCTGGTCTTCGCTCCCCGGGTATCCGACTCCCAGCTCTTCGCGCTGGCCTGCGGCGTCGCGGCGATCGTGGGCCACGTGTTCTCGGTGTTCGTCGGGTTCAAGGGCGGGAAGGGCGTCGCGACCGCCGCGGGGGTCATGCTCGGGCTGACGCCGCTCGCGCTGGGGGTCGTCGGCGGTGGTCTGGGCCGTGCTGGTTCGGCTCACCGGGTACGTCTCGCTCGGGAGCATCGCGGCGGCCGCCGTGCTGCCGCTGGCGGTGTACCTCCTGGAGCGACCCCGACCACACCGGCGTTGCTCTGGATCGACGCCGCCATCGCGGCGGCCGTCATCTGGCTCCATCGGCGCAACATCCGGCGGCTGCTCAAGGGGACCGAGAACCGCTTCGGGCGCCGGGCGGCGCCGTCCGCCGCAGCCATGACGCCGCATCGCCGTGCTCGGCGCGGGGAGCTGGGGCACCACCCTGGCCAATCTGCTCGCGCGAAGGGCGACGAGGTGCGCCTCTGGGCCTACGAGCCGGAGGTGGTCGAGGCGATCAACCGGGAGCACGAGAACCCGCTGTTCCTCCCGGGCGTGCCGCTCGCGCCCGGACTCCGGGCGTACGGCGATGCACGGAGGCGGTGGCCGGCGTCCGAGTCATCGTCTCGGCGCCGCCGAGCCATGCGGTGCGCGTCGTCATCAGCGGTCTACGGCGGCGCGGTGCCGGCGCGGGCACGCTGGTGGTGAGCGCCACCAAGGGGATCGAGACCGACACGCTCGCGCTCATGTCGGAGGTGTTCGGCGGAGTGCCTGCCCGAAGTGCGCTTCGCCGCGCTCTCGGGCCGAGCTTCGCCGCGGAGGTGTGCCAGGGCCAGCCGACCGCGGTGGTGGCGGCCGCGCGGGACGAGGCGACCGCGCGCGACGGCCCAGCAGCGTCTTCGCGACGCCCGACTTCCGGGTGTACTCGCAATCACGACGTCATCGGCGTCGAGCTGGCCGGCGCGCTCAAGAACGTCATCGCCGTCGCCGCGGGCATTGCTCGAGGGCCTGGGCCTGGGTCACAATCCGCGCGCCGCGCTGATCACCCGCGGCCTCGCCGAGATCACCCGGCTCGGCGTGGCGACTCGGCGCGAGCCCGCTCACCTTCGCCGGCCTGGCCGGCATGGGCGACCTGGTCCTCACCACGACCGGCAGTCTGAGCCGCAACCGCGCGCTCGGCGTGGCGCTGGCGGAGGGGCAGAGTCTGCGAGCAGTACCGCGCCGCGCACCGGAGCGTGGCGGAAGGCGCCAACACGTCACGCGCCGGCGCGGCGCTGGGGCAACGGATGGGCGTCGAGCTGCCGATCATCGAGCAAGTCTGTGAAGTTCTGTTCAGCGGCAAGCCGCCGCGCGAGGCGATCGCCGAGCTGATGGCACGCGAACTCAAGTCGGAGCAGTGGCGATGACCGACCACCCGACCGGTCCAGGAGTTCTACTCGATCGGCGAGGTCTGCGCGCTGACCGACCTCAAGCCGCACGTGCTGCGCTACTGGGAGAGCCAGTTCCGCTTCCTGAATCCGGCGAAGAACCGGTCGGGCAACCGGGTGTACAAGAGCCGGGAGGTCGAGCTGATCATGCTGGTGAAGCATCTGCTCTACACCGAGAAGTTCACCATCGACGGCGCGCGGCAGCGGATCGACCAGTACCGCCGGACCGGCGAGCTCAAGGTCGAGCGCGCGCCGGGCGTTCGAGGCGGAGATGGCCGGCGAGGCGCGCGACGGCGATCGAGGCGGTGATCGCGATCCTCGACGGGAAGACACCGGCGCCGGCACGCCGTCGCCAGCGGCGCAGCAGTCAGCGGGCACAGGCCCAGGGAAGCGCCGTAGCACCGTGCGCCGTGCCCGCTATCTTTGCCCGCCCATGAACATCCTCGTCACCAACGACGACGGCATCCTGGCTCCCGGGCTGGCGCTGCTGGCCGACGTGTGCCGGGAGGTCGGCAACGTCACCGTGGTCGCGCCCGACCGGGAGCAGAGCGGCACCTCGCACTCGCTCACGCTGCACCGGCCGCTGCGCCCGACGCGCCGCCCGGACGGCGGCGTGGCAGATCGACGGCACGCCGACCGACTGCGTCATGCTCGCGATCCAGGCGCTGATGCCGGAGCGGCCGGATTTCGTCTTCTCCGGCGTGAACCACGGCCCCAACATGGGCGAGGACGTGCTCTACTCGGGCACCGTCGCCGCGGCGATGGAGGCGGTGACGCTGGGCGTTCCGGGCATCGCCATCTCGTTCTGCCGGGAATCAGCCCGAGACGATGGCCACCTACCGCGACGCTGCTGCTGCGAGCTGGTGCGGCGGATCACGCCGGCGTCCAGGACTTCCCGGAGCAGACGCTGCTCAACATCAACCTCCCGACGGATCCCCGCCTCCGAGGTGCAAAGGCATCCAGGTGACCAAGCTGGGCAGCCGGTATCTTCTCCGAGTCGCTCACCCGGATGAAGGATCCGTGGGGCCGGGAGATCTTCTGGATCGGCGGCGGGACGATCACCTGGACCGGGGAGAGAACTCCGATCATCTCGCGGTGGCGGAGGGCTTCATCTCGGTCACGCCGCTGCACATGGATCTCACCAACTACTCGCTGCTCGAGACGGTTCGGGGATGGTCGCTGGAGGGGTAGGGGAGGGGGACAGCTACGGCGGCTACCGCGCCCGTCTGGTGGAGACGCTCCAGCGGAAGGGAATCCGCGACCTCGCCGTGCTGCGCGCGGTCCGAATGGTGCCCCGCCACCTCTTCGTCCCCGAGAGCGTGCGCCACCGGGCGTACGACGACGCGGCGCTCCCGATCGGCAGCGGCCAGACGATCTCGCAGCCCTGGGTCCAGGCGCGCTACCTGGAGCTGCTCGGGCTGACCGGCCAGGAGCAGGTGCTGGAGATCGGCACCGGCTCCGGCTATCAGACCGCGCTGCTGGCGCTGCTAGCCAGCATGGTCTTCAGCGTGGAGCGGATCCCGGCGCTGGCTCAGGGCGCCCGGGCCGCGCTCGCGGCTGCCGGAATCCGGAACGTCACCGTGCTGGTGGGCGACGGCACCCTCGGCTGGCGCCCGTTCGCCCCGTACGACGCGATCCTGGTGGCGGCGGCGTCGCCCGAGGTACCGGCGCCGCTGGTGGAGCAGCTGGCGCCCGGCGGCCGCATGGTCATCCCGCTGGGCGATCGAGCCTCCCAGACGCTGACCCTGGTCGAACGGCAGGCGATGGGGTCCGCACCAGCACCATCGCCGACGTGCGCTTCGTGCCGCTGCTCGGCGAGTTCGGCTTCCGCCAAGAATAGCTCTCTGGAGACCGCGCATGGATCTGCTGCGCCGCATCGTCGATTTCTTCCTGCACCTCGACCAGCACCTGAGCCAGGTCATCTCCGAGTACGGCGTCTGGACCCACCTCATCCTGTTCCTCATCGTGTTCTGCGAGACCGGACTGGTGGTCACGCCGTTTCTTCCGGGCGATTCGCTGCTGTTCGCCGCGGGAACGTTCGCGGCGCTGGGCGCGCTGGACCTGTGGTTGCTCGTCGTGCTGCTGATCGTCGCGGCGATCCTCGGCGACACGGTGAACTACTGGGTCGGCGCCTGCATCGGACCACGGGCCTTCCGCGGCGACATACGGTTTCTGCGGAAGGAGTATCTGGACCGCACCCATGCCTTCTACGAGAAGCATGGCGGCAAGACCATCATCCTGGCGCGCTTCGTCCCGATCATCCGGACCTTCGCGCCGTTCGTGGCCGGGGTCGGCGCGATGAGCTACGGAAAGTTCATCACGTACAACGTCGTCGGCGCCGTGCTCTGGGTCGGCCTCTTCGTGCCGGCAGGATATTTCTTCGGTAACATCACGGTGGTGCGAGAGAACTTTACCCTCGTCATCCTCGCCATCATCGCCATCTCGGTGCTGCCGATCGCCGTCGAAGCGCTGCGCGCCTGGCGGAGCCGCCCTGCGTGACGGTGAGGTTCCTGGTGTTCGGCATCGTACAGGGTGTGGGATTCCGTTGGTTCGTCGCGCGCCATGCCCGGGCCCTCGGGCTTCACGGCTACGCCAGAAACCTGCCGGACGGCAGCGTCGAAGTGGTCGTGGCCGGCCGGGACGAGGCGCTGCCGGAGCTGGAGCGCCTGTTGCGCGAGGGACCCTCCCACGCCAGGGTCGAGCGCCTGGACCGGACGCCGCAGCCGGACGGCGCCGTTGCCGGGAAGAGCTTCGATGTCCGGTAAGGTCCTGACCCGAAACCCCGAGCCCCTATGACCAGCGTGGCCGAGCGCGTCGAGAAGACTCTGCGCGCCATCCCGGACTACCCCAAGCCTGGAATTCTGTTCCAGGACATCACTCCGGTCCTCGGCGACGGCCTCTTATTGCATGACGTGATCGAGGAAATGGTTCGTCCATTTCGGCACCATGACGTCACCCACGTTCTGGGTATCGAAGCCCGGGGATTCATTCTCGGTGGAGCGGCGGCAATGGCGCTCGGTGCGGGCTTCGTGCCGGCCAGGAAACCCGGGAAGCTGCCCTGGGAGCGCGTCAGCGAAGCATACGACCTCGAGTACGGCAGCGACGCGCTCGAGGCGCACAGGGACTCCTGGACCCGAGGCAGCAGGGTTCTCGTGGTGGACGACGTGCTGGCCACCGGGGGGACAGCTCGTGCCGCGGCGCAACTGGCTCGGGGACTGGGTGCCGAATTGGTAGGTTGGAGCTTCCTGCTCGAGATCCAAACCCTGGGAGGACGGGCCCGCCTTGAGGGAGCACCCTGTCAGGTGATCGCACGCCGATAAATGGTTGGCGGGCAGGGCGGGGTTGCATCGGCCGCTCCCGCAGTGCCATTTTTCCGAGTTCCGGACGGTCGCGCCTGTTCCATTGAGCTGGGCGGGGAGCCTGGTCGCGCGTTCTCAAGAACGCACTTGAGATACACCGATTCATGATGTTAGCGGACACGTAGTTAGCCGGCCCCCGTAGCTCAGATGGATAGAGCAGCAGTTTCCTAAACTGTTGGCCGCGTGTTCGAGTCACGCCGGGGGCACTACAGAGCGGGCCCAGGCCGCCGGACAATCTCAACCTTTTTGCCGGACCCACATGGCAACCACAGTGGAACCCACACGTACCCAGCCCGCCGCCGTTCCTGGTCCAGCCACACCGTGGTATCGGCAGCGCCAGCGCCACCTCATGGCCGGAGCCGGGATCCTGGCGGTGCTCGCCTTGGTAGCGTGGTTTGTCATCGCAAGCGGGAAGCGCAAGGAGGAATTTGCCGCCCGAAGCCTCAACCAGGCCCGGGTGGCAGCGGAGGCGGGAAATCTCCCGCTGGCCTCGAGTGAGCTACAGAAGCTGATCTCGGCGTACCAGGGCACCGATGCCGCCAACGAGGCGGTCATCACCCTCAATCAGGTCCGGATGATCAACGGCCAGAACGAGCTCGCCGTGGTCGGATTGCGGGAATATCTGGACAGTAAGCCTCCAGAGCAGTACCGAACGCCGGCGTCGGGGTTGCTGGCAGCGGCGCTGGAGAACTCCAAGCGGTGGGTCGAGGCGGGCAACGCGTACATCCAGGCATCCAACGGGGCTGAACTCGAGTACCTCAAAGCGAAGTATATGGTGGACGCGGGCCGGGCATTTCGTGAGGGCGGCAAGATCGAGGATGCCGCGCGAGCGTACCGGACGGTGCTAGAGAAGTATCCCGAATCGGCCAGCGTTACCGAGGCGCAGGTCCGGTTGGCTGAGATAACCGACGGGAAGATGTAAGCGGGAAAGCGAGTGGGGTTGGGTAGGGCGTAGGTGGTAGTCAGGGCTCCAAGATTCTCGTGGGGCCCTTCTTTGTGAGCTTAATGGAAATGACGTATAAGATAGATTATGTTAAGTACGCTTGGGGAAAACTGTGGAGAAGTATGGACCAGGCCTGCCCCCTTAATGTCTAAATGATGGAGTAATAGCTACTTAGGAGTTTTCCACTGCGGTGGTAGGCAGCAGCATCTCTGTTAGTCGTCCAACCCCTCCCATACTCCCCGAAATACCAGTCTGCCCTGACCCCCAAGCCAGATCTGCGCAGCGCGGGAGCCCTGGAGGCTCGCTCTGACGGTCAACTGAAGCCCTCCCCTGCTGAGGAGGGACAGTGGTAATAGGGCTTCTCCCCGGGCCGCCAGGGCCAATGCGGCCGCCACCGCTCCGGTGCCGCACGCCAGGGTCTCGCCCTCCACACCGCGCTCGAAGGTCCTGATCAACCAGGGTTGCCCAGCCGCAAAGGGTGGCGCAATGAAGTTCACGTTGGCGCCGACGGCACCCATCCGCCGATCCCAACGAAGCTGCTTTCCCCGGCCCGGCACATCGACCGCTTCGGCGTCCTCGACCCGGACGATCAGATGCGGCACGCCGACGGTTCCGAGCGCGTGCCAATGCTCCCCTCGAGAGCTTTCGAGTGACAGCTCGTGCGGCAGGTCGACGTCCGGCAGCTGGATTTCCGCCCGGTCGGCCTGGGCGCGTGAGATTACCCGAACCATGCCGGCATCGGTGAGAAGGCAGAACTCGCCCTCCGGCACGAGCTCCAGCTCTACGGAGAGCCGCCCGCTACACAGGGCCGCATTGCCGCACATGGCCCCGTGGGATCCGTCGGAGTTCCAGTATGACATTCTTACGATGCCGGCGGTATCGGGGGTAAGAATGACGAGGCCATCGGCTCCGATCCCATTTCGGCGGTCGCAGATGGCTCGAACCCGGTCCGGCGGCCAGCGGTCGGGGCTTGTAGCCCGGCCATCGAGCATGACGAAATCGTTGCCCGATCCGGTCATTTTGTAGAAGAGGGTTCCCCTCACAGGCGGCCTATGAGGGATTGGAGGCGCAACCACCAGACCATCCAGATTGCCTCCCGAACGATGCGCTTGTTCATCTTGCTCTGTCCCTCGACCCGATCGGTGAAGACGATGGGGATTTCTTTCAGCCGGAACCCCTTCTTCCAGGCCCGAAAGCTCATCTCGATCTGGAAGGAATAGCCATTGGATCGCACCTTCTCGAAGTCAATGGCCTCCAGGACTTCGCGGCGAAAGCACTTGAAGCCTCCGGTCGAGTCCGCCAACGGGAGCCCGGTGATCCAGCGGGCATACTGATTGGCCCCGATCGACAGCAGCAGCCGCGAGATGGGCCAGTTGATCACGTTGACTCCGGTTCGGTAGCGGGATCCGATCACAATGTCGGCCTCATCGGTGGCCCGCACAAAGTCCCCCAGGAACTTCGGATCATGCGAGAAGTCGGCGTCCATCTCGAAGATGAGATCGTACTTTCGCTCCAACGCCCACCGGAACCCCGCTAGATACGCCTTCCCCAGGCCGGATTTGGCGGGACGATGCAGGACGTGAACCCGCCCGGTGGAGGCTGCCAGCTCGTCGGCCAGCTGCCCGGTCCCATCGGGTGAGTTGTCGTCGACCACCAGTACTTCGAGCCGAGGATCCTGCTGGAGGATTGCAGGCACCACGAGCGGGAGATTAACCCGCTCGTTGTAGGTAGGAACCACGACCAGGAACTGCTCAGCCACGAGCACCGCGAACATGCAGGACGGCGGCAACCACCGTGAGCAGGCCCACGGCGGCCCAGGTGATCAGGCTGATTCCCGCCGCCAGCCGGACGATGGCCGGCCGGTACCGGAGAACCACCCGGTGCTCCCCGCCCCGCGTCAGCGGCACACCCATGAGGGCATGGTTGACGCGGATGACCTGAGCCGGCACACCATCGACTTCCGCGGTCCAGGACTGATGATACGTCCGGCTGATGTGCAGGAGTGATGGGCCGCTGGTGCGCGCCCGGACGGCCAGGGTGTCGTCGCCATTGCCCTCGATGGTGGCGGTACCGGTGCCGCCACCCTGACCCAGCGCAAGCACCGGCTCTTCCAGAATAGCAGTCCTGGCCGGATCGAACGTCGGCGACCAGAGGCTGGCGATCCTCCGGGTCGAATCCGGCTCCACCTGCACGTCGGGGACCACCGCGGCGCCCGGCATCGCCGCGTCATTGGCGTAGACCGCCACGCGCTGATCCGCGCCGAGCAGGCGGAGGCCGGGCAGCTCCACCTGACCGGGGAGAAGAACGTATTTGGCGGCAAGGGCCCGAAGGGCACCACTGCTCAGGAAGCTGATCCAGTACTGTTCCAGCTCGCTTGTGGTTCGGGCCGACTGCCGAACAGGGTACCGGGTGAGATCATTGTACCACCGCACCTGATTGCCGTGGTACCCGAAGACCTCGGGAACACCGTAGCTCGCCAGGAACCCGTCGGGGTAGACATTGCCGACAGTCAAAACCCGTTCTCCGGGTGCGAGCCGGGCGCGCAGGGCTTCAATGCCCGGGTCGGGGGAAAGAACTCGTCATAGCGGACCACCTGGATATACCGGCTGTCCACTCGCAGGAGATCGACCACGGTGAGGACCGTCAGGGCGATCACCACCTGGGATGCGCGGAGTCTGCCCCGGCTCCACAGGTACACGGTGCCCCACGCCGCCGCGCACATGAGGGCAACGATCAGGGCACCGGCAGTGAGCCGCGTCGTGTTGGCGGCAAAGGCCACGGCCCGGTCGGAGTCCGCCGCACCGAAGATGGAGGTCCACCCGGCGTACAGGCCGGTGCCGGTTGCCAGCGTCAGCACCGCGATGAGAAGCGCGACCGCCGCACCCGCTGCCAGCCCCACCGACATCGCTCGGCGGGCCCGGGTATCACCATCCGCCAGTACCCGTTCGAGCAGGAGGGCGGCCAGAAGCGTGAGGGCCGCGATGGCCAGGTAGGCGGCCAGGCTGGGAGCGCGGAAATTCTTCAGCCCAGGCACCACTGTGTAGAGCAGCCGGAAGACGGGGGTACCCGCGCCCAGCGAGTACAGGAGCGCAACGCCGGCGATGGCGGCAAGACCCCACCTGCGGCGGTCCCCCCGGAGCCCTGCCACTCCCGCGATGCCCAGCACCAGGACCAGCGCACCTCCGTACTCCGAGTTGTGCTTGAACGGGTTCTTCCCCCAGTACGTTTGCGACTGAACGTCGGTTCCGGAGAATTCAGGAATGAACAGAGAAAGGGTCTCCTCTGCGTGGAGGGACCAGCTGGCTGAGTATTCGAAGCCGCGGCCGGGGCCAGCCCGGGGAGAGTCCTCGCGGAGATACCGGTACATAGGCAGCAACACCACGGCTGCGATTCCTGCCGCCGTCACCATCGCCACCATGCCTCCGGCCAGACCGTGCGCCAGGAATGCCCCTCCCTGATGTCGGCGGCTCCAGAGGCTGGCCAGGGCGTAGAGGGCCAGTGCCGCGTAGGCATAGTAGGCGAGCTGAGGGTGGGCAACCACCATCAATCCTGCCACTACTCCCAGCCATACAAACCGGACCCATGACTGGCGGTCCAGGGCCGTTACCAGCAGCCAGAGGGCCGCGGGAAAGAGGGCGGTCACATACATCTTGCCGTCCTGTCCTCCCCACACCAGGCTCACTAAATTCGCGGAGAGCATATAGGCCGAGCCGGCAAAGAGCGCCACCAGGCGTCGGGTGCCGAAGGCTCGCGCTGCGAGATACATGAACACGCCGGCGAGATACACGTGCAGGATCAGCTTCCAGGCCAGCGCGCTGGTCAGGGGCAACAAGAAGTGAAGCACCGATGCCGGATACAGAATGTCTCCGCTACCCGCCTCTATCGTGGGCACGCCACCGAACAGATAGGGATTCCAAAGCGGAAGGCGTCCCAGCGCGCGGATGTGCTCCACGAAGAACTTCCGAAACATGATGCCGGCCGCAATGGTGTCCTGGCCCAGCAGCATCGAGCCCTGGCTACTGAGCAGGTACTCGCGGAATACCAGCAGCGTGAGTACGGCCATGACCACGAATGGAACCCACCGGGGAATCCGATCGAGGTCAGACGATGGCGGCTGTTCCAATCAGGCCTCGCGCCGAAACAATAGAGGAATGGCGGGCAGCACTTCAGTTCCGGTGAGCAGCAGGCGGCTGGCAAGCGCGAGTGCAGCTGCGGGCTTGAGACCGATGTCGCCGGCCAGCATCAACAGAAACACCGACTCCCGCGGACCCAGTCCACCGGGCGCGAACAATGCCAGGAAGCCGATCAGATAGGAGCAGGTGAAGACGCCGACTGCCTGGGACAGAGTCAAGCCCACGCCGGGCAGCAGACCTCGAGCCAGCATGACTAACGCCAGACCATAGCCGGACCAGGCCGCCACGTTGGCGATGAATGCCCCCGCCACCACGCCGGCTCGAATAGCTCGAAGCCGGGGCCACGAAGCGGGCAGCAGGCGGTTGATGCGGTCCAACACCGGTTGCGAGGTGAGCGTCATAACCCCGAGCACGGAGAGGAGAATAACAGCCCCGAGAATCGGCTCCGCCCCCTGCCCCAGCGACTGGACCGCCTCCCGTGCCGTCAGCGCAACCACGGCAGCGCCGCTCGCCAGTGCTAGCGCCTGCAGGATCACCGCTCCCGCCACAGCCACTGACGGATCTACACCAGCCCGCTTGGCCAGCACCGCGGCGCCCGCCAGGGCCCACACCTTGCCGGGCACGTATTTTCCCAGGCTCGCGAGAAACCAGATGCGGGTTGCCGTAAGGAAAGGGAGTCGCTCGCCCATGCTGAGCACCACTCGGCGCCACGCTTCGATCAGGACGGCATAGCACGCGAACACCACCGCCACGCTCGCCAGGATCCAGGTGGGAGACAACTCCCAATCGATGGGCTGGGTGCGCAGGCTGTGCCAGTTCAACGCCACGGCGCGCACCGCGAGACCGACGAGCAGCGCACCAGCAATGAACTGCAGGACGCGCCAGATGCTACGCGACGCCACTGGACCGGTTCGCTTTCACTTGAACCTGAACCGTCTCCCCTGCTTCGTCCTCGATGGCGATCATCGCCCGTTGTCCCCCGAGCGTAGTCAACAGCACCCGGCCGTCGGCTGAAACGCGGGTGGCCCGAACCGAGCGGCGAAATCGGCGCCACTGCACGATTTTGTGGGCGGTGGCAAAGTAGGGACGGTCATCGGCCAGGGTCTGCAACAGGCTGACGAACGCCGGCTCGCCTCCGGGAAAGCCCAGGGCTTCCATGGTGTTGGGATGCCATAGTCCGACCCACACGCCCTCGGCGGCTTTGCACTCTCGAGCCAGTTCCCGAGCGTCCTCGATCCAGCGGCCTGGCTCCTCTATGCCCGCGTACTTGCTGAGGGCTCGATCCATCCAGATCAGGGGGAGAAGGTCCAATGGTAGCGGTGTCTCGCGATCGGCGTCCCACGCGGGTACGACGTCCGCGACTCCCAGTCGGAAGCCGTTGCGGTCGGCGAAGCCCCAGGTAGCGTCGTACTCGAAGCCGGCCTCCACCATGAACCGCTGAGTACGGCCGGGGCGCATGCGCAGGAAATGCTGGCGAGTTCCGTCGATCGGATCGTCGGCGATGCGGGCCAGCATGCGGCGCTGTTTCACCATCGACCTGGCGTCGCCGGCCGTGGCAAAGCTTCCGTGCAGCCCGACCTCGTGTCCGGCGTGAGTGAGCGCCGTCAGAATCCGGCGGGCGGCCGGGCCGTCCGGGCGATAGGTGGAGTCCCCGGCAACCATCGACCGGAGCGTTGGCCGGGCGCAGATCACGAACCAGGTCGCGCGAATCCCATGGTGGGCCTCGAGCTGAAGCAGGGAGTGCACTCCCCGCGTCACCGGATCCCGGCCAAGGCTGCGGCGCGCGGCGGCCGCGACCCGGGAGACGAGGTTCCAGTCTCCCTTCATGCCCAGCTCCGCCATGCGGAGCAGCGGAAAGAGCCCCCACCAATCCACCACGTCGAGATCGTGCGTCACCAGCGCGGCCCAGCGGTGTCCCTCCGGCCAGGGCGCGAGTGACCGCACCGGACGCCGCCCGGCGGCCGCGAGCACGGCTCGCCGCAGCTCGTTCGCAAGAACGGAGACGACCGGACGCCGGCTCTGTCCGGCCGCCACTAGGGGGTTCTCCGACGCCGGAACCCGGCCATGGCGATCGCTGGCGGCCGAGCGTTGCTCGATGGCTCCTCCTGCGATCTCCGCGATGGCGCGCAGCGCCGCGCTGGTCACGCGGACCTCACCATCCGACAGCTCGAGCGCTGCCCGCGAGCTCAAATCAGCCGCGGCGGAGCCGGCCGATCCGCGATCGGAGACGGTGAGGCGAACGAGATCGCATTCGGCACGTTCGGCCACCAGCAGCCGGGAGAGGTCGAGTATCACGTCCAAGCCGAACTTCTCGGCCGCTCCGAGGCGATCTCCGGGAACGTCCACCAGGATCATTGCCAGCCCACTTTCGGTGCCAGCTCCCGGATGGTGCGAGCCGGCTGGCCGGCGACGACGTGCAGCGCCGGCACATCCGACAGCACCACGCTGTTGGCGCCGATCACCGCTCCACGCCCGATGCGGACACCGGGAAGCACGACGCATCCCAACCCGAGCCAGGCATCGTCCTCGATGACTATGGGACCCTGGGCCAGCGGAGCGAATCCACGGATGCGGGAGTGATTGGGATGGGAAGACGTCACCAGGGTGACCCGCGGCGCAATGCTGACCCGGTCCCCGATAGTGACGTTGCCCCGCTCCGCCAACTCTTCGACGACCAGGAAGTCATCGGCAATGTAGACCTCCCGACCGATGCTGAAGCCGCACCACCGCAGCAGCGTGATCCGCCAGCCCGGGAAAAACGCATTCCGAGCCCAGCGCTTCAGGATCTTCTTGCGAAGCCGCCACGCGAAGCTCACGTACTTATCCCAGATAACGGTAGAGGCCCGAACCCAGCCGGGCGACGCCGGCCGGCAGGCGGGACCAGATGGCGCCTACCGCGCGCATCGAGCCGCGATCACGCGGAGCGAGGTTCAAGCCGGCAGGGCCCGGCCAGTAATCATAGGCCAAGGGTAGAGCCTGTCCACCCCAACGCCGCTTGAACTCCACCAGACTTTCCTGCTCTGGCGCCGCACGGCCCATGTCGAAGCTGCGGCCGGCCACGATGGCGTCCTGAATGGCGGCCCACAGGAGCACGTGATTGGGCCGATGTTCGAGATGCACCGGGTCAGATGCGCCAAAGGCATAGATCCAGGAGCGCGGGCCCTTCCACACAGTGATTGCCGCGGCGCGCGCCCCGGCGCTGGTGAAAGCGAGATACAGGTCGGCCAGACCGGCGCGCTGCAGCTCTCGGCAGCCTTCCACGAAAAACCGTCGAGGTGGTGATGGAAGCCCGTGGCCGTGGGCGGTGCGCTCCTCCATTTCGGCCATGTCCCGCCAGTCGTTCGGGCTTTCTCCCCGCCGAACCTGCACCCCGGCCTTTCGCCCTTTCTTGATGCTGCGTTGGGTGCTGCCGGCGTGGAGTCGACTCCAGACCAGCGATTCACCACCATCGACCGGGATCTCGTAGGTAGAGTAGCGGCAGACCCGCTGATATCCCGGTGCTGGTGGATGCTCGCCCCGGCTCTTGATCTCCACCCGGGAAATGCCCCGCTCCCGGGCGCGCTCCCGTACCGCTTCACCTAGCTCTGCCGCCGCCGCAGAGTCCAGCGCCAAAGGACCGGCGGCGTAACTGAACGGAAGACTGACCAATCGGCGGGGCCCCAGGAGTGCAGGGATCTCCGCCACGGCCAGGATTCCGCGCAGCTCGGCGCCGGCGCGCGCCGAGTAATACTCGATCGGGAACCGATACACCTCGGCGAGGCAGCGAGTCCACTCGGGACGATGGTAGAACGTCCCGTGGGCTTCGGCGAATGCGCCCCAATCGGGCGGCGCTTCATCGGTGCGTGTGAGCGTCAGCGGCAGCATGGTAGATATCGAGGAATCGTCCAATTGCCACGTCCGGGGCGTAGGTGCCCAGCACATGGTTCCTGCCGCTCTGGGCCAGCCGGTCGCGCAGGTCTGGATCGCCTAGCATTCGCTGGAGCTGATCGGCGAGGTCCACCGGATCACCGTCCCTCGCGATGAGACCGGTGCGCTCGTGAATGACCACCTCGGGGATGCCTCCCGCAGCACTGCCGACCACGGCTGAGCCCGCCAGCAGTGCCTCCACCAGCGTCAGCCCGAGACCTTCCGCGTGCCCCCGGCTGGGAAGCACGGTCACAGCGGCGGCGGCGTATTCCGACGGCATCTGAGTCTGCGGCACGAAGGGCGACCAGGTCACTCGTCCGGCGATGCCGACCTCGTTGGCGAGAGCCTGGAGCTGCGACCTCAATGGACCCTCACCCACGATCCTGAGCTGGAACTGCACCCCCCGCCGCTGCAGCTCGCTGCCTGCTCGCAGCAGCACGTCGACCCCCTTGCTGGGCACCAGATTTCCGGCGAAGAGAATCCGGGGCGGAATTCCAGGGGAGACCCGTGTCCCGCTGAACGCGGCCACGTCCACCGGCATGGGAGTGACCTGCACCTCGGCTTCGAGCGTCGGAAGCAGCCGCCGAATGTCGCCGGCGAGGAACCGGGACACGGTGGTAATCCGGGCGGCGCGGCCGAAGGCCCGAAGGGCCATCGCTCGGAGCAGTGGCGAGCGCTCGAGGAGACGGACATCCGATCCATGGCAGGTAATGAGATACGGCGCAGAGCCGCGGCTCGCGAACCAGCCAGAAGGCAGCCACCAGTGGGCGTGAACCACATCGGGTGTAAATCGGCGGGCCGCGGTCCGGACCGCGTGGCCGAAGGCCAGAAGAAAGCCCGGGAATGCAAGCGCGGCGAGAGGCGAGCGGAGAGTCTTTCCGTGGAGACTGCCGGTGTAAGCGACCCGTTCGAGGGCTTCAGGAGCATAACGAAACCGGTGCACCCGGACTCCAGCGCATTGCTCGTCTACCGGAGCGTCCACCGCGTGGGGTGCAACTACTTCCACGTGGTGTCCCCGAGCCGCGGCGCCCTGCGCCAGCCGGGCCACGAATGCCCCGGCAGGGTCACCCGGGAAGCGGGGGTAGTTGTGGGTGACGGTCAAGATCCGGAGTGGTTTAGCCGGCGAGGGCATTCCGGTACCATCCCTCGCACAGTTCGGCCACGTGATCCGGCGCGATGCGGGCTCGCCATGACTCCCCCACCAGCCGCCCCATGGCGAGTCGGTCGGGATCCGCCTGGAGATCCATCACGCTCTCGGCTATCGCTTCCGGCGAGGGTAGCGTGAGCCGTCCCGGGCCTGACTCCGGCACGATGTCCACGGCGGCGCCGCTATCCCAGCACGCTACCACCGGCACGCCGCACGCCAGCGCCTCGATCGCTGCGAGGGCTACGCCCTCTCCCCGCGCAGTGAAAAGCATGATATCGGCTCGCTCGAAATAGGCGCGGGCTTCCGGTCCCGACCGCGCGCCGACGAAGCGAACCAGGGCGGAGATCCCCAGCCGGATCACTCGCTGCTCCAGCGAGACGCGTTCGGGGCCGTCTCCAACGACCGTAAGCGGCATGTCGTGACCGTAGGAGGCAAGCATGGCCACGGTTTCGAGGGCCAGCTCTACCCGCTTCGCCGGTACCAGCCGGGAGATGACGACCGCGCCGCCGCCTCCCCGGGTCCAAGGGTATCCGCGGGTGTCGGCCGGCATGGGGTGGATGTATGCCGGGTCCACAAACCGGCCCGCGGCCGCCTGGACCCAGTTCGCCACCTCCCTCGAAACGGCCGTTACGGTAGTGGCCCGCTGAAGGATCGGCCTGGCGAGAGACCGGGCGAGGCGGGACCGCTTCAGCAGCGCGGCATCGGTGCCATAGACCGTCACCACCAGTGGAACACCCGGTGGGGCCGCCAGCCCGGCGGGCAGCCACCAGTGGGCGTGGAGCAGGTCGGCGCCGGCGGCAATCTCCTGGCGGGCCGCCGCCCCCAGCGCCCTCCGGAGACGGCGGAGCGAGAGCCATCCCATCGGGGTACGGAGGCTGGCGGCCACTCTCTCGTTGCTGGAGACCAGGTCCCGGATCGATCGCGGCACTCGGACCCGCAAGACCGGAACGCCATCGAGCACGGCTTCGCCGCCCTCGTCCGCAGGCGCGATGATCCGCACCGACAGCCCCCGGCGCAGCAGCGCGCGCGCCAGCCCTCCGAGTGGGGGGCCGGAAGTGTCGCCTGACTTGCTGAGGTAGTTGTGGGTCAGGAAGACGACCCGCACCGATCAGTCCCGGACGTCGGGTTTCTCGAGGCGAGCAAGACCCCGCGCGATCTCGCGGTTCTCCTCCCGCATCCCGGCTATGATCTCGCCCAGAAAACCAAACCCGAACAGGACGATCCCGCTGATCACCATCATCTCTACGAGATTCAGGAGCGGCCGGAGACCGATGCCGTACCCGAAGCGCAGCACCAGCGCCGCGATGCCGGCCAGAAGTCCAATGACGAACAGGATGGCACCGCCGACCCCGAAGAAGAGCATCGGTTTCCGGCCAAAGCGCAGCTGAAACCAGACCGATACCAGGTCGAACAGCCCCACGGGAATGCGTTTCCAGTTGAACTTGGAGACGCCGGCCCGCCGCGGATACAGGGGTACCGGCAGGGAGGTCAGTCGGTATCCGTCGGCTGCAGCAATCACGACCATGTAGCGATGCCAGTCGGGCCGCAATGGCACTCCGGCCATCACTTCGCGCCGATAAGCCTTGACCGAATTTAGATCGGTGACCCGGACCCCGAAGAGCCAGCGGCAGAGTCCGTTATACACATGCGAGACGAACGCCTTCTCGTAGCGGCCCTGCTTGGTGCCGGTAACGATGTCGGCCCGGCCGTCGAGAATCGGGGCGACCAGGCCGGGGATATCCTCGGGCAGGTACTGCAGATCGGCGGGATAGAAGACGAACACATCTCCCCGGGCGACGTCTCCGGCGGATCTCGAGACTGTCGGCGATCCCCCGCTGGCGGCGGTGGCTCACCACCCGGAGAAACGGATGCTGGCGCTCGAGCTCGCGCAGCACCCGGTCGGTGTCGTCGCGCGAGCCGTCGTTGACCACGATGACTTCGAAGGAAAAGCCGGCCGGCACCAACGCCTCGGCGCAGCGCCGCAGGAATTCAGGAAGATTGTCGGCTTCGTCCTTGGCCGGGACGAGCACGCTCACATCCAGCGTCTCGACCTGGGCGACGGTCATACCCGTTTCCGCATGCGCGCCGGAAGGATGCCCAACTGGTCGCGGTATTTCGCGACCGTGCGACGGGCGATCTGGATTCCCTGCTCCTGGAAGAGGTGGACGATCTGCTGGTCCGTGAGCGGCCTGCCGCTGTTCTCCTCGCTCACCATCTTCTCCAGCTTGGCGCGAATGGAGCGGGCGCTGGCATCTTCCCCCGACGCGGTCGAGAGAGCGCTGGAAAAGAAGAACTTGAGCGGCAGCACGCCGCGGGGTGTCTGGACGTACTTCTCGTTGGTTACCCGGCTCACGGTGGATTCGTGCATGTTGATCACCTCCGCGACTTCGCGAAGCGTGAGCGGCTTCAGGTACTCGATCCCCTTCTCGAAGAAGTCACGCTGCCGGTCAACGATGAAGTTCATGACCTTGAGCATGGTCTGCCGCCGCTGCTCGATCGCCTGGATCATCCAGTTGGCGCTGTTCATCTTCGAGGCGATGAACTCGTTGTTCTCCGGCGTCATCTTCTTCTTGTCGCGCGCGATCTCCTGATAGGAGCGGCTCAGCCGCAGCCGTGGCATCCCGGTGTCGTTGAGGAAAACCTGGTAGCGGCCGCCGATCTTCTCGACGATGAGATCCGGAATGATGTAGCCATCGCTCTGCTTGGAATGCTTGAGCCCGGGCTTGGGATCCAGCCGTGAGAGCTGGTCGGCCGCGGTCTGCACCGCGGCGGGTTCTACCCCGAAGCGCTTGGCCAGATCGTTCCAGCGGTGGGCAATCAGATCCGGAAATGCCTCCGAAACCAGCCGGTAGGTCAGCGATGAGGTATCGGCCAGCTCCACCAGCTGGATCAACAGGCATTCCCGCAGATCTCTGGCCCCGGTTCCGGAAGGATCCAGCCGCTGAATTACCGTCAGCATCTCCTCGGCTTCCTGCATAGTGTAGAAAGGCGGAGCGGAGACGTTCGATGAAGCGGCGGGGGATGAAGCGACGGAAGGTGACGGCGCGCGAGGTGCTGCCGCGGAAGTGGCGGTAGGCGCCATTCGAGAATCCTGGGCTGCTTCCGCCTTTTCTCCGTCCGCCATTGTATCTACGGCCTCAAGATCGCCCGCCTCCTCCTCTTCGTCTTCTCCGCCCCGGCGAACATGACCCTGGATCAGCAGGTTCACCGAGTTGAGGATGTCCTCCAGCGACGCCGCGAGGTAGCCTTCCTCGTTGATGTTGCCGAGAAACTCCTCGGCCAGGAGTAGCTGGCGCGGGGTCAGGATGAGCATCTGCAGCTGTTCCCGCAGGTGGTCGATCAAGTCGCGCGACTCCACGGTAACCGGTTCGGTGTACTCCAGCTGCTCGTACTGCTCCCGAGTGCCGCCGACTTCGAATCCGTTGAGCAGGATCTCCTCCCAGTCCACCTCTTCCTGTTTCTCTTTCTGTTCCTTCTCCTTCTCAGAGGTGGCCTGTTCGGGAGTTTCGTCCTCCGGCTCCAGCAGCTCGAGGAAGGGGTTGGCCAGCAGCTCCTGCTTAAGATGCTGTTGGAGGTCCATCATGGGCATGTACAACATGTCCATGGCCTGATAGAGCCGTGGGTTGACCCGCAGCTCCTGGCGGAGGCTGGTATGCTGAGATAGTCCCGTTCTCATGCGGCGGCCTCGAGGCGGGCGCGGAGGCGCGCCGTGAGCGTTGGCCCGAGGTACAGCTGGGCGACCTTGTCATCGTACACCAGGTCACGCACTGTTCCGGCGGCCTGCACTTTTCCTTCGAACATGATGTAGGCCCGATCTACGATGTCGAGGGTTTGCTCCACGTTGTGATCCGTGATCAGCACGCCGATGCCGCGATGTCTGAGGCCGGCGACGATGGTCTGGATGTCGTGAACGGCAATAGGATCGACCCCGGCGAACGGCTCGTCCAGCAGCATGAATTTGGGGTCGGATACCAAGGCCCGGGTAATCTCGAGCCGCCGCCGCTCCCCGCCGCTCAGGGTGTAGGCCTTGCTCTTGCGCAGATGCTTAATCGACAGCTCGTCCAGCATGCGGTCGAGCCGACTGTAGCGCTCGTCCCGGCTCAATCCCCGGGTCTCCAGGATCGCTAGAATGTTCTCCTCGACCGTCATCCTGCGGAAGACCGAGGGTTCCTGGGCGAGATATCCGATGCCGTTCCGTGCGCGCTGGTACATCGGTAAGTCGGTAAGCTCGACGCCGTCGAGCCGAACCCGGCCTTCATCGGGCCGGATCAGGCCTGTAATAAGGTAGAAGGTCGTGGTCTTTCCCGCCCCGTTCGGCCCCAGCAGACCGACGATCTCTCCCTGCGCCACGCGGACCGACACTTCGTCCACCACGCGGCGACCCTTGAAGCTCTTGCTCAGATCGAGGCCCTCGAGCACGCTGGTCTCCGTGCCGTCCGGTCGAAAGACCTTGGCGCGCTGAGCCGCCCGCCGTGCGGAACCGAGCAGCGCATCGTAGACCGCCTGACGTTCCTCCGGGGCGGGCCCCCACCAGGCCACCCGGGGACGTACGGTCTGCCAGTAGCCGGCGCTGGTATCCAGTATCCAGCCCTCGGTGGCGAGGCGGGGCAGCACCGACCCTTTGAGGTGGTGCCGCACTTCGTCTCCGGAGACCTCCTGGTCGGCGTCGCCGGTTGGCTGGTAACACCCCAGATACGCCTCGCGGTAACTGTGCACCAGATCCGAGAAAGCAATCGTCTCGGTAGGCCCGGCCGCCCGAACGATTGCGGCCAGTCCGATGGGTACTGATGGATCCCGATCGCCGAGGGCCGCGACCCACTCGGGAGCCGCCGTCACCGGCCGGCTCGCCGGGGTGGCGGCACCGAGTCCCGCGGTCCGGCGGTCGAATCGGGCTGGACCGGCGCGTCTGCGGCCTCGAGCTGGATCCCCTCCACCTGGCCCCGGATATCCACCCGATCCACGCCGCCGCGGGGAGACCGGCTCATGGTCATCACGATGACGTCACCGCGGGCATAGTTGATCGAGGGTCGGTCCGGGCGCTTGGAATTGGCCTCCAGATGGTACGACTGCGCGCCCTTTCGGGCGACGATGCGGCTCAATGCGGCCCGTTTGGTCCCGGCCGAATCCCGCTGCACGAAACTGGCAACGACGGTATCTCCCTGCATCCAGTCGCGCTGCTTGGTGGCGGAATCAATCGTTCCGCCGAGCCACGCGGTGCCGAACCCGCGAACCTCCTTCAGCTGTTGCGCCGGCGTGTCCAGCGCCAGGGAATCGGCGCGCATGGCGTAGGCCGGCGAGGTGGCATAGGGCCGTATCGAATCGCCCCACGCTAGTGTCTGATCCAGTTTACGGTTGTTCAAATCGAGTCCGATCGTATCGGCAACCAGATCCCACTCCTTGCTGATGGCGCGCCCGCTGCCCTTGGCGGTCACATAGGTGAGCTCCCGCTGGTCCAGCTTCAGATCCAGGCGGCGGCCGCTCAGGTTAAAGCTATCTCGGCCTAATCCGCGCATGACGGGGTTTCCCCCAATCAACGTCCCGTCGCTTCCCTTCCCGGTATCCAGCCGTAGCGAATCTGCCTTGGCTGCAAAGTCGCTGCGGTCGATCGTGACCTTGCCTCCACCCCAGAGCCGGTCGCTGCCTTTCATTCGCACCCGGTCGGCCACGATGATGTAGGGCTCCCCCCGTTTGGCTCCCGGGGTCAGCGTGGTGTATTCGATGCGGGGGCGGCCGGTAGAGAACATTTCCATCGTGTCACGCACGCCTTTGACCACACGGAAGTAGTCCAGCGCGGGCCCGGTCAAGGTAGAGCCGTTTCTGAGATTCCTGGTGACCACCCGGCCGCGCGCTTCCCACCGCTCGCCCTTCTTGTAGTACGTACCGCGGTCGGCGTCCATGGTCAGGGTCGAATCCCGATACTTGACGTTGCCGATGAACTGGACCACATCCCCGCCGTAGGCCGCAACGCTGTCGCTCTGCATGGTGAGCTGCTGGCCCCGGCAGCTCAGGCGGACATTGCCGCCGGCGAAATAGTTCGTGCCCCGGGCGGTCTCGTTCACGCTGCCCTGGCGGTCCACATTGTCGATCTGGAAGACGCACTTGTCGCTCTGGCCGTGTGCGGTTCCCACTCTCGTCATTAAAGCCACGAGGGCCAGAGCAAGCGGGACAGCGGGACAGCGGGACAGTTTGTTCCGAGTCCACGAAGGACGCTGGTGTGCTCTGGCCGACCCACTGACCCGCTGACCCGCTGACATCACTGTTGCCCCGGGAGCAAGAGACCCTCACCCGAGACGCCCCGCGGACGATCCGTCACGACGTTCTTGAAATCGGGGTCGGAGCGGAAACTGTTCCCTTCCAGATGCTCTGCGCCGCGGTCGAACGTGAACTGCTTGTCGGTCATGATCTGGTTGGTTGCATTGTCGTAGCGCAGCGACTCGGTAGCGAGCTTCCGTCCGTCCGGCGACACGACGCGCACGTTCCCGGTGGCTTCCATGGACCCGTCCTGCCAGCGGTAGGTGCCGCGTTCTGCGGTCAGCGTCGAACCTTCCTCGCCCTTGAGGTCGAAGAAGACCACTTTGATCTTTCGCAGCTCCGTGACTTGGGTGGGCTCGTAATAAAACGCGGTGTCGGCTTCGACACGGCTCCGTCTGACGCCCTCGTTGGTGACGTAGTGCGAGAAGCCTTCCAGTACCTGATCGGCGCTGTCCGCAGCCTGCACGGTGGTGGTCGGCCGCACCCCGCTGTCCTCACACCCAAGGACAAAGAGGCCGACGAGAACGGACCATGCGGAACGCAGACTCGGGGCGCCGCTCATGCGACCACGCCTGCTTCCTGATGGGCAAAGTACCGTGTCAAGATGTCGCCCCAATCTCCCCGCGCCCTGAGGATCGCCTCGACTATTTCCCGGACCGCACCGTGGCCCCCCGCGGCCTGAGTCACGTGCGCCGCGGCTGCTTTGACCTCGGGCACCGCATTGGCGACGGCGATCGGAAGGCCCACTTTGCGAAGGACCGGCAGGTCGGCCAGGTCGTCGCCGACGAATGCCGCGTCAGCCCACTCGATACCGCGCCTATCCAGCAGCGCGGCGAAGGCCGCGGCCTTACGTGGGCCGGGGACCTGCAGCACCTCCTCAACCTGCAGTTCGGCCGCCCGGAGGGCGGTGGCCTCGGAGCTTCGGCCACTGAGCCATACGACAGGTAGTCCAGCCGTTCGTAGCAGGATAAGCCCCAGGCCGTCCTGTATGTCGAACCGCTTCAGTTCCACGCGCTCTCCCGCCACCGGACCGATGAACACGCCATTGTCGGTCAGCACACCGTCGACGTCGAGCCCGAGAAGCCGGACCCGGCGGGCGGCGGCAGGGTGAGCGTGTTCATACCCGGGCGCGGCCCCAGATTTCCAGAGTCTGAGCCACCAGCTCCGCCATGCGATCTAGGGGCCACTGAGTGGCGGCGTCGCTCACTGCCCGGGAAGGATCAGGGTGGGTCTCGATGAAGAAGCCGTCAGCCCCTGCGGCGGCGGCGGCGGCCAGGAGTGGCGGTATGAACTCTCGCTGGCCGCCGCTCGCGCCCGCCTCACCCTGCCCCGGCTGTTGCACCGAGTGGGTGGCATCGAAGATCACCGAGACCCCGGTGGACTGGCGCAGACGCGCGAAGTTGCGCATGTCCACGACCAGGTCTCCATACCCGAAAAAGGTGCCCCGCTCCGTCACGGCCACCTCTGACGCCCCCCGCTCCGAACCTTCTCCACAGCCCCGGCCATAGCTTCAGCCTGCAGCCACTGGCCCTTCTTGATGTTGACTGGTTTGCCGGTACGACCGGCCGCAATAAGGAGGTCGGTCTGCCGGCAGAGAAAGGCCGGGATCTGAACCGCGTCCACGACCTCACCCACGGCGGCGGCGTGCTGGGCCTCGTGAATGTCGGTCAACACCGGGAGACCGCTCGAGGTCCTCACACGCTCCAGCATCCGAAGACCCTCGTCGAGCCCGGGTCCACGTCCCGCCGCGAGCCGGGACCGGTTGGCCTTGTCGAAGCTCGCCTTCAGGCAGACCGGTATGCCGAGATCACGCTCAATGCCTGCCAGGGTTTCAGCCACCCGGGGGAGCACGTCTCCGCCTTCGACCACGCAGGGCCCCGCGATCAGAAACGGCGTGCGTCCGAAAGACCAGCCCATCAGCGCGAGCTCTCGGCCAACTCCTCGGCTGCCGCGCGTGCGGGCGCACCCGCTCGGCGGCGCATTGCCGCGGCGATGAATCCCGAGAACAGCGGATGCGGACGCGTGGGCCGCGATTGGAGCTCCGGATGGAACTGACATCCGATGAACCACGGGTGGTCCGGCAGCTCGATGATCTCGACCAGCGCCCCGTCTGGAGACTGCCCCGAAAGTCGAAGCCCGTGTTCCGCGAACAGGTCGCGGTAGGATTGTTGACCTCCTACCGATGCCGATGCCGCTCGCTGATCTCGCCCGCACCGTACACCTCGGCGGCCCGCGATCCGGGCCGCAGCCGGCCCGGATACGCGCCGAGTCGCATCGTGCCGCCCATGTCGGTTACGTCGCGCTGCGACTCCATCAGCGAGATGACCGGGGTCTCACATTCGGGCGCGAACTCGCTGCTGTTGGTGTCGGGCAGATGGCAGACGTTGCGGGCGAACTCGATGATCGCCGTCTGAAGTCCGAGACAGATACCGAAGAACGGTAAATCGTTCTCTCGCGCGCAGCGAATCGCTTCGACCATCCCGCTCGATGCCGCGCACTCCGAATCCGCCGGGAATCAGGAGCCCGTCACAACCACCGAGCAGAGTTTCCGGCGGACGCCTGCTCGGTGAACTGATCGCTGGCGAGCCAGTCGATCTCGACTTCGGCCTCACTCGGCGATGCCGCCGTGAATCAGCGCCTCCTGTACGCTCTTGTAGCTGTCCGCGAGGTCGGTGTACTTGCCGACCACGGCGATGCGCACCCGGTGCGACGGATGGAGAATCCGCTCCACCATGATGCTGCCAGGCCTGCAGGTCGGGCTCCGTCTCCAGCCGGAGACGCTGGCACACCTCGCGGTCGAGGCCCTGCTCGAGGAAGCGCATCGGAATCTCGTAGATCGATTTGACGTCCGGACTCTCGATGACGCAGCCGAACTCGACGTTGCAGAACAGCGCGATCTTGCGCTTCATCTCGGCGCCAGCGGCTGCTCGCTCCGGCAGATCAGGATGTCGGGCTGAATTCCGATCTCCATCAGCTCGCGCACCGAGTGCTGCGTCGGCTTGGTCTTCAGCTCCCCGGCCGCAGCGATGTACGGGACGAGCGTGAGATGGATGAACAACGCGTTGTCGCGCCCGATCTCGTGACGGAACTGCCGGATCGCCTCGAGAAACGGCAGCGACTCGATGTCACCGACGGTCCCGCCGATCTCGACGATCACCACGTCATTGTCCGGCGCGATGCGGCTCATGGCGCCCTTGATCTCATCGGTAATGTGCGGAATGACCTGCACGGTGGATGCCGAGGTATTCGCCGCGACGCTCCTTGGTGATGACTGACTGATAGATGCGACCGGTGGTGACGTTGTTCTGCTGGGACAGCGATCGATCGATGAATCGCTCGTAGTGCCCCAGGTCGAGATCGGTCTCGGCGCCGTCGTCGGTGACGAACACCTCACCGTGCTGAAACGGGGACATCGTGCCCGGATCGACGTTGATGTAGGGATCGAATTTCTTCATCGTCACGCGCAGTCCGCGCTCGACGAGCAGGCGTCCCAGCGAGGCGGCGGCGATCCCCTTCCCCAGCGACGACACCACGCCGCCGGTGACGAAGATGTATTTGGTCGCCTTGGGACCCGTGGTCATGAGGCCTGCCCTTGGAAAGTGTGCCAGTGGGCTTCCGCCCGTCGGAGGTCGTCAGCGGTGTCTATACCCGGCGGCGCCGGGTGCTGAAGGAGCGCGGACACCTATCGTCATACCATGCTGCAACGCGCGGAGCTGTTCCAGGCGCTCGGCCTGCTCCGCCCCCGTCGGAGGCAGGGTGACCCACCGGGCCAGTGCTGCGTGGGTAAAGGCGTAGATCCCGAGATGCTGCCAGTAGAGCCCATCGCTTGCGTCACCCGGGTCCCGGAGGTACGGGATGACGGAGCGGGAGAAGTAAAGCGCTCGCCCACGCGCATCCGCCACCACCTTGACCCGGCTGGGGTCGGCCGCGGACGCCACGTCGAGCGGGGCCGCCGCGGTGCCCACGTCATCGCCCAGTTCCAGCCGGCCCAAGGCCCCAGCAAGTGCCTCCCGGGAGACGAACGGCTCGTCTCCCTGGATGTTCACAATGACATCGAAGCCGGCGTACTCCCGGCGGCCGGCGACTTCGGCCACCCGGTCGGTCCCGGTCTCATGTGACCCGGCGGTGAGCACCGCCCGGACGCCGGCTTGTTCGGCGACTGCCAGTACCCGGGGTGAGTCAGTGGCCACGACCAGCTCGTCCGTCAGGCCGTGCTCCAGCACACGCTGAACGACCCGGGTGATGAGCGGCTCACCTGCCAGCTGCTGTAGCGGTTTGTTGGGGAGGCGGGTGGAGCCGAGTCTAGCCGGAATCACGCCCAGGACACGCATCACGGAAGCTAATAAAGCAGGTGCCCCGAGTCAAAAGTTGTGCCGCAGAGACAGGGAGCTACGACCGTAGGGCTAGAATATTGTACGTCAAAGAGTTAGACAGGCGCACCCGAGGCCGACCCGCGCGCGATTCCGGCCAGGGTCAGAAAGTTGGCGAGCAGGCATTTTCCCTGGAGCGTTGCGACAGATTCGGGATGGAACTGGACGCCGAAGACCGGCATCCGTCGGTGGCAGAGAGCCATGATTTCCTCGCCATCGGGCCGGTCGCTGGACCACGCCACCGGCTCCAGCTCAGGTGAAAAAGACCCGGGTGACACGACCAGCGAGTGATAGCGCATCACCTCTACCGGGCTCGGGATGCCCTGAAACAGCGGGTGCCCGTTATGCGCGACCAGGGTGGTCTTGCCGTGCATGAGGCGGTCGGCGCGCACTACCCTGCCACCGAACGCTTCACCAATTGCTTGATGGCCCAGGCATACACCCAGCAGCGGGACTCGTCCGGCAGCGGCGCGAACCAGGGCCACGGAAATTCCGGCATCGCTCGGCGTGCCCGGGCCAGGTGAGATCACAATCGCCTCGGGGCGCAGGGCAAGGGCCTCATCCGGTGTCAGCGCATCGTTACGGTAGACGGTCGGCTCAGCGCCGAGCTCCCCGGCGTATTGGACCAGGTTGTAGGTGAAACTGTCATAGTTATCGAGAACCAGGAGCATGGCGAATGCTATTTCCGCGCGGTGGAATCCGCCATTCGGCCCAGTTCCCTGCGCGCCGAGTCGGCTCGACGCATGCCCTCGGCCCGGAGCGAATCCAACATTCCCACCCTTACGGCCGGACCTATCCGGGCCCTGGCCTGCTCGGCTGCAACAGTAGAGTCCACCACAGCTTCGACGGTCGAATCTACCGCCGCCGCCACCGCGGCCTCCACCGCTGCGTCTGCCTCCGCGCTGGCTTCGGCTGAATCCTCGTCGAAGTCGATATGCTGGAGCTCGGCAACCAGTCCCTGAGGCAAATACAGCGGTACGGTAACGTCCCCTGGCCGGAACACGGCTTGCCCATATTCCACGAGCGCCGTGTCACTGGCCGCATCGTTGGCACACCAGAAGGTGCCCTCGGCGAACCGCCCTCGTTCGATATTGATGTTGTGCTCGCCGCTGGAATCCTCGTCCAGATTGGCGGCAAGCCGACAGCCTTCGAGCCCCCGGGCGAGGGCAGAGTCTGCCAGTTTGACTTCGAGGCGTACGCTGCTCACGGTTCGGGGAGCGGTTCGCTCCAGAGTGACTCGCTCAAAGGTACCGAGTTTATTACCACTCAACTCGAACGGAATGAAGGCGAGGGGGATGCTCAGCGGACCGCTACCTTCCACGACCCCTTTGACGCTCCCGATCCCGTGGTTTATCAACGCCCGCCCCATCATGCCAACCGTGAAGATGGCCAGAGCACCGAGGGCGATACGCATCCAATAACTTCTCATAGACTCCGCTCTCCAGGACAGCGGGTGATATGTTTCGCCCTACGTGACGACCCAGAATTCGGGAAAGTTTCATCTGACTCCGGAGTCCTGTGATCGAAGTCGAGGGGTTGCAGAAGCTGTATGGCGACTTCCCTGCCGTCCAGGGGCTCTCCTTTGCCGTGGGGGCGGGCGAGGTCCTCGGCCTGGTAGGACCCAACGGGGCCGGCAAGACCACGACCATCCGCAGCCTGGCCGGGATCATCATCCCTACGGACGGCCGGATCCGGATCGCGGGCCACGATCTTGCCCGAGATCCGGTAGCGGCCAAGGCTCAGCTGGCCTTCATACCAGATGAGCCGCACCTGTTCGAGTACCTCACGGTGGAGGAGCATCTGCGATTCATCGGACGGCTCTATGGCGTCGCCGATGTGGACGCTCGGATTCCGGGCCTGCTCGCCGAACTGGATCTTGATGATAAGCGCGGCGCCCTGCCGGGGGAGTTGTCCCGCGGCATGAAGCAGAAGCTGGCGATTGCCTGCGGGCTCCTGCACGAGCCCAAAGCGCTGCTTCTGGATGAGCCCCTCACCGGGCTCGATCCGGTTGGCATCCGGAGGATGAAGGCGACGATCATGCGCCGGGCCGCGGGCGGATCGGCGGTCATTTTGAGTTCCCACCTGCTTCACCTGGTGGAGGAGATCTGTACCAGGCTCCTGGTTCTGCAACACGGCCGAATGGTCGCGCTCGGCACCATGGCGGAGATCATTGCGAGCCGCCCCGGACTTCAGAGCCGAAACCTGGAAGAAGTTTTTCTCGCGCTCATCGGACAGAACGAGGTCGCGGAGGCGTGATCCGGATCTTTGGATATCTCGCCGGCCGATCCGCGTACAACCGAGTCGCCCGTCAGCTTCGCCATCTTCGTAGCCCCCGGTATGTCGCAGCCCTCCTGTTCGGTCTGGTTTACCTGTGGTTCATGGTTGTGGCGCAACGGCCTGGCACGGCAACCGGCGAACTGGTAGACAGTCAGTGGGTGGAGCTCGTGGGTGCTCTCGCCCTGCTCGGCGCGGTGGCGTGGGGCTGGATCTTCGGCGTGGAGCGCCGGGTCCTGAGGTTCACACCGGCGGAGGTCACGTTCCTTTTTTCCGCACCGGTCTCACGCCGCGGTCTGATCCAGTTCAAGCTGCTGCACAGCCAGCTGTTTATCCTGTTCAACGCGCTGCTTTGGACCCTGATCCTCTCGCGAGAGCGGTTCGGAGCATCCCCATGGCTTCGGGCGATCTCGATCTGGGTGCTGCTCACCACGCTTTCCCTGCACCGGCTGGGAGCCTCGTTCGTCCGGACCAGCCTTGCCGAACATGGTCGCCTGGGCGTGCGGCATCGAGTGGTGTCCCTGGTGATCCTCGGGATTGTGCTGATCGCCTTGACCTGGAGCATTGCCGAGGCACTCCCGGGGCTGGCCGAGGGCGGCGGCGAGAGTCCCTTTGCATTTCTTCCGGCACTGGGTGAGGCGGCGACGAGGCCCCTGCCTGCGGCACTGACCTGGCCGTTTCGCGTGATGGTTCGTCCCCTGATCGCGCGAGATGTCGCCGAGTGGCTAAGCGCGCTGTGGCCGGCGCTCATCCTCCTGGTGGTGCACTATGTCTGGGTGGTGCGTTCCGACACCGCTTTCGAAGAAACCGCGGCGGCGGTATCGCTCCAGCGGGCCCAGGCACTTTCGGAGCGACGAGGGGCAGCAGGCGCGGCGCCGGCTCGGGTCACGCCGCCGGTGTTCCCGCTGGCACCCCTAGGCTGGCCCGCCGGCGCGATTCTTTGGAAGAACCTGGTGGCGGTGGCACGCACCCGGCGGGTCAGGAAGGTGGCTCTGGCTCTTCTGGTTGGGGGGATCCTCGTCGCTCTGCTTTCGTTTCAGCCGGAAGGCATGCTGGCCGGGATCGCCGGGTGGTTCGCGATCACCTGGGCCGGCGCCATGGTTGTGATCGGGCCCCAATGGGTTCGGAATGATCTCCGTGGCGACCTGCTCAAACTCGATCTGCTGCGAAGCTATCCCCTGCGCGGCTGGTCAGTGATCGCGGCGGAAGTGGCTGCCTCGGCCCTGGTGCTGACTGCAATTCAGATCTCCCTGCTGCTGATCGGATATCTGGCGTTTCTGGGCGATGACCACATGGAGCCGACACTGCCGGGCCGCACGCTGCTGCTGCTCGCAGCATTGGTCTTTCTGCCCGGCGTTAATGCGCTCGGCATGCTGATTCAGAACGGCACGGCGCTGCTGTTTCCTGCCTGGGTTCGGCTGGGGTCGGGCCGCCCGGGCGGTGTCGAGGCGCTGGGGCAGAACGTGCTGATGATGGTGGTGTATCTCGCGCTGCTTTCCCTCCTGCTGGCGTTGCCGGTGGCGATCGGGGGTGGGGGGTATCTCTTGCTGCGCGGGACCATAAACGACTGGGCGGCTCTCCTGGCCACGGCGCTGATCATGGGCACCGTGGCGTTCGAGACCGCCCTGCTCGTTGAGTGGTTGGGCCGGGTCTTCGAGCGAACCGATCCGGCCACCGCGGGAATAGGGGGGTGAAGGACAGGGCTATTGGCTATTGGCTTTTGGCAATCAATAGTTGGAGACCAGCACCCATCCCTGAACCCTCAGTGCTTCTCGTTTTTCGCGTAGCCTATTAGCCAATAGCCAATAGCCTCCATAAGCCAATAGCCCTCAAATCAGCTCGGTCCCGTGCCGCCCATCGGCCGAGCGTCAGGGCGGGTCCGACGAACCGCCTCCTGAAGGCTGTACACCGACTCGTTGACCGCTCTCTTCACATCATCCCAGCTGTTTTCTGTTGCCGAACCGAGCCGGTTCAGGTCACGCTCCACCGCTTTCCGCGCCATGCGAATGTTGGTGACCGCACTGTCACGCGCCTTATCGGCTCCACGCTTGGTGTCCCGCTCCAGCTCGGCGATCTCCCGGTCCAGACCTTCCAGCCGCGCATCGATGTCCTGCCGGAAATCGTTCCTCTGCGCGTAGGCGTAGTCACGGGCGTCCCTGGCCTCCTCGCGGACTTCCGCGGCACCCTCGCGAGCTGCGTCGCCCACGTCCTGAGCTGCCTCTTCCGTACGATTAGCGGTGTCCTGCCGGTCACGTGGACTGCACGCAACTGCAGCGGCAATCAACAGCGACAGTGTGGCGCAAGTGATCTGCCTCATGTCCGTTCCTCCCCGGGTATTTGGCTTGTAGTTGGAGTACCCGACACAATAGCGCTGAGAGGCAAGGCATGAGGTGAGATGGCTCACGTTGCGGAAATGCTCCGTGACGGGGCGTTTGGGTACTCAGGCTGGCGGATAAAGCCTGAGCTTTGCCAATGCTTCAACACGAAGGCACCAAGTTCACGAAGGACACGAAGACATGCTCACTGGAACTCTCGCATGAGATAATCGGCTCAGCCATTGAGGTACATCGGTGGCTCGGACCTGGTTTACTGGAATCTGTGTATGAAGTCGCCCTGTGCCAGGAGCTGGGTCTACGAGGAATATTGGTTGAGCGGCAAATCAGTGTCCCCGTGACGTACAAGAATCAAGTCCTGGATTGCTGCCTTAAGTTGGACTTGCTGGTAAACAACAGCATCATTGTTGAAGTGAAGTCGGTGGACAAACTCCTGTCGGTACACAAGGCGCAGCTGCTGAGCTATCTACGACTGCGAGATCTGTGGCTTGGGTTGGTAATCAACTTCAACGTGGAGTTGCTACGGGACGGGGTAAGGAGGGTTCTCAATGGTTAACCAGTTCTTTGTGACCTTCGTGCCCTTCGTGCCTTCGTGTTGAAGTAGTTCGGAGCGTCATGTACATACCAACTCTCCGGCCCGCTAACCTCTAGGATGGAACTGTTTGTGTACCGAGCGCAGGTACTCGCGGTCCACATGAGTGTAGATCTGGGTGGTGGACAGGTCGGCGTGACCCAGCATCTCCTGCACCGCCCGCAGGTCGGCGCCGCCCTCGAGTAGATGAGTGGCGAAGCTGTGTCTCAGCGTGTGGGGGGTGACCCGCTTCTTTATGCCCGCGCGCTCCGTGGCCCGGCGGACGACTCCCCATGCCCCCACCCGGGAGAGGGGCTCCCCGCGTGCATTCAGCAGGACGCGGTTCTTGCTGCGGCCGCGGTCCAGTGAGGGTCGCATCTGGTGGAGGTACACCGACGCCGCACCGATGATGCTCCGCCCGATCGGCACCAGCCGTTCTTTCCCGCCTTTGCCGAAGATGCGCACCAGGTTGTCCGCCAGCAGCAAGTCGGTGAGGGCCAGCCCGCAAAGCTCGGAAACCCGGAGGCCGGCGCCATACGCGAGCTCGAGCAGGGCCCGGTCCCGCCAGGCCAGTGGGTGTTCGAGCGAGGGTGAAAGCAGCAGCGCCTCCACCTCGGCCACGCTCAAGGTATCGGGAAGCACCCTGCCCCGGCGCGGGCTTTCGAGCCGCTCGCTGGGATCGTCGCTGACTCGTCCCTCAGCCACGAGAAAACCATAGTAAGTGCGGATGGCGGAGACCGAGCGTCGTATCGATGCCGCGCTCAGCCCGAGATCCTTGAGGAGATACACAAAGTCGCGCAGCAGGGGCCGCGTCAGCCGATTGGGGTCGCGAATGCCCCTGGACGTGGCGAACTCGCCCAGGCGCCGAAGATCCCGCAGGTACGACTCCACGGTGTTGGCACTACTCCCGGATTCGAGGGCCAGAAAGTCGCGAAACCCCTCCAGCCAGAAGTCCCGGTCGATCTGAGGCCGCAGCTCGCGCACGGTCATGGCGCATCCGGAGTCTGCAGCCGGGCGCGGATCTCGATGAGCTCTTTCTGTCCGATCCCCAGCAGCTCACCCGCGAGGTGCATCAGCCGGTCCTCGTGATGGCCGATAGCGCCGTCACTGAACGCCACCGTCCACATCCGCTCGACCAGGGCGAGGCGCTCATTCTGCCCGAACCGTTTGCGCAGACGTTGGGCGTATTCCCGGAACTTGGTCCGGCGCTCGTCTTCAGCCTCGGGCGGCGGAGGGCTCTCCGAGTCGAGTCCCCATCGGTTCCGCAGGTGGGAGACCACCAGCTCGCGGTCTGCGGGAGTGAGTGCCTGATCAGCATACGCCAGCTCCAGCACCAGCAGCGCTGCGGCCTGGCGGGCCGATCCTTCCACGATTTCCGAGCCCATAAGGAACGAGGGTGCCGAAGGATCGAGAGCGTCTTCGGTGGCGTGCCAGACCCGCTCTTTCTGCCGGCGCCGGCGTCGCAGCAGATACCAGACGATCCCGCCGATGATGATGATGGCGGCGGCGATCCCGAGGGTGCGGTTCACCCCGAGGATGATCCCGTTGATGCGTTCCCAGTTCGACCCGATCAGTGTCGCCAGAATGATCAGGCCCCCATACCAGATGGCAGACGCGAGTGCCATGGGGATGAAGGTGCGGGCCGGGCTGAGCCCAACCAGTCCGGCGAAGGGAGGAACCACCGCGCGCAGACCGGGAAGAAACCGGCTTACAAAAATGCCCGCCACGCCGAAGCGCAGGTATTCCCGCTCGATGATGGCGAGTGACCGGGGCGCGAGGAGGCGGCGGCCAATGCGGGTGGCGAACAGCCGGCGCCCGTAACGCCGCGCCAGGAAGTAGACGGCGCCCGCGCCCGCGAGATTGGCGATCCAGGTAACGAAGAAGACACCCAGCGGGGTGGTGAGCCCGCGATTAGTCAGGAAGGCGCCCAGCGCGACGGCGGCGTCGGACGGGACCGGCGGGATGACGTTCTCGACGGCGGCAAGCACGGCCAGAACGGCGTACACGGCGACGGGCGGAAGCTGGGACAGCCACCCCAGCAGCGACTCTATCAGCGCGCCTCCAGGGTGGCGACCGCGATGACCGCGATGCCTTCACCCCGGCCGATGAATCCCATCCCCTCGTTGGTTTTCGCCTTGAGACTCACCGATCCTGGTCCGGTGCCCACGCGGGCGGCCAGAGCGGCGGCCATCCTGCCGAGATGAGGACCCAGCTTGGGTTGCTCGGTGATGATCGTGAGATCGGCCTGCACCATCGCGTATCCCCGGCCCCGCACCAGCTCATGCGCGCTCCGCAGCAGTTCCATCGAGTCGGCATCCTTCCACTGCGGATCGGTATCCGGAAAAAGCTGGCCGATGTCGCCCGCTGCCGCTGCGCCGAGAATGGCGTCGGTAAGCGCATGGGCCACGGCGTCGGCATCGGAGTGGCCGGCCAGGCCGCGGGGGTGCGGGATGGTGACTCCACCGAGCACTAACGGACGGCCGTCTACAAAACGATGCGAGTCATAGCCAATGCCGACCCGGGTCATGCGGCCACGGAGGCGGGCGTGTCAATGATGGAATAGTCCTGCCGGCGCCGGCGGACCTCATAGCCGGCGTCCCTGATCGAGCGTTCCATCTCCTCGATCGTGGCCCGATGGGTGGTCCCGGCGGACGAGACCACGTTCTCTTCCATCATCAGGCTGCCGAAGTCGTTGGCTCCGAACCGCAAGGCGACCTGGCCGACTTTGAGCCCCATGGTGACCCATGACGATTGAAGGTTGGGCACATTGTCGCAGATGATCCGGCCCATGGCGAGGGTCCGGAGATAGGTGACCGCATCCGTCTTCACCTGATCGGCCATATCAGTGCCCTCGGGCTGGAGGGGCCAGCAGATAAAGGCCGTGAATCCGCCGGTGCGAGCCTGCAGCTCGCGCACCCGCAGGAAATGCTCGATCCGGTCCGCGTTACTTTCACCCAGGCCGTACATCATGGTCACGGACGTCTTCATCCCCTGCCGGTGTGCTTCTTCCTGAACCCCCAGCCACTCCTCGGTCTGGGCCTTCTTCCTGGCTACCCGCTCCCGTACGGAGTCGACCAGGATTTCCCCACCGCCCCCGGGAATGCTGTCGAGCCCGGCCCCGCGAAGCTCACGTACCACGTCGGCGACGGAAAGCCCGAAGCGCTCGCTGAAAAAGACGACCTCCGATGGCGAGAACCCATGGATGTGAATGGGATGATGCTGCTTGATGTATCTCATCAACTCCAGATACCATTCGAACGGTATGTAGGGGTTGTGGCCACCCTGAAGCAGAATCTGGACCCCCCCAATGGCCTTGCACTCATCGATCTTGGCCCCGATCTGCTCGAAGCTCAGGACGTATCCCTCGTGGTGCTTCGGTCTTCGATAGAACGCGCAGAACTTACAATCCGCGACGCACACGTTGGTGTAGTTGATGTTCCGGTCGATGATGTAGGTGACCACGTTGTCCGGGTGCTGCCGCCACCGCTCGGCATCAGCGAGCTGGCCCAGCTCCAGCAGCGTGGCCCGCTCGTAGAGCTGAAGGTAGTCCTTGAAATCACTTGAGGTGCGGTCCACAACAGTCATGATAACCCCCGAGTTACACACCGTGCCTCTAGCTACACTCCGGCAGGTATTCGGCTCACGCCGCTGAGATGAAAGACAGCGATCCATCCGGCACCAGACCGTCCTGGGCCAGGCGGCGGAAAAAATCCGTGAGACCAGCCAGGTGCCGGTACGAAAGGGCGTAGTCGAGATCACCCAGGTAGGCGCGGCACACCCTCTCCTCTACCCCGGTATTGCGGGCAGCGCTCGCCGCCAGGAGGTCCAGGTGGGCCAGCCCCCAGTCTCGTGACTCGAGGAGCCGCTGGTGCACTCCCCTCACTCGTACGGGCGACACCTCGCGGCGGGCGGCCCAGACCGCGAAAACAAACGGCAAGCCGGTCCAGGCCTTCCACTCCGATCCCAGGTCGACCCGCACGGGATAGGTAGCGCGGGTCGAGAGGTGCAGGGCCGCGTCTCCAATCACCAGCACGGCCTCGTGGGGTAATCCTGCGAGTCCGCCCAGGTCCGGCGCCTCCGCCCGAACCTCGGCGAACTGGGGCTGGATCCCCCAGCGGTGCCGGCACAGGAGGTCCAGCAGGAGGACCGAGGTTCGGGAGGAAGCACTCAATAGTACGATCGTGCCGGAGAGCTCCTCCAGCGGCCGCTTGGAGAAGAGCGCCACACTGTGCACCGGCCCGTCGCAGGTAATGGCGAGATCGGGCAGAAGATGGTAAGCGGCGGCATTGCGGGCGTATTCCACCGCGGAGACGACGCTCACCTGCAAGGCGCCCGCGGCAAGCAGATCGTTGAGCTCGGAGGCGGTTCCTGAAACCAGCTCCGCCGGCACGGTGATCAATCCGCGGTCTACTGCTCCGTAGATGGGATAGCAGTTGATCCAGGGTATGCGCCCGAGCTTCATGCTGCGTGCACCGCGGTGAGCCGCCCGTGCCCCGATCCGATGCCGCCGCTCGAGTCAGTTGGCGGCAGGTCATCGAAGCTGGAGCGCACGGTCTGGTACAGACTGTCCCGCTCGACTGGTTGCTTCCCCGCCCCGCGGATCAGGCGGACCAGATCGGCATAGGGAAGGAGCATGTCGGTGTGCGCACCGGCCTCATGATAAATCCGTTCGTAGACTACGGTCCCCTCGACGTCATCACAGCCGAAGCTGAGGGCGATCTGGGACAGGAACGGAGTTACCATGGGCCAGTGGGTCTTGACGTGAGGGATGTTGTCCAGAAACAGCCGGCCGATGGCGATGTTCTTGAGGTCCTCGTAGCCGGTGGTGGCGGTCCCGACCCGGCCCATTTCCTGGCCCAGCTCATTGTGATCCGGGTGGTAAGCCAGCGGGATATAGGTCAGGAATCCACCCGTCTCGTCCTGCAGCTGCCGCAGCATGCTCAGGTGGTCAACCCGGTCTTCGGCGGTTTCCACATGACCGTAGAGCATGGTGCAGTTGGTGGGAATCCCCAGCTCGTGCGCCACCCGGTGAACCCGGAGCCACTCTTCACCGGTGAGCTTCCGCTCCGCAATGGTGGCACGGACGGCCGTGCTGAACACCTCCGCGCCTCCGCCCGGCAGGCTGGTGAGCCCTGCCTCCTTCATGGCGAGCAGTACATCCCGCTCGGAGGTCTTCTCGATTCGCGCCAGGTGGGCGATCTCCACGGCGGTGAGCGCCTTGATATGCACATTCGGGTGACGCTGCTTCAGCCCCCGGATCATGTCGGTGTAATAGCTGAGGCGCAGCTTGGGATGCAGTCCGCCGACGATATGAAATTCGCGGGTAGGCATTGTGCTGGCTTGCGCGGCCTCGTGGAACACCTCCTCCAGCGACCGGGTGTACGCTCCGTCCTCTTTCGGCATGCGGGCGAAGGAGCAGAAGGTACAGGTATTCCGAAGGATGCAGACGTTGGTGGGGTTGATGTGCTGATTGGCGGAGAAGAAGACCCGGTCTCCATGGCGGGCCTGATTGGCATGATCCGCAATCATCCCCAGGCCGAGTAGGTCGGAGGTGGCGTACAGGCTGAGCGCGTCCTCGCGGCTGAGGCGCCGGCCCCTGTTTACCGCGTCGGCGATGGGACGCAGCGCCGGGTCACGCAGGCGTGCCAGGTCGATCCCGCCAGACATCGTATCTCCTTGAAGTGCCATGAGTAACCAGCCCGAAATCTACTCTGGTGGGTGGACGCATGGAAACAGAACCCTTGGGCTCCTACGGGGCTCGCAAAGGCGCGCCACAGAGGCACAGAGGACATAGATGGCGCATCGTTCCGAGTGGCTCGCGACTCTCGTCATTGGGCCTCGCAGCTGATTTGCTGGGTGGGCACTCTATCGGCTTGGAGCTCCGATTCAAACCCTTATAAGACTGTCGATGAGATGGTGGAAGCCGCGATGTCGTGAGCGCAATGACCGGAAGGATCCTCTGCGTCCTCTGTGGTGAGCTTTTGTGGTTCTACGCCTCCCAGGCGCGGACGGCGAGGGTAACGTTGTGGCCGCCAAACCCGAATGAGTTCGAGAGCGCCACGTTGACCTTGCGCTCGACTTTCCGGTTGGGAGCCGAGTCGAGATCGCAGCGTGGATCGGGCGTAAACTGGTTGATCGTGGGAGGGATGACCCCGCACCTCGTCGAGAGGAGCGAGACGGCGAACTCCAGTGCACCGGCGCCGCCGAGCAGATGCCCGGTCATGGACTTGGTGGAGCCGAACACCAGCTTGCGCGCCTGATCACCGAACACGGCCTTCACCGCCTCCGTCTCGGCGATGTCGCCCTGGGGCGTCGAGGTCCCGTGGGCATTTATATAACCCACGTCCTTGAGGTCGAGGCGGCCATCCTCGAGACAGCTGCGCATGGCCTGCTGGGCGCCCTCGCCGTTCTCCGGTGGGGAGGTGATGTGGTATGCGTCGCCCGAGGCGCCATATCCGAGCACCTCTCCCAGGATCTGTGCTCCCCTGCGCTCGGCGTGCTCGAGGCTCTCGAGGATAACCACGGCGCCACCGTCACCCAGGACGAATCCATCACGGTCCCGGTCGAAGGGACGGCTGGCGGTCTCGGGAGAATCGTTCCGGGCCGAGAGCGCCTTCATGTTCGCAAAGGCGGCCACTGTCAGGCCGGTTATGGCCCCTTCAGCGCCTCCAGTCACCATCGCGTCCGCAGTCCCGTTCCTGATCATGTTGAATGATTCGCCGATGGCATGCGCGGACGACGCGCAGGCGGAGACAGTGGCGAAGTTGGGACCCTTCAACCCGTAGCGAATCGACACCAGGCCGGGGGCGATATCGGGGATGAACATCGGCACGAAGAAGGGGGAGACCCGGTCAGGACCCTTGGTGAGGAAGAGCGAGCAGTTCTCCTCGTATGTCTGCATGCCGCCGATGCCGCTTCCGATAACGACGCCGGTACGCTCGGGGTTGGGAAACTTGCCCTCCAGGCCGGCCTGGGTGATGGCCTGGTGAGCCGCCGCGAGCGCCAGCTGGGCGAAGAGATCGTACCGGCGGGCTTCCTTGCGGTCGATGTAGAGCAGCGGGTCGAACCCCTTCACCTCGCAGGCGAAGCGGACCCGCTGATTAGCCGGATCGAATTTGGTGATCGGACCGGCGCCGGACTTTCCGGCGAGCAGTCCCTGCCAGGTGGTTTCGACATCGTTCCCGACTGGCGTCACCAGCCCAAGGCCGGTGACGACGACTCGACGCGGCAAGCTACTTTCCGATCTTTTCGTGCAGGTAGGACATGGCATCGCCGACGGTGCGAAGCTTTTCCGCTTCTTCGTCGGGGATATCGATGTCGAACTCCTTCTCGAACGCCATGACGAGCTCCACGGTATCGAGGCTGTCCGCGCCGAGATCCTCCATGAAGCTGGCGTCGTTCGTCAGCTTCTCGCGCTCGACCCCGAGCTCTTCGACAATGATATCCTTGACCTTCTCTTCCACGTTGCTCATGTCGTCCTCGATTGAAGATTGCCGGTCCGTCTCAGATCACCATTCCACCGTCTACCACCAGCACCTGACCGGTGATGTATCCTGCCAGGTCGGAAGCGAGAAACAGCACGGTCCCTGCGACGTCCTCGGGCCGGCCCAGTCGGCCCAGCGCGATATCCTCTAATAATGTGGCGCGCGCTTCTTCGGGCAAGGCATCGGTCATGTCGGTCTCGATGAACCCCGGGGCCACGCAGTTAGCCAGAATGTTGCGGCTGGCGTACTCCTTGGCAACCGATTTTGTCAGCCCGATCAGTCCGGCCTTGCTCGCGGCGTAGTTCGCCTGACCCTTGTTGCCGGTCAGTCCCACGATGCTGGTGATATTGATGATGCGGCCGGAGCGGCGCTTCATCATGCCCTTGATGGCGGCGCGGATGGTGTGGAATGCCCCTTTGAGGTTCGCATCCAGGACCGTGTTCCAGTCGTCCTCGCTCAGCCGCAGGATGATGTTGTCCCGCGTGAGACCGGCGTTGTTGACCAGGATGTCGGTCGGTCCCAACGCTTTCTCCGCTTGGAGAAGCGCCTCCTCAACCTGAGATCCCTGCGCCACGTCACAGGCCACGCCGCAGCCCCGGTCACCGAACTCCCGGGCAACGGACCGGGCCCGCTCCAGATCCCGGCCCACGATCGCGACCTTGGCGCCGGCACCGTGGAGCGCCCGGGCAATGGCGAGGCCGATCCCGCGGGTGCTGCCGGTGATGAAGGCCGTCTTGCCGCTGAGATCGATCGCCGTCACTGGAGGAACCGCTCGACTTCATCCGCGGTGCCCAGCGTGACGGCTTTCGAGCCCGGCACGATCCGCTTGAGCAGACCCGACAGCACCGCCCCGGGGCCAAGCTCGATGAACGTAGCGTCGGGACAGAGCGCAGCCGCCGTTTGCATGCAGGCCACCCAGCGTACCGGCGCAGTGAGCTGGTCCGCCAGCAGGCGCTTGGCGTCTACGCCCGTCCGAATCGCCTCGCCGCTCGCATTGGCGATGACCGGAAAGGCCGGATCGCCAAAGGTGGCATCGGTCAGCGCGTTGCGCAGCCCGTCCACGGCGGGCGCCATGAGCGGCGAGTGAAACGCCCCGCTGACGTTGAGGGAAAGGACCCGCTTGGCGCCCCGGCTCTTACAGCCCTCGCCGGCGCGGGCGACCCCCGCCGGATCGCCGGAGATGACGGTCTGATCGGGGGCATTCAGATTGGCGGCCACTGCCAGGCCGTCTGGCCCGGATGCCTCGTCGCACGCTGCCTCGACTTGGGCCGTTGCCAGACCCAGGACCGCCGCCATGGTGCCTGGGCGGCGGCGGCCAGCGTCCAGCATGAGCTCACCCCGCCGGCGGACCAGCTGTGCGGCTTCGACCGCGCTCAGTGTCTCTGCCGCGACGTGTGCGCTGTACTCGCCCAGGCTGTGACCGGCGGCGGCACCGGGCGTGCGCAGGCGCTCCCGAACCACTGCCAGCACCGCGGCCGAGTGGGCCAGGATGGCCGGCTGCGCGTTGTGTGTCAGGGTGAGCTCATCCTCGGGCCCGGCCCACATCAGGCGGGACAGCGCGGTGCCCAGCGCCTCGTCGATAGCCAGGAAGGTGTCTCGGGCGGCGGGAAAACGCTCGGCCAGATCCTTGCCCATGCCGACTTTCTGTGCTCCCTGGCCGGGGCACATCAGAACGGTCACCACCGGACGACGGTGCTACCCCAGGTGAACCCCGCGCCGAAGGCCACCAACAGCAGAAGCGAGCCGGGCTTCACTCTGCCCTCCGTAATGGCCTGATCCAGGGCCAGCGGAATGGATGCCGACGAGGTATTGCCGTATCGGTCCACGTTGACCATCACCTTGTCCATGGACATGCCCGCGTGCTTGGCCGTGGCTTCGATGATCCGGACGTTGGCCTGGTGCGGTATCAGGAGGTCGACCTCATCGGCGCTGACGCCGGCGCGCTGAAGCGCCTCGTCACAGGCCTCCGACATGGCCAGCACCGCGGCCTTGAACACCTCGCGCCCGGCCATCTTCATGTAATGTGATCGGTCGCAGACCACCTTTTCGCTGATGGGATCGGCCGCCCCGCCGCCGGGGCGATACAGGAGCGGGGCCAGCTTGCCGTCCGATTTGAGAAACGTCGAAAGGATCCCCCGCCCGTTCGGGCCCGAGGCCCGGCGGATGATCGCCGCCCCGGCGCCGTCCCCGAACAGGATTGCAGTTGACCGATCCTGGAAGTCCGTGATGGTAGAAAGCTTTTCGGCTCCGACGACCAGGACGTTCTCGCTCTGGCCGGAGGCGATCAGCCCTTCAGCCACGGTGGTGGCGAAGACGAAGCCGGGGCAGGCTGCGGAAATGTCGAAGGCTGCGGCCCGGTTGGCGCCCAGCAGGGCCTGGAGATCGCAGGCGGTAGACGGCAGCAGGCGGTCCGGTGTGGCGGTGGCAAGTACGATGGCGTCGAGGTCTCCCGCGCCCAGCCCGGCCCGCTGCAGCGCCTGCTCGCTCGCTTCGCGGCTCAGCATGGCGACCGACTGCTCCGGTCTCGCTATCCGCCGCTCGCGAATTCCGGTGCGCTCGACGATCCATTCGTCGGAGGTGTCCAGCATGGTGGTAAGCTGGGCGTTCGTCAGGATGCCCGGCGGCACCGCAACGCCGATGCTGGCCATTTCCGCGATCGGCCGCCGGGTCATGCCGGCGCTCCGGCTTCTCGCTGGGCAAACTCAGCGCCGATGTGCTTGCTCAGATCGGCCTGGACCGATTGCACGGCGACGCGGATGGCGTTCTTGATTGCGTTGGCGGGGGAGGCGCCGTGGCAAATGATGGAGACGCCCTTCACTCCCAGCAACGGTGCACCACCATACTCGGAGTAGTCCAGAATGCGGAACAGCTCCTTCATCTCGGGCCGGCTGAGCATCTCGGGAAGCTGCTGTCTAAGCAGTCCCACGAACATACGGCCGACGGATTCATAGAACTTGAGGACCACATTACCGACGAAGCCGTCGCACACGACCACGTCCACCACGCCGAACTTGTGGTGTCCGTCGACGATGTCACGCCCCTCGATGTTCCCGATGTAGTGGAGCCGCGGACTACGCTTCAACAGCCCGTGCGCCTCGCGGGTGATGGCGTTTCCCTTCTCCTCCTCTTCGCCCACGTTCAGGAGGCCTACGGTCGGGCTGGGGCGGCGAAGCACGTCGCGCATGTAGACGCTGCCCAGGTAGGCGAAATTCACCAGCTCCCGGGCAGAGCAATCGACGTTGGCGCCGCCGTCCAGGACCAGCACCGGCTGGTTCAGCGTGGGAAAGAGCGTGGCTACAGTGGCGCGCTCCACGCCGTCGTGCAGCTCGAGCAGAATGGTGGACGCGGCCAGCATGGCGCCGGTGTTGCCGGCGGAGACAAACGCGTCGGAGCGGCCGGCTTTCTGCAGGCCGAGTCCGATGACGATGCTGGATTTAGGTTTCTTGCGGACGGCCGAGAGAGGCTTCTCGGCCATGCCGATCACTTCAGCGGCCTCGTGCAGCTCGATGCGGCTGTGATCCGCATCGGGGTACTTACCCAGCTCTCCCTTGATAACCTCCGGGCGGCCTACCAGCTGCACGATGAACTTCTGAGGCAAGGTACTGAGCGCTTGAACCACCCCGGCGATCTCCGCCTGCGGGGCGGTGTCGCCCCCCATAGCGTCTACCGCCACGCGGATCACGCTCAGGCGTCCTCGACCTCGATCTGCTTCTTACCCCGATAGTAGCCGCACGAATCGCACACGCGATGCGAGAGCTTGGGAGAGCCGCACCGGGGGCATGCCTGGGGGCGCACACTCGCGGCGGCATCGTGGCCGCGGCGGAGCCGCTTGCGGGACTTCGACATTCGACGCTTAGGAACTGCCATTAGACCCTCGAACAGGTTCGGCGGGCGCGGAACAGGCGCAGGGGCCCGCGTTCAGATCGGCCCCGCAATCGACGCAGAGGCCGGCACAATCTTCCCGACAAAGCAACAAGCGGTGCGGCACCGATAGCGCCAGTTCTTCCCGAGCTACATCCCGGACATCAATGTGCGTGGCGCGTTCAAGCAGGGGATAGGCATCGGGATCGTCAGCCGCCTCGGGGTCGGTGCTGAAGATCGCCGCCTCGACCTTGATGTCCAGATCGGTCTCGAATTCCGCCAAGCAACGCCGACACTCGGTGTGAAAGGTCCCCCGAAACCGACCCCTCCACAGGTACTCGCCCGAACCAGTGGCCTGCAGCCGGCCCGTCACCGAGACCGGCCCTACGAGATCCAGGTCGAGTCCCTCAAACGCCGGATCGTCCGGCTGAAGATCACCAACCGTGTTGACGGGACCCCGCTGAAGATCCCGAATATCCACTCTGAGCATAGCCGCTTAAACTAGTAGCGACAATAAGATAGATCAACCCCAAAAGCGTTAGCGGGAACTGCAACAGGGTAAGCGGTGAGCGGGAAAGCCGCTCACGTTTTCCTCGTTCGTGTTACGCTTTACCCCACAACTGGGCCAGCTCGGCCTCGGTAAAGAAGAAGGCCACCTCGCGCGCTGCATTTTCGGCGCTGTCGGACGCGTGAATGGCGTTCCGGCCCTTGGATTCGGCGAAGAGCTTTCGGATCGTGCCGGGTGCCGCCTCGGCCGGATCCGTGGCCCCGATGCTGTTTCGCATCTGGGCCACGGCATCCTCACGTTCCAGGGCCATCGGAAGACAGGGTCCGCTGGTCATGAACTCGACCAGTTCCGGGTAGAAGGGACGGCCGGCGTGCACCGCGTAGAATGCCGCGGCCTGCGAACGGGTCAACCGCACCAGCCGCGCGGCTCGAATGGTGAACCCCGCCTTCTGGAGATGGGCCATGATGGCGCCCGTTTTACCGCTTGCGACAGCGTCGGGCTTGACGATGCCGAGTGTCAGTGTCGATGCCACGCAGTCTCTCTAGGAACGGGTAAGTGGGCAGGCGGGACAAGGCCCGCCTAGCTGAGTTACGCCTTGAGCCTCGCCCGGAGAAGGCCTATCACGTCCACCGGGCGCTTCATGACGCCGATGCCTGCCGCCTCGAAGGCCGCGAGCTTCTCTTCCGCGGTGCCGGACGATCCCGAAATGATTGCCCCGGCGTGACCCATCCGGCGGCCTTTGGGTGCAGTCTGCCCTGCAATGAAGCCTACCACCGGCTTGGACACGTGCTTCTTGACGAAGGCGGCGGCATTCTGCTCGTCGGTGCCGCCGATCTCCCCGATCATGACGATGGCGTCGGTGTTCGCATCCTCCTGAAATGCCCGGAGGCAGTCGATAAAATCGGTGCCGATGATCGGGTCCCCGCCTATGCCTACGCAGGTGCTCTGGCCGATTCCATTTTGGGTGAGATGGTTTACGACCTCATAGGTCAGAGTTCCGCTCCGGGACACCAGCCCCACCCGTCCCGCGCTGCAGATGTTGCCCGGAATGATCCCGACCTTGCTCTCGCCCGGGGTGATCAGGCCCGGGCAGTTGGGGCCAATGAGCCGCGCACCGCGAGATCGGACGAAGGGCATGACACGGGTCATGTGCTGCACCGGGATGCCCTCAGTGATACAGACGACCAGCGGCACACCGGCGTCGACCGCCTCGAAGATGGCGCCTGCGGCAGCCATCGGGGGCACATAGATCACGGAGCAGTTGGCCCCGGTGGCGCGGACCGCATCGGCCACTGTGTTGAAGATGGGCACGCGGTCTTCGAAGCGCTGGCCGCCCTTGCCCGGCGTGACGCCGGCGACGACGTTGGTGCCATATTCCAGCATCTGGCGGCTGTGGAATGCGCCCTCGCGCCCGGTGATTCCCTGCACCACCAGCCGGGTGTTCCGGTCGATGAAGACGCTCACGCCGCCTCCCGGGCGAGTCGGACCACCTGTTCCACTGCCTGGTCCATGTCGCTCAGCGCCCGCATTCCCACGGCCTCGAGAATCCGGATTGCCTCGGTTTCGTTGGTGCCGGTGAGCCGGATGACGATGGGAACCTTGACCTTGAACTGGCGAGTGGCGGCGACGATGCCGTTGGCCACATCGTCGGTCCGGGTGATTCCGCCGAAGATGTTGAACAGAATGGCTTTCACATTCGGGTCGCTGGTGATGATCTTGAGCGCGCTGATCACCTTCTCCGGGTTGGAGCTACCCCCGATGTCGAGAAAGTTGGCCGGCTCCCCTCCGTAGTACTTCACCAGGTCCATCGTCGCCATGGCCAGGCCCGCGCCGTTCACTACACAGCCGACGTTGCCCTCCAGCTTGATGAATGACAGGTTGGCTCGCCGGGCAGCCGCCTCGCTGGGCTCCTCCGCGGTGTCGTCGCGCAGGAGGCCCAGGTCCGGCCGCCAGAACAGCTCGTTGTCATCCACCACGACCTTGGCGTCGAGTGCGAGCACCTGTCCGGCGCGAGTGGTCACCAACGGGTTGATTTCGGCGAGCGAGCAGCCGTTCGAGGTAAAAACGGCATACAGCTGCTCCATGATTCGGGCTGCGGCCTTGACCTGGTTGAAGTCCTGGTACAAGGCGAACGCCAGAGTCAAAGCCTGGTGGGGCAGTAAGCCGTAGGTTGGGTCCACCGGGAGGCGGAGGATCTTGTCGGGCGTCTTCGCGGCGACCTCCTCGATGTCGATACCGCCTGCGGAGCTCACCATGAACACCGGCCGCTGGGACTCGCGGTCCATGATGAGTCCCAGGTAGCTCTCTGTCGCGATATCCGCGGCGGGCACAACGAGCACCTTGTGCACCACCAGCCCCTTGATGCTCATGCCCAGGATCTCTGCAGAATGGTCGAGTGCCTCGGCCGGGTTCCGGGCCAACTTTACTCCGCCGGCCTTCCCCCGTCCTCCCGCATGCACCTGGGCCTTGATTACGACGGCACTGCCGAGCCGGCGCGCGATCGATTCCGCCTCCGTCGGAGTGGAGGCGACGTCCCCGTCCAGCACTGGGATTCCGGCAGCCTTGAGCAACGCGCGGGCCTGGTACTCGTGCAGATTCACGGCGTCCTCGTAATTGTGGTTCCCGTCTCACCCCGCAGAGCGGCGGGGCCTTCCGATAGCCTGGCGATAATGGCTCGGGCGCCACCGCGCCTGACGAAACCGACAGCGGCTTCGATCTTGGGCTTCATTCCGCCCGCGTCCAGCGATCCCGCCGCGATCAACTGCTCCGCCTGTTCCACAGTCATCCGGCGGATCGGCCGAGCCTTAGGTGTGCCCCAGCCGTCGAACACGGCGTCTACGTTGGTCAGGATCATCAGTACTTCGGCATCGAGCTGGCTGCCGAGGATGGCGGAGACCCGGTCCTTATCGACCACCGCGTCCAGCCCTTCGAGACCCAGAATTGGATCCTGATAAACCGGCGGACCTCCCCCACCGGCTGCTATGACCAGCATGCCCAGGTCGAGCAGCCGTTTGAGCACGGGAAACTCGACCACGCCGAGCGGCATCGGGCTGGTGGCCATCCGGCGCCACTGCCCGGAGCCGTCCTTGCCCACCGATCGTCCCGCTTCCCGGATGCGGGCGGCTTCCTGCGGTGTCACGGGGTGCCCGATCGGCTTGGTCGGCTCGGTCAGGGCTGGATCGTACCGATCGACGAGAGTCTGAGTGATGACGGTGACGACCTCGCGCTCTACCCGCGCGGCTGCGAGGGCGTTCTGCAGGGTCTGCTGCAGCATGTACCCGATCCAGCCGGCCGTCTCCGCCACCAGGACGCCAAGTGGAAGCGGCGCGACGATTTTTCTGGCGGCCTCGTTCCGGACCAGCTCGTCCCCGACCTGGGGACCGTTGCCGTGAACGATGACGATCCGCCACCCTTGCCGCGCCAGTTCGACGATGGGGGCCACGCTCTCGCGGGCATGCCGGAACTGATTGGTGATCATCGGCGGCACATCCGAGCGGGCCAGCGCATTGCCGCCCAGAGCGAGCACCGCGGTGCGCCGGGTGCTGCCGGACGTCGTGTCCCGGGTCAAGCCCCCCAACCTACCGCGCGGCTCCAAGGCGAGCAAGCTCAGAACCTGCATGGAGTCGAGCGGCAACCCGAGCACGCTGCGCAGCGTGTTCCAGGCGCGGCCGAACTCGGGCCAGTCACCCTTCTTGAGCGCGGAATCCGCAAGCTCCATCCATCGCCGCGCCTCTTCCAGGCGCCCCGACGGCGCGGTGCCTGGCGGTGCGGGAACGGTGTTGCCGAGAAGATTGCTCCAGCTTCACCAGGTCTCCGACCGGCGCCTAGGCGCTCGTGCGCCGCCACCGTCACCCACACCAGTACAGCACCGCCCGCGGGACGTAAGGCGAAGTACGCCTGGTAGGCCACCGGTCCGCCGGGGCCGATGTCGAGCCGAACAGGTCCCGGCTCGAGCTTGCCCCCATCCTCACTGATCGAATCGGTGAGGGCATCGAAGGACGGAAAGTTCGACCAGCGGTTCTCCAGCACGCCGCTAATGGGCATTGTATTCGGTCGAATCCAGCCGCACCAGCCGGAGCTGCATCCGACCATCGTTGCGGGATCCGATCAGCACCGAGCTGAGGCGCCGCTCCCCCGGCGCTTCGAAAGCGAACATCAGCTCGGTCCCGAGCTGTCGGGGCTCCAGCCGATCTGCGGCAACGGCGGCTCCATCCGCGACGACTTGGGCGACCCACTGAGGCTGCCGGCATTCCAGGGGGCGTGCTCCAGCTCCTGGGCCTGTATCCGAAACAGGTCCTGCGGATAGGGGGCCGCCCGCAGGATCAACTCCGGCATTGCGGACCCCGGCTCCACTACCCCGCCCGATAGTCGGGCCCAGGTCTCGGCCAGGGGGCCGGCGCCGGGTTGAAGATAGACGCGGGCCACACCGGTTTCGGCGTGGACTGTCCCGATGAACGCTGCCCGGACCGAGCCGACCCGACGGTTCTTCCAGTACACCCTGCCGGTCAACGGAAAGGTGCTCGATGCCAGGTACCCGTCCAGGAGCCAGAACAGCTTTCCGTTGATGACTCTGCCAACCGGCGCGCTCCAGTCGGCGAACGGCGCGAGGCGCGCCAGCCGATCTTCCGGAGAAAGCCGCCAGTCGATGCGAGTACCGGAGGGGAGGTTTCCCAACAACTCTCCAGCCTGGAGCGCCCATGCCAGAGCCACCCTGCGGAACCAGGAATCGACCGGCACGCCCGGGGCGTTGGTCTGCTGCAGCCGGAAATCGGGTGCCTCGGGCTGAAGCAGATCGGGCAGGAGTTCAAGGAGTGAAGTCGGTGTCGAGTGCGAAAGCGTGTCACTGAGCCGGTAGAACAGCGGCTCTCCGCTGCGGCTGATCCGATTGTCGGCGATGGCGGAGACCAGGACCCTCTGACCCGGATCGGAGCGTACGATGAGCCACACCGGCCGCCGCTTTCCTTGGCGCGTGAGCACTGCCGGGTCCACCGATACCAGATGCGCCGAATCGGCGGCGTGGGATTGCGCGACCACAACCGGGTTCCAGAGCGAAGGGACCACGGGCGGTGTCGGCTGGCCGCTCGGCTCCAGACGGTGGTCACGCAACCCCTCGAGGCCGTAGGCCAGACGCTCCAGATGCTCGATGGTCGCGGCCTCCACACCGCGGGAGCCTGTCCGGCCAACGACCGCGGGAAGCAGCCAGTGCCCGGCAAGGGACGCTGTCGCCAGCACGATCCATCCAGCCAGAACCAGGGCGTGTCGTCCTCGCTGGGCCCAGATTACCGAAAGCACCGCGGTGGCAAGCGCGACCCCGGCCAGCAGCGGTGAGACCAGCAGACCGGCCCGCCAGCTCGGCTGATCCAGTTGACTCAGTGAATCCGCCACCGCCTCGTAGCGCTCCAGGAGGTATCCCCACGCCAGGGCAACCGCGAGCGCTGCCAGAAGCCATCCCAGGTGCATGCGGGCGTGAGTGTTGATAGCAGGCCGTCGCTCGATCAAGCGGATGGCTCCAACCAGCATGTAGAGCGCGGCCACGCCGGTCAGAGCGAGGAGAACCAGAAGCAGGAAGAAGCCGTGAGCGGCCCGCCAGACGGGAAGCTGTGCCACGTACACACCGACGTCCCGGCCCATTAACGGCTCGGTCACCCCATAGGAGACGCCGTGCCATGCCAGCGTCGCCTCTCGCCACCATCCCGAGGCACCCACCCCGATCAGAAGTCCGAGCAAAGCGCCGGCGGCCACCGCGATGGTCAGGAGGATTCCCGGAGTGAGGGCCTCCCGAAACTCCAGATTGGCCACGTTCCGCCGGACCTGGACCGTGCCCACCGCGCGGTACACCAGGAGCAGATGTCCGATGAACCACGCGGCGGCGACCAGGATGCCGGCGAGATCGAGGGTAACTCGGAGGATGTGCCAGTCGGTGAGATAGGCGCCGGCGGCCGGTGAAAGCTCGGCGGCCCACCACCGGTCAGCGAGCAGAACGGCGGTCCAGCGGCCCACGAACAACAGGGATACAACCGCGGCAAGGATACCGGTGAGCCGCCGCCCGTGACGGGACAAGCTCTAGACCTCGCTCACGCTCTTCTGTTTCTCGATGAACTCTTCGACTTCCGCCCGGTAGGCGTCGCGTGCGGCTGCGTCAGTGGCTTCAAAGCGCATCACCAGGACCGGCTGGGTGTTGGAAGCCCTCAGGAGACCCCAGCCCTTCGGAAAGGTGATGCGCACCCCGTCGATGGTGTTTACCGGGTAGTGCAGCGCGAAATGGACAGCGGCGCGCTCGACCAGGGCGAACTTCTCCTCTTCGGGGCAATCGACCCGGATCTCGGGTGTGGCGAAGGTACGAGGCAGATCGGCCAGGTGAGTGGCGAGCCCGAAGGTCTTGCGGCTGACGATCTCGAGCAATCGGGCGGCGGCGAACAACGCATCGTCGAAGCCGAGGTAATCTCCGCCGAAGAACATGTGGCCGCTCATCTCGCCGGCCAACGGCGCTTCGAGCTCCTTCATCTTGGCCTTGATCAGGGAATGCCCGGTCTTCCACATGACGGGATTCGCTCCGGCCTTTCGCAACGCGGCCGGCAGAACCTCGGAGCATTTGACGTCGAAGATGACCGATGTGCCGGGACCGAACCGCTGGACCGCGTCGCGGCCAAAGATGACCAGGAGCTGGTCGCCGTAAATGATCTCGCCCGTTTCATCGACAGCCCCGATCCGGTCGGCATCGCCATCGAAGGCAATGCCCAGCTCCGCACCGGTCCGGCGCACCGCCGCCTGGAGGTCGCGCAGGTTCTCGGGCACGGTGGGGTCGGGGTGATGATTGGGAAAGCTTCCGTCGGACTCGCAAAACAGCGGCGTCACCTCGGCGCCCAGACCGCGCAGGGTGGCTACCGCGATCACGCTGCCCACACCGTTGCCGCAGTCCACCACCGCCGTTACCGGCCGCTCGAGCTTGTGGTGGCTGATGATGGCGTCGCGGTAACGCTGCAGTACCGAGCCGTCAGAAGTCTCCCTGCCCGAGCCCGACGCCCACCGCTCGGCCATGATGATCTCCCACAGGCCCAGGATATCGTCCCCGTGGAAAGCCTCCCCGGCGAGCACCATCTTGAAGCCGTTGAACTCGGGCGGATTATGCGATCCGGTTACCTGCACTCCGCCATCGGTCCGCAGCGCAGAGACGGCGAAGTAGAGGGCCGGAGTCGGCAGCATCCCCACGTCGATGGCTGTCCCGCCCGTCTCGGCTATGCCCTGCCGCACGCTTCGAGCCAACGCGTCCCCACTGGGGCGGTTGTCCCGGCCCACGGCGATAGTTGGCGTCCGGCCCAGCCGCTGAGCAGCCACCGTGCCGAATGCGCGCCCCAGTGCCCGCGCGAATTCGGGCGTGAGCTCCTTATCCACGAGACCCCGCACATCGTACTGCCGGAATATCGACTTGGGGACGTTCATGTTTCCTCAACTGCGAGAACAGTGAACCGTGAACAGTGAACGGCAAACGGGAGAGAGGGTTTTGGGCCTGTTCACCGTTTACGGTTTACTGTTCACGCTTTCCTTGGCCACCGGAGCGGCGGTCTGTGTCAGTGTAGCGGCGCTCCGCCCCGCCAGATCGAGCACGCCACTGGGCCAGAAGCCGAAGAGGACCACGGCCGCAACGGCGACGGCGACGGCACCGGCGGCTGTAGGCCAGAGCCGAGCCGTCTGGTGGGCGTCCTCACTGGCCGGAGGTTTCATGTACATCGTCATGATCACAGGCAGGTAGTAGCCTGCCGAGATAACGCTGGTGACCACGAGCGCGACCGCCAGGATGGTCTGACCTTCAGCGATGAGAGCGGACAGGATATACCATTTCCCTATGAAACCGAATGTGCCGGGGAACCCCAGCAGGGAGAGCATGCAAAGGCTGAGGCCCAGGGCAAGCCAGGGCCGGCGTACGGCCAGCCCGGCAATGTCATCGTAGGTGACGCTCCGTTCTCCGTCCCGCCCCAGCGCGGCCAGAAAGCCGAAGCTGGCCAACGTGGTGACGACGTAGGCCACCAGGTAAAACAGCACCGCTCCCGCTGCCATTCTGCTGCCGGGCCACACCGCGGCAAGGAGGTAGCCGGCGTGCGCGATGGAGCTGTATGCCAGCATCCGCTTGAGAGTGGGCTGAGCCAGCGCCACCAGGTTGCCCGCGACCATGGAAGCAATGGCGATCCAAAAGATCACCGGGCGCCAGAGATGCTCGGCCGAAGGGAACGCTTCCACCAGGACCCGCACCAGGGCGACGAACGCCGCTGCCTTTACCCCGGTTGCCATGAAGCCGGTGACCGGCGTGGGGGCACCGTCATACACGTCCGGCGCCCACATGTGAAACGGCACCGCCGCCACCTTGAAGCCGAATCCTATCAGCAGCATTCCCAGGCCCAGCCCCGCCATGAGAGACAGCGGTCCACCCACCAGCTGGGCGCCGATCAGGGACAGGTTGGTGGTGCCGGTAGCGCCATAGATCAGCGCGATGCCGTAGAGCAGAAACCCCGAGGCGAACGCGCCGATCAGGAAATACTTGAGGGCCGCCTCCGCCGAGGCCGCATTGGTCCGGTCGTACCCGGCCAGGACGTAAACCGCGACAGACATGACTTCCAGCCCGAGGAACAGCACGATCAGGTCTTCGGCCCCGCTTAGAAACATCATGCCGGCCGTGGCCAGGAGAATGAGCGGGTAGTACTCCGGCGCCAGCAGCCGCTCCCGCTCGAGATAACCCAGTGAGAGCAGGATCGTCCCACCGGCCGAGAGCAGCATGATCGCGAGTGCGGCATACCGAAACGGATCCAGTGCGATCATCTGGGCCAGGCCCACCGGCTCCACATCGTTGAGCCACAGCCAGGCGACGCCGGCGGCGCTCAGCACGACCCCGGCAAAACTGAGCCAGCCGGCCAGGCGGCTGTCCTCCACGGTTCCATGCCTCCAGCTGGCCACCAGGAGCACGAGAAGCGTCCAGCCGGTAAGCAGCACCTCGGGGAGCAGCCCGAGTGTGACCCCGATGGGCGTGCTCATATCCAGCTGGTTCACGGCCGAGCCTTTCCACCTGCGGGGGCCGCGCCGAGGCTGGCCGCGGTCCCATCGGCGTGCGGTTGTACCGCATTGACATATCGCTGCGTGGCCGGCTCCATTCGCCGGAGCACCGGAGCCGGGTACAACCCCAGCCATACAATCCCGATAAGCAGCGGCACCAGCACCGCCAGCTCGCGTCGGCTGAGATCCGTCAGACTCTCATTATCAGGCTTGTCAAGCGGATTGAAGATCATCCGCTGGAGGGCCCACAGCAGGTAAGCTGCGGCAAAGATGACACCCGTAGTTGCGAGTCCGGTGGCCCAGGGAAAGCGTCCGAAGCTCCCCAGCAGCACCAGGAACTCGCCTACGAAGCCGTTCAATCCCGGCAAGCCGATTGATGACAGCGCCACGACCGTAAGGACCAGGCTGAAGATCGGGACTACCCGGGCAATGCCTCCATACGCATCTATCATGCGGGTATGGCGCCGTTCGTAGATCATGCCGATGAGCAGGAACAGCGCCCCGGTCGAGATGCCATGGCTGATCATCACCATCAGCGCGCCCTGGACGCTTATTACCGTCGCGCCCCAGATACCCAGCATCACGAACCCGAGATGGCTCACGGAGGAATAGGCCACCAGCTTCTTGATGTCCGGTTGCACCATCGCCACCAGCGCACCGTAGATGATGCCTACCACGGCCAGAGTCACCATGAGGCTGGTCACGAAGGGCGAGAACGCGACCTCGGGAAAGAACGGCACCGCAAAGCGGAGGAAACCGTAGGTGCCGATCTTGAGCATCACGGCGGCCAGCAGAACACTGCCGGCAGTCGGCGCCTCGACGTGCGCGTCCGGCAGCCAGGTGTGCAGCGGAAAGATCGGGACCTTGATGGCAAAGGCCAGTGCAAAGGCAGCGAACAGCCACGGGGCCTCGGGCCCAAGGGTGCCGGCGTTCTCCAGCAAGTGCTCGTAGGCAAACGACAGCGTCCCCGTGGTCGCGGCAATCTTCCAGACCATCACTACGATCGCCACCAGCATCAACAGGGAGCCCGCCATCGTGTAGATGAAGAACTTGATGGCCGCGTACAGCCGGTTGGCCCCACCCCAGATTCCGATGATGAAGTACATCGGAATCAGCATGACCTCGAAGAACACGTAGAAGACAAAGAGATCCAGGGCGATGAAGACCCCGATCAAGCCGGTGAGCAGGGTCAGCAGCAAGGCATAGAAGGCGCGCTCCTTCCGATCCACCTGACGCCAGCTGGCGAGGACGCTGAGCGGCATGATCGCCGTGGTCAGGAGGACCATGAAGAGCGAGATGCCGTCGATGCCAACCCGGTAGCTGATGCCCCACCGCGGAATCCACGGGGCACTGGAGACCAGCTGCAGGCGGCCATCGGGGCTGTCGACTGCCCACCACAGACCCACGGAGAGAAGAAACACCAGCGAGGTGATCGCCAGGGCCATCCGCTTGGCGCTCCGCTCGTCTCCCAGCAGAACCGGCACCACGCCCGCGAGGGGCAGCAGGATGAGCGCGTGAAGGATCCAGCGGTCGTAGTAGATGGAGGCGAGGAGCTCACTCATGACCGCTACCTCACCATGGCGTGGAGGATCCAGAGCGCCCCAACGAGGAAGAGCACGACATACACGCCCACCTGACCAGTCTGGAGCCGGCTTCCCAGCCATCCCAGGCCGCGAGAGAGCTTGGCCGTTCCATTCACCGCCGCTCCATCTACGACGCCCTGGTCTATTCCGCGCCACAGAATGACACGGGAGAGCCAGACAAGCGGCCGGACGATTAGAGCATCGTACAGCTCGTCCACGTAGTACTTGCGATGGAGCACTCGGGCAAAACCCTCATCCGCGGGTGCCTCGGCGGCAGACAGCTGGGGCCGGCGCATCGTGAGCCACCAGCCCAGGACCAGCCCGGCCGCTCCGATGACCACGGCGGAGCCGATCAGCACAAACTCAGTGGCGCCGTGGGGCATCTCGAGACCAAAGATTCGCGCGCCCGGGGCCATGACGGGCTCAAGCCAGTGCTCCATCGCTCCGCCACCACCGAGGAACCGGGGCAGATTGAGCAGCCCGCCGAGAGCACTGAACACACCGAGCACCACCAGCGGGCCAGTCATGATGGGCGGGGCGTCGTGCAGGTGAGCCCGTTCCCGCTCCCCCGTTCGATTCTCTCCCAGAAATGTCTTGGCCATCAGGCGGGCCATGTAGAACGACGTCAGGAGAGCGGCGACCAGGCTCATGGCGTAGAAGAGGTAGTAAATCGGGATGGTCTCGCCCCTGGCGTAGGCCGCGGCCAGAATCTCGTCCTTGGAGAAGAAGCCGGCGAAGGGTGGAATGCCGGCAATCGCGAGGGTGGCGATCAGCATCAGCCAGAAGGTGACCGGCATATACTGCTTGAGACCACCCATGTTCCGCATGTCCTGCGGGTCGGCATGTGAGTGGGTGGCGTGATACGCGTGATGCATGGCGTAGATCACGCTTCCCGCTCCGAGAAACAACAGGGCCTTGAAGAAAGCATGGGCGACGAGGTGGAACACCCCGGCCGTGTAGGCGCCGGTGCCGACGGCCACGAACATGAAGCCCAGCTGCGACACAGTAGAGTAGGCCAGAACCTTCTTGATGTCGTACTGGCGAAGGCCGATGGTGGCGGCAAAGAGGGCCGTCAGCGCTCCAATGCCCGCTACTATGGTGCTGGAAAGCGGTGCCAGCGCAAATAGCACGTTGGTCCGGGCCACGAGATAGACACCGGCGGTGACCATGGTGGCTGCGTGGATCAGGGCGGATACCGGGGTAGGCCCGGCCATGGCATCAGGCAGCCAGGTGTAGAGCGGAATCTGCGCCGATTTTCCGGTGCAGCCCAGAAAGAGGAACAGGGTGATGGCCGTGACCACCCCGCCGCCCGCCGCCAGCACCGCAGGGGCCCGCTCAACCAGGCCGGTAAATGTCAGAGTGCCGAGATGGTGCCAGATGAGGAACATGGCGACCATGAATCCGAAGTCGCCGATGCGGTTCACGATAAAGGCCTTCTTCCCGGCATCGGCGTTGACCTTGTCGTTGAACCAGAACCCGATCAGCAGGTAGGAGCAGAGCCCCACCCCTTCCCAGCCTATGAACATCACCGGGAAGCTCGATCCCAGTACCAGCACCAGCATGAACACCACGAAGAGATTGAGGTACGCGAAGTAGCGCGCATACCCGGGGTCTTCCTTCATATAGCCGATGCTGAACAGGTGGATCAGGCTGCCGACTCCGGTGACGATCAGCAGCATCACAGCGGACAACTGGTCCACCTGGAATGCGAAGTCCAGCTGGAGCGGGCCCACCGGCAGCCACCGCCAGAGGCTCACCACAATGGGGGCATGTGGCGGGTGAAGCCGCAGCTCCACAAACAGCGCCAGGGCCACGGCGAAGGCGCTGAGTAGAACTCCTGCCCCGACGATGCTGACCAGAGTCCTGGCCCCGGGCTTTCGGAGGGAGATGGCGCCGTTGACCAGGAAGCCGAGGAGCGGGAAGGCGACGGTGAGCCAGACCCAGCGGGAGATCATTCGACGGGATCCTTCGCTGCGCTCAGGCAGACAGCCCTACAAGGATTCATCATTATGGCTGTCAGCCGCGCAGGAGGTTGATGTTGCCGAGGTCCACTGACTGCTTGTGCCGGAAGATGCCGATGATGATGGCGAGGCCAACTGCGGCCTCTGCCGCCGCCACGGTCATGACGAAGAACACCATGACATAGCCGCTGGCGCCGTGAAGCTGGGCCAGTGCTACGAAGCTCAGGTTCACGGCATTGAGCATCAGCTCGATGCACATGAAGAGGACGATGGCGTTACGGCGGAGCAGCACGCCCGCCACGCCTAGACTGAAGAGGATGGCCGAGAGCGCGAGCGCGGGTCCGAGCAGCATCACACGTTCCGCTTGGCGAGGACGACGGCGCCGACAATCGCCGCAAGCAGCAGGATCGAGGTGATTTCGAATGGAACCAGGTAGGTCTGGAACATCGGGGCGGCCACCGCCCCGACCACCCCGCGCGAAGCCGCCTCCTGCTGGGTAACCTGCCCCGCGACGAATACCGTCGCGGGATCGGTAAAGGTGGGCCACTGTGACAGCTCGTTGGCCAGCCGGCGCGGGGTGTAGCGGGTCAGCGCCAGCAGCTCGACCGCCAGAAGTCCCACGATGACCAGCGTGGCGGCCACCGTGGACGGCCCCCGGAGGTCGGAGTCCGCGTGGCCGAGATTGAGCAGCATGATAACGAAGAGAAAGAGCACCATGATGGCCCCGGCGTACACCAGAACCTGGATGGCGGCTATAAATTGCGCATTGAGGAGAACGTAGATTGCCGCCAGTGAGAACATGGTGGAGACCAGCCAGAGCGCCGAGGCCATCGGGCTTCGCTGCAGGATGCAGAGCGCCGCCGATAGCACCGCAATGGCGGCAAAGATGTAAAACACCACCTCGGTCATCTATTCACCCCGGGGATCCGTGGGGTCCCACAGCGTGGACACGGCGTGGGTCTGAGACGAGAGGCGCTCGAGGTCGTAGACGAACCGGTCGCGGCTATACTCCGCGTTTTCGTAGTGCACCCCGACATGAATGGCCTCCTCGGGGCAGACTTCCTGGCAGTACCCGCAGAAGACGCAACGGAATTCATCGATTTCGTAGATGAGCGGGTACCGGTCACCGCGCTCGTCCTCGCCCGGCACCAGCTTGATGCAGTTGGCGGGGCAGATCTGGGGACAGAGCCCGCACGCCACACACTTGGAACGGCCCTGCTCGTCGGTCAGCATCCGGTGGGTGCCGCGCCAGCGCTGCGAAATGCTCCACTGCCCCATGCCGTGGTCGCTATCGGTGCTCTTCTGCTCCGGGTACTGCATCGTCACCTTTTTCTCGAACATGTGCTTGAAGGTGAGGGCCATACCCTTGAGCGTGGCGCGAACGTAGCTCACCTCGCGTTCGGGCCGCTTCAGAACCTTTACGCCGATCGCCATCAGGAGATCACCGGGGCGCGCTGTGCGCGCGCATTGAGGGTACGCCGCTGCTGCGCGGAGCCCTTGATAAAGGCGCCGCTGTCGAGAAACCCGAAAACGAGCACCGCGATGACCAGACTCAGCGCGAACAGCATCAGCCCTTCATGAATCGGGTCGGTGATGCCCAGTAGCCGCCGGATGACGTAGATGGCCACGCAGATCACCATGATGTACGCCAGCGCCAACGGCAGCAGGACCTTCCAGCCGAGCGCCATCAGCTGGTCATAGCGGAAGCGCGGAAGGGTCCATCTGATCCACATGACGAAGAAGATCCAGAACATCACCTTAAGGAAGAAAAAGCCCGAGGTGGCAATCGTTTGAAGTGCTCCGCCGGCCTCATCCCAGTGCGTGAAAGGGATATCCCAGCCTCCGAAGAACAGGGTCGTAACCATCGCGCACACGGTAACCACGTTGGAGTACTCGGCGATGAAGAAGAAGGAAAACTTCATCGCGCTGTACTCGGTGTGATAACCCGCGATCAGCTCCGATTCCGCTTCCGGCATGTCGAAAGGAAGGCGATTGGTCTCGGCGAACCCTGCGATGAGAAAAATGAAGAAGGAGAGGAACAGCGGCAGTACGTACCAGAGGCCGAGCTGCTGATCCCGAACGATCGCCGACAGGCTCACGCTGCCCGACAAAAGCAGGACTGGAATGAGACTGAGGCCCATGGCCACTTCATAGGAGACCATCTGGGCGCTGGCACGGAGGCCGCCGAGCAGCGCGTACTTGCTGTTGGACGACCAGCCCGCCAGCGCGATCCCGTATACCCCCAACGAGCTGATAGCCAGCACAAAGAGGAAGCCGATCGGCAGGTCGGCTACAACCATCGGCATGAGGCCGTGGTGCACGAAGCGGCCCAGGGGGCCCAGCCTGAAGTCGAAGTCCACCGGCAGGGGGGCCCCGAACGGAATCACAGCGAAGAGAAGCAGGGCCGGGATGAACGAGATGGCAGGCGCCAGCAGGAAGAGTCCCCGATTGGCGAGCGCGGGGAAAGTCTCTTCCTTGAGAATATTCTTGAGCCCGTCCGCCGCGGGCTGGAGCAGACCCGCCGGTCCCACCCGGTTGGGACCACGCCGATTCTGCATCCAGGCGCTCACCTTCCGCTCCATCAGCGTCAGGAGGGCCACGCCCACCATGATCACGGTGAAGACCGCCAGCATCTTGATGACGCTGAGCAGCAGGAATCCTTTCATCTCCGGTGTCACAGGACCCCCGTTCGAGATCCGTGACCGGACCCGCTGGCGCCTACTGCCTCCGTCAGCACTCGGCCGGTAAATCCGATGTCGTCGTAACTTGTGGTGGCGAAGACCGGCCAGCGTTCACCCAGCAGCTCGAACGCCTCGGCGGCGGTGGCCGGTGCTGCCGCGCTGGGACCCGGCCCGGCGAGAACTTCGCCCGCAACCCACCACGCCGGCCGAGCCATGCCGGGCGGCGACTTGGCCTGGGTGTAGCGCTGGACCCGGCGGTCGCGGTTCACGTAGGTGCCGTTCTCTTCCGCCATGGTGGTGACCGGCAGGATCAGCTCGGCATTGCGGAGCCCTTCCGGGAGAATTGTTCCCATGACCACCACGCTCGCGGGCGACCGTCCGATCAGGTCCAGGTCGGTGACCGAGAGCTCTGCATCCAGTATGATCACCAGACCGGCGCTGGCCAGCTCCAGCAATCCCGCTGCCCAATCCGATCCGTATCCCACCAGGGTAGCCCCGACCAGGTTGGGCGCCCGTTCAGCCCGCAGCGCCAGATTCGGCACTCCCGCGAGCGGCGCCTCCTCCCCGACCGGCACCTGTACCGCGGCCGACACGGTGATGCGGTCGAGCATCCGCCTTACCAGCCCCAGTGACTCGGTCGAAGCCCGCCCAGTCGCCAGGATGACTGCCGAGCCGGAGGTGCCGCGCACCAGCTGGCCCAGGCGGTCGAGCGCGGTATCCCAATCGGTGGCAACGTGCCGGCCGCCGTCGCGTACCAGGGGCGCCTCGATGCGATCGCCCCGGTTCAGCCAGCGGTAGTTCATCCGCCCATAGTCACACATGAAGTGGCGGTTCACTTCCAGATTGGGACGGGGCCGCAACCGGACCACGATTTCGTCGCGGGTGTCAATGCTGATGTTGCATCCCTGGGTACAGCCGGGACAGACGCTGGCGGTCTTGTCCAAGTCCCAGGCGCGCGCCTTGTGGAGAAAATCCTTGGAGATGAGCGACCCCACCGGACACAGGTCCACGACATTGCCGGACCAGGGATGATCGAGGCGCTGCTCAGGCGAGATCCCGATGTAGGCCCGATCCCCCCGGTCCGAGACGTTGAGCACCGGTGCGTCCGCCACATCTTCCATGAATCGCACGCACCGGGTGCACAGGATACACCGGTTGGGAACGTAGAGCACATCGGGACCAAAGTCTTCGACCGGGCTGAACCGCTTGGCATACTCGGCGTAGCGAGTCCCCGCCCGCCCCTCCTGGAATACATAGTCCTGGAGCTCGCACTCCCCGGCCTGATCGCAGATGGGGCAATCGAGGGGGTGATTGATGAGCAACAACTCAAGCACCCCTTCGCGTGCTTTCTTCGCCTTGTCGCTCTCCACGTGCACCACCTGGCCCTCCGCCACGGCAGTGACGCACGCCGGCATCAGCTTGGGCGCCTTCTCCACCTCGACCAGGCACATACGGCACACCGCAGGCGACGGCAGCGACGGATGGTAGCAGTAGTGCGGCACCAGGATGCCGGCCTGCTTGGCGGCCTCGATGATTGTGGTGCCTTTGGGGACGCTGACCGGCATCCCATCTATTGTCACAGTGACCAGTTCGTCAGCCATGCTTCCTCAACGTGAGATCTCCACCCCTGTCATCCTGAGCGAAGCGAAGGATCGCCCGGCGTGTGAACCATCCGATCCCCTCGCTACGCTCAGGATGACGACCTGGTTAAACAGCTGCCAGTACGGGCTCGCGCGCGCCCTGGATGTACGCCTCGAACTCATGCCGGAATTTTTGAATCCCGCTCACGATCGGGGCGGCGCACGAATCGCTGAGCACGCAGATGGTCTTGCCCGTCATGTTGTCCGAAAGATCCAGGAGCAGCTGGAAGTGCTCCTGCTTGCCCTTGCCCGCCAGGATCCGCTCCAGGATTCTGGTGCTCCAGGCGGTGCCTTCGCGGCACTGGGTGCACTGGGCACAGGACTCGTGAGCATAGAAGCGGGCCAGCCGCCAGATCTGGTACACCATGTCGGTGGTGTCGTCCATGACGATCATCCCGGCGGAGCCGAGCATTGAGCCCTTGGCCACCACGCCCTCATAATCCAGAAGACAGTCCTCAGCTTCCGCCGCGCTCATGATCGGGACCGAGGACCCGCCAGGGATCACAGCCTTCAGGGTGCGGCCCGGCCGCATGCCGCCGCACATCTCATAGATGAGCTCTTTCATCGGCGTGCCCATCGTGACTTCGTAGTTCCCGGGCCGCTGGATGTGACCGCAGACGGAAATCAGCTTGGTCCCGGTGCTCTTGGGATTGTTGAGCGACAAGCCCTTGTACCACTCGCCGCCGCGCATGACGATGTGCGGGACCGCGGCCAGGGTTTCCACGTTGTTGATCGTGGTGGGCATGCCAAACAGTCCCGCCTGCGCCGGGTAAGGCGGCTTGATCCGGGGATTCCCGCGCTTCCCCTCGATGGAATTCAGCATGGCGGTTTCTTCGCCGCAGATATATGCCCCCGCGCCGCGGTGCAGAATCACCTCGATCCGCTTGCCGCTGCCCAGCACATTGTTACCCAGAGCGCCCCGAGTGGTGGCCTCTTCGACGGCCCGGTCCATGATCTTGTACGGGTCGGTGAATTCGCCGCGGATATAGATGTAGCAGCGCTCGGCCCCGATGGCGTACGAGGCAATGGCGCAGCCCTCCAGGAGCTGATGGGGCGTCCACCGCATGATCTCGCGGTCCTTGAAGGTGCCGGGCTCCGATTCATCGGCATTGCAGACCAGGTAGTGAGGCCGCCCGTCCGCCTTGGGCATCAGCGACCACTTGAGACCGGTGGGGAACCCAGCCCCGCCCCTGCCGCGGAGGCCGGAGGTCTTGATCTCCTCGACCACCGCTTCCGGCGTCATTCGCAGCACCTTCTTCAGCGCTTCGTACCCGCCCCGCTTGACCCACCCGTCGTAGGTGCGCGCCTCGGGGTCGCCGAAGTGCTTGGACAGGACGGGATTCTCCTTCGGGTGGCTGGGATGGGGGTAGCCCATTACTTGTACCTCTGGAGGATGCCGGGGACCTTCTCGGGAGTGACACTCTCGATGAAGTCGTCGCCGATCATGACGGGCGTGGGAAAGCCACAGGCGCCGAGACATTCCACCTCGATGACGGTGAACTTCCCGTCGGGACTGGTGGCCCCCAGCTCTCCGCAGCCGGTCTCGCGCAGCAGGGCCCGGGTCACGTCCTCGGCGCCGCAGATGTTGCAGGGCGAGGTGGTACACACCTGGATGAAGTGGCGGCCCACCGGGTGGGTGTGGTACATGGTGTAAAAGGTCACCACGCCCTTGACGTATGCCGGCGTAAGATCGAGGACCTCGGCAACCTCGCCGATCGCCGGCTCCGAGATCCACCCCCGCGCTTCCTGCACCAGCCAGAGCGCCGGCAGGAGGCAGGCCTGCTTCGTGGGATACTTGCTGAAGAGCCACTCCAGCCGGGCCAGGCGTTCCCCCTTGAAGACCCGCTCGTAGGGCGCCGTCTCGGTGCCGTGCCCACCGTGTGCCGATCCATGTTCCGCCACTCCCCGATGAGCGCCGTCCCCTGCCCCGCCGCCCCGCTGCCCCGCTGACGTACTCATCGGTCCACCTCTCCCATGACAATGTCGATGCTGGCGTTGATGGCGATGACATCGGAGAGCAAGGAGCCCTCACACATCGTCGGGAGGCTCGCGAGGTTGATGAAGGAAGGTGGGCGGATCCTCCAGCGCACCGGCTTGCCCGTGCCGTCGGATACCATGTAGTACCCGAGCTCGCCCTTGGGGTTCTCCACTCCCATGTACACCTCGCCGGCCGGAGGCTTCACACCCTCCATGACCTGCTTGAAGTGAAAGATCATGGCCTCCATGTCGCTCATGGCTCGCGATTTCGGCGGCAGAACCACGCGCGGATCGGAGACGTTGATCGGGGCACCCCGTAGTCCGCTCAGCCGGTCCAGCGCCTGCTCCAGGATCCGGTTCGACTGGGCCATCTCCTCCAGCCGCACCCGGTAGCGGTCGTAGATGTCGCCGTACTCGCCCACGGGCACGTCGAAATCGTAGGTCTCGTAATCCAGGTACGGCCGATCCTTGCGAACGTCATAGTCGACCCCACTGGCCCGCAACATCGGACCAGAGAGCGAGAAGTTGATAGCCTCCTCCGCGGTCAGCGCGCCAACACCCTGGGTCCGCCCGATCCAAATGGCGTTCCGGGTGAACATGGTGTCCACTTCCTTCAGCGTCTTGGGGAAGGTATTGGTGAACTCCCGAAGGCCGGCCTCCCACCCATCAGGGATATCGGCCATGAGCCCTCCTACCCGCGTCAGGCTGGTGGTGAGGCGGGCACCGGTCCAGGCTTCCTGAAGATTGTAGATGCGTTCCCGTTCCTGGAACGACCAGAGAAACGGGGTAAACGCCCCCAGATCGATGCCGGTGGTGCCCAGCCAGACCAGATGGGAGATGATCCGGCTCATCTCGCAGGCGATGACCCGCAGCACCTTGCAGCGCTCGGTGAGCTCCAAGCCCATCAAGGCCTCGACCGCCAGCGCCAGGGCAACGTTGTTTGCCATGGGCGACAAGTAGTCGGTGCGGTCGGTGAGCGGGATGATCTGGTTGTAGTGTCGGTACTCACCCAGCTTCTCAAAGCCGGAATGCAGGTAGCCAATGTGCGGGATGCAGCGCCTGACGGTTTCGCCTTCGAGCTCCAGTACCAGGCGGAGCACGCCGTGGGTGGCCGGGTGCTGAGGACCGATGTTGACCAACATGTGCTCCGCACCGAGGTCTTCCCGGTAGCCGCCGTTTTCATCCGCGAGACCCAGAGGGACCCGGAACGGCGTGCCGGCTGCGTCCACCCCGGGGGTCGCCAGGGCCATCTCGACGGTACGAAGAGTCATTTCAAGAATCCTCGCTCGCCCCGGGCCAGCCGCTCCTGCATGTCCTGAGGAAGCTCACCGTAGGCTTCGGCCAGCGACAGCTCTTCCAGCGAATAGTGTGCTTCAGGATTGGCGGCCAGTGCCTGACGGGTCTGCTCCGCCCGGCTGAAATGGCCGCGCAAGGGAAAGTCTTTCCGCAGGGGGTAGCCTTCGGCGTAGGTCTCCCACATCAGGATGCGACGGAGATCGGGGTGCCCGCTGAACGTTACGCCGAACATGTCGAACACCTCTCGCTCCAGCCAGTCCGCGCCCCGCCATAGATCGTACACGGAGCGAACTTCGAGCGCCGCGCGCTTGTCGAGGCCCACCTTGATACGCAGGTCGGCTTTCCGGCCCAGCGACCGCAGCTGATACACAACCTCCAGCGGACGCTCCAGATCGCGATAGTCCACCGCCGTCACATCGGTGAGGTAGTTGTACTCCTGACCAGGCGTGTCCTTGAGCCAGGCCAGAATGTCATGGGAACGGTCCCGCTGCACGTACACGATTGTCTGCCCGCTGGACACCAGGTGGCGGTCGATGGCCGGACCGAACTGGGTGCGGAGCGCGGCGACGGATGGGGAAAGTGCGGTCATCGGGCGATGTCATCCTGAGCCCATTCGCTGCGCTCAGGGCAGGCTCCGCCAAGGATCGACCCGAGGAACGACTCGATCCTTCGGTCGTTCCACTCCCTCAGGATGACAGGCGCGGAAGAGACAGGCATCAGCTTGATCGGGTTTGTTGAACCGAATTCCCGAAGGGCTCGCTGAGTTCGTCCACCCGTTCAGGCCGCAGAAAGAGCCCGGACGGACCGACCAGCTTCTCATCCCGCAAGCTGTCATCGGCGATCGTCTCACCCCGGATCTTCTTCTGGAGCAGGAGAATCCCGTACATCAGCCCTTCCGGCCGCGGCGGACATCCAGGTACGTAGACGTCCACCGGTATGATGGTGTCGATCCCCTGCACCATGGAGTAGTTGTCGAAGATGCCGCCGGTCGAAGCGCAGGCTCCCATGGAGATCGACCACTTGGGCTGGGGCATCTGGTCCCAGATCCGACGGATTACGGGTGCAAGCTTGAATGGCAGCCTTCCGGCACAGATCAGCACGTCTGCCTGACGGGGGGAGAAGCTCATCCGCTCCATCCCGAACCGGGCCAGGTCGAAGCGGCTCGCCGCCGTGGCCATGAATTCGATGGCGCAGCACGCGGTCCCGAAGGGCATAGGCCACAGGGAGTTCGAGCGGGCCCAGTTGGTGAGGAAGTCGAGCCGGGTCGTCACCCAGTTGGGTGAAACGGCCGAAACCGTTGTCGCCTCGTCTTCCAGGCCACCTGTGGCGGGATTGATCAATCCCATTGCAACGCTCCACGCTTCCAGATATAGACGTATCCCACCGCGAGGATGAGAATGAATACGAACATCTCGACGATCAGAAATCCGGAGATCTCGGTGAGCTGGTTGAAGGCGACGGCCCAGGGAATCATGAACACGGTTTCGATGTCGAAGATGATGAACAGCATGGCCACCAGGTAGAACTTGATCGAAAAGCGCTCTCGAGCGTCCCCCAGCACGGGCATTCCGGACTCATAGGGCGCAATCTTGGTGGCGGTCCGGCGATAGGTGGAGAAAATATGGGAGACGCCCAGCATCATTATCGCGTTAGCGATAACGAACACGATCAGCAGCAGGAGCGGGATATACGGTTGCAGCATGAGCGTTCGCAGCTCGCTTTAGTGAATTTTTTCACTTGTCCCGTCGAAATTAACCGTGTCAGGGATGTGATTCAACAGGCGGGAGCGCCCGCGGGGCAGCGGGGCAGCGGGGCAGTTGACAGGGGTCCAGCAGTCCATACCGGGGGCTTAATGCGGGACATCTCAACAAGCTATCTGGCTGAAACAACTTCTCCCCTCGGCTATATTCCGCCCCTGTTCTGCGGCCGGGCACCCCCGCCCCGCTGCCCCGCTGCCCTGCTGCCCCGCTGAGAACCATGTCCATCAAGTCCGATCGCTGGATTCGTCGCATGGCCCGTGAGCACGGCATGATCGAACCGTTCGTGGATGGGCAGGTCCGTGAGGGGGCCATCTCGTACGGAGTCTCGTCCTACGGCTACGACATGCGGGTGGCGCCGGAGTTTCGGATCTTCACCAACGTCCTCTCCGTGATCGTAGACCCGAAGCACTTCGACGCCCGGAGCTTCGTCGAGTTCGATGGGGATGTCTGCATCGTCCCACCCAACAGTTTTGCCCTGGCTCGATCAGTAGAATATTTCCGCATTCCCCGAAACGTCCTGACCATCTGTCGGGAAAGTCCACCTACGCCCGCTGCGGGATCATCACGAACGTGACGCCGTTCGAGCCTGAGTGGGAAGGGTTCGTAACGCTGGAAATCAGCAATACCACGCCACTGCCCGCCAAGATCTATGCGAACGAAGGGATCTGCCAGGTCCTCTTCTTCGAGGCGGACGCCGACGACGTGTGCCAGACGAGTTACGCTGACAAGAAGGGGAAGTACCAGAAGCAAACCGGGGTGACTCTGCCGAAGCTTTAGGAGTGACGGACCCCATGTCTCACGTCGGACTGACGGCGCTCGCACTGACCGCGAGCTTCCTCTGGCATCCCTCGGCGCTAGCAGCGCAGGAGCCCTCCGGCCCCCGGCCGGCCCAGCCCGCCCGACCCCTGGAGCTCCCGGCCTTTCAACCGGCGATCGCTGACACCGGGATCTTCAGTCCCCCTCCCTTCCCCGCTGCCAACAACGTCCGTCGCGCCGATGGAGCGCCCGGCAGCGAGTATTGGCAGCAGCGTGCCGACTACATCATCAAGGTCGCGCTGGACACGACCGAGAAACGGGTCAGCGGCACCGCGACGATACGGTATACCAATAACTCCCCCGACACCCTTCGATATGTGTGGCTCCAGCTGGATCAGAATCTCTTCCGCCCGGGAAGCATTGGCTCTCTGCTCTTCGCCTCCGACAGCCGGTTCGGCGGAGCCGGGTTCAAGGGTGGGTTTGAAATCGATCGGGTAACACAATGCGTCGACACCGCGGGCCCGACCCGCAGGCGGCCCAGGGCCAGGCGTTCTACTGCTGCCCCGCCGCCCGGCTGCCCCGCGATGTCTCTCAAGACACGGGTGGATGACACCATGATGTACGCGGATCTGGTCCGGCCCATCGCGCCCGGCGGATCCGCTCAGTTGGACCTGACTTATGGGTTCAGCGTGCCGGAACACGGCGCTGACCGGATGGGGCGGGACGGAAGCCTCTATGAGATCGCCCAGTGGTACCCGCGAATGGCGGTCTACGACGACTTAGAGGGCTGGAACACCGACCCATACCTGGGCCAGGGAGAGTTCTACCTCGAGTTCGGGAACATCGAGTACGAAGTCACCCTGCCGGCCGGTTACATCGTCGCCGGCACCGGGGTGCTGCAGAACCCAGGCGAAGTTCTGACGGAACCGCAGCGCGTGAGGCTGGCGGCGGCGGCGAAGTCCGATACTGCGGTACACATCCTCACCGAGCCGGAGCTTCGCTCCGGCGCCGCCCGTCCCCGCCGCCAAGGCTCCCTCACCTGGCGCTTCCGGGCCGAGAATGTCCGCGACGCGGCGTGGGCGGCGTCACCCGAGTACCTCTGGGACGCGGCCAGCTGGCAAGGCATTCTGGTTCAGGCGTACTACCGCCCATCGGCGCTGGAAACCTGGAAGGACGCCGCCCACATGAGTCGCTACTCCGTCCAGGAATACAGCACCCGCTGGTTCCGCTATCCCTATCCCCAGATCTCGGCGATCGAGGGTCCGGTCTCGGCCATGGCGTATCCCATGGTCGCGATGGAAGCACGGGGCCAAACCGGGGCCGATCTCTTCCGCGGGGTAACCCATGAAATCGGGCACAGCTGGTATCCCATGATCGTCGGCTCGGACGAGCGGCGCTACGCCTGGATGGATGAGGGACTCAACACCTTCATCAACACCTTCGCGGAGGAAGGCTTCTGGCAACGGGACGATTCGGCAATAAGGCTTCAGGAGAGGCAGCTGGTGGTCCGAACCGATCAGGCTCCGACAGCCCAGCCGATCATGACGCCCGCCAACCGGTATAAGACCAGCGGCAACCTTCTGAGCCTGGCCCATGTAAAGCCTTCGATCGCGCTGCTGACCCTCAGGAACAAAGTGCTGCGGCCGACCGTGTTCGACAGCGCGTTGCGCGAGTACACCCGGCGTTGGGCATTCAAGCATCCCCAGCCGGCTGACCTCTTTCGTACCATCGAGGAGATATCCGGCCGGGACCTGAGCTGGTTCTGGCGGGGCTTTTTCTATACCACCGCGGCCCTCGACCAGTCAGTCGAGCTGGTTAAGCAGGAGACGGGTGGGCCGACCCGGGTGACCGTGGCCAGCCTGGGTGAGGCGGTCATGCCGGTCGAGCTGCAGCTGACCTATGAGGACGGAAGCACCGAACTGGTAAAGCTCCCGGTGGAGGTCTGGTATCTGGGAGACCGATACGGGTACGAAGACCATTCTGGCAAGACGATTGTAGTCGCGACCGTGAATCCGGATGGCACACTCCCCGATGCCATCCCCGCCAACGACGCCTGGAGGCGGCCCGATGGGCGTCAGACGAAAACCTCGGCAACAGAGGGCACCTGACCAATGGACGGCATGATCCGAAGGCTCTCTGCTCTGCTGCTGGGTGCCTCCGTCTCCTCGCTGGCTGCCCAACAGCCCGCGGTCATCCAGCCGCCGGACGACAGCACCCGGTCACTGGGCGATGTTTCTCCCTTTCGGCGGATCGACCTGCCCACACCCAACACCATCCGAACCGCGAGCGGCGCGCCGGGGCCTGATTACTGGCAGCAGAGAGTGGACTACGTTATCCGGGCGTCGCTGGATACGGTGGCTCGCACGGTCAGCGGGGAAGAGCGCATCACGTACACCAACAACTCGCCCGATACCCTCCGGTACCTCTGGATCCAGCTCGACCAGAACCTGTTCCACAGCGGCAGCCGGGGCTCCCACCTGTTCGATCAGAACTCGCGATTCGGCACCCGCGGCGCCGACGGGGGTGTGACCCTGACCCGGGTGGCTCAGCCGTCGTTGCCGCCGGCGAAAGGCCGTCCCGGAACCGGCCCCCTGAAGCTCGACTATCTGGTGAACGGCACCTTGATGAGGGTGAACCTCCCGCGGCCGCTGGCGCCGCGTGCCAGACAGGTGCTCGATATCGCCTGGTCGTTTCCATTCGGTCCCAACAGCAACCGGATGGGCATCGAGCTGATTGATGGCAGCTATGTCTTTGAAGTGGCGCAGTGGTACCCGCGCCTTGCGGTCTATGATGATGTCCAGGGCTGGAATACCGACCAGTATCTGGGTCAGGGCGAGTTCTACCTGGAGTACGGCAGCTTCGACGTGAGTCTGACCGTTCCGGCCAACATGCTGGTGGCGGCGACCGGGACACTTCGCAATGCTGCGGAGGTGTTGACCGCCAGCCAGCGAGCCCGCCTGACCCGGGCCGCCGCCAGCGACACCACGGTCGTGATTCGCGGCTTGGACGAAATCGATGACCCGGCCTCGCGTCCTTCATCGACCAGCGGCACCCATACCTGGCGGTTCACGGCCGACAGCGTGCGCGACTTCGCCTGGGCAGCGGCGCGCCACTTTGTGTGGGACGCCGCCCGGGCCAATGGCGGCAAAACTCTGGCGATGAGCTTCTATCCGCCATCGGCCCAGCCCATATGGAAAGAGTCGACCCAGTACGTCCGATTCGCGGTGGACAACTACTCCTCCTGGTACCGGTATCCCTACCCCGTGGCGATCAACGTCAATGGGATCGAGGGAGGGATGGAGTACCCCATGATCGTCTTCTGCCACAATCGCACCGACGCTGCCGCGCTTTTCAGCGTCACCGACCATGAGATCGGCCACACCTGGTTTCCCATGGTGGTGGGGAATAACGAGCGGAGGTACGCCTGGATGGACGAAGGGTTCGACACCTTCATGAACCGGTATAACTGGGACAAGAAGTACCCGGGTCAGTACAACCGGCGCGGTAACCCGGGTCTCTATATCCCCCATGCGCTTTCCGGGAAAGAGGAGCCCGCAATGACTCCGGCCGACCGGATATACGGCAGTCTGAGTGTCACCGCGTATACCAAGCCCGGATTGGGCCTGATATTGCTGCGGGATCATATCATCGGCCCTGCCCGTTTCGACCCGGCCTTCAAGCAGTATATCGCGCGCTGGGCCTACAAGCATCCGACACCGGCAGACTTCTTCCGCACGATGGAAGACGGTGTGGGCGAAGATCTGAGCTGGTTCTGGCGCAGCTGGTTCTACACGACGGAAACTTTGGACCAGGCGGTGGACTCCGTAGCCTTCGATTCAGGCAGCATTGCCTCGCGGATATATCTGCGAAACGCCGGGGCGATGCCAATGCCGGTGGAGCTGGAGCTGGTGATGGATGATGGCACGGTCCGGCACGTGAGCCTGCCGGTGGAAGTATGGTATGGGGGTGATCGCTACAACATGCTGGTGCCCGAGGCGAAGAAGGTGGCCAAGGTGACCATCGACCCGAAGAAGCTGTATCCGGATGTACGGCGGGATAACAACGTATGGGAGGCGCGAAAGACGGGAAGTCCGGGAATGACGGGAGAGACGGGAGGGACGAGCACCGAAGGGTCCCAGGCGCAATAGGCAGAGATCCTTCGAGTCGCACTGCCGGGCTCCTCAGGATGACAACTGAGTGCTCAAATCACTCAGTTGTCAGTTGCCAGAGACCGCTCAGCATATCGCTCACATAGAGATAGCCATTCGCCAGGTGGACCCCCCAAACGAAGGTGTTTCCCTCCCCTCCTGGCTTGATCGTCGAGATTACACGGTCGGCCAGATTTCCGCTCAATGTTCCAGAAACATCGAGCGCGACCACTCCGCCGTTGTAGTACGCGGCGTAAAGAATCTGCCGCTCTTCGTCCATCCAGAAGTTGTGGGTCCCGGCGCCGTTCAAACGAAAGAAGGCCACCTCAGTCGGATGGGTCAGATCGGAGACGTCTACCACATGAATATCTCCGCTGGAGCTGGAGCCGATCCGGGATGGGCCCTCCTGCCCGACGAAAAGGTAGCGCCGCTCGCCGCTCACAGGATTGTGGAACCACCAGCCGTTGTGCACCGCTGGTCCGCAGCAGACTCCATTCGTTGAAGTCACCATCCGGCTCAGTTCCACCGGTGCGCTGGGGCTGCCGCCGGCCATGCCGTTGCCCACGTCATAGATGACCAGGCCCGGGTTATCCCAGGCGAAGATGAAAGCAATCCCGTCCCGAACGAAGGTGTCGTGGATAGAGTAGTCGCGCTCGGGGTATGGAATGCGGGCAACCAGGGATGGTGCGTCCGGATTGGTGACGTCGTAGATCAGCAGGGCCGGATCGTCGGCTGCGGCTCCGGTGGGACCCGGATTTCGGGCGGCGAAGGCGTAGCGCCGGCCCTGGATGTCCGCCAACGTGACCGTGTGCACACCGGCCCGGCCGACCAGTGCCGAGGTCAGGAATGATGGGTTGGCCGGGTCGGTCAGGCTGTAAAGGTAGATCCCGCCGGCGTCACCCCGTTCACCGCTGAGCACGAGCAGCTGGCCGTCGGCGCTGACCTGGACGTCGCTGACAGTACCGATACCTGGCACGGTGATCGATCCGGCCGGGGCTGGGGACCTGTTAGGCCCGAGCGCCCAGATATTGAGCAAGTTGCCGACGGCACCGCGGTCTCCGTAGGTACCGGTGTACGCGTAGTCGCCGTGGACCCACAGGTCGGACGTAAACCGGTCAGCCACATTGTTCCCACCACCGATGACGGTGAGACCGCCGACGCCATGTTGCTCTTCCACCGCGGTTGCGGTGAAGATCACGGGGGAATTCTCGAGTCCGGGTACTTCCGCTCGGACCTGCTGGCCGCCGATGGTTGGCCCCAAGGTGAACTCGGCGGTGGCGATCCCCGCGGCATCCGTCGCCGAGCCGGCGATGACCGATCCGCCGCCATTCACCACGGACCAGCTCACCGGAACGTCGGGAACCGGATTGTCAGTGGCGTCGGTAACCGACACAGTCAGAGGACTGGGCAGCGGGGTGCCGACCATGCCCTGCTGATCATTGCCACCCACGATCGACGTCTGGCTGGGAACGCTTGGCTGGGTACGCGGTGTATCGCTGCACGAGGCGAGGGTCAGTGCCGCGATCACCAGCCACGCCGGATTAGTGGACATGATCACGTTGCGCTCCGTAGCGACCCATTCGATGCATGACCATGCCCACGTCCATCCGCATGCCGACACTGAGCGACCAGAAAGCGGTCTTGCCATAGAAAGTCTCGATATCGAAGATGCCTCCGCCCACTGGGGCTATCCGGCCGTAGGAAAGCTCCAGGAACGGCATGGCAGTGAACCTGGCCTTGGGGATTCCTATTCTGAATCCGTAGCCGGCGGTGTGGATGGTCCACCGGGTAATACCCTGGATCGAGTTCTCCATGTGGGGCCGCACCGACCGGAACGGGTCCAGGGTCCGCTCTTCTTCCGGACGTTCGGTGCGCTCAAAGCGGTAATGGAGACGGCTGGGGCCGGTGGTCCATGCACCTTCAGCCAGGACACTATGGAAAACGAAACTCCCCTCCGCCTCCGAACTGCGGGCCCACTCGACCAGTCCGTACACCGGGTGGCCTTGCACTGGCCCATCCCAGCGCGCTGAGAGGCTCCACTTCTGCTGATCGGATCCGGAACCCAGACGGTGCTCGGGCGAGTGCACATCGGCGTATGAGCCCTGGAACTCCAGCATTCGGAGCGGAAGGAGTGTAATGCGGCCGGACCAGGAATCTCCGAACCGGCTCAGATTGGGCCCCTGCCCGGGATGCTCCGGCTCATCTCCATTGAACAGCGCCGCCTCCAGGCCTACCGGCCCGGCCCGGACCTCGCCAATGGCCACCACCCGCTCCAGTATCTGTGCCAGATGATGGTTTACGGGGTAGCGGACAACCGGTCGCACCATCGGGTCGTCGGTCCCGAAGGGCACGAACCCCTTCCCGACCGAGACCGATGCCTGGATCCCTCCACCCCGGTCCGAGATCCGTTCCGTCGCCGTGAGCATCAGCTCGTGCACGTAGGTATGGGGATGTCTCCGGTCGATGAACCCCTCCCCCTGGGCGCCCATGGTGAGTTCACCATTCGGGACGGTGAGACCTTCCAGATTCACACTGCCCACGAACCGAACCCGGTTGGAGAACAATCCGGCATTGGCCATGAGCATAGGCTGCACCAGCCGCAGCTCGGCGAGTGAATGGTCGTGAGGGACTGGATCGGCGTAGGTGGCGAGGAGCAACCCGTGGGCGCCGGCGCGGATCCAGGGGGACGATTGCGCGCCGGCGAGTGGGGGGAGCAGGAGGCATGCAGTCATTGCGAGGGGGCAGAGCCCCCGAAGCAATCTCCCGGGCGGCAGCGGGATTGCTTCACCGCTGCGCGACTCGCAATGACTCAATCAGTCGGCCTGGGCTACGGCGCCGCGTCCCTCGGAAAGCGTGGCCCGGAGGAAGTCACGATTCATCCTGGTGATGGTGTCGATGCTGATCAGCTTCGGGCAGGCTTCCTGACATTCACCATACAGAGTACATCCGCCGAAGTTCTCGATGTCCATTCGCGCCACCATCCTCAGCGCACGGCGGTAACGCTCCGGCTGCCCCTGGGGCAAAAGGCCCAGGTGGCTGATCTTGGACGCGGTAAAGAGAGAGGCCGACCCATTGGGACAGGCCGCGACACAGGCGCCGCACGCGATGCACTGCGCGGCGTCCATGGCGGTGTCAATGGTCTCCTTCGGGATGAGAATCGTGTTCGCGTCCTGGGCCCCTCCGGTGGCCGAGCTGATGTATCCGCCGGCCGCGATGATCCGGTCGAAGGCGCTCCGATCGACCACCAGATCCTTGACGATGGGAAAAGCGCGGGCGCGCCAGGGCTCAATGGTGATGGTGTCGCCATCCTTAAAGGCCCGCATGTGGAGCTGACAGGTGGCGGTGCCGCGCTGGGGACCGTGCGCCACGCCATTGATCATCAGGCTGCACATCCCGCAGATTCCCTCCCGGCAGTCATGGTCGAAGGCAATGGGAACCTCGCCGCGCTCCGTCAGCCGCTCGTTGACCACGTCGAGCATCTCCAGGAACGACATGTCCGGGCTGATCTCGGGGGCCTCGTACTCGACCATTCGGCCGGGCGAACCGGGCCCTGCCTGGCGCCAAACGCGTAGCGTGAGATTCAAGATCCGCTCCAGTAGACCGTCGCGAGTCGCGAGTCACGAGTTGCCAGCCGTGGAAAAGGACGCTCGGGTGGGACGGAGCAGCTCGCGACTCGTGACTCGTGACTCACTTATAACTCCGCTGTGCCAGCGGTACGTACTCGAACGCAAGCGGCTCCCGATGCAGCTGCTCCGGCTGCCCCGGTCCGCGGTACTCCCAGGCCGCGACGTAGGCGAACAGCTCGTCGTTCCGAAGGGCCTCGCCGTCCTGGGTCTGGTATTCCTCCCGGAAGTGCCCGCCGCACGACTCTTCCCGGTGCAGGGCGTCCAGGCACATCAGCTCGCCCAACTCCAGGAAGTCGGCCACTCGACCTGCCTTCTCCAGCGCCTGGTTGAGCTCGGCATCGCTGCCGGGCACGTTTACATCTCGCCAGAACTCCGCGCGGAGCCGGGGGATCAGCTCGAGCGCCTTCTGAAGCCCGGCAGCGTTGCGCGCCATGCCGCAGTGGTCCCACATGATCCTGCCCAGCTCACGGTGAAACGAATCCACGGTGCGCTTGCCCTTGATGCCGAGGAGCTGGTTCGTGGTCGCCGAAACCTCGGCTTCGACGCGCCGCACGTCGGGATGCGAGGGGTCGATCCGGCCCGGCTTCGAGGAGGCGAGGTAGTCACCGATGGTGGCCGGCAGGACGAAGTATCCATCGGCCAACCCCTGCATCAGGGCGCTGGCGCCGAGCCGGTTGGCGCCGTGGTCGGAAAAGTTGGCTTCTCCGATTACATGGAGGCCCGGTATGGTGCTCATGAGGTTGTAGTCGACCCAGAGCCCGCCCATCGTATAGTGCACGGCGGGATAGATTCGCATCGGCGCTTCGAACGGGTTCTCGTCGGTGATGCGCTGATACATCTCGAAGAGATTGCCGTAGCGCTCCCGGATCGTCCGCTCGCCCAGTCGTTTGATCGACTCCGCGAAATCCAGATAGACCCCGAGCCCGCTGGGGCCGACGCCCAGCCCCTGGTCGCACGCCTCCTTGGCGGCCCGTGAGGCGATGTCCCGAGGCGCCAGATTGCCGAAGCTCGGGTACTTCCGCTCAAGGAAGTAATCACGCTCGCTCTCGGGGATCTGATCGGGACGGCGTTTGTCGCCTTGCTTCTTCGGCACCCAGACGCGGCCATCGTTCCGTAGCGACTCGCTCATCAAGGTGAGCTTCGACTGATACTCGCCGCTGACCGGAATGCAGGTCGGGTGGATCTGGGTAAAGCACGGGTTGGCAAAGGCCGCGCCCCGCTTGTGGGCCCGCCAGATGGCGGTCGCGTTGGAGCCCTTGGCGTTGGTCGAGAGATAAAAGACGTTGCCGTAGCCTCCAGTGCCAAGCACTACTGCATCGCCGAGGTGCGACGAGATCCGGCCGGTCACCATGTCACGGACGACGATACCACGGGCCTGTCCGTCTACTACGATCAGGTCGAGCATCTCGGTGCGGGAATAGACGGTGACACCTCCGCGAGCGACCTCCTTCTCCAGCTGCTGGTACGCACCCAGAAGAAGCTGCTGGCCGGTCTGCCCGCGGGCGTAAAAGGTGCGAGACACCTGCGCGCCGCCAAACGAGCGGTTGTCGAGCAGGCCACCGTACTCGCGGGCGAACGGGACCCCCTGAGCCACGCACTGATCGATGATCTCGACGCTGATCTGGGCCAACCGATAGACGTTGGCCTCGCGCGACCGGAAGTCCCCGCCTTTGACGGTATCGTAGAACAACCGGTAGATGCTGTCCCCGTCGTTGCGATAATTCTTGGCCGCATTGATTCCACCCTGGGCCGCGATGCTGTGCGCCCGCCGGGGCGAATCGTGAAAGAAGAAACACTTTACGTTGTAGCCGAGCTCACTCAGTGTGGCCGCGGCGGACGCTCCAGCGAGGCCGCTCCCCACGATCAGAACGGTGTATTTCCGCTTGTTCGCCGGGTTGACCAGCTTCATCTCGAACCGATGCCGGTCCCACTTCTGCTCTATCGGCCCGGTGGGGACTTTGGCATCCAGCCGCGTCATCGCACGACTCCGACGTAGACCGCGATTGGAATGATCGAGAAGCCCAGCCAGACGAGAAGCGCCAGTGCGAGCGCAAGCCCGCGGCGGAGTGGCCACGGCGAGGGCGGGCTCACACCCAGGCTGCGGCCGCTGCTCCATACGCCGTGGTAGAGGTGGAGCCCCACGGCGGCCATGGCCACGAGGTAGATCGCCACCACCACCGGGCTCAGGAAGCCGGTGGCCACATTGTGGTAGGGATTCCCATCCGCGAAGGTCGGATGCGCCGTGCCGATGGTAAAATGGAGGATGTGATACACCAGGAACAGGAGAATCAGGGCCCCACCCCAGCGTATCGTGCGCGCCGCCCACGTCGACGCCACGGCCTTTCGTCCGGCGGCGTATCCGACCGGACGCGCATCCCGCTGCCGCTCGGTCAGCTGCACCGCCGCAATGATGTGGAGGACCAACGCCACGATCAGCACCAGCCGGGCGGCCCACAGCGCTCCACCGGTGCCGTGGAGAAATGCGCTGTATGCGTTGATGGTACCGGGACCCTGAAACACCAGCAGGTTGGCGAGCACGTGGGTGATAAGGTAGGCCACCCAGATGATCCCGGTGACGGCCATGATCATCTTCTTGCCGACGGACGAGCGCCACAACCGGCGCAAACGAGTCATGCCCAACGCGCCGCTCAGGCGTCGACGACGGTCTGGGTGGCGCGGACCGCCTCGGCCGACTTGTGCAGCTCCTCCCGCTCCGATTCCGTGAGCGTGACCTCGATGACCCGCTCCAGCCCCTTGCGCCCGACCTTGCAGGGCACGCCACAGAACACGTCCCGCAGCCCGAACTCTCCCTGGAGCCAGGCCGAGCACGGCAGAATGCGCTTCTTGTCCAGTGCGATCGCCTCCACCATCTGCACCGCCGCGGCGCTGGGGGCATAGTACGCCGAGCCGGTCTTGAGGAACGCCACGATTTCGGCGCCTCCGTTGCGGGTCCGGTTGACGATCTCCTCCAGCTTGGATCTGTCCATCAGCTGGGTGACGGGAATCCCCGAGACCGTGGTGTAGGAGATCAATGGCACCATCGTGTCTCCGTGGCCCCCCAGCACCATCGCCTGAATGTCCTCGACCGACACGTCCAACGCCTCGGCCAGGAACATCCGGTAGCGCGCCGTGTCGAGCACACCCGCCATCCCCAGCACTCGCTCCCGGGGAAACCGGCTGGCCTTCATAGCGACATAACACATCACGTCGAGCGGGTTGGACACCACCACGATGATCGACTTGGGTGCCACCCGGGCGATCTGCTCCGAGACTGAGCGGACAATACCGGCATTGGTCTTCACCAGGTCGTCCCGGCTCATCCCCGGCTTGCGCGCGATCCCGGCGGTCACCACGAAGACCTCGGCGCCCGCGGCCTCGTCGTAGTTGTTGCTCCCGACGATTCTGGTGTCGAAGCCTTCGATGGGACCCGATTGCCACTGGTCAAGCCCCTTGCCCTGGGGCACCCCGTCCACCACGTCGACCATGACGACGGTACGGGCCAGATTCTTTTCCGCCAGCCGCTGCGCCGCCGTGGCGCCCACGTTTCCCGCTCCCACCACCGCGACCTTAGCCAGCATTCGGGCGCTCTCGAAGATTCAGGTTGAGTTGAGACCCATCGGCTTGAGCCGCCGCAATATAATGTCAGTCGGGAGTCGGGAGTCCGGAGTCGGGCGGCAGGATCGGATGCCCAACTTCCGCCTCCGGACTCCTGACTCCTGACTCCTGACCCGTCTGCCGGAGAGCCTCGTAAAGCACGATGCTCACGGCGTTGGCCAGATTCAGGCTCCGCACTGGACCGGTCATGGGGATCGTGAAGCACTGCTCCGGATGTTTCTCCAGAATCCGCAGCGGCATTCCCTCAGTCTCGCTCCCGAACACCAGGCAGCTGTTCGGCCGATAGGGAGCGGCCAGGTAGCTCTGGGTTGCCTTCGCCGAGAAGTAGAGACAGCGGCTCCGGTTCATGGCATCGCGAAAGGCAAACCAGTTCGGATGAACCCAAAGGTCCAGGCGATCCCAGTAGTCCAGCCCGGCGCGACGCACGTCGGCATCGTTGATCGAGAAGCCGAGTGGCTCGATGAGATGCAGCGGGGTATCGGTCGCGACGCAGAGGCGGGCGATGTTGCCGGTGTTGGGAGGAATCTGGGGCTGGATGAGGGCGACCTGGACAGCCATCACCCGCCCCGCGTGTGCATCTCGCGGCGGGGATCGGCGCGCAGAGACTCCAGCTGGTGCAGGATGCCCCGGCCGGGGGCGGCGGCACGCTGTTCAGCGCCACGGTCGGCGCGGGCCCGCCAGCTGGTCGCGATCTGTTGGGCAATCTCCTCGTCCGAGAGGCCGGTCCGGAGCGAATCCCGCAGGTCGAGCCCTGTCTCGCCGTAGAGACACAGCAGCCAGCTGCCATCGGCCGTCAGGCGGGCGCGATCGCAGGTACGGCAGAAAGGCGCCGTAGTCGAGGCGATGATCCCTACCGTCGTCCGGTCCGGCAGCAGGTAGCGGTCCGCCGGCGCCCAGTCACCTTCATTCAAGGGATGAACCGGCCCATACCGGGTCTCCAGCATCCTCAGTATCTCGGCACGGCTCACCACCTGATCCATCGACCACCCGGTTGCCCCACCCACATCCATGTACTCGATGAACCGCACTTCGGCTCCAGTACTCCGGCCGAACTCGACGAGCTCGAAGATCTCGTCCTCGTTATAGCCCCGGATCACGACCGAGTTGAGCTTTACCCGGAGGCCGGCATCCCGAGCCGCGGCTATCCCCTGCAGGACATCGCCGTGCCGGGCGCTCCGGGCAAACTCGAGCATTCGCTCTGGTCTCAGCGTGTCCAGGCTGACGGTAACCCGGTCCAGGCCCCGAGCCCGAAGCTCGGCGGCGTGTCTCGCCAGCAGGATACCGTTGGTGGTAAGCGCGATGTCGTTGAGGCCGGGCTGGCGCCGGAGCATCCCGACGAGGGTCGGGAGGCCGTGCCGGAGCAACGGCTCACCGCCGGTGAGCCGGATCTTCTGGACCCCGAGGCTGGAGAAAACACTCACCAGCCGGTCGATCTCCTCGAACGAAAGAATCGACTGCCGGGGAAGCCAGACGTACTCATCCTCGGGCATACAGTAGCGGCAGCGCATGTTGCAGCGATCGGTTACTGAGATGCGCAAGGATCTCAGTGGGCGGTTGAGCCGGTCAGTAGGCGGGACAGGGGGACGGCGGGACAGTTCGTGGGTGGCCGTCATCGATTGGTTCCTTCGAGAGCGCTCGTAGGGTGCACATCACTGTCCCGCTGTCCCGCTGCCCCGCTGTCGTTCTGCCCCGCTGACCCGCTGCCCAGCTGACCCGCGCCGCTGCCCACCCACTCGACAGTTCCATCGGCATACACTTCGCGCTTCCAGATCGGCACTCGCCGCTTCAGCTCCTCGATGACGTGCCGGCAGCCGACGAATGCCTCGTCCCGGTGGGCCGATGCGACCGCCACCGCTACCGCGGCGTCACCGATCTCCAGCCGGCCGAGCCGGTGCCGCAGGGCGACGTCGACCTGCCAGCGAGCCTGCGCCTCAGCCACGATCCGGGCACATTCGGCTTCGGCCATCGGCGCATAGGCGGAGTACTCCAGGCGGAGGACCTCGCGGCCGCCATGGTGGTTCCGCACCAGTCCCAGGAAGCACGCGATGCCACCCCGCTCGGGCGACTCCACCGAGGCGACCAGTAGCGGAAGGTTGAGAGGCTCCTCAGTCAGGTACCGCAATCATCCTCCCGCGAGTGGCGGCAGAACCGCCAACTCGTCCCCATTGGACAGAACAGTATCGTGAGTGACGTGCACCAGGTTCAGGGCACACATCGGCCTGGGGGGAAGCTGGTCGCCGCCTGGCATTGACCGCAGCCGGATCAGCGCGTCACCGACATTCGCCGGCGCCTCGAAGTCGAACTCGAGCGAATCGGACCCCAACGTGTCTGCATAGCTGGCGAAGAGGAGGATCCGAACGGTGAGAGTGGGGGCGGAGGTGCCTGGCATGACTGAAAGTTATCGCCGCCGGCGGTAGGCCGATACGGCCTCCGAACAGCACAGAGGCCGCCGGGCGTCCCCGCGGCGGCCCCTGAACAGCCTGCTGACTACTACATCCCCTGGGCCGGCTCGGCCTCCGACGTCTCGTCTGCCACCAGTGCCCGTAACTCCTTACTAGGCTTAAAAACGGGGACCGGGCGGGCGGCCACCTCCACCGGATCGCCGGTGCGAGGATTACGGGCCATCCGCGTCTTCCTGCGCCGGATCTTGAAGGTTCCGAAGCCGCGGACCTCGATATTGTGCTGCTGTTTCAGGGCTTCCTTGACTGCCTCCAGGAATGCGTCCACGACCCGGGCGCAGTCCTTCTTGGAGATCATGGGACCCGCGGTGCGGGCGATGGAGGCTGTTACCTGTTCTACCAGATCGGCCTTGGTCATGCATCCCCCAGAAGGGTTACAGACAGTGGACAGCAGGGGCCTCCCATGGCCGATACTATGAGCTTAACCGTTGTCTGTCAAGGGCTTGTGGCTTTGACCTATCTCTCTCTCCGAGGGAGGCCATGAATTCGGCGAAGTGAGGGAGCGCGTCGTGCGGCCCTGGAGCGGCCTCAGGATGGTATTGGACGGCGAACAGCGGAAGCTCGCGATGCCGGATTCCCTCGACGGTTCCATCGTTCAGATTGACATGCGTCACCTCGAGCGCGGCTGCGCCGGGGATGCCGCCGCTCTCGCCAAGCACCGCGAAGCCATGGTTTTGCGTGGTGATGAGCACTTGGTCGTTGCGCAGATCTCGAACCGGGTGGTTACCACCGCGGTGTCCGTACGGCAGCTTCGCGGTCCGGCCTCCGTAGGCGAGTCCCACCAGCTGATGGCCGAGGCAGATGCCGAATGTCGGCAGCCCGGCGCCCGACAGCTCGCGAATCGTTCCCAGGGCGTAACCCACCGCCGCAGGATCGCCGGGCCCGTTGGAAAGGAAGAGACCATCGGGGTTTAGCTCCCGGACGGCGGCCGCGGGAGTGGTGGACGGCACCACCGTTACCCGGCAGCCCGCCCGGAGCAACATTCGCACGATGTTGCGCTTCATGCCGAAATCGTACGCAACTACGTGGGGACCGGCGCCTTCGGTGTGCTGCTCATCGGTTGTGGCGCGCGAGGCGAGGTCCAGTCCCTCCATGGATGGTGAGGCAAGCAGCCGGGCCATCAACTCGGGAGAGGGACCCTGGCCCGAGGCGATCATCCCGCGCATCGCTCCCCGCTCCCGGAGGTGCCGGGTGAGCCTCCGGGTGTCCACCCCTTCCAGGACCGGCACGCCTGCCGCTGCCAGCCACTCGTCAAGCCCCTCGCTCGATCTCCAGTTCGAGGAATGACGCGAGAGCTCTCGCACCACGGCGCCGCTGATCTGGGGCCGCCCGGACTCGGAATCCTCCGGGTTGACGCCGTAATTTCCGATCATCGGGGCAGTCATCACCACGATCTGGCCCAGATAGCTCGGATCGGTGAATGTCTCCTGATAGCCGGTGAGGTTGGTCGTAAAGACCACCTCGCCAAAGGCCGGGTCGATCGGATGGGCAGTGGTGCCGGCAAACCAGTTCCCGTCTTCGAGCAAGACGAAAGCCGGATGCGCTGGGCTCACTGTTTCGGTTGAGGTGCCGGAGGGGTACCTGAAGGCGCCGGCTGGGACGGAGTAGCAGCCGGGGGAGTTGCAGGAGCCTGGCCTTGTGGCTGGGTCGGCGTGCCGAGCGGAAGGGGGGCGGGCTGAGACGGCTCCGCAGGCGTAGCCGCGCGGAGCCGTTCCTGTAGTCCACTGGACCGGACCCCGCGCGGCACGAAAGACAGCACCAGCGACAGCAGCAAAAAGATTCCCCCACACCACCAGGAAAGCTTGGTGAGAATAGTGACGGCCTGGCGCCCGCCGAGCACGGTGTCGGTGCCGCCTCCGCCGAGCGAGGCGAGACCGCCGCCCTGGCCGGCCTGCAGCAGGACGACTACTGAGAGCAGCAGGGCGTCGATAATGAGCAGCGTGAGCAGAAAGGCGAACATTGATGATCTCCCGAGTCGGGCCGAATTGTAGCTGATGAAGTCGCCAGTCGCCAGTCGCCAGTAATCAGCCGCCAGTCGCCAGTGACCGCGTGAAACGTACCGCTTGGCGCTGATTCGGTACATCTGCTCACAGCCCGGACTGCTACCGTGAGCAGATGGGAGACTATCAGAAACTTTTCGTCTGGAAGCAGGCTCACGGTCTCGCGTTGGAGATCTACCGCGCAACTGCTTCCTTTCCTCCCTCGGAGCACTTTGGCCTTACAACTCAGCTCAGGCGCGCATCGGTCTCAGTGGTTTCCAATATCGCGGAAGGATCCGGCCGAAAGAACGAGCGGGACCACGCCAGGTTCCTGCGTATTGCTCGAGGCTCCATCTGCGAAGTCGAGTGCCAACTGCTGCTCTCGCGTGATGTCGGGTACTTGGAGTCCGCCGAATGGCAAGTTCTGGATAATCATTGCCGTGAAATCGGCAAAATGCTGAACGGGCTTATCCGTTCACTTGAGCGCTAAAACAGTGACGACTGGCGACTGGCGACTGGCGACTAATCAATTTCATCAATCGACCTCGGCCAGTCCTCCTTCAGCAGCCGGGACATCGCTCGGTCTGCCAGCAGCCGTCCGCCCGTCTGGCAGCGGGCGCAGTAGTTGGTCTCATTGTCGGCGTAGCGAATCCGCTGGACTGGGGTTCCGCAGTCCGGGCAAGGCAGCTTGTAGCGGCCGTGGACGGCCATTCCGTCGCGAAAGGCCGTGACCTTCTCCGGGAATCGGCCCTTCTCCTCCTCCCGGAGCCGCGTAATCCAGGCCTCGAGCGTGTGGTGGGTGGCCCGGTACAACCGCCCGACTTCTTCATCGGAGAGCTTTCCGGTCCGGGCCAGGGGTGAGAGCCGGGCTCGGTGCAGGATCTCATCGGAATACGCATTGCCGATCCCGCTGAACAGACGTGGATCGGTGAGCGCCCGCTTGAGGGTGTGACTTTCCGATCGCAGGCGCGCTGCAAAGGCGCTCTCGTCCGATTCCAGCACCTCCAGCCCGCCCCGGTCGAACTGCGCCAGTGCCGCCTCGCCGGCCACCAGGTTGATCGAGGCCCGGCGCTTGGTCCCGGCTTCGGTCAGCAAGAGCACGCCGGCAGGAAACTCGAGCGCCGCCAGCCCCAGCTTGCCCGCCGGCTTGGTTCCCGGTGGCTTCCACCGGAACCTTCCGGCGATCATGAGGTGAACCACCAGGAAGAGTCCGTCCTCGAGCTCGAAGACGATCCGCTTTCCCATCCGGCGAAGGCCGAGGACCCGCTTCCCTGCCGCGGCACTGATCGGGGGATCGACCGATCGAACCACAAAGGGACTGCGGACCAGCACCCGCTCGAGCGTTTGATTCAGGACCCGGAGAGACAGGTGCTCCAGGTACAGGGCTATGTCTGGGAGCTCAGGCATATAGCAGTAGCGCGAGCGTAGGATAGCTCGCGACTTTATTGGGAGGTGAGATCCTCAGCCGAGACCCACGAGCTCCGCCCAGCCCTCGGGGTCCAGGCTTGCACCGCCGACCAGTACTCCGTCGATCTGCGGCTGGGCCAGCAGCGAGAGCACGTTCCCGCTGTTGACGCTTCCGCCATACAGAATCGAAACCCGCGAGGTCACCCCGTGCCGCCCCAGTTCCATCCGGATCAGCTCGTGAATCTGGGCCGCATCGTCCGGTGTGGCGTTCTTTCCAGTGCCGATGGCCCAGACCGGCTCGTATGCCAGCACCACCCGATTCCATTCAACCGTCTCGAGCGCCTCGATGACGGGCGCCAGCTGGCGGACGATCACGGCTTCAGTCCGGCCACCCTCTCGCTCCGCCAACGTTTCCCCGACGCACACCAGGGGTGTCGCGCTGAGATTGAGAGCAGCCTTGGCCTTTCGGGCCACGTGTTCGTCGGTCTCGCCGAACAGCTGGCGCCGCTCCGAGTGTCCGGCGAGCACTGCCCGCGCCCCGGCCTCCATCGCAATCGGAACCGAGATCTCGCCGGTGAAGGCGCCTTTCGGCTCCCAATGCACGTTCTGGATCCCGAGCCGGACGTCGTTCCTGCCGCCCATGCTCTCGCAGAGGGCGCCGAGCGAGACCGCCGGAGGAAAGAACCACAGGCTCCGGCCCGGCATCGGCGAGGTCAGAGTCAAGAAGCGCTCGGCGTATTTCCGGGCCTCCACGGGGCCGTGGTTCATCTTCCAATTAGCGGCGTATATGAGCTGGCGCTCACTCATAGCGCCAGCTCATCCCGAGCCCTTCGGCTCAGGGCAGGCTCCGCGAGGCATATCCCGGTCATGTTGTGACCTCGTCCAGTGCGGCCACGCCAGGCAGCTCCTTCCCCTCGAGAAACTCCAGCGATGCACCGCCGCCGGTTGATACATGTGTGATCCTGTCGGCTAAGCCCGCCTGGGCGACCGCCGCCGCTGAGTCTCCTCCGCCGATGACGGTAACGGCTCCGTTGGCGGTGGCTGTTGCCATGGACCGGGCCACCGCGAGGGTCCCGTGGTCGAACGGCGGAGTCTCGAACACTCCCATGGGGCCGTTCCACACCACTGTTCCCGCTGATCCGATGAGGTCGCCAAAGGCCCGCTCGGTATCCGCGTCGATGTCGTACACCGCCCAGCCTGGGAGGATGGCCTCTCGTTTGACCGAGCGGGTCTCCACCTTGGGTGCCAACTCCCGGGCGATAACAGCGCCGGTTGGTAATACCAGCTTCTCGCCTGCCTGCTTCATGAGGTTCCGGGCCAGGTCCAGGCGCTCCGGTTCAACCAGGGATCTGCCGGTCTCGAGTCCCATCGCCGCGAAGAACGTGCACGCCATGGCGCCCCCGAGGAGAATCCGGTCAACCTTCGGGAGCAATGCTTCGATGAGGTCGATTTTTCCGCTGATCTTGGCACCGCCCAGGACCGCTACGAATGGACGTTTGGGCTGGTTGAGCGCCTCACCCAGGTATCGAAGCTCCCGCTCCATCAGAAACCCCGAGACCGCGGGCTTGAGCACCCGAGCCACGGCTTCGGTGCTCGCATGGGCGCGGTGAGCCGACCCGAACGCATCGTTCACATACAGGTCTCCCAGGGCCGAGAACTTTTCGGCAAGCTCCCGGTCGTTCTCCTCCTCGCCCGGAAAGAAGCGGGTGTTCTCCGCGACAGCTACACCGCCCCGCGGAAGCCGTTTGGTCACGGGCACTGCTTCGGACGATGTGGGATCGGGCAGGAACGTGACCGGGGCACCGAGGAGCTTTTCCAGGGCTTTGACCACCGGCTGCATCGAATACTTGGGATCGGGTCCCTTCTTCGGTCTGCCCAAGTGGGAGAGCAGCACCAGCCGGGCGCCCCGGTCGCGCAGATACTTAATGGTGGGCAGCGCGGCACGAATGCGGGTGTCGTCCGTCACCACGCCGTCCTTGATGGGGCAGTTGAAGTCGACCCGCACCAGGGCCCGGCGTCCGTCGAGTGAGCTCTTGTCCAGCGATTCCAGCGTGCGCTTCACCGGCGAGACCCGAGATACCGCAACAGATCGACGCAGCGCGCCGAGTAGCCCATCTCGTTGTCGTACCAGGACGTGACGTTCACCAGCGTACCGCCGACCACGTTGGTCGAGAGCGCGTCTACGGTGCTCGACGCGAGGCTCCCGATATAGTCGACGGAGACCAGCGGCTCGTCGCTGACCGCGATGACGTCCTTCAGGGGGCCCGATTTGGCCGCCTCGCGGAAGGCCGCGTTCACCTCGTCTGCGGAAGTGGATTTCTGAACCACGCAGGTCAGGGCAACCACCGACACGTCGGGCGTAGGCACCCGGAGCGACACACCATCGATCTTCCCCTTGACCTCCGGTAGAACGAGGGAGGTGGCCTTGGCGGCTCCGGTCGTGGTGGGGATGATGGACAGCGCCGCCGCGCGGGCCCGCCGGAGATCCTTGTGCGGTAGATCCAGGATGTTCTGATCGTTGGTATATGAGTGGACCGTCGTCATGAAACCGCTCACGAAACCAAACCGGTCCAGAATGACCTTCACCACCGGCACCAGACAGTTGGTGGTGCAGCTGGCGTTCGAAATGATCTGGTGCTTTGCGGGATCATACTTGTCGTGGTTGACCCCATAGACGATCGTGATGTCTTCCTGCTTTGCCGGCGCCGAGATGACGACTCTCTTGGCTCCGGCAGTCAGATGGAGGGCTGCCTTGTCCCGGTCGGTGAATCTGCCGGTCGACTCCAGCACCAGCTCCACGCCGAGGTCCTTCCAGGGCAGCTTGGCCGGCTCCTTCTCGGAGAGCACCTTGATGCCGTGGCCGTCAACCGAGATCGAATCGGCCCGAGCCGCCACATCGCCCTGGAAGCGGCCGTGGACCGAGTCATACTTGAGCAAGTGGGCCAGCGTCTTGGTGTCGGTGAGATCGTTGACCGCCACGAACTCGAGCTCGGTGGCCTTCATCGCCTTTGCCGCGCGCACCACGTTGCGGCCGATCCGGCCGAAGCCGTTGATGCCTACTCGGATTGCCATTCGATCTCCCGTAGAGGGCTATGGGCCATAGGCTATTGGCTATTGGCTATTGGCTGCTGGTTGACCTTGGATGAAGTCCAGAGTCACAAACCAGAGTAGCCCATAGCCCATAGCCCATAGCCAATAGCCGATAGCGTCATAAATCAACCACAGCCCGCGCAAACGTCACCGCGTCAACCCGTACTGCTCCAGCCTCCACCAGTGCCGCGGCGGCGGCCGCAAGCGTGGCCCCGGTGGTGAACACATCATCCACCAGCACCAGCTCCAGCCCAGTTGCCGGGGCGGCGCCGAACGCGGCGGCCACGTTCGCGTGACGCGCCTCAGGAGTGAGCGCCGTCTGGGTCCGGGTCTCCCGCACCCGCTGGAGCAGGTCGGTCCGCACCGATCGGCCGATGCGGCCGGCAAGTGCGGTGGCGATCCGCTCGCTCTGATTGTAACCGCGGACCCGCTGCCGCCGCCTGCCGAGCGGAATCGGTATCAAGCATACCTGCCCCGTCAATGGCTCCAGTTCCGCCATCGATTCGGCCATGGCATCCGCCGCGCGACTCCACCCCTCGTACTTGAGCTGATGCACCGCGACTCGCGCCGAGCCTGCCAGCCATACCGCGCTGCGGGCCCGGCTGAGACCTGCAGGCCACCCGGAACACAGGCGGCACTCGAGACCGCGGGATGATGGCTGTCCGCAGCGATCGCAGACCGGGTGCGGAAGCGACTGCCACCTGAGCCGGCACAGATCGCAGATGAGCTTGTCGCCCTCACGGTCGGCGACCGGCTCGTGACACAGGAGGCAAGCCGCCGGCAGCAGCCACCGCTCGACCCCGGTGAGGATGTCAGCAAAGCTCCCAGCCCCGGCCCTGCTAGCGAAGAGCGGCATTCACCGCGGCCCGCATGATTTCGACTGGTGCGTCCTTCCCGGGAAACCAGCGCTCGAAGGCAGCGGCTCCCTGCGCCACCAACATTCCCCGTCCATCTCCGGCCCGGCGCACCTGCGGACGTATTGCCCGGATCCATGCGGTCTCGCCGGGGGCGTACACCATATCGAGCGCGACCTCAGCCCGGGGAGCCGCGTCGAGTGGGATCGGCAGCGGGTCGCCTGCCTTGAGGCCCAGGGGAGTCGAGTTGATAAGGACTCGACACTCGGCGGGGGCGACCAGGGCAACGGACTGTGACGTCACCCAGCTCTCGAATTCGCGCCGGCGGTTCTCGTCGCGTGAGCGCACCGCCACCGGGGCCCCGGCTTTTTTTGCGGCTACCACGGCGGCGCGAGCGCCGCCACCGGTTCCGGCGATCAGCCACGGCGCATTGGGCGGCTGCAGTTCTCCCAGGGCGGCCACAATCCCGGGCACGTCCGTATTGTCTCCCACGCTCCCGCCGTCCTCGCCCCAGAACGTGTTGCAGGCCCCGACGGCCTGCGCCAGTTCCAGGCGCCGGTCTACCGCGCGCGCGGCGATCTCCTTGTGCGGCACCGTGACGTTGCCACCGCCGCCGGCCCGGGCGAGCGCCTGAATCAGAGCCGGAGCGTCCGCGGCCGAGCACGGCAGCGGCACGTAGATGGCCGGAATACCGAGCGCGGCGAAGGCGGCATTGTGCATTAGAGGGGAAAGCGAGTGGGCGACCGGGGCGCCCAGGATGGCGAAGACGCGGGTAGAGCCAACGATCACCGGACCGGGCCGGCCACTCGGCCCACCACGCCGGTGATCATCTCCTGGAGCTCGTCGTAGGTGGTGCGATAGCTGGCGAGATCGTAGCCGAACGGATCACTCACCTCTGCCTTCCCTTCCTCACGTCCGGCGTACTCTCCCAGGACATGCACCTTGTCTTCGCCACCCAGTTCGGCCACGCGGGCGCGGTGGTGCCCCGACATGGTCAGGATGAGGTCGGAATCCCTGACCAGGTCTCGAGTGAGCAGCTGGGCACGATGACCGCTCAAGTCCAGCCCGTGCTCCAGTCCGACGAGGTAGGCTCCCTCCGAGACCGGAGCCCCTTCCCAGGCGCCGGTGCCGGCGGAGGAGACGGCGACCTGATCGACCCCGCGGCTGGCCAACGCCTCACGGAGGAGCGCCTCAGCCATCGGGCTGCGGCAGGTGTTACCGGTGCAGACGAAGAGGACGCGCATGGTCTTCCAATCAACCGCGTGAACAGTAAACAGTAAACGGTGAACGGGGTGGATGGGAGCGGCCCGTTTACTGTTCACTGTTCACTGTTCACCCGTCATTCACGGCGCCAGTCTTCCGGCCGCCCGCCGCAACTCTCCTCTCGGAATCGCGCCCTCACGAACCAGCTTCGGCATCAGGTCGGTGCAGTCCACCAGGGTGGAGGGTGGTACGTTGCCGAGCACGCCACCGTCCAGCACCAGCAGCTCGCCACTACTCACTGCTTCGCCGAACAACTCGACCAGGCGGTCGGCGCCTGGAGCCGGGGGCCCACCGGGACGATTGGCGGACGTCGAGGTGAGCGGCTTCCCGGTTGCAGCAACCAGCTGGGCGATGCCGGTGTGGGAGGTGTGGCGTACCGCAATCCCCCCTTCTCGGCCCCGCAGCTCATCAGGCAGTCGTCCTTCACCGCCTCGCAGAACCAGCGTGAGCGGCCCGGGCCAGAAGGCTTCGGCCAGGGTGGAAGCGGACGCGTTGAACACCAACCCCCAATCTTCCGCCATCCTCCGTCCCGAGATCAGCAGCAGAAACGGCTTGCCCTCCGGCCTTCCCTTCAGATTGGCCAGTGCCGCCAGGGCAGGTACGCTGGGAGCCGAGCCGAGCCCGTACACCGTTTCGGTGGGATAGGCGAGCAGCTTGCCCGCGCGGAGATGCCGCCCGATCTGCGGAATGGCGGCGGTAATCTCCTCGTGGGTTTGAAATGGCAGCGTCATGACGACTTTCCCGCCAGCAGCTCCGCCAGCGCGAGATCGTCCGGCGTCGTGACCTTCAGGTTCCAGCAGCTATCGGACACCAGCCGCACCCGGATACCCATGGCCTCGACCAGTGCAGCATCGTCGGTAGCGCGATGTCCCGTTCGTGCGGCCTGAGCATGCGCTTGCTCTAGCACTTTCCGGGGAAAGCCTTGAGGCGTCTGGGCTCTCCACAGGCGCGCACGGGGCCTGGTTCGGCGGATGAGCGTTGCGTCTCCTGCCGCCGCCTCCTTGAGCGTATCGCTGAGAGGAACTGCGGGCACCGCGCCCTCTCCGGCTCGCGCGCAGGCAATGACGGCATCGATGACCTCCGGGTCTACAAAAGGCCGCGCGGCGTCATGCACCAGCACCACCTTGCACTCGGCACGCAAAGCGGACAGTCCCGCTCGAACCGAGTCGCCACGATGTCGCCCACCCGGAGTCATGGCAAAGGCGGCACGTGCGGGTCCGGAACGGGTGGGAATGGCTGAAAGAAATGCCGGAGGGTTTGACGCTTCTGCCAACGGCAGCACCAGGACTACGTGTGCGACTTCGGGATGCGCGATGAAGGGACGCAGTGCACGGATAACCATGGGCACCCCGCCGATCAGCTGAAACTGCTTGGGAACAGTTCCACCCAGGCGGTCGCCACGTCCGGCGGCCACCACAACAACTCCTACGTCACGCGGCAAGCGCCCGCACCAGCTGCTCGACGTGATCGAGCCCCACCAGCGATGCACCCGCTACCTGGACGCTGCTGCGCGAGGAGCCGAACACGCGGTTGAAGCCGAGCCGCACCGCTTCTGTGATGCGGCGTTCGATGGCGCCGGTGGGACGGATCTCGCCGCCCAGGCCGATCTCACCCAGAAACAGGACGTCCGCGGGCGCCGGGCGGTTATACAGGCTGGAAAGGAGGGCCGCAGCGATCGCGAGATCCGCTCCAGGCTCGGTAAGCCGGACACCCGCCGTGACCTGCACGAACACGTCGAGGTTGGCAAAAGATGTGTCGGCCCGCCGCTCCAGTACCGCCAAGAGCACAGCGAGGCGCCGAGGATCCAGACCGGTGGCTACCCGCTGTGGCGTTCCGTATCCGGACTTGGAGGCGAGCGCCTGGACCTCGACCAGCACCGGTCGGGTTCCTTCCATCAGCGCCGTAACTGCGCTCCCGCTGATGCCCTGGGCGCGCGCCGCCAGGAACACCGCGGACGGATTCGGCACCGCCACCAGGCCTTGCTCGGTCATCGAGAACACGCCCAGCTCGTCCACCGACCCAAAACGATTCTTCGTGGTACGAAGCAGGCGGTAGTCCAGCGTGGCCTCTCCTTCGAAATAGAGCACCGTGTCTACGATATGCTCCAGGGTCTTGGGTCCGGCAATGCCTCCACCCTTAGTGACATGGCCGACGACAATGACCGAAGTTCCGCTCTCCTTGGCAAACCGCATCAGCTGCCCGGAACACTCACGCACCTGCCCAACGTTGCCCGGGGCGCTCTCCAGACTGTCGGTATAGACGGTCTGTATGGAATCGATGACTACCACGTCGGCGTGCACCGCAGTGACGGCGTCCATGATGGCTTCCAGGCGGGTTTCGCCCAGGACATGCACGGCTCCCGCGTCTTCAACCAGCCGGTCGGCCCGCAGCCGGATTTGATCGGGCGACTCCTCCCCGCTGGCGTAGAGCACCGTCCGGCCTGCCGATTCCAGCCGGGCTGCTGCCTGCAGCAGAAGGGTGGACTTCCCGATGCCCGGTTCCCCGCCGATGAGAGTCATCGAGCCGGGGACGATGCCTCCGCCGAGGACGAAATCGAACTCCGGAAGCCCGGTCCGCCACCGAACCAGCGATTCGGCAGCGATGTTGGACAGGCGGACAGGCGGGCTCGGGGACAACTGGACGTTCCCACCCTTCCGGCCGCTCGCCCGTCCACCCGACCGCCCGACCACCGGCTCCTCCGCCACGGAGTTCCACTCTCCGCACGCCTCGCACCGGCCGACCCACTTGGGATGCTCGTGCCCGCAGTCGGTGCAACGATAGACTGATCTCGCTTTGGCCACCTACTCGGGTCCTTCGCGCTCGGTGCGGTTGTCGAAGCGGGTAAACTGCTTGTGGAAATAGAGGTCCACGGTACCGGTCGGCCCGTTGCGGTGCTTGCCCACGATGACCTCGGCTATGCCTTCGAGGCTGTTCCCTTCGCTGTCTTCCTTCTGATACATCTCCGGCCGATGGATGAAGATGACCACATCGGCATCCTGCTCGATGGCCCCGGAGTCTCGCAGGTCCGAGAGGATCGGCCGGCGCTCGCCGCCGCGCTGCTCGGACGCGCGGGAGAGCTGGGACAAAGCGATGACAGGAATGTTCAGCTCCCGGGCCAGCCCCTTCAGTGAGCGGGATATGTCCGAAATTTCCTGGACCCGGTTTTCCGAGTATTCCGGGCTGCGCATGAGCTGGAGATAGTCCACCACGATCAACCGGACGTCGTTTTCCACCTTGAGCCGCCGCGCCTTGGAGCGCATTTCCAGCAGCGTGAGCGCGGGCGAATCGTCAATCCACACCGGGCAGCTCTGCAGAATACCGGCGGCACGAGCCAGCCGCGTGAAGTCGGGATCTCTCAAGGTGCCCCGCCGCACCGCCTGGCTGTCCACTCGGGCTTCGGCGCAGAGCATGCGTTGCACCAGCGACTCCTTGGACATTTCCAGCGAGAATACCGCCACCCCGAAGCCATCCACGGCAGCCTGCGTGGCGACGTTGAGGCAGAAAGCGGTCTTTCCCATCGAAGGCCGGGCCGCCACGATGATGAGCTCGGAGGCCTGGAAGCCCGAGGTCATTTCGTCCAAATCTGCGAAGCCGCTCGGGACACCGGTAATCGCTTTGCCGCTGCGCTGGAGCGTTTCGATGCGCTCCATCGTGGGCCACAGCATTTCCTTGAGCCGGGTGAACCCTTCGTCGCCCCGCTGCTGAGAGATCTGAAAGATCCGCGACTCGGCCCCGTCGAGGAGGTCGTTGGCGGTGGAGTGTCCGTCGTAGGCTTCGGTGATAATCGAGGTGGAAGCTTCGATCAGGCGGCGGAGGATCGCCTTGTCTTTGACGATCTTGGCATGGAATTCGATGTTGGCGGCGGTGGGCACTGTATCCACCAGCTCCGCCAGGTAGTCGAGGCCGCCGACAGTGTCGAGCTCACCGCGGCGCAGCAGCTCATCGCGCAGAGTGATGTGGTCAATGACGGTCCGCTGCTCGGTGAGCGCCAGCATGGCGCGGAACAGACGGCGGTGCGGCTCGCGGTAAAACATCGAGTCGTCCACCAGCTCCGCGGCCCGCAGCGCCGCATCCTGATCCAGCAGCATGGCGCCGAGCACCGCCTGCTCGGCTTCCTGGCTCCACGGGGCCGACCGGCCAACGTAGGGATCAACGGTCGAGTAGTTGCCTGACGATACGGACGTCATCCCAGGTCGGCTTCTTCCAGTTCGGGTTGCGGAGCAGCGCCGCGGGATGGTACGTCACGACCAGCGGAATGCCGTTGTACGTGTGCACCTTGTTGCGAAGCTCTCCCAGACTCTTTCTCACCCCCAGCATGGCCTCGGCCGCGGTGCTGCCGAGGGCGAGAATCACTTTCGGCCGAATGATTTCCAGCTGGCGGTGTAGATATGGAATACAGGCCGCGATCTCATCGGGCAAGGGCTTTCGGTTTTGCGGAGGGCGGCACTTGACAATGTTGGTGATGTATACCGAGTCGCGCGGCACTTCGATAGCCTCGAGAATCCCGTTCAGCAGATTCCCCGCCTGTCCCACGAAGGGCTTGCCCTGTGCGTCCTCGGTGGCGCCGGGGCCCTCGCCGATCAGAACCAGTTGTGCGTTCTCGTTGCCAACACCCGGCACCGCGTTGATGCGGGAGGGACACAACCCGCAGCAGTAGGTGGTGCGGATCCGCTCCGCGACCTCGTCCAACGTCTTCAGGGCGACGAGCTCGTCGCCCAGGGCATGGCTCGGTGATTCGACGGTAAGGCCGGGGCCGGGAATCGGGGGAGCGCCCTTTTTCCAGGCGGACGGGCGGACCGGCGGACCGGCGGTCGGTTCCCCCGGGCCCGGCACCAGCACACGCGCGTCATCCCGAGCAGAGCGAGGGATCGCTCCATGCGACGCGTGTTCGAGATCGCTTCGTTCGACCCTCGCTACGCTGAGCACGACTTCCGAGCCGCCCAGTTCAACTTGCTGCTCCAGGTACCTCCGCCACTCATCGGCCAAGGGATGCCTCTACTACGTCGAGAATCGCCTCTGCCACTTCGCGTTTCGATTGCAGCGGAAGAATGCGGCGGCTGCCATCCCGCCCGAGGAGCGCAACCCGATTGGTATCCTTCTCGAACCCGGCGCCCGGCTCCAGGGCATCGTTTACCACGATCAGGTCGAGAGCCTTTCGCTCCAGCTTCGCCAACCCCTTGGCCAGAGCGTCCCCGGTTTCCAGGGCGAAGCCCACCATCACACTTCCCTTCTTCCGATGATCTCGGGTCGAGCGGAGGATGTCTTCGGTCGGCTCCATGGGAATGGCCAGCGCCCCTTCCACCCGCGACCGCTTGCTGTCGCTCGGGCTGCTGGGCCGATAGTCGGCCGGAGCGGCGGCCATTACCAGCACGTCAGCACCCGGCAGCTCGGCTCGCACTGCCGCTTCAAGCTCCCGGGTAGAATCGATTTGCCGGAGGGTTACCCCGATCGGAGCCGATAATGCCGTCGGACCCGAGATGAGCACCACCTCGGCGCCGCGCTCCCACGCCACCTCAGCCACACGATAGCCCATTTTGCCACTGGAGCGGTTGCTTACCACCCGGATCGGATCGATCGGCTCCCGGGTTGGCCCGGCGGTGACCACCACGCGCTTGCCGGCCAGCGCACCTCCACCGCGCACCAGCCGCGCGGCATGCGCCAGAATCGTGTCCGGCTCACTCATTCGGCCGGGTTGGTTCGAGGGGCCCTCGGCGAGCGGACCAGAGTCGGGGCCGATCAGAACGACGCCGCGCTGGCGGAGTGTCTCCACATTGGTCCGGGTCGCCGGGCTGGCAAACATCTCGTCGTTCATGGCCGGCGCCATCAGCAATGGAGCTGTGCGAGCGAGGAGGAGCGCGGTGAGCACGTCGTCCGCCAGCCCCTGTGCCACCCGAGCGATGAGGTGCGCCGTGGCGGGCGCCACGATAATGAGGTCGGCATCTTGTCCCAGCCGGACATGCGACAACGCCCCTCCCGGCTCCCACAGCGAGCTCAGGACAGGGCGCCCCGTCAGCGTTTCGAATGTCAGAGGCCGCACGAACTCCGCGGCAGCCTGGGTGAGCACCGCGTCCACCCGGGCTCCCGCGTCGGTCAAGCGGCGGGCGAGGATGCAGCTCTTATAGCAGGCGATCCCGCCCGACACGCCGAGGACGACGTGCCGGCCGGCCCACACGCTCAGGCCTCGGAACGGCGGCGGCGGAGGAGCTTGTAGTTCAGGTCTCCGTCCACCAGCTCCTGCATCGCTTTGGTGGTCAGCTTCTCGGAGGGCTGCTGGAGCTGATCCTTGGGAAACTCGTTCAGGTAGCGAGCGAACTTGGCCGCCACGAGCACGCCGAGATACTTGTTTCCCGCCTGCTTGGCAACTTCGTGGGGGGTGATGATTCGCATCTTCATGGCTCCATTATCTGTGGGTTACTAGTCATCAGTCGCCAGTCGCCAGGTACGCTGGAGACTGTCAGCTGGCGACTGGAGACTCCGTCAAATACTTCCCGCTGCCTTCACCACATCGCGCCGCAGCCGTTCGATCCTGGCCGGCAGATCGTGCTGCCGGGAGATCAGCCGCTCTTCGGCTTTGCCGTCCAGAATGGCGGAGACCTGGTCCACCGCGGTGTTCAGATCTTCGTTCACCACGGCGTAGTCGTATTCCGCGACTGCGGCCAGCTCCTCGGATGCATGCGTAAGCCGCTTTCGAAGGAGCTCGGGATTCTCCGTGTTTCGCCGCTTCAGCCGCTCGACCAGCACGTCCGCGGACGGCGGGAGCACAAACACCTGCAGCGAATTCGGGAAGTTTCTCCGGATCTGCCGGGCGCCCTCGACCTCGATGTCGAGTACCGCGTGGCGCCCTTCACCGAAAATGCGGTCTACCTCCCGCTTCAAGGTTCCGTAGAGCTGGGCGCCGTACTCGGCCCACTCCAGGAACTCGCCCCGCTCACGCCGTCGCTCGAACTCTTCCCGACTCAAGAAGTGATAGTCCTGACCGTCTCGTTCGCCGTTTCTTGAGGCCCTTGTCGTGGCTGATACTGAATAGCCAAGGTCTTTCCGCACCTGCAGCAGCTTCTTCGCGATGGTGGTTTTCCCGCCGCCGGAAGGCGCCGAGAGCACGAGCAACAAGCGCTTCACTCGAGGTTCTCGAGTTGTTCCCGGAACTTCTCGAGCTCACCCTTCATGGCGATCACCAGCTGCGCAATGTCGGCGTCGCCGGCCTTGGCGCCCATGGTGTTTACTTCCCGGCCCAGCTCTTGAGCCAGAAAGCCGAGCTGTTTTCCTACCGGCCTGTCCGACGCGAGGGCTGAGCGCGCAGCGGCGGCATGCGCCTGAAAGCGCACCAACTCCTCGGTGATATCGAGCTTGTCAGCCAAAAAGGCCAGTTCCTGGGCCAGGCGGTCCTCGTCCACGCTACGCCCGTCGAGCAGCTCCGCCACCGAGGCCTTAAGCCGAATGCGCTCCCGGGTGAGCCGTTCGGGCGCACGGCGGGCGATATCGGCGGCCGCGCGCTCCAGAAGGTCGAGCCGGTGCCGGAGCTCGGCAGTAAGGGCTTCCCCCTCCCGGGCTCGCATAGCCCGGCACTCCGCGCCAGCCGCCGCTACGACCGGTTCGATCTCGCTCCAGGCGATTTCACCGGTCCCATTGGCTCCTGAGGTGAGGACGTCGGGCTGCCGGGCCACCAGTTCCACTGTCACCTCTCCGCCCAAGCCCAGCGTGGCCTGTAACTCCCTCAGCTGGGCGGCGACCCGGCGGGCGCGATCCAGATCGACGGAAAATCCGCCGTCCGCGTCGGCGCTCTCGGTCCACCGGGCCTGCACCGACAGGTGGCCCCGATCGAAGTCCCGCCGCAGTCGCTCGCGCAACTCACCCTCGAACATGGTGAGATCGCTGGGAAGCTTGGCCGACAGATTGAAGTAGCGATGGTTCACGGTCCGGATCTCGACCCGGAGCCGCCGCCCGGACACCGCACCCTCCGCGGCACCGAACCCAGTCATGCTGTACGGCAAGCGGCGACCTCCAGGAAGCCGGAACAGCCTTCAAATTTAGCCCGGAACGGCACCCAGGCATAGGGGGCCGAGATGCGGCCATATCCCTGGGCGTGCCGATCTATGCGGCTCCGGTCAGTCGGGGCAGCAAGGGATCGCCGATTCTGCATGCGAGATAGTTGGCGCCCAAAAAATCCTCGTCGGCCAGGCTGTATGGCCGAATTTCCACGTAATCCGGGAAAATCTTTCCGACGACATAGCCGTGGCTCTCGAAGAGCTCGTAGAAGTCCTTGAGCAGGAAGCGGGTGAGGATGTTCATCCGGCCATACTCGAATTGCACGAAGCGGACGGCGCCTCTTCTCAGCAGGGCTTCCAGTCCCCTCAGCACCAGATGCTCGGCCCCCTCGACATCGATCTTCAGAAAATCGACGTGGTCCACTCCCTCCCGAGCGAGGAACTCGTCACCTCGCATTACGGGGCATTCCAGCTTCTCTCCCTCCCAGCCATGAGGGAAGTCGGTGACCGTCGAGTGCGCGCTGACCGCTGGATTGTAGCGGATAGTCAGAGTACCGGTGTGATCCGCCAGCCCAAGGTTGAAGACCCGGATACGCTCCTGCCCCGCGGTGCGTTCGCGAAGCACGGCTGCGGTAGGCGGCACGATCTCCAGCGCCAGGATCCGGGCCTGGGGAAATCTGTCGACCGCGAGGAGCGACCACTTCCCCACGTTGGCCCCAACATCAACCACCGTGTGGATTTTCTCTCCCCCCAGCGCATCGAGCAGCCAGCGTTCCCCATTCTTATGAGGCTTATGGCTGGCATTCCCGAACCATCTGAGATACTGCCGGCTGAGCTTGGCGGCCGTTCGGAGTACCGGGTTGTTGCGAACCCGCGCGGTGGGCCGCATCAAGGGCTGCTGATGAAGCTGGCGCCGCATCTCTCCATCGCGAGGCCGAGCTTCAGGTCAAAGATCCATCTGGGGAGTTTGGAGCCTATGGCGGTCACCGCGTCCTCCACCAGGCACGAGTCGCGAGCCGCGAGTCGTGAGTCAGGAAAGATCTTCCTCGTCAATCACTTACACGGGTGAATCTAAAGTGATATCTTAGTAGCATTCAGCGCGTGACTCGTGACTCGTGACTCGTGACTCGTCACTCGTGACTCGTGACTCGCGACTAGTTAAGAAACCCCCACCGCACCCCGAAGTGCTGCCCCAACGACGGGATCTCGAATCCGGGCACGTATCCGAGGCGGCTGGAAGTGACATTCACCCGGTCCCAATAAACGGAGAAACTGCCGAGCTGGAACTGGATCAGGCTGCGGACGAAACTGGCGCCCCGGAGTTTCACTGGAGCCCCCAGGGCATCGCGTCCTATGGTGCCGGTGCCCCAACTCTCCATGGCCAGCCTGAGCTTCAAGTCGAAGATCCCGCTCGGGAACGTCCGCAGGAACTTGGAGCGTATGGTCCCCGCCACCACGGACTGGGTAGGCGGAATTCCCTCTGGCGCCACCCCCCGCGGATCGCTGTACCACCCTTCGAGGGTAATCCACTGAAGCGGAGCTACCCGGACCGACGCGGTGATCCAGTCGGTTTGTGGCGCCGGACCGAGCCCGGCAATCCGAGGAAACTCGGCATACGCCGGCGGGGAGAAGGCCGACACTCGGGCATAAGCCACCTCAAAGCCGAGCCGGGCGGCGGTCCAGCCCAGCGCCGCCTGATAGTCGCGTACCTCCTGCTCGGTGCTCTCCAGGATGGACGGCGCCGCCACCACCTCGCCGATCCGTGCCGAGCCGGTGAGCGCCACCCCCCGGACCAGCTCGAGCCCGGCAGAAAGGTTGGCGAAGTTGCTGTTGCGCCCACCGAAGTGCCTCTGATGCACGACTTCTGCCCGCGCAGTGAATGGAGCCACCGGATTCCACCCGAAGTTGGCGCGCGCGTCGAGCCGGGTCCATCTGGTCCGGGAAAAGACCGACCCGCCCACCGACAACGTAGTGGCGCGATAGGTGAGGTACCCGCCGAATTGATTGATTTGCTGATCGATTCCTTCTCCATCCCAGGCGGTGCGCTGGTAGATCAAGTCTGCCCGAGGTCCCAGCGCCTCCCGGCCTCGCCCCTTGAGTGTCATCCGAATCAGCGCGTCGGTGCGCTTGGCCTCGTATCCCAGTCCGATGGTGTCTGCGGTTCCGTCGATGTTGGCCACGTACGGGTCCCGCTTCGGACCCGAACGAATCAGGCGGTACTGCAGCCCGAACTGCTCCGATGGTATGTAGCTGCCCTGGGCCCACACCTGGGTGTTGGAGTACTCGCTGCTGATACCGGTGACGGTTGGCGAGTTCAGGTAATCTCCCGCCAGCCCGAAGCCCAGTCCCGAGGCGTAGCGGCGCTCGAGCGATGCCTCATAGCGGGCCAGGTCGTCGTCGCCGCGTGCGATCGCGATGCGCGATCGGGGAGCAAGGCGATCGTGCATCTTGGTGAAGAGATGTACCCGGAGCTGCCCGGGCCAGCGTTCTACCTCGATCCGCTCCAGCAGGCTGATGGAGAAGAGCGCGGGATCCACCACCACGCTGTCAACTCCAGCGGCGACATACGGCACCCCGTCCACATAGTACTCGGCCGATGCTCCGCCGCGCCCCTGAAAGTTCACCGGCTCCGGTCGCCCGATGTACCCGCCGCGCCAGAGATACACACCCGGCACCTGCGTCAGCAGATCGCTCACGGTGACGGCGTGGTCCCACTCGATGGAATCGCGGTTGAACACGATGCGGGTGAGTGGCGGCCGCGGCCCCTCCACGCCCAGCATGGGGAGCACGGGGACGCGGACGTTGACCTGCAGCTGTTCCTTGAGGTATCGCGCGGTGGTGTTGACGGTGTCGACCGACGAAGTGTCGATCGTCGTCGTGTCGTCCGCGGCGATCTGGGCGTGCAAAACGGTGAGCAGTGAGCGGTAAGCGGTGAGCGGGAAAAACAGAAGCACCGTGGCAACCAAGAGTCTGGCCGTGGCCCGCACCCTCAGACAGTCAGCAACCCTCTGAACAGGCTTCGTAAAGGATGTAGTGGAGCGCGCCCGCTTACCGCTCACCGCTCACCATTTACGCTTCTGCCCAGCACGAATTCCGAGAGCAGTCGGACCCCGACGCCGGTCGGCCCCTTCACCCGGCCCGCGTCCTCTCGGTCGGAATACGCCGTGCCGGCAATGTCGAGGTGGGCCCAGGGAAATCCATCCACGAACTCGCGCAGGAACCAGCCGGCGGAGATGCTGCCCGCCGGCCGTCCCCCGCTGTTCTTTACGTCGGCAATATCCGATTTGATCAGGTCCCGATAGTCGTCCCATAGCGGCATCGGCCAGATACGCTCGTCGGCCCGGTCGCCCGCCCCGCGAAGCTCCTCGACCAGCTTCTCGTCGCTCCCCATGACGCCCGATGCCGTGTGACCCAGCGCCACGACGATGGCGCCGGTAAGGGTGGCGATGTCCACCACCGCGGCCGGATCGTAGCGGCGGGCATAGGAGAGCGCGTCCGCCAGGATCAGCCGGCCTTCCGCGTCGGTGTTGATGATCTCGATCGTCTTCCCCAGGTGGCTGGTCACGACGTCGCCCGGCTTCACTGCCGTACCCGACGGCATGTTCTCCGTACTCGGTATCAGCCCCACGACATGAACCTTGGGCTTCAGCCGGCCCAGCATCTCGAAGGTGCCCAGCACCGCCGCGGCCCCTGACATGTCGTACTTCATGTCCTCCATGTTCTGCGCCGGCTTGATCGAGATACCCCCGGTGTCAAAGGTGACCCCTTTCCCTATCAGCACCACCGGTGCCGCGTCCGATCCCTTGTACTCGATGGCGATGAAACGCGGCTCTTCCGCGCTCCCCTGCGCCACCGACAGGAGGGCGCCCATCTTTTCCTTTATTATGGCAGCCTTGTCGAGCACGGTGACCTGAAAGCCGTGGCGCTGGGCCAGCTCGCGGGCCCGCTCGGCGACATAGCTGGGAGTGCAGACGTTGCCGGGCAGCACCTGAATGCTCCGGGCGAATGTCTGGCCCGCCCCGATTGCTTCGCCGGTCTGGTGACCCCGGATCAACTCCGCGGGACCGTCGTGGGCCAGGATCTCCATCCGCTCGAGAGGGAGCTTCTTCTCGTCCGATGGTTTCTTCATCTCGTTGAACTGCCATGCGCCCAGGTTTAGCCCCTCCGCTGTTGCCTGTCCCACCGCGGCCGGATTGACCTTGCCCCGGGCCTCGGGCGGCAGGTAGAACGCAGCCCGAGCCACCCCCAGGGAGCGGGCTCGTTTCGCGGCGATGGCGGCCGCGCGGCGAATGGCGGTGCGGTCGATTTCCTCGGGCTTCCCGAGCCCGACAAGCATGATGCGTGAGGCGGGGCCGGGGGGGTAGAGAATGGCGGTCTCATCGCGCTTACCGCTGAAATCGCCGGAGGACAGCACTCGCGCGATGGCACCTCCGGTCTGCTTATCCAGCGCGGTGAGCGACGGCGGCAGCGGCCCGCGCGGCAGCTCGATTGCGAGCAGCGGCGTCTCGTAACCGGCGGGCTGCGCCTGCACAACGGCGGTCTCAAACGGCATGAGTGTTCATGGAGACATAGGGTGAATTCGTGCGAGCCTGATGCGGGTTCCAAGGTATACGCGGCGCGGTGTCGACGGCAACGGGAGAAACGGTAACCAGGAGAGACCATCAGGATCATGCCGTGCGGCTCCGCATGTCCGGCGATAGCTTAGGATACATGAGGAACGGAATACCGGCGGTCGCGGCCCTGGTGGTGGTTCTCGCGCTGGCCACTTGGATCTACGGGGTGTACTGCTACGTGCAGATGGTGCGCCACCGGCGGCCTGGAGTACCAAGCCTTTCAATGGTATGGCCGGCGCAGAATCTTACCGCCCGTGGCCTCGAGTTCCGTCGGCGGGCACTGTGGAGCTATATGGCATTCCTGTTTCTCGCCATCGTGCTGGTGTTTCTGGGCCAGGGAGCCGGCTAATGCCATTCAAGAGCAAAGCCCAGCGCCGCAAATTCGCCGAGCTGCTGGTGAAGGGCGAGATCTCGGAGGAAACCTTCGAGGAGTGGAACCGCGAGACCGGCAGCGCCAAACTCCCCGAACGGGTAAAGAAGCCTGCCAAGAAGCGGCCCGCCAAGCGCAAAACAGCTTCCAAGCGCAAGTCGGCTTCCAAGCGCAACACCCGGCGCCCGTGATCGCTCCCGCCCCGGTCCAACTGGAGGGCCACGGGATTCGCCTGGAGCCGCTCGCCGACAGTCATCGCCAGGGTCTGACCACGGCAGCAGCCGATGGGCAGCTCTGGGAGCTCTGGTTTACCTCGGTCCCCGAGCCCGCCAGGACGGCGGCGTACATAACCGAGGCGCTGGACGGCCAGCGGGCGGGCCATATGCTGCCCTGGGCCGTCCGAGAGCTGGCCACCGGCGCGATCGCCGGCAGCACCCGGTTTCACGACATCGTTGCACCGATAGACCGGGTGGAGATCGGCTACACCTGGTACGCGGCCGCATGGCAGCGCACCCACGTGAACACCGCGTGCAAGCTGCTGTTGCTGACCCACGCGTTCGAGCAACTGGGGTGCCAGGTGGTGGGCTTTCGCACCGATAACTTCAACTTCGCGTCTCAGAAGGCCATCGCCGCGCTGGGGGCCCGCAGGGATGGCGTGATCCGGCATCACCACGCGCGGCGCGACGGCAGCGTCCGCGACAGCGTGATGTACAGCATACTGGCCGGCGAGTGGCCCGACGTGAAACGGCAGCTGACAAACCGGCTCGTGCTGCATGGGTCGGCTGAGGTGAGTCCGGACTCCGAGCCTTCCCGGTGAGCAGAGGCATGCGAGGGGGCCTGCTTCTGCTCTTGAGCCTGGCCATTGGGACCGCTCCCGCCGTGGCGCAGGCCTCCGTGCCGGGCCCGCTGCCATCATCGCTCTGGAACAGACCTGCACCCGGCCCCCTTCGCTCAACACTCGCCCCGGCCGACAGCGTTCCTCGAAACATTCCGCCCACGTACTGGAAGGAAGGCGCGCTCATCGGCGGCCTTACCGGTGCTGTCGCCCTTGCCGTGTTGGTTACCGCTTTTTGTGAAGACTCTGAGACAGCCGACAGCTGCGGCGGCACGACGGTGGGTGGCGCTCTCGTCGGTGCTGTGCTGCTGGGCGTACCAGGTGCGTTGATAGGCGGACAGTTCCCCAAAGGCCGCAGCGCCGATTCCCTTCCCGAGTAGGTGACATCCCTCAGCGGCAGGCAGGAACAACGCCGCCCCACCAGGCACGATCTGGCTGCCGCCTACGGCCGCCGAGTACCCGATCTGATCGCGCCGGGACTCGGGGTCCTCTTCTGCGGCATCAATCCGAGCCTCTATTCGGCGGCTACCGGACATCACTTTGCCCGTCCAGGCAACCGGTTCTGGCCGGCGCTGTACGGCGCCGGCTTCACCCAGCGACTTCTCAAGCCCTGGGAAGAGGAGCTCCTGCTCCAGGCCGGCGTGGGCATAACGAACCTAGTCTGCCGCGCCACGGCCACGGCGGCGGAGCTGACGAATGACGAGCTGCGCGAGGGACGGCGGAGGCTGGTACGGATAGTTCGCCGCTATCGCCCGCGGTGCCTTGCGGTGGTCGGCATCGGGGCGTACCGGGTCGCGTTCGCTCAGCCGCGGGCAGAGATTGGCCGGCAACGAGAACTACTGGAGACAGCGACCGTCTGGGTGCTACCCAACCCCAGCAGACTCAACGCCAACCATCAGCTCCCCGATTTGGCGAAGGCGTTCCGGAAGGTCCGGCTCTTCGCCGCCCGGTCAGCTCACCGGGGTCGGTGAAGGAATTCTCCAGTAGCGCCGCAGCGAGCTGATGATCACCGGCAGCCCCCGGAAAACGCAGAACACGACCGCTAACCAGGCGGTTACGCGAAGCCCGTCCATCAGCACCGGGACCATGCGGGCGGGAGCTGTCTCCGGTGGCAGACCACTGAACGCCTGGGTCAGTGCCAGACCGCAGAAGGTGATCACCTTGGTCACCGCGTAACCGGTGCGCATCCAGAACGATCCCACGAGAAAACGACTCAGAGCGGTGCGATGCTGGGCGAACGGGGCAATCCCCTGGGCTACGCCGATGCTGCGGAATGCGTCGGTCAGCGTGGTGCGGGCAATGATGATCAGCGGGATGGCCACCGGGATCATCCGCAGGTCCGCAAAGCAGACCCAGAGGATCAGCTCGTAGGTACGATCCGCAGCGATATCGAGCACGCTGCCAAACAGGCTGGTCTCACCTCGGCTGCGAGCCACGATCCCGTCCACCGTATCGAGCATCAGTCCGAAGAAGAGCAGCCCCACGCCGGCCAGACGGGCTCCGGGCGATCCGAAGTACAGAATCAGAACCGTCACCAGGAGGAGCGGAAATCGGAAGAGCGTGATCCAGTTGGCGAGCATGAGCACTCCATTGGCAATTGATCAGAAGCAGCTTCAACCCTAGCCCGCGCACAACCCGACGTCACAGCCGCCTGCTGGCGCTCTTGCAGGCGAGGCTCCACATTTGGAACTCCTAACTGCCCACCTCGCTCTGGAGCCTGAGAATAAGTCTATGCAGAGTCCCCCCAGGCGCTCCGCCGCCATGGTCTCGCTTGCCATTGCCGTTCTGGCCTCGCACACGATCGCCACGCCTGCATCCGCCCAGTTCGGCGGACTCAAGAAGAAGCTCAAGCCTGCCGTAAGCCAGGAGGCGGCGGTGCCCGCGCCCGCCGATCAGGGAGGGATGATCGTCTTCACCGATGACGTCGTGAACCAGCTCGTCACCGGCCTCAAGGCGGGTCAGGCCGAGCGCGACGCCGCGATGCAGGAAGACACCCCCTACGGTCGCTTCAAGAAAGCCGATGCCGCCTACCAGGCCGCGAAGCCCAAATGCGAGGCGGCCCAACCCGGCTTCTACCAGCGGGGGGCGGCCAACCCGAAGATGCTGGACAAGTACCAGACCCTCACGGAGAAGATGGTGGCGGCCCAGGGCAAGGGTGACGCCAAGCTGGCGGCCATCTACCAGGACTCCGCCATGGCGATGATCGACCCGAGCTGTATCGTGAAAGAGCCGCAGGAGCCCGAGAACTACCACCAGGCCGAGCGCGAGGCGGAGGGTCGCGCAGAGGCGAAGGAGATCGAGGCATCGGGCTTCAGCCGGAACGAGGTGGCACTGCTGAAGGAGCGCGCCATCGCCATCCTCTCGAACTCGCCGGCGCCGGGTGGCGCGTCCGCCAGCGAGAAGTCGGCCGTCGCCGCCAAGTCAGCGGAGCTGAAGCCGCTGCTCGGCCTGCGCGAGCCCGTGCCGGAGCAAGCCGCGAAACCGGCTCCCCAACCGACGCCGGTTCCTGCGGCCACTCAGCCCCCAGAGATGTCCGCGTATGCCTCCGGCATGAGCGACTGCATGCTCAAGAACATGCAGAAAAACGAAGCGAAGATCGAGGCATTGGGTAAACGGGCGGAAGCGGCCCAGGAGGCCGGCAATCAGCAGCAACTGATGGCCATCGCCGATACGCTACAGCGGATCCAGATGGCTGGTTGCCGCTAGCGTGAAGCCTTCACGGCGGGTGCGCATCAGGTTCGCGTTGGCGGTTGGCATCACCGGTGGCGCCGTCGGCGCCGCCGGCTTTCGGTCCGAAACCAATGGATCGAGTCTGGCGGTCCGGGACGTCCTGGGTTGGACCACATGGTGGCGGAGCGACGCGGCCCCGGCGGAGTGGAATGGTAACGCCCCGCTCGCCAACCGGGTCAGCTGGCGTGCCGGCTCGAGCGGCATGGAATGGGGCGAGCTCCAACTCAGAGGCTCGAGCGAGGCCTGGCGCACCCGTGTCATCGTGGTGCGGCTCGACCCGCGCAAGATTGATCTGTCACTGGTGCCAGCCTTCACACGGAACCAGAGCTGGACCATCGCAACTGTTGATAATGCAGCCGTTATGGCGGTTGACGCAGGCCAGTTCCGGGGTCGGCTGCCATGGGGCTGGGTGGTGAGTCGAGGCCAGGAAGTGCTGGCTCCGGAGTACGCCCCGTTAGCCGGAGCGGTCGTGGTAGATGCATCAGGAGCCTTGCGGGTCGTCTCGCCCGACAGCGTGGCGGGGGAACGGGACCGTGCCACCCCTCACGAGGCGTTCCAGAGCTACCCCATGTTGCTGATGGACGGCGCAGTTCCTGAGGCCTTGAGGATACCAGGCTCGAGCGTCGACCTCACCCACCGAGACGCGCGCCTGGCGCTCGGCACCCTGCCCGACGGACGAGTCATCGTCGCCCTGACCCGTTTCGACGCACTCGGCCCAGCCCTCGGCCGAGTTCCCTTCGGGCTGACCACACCGGAAATGGCCGCAGTCATGGGCTCGCTCGGCTGCCGCCAGGCACTCATGCTGGATGGCGGCATCTCAGGGCAGCTCATGATCCGGGACAGTGATAGAACGGTGCGTAGGTGGCCCGGTACGCGGAGCGTGCCTATGGGATTGATCGCCCGCGTCCGCTAAGCCCACCTCGAGGAGGAGCCACATGCGCGTCGCTCTCGCGGTCTGGATCTCTCTGCTGCTCTCTCCCGAAGCGATCCCAGCGCAAGAGGCCCTCGCCCCCGTCCCGGATAGCTCCATGGCGAAGAGCCAAGGTACCTTGGCCCTCGCTGGGCTCGGAGGGATGGCTGTCGGCGCGCTGGTCGGGAGCCTGATTGGGATCGAAATCGATGATGGTGAGGATCTCGACACGGCGGAGGGAGCTGTGGTAGGCGGCCTGGCGGGAACCTCCCTGGCGATTCCTGCCGCGGTACATCTCGCCAACGGGAGCCGCGGCAATCTCGGCCGCTCCATGCTGGTATCGGTGCTCCTCGGAGGTGCCTTGCTGGGCGCAGGCTGGGCGGCGGACAGCGGCGAGCTGGTAATCGCGGCCCCCTTTGCCCAACTGATCTCCTCGGTCATCATCGAGCGCAACACCAGCAAGTAACCGCCAGGGTTCCGGTCCGTTTGGCAGGTCTTCAGCGCGGCTGACACCGCCCCCAGCCGATCTCCGTAGGGCTGGCATCACCCCCTGGAGCTCCCCATGAAACCGGCTTTGCTGCTGGCCGCCTCGGCCATGTGTCTCGGCCTTCACTCACTGGCCGCACAGGCCTCCCCTGCCGCGCTTACTCGCCAGGTTTTCGTGGCTGAGAGCAGCTTCGCGGCAACGATGGCCCGCCGGGATCTCGACGGATTCGCCCGGTTTCTGTCGCCCGAGGCGGTGTTCTTCGGCGACACATCGGTATTCAGGGGCAAAGCCGAAGTGGTCGAGGCGTGGCGGAAGTTCTACGAGGGACCGAAGCCCCCATTCTCCTGGAAGCCCGGTGTCATCGAGGTGCTCCCCTCCGGTACCCTGGCGTTGAGCAGCGGGCCGATCTTCGACCCCAGCGGCAAGCGGGTCGCATCATTCAGCTCCATCTGGCGGCGGGAGGCAGGTGGGAACTGGTTGATCATCTTCGACAAGGGGTGCTCGTGAAGAAGTGAGAGGTGAGAAGACCTCTTCACCGCCGTATCTGGTACGCCAGCTTCAGGAAGAACCCATCGTTTACCCGTTCCAGATTCGACCAGTTGAACTCCTCGTCCGTCTCCAGTGAGCTGCCGTATCCCAGGAACACCACCGTGCCCGGAGTCGGCTCGTACGAGGCCAGCAGATCCACCCGCAGGCCATCGAAGTGAGTGGCCGGCTGCGGGAGCCCGCCTACATAAAGCGAATCGCCGGTAGCCGGATCCTGCAACGCTGCACGGTGCTCCGAGCGGTATTCGCCGATGGCCCGGAAGAAGAGCGACCGGTTCGGCTGGTACTCGAGCCTGAGCCGCGGGATGGTGGCGCGAGCAAACTCACTGCCATCGAGGCGGTCCAGCCGGAACACCGTTGCGCTTGCTGTAATCCGTACCGTGGATGCGGGACGCAGGTTGAGGCTGCCGATCAGGGACCAGCCTGAGCCAGTGGTCCCCTCTTCGAAGATCGCCGCCTCGCCCCGCTGGTACTGGATCACCGCCCCGAGCTGCTGCCAGGTCGGGGTGGTCACCTTCATCTGCCAAACCAGCCCGGAGAACTTATCCTCGGGGAGGTACGCGGGTCCGGTGCCACTTCCGAGCGTGTAGTCAGCGAAGCTGCTGTCTTGGAAGTGTATGAAGTTCCGGTCCAGGTGGCCGTTCAGCTCCCACCCACCGCGCAGCTGGAAGGTGGCATCCAGCTGGTCGCGTCCCTCGAGCCCCGGCTCGAAGCCGAAGTCCTGGTACAACCAGGTCCTTTCGGGACCGAAGAAGACGGTGAGGTTCTCCAGCAGCGCGCCCCGGCTGCCGTAATGAGTGAAGCGGTTATAGGCCTGGCCGAAGACCACATTGCTTCGCAGCCGGTTCACGAATCCAGCCTGGGCATCGAACCCCTCACCCAGTCCCTTGAGCAGGTAGTTGAAGCCCCAGGTGCGGCCGGTCCGGTCGAACTCCGCCTGCCAGATGGGCGCGTCCCGGCTTCCTGCCGCATCGCCGGTCCACGAGCGCCCATACTGGAACTGGGCGTAGTAGAGACTCCAGACGTAGCGGAAGTCGCCCGCGAGAACCCGATTGTAGGTGCCTGCCGCGTCTCGGTTAGTGAAGGTGACCCCGGCGATGGAGTTGGCGCCGAAGTCCCGCCTCAGCCGGGTGATGTTGAACCAGGCGTCTCCGGTATCGGTATCGTCCACCGCCGTCAGGTGCGCCACGCCCAGCTGGCCGAACTTGCCGGTCAGCTTGGCGCCGCCCTTGGGATCCACGATGCGGCGGGTATACACCAGCGTCTGGGGGGAGCCGAACAGCTCGATCCCCTCGAGAAAGAAGGGCCGCTTCTCGGGGAAGAAGAGGGCGAAGCGCTCGTTCACCGTTACCTGTCCCTCGTCGCTCTCGACCTGGCTGAAGTCCGGGTTCACGGTGGCGTCGAGCGCGAAGCTGCTGAACCCCAGGCGCAGGTTCAGGCCCGCATCCGGATTCACGTCGTCGCGGAGGAACTCTCCGCTGGTGGCATCCAGGCTCCCGTTGGCGGTGGCAGTTACGAACGGCTGCGCCTCGACAGTCACCCCGTGTCTCAGATCGTGCAGTCCGCCCAGCGCACCCTCCTGCCCCAGGAAACTGGCGCTGGCCCGCCGTACGTCGGTCCAGGTGTTGGTGTGGCCGGTGCGCTGGACCACCCGGGTGGCGTTGAAGCCCCAGGTTTGGGGCCCGCTGCCCCGGTACCGGAGGTTCCGGAACGGAATGCGGATCTCGACCTCATAGCCTCGATCGGTGATCCGGCCCTTCGAATCCCAGGTGTAGTCCGGATTGGCGTCGGTGCTGCCGGGAATCAAGCTGCTTACCTGCCCCGAGCCCTCGCTGCGCACGCCGTCCGATTGAACACCGAGCGGATTCACCGCGAAGAAAAAGGCGCGACGCCGGTCGTGGAAGGTGTCGAGATCCAGCACCACGTAGTCGTCGTTATCGATGTTGTCCCGGTCTGCCACCGTGGCGCGGATCGAGCCCGGATTGCGGTCGTGCGCGATGATGCCGAAGTAGATTGCGTCGGGTGCGTACCACGCCAGAATCTCGGTCTCATCCTCGGCGGGCCGCCCGTCTACCGGCTGGTACTGCCAGAAGCCGGTGAGGCGCGTCGCCCGCGACCAGACCGGTTCGTCGAACTTCCCGTCGATCTGGATCTCGCCTTCCAGCCGCGGGATCTCCGCCGTGGGCGAGCCCTTGCCCTGCACCACAAGGTCGGGATCGGGGCCCGGGGACTGGGCCTGAAGGAGCAGCAGGAGCGCGAGCAAGGATCACCTAATTGTGGAGACCCACCCAGAGGGAGTGGTAACCAGAAAATAGCGTCAGAGCTGTCTACGGCCAGATGGGAGGGTAGGTTTCTCCGGTGTGAAGCTATGCGGCAAACTTTCGACTACTCGACCTTCACGTTCGAGATATTACACTTGGGGTACTTGAGCTTCATCCTGTCCAGCGTCTCGGCGACGATGGATCCTACGACGTGATTGCGGTACCACTTCTGATTGGCGGGAACCACGTACCACGGGGCTCGGTCGGTTGACGTCTTGGAGAGCGCATCCTCGTACGCCGACATGTAATCCTTCCAGAACCTGCGTTCCTCCAGATCGCCGGGCAGAAATTTCCAGCACTTCTTGGGGTCATCTACCCGCGCCTGCAGCCGTTTCCGTTGCTCCTCGCGGCTGATGTGGAGGAAAAACTTGATGATAGTTGTCCCCGTCTCCTGGAGTATGCGTTCGAAAGCGACAATCTGGTCGTAGCGGGCCTTCCAGACCGGCCTGGCGACCAAATTGTGTACCCGGACGATCAACACGTCCTCGTAGTGACTCCGATTGAACACCACGGTTTCGCCTTTGGCCGGCACCTTGGCGTGCACCCGCCAGAGGAAGTCGTGATCCAGCTCCTCGTCCGACGGTTTCTTGAACGATACCACCCGGACACTCTGGGGGTTGAAGCCGCGCATGCTGTGGCGGATGACTCCGTCCTTGCCCGATGTATCCATTCCCTGGAGCACGATGAGCAGCTTCCGCTCGTGGCCGGCGTACAGCAACTCCTGACCCTCGGCGAGTCGAGCCATGATCGCCGATAGCTGCTCTTTGGCCTCCTGCTTTCCTCCCGGCATCAGACTGGTGTCGTCGGGATCGAACGAATCCAGATCCACCTTCTGTCCCGGCTGAACCAGATAGCGTTTCATACATCACCCCAGCATGTGGACCTGTTCCAAGCTCGTCCTGTCGCTGATGTCGCGGAAGGGCCTTATTGTTTGGGATCCCATGAAAGGCTGGTTGGCGTGTTCCTGACCCTCTTGCTGGTCACCTTCCTGATCGCGCTGCTGGTCTCGTTCCTGGTTTCGCGCCTGTTCGAGCGACCGATTCGGCAGATCCTGGCTCGGCTGGTGCCTGAGGATCTGACCGGCGCCTGGCAGCGCTATCTCACCTTTGCCATCTACGTGGTGGGGATCTCGGGCGGAGTGCGGATCTGGTCGCTGGAGCAGTACATCCTGCCGCGGGGGCGGGATGAGCCGGCCCTCCTGTTGACGAGCGACCGGTGGACCTTCGAGGTCTTTCGCACCGTGATCGGAACCCTTCAGAGCCTTGCCTGGCTGTTGCTGGTGTTCTTCGTGTTCGCGCTCATAGCGTACGTCGTCGTCCGCGGGATGGAGCTGCGGCACGAGCGCCGCCATGCCACGGGGGACGCTCTCCGCCACTCATAGCTACTTGACCGTCCACCGGTGCCTGAGGCACCCGAAGAACGAAGCGCACGTCATTGACGCCGGCGTCTCGGTCCCGACCGAGTCCTCACCCATCAGCAGCTTCGGGCGGCCCGACCGCCGGGCCCGCGGCACCGAGGCCAATGCTTCTTCGTACCCGATGGTGGTGTCCCCGGCGATCAACAGCATCTCCCGGCGCAAGCGGGAAGCGGTACGCAGCACCCGACCCGGATACCGGTGGCAGCGCGGCGTATTTCTGCCCCGCACACATCCGTTGTACCGCTTGAGCGCCAGCGGCACCGACTTGGTGCGCCGCACCATGTGTTTGAGGATTCGGGCGCCGTGACAGATGTTGCTCGCGACGTCCACCAGGTCGGCCGAGCAGCCGTAGTTCCCGCGGTGGACCGGCATCACCTGCATGAGTCCCAGCGCGCCCTGGCTACTCACGGCGTCAGGGTCGAGTGGTGCGTTCTCGATCAGCAGCACCGCGCCCAGCAGGCTGGGGCTCAACCGCAGCCGCTCCGCCTCCTGCACCAGGGCGGCGGCCGCCAGCTCTGCCACATCAGGATTTCCGCTGCGGCGAGCCAGCGCGATCGCGAGCGGCCAATAGGCGTGCTCCTTCGTCAGGTCCCGCTCCAGGGCGGAGCTATCCACCTTGACGGAAGGGGCAGCAGCCGGAGACTTTCGCGCCGGGGTCGCGGGAGTCGTAGTCCGGCCTCGCGGCTTCGCGGGCGGCCGGAGAGCCGCTGTCGGCCTGTTCCGGGGCGAGGACCGGGCGGCTTCCGAGAGATCAGCCGGGGCCTCCGCAGGCTCAGGCATCGTCATCGGAGCTGCGGGCGCTCCTCCGCCGCAACCGCTCAGTAGCGCGAGCATGGCCAGACCAAGCTCCATCCCCCGGCCACGACGAGTCGGTGAAAGCATGGCTCCCCTTGCAGAAGACACGTCAGTATTGCCCGTGCCATGAGGTCCCTCAAGTGTTCGGGATTTGACATGATCAGGAAGGTGACAGGCGCAACGGCATGGCACGAAAACCCTCCTGCCGAAGTCGCGCGACACCAACACCCAACCGCGCAAACACCCCCGGCGTGCAGCCTCTGACATTAGGGCGCTGTTCGGGGGGATTGTTACATGGCTAGCCGGCCCCTGGTGCAAGGCGCGGAGCTGGTGCGGTCGCTGGGCCGCTGGAGTCTCGCGGCCCTGGTCCTGAACGGCATCATTGGGTCGAGCGTGTTCTTCCTCCCTGGTCCCCTGGCGGATCGGCTCGGCTGGATGAGTCTGGCGGCATGGGCCATCGCGGGGGGATGCTGCGGTGCCATGATTCTCTGCTTTGCAGAGGTGTCATCCCGATTTTCCGGGGCCGGCGGGGCCTACCTCTTCACCCGCGCGGCATTCGGGCCCTTCGTCGGACTCCAGGTTGGGTGGCTCAGTTACTTTGTCCGCGCGATCACCGCCGCGGTGCAGGCCAATCTCTTCTCGGCTTACCTGGCGGAGTTCTGGCCCTGGGCGGGCACCCGCATGGGCGGCATCGCCGCAACCACCCTGTTCATCGGGCTGCTGGCCGCCGCAAACATCCGCAGCGTCGTTTCCGGGGCGCGGCTCAGCAACGGCTTTGCCCTGGTGAAAATCACTCCGCTCTTGCTCTTCGGGGCGGTGGGGCTGGCATGGATCGCCGGAGGGAAGTCGGTCCCGGCTCCCCTTCCCTCCGATCCGTCGCTCTCCGGCTGGCTGCAGGTGTTGCTCCTGCTGATGTTCGCCTACGGTGGATTCGAATCGGCGGTCATACCCCTGGGTGAAGCGAAGAACCCCCGCCGCGACGCGCCCTTCGCCCTGCTCGCCGGGCTGGGCCTGGCGGCCGTGGTGTACCTGCTCGCACAGCTCACGGTCCTGGCGACGTTGCCGGATCCCGCTGCATCGGCCCGCCCGCTGGCGGATTCGGCGCGCGCCATGCTGGGCGACACCGGGGCCACAATCATTACGCTGGCGGCTCTGATCTCAGTTTACGGCTGGCTCGCGAGCAATCTGCTCACGGTCCCGCGACTCGGCATGGCCATGGCAGACCGGGGCGACTTTCCCGCGTTCTTCGCCAGGATTCATCCGGTGTTTCGCACACCCTGGCTCTCGATTCTCTTCTTCGCCGCCGTCTCATGGGCGCTGGCAAATCAGGCCGGCCTGCTCCAGAATCTCAGCCTCGCGGCGGTGTCCCGCCTCTTCACCTACGGGCTCGTGTGTGCGTCGCTGCCGGTGTTCCGAAGGCGAGACCGGCTCGGGAGTGGCGAGGTACCACCGGCGCTGTTCCGGGTGCCGGCAGGAAACCTCCTGGCGGTGATAAGTGTGCTGGTGTCCATCACGCTGGCATCACGCATGAACCTGCGAGAGGCCGCCACCATGGCCCTCACGGCAGGGCTGGCGACACTTTACTGGCTGGTGCAACGATGGCGCAAGGAAGTAGGCTGACGTCATTCGCCATTCAGCGAGGATCCCATGATCGAAACGCTTACCCGGGTCTTTCGTTCCGCGACCGTTGCCGGTGCCGCCATCATGCTGCTGGCCCTGGTGCCTCAGAGCAGTGAGGCGCAAGGGTCGAGCAGCCGGTATCACAATCCCAAAGGCCTCAGCAAACCCACCGGATACACTCACGTCGTCATCGCGCCGGACGGCCGGACCGTCTACATCGCGGGGCAGGTAGCCTTTGACAGCACCGGAAAAATCGTGGGCCAGGGTGACTTCGCCGCACAGGCGGAGCAGGTCTACCGGAACCTTCAGCGAGCTCTGGAAAGCGTCGGCGGCTCGATGGCGGACCTGGTCAAGACCACAACCTTCATTACCGACCTCAAGTACCTCCCCGCCCTGCGGGATATCCGGGCCCGCCGGCTCTCCAGCAGCCAGCCGCCGGCCAACACGTTGCTCGTGGTCTCCAGCCTGGCACGGCCGGAGCTGCTGATCGAGATCGAGGGGATCGCCATTCTTGGCTCCATTGTGCGGCAGTAATGTCTGAGATGGCTCAGGGTCGCCGGTGGCGCGCCGCCCTGACAATCATCCTTGCGGTGTACGGCTATCGCTGCCTGCAAGCTCCGGAGGACTACCGCTGGATCGATAGCCTAAATCTGGCGATCCACGAGACCGGACACCTGCTGTTCAGCTTCGACGGTGAAACCCTCATGCTGCTGGGTGGCACCCTCTTTCAGCTCATGGTGCCGGCGGCATTTGTGGTGGCGCTGTGGCGGGCCGGCGACCGGCACGGCGCCACTGTTCCGCTCTGGTGGATGGGGCAGAACTGTTGGAACATCTCGGTCTACGTGCGCGACGCCCGGGCGCAAGAGCTGCCGCTGGTGGGTGGTGGCGAGCATGATTGGGCGATACTGCTGGCGGAGTGGGACTGGTTGGCTCGAGACCAGTCGCTGGCCAATGCAGTGCACCTGGTCGGAGTGATGCTCTACCTCGCGGCGATCATCGGAGGCTGGATCTTCCTGCCGCCCTCTTCCCCAACAGCCGCGCATCGAACGCAAACGGTTCCGGCGGGTCGATCACCGCCGACTTGAACTGGGCGTGCTGCGGATTGATGAGATAGTTGCCGGCCGACGGGATGACGGCGCTCGGAACCCGAAGCACCAGCGATCTCCCCTCTGCAATCCAACGGTCGCCGATGGCGTGATTCTCCGACGGCGAGGGAAAGCTGCGCCATCGCTCCGGCAGCATGGAGCCGTCCAACGTTTCGACCAGTCGCTCGGGAAAATGAATCGCAGCCAGGAAGTAGTGCTGCAGTACCGAGGTTGATTGGAGATGGGTCAGGACCTCCAGCGCAGCTAGCGCTGCGCTGTCCGATGCATACGCGACCCGGGTGCCGGGACTGTTCCAGCGCCCGCCGAAGAGCCTGGCGCCTTCCCCGTCGAATGCCGTGGCGGCATAGCGCGACTTGACCAGCCGCCAGGCGGTGAGCAAAGGCGCCTAGGAAGGGATGCCGTGCTCGAGCCGGCCGATGAGATTCTCGACCTCCGCTGCCCCCACATCGGTGCGGGCGAACTCCAGCGGCACTCGCCCGCCGAGGGCCGGCTGGGGAGCGAGGAGCCACGCGCGGGCCTCGGACCCGTTTCCCTCGAACAGCTCGATCGTGCGGCCGAAGACCCGGGATGCCCGCACCAACCGATCCGACTCCTCCGGCGCGAACTTGCCTTCGGCCTTCCGGCGGGTGAGGGTCCGGGTCGGGACCTGGATCAGCTCAGCAATGACATTGGCCGGGAGCCCGGTGTTTCGCTGGAAGCGGGAGAAGGCGGTATACCCCAGCCCCTTTCGGACCTGGCGATCGAGTGCCAGTGGCTCGTAGCTGCGCAGACCCAGCAGGGCCACGTAGAAATGCCCCTCGGTGCGGCCCGAGCGAATCCGGGACTGGATCTCACCCAGGTCGGGCGTGCCGGCGCCGGGGGTCAGGGCGGTGACTGCAGCGGGTCGAGCCATATGGCTATAATATAGTGGCCACATGGCCGATCCGTCAACCAAGTGATCGGGCCGGGCAATGGCACTCGGGACCGCCGTTATTCTATCTTTCCGGCATGATCAAACTACCCCACGCCCCAGGTCGTGCAGCCATCCTCCCGGCCCTCTTCGCCGCCGCCCTGGCCAGCACAGCGTATGCGCAAACCAAATCTCCTTCGCCGAAGGCGGCAGAGACGGCTCCGGTCGTGGTGTTGCCGGTTGCCCTCTACAACGCACAAGCCAATGTGCAGGAGGTATCCGACTCGGCTCGGGCCACGCTTTCGACTCAGGTCCTGACGGGAAAGCTTCAGGAGCTGCTTGGCCCCCAGCTGGTGGCCGGACCGAAGGTGGAGGCAGCGGCTTCCTCGCCGGGCGCTCTTCGCACCACCGGCAACCAGCCGTGCAACGTGATCGTCGCCTGCGCCCGTCAGGTGGCGAACTCGCTCCAGGCCCCCTGGGTGGTCATCGCCAAGGTCAGCAAAACCAGCAATCTCATCTGGCTCTTTACCGGCCAGCTGATTCACGCGCCGACCGGCGAAATCGTGCTGGACGACTCCACTGAGTTGAAGGGCGAGCCCGAAGCGATGGTTCGAGCCGGCTCCCGCATCTTCGCCGAGCGGGTGGCTCGCACCGTGCGCCGGGGAGGAGTGGCCACCAACTTCCCAACCTAGGAGAAGCTCATGGGGCGGCCCGTAGTCCACTGGGAGCTATGGTCAGAGGATCCCGAGAAGATCGCGACGTTCTATCAGCGGGTGTTCGACTGGAAGATTCAGCACATTCCCGATCTCAAGTATCACGTCGTCGAGACCGGCGTCGGCGGGATCAACGGGGGCATCATGAAGCCCCAGAGAGGCCCCTGGCCGGGGAAGCTCGCCTTCTACATCGACGTGGACGATCTCGACGAGTACGGCGAAAAGATCAAGCGGGCCGGCGGGAAGATCGTGGTGGAGAAAATGGACGTGCCTGGAGTGGGGCAACTATCCCTGTTCGAGGATCCGGAGGGCCGCGTCCTGGGAATGTGGAAGCAGGAGAAGTCGCCTCTCAAGCCCTAGGGTCCTCGGAAGCGGGCTACGGTCTCATGCGCTGCCTCCTGCAGGAGACGGATCCTTCCCTCCGGCACATTGAGCGCGCGCCCTCCGACGACCGCCTGTCCGGGCAGTTCCCGCGCGTCTCTCCCCGTAATCTCCTCGTAGACAACCAGCGCGGCGACGTAGGTGCCGAGCTCGGACGGGTGATAGCCGTCCGGGCCATATAGCTGCAGCTGCGGATCGGCGGCCCATGCGGTTCGCCACGCTTCGCCCGCCGGAAGAAAGAGCCCGTCGACGTCCTCGGCGGCGATGCGGTACGATTCCCGTACGTCATCAAACACCGCGAAACGGCTGGACTCGGGCCACACCATCAACAAGGCGCTGCGGGCGCCGGCGGCCCGGATGTGCGGGTCCAGCTGCCGGGTGGCGATGATGAGGGTGTCGCGCGACAGGTCGAGAGCCGAGGGTCCCTGCTGCAGCACCACGTAGTCCCAATCGCCTTCTTCGATCATGGCGACCGCGTCGCTCTTCTCCGCCGCGTGATCGATCAGGGCAAAGTTCGGCTTCGCGACCGACCCAACCGTAATGGCCGTGTGAGCCGAGCCGGCGAGCCCCGCGACCGTCCCCGGAAGATCGTTGAGATAGGTGAGGCTGTTGCCGATGAACAACACCCGGTAGGTGGCCGGCGTGGTAGGAGGCGGTTCGCTCGTACCGTTGCTTCCGGTGCAGCTCGCGAGTGCCAGGAACGCGGCGAGGACCCTCACGACTCCTCCAGTGTTGCGTGGAGTGACTTTGCCCTACCTTGGACGCTGCTGCCCGGCTCACTCACACACACCCGAAACCGGATCTCATGACGCCTCGTCCTGATCCTATGACCAACCGCATCCGCACTCCACTCATGTTCATTCTGGTGTTATGCACCATCGCGGCCGCCGATCCGCCACCGGTGATGTTCCGTGGCAATCCGGCACACACCGGCGTTTCCAGTGCCCGTTTCTTCCGTGGTCAGGGTGGGGTCAAGTGGCGAGCTCAGACGGGTGGCGCCGTCCGCTCTTCTCCGGCGGTCATGGCCACCCGGATCTTCGTTGGCAGCGGCGACAATCATCTCTACGCCCTCAATCGGGCCGACGGCAGTGTGGTGTGGCGCTTCGACGCGGGAGGCGCGGTTGACGCTTCGCCCGCGGTGGCGAGTGGGCTCGTCGTGGCCGCCACTCTCGATGGGCGGATCTTTGCGGTAGAAGAGACGTCCGGCCGGCTGCGCTGGTCACTTCGGACCGGCGCTCCCCTGCCCTACAACACCACACCGGCCGGCGGTTGGGACCTGTGGGCCTCGTCTCCTGTGATCGCCGGGTCCACCGTCGTGATCGGCTCGCCCGATGGCGGCGTCTATGCACTCGACCTCGCAACCGGCAAGCGGCGGTGGCGCACTCAGACCAATGGTCGGGTCCGGGCCACACCCGCGGTGCACGATGGAACCGTGGTGATCGGCTCCTGGGGTGGGCGGGTCTATGGGCTGGACCTGGAGACCGGGAGCGAGCTGTGGGTACACCGCACCGAGGGAGACACACTGGATTCCAGCAAGTTCGGGTTCGACCGGCGGGCGGTGCAGAGCTCAGCCGCCATCTCGCGCGGATCGGTGTATGTCGGCTCTCGGGACGGCGCCGTCTACGCACTCGATGCTGCCACGGGACGGCGCCGCTGGCGCGTCAGTCACCGCGGCTCCTGGGTGATCGGGTCGCCCGCGGTGCACCAGGGCAAGGTGTTCGTGGGCTCGTCGGACGGACGTTTCATCCAGGCTCTGGAACCGGAAACCGGACGCGAGATCTGGAACCTGCCAACCGGGTCGAACGTCCTCGCTTCCCCGCTGGTCGTCGGCAATGTCGTTGTCATCGCCACTGCCAGGACCGATGCCGCCGCCGGCGACTTGCTGGCGCTGAATCCCGAGACCGGCGCGGTCCGCTGGCGCCTGGCGCTGGACGAGGCATCGAATTCCTCTCCCGTTGCCGCGGAGGGGGAGCTCTATCTGGGCACCGAGGCGGGCAGCGTTTTCGCCATTCACGAAACCAGCCCGGTGGTGCCTGAGCTGGCGGTTTTCTACGATACCACCGTCACCGACCGGCCAGCCACACCGGGCGGGCGGCTGGCGCTGGAGTATTTTCGGGAGGCGGGGTATCGGGTGCTGGACCAGGATTCGCTGGCGGGTTTCTTCACGGCGCGCATCGCCGACGGGGTTCCCAGCGTTGTGGTCTTCGCGATGGATGTAGTGCCAAAGAGCGTCGCGCCCGTTCTGGCGGACACCGTCCTGCTGCGACGCTATCTCAAGGCGGGCGGCAAGATTGTCAACTTCAGCGTGCCGCTCGGCGCTGCGGTGCGTGATTCCACCGGTGCGGTGCTGGGAGACGATCCCAAGCGCATGGAGCTGCTGCTCGGGGTTTCCGCGGCAACGCTGGACTACGACGAAGGCGCAGCCGTGCCGACCGCGCAGGGTCGCCATTGGGGAGTCGAGGGAACATTCCGGGGCGACTATCCCATTGCTCGAACCGCGGTCACCGAAGCCCTCGCGCTGAACCGGGACAGCATGGCCACGGCCTGGGTCCGGAACTACCGTCCTGACCGCCCGGCGTCAGGATATGTCCAATTGTGGGGCTTCGGAGCCAGCGTCGAGCGGCTGCCTGCAATCCGGGCCGTCGTCGAATACGGGCTGCTCCGCAGAGCCTTGCCCTAGGACTGGCGGATCTCTCCGTCCGCACGAATGTTTCCAGGATCTCACCTCATTCTCCCCAGGCACTGCGCCGGAGCTTCACTCATGCACCGCCCTTCCGTGCTGTCGTGCCTGCTCGCCACCAGCATCGCGTTGGTCGCGACCAGGGTGCCCCTCTGCCGGGCTCAGTCCCCGACACCCCCTGTAGCCCGCACCCTTCCGAAGGTGGACACTCTCCATGGCGAGGTGCGGGTCGATCCCTATTTCTGGATTCGGGACGATCGCCGGGCGGCGCCGGCAGTCATCGGTTACCTCGAGGCCGAGAACCGGTTTACCGACGCCAGCATGCGCCATACGGAGGGGCTGCAAAAGCAGTTGTACGAGGAGATGGTAGGGCGCATCAAGGAGACCGATCTGTCGGTGCCCGAGCTCATCGATGGAGCCTGGTACTACACCCGGACCGTGAAAGGGCAGCAGTATCCCATCTTCTGCCGCCGCCGGGGGAGCCTGAAGTCGCCCGAAGAGATTTTGCTCGATGAGAACGGGCTGGCCGGGAAGCGGCCGTATTCCCGGGTTGGGGTACGCCAGGTGAGCCCCGACGGCAACATCCTGGCGTACACCTGGGATACAACCGGCGGCGAGTGGTATACGCTCCTTCTGAAGGATCTCCGGACTGGACGGATGCTGCCGGACCGGATAGACAGCGTGAACTACGAGGTCGAATGGGCCGCCGATAACCGGACCCTCTTCTACGGCCGAGACGATGCGGCACATCGCGCGTATCGTATCCAGCGCCATCAGCTGGGCGATTCGCAGCCCGACCAGGTCGTCTATCAGGATCTGGATCCGCTGTTCAATGTCGATATTTACAAGAGCAAGGACCGCGCCTACCTCTTCATCAACTCGGAGAGCTTTACCTCGTCGGACACGCGCTACCTCCCTGCCGACCGGCCGGCCGGCGCCTGGCGAACGCTTCTTCCCCGGGCACCGGATAGGGTGTATTCAGTCGAGCATCATGGCAGCGACTTCCTGATCCGAACCAATGACGGCGCCATCAACTTCAAACTGGTGCGCGCACCTGAGAGCAGTCCGGATCGGACCAATTGGGCCGACGTAATTCCTGCCCGGGACTCGGTACTGCTGGAGGACTTCGACGTCTTCCGGGATTACGCGGCACTGTACGAGCGGGGGAACGCGGTCAGGCGGATCCGGGTCCTGGAGTTCGGCTCCGGCAAGACATTCGAAGTGGCGTTTCCCGAGGAGATTTCGACCTTCGTACGATCCGACAATCCGGAGTACGATACCGACCTGGTTCGCTTTACCTACACCTCGCCTCTGACCCCGCCCAGCGTCTACGACTTCGACATGAAGCGGCGCACCAGGACACTCAGGAAACGAACCGAAGTGCCGAACTACCAGCCCGGCCGGTATGCCACGGAACGCACCTGGGCCGTCGCGGCCGATGGTGCCCGGGTCCCGGTATCGCTGCTGTACCGAAAGCCGTTGGCGCGCGATGGCAGCCGTCCGATGCTGCTCTACGCATATGGCTCCTACGGCGCGAGCACCGACCCGTCCTTCAGCTCCAACATCTTCAGTCTGGTCGACCGGGGCTTCGTGTACGCCATAGCCCATATCCGAGGGGGTCAGGAGATGGGGCGCGGCTGGTATGATGACGGGAAGATGCTGCGGAAGAAGAACACCTTCACGGATTTCATTGCTGCCGCCGAGCACCTGGTGCAGGAGGGTTACACCCGGAGCGACCGGCTCGCCATACGCGGAGGCAGCGCCGGCGGCCTGCTCATGGGCGCCGTCACCAATATGCGGCCCGACCTGTTTCGCGTGGTGGTGGCCGACGTACCCTTCGTAGATGTCATCAACACCATGCTCGATGCGTCGATCCCGCTTACGACCCAGGAGTGGCAGCAATGGGGCAACCCCGCGCGCGAGGCGGACTACTCCTATATGAAGTCGTACTCGCCGTACGACAACGTCGGCGCAAAGGAATACCCCAGCATCCTGGTCACCGCGGGCCTGAACGATCCGCGGGTGGGCTACTGGGAGCCGGCTAAGTGGGTGGCCAAGCTGCGGGCCGCCAAGACCGACCGAAATACCCTTCTACTCAAGACCAACATGGGTGCGGGTCATGGGGGCAGCTCCGGTCGATACGACTACTTGAGAGAAATGGCATTCCGGTATGCCTTCGTGCTGGACCAGGTGAGAATCGCGCATCCTTGAGGCCGCTCCGGACTGCCGCCGCGTCACTCCTGCTCGCGGCAACTGTGGACAGTCAGGCGGTGGCGCAGGATTCCCTCTGTGCCGCCCGGACGCCGAACGCCGATCCGACGCTCTACTGTCTCCCGCTTCACCCCACCGACCGGGCACCCGACGCCTCCGGCACAGCGGTGCTCCAGCCGGAACCTGGGCCATTCGGCATATCAGTGACCCGCGACGGCAGAATCCGCTTCCGCCCGCGGCTGATCCTCTCCGGCCTTCCCCCTGCCTCCTCACTCGGGGCTTATGGCACGTTCGAGGCCTGGGCCACTACTCCTGAGCTGGATCCAGTCATCCGGTTAGGGACGGTCGCGAACGGAAGCACGCTGCTGGCGCCGTTGGATCTGGAGCGCTTCATCATCCTGGTCAGCGCCGAGCGTACGGCGCGCAGTGCGCCTCGAGGACCGTTCGTGCTCCGGGGCAGCTCCCCCAGTCTGTTTATGGCCCCCCACGGCGTCACCGAGCTTCCGCCGGCTGGAACTGCTCCACACCGGCACTCAGTGGACGGGTGGACGATGCCGCCCATGCATCGGGGAGCGAGCCGGATGCCGTATGGTCTCGAGCGATTCGTTCCCAGCGTGCAACCGTTTCTCCCGGACGCGGACGGCGCGGCCCTCCCTGAAGCGGTGCCCGCCAGCCCCCTCCGCCTTTCTGATGGCGACACTCTCACCCTCACCGCCGGAAAGGCCCTCCGGTCAGTGCGAGGCCGGCCCGCCGTGACCTACGCCTACAACGGCCAGGTCCCCGGCCCGCGTATCGAGTTGGCCCAGGGAGCGACCGTGACGGTGCGCTTCCGTAACCAGACCGATCTGCCCAGCTCGATACACTGGCATGGACTCAGGCTTGCAAATGCGAACGATGGTGTACCCGGATTGACACAACCCCCGGTTCCTCCCGGCGGCGAGTTCGTGTATCGGGTGCATGCACCGGACCCCGGACTGTTCTGGTATCACCCCCACCACCGGCAGGACCTGGCTCAGGACCTGGGGCTCGCCGGTAACATCGTGGTCCGCCAGCCTGCCGCTGTTCACTCCGGCCAGGAAGAAGCTTTTCTCATGCTGGATGATCTTCTGGTGGGAGACAGCGGTTTGGTGCCGTTTGGCCGCGAGGGGACCACCCACGCGCTCATGGGCCGCTTCGGGAATGTCCTGCTGGTGAATGGACGGGAAGGTTGGCGCTTCGAAGCTCGGCCCGGCCAGACGATTCGACTCCACCTTACCAACGCCGCCAATGCCCGAACCTTCAACGTCTCGCTGGGCAATGCATCGCTGCGCGTCGTGGCGGGGGACGCCGGCGGTTTCGCCTGGCCGCGTACGGTCGAAAGCGTGGTGATTGCCCCGGCTGAGCGGTACGTGGTGGAGGCTAAAATCCAGCGGCCGGGTCGCTATGCGCTGGTGAATCGGGTCCGTGCCATCGATCGGGTCACCGGCCGCTTCTTCGCCGAGCTCGATACCCTTGGAGTGCTGATCGTTCGGGGCACGCCAATCCGGACGGATAGCAGTCCCCTTGGCCGGGGCTCGGACCCGCTGCTCTCGCTCATCCGCGCTTCCCAGCGTCGAGCACCCGACCGGGTCCTTCAGCTCACGCTGAGAACCCAGGGGCTCCCCTTCGCGTTGATCCAGGCACTGCGGCTCGATACGGCGTATGTCCACCCCCTGGAGTGGACCAGCCCCATGCCGATGATGGACTGGCTCAGTACCAGTCGCGAGGTCACCTGGGTCATTCGAGACAGCCTGACCGGTATCGAAGGGATGGCGTTAGATTGGCGGGTTCCGCGCGGGAAGCCGCTGGTAATCCGGCTGGTGAATGACAAGCACGTGCTGCATCCCATGGGACACCCGATTCACCTCCACGGCCAACGCTTTCTGGTGCTGGCGCGGAATGGAGTGCCGAATGAAGACCCGGTCTGGAAAGATACGGTGCTGGTTCCTGCGGGTGGTACGATAGATCTGCTGGTTAACACCAGCAATCCCGGCCGGTGGATGCTGCACTGCCACATCGCGGAGCATCTCGAGTCCGGGATGCACACGGTGCTGGTGGTGGAAGACGGGAAGAGCTTGCCCCGAGCCATCGAGCGAGGGGACGGGAAGGACGGGAAAGTTGAAGCACGAAGAGCACAGAAACAGTGAAGGGTGAGCATAACCCAGTTACCAGGAGTTACTGCATGCGTCCGATCGTAATCGCCTTCACCGCCATTACTCTCCTGCCCGTCTTTCCCGTCTTGCCCGTCCTATATGCCCAGACTCCGTCCCCCAACGTCCAGCGGTTCATCAGCGTGGATGATGCGGTCATCGCCCTGGCGCACGTCCGGGTCGTGGATGGGACCGGGGCGGCCCCGGCGGAGGATCAGACGGTCCTGCTGTCAGGAGGGCGGATTGCAGCGGTTGGCCCCACGGCTTCTGTGAAGGTTCCGGACGGCGCCAGGGTGATGGACCTGAAGGGCCACACCGTCATTCCGGGCATCGTCGGGCTGCACGACCACACTTTCTACACCACCAATCTCCGCTCGGTCCAGAGCAACGCCACCGCTCCCCTGCTCTACCTTGGCAGCGGCGTGACCACCATCCGCACGACCGGATCGCACTCACCCTATGCCGAGCTCAACCTGCGGCGGCTGATCAACGCCGGCCAGATCGCCGGTCCCCGATTGCACGTTGCCGGACCATATCTGACGGGTGGCGAGGGTACCGGCAGTATGCACAAGGTGAACACCGTGGACGCGGTTCGCCGGGTGGTGGATTACTGGGCCGCGGAGGGTGTCACTTGGCTCAAGTTCTACACCGATGTGAGCCGGGAGGTGCTCAGCGCCGCGATCAAGCAGGCTCACAAGCGTGGCGTGAAGGTCACCGGCCATCTCTGTTCCATCAGCTTCCGGGAAGCGGTTGCGCTCGGCATCGACAATGTGGAGCACGGCCTTTTCGTAAACACCGATTTTGACCCGGAGAAACGGCCCGACTTCTGTCCTCCCGATGCGCTTGCCAAGCTGGCGAGTCTCGACACCCGCGGCCAGGCCGCACGAACTACCATCAGGGAGATGGTGTCGCACAAGGTCCCGATGACGTCCACCCTGGCGGTGTTCGAGCTCTTCGTGCCGAACCGGCCTCCGCTCGAGCTGCGGGTGCTGGATGCCATGGCGCCGGACGTGCGCGCCGAGTACCTCACCAGCCGGGCCCGCCTGGTAGAAGCCGGAGCCTTCGCCATTTCCCCGGAGATCTTTCGCAAGGCGCTGGAGTTCGAGCTGGAGTTCGTGCGGGCCGGAGGGCTGATGGGGGCAGGCGTGGATCCCACCGGGAACGGGGGAGCGCTACCGGGCTTTGGGGACCAGCGCAACTATGAGCTCTTGATCGAAGCGGGCTTTACGCCGGTGGAGGCACTTCGGATCATGACCCTGAACGGCGCCATTATCCTGGGGGAGGAGAAGCGTCTGGGCAGCGTCACGGCCGGCAAGCTGGCCGATCTGGTGGTCATCAAGGGAGATCCCGTCGCACGGCCGGCCGAGATCCGCAATGTGGCCATCGTGTTCAAGGATGGGGTGGGCTATGACCCGGTCAAGCTGGTAGAGGCGTGCCGCGGGCTGGTGGGCATACGATGAATGCCGCCTTCCGGACCGGCGATCGAACCCTCCTGCCCGCCCTCCTGCTGGCGCTGGGCGTGGCTGTCGCCGGGTGGTTCGTGGGCCAGGGATTTCTGCGCGGGCGGACCGCGGCGCGGTACGTAGAGGTCAAGGGGCTGGCCGAGCGGGAAGTGGCGGCGGACCTGGCTCTGTGGCCGCTGCGGTTTGTCACCACAGGAAACGATCTCGCCGTGGCGCAGACCGAGATCACCCGCGACACCCGCGAGGTTTACGAGTTCCTGACCCGCCATGGCATCGACACCGCCGGAGTACAGCTGCTGGCTCTGGAGGTATCGGACGCCGAGGCCAACCGGTTCCAGGGTGAGCGGGGCGGAACCAGGTTCGTCATCCAGCAGACTGTCATGGTGCGGTCGGACAAGCCCCAGGTGGTGCTGGCGGCGAGCCAGCGCGTCAGCGATCTGGTCAAGGCGGGTGTCATCCTGTCTTCGAGCGGCGAGTATGGCATCGGCGGACCTACGTTCGTGTTCACCAAGCTGAACGAGCTGAAGCCGGCAATGGTGAAGCAGGCCACCGCCAACGCTCGCGCCGCGGCAGAACAGTTCGCGGCCGATTCCCGTACGACCCTGGGGGAAATTCGCTACGCCAACCAGGGCGTGTTTGTGATCCTGCCACGAGACCAGGCGCCGGGCGTGAACGAGGGAGGCCAGCTTCAGAAGATCGTACGGGTGGTCTCGACGGTGCAGTATCTCCTGGAGTGAGGGGGCACAATTGGCCGCAGATGAACGCAGATGGACGCAGATAAGACAACCTTGCCACGAATGAACACGGACAAACACGGATAGTCCTCGCCTCGGAGAGCCCCGTTAGGAAAATTGTGGTCAACGGCACACCAACGATGTTCGCGCAGCGCAATATTTGGACTCACTGGTGTGCTTTTGAACAAACATCTCTTTGTGCTGCTGTGGGTAAGAATTTTCAAGCCCAAGGAAGCGATCTGTGCGTATCCTTGTCCGTTCGTGACAGGCTGTTGTCCTATCTGCGTTCATCTGTGTTCATCTGCGGCTTAAAGGCTTTTCTCCCAGTGCCGGGCGCCCCGAGGTTGACGACCCTTCATTTGAGTGGCAGTATGGCTCTGGAGTTACCTGCCACCAGCTGGACCGCACACTCAAGAGCCTGAACTCACCGTCCGGAGCGACATGTCCGCCACTCCCGTGACCAATCTGACAAGTGTCGACTATGCCGTGATGGCGATCTACTTCGCCGCCGTCCTCGGGGTCGGCTGGATCCTGCGCCGGGTCATGCGCACCAGCACCGACTTCTTCCTTTCGGGCCGGTCCCTGCCTGCCTGGATTACGGGGATCGCTTTCATCTCCGCCAATCTGGGCGCCCAGGAGGTGATCGGCATGGGGGCGTCGGGCGCCAAGTACGGCATCGCCACGAGCCACTTCTACTGGGTAGGCGCCATTCCCGCCATGGTGTTCGTGGGCCTCTTCATGATGCCGTTCTACTATGGCTCCCGGGCCCGGTCGGTCCCCGAGTATCTCCGGCTTCGCTTCGACGAGAAGACCCGGACCCTGAATGCGGTGTCGTTCGCCGCGATGACCATCTTCTCGTCGGGCGTGTCCATGTACGCCATGGGGAAGCTCTTCAACCTGCTGCTCGGCTGGAGCTTCGACGTCAGCATCATGGTGTCCGCCGTCATCGTGCTTTCGTACGTGTTCCTGGGCGGCCTGACCAGCGCGATCTACAACGAGGTGCTCCAGTTCTTCCTGATCGTCTTCGGCTTCGCGCCTCTGGTCTGGCTGGGGCTCAGCGCTGTAGGGGGATGGGAGGGACTCACCAGCCGACTGGCGGAGGTGTCCACCGCCCGCGGCCTGCCCCCCGACGCATACACCTCGGCCTGGTCCAACATGGGCGAGGCGGCTCAGAACCCGGTGGGCGTCGAGTGGTTCGGGCTGGTGATGGGACTGGGCTTCGTGCTCTCGTTCGGGTACTGGTGTACTGACTTTCTGGTGGTGCAGCGCGCCATGGCAGCTGACTCGATGACGGCGGCCCGGCGTACACCGCTGATTGCCGCGGTGCCGAAGATGCTGTTCCCCTTTCTCGTCATCCTGCCGGGGATGATCGCCATGGTCCTGGTCGGAGCTCAGAACGGTACCGGCCAGGGCCTGGTTCCGGCCAAGCTCACCGCCGCCGGCGCTCCGCTGCTCGACGCGACCGGGCGGCTGGTGCTGGACTACGATCTGGCCACGCCAATGATGCTGGTGCACCTGTTCCCGTCCGGCATGCTGGGGCTCGGACTCACCGCGCTGCTGGCCAGCTTCATGTCCGGCATGGCCGGAAACGTCACCGCCTTCAACACGGTGTGGACCTACGACATATACCAGAGCCATATCCGGCGCGGCGCCTCGGATGCCCACTACCTCCGGATGGGACGCATCGCGACGGTCGGTGGGATCCTGTTGTCGATTGCCGCAGCCTATCTCGCGAGCGCCTTCAACAACATCATGGACCTGCTCCAGCTGGTATTCGCCTTCGTCAATGCACCGCTGTTTGCGACCTTTGCGCTGGGCATGTTCTGGCGCCGCAGCACCGGCCACGGTGCATTTACCGGCCTCGTCGCCGGCACGCTGGCCGCGGCCCTGCACCATGGATTGACCCTGCCGGCGGGCGCGCACCCGGGAGTGAAGGGCGGGTTTCTGGGACTGCTTCATACGTACCCGAGCGAGCTGGCGCAGACCTTCTGGACCGCTATCATCGCCTGGACCACCTGTTTCCTGGTGACGATCGTCGTGAGCCTGGCGACGCGTCCCCGCCCCCCCGAAGAGCTGCGCGGATTGGTCTACTCACTTACGGAGCGGCCCAGCGATGCCGGCCTCTCCTGGATTCAACGGCCCTGGGTTCTGGCGGTCGCCGTTTTGGGACTGACCCTGGCGCTTAACTTTGTGTTCTACTAGGAGGTTTGAATGTCGGGAGGGACCGCGCTGGACCTGCGGTGGCCCATTGGCGGGCTGTTCACCGCGCTGGGGCTACTGCTGGCCGGCTATGGCGCGCTGAGCGCCGGCAGTTCGGCGAACTACGCGCGCGCCGTCTCGGTGAACATCAACCTGTGGTGGGGCCTGGTCATGCTGGTATTCGGGCTGATTCTGCTGCTGAGCGTCCGGGCCGGCCGGAGTTCCGTCCTCCGGAGTGCCGCCCTCAGCCCCGAAGGCCGCGCCGTGGAGGAGCGGGAGCGGCGGCTGGGGCTGGAACGGGACGAAAGGTAGTTGACGGGTTACCAATAAAGTGACAGAATGGCTCTGCTATGTCCGCATGGGCATCTAACCCCAATCCCCGGCGCTGATGCGCTGCCTACCGATCGCACCATTCGACTTTTCCGATTCAAGGTTTACCCCAGTCGCGTAACCCTCGATCTAACTGGAGGATGCGGCCATGATATGGAGCACCTGTTCGGCTCGACCCACGTTTCCGACCCGTTTTACCCTTCTCGCACTCACAGCCTCACTGATTCTTAGCACCGGCCGGACATCGGCCGCGAGCGCCCAGACCGACCAGACCGGCAGCATCGCCGGGACGGGTGGTGGACGATCAGGGGGCGCCGCTGGCAGGAGCCCAGGTCGCCATTCCGGGCACCACGGTAGGCACCCAGACCCGGGCCGACGGGGGTTATGTGCTCCCGCGGGTCCCCGTCGGCAGCCACTCGCTGCAGGCGCGCATGCTGGGATTCCGGCCCGAGGCAGTACCGGTACAGGTTTCGGCCAACCAGCGCACCACTCAAGACTTTACGCTCCGGCGGGATCCTCTCCAGCTCCAGACCATGGTGGTGACCGGGACCCAGTCGCCCCGAATGAATCTGGATGCCAGTGTGGCCGTGACCACCCTGACCGCAACTGAAGTGGAGGCGGCCGCGCCACGCAGCACCACCGAGATGCTCCGCTACGTGCCCGGATTTACCCGGATTGAGAGCTCCGGCGGCGAGGTCAACCAGAACATCTCGATGCGAGGCATCCTGGGAGTGGAATACGTGGCATTTCTGGAGGACGGGATGCCCGTCTTCCCCACCATGCACACGTTCTTCATGAATGCAGACAACCTGTTCCGCTTCGATGCCAACATCGATCGGATGGAGGTCGTGCGGGGCGGCAGCTCCCCCCTGTTCGGCTCCAATACGCCTGGGGCGATCGTCAACTTCATTAACAAGACCGGTGGCGAGGTATTCGGTGGCACGCTGCGGGCGACTGCCGCTACCAAGGGCCTGGCCCGCTACGACATGAACATCAACGGGCCGCTCGGCAACGATTGGCGCTTCAACGCCGGCGGCTTCTACCGCTACGATCATGGTGTCCGGAACCCCGGATTTCCCGGCATCCAGGGGGGACAGATCAAGGCCAGCGTCACCCGGCTGCTGGACCAGGGCTCGATTCGCTTCTCGGTCAAACACATCAACGACCGGAATCAGTTCATCCTTCCACTTCCGTTCACCAATCCGGAGGACCCGGATTACGTCCCCGGCTTCAGCGACTACGGCGCGATGAACACACCAGGAGGGTCTGAATCTCAGGCTACGAGACCCCAGGCGACGATCTGACCCTGGAGCTTGGCAACGGCCTCCGAACCCTTGGTACCTGGTTTACCGCGGACGTCTCGCTGGATCTCTCGGAAGATTGGCACCTGCAGAACACCGCGCAGGTCCTGCGCAACGATCAGCAGTGGAATGCGATACTACCCTTCAACCTGATTTCCGCGGCGGACTACGCCACGCTGCCGACCGGCTCGGGCGGACTGGGCTTTGCGCCCGGAAGCACGGCACAGATCTTTTACACCAATCACTTTGACGCGGCGGGAGACCCGCTTCCTTTCAACACCGAGAACGGACTGGTAGCGCCATCGGGCGAGTGGCACGTCGAGAAGCCGATTACCGCGGTGCAGAACCAGCTCTCGCTGAGGCGGTCGTTCGGCAAGCACTCCCTGTCGATTGGAGCCTACTTAGCCAATTACACGCCAGGACAACCGCTGGTTCTTCACCGACATCCTGACCGACGTCAGGGATAATCCGCGCTTCCTCGATGTGGTGGTCACCCCAGCGGGCGGTGGAGCACCGGTCAATGTCACCAACAACGGCTTCCGCAGGTTCATCTCGAACTACGTGAACGGATACGGCAATGACCACGGTCGTGTCCGGTGTAGTCGGGTGGCGAAGTCCAGCTGACCGATCGGCTGCGGGCCGATCTGGGTGTTCGGGCCGAGTACAATACTTCGTGCAGAATTCGGAAAACAGCACACCACGTTCGACCTCGACGCGTAATCGCGGCCACGCCCTACGATAATCGTGTCCTGGGGCAACAACAGCTTCAGGCACTTCAATCACAATATCACGGATTGGTCGGCTTCCGCTGGGACTCAACTACCGGATCAATGACAATTCTCGTTCTATGGCTCCGGCGCCCGAGGCTACAAGATGCCGGCACTGGACGAGCTCTTGAACGCGACGGCGCAGGCGCAGGTCGACCTCTTCGAGTCGCGCGAGGTACTGGCCGGTCGAGATCGGCGTGAAGTACGCCGCCGGCGGAGTGGGCATCACCGTCAACGGCTTCTATACCAACCTCAAGAACATCATCGGGCAGGGTGCGATCCTCGATCCGATTACCGGGTGAGACCACGTGGCGGGTCACCGTCGATCCCGAGAATCGCTCCTATCGGCGCCGAGGCTCGAGGCAGTCGTATCCCCGGTCGACGGACTGCAGCTGCTCGGGAGCGGCACTGTCCTGGACGCCGCGCTCGGCGCAGGAGCTCCGGACACCATGAACAACGGGGCGCCTCTGGCGAGCAAGATTCTCGCCGATCGTTCCCACAGTCATCGGCAACCTGGCGGCACTGTACTCGCCGCGGTCGGTGGCGGGGCTGCAGTTCAAGGCCGACTGGCACTTCGTCGGCTCCCGGTTCACCGAGCGCCCCGCAGGAGAGGTTTCGGGCACCAAGCTGCCCTCCTACAACTACTTCAATTTCGGTGCGGGGTTCGCCATTCCGGCGGCCGGGATCAGGGTCAACGTCGATCTGCTGAACGCCTTCCAGAGCAAGGGTCTGGAGGAAGGCAACCCGCGGCTGATCAGTACCGGAGGCTCTCCGATCTTCCTGGCACGGCCGCTCCTGCCCCGGCGGCTGCAGGCCTCGATCGAGTACGATTTCGGCGGAGGCGAGATAGCCGCTCAGGGCGCTGTCTCGAGCTGATGCCGGCGGCGGGCCACCGTGGTCCGCCGCCGGTCTGCTACAAGGAGCCTAGAGATGAAATTCGTCGGTCTGACGTATGTGGGTATACCTGCGTGTGTGGTGTTAACCTTGAGCGCCCAGCAGCCGGTCGCCGCATCCTGCGGATTCCAGGTTTCTGCTCACCACCTCCGATCCGCATCGCACGCCCCTCACCGTTCATCGGCAACGGCCGGCTAGGCGTCGTGATCCCGGCGCTGGGGATCGGCGCCACTCACTCCTATCAGGGCGGGACTGTACGAGCACGGACCGGGCGATGTGCCCCGCATCGTGGCAGTGCCGGCCTGGAATGCGGTATCGGTGTTCGACGGGCAGGATTGGGTAGAGACGCGCCCGGCACCAGATAGCTCGGTCCGCGCCTATCGCCAAGCGGTGGACATGCGCACCGGCACCGCGCACACCAGCTACCAATGGGACAATCGAGGCCGCAGGACCTCCTTACGGGTCGAGACCTTCGTCTCCCGAGCCGCCCCACACCTCACGGCGATCCGCCTGGATATCACTCCCCAGCAGGCCGGGCGGATGCGCGTCCGCTTTGGACTGATCGGCTGGCCACCTCCCCACCGACTGGCGCTGGCGACGCTGCCGCGGGCCGAGCCGTCCTGGAAGCCGGCCGACATCTGGTATCCCGGGCACATGGTAGTCCGCTCCCGCGAATCGAAGCGGGAACCGCGGGGTGCGCGCTTGTCCATGACCTCCACGCCGGTCGGGCGGACCACCATCCTGGCCCAAGCGGCCGCGATCAGCTGGGCGATCGATCTCCGAAGAATCCGACTACCACCACCACCGCGTCGGGTGACACGGCCCTGGTCGAGATCGCCTTCGATGCGCACGCCGGGCCGCACCTACACCTTCTCCCAGATCGGCGAGCATGGTATCGTCGGAGGAGGCCCAGCGGCCCCTGGAACAGGCGGACGCGGGAGCTGGCGGCCGCGCGCTCTCGGGGCTTCGAGCGCCTCGCCACGGACAATGCCCGCGCCTGGCATGCGCCGGTGGGAAACCGATATCGAGATCGAGGGAAATCCGGAGCTCCAGCGGGTGGTCCGCTCGATGCTGTTCTATCTGCTCTGCAGCGCCGACTCCGGCACCAAACTGGGCATTCCGCCGATGGGTCTCTCCAGTGCCGGCTACTACGGTCACATCTTCTGGGACTCCGACACCTGGATGTTCCCGTCTCTGCTGCTGACCCACCCCGACGTCGCCCACTCGCTGGTGGCCTTTCGAGGCCGGACACTGCCGGCCGCCCGCGAGAACGCGCAAGCCAACGGCTTCCGCGGCGCGATGTACCCCTGGGAGGCCGATGAGCGCGGCGAGGAGACCACGCCGCAGTTCGCGATTCAGAATGCCAAGTCCGAGATTCACGTCAACGGCGACGTGGCCCTGGCGCAGTGGCAGTACTACCTGGCCACCGGCGACTCCACCTGGCTGGCGAGCGACGGCTTTCCGGTCATCCGGGAGACGGCTGACTTCTGGGTCAGCCGCTCGTCCTGTGATTCACCCGACGAACGCTGTCACATCGAGAACGTGGTATCGGTGGCCGAGGGGCTGATCGGGGTGACCGACGACGCCTACACCAATGCGGTCGCCCGGAAGAACCTGGAGATCGCCGCCGCGGCGAGCGGAACGGCTGGGCAAGCCGGCCGACCCGCGCTGGTCGATGCTTGCCTCCAAGCTGCACCTGCCGTACGACTCGGTGAGCCACTTCTTCCGCACCTACGAGGGCGCGCCCGACTCCACGCTCGGGATGGGTCACGCCGTTCCTGGCTATCCGCTGGCCGTTCCCATGAGCTCCGCGCGCCAAGCGGGCCCAGCTGGAGCAGGCGTTTGCGCAGCTGCTCAAGGAGGGCCCCGGCGCGATGATGGGCTCGACCATCCTCGCGGTGGGCGCGGCGGAGCTCAATGATCGGGCGATGGTGGACACCCTGCTCCCCTTCAGCTATCGCAAGCACGTGAAGGGGCCCTTCCTGATGCTCTCGGAGACACCGACCAACGACGCCGTGAATTTCGTCACCGGCGCCGGCGGATTCCTGCAGCAGGTGATCTACGGCTGGACCGGCTACCGCCTGGGCGACAGCGGACTGGAGCCGGCGTTCCGCGCCGGTGCTGCCCTCTACCGTCAAGCGGCTGGTGCTTCGCAACATCAGCGTCCGCGGCAAGCGCTACGACATCACCGTGGATCAATCCGGCCGGCGCATGATACCCACCGTCTCCCCGACCAACCCGATGATCGCCGACCTGGATCGCCCTGAGCTTGCTCCAGTCACAAGTCGCGCTGCCCGTACTCGACTTTCCCGAGCCGGGCCTCGACGACACCGCCTCCTATCAGGGATACAAGACCCGCTTCTACCGGGACTCGGAGCAGAACACGGTCCAGATCTACATCGATCCCCGAAGCGGCCGGGTCGTGAACCTCTGGGCGAATGGGGCCAACGAGAGCATCGGATTTACTGCCCGCGATGCCAAAGGTCGGCCGGTTCCACTGGCGTGGAGGAGCGATACCGCGCGAGTCGCTCGCATGGTCTCGCACAAGAGCATCGAGTACCAACTCACCTCAGATAGATCGCACCTGCAACTCGGGTCATTCGTCCTCGGTTCGATGCGACTCGAACGCGACTACCAGTATTCGAAGCGGCACCAGAGGCCATTCTCCGCCGCCTCATTCGTGGTGGCCGAAGAGTCGCTGCTGGTTGCCAGAGTGGAGCGACTTCGTCGCGCGGCACGCCGGGAGGCACCTGGAGCTGCTTCGCGCCAACAGCCTGGCCGAGCTGCGCTCGCGGTTAAGACCGGTGATCGTGGAACCGAAGGGTGATTCCACTTCCAACCGTGAGAGTCGTGCATCGGTCCCTCGATGGCCGGAATTACCTGACCCTAGATGTGAGGGTGGACCACCGTCGGAGGTAATCAGTCCGGGGCTCCGATCGTACGATCACCATCACATCGAAGCCCGGACGTCCACTCCAGTTCACGGTTCGGTTAAGTACCGACGCGCCTTCACTCGCACCGTTGAAGCGAACTGAGATCTTTAATCAGGGTTTCCTCGACTTCCTGGCCGAAGCCGGACGCGAGAGAGATAGTGCAGGCATCGAGCGATACCGGAGGCTGGAGCGTCAGGTCCGCGCCGTCGAGCTTCTGAGCTCCAAGGAAAAGCTGATGGCCGGGCTGCCTAACTTCGCGACCTACTTCGGCCGCGACATGATGATGACCGCCCTCATGATGCGGCCCATCTGGTCACCCGGCGATGTCGGAGCACGTGATCGCGAGTGTGCTGCGGAAGCTGGGGCCGAACGGCGATGTGAGCCATGAGGAGGCGCTCGGAGGCCAGGCGATCCGCGAGAACGCGGTGGTGTACGACTCCCTGGTCGAGATTCGGCCGGCCATGGAAGGAGGCACGGGATGTCTCTCGCAAACCTCCAGAGAGACCCGCGAGAACTATCACATGATCGACGACGAGTTCCAGCTACCGGTGCTGGTAGCTGGATACCTCACCGATCCCGCCGTTCCGGCCGCGCAGAAGCGGGCCTTCCTGCTCGACAGCGCCGATGGGCGCGGGTCGCGGCTGTCACTGCTGCTGCGTGAGATGGCGCTGGTCACGACCTGGACCCGTCCGTATGTAGACGACCCCCGTCCGGCTCGGCTGGTCAGCTTCCCCAAGCGCGACTCGACTCACTGGCGCTCTGCCAGCTGGCGGGACAGCGACGCCGGCTACGCGGGCGGGCGCTTTGCCATGGATGTCAACGCCATCTGGGCGCCCCATGCGCTCCGCTCGATCGCCCTGATCTTTTCGAGCCTGACCGCTCTGGGCCTGGATGACGAGAGCCTGAGCTCTGTAGCTCCCGGAATCGACAGCACGCCCTTGGGCGAATACCGTCGCGACCCTGCCGCGCTGGACCGGGCGATCGAGATCTGGCGAGGAGCGAGACGCCACTTCGAGGTGACACTTCCGCCCGCGGAGGTGCGACATCGGGTGAATGCCCGGCTGGCCCGTCTTCCGGCAATCGGAGCGACGCTACTGGCAGAAGATCGCCGCAGATGGCGCAGCTCGACTGATTCGCTGTCCTTTCTGGCCCTGTCGTTGGATGCCGACGGAAAGCCGATACCCGTCGTCAACACCGATATTGCGACCGGGATGTTCCTGGAGAACTTTGCTGCCTCCGGCAAACCCGGCGACAAGGAGACCGTCGAGCGGGATGCCAGCACGCTGGTGCTGCCGTACCCGGTCGGTCTGCTGGTAGATAGTCTCGGACCGGTCGTCGCGAACGACGCCTACGCCTCACCCGAGATCTGGGAACGCTTCAGCAAGGACACCTACCACTCGCCGCGGGTGGTCTGGGGACGGGAGGTGAATCTGATCTCTCTGGGATTGGCCACGGGCGCGCTCGGGGAGTGCACTCCAGTCCTGGCTCCAGGACGAATCCTGGCGGCAGTCGACGCGTCCGGTCTGGGGTACAACGAGCTGTGGAGCTATCGGATCGAGGGAGACCGGCTGCGGCCGGTCAGGTATGGGACCAGCTCGGACGTGCAGCTTTGGAATACGACGGATCTGGCGGTGGAGTTCGTGCTGTCTCGGTTCGCGGCAGGTGATGTCATCCGCAGCGATACTGTCATCCTGACATCGAGTGCTCAGGATGACACGCGTTGCCCGGCCTGGAATCGAACCAGTGCAGCCGGGTCCGGTCGAACTTCACCCCCACCACCCGCTCCTCCTGCACTTCCGGCTCCGGTGGCGCCACCACCCGCAGCTCGGCGCCATCGCCCTTTGCGCCCAGCCTGAGGTAGACCAGCAGCTCGCTGCCTCTCGACTCCACCACGTCCACCCAGGCATCGAGATCGCCCGCTCCCTGCGGCACGAGTGCCACGTCGTGGGGTCGCACCCCGAGCGTTACCCCGGCACCGGGGGCTCGCAACCGCGCCGGCGACGGTCTCGCCCGGAAGGAAGTTCATCCCCGGCGACCCGACGAACTCCGCCACGAACCGGTTGGCCGGCCGCCGATACAGCTCCATCGGCGGTGCCACCTGCTGGAGGAAACCGTCGCGCATGACGCGACCCGCCAGCCCAGCGTCATGGCCTCCTCCTGGTCGTGGGTGACGTAGACGACGGTGGCCCCGAGCCGGCGATGCAACCGCGCCAGCTCGGCGCGGGTCTCGACCCGCAGCTTGGCGTCCAGGTTGGAGAGAGGCTCGTCGAACAGGAACACCTTGGGCTCCCGGACGATCGCACGACCCAGCGCGACCCGCTGCCGCTGGCCGCCGGAGAGCTGCGCCGGCCGGCGAGTCAGCACGGCTTCCAGTCCCAATGCCCGGGCCGCTTCCTTGACCCGGGCCTCGATGACTTCGACCGGCGTGCCCCGCATCCGGAGACCGAAGGCCAGGTTCTCCCCCACCGTCATGTGCGGGATACAAGCGCGTAGGTCTGAAAGACCATGGCGATGTCGCGGTCCTGCGGCGGAAGCGACGGTCACGTCGCGATCCCCGATCAGGATCCGGCCGCCGGTCGGTGTCTCCAGGCCGGCGATCATCCGGAGCGCGGTGCTCTTGCCGCAGCCGGAGGGACCCACCAGCACCATGAACTCGCCGTCCCGGATCTCCAGGTCGAGCCCCTTGGCCGCCACGTGTCCGTTGGGGTAGGTCTTGTCGACGCCCTCCAGACGAACCGAAGCCATGGTCAGCCTTTCACCGCGCCGGCGGTGAGCCCCTGCACGATGCGGCGCTGGAACGCGAGCACCAGCAGCGTCACCGGGAGCGTGGCGACGACGGCGGCAGCCAGAATCTGGCCCCAGGGGACCTGATACTGTCCCCGGAAGAGCGCGATGGCCACCGGCACGGTCTGGCGCTCCGGGCCCAGCGTGAACGACAGCGCGAAGAGGAACTCGTTCCAGCTGTACACGAACGTCAGGATCGCCGTCGTCGCGATCCCGGGCACGCGCCAGCGGCACGATCACCTCCCAGAACGCCCGCAGCCGCCCGGCGCCGTCCACCATGGCCGCCTCCTCCAGCTCGCCGGGCAGCTGGCGGAAGAACCCCACCAGCAGCCAGACGGTGAGCGGCATCGCGAACGTCAGGTAGGGCAGCACCAGCCCGGGATAGGTGTTGATCAGGTGGAGCTCCCGGAGCAGCAGGTACAGCGGCGAGACCACCGAGATCTGCGGAAACATGCCGACCGCCAGGATGGCACCCGAGCAACAGCGACTTGCCCCGGAACTCGAGCCGGGCCAGCGCATAGGCGCACAGCGCCCCGAGCGCAACGCAGAAGATGGTCGTCGCGCCGGCGACGATCAGTGAATTCCGGATCGGCAGCCAGAAGCTTCGCTCGGTGAACAGCGCGCGATAGTGGTCGAGCACCAGTGCCGGTGGCAGCAGCGACGGCTCCTGGAACAGCCGGGCCTCGGGCGTGAACGAGGCGAGAATGGCCCAGTAGAAGGGAAAGGCGCTGGCCGCCACCAGCAGCGCGAGCACGATGGCCGGCCACCAGCCGCCGCGCCCTCACCGCTTGGCTCCCGGTCAGCTCGGCGCCGAGAATCTTGATGTAGACCAGAGCCAGAGAGAAGGTGATCAGGAAGACGATCACCGACAGCGCGGAGCCGTAGCCGAACTGCAGGTTCTGGAGCAAGCGCGTTGAAGGTGTACAGGGCGATCGGCTCGGTGGATGTGCCGGGCCCGCCGCCGGTGAGCGCATAGATCAGGTCGAACACCCGGAAGGCATCCAGGGTGCGGAAGATCAGCGCCACCAGAATGGCGGGCCGGAGCAGCGGCAGGGTCACGTGGCGGAACTGCCGCCAGGCCGACGCGCCGTCGATGCGCGCGGCCTCATACAGCGACGTGTCGATGTTCTGCAGACCGGCCAGCAGCAGGAGCGCCACGAACGGCGTGGTGCTTCCAGACGTCGGCCAGGATGACGGGCACCCACGCGCGCCGTCGGGTGGATGAACCAGACGACGAGGCTCGCTGCAGAACCCCGACGTTCGACCAGCACGGCGTTCACGATTCCGCTCTGGCCCTCGAACATGAAGCGCCAGAGAAGCGCCGATACCACGGTCGGAATGGCCCAGGGTATCAGCACGGCGGCGCGGACCAGGCCCCGGCCGCGAAAGGCCCGATTGAGCGCCAGCGCCAGCCACAGGCCGATGATCAGCTCGAGTCCCACGCTGGTCACGGCGAAGAATGCCGTGTGACCCGAGCGACGCCCCAGAACCGGGGATCCCTGAGCGCCTCGACATAGTTGTCGAGACCCACGAACGGCTGGCCCAGCCACGGCATCCGCAGATCGTGCAGATGGAGTGACTCCCACACGCGTCCAGACCAGCGGAAACAGCGCGACGAGCAGGATGGTGAGGAGTGCGGGAAGGACCAGCGCCCAGGCAATGCGAGCCTCCTGCTGCTCGATGCCGGACCGACGATCAGCGCCGGGCAACCGGCTCTCCCGTGCCGAGTCCGGCGCGGTTCAGCAGCCGCTGCATCTCGGCTTGGGCCCGGGCCAGGGCCGCGGCCGGCTCCGATCTGCCGGGTGAGAGCGCGATGGAGATGGATCTGCAGGATCTCGGAGAGCTGGGTGTAGACCGGGGTGACCGGCCGGGGCACGCGCGTACTCGATGATGCGGCGCACCGTGGCAGGCGGGATGGCGAGCCCGGATGCGAGCTCGGGATCGTCGTAGACAGCCGGACCGGGTGGGAAACTGTCCCACCACCTCGCGCCCGCTCCCGCATCTGCTCCGGCTGGGTGAGATAGTCGATCACGGCCCAGGCGGCCTCGGGGTGCTCGGTACGCCGGTTGATCGCGAGCTGCGCTCCGCCGATCGCGGCCGTGTGGGTGCCGCCCGGACCGGCCGGCATCGGCGCCACCGAGAACTTCCCCGCCACCCGCGACTCGGCGCTATCCTGCATCAGCGGATACGCGTAGGGCCAGTTGCGCATGAAGGCGGCCTCGCCGTTCTGAAAGGCGAACCGGGTCTCCTCCTCGTGCCAGGTGAGCACCGCTCGTGGGAACCACGCCGTGCCGATAGATCTGGTCTCGCATCTCGGTCAGGGCCCGGAGGCCGGCCTCTGAGTTGACGACCACCCGGCCACCATCCAGGATGCTGCCCGCCGTAGGCGCCGAGATACTCGACGAAGGTGGTGATCAGTCCTTCGTAGCGGGCGCCCTGCCAGACGCATGCCGTACTGAGGACCGCCGGCCTGCCGGGCCCGCTTGCGCCTGACTGAACCAGCTCGTCGAAGGTGGCGGGTGGCGCGTTCATCAGATCGGTGCGCCAGTACAGCATCCCCACGTCGGCGAACCACGGCAGCGCGTAGAGGCTGTCCCGCCACCGGTTGGCCGCGATGGTCGAGGGGAAGAAGGCGGCGGTGTCGGGCAGGAAGCGGTCGAGCGGGAGGATCCATCCAGCGGCGGCGAACTCGGGCGTCCAGATCACGTCGAGCTGCAGGATATCTGGATCGCTGGCGCCCGCGTTGAGCCATTGGACGTAGAGCTGGTGCTTCTGGTCGGCTGCGTCCGGCGTGACCCGCTGGACGACCTTGATGCCGGGATTCTCCGCCATGAACCGGGAGAGCTGCCGGACCAGGACCTGCTCCCTCGGCACCCAGGGCACTGATGGGAAAGGTGACGACTGCCGGACCGGGCAGCGATGACCCGCCGCCGCAGGCGGATGCCAGCATGGCAGTGGCGAGCAGGTAGGTCACCCACCTGTTAGGCAATCAAGCTACTCCTCGAGGGGGGCTTACGGGCCAGGAGACTGAGGAAAACCTCCTCTATACTGATGCCGGATGTCGGGCAGCGCCAGCCATCCCCTTTTGGATCAGTCAGTGATTCCCAGAAACTAGTAGACCGACCATTCGCACTCGCTGAGGAACTTCTCGCGATAGGCCGCCTTGCTCCGTTTGGCCTTGGGGTTGGCGCGCCGAAAGTGCGCCCCGGGATCAGCCGCGGCATAGTAGGCCTCGAAGTCGTTCCAGGCGTGCGCTACGACCTCCATAGGAAGTTCCAGGCAAGAGTTCTTGTTGGGGCGCTTGAGGTCGGTGACTTCTACGACCACACTTGGGGGATTCCCGGCGGAGTCCGGCTTGAAAACCCGCGGGTCGAGGATGTAGTAACCCATGTCGGCCACGTCCTTCAACTGAACCCAGACGTTGTCTACGAACGCAGTCATTGGTTCATGCCCGCCCACTATCACGGCGGCCGAATCACCATTGCGGTACATCTGTACGCCCCGGACGTCTCCCCTGTACTTGTAGGTGGCCTTGGTATTCGCTCCGACCATGAGACGCCGGAACACGCTGCCACCGGTCTCACCCACCTTGGGGTTGACGGCAATCGAGATTACCGCCGCGCGCTCATTCCCGACGTACTCTTCCCAGTCCCGCTTGCCCTTCAACTCGCTGTATCGCTCTTCATCGGAGAGATCCGACCGCTCCTCGCGTTTCTTCCTGTCCTTGCCGACTTCCTCCTGAAAGGTCCGCGCCCGGACGAAGGCCACCACCGGGGTCGTCAGAGAGACCTCGAACTTCACAGCGTCCAGATCAGCGAACTTCCGGTACCGCTTGATGGCTGCCGTCTCGGCGATCTCCTTTAGAGGCGTGAGCGGGTAAGAGGTTCCCGGCATGACCGGGAGCCGGGCATCGCTCGGCGGCGGAAGGTTGCGGAGCGCGGCCTGAGCCGTCGCGAGGGCCTTCCCTGCCCGGCTGATCAAGATCGAGCCGGAAATCCCCGGCCCGCCGGATGCCGTGAAATCCCCGAAGGTATTGATGGCCACGACCTCGCCATGCATGGCGAGCATCGGACCCCCGGAGTTGCCGTGGTTGATGTTGACGTCGCTGATGACGGCTCCGTCACGCACGCTGCTCGCTATGCCGGTCGTGAGCGACTGTTCCTGGTTGAGCGGGTATCCTATGGCCATGAGCCGCTCCCCGGTTCTCACCTTGGCGTTACCGCCAGAGGCAAGCGAGAGCCGCGGGCAGTCAGTGCAGGCATTTCCTGCAATACGAATGAGGGCGACATCGGCATCCACGTCACGAGTCACGACTTGGCCCTCTACCCGGGTGAGCGAGTCGATCAAGACGGTCACCTTGGTAGCCGCCCCGACGACATGATCGTTGGTCAAGATGATGCCACCCAGGGTGTCCACCAGAAAGCCCGAGCCATGGCGAAGTCCCGACTCCACCCGGAACACACCCCGCTTGAGCCGCTCGTATACCTCGATCTCCGGCGCGATGTGACGCTGGGAGGTCGGCGCCACCGCTACGTCGGACCCGGCAGCGCTACTGTCAACCCGCGCATTGGTGTTGGTCAGCTCGACGTTGGTGCTCTGCCCGTTTCTGATCACAACCGGCTCGCTCCACATATAGGATCGGCCAGCCAGGGTGACAGGGACCACGCTGCGCAAATGGTAGCTCCCCGCGGGGGCCTGCTGCACCCTTTTGCCATCGAGTCCGGTACGGATTGCGATCTTCTCCCCTGTTTCAAGGTCGCTTACGAGATCCAGTGCGTGAAGCGGAACCGGCTTTACCTCGAGGTTTTCCCCGACGAGGGCAATCGTCACGCTTAGTGTCCCAAACCCAGTGTGCCGCACCGCGGCTGTTCCTGCCGCAGGTGCTTTGGATGACCGTTGGGCAGCAAGGGGGGACCGGACGCCGATTGCGCAACTCACCAGGATAGCGACGAGGGCCCCGGTACCTGCACGGCAGGTGATCATGGCAGTTCCTTACGTCGAAAGCGACGAAACAACCCGGCTTGGGGATGGGGCTTAAGGCAACCTCCGTGCCTTGACTGGATGGGCAGAGGTATAAGAGAAGTCGATGCTGTATGAGCGATCAGGGTAACTCACTAGCGTCTCCTGGACCGAGGCTGCAGGTTAGCGGAGTAACCGCAAATGGCACTTCCCAGGTCCGCACCCAGGAGCGCATCCCATGCCCACCTACATCTCCCTGCTCACCTATACTCAGCAAGGCATCGCCGGCATCAAGAAGGGGCCCGAACGCCTGGACGCAGCCAGGCAGGCGTACAAGCGTGCCGGCGGCGAGCTGAAAGCATTTTACGTCACTCTCGGGCACTATGACGCGGTGGCCATCGCCGAGCTGCCGGACGACACCGCACTGGCGAAGATGGTGCTGGGCCTGGGGGCAATGGGAAACGTGCGGACGGAGACACTGCGGGCCTTCAACGAGACAGAATTTCGGAAGATCGTGGGCGAGTTGCCCTGACAGACTACGCCCCTGCCTCCCGGCAGGGGCATTAAATGTCCACACGGCTGGCAGCGAGCCAGACTCTTGAACTCGGCTATCCGGGTCCTAGCCGCGGCACTCGACCTCTTCATCAATGACTTCGACTTGAACCGTACCATCCGGTTGAAAGGTGGCGCGAAGTACGAGCCTGAAAAAGAAGTTGTCTTCCGGCCCCTGCCGGACCATATGGAAACGGAGGCTAAAGAGTTGGGTTGCGGTTGGACCGGTGGTCTGGGTCTGACTCTTTTCGTGCTCCTGCAATACATACCGGTCGCCGCTGATCAGCCCGACACCGTGAATGCCCTGCCCATTGGTGTGAACAGTGAAGTCGTCGGGCGTGCCCTTAATGAGCACGTGGAGTCGACCTTCGAATGCAACATCCTCTGCCGGCGTGCAGGGATTAACTAGCGTCCCTCCGAACGGGACTGACTCGTTCGCGAGGACCTTTCCGAAGGACGGCTCGGCGACGGTGAGTTCCCGCGATGTGGGCGCAGATGGCGTCTCACATGCGGCCAACCCAGCAAGAGTCAAGGCGAAGAGCGCGATGCATTTCATGGTTATACCTCCTATCATGGGTGCCCGAGGATGCCCTCGGTCCGAACACTGTGGTGCCAGGCCTGATTGCCCATGCCATGTGCGTCCGGTACCTTCAGGCTACGGTTAGGCTCTTCCCGCCAGGTGACCTGGCGCTGACTTGGCCGGAACTGCCCTAATCGGGCCCCCAACCACCATGATCCGATTTCAACTGCTGGGCTCCATCGACCTGCGCGACGAGGGTGGTCGAGAGATTGGGGCCGTGCTGGCTCAACCCAAGCGCCTTGCGCTCCTCGCTTTCCTTGCCGCCGCCGCTCCGCCGGGGCCAAAGCGGCGCGATACCCTGCTGGGACTGTTCTGGCCGGAGCTGGACCAGGAGCACGCCCGGAACGCCCTCAGCAAGGCAATCCATTTCCTGCGACGGTCGATAGGAGAAGCGGCGATCCTGTCCCGGAGCGCTGACGAGCTCGCCCTCGACACCTCCGTGATCTGGAACGATGTCAAGGCGTTTGAGACGGCGCTGGAGGAAGGCCGAGTCGACCAGGCGCTGGAGCTGTACCGGGGCGACCTGCTGCCGTCTTTCTTTGTTCCGGATGCGCCGGGATTCGAGCAATGGGTGGAGCAGGAGCGGCCGCGACTTCGCGCTCGGGCGGCCGGAGCTGCTAAGCTCCTGGCGGAGCGGCACGAGGCTGGTAAGCATCTCACTCTGGCCTTGACCTCTGCCCGACGCGCGGTCGAGCTCGCCAACGGCGACGAGCGTCCACTACGTTGGCTGATCGAGCTTCTCGATCGGCTGGGCGACCGGGCTGGCGCGGTACGGGCCTACGATGAATTCGCCCGAAAGCTCGCCACCGAGCTGGAGGTGGAGCCCGCCGCGGAGACCGTCGCGTTGATCGAGCGGATCAAGACCTCGCCTGTTCCGCGACCGCTCCCAAGAGCTCCCTCCATAGGAGTTGTCTCTTCAGAACCCGCAATTGCTCGCCTGGCTCGGGCGGTTGAGGGACGCTATAAGGTCGAGCGCCAGCTCGGCGCTGGCGCCATGGCAGTCGTGGCCCTGGCTCACGATCTCAGGCATCACCGCAGGGTGGCTATCAAGGTCCTCCGGCCCGAGCTGTCGGCACTGATGGGCCCGGAGCGTTTCCTTCGGGAGATCGATATCGCAGCGAGTCTCATGCACCCCCATATCCTGCCGCTCCATGACTCTGGGGAGGCCGACGGGTTGCTGTATTACGTCATGCCCTATGTGGAAGGAGAGTCTCTACGAGGCCGGCTGGAACGGGAGAAGCGGCTCGCTGTGGGCGAGGCGCTTCAGATCGGGCGCGAGGTGGCGGATGCCCTGGCCTACGCCCATCACAGAGGATTCATTCACCGGGATATCAAGCCCGAGAACATCCTGCTCGGTGGCGGACACGCCTTAGTCGCCGACTTCGGTATTGCGCGTGCAGTCGATTCCGCAGGCGGAGATCAGTTGACGACGAAGGGGCTCGGCACCGGCACGCCGGCCTACATGAGCCCGGAGCAAGTGACCGGCGAAAGTCCTGTGGATGAGCGGACGGATATCTACGCACTGGGATGCGTACTGTACGAGATGCTTGGGGGCGAGCCTCCCTTCGCGGGGTCAACGCCGGAGGAAGCCATCGCGCAGCGGTTGAGTAAGCCGGCCCCGAAACTCTCACCCGTGCGTCAGGACCTCACTCCAGAGCTGGATGCGGCGATTGGAAAAGCCCTGGCGCGGAATCCAGCCGATCGTTTCTCCCGGGCTTCAGACTTCGCCGAAGCGTTCGCGATCGGTGAATCCGCACGAGCTGCAAGCCGTCTGCCGGTCAGGCGTTGGATCAAGTGGGTCTTACCCACTGCCGCTGCCCTGACGGTTGTAGTCTTGCTCACCGACGGTGGTGGACCTGGGTCGCGCTCACCAACCGGACTGAATGCGGCCTCGGTCGCGGTATTGCCCCTCGATAACATGACCGGAGACTCCGGCAAAGCCTATCTCGCGGCTGGGCTGACCACGGATCTTATTGATGAGCTCTCTCGGGTCGAGGGCCTTCGTCTCCCGAGTAGCGCCACCGTTGCTCGTTATAGGGGCCGGGGCCCGGACCTCCCTCAAGTCGCGCGCGAGCTTGGCGTAAGCGCCATGGTTGTGGGCAACGTTCGTGAGGTAGCCGGCCGGCCCCGCGTGGCACTCCAGTTAGTGAACCCCGACGACGGTTTCGTGCGCTGGTCCGGCGTGTACGACCCCCGGGATCCGGGCGCAGATCCGGACATCGGAGCCGTTCTCGCAGAGTCACTCCGTATCCAGTTGCTTCCTCGAAGCAAAGCTCTAGCCGTACGGGGCACGCGGGATGCTGAAGCCTATCGACTATACCTCAGGGGGCGGCATCTGGTGAAGCAAGTGGGCCAAGAGAGTATCCGCCAAGGCATCCTCGCTCTGACACAAGCAATCGCTCGGGACTCAGGGTTCGCGGATGCGTGGGCAGCGCTACCTGTGGCCTACAGCCTCCTGGGTCAAGCCGGTGGCCTTACTCCGGCGGAGAGCCAGGTGCTGCAGCGGCAAGCAGTGGAACGCTCTCTGGCGCTCGACAGCCTGAATGGTGAAGCGTATGGCGCGCGAGCGATGTTGCGGCTCAAGTATGAATGGGACTTTGCTGGCGCTCAGCGGGACTATCGACGCGCCCTGGAGCTGACCCCCGGTTCCGCCCTCACCCACATGTTGTACTCCCAGTTTCTGGGGGTGGTCGGGCTCCCTGATTCGTCTCTCGCGGTCATGCGCCGCGCTGCTGCGCTGGATCCCACCGCTCCCTTCGTGATCTCAAATCATGCATTTGCTTTGTTACGGGTGGGCCGGGCCGATGACGCCCTTGTGGAGGCGCAACGGGCCGTCAAATACGATTCGACTAATTGGGTGGCCTATCATCTCCGGGCGTATGCCTACTCGGCACTGGGCCACCCGGCAAAAAGCCTGCAAGATCTGGAGCAGGCACTTCAAGTCCACGGGGACACCGCAGCGTTCCTGCTGGGGCCGATCGCCCGACAACTTGCTGATATGGGACGACGCACCCAGGCCGCAGCGATGCTGGCAAAGCTCGAGCGGCTCGAGCAGCCCGAGGCGGTATGGACCGCCAGCGTCCGGCTTGCACTTGGTGATCGGGCTGGGGCTCTGGCTGCCGTCGAACGAGCGGCTCGCAACCGAGATGGTTGGTTGGCCGAGTTCCTTGCTGGCGGCACATTCGAGGTCTTTCAAGGAGAACCACGCTACGAGGCGGTGATTGATCGCGTAGGTGTTGGCTGGATCAGAAGCCGCCGATCAGGGACCACTTAGAAGATCATTTCCAAACCAAGCCGTGCCGCCATCGGTGGCTGATATTGAATGACGCGGCCATAGCCGGCATTAGGGCAGCTCTGATTCCCCTCGCTATCCAGACAGGTGAAGTGCACTTGGTCATAGTCGACCGCCGTCCGCGGACTGCCAATGTGCTCGAGGTTGAGAAGGAAGCGTGCTTGGGAACCGGCTCGCAGGGGTATGGGCAGCTCGTAGGCGGTGCGCAGGCCCACGTCCCAGATCGCCGGCGTGCGGCCGGCAGTTCCCCGCTCGCGCACCAACTTCCGAAACGGCGGTCCGATCTCGGAAACTGCCCCGAATTCGCTCAGTGGGGTACCGCTCGCGACCAGGAAGGTGATTCCTACCACAAGCCGGGAGCTTACCGGTTGCGCGCCGAAGAGTTTGAGCACATGTGGTCGGTCATTGGGAAGCCGCCCAGTACTGTTCTCGTGCTGCTCGGGGAAAAAGTAGAGGGGGCCCACGTGGCCGAAGTCGAGACTCCAGTCGCTTCCGTAGAGTCCGGTGTAGTTGCCCCGGGCTCGGGACAGAACATATGACAGCCGGAGCCAGGGCGACTGCACCCCCGCCGTGCGCTCGAAAATGAGCTCGAGTGCGTCGTAGGTCCGCTTTGGCACTGGGAACTGGGCTAGGGCTCCCCTGCCGGGGTTCCCCATGAGTTGGACTCCTAGTGCATCAATGCCTAACTGCACGGCATCCCGATGAATCCGACGGACGGCACGGACAGACAATGAAAGCACCCCGCTGAGTTTTCGATCGTACCCAATCGCCCACTCGTCGGCGGTCTCGCCCCGCAGCGTGCCATCGCCGAAGAAACCACCATTCTTCTCGCGGGCGTCATCGATCGTGGTACCTGCCGTGTCGACGCGCGGGTCTTGGGGAAACGCGAACAGCGTTTCCGCACCAAAGCCGTTCAGTTCGGCCACCCCCCTGAGCGTGAACTGGTTGGCTACCCGCCCGTAGGATGCGTAGAGTCGCTGCGTTCCGAGCCGGCCAGGTTGGAAGACTAGGCCGACTCGAGGCTGTAGCCCGTCACGTAGCTGAAAGTTTACCGTGTCGGAGGTCAGGTTGTGCACCGTCTGCTGGCTCCAGCGCAGTCCGGCAGTGAGCGTCAGGCGCCGGCTCGTCTGCCAGACATCCTGGATGAAGGCGCTTGGCATCCGGTTCTCACCGATGCCAGGCGCAGAATAGTTAGAGTGCCAGTACCATAGATTGGTGTCGGCCCGGATGATCGTGCCCAATTCGGGCCGCGAGGCATCGAACTCGGAGCTAAGATAGAGGCTCTCGTATAGAACTCCGGTCCGGAGGTTGTGCGCCCCCTGCTGCCACGATGCCGCGAGACCAGCCGAGCGACGCCGGGAATGATCGCTGCTGAAATTTCCGCCCCCGCCCGAGAGCGTGCCTTCCACCTGGTCTATGACGATAGGCGCATAACCAGCCGCTGTAGCCGGTGCGTCTTCCCCGTCTCGAGTCACCTGTGCCAGGGTTCCCTCAAGCATGAGGTCCGATCTCAGGAAATGAGTCCCCCTGATGGAGACGCCAATCCCACCACCACTTCCCTTCCGGCGAAGACCCTCCGGATCAATAGGAACGCCGGTGCCGAAGATCGAGCCACTCATGCCCTCACTATGATGCGGATCGCCGAGGATAGTGAAGGCCGCCGAGGTGCCGGGCCCGGCCCGCCAGGTAAGCTTGCCCGCAAAAAGGTGCTTGCCGCTGGTGTTGTCGGTTGACCCGGACGCAAGGGTATGCTCCCGTTTCTCGGAGACCCAGTTATATGCGCCGAAGAATGAGAGTCGGCCTGGTAGAATTGGTCCATCGACTCGAGCACCCAGGTCGTAGAGTCTGAACCCTGTCTCCGTAGCTCCGAGGAGGACCTCTGGATCGCTACTCAGCTCGTCCGCTGAGTAGAATCCGAACACGTCGCCCTGCAAACGCTCTCCTCCATTCGGCGTAACCACATTGACCACGCCACCTAGTGCCTGCGCATCCTCAACCGTCGCTCCGCCAGTGCGGATCTCGATCTGCTTGATAAAGTTGTAGGGCAGATCGAGTCCGGCGCCCCCGTGAAACACGTCGGTGATGTTGATCCCGTCCACGTAGTAGGCATTCTCGATCCCGGTTGCCCCTCCGATGTTAATGCCGTCCGGTACTCCACCAGCCCGCCCCAGGTAGGACGGTATGGAGGCGGGTGCCAGCAGCGCGATATCACGAAAGTCTCGAGTGAGTGGGAGCGCATCGAGCTGACCGGCGTCGAGTGTCAGGCTCGACGCGGTGCTCGCTGGGTCGAACCCGGGATTGGCCGGGCTCACAGTAATCTCGTCCAGCTCCACCACAGCAGGTTGCAGCGTTACACGGGGCAGGCTCGATGCGCCGCCCAATCGAACCGGCACACTATCCACGACGAGCGGACGAAATCCAATGCTCCGAACTGTGACACGGTAGATTCCAATCGGCAGGGCTTGGACTCGAAAGCGTCCGGTGCGATCCGTCGTTACCGTTCGGCTCCCTAAAAGATCGGGACTGGTCAGGGTGAGTTGGACATCGGGGAGAGCGTGGTCTTGTGCGTCGACAATTCGCCCCTCGAGCCGCCCGGTCACATCCTGCGCCGCTGCTGGACCGTAAACCAGACAGGTAATGAGGAGAGACAAAGCGATCGCTGGTTTCATTCAGGCCTCTACGGAAGGGATTCCATCCGCGAGTACGGGCCGGACTTCCCTCGGCATTTAGGGGCGTGGCTACCAGCCGGAATACAAGGAGCCGCCGATAACTTACGGTCCGGTTAGAGTCGCTGCAATTGAAGCTCTTTTTTGCTATCCGGATAGACCCAAGCACAGTCTGGGGCAGGGTCTTCCTCCGGCGTGACCTGAGACGACCTGAAGGAAGACGAACACGGGGGAGTCTTATTGTTGCGAGGTGACCGACTTCGATTACGTCCAAGGGCCGGACGTACTGCGTTTACCTCTGCGGGGGCGCCGCCGGCTCCCTGGGGAGATAGATCTTGAGGGTGGTGCCGCAGCCGGGCTGACTCGTGGCCCAGACCTGGCCGCCGTGCTGCTTGACGATGCCGTGCACCGTCGCCAGCCCCAGCCCGGTTCCCTCCCCGAATGGCTTGGTGGTGAAGAAGGGATCGAAGGCACGCCGCAGTGTCTCCTCGTTCATGCCGGAGCCGGTATCGGAGACGGTAACCAGAACATAGGCACCAGGCAGCACCTCGTCGCCCGGATGCAGTCGAGCGTCGTCATCACTGAGGAGCGCATTCTCGACGGAGATGCGAAGCTGCCCGCTGGGGCCCATCGCATCTCGGGCGTTACGCGTGAGATGCAGGAGGATTCGCTCGATCTGAGCTGGATCGGCACTTACCACGGCATCCGACTCGTCGGCTTCGACCACCAGTGACATGGTGGAACCCAGCTCATCCCGCAATCGCGGCTCCAGCTGGGCCAGCAGCGCGGCCAGAGACAGCTGCTGGGATGCGATCATCTGTTTGCGGCTGAAGGCGAGGAGCTGCCGGCTGATCCGCGCGGCGCGCTCAGCCGCGTTCAGCATGCTCTCGATATCTCGTGCTTGCGGATGGTCCTGACCCAGCGCCCGAAGCACGAAGTCGCCGAACCCCAGCACCACCGTCATCTGGTTGTTCACCTCGTGCGCCACCCCGCCGGCCAGCGTGCCCACCGACTGGAGCTTCTCCGCCTCACGCAGCTGCCGTTCTATCAGCCGCCGCTCGGTAATGTCTCGGATGATTGAAGAGATGGCGACCAGCTCACCCGGCGCCTCCAGGTGAGGAGTCAGGCTCAAGGAGACGTCGATCGGGCGGCCGCCCTTGTGCGCCAACACGGTTTCGAGCTGAACCTCCTGGCCGCTACGGGCCTCATCCAGGGCCCGGGCATAGGCGGCTGCGCGGTCGGCCGGTACCAGGAAGTCACCTACGGCGCGGCCCGCGACTTCCTTCGCCGCATACCCGAAGAGTCGTTCCGCTCCTCCGTTCCAGGTCTGGATCTCTCCTTCGGCCGTTGTGATCAGGATGGCGTCGCCCGAGGCGCCCACCACCCTGGCAAGCTGCTCCGCGCGGCGGCGGGCCGAGAGCAACTCGCGCTCGTACCGGCGCCGCTCGGTGGCATCAAAGATGGTGATCCGAGTAAGCAGGGGGTCCCCCGCGGCATCCCGGTGCTCTGTAGAGTTGACCAGCACCGGCAAGAGACTTCGGTCGGCGCAGACCAGATCCAGCGCCATCTCCCGGATGAAACCTTGCATCTTCAGGAGGGGACCGTAGTGGGTCTCGTAGAAGATTTTGGCCGGGATGGTCAACAGGTCCTGAAGCCGCCTGCGCGACAGGAGCGAGTCCGACGTGTAGCCGGTCCAGGCAAGGAAGGTTCGGTTGGCGCGAACGATGGTGCCGTCGGGTAAGGCAGTGAGGTAACCGCAGGGGGCGTCTTCGTAGAGCTCCTGGGCGCTCTCCTCTGGTATGGTCCCAGCGCGCCCGGATTCATTCAGGATCGTATCCATTACTTCAAATAAGCCTTGATGGCGGCGATGGTCTCCTCCGGAGCGCTCAGGTTAGGGCAGTGTCCGGTGGCCTTCAGGTAGACCAGCTCGCTCCGGGGAATGTGGGCGTGAACGTATTCCCCCACCGGGCGAGGAGCGATAGGATCTTCCGAGCACTGCAGCACCAGTGCGGCAGTCCGGAGCTTAGGCAGATCGGCGCGATTGTCGGACAAAAAGGTCACCCGGGCGAACTGCCGGGCGATCTCGGGGTCGGTTCGGCAAAAGCTGGCGGTCAGCTCGGCGCCCAGCTCGGGGCGATCCGGATTGCCCATGATCGAGGGCGCCATAGCCGTCGCCCATCCCATATAGTTGCTGTCCAGAAAGTGGAGCAGGCCTTCGATGTCCTCGCGGCTCAGGCCGCCATGATAGTCACCGTCATTGACGTAGCATGGTGAGGGCCCGACCAGCACCAACTTGTCGAAGCGGGCAGGCTCCCGAATCGCGGCGAGAACTCCGATCATCGCGCTCACCGAGTGCCCGACAAAGATGGCATTCCTCAGCTCTTCCGCGGCGCAAATGTCCAACAAGTCCGAGACGTAGCCTTCCAGGGTCCCGTACTTGACCCGGTCGTACGCATCGAGGTCGGAATGGCCGGCGCCGACGTGATCGAACAGGATCACCCGGTAGTCGGCTTCAAAGGCGGGCGTGACCCAGCGCCACATATTCTGGTCACAGCCGAAACCATGGGAAAAGATCATGGGCTGGGCACCCTGGCCCAGCACGCGCACGTTGTTCCGCTGCCGGACTGAGGTTGCCGCGAGCGTCATCGATCGACCGCCGTTACAGGTTTCGCCGCTGCCTCGGAATGAGTGCGGAAGACTTTGCTCCAGACCTTCACCCGCAGCCATTCCCTGAGGTTATCCAGGATCTCATAGACTGTCGGAATCACCAGAAGCGTCAGCAGCGTAGAGGTAATGACGCCGCCAATCACGGCCCGGCCCAGCGGGGCCCGGAAGTCGGCGCCTTCGCCGCGACCCAGCGCAACCGGAATCATCCCCGCGATCAGCGCGATAGTGGTCATCATAATCGGCCGGAGGCGGATCCGGCCAGCCTCAATCAGCGCCTCCCGCAGCGGTGTTCCGCGCTCGTGGGCCCACTTGGCAAAGTCGATCAGCAGAATGGCGTTCTTAGCCACGATGCCCATGAGCAGGATCACACCGATCAGGCTCATGATGTTGAGGGTGTCACCGGTGACCAGGAGCGCGAGCACCACGCCGATCAGCGAGAGCGGCAGCGATACCAGGATCGCCAGCGGGTCGAGGAAGGAACCGAACTGAATAACCAGGATCAGGTACATCAGCAGCACCGCGGCTCCGAGCGCAGTGAATATGCGAGTGAACACCTCCTGCTGGTCGCGCGCTTCCCCGCCCTGGGTGATCCGGTACCCGGGAGGAAGCTGGAGCTTTTCCAGACGCAGGTTGATGTCCCGGGTAACCTCGGTGAGCGAGCGGCCCTGGACGTTCGCCTGCACGTTGACCACCGGATCGCGGTTCAGATGGTTGATCTGCGCTGGGCCTAGCCCCTGCCGGATGGCCGCAACCTGCCCCAGCGGCAACGTTACCGGCCTGCCATCGCGATCCGGGATCACCAGCGGCAGCCGCTCCAGGTCCACTACCCGCTCCCTGGCTTCGGGTGCCAGACGCACCGTCACGTCCCGGGTCTCTCCGGTGGGATCCACCCAGTCGCCCGCGTCGATCCCGGCGAAGGCCGGCCGCAGAGACTGGGCCACGTCCGCCACCGTAACACCCAGCGAACCCGCCAGCCCCCGCTTGAGATCCACGATGAGCTCCGGCCGCTCGCCTCGGGTGGAAAGACCGACATCAGTGGCGCCGGGAACCTGACGCACCTCCTCCGCGGCCCGTGTGGCGAGGCGGGTGAGCACCCCGGGGTCCTGGCCCCGCATCTCGATCTGAATCTGCTTCATGGCGCCGCCGAACCCGCTGGTGAACACCGACACGCTGGCCCCGCCGACTTTGGTCAACTCCTCCCGGAGCACCTCGCCCAGCGCGTCCTGGCTCAAGTCCCGCTCGTTCTTTGGAATCAGCCGTACGTAGATGAGCGCCTGGTCCACGCCCGGGGCCCGGAGCGGGATCGGTGTGCCGATGGCGGTGTAGGTATAGGAGACCTCAGGATGGTTACGGGTAATGCGCGCCACCTCCTCGGTCTTCACCCGGGTGTACTCGAGGTTGGAGCCCGGTGGGGTTTCGACGATGACGCTGATCTCGCTCCGGTCGCTGACCGGAATGAAACCGGCCCCGCCGAACAGTGCCTGGAGCGCAATCGCGCCGCCAAAGGACCCCACCGCCAGCAGCACCATGGCCAGGCGATGATCGAGGGCCCAGGCGATCAGCCGGGTATACCGTAGGGTCTGGCGGTCGAACCAGCGGTTGAACCGCTCAATGGCCCGGGCGATCGGGTTGCGCCGCTCGTGCGCCTCGGTCTGGGGGTCGGGCCAGTACGCCGAGAGCATCGGGTCGAGCGAAAAGCTCACGAAGAGCGATACCAGCACCGCGCAGGCGATCGTCAGCGCGAACGGCTTGAACCACTGCCCCGCGATTCCGTACATGAACCCCACCGGCACGAACACAGCTACGATCGAGAACGTGGTGGCCGCCACGGCCAGTCCGATCTCGTCGGTGCCCTCCAGCGACGCCTTGACGTGATCTTTCCCCATTTCGATGTGGCGCACGATGTTCTCCCGCACCACGATGGCGTCGTCGATCAGAATCCCGATGGAGAGCGAGAGGCCGAGCAGCGACATGGTGTTGAGGGTGAATCCGAAGGCCCAGACCGCGATGAAGCTGGCCAGCACCGACACCGGTAGGGCCAGGCCGGTGATGACGGTGGAGCGCCAGGAATTGAGGAACAGGAACACCACCAGCACGGTCAGCAGCGCGCCTTCGATCAGCGCCTCCTGGACGTTGGCCACCGCCCGGCTCACTCGCTGGCCGGCGTCCTGGACGATCTCCAGCTTCACGTCCGGCGGCATGGTTCGCTGCAGCTCGCCCACGCGATTGCGGATCAGATCGCTCACATAGGTAGTGCTGTACCCCTTCGACTTGATGATCTCGATGCCGACCGCCTCCCGCCCATTATAGAGCGCCAGGGTTCTCGGCTCCTCTGTCCCATCGTAGACCTTGGCCACCTGCCCCAGGAGAATCGCCTGCCCGCCCCGCTCGGTGATCACCAGCCGGTTGAAATCGGCCGGTCCCTCGGGGCCGGCCGCGAAGACGGATGGTGCGCTCCTCCAAAGGCCCGTTGAGCCGGCCGACCGGAGCCGCCAGGTTCTGGGCTTCCAGCGCCTGCACCACCTGGGAGACGCTCACTCCTGCGGCCTCCAGAGCCCCGGGCTGGAGCTCCACCGTCATCTCCCGCTCGATTCCTCCCACCACACTGACTTGGGCGACACCGGAGATGGCCCGGAGGGAACGCGTCACACCGGGATCGGCCAGCCGGCTCAGCGTGGTGGCCGGAACCGAGCCGGAAGTAAGCGTCAGGGTGATGACCGGCTCCTCCGAAGGGTCGAACCGGGTGAGCACCGGTTCCTCCATTTCGGGGGGCAGATCGTCGCGCTGAGTCGAGATGGCGTCCCGGATGTCCTGCGAGGCCTGCTGGATCGGTTTTTCGAAATCGAAGAAGATGGTGCACGTCGCCAGCCCGTCGATCCCCGAGCAGGTGGACTTCTCACCATCCACGCCGCTGATGCCGAAGATGGCGTCCTCGACCGGCTCGATGATTTCCCGGGTGACTTCCGACGGCGATGCTCCCGGATAGACGATCGTGACGCCGATGACCGGCTGCTGAATGTCGGGGAACTCGTCGGTGTGGAGATTCAGCAGGGCGAATATCCCGAAAACCACCAGCGCCACCATCGCCGTGACGGTGACGATCGGACGCCGGATGGCAAAGTCGGAGATGAACATCAGCGCCTCGCGTCCTCTTCCGTCACCCGCACCGGCACTCCTTCAGCCACGCCCTGCGCCGAGCCCAGCAGTACCGTGTCGCCGGGGGTAACGCCAGAGGCGATCTCGACCAGATCGGTGGATTCATCGCGAACCCCGAGCCGGACCGGCAGCTGCTTCACCCTTCCGCTCTTGATGACGTGAAGCAGTGGTTCGGTCCCCCGCTGGTCCACTGCGGCATATGGGACGCTGACCGCCTTACGGGTGTCGATGGCCACCCGGCCCTCGGCAAACACACCGGCGACGAGTGACTCCCGTTCGTTGGGGATCGCCACGTAGAGGCGTACCTGGCCGGTGGTCTGGTCCACGGTGGGGTTGATCCGCTCGATTCGCCCGGTGAACCTCCGGTCATAACCACTGACTTCGAATTCTACCGGCATGCCGACCTTGAGACGGTCGATCTCTGCGGTAGGAACTGTCGCCTCCAAGCGCAGGCTGCCGAGGTCTACCAGGCGAAACAGCTCGGCGCCCACGGTGACCACGTCGCCCGCATCAACTTCCCGGTCGCTGACTACGCCCGTGATCGGAGCCCGCACGACGGTCTGAGCTAGCTGCTTCGCCGCGGACGCAAGGCGAGCGCGGGCATCGGCCAGAGCGCCTTCCGCGTTGGTGGCATTCAGCTGAGCCGTTTCCAGGTCCCGCTCCGGCAAGGCGCCGGCCTCCTCCAGCCGGGTTGAGCGCTCCAGGTTGCGTTGCGCATTCTGCAGCGAGGTTTCGGCGGACCGGACCGCGGATTTGGCGGAAAGGTAGGCGTCGCGCACCGCGGTATCGTCCAGTCGCGCGAGCAGGACGCCGGCCCGCACCCGCTGGCCCTCTTCGGCGAAGGTATGCCTTACCGGGCCCCCGATCTCCGCGCGAACCCGGGCTTCGGTGCGGGGCTGGAGCGAGCCCGAGATCAACGGCCCGCTCCTGAGCTCCGCGAGGCGCGCAACAGCGATGTTCTCCGCACCGATCGTCACCACTGTCTCGACTGCCGCCCTGCCGATATCGCTGTCGTTGCCTTTACATGCTAGTGCGGCCGTAATCACGGCCGCCGGTGTCCAAAGCGTGAGACCGATTGAGCGGTACCGTGCCTCCATCATGGACCCGCCACCCCCGTCTGGTTGGTTCCGGTGAGCTCGCTCTCGGCGGTTTGTGGCTGCACTGCCCGATACAGCGGCGCCAGAAGGGTAGAGGCAGGCGCACCAGCCGCGCTCGCGCCGGTGGACACCGCCGTGGTGGCGGCGGCCTGGAATTGCGCCGCCAGCGGCAGGGCCGGCAGCAGCAGGACCCGCACCTTCGCTACCTGCAGATCCCGGGCGGCGCGGGCCCGGCTGGCCTCTGCCTGCTCCAGCTGGATCCGCGAATCCAGCAGCTCGGTCTGGGTTGAGATCCCCTCGCGATAGCGCAGCTCGGCTATCTCATAAGCCCGGGCCGCTTGTTCTACCGTTCCCGCGCTCGCCTGCCAGCCCGCCTGAGCCGCCTCCAGCTGGATAGCGGCATTACGCGCGTCCACCTGCGCCAGCTCGCGCGACTGTTGCAGCCGCAGCTCGGCCTCCGTCAGGTTGGCCCGCGCGGACCGGACCTCGCCTCCAATTCGCCCACCGGTGAAGATGGGAAGCTGGAGGCCCAGGGAGACGGTCCAGTCCGACACGAAGTCGGCGCCGAAAGGAGAGACTGCGTCGGGATATCCCAGCTGCGCGAACTGGGACGAAAGGGACAGCTGCGGCAGGCGCTGGCCTCGCGCAACCCGCAGAAGTCCCCGCTGCGCCTCGACCGCCTCCGCCGCCTGCCGGACCGGCGCACGGCTCGACGTGGAGGTATCGCCCGGGGTATCCACCAGCGTGGCGAACCGGGGCGACTCCACCAGCGCCGTGTCGCCCAAGCTGGTCGTAAGAAGCAGCGGCTGATCCAGCGGAATATCGAGGAGCGACTTGAGGCGGTACTCGGCAAGATCCCGGTCGGCGCGACGCTGAATGACGACGGGTCTCTGATTATCGCGGGTGACCCGGGCCCGCAGCAGATCGAACTCCGAAAGGTTCCCCACCTCGCGGGCGAGCTGGGTCTGGCTCAGCGTCGTGTCCGCCTGTCTCAGCGTGGCCCGAGCAATCCGGTAGAGCCGCTCGGCCAGGCTGGCGTCATAGTAGGACGCAGTAACATCGAGAAGCAGCTGTGCCTGGGCCGACGTCAGCCCGATGGCCGCGCTCCGCACATTGGCCCCAGCCGCCTGGGCTCGGCCCCCCACCTGTCCCCCACTGAACAGCACCTGCGACGCCGACAGGCCGAAGCGGTAGTTGTTGGGACGGCCGAACGGCAGGACGCCGAAGCCGGCGAACGGGTCGGCCGCGCTGGCGCACCCCACCGCCTGCTCCAGCGAGTCCAGCCGTTGATCGATCGGCAGACCGGGCTGGGGGACGAAACGGCTGCAGACCGGCGCGGGCGCCGTGTCGGTGTCCGAGCTGAGGCTGGAAAACTGGCTTTCGATTATTCGCTGATACGACGCCGAGCCGCTCACCTGCGGGAAGTAGGGGCTTCGGGCCTGCTGCTTCTCCCCTTCCGCTCGGGCCAGACCGGCACGGGCGATGCCCACGGCTTCGCTGCGCTGCTCAGCGATCTCGAGCGCTTCGGCCAGCGTCAGCTGACGGGCGGCTCGCTGCGCCTCCTGAGCTTGCAGCTGATGAACCGGCGCCGCGAGAGCGACCACACAGCCCAGCAGAGCAACCAGAAGAGAGGGGATTTCCTCTCTCGCCGGCCAACTGCACCGGTTTCGGCGAATTCTGAGAGAGTCCAGCATCATGTCCCCACGCTCCGTCTTCGCCCCACGCCAAGACCGCGGAGGAAGAGTTGGAGGTACTGCTCCACCGCCTCATCGGGCTCGTTGTGGTACAAACCCGGCATGATATCCCGCCCCATCGCGTCGGCGAAGAGTGCCCCGATCAGCATGGCTGAGGCCGCAGTCTCATCGAACGGAGCCTTGGCAATTCCGATTTCCCGAAGCCGTCGGAGGTAGCGGGACAGAGCTGCAGCTGCAACGGCGGGCGGGCTGTTGTGTGCGGAAAAAATTCCAGGGTGCTCCTCGATCTCGCCCATACAGGTCCGAATCAAGGATCTGCGTTCCCGCAATTGCGCGATGTGACCTCTGGCCCAGTCGCGCAGCTCGCGCTGCGGATCGCGAGGAACCTCCGGCAGCAGCTCATGGACCGGAGTGGTTCCAGCCCGCATGATCGCCTCGCGCATAAGTGCGTCTTTGGAGCCGAAATGCCGGAACAAGGTGATCTCGTTGACGCCCGCTTGCATCGCAATGCGGCGGGTGGTGGCACCGCGATAGCCAGCTGCCGCATAAAGGCGGGCGGCAGCGTCCAAGAGTTGGTCACGGACCGTCATGGGGCACAGTATATGACAATGCCCGCATGCAAGCAAGTGGCTGCTTGCAACAGCCTCTTGCGCGGCTCTGGCCGGATGGTTAGCGTGTCTGCGTCGCCCTCAGGGGCGGCGCCGACAAAGGCAAACCCGTCGTGAGGCGGGGACGCAAAGCCAGGAGTCCTGCGCGCGTGCTGCGCGAAAGGATGGTCCAGCTGCCGAAGCCGAGCCCACTGCTCTCCCTTCGGCCTATCCCAATCGGGATGGGCGTTTCCGTTTCAGACCCCTGTCCCCTCGAGTTCGCAGTCGCCGCCCAGGCGCTGCGTTGACGATCGACCTCGAGCGCAGGGTGCGTCCACACTTCTCAACGGAGACATGAATGCGCCGCACGCTCGTCGTCTCGATGGCCCTGATCGCGGTGGTTAATGCCCCGGCAGCGGCCCAGGCCTGTTTAGGCCTCTCCTCGCACGCCAATGGCCAGATGCAGGTCGCCGGCAACGCGTCGTTTACTGACCTGTCCAACAGCTTCGGCGCCAGCTTCGGCTACGGCCAGCCGGCCGGCGTGTTCGCCAACGCCGGGATCGGGACCACGTCCTACGATGAGCTGGATGGCTCGCAGATCGATCTCGGGGTGCAGGGTGGCTACCAGCTGACCATCGGCCGGACCTCCCAGATTCAGGCCTGCCCGGTTGCCAGCCTGTCGCTCGGCATGGGCCCGAACGATATCGGTGGCACCGGCGTCGATGCTTCCGGCATGAACGGCACGCTGGGCTTCGCGCTGGGCAAGGTGATGAGCACGAGCCCGAAGATGAAGGTCATTCCGAACGGCTCCCTGGGCCTGGCGTATCGCAAGCAGAAGCTGGACGACGGCACCAACCCCGCGGAAGAGTTTTCCGAGACCTATGGGCTGGCTACGGTGGGCGTTGGTCTGGTTTTCAACTCTAACATCGCAGTTCGCCCGAGCGTCAGCATCCCGCTAGGATCGGATTTCAGCAACGATCCAACCTTTGGGCTGACCGTGGCTTATCAGTTCGGCAACAAGTCGGCTCCGGCTCGCAAGCGCTAGTCTGTCACGGAGCTACGTAACAGGAAGCGGGGGTGGCTCCGGCCACCCCCGCTTCTCTTTTTGCCCATCACCAGTGCGACCCATCTTCCCTGCCCCAATTGGTCCGCGTCTTGCTTAGAGCGCGGGTGCCCTGATCGGGCTGTTTCGAAAAAGGCAAACCCGTCGTGAGGCGGGGACGCAAAGCCAGGAGTCCAGAGCGGGTCAGTCGACCGCGAGGACCGTCCGGCTGCCGTAACGAGCCTCAGGCTCTCCCGGCGCTCCCATCTCCGACCCGAAGACCGTTCTTCCCTGCACGCGCCGATCGTTCGTCGCTGCCAGGCGGCTTCGGCACACTACTCCAACCTGTAGAGGGCGACATGGGTACACTTCGGGCAACTGGGCTGTCTGCGCTGCTCACCGTCCTGCTGGCGAGCACGTCGTTCGCCCAGCAGTCACAGGCGCGGGATGGGTTCTGGATCGGCGGCGGTTTGGGCTACGGCTCACTCGGCTGCGAAGGCTGCACTGATCGCACTGGCGCACCGAGCGGCTACCTGAAGCTCGGCACGGCCCTGCGGCAGAACATCCTGTTGGGTGTTGAGACCAATGGTTGGACCAAGAGCGAGTTCGGCGCGCGCCTGACCATGGCGAACCTGTCTGGTGCGGTGTACTTCTACCCGATGGCCTCCACCGGCCTGTTCGTCAAGGGTGGCGCTGGGTACTCCATGCTGGATGCCAGCACCGACATCGGTTCTGGTTCCGAGTCCGGCTTCGGCATGCTCGTGGGTGCCGGCTACGACGTTCGGGTGAGCCGCAACCTGTCGATCACTCCGGTGGCCAACTGGTTCCGGGGCGGGTTTGACGGTGGTTCGACGAACGTCCTCCAGATCGGCGTGGGCGTTACCAGCCACTAGTCGCAACTCAGCAAGAACGTGGGCGGGAGGCGCCGGGCAACCGGTTCCTCCCGCTGACGTTTTCCCACCCGCTGTCATTTTCCGGCTGACGCTGTTTTTTTCCGGCTATGGATGCTCAGGATCTGCGCACGCGTCAGGCTCCCTTGAAGGAGCGGTACAAGGATGATCCTGCGGCCGCGCTGGTGACGCTGCGGGCACGGAGCACTCTCGACAGCGCTGGCGTGAGCTGCAGGGTCGAGACCGGACGCGCACTGGTTGAAGCCGGGCTTCATCCGGCCACCGGCGGCAGCGGGATGCAGGCCTGCTCCGGTGACATGCTGTTGGAGGCGCTGGTGGCCTGCGCCGGCGTGACCCTCCGGGCGGTGGCTACCGCACTCGACATTCCGGTCCGGGGCGGCACGGTGCACGCAGAGGGCGACCTCGATTTCCGCGGCACCCTGGGAGTGAGCAGGGAAGTTCCGGCAGGATTTCAGGCGATACGGCTCCGGCTGGAGCTGGAAACCGAGGCGACCCTGGAGCAACTCGACACCCTGCTGAAACTGACCGAGCGCTACTGTGTCGTGCTGCAGACGCTACGATCATCAAGCACGGTAACCACATCGTTGTCATCCTGACCCAGCCAAGCTGTTCTGGGTTCATCCGCGGCCAGTTGTTTCTTTTTCCTGAGCCGCGGTAGCCGCCTCCCAGCGGGAAAAGGCTGCATCGAGCTCGGCCCGCGCTTTCTCCAGCTCCTCTCCCAGTGTTCGCGCACGAGTCGCTCCGTCCGAGGTGGCATAGAGCGCAGGATCCTCCAGCTGCGCCCGGATTGTCATGACCGCGGCCTCCCTCTGGGTTACCGCCGCCTCGGCTTCGGCGAGCCTTCGCTCTGCGGCGCGGCGGCTGGATTGCTGCTGTTTACCGCCACCGTCCGAGCGTCGGGTTTGCTTCCGCTCGTGCACCCGCCGGAGCGCTTCCTCCTCCGAAGCGGCCACCTGTGCCGCGTGGGCCCGCTCAGCGCTTGCGGTCTCCCACTCCTCGAAGCCGCCCGGAAAGTCGGTTATGCGGCGCTCATGCAATACCCAGGTCCGGGTGGTCAGGGCCCGTAGCAGGGCCCGGTCGTGGCTGACGAGAATCACCGTACCGTCGTAGGAGCTGATGGCATCCTCCAGCGCTTCGATGGACTCGACGTCGAGGTGATTGGTCGGCTCGTCGAAGAGCAGCAGGTTGGCTCCTGACAGCATCATCATCGCAAGGGCGACTCGGGCGCGCTCTCCCCCGGAAAGAGTTCCCGCCTGGCGAAGCACGGTATCTCCCGAGAACCCGAACCGGCCCAGATGCCCCTGGATGGCGCCGCGTCCCCAGGACGGACGAAGGTCATTGATCAGCTCATACAGGGAACGGTCCGCCGGCACCTGGGCCAGGTCCTGCCGGTAATGCGCCACCTGCACCGAATCAGGGATTCGGATATCGCCCGCCTCCAGGGCCCGCTCGCCTACCAGCGCGCGAAGCAGGGTGGTCTTCCCCGCCCCGTTAGGCCCGATGAAGCCCACGACGTCTCCCCGGCCTACCCGGGCCGAGAAACGGTCGAGCAGCACCCGGTCTCCCACGCCGACGCGAACGTTTTCCGCCACCAGCACCTGGTCGCCGCCCCGGGCATCGGCCTGAAGCCGCAGCGACATCACCCCGTCTTCACCCTCGGGCGCGCTGAGACGGCTGACGCGCGACAGACGCCGGCGACGACCCTTGGCCTGGGCGCTCTTCTGGCCCGCGATGTTGCGGCGGATGAAGTCCTCCTCAGATGCGATCACCTTCGACTGCTTGTCATAGGCGCGCTGCTGCGACATGCGGCGCTCCGCCCGCTGAGCCACGAACGCTTCATAGTCACCCGCATACGCGGTAACCGTTCCCCCATCGACGTGCAGTACGTGATCGGCGACCGCCTGTAAGAAGGCCCGGTCATGGCTGATGAGAAGCACGGTGGCGTCGAGGCCGGCCAGGTAATCCTCCAGCCAGCGGCTCGTTTCCAGATCCAGGTGGTTGGTGGGCTCGTCCAGCAGGAGCACGTCGGCCGGGGCCACCAGCTGCTGCGCCAGCGCCAGCCGGCCCCGTTCGCCGCCGCTCAGCCCGGACAAGGGCTGACTTCGAGCCTGATCGGGATCGAAGCCCAGACCGTGAAGTACCGCGTCGATCCGGGGTGCCAGCGTGTATCCGCCCTCACGTTCGAAGCGTTCCAGGTCCCGGTCGTAGCGGGCCAGCATCTCAGGCGTGCACCGGTCACCCGCCTCCGCGAGGGAGGTTCCCTGTTGCGCCAGCGACCGCTCCAGCGCGAGCAGGTCCGCGAAGGGTCCGGCCGCCGCCTCCCACACCGTAGCAGCGCCGGCAAACTCCCGGTGCTGCTCCATGACGGAAAAGCGGATGCCGGAGGCTCGCGACACCGTGCCCCTGGTCGGCTCGGCTTCTCCGGTGAGCAGGCGGAACAGCGTCGTCTTACCGGTGCCGTTGCGACCCACCACTCCCCACTTCTCTCCTCGTGCGACGGTGAACGTCACGTCGCTGAAGAGGCGGGTGGCGCCGAACTCGACGGCAACCCCGGACACCGAAAACTGGGTCATCGAGCCGTCCAGCTCTCCCAGACTTCAGTCGCGTCTCCCAGGGTCAACTGGGAGCCATGGCGGACCAGTGGCATCCGAAGCATCAGGGGTTCCTGGGCCAGTTTGTCGAGCCAGCGTTCCGGGCTCAGCCGCGCCGAGCCCAGACCCAGATCGAGGAAGCGTCGCGAGCCGCGGTCGATCAGCGCCTCCGTGCCGAACTTTTGGGTAAAGCGCCGGAGCTCACCCGGCGAGGCGGGCCGCTCCTGCAGATCCACGAAGTGGGTCTTGACCCGTCGCTCGGCGAAGAAGCGAAGAGCCTTGCGGGTTTCCGGGCTCTTCTTGATGCCGAAGATCTGGACTTCCATGGGGTAAGGGCTATTGGCTATTGGCTAATGGCGACTCGAGACTGGCGAGCGCTCGCGACTGGCGACTCGCAACTGGCAACTGGCGACTACTCACCCTACCTCAACCACATCCCCAACCTGGATCCGCCCGGTATTCTCATGAATGACATTCTGCCCGAACATCACTTCGCCGTTCACCTTGCGATACGTTGCCAGAGTGCGCAGCGGCTCCGAGGAGCGTTCGGTGGTCGCCTGGTCGGTGGTGGTGACCACACAGCGAGGACAGGGCTTTACCACGCGCATCCGAAGGCGCCCGACTTCGATGCTGGTCCAGCCGTCTTCAGCGTACGGTGCCCCTCCGGCCACCACGAGATTGGGTCGAAACCGGTCCATGGGAACCGGGCGCGGCAGCCGTCCGTTGAGATCGGCCAGGGACTCTTCCGAGATGAGAAGGAACGGATATCCGTCGGAAAAGCTGACCCGGGTACCCTGAGGGGCGAATTCGGGGTTCACCGGGCGAATCGTGTCATCCGGCATGTAGACCAGACTGCAGGGGGTGCCCAAAAACTCGGTGAACCACTGAGCTGGACGCTCGCCGACCCAGACAGCGCTGCAGACGCTGTTCCATACCCGCACCTGGGTCTTCACTGTTGGGGCAGGATCCAGCGGGGTTGCCATCGGGGGCATCGCCCGCGCGTTCAGGCGTAGCATTCCATCGCCCAGAATGCTCGGTATGACAAGCGCCATGCGGGGATGCGAGCGCTGTGAGAGGAACGTGCCGGCCTCATCCACCACCATCCAGCGGCGGTCATACTGCAGGCCGAGCTCATCGACTTCCGCCTGCTGAAGCGGGATCCCGCGAGCCGACTTGATGGGGTAGATGTTCAGCGCGGTAAGACGCAGGGGCACGGTGGACTTGGCTTTGGGTTCAGCTCGCCTTTACATACCATGACCCCTCGGGGGGCCAGGGTGCTGCAAGCCGGTGATGAGTAGTCGAAGGCTACGGTGGAATCGGCGAAACATAACGGCACAGGATTAGGAATGAGCTTTCGGCGCGGCGCCATCTTTCTGCCCCTCGGACTTCTGCTCCTGAGACCCCACCCAGGCACCTCGCAGTCGCCGGGGACGTCCCGCCCCAACATTGTCGTCTTCGTTGCTGATGACCTCGGCTGGCGCGACCTCGGCGCCTACGGCAACCGTTTCATTCGGACTCCCAACCTCGACCGTTTGGCCCGCTCGGGCCTGCGGGTGAAACTCGCATTCGGAACCAGCCCGCAGTGCAGTCCGTCGCGCATCAGTATGCTGTCGGGCAAGTACCCCCACACCACCAGAACCGAGGACCTGCATACGCCGCTGCCTGACGGAGAGCAGATCCTCCCTTCTCAGCTCCAGCGCCAGGGATACTTCACCGGCCATATGGCGAAGACCCACTTCGGGCCTAATGCCGAGCGCCAGTTCCAGTGGTATTCGCCGGTTGTGGCAGACTCGTTTCCGGCCTTCGTCGCGGCGGCGGGAGACCGCCCCTTCTTCCTCTGGGTGGGCTTCCACCAGCCCCACCGTCCGTACCGGGACGCGGTCCCGCGAGTGCACGTGCCGGCCCGCGTGGCGGTGGCACCCCACCTGGCGGATACTCCCGAGACCCGGGTAGACCTGGCCCGGTACTACGATGCCATTGCCGAGATGGACGCGGAGATCGGGAGGACACTGGCGGAGCTCGAGCGGCGCAACCTGGGCGACAACACCGTTGTGGTGTTCCTCAGCGACAACGGGGCCCCCTTCCCTCGAGAAAAGGGCACTCTCTACGACTCGGGTATCCGGACGCCGCTGATCCTCTCCTGGCCGCGCGGAATCCGGGCCGGTCAGGTCTACGACCGGGCTCCCGTGAGCACTATTGATCTCTCGGCCACTATCCTGGACTTGGCAGGCGTCGGTTCGGCCCGGGTGAGGGGTCGCTCGTTTGCGCCCATGCTTGCCGATCCGGGCGCCTATGCCGGCAGCGAGTATGTCTTCAGCGAGCGCAACTGGCATGATTGCGACGAGCATCAGCGCTCAGTTCGGACCGTCCGGTTCAAGCTCATCCGCACCGACGCGTACACCGAGCTCCCGCTCTGCACCGCGGCCGATATCGGGGGCAGCCCGTCCTTCCAGGCGCTTCGGGCCAGGGGCAAAGCCGGCCGACTCACCCAGGCCCAGCGGCGGCTGTTCGAGGCGCCGCGGGCCAGGCTCGAGCTGTACGACCTGGCAGCCGATCCGTGGGAGCTGCGAAACGTCGCTGACGATCCCCGCTACCAGAGGGACCTGCGGGAGCTGGCAGGGGTGCTTCAGAAATGGATGGAGGGCTCTGACGACTTTCCGGCGGGCTACAGGGTGCGGGACGACAACACTGATCGGATCACCGGAATTCAGTTCAACACCAGGATTCCCCCACTGCGTGAGGCTGAGCTGCCGCCGGTGGATGAGCGATGGGGAAGGCCGGGACCGTAGGCCTGGCCTGGTCCCTATGTATGTGGGGGCCAGAGACCAGGGACATTGTGAAGTGCCCGAGGCGAGAGTCGAACTCGCACGAGGTTGCCCTCGGTGGATTTTGAGTCCACTGCGTCTGCCATTCCGCCACTCGGGCTCGAGCCAACCGAGGCCTCGCGTTGGGGAAACTAACTCGGACCAACCCCGCACCGCCACGCCCTTCACAGCCCGACGGTGATTGGATACTCTCTAGGCAAGGGCCACTGCTCGCACCGTTTTCCGGAGGCACGCATGACAAAGGGATCCAATCCGCTCTCCACCTCTCAGCGCCCAACCAAGTTCGGCATGTTCTACCCCAGAGGATACGTAATCGTGACGTTCAAGAACGATGAGGATGCTGACGCCGTTCGCCAGCGCCTCATTGACGGCGGGTATGACGAGGAAGACATCCTGCGCATGGATACCAGCAGGGTGCTGGAAGGCTCCAGGGCCGACCTGGAGCACCTCCATCCGCTGATCAAGGCACTGGGTTCGGAAACCGATCTTATGGAAGGGCATCAGGCGGGCGCAGCCGCCGGCCAGGCATTCCTTCTAGCCTACGCTCCATCGGATCTCGATGCCGAGCGGTTGATGAACGTGGCCCGCCGTTATGGGTATCTCCGGGCGCAGAAGTATGACCGCTTCTCCTTCACCGAGCTGTGAACAGCAAAGAGTCCACCGGGTAGTTTGGCGTGTCGATCGTTCAACCCCGGGGCTTCCACCCCTGGCACGATATTCCTACCGGCCCGAATCCGCCGACATCCGTCACGGCCGTCGTCGAGATCCCGACCAATGAGCGGAACAAGTACGAGCTCGACAAGAAGCTCGGCGTGTTCCGGCTCGACCGGGTTCTCCACAGTGCCGTCCACTACCCCGGCGACTATGGCTTTCTGCCCCGAACCCTGGGGGACGACGGCGATCCGCTTGACGTGCTGGTGCTGATGACCATACCGGTGTTCACGGGCTGCCTGGTAGATGCACGCCCTATCGGGCTCTTCCATCTGGTGGACTCGGGAGCGGCGGACGAGAAGGTGCTCGCGGTGCCGATGGGCGATCCGTACTCCGACGGCCTGAACGAGCTGTCCGACATCCCCCAGCACTATCTCAAGGAGATCGAGCATTTTTTCCGGGTCTACAAGGACCTGGAGGGGACCCACACCGAGACTCGCGGGTTCGAAGGAGCGGCTGAGGCGAAGGCGGCGATCGTTCGGGCGATGGAGCTGTATGAGGAAAAATTCAGCGGCTGACAATCAGGGGTGACGAAGCTTATTACCTCTCACCTCTCACCTCTCACCTCTTACCTCTCGTCCCTCTCGCTCACCGGCGGTCCCAGTATCTCCCGCCACACGATAGCTTCGCGCAGCTGTTTGGCGGTGAAGCCGGTGATGGCGGTCTTGTCCGCCGGCTCCTGCCGGATTCTCTGATCGAACTCCAGGTGCTCGGCTTTGGTGCGGGCGGTGTCGCGTGAGGCGGCAGCCGAGATCCGCCTCTGCACCAGTTTCTCCGCATCGGCGTCCTGGGTGTACTCCAGGCGGGTGGGCCGGCGAACTTCCTCCTCCAGACTCACGATCTCGGGCTCTTGTTCAAGCGATTGCCGCTCCTCCACGTCTTCGTCATCGGGAAGCGGGAGCCGCGCCTGGCCGCCAAGCGGCCCGGTTTCGGCCTCCTGCAGCGCGCGCTCGAATTGGCGCAGTACCATTTCCAGGCGCGACCCCTCGCGCTGGGTAGCGTCCGGGTGTGATGGCGAGTCCGGCGGGAACGGCGCCCTCGGTGCCGGCCTGTCAGCCGGCGGCTTCTTCCTGCCGGTCAGCAGGTTCATCAGAACCCAGAGTGCCCCCAGAATCAGGGCAAGAGTGGGATCCACCGGTCAGCTGCCCTGGGCCGAGTTGGCGTCGCCCTGTCCCGCGATCGACTGCCGCATGGTGGTATCGGCCTGGACGTTCCGATAGCGCTGATAATCCATCACCCCGAGGTTGCCGTTGCGGAACGCTTCGGCCATGGCCAAGGGAATCTGAGCCTCTGCGGCAATCACTTTGGACCGCTGGTTCTGCGCTTCGGCCTTGAACTCCTGCTCCATCGCCACCGCCAGCGCCCGCCGCTCCTCCGCCTTGGCCTGGGCGATCCGCTTATCGGCCTCGGCCTGGTCAGTCTGAAGCTCGGCCCCGATGTTCTTACCCACGTCCACGTCGGCGATGTCGATGGAGAGAATCTCGAACGCTGTTCCCGCGTCGAGCCCCTTGGCCAACACGGTTTTCGAGATCAGGTCGGGATTCTCCAGCACCGCCTTGTGTGACGACGCCGAGCCGATGGTGCTGACGATCCCCTCCCCCACTCGAGCGAGAATGGTCTCTTCGCCGGCGCCTCCCACCAGGCGGTTGATGTTGGCCCGGACCGTCACTCGAGCCAACGCCAGCAGCTGGATCCCGTCCTTGGCCATGGCCGCGACCTTCGGCGTAGTGATGACCTTCGGATTGACGCTCACCTGCACCGCCTCGAACACGTCACGGCCGGCAAGGTCTATTGCGGTCGCCTGCTTGAAGGTCAGCGGAATACCCGCCTTGTCGGCCGAGATGAGCGCGCTCACGACCCGCTGCACGTTGCCTCCGGAGAGGTAGTGCGCCTCCAGCTCGTTGATCTCCAGGCTGAGTCCGGCCTTGGACGCATTGATCAGCGGGTTCACGATGTTCGACGGATTCACCTTCCTGAACCGCATGCCGAAGAGAGTCAGGAAGGAGACCGGCACGCCTGAGGCCCAGGCCGTGATCCAGAGCCCCACCGGGATGAAGCGAAAGAAGATGACCAGCAGGATGAAACCGATGAAAATCAGGGCGAACACCACCCCGAGACTCAGCATGGAATCTTCCACGTGTGGCCTTCTGAAATAAGAGATGATTGAAGGGTCGCGAGTCGCGAGTCGCGAGCGGATGGAAGATCCTGCTGGCGACTCGAGACTTGTGACTCGTGACTGCTACACCGCCCTCACCACATGACGGTATCCGTCGCTCTGCACCACCTGCACCCGGCTGCCCTGGGATACGTACTCACCCTCGGTGATGACATCCAGCCGCTCATCTCCTACCCGGGCGGTGCCGGACGGGCGCAGGTCTGTCATGGCGACGCCGTCCCGGCCGATCAGGTCGCCCCGGTTCGGCGCCGAGACGAACCCTTGAGACTTCTGGACCGCGCCTCGCAAGAGCAGTCCGCTGAACCGTCCGCTGTTCGGCAGATGCCTCAGCCAGGCGTAGATCACCGCCAGCGTGATGAAGAGACTCGCACCGAGGACCGCCAGCGCCTGCGCGGCATCCCCGGCCGATGGGTACGCCCCCATCATCGCCATGATCATGCTGGCGACGATGGCGAGGGTGCCCAGCACGCCTGCCACCCCGAAGCCCGGGAGTACGAATACTTCCACTGCCAGCGCGATGGCGCCCAGGCCCAAAAGCAGTACCTCTTCCCATCCGGCAAGGCCGAGAATGAAGCTCGAGCCGAAGAAGAGCCCCAATGAGATCAGGCTGAGCACGCCGCCGATGCCAAAGGCACCGGTCTTGATCTCGAACACCAGCCCCAGCATGCCCAGGGAGAGCAGCAGCGGGGCCACCAGGGGATTGGTCAAAAACCGCACGATTCCCTCGGCCCAGTTCGGCTCGGTCGTGACCACCTCCGCGGTCGGGTGCCCGATGGCCTTCAGGAGGGCGGCTTCGTCGGCGACCTGCGCCTTGGCGAATTTGAGCCGCACGGCTTCGTTGGTGCTCAGTGTGAGCAGCTGTCCCTTCTGGGTGACCCCCGGGATCTCAACATTCTCATCGACCATGGCCTCGGCCAGCTTCGGATCCAGGCCCCGCTGCTCGGCTAAAGACCGGAACTCCGCTCGCATGGCTGATACCATCTTCTCAGAGGCCTTGGTCCCCTGCCCATCCACCGGCGTGGCTGCCCCGATGACGGCGCCGGGACGCATGTAGATCCCGTTGGTCGAGATGGCGATGAGCGCACCGGCGCTGTATGCCCGCGGATTGACGAACCCGTATACCGGAATCCGGGCGCCCCGGACCGCATCGGCAATGCGCTCGGCTGCATCGACCCGGCCGCCCGGCGTATCGATGTCGAGGAATGCGGCCGCGGCCCCCGCGGATTCCGCTTCCCTGATGCTGCGGGCGACATAGGGCGCCAGCCCGTTCTCTACCACGCCCGAGACCGGGATCCGGTAGACGGTCGGAGCCTGGGCCCGGGGCACGAGCCAGGAGGTGGCCAGAAGAGCGAGCGTCAGGGACGTCAAACGGCGCATCGCGAAATCCTGTGGGGAGATGCCGGAATCTAGCCGGACCGCTACTGTGGGGCGAGGGTAAAGAGAGGGGTGTGAAAAGAGAACGGTGAACGGCAACGGGCGCGACCACGTCCCATTCGCCGCTCACCATTCACCGTTCACCGTTCACTCTAATTCAAATCTGGCCCGACTCCCCCGACCGCTGGCGACCGTGGCTCCGGCCGGACTTCCCATCCTTATGCCAGCCGTGCCTCTCGCCGCGGTGTCCGTGGACTTCCCGCACCCGGTGCGCGAAGCGCTCCCGCATCATGTACAGCTGGGCCCGCTGAACCGCGTTGAGGTACCTGGACTGCTCCTTGATCTCGTCCCGGGAGAGCTGGGCTCGTGCTGATCTCAGACCTATCATGGCGTCGGTCAGCTTGGCAACACTGTCCTGGTTGGCCGCCACCCCAGGCTGCAGCTGATTTGCCAGCGCTTTCCGGAGCTGTTCCTCCCGGCTTCGAAGCTCGGCGCGCCTCACACCGAACTGCTGGCTGGTGGCTCGAAGCTTGGCGGTCTGATCGTCAGTGAGCTTCAGCTTCTCCTGAGCTCGCGCAGCGAACCGCTCCTCGATACGATGCCGGAGCGAGTCGGCTCGGGCTGAGCTCGAGTCGGCCCGTTGCGCGTACGCCAGGCCGAGCGGCGACAGCATCAGGACCAGAGACCATCTATATGCTGCTTGCATCAACCCTCCCATGAGTTGAGGACACGTTCGAGTTCATCCGAATTGAGGTCACCCAATTCCAGGTCTTCACCATTGGCGCTCCGGGCGGCTGATTCATCCATGGTCTGAAGCACTGAATCGAGCTCCGCCGGCTGCAGACTCTCGAGCTCCGGCAACGGAATCTCGAGCTGACCCGCGACCAGCGACGCCTCGGGGATCGTTGAGCCACCGGGCTTGGGCGCCGTTCCGGTCCATATTGCAACCAGGACGGCCGCCGCGGCCGCCAGGCCCCCCAAGGTCCAAGTTCTACCGCGGCGGCGCTCGAGCCTCCTCTCACGCTCGAGTCGTCCCAGCACCGAGGCTGCTATCGCGTCAGGCTCCAGCCCTCCGGAGGCGTCAGCCCCGAGGCGATTGGCCGCACAGACCAGCTTCCACTCCAGCTGACAGCCACCGCAAAGTGTCAGGTGCTGCACCTCCTGCTGGGTCCACCGGGCATGCCCCAGCGCCACGGCCGGCATGCGATCGGAGAGCCACCCACAATCGCTCATCGAACCAGCTCCTTCAGTCGCTTGACAGCGTGGTGATAGTGAACCCGGGCGGCACCGGGTGTGGTACCAAGCGCCGCTGCGATCTCCTCGTACTCGGTTCCCTCCTGCACCCGCAGCAGGAAGACCTGTCGCTGCAGCCGCGGCAGCTGGGCCAGGCCTTCTCTCACCCGCGCTTCGACTTCGGCCGCGGCCAGTTCTGCATGCGGATCCGACTCGGCGACGATGTCACGATCCTCCAGCGGCACCAGCTTTCCCTTTCGCCTCCGGACCTGATCTCGAAGCAAATTGCTGCCTATCGTGAGGAGCCAGCTTCGGAACGAGGCACCACCCCGCCAGCCCTCGACCCGGCGGAAGGCCCGAAACAGGGTCTCCTGCACCAGATCTTCGAGCTCGCCCGGATCAGCGCCGAGACTGTATAGAAACCGGCCCAGCGGCCCTGCATGGCGGCGGACCAGCTCGGCAGCGGCGCGCTCGTCGCCGGTGCGATAAGCGGCTACCAGCGCCGGGTCAGTCGCGGAGTCGGGTGTGATCGAGCCCGGTATGGGAGGAGCGCTCATCCGAATATGAGACGGGTGGCCGTCCAATTTGTTAATTGGCCGGGGGAGAGTGGCGGGCTATCTTAGGCCATGCGACGGCCAAGTGTGATCGCCCACCGGGGCGCTTCCGGATACGAGTACGAAAACTCACGAGCGGCGTTTCGTCGCGCGATCATGCTCGACGCCGATGGCATCGAGCTCGACATTCATGCCACCCGTGACGGCGGCATCATCGTTCACCACGATCCGGAGATCCCCGGGGTCGGCCCGATCTCGCAGCTCTCTGTCGCCGAGGCGAGGGGGGTAATTCTCAGAAACGGGGAGACCCTGCCGCTGCTGAGTGAGGTTCTGGAGCTGGTCGGAGACCGGGAGGTCTGGGTCGAGGTGAAGACGCTGCCGGCCCGCTACGATCATCAGCTGCTCAGGGTCCTGGACCAGGGACCGGCTCCGTCGAGGTACGCGGTGCACAGCTTCGATCACCGCATTGTGCACCGCCTGGGGGAGGCCCGCCCCTCCTTGCCCCGTGGTATCCTGCTGACCGCGTACCTGCGCGATACCGTCGCGGTCATGCGGTCGGTCGGCGCCACCACGCTATGGCAGGAGTGGCCCCAGGTAGACCAGGACCTGGTCACCCAGGTGCACGAGGCCGGCCTCAGCGTCATAGCCTGGACCGTGAACGAGATCGGAGACCTCGACCGCATGGTGCGGCTGGGCGTCGATGGCCTTTGCGGCAACTATCCGGACCGAATCCGGGTTGCCATTGCACCGCGGCTGGACCAGGTCTCTCGCGCCTGAGTCGGACCTAGTGCGACTCCGTACGATCCGCGGTGACTTCCACCGGAGCCGGCGACGACCCCCTGGGGCCCCGACGCGCTTCCGCTATCTGCTGTTCCAGCCGCGCCACCTCGGCCTGAAGATCGTCCAACCGAAGCAGGAGCGCGTCGAAGCGGCGCGCCTCGACATCCCCACCGCGTTCCCTGCGATGCACCAGCAGGCCGAGGTCGCGCGCGGCCCGATCCTGCCTGCGTCGAACCCGCAGCAGCTCGATCTGAAGCTTGCCCTCATCGAGCGCGGCCTGGGCCTTCTTGCCGAAGGCCTCGAGCTCGTGATTGAGCCGGTCGAAGAGTGTGGATTTCGTCATGGCATCCTCCGGTGTAGATAGCTAGCAGCTAGGAGCTGGGAGCTGGGAGCCAACACAGCGGCCCACCTAGACGCGCTCCGGGGCCCCACTGTTTCAAGGTAATAGAAAGAGGGGACCCAGACCCAAGTCTGCGTCCCCTCCGCCACTCAAAGGTTCAGCCCCTGGCTCCTAGCTCCCAGCTGCCTCCACAGGATACACCGACACCTTCTGCCGGTTCTTGTCTTTGAACTCGAACTTGACGACGCCATCCACCAGCGCGAACAGCGTGTCATCGTTGGCCCGGCGCACATTCCGACCCGCATGGAACTTGGTTCCCCGCTGGCGCACCAGGATGTTTCCGGCGGCCACCTGCTCGCCGCCGTAGCGCTTCACGCCGAGATACTGTGGATTGCTGGTCCGGCCGTTGCGGCTGGATCCTACGCCCTTCTTGTGTGCCATATGCCTCTCAACCCAGCTTGACGTCAGTGATGCGGACTTCGGTGAATTTCTGCCGGTGGCCGGTCTTCCGGCGGTAGTTTTTCCGTCGCTTGAACTTGAACACGTAGATCTTGGGCTCCTTGCCCTGGCCCACGACCTCGGCGACCACCTTGGCTCCCTTTACCAGCGGCGCGCCGGCCTTGATCGTCTCTCCGTCCGAGGAGAGAAGCACCTCGTCGAAGGTGATCTTCGAGCCCGCCTCAGCGGTCATGAGCGGCAACCGAAGGGTCTTCCCCTTCTCGGCCCTGAACTGCTTCCCCGCCGCCCGGAAAATGGCGTACATATCTACCCGTCTGACTTAAAAGGTGGTCGAACGACAGCCGCTAAAACTAGGCAGGCACGGCGGTTGAGACAAGGGCCTCAGGCCACAGCGTACAGCTCAGTTACATCGCGTCCCGCCGGGCGGCTCATTAGGCGGAATTCGTCCAGTCGCATCATGGGGTCATCCCGAAGCTCGATGTCCACCCCCGTCAGCTTCGTAAGGGTCTGAAGCAGGCGGGGCTCGTCCTCCAGGAGGTACAAGGCTACCTCAGGGTGCAGCCGGACGGTCAGCTGCCGTTCGCGCCGGTCGTGTCCCGCCCGTTTGAGTGCGCGCTCCAGGCGCCGGGCCACTACTTCGGGCGTGAATACCCGACCCGAAGCAGCGCAGGTGGGACAGTCCGTGGTCATGGAATGCCACAGCGAGGGCCGGACCCGCTGGCGGGTCATCTCCACCAGTCCCAGCTCGGATACGGCCAGCGCCTTGGTGCGAGCCCGATCGCGGCCCAGGTGAGTGCGCAGCTCCTGGAGGACCTTGTCGCGGTTGGACCTCGTTTCCATGTCGATGAAGTCGCACACGATAATGCCGCCGATGTCCCGCAGACGAATCTGCCGGGCGATCTCGCGCGCCGCTTCGATGTTGGTGCGGAGGATGGTCTTCTCCGGATCCTTCTTGCCGGTATAGCGGCCGGTGTTGACGTCGATACTGATCAGCGCCTCGGTCGGCTGGATGACCAGGGAGCCGCCGGTCGGGAGCTCGACCCGGGCCTTGAAGAGATCACGGATCTCGGATTCGATATCGAACTTGTCGAACAGCGGCGTGGCGTCGGTGTAGAGGTGCACCCGGCTCAGCAGCTCGGGATCGATTTGCTGGAGGTACTGCTCGATCTCGTTGTACAGCTCCTTCATGTCGACATGGAGCGCATCGACCTTGGAGCTGAACAGGTCCCGAATGATGCCCCGGGTCAGACTGGTCTCGCGCTGGAGCAGTGCCGGAGCCCGGCGAACGAAGCTCTTCTTACGGTTGATCTTCTTCCACAAGGCGAGCAGAGACTCGATCTCCCGCGCGAAGTGGTCCTCGGTCACCCCCTCCGCTACGGTCCTGACGATCACGCCACCCGAGTTCTCCGGCAGCAGCTTGGTGACCATTTCGCGCAGCTTGGCGCGCTGCTCCCGGCTCTCGATCTTGCGGCTGACGCCGACCTTGGAGGCGTAGGGCATGTAAACCAGGAACCGTCCAGGCAGCGAGATCTGCGCCGTCACCCGGCACCCCTTGGAGCCTATGGGCTCCTTGGTCACCTGGACGGGAAGGCTCTGGCCCTTCTTCAGAATGTCCTGGATGTTGGGTAACGCACGACGGGGAGAGATCTCGCGCTGGCGGGGCTCGCCGGCCGGTTTCTCAGTGGCGCCGTTGCCGCGGCGCCCCCGGCGCCGGTCCCGGCTCCGCCACCCACCAGCCTTGCGTTCGGGGAGCGGGTCAGTACCCCCCGATGGCTCACTCGCCTCCGGCGGGTCGGTGACCTCGTCCTCGGTAGCCTCCTCCTCTTCCGGCTCCTCGTCCTCATCGGGCTCGAGCAGATCGGAGGCATGCAGGAAGGCGCTCTTCTCTTGACCAATGTCGACGAACGCGGCTTGAATTCCGGGGAGGACAGCTTCGACGCGGCCAAGATAAATGTCACCCACGGTGCGGCGATGGTCGGGACGGTCCACCAGCAGCTCTACCAGCCTATCGTCTTCCAGGATCGCCACACGGGTTTCCCGCTGGCTCCCATTGATCAGGATCTCACGCTTCAAGTATGACCTCGTGGAGATCACCGGGACCGCCCGGCGATTCACTCATCCCAGAGAAAACGCGCTCCTCGGAGGCTGCCCACGACCGTATGGAGGAGCATGCCGCGAAAAGCGCGTCGCTGCTGGCGCTAATTGTATAAGACGAAGCAGTTTAGAGCAATGATGGCCAGTCGCCAGTCGCCAGTCGCGAGTGAATGCCAGCTTCGTCTCCGTTAACCAACCGCCAACCGGCGGCCGGCGACTGGCGACTGGCGACTGCTAATCAACCGTCTCCCCCAGAATGTGCCGGGCAATCACGATCCGCTGGATCTCGCTGGTCCCTTCCCCGATCTCGCACACCTTGGCATCTCGCATCATGCGCTCCACCGGGTACTCGGTGGTGTACCCATAGCCGCCAAAGATCTGGACTGCCTTGGTGGTGGCGCGCATGGCCAGCTCCGAGCAGAACAGCTTGGCCATGGCGGCCTCCTTCTTGAACGGGCGGCCGTTCTGCTTGAGCCAGGCGGCGTGGTACAGGAGATGAGTTCCGGCCTCGATTTCCATTGCCATATCGGCGAGCTGGAAGCTGACGCCCTGGAAACTGCCAATGGGACGGCCGAACTGTTTTCGCACCCCGGCGTACTTGAGGGCTTCCTCGTAGGCTCCCTCCGCGATACCGAGGGAAAGCGCGGCGATCCCGATGCGGCCCGCGTCGAGGGTCTTGAGAAAGTTGATGAAACCGTAACCCGGCCGCCCGAGCACGTTCTCCTTCGGCACCACTGCATCCTCGAAGATCAGCTCCCGGGTGTCGCTGGCCCGCCACCCCATCTTGTCCTGCTTCTTCCCCGCCCTGACCCCCTTGGTCTTGGGCAGATCGGGTGCGTGCCCGATACCCAGCCTGCGAGCCTGATCCAGATCGACCGTGTCCTTGGTGACGATGAAGCTGGTGATTCCCTTGTTGCCTTTGCCCGCCTCGGTGCGCGCCGTGATCACGAATACTTCACCCACTCCCGCATGGGTGATGAAGATCTTGGAGCCGTTCACCAGGTAGTGATTGCCCTTGTCCACCGCCGTGGTGGCGGTCCCGCCGGCATCGCTGCCGGCTCCCGGCTCGGTCAGACCGAAGCCGCCCAAGCACCCGTCCGGAGGCCAGCAGCGGCACGTATCGGCGCTTCTGTTCCTCGGTGCCAAACTCGACGATGGGAGATGTGCCCAGGTTGGTGTGGGCACTGATGGTCAGGGCATGACTGGCGTCGACCTTTGCCATCTCGTGGATGGTGATGTAGTACGACAGCTGATCCATGCCCGCCCCGCCCAGCTCCTCGCTCCACGGTACTCCCAGGAGCCCCAGCTCGCCCATCGCCTTGATGTTGTCCCACGGGAAGGTCGAAGTACGATCGAGCTCCGGCGCCACCGGGAGGATGTGGGTCTGCGAGAAGTCGCGCACCATCTCCCGAACCTGATGGTGGTGCTCGGTGAAGTAGACTGAGTCGTCCATGGTGCAGCGGGCTCCGGTCAGGTAGTGGAAGCAGTCACCAAGCTAACCCAGCGGCATGACCGGAGCCACCGTCTGCTCGAGTACTCCTCCCTCATGGCGCACCACCCGCAGCAGGTCATCAGCAAACTTCGCGAGCGCTCTCGGACCGACTCCGCGCACTCCGGCCAGATCTACTCTCGTCTCAGGCCGTCGGGCCGAAATGGCGCGGAGCACCGCGTCAGGTATGACCACGTAGGCGGGCACTCCCATCTCCCGAGCCACCCCGGCTCGCCACGCTTCCAGCCTCAGATAGATCGGATCAGCCGGCGGGTCCTCGGATTCCGGCTCGACGGACAGAGCACGAAGAATGAGTCCGCCGAGACGGGAGGCTACAGCCGGGCCGACTCCCGGCACATCGGCCAGGGACGCTGCGTCCGAAGGCGGCTGCCGAGCCAGCCGAAGCAGCACCCGAGGCTCCAGCGGACAGCCGCCCCATACGGCTCCCCTGCCCGCGAGTGCCTGCGTGAGCCGGCCCAATCGCGTGGCGACTTCGGGATTGGCTGGTGCCGGAATCGGCCTCGTGCCGCAGCGGTCACATCCGGCACAATGGACCAGGCGCTCACCGAAATACCCAACCAAGCGTGCCCGCCGACATCTGCCTTCGCGGGCGTATGCTTCCACTGCCTGGATGCGGGCCTCCGCCTGTGACCGGCGATGCCGAACCGGCCGCCAATCAACCGGACCTCGTTCCGGGCGCAGCTCTCGCCGCAGCCGCTCGGCCGATTCCAGCACGTTGCCGGGAACGCCCACCCGGCCGTCTCGCTCGTGCCACATTCGCTCCAGGAGCCGCCGGGCCGGGAATGTGACATCCAGCTGGCGGCGGTGGAGGTCGGCGTCTGCCGACCTCCACAGCAGCACGCAGCGGGCGAAATCTCCATCGCGTCCGGCTCGGCCGGCCTCCTGGTAGTAGGCTTCCGGGGTCGGCGGCGGACTCCAGTGGACCACCAGCCGCACCGACGGCTTGTCTATCCCCATGCCGAAGGCGCAGGTGGCGACAATGACGTCAACCCGATCTCTGAGGAAATTGTCCAGAGTCGCTGCGCGAGTAGTCTTGGAGAGACCGGCATGGTACGGTGCGGCCCGGTGGCCCGCTTTCACGAGTGCACGCGCTATGGCTTCCGTGCTGCCCCGAGTAGGAGCGTAGACGATGGACATGGCATCGTCTCCCTGCAGAAGACAGAGCAAGGTTTGCAGCCGTTCCTTGTCACTGGCGACGCGTACCGCGCCAAACCAGAGATTCCGCCGGTCGAACGACGCCAGATGTAAGGCGTAGCCAGGCCGGAACCGGAGGGCCCGCGCGATTTCCTCCCGCACTCCGGGTGTGGCGCTTCCGGTGAGCGCCACAGCCTGGGGCTGGCCCATCCGGTACCGGGCGCGCGACAGCCTGCGGTAGCTGGGACGGAAATCGTGCCCCCACTCGGCAATGCAGTGTGCCTCATCTACCACGAGCAGCCGAGGCCGCGTACCCGAGGCCAGAAGCTCCTCGCTGAGACGCTCGAGCCGCTCTGGTGATACGTACAGCAGGCGGAGCGAGCCGTCCGCAACACCTCGGCGAACCTCCGCCTGCTCCGCCTTGCTCAGGCTGCTGTTCAGACAGGCAGCAGGGAGCCCTCGGGCCCGCGCGGTTTCAACCTGGTCCTGCATCAACGAGATGAGAGGTGAGACCACGATGCTGAGGCCGGGCAGCACCAGTGCGGGAATCTGAAAACAGATGGATTTCCCGCCTCCGGTGGGCAATACCGCCAGCGTGTCACGGCCATCAAAGATTGACTGGAGAATGGGGATTTGAGAGCGACGGAAATCGGGGTACCCGAAGTGATGCAGCAGGAGACCACGTGCCTGGGCCATGAGGTCGCTCATGGCTCAACATGCGATGTGGCATCGAAGACTCCCTACCAAATAATCGCAGCAGGGCGCCGAGATACACGAAGGGGCCAAAACTCGAGTCGAGTTCCGGCCCCTTCGCCTTGCTCAGCGAGACAGTGTTCTCCGGGTGTTACTGTCCCACTGTCCCGCTGTCCCACTGTCCCGCTTAGCTTCCGCCGAACCGAAAACCGAGGGTGATAGGAATAAACTGCAAGTTGTCCCCACCGCTCAATCCGTCGCCGCCCACGAAGACGTTGTGGAAGCGGCCCTCGATGAAGAGACCGGCTCCGCCCGCCTTGAAGTCGAATCCGACGCCGGCATTGAGCCCGAAGTCGGTCGCGCCGCCCCCGAGGACATCGCCCGGGTCATCGTCGGCGGTAGTCTTGTTGTTGTAAACACCCACGCCGCCAAGCAGATATGGCCGGAAAGTGCTCTCCTCGGAGGTCTTGAACTTGAACACGACGTTGCCGGTGCCCTGGATCAGCCTGGTCTTGAGCCCGGTGAACCCGAAATCATCCTCGAGGGAGAACTGCTGGTAGGACCCGTCGAACTGAATTCCCACCGGCCATCCATCGGGAACAAAAGAGATAGCGGCCAGGCCGTGCCACCCGAGTTTGGCCCCGTCGTCGAAATCACCCAGGGGCAAGCCAACACCGCCTCCCAGGCCGAACTCTGCGCCCTGCGCTCGAACGGTAGGCGCACTAAGCAGCATTCCGAGTGCAAGTGCCGCCGTACCCCTCAGAAGCCCCCTCATAAAATCCTCCATGTAAGCGAGGTTCGATGCCATCAGAGTTTGTTGGGGGGAAAGTAGTAGGCCTACCAGGCGGTACCCGTGAGCGGCGTCACAATTCCTGATCCGGGGGATGGTTCCCATCTTCCCGCTTGCGCTCGAGCAGCCGTGCAGCCAGGGAGATGAGTAATACGAAGATAGCGGCCCAGCCCAGCCAGCTGTCGTTCAGGGCGATGCTCCCGAACGCGAGCGCGAACCCGAGTGCAGCGAAAGCGATCCGCAGGCGATTCAGTGCCTGCATCCGGTTCATTGTTTGAGGAACTGGGATATGGCCGCGCGGAAGTCGGAGGTGCCTCGAGCCACGGCATTCACCCGGGCACCCAGTCTGATCCCGTCCCTGAAGCCACTGCCGTCGAGCTCGAAGAACAGCCGCTTGGTGAGCGCCATGGCCGATGCACTGGAACCCGCCAGGCGCCGCGCCAGCTTGACGCCTTCCTGTTCCAGCTCCTGATCGGCTACCACGCGGCTGACCAGCCCCGCGCTTAGCGCCTCCTCCGCGCTCAGCACCCGACCGGTAAGGAGCAGGTCGAGGGCCACCTTCTCTCCCGCACTACGCCGCAGCAGCGTGGCAACCATGGCGGGAACGAACCCGCGCTGAATCTCGGGATACCCCAGCTGGGCGCTCTGAGAAGCGATCACGAGGTCGCAGGCGGTGGCGAGTCCGGCTCCGCCGGCGAGCGCGCGACCCTGCACCAACGACAGAACCGGCTTCGGAAGGGTTCGGATCCGCTCGAAGATCTCTCCCAGCCGCAGCGCGGCCCTTTCATTCTCCGCGAGGGTTCGGTCCGCGGAAACCAGCAACTCGTCCAGATCGGCCCCGGCGCAGAAGTCCGGTCCGGCCCCGCGGATCACCACCACGCGCGTCTCCGCGTCGAGGTCGGCTTGCTCCAGTGCCTGGTGCAGCAGCTCGATCAGCTCGGCGCTGAGCGCGTTGCGCTTGGCCGCACGATTGAGGGTGATGCTGAAGATGCCGGCTTCGATCGAGGTGAGAACCAGGTCGGTCACCGCGGCTTCCCTGACCTTCCAGCATGCGTGCGGCCCAGCGTCCGGGCCAGGGCGGACGGTACCGCAATCTCCATCCGCAGCAGGGCGGTAGAGTAGACCTTTCCCTGTGCGTCGGTCTTGAGGGAAATGGTCCCGCCCCCATCGAGCGCTCCATGCAGCAGAAAATTCAGCGCGTTCAGATTGGGAAGTTCGAAGCGCTCGACTCCGCTCACCATTCCCTTGAAGTGCCGGGCGACCCGGGCCATGGTGACTTCGCGTACGAGGACAGGGTAGTACTCGGGCTCCAGCGCGATCAGGCCGACGTTCGCGGTATCACCCTTGTCGCCGGAACGAGCGTGGGCCAGCCAGCGGAGCTGAAGGGTCAGCGGGTCAGCGGGTCGGCGGGACAGTTTGTCAGATGGCTTGGCGGCCTGTTTCCGTTGTCGCTTCTCCATGAAGACGCGCCCAGTTAAGGAGTAGTTGCCGACCCGCTGTCCCGCTGTCCCGCTGTCACGCCGCCAGAATCTCCACCCGTACTTCCCCTTCCACCTGACGCCGATCGATCAACGCCGGCCAGTACGCCACGACCTCTTCCACCGCCGGTCGGCCGCCCGCAAAACCCGTGACGCTCGGCGGGCCCGTCAGCACCAGCGGGGCGATCTCCCTGGTAAACCGCTCCACCGGAGCTCTCTCGCGAGCGCGAACACCGACCCTCAGCTGGACCTCCGGCGCGTCGGGGTCCGGGGGACCGCTCAGCGCACCATGGGTTGCATTGGCGCCGACGAACTCGGTCAGGATCTGCTCGAACTCCAGGCCCAGGTCCTTCAGCCGCTCGCGCAGGATGCGGTCCGCCGCCTGGGCCTTGTCGAACGCCTCCGGCCAGGAGTAGACCAGCGTTCCCACCGCCTTGTAGCCATAGAAATAGGCGACCGACACTTTCAGCATCGGCGTGCGCGGGCCGCCGCGGATGCCACTGACCCGCACCCGGTCCCGTCCAGCCTGGGCCAACTGTATCGTGGTGAAATCGGCCACGCCGTCGGGCGTGATATACGACCTCGGATCGCCCATCTCGTACACCAGCTGCTCCGTCACCGAGGCCACCGAAACGACGCCGCCGGTGCCCGGATGCTTGGTCACGACGAAGCTTCCATCAGGCGAGGCCTCGACGATGGGGAATCCGGGATCGCCCAGGCCCTTCACCGAGCGCCAATCCTTGAGCAGGTTCCCGCCCGAGCATTGGGCCCCACACTCGATGATGTGGCCCGCCACGGTGCCCGCGGCAACCTTGTCCCAATCTTCCGTGGGCCAGCCGAACTCGTGGAAGATCGGACCCAGAGTCAGACCCGTATCGGTTACCCGGCCGGTGATGACTACATCGGCCCCGCCGCGCAGCGCCTGCACGATCGGGCCCATACCCAGGTACGCATTGGCGGAGAGCACCTGTCCGCGGATCTCTGCCAGGGGGGCGCCAGTCTCCATGTTACTGAGCGAATGCCCGCCCGCAATCAGATCATCCAGCCGCTCCAGCAGATCGTCACCCGTTACCAGGCCTACCTTCAGCTTGCCGGCGAGCCCCAGCCGGCGCGCCACCTCCAGCACCGCCTCGGCGCAGCCGCGCGGATTGACTCCACCCGCATTCGACGTGACCCTGATCCCCTTCTCGACGATATCCGGAAGGATTCGCTCCATCAGCGGCACGAAGTCGCGCGCATACCCGGCTCGGGGATCCCGCGATTTCTGCTTCTGCATGATGGACATCGTCACTTCGGCGAGGTAATCCATCATCAGGTAATCGATGGGCCCGCCGCGCACCTGGCGGACCGGAGCCTCGAGCCAGTCGCCCCAGAACCCCTGCCCCGCGGCGACCCGGACGATCCCGCGAGTCATCGCATCATCGGCGGATTGGGTAGCGGCAGCCCGCCTTCTCTGGTCCAGGTCTGCTGCCCCACGCGGGCGACCAGGATGCCCAGTGGAAAGAATCCGTCCCCCAACCGCCACGGGCTTTCGGGAATGGTAAAGGCCCGGGATGCATCTCGCCCCGGAGGGACGGTCAACGAAGCCGGCCCTGATCCGGCCGGGGTGAGGGCTACTGCCGAGTCGGCGTAGAGTCGGATGGCGACGCGGACCGTCCACGGTTCATCGGCGGAGGGGTCCGCGAAGGCGGGAAACAGGGCCAGCGTGAGCGGCATGTCGAGATGACCGCTCGGCAGTGACGCCTGAAGACGGCCGAACGCGTAATTCTGCGGTTGCTTTTCGATCTGGCGGCCGGCTGAATCGAACAGCGTCACGCCGAAGTCGGTAAACCTGCCCCACTGGGCCCGCTCCATGGTGATGTCCACCATGGCGGTTGCGGCCCAGCGCGGAGCGATGAACGGAATGCGGTGTACCGCGGAGCCGCGTGTTACCACGGTCTCTACTCGCTCCGCGCCTCCCAGCAGCATCGCCACCTCCGCCGCGGCGGTGCCCGGGCTGGCGCTCGACAACGTGCCGACGGCCTGGTTCCCTTTTCGACTCAGATGCAGGCGGAAGGGCGCGTGCGTAACCCTCACGCTGGCATGGATGGGCGCACCGGTCGGCGCCACCGCCACCGCATCGGCCTCGTAGCTGCCTGCTACCACGTCGCGGGCATCCACCCGGTAGACGGCGCCTTCACCGGCTCCAAGCGGCCTGGCGCTTTCATCTCGGTAGGGCATACCGTCCGGCTCGTGCAGGAATGCCAGGCCCTTCTCGCCCGGGCGAGCCGAGACCCGCAGCTCGAAAGGCCGGGCGCTGTCCGCCTGGAAGAACGTGCGCAGCGAGGCGCCGGACTCCACTGCAACGTCGGACCGGAGCTCCCGCGATTCCGGGCTCGCCGGTGCGGCAACGATGATCGTGTTCACCAGCCGGAACGCGGGGCCGGCCAGCGAGTCCGAGCTCCACCCGGAGACCGTGCCCACGTACACTCCTGGAGATTGCACCGCCGGCAGATTGTACCGCAGCTGAACTGTCGTCTTGGGCCCCGTCAAGGTCAGCCGCGCCGGTGGGATGAGCCAGGGAGAATCGCTCTTCAGGGTGTAGCTCGCCGGCGGGACCGATGCGGCACGCAACAGTTCGAACTGCTGCTGTGGCGGCGGCCGGTGCCCTGGGGACACCCTGTGAAGGGCGGCTGTGGCATTGCCGCGGGCGCGGACGGCAATCTCGGCGACCGCCTTGCCGCCGGTGAGCCAACGATAGGCCCGTTCCGCATCAGGCAAGCCGGTCCCTTCGTCGACGATCGTTGCCCCTGCCAGGGGACGCGCGGTCACCATGAGCGCCTGTTTGATGGCGCGCGCCTCGACAGTCCGCTTCTCCTGCACGGCCGCAGATACCAGCAGGGCGGCCAGACCGGCTGCGTGAGGTGAAGCCATGCTGGTGCCCTGCGCGATCTCCTGCCCCGTATTCCAGCGGGGCACCGCGGAGTAGGCCACGCCGGGCGTGACGATCTCGGGCTTGGCCAGCTCGCCGCCTCTGGAGCTGAAGTACGCCAGCTGGTCCTCCCGCCTCGCGCCCGAGCGGTCGGGCAGCAGGAACGTCCCCGGAAGTGTCGCACCGACGCTGATGGCGAGGTCGGCGGAACCCGGGAACCCGACGGTGGACAGGCCCGGCCCGTCGTTGCCGGCACTGATGGTGAACACCAGCCCGGGCCTCTCTGCGAGCACCGAATCGATCAGGGCATCGATGCGCGCGCGGCCTTCGATCTCATTCCCGACACCGAAGCTGGTGTTCAGGACCAGCAGAAGCTTTCGCTGCTCGGCGAAACGGATGGCGTATTCGACCGCGCGCATCATGCTTCCTGTGGTGGTAATACCGCCCTGCGCACCGGGAGCGATCTTCAGGCCCAGCAGCTGCGCACCTGGCGCCACCCCGTCGAATCCGGCAACGTCGTAGAGGTCGTTTCCCGCCGCGATCCCGGCCACGTGGGTCCCGTGCCCGAAGCTGTCGAACACGAGATCCAACTCCGGCTCTCCGCCCGAGACGGTGAAGTTGGCGGCCACAGTAAGCCGCGGCTTCCGTCCTCGCGCGGCCCATCCAAATGTCTCTCGTGCCACCAGGTAATCGTGCACCGGCCGCTCCCCTGCCAGTGACTGGTCGCCATCGGTGTCGGCGAAGACCACCCACCCGTCGCTGGCGCGGGTGACGATGACCGGCAGGGTATCACTCGCCTCGCCGTTACCATTCACATCGGATGCGGGTGGCGAGCCGAGCGGAAGCTCCGCCAGCACGCCGCCGTAGTACGGGCCCTCGGTGTTTAGCGCGGTCACTCGGCCGAATCCTCCGAGCTTCCGACCGGCGACCTCGATCGTGTCTCCCACCGGGCTGACCCGCCGGAGCGCCACTGCCCCTTCATCCGAGAAATCACGCAGGTCCAGAATCTTGGGCGCGTCGGTCGAGGTCCGAGTCAGGCCCGGGGCTCCAGGATCGACCCCGGTATCCAGAATGCCGATCACCACTCCGCGCCCGTCGTAGGTGGGATGTTGCTGCAGGAAGTCATTCACGCCGGTGCTGGCCAGGGGCATCCAGCCATGCGCGAACGCGGTCTCGGGCGGCACCACCGGCTGGATCGAGTCATACGGATCCGGCTCGGGGGCCACAGCCGGCGTGGGCCGGGGCGGAAGCCGTCCCGGATCGATATTGGGTTTAGGGAGAGGTCGCTCCGGAGCCGGCTGCTCCTGCTCCGGCTGCTTGGGGGCGCATGCGAGCCCCAGCGCCAGCACGGTAAACGCGAGACGCCAGGGCATGGAACTCCTAACGGGTAGTTGCCGCGTCGAGCGGCGGGAGAACGAACGGGCCAAGGTGGGGCCCGGGATAGTTGGCGGCGATCTTCAGAGAGAACGCGAGCTGAGCCCGGGTCTCCTCGGGAGTGACAATGGCATCTACAAAGCCTCGCGCGGCCGCATATTTGGCGTCCAGTTGCTCCTCGTAGTCGGCCCGCATCGAGCTCATCGAGGCCTTCACCTCGGCTGAGGGCTCGCGTCCCTCCCGCCGGGCCTTCTCGATCTCGGCGCCGTGTACCGCCATCACCGCCGATTCTCCTTCCATCACACCCATGCGTCCGGTCGGCCAGGAGAGGATGAAGTCGGGATCGAACCCCTGTCCCGCCATGGCGTAATACCCGGCGCCCGAGGCGTGATTCACCGTGAGGACGATCTTGGGAACCACGGCTGTGGCCATGGCCTCCACGAAGTGGGCGCCCGCCCGGATGATGCCGGACTGCTCCGCCTCCGGGCCCACCATGAATCCGCTCACATCCTGGATGAAGAGAAGCGGCAGGCGCTCCCGGTTGGCCGTCTCGATGAAGAAGGCCACCTTCTCGGCGCTCCCGGTGTAGACGATGCCGCCAAAACGGGGGCGCTCGCCCGGCTGGCTCTTGATCACGCCCCGCTGGTTGGCGATCACGGCGACCGGGCGCCCCTCGATATGAGCATGTCCGCACAACATCTCGCGGGCCACGTCGGGCTGGAACTCGTCCAGCGCGCCCCCGTCTAAAATGCAAGCCAGCACCTGTCGCATGTCATACGAAAGGCGGTGGTCCTGCGGCAGAAGGTCGTAGAGGTCGGTGGACGGCCGGGCCGGCGCACGGGCGGACAGTACCCGATGGCTCAGAGCGGAGCTCAGCGGGAGCCGGCCGAGGTATTCACGGATGCGGGTGAGACATTCCGCGTCATTGGCGGCCCGATAGTGCGCCACCGCGCTCTGCTCGGTGTGGGTACGTGCACCGCCCAGGGTTTCGGCGTCTATCGTCTGGCCGGTGGCCCCCTTCACCAGGTTGGGCCCGCCCAGTCCCATGAAGCTGGTGCCTTCCACCATGAAGATGACGTCCGAGAGCGCCGGCAGATACGCACCGCCCGCGATGCAGCTTCCCATCACGGCGCTGATCTGGGGCACATGCAGGTACCGGCGCATGATCGAGTTGTAATAGAAGATCCGGGCCGCCCCGTACTGTCCTGGGAACACGCCGCCCTGATAGGGCAGGTTGACTCCGGCGCTGTCCACCAGATACACAATCGGAATGCGCTGCCGCATGGCGATTTCCTGGGCCCGGAGAATCTTCCGGATGGTCTCCGGCCACCAGGAGCCGGCCTTCACGGTGGCGTCGTTGGCGACGACCACCACCTCCCGCCCCTCCACCACACCAACGCCGGTAATGACGCCGGCGCCGGGAGCCTGTCCCTCGTACTGGTCGTACGCCACCAGCAGCCCCAGTTCGAGCCAGGTGGTGTTCTTGTCCAGCAGCCGCTCCACCCGCTCGCGGGGAGCGAGCTTTCCCTGCTCGTGCATCTTGGCGACGCGCGCCGGTCCACCGCCCTGCCTCAGTTTCGCGGCGAGCTGCTGGTACTCCTCGGTGAGAACCCGGAGTCGGCTGCCGGTTGGGCTCATGACTCCAGGTGCGCCGCGGCCCACTGCTCGATGTATTCGATGAGATCGGTAGTGGGGGTGCCCGGTCCGAAGAGTTTACCGATGCCCTGCTGCTGCAGCGCCGCCATGTCCTCGGGCGGGATGATCCCGCCTCCGGTCACCAGCGTCTCCGGACGGCCCATCTGTTCCAACAGCTGGCGCACCCTCGGAAATAACGTCATATGTGCGCCCGAAAGTATCGACAAACCAACGACATCCACATCCTCCTGCACGGCCGCAGTCGCGATCATTTCGGGCGTCTGGTGGAGGCCGGTATAGACCACTTCCATGCCTGCGTCGCGGAGGGCAGCCGCCACCACCTTGGCTCCGCGGTCGTGTCCATCCAGTCCGGGCTTGGCGACCAGCACCCGGATCGGGCGCGGGGTCCGGGCGGTGTTTGGGCGAGAGGTCATCACACTTTCAGGGCAAGAGGTCGTCTACCAGTTCATCGATCGAAGCCGCAGTACGGCAGGGATGGGCTGGCCGGGCTTCCCGGGATGTGAGCCACACCGCCTCGATGCCTGCAGCCCGGGCCCCCACTACGTCGACGTCGTACAGGTCTCCCACGTAGAGCGCTTCCTCCGGCGCAACCCCGATTGCGTCGAGCGCAGCCTGAAAGATCGCCGGGTCCGGCTTTTCGGTGCCGAAGACGCTGGAGTCTATGACCACGTCGAAGTAGTGGCGCAGCCCAGCCGCGGTGAGCGCCTGCTCTACCCGCCCATCGCTGTTCGACACGATGCCGAGGCGCAGTCCCGCGTCCTTGAGCCGGCCCAGCGCCTCGGGCGTGCGATGCCGCACCGTGCACCACAGGTGGCGCTCTCCATGCATGCGCCGAAGGCAGTCTCGAAGCTCGCCCATCCGCTCCGGAGGCACGCCGCTGAGCCGGAACAGCGCTTCCAGGTACACGGCGGCGCGATGCTGATCGCCGCCGGCGGTCTGCTCCATTGCGCTGGACGCTTCGGGCGCATGGGTGGAGAGACCTTCGCCGGTGAGCCTCAGGCCCAGGGCAGAGCCCACGCCCTCCGCCATCCGATCGTAGTCAAGGAACACCAGCGTGTTTCCCGCGTCGAAGAGGACGGCCCGCAGGACCCGTCCGGACTCGAGAAGGACTGTTTGTCCCTGGCGCCGCGATGAAGTCAACGAAACCGCAGCAACGCGCCCAGGCTGTCGATCGAATCCCTGGCTTCGGGTTCGTAGACCACGTTTACATCGACTCTCTGACGCAGCGCTTCCTCGATAGCATCGTCCACGATGTCGAGCACCGGGATCGGCTCGCCCTCGCCCCGGCATTCCGCCTCGGTGAGCGCCAGCCGCCCCGAATCGCCGCAGCGGAACCCCGGCATGCTCGCGTCCGAATGGACCAGGAGGGAGCGGACCTGTCCCCGGGCCAGGGCCTTGAGCGTGGGGCCGAGCCCATTCACACCCCAGCCACTCCCCACCCCCTCGAGCATCTCGTGCACGAGAGTCCGCTCCGAAGCCCGCTCGAAGCCTTCCCGCACTGCGAGGGTGGCGGCGTGAACCGTGGCCGGCGTTGCGTCCTTCGGGTTCAGCCGCACCGTGCCAATCACGCGTTCCGCGAGATACGAGTGGAGGAAGGGTTCCACCGCGCCCGCCTCGCCGCCGGCGAGAACAATTCCGTGGGCCGGATGCCGGCGATCCATGGCGAAGAGCTCTCGCGCGATGGCCTCGTAGTGGCGCTGCTTTTCCTGCCGGATGCGGTTGTTGTAGGTGTGCTCGCCCCAGCCACTGGTTCCGTCATTGTCCGAGTGGAAGCGCTTGCCGCGGGTGCTGTCGGAGCGAAGACCGGAGACCTCCTGCGACGCGTAGGCGGTCACCTCGAAGAAACGGGCCCGACTCCGGTCAAGCACCACCGTCAGGAGGCGGCCGAATTCCTCCTCTACCGACGCGAGCTCCCGCACCAGCGGAGAGGTATCCACGGCCAGCCGGGACCGGTGCACCACCGGCAACGGCACCATCTCGAAGAGATCCAGACCCTCGCAGGCGAAGATCGCCAGGCCCTGGCTATGGGGCAGGTTGCCCGGCAGCCGCAGGAACTCCTGCACCCGGTTCAGGTCCCGCGCGACCTCCTCCGACATTTCGCGGTGTAGTCCCAGGCGAGGCAGCGACTGCAGAGCCGACTTGACCCGGTTCTTGACCTTGATCAGATACTTCCCCCGGCTCCGGTCGCGCGGCTCCAGCTTCAGGTAGCAGGTGACGACCCGGTGCTCACCCGGCTTCAGGTGCGTGAGCCGCTCGACCACGCCGGCCAGCGGCGAGACTCCGTTGCCGGCCTGACGCCCATTGTTTCCGTTTCTTCCATTGGAGCTTTCCCGTCCCCTCGCCTGTTTGCTCGGGGCAAGCTCTCTAGAAGAAGACCGGCTCGCGATAGCTCCCATAAATCTCCTCCAGCACATGCCGGATCTCGTAGAGCGTGCAGTACGCGCGCGCGCAATCCAGCATCGCAGGTATGATGTTTTCATCGCTTTGGGCAGCCTGGCCGAGCACCTGAAGCCGCTGCGCCACCAGCGCGCTGTCGCGGCGGGTGCGGAGCATGGCGATGCGTTCCCGCTGGGTCCGCTCCGCCGCGTCGCCGACCTTGAGAATCTCGACCGGGGCCTCCGCCTCCTCCACGAAGTCGTTGACGCCCACGATCGTTCGCCGGCCTTGCTCCAGCTCGGCTTGAAAGCGCATGGACGAATGCGCGATCTGCCGCTGGAACCAGCCGCCCTCGATCGCCCGCACCACTCCGCCCTGGGCTTCGATCTCGGCGAACAGGCCCTCCGCCTCGCGCTCCATGGCGTCGGTCAGCGCTTCCAGGTAGTACGAGCCGCCCAGCGGATCAGCCACATCGGCCACGCCGGTCTCGTAGGCCAGGATTTGTTGAGTCCGCAGCGCGATCCGGACGGATTCCTCGGTCGGCAAGGCCAGGGTTTCGTCGAACGCATTGGTGTGCAGGGATTGGGTGCCTCCCAGCACCGCCGCCATCGCCTGATAGGCCACCCGCGCGACGTTGTTATGCGGCTGCTGGGCGGTGAGCGTCACCCCGGCGGTCTGGCAGTGGAATCGCATCTTCCAGCTGCGCGGGTCATGGGCGCCGTAGCGTTCCCGCATGTGGCGGGCCCACACCCGGCGTGCGGCCCGCAGCTTGGCGACCTCCTCGAAAAAGTCGTTGTGAATGTCCCAGAAGAAGGAGAGACGGGGCGCGAAGCTGTCCACCGCCAGGCCCCGGGCCAGACCATGCTCCACGTAGCAGAAGCCATTGGCCAGCGTGAACGCCAGCTCCTGGGCGGCGGTGGAACCTGCCTCCCTGATGTGATAGCCCGAGATCGAGATGGTGTTCCACTTGGGGGTGTGCTCCGCGGCCCATTCGAACAAATCCACGATGATTCTCAGCGCGGGCTCAGCCGGAAAGATCCAGGCGTGCTGCGCCATGTACTCCTTGAGGATGTCGTTCTGAATCGTGCCCTGCAGCTCCGCGATGTTCACACCCTGGCGCTCGGCCGCCGCGACGTAGAAACAGAAGAGCATGGCGGCGGGGCCGTTGATCGTCATCGAGGTGGAGACTTTATCCAGCGGAATCCCGCCGAACAGCGTCTCCATGTCGGCCAGACTCGAGATTGCCACCCCGCACTTTCCCACTTCGCCTTCTGACCGCGGGTGGTCCGAGTCGTAGCCCATCAGTGTGGGAAAGTCGAAGGCCACCGAGAGGCCGGTCTGGCCCCGCTCCAGGAGAAACTTGTAGCGTTCGTTGGTGTCGTCGGCGGTGCCGAACCCGGCAAACTGCCGCATGGTCCAGAGCCGGCCCCGGTACATCGTGGGGTGGATCCCGCGGGTATATGGAAACTGTCCCGGTAGCCCGGTCGAGCTGATCACGTCGGGTGAGAGATCGAGCGGCGTATAGACCGGTTCGACCGAGGTGGCGCCCAGATCCTCACGCGTGGGAAGCGCTCCCGCCTTCGCGCGCCATGCAGTCACCTCGGCTCGCAGCTGGGCCAGCTCCCGCTCCTGCTCCGAGAGTCGGGCCGCGTCGGCGTTTCGGTTGGCACGACGTGCCGTCATATGCGCGCACCTTGTTTAAGGCCGTCGAGAACTTCGGCCGCCACTTCGTAAGGACTCAACCGCCCCGCGACCACCTGGTCCAGCCGCTGGTCGATCAGCTGCTCGGCCCGGGTCTCTTCCCAGATCCACTTCCGGGTAGCGCGGTCCACCACTTCGCGGGTGCGGTCGGAGAGCCGGCGCCGGCGGCGCTGTTCCAGCTCGCCCGAGCTGGTGAGAGAATCGTGGTGGTTGTCGAGCGCGGCGACGAGCTCGGCCACGCCTTCCCCCTTGGCTGCACTCGTTAGCAATACCGGATGCTCCCAGGAGGGCGGTACGGCGGTAGAAGGCGGTACGGCGGTAGGTTTGCTGTCTCCGATCTCCGTCGCGCCCGAGGATCTAGACTTCGCCACCGTGTTCCGGCCCCCCTCCCCTACCGCCGTACCGCCGTACCGCCGTACCGCCCCGTGGTGTCCCGTCATATTCCGAAACGCATTCCCCCGCCGAATGCCCAGCGTCACCTCGATCTCCTGCCGCAGCTTATCGGCGCCGGGGCGATCCGCTTTGTTGACCACAAAGATGTCGCCGATCTCCATGATCCCCGACTTCAGCGTCTGGATGCCGTCGCCCGATTCAGGTACCAGCACCAGCACCGTCGAGTCCGCCATCCGGGCCACCGCCAGCTCCGACTGGCCCACGCCCACGGTTTCGACCAGGATACGGTCGAACCCGGCCGCGTCGAGCAGGTCGCACACCTCGCGAGTGGTGGTGGCCAGGCCTCCCAGCGAGCTGCGGGTGGCCATGGATCGGATGTACACGCCCTGGTCCAGGGCGACCGACTCCATGCGGATGCGATCGCCCAGGAGGGCGCCGCCGGTGAATGGGCTGGTGGGATCGACGGCGACCACTGCCACTTTGAGGCCGGCGGCGCGGTAGGCCGTGACGAGGCGTTCGACCAGGGTGGATTTCCCGGCCCCGGGGGGGCCGGTAATACCGATGCGGCGGGCTTTGCCGAGGGAGCGGTGCACTTCGGCCAGCAGCTCTTCGAAGCCGGGCCGGCCGTTCTCGACCACCGAGATCGCCCGAGCCAGCGCCGCGGTTTTACCGGCAACCAGCTCGGAGATGAGGTGATCGAGGTCCATAGGTGAAAGGTCGCCAGAGGCAGGGGGTCAGGCAAGCGGGGACGAAGCTGGGATCAGAGGAGATGCACGAGACTGCACCTCTACTCTATCGAGGCCACACACCCGATAATACAGGGACCCACTCCTCACTGTCAGCGAAGAAGAGGCCCGCCGCCCCTTGGCCCCGGAGCTCCGTGGTAATCTCCAGCTGGATCGGTGTGGCGGCTGCAACGGCCTTTGGTTCGACCGGACCGAGCTGGATCGCTATCTCACCCGCGCGAATGTAGCGCGGCTGACCAGCTCCGCTCGGATGGACCGACTGGCCGACGATGTCCTGGCACTCGAGGGTTGGCGGCCCAGATACCGGGCTCCAGCCCCGGTCAAAGCTGGTGCCGGTGAGCTAGTCGCGGGCGGCGCGGCCGAAGCGGGAATCGAGGCGGTCGTGACACTGGTCATTCGGGCCGTTACGCCATGAGTAATGCGACACCGAATCACGTGCGACGGCCGTGGGTAGCCGCCCTGCTCAGCTTCGGGGTATCGGGTCTCGGGCACCTGTACGCGGGGGCGCCGCGCGCCGCCGTCTACGCGTTTCTCTTTTCGGGGATAGTCTGGCCCGTGGCGCTGGCGAGCTGGCTCTTCCCGCCGCTCGCACCCCTCAACATCCTGCTTTCCTTCTTCGGGATGCTGCTGGTCTACTATGTCGGAATCCCACTGCACGCCGGACTTACCGCGAAGAGAGCCGCCCCCGGGTATCGGCTGCGCCGGTACAATCGCTGGTACATCTATCTAGGAGCCATTGCCTTCGCCGCGTTGGTGGTCCAACCCGCGCTGCACTCTGCGATCAAGACGCGTGTCTCCGAAGCTTTCCGCGTCCACAGCGGAGCTATGGAACCCACCATACGCGTCGGCGACTTCCTGTTTGTAGCCAAGTGGCGGTCAGCTGTTGAGTCCGCCGGCCGTGGAGCCATCGTGGTGCATGAGTCTACCGAGGAGCCTGGTTTACATATCCTGAAGCGTATTGTGGGCATCCCCGGCGATACGCTGGAGATGAAGAACGGCACGGTATTTCTGAATGGAGTGCTGCTGAAGGAGCCCTACGCCGTCCACAACGATCCGGATCGTTCGGAGGACCCGATCCATCGGTCCAAGATGCGCGAGTGGCAGGCGCAGTACCGGACCGCGACCGGAACCCAGGAGTACACGCCGGATTTGCAGGATTGGGGACCCATCGCGGTTCCCGCGGACTCCTTCTTCGGCCTGGGCGACAACCGGGACTCCTCGTACGACAGCCGGTACTATGGCTTCGTGCCGCTCAGCCGGATACGCGGGAGACCCTGGGTGGTGTATCTAAGCTACGACCGAAGCCTCCCCGGTCCGGTGTTGAGTCGGATACGTTGGGATCGCATCGGGCAGCGATTCCACTAGAAGGCGAATGTTCCTTCAGACCTGGTCCCCAGTTGGTGCCGCGGCGTAACAGGTTCGCGCTACCGGGAGCCTCAATGGGACGAATCTCGTGGTTGTTTGCCGCGGTTCTCTTTACTCTGCCCGCCGAGGCGCAGGTTGGCCAACCCGAGGTCCATCACGTCCGGTGGCCCCTGCTGGACATCGTCATGGTCCCCGACTCCGCCAGCCTCTGGATCCTCGCCGGGCCCAATACAGGAGCCACACAGTGGGGCAGAAGCAGCAACCTGGTGGACCTGTCAGTCGATCCGGTTCGCGCGCTCCAATGGGTCACCGTCGCTCGCCGGCTGGAGGCGCCGCCGCCTGGCCGTTCTCTACCGGATACGGCTACCCGAGCTACACCGCCTCTGCGCGCACGGCAGGGCTCCGCATTCATCCTCCTGGGAACCAACACCAAGAAGCCAACGGCCGAGCGAAGCTTTATCCTGCTGGTGAGCGACTCGGCTTCCGACACGCACTGGAAAGCGTTCGCGTCCGAGGACCAAGTGAGCCGGTTGCTGACGGCGCTCGCGGTGGCCGTGAGCTCCAGCCAGCTCGGCGCCGGAACCGGCTGGAACGGCTTGGCCTGCCAGAAAGTGGATACGCCTGTGCGGATCGTGTCACAGCGCGCGCCCGAGTATCCCTACCATCTTGCCGGCCAGGGACGTGAGGGGAGAGTGTGGGTGACGTATGTGGTGAGCGCCGACGGCCGCCCCGATCAGAACAGCTTCCTCCCGGTTCTGTCGGACGATTCCCTGTTTACTCAAGCCGCGATCGAGGCGCTGCGCCGCAGTCGCTTCAAGCCCGCCCGGACCGACGGGGAGCCGGTACCGCAGCGAGTCTTTCAGGCGGTCAAGTTCCGGCAGCGGTAGAAGGCTATGGGCTCTGGGCTAGTAGTGCTCGGCTTGCATACTTGGCTAGCGACTAGCGACTCTCATCTTGTTCTGCCTGAACCGGAGATGACCATGCCATCCTCTGATCGCTCCAAGGCCGAGGCCAGACAGGCCGCAGCGCAGGCGCGGGCGTATTTCGCAGCTTTACCGGCCGGGCCCCGAAGACATCTCAAACAGCTGCGCGAGGCGATCCTCGCCTCGGCACCGGGCGTTGTGGAAGCCTTCAGCTACAGGATCCCCGCCTTTCGATTAGACGGGAAGCCGCTGGTCTGGTACGCGGGCTTCAAACAGCACAGCAGCCTCTATCCGATAGGCCCCGCAATCCGCCGCGCCCATGCAAAGGAGCTCGAGGGTTACGAGACGTCGAAGGGCACCATCCGGTTTCCTCACTCCAAGGCGCCGCCGGTCGGGCTGGTCAAGCGGCTGGTGAAAGCCCGCATCGCCGAGCTGCGCAGCAAGGCGAAGACGTGAGGGAAGCGGCAGAAAGTGGGTTCTCTGAAGCGCGCGTCAGTGAGCCCATACCTGCTGTTGTGACCTGAACTGCATGCGCGAAACTGCAGCGCGCGGAAGAGATCCACTCTGCCGCCGGGCGGGGTCCTGTTACCGAGCCCACCCTCCCTAGCCTCCTGATGAGATTGAAAAATGGCCAAATTGCGGTTCCGAATCTCGATCTCCCTCGACGGATATACCTCCGGGCCCGACCAGAGCGTGGACAACCCGCTGGGCGTCGGCGGAGAGAGGCTGCATGAGTGGGCCCTCGGCCTGGCCGCATGGCGGGCTCCGCACGGGCTCGAGGGCGGCGCCGTGGACGCGAGCACGCCGGTCTTCGAGGAGCTGCTGAGCAACATAGGAGCGACCATCATGGGCCGGAACATGTTTGGCGGCCATCCCGGTCCCTGGGACCCGAAGAAACCGTGGAACGGGTGGTGGGGATCCAATCCACCCTTCCATCACCCGGTTTTCGTCCTCACCCACTATCCGCGTCCCCCGTTGACCCTGGAAGGCGGCACAACCTTCACCTTCGTGACCGACGGGATCAGGAAGGCATATGATCTGGCGCGGCAAGCCGCGAAAGGTCAGGACGTGGCTCTCGCCGGCGGCGCCCACGTCGCCCGCGAGTATCTCAATGCCGGTCTGGTCGACGAGATGCAGCTCCATCTGGCGCCGACCCTGCTCGGCGGCGGTGAGCGCCTGTTCGAAGGGGTCACCGATCTGCACGGCCTGAAGGCGGTGCGCACCGTGGCCGCGCCCAACGTCACCCACCTGAAATTCGCCCGGCGCTGACGCCATCGTGCCACCGGCTCATGCCGCGCGGCTCGCCGCATTCAGCGCCGTGGTCCTCTGGGGCATCTCCTTCGTCGCCACCAAGGCCGCGCTCCGAGAGGTCACCCCGGTCACGCTGATCTTCAGCCGCTTCGCCATTGGCGTCGCGGTCCTCATCCTGATTCTCAGCCTAAGACGCGAACCACTTATTCCGCCAAGAGATGCGTGGCCCATGCTCGGGCTCATGGGCTTCGTGGGCATCTTCGTGCATCAGATGATTCAGGTCCACGGGCTGGCCCTCACCACCGCGGTAAGGACCGGGTGGCTGATCGGGGTCACGCCGATCTGGTCGGCTCTGCTCGCGGCCTTCTTTCTGGGAGAGTCGTTCGGACCGCGCAAGATTTTGGGACTCTGCGTCGGCGCGCTGGGAGCGCTGCTGGTAGTAACCCGGGGCGATTTCTCAGCCGAGGTGCTCGCCCTTCCAGCGACCCGGGGCGACCTCCTGGTCCTCGCCACCACCGTGAACTGGGCGATTTATACCATCCTGGGCCGGGACACCCTAAAGCGCGTGGGCAGTGCCAGGACCATCACCGCCGCCATGTTGGCCGGCACCGCCATGCTCCTGCCCTTCTTCGCGGTCTCCGCCGGCTGGCAGGAATTCGGGCGCCTGTCCGCCACCACCATAATCGCCATCCTGTTTCTCGGCGTGGGCTGCTCCGCGCTGGGCTACCTGTTCTGGTACGCGGCCCTGGAGCGGATCGACGCCTCCCAGGTCGCGGCCTTCCTCTATATAGAGCCTCTGGTGACCGTGGTCGCGGCGGTGGCGCTCCTGGGCGAGTCGGTAGCAGTCTCTACCTTGGTCGGTGGGCTTATGGTCCTGGCCGGCGTGCTTATCGTGCAGACCACGGGAAAACGTCTGCCCGACGGCGGACTAAAGTGATCGAGCGACGGATCGTCGGCTTCCGGCAGGACGCCGAGCAGGAGTGGATCGCGGAGCTGGAGTGCGGACACTCTCAGCACGTCCGTCACGCACCGCCCTGGCAGGTCTACCCCTGGATTCTCCACGAGGAAGGCCGGGCCGAACGGATCGGGACCCCGCTGTTCTGCCGGTGCTGTGAGAACCCGCCGTCGTCTGAATGAGACGCCGTCGCAACCCGGGCTCAAGGTCTCTATCTTCTTAGCTTATGATGGAATTTCCCGCCGGCTGCACCTGCGAGTTCACCATTCTCCGCTTCGAGGGCTACCTCCAGGCAACACTTTCCCTGAGTGAGTGCCTTGCCATCGCCGAGCACATCGAGGCTTGTGTGACCTGCGCCCAGCGTCTGGTGCTCTTCGGGGCAGAGCGTGAAAGGCCGGCCCACCGTGGCCGATAGGGTCGTGGCATTTGCGGGGAGCCTCCGGCAGGGGTCCTTCAATCGCGCCTTGCTTCGGGCCGCCCAGGAGCTCGCACCCGAGGGAATGGAGATCGAGCTGATCGAAATCGGCGAGCTGCCGTTCTACAACGCTGACGTGGAAGCCGGGGGTGATCCGCCCAGTGTTGCAGCCTACAAGGCGTCGGTCGGCGGGGCCGATGGCGTTGTCATCGCGACGCCGGAGTACAACGACGGGATCCCCGGTGTGCTCACCACGGCCATCGACTGGGGCTCGCGTCTTCCGGGGCGAGCACCGCTCATGGGAAAGCCGGTGGCGCTCATGGGTGCCTCGCCCAGCCGGATCGGCACTGCGCGGGCCCAGCTCCACCTGCGGCAGCTCCTCTCTCACGTGCAGGCCCGCGTTCTTCCGCCGCCCGAGCTACTGCTCGCCTCGGCCCACCAGCATTTCGACAAGAGTCTGCGATTGACCGACGAGAGTACCCGGGACCTGCTCGCGAAGCTGCTCCAGCGGTTCAGCCGGTGGATCGCGCGGGAGCGCGCCGCCCTCGAGGCCGAGCGGCAACAGGCGGTGCTCCGCTGAGCCTGCACGGTTTAACCACAGGCTGATACCCCATGATCTGCGTTCTCCGTTCCCTCCACCTGCTGTTCCTGCTCCTCCCCGCAACCATCCCCTCGCTCTGGGCGCAGGACGACTATGCCGCCTCGGTTCTCTCGGGCATCAGCAATGATGGAAAAAATCCGAATGAGCCGTATGGGACGGCGGGCGACCGGAGCTACCTCATCGGTACCCAGGACGGAAACTTCCCCGATCTCGGTGGCCATACACCGGGGGAAATGGGCGGCCTGTGGGTCCACCCGATCAAACTGATCGATGGCTTCTGGGCTAGGATCACTGAGACAGAAAGCGGTAAGACCGCAGGCCTCACGAAGAGCAAGGAGTTCGTCAACTACCCCTACGGTGGCCGCTTCGTCTACGGGAAAGTATTGGACGATCTCGAGGTCGAGCGCTTCGAGTTTGCGCCCGACGGGTATGAGGGGGTGGTCATTCAGTACACCTTCAGAAACGCCGCGGCCAAGAAGCGAGATCTCAGCTTCGAGTTCACCGTCCGGACCGATCTTCTGCCGGTGTGGTATTCCGAAAAGCTGGGCATCAGCGACGCTCCGGACAGCGTGGTGTGGGACTCCGCCAAACAGCGCTTCGTCGCCAGGGACGCGAGAAACCCATGGTTTGCAGTCTGGGGAGCAGCTCAGTCTCGAGGCACAGAGCCCGTCGCAAATGCGAGGGCGCCGGCCACCCGCGGCACCGGAGCCACGGCCGGCTCGCGCCACAGTGTGTCGGTGCCGCCCCATGGCACCTCGACCTTGACGTTCGTCATCGCCGGTTCCGCAACATCCCGAGCTGCCGCGGAGAAGGCCTACACCCACGTGGCACAGAACCATGCCGGCCTCCTCGCAAAGAAGAAGGCGCATTACACATCGATCGTTCAGCGAGCGCGGATCAGCATTCCCGACCAGCGTCTGCAGGAGGTCTATAACTGGGTCAAGATCAACACCGAATGGCTGGTCAGAGACGTGCCTGGCATCGGACGCGGTACCGGTGGCGGCCTCATGGAATATCCCTGGTGGTTTTCGGACTCCTACTCGTATCAGGCTCTCATCGCCATGGGACACTTCGACCTCGCCAAGCAATCGATCAGGCTAGTGCGAGATCAGTCCACCAAGGCAAACGGCAATGGCCGGATCGTGCACGAGATCACGACCAACGGCGGGATCGTAAACCCGGGCAATACCCAGGAAACGGCTCAGTTCGTCGTCGCTATCGGAAAGCTGATTCAAGCCACTGGCGATCTGGCTGTGGCCAAGGAGATGTACCCGACCATGAAACAGGGTCTCCACTGGCTTCTGGTGGAGGCGGATACGAACAGGAATCTCTTCCCGGAAGGCTACGGGATCATGGAGGTGCTGGGACTCAACGCGGAAGTGATCGACGTTGCCGTCTATACCCAGCAAGCCCTGATGGCCACGTCGAAAGTCGCTGCTCTCCTGGGTGAGCCGGAAACCGCGGGCAGATACCGGCGACAGGCCGACCAGCTCGCCGCGAGAATCAACGACGCCTTCTGGATCGAGGACCAGACGTCCTACGGTGATTTCTACGGCACCAGGGCGCAGGCACTCGCCGTCGCCGAAGGGGCGATCAAACAGCTGAACCTCAAGAAGCCGGACGAAGTAACTGACAAGGACCGGGAGGCCATCGCGCACTACCAGCGGCTGAAGGAGAAGTGGGGAGCGATGCCGGATACCACCAGGGCCTGGATTACCAACGAGAATTGGGTGATATCCACTCCCATGGAAATGGGCATCGCACCCCGCGACAAAGCGATTCGGCTGCTGGATCGCATTCGGAAAGAGAACGTCGGCGAGTACGGCCCCTGGCTGTCGGCCATCGAAGAGCAGAGGATGATGACGATCGCCACCGGCGTTCAAGCTGTCGCCGAAGCCCAGTACGGCCGGACCGGCGAGGCTATGTGGTATGTCGGCCGGATCGTCGAGACCTTTAACCGCATGCTGCCGGGCTCCATCTCGGAGATGATGCCGGATTGGGGTTGCTTTACAATCGCCTGGACCAACTACGGGATCGTGATTCCCCTGATCGAGCACGTCTTCGGCATTCAGGCGGACGCCGTGAACAAGACGGTGGTGTTCGATCCACACTTGCCTGAAGGATGGGAAAACATCAGCATCGCCGATCTGCCGGTCGGCACCGACGCGATCTCCTTCTCCAGGACGAAGACCGACAAAGGGATCGAATACGTCATCGATGCACGGCAGAACGGATGGAACTTCGTCCTGAAGGGACAAGCCTCTCCCGGAAGCAAGGTGTATGTGAATGGCGGGGAGGTCGCCAATACCTCGTCCGGAATTCAGCTGAAGGGAAGGAAGAACCACGTGCTGATCGTTGCCCCGTCTTCCGCTCGATGACAGGGGCCGCCTCTCCGCCTGTCCGCCTGTTGATGCATATTAGGGAATCCCTACCCAGGCAGTCCTCTGCCAATTCATGAGTGACCCGTTCGACGGCCTCAAGGCCGCATTCGCCGACCGATACGTCCTCGAGGGCGTGCTCGGCGCCGGGGGAATGGCATCGGTGTACCTCGCCCTCGACCCGCGCCACAACCGCAAAGTCGCCATCAAGGTCATGCACCCGGACCTCGCGACCCTCTTTGGATCCAGCCGCTTCCTGAAGGAGATCGAGACTACCGCCAATCTCCAGCATCCCAACATCCTTCCGCTGTTCGATTCGGGCCAGGTCCTGAACACGGTCTTCTACGTCATGCCCTACGTGCAGGGTGAGTCGCTCCGCGCCCGGCTCAAGCGCGAAGCCCAGCTGCCGGTGGCGGAGGCGGTCCGGATCGCGGGAGAAGTCGCCGCCGGGCTGGAGTATGCCCACCGGCGCGGCGTGATCCATCGCGACATCAAGCCGGACAACGTTTTGTTCCACGACGGCCGCGCTCTGATCGCCGACTTCGGCATAGCGCTTATCTGGGGCGTCGGCGAAAGCGGAATCCGGCTGACCAAGTCCGGCGTCAGCATCGGCACGCCGCAATACATGAGTCCGGAGCAGGCCTCGGGCGAGCACAACATCGATCCCAGGACCGATGTGTACTCGCTCGGGGTGGTGCTGTACGAAATGCTGGCCGGCCAGCCTCCGTTCACCGGACGATCGGCGCAGGCCATCATAGCGTCGGTCATGTCGGACCAGCCCCGGCCCCTGGGGCTCAAGCGGAAATCGGTCCCCCCGCACGTCGACGAGGCCGTCGCCTCCGCGCTGGAGAAGCTGCCCGCCGACCGCCCGCAGACCGCCGCCGAATTCGCCGAGGCGATCAGCGGTTCCCGGACGTCGATGAGAGTGAGCGGTCATGCGGCATGGAGTCGGGCCGCGCCGTGGGCCGCTGGCGCAACGCTCCTGGGAGCGATTCTGTGGGCTGGGCTCCGCCCCGGCTCCGAACGGCCGGGTTCGAATGGACCGGTGCGGTTCAATGCGGAGTTGGGTCCCGGAGTACTGCCCACCTATACCCCGATCGTGCGGCTCAGTCCCGATGGCCGGCAGCTCTTCGTCACCGCCATGGTGAACCGGCGGGAGGAGGTGCTCCGCCGCCCCCTCGACCGGTCCGAGATGCAGGTGGTGGCCGGCGCCGGCCTGGGCGATCAGGGCGACCGGCAACAGCCGGCCGTTCATATCGCCGGATGGGCGCTGGGTCGCGTCCTTCAAGCAGGGAAAGCTGAGAAAAGTTCCGGTAGAGGGCGGGCCCGCCATCGACCTGGCGGTGTCCGACTGGGCCGGCGGAAGCTGGGGGAGGAACGGCAAGCTGGTCTACGGCCGGTCCTACAACACCGGGATCTGGATGGTGAGCGAGGCCGGGGGCGACGAGCGCATGCTCACCGCGCCCGACACGGCGAACGGCGAGCTGGGCCACTGGTGGCCCCAGATTCTCCCCGACGGCGACCACATCATCTTCACCGCCTACCGCACGCCGATCGAGCGCGCCACCATCGAGGTGTTCTCCATCAAGACCGGCAAGCGGAAGGTGTTGTTTACCGGAGGCGTGTTCGGCTTCTACGTGCCATCAGGGCACCTGCTCTACGCCGCCGGTGAGGCGATCCGCGCCGTCTCCTTCGACCTCGATCGGCTGGAGGTGACGGGAACGGCGCTGCCGGTGGTCGACAGCGTTGCCATGAACCCCACCGATGGCGCCGCTGCTTTCGATGTGTCGGAGAATGGCACTCTGGCCTACATGCCGGTCAGCTCGTATGTCAGCGAGAACGACGTGGTGCTGGTGGACCGGCGCGGCCGGGAGACCAGGGCCCTGCCTGCCAGCGACCGGTACGACCATCCGCGCCTGTCGCCTGACGGGAATCACATCTCGGTGGACATTCGCTCAGCCAGCTCCGTGGGCGACGTATGGGTGTTCCCCGTCGGCCGCGCCGGAGGTACTCGGGTGACGTCCGAGGACGGCCGTGACTTCGGCGCCGAGTGGACGCCGGACGGCCGCGAGCTGATCTACAGCAGCGAGCACCCGACCTACGATCTGTACCGTCGCGCTGCGGACGCGAGCCGGCCGGCCCAGCCGCTCGTCACCGGTGGGTATGACCGGTACACCGGGCGCGCCTCGTCCGACGGACGCCTGCTGGCCTACATGCTCAGTGAGCCCACCAAGGGCTCCGAGCTCTGGACCGCGCGGTTGCAAGGGAAGCCGACGCCGACCCGCTACCTCGCCAACAGCGGCTTCAACCTGGCGCACCCGGCCATCTCGCCCGATGGCCGCTGGATGGCCTACGACTCGGATGAGGCCGGCCGAGTCGAGGTTTACGTGCAGTCGTTTCCCGATCCCAGCCTCAAGCGCTGGAAGATCTCCCCCAGCTATGGCTCGGAGCCGCTCTGGACCCGGGACGGACGGGAGCTGGTCTATCGCAAGGGCGACAGCGTGATGGCAGTAAGCCTGGACCTCGCCAACGGACGGGTGGGCCAGCCGGTGCCGCTCTTCGCCGGACCGTACCCGGACAACCCGGGTTGGACCCGTCCCCGGAGCTACGACGTATCGGCCGATGGCGAGCGGTTCCTGCTGACCCGCGTGCGGGAGGGCCGCCCGGCTCCCCGGATCGCGGTAGTTCTGAACTGGTTCGACGAGCTGCGGGCCAAAATCCCGGCGGACGGACGGTCAGGCGGACAGCGGGACAGGCGGACAGATGACTGACATTGCATGGCATCTCGCGCAGGTCAACATCGGCCGGGCCCGTGGCGCCATTACCGATCCGGTCATGCAGGGCTTCGTCGCCCGGCTGGAGGAGATCAACGCCCTGGCGGAGCGGAGCCCCGGCTTCGTCTGGCGCTTGCAGACCGAGGACGGCAATGCCACGGCATTTCGGCCCTACCCCGACGACCACAGCATCCTGATCAACATGTCGGTGTGGGCCGATCTCGATTCTCTCCGGGCGTATGTCTTCCGGACAGTGCACGCGGAAGTGATGCGGCAGAGACGCGAGTGGTTCGAAAAGTTCGAAGGCGTGTACGTCGCCCTCTGGTGGGTTCCCGCGGGCCACCGTCCATCGCTGGAGGAGGCGGTGAGCCGCATCGCCCATCTCGAGTCCCACGGCGCCACGCCGTTTGCCTTCAGCTTTGCCCAGCCGTTCGACCCACAGGGACAACCGTTGGCTCGTCGTTGGGCGACTCACGACGACCGCTGCCCCGCGACGTGACCACTCCAGTCGCCCTGGCCTGGAGCGGCGGCAAGGATAGCAGTCTCGCCCTGGCAGCGCTCAGGGCCGATCCGGCGGTTCGGGTCGTTGCGCTGATCACCACCGTCACCGGCGATTACGACCGGATCAGCATGCATGGGGTCCGGCGCGCCGTGCTCGATGCGCAAGTGGCGGAGCTGGGACTGCCGCTGGTCGAGGCGACGATCCCGGCCGCGGCCAGCAACGCCATTTACGAGGACGCACTGGCTGCCGCACTGGCGCTGTTGCGGCTGACGCATCCTGATCTGAAGCGAGTGGCGTTTGGCGATCTCTTTCTCGCCGAGGTGCGAGCCTACCGCGAGCAGCTGCTGGCGCGGCTCGGCTGGACCCCGGTCTTTCCACTCTGGGGGAGGAATACGGCCGAACTGGCCCGGCACTTCGTGGACGCCGGCTACAAAGCCATCCTGACCTGCGTCGACACGACTCAGCTCGATGCCGGTTTTGCCGGCCGGCAGTTCGACACCACCCTGCTGCGCGACCTGCCGGCTACCGCGGATCCCTGCGGGGAGAACGGCGAGTTCCATACCTGTGTGTACGCGGGCCCCATCTTTCGGCGGCCCATCGCGCTGGAGCGGGGAGAGCGAGTCCGACGCGACGGACGCTTCGAGTACTGCGACCTGGCGCTTGCAGTAGAAGCGGTTCCCTAGCTCCGGCCCGCGGTGCTGCCTTCCTTCGCCTGAAACTCGACACTTCTCTCGGCCTTCGCGGCGGACAAAGCCTTGCGCACTCCTTCCGCATCCAGATCGGTGCCGTAGACCGGCGTTCCCGGCTGCTGCCGCCACGACTCGTCCAGAGTGCCCCCGTCCACTCCATCGAACCCCAGCTCATCGAGCAGCCGGATGACGGTGCTCTTCGCGGCCCTGTCGTCGCCCGCCACCGGCAGGGCGATGCGTGCGGGTCCGCCTCTCGGCTTACCGCGTTCAAGCAGGTGCCGGGCGTAGATGTTGTTGAATGCCTTGACCACGGGCCTGCCGAGCTGCTGGGCGACCCAGCGGCTCTCGGTCATACCCCGCTCGATCGCGTCGATTCGTCCGTCTCGTTGCTGCGGGTAGTAGTTGCCGGTGTCGATCACGACCACGCTGTCAGGCACGCCCTGGAACAGACCTGCTGGAAGACGAGGGACGTTCTTCATCGGAATGGTCACGATGACCACGTCACCCGCTCGGGCTGCTTCTTCGACGGTGACCGGCCGGACGCCGGTCTCCTGGGCCAGTGCAGCGAGAGAGGCTGGGCCGCGCGAGTTGGCAATGGACACATCGTGTCCCGCCGCTCTGAGGCGCCGCGCCAGGGTGCCGCCGATCTGACCCGCGCCGATGATTCCGATTTTCATGTTTCCTCCTTATAGTGCTCCCGGCCCGCGAAGGTGCTCGACTGGCCGATAGCTGAGTGTAACCGCCTGACCGCCTGACCGCCTGACCGCCACAGTTCGAGGTGACCCGTTGCCCAACGCGATCGAAACCAGCGGGCTGGTCAAGACCTTCGGCGAGACCCGCGCCCTGGACGGCGTAGACCTCCGCATCCGCGAGGGATCGGTCTACGGCCTGCTCGGCCCGAACGGCGCCGGCAAGACGACCACCATCCGCATTCTCGCCACCTTGCTCCGGCCCGACGGCCGGTACCGCCACGCGTGCTCGGCCACGACGTCGTGCGCGAGGCCCGCGGCGGTGCGCCAGAAGGTGAGCCTCACCGGGCAGTACGCCTCGGTGGACGAGGACCTCACCGGGTACGAGAACCTGATGCTCGTGGGACGGCTGCTCGGGCTCTCCTGGCGCGGCGCCCGGCGGCCGCGCCGTCGGAGCTGCTCGAGGCCTTCGGCCTCGCCGAGGCGGCGGGCAGGCAGGTGCAGACCTACTCCGGCGGCATGCGGCGCCGCATCGACATCGCCGCCAGCCTGGTGGCGATTCCGCGAGATCCTCTTCCTCGACGAGCCGACCACCGGCCTCGATCCCCGCGAGCCGGAACCAGGTGTGGGAGCTGGTGCGCCGCATCGCCGCGGAGGGGACCACCGTGCTGCTCACGACGCAGTATCTCGACGAGGCCGACCGCCTCGCGGAGCGCCTGGCGGTGATCGACCACGGCCGCGTCATCGCCGAGGGCACGAGCCGCGAGCTCAAGGCGTCGGTCGGCTCCAGCGCCCTGCACGTGCGGCTCGCCAGCGCGGACCAGCGCGAGACTGGCGCAGGAGCTGGTGACGCGCGTCCTGGGCGACGGCGTCCTGCCGGTGACCGAGCCGACGGAGCTGGCCGCGCGGCTCGCGAACCCGGCTCAGGCGGCGGACGTGCTCGCCGCGCTCACCCAGGCACAGCGTGGAGGTCGCCGAGTTCTCGGTCGGAAATCCGAGCCTGGACGAGGTGTTCCTCGCGCTCACCGGCCGGCCCGCGGAAGCACGCAGTCCCAGGAGGCCAAGCCATGACCACCGACGTGCTCTCCCCACGGGCGAGCGGACCCACCAGGTGCTCGCGCATGCAGGCACGGCCCCGGCCGGCCTCGGCCGCTGTCCGCCGTCGCGACGCTCGCCTGGCGCGCCATGCTCAAGATCAAGCACGTGCCGTTCCAGCTGTTCGACGTGACCGTGATGCCGATCATGTTCACGCTGCTGTTCACCTACATCTTCGGCGGCGCGCTCGCGGGCACGCCGCGCGAGTACATCCAGTACCTGCTGCCCGGCGTGCTGGTGCAGACCGATCGTCTTCATCACGGTCTACACCGGCGTGGGACTCAACACCGACATCCAGAAGGGCCTGTACGACCGCTTCCGCTCGCTCCCGATGTGGCAGCCGTCTCCCCTGCTCGGCGCGCTCGCGGGCGACCTGTTCCGCTACTCGGTCGCGTCGACCCTGATCCTGATCGTCGGCTTCATCCTCGGCTTCCGGCCCCAGGGCGGCGTCGTCGGCGTGCTGCTGGCGGTGGCGCTGGTGCTGGTGTTCTGCTTCGCGCTGTCGTGGCTCTGGATCATCGTCGGCATGCTGGTGCGGACGCCCGAGTCGGTGATGACGACGAGCTTCGTCTTCCTCATGCCGCTCACGTTCGCGAGCAACATCTTCGTGGAGCTGTCGACCATGCCGGGCTGGCTCCAGGCGGTCGTCGGCCGGAATCCGGTGACCTACCTGGCCAACGCGTCGCGCGGGCTGATGCACGGACAGCCGGCGGGGACCGACGTGATGTGGGTGCTGATCGCGTCGGCCGTCATCGTGCTGGTGGCGTCGCCGATCGCGATGCGGATGTATCGCAAGGAGCGGTAGGCGGACGGGCGGACGGGCGGACGGGCGGACCAAAACGTAGTCATTGCGAGGGTGGCTGAGCGAAGCGAAGCACCCGAAGCAATCCCGCGGGGTGAGCGACCATTGGCAAAGATCGCGGATCAGAGACTCCACAACCAGCGGATCACCAAGCCCGGCCCGCGCAGCCCGGAAAAGCTGGTCGCCTGGTTCGGCGCGGTGCAGGCCCAGGAGTATGGGCCGGCCAAGTGGGGACTCGGCCTTCGATCACCCTCAGGCATGACCGCCATCGCCATCGAGCGCGCCATCGATCGCGGTCGGATTCTCCGCACCCACATCCTCCGGCCCACCTGGCACTTCGTCGCCGCCGCCGACATCCGGTGGATGCTGGACCTCACCGGGCCGCGCGTGCACCGGATCCTGGCCGGGTACGATCGCCAGATTGGGCTGGACTCCGGCGTGATGATCCGCGCAATGGGAGTGCTCGAGCGCGCCCTGGGCGACAACGGCTGTCTCACCCGTGTGGAGCTCGGCCCCCATCTCGAGCGCGCCGGACTGCCGGCCGGCAACCGGGAGCGGGCCCACATCGCGATGTACGCCGAGCTGGAAGGGCTGATCTGCAGCGGCCCTCGCCGCGGCAAGCAGTCCACCTATGCGCTGCTGTCGGATCGCACGGCGGCCGCCGAGCGCTTGCAGCGCGACGAGGGGCTGGCCGAGCTGACGAAGCGATACTTCCAGAGCCACGGTCCGGCCACGGTGCGGGACTTCGTCTGGTGGTCGGGGCTCACCAGCGCCGACGCCAAGCGGGGCCTGGAGATGATCCGGGCTCGGCCACGCGAGGTCGACGGTTTGAAGTACTGGACGGTGGGCCGCGACTCACGCGCCGCGCCGCGTGCCAGAGCCTCCCTGCATCTCCTGCCGATCTACGACGAGTTTCTCGTAGCGTATCGCGACCTTCAGGCGGTGCCGCGTCCGGCGTATCTGATGGGCAACTTTCAGCATGCGCTGGTGATCGGCGGCCAGGTGGCCGGCAGCTGGAGGCCGGTGCCAGGCAAGAAAGGCCTGGTGGTAGAGGTGACAGCCTTGAAGCGGCTCACCCGCTCCGAGCGGCGTGCGCTGGCCGAGGCGGTGGAGCGCTACGGTACATTCCTGGAGACCAGCGTCTCCGTATCACTAGCGTGAGGGCAGTCGAGACTGACTCAAGGAGGAGGCAGATGCGCCTGATTATCACCAGAGCGATCATGCTAGCCAGTTGGCTCGCCCTGCCCCGCTACGCGTCGGCCCAGTTGCCACAACGGCCGGTGTTGACGCTCGAAGCAGCGACCCGGATCGCGGACGCGGCGCAGGCAGAAGCGGCCCGCAATCGGTGGAATGTGGTGATCGCGGTGGTGGACGATGGGGGGCACGTGGTGCATCTCCGGCGCATGGACGGCACCCAGGTCGGCAGCGTGGTCGTGGCGCAGGAGAAGGCCAAGTCGGCCATTCATTTCCGGCGTCCTACCAAGGCGTTCGCCGATGCGGTCGCTTCCGGCCGAACCGGCGTGCTCCGCCTGCCGGGCGCAATTCCCATCGAGGGGGGCATTCCATTAGCCCAGGGAGATCAGATGGTGGGAGCCATCGGTGTCAGCGGCGTGACTTCGGAGCAGGACGGTCAGATCGCTGCGGCAGGGGTACGGGCCTTGTCGGCTGGGCCATAGGTGGTACGGTGGTAGAGCGATGGAGCCGAATCACGCTGTCATCCTGAGCGAAGCGAAGGATCGTTCCGGGTAACGCGCGAGCTGAGGCCTCAGCCCGCCCATCTTACCTTACCGCGCTACCGCCTGGTCGATACTTCCGCACCGCATTCGCGCTCACTTCCTCTCGATGGAACCAGGCGGGCTTGAATTGCCCTCGCGCATAGATGGGCGCCTGATCGAAGTAATGCGGCGAGTCGGGGCGGCCGCTCTGTCCGAAATAGACCACGGACGCCGCCCGCACCCGCGGCGCGAACTCGACCACACTGACGTAGGAATTGCCACTGGTCCCGTATTGACGCCGTGACTCTCCCTCGGGCCAGGCGTTGAACACGTAGATCATCCCCAGCCACCCCGGACCGCCGGGCACCGGCAGGCTTGGCGCATCGTCCCGGAACTCCTCCCCGGCATTCCAATCCGGCCGCTGCAGCCGGTTCACGTCGCCCCACTTCACTTCGGCCGATTGCCACCTCTGCTCCAACGCAGCCACGCTTGGACCCAACGCTTCCAGCAGGGCGGCCCCGGTGATGTCCTTGGGATCCCTGAGGTTCCGCCCCGCCTTCTCTCCCGCCCGGATCATCATGGAATGGAACAGGGTCATTGCCGGACTCTCGACCGTGCTGACGCGATTCCAGCCGAGGAGCAGCCGCACGTGGGGCTCCAGCCGCGCTGCTCGCGCGGTATCCCTGATCCGCAGCTCCTCGAACGCGGTGGCGAGGTTGGGCAGGACTTCGTCTGCGACCTGCACCCGGGTATCGGTCGCGGCCCGGGACCAGTCATCGAAGGTCCACTTCTCCGGCCTGGTTAGGATGCGACGGGAGCGCCGCGCCCGGGGGTTATCGCCCTCGGGGCCAATCATGTACTCGGGAAAGGACCCCGGCCTGAGAGGCACATCGGTCGTCACCGTAAACGGCGTCGAGTTGGTGTTCTGGAGGTAGCCGCTGGGCGGATTCAGCACCTGGGGCAGCTCCGAGGTAGCGTGATACCCTTTCCATTCGGTACCAGGGTCGCTGCCGTCTACCGGCGCCGTCCAGTCGACCTTTCGATCACGACGAGGGACGATGCCGTTATAGACGTAGAGGATGTTCCCGTCCCCATCGGCATAGATGATGTTCATGTAGGGGATGGCGTTCCGCTCGAGCGCCCGGCGGAACTCGGCCAATGACTGTGCCCGCGCCATGGCGTGCCACTGGTCATACCAGCCGCCCTCCGCCGCCTTCGCCAACTTCACCGCCAGCGGTTTGCCGTTGCGTTGGCCAACCAGCGGGCCATGGTGTGTCTTCCGAAAGACCGCGCGCCGAGCCTGCATCCGTCCCTCCACCAGCACCGGCACCGTCTCCTTCCATTCGGTCGCCCGGCGCCGGGTGTTGCCGTAGCGGTACGACAGCGGGTCGCTCGGATCATCGAAGACTTCCGCGTACAGATCGCCCCGATCGAAGTAGTTGTCGGTGTGTGACCACCCCAGCCGCTCGTTGTGACCGATATAGGGAAAGGGAAATCCCACCCGGCCGACGCCGGAGAAGCGCAACCCCTCCTCGCTGTGCAGATGGGCTTCGTAGTACTGGTACGGCCCGAAGAAGCCCACGTGGGGATTGATGAAAAGCAGGGCATGGCCATTGGCGGTGCGGGCCGGCGCCACGGCCCACATGTTGGAACCCTGAGCCGGTTCCGCTGGCGGGTCAGGCGTTTCGTCTTTGCCGGCCGGCTTGGTCCCACCCGCAAATGTCTGGTCGCCGATCCGAATCTCCTCCCGCTCCAGGCCGGTGTCCCAGATGAACTCCGCCAGCCAGTAGCGGGCCCGGAGCATGGCCAGCGTGTGCCACGGCTCAAACCTGGAGATCAGCTTTGGCTTGACCTCCGGATTGGTGGCGAGATAGTGATTCACCCCGGCGGCGTAGGCATCGTATATCGCCCGGAGTGGAGCTGCGGCGCGGGCATACTCCTCACTGGCAAGACGGGGAATCTCGAAAGCCCGGGCCAGCAGGTTGTCCCAGTAATCCTGCTCGCCCCGTATTTCGGCGCTGCGGCCCAGCGCGTAAAGCACGTTGTACTCCAGTTGCTCGAAATGATCCTCAGCCTGGGCGTACGCGTGGCCGAAGACCACGCTGGCGTCGGTGGGCCCGTAGATGTGGGGCACCCCATAGCGATCGCGCACGATAGTGACGCTAGCCGCCATGCTGGCCAAGCTTTGTTGCGCTGGAAGCGATGAGGGTAACGAAGTAGACAGCGCCGTACAGGAAACCAGAGTGGCAGCAAATGCCGACAGGCGGGAGCGTTTCTTCATGGGGGAAACCAAGTCAGCGGTAAGCCGGCCGGTGCGAGTGGAGATAACGTGAAATGTAAAGGACTGCCGGCAACATCAGCCGCTCGAGCCGGCCAGCGCCGCCCCCACAGTCTCGGCCAAACCCCGCCCGGACGCCCCGTCCCGGTCGAGCCTGGGATTGTAGATCGTGACCTCGAGACCCACCGCGCGTCCCGACTCCATCGCCTCCCTTAGCGTCAGGCGCAGCTCGTCCCATGAGAGTCCGCCCGGAATCCGGTAGTCCACCGCCGGCATGATCGCGTCGTCCAGCACATCAGCGTCCAGGTGGATCCAGAACCCGTCCGGTGCGCCCCGGCGGGTCAAATGGGCAATCGCCTCATTCACCGTTGCATCGATTCCCCGCCGCCGGATCTCGGCCAGATCGATCGCCCGGATATCCGGCGCCAGCGGCTGGCTGCCGTACTCCGCCTGTTCCTCCGCGTCGCGGTAGCCGAACACCACTACATCCCGGTCCTGCACCAGCGGACGGCGCCCCTCGATATCGGTGACCGCTTCCGGTCCCCGGCCCGTCGCCAGCGCCAGGTCCATCGAGGCGGCCTGCCCGTTGGGGTTGGCCTCCGGGTTGTAGAAATCGGCGTGGCCGTCGATGAACAACAGCCCGAACCGGCCCCGGCGTCGGAGCGCGAGCATGCCGCCCAGCAGGATGGAACAGTCGCCGCCCAGCACGACCGGAAGCTCACCGCCATCGAGCAGCTCTCCCACGGCATCGGCCAGCTGCCGGGAGTACTCGGCGATCGCGCGGGGATTCAGCATGCGGGTCTCGGGATCGATGTCCCCACTGTATGGTGACCGCGGCTCGATTCGTCCCGCATGTCGCGCACGCAGCCGCGTCGCCAGGCCCGCGGCCAGAAGCGTGTCGGACAAGCCGTCCACTCCGGTCGGCATCAGACCGAGGACGGAAGGCGCCTCGAGCACCGCGAACCGGCTCATGTCTCTATCATCACGATCTTCGACGGAGTCGTCCAGTGCAACTAGATTATGGAACCCTATTGGACGCCGACATGCGAGATACATGGCAGTGGAGGGCTGCGCTCGCCGGGCATCAGAATGCCGTCGGCGAGTTCCTGGCCGCCTGCGAACGGCTGGGGCCGGATGACTGGCAACGCGCCCTGGCGCCGGGAAAGTGGACCGCCGCGGCGGTAGTGCTGCACGTCTGCCGCGCCTACGAGTTGGGACGGGACGCGGCTGCCGGCGGACCGAGCATGCGGCTCAGGGTCTCTCCGTCGGCAGCGTGGATATCCCGGATGCTGATCCTGCCAGTCGTCCTCACCACTCATCGCTTTCCCCGTGGGGCGCGGTCGCCCCGGGAGGTCGTCCCCGACCTCGGCGAGGCATGCGTGCTGCTGCGGGACGCCGCGGCGAAGCGGCTGCATGATGCGGCAGCGCAAGCCGCGGAGCAGTTGCGGCAAGCCGCCGCTCGGCGTCCGGTACCGCTGGTGACCCACGCCTATTTCGGGCCGCTCGCGCCGCTCGCCACCCTGCGCCTTCTCTCCGCCCATACCGTACATCACGCTCGAGATCTGACCGGCATGGCCTCGGGCCGGACGACATAGCCTTCACGTTGGAGTCGCCATGGATGCAACGGGTACCACGTCCTACCGGGCAATCAACCTGGCCGAGAAGCTCCGGATGGTCCGCGAGCAGTGGAGCCCGAGGGCATCGCCGAGCTGAACGACTACCAGTTCAAGGTCGTGCGGATCGCGGGCGACTTCATCTGGCACCATCATCCCGAGACCGATGAGGCGTTCCTGGTGCTGGACGGTGAGCTCCGCATCGACTTCCGGGATGGGGCCGTCGTGCTGGGGCCGGGCGAGCTGTACGTGGTGCCGAAGGGTGTCGAGCACAAGCCGTATGCCGCTGGCGAGGTGCAGCTGCTGCTGATCGAGCCGCGCGGAGTGGTAAACACCGGACAGGCAGGCGGAGAGCGGACCGCGCCAAACGACGTGTGGATCTAGGTGGGACAGACTTCAATGACCATACCGATTCCCGAGGTCTGGCTCCGCGGACCGATCCCTGGCATTCAGCCGCTGCTACAGCCGGCCGCTCATGCCATCCAGCAGGTCGGTGAGGACGTCATTCCGATCGTGCGGGACCTGACACCGGCACAGCTCTGGGCCCGGCCGGGGGGCGCCGCCGCGATCGGATTTCATCTGGCCCACCTGCCCGGCAGCCTCGACCGGCTGCTGACCTACTCGCGTGGCGAGGGACTCAGCCCCGATCAGACGGCGGCGCTCGCCGCCGAGCGGACGGTGCATGAGGATCGCCCTGAGCTGCGCGTGTTGCTGGCGCGCTTCTCAGCCGGATTGGAAGCGGCCATCGATTATCTGCGGACCGTGCCCGCCGACGGTCTCCTTCTGCCGCGTGAGGTCGGGCGCAAGCGGCTGCCGTCCACCACGCTGGGTCTGATCTTTCACGCCGCCGAGCATTCCTCCCGACATGCCGGGCAGGTTGTGACGCTCACCCGGGTAGTCCAGACTTAGGCACCTTCTCGCACGCGTAAAGCAGTGGACCAGCGCGGTTCAGAGCCTGCCCCGAGCACGTAGGCGGGGGCGCCACCCTTTCCCTTCCGCCAATCGCACAGCAGTATAGACCATGGTTCCACTCCGGCATTGCGCCCTCTGTGCGATCTTCCTCGCACTGTGCGGTTGCGCGGCGAACAGCCAATCCGCCGCGGTTACCAACCAACCTGAGTCCGCCTGCTCGTTCCGCTCCCCCACCACCTGTTGGACACCAGCCGGCCGGTTTCCGGTTCGCCGGCAAAAGCCTCCAGCTCAGCCCGACCGAATTCTCTCGAACCCCTCGCCGGTCCTGGCGACACTGGCCGACAGCGGACGCCACCCGCATTGAACCTCCGCCGCTACACACTGCTCGTCGGGCTGTTGGGCGTCCTCGCGAGCCAGGAGGTCCGCGCGCAGCGCAGGTCCGAGACCGTCTCGGCGTGGAGACACCCCATCGCCGAGCCAGGCCGCATGCCGGTACCGGCCGCGGTGACCGTCCCGGACAGCATTCGCGTGCGGGTTGGCTACGAGCATTGGCGCGGCGCGAGATACGGAGCCGCTATGGTGGCTGGGCGGGCGCACTGCTCGGCACGCTTGCGGCTCTGGGTCCCGGCTGCTCGGATTGCGACCCGCCCTCGGTGGCCGAGGGGGTAGTGGGGGGAGCCCTGCTGGGAGCCGCCGCCGGCGGTGTGTTCGGGTTTCTGGTCGGACTGGCCACCCCCAGTTACCGTTGGGTTCCGGTGGAGGAAGCCCCTGCCCCACCATCCAGGTAGCTTCCATTTTCAGAACGCTCGTGGTTCTACCTCAACCCTTGTCGACCGAGCCGCAGGCCCCATACTTATGACCATTCCCCAGCCCGACCCACATCCCTCCCCGTTCCCTGATCCGGGAGATCCGTCCCGCCGTCCCGCTCCTCCGCCTCGACCCGAGCCCCAGCCGGATGGCGCGCCGGACAACGATCCCGAGCCTCGGCCCAAGCCGGTAGCCTGAGAGTCAAACCACTTCAGCACGCTTGGCTTCTGCCTTGAGACACGACACGGACACGTCTCTCTGGCTGAGGAAATTGCGGGACACACTGCCAGGTAAGCCTCTGTCGCTCAGGAAATAACCAGGCCAGCCGATACTTCTGCTGCATCTCTACCTGCAAACAGGATGTGTCGATGTCTCGCGGATTCCTGGTGGCCTTCGTCGGTTGCATGGTGCTTGGCTGCGGGACCGGACCCAGTGATCATGCGCCTCCGTCGGGAGTGTGGCTGTTCGAAGCGAGCTGGGGTGGCTGCACCATCTCGGCTGCCACGCTCACGCTGCAGCGCACGGCTATGAAGTGGACCGGCGCCCTGACTGGCGGCGAGGCGTATTGCGCGGAGGAGATACCTGGAGAAGGCCCCACCACGTACGGTCCAGTCGATGTCACCCTGGACAGCATACGAGTCACCGGTGATTCGATCAGCTTCGAGTTCGAGGGCGGCAATGCCATCCTGCGAGGCCGGCTCTCGGCACAAGGGATGAATGGCACCATGGACGTAGTCTCCCCGTTCTGTCAGTGCAACGTGCCGACCATCCACGGCGACTGGAGTGCGACGCGGCCTTAGCTGCCAGATCCCGAACTTGCCCCTCCATCTACCGCCGCTGTACCTACCGCCGCTGTACCGACCGCCGCACCACCTACCGCCCCCTTGACGCCCTCCATCCCGGCCGGGATATTCGAACTACTGCGGTGGTCCGGCGCATAGCGCCTGGTGCCTCTGTTCCTGGGTGAGAATTCCGTGAGACAAATCGTTGTGGGCTTCCGGAGAACGCTCTCCGATCCCGTGGTGCGGCGCTCCACCCCTGCTGGGTCGGGCACATCGTGCCTCCTGTCCCCGGCTGCACCAGGCTCCGTCCCTCACGGCCGGGGCCTTTCTATTTGAAACACCTCTTCTCCGTGCCATCTGAGTGCCATCTGAAAGGACGTCACGCCACATGAGAGGGCTACGCTACAGCATCGGATTGTTGCTGGCTGCGCTGTGGATCGCGCCGCTGGATGCACAGGAACCGACCGGCAGCATCCGGGGACACGTGACCGACTCCGCCTCGAAACAGCCGCTCCAGGGGGCGGTCGTCAGAGTAGGCGACCGTACTGCCCAGACCCGGGCCGACGGCGCCTACCTTCTCACTGCGGTTCCGGCCGGAACCGATACCCTCAGGGTGACGATGATCGGCTACGCGCCGGCAACCCGCCTCGTGACCGTGGCCAGCGACGAGATACTGGACGTCGATGTCGCGCTGTCGGCACAGGCGGCGCAGCTGGCGGAACTGGTGGTGGTGGGCTACGGCGAGCAACGCCAGGGCAACGTCACCGGGGCGGTAACCAACGTGACTTCCGGAGAGTTCAACCAGGGCCGGGTCGTCACCCCCACGGAGCTGATCCAGAACAAGGTCGCGGGCGTGCAGGTGGTCGAGAACACCGAGCCGGGCGGGAAGACCTCGGTCCGGATCCGCGGAGGCACCTCGACCAGCGCCAGCAACGAGCCGCTCTATGTTATCGACGGGCAGCCGCTGGGGACCGATGCCGGCGGCGGAATAAGCTCGGGGCGGGATCCGCTCAACTTCCTCAACCCCGACGACATCGAGAGCATGACCGTGCTGCGCGACGCCGGGGCTGCGGCCATCTACGGAACCAACGCCGCCAACGGGGTCATTCTGATCACTACCAAGCGCGGCAAGTCAGGCCAGAAAGCCAGCTTCGAGTACACCGGCTCGGCCTCCGCCTCCCAGATCGACCGGTTGCCCTCGATGCTCAATGCGGCGCAGTTCCGCTCCGCGGTGGAGCAGTTCGCGCCCACGAAGGTGGGTCAGCTCCAGAACGAGAACACCGATTGGTTCGACGCCATCGACCAGACCGCATTTGGCCAGGAGCATAACCTCTCCCTGGCCGGCGGCGGCAAGGCCATGGACTATCGCTTCTCCTTCAACTTCCTCGATCAGAAGGGCGTAGTCGACGCCAACAGCACCCAGCGCCTCGGCCTGGGGATCAACTACAACCAGCGGCTCGCCGACGACCGTCTCGGCCTGCGCTTGAGCCTGCGCGGGTCGCGCCAGTCCGACAAGTTCACGCCATTGGGCGTGCTCTCCAACGCGGCGCAGTACGGCCCGACCCAGCCGGTCAACGATCCCGCCGCGTCAACCGGCTTCTACAACTGGCCCGACACGGCCTCGACCTCAGCCGACAATCCGGTCGAGATCCTGGAGCTCGCGGAGGAGAAGGCCGAGACCTACCGCGCCGTAGGCAACCTGCACACCGAGTATCGGCTGCCGTGGGTCAACGGGCTCCGGGCCAACCTCACCCTCGGCTTCGACGCGAGTGACTCGAAGCGGAGGAACTTTACGCCCAGCACTCTTCACCGGGAGCTGGCGACCGGGCGGGGCGGCCAGCAAACCCGGTACAATCCGCAACAGCAGAGCACGGTGCTGGAGACCTACCTGAACTACACCACGCCGGAGCCGCTCGGGCCAGGCTCTCTCGACCTCACCGGCGGCTATTCCTGGACCCAGACCAACACCGACTCGATCTACTACGAGGGGAACGGTCTCTCGAGCGACCAGGGCGGCAACGATGAACTGGTCCCGGCGGCAACGATGACCGAGATCTTCTACGAGCAGGAGAGCAAGCTGATCTCCTTCTACGGCCGGGCTCTCTACAACATCAACGACCGCTACATCATTTCGCGGGACTCTCCGGCGAGACGGCTCATCACGCTTCGGCACGGAGAACGACCTGGGGCACCTTCCCGTCGTGTCCGTGGCCTGGCGTCTGTCCCAGGAGTCGTTCCTGCGGGACGTCGAGTGGGCTTTCCGACCTGAAGCTGCGGGCTTCCTGGGCCGAAGACCGGCAACCAGTCCTTCGGGAACTACTTGCAGTACTCCTCCTATCAGGTGCAGCGACAATCAGACCACGTACGCGTTCGGCGATACCATCGTCACGACCAGCCGTCCCAGCGCGGTGGACCCGAACATCAAGTGGGAGCAGACCAAGGCCGTGAACGTCGGTCTCGACTTCGGGTTTGCCGACGGTCGGATTACCGGGGCCGTGGATTACTACGACAAGCTGACCGACGACCTGCTCTTCAACGTGCCGGTGGCCGCGTTCACCAACCTGTCGAACTTCGTCACCACCAATGTCGGCAGCATGCGGAACTACGGCATCGAGATGAGCCTCGGCTTCCGCCTGTTGCAACCGCAGCACCCAGGGTGGGCTGAACTGGCAGGCTGACTTCACGGCGGCTCACAACACCAACAACCTGCGGACCATCACGCCCGTTCGGCGGAGACGCCCTGAAGATTCTGATCGGCGAGGTCTCCGGCGGGGTGGGAACCAAGATCCAGGTTCTCCAGCCAGGCGCGCCCGGTGAACTCGTTCTACGTCTACGAGCACGTCCGGGAGAACGGGACACCGATCTATCGCGACGTGAATGGGGACGGGTCGACGGCTGCCCGACGGCATCGATCAACGAGCAGGACCTGTACGTCGATCAGAACGGCGACGGCATCATCAACCAGGGAGACCTCCGGCCCTTCAACGACCCGGCCCCGAAGTGGATCCTGGGCCACTCGTCCTACATCACCTGGGGCCGGCTCGATCTCGGCTTCACCCTGCGGTCGTACTCGGCAACTACGTCTACAACAACGTGGCATCCGACCAACGGCAACTATCGCGAGCTCACCGCCGGAAACTCGCCCTACAATCTGCACGAGCTCGGTGCTCGAGACCGGTTCGCGACCCAGCAGCTGCAGTCGGACTGTGTACGTGGAGGACGCCTCCTTCCTGCGCATGGACAACATGACGCTCGGTTATACGTTCAACATGCGCGGTCAGTCGGCGCGGGTCTTCGGAACGGTCCAGAACCTGTTCACGATCACGGGCTACAGCGGCGTGGATCCGACCGCCAACATCGTGCCGCGCAATGCGCAGAACACCTCGACGGTGAACGGCATCGACAACAACATCTATCCGCGCTCGCGGACGTTCAGCGCCGGCCTGAGCCTGAGGCTGTAAGCCATGACTACCGGACTACGATCACCCGAGAAGGGACCGAGCCATGAATCGGAATCCGCGTCGTGCGCTTCTAGTCGTCACTCTGCTGTGGCTGGGAGCCGGCGCCTGCACCGATACGACGGAGCTGCCGATCAGCACGATCTACCGATGTCACCTATTACGACGACCCCGCCTCCTACCGAGCCTTTCTGGCGAGGATCTATGCCGGCCTGGCCACCAGCGGCCAGCGCGGGCCGGCGGGAGACGGGGATATCAGGGGCATCGACGAGGGATTCTCCCAGTATCTGCGTCTCTACTGGAAGATGCAGGAGCTGCCCGACCGACGAGGCGGTGATCGCGTGGGGCGATGTCGGGATTGCCCGAGATGAACACGCAGCTGTGGGCCTCATCCAACCCGTTCGTCGTCGCCATGTACTATCGGGTCGCCTTCCAGGTCAGCATGGCCAACGAGTTTCTCCGGCAGACCACCGAGGCCAAGCTGGCGGAACGAAATGTCTCGCCGGATCTCGCGGCCGACATTCAGATCTTCCGGGCGGAAGCCAGGTTCCTTCGGGCCCTCAGCTACTGGCACGGGATCGACCTCTTCGGCAACATCCCGCTGGTCACCGAAGAAGACCCGGTCGGGGGTGCGGAGCCGCCGCTTCAGAGCACGCGCCAGGCAATCTTCGATTTTCTGGTGAGCGAGCTGACCGCCATTCAGACCGATCTGCTCCCGGCCGCCGGGCCGCCAACCTACGGCCGCGCCACCAGGGAAGCCGCGATCATGCTCCTGGCCAAGCTGTACCTGAATGCAGGGGTATATACCGGCACGCCGCAGTACGCCCAGGCGCTGGCAGCGGCCGAGCAGGTGATTGCGGGCCCGTTCACGCTCGATCCCAGCTATCGCCACCTGTTCCAGGCGGACAATCATACCTCGCCCGAGATCATCTTCCCGGTCGTTCAGGATGGCAAGCGGACCCAGAGCTTCGGGGGCACGACATTCCTGGTGCACGCCTCGTGCGGTGGCTCCATGGTTCCCGGCGACCAGGGCGTCGGCGGATGCTGGTTCGGCCTGCGCCTCAAGCCGGAGGCGTACAGACTGTTGGTTCCGCTGGCCGGCCTGCCTGACCCCAGGGGCTCCTTCCTCTATACCACGGACCAGACAGTGGACGTCGCCAGCATCAGCAATTTCAACAACGGCGTGGCGGCTCCCAAGTTTACCAACAAGACGAGCACCGGAGCCAACGGTTCGGACCTCGAGTTCCCCGACACTGACTTCCCGCTGTTCCGGCTGGCTGACGCTTACCTCATCTACGCCGAGGCCCACTTGCGTGGGGGCGGCGGTGACAGGGCCCAGGCCCTGGCATACGTGAATGCTCTCCGGGAGCGCGCCGCCGGCGACGCGAGCGTCAACATCGCAGATGCAGAACTCACGGAGGAGTTCATCCTGGCCGAACGCGGACGGGAGCTGCTTTGGGAGGCCCAGCGCCGAACCGACCTGGTGCGGTATGGCTTGTTTAGCGGCGGTGGCTACATCTGGCAATGGAAGGGCGGCGTACAGGCCGGCCGTGCCACGCCCACTCACCTGGACCTGTATCCGCTCCCCGCGTCGGAGCTCACCACCAACCCGAACCTGACGCAGAACCCAGGGTACTGAGCTCGCGTCATCGAATTGATTCTGTTGTCGTCCTGAAGGCGGTGAAGGGGGCCGGCATCACTCGGCCCCCTTCACTGCATCCGGAGTCCGCACATGCGCAACCGACTCTCCCGCACCTTGCTGGTGGCGGCACTTCTCGTGGCCGCCCGGCCGGTGGCCGGGCAGTCACCGGCCCTCCCGCTGGCCCCCGACACTTCCTGGGTAGCTCGCTCGGCCTTGTACGAGGTCTTCGTCCGGGACTTCTCGCCCGCCGGGACCTTCCGGGGCGTGATCGACGGTCTGGACCGGATCCAGGCTTCCGGCGCCGACGTGCTCTGGCTGATGCCGATCCACCCGATCGGCGCCAAGAACCGGAAGGGCAGCCTCGGGTCGCCCTACGCCGTGACGCGACTACCGCGCCGTCAATCCCGACTATGGCACCGAGGCGGACTTCCGGGCCCTGGTCGAGGCGGTGCACGCGCGGGGGATGAAGCTCATCCTCGACTGGGTGCCCAACCACACGGCGCCCGATCATGCCTGGGTCCGCCAGCACCCCGACTGGTATGTCCGGGACGAGCTCGGCCAGCCGAGCGTCCCGCGTGACGAGAAGGGCAAGCTGACCGACTGGACCGACGTGGCGCAGCTCGACTACGGCAATCCCGAGTTCCGGCGCGAGATGATCGCCACCATGCGCTGGTGGCTCGAGGACCTCGGCATCGACGGTTTTCGGATGGACGTGGCCGGCTTCATCCCCCTCGACTTCTGGCGGGAGGCGACCCCCGCGCTTCGCACCGCAGCCCCACGGCCGATTCTGCTGCTAGCGGAATGGGGCGATCTGGACATGCACCGCGTGGGATTCGACCTCACCTATGGCTGGGACGGCTACAAGCGCCTCAAGGCCGTGTGGGGCGGCGAACCGGCATCCTCGTTCGTGCAGGGAGAGCTGGAGGACATGCCGCGCCATGCCGGCCGGAGGGGGCCGGATGCGTTTCACCACCAACCACGATGAGACCGCCTGGGATGCGCCGCCGCTGAGTCTGTTCGGCGGGGGCCCGGGCGCGCGGGCGGCCTTCGTCGCCATGGCGTTGCTGCCGGGACGGCCGTTGCTCTACAACGGCCAGGAGATCGAGGACCCGAAGAAGCTGAGGCTCTTCGAGCGGGATCCGATCGCCTGGGACCGGCCCGGAGGAAAGCAGGCGCGGGACTTCTATCAGAGCGTGGTGAAGCTGGCCCGGTCGGAGCCCGGATTCATCGCGAGCGGATCTCGCACCGGTGGTCACCAGTGCCCCGAATGACGTCATTGCCTACCGGCGCGGCGACCTGGTGGTCCTGGTGAACGCCCGAGCCAAAGCGGTGCGCGTCGTCGTGAAGGGTGTGGGCACAGTTGAGGCACGCGACATCCTGTCCAACCGAACTCACCAGGGCGACACGATCGCACTTCCGGCGTACGGTGCCGTCGTGTTAAAGGGACCGTAACAGCAACTGCGCACCACGGAAACACGGAAGACACGGAAGGTTTCGGGAACAGCACAACATCAGTGCAGTAGGCTGTTGATGCTGTGGGTCGGGCGGCATCCTTCAGTCCGTCAGAAGTAGAGGTATTCGCTGACAATTCCGTGTCTCTTCCGTGTCTTCCGTGTTTCCGTGGTGGGCTTTTTTGTCGCCACGACCCCGAGCGCCGTCAATGCGCAGCGGCAACGCCTCTCCATGGACCCGGGCTGGCGCTTCACCCTGGGTGATCCCGCAGGAGCGGAGCGGCCGTCGTTCGATGATCGCCGCTGGCGCTCGCTCGACCTGCCTCATGACTGGAGCATCGAAGGGACTCCGCGGGAAGATGCGCCCGGCGGCGGCCGGGTGGGCTACTTCCCTGCCGGCACCGGCTGGTACCGGAAGACCTTTCGCTTGCCGTCCGGTGCCCGTGATCGCGATGCGTGGCTCGAGTTCGACGGCGTGTACATGAACAGCGACGTCTGGATCAACGGCGTTCATCTGGGCAAACGGCCCTACGGCTACGTCAGCTTCGCCTACGACATCACCCGGCACTTGGTTCGGGGCGTGAACGTGATCGCGGTGCGAGTGGACAACGAGCGGCAGCCCAACTCCCGGTGGTACACCGGCAGCGGCATCTACCGGCACGTCTGGCTGACCCTGGTGGACCGGCTGCACGTCGGCCATTGGGGCACCTATGTGACCACCCCGCGCGTTGGTTCTGCCGGAGCCGAGGTGGTGGTTCGGACCCGGGTGCAGAACAGCCACTCCAAGGCCCGGGACGGGGTGCTTCGCTCGGTCGTGATGGACGGCGGCGGCCGCCAGGTCGCCCGGGCCGACACGTCCTTCACCCTGGCCGCCAGGGATCAGAGTAGAGCTGGAGCAGCGCCTCCGGGTCGCATCGCCCCGCTTGTGGTCGACCGATACCCCGGCACTTTACCAGCTCCATTCGGTGGTGCGGGACGGCAACCGCGAAGCCGACCGGGCCATTACGACGTTCGGCATTCGTCATATCGAGTACCACAAGGATCTCGGCTTCCTGCTCAACGGCCGGCGGGTCAAGATGCGGGGCGTGAACCTGCACCACGAAGCCGGCGGGCTCGGGGCCGCGGTTCCGGAGCAGGTCTGGCGCCGCCGGCTCCAGACTCTGAAGGAAATGGGCGCCAACGCCATCCGCACCGCTCATAATCCCCCGGCGCCGGAGTTCCTCGATCTGTGCGACAGCCTGGGATTTCTGGTCATGGCGGAGGCATTCGACGAGTGGACCGTACCCAAGGTACCGGAGGGCTATCACCAGCAGTTCGCCGAGTGGGCCGAGCGAGACGTCACCGACTTCGTCCGCCGGGACCGGAACCACCCTTCGATCGTGCTGTGGAGCGCGGGTAACGAGATCGGCGAGCAGAGCATGCCCGGGGGAGACCGGGTGCTCCGCCGCCTGGTCGATCTCTTCCACCGCGAGGATCCCACCCGGCCGGTGACCACCGGGAACGACAAGATCGCCGCCGACAGTACGCCCGCCACGCTGGCGTTCCTCAATGCCCTGGACGTCGTGGGCTACAACTATGTGGACCGCTGGCACGAGCGCCGGGAGCTGTTCGCTGCCGAGGACCGGCACCGGCACCCGGAGTGGAAGATGATCGGTACCGAGAGCGGCACCATCTTCCAGTCATTCGACGAGCGCTATTCGCTCGGACCGGATTCATCGATCGCCCGTCCCAATTACACCCATGGCATGCTCCAGGCCGAGCGGCTCTGGAAATGGATCACGCTCAACGACTACTACGCCGGCAATTTCATGTGGACCGGGATCGATTACCTGGGCGAGAGCACCTGGCCCTTCAAGGGCTTCCCCTCGGGCGCCATGGATATCACCGGCGCTCCCAAGGACATCTACTATCTCTATCAGAGCCTCTGGACCGACCGGTCGGTGCTGCGTCTCTTCCCGCATTGGAACTGGCCCGGTCGCATCGGCCAGGTGATACCGGTATTGGCCTACACAAACTGCAACATCGTGGAACTGTTCCTGAACGGGCGTTCGTTGGGTGAAAAGCGGCTGGAGTTCCCGGCCCAGGGCACATCGGGGGGCTGGAACAGCTACGCCGAGCCTCTGGTTCATCCCACCACTACCGACATGCATCTGAGCTGGGACGTCCCCTATGAGCCGGGCGTGCTCCAGGCGGTAGGCAAGCGACGCGATGGAACGGTTGGGTGCCACGCCGAGATTCGAACCTCGGGGCCGCCGGCTGCCATCCGGCTCTCCGCGGACCGGGACAGCATCACCACCGGTTCGGGTGACGTTGCGCACCTGACGTTCGAGGTCGTGGACTCTGCCGGCACGGTGGTTCCCACCGCCGACAACGTCGTGACCATCAGGGCAGCGGGTGGTACCCCTCTAGTGGTGGACAACGCGGACCTCATGGACCTCGATCCCTACCGGCCTGATCGCCGCCGCGCGTTCAACGGCCGAGGCCTGGCGATTCTGCGGGCCGAGAAGCCAGGAGTGATACGTGTAAGCGCGAGCGCGGATGGTTTGAGTCCAGCCAGTGTGAGGCTGCAGGTCGTGCGCGGTAAGGCGGTCGCGACGGTCCCGGCCGCTGACCGGGAATGACAAAGCAACTGCGCACCACCCCTCGCGAGCTCGGGGCAGGCTCAGCACGGAAGACACGGAAGGTTTCGGGAACAGCACAACATCACTGCTGCAGACTCTTAATGTGTGGGTGGGGCGGTATCCTTCAGTCCATCATGAGTAGAGGTATTCGCTGACAATTCCGTCTTTCTTCCGTGCCTTCCGTGTTTCCGTGGTGAGCTTTTGCGGAGTCCTACTGATCGCCTCACTTCTCATCGGGCGTGATGCTGGGGCGCAGCATCAACCCGCGCCGACTGGATCAGCCGCAGCAAACCGTGCAGTGTACCTGGATGGTAAGGGCGTGATCCGCTGGCGCGACAACGAACAGGAGGTCGCGCTGTTCGGCGCGAACTACGTGCTCCCCTCGGCGTCCGACTATCGCGCAGCGGGCTATCTCCAGGCCGATCGGAAGCGGATGATCGACGAGGACATGGCCCACTTCGCCCGGATGGGCTGGGACGGGCTGCGGCTCACGTTCTGGGGCGACTGGGAAGCCTCGGACAGCGCCGGCAACCTGATCGCCAACGACCACCTGGACCTGCTGGACTATCTGATCGCCCGGGCCCGCGAGCGCGGGATCTACATGCTCTTCAGCCCGATCCAGCTCTACGGCTCGAACTGGCCCGACGCGCTCGAGGACACGACCGCGCCGGGCTTCGGGCGGCACTTCGGCAAGGACCGGATGGGCACCGACCCCGCCGCTCTCGCCGCGCAGGTCAACTACCTGCGCCAGATCCTGGAGCACGTGAACCCGTACACCGGCGTCGCGCTCAAGGACGAGCCCGCCATTCTCTTCATCGAGCTGGTCAACGAGCCCTGGCATCATCCGGAGGACCTCGCAGGCTCGGTCCGCTACATCGACGCGCTGACCGCACGCGGTGCGCAGCACCGGGTGCAAGCAAGCCGATCTTCTACAACGTGAGCCAGGACTTCCGGATCGCCGAGGCGATCCGGCGCTCGCGGGTGCAGGGCGTGACCTTCGGCTGGTATCCCACCGGGCTCAACTCGGGCCGCGAGCTGGAAGGCAACTACCTGCGCGGGGTGGACGCCTTCCCCGACATGCTGCGCCCGGAGCTCGCGGGGCTGCCGCGCATCGTGTACGAGTTCGACGCCCCCGACCTCCGCAACGCCACGATGTACCCGGCCATGGCGCGGACCTTTCGCTGCGGTCGGCGCGCAGTTCGCCGCCATGTTCGCCTACGACATGCTGCGAACCGCGTCGCGCAACCTCGGCTGGCAGACGCACTACCTGAACCTGGTCTACACGCCGCGCAAGGCGATGAGCGCGGTCATCGCCGCCGAGGCCATGCGCCGCCTGCCGCGGATGCAGTCATACGGGCCGTACCCGCGAAACACCCGGTTCGGCGATTTCCGGATCTCCCAGCAGGATGATCTCGCCGAGCTGGTCGCGCGGGACGCCTTCCTGTACGCCGGCTCCACCGGCTCGAAGCCACCGGACCTCGTCCTCCCTGCGCGGATCGCGGGGTACGGCTCGTCGTCCATCGTGGCCTACGATGGCGAGGGCATCTACTTCCTCGACCGGGTGCGCGCCGGCGTCTGGCGGCTCGAGGTCTACCCCGACGCGGTTCCCGTCGGCGATCCATTCGAGCCGCCCCGCGTGGACAAGATCGTCACCCGTGCGATCCACCGGTCGTGGCCGATGACGCTGGCTCTGCCCGATCTGGGCGATACGTTCACGGTCCAGCCGGTGACCGCCGGAAACCGGCGCATCGAGCGCGCCGTAGGCGGCCGGGTAACGGTGGCGCCGGGGGTGTACGTGCTGAGCGCCGCCGGTCCCGTGGACTCGGCGACGTTGCCTGCGCGTGTGGGCCACCTCCGCTTCGCGGAGTACCACGCACCCCCGGCTGACACTCTGCCCCCGGCGGCCACTCTGCTCGGGCCGCGCGCGCTGCCGGCCGGCAGCGATGCACAGCTCCACGTCCGTCTGGTCCACGGAGCTGTGCCAGACTCGGCGGTTCTGTTTATCAAACGGAGGGCCGATCCGTCATACCGCGGGTACCGGATGCGGATGAGCCGGGGCTACGACTACGCCGCCACCATCCCGGCCGCCGAGCTTGGGGAGGGACCCCATGAGGTGGTGGTCACCGTCTTCCGCGGCAGGTCGAGCATCACCTTTCCCGGTGGCGCGTTCCAGGCCCCCAGCGCATGGAACTATTCGGACCACAGCGCCTGGCCGGTAGCCGTGGTGGGGCCTCGAACCCCGCTGCGCCTGTTCGATGCTGCCTTCGACGCCGAGTCGCTCGCGTTCAGCCGCATCGGGGACGCCGGACGCCGGGGGCTCTTTCAGCTCGGGTTCTCGGAAGACACCGGCAGGCCGGTATTTCACGTCGCGCTCCCCGCAGATGACAGCGGCCGCGGGCTCAGGGACTACACCGCTTCACTGGTGATCGCGAGCCGGGTGCGGGGTCGGCAGGAGACCATCGGACAGGCGGAGTCGCTCCGGCTGCGGTTGCGTGGTCTGGGGGCCCGGCAGGTCCTGCACGTGACCCTGATGGAAGACGACGGCACCAGTTGGAGCGCCCGGGCGGTGGTGGACAGCAGCTGGCGCGAGCTCTCACTTCCACTCGGCGATTTCACGATCGGCCGGGGCGTGCTGCTCCCCCAGGGGTTTCCGGGCGATTGGAACTACTGGGTCGGACCGGCGGAAGGCCGCGGCGGTCCGGGAGACCGTCTCCGGCTCGAGCATCTGGGGCGGCTGCAGCTCTCACTCCGACGCGAGGACGGAGAGGTCGCGGTCCCGGAGAGTTACGGTGTGGAAGTGGAGTGGGTAACGCTGGAATTCGGCGGCGGCAGTAGCTCGTCGCGCTGAGGCGGCGCCCGCTATCGCCGGGTTACCGTGCTGTTGAAGAGCTGAGCCGCAATGTGAAATTCGATGAGCGCCCCGGGAGCCAGCATGACTTCGCCGGAGCGGAATGGCCGGCCGCCACCTCCACTGGGACGCGCCTCGAACTGGACTGATCCGTTGCCGACCAGATTCTGGGGAATCACGAAATTGCCGTTCATACCCGGATGTACCGTACCCATGCGATGGTTGATTCCCGAGCCTGAGGCGAAGACCTCGATTGGCAGCGCATGTCTGTTGGAGACCCGAACCTCGACCGAGCCGGCGCTCGGGGCGGCGTCGTTAGGGCCTCCCGAGAGCCCACACGCGCTGAGCAGCACTACAGGAAAGAGAAGTCGCAATCGGGGAAGCAGGTGCTCTCCAGTGTGAGGCACTACCCAAGTATGCCGACCGGCCCATCCGCGCGCCAGCCCAAACTGCAACTGCGCACCACGGAAGCACGGAATACCCGGAAGAATTTGGATCAATTACATGTCGTTCATGTATCGTATAGGGTAATTCGACAGGGCTCCACTCTACCATGGTGATTCCAGTGCATTTTCCGTGTCTTCCGTGTTTCCGTGGTGCGCTGTTATTGGCCCCACTCGCGGTGGCTGCTGCCCCGCTGCAAAGCCAGGTCCGCGTCGCCTCACCCGACGGCCGCAACCAGGTCACGGTAGAGATTCGCGACAGCCGCCTGAGCTACAGCCTGGCAAGAGACGGACGGCCGATGATTCTACCTTCCGTGCTCGGCTTCGAGTTTCGGGGCGCGCCGCCGCTGCGAGACCGGCTCCGCATCACCGATACCACCCGACAGGCGAAGGACGAGTGGTGGACCCAGCCCTGGGGCGAGGTGGCAAGGGTGCGCGACCACTACAACGAGCTGGCGGTGACCGTGGTGGAGACCGGAGCGGATACTGTCCGCCCGTCCGCCCGTCCGCCTGTTCGCCACTTCACCGTTCGGTTCCGGGCGTTCGACGACGGCGTGGGCTTCCGCTACGAGCTTCCCAATCAGCCGGGGCTCGGGGAGTTCGTGATCAGCGAAGAGCTCACCGAATTCGCCCTGGCCGACAACTCGCGGGCCTGGTGGATACCGTCCAACTATGCCCGGAAGGACCGGTCCGAAATGCTTTACTCATCGGGCCCGGTCAGCGTCCTCGACAGCGTACAAACCCCACTGACGATGGAGTCCCAGGACGGCCGCACCTTCATGGTGCTCCACGAGGCCAACCTCGTGGACTATGCCCGGATGTTTCTGCGAGGTGCGCGCAGTGAGAGCCGAGTTCTCACGGCCGCCCTGGCCCCGATGGCGGACGGCACCAAGGTACGGGGCCGCACGCCGTTCGTGACGCCCTGGCGCACGATTCAGCTGGCCGACCGCGCCACCGAGCTGTCCCCTTCCCTGCTCGGCCTGAAGCTCAACCCCCCGAACGCTCTCGCCAGTACCGACTGGATCAATCCCATGAAGTACGTCGGCATCTGGTGGGGCATGCACATTGGCACGATGACGTGGGGCTCGGGACTGAAGCACGGCGCCACCACCGAGAATACCAAGCGATATATCGACTTCGCGGCGGCCAATAAACTTGGCGGTGTGCTGGTGGAGGGATGGAACACCGGCTGGGACGGAGACTGGATCGCGAACCGGGAGGCGTTTTCGTTCACCCGGGCCTATCCCGACTACGACCTCGAAGCCGTCGCCGCGTACGCCAAGCAAAAGGGCGTGCGGCTGATCGTTCACAACGAGACCTCGGGTGGGATCGAGAACTACGAGCGCCAACTGGACAGCGCCTTTACCCTGTACCGTTCGCTGGGGCTCGATGCCATCAAGTCCGGCTACGTCACCGACCTTACCAGCGAGGGCCACTCGCACTACTCGCAGCACATGGTGCGCCACTATCGCAAGGTGGTGGAGGCGGCGGCCAGGTATGGGATCATGCTGAACGTCCACGAACCGATGCACGACACCGGCGAGCGGCGGACCTACCCCAACATGATGAGCCGCGAGGGCTCCCGCGGCCAGGAGTACAATGCCTGGAGCGGCGACGGCGGCAACCCGCCGGAGCACGAGACCATCCTCTTCTTCACCCGGCTCCTGGCGGGGCCGATGGACTTCACGCCGGGAATCTTCGATCTGCTGCGGGTCCGGCGGCCGGAGGAGCCCCGGGTCCGGACCACTCTGGCCAAGCAGCTGGCGCTCTACGTCGTCCTCTACTCACCGATGCAGATGGCGGCCGATCTCCCGGAGAACTACGAGGGGCAACCGGCCTTCCAGTTCATTCGCGATGTCGCGGTGGATTGGGACACCACCCGGGTGCTCGACGGCAGGATTGGAGACTATGTCGCGGTGGCACGACGCGAGCGCGGCGGGCCCAACTGGTTCGTGGGAGCCATCACCGACGAGGAGGGGCGCACGCTCGACCTCCCGCTCACCTTCCTCACGCCGGGCCGGCGCTACGTCGCCGAGATCTACGCGGATGGCTCCAAGGCGCATTGGCTGAACAATCCGCTGCCGCTCACCATCAACCAGACCGCGGTGACCTCCGCGACCCGGCTGCGGGTCAGGCTGGCGCCCGGCGGCGGCCAGGCGATTCGAATCCGTCCGGTCAAATGAGGTGGGGCGTTACAGATGGGCCTCACCACGGAAGCACGGAAGACACGGAACTATCACGGAGAAAACCCACGGACAATGTTGTTGTTGCTTTCCGTGTTGTTTCCGTGCCTTCCGTGTTTCCGTGGTAAGGTTGTATGGATGATCTGAAGGCGCTCCGCTCGCTCTCCCGGGCGATGGGGGTGCATACCCGCTACATCAACGGCCTGGGCAAGGCCGTCACCGTGGCGCCCGAGACGCTGGTGCGCGTCTGCGCAGCATTGGGAGCCCCAATCGCCGGTCCCGGCGATGCCACCGATGCGCTCACCCACCATCGCGAGCAGGCACAGGCCCAGCTGGTCCCGCCGGTGCTCGTTGCCTGGGATGGCGTCCTCGCCGTTACGGTCTCCACCGATCGCCCCATCGATGCCCGGGTGCAGCTCGAGGACGGATCGGTCGTCCCGCTGGCCCGTTCGGAAGCAGGCCTGGGGACCGGAGAGCCGCTTCCCTTCGGCTACCACCGTCTCACCGTCGAAGTGGCGGGCCGAAGCGAGACCAGCACGGTCATAGCCGCGCCGCTTCAGGCCTGGCGACGACCGGGCCAGCACAGCAGTTGGGGTGTAGGGACTCACCTGGCCGCCCTCCGCTCGGCACGCAGCCGATCGCTGGCAGATCTTCGGGATCTCGAGCTGCTCTGTCGCTGGGTGCGTGAGCGTGGTGGCGACCTGGTTACAGTGCTTCCTCTGGTCCCAACCTTCAACTCCCCGCCGCCGGAGCCCAGTCCGTACTCTCCGGTGAGCCGGCTCTTCTGGTCCGAGCTGATCCTCGATCTCGGTCAGAGCCACCGTGCCGTGCCACCGCCCCGGAGTCTGGACGTCACCCGCGCGGACGCCGAGCTGCGACAAGCTCTCTCCGGGCATCCGCTGCCTGCGCCCTCGGAGCTGGACCAGGAGCTGATCCGCTACGCCCGCTTTCGAGGCGCGCAGGTCCGCCACGGCAGGAACTGGCGGGACTGGCCCGGGGCCGCTCGGGACGGCACGCTCTCCCCTGAGGACATAGATCCGGAAGAGGAGCGCTTTCACCTCGTGGCTCAGACGCTGGCGCGCCGCCAGCTTCGCGACCTGCGACAACGCCTCGACGCTGATGGATTTCGTCTGGGGCTCGACCTCGCCGTGGGGGTACATCCGGACGGATACGACCCCTGGTCGCGACAGGCTCTGTTCGCTCAGGGGATGTCGGTGGGCGCTCCTCCCGACCAGGGATTCCCCAGCGGGCAGGACTGGGGGTTCAGCCCGGTGCTTCCCGGAGCATCCCGTCTGGAAGGGCATCGGTATCTCGCAGCTTCCATGGCTCACCAGGCGGGGCTCGCGGGTGTGCTTCGGGTGGACCACATTATGGCCTGGACCCGGCTCTACTGGATTCCTCACGGGCTGGGCCTGCACGACGGGACCTACGTGTCCTATCCGGCCGAGGAGCTGTTCGCGGTGCTGAGCCTGGAGTCGAACCGCCACCGATGCGAGGTGGTGGGGGAGAATCTGGGGACGGTACCGCGCGAGATCTTCGAGGCGCTGCCGCGCCACCGGATCTGGGGGATGTATCTCGCGATGTTCCAGGCGTCGGACGGCCCGGAGGTGGACCCGCCCACCGCCGCGGACATGGCCCTCGTGGGCAGCCACGACACGCCGACGTTCGCGGGCTGGGTCAAGGGCAATGATATTGGAGACCGCGTTCGCCATGGTCTTCTGGCCGAGCCGAAAGTGCAGGCGGTGGAAGAGGAACGGCAGAGGGCAGTCGGATGGCTGGCTGCCCAGCTGGATAGCACCGCCCAGGACCCTCGTGCCTTTCTGGCGGCGCTGCTCGAATGGCTTGGCCGGTCGGACAGTCCGCTGGTGGTCCCCTGGCTGGAGGATCTGTGGCTCGAGGAGGAGTCCGTCAATCTTCCGGGGACGCCGTCGTCGGTGCGCCCCAACTGGCAGCGGCCCATGCGGCGGCTGCTCGACGAGATCTTCAATGACCCGGAGGTGGACGACCTGCTTCGTCGCCTTGACTCCGCTCGAAGGTCATTAGTCACTTGACTTGTCATTCTGAGCGAAGCGAAGAATCTCTACTCAGTACACGGAGAGATCCTTCGCTGCGCTCAGGATGACAGCAATGTGGAAACCGTGAGGGATATACATGGCAACACACGCCGTAACTGCTCCTGGCCTGGCAGCTCGCACCAAGCCGCGACTCACGTTCTGGGAAATCTGGAACATGAGCTTCGGCTTCCTGGGCATCCAGATCGGCTTCGCTCTCCAGAATGCCAACGTGAGCCGGATCTTCGAGACCCTCGGCGCCAAGGTGGAAGACATCCCCATCCTGTGGATCGCGGCGCCGGTGACCGGTCTCCTGGTCCAGCCGATCGTCGGCTACATGAGCGATCGAACCTGGAACCGGCTGGGCCGACGGCGGCCTTACTTCCTGGTGGGGGCGATCCTGGCGTCGCTCGCGCTGCTGGCAATGCCGAACTCGCCGGCGCTCTGGGTCGCGGCCGGTATGCTCTGGATCATGGATGCCTCGATCAACATCTCCATGGAACCGTTTCGCGCCTTCGTGGGAGACAACCTGCCCTCGGAGCAGCGGACCACCGGCTTCGCGATGCAGAGCTTCCTCATCGGCACTGGCGCGGTGGCCGCCTCGATTCTCCCCTGGCTTCTGACCACGCAGTTTGGAGTGAGCAACGAGGCCGCGCCGCACATGATCCCGGATTCGGTGCGACTCTCGTTCTATTTTGGCGCCGCTGTGTTCTTTCTGGCCGTCCTGTGGACGGTGCTGCGCTCCAGGGAGTATGCGCCCGACGAGATGGCCAGCTTCGCGGAGAACCAGGCGAGGGAAGGCGTAAGACAGGAGAGTCGGACGGCCGTGGAGTTCAGCGTGAACGGCGGGCGCCAGATCCGCGTGGGAGCGATCCTGCTCCTGGTCGGCGGTGCGCTGAGCGCCTGGCTGGCCCGGGCCGAGATCTACCAGGTGATGATCCTCTCGGCCGGACTCGGCGTCGTTGGACTACTGCTGATCCTCAGTGGTGTGCTGCAGCGGGGCGGCCGTTACGACAACGGCTTCGTCACCATCCTGAACGACTTCCAGGACATGCCCCGTACCATGAAGCAGCTGGCCTGGGTCCAGTTCTTCTCCTGGTTCGCGCTTTTCGCCATGTGGATCTATACCACGCCGGCGGTGACCAGCCATCTCTATGGCACGACCGACGCCGGCTCGGCGCTCTACAATGAGGGCGCGAACTGGGTCGGGGTGGGCTTCGGGGCGTATAACGGAGTCGCGGCGGTGGTCGCCTTCGGGATCCCGATCCTGGCGCGGCGTACCAACCGCAGGATCGCGCACGCGATCTGTCTGGTCTGCGGCGCCCTCGGGCTGCTGTCCATCCTGGTGCTCGACGATCCACGTCTGCTGCTGGTGTCGATGGTGGGGGTCGGGGTCGCCTGGGCCAGCATCCTGGCAATGCCGTACGCGATCCTGACCGGCTCGCTGCCGCCGTCGAAGATGGGCTACTACATGGGAGTGTTCAATTTCTTCATCGTGATCCCCCAGATCGTGGCAGCGGCTCTGCTGGGCTTTTTGGTGGGACGCTTTTTCGGCGGCGAGGCCATCTACGCGCTCGCCATCGGGGGCGCGTCGCTGCTCCTGGCCGCGGCGCTCACGCTCAGGGTGGAGGACAAGGACGAGCCCGAGACGGGGACCTGGCACCCGGGTTTCCCATCTTCGGTATGATCGGCAACAACAAATGCTCACCACGGAAGCACGGAAGACACGGAACGTTCCGTACTCATGCAATCGCTGGCGTCGCCTTTGTTGGGTAGTGGTGATGGGATAACCATGACACTGGCTAGAGTATCGCAAGTGAACAATTGTTCCGTGGGAGTTCCGTGTTTTCCGTGTTTCCGTGGTGCGCTTTTACTTCTTGTTGCCATGCTGGTCGGCGCGTGTGGCCCCAGACGCGACACGGATCAAGTCCGTCCCGCCGGTGCGACAGCCAAAGCCCCCGACCCGGCCGTGTTCTGGAACAGCGCCACCATCTACTTCTTGCTCACCGATCGCTTCTTCAACGGAGACTCGACCAACGATCGCGCCGCGGGCCGAGCCAAAGACGGATCGGTGCTGCGGAACTTCGAGGGCGGAGACCTCGCCGGGCTGCTCCGGAAAATCGAGGAGGGATACTTCGACAGCCTGGGCGTGACGGCCATCTGGATGACCCCGTTCGTGGAGCAGATCCACGCGGGGGTCGACGAGGGTACCGGGAAGACGTACGGGTACCACGGCTACTGGACCCGCGACTGGACTGCCGTTGATCCGGCGTTAGGAACTGCAGACGACCTGCGCGCTGTCGTGAATGCGGCCCATCGGCGGGGGATTCGGGTGCTGATGGACGCGGTCATCAACCACACCGGCCCGCCCACGGAACAGGATCCTGCGTGGCCCGGCGACTGGGTGCGCACGGCTCCCAATTGTTCCTACAAGAGCTACGCCACCACGGTGGACTGCACCCTGGTGGCGACGCTTCCCGACATCCGTACCGATCGCGACACCCCGGTGGAACTTCCTCCAGCCCTGCTCGCGAAGTGGCAGCAGGAGGGGCGGCAGGACCGTGAACTGGCGGAGCTGGACCGGTTCTTCGAGCGCACCGGATATCCGCGCTCGCCGCGCCACTACGTCATCAAGTGGCTGACCGATTGGGTGCGTGAGTTTGGCTTTGACGGCTATCGGCTGGACACCGCCAAGCACTTCGAGCCGTCGGTCAGCGCCGAGCTCAGACGTGAAGCCGAACAGGCGCTGAGGGAATGGAGACGGAGGCACCCGGACCACGTTCGGGACAGCCTGCCTTTCTACGTGGTGGGCGAGGTCTACGGTTGGGAGCCGGGACAGGGCCGGGAGTACAGCTTCGGTGACCGGACCGTGGACTTCTTCTCCCACGGTTACGACGCCCTCATCAATTTCGGCTTCAAGAGCGACACGGCGTCGCTGGATGATCTCTTCAGCCGGTATTCCGCGATGCTCCAGTCGGGGCCACTCCGCGGAGTCAGTATGCTGAGCTACATCAGCTCCCACGATGACGGATCTCCGTACGACCCGGACCGGGCAGATCCCATCCGCGCCGGCACGCGGCTGCTGCTCGCACCGGGCGGCGTTCAGGTCTACTACGGTGACGAGCTGGCTCGGCCGTTGAAAGTTCCCGGGGCGGAGGGAGACGCGAATCTGCGGTCGTTCATGAACTGGGAGGACTTGGAGCGTCGGAGCGAGGTGCTGCGACATTGGCGGAAACTCGGACGATTCCGTCGGCTGCATCCTGCTGTGGGTGCCGGTGTACATCGCACCCTGCAGGCGAAGCCGTACATCTTCAGCCGAGTGCTGGAGTCGGAGGGTGTGGCCGACCGCGTCCTGGTGGCCATGGATCAGCGCGCCGGCACCAAGACGATCCCGGTCTTCGGCGTGTTCGCAGGCGGCACCGAGCTGTTGGACGCGTATTCAGGCACTAAGGCTACAGTCAGGGACGGTGCTGTGACCCTTACGACGGCTTCGGACCTGGTACTGCTCGCTGAGCCGTAGAAACGCACCACGGAAGCACGGAAGACACGGAAGTTGCACGGCAGAAGGATTGTTAATGCGTGGAAGAGACACTGCTCTTGCCAGGCGAGTCCCTATCCTAGGTTTTTGTGTGAGAGCGTGTGGGACTCATCAAGCATGAGACGAATCGGCTTAGCGATGTTACGATCGGGGCGGCTATTGAGGTACATCGCCACCTAGGTCCCGGTCTGCTCGAATCAAGCTATCACGCTTGCCTCTGCCGTGAACTCGAACTTCGACGGGTCACCTACGACAGCCAAGTCGCTATCCCATCCATTACAAAGGGTTACTGCTCCCCAAGGGATACATCGTCGATTTGTTGATTGAAAATGCGTTGGTAGTGGAAGTGAAATCTGTCGACAAACTCCTACCGATCCATTCAGCTCAACTCCTTACTTATATGCGCCTACAAGGGCTGTCGGCTGGTCTGCTGATGAACTTCAACGTTCATCTTCTTCCCCACGGTATCAAAAGAGTGCTGCTATAATCACTTCCGTGCACCTTCCGTGTCTTCCGTGTTTCCGTGGTGCGCAGTTGCAGTTAGGGATTCACTCTCTGATCCAAATCCTAGCCGCCTGCGGTAGCAGCTGGGCCTTCAGCTTGCCTGCCACAATGTTTGCGGTTCCGCCTGCGGGAAAGACGAGCCGATAGCTTCCCGTCGCCGCAAGGGAGACCTCCTGCGGCGCGTTCGAGACGTTGAAGGCCACAATAGCACGTTTGTCGCCCAGAACCCTGTCGTATGCCAGCAGCCCCCGCGAACTATCGGCAAGTACCCAGTTCAAGGCCCCGTCCACGAACAATCGCAGATTCTGCTTCCTCAGCGTGATCAGTTCCCGGTATACCCGGAAGAGGGCGGTGTCGGGCGCCACCGGGTCCCGCCGGCGAGGGCGGCCGAAGGGATGTACCACTTCGTCCTCGTAGCGCTGATCCGACCATACCATCGGCTTCCGGTCGTCCGGATCGTCAGCGCCCCACATGCCTACCTCGTCGCCGTTCCAGATATGCGGCGCGCCGATGTAGGTGAACTGCTGTGCCAGAATCATCTCCTGGGTCCGACGGGTCGCGGCGTCGGGCCGGTCGATTCGGTACGTGGGGTCCTCACGGGGGGAGTTGTGGTACTTGTATCGGCCGGGGTTGTAGATCGAGGTGCCAAAGCGGGGAGTGTCGTGACTCGCCGTCAGATTCATCATTGCCTTGACGTGCGCCGGGCCGATTCCGGTGGCCAGGGAGTCCAGGCTTGCCGCGTATTGCGTGGGACCAATGGGCGCCGGCGCCTTGGCGAAAAAGCTGCGGGTAGGCATAAACCACCGGTAGTTCATCACGGCGTCGAAGACGTCGCCCTTGAGCCATGGGATCGGGTCGTAGACCGTGTCGGGCCATTTCTCCCACCACACCTCCCCCACCAGGTACGCTTCTGGGTTGATGCTCCGGACGAAGCGACGGTAGTCGCGCCAGAAGCCCAGCGGAACCATCTCGGCCACGTCCAGCCGAAACCCGTCGACTCCATCAGAGGGATCCCCGTCGCCATTGGGATCCAGCCAGCGCCGGGTCACATGGAACACCTGGTCTCTAACACCGGGGACCAGATTGCCCTCGATCGGCCCGTGAGTCTTCCCCGGCGGGCGCCCCACCTTCTTCCATTCCGGCAGCCAAGGCACACCAACCCATCCGCGATACCGGAACTCGTTCGTGTCCGCTGTCGCAGGGTCATCGAACTGCTCGATGGCATACCAGTCGGCGAAGCGCGAGGCCCGCTGCTTGGCGAGCACATCCTTCCACGCCCAGAAAGAGATTCCGGTGTGATTCCAGGAGTAATCCATGATGATACGCATCCGGCGGCGATGCGCCTCGCGCACCAGTGCGAGGAAGAGGCTGTCGGCAGCGGTCCACTTCCAGGTGGCCGGATCCACCGGGTTCTCGGCGGCCATGCGCGCCTCGTCGCCGCGCGGGTCGGGCCCGAAGTTCCGGTCGATGTGGTGGTAGTTGCGGGCGTCGTACTTGTGCAGCGATGGTGCGTCATTCACCGGGTTGAGATACAGCGCCGTGACGCCGAGATCCTGCAGATAGTCCAGCCGGTCGATAACCCCCTGGAGATCTCCGCCGTAGCGGCGGGACTGCACGGTCGCGTAGAAGTCCTTCCCCGTCGCCTTGGCCCAGGGCTCCTGCCGGTACCAGTCCTGGGACCACGGTGTCGGCCGCCAATCATCGGGCGGGGGCTGATCCGTGACCCCCTCGAGATCGTGAGGTATCGGGTCGTTGGACGGGTCGCCGTTTCGAAAGCGTTCGACGAAGATCTGGTACCAGACCACATCGCCGGCCCAGGCGGGCACGTCCATGTTGCCGCCAGGCGCCTCCCGGGGCGAGCCCCCGGCGCAGGCGGTGCCGAGGAGCAGGAGGATGAGCAGCCTGAGCATCTGCTCCCCGGCGCGACGCCGCGTTGCCCTACCGCCTCCCTGCCGTTTCTCCCTCGAAGGCGCGCTCCAGCGCCTCGATGTCGAGCTTCTTCATCTTCAGCATTGCCTCCATCGCGCGGTCCGACTTCTCCCGGTCCGGATCGCTGATCATCTCGATCAGCGCTGTCGGCACGACCTGCCAGGACAGGCCGTACTTGTCCTTGAGCCAGCCGCACTGCTGTGCCGACGGATCGCCACCGGCGGTCAGCCGGTTCCAGTAGTGATCCACTTCTTCCTGGTCCCGGCACATGATCTGGAACGACACCGCCTCGTTGAACTTGAAGTGCGGGCCGCCATTGAGCGCGGTGAACGGTTGTCCGTTGAGCTCGAACTCGACCGTCATCACCGATCCCGCCGGCCTGCCATGTACCTCACGCCCGGCATCGCTGTAGCGAGTGATGCTGACGATCCTGGAGTTCGCGAAAATGCCGGTGTAATATCGGGCTGCCTCTTCGGCCTGGGTATCGAACCACAGGCAAGGAGTAATTGGTTGGGTGGTCGCCATGGTAACCTCCGGATTGCGGTCAAGTAGGTTGCTTCGGACGGGGCTCGACTCCGGCCTGGAGGGTGCCTATGCACGATGGTACGACGCTCCAGCACAGTCTGTCTCCACAACCGCGACGACGCAAGTCTGCCGGCGTCCTCGACTGCTGCTCTGAACCGATGCATCTTGTACTCCTTACCCTTCATTAATCGGACGTTTAAGCAGATGACTGACTCCGAGAAGATGCTCCTGATGCTGATCTCCGTCGTAGCCGCGCTGGGCCTGGCGGGGCTGTATTTGCTGCTGAAAGTGCTCTGGCGCATCGTTGCCGAACTCGAAAGGCGAAACCGCTCTCTATGACATACGATCCGCCGGTACCCTGGTCTCCTTCCGGACCGAACGAGCAGCCCTCTACCCTGCCGAAGGACAGCCAGGGCCAGGCAATCAACGAAGACCGCCGGGAGCGGAAGGCTCGAGAGGCGGAGTTCGAAGCGAAGCATGGGCGCAAGATGAGTAAGAAGGATCGCAAGCGCCTGCGAGGAAGCTGACCACGCAGCCAGCCCGGGGCCCCACCGTCATCTCTACCTCCGTGCTGCAACCGATCATTCCTCATCTCCGCTCGGGCATCCGCCAGCCATCCACTGACATCCGGCCCGCCCCATGCACTAAGAGAAACGCCGAACCGAACAGCATCACCAAGGCATCGTAGTTGTCGAGAAACGGCTTACCGACGTGAGCCAGGAGCAGAGCGACGACGAAGTTGATGATCATGATCGCCGCCGCGAGCCTGGTGTATGCCCCGACCACGAAGAGCAGTCCGCAGATGAATTGTGCGTATGCCGAGACAAAGGCTGCGAGCAGCGGCGCGGGCACGCCGAGCCCGTCCAGGAAGTGACTGAACTCCAGCATGCGCGAGTAACTGAAGACGTTGTCAGCGGTGCCCCACACCAACCGATAGCCGACGACCAGACGGATGAACAGGGGCCCGTACTCGCGGTACGGCTCCAGGGCGCGGTCGAGGGCGCCAGGCCAAGTCAGAGCCAAGAGTAACTCCTGATGCAGGTGGATGACCCTAATGCTTCGTCGGGCCTTACGGCAACGCCGGCCCGAAGTTGCACCTGCGGACGGGTGCCGGACGATCCACGGGCTCGATAAGTTGTCACATGCCCCACGAAATCAGTCTCATCACTACCATCGCCGCCGGCCTCGGCCTCGCCCTGATCATCGGGTTCGCAGCCGACAGACTCGGCCTCCCGCCCCTGGTCGGCTATCTCGTCGCCGGGATCATTATCGGTCCTGCCACCCCCGGGTTCGTCGCCGATATGGCGCTGGCGGCCCAGCTTGCCGAGCTCGGCGTGATGCTCATGATGTTCGGCGTCGGACTCCACTTCTCGATCCAGGACCTGCTGGCGGTCCGGCGCATCGCCATCCCGGGAGCCCTGGTGCAGATCGCCGTCGCCACCGCTCTCGGAGCGGGGACCGCACTGTGGTGGGGCTGGGATCTCGGAGGCGCGCTGGTCTTCGGCCTGGCCCTTTCAGTGGCCAGCACCGTCGTCCTGCTCCGGGCCCTGGAAGATCGCAACATCCTGAACTCGCTGAACGGCCGGATCGCGGTAGGCTGGCTGGTGGTCGAGGATTTGGTCGTGGTCCTGATCCTGGTGCTGCTCCCCGCGATAGCCGGAGTGCTGGGCGGAAGCGCGCCACCGGGCGGAGGCCACGAGGCGGGAGGCCCGCTCTGGACCACACTTGCGGTGACGCTGGGCAAGGTAGCGGCATTCGTCGCGCTGATGCTGATCGCCGGACGGCGGCTACTGCCCAGGCTATTGTGGGCCGTCGCCAAGACCGGCTCCCGCGAGTTGTTTACTCTGGCGGTGATCTCCGCCGCGGTCGGCGTGGCCTATCTTTCGGCCGAGCTCTTCAGTGTCTCCTTCGCCCTGGGTGCTTTCTTTGCCGGCATGATGATGCGGGAATCATCGCTGAGCCATCGCGCCGCCGAGGAGTCGCTGCCCCTGCGCGACGCATTCTCGGTGCTGTTCTTCGTCTCCGTCGGCATGCTCTTCGATCCCCATATCGTCGTGGCTGAGCCGCTGAGGGTCGCCACTGTGGCAGCCGTCATCATGATCGGGAAGACTCTGGCCGCCGTCGGGTTGGTGCTGATGTTCCGCTACCCACTCAATACCGCGCTCACGGTCGGGGCCAGCCTGGCACAGATCGGCGAATTCTCCTTCATCCTCGCCGGCCTCGGTATGTCATTGGGACTCTTGCCTCGGGAGGGACAGAGTCTGATCCTGGCGGGGGCCCTGATCTCCATCTCACTGAACCCCTTGGTATTTGCCGCGGTCGAGCCGGTTCAACGCTGGGTCCGATCGCGCTCGCAACTCGCGCGCGCCCTGGAGCGAACCGATGACCCGCTGGCGGAGCTGCCACCCACGATAAACCAGGACCTCCTGACCGGACACGTGCTATTGGTTGGCTATGGACGGGTGGGACGGCGGATCGCCGAGTCGCTGGCGGAACACGGCATCCCCTACGTCATTGCCGAGCAGAACCGAGAGCTGGTGGAAGAGCTGCGCCAGCGGCAGGTGCCCGCCGTGTCGGGCGATGCATCAGAGCCGGTGGTGCTGATTCAGGCCCACATCGCCCGGGCCGCCGTGCTGGTTGTAGCCATACCCGACGCCGCGGGGGTGCGGAGTATGGTAGAAACCGCCCGGACCCTGAACCCCAAGGTGCAGATACTCCTCCGCACCCACAGCGACGAGGAGGCGTCGCTGCTCCGGCGCGAGAACCTGGGCATGGTTTTTATGGGAGAACACGAGCTGGCCGGGGCGATGACGCGGGAGGTGCTGAACCGGCTGGCTGGCGTACACTGAGCTGATGTGCCGCTGATGACAGCCAGGCGCGCGCCCCACGTCCTCTGCGTCAGAGGCGCAGAGCGCCGGCCTGTCGCGCCGCTGCGGCCAGCGCCTCGTCGATGTTGCCGAACAGGTGTTCTTTCCCGATCTCTTCCAGCATGCCGGCCCGTTCGAGCGCCACCAGCGGCTGGGTATGGACATCCGAGAAGAACACTGCAGTGCCATCGCGGCGGGTCCGACGGACCAGATCCCGGAGCGCGTGCATCGCAGTCGAGTCGATGGCCGGGACGTGACGCATCCGAATGATGAGCACCCTGGGCTTCTTCGACACCTCACTCAGGGTGTCCTTGAACTTCTCGGCCGCCCCGAAGAAGAAGGGGCCGTTGATCTCGTAGACCTCGACGCCGGGCGGAATGTTCCGGCGATAGATCGCGCCGGTGTGATCAGGGGCCGGAGACGCATCCTGCAATTCGCGGGAGATGAGGGTGACGTTCGTGACCTCAGCCATGCGCTTCATGAACAGGAAGGCCGCCAGAACCATCCCCACGCCGATGCCGACGGTGAGATCAACCAGGACAGTGAGCAGAAAGGTGGCGACCATCACGATGGCATCGCTCCGCGGCGCGCTGAGCTCGCTCTTGAACACGCGCCACTCCGCCATCCGGTAGGCAACCCAGAGCACGATGGCGGCCAGCGTCGCGAGTGGGATCAGCGCCGCCATCCTCCCGAAGAAGAGGAAGATCACCAGCAGCGTGAGTGCGTGCACTATACCGGCCACGGGCGTGCGTCCGCCGCTCTTGACGTTGGTGGCCGTCCTCGCGATTGCTCCGGTCGCGGGCATGCCGCCGAACAGCGGGGCCACCACGTTCGCCACGCCCTGAGCTACCAGCTCCATGTTGGACCGGTGGCGCCCGCCGATCATGCCGTCCGCCACCACCGCTGACAGCAGCGACTCGATCGCGCCAAGCGCCGCAATGGCCAGTGCGGGGCCTACCAGCTCGCGCCCCTCCGAAAGCGAGATCGAGGGGAGTGTCAGCCGGGGCAGCCCGGCGTGAATCTCCCCGAACCGGGCACCGATCGTCTCCACTGGAAGCGCGGCCAGCTGTACCACGGCAGTGGTGGCGATCAGGGCGATGAACGGCGCCGGGATCCGGTGGCTCACCCGGGGCCAGAGCCACAGCGTCGCAAGGGTGGCGGCCGATACGGCGACGGCATGGGGATTGACGGTGTGCAGATTTGCGGCATAGGTCGACAACCGCTCGATAAATTCGGGCGGCGCGCTAGCGAGGCGCAAGCCCAGCACGTCGCGCAGCTGCTGGACGATGAGAATGGCGGCGATGCCAGAGGTAAAGCCGGTGACGACCGGGAACGGGATGAACTTGATCGCGCCGCCGAGCCTGGCCAGCCCAAACGCCACCAGGAGAAGTCCCGCCATGATAGTGGCGACGGTAAGCCCGTCCACCCCGTATTTCTGCACGATGCCGTAGACGATCACCACAAATGCCCCGGTCGGGCCGCCGATCTGTACCCTCGAGCCTCCCAACACCGAGATGATGAAGCCGGCGATCACCGCCGTATAGAGCCCACGCTCCGGAGTGAGGCCGCTCGCGATGGCAAAGGCGATGGCCAGCGGGAGGGCCACGATGCCCACGATGACCCCGGCGGTAAGGTCCGCCAGGAATTGGGCTCTATCGTACGTCTTGAGTGTGGTGACCAGCTTGGGAACGAGCAATCAGCCTATCCCCCGTAGCTATGCTAGGTGATTCCCGTGCTGGTCCTCGGGGTGGGACGGTGGTGGCAGCGCAGAGCCCTCACAGCTGACGGCGCGGGTCCGACCGGTCGGACGGCTCGGGGACGACTATAGCAAGAGCCAGCCGGCCAGCCCCAGAAGCAGGAGAAAGCCACACACATCGGTGAAGGTGGTGACAAAGATGGAGGAGGCCACCGCCGGGTCGATACCCATGCGCTCCAGGATCAGCGGAATGAACGCTCCAGCAAATCCCGCAACCATGAGGTTTCCCGCCATCGCCAGAAACACTACCACGCCGAGGCGGGGGCCCTCGCCCATCAACGCCGCCACGGAGCCCACGGCCAGCCCCATGACGATCCCGTTGGTCATACCGACCAGAATCTCCTTCCCGACCACACGGGTGAAGACGTTGACCGGGATCAGCCCCAGTGCCAGGCGCCGGACGGTCACCGCGAGCGCCTGCGTGCCCGCATTGCCGCCCATACCTGCGATGATGGGCATCCAGATGGCCAGTGCCAGGGTCCGCTGAATGGTCGCCTGAAAGAAGTACACCACAGCGCCCGCAAGAAATGCGGTGAGCAGATTCAGGGAGAGCCAGGGCAGCCGGCTCCGCACCGCAGTCTTCCAGCCGGCAGCAAGATCCTCGTCGGCCGAGACGCCGCCGAACTTGAGCAGGTCCTCGGTGGTCTCGGCCTCGACCACGTCGATCACATCGTCGAACGTGACGCGCCCCAGCAGCCGGCCCAGGTCGTCCACCACCGGCACGCTGGGCACGTTATACCGCGCCATCATCCGGGCGACCTCCTCCTGGTCCAGGTCGGGGGTCACGAAGATATCGGCTTCGGCCATGAACGAGCGGACCGGACGTTCCGGCCGGCTGACGACCAGATCCTTGAACGGAAGCACGCCCACCAGCTTCCGCTCCTGGTCCACCACGAACACCTGGTAGAAGTCCTCCACCTCCTCCGCCTGCCGGCGGATTTCCTCCAGCGCCTGTTCGGCGGACGCCGTGACGGGCACGGTGACCACGTGCGAGGTCATCCGGCCGCCGGCCGTCTCCTCGTCGTAGCGCAGCAGCCGATCGACTTCGAGGCGATCGTGCACGCCGGAGAGGATCTGCTCCTGTTGGGACGGGTCCAGCTCCCCCAGAATGTCGGCCGCGTCGTCGTCGTCCAGTTCGCGCACGATCGCCGCGGCGCGACCCGGATCCATCAGTGCGAGCGTTTCCGACGCGTGCGCCTCCTCCGGCATCTCGGCCAGGGCCTGGCTGGACAGCTCGGCGGGAAGCGCCTCCACGGCAGCCAGGCGCTCGTCCTCATCCAGCGCGGTGAGCACGTCGGCCAGGTCGGCCGCCTCGAATTCGTGCGCCCGGCGCACAAAGAGCGCCATCTCGCCCCTGCGCACCAGCTCCACCATCCGCTGGAGCAGCTTCTTCATGGCGCTGCGGCCAGGAGAGGAACGGCGGGAGTCGGGCCGGATCGAATCAGCAGCCGGTCGATCCGAGTGGGGGAAGCCTGGATGACGTCGAACTCGAGCCCGCGGACCACGAACCGTTCGCCGGCGTGCGGAATCCTTCCGGCCCACTCCACCAGCAGGCCGCCGATGGTGGTGGATCGACCCGGAGGGAGGGTGACGCCAAACCGCTCCTGGATCTCTTCGAGAGACACGTTGCCATCGGTCTCGAAGATGGTCCCGGCTGCGCCGGCCAGCGCCTGCACCTCTTCGTCATGCTCGTCGAAGATCTCGCCCACCAGCTCCTCCAGCAGGTCTTCCAGGGTGGCGATCCCGAGCGTACCGCCGAACTCGTCCAGGACCACGGACAGGTGACGCCGCTCGCGCTGCATGTCCAGCAGCAGATCGCCACAATTGCGGCTGGCAGGCGTCACCGCCACCGGCCGGATCGGAAGCGGGTCGCCGGGTTTGAGCTTGAACAGATCGAAGGCGTGCAGCATGCCGATGATGTCGTCGAGTGTCGCCCGGAACACCGGGATCCGGCTGTATCCGCTCCCGGCAAACACCAGCCTGATCTCCTCCAGCGGCGCGTTCTCCTCGATGGCCACGATCTCCGTTCTCGGTGTCATCACCTCGCGCACCGGGCGGGTGCTGAATGCCATCACTCCGCTGACCATCATCAGCTCGTGATCGTCCGCCACTCCCACCGCCGCACCTTCGCGCCAGATAGAGCGAAGATCGGTCGGCCGGGTCGCGGTGCGCGCCGGGAGCAGCAGCCCGAGCACCCGGGACCAGGGCCGGAGAATCGGTATCACGCGGTCAGCCACCGACTGGGCCCGAGGCTGTGTGAGCCAGCGAGGCACCAGATATGCCGCGAACAACACCAGCGGCACCGCCAGAAGCGCTACAGCCACCACCAGCCTGGGAGCACCCGATCCCGCCAACAACCCGGGGACCGCTCCGCCCAGGAGCAACACACCGAGCGACGTGGTCGCCGACGCCGCCGTGAGGTAGTAATCGATCTGAGCCAGGCCGGATAGGGAGGGAGCGGCGCCGCGGAGTCTCCGTCCTACCGCACGGGTGAGCTCCGCCCGGCTCACCGTGATGAGCGCCGCGCCGGCGGTCGCGCCGAATGCGGTAAGGGCGATCCCGAGGAGTATCGCGACCCAGGTCATCGTCCGGCCTTCTCCGAGGGAGCCACCGAGGCTTCGACTCGCTGGCGGTGGATGGCGACCCGTTTGACCCGCCGCCGAACCACGTTCTCCACCACCAGACGGTACCCTTCCAGGTCAATGGCCTCGCCTACGCGGGGAACCCGGCCGAACTCGGCCAGCACCAGACCGCCGACGGTGCTCACGTCATCCCGGTCGAAGCCGTGCCCCAGCACCGATTCCAGCTCGGTGAGTGCGACGCCGCCTTCCACTCGCCACTGGTCTTCGCTCACGATCTGGATCTGCGCCACCTCATCGGTGTCGTATTCGTCCTGGATCTCGCCGACAATCTGCTCCAGAATGTCTTCCAGCGTCACGATCCCGGCGGTGCCGCCGAACTCGTCTACCACGACGGCCAGGTGGCTGGGGCCGCGCTGGAAATCCCGCACCTGGCGATCCAGCGTTTTGGCTTCGGGGACGAATGCGCCGGGTCGAATCAGGGCGGTCCAGGGCCGCGGATCGTCCGGCCCCAGCGCCAGAATGTCTTTGGCGTAGAGTACGCCCACAACCGCGTCGGGATGCCCATCGTACACCAGCAGCCGGGCATGCTCGGAGCTCTGGAGCGTGCGAACCACCTCGGCTCGCTCGGATGCCGAGTCCACCGCGATGATGTCGATCCGGGGCGTCATCACTTCGGCCACCGTCGTGTCGGCCAGTGAGAACACCCCGAGCAGCATGTCTCTCTGGGCGGCGCCGGCTTGCCGGGTGGTCTGGACCGGTGCCCGGTCTCGCGCTCGTGCGTCGGCCCACGAAGCCAGGCGGAGCAGTGGCCGGAATGGAACCAATGTCGCCGCGGCTGCCCGGCGGGCCGGCAGGGTGAGCTCGGGCGCCACCGCGCCCAGCAGGCGCGGCAGCAGGTCGCCCAGCACCCACACCAGCAGCACTGCCAGAAAAAGTCGAGCGAGCCCCGCCGCGGGCGACCAGGCCCACCACGCGACCGCGACCCCCGCTGCGGCGCCGGCGAGCACCAGCAGCGCCAGGTGCGCGACGTGGAGGTTGCGCGACAGGGTTCCGGTACCGGCCGAGGAGCCGATCTGACTGCTCAGCGAGCGAGGCAGGTCGGCATCGGCCTCGGCGGCCAGAGCGAGCCACGCGGCCCAGAGCGTCAGCACCGCAGCGATCAGCGGGGCAATGAAGAAATGAAAGAATGGAATCATGCGAGCGCCTCAACGTACCGCTCCTGCCGGCGCCACATGGCCGATCGAGTCCGCCGCGGTCCCTCGGGATGGTCCAGGCCCACCGCATGCAGAGTGCCGTGGACGACGAGACGGATCAGCTCCTGGCGCAGCGGGATACCCCGGGCCTTCGCCTCGCGCTGCGCTACCCAGGGGCAAATATAGACGTCCCCCAGCACCTGCCCCGGTGGCCCCTCCAGCGCGAAGGTGAGCACGTCCGTAGGATGGTCGTGGGCCTTGTGCTCCGCGTTCAAGCGGCGCATCGCGTCCCGGCCAAGAAAGGTGACCGAAATGATGCCGTCGCGGCGCTCCTGCCGCAGGACCGCCTCCACCGCGCGCCGCACTACCGAGCGTGAAATCGGCAGCCGCCGCCCGTACACCGCCACTTCACTCACTTTCGACCGACTGGAATTCCGGTGTGACCCCGCCGCTCGCGCGTGGATACCCGATGCGCTTGTGATAGGTGCCGGACATGACCCGGGCAAACTCCCGCTTGATGCGGTCCAGGTCGCGGAGCGTGAGTGGCGCGTCGTCGAGCTGGCCGGATCCGAGCTTCTGCTGAACCAGATGCTCGATGGCGCTGCGAACCGCATCGGGTGTCGGACTGGCCAGAACCCGAATCGCCGCCTCGGCGGAGTCGGCCAACATGGCCACGGCCGTCTCGGCCGACTGGGGCCGAGGACCGGGGTAGCGGTAATCGGCCGGATCCACCCTTCCGTTGGGATCGTTGCCCCGGGCCCTGCTGAGAAAGTAGGTGATGTACGTAGTCCCATGGTGTTCCGGTATAAAGGCTTTGACCACGGGAGGAAGATGAGCAGCCTCGGCGAGCGCCAACCCATCCGCCACGTGGCTCTGAATGATTTTGGCGGAGTCCTGCGGCCTCATGAGATCGTGGGGGTTAGGTCCCCCGCCCTGATTTTCCACAAAATGACCGGGGCTCGCCAGCTTGCCGATGTCGTGATAGTAACAGCCGACCCGCGCGAGCAGGCCATTCGCTCCGATGATGTTGCAGGCAGACTCGCAGAGGTTCGCCATGGCCAGGCTGTGAGCCCAGGTGCCCGGGGCCTCGAGCGCCAGCCGCCGGAGCAGCGGGCGGCCCAGGTCGGAAAGCTCCAACAGGGTGAGGTCGGTGGTGATGCGGGTGGCCGACTCGGCGACAGGCATAACCATCATTGCCAGGGCCGCACTGGAGACAGCCATCAGCGCCCCCAGCAGGCAGCTCCCGATGATGGTGCTGGTGGACCATCCCTGGCTCAACCCTACCGCGATGCTGGCCAGCACGCTGGCGCCGGCCAGGACGGCGATCGTGACATACAGATGGCGGCGCCGCCGAACAACGCGGATGCCGATCGCGCCGGCCACCCCGCCGACCAGGCCGAAGAACAGCGTATGACTCTCCCGCAGGGCCGCCTGTCCGTCCAAAAGGATCGCCAGGACGACGGCTGCGAACATTCCGATACGGCCGTTGTACAGCATGGTCACCAGAATCGCCGCGAAGGGAATCGGCACCAGCTCGGGCCGGCCGGGAAAGACGCTTGCCAGCCCGGCCGTGAGCAGAATGACCAGCGCGAACAGGCTCGCAAAAAATGCCATCTGGCGGAGCTCGGCGTAGCTCTCCCGGCGATAGAAGACGATGAGCAGCCAGAAGGCGCTGAGGACGAGGGCGTTGTACAGGAGAGTGCCCGCGGCGCTCCGGAGCGCGAGTCCGCCGGTGCCTCGCCGCCGGTGTTCCTCCCGGAGCGCGATCAGCTTGGCGCGGGCCTCGTCGGTGATCGGCTCTCCCGCGCGGAGGATGTGCTCACCGGTGCGGACTGAATACTTCACCGGATCGACACTGCCCCGCAGCTGCTCCCGGCGCGCAGTGGTGACGAACGGATCGAGCACGATGGTCGGCCGATAGAAGGCACCGACGAGCCGGCGCAGGGTGCGCTGGCCCGTGGCCGTCGGCAAGTTGGTACCCGCGGCCTCCGCCTGCTCCATCAGGTCAGCAAAGGTGAGAATCGAATCGCGCGGCAGTACCCGCTCGGTCTCGCCCCGGCGCAGCGAGATGTCTCGGCTCACCTCGCTCCGGATGGCGCCCGCGTCGGCCACACCGCGCTGAAGTCCCTCCGCGAGGAAGTGGGTCGCCACCTCCTGGAGCTGTCGCCGGCTGCTGGAGTCGGCCAGGTAGCGGGTCTCCTCCGGCCCCAGCCTGACCCGAGAGGCGATGGCGGTCTCGACCGCGGAGGGCCCGCCCGCCTCGCTGGCTCGCTCCAGATCGGCAAAGAAGCCCCGCGCTGCGGCGAGCGAGGAGTCGTAGGCGGTGGCGCTGAAGCGATATACCGGCTGGACGGTGAGCGCGCGGGACTGCCCTTCGCGAGCGATCTCCTCGGGTGACTTCCGCACTTCAAAGGCGAACGGGGCGACCACCGCGCGCTTGGAGATCTCCCCTACGGCCGGCACCGGGGCCCCGATACCTGTCTGAGGCGGGAAGACGAGGTAGGTGAGAATAGCCACGGCGAGCAGCGGCGCCCAGCGCACCAGGTGATACCGGATCCGCTCCCCGGGCGAGGCCCAGATCCAGGTCTCCCAGAACTGCGCGCTCGGCCGCTCAGGCATCAGCCGTTCTGATCCTCCGCGTACGCCCGGATGATCTCGCGCACCAGCCGGTGGCGCACCACGTCGGACTCGTGCATGTAGCAGAAGGCGATTCCTTCGATGCCGGGCAGCAGGCGCTCGACCTGGATGAGGCCGGAGTCTTCCCGCTGTGGCAGGTCGATCTGCGTCTTGTCCCCCGTTACCACTGTCTTGCTGTTCACGCCCAGCCGGGTCAGGAACATCTTCATCTGCGCGCCGGTGGCGTTCTGGGCCTCGTCGAGGATGATGAAGGCGTCGGCCAGGGTGCGGCCCCGCATGTAGGCCAGCGGCGCGATCTCGATGGTGCGAGTCTCGAGCGCTCGCTGCACCCGGTCATGCGGCATCATGTCTTCCAGCGCGTCGTACAGCGGCCGCAGGTACGGATCGACCTTGGCCTGGAGATCTCCCGGCAGAAAACCGAGCGACTCACCTGCCTCTACCGCCGGCCGCGCCAGAATGATCCGCTTGACCCGCTTCCGGGCGAGCGCCTCGACCGCTTTGGCGACGGCCAGGTAGGTCTTGCCGGTGCCGGCCGGCCCGATGCCCACGACGATGTCGTGCGCGCTGATGGCCTGGAGATACTCGCGCTGGCCCTGGGTCTTGGGGATAATCGCGCGACGGAGACCGGGAAGGACGATCTTTCCATCGGAGGTCTGGGGCGGGAGCTCGGTGGGCGGTCCATCTGCCGCAAGACGGTAGACGTCGTCCGGAGTAACGGGCTCGCCCATGCGGGCCAGATCGAGGAGGCCCTGAATCACCGGGACGGCGCGCTCAACCTGTTCGGATGATCCGGAGAGGGTTACCGCCTCACCACGGAAGGAGACCCGGACGCCGAGCGTTCGCTGCAGCTCGACCAGATTGCTGTCATTTACCCCCGCGAAGAGCAGCGGATCTGCCCCTTCGGCGGACATGCGAGTCTGGACGTCGTCAGCCATGTTGGAAGGTAAGAGGTGAGAGGTGAGAGGTAAGAGGGGGGCTGGAGCGGAGCGCCCCTCTCACTTCTTACCTCTCACTTCTCACTGGTCGCCTCCAGCTGAAGAGCCCGCAGATCATCGGGATTCACGGGGGTCGGCGCGCCCTCGAAAAGTGCCCGTGCCGCGGTGGTCTTGGGAAACGCAATTACATCCCGCAGAGAGTCCGAGCCGGAAAGGAGCATTGCGATCCGGTCCATGCCAAAGGCAAATCCGCCGTGCGGCGGTGCCCCGGACCGCAGCCCTTCGAGCAGGAACCCGAACCGGCGCTGAGCCTCCTCTTCCGAGAGCCCCAGCAGTCCGAAGACCCGCCGTTGGAGCTCCGGGTCTGCGATGCGGAGACTCCCACCGCCGAGCTCGGTGCCGTTGAGGACCATGTCATATGCCAGGGCGCGCACCCGTTCCGGCGCCGTCTCGAGCAAGGCGAGGTCGTCCGGGTGCGGCGCAGTAAACGGATGATTCACCGACCCGAGCCGGCCGGTCTGTGGATTGCGCTCGAACAGCGGAAAATCCAGGATCCAGACAAACCGGTTGACTCCGGCCGGGATCAGGTTCAGACGTTTGGCCAGCTCCTGTCTCACCCGGTCGAGTGCCGGGCTGGAGACGTGATCCGGCCCGGCAACGAAGAGTCCCAGGTCTCCATCGTCGAGCTTCAGCACGGCCGCCGCGTCGGCCCCCAGAAATTTCGCCGCCGGACCTTCGAGCGTATCGCCGCTGCGCCGCAGTCTCAGCAAACCGGCCGCACCGAGCGACTTCGCCGCCACCTCGATCTCGTCCACCTGCTTCCGGCTGAGAGACGCGCCGCCCGGGACCCGGATCCCGCGCACCCGCCCTCCGGATTCGATGGCCTGCCGGGTTATGCCGAAATCGCGTCCGCGAAACACAGCCGTCGCGTCGAAGATCTCGAGCCCGTAGCGCAGATCGGGCTTGTCGCTGCCGTAGCGCTCCATCGCCTCCCGGTAGGAGAGCCGGGGCAGCGGGGTGGTGATGTCCTGCGCCGCCTCACGCCAGAGAGTGGAGACGAGGCCCTCGCCGAACCCCAGCACATCCTCGATGCCGACGAACGAGGCCTCCACATCGATCTGGGTGAACTCAGGCTGCCGGTCGGCGCGCAGGTCCTCATCCCGAAAGCACCGCGCGATTTGAACGTAGCGGTCAAAACCGGCGATCATCAGCAGCTGCTTGTAGAGCTGGGGTGACTGCGGCAGGGCGTAGAATTCGCCGGGGTGCACCCGGCTCGGCACCAGATAATCGCGGGCGCCTTCCGGCGTGGGCTTGGTCAGGATCGGGGTTTCGATTTCGAGAAAACCCAGCCCGTCGAAGTAGCGACGCGCCGCCTGCATCAGCCGGTGGCGAAGGAGGATGTTGCGCTGCAGTTCGGGACGTCGCAGATCGAGGACTCGATGGCGCAGCCTGAGCTCCTCCGCCGGCAACTCTTCCTTTTCCTTGCGCGCCACCGGAATGGCCGGTGTCTGAGCCGGTCCGACGATCTCGAGATCGGTGACATGCACCTCAACCTCACGAGACGTGAGGTTCGGGTCCCGGCTGGGTTCGGGCCGGAGCTGCACCGTACCGCTGGCCAGAATCACCGTCTCGGCGCCCAGCCCGGCAGCACGCTCCATGACCTCAGGAGGTGTCCAGGCTGGATTGCAAGAGAGCTGCACCAGGCCATCGCGGTCCCGCAGATCGATGAAAACCAGCCCGCCGAGGTCCCGGCGGCGGTGTACCCAGCCGCCCAGCCGTACCTTCTGATTCAACTCGGCCCGGCTCAGGGAGCCGCAGCCGTGAGTGCGGAATGCGGTGGCGTTCATGCTGGGCTCAACGCGCCTCGGCGTCGAGTAGAACGCGATAGAACTGATCAGGTGTGTGTGCCTGGGACAGCTGTTTGCGTACGCTCTCACTACGCACCAGGCTGGCGATGCGGCTGAGAACTTTGACGTGCATACCAGCCGCACCGTTGGGCGCCACGATCAGGAAGAAGATCGTTACCGGCTCACCATCTATGGAGTCATAGGGCACCGGGGAACGGCTGACTCCGCACACCACTGTGAGCTCAGCGACTGCGGGCGAGCGGGCGTGAGGAATAGCGACTCCGAATCCTATGCCGGTGCTGCCGCCCGCCTCCCGCTCCTGGACCGCCTCGAGCACCTCCGCATAGTTCCCTCCCACCCGATCGATCAGGTGCCGGGTAAGCTCGGCAATGACACCGGTCTTGTCGTGCGCGACGACCGGCATGACGACCTGCTCCGGGGTGAGGATCTCGGTCAGGAGCACGGCGCGATATGTGAGTGCATGGCCCAAAGCTAAACCGCGCTGAATGGTGCCGCAATGCATTAGTATAGTTGAGCTTAGCTTGCCTGATATCCTCCCGCCTGTCCGGTCACGGTGGTATTTTTAGGAATGGCCAACCCCTCTTCGACCAGCAGTGCAGTTTCCCAATTGCTCGACCTCGCGCCGGGTCACGCCCGTTCGGTACTGGTGGAGTGGGTGAGGGAGCGCAGGCTGCCGGCCTACCGCGCGGGGCAGATCCACCGACGCCTGTGGCAGGCACCGGTGGCGAGTTGGCAGGAGGCGACCGAACTACCGGCGGCCCTGCGTGCCGAGCTACAGCACGCCTTCCCGCTGCCCCGGCTGGTTCCGGATACGGTTCAGGAATCGTCCGATGGCACCCGGAAATATCTATGGCGACTGGATGATGGCGAGGCCATCGAGTCGGTGCTCATTCCATCGGGAAGCCGTCGGACCCTGTGCATCTCCTCGCAGGCAGGCTGCGCGCTGCGGTGTTCCTTCTGTGCCACGGGTCGCATGGGGTTCCGCCGCAACCTTACCTCCTTTGAGATCGCGGGTCAGGTCCGGGAAGTCGTGCTGGCGGAGCCGGACGAGAAGCCCACCAACATCGTGTTCATGGGGATGGGAGAACCTCTGCTGAACTGGCCCTCCGTGGACGTGGCACTGAGCATCCTCAACCATCCCGAGGGACTCGGCATTGGCGCCCGGCACATTACGGTGTCTACTGTCGGGATCCTGCCCGGTATGGCCCAGTTCGCCAAGCGGCCCGAACAGTTCCGTCTCGCGATCTCGCTGCACGCGCCCACCTCGGCGCAGCGCCTCACGATGATGCCGATCGAAAAGAAGTACGACCTGGAGTCGGTGTTGAAAGCCGCGGCGGCGTTTCGCAAGCGAATCACGTTCGAGTATGTGATGATCCATGGTTTCAACGACAGCGACGCCGATGCGGCCCAGCTGGCCAAGCTGGCGCGCAAGACCGGCGCCCTGGTCAATATCCTGCCGCTCCACCCCGGTGGGGCGCCCGAGCTGTCACCTACCGCCGTGGCCCGGATCCGCGCCTTCAGCGAGCGCTTGCGGAATCAGGGAGTGGAGGCGGTGGTACGGCGGAGCCGCGGGCTGGACATCAGTGCGGCGTGCGGACAACTGAGGGTGGAGGTAGAGAAAAGGAGGGCGAAAGCAAAGGTGGAGAGTGAACAGTAAAAAGTGAACAGTGAAGGGTGAACGGAAAAGCACTTCCCCCAGGTGCACCTCCCGTTCACTTTTCACTCTTCACTTTTCACTCTTCGCCGTTCACGCTTTTGTCTAACCAGTCGCCCCAAAGCCTGCCGCAATACAGTTGATCGACAGCAGCAAGGCCGAGAGCTGCTCTTCCTGGGTCGTATCTCCGCCGGAATCGCGAAACCGGCGGAGCAGTTCGATCTGCTGGCGACTCACCTGATTGATGGTTGGCAGGCGGCGCGCCAGGCGTCGCCGGAAGCGGGGGTATCGCTCCACCAGCTCCTTCCCGCCGCTGATGCGCAGCACCGCTTCGACTGTCCGCTGCCACTCCTCTTCCACCAGGGTCAGGATGTTAGAGCGCACCGCGGCGTCGGGCACCAGCTCGGCGTACTCACGCGCGATATCCAGATCGACGTAGGTGAGGGTCTTCTCCACCTCGTCCACGATCAAGCGGAACAGCCGTGACTCGTTGAACATCCGCTCCAGCAGCGCGCTGCCGCGCGGTCCTCGCACCTGCAGGAAGGTGAGGATTCCGCTGCCAACGCCGTACCAGCCTGGAATGAAGTGGCGATTCTGAGACCACGCGAACACCCACGGAATGGCTCGCAGATCGCTGAGCGAGCGGGCGCCGAAGCGCCGCGCCGGCCGCGAGCCCATGTTAAGAAGGGAGATCTCCTCCAGGGGGCTGGCGGCCTGGTAGTACGTGAGCAGATCGGGATGATCTATCAGCTGCCGGTAGGCGGCTTGGGCGGCGCCCGAGAGCGCCTCCATGGCTTCGTCGAACTCCGACGTGGGCAGGAGCGCCTTTTCTCGCTCAGACTTGAGAGAGTGTTCCACCACGCTCGCGGCGAGCAGCTCGATCTGATACTGAGCAGTGCCCCGGTTCGCGTACTTGAACGACACCACTTCGCCTTGCTCGGTGATCCGCATACGTCCGTTGACCGAACCCGCAGGCTGCGCCGCGATGGCCCGCCCGGTGGGCGCTCCTCCCCGGCTTACGGATCCTCCCCGTCCATGGAAAAAGGCCAGCGGGACCCCCGCCTCCTTCCCTACGCGGGTAAGCTTGATCTGAGCCTTGCTGAGCTCCCAATTGGACGTGAGAAACCCACCGTCCTTGTTGGAGTCGGAGTAGCCGATCATCACCTCCTGGACCCCGCCCTGGGCTCGTACGCTGCGGCGAACCAGCGGTACCGCCAGCAATTCCTTCATGATGGCCGGGGCTCGCTGCAGGTCTTCGATGGTCTCGAACAGCGGCACGATCGGAAGAGTGCAGCTCTCCACACCGGCGGTGTCCCCGGAAAGACCGGCGTGCTTAGCCATCAAGTATGCGCCGAGAATATCGCTCACGCTCCGGGTCATGCTGAGCACGAACGCGCCAAAGGCCTCTCGGTCGACGTCGCCCCGCAGCTGCCGCACCAGCTGGAACATGCCCAGTGTCTCGGCCGACTCTGACGGCGGCGACGGCGGTTGCGAGTCAGCGGTAAGCGGACGGGCGAGCTCGGAGGATATCCACTGGCGCCACGCCTCTGAGCCGGGATCCGGCGCCTGCTCCGCAGTCCGGCCCCCTGTCTCTCCGCCTGCCCACAGATCGGCAAGGGCCCGGTTGAGCCTGGTGGTGTTTTCCCGGACGTCCAGACGCACCGTCGAGAACCGAAAGGATTCGACTTCGCGCCGGACCGGACGGACCAGGCTCGTCGCCAGTGAACCGCTGCCGCCGAACACCAGGGCATCTTCGATGCATCGCAGGTCGGCGATCAGCGCTTCCGCCGAGGCGTAGCCCCCGGTGACCGGTGCCGTGTCTCCCCGCTCCGAGGCGGCGACCATCACGTCGAGCCGCCGCCCCATACATGCGAGATACTGCCGGAAGATCTCGCCCGGATTGCGGGTAGCGATGTCTTCTCCTTCTCCCGTGGCTGCCAGCTCCCGCGCGAGCGCCTGCCGAAAGCTGTCGGGAACGGCCACAGCCCGCTCCGTGATGCTCAGCGCCCGGACCAGCTCCGAGAGCCGTCGGCGGTACCGACGCAGCGCGGTCACCCGGTTCTCCAGGATCGTGCTCCGGGTGACGTCGTTGGTGACAAAGGGATTGCCATCACGGTCACCACCTACCCAGGAGCCGAACTGGAAGAACGGCGGCACCTGGAAGTGCGCGTCCGGGTAGGCGTGCGCCAGGGCGCGCTCGAGCTTGTCGAGCAGATCCGGCACCGCCTCGAACAGGGTCTCGTTGAAGAAGTGCAGTCCCCAGAACACTTCCTGCGGAACGGTCGGCTTGACGAGCCGAAGCTCGCCGGTGGTCCAGAGCAGCTCGATCTCATTCCGGAGCCCGTCGATCAGTGCCTGCCGCTCACGTGGGGTCCAGCGGGGCGACTCCAGTTCGACCAGCCGGCGGTATACGCGCCGGTGTTTCTCCAATACGGTGACGCGCCGGGCTTCGGTGGGGTGTGCAGTGATAACGGGGCGAATTCGTAGAACGCTCAGAAGCTCCCGAACTTCCTGGGCCGGAATGCCGCTCGCTGCGGCACTGGCGGCGACCTGGGCGAAGGTGCCGCGCAGCTGGTCATAGCCCCGCTCGATCTCGGTCTGCCGGCGCCGGCGCATGGCCGCATTCTGTTCCGCGATGCTCAGCAGTTGGAACCAGATGCCCTGGACTTGAAGCGTCCGCGCCAGGAGCTCGGGACTGAGGCTGGCCGCGTTGCGCTCGCCCCGCAGAACCGACTCCACCTCGGGCTGGCGCGCGCGCACCAGCTCGAGCAGCAGACCCGACAACAGCTCCACCACTTCCTGAGCATAGGCCGCCGCACTCGCCGCGGCAGGATCGGGGGATTCGGGGAGGGCTTCGGTGGAAAAGGGCTCGAGCGCGGTGTGCGTCATACGACCCGATCGCGAATCGGGGCTCCACTGAAGAACAGCCGGAGATTTTCCACGGCGCGCAGGCCCATCGCAATCCGGGTCTCCCGGGTAGCACTCCCCAGGTGAGGAAGCAGGACCACATTTTCCATGGAGACCAGCGCGGCTGACACCTCCGGCTCTTTCTCGAACACATCGAGTCCTGCGCCGGCGATGCTGCCCTTCGATAGGGCCTCCACCAAAGCCGCTTCGTCCACCACGTCACCCCGGGCGGTATTGATGAGGAAGGCGCTGCGCCGCATCCGTCCGAGCCGCTCCCGGTTCATGAGGTGGCGTGTCTCCGGCGTGGCCGGACAGTGCAACGAGACGAAGTCAGACTCGGCCAGCACGTCGTCGAGGCTGTTTCTGGGCTCGGCCCCCAGCGCGGCTGCCTCGGCAGGAGATGGCGGGTACGGATCGTGAAAGATCACCCGCATGCCGAAGCCGTGGTGCGCCCTTCGGGACACCGCCCTCGCGATCCGGCCCATACCGACAAGACCCAGCACTTTCCCGCTGACTTGCGATCCCAGCATGTGGGTCGGCCGCCACCCGGTCCAGGCGCCGCTCCGTACGTGGCGCTCTCCTTCACCGGTGCGGCGGCTGACCATCAGCAGCAACGTGATCGCGATGTCGGCGGTGGCCTCGGTCAGGACGTCGGGCGTGTTCGAGACCGTCAGCCCGTGCTCCTTGGCCGCAGCGATATCGATGTGATTGAAGCCGACGCCGAAGTTGGCCAGCATCCGCGTCCGCCGGGGCTCGGCGCTCAGAATGTCGGAGGTCAGCCGGTCGGTAACGGTGCAGAGGAGCGCATCGGCGCTGCGGAGCGCGTCTTTGAGGCCCTCGGGCCCGAGCGGGCGGTCGTCCTGATTGAGCCGCACATCGAAGTCCCGGATCAGCTCCTGCTCCACCGGCTCGGGCAGCCGGCGGGTGACTACGACGGTGGGCCGCGCGCTCACTTCGCCGTGACTCTCTTGCGTGACGGCTTCTTGGCCAGGGCGGCTGCGACGGTGGAGCCGAGCTCGGCCGGACTCGGCGCGACGGTGAGGCCGGCGGAGCGCATGATCTCCGCTTTTTCGGCGGCCGTGTCTCCGAACGCCGAAATGATCGCCCCGGCGTGGCCCATGCGCCGCCCTTTGGGCGCGGTCAATCCGGCGACATACCCGATGACCGGCTTGCTCATGTTGTCCTTCACGAAGAGGGCCGCCTCCGCTTCCTGGGGTCCGCCGATCTCGCCGATCATCATGACGGCTTCGGTCTCCGGATCCTGTTCGAACAGTTTGAGCATGTCCACGAAGGAGCTGCCGTTGATGGGGTCGCCCCCGATGCCGACGCTGGTCGTTTGCCCGATACCGAGGCTGTTCATCTGCGCCGCCGCCTCGTAGCCCAGCGTGCCAGACCGGCTTACTACGCCGACACTGCCGCGGGAATAGATGTGGCCCGGCATGATGCCGAGCATCGCCTTGCCCGCGCTGATGATGCCGGCACAGTTGGGCCCGATGAGCGTGGTGCGGCGTTCCCGGGGAAACCGCAGCAGGTAGCGCTTGACCATCATCATGTCCTGCGCCGGGATCCCATCGGTAATGGTGCAAACCAGCCGGATGCCCGCGTTGGCCGATTCCATGATCGCATCGGCACAGAACGCCGCCGGCACGAAGATGATGCTGGCTTCCGCACCGGCCTCACGCACGGCCTCCTTCACGGTGTTGAAGACCGGACGGTCCAGGTGACGGGTGCCGCCTTTCCCCGGCGTCACGCCACCCACGACGTTAGTTCCGTAGGCGATCATCTCGCGGGCGTGGAACGTCGCCTTCTCACCGGTGAACCCCTGAACGATGACCCGGGTCTTTTCGTCGATGAGGATGCTCATGGGGCACCATTCCCGGATGCGGTGGATTTCGCGCGCGAGCTCTTCAGTGCGGCAACGACACGGTCGGCGGCGTCCGACAACGAGTCGGCGGTGATGATGGGGAGGCCGCTCTCGCGGATGATGCGCTGCCCCTCCTGTACGTTGGTGCCTGCGAGTCGGACGACGAGGGGCACCTTCATCTGAAGATCCCGTGCGGCCTGCACCACACCCTGGGCCACCCAGTCGCAGCGGTTGATTCCGGCGAAGATGTTGACCAGAATCGCCCCGACTTTCCCGTCCGACAATACGAGACGGAAAGCCGCGGCAACCCGCTCGGGGGAGGCGCCGCCGCCCACGTCCAGGAAGTTGGCAGGCTGGCCTCCGGCATGCTTGATCATGTCCATGGTGGCCATGGCCAGCCCAGCACCATTAATGATGCAGCCGATGTCCCCGTCGAGTCCGACGTAGTTGAGGCCGTGCTCCGCCGCCTGTGCCTCGCGGGGATCCTCCTCGGCGTAGTCGCGCAGCTCACTGACGTTCGGCCGGCGAAACATCGCGTTGTCATCAAAGGTCATCTTGCAGTCGAGCGCGAGGACCTGCCCGTCGCCGGTCACCACCAGCGGGTTGATCTCGACCATGGTGGCATCCAGATCCCGGAAAGCTCGGTAGGCCCCCAGTAAGGTCGTGACCGCCCGGCTGACCTGTGCCGGCGCCAGTCCCAGCCCGTAGGCAATCTCGCGGGCCTGGAAGGAGCTCATGCCGATGGCGGGCTCGACCGACTCGCGCAGGATCGAGTCCGGGGCGTTCTGGGCAATGTCCTCGATCTCCATGCCGCCCTGCGGATGCGCCACGATCATGATCCGCTCGGTCTTTCGGTCCAACACCAACCCGAGATACAGCTCCCGCTCAATCGGAACCGCGGCCTCGACATATAGTCGGTGCACTACACGACCCTCGGGGCCCGTCTGGTGCGTCACCAGCCTCTTGCCCAGGAGGGACTTGGCGGCCGACCGGACCTCATCCTCACCAGAGCAGAGCTTGATCCCGCCGGCCTTCCCCCGGGCGCCTGAGTGGATCTGGGCCTTCACCGCCCACCGGGAGCCACCGATCTCGGTGGCGCGGTACACTGCCTGCTCCGGGCTGTAAGCCACGCCGCCGCGCGGTATGGCGACACCGAAGCCGGCGAGAAGCTCCTTGGCCTGGTACTCGTGGATGTCCATAGCTGAGTCTCGAGTCTCGAGTCGCGAGCCGGCAGATCCGGCGTCTCGCGTATGGTCCGGGGTTAGGAGACGGGCACGCGCGACTCGCGACCCGCGACTCGCGACTTCCCAATGGCCTTATCCGTATCTACCACATTCTGCGCCATCCGGGCGGAGGCGGCGTCAATCATCCGGCCATCGAGCTGGGCGGCTCCGCGGCCTTCTCGCGCCGCCTGGTCGAGCGCATCCAGGATTCGGCGGGCCCGGTCGACTTCCTTCGGCGGCGGGGTGAAGACGTCGTTCGCCAGCGCGATCTGTGACGGATGGATAGCCCACTTTCCCTCGATACCCATTGCCGCGCCGCGCCGCGCCGCCGCTTTGTAGCCATCGGGATCCTTGAAGTCGCCGAATGGTCCGTCGATCGGTCGGAGTCCGTACGCGCGGCAGGCGACGATCATCCGCGACAGCGCCGCGTGCCACTGGTCTCCCGGATAATCAGGGTTGAGCCCGCCGATGTTCACCGTGCGGGCCCGGCAACTTGCCGCGTAGTCGGCCACACCGAAGTGCATGGCCTCCAGGCGGGTGCTGGATTGGGCGATCTCCTCGACATTGGCCATGCCCAACGCGGTCTCGATCAGAACGTCAATGCCGATGCGGTGCGGGATCCCCCTGGCTTCCTCGATCTGCGTGAGCAGGGCGTCCACCAGGTACACGTCGGACGGCACCCCCACCTTCGGGATGAGCACCGTATCGAGCCGATGTCCAGCCTGCTCGACTACGTCCACCACGTCGCGATACATATAGTGAGTATCGATGCCGTTGATGCGGACACAGATCGTCTTGCCGCGTTCGCGCCAGTCCTGCTCCAGCAGGCTCGCGATCACATTGAGCCGGGCCGGTTCCTTGTCGCCCGGAGCCACCGCGTCCTCGAGGTCCAGGAAGATGTAGTCCGCCTCACTCTCCAGGGCCTTGGCGAACATGGCCGGCTGCGAGCCCGGCACCGCCAGCTCGCTGCGCTGGAGCCTGGCGCGGGCCGGCTCGTAGCGGGTGTGGCTCATCGCCCGGCGCCCGCGGTCGCTTTCTCCTTGGCTCCGCTGGCGGCCGCCGGCGTCGCGTCCGGAGCGCGAGGCGGTAACTCCCGCCGGGACAGCGGCGCGGCGGTACTGCGCCAGTACTCACCGGCCGCCGCGACCCCGCTCCCGGGAGTGACCTTGATCCCGACATCGCGCATCGCCATCTCCGAGCCTGCGATGGCGCTCATCAGCATCAGCTCGTTCATGTCGCCCAGGTGGCCGATGCGGAAGAGCTTCCCGGCCATGCGGGCCAGGCCGGCGCCGAGCGCGAGGTTGTAGCGACGGTAGGCAACGTCGATCACCTCGGCTCCGTTGAAGCCATCCGGCACCATGATCGCGCTCACGGTGTCGGAGTGCCACCTGGGAGCGCGGGCACAGAGCTCCAGTCCCCATGCCTTCACGGCCTGCCGCGTTCCCTCCGCCAGGCGGTGATGGCGCGCAAAGACATTCTCCAGCCCCTCTTCCGACAGCATGGCAAGCGACTCCCGCAGCCCGTACAACAGCGGAAGCGAGGGAGTGTAGGGGAAGTACCCGGTGCTGTTCGCCTTCCGCATGTCCCCGAAGTCGAAGAACACCCGCCGCAGTTTAGCAGAGTCATACATTCCCAGCGCCTTCTGACTGGCGCAAACGATGCCGAGCCCGGCCGGCAACATCAGCCCCTTCTGCGAGCCGGTAATAGCCAGGTCCACGCCCCACTCGTCCATCCTGAAATCGATACTTCCTATCGAGCTGACACCGTCGACCATGAGCAGCGCCGGATGCCGGACCTCGTTCATGGCTCGACGCATGGGGGCGACATCACTGGTGACGCCGGTGGCGGTCTCGTTATGAGTGAACAGCACGGCCTTGATTGCGTGGGCCTTGTCGGCAGCGAGTGCCTCCTGGTACCGCTCGATCGGCGCCCCTTCCCCCCATTCGGCATCGATGACGTCCACCTGCAGCCCGAGCCGCTGCGCCATGTCGATCCAGAGATAGCTGAACATGCCGAAGCGCGACGCGAGTACCTTGTCACCTGGCGACAAGGTATTCGAAAGGGCCGCCTCCCATGCCCCGGTGCCGCTGGAGGGGAATACGAAGGCCTGGCCCGACGTGGTCTTGAAGATCTTCTTGAGATCCTCGAACAGGGGAGCGGCGAGCGCCGGGAAGTCGGAAGAGCGGTGATCCTCCATGGCGCGGTGCATCGCGCGAAGGACCCGATCGGGCACATTGGTGGGCCCAGGAACGAAGAGGAGGTTGCGGCCGGGCATCTGGACCTCAGTGTGGGGAGGGTCTAGAGTCATTACAACACCATCTTTAACACTTTGTGAACTTTTTCACAAGAGGCACGGTTGAGCCATCCCACCGCCCCCGGCGCCCGCGGTACGCTGCTCGACCTCTACGCCGCGGCCACGAGTGCCGCCGCACCGGGACCCGCTCTGGCAGCCCGGCTCCAGCGGCTGGAGCTGGATCCGGCCCGGCGGCTCTGGATCCTGGCCCTGGGAAAGGCGGCGCTACCCATGGCGAGTACCGCCGCAGCGGTGCTCGAGGCCCGGCGCCACGAGCTGGCCGGCGGTCTGGTTGTGGCGCCCGAGGACGGTACCACGCCGCATCCACACCTCCGGGTCGTAGTGGGCGACCATCCGGAGCCCGCTGCGCGCTCAGCTTCAGCCTCACAGGTTCTGGCGGAGGTCGCCTCCCGGGTGAGGGCTACCGACGAGGTATGGGTGCTCCTCTCAGGAGGGACTACCAGCCTGATCGGCGCACCGGAAGCCGGTCTCTCCTCCACGGACTTGCGCCACCTTTTTGCCCTGCTCCTCGGCTCCGGTCTGGATATCACCGCCATGAACCGGATCCGGAAGCGCTTCTCCCGCTGGGGTGGGGGCAAGCTCGCCCGGGTGCTCGCCCCCGCCCTGGTCCGGGTCTACGTCGTGTCCGACGTCATCGGCGACGACCTGCCGTCAATCGGCTCAGGTCCCTGCGTCCCCGACCTCACCACGGCGTCGGAGGTGCGCGACCTACTCCAGCGCGCCGGACTCTGGCCCAGAATTCCCGAAGCCGCCCGCCGATTCATCGCGGCCACCGAATCAGGGGAACGAGCGGAGACGCCAAAGCCGGGAGAACCGACTTTCGCGCAGGTGATCCTCGAGCTGGTTGCCAGTAACAGGTTGGCCCTAGAAGCTGCGGCCAAGCGTGCGGCTGAGTTGGGCCTTGCTCCGCAGGTGATGGAGACGCCCCTTGAGGGGGAGGCGTCAATGGCGGGAGCGAGTGTAGCCGACAGACTTCTCAATAATTGCGTTCGCTCCCCGATCCCGCAACCGACCAGGGCGCCTGCCTGCCTGATCTGGGGAGGGGAGACTACCGTCAGCCTGGGAGAGAATCCCACTGGACTGGGCGGGCGGTCACAGGAGCTCGCGCTGGCCGCGGCTCGGGTTCTCGACGGCGCGTCCGGCGTTGCGCTGCTGGCTGCCGGCACCGACGGACGCGATGGGCCCACCGACGCGGCGGGCGCCATTGTGGACGGCACCACCTGGAGAGGAATCGAAAGTCAGGGGCGGAACCCGGATATAGACTTGAAAGGGCACAACGCCTACCCCGCGCTGGACTCAGTAGGGGCACTGGTCAAGCCGGGACTCACCGGGACCAATGTGATGGACATCGTGATTGGGATCTGTCTACACGGGAACGGCGTTAGCGGGAAAAGAAAGCGTGAGCGGGAAACAGGAGGAAAGGCGTAAATGCGCAGCTCACATTGCAGGAGTAGGGATAGCGGCCGCTCACGTTTTTCCTCCCCGCTCACGTTCTTTCTTCCCGCTCCTTAGGGATGCAGCTCCAGGATCGGCCGAAAGTCCTCCCCCAAAATCACGCTCACATCCACCCGCCGGAAGGTGTCGGTCTCTACCACGATGGTTCCCGCGCCGAGTACTGCGGGCACCGTTCGCGCCCGGTCAGGGTCGCCCCGGCGCACGATCACGCGTGTCACGCGCTCGGCTGAATCGGCATTACCGAGGAAGACGACATCCACACCGTGAGAACGGAGCATTCGCGTAGCAGTGCGCGCCACGCCTTGCCGGCGGGTGCCATTCAGCACTTCGACCATGAGCCGGCCCTTCACCTCCGGAATAGCATAGGCCTGGCTTGCCGGCGGCTGCCGCTCTGAGTGGAGCAGGAACCCGCTCAGCGCGGCCAGCAGCAACACGGCAGCGATCAATGCGAGCCAGATCCAGCGGCGAGGCTGTTCCAGAATCGCACGGTAGGATCGAGTATGGGCCATCCGGTCTTGATCAGGTGGAGGAGTCGGGCGCGAGCGACTTCGCGGAGCACGCCACCGGGGTCCTGGGGCAGACGCCTGGCCAGCTCGCCCCGGGTCTCGCGATCGAAGGGGCGCGCGGGTTCGAGGTAATCGGCGCAGTAGAGAATGCGGCCGACCATGTCCCACTCGGCGAGCCCGACCGAGTGATACCTCACAGCGTCCAGCACCCCGCGGTCCGTCTCTCCCTCGGCCTTGGCGTGAGCAGCGCTCGCCGGTCCGTGCCACAGGGAGGATGAACCCGGAGTGGTGGCGGCCCACTTCGCCAATTCTTCCGCGGGCGCGTCGCGAAGCGCATCGTGCAGCCAGACCGCCCGGAGCCACCGGTTCCGCTCCGAATCGGGTATTCCCATCTGCTCGGCCCAGCCGGCTGCCAGTTCCGCCACCCGCTGAATGTGTTCTACTCTGGCCGGCGTGACGATGGCCCACTCCGGCAGCGTCGGGCGAAGGCCGGGGGGTGTGGCGCGCGGGGGAGGCACCGATACCGGCCCGCTCACACTCCGGTCCCCTCGCCCAGGAAGATGTTGTCAATCAGACGGGTGCCCCCGACCCGGGCGGCGATCGCGATGATGGTGCCGCTATCAGCTTTATCTACCGGTGCGAGTCTGTCGGGATCCACCACGGCAATATACTCCACGGCCACTGCGGGTTCTCCCGCCAGCACCTGTCGCATGACAGCATTTAACGCCGAGGGCACGGCTTCGCCGGCGTGCCAGGCGCGGTGAGCCGCCTGCAGCGCACGGCTCAAGACCCGGGCCCGCTCGCGGTCTGCCGTGCTGAGATAGGCGTTGCGGCTGCTCAGGGCGAGGCCGTCCGCCTCGCGCACCGTTCTGACCATCGCGATCTCGACCGTCCAGTCCAGATCCTGCACCATGCGCCGGATCAAGGTGAGCTGCTGGATGTCCTTCTGGCCGAACACCGCGAGGTCCGGATCTACCAGGTGAAACAACTTGGCGACGATGGTCAGTACGCCGCTGAAGTGGCCGGGGCGGGCCGCGCCTTCCCACCGGTCGGCGGTCGGCCCCGGAATGACTCTCACTTCGGAGGCGGCCGGATACATGGCTGATACCTCCGGAACGAAGATGGCGTTCACACCGCGACCTTCGGCCAGGGACCGGTCGCGCGCGAGATCCCGGGGGTAGCGCGCCAGGTCCTCCTGCGGCCCGAACTGCAGCGGGTTTACGAAGATGCTCAGCACCACCGCCTCGACCCGGCGGCGTGCCTCGTCCACCAGCGCGAGATGACCCTCGTGGAGAAACCCCATGGTGGGGACCAGGCCGATGCGGCGCCCGGCGGCGCGCTGGTCCCGGGTCCAGGCACGCAGGTTCGGAATGGAGGAAATTTCAAGCATAACTAGTCGCGAGTCGCGAGTCGCAAGTCACGAGGAGCAGATCCTCAACCCTCGTCCCGCCTGATCGAAGAGGAGCTTGCTGGTAACTCGTGACTCGTGGCTCGCGACTCACTCAAAGCTGTGCTCCTTCCCTGGATACGTTCCCTCCCGGACGTCACTGGCGAAGGCCCGCACGGCGGATCGCACCGACTCGCCCAGCCGAGCGTAGTGCTTCAGGAACTTCGGAGCGAATTGCTCGTTCAGCCCCAGCATGTCGTGGAGCACCAGCACCTGCCCGTCGCACTCGGGTCCGGCCCCAATGCCGATCGTGGGAATTGCGAGTGCCTTGGAGATGCGTCCGGCGAGGGCAGCGGGCACCAGCTCCAGTACGATGGCGCAGGCGCCTGCCTTCTCCAGAGCCTTCGCATCGGCGAGGAGCCGATCGGCGGCCTTGTCTTCCCTGCCCTGCACCCGATACCCGCCCAGGGCATGGACCGACTGGGGGGTAAGTCCAAGATGTCCGACCACCGGGATCCCGCGCTCCACCAGCGCGCCGACGGTGTCGGCCATATGGGATCCGCCCTCCAGCTTCACTCCATGGGCACCGCTCTCCTGCAGGACCCGGCCGGCGTTCCTAATGGCCTCGGGAATCGAAACCTGATAGGTCAGAAACGGCAGATCCACGAAGACCAGTGCCCGCCGCGAGCCGCGCCGCACCGAAGCGGCGTGGTAGATCATCTGATCCAGGGTGGTGCTCAACGTCGTCTCGTGTCCCGCCAGCACCTGGTTGAGCGAATCGCCGACCAGGAGCACGTCCACTCCGGCCTGTTCCAGCAGCCGAGCGAAAGCCGCGTCATAGCAGGTCAGCATGACGATGCGCCGCCCGGCCGCTTTCATCGCGGCCAGGTCGAGCACTGAGAGGGGACGGGACTCAGCGTTCATCGGAACTCAGTTCTGCCAGCTCTCGACGCCAGAAGTCGCGGTTGGCCAGCTCGGGATGCGGAATGATAAGGTCTTCCTCGCATACCTGCCGGTCGCCGAAGCGCACGATGTCGAGGTCCAGCGTCCGGGCCCCCCAGCGCTCCGTCCGGGTGCGCCCCTCCTGTCGCTCGATGGCCTGGCACCGCTCCAGGAGCGCCCGCGGCTCCAGCGCCGTGTCGAGAAGCACCATCTGATTAAGGTAGGAAGGCTGCTGCATGCCGCCGAGAGGGGCGGTCTCCTCGATAGAGGACACGGCCAGAAGTTCGGTCTCGGGAAGAGCGCTCAGTGCCTCGCGCGCTCGCTGGAGATGGGCGGTACGGTCTCCGAGATTGCTGCCCAGTGCGACGTAGGCGCGCTCCCGCCGGCGCGGGCCGTCAGCCTTCGACCGCAAAGTGACTCGCGATGCGCTGGAGGGCGCCCGCGAGCTCACCCAGCTCCCGGATGGCGCGCTCGAGGTCCGCCTGACCGGCAGCGGCCTCGCCGGCACGCTTGGCCAGCGTATCGGTATTGAGGCGGCTCTGGGCCGAGCTGGCGGCAACCTGCTCGATCTGTCCGGTCAGCAGGTCCACCGCTTCCCGCTGCTGAGCCGCGGTGGCGGCGATCGCCTTGGCGAAGCCGCCGGCTTCCCCGGTGGTGCCGACGATGGCATCGAGCGCTCGCGCGGCGTTGGCGCTGAGCTCTTCCACGCCGGCAACCACGTCCCGGCCTCGCTCCATCTGGCCCGACACGGCGGTGACCTGGGTGGTGATCTCGCCCAGGAGATTGCCCGCCTCTCGCGCGGCATGCAGGCTCTGTGCGGCCAAATCTCGGACCTCCGACGCAACCACCGCGAAGCCCCGCCCCTCGCGGCCCGCCCGCGCGGCTTCGATTGCTGCGTTCAACGCAATGAGGTTGGTGAGGTCCGCGATCTCCCGGATGGTGCCGATGAAACCGGTGATCCGCTGGGTCAGCGCGCCGAGGGCCGCTACCCGGTCCGCTCCCAGCGCAACGAACCCTTTCAGCTCCACCAGGCGATCGATCGCGTCTCCGATGACGACCCGGTTCCGGGTGGCCACGTCTGCCGCCGTGCTGCTCGCGGTCGCCGCCTGGGCGCCTTGATTCATCATGTCCTGCGACGCGCTGGCGAGGGATCCCGTCGCCCGCAACCCGCCGGTGGCGAACCGCTCCAGCTCGGCCGCGCCCTGCCGCATGCCCAGTGACACATCGGCCAGTGCGGTGGCGGAGACTCGAAGTGAATCGGCTACCCGGGCGAGGGAGGTGACCTGCTCCCCGATCTGGCTTACGGTGAGCACCAGCGGCCGCCGGAGTTCGGAGATATGAAACGCCGTGGCGACCTGGCCCGCGAGGGTGCTCATGGCCAGCAGATCCTTGGGGCCGTAGGCGTGTCGCTTGTGATGCTCCACCTCGAGGGTACCGAGAACCTCGTCGCCGAATCGGATCGGATGGATCACCAGCATCCGGACATCAGCCATGGTGGCCCTCAGGCGATCCTCACTACGCACGTCGCGCACGATCACAGGCTCCCGGGACTCCACTGCTTCCTGTCGCAACGGTTCCAGCTCCGGGGGCGGATCGCCACGATTGGGCCGGCCGATGGAGCTGCGATAGGCCAGCGATGCCTCGGAGCCATTGACCCGGTACACCCGGAAATCTCCCCAGTCCAGCAGTCGATAGGCCAGCCGCTCGATCTGGGTAAAGGATCCCTGCAGGGTGGCGTTGCTCGCGATGGCCGCCTCCATCAGGTGGACCTTGTTCAAGTCTTCGGCGCCAATTGCCTCGTCAAAAATCTGCCTGCCGAGCAGGCCCACGGCGCCGAGCACGAGGGCCACCGCCACCCAACCAAGCGGAGACATGGAGATCAGCGTCGCCACGACAAGGGCAGAGCCGATCAGGGTAACCAGGTACGAGGTGATCTCCCAGCGCAAAATCAGAATCTTTTCAGCGCCCTCGAGCTTGTTCCGGATCAGCAGGCTGAAGTAGAAGAGCGCCCGGCTGATGAAGAAATAGAGCGACACGAGCACGGCGGCAGCCGGCAGGAAATCAATCGCGGTATCCTCGGTGCCAGTCAGGGTAAGAATAGCGGCGTAGAAACCGAACGCCGCGACGAAGGCGATTACCTCGCGTCCGGCATTGATCACACCGGCCCGCGGCTGTTTCCGCATCCAGAAGACGTCGGCTGCCACCACGCCGATCCAGAGTCCCACCACCACCGGCGCCGGGCCCACCGAGACCGCGCCTACCAACGTTGGAATTCCCGACTGAGTCAGATACGAGTACTTGCTGAGGCGAACCGGGACCGATCGCAATACTAGGATGCTCACGATGAGCAGCAGAGTGGAGACCGGCTGTTGCATCCAGCGCTGATCCCAGAGGAGCGCCGCCGCAGTCAGGGACGAACCGCCGATCCACAGCACCGTGGTGTAGCGGCGCAGCACCGTCTCGATGGCGACGGTCACGTGGCGTCTCGTGCGTCGAGCGCGTCTCGCAGCGAATCCAGGAATCTCCGCGCCGCCGCCACGCCACCGCGCCCCAGGATCTCCACCAGAGCGCTGCCTACGACCACCCCATCCGCCAACCTGCCGACCGCGCGAGCCTGCTCTGGCGTGGAGATGCCGAACCCGACTGCCACCGGCAGGGCCGTGGCCTGGCGGACTCGACCGACTGAAGTCGCCAGGTCGGCGCTGAGGGAGTCACGGGCACCGGTTACTCCGAGACGCGCGAGCAGGTACACAAACCCCTGGGCATCCTCGAGGATAAGCCGTAGCCGGGACGGGCTGGTGGTCGGCGCCACCAGGCGAATCAAGTCGATTCCGCTGCGCTGCACCGCCGCCTCCAGCCGGGGATCACTGCCGCCCGGAAGATCGGTCAGCAGAAGGCCGGCCACATGCAGGGCTTCGGCGTCGCGGATGAACTGATCCAGGCCGTATTGCAGAATGGGATTCAGGTAGCTGAAGATCACTACCGGCGTGGTCAGCTCGGCCTGCGAAATCATCTCGAGCGTGCCAGCCAGCGTCATGCCGTGGCGGAGTGCCTCGAAGCTGGAGCGTTGAATGGTGGGGCCGTCCGCGAGCGGATCGCTGAAGGGAATCCCTATCTCGATGATGTCGGCGACTTCGCCGACGGCGCGAATCGCGGCCGCACTGGCTTGCGGCGTGGGGTGACCCGCGGTGAGATAGGGTATGAGGGCCGTACGCCGGCTGGCCCGGAGCGAGGCCCATCCCGGAGCGAGCCGGGACTCAGACAAAGTAGTCGCCAGGCGTCAATCCGAATCGATCTGGGTTGGTGACTTTGACGATGGAGCGCTTGAAGGCGCCGCTCTCGTCCTTCTCGGTGAGACTCACCTGAGTTCCCGGCAGCGGTAGAGTGGCGCCGTTGATGTCCACGGCGATGCGCACCAGCGGCCGGCTGAGCTGCTGCCCATCCGGGTTCGGCGCTGCCACAATGCCGATTTCCAGGGTATCGAGGATGACGCAGGTGCCGACCGGATAGACCCCGATCAAGTTGATCAAGGCTTTCACGACAACCCGGTCATAACCGCGCTTGGGGTTGTCCCACATCTCCTTCAACACCTGGTCGGGCTCGATGGCCGTGGTGTTGTAGACCCGCCGGGTGGTGGCCGCGTCGAACCCGTCCGCCACCGACACGATGCGGGAAAAAATACCCAGGGCCCTGGGCCGGATCGTCTTCGGGTATCCGCTGAGATCCGTCTTCATGTGATGCTCGTGGGCCACCAGGATGGACCGGTAGGGGATCTCCTCGTACGACCGCATACTGAAGAGGGTCAGCGCGCCCAACCACGGGTGCTGCTGAATGAACTTCCACTCCCGGTCTTCCAGCCCGCCGGTCTTGTTCAGGATCTCGGTGGGAACCCGCGCCTTGCCGACATCGTGCAGCAGCGCCGTCATTCCAAGATCGTACAGCTGTACCTTGGAGAATCCCAGCTTCTTGCCCAGCGCCACGGAGAAGATGCAGACGTTGACCGAGTGAGTGAATGTGTACTCGTCGTAGTCCCGGACCGTGGTCATACCCACCATCGACATTTCGTTGTTGAGAACCTGGTCCACCACGAGCTGGACCGCCCGTTTTACCCGCTTGAGGCGGGGACCGCGCCCCAACCTGACGCCGGTGATGATGTCGCGGGTGACGGCTACGCCCTCGGAGTACACTCGCTTGGCGAGATGGCGCGACTCCTCGGAGCTCCCGCCCTCTGCCTGCGCGCGCTCGACCTCGAGGTGAATGACCTTCGCCGATTCGAGTCGTTCCTGGAGCACCTCAAGGCGCTCCTCGAGCTCCCCTTGCTGGCTCAGGCTCAGGAGCAGGCTCAGGAAGATCTGCCACTCCCGCCGCTCCATCCCCGATCTGATATGCAGCACGCCGATGTCGAAAGCGCGCAGCATGGCCAGGATGTGGCTGAATGAGGCGTAGTTGTCGAGCTCGACCCGGAGACGAGTCGCATTGACGAAGAGGAAATCGCCCGCGGTCCGGATCTCCAGCTCCTTCTCGGTGTGGAGTAGCGTGCGCGCGGCGGCATCCAGATCGTCGAGGGCTTTCTGCACGGTGGCGTTTTCCACCGGATACATCTTCAGGCTGCGGAGCACCGTGTACAGTGCCAGCAGCAGCGATCGTCCTCCCTGTCGCAGCTGACCTTCGGGGGCCCGTCCCAGATCGGCTTCCCAGGGCTGGGTCACGAAGCCGCCTCCCTGAGGGCGCGGTTGACCGCGTTGCGCACCACCAGCTCTTTATCGTCCGAGGCGCGCTGAAGCAGCTCACGCGCTTCCGCAGTCTTGATCCGGCCCAGGGCCATAGCCGCGCAGGCACGGATCTCGGGTGGCTCCTTCATCTTGAGCAGGCCACGCTGTAGCAGGATGGAGCTGAGTACCTGCAGGGCGTTGGCGCCAGCGATCGAGCCATAGGCTTCGAAGAAGGCGATTTTTTCGGTCAGATCCATCCCCTTGACTGTCTTGCCCAGGACGACCCCCTCGATGCGCTTGAGCGCGCCCTTATAGCCGCGGGCGCCAACTGCGCGTACGGCTGCTACCCGGACCTGACGATCCGTGTCTTCAGTCGCTCGTTCGAGCAAGGTGAGCGCGCCCGGGGTCCCGAGCTGAGAGAGAGTCTGGACCGCCGCGAGGCGCACTGAGGCTTTCGGATGAGCGATGACATCGGTAAAGGCGGGCACCGCCTGATGGAGCTGTAGCCGACCGCAGATCGCGATGATGCCGGGCAAGGCTGAAGATTCCGGCAGCCGGAGCAGCCGCTGGACCTCCGCCGTGTTGCTGCTCGCTATCTTGTCCGCGACCTCCTGAAGCATGGTGCGCAGTGGCTCGGAGGAGAGGTTTGGCATCCAGCTGAGCAGCGGCTCGAGAGCCGTGCCCCGCAGTTCGCGCAAGACATCCGCGGCGTAGGGATCGAGGCCCAGCCCGCTGGACTCGTCCAGGGACTGGAGCAGCTGTCCCACGATTGCTTCCTCGCTCAGGCGAACGACGAATCCATCCAGCCGCTGGGTCTGCTGCAGTTGAAGATTGACCGCCCGACTCCTCAGGAGCTTTGACTCACGGAGAACCGCGGCCGCGCTGCGGAAGTCCCGGCTCGTGAGAAGATTGGGGAATAGCTGTTCCAGGACCCCCAGGACCTCATCGCGGACGGCTTCCTCGGGCTGGGTTTCGACCAGATCGAACAGAACGTTCAGCGCGCTGCCGCGCACATCCCGCTTGTACTCTTCCTCCAGTTCCCCGGCGAGGTAGGTGATTTCCTTCTCATCCAGGAAATACAACGTGGAATCCACTTCCTCGAGATCGATGACGCCTTTGGTCTTGGCCGGAGCCTCTTCCGCAACCGCGGCTCTGCGCTGCTCATCGGTGGCCGTCCCGCCCGCCGGTCCCGACGGACCAGGCAGCTCGCCGCCGCCTTCAGCGAAAACGTCGATGAAGTGGTACTTGATGTTCTCGAACTCGAGTGCCCAGAGCAGCGTCAGCAGATCGTCCCCAGCGTCGGCCGCCATGAATCGGGCCTTATTGACGGCCTCCAGAAAACGGGGCAGCTCCTCGTCCTCGGCTCCCTTGTAGATGGTGAGCATCCGCATGCCGTCCTTGAACAGCGTCCAGGCGATGCTCTCGCCCTTGTTGATCTGGCGGTAGACCACTTGGTCCTCCCAGATCAACTCGGTCTCCACCACCCTCAGTTCCAGCTCGTCCGTGGCGGCCCAAATCGGCTTGAAAGCCGTCCGTACATTCTGAATGGCGCGTTGATAAATGGGATTGTTTGGCAGATACATCTGGAATGCGCGCAGCGCTTTCGCCATGCCCTGGATGAGCTCGGAGACCTGTGAGGCGGGGAGAAGCTGCGCCGAGGGCCCCGCGGTCACGTCACGCTTCCGAGCAGATCTGCGATCTGGGCGACGTCCTTGTCTCCCCTGCCGCTGAGACAGATCAGGACAGAGTCGCTCCGGGACCATCGGCCGGCGGAACGCCGCACCCAGGCCAAGGCGTGGGCGGTCTCCAGCGCCGGGATGATGCCTTCGAGGCGACACAGTGACTGGAAGGCCTCGAGCGCCTCGGCATCGGTTGCGGTGGAATAGGTCACCCGCCCGGTGTCTTTCAGGTGGCTGTGCTCGGGCCCGACACCGGGGTAGTCCAATCCCGCCGAGATCGAATGCGCCGGGGCCACCTGCCCTCCGGCATCCTGAAGCAGATAGCTCAGGCTGCCGTGCAGCACGCCAGGGGTGCCGGCCGTGAGCGTCGCGCTGTGATGTCCGCTAGACAACCCTTTACCCGCGGCCTCGACACCGACTAGACGAACAGTGGCGTCATCCAGGAAGGCGCTGAAGATGCCCATGGCATTGGAGCCGCCTCCGACGCAGGCAACAACGGTATGCGGCAGCCGATTGAAGCGGGTCAGCATCTGCTCCCGCGCTTCACGGCCGATCACCGCCTGAAAATCCCGGACCATCCGGGGAAACGGGTCGGGACCTACGACCGACCCGATGATGTAGTGGGTAGTAGGGACGTTAGTGACCCAGTCGCGGAGGGCCTCGTTGGTGGCATCCTTGAGGGTTCGGGTGCCCGACTCGACCGGCACGACGGTGGCGCCCAGCAGCTCCATACGATAGACGTTCAGGCGCTGGCGACGCATATCTTCGGCACCCATGTAAACCACGCACTCCAGACCAAACCGGGCACACACGGTCGCGGTGGCCACGCCATGCTGACCAGCCCCAGTCTCGGCAATGATCCGCCGCTTCCCCATCCTGACGGCGAGCAGCGCCTGTCCGATGGTGTTGTTGATCTTATGGGCGCCGGTATGGTTCAGGTCCTCACGCTTCAAGACCACATGTGCGCCAACCGCCTCGCTGAAGCGCGGGGCCTCGGACAGCGGCGATGGCCGCCCCACGAACTCGATCAACAGCTGGTTAAGTTCGGACCAGAAGGAGGGGTCCTGCCGGGCGGCCTGGTACAGTGCGGTCAGGTCGTCGAGCGCCGCGACCAGGGTCTCGGGCACATATTGGCCCCCGTAGGGGCCGAAACGACCCGTCACAGTCTCATGAGGTGGCAGAACTGTGGGCAAACACTGCCTCCGCGAACCGCGTGATTTGCTGGGGGTCTTTGACGCCGGGTCGGGACTCGACGCCTGAGCTCACATCAACTGCTTCCGGACGGACCTGGGCCAGAGCGGCTCCCACATTTTGGGGCCTGAGGCCTCCGGCCAGCACCATCCGCCCTACCAGCCGACGCCGCGCCTCCCGGGCCAGCGCCAAGTCGAGCGGGATCCCGGCCCCGCCCCGCAGGTGCGCAACCAGCGGCTCCACCAGCACCGCGTCAGCCTCGTCCTCGGCGCTCTCGACGGAGTCCAGCTCTGATGCTGTGGCGAGGCGGACCACCCGCCAGACTTCCAGACCCTCGCGGCGGAGCCGGGCTGCGTCAGCCCGGGAATAGGGGCCGTGGAGCTGGGCCCCCAGAATCCCACACGCCCCTGCTATCCGGAGGATATGGTCAGGCGACTGCGTGGCGAAAACCCCGAGGACGGGAACTCCGGCGGCGGCGGCGACGACTTCCCTGGCACCGTCTTCCGAAACAGTCCTTGGCCCTTCAGCAAAAACGACGCCCAGATACGCCGCGCCGGCCTGAGCCGCGACGGCCGCGTCCTGGCTCCGCATCATACCGCAGAACTTGATCTTAGCGGGCACGCCTGGATACCCTCGCCAACTCCTCCAGCAGCCGTTCCGGTGCGACTGCCGCGGAAAGCGCTGTTCCAACCAAGACCGCGTCAGCGCCCGCATCCGCAGCCCGTATCACATCCGCCTTCCCGCTCATCCCGCTTTCGACCACGGCTACGCAGGAGGCGGGAATTCGGCCCACGATCTCGAGGGCCGAATCCATGTTGATGGTAAAGGTATCGAGATCCCGACTGTTAACGCCGACAACGGCGGCTCCGGCGTCCAGCGCGGAGTCCAGCTCCAGCTCGGTGTGGACCTCGACTAGCGCCTCCAGCCCTAGCTGCTCCGAATAACGAAGCAGTGGCTCGAGCCTGGGACCCAGCGCGCGAACTATTAGCAAGACCGCCGCTGCGCCTGCTGCCCGGGCCTCCAGGATCTGGACTTCGTCCAGCACAAAATCCTTTAGCAGCACCGGCACGGTTGCGTTCCGGGCGGCGGCTCGGAGGTCCTGGATCGATCCGCCGAAGAAGGGACCGTCGGTCAGGACCGAAATCGCCGCAGCGCCGTGTAGGGCGTAAAGGCCTGCCCGGGCTGCCGGGTCAAGGTCTTCACGGATAGGGCCCGCCGAGGGGGATCGGCGCTTGACCTCGGCGATCACGGCCACCACTTCCCGCCGGAGCGCGTTGGTAAACGACAGCGGGACCGATGCTGACTCGGCCTCCTGCTCCAGGGCAGAGCGGCGGACCCGCAGGGTTTCCAGCCGGCCTTCGGTAGACCTCAGAATTTGCTCGAGAGTTACAGGCATCTTGTCCTTCGGCCGGTATTCGGGTACTTTTATTCGGGCTCTATTCGGTCGTGCACGGTACCCACGCGAGGACATCCTGATGCCGCTGACAAAGCGCCAGAGCGAAATACTCAGCTATCTCCATGGCCACATCAATGACCAGGGGTACGCCCCGAGCTTCGAGGAGATCGCCGAGCACTTCGGGTTTCAGTCTCTGGCCACGGTGCATGAGCACCTGACCAACCTCGAACGCAAGGGCTACATCCGCCGGTCGTACAACGAGAGCCGGTCGATCGAGGTGCTTCCGCCCCGCGGTACCTCTACCGCCACCGAGATTCCGCTTTTGGGTCGAGTGGCCGCGGGCACCCCAATCGAGTCGCTCATGCATCAGGAAACCATCTCGGTCCCCGAGCAGATGCTTCCTCGCCGAGGACCCAACTACGCCCTGAAGGTCCAGGGCACCTCCATGATCGACGAGCACATCGTCGATGGAGACATTGTCGTCGTCCACGGCAAGCAGGCCGCCGAGAACGGAGAGATGGTAATCGCCCTGGTAAATGGGAGCGAGGCCACCGTCAAGAAGTTCTATCGAGAGGCGGGTGGCTGGATCCGCCTTCAACCAGCGAACCCCACCATGCAGCCCATGCGTTTCCAGGAACGGGATGTCCTGATTCAGGGCGTCGTCGTCGGGGTCATCCGAAAATATTGACTACGCTTTTTCTCGTCTCGGTGCCGCCTTCCGAAGTCGCGCCAGCACTTCGGCCGCGGCCCCGCTGTCGAGAGCGCGTGCCGCCCGAGCCGCCGCTTCTTCGAACGACCAACCATTGGCTGATACGTAGAGAGCGGCTGCGGCATTCAACACCACCGCACAACGCACCGCTTTCCCCTCATTATGAGCCAGGAGCCGCTCGATGCGGGCGGCGTTCTCGGCCGGCTCTCCGCCCGCCAGTTCGTTCAGGTCGCCGCACTCGAGCCCAAACCTGCCGGGCTCGAGCTCCCACGTCTCGATCCGGTTGTCTCTTACTTCCCAGACCAGAGTACTCCCCGCAGGGCTGATTTCATCCATCCCTATTACGGCGTGGACCACGAGCGCGTGCTTCGTCCTTAGAGCTGCGAGGGTCGCCGCCATCAGTTCCGCACGGCCTCGTTCGGAAACCCCCACCACCTGCCGGACCACTCCTGCCGGATTGGCCAGTGGCCCCAACAAATTCATGATGGTCGAGATGCCGAGCTCCTTGCGAATCGGCCCGGCGTGCCGCATCGCGGGGTGATAGGTCGGGGCAAACAGGAACGTCAGTCCGGACTGGCGGAGCGCATCTCGCGCCGCTTCCTGGGAGAGATTGATATCTACACCGAGAGCCTCCAAAACATCGGCCGACCCTGAGCGGGAGGTAAAGCTTCGATTGCCGTGCTTAGCCACCCTCACCCCGGCTCCAGCCACCAGGAATGCGGCCGCCGTCGAAATGTTGAGGGTGCCAACCCGACCCCCGCCGGTGCCGCAGGTGTCCACCAGCAGGTCAGCCTCCTCGAACTCGAATCGGCTCATCGCTCCTCGCAGAGCCTGCACCGCTCCGGCCACTTCGTCGGGGGTTTCCCCTTTAGCCCGCAACCCCATCAGGAGAGCGGCGGTTTGAACCGGAGACGCCTGCCCCGACATGACCACCTCAAACGCCGCGGCGCTGGCGTGGCGATCGAGCGAAGCACCCTGGGCTAGCTGCTCGATCGCAAAACGCAGCGCGGCGTCGGAAGTCACGGGCACCGGGAAACAGGAAAGAAATGAGCGTGTGTCGGGGGAAAAAATTTTACCCGGCCGGGACGGCTTTTGTCAATCACGACAAGGATTTGCGTAGCTTGCCCGAGGGTATCATGCACCGCTACATTCCGGGCTGATGAGCCGGACCATCCTCGCTACACTCCAGTACGACGGCACCGGCTTTGTCGGTTGGCAACGTCAAACGGCCGGCCGCTCGGTTCAGGGCGAATTCGAGCGGGTTCTGGAGCGCCTCTTTGCCAGACGAACAGTGGCTCATGCCGCGGGCCGCACCGACGCGGGGGTTCACTCTATCGCTCAGGCTGTGAGCTTCACCGCCCCATCCAACTGGACCCCCTCCGCATTACAACGCGCGCTGAACGGGCTTCTGCCTCCAGACTGCTGGGTTCCCGACGTTCACCTCATGCAGTCGGGGTTTCACGCTCGGAAGTCCGCCATTTCGCGAAAATACCGCTACGACATCGGACTTGATGCGGCCGCCGCCTCACCGTTCCGGCGCCCTTACGAGTGGGCCCTGGTGCGGCCACTCGACCTGGAGCTGATGCAATCCGCTACCGCTCTTATCCGCGGCGAGCACGATTTCCGCGCCTTCGCCGCCAAGACCGACAAGCCGCATTATCGCTGTCGCATCCTCTCGGCCGACTGGGAGACCCGCCCCGAGGGCCGGGGTGTCAGCTTCCACATCGAAGCAGACCGGTTTCTCCAACGCATGGTCCGCATGCTGGTAGGGACGATCACCGAAATCGGAACCGGACGGCGTCCCCTCGGGGATATGTCGGCCCTGCTCAGACGTCGCGACAATCAGAGTACCAGCGCGCCGGCTCCGCCGCAGGGCTTGTACTTCGCGGCCGCAGTCTACCCGCCGGACCTGTTTATCGAAACGGTGAATGAGCCGCATGCTGCCGCCGTACATCTGGCGTAGGGGAGCGGTACCGACCCTCATCCTGGCCATCACCGGGTGCAGGGACGATTCCTCCTTACGGGTCGCCACCGCCGGAGCACAAACTTCCGCCCGGGTAGCGGAAGCTCAGCTCGCTACGAGCTCAGCGCGCAACACTGCCCTGGTGAGCGCGGCCGACCGGGTTTCTCCGGCGGTGGTATCGATCAACGTGACTTCGCGGCGGCAGACTCCCCGCCGCTCTCCCTGGGATTTCTTCTTCGTCCCGGACGGCGCCCGCGTAGTTCAGGGATATGGAACCGGGTTCGTAATTCGCGGCAATGGAGTCATCATCACCAACCAGCACGTGGTGTCGAACGCCGAACGGGTGGTGGTAACGCTTCCCGACGGCAGCGATCTGCCCGCGACCGTGCTGGGCGAGGATCCGCTCACCGACATCGCTGTGCTCAAGGTCGCACGCGAGAACCTCCCGACCGTGGCGCTGGGGCGCAGCACCGATCTGATGATCGGCGAATGGGTCGTGGCGCTGGGGAATCCCTATGCCTACATGCTGGGCAACGCCGAACCCTCCGTATCGGTGGGCGTCGTCAGTGCCACCGGGCGGAACATCCTGCCGGGCGGAGAACAAACCGGGCTCTACCTGGACATGATCCAAACCGACGCGTCCATCAACCCGGGCAACTCCGGTGGACCGCTGGCCAACGCGCTGGGCGAAATCGTCGGGGTCAACTCCTCCATCTTCAGCAGCAGCGGCGGCTCCGTTGGACTGGGCTTCGCCATTCCCATCGAGCGGGCGGTCCGTGTGGCCGATGAGATCATGCGAAGCGGCTCGGTGAGACGCGCCTGGGTCGGCCTCGACGTGCGAGGCGCCCGCGCCATGCGAGACTGGAAGAGCCAGGGCGGCGTGGTGGTGGCAAGTGTGGCGCCGGATGGGCCGGCGGCGCGCGCAGGTGTGCGGACCAACGACGTTCTCATCGAGGCCAACGGCCGCAGGCTTCGGAACTATCTCGATTGGGAAGCGGTCAAGCTCGATCTGCACGTGGGGGACGCCGTGCAAGTGGCAGTTCGGAGCGGCGCTGGAAGCCGCTCACGTCGCATCGTCACCGGCGACCTGCCCACGGTGACCGCCGAAAAGATCACCGTGCTGCAGGACCTGCAGCTGATCAATGTCACACCGGCCATTCAGGCGGAACGGTCGATACGGAGTGAGCATGGCGCGCTGATCTTTCGTCTCTCGCCCGAGGTCAGCCGGGCCACGGGACTTCAAGCGGGCGACGTTATCCTGGCCATCGACCGCACTCCGGTGCGCAACGCGGCGGAGGTATCCAGCCTGCTGAACGTGCGTTCCGGCCAGGTTATTCGGATCTATATGGAGCGGGAAGGACAAGTCATCTTTACCGACCTCATGTTTCGATGAGTGACGACCGCTGGCGCTCGCCGCTGGGTTCCCGCTACGCCTCACCGGCGATGCAGATGCTTTGGGGTGAGCGCCACCGCATCGGCTTGTGGCGCCGGCTCTGGCTGGCTCTAGCCGAGACAGAGCGCGAGTTGGGGCTCGATATCCCGGAGACGGCCATCGTCCAGATGCGGGCGCACCTGGACGACGCGGACCTGGAAGTGGCGGCCCGCTACGAGCGCCGCTTTCGCCATGACGTCATGGCCCACATCCACGCCTTCGGCGATCAGGCGCCGGCGGCGCGTCCCTTCCTGCACCTGGGCGCTACCAGCGCGTTCGTCACCGACAACGCCGACCTCATGGTGATGCGGGACGGTCTGCGCCTTCTACTGGGGCGCCTGATCGCCGTGCTCGGCGCCCTGGAGCGGTTTGCCGCCCGGCAGGCTAATCTGCCTTGCCTGGCCTACACCCACTTCCAGCCGGCGCAGCTCACCACCGTCGGCAAGCGGGCGACGCTGTGGATGCAGGACTTTGCCCTGGATGTGGAGGAGCTGTCGCGCCGGATCGAGACCATGCGGCTTCGGGGCTGCAAGGGGACCACCGGCACCCAGGCCTCCTTCCTGGAGCTTTTCCACGGCGATCACGAGCGGGTGCGGGAGCTGGACCGCCGGGTAGCGGCCAAGCTGGGCTTCGAGGCCGTCTTTCAGGTGACTGGCCAGACGTACACGCGCAAAGTGGATAGTCACGTGCTGGACGCCCTCAGCGGAATCGCGCAGTCGGCGGCCAAGTTCGCCGGCGACCTTCGCCTGCTTCAGCATGAAGGCGAGCTGCTGGAACCGTTCGAGTCGGAGCAGATCGGTTCCAGCGCGATGGCCTACAAACGGAACCCGATGCGCGCCGAGCGGATCGGAGGGCTGGCCCGCTTCGTGGTATCGCTGCAGGCCAATACCGCGAACACCGCCGCCAGCCAGTGGCTGGAACGCACCCTTGACGACAGCGCCAACCGGCGACTCACACTCCCCGAGGGATTTCTCGGCACCGATGCCATTCTGGTCCTGGTCACCAACATCGCGGCCGGTCTCGAGGTGCGGGAGGATGTCATCCGGCGGCACGTGACCGAGCAGATGCCCTTCATGGCCACCGAGCGATGGCTGATGCTGGGAACGTCTGCCGGAGGCGACCGTCAGGCCCTCCATGAGGTGGTCCGGAAGCACAGTCAGGCGGTGGCCGAGGCGGTCAGCCGGGGCGAGCCCAATCTCCTGCTCGAGCGGCTGGCCTCCGATCCTGGCTTCCGCAACGTTCCGACGGAGGCGCTACGCGCCGAGCTGGACCCCGCCAATTACACCGGGCGCGCCTCGCAGCAGGTCGGCGAATTCATCGAGCAATACCTCAAGCCACTGCTGGCTCAGGCCCGGCCGCTGGCATCCGAAGCCGAGCCCGCGGAGGTGCGGGTATGAGCGCTTCGCGAAGCTTGCCATCGAGCGCCGCGAAGGGCTCGGAGCAGACGCTGGCGGAGAGTCGCCTGCCCCTTCCGCTCCTCAGACGGGGGAAGGTTCGCGAGGTGTACGAGGTCGATCCTGAGCATCTGCTGATCGTCGCGAGCGACCGCGTCAGCGCGTTCGACGTCGTCATGCGGGAAGCCATTCCGTTCAAGGGAGCCGTGCTGACCCAGATGAGCGCGTTCTGGTTTCAGCTCCTCGCTGACGTGTTCCCCTCACACTACGTCACCGCCGACACCACGGAGATCCTGGCGCGAGTCCGCCGGCTGGCCGGGTTGGAGGACCAGATTGCCGGACGTGCCATGCTGGTGCTCCGATCCGAGCCGGTACCCTTCGAGTGTGTGGTCCGCGGCTTCATCACCGGCTCGGCATGGGCCGAATATCGTGATACCGGGACCCTGGCTGGTGAGCCGTTACCGCCCGGCTTGGTGGAGAGTGCCCGGCTCGATCCGCCGCTCTTTTCTCCGGCGACCAAGGCCGAGGCGGGACACGATATCAACGTCACGGTCGATACCGTGGCCGAGGTGTTGGGATCGTCGATGGCGGCCCGGCTGCGTGAGGCCAGCTTTGCGCTCTACCAGGCCGGCCGCGATCACGCGGCCGCGCGTGGGATTATCATCGCCGACACGAAGTTTGAGTTCGGCGCTGATGCAGGGGGTACGCTCCGGCTGATCGACGAGCTGCTGACCCCCGATTCCTCGCGCTTCTGGCCCGCCGACCGGTACGCCCCGGGCCGCTCGCAACCCAGCTTCGACAAGCAGCCGCTGCGCGATTACCTCGCCTCTCTCAAGGCGGCAGGGCGCTGGGATGGCGAGGCTCCGCCCCCTGCTCTACCGCCCGAGGTGGTAGAGGCGACCAGCCGCCGGTACCTCGAAGCGTTCCGGCTTCTCACCGGAAGAAACCTGGAGCAGAGCCTTTGATGCGTACCGCCCCCGAGGGACTCTGGTTCATCGTCGGCGCCTGGGTGATAGCGCTGGGACTCATGCTTACCGCGCTTCGCTTCGATTCGCGGCTCCTCTGGCTCGTGTGCGTGGTCTGGGTGGTGCTGGCGGTCTGGGTTGTGGCCTTCTTTCGCGACCCGCTGCGATCCGGACAGCGGGATGACCGCCTGATCCTCGCCCCGGCCGACGGCAAAGTCGTAAGCCTGATCGAGACCGAGGAGCCCGTGTTCCTCGCCGGTCGCTCCTGCCGTCTCTCCATCTTCATGAACGTTTTCGACGTCCATGTAAACCGATACCCCACCGAGGGCACTGTCGGCTACCGGCACTACAATCCCGGCAAGTTCGGTCACGCAGGGACCGAAAAGTCGAGCCTCGATAACGAGCAATCCTCGGTAGGTCTCAGCACCCCCCGAGGCAAGGTGCTGGTGCGTCAGATCGCCGGCCTCATCGCCCGGAGGATCGTGACAGATCACAACGTCGGGACCCAGGTGAAACAGGGAGAGCGGCTGGGCATGATCCGATTCGGCTCACGGGTGGATCTGTTCCTGCCCTGCGACCGGGTGAAATTCCTGGTCAAACCCGGCGACACAACCAAGGCAGGCCTGACCGTGGTCGCCGAATGGATCTGAGACAGCGCCGGGAGGGCCTCAGACGCCCTTCGATTCGCCAGGTCGTCGTGGTAATGCCCAGCGCATTCACCCTCGGCAACCTCTTCTTTGGGTTCTGGGCGATTGTGTCGGCGTTCAACGGCAACTTTCGCTGGGCCGGCTGGTTCATCGTCTTTGCCGGCATTCTCGACATGCTGGACGGCAGGGTAGCGCGCCTCTCGGGCACCGGAACCCGGTTCGGCGCCGAGCTTGACTCCCTGGTCGACGTGATCTCGTTTGGGGTCGCGCCGGCGCTGCTGATGTACTTCCTGGATTTTTCCAACGCCGGCCGCTTTGCCTGGATCCTCTGCTACATATACGTGGTGGCGGTGGCACTCAGACTGGCGCGCTTCAATGTTCTGTCGGCCGGCAAGCCTCCCAGCGCCTGGTTTACGGGTTTGCCTTCTCCCGCGGCCGGTATGACGCTGGCCGTGTACTACCCCTTCAGCCAGACCAACTGGTACCGGGCCTCCCTGGCCTACCTCGACCTCCAGCACGAGGGACTGGTTGTCTTGATGCTGCTCCTCGCGGTGTTGATGGTCAGCAACGTGAAGTACCCGAAGTTTCCGCCTATCGGCATCCGCAGCAGCAAGGGCATCTTCGGGCTGACCGTGCACCTGGTGATCCTGCTGGGCGGTCTCATCGTCCCCGAGTACTTCCTGTTTCCCTTAGGTTTGTTTTACGTGACGTTCGGTATCGTGCGAGCGACGGTGCTGGGTCTGATGGAACGTCCCGAGCCGGTGCCGGTAGTGGACGAGCGGCTGGCTGAGGACAACGACCCTACGTTGCCGCCGCCACTCTCCCATGAACGGCGGACCCGGTGGGGCGACCGCCGCCAGGAGCCTGAGTAATGACCTTCAGAGTGCACGTGCGAGTGATGCCGCGGGAAGGGTTGCTCGATCCGCAAGGGCAGGCCGTGGAGCATGCCCTCAGCGCGTTGGGTTTCGAGGAAGCCGGAGGCGTCCGGATCGGCCGCGCCATAGAGCTCGACGTCGCGGCCGAATCCCGCGATGAAGCAGAGATTCGCGCCCGTCAGATGTGCGACAAGCTTCTGGCGAACCCGGTCACCGAGGATTACCTGCTCGAAGTCGAGGAGGACTGATGCCGCGGGTTGCCATCGTGCGGTTTCCCGGCAGCAACTGCGATTTCGACACCCTCAGGGCCGCGGAAGGGGCCGGCGCCGACGCCTACTTCGTCTGGCACCGCGACACGGACCTGAGCGGGGCCGATGTCGTCATCCTCCCGGGTGGCTTCAGCTACGGAGACTACCTCCGCTGCGGAGCGATCGCCCGCTTCAGCCCCATCATGCAGGCGGTGCAGCGCCACGCCGCGGCCGGCGGACCCGTGCTCGGCATCTGTAACGGCTTCCAGATCCTCTGTGAGGCTCACCTGTTACCGGGCGCGCTCATGCGCAATGCCGGGCTTTCCTTCGTCTCGAAACCGGTGGACGTTATCGTCGAACGCACCGACACCGCGTTCACCTGCGATTACGAACCCGAGTCGCGACTCCGGCTCCCGGTCGCGCACGGCGACGGACGCTACGTGGCCGAGCCCGATACGCTCCGCATGCTGGAGGCCGAGGGCCGCGTGGTCCTGCGCTACGTCGCGGCCACCGAGCGCTCGCCGTTCCAGCCCAATCCGAACGGCTCCAGCAACCATATCGCCGGTATTTGTAACGCTGATGGCAACGTGGTGGGAATCATGCCCCACCCGGAGCGAGCAGCGGATCGCCTGCTGGGTCTGACCGGAGGCAGCGGCTTCTTCACCTGCCTCGTGGCCTCACACCAGGACAGCTCCAACTGAGGGTATGAACCGATGAAACCTGAGAAACCCAGCCGCAACGAAGATGAATACTTCGCCCGGGAAGACGCGGAGCTGTTGCGCAAACAGCGGGAACGCGCCAGCGCCATGAGCGCCGAGGCGGAGCGTAAGAGTCATTACATGAAGTGTCCCAAAGACGGGTACGACCTCGCGAGCAGTCAGTATCACGGTGTCACCATCGAGACCTGCCCCCACTGCGGCGGTATCTGGCTGGACGCCGGAGAGCTCGAGGCGGTGGCCAAGGACGACTCGCCGAACGTGATCACCCGGGTGTTCTCCGACGCGCTTGCCAGCTTCCGCCGGTCTCCCAGGCCGGCGCGTTGACCGAATCCACGGTCGCGGGCGCATCGACGGAGGCGGTCTCCCTCGGCGGAGAGCCCGCGGTGACGCCTGCGCTGGTGCGGGAGCACAACCTCAACGAGCTGGAGTACGGCCGGATCGTCGAGGTGCTGGGGCGTACGCCCACCTTTACCGAGCTGGGGGTGTTCTCCGCGCTCTGGTCCGAGCACTGCTCGTACAAACATTCCAGGCCGGTGCTGAAGACATTCCCCACCACGGGACCCCAGGTCGTCCAGGGCCCGGGAGAAAACGCCGGCGTGCTGCGCCTCCCTGAGGGGTGGGCGGTGGCATTCAAGATCGAGTCCCACAACCACCCCTCCGCCGTCGAGCCTTACCAGGGAGCGGCAACCGGTGTGGGCGGAATCCTCCGGGACGTGTTTACCATGGGTGCCCGGCCGGTAGCACTGCTCAACAGCCTCCGCTTCGGCCCATTGGAGGTGCCCCGCAACCGGTATCTCTTCGCCGGCGTGGTGCGCGGGGTGGGAGATTATGGCAACTGCGTCGGCGTGCCGACGCTGGGAGGCGAGGTGAACTTCGCCCCCGGATATACCGGAAACCCCCTCGTCAATGCGATGTGCGTCGGACTGCTCCGGGAACAGGATCTCATTCGCGCCGCTGCCCACGGAGTGGGAAACGTCCTGCTTGCCGTGGGGGCGCGCACCGGCCGGGACGGCATCCACGGCGCCAGCTTCGCCTCGGAGGAACTCTCGGAGAAGAGCGAAGCCCGGCGGCCGCAGGTTCAGGTGGGCGACCCGTTCACGGAGAAGCTCCTGCTCGAGGCCAGCCTGGAGCTGATCACCTCGAACCTGATCGTGGCGATCCAGGACATGGGCGCCGCCGGGCTGACCAGCTCCTCCGCCGAGATGGCGGCCCGGGGCGGAGTGGGCGTCGACATCGATACCACCCTGGTGCCCACGCGCGAGCCAGGCATGACCGCCTATGAAATTCTTCTCTCCGAGTCACAAGAGCGAATGCTGGTGGTGGCGGAGCCCGAACGCGTGGCCGATATCCAGGCGGTCTGCGCCCGCTGGGAGCTGACAGCCACTCCCATCGGACACGTGACCGACGACGGAATCTTCCGGGTGCGGCATGGGGGACAGATCGTCGCGGCGATTCCGGGGCGGCGCCTGGTGGAGGACTGCCCGGTCTACCATCCGGCAGCAGAAGAGGGCCAGGATGCCCGCGCCCGCCGAGCCGCCGTTGATCCCGGGATACCAGTGGTGGATTTGGAGGGCGCCCTGGAGATGCTGCTCGATCACCCCAACATCGCCAGCAAGCGCTGGGTGTACGAGCAGTATGACTCCACGGTGCAGGCGTCAACCGTCCTTCCTCCGGGGTCGGACGCCGGTGTGATCCGGGTGCCGGAGGCCCGTTTCGGCCTGGCCATGACGGTGGACTGCAACAGCCGCCTGGTGGCGCTCGATCCCTATGAGGGTGGCAAGGCGGCAGTGGCGGAGGCGGCCCGGAACATCGCCTGCACTGGCGCCAGACCACTCGGCATCACCAACTGCCTGAACTTCGGGAACCCGGAGAAGCCGGAGGTGTTCTTTCAGTTCCGCGAAGCCGCGCGGGGCATCGCGGACGCGTGCCGCGTGTTCGGCACACCGGTCACGGGGGGGAACGTCTCGTTCTACAATGAGAGCCCGTCGGGCTCGATCGATCCCACTCCAACCATAGGCATGGTGGGACTGCTCTTCCGCGTTGAAGATCGGGTCGGTAGTTACTTCGACTCTCCCCGGGACGAGGTCTTCATCGTCGGGGAGACCAGTGGCATCCTGGGCGGCTCGGCCTACTGGGCCGAAGTCTGTGATTTCGTGGGCGGTGACCAGCCGGCGGTGGACCTCGAGGCCGAGCTCCAGCTGCAGCGCTTCCTCGTGGCTGCCGCCGAGCAGCGGCTGCTACGATCGGCCCATGATTGCTCCGAGGGCGGCCTCGCGGTTACTCTGGCCGAGGCGGCCATGGGCGGCCCGTACGTTCCCGGCAGCCTGGGCGCCCGACTCGATCTCACCGGCTATGCGCCAGATGTCCCGGTCGAGGGCCTGCTGTATGGAGAGGACGGCGCCCGGGCAGTAGTCACCTGCGCCCCGCACCAGGGACGCCGCCTGATCGCCCTCGCCAACGAGCACCGGGTACCGGTCTTCCACGCAGGCCGAGTGGAGAGCGCCGGAACCCTGGAACTTCAGGTCGAGGGCCAACTGTTCTCCTGGAGCACAGACGCACTTCGCAGGATCTACTCAGAAGCTATTCCCCGGCGGATGCAGCATACCGCCGTGGATCGGGTGGTGGGAGAGTAAGTATGTGTGGCATCATCGGCGTATCCGGCGTTCCTGACGCCGCCCGTCTGGCCTACCTCGGGCTCTACGCCCTCCAGCATCGGGGGCAGGAGAGCGCGGGCATCGTCGCGATCGATGGCCAGGGAGCAGCCCGATCTCACCGCGGCATGGGGCTCGTTTCCGAGAACTTCGACGATCAGATCCTGGCCAGCCTCCCGGGAGACGTGGCGGTGGGCCATACTCGGTATTCCACGACCGGCAGTACGGTACTGGCGAACGCCCAGCCGTGCAGCGTCAGCACCCGGTGCGGGCCGCTTGCCATCGCCCATAACGGAAACCTGATCAACGCCGGCGCCATCAAGCGTGACCTGGTTGCCCGGGGCGCCATTTTCACCGGGTCCAGCGATACCGAGGTTCTGGTCCATCTGATCGCCCGCTCCGCTGCCAGCACCGTGGAAGACCAGATCCGCGACGCGCTGGAGCAGGTGGACGGGGCGTACTCTCTCGTCATCACCGTCGGCCGGACCATGTACGCGGTGATCGACAGCCGCGGCTTCCGCCCGCTCGTCATCGGCCGGCTCGGCACCGGGATCGTAGTGGCATCGGAGACCTGCGCCCTGGATCTCATCGGCGCATCGATTACCTGCGAGCTTCGTCCGGGAGACTTCGTCCGGATCGAGGACGGGGAGGTCACTCACCTTCCCCGGCTGGCGGCCCGGCCGGTCAGCCGGTGCGTCTTCGAGCTGGTGTACTTCGCCCGGCCTGACAGCACGGTCTTCGCCAAGTCAGTGGATGCTGCCCGCCGGGAGCTGGGACGCCAACTCGCACGGGAGCAACCCGCTCCCGGCGGTGAAGTGGTGTTCAGCGTTCCCGACAGCTCCAACGCCATGGCCCTGGGTTTTTCCGAGGTCTCAGGAATCAAGCTCGAATACGGCCTGATCCGAAACCACTACGTGGGGCGGACCTTCATCAATCCGACGCAGGCTCTCCGGGTGGCCAAGGTGAAGATCAAGTTCAATCCGGTGCGGGAGGTCATACAGGGGAAGTCGGTGGTCGTGGTGGATGACAGCCTGGTCCGCGGCAACACCAGCAAGGAGCTGGTGCAGATGATCCGCGGCGCCGGCGCCCGCGAAGTCCATCTCAGGCTGGGCTCGCCGCCGATCACCGGCCCCTGCCACTATGGAATCGACACCCCCACGCGGGAAGAGCTGATCGGCGCCACCCACTCAATCGAGGAGATCCGGCAGTTCCTGGGTGTGGACAGCCTGGGCTATCTCTCGCTGGAGGGCATGCTGACCGCCGCCGGGAAAGACACGGGCTTCTGCCACGCCTGCTTCTCAGGCAATTACCCCACCATCACTCCGGACGATCTCGTGCAGCTGCGGCACGCCAGTCCGCTCATTGCCACCTCGGCATGAGCGGGTCATACACTCAGCCGCTGGTCTACTTCTTCGGCCAGGGCCGAGCCGACGGTACCGCGGCGATGAAGGATGTGCTTGGCGGCAAGGGAGCCGGCCTTGCCGAGATGACCACCATCGGTATTCCCGTCCCTCCCGGCTTCACCATCGCCAGCAATCTCTGCCTGCACTATCTCGAGAGCCGCCAGTTCACGAAGCGGGTGAGAGCCCAGGTGGAAGATGCCCTTCAACGGCTGGAGAGCACCACCGGTAAATATCTCGGCGACGGAGACAACCCTCTCCTGGTGTCAGTCCGCTCCGGCGCCGCGGTGTCGATGCCGGGGATGATGGAGACGATTCTGAACCTGGGCCTGAACGACGTGACGGTCGAAGGGCTCACCCGCCAAAGCGGCAATCCCCGGTTTGCCTGGGACTCCTACCGACGATTCGTCCAGATGTATGGCAGCGTGGTGTTCGATCTCTCGAGGAAGCCGTTCGAGCATATCCTCGAAGACCACAAACAGCGCTGCCACATCGAGCGCGACATCGATCTGCCGGTCGAGGAGATGCAGGCCATCGTGCGCCGCTTCAAGCAGCACGTGAGACAGGAATCCGGGAAAGAGTTTCCCGAGGACCCGCTCGATCAGCTCTGGGGCGCGATCGCCGCGGTGTTCGAGAGCTGGAACACGCGCCGCGCCATCGATTATCGCAAGCTCCACGACATCCCCGACACCATGGGCACTGCCGTCAACATCGTGGCCATGGTCTTCGGCAACCTGGGGGAGGACTCGGGCACCGGCGTCACGTTCAGCCGCGACCCTTCGACCGGGGCGCAGAGTCTGTACGGCGAGTATCTGCTGAACGCCCAGGGCGAGGACGTCGTTTCCGGCAGCAGAGACCCGTTGCCCATCGAGACTATGAAGAAACAGCTTCCGCACGCCTACCAGGAGCTCGAACGGGTGGCGCGGACCCTGGAACGGCACTTCCGGGACGTGCAGGACATGGAGTTTACCATCGAGCGCGGTAACCTCTACATGCTCCAGACGCGCCGGGCCCAGCGCTCGGGGCACGCGGCCGTCCGAATCGCCTGCGACATGGTGGACGAGGGCCTCATCTCCGAGCAGGAGGCGGTGGCCCGGATTCCCCCCAACGATCTGAATCAGCTGCTGCACCCCACGATCGATCCCCACAGCAAGCTCGACCTGCTGACCACCGGCCTCCCGGCTTCGCCCGGCGCGGCCTGCGGAACGGTGGTGTTCGATGCCGATCAGGCCGAGCGGCTGGGTCGCGCCGGCCAGTCAGTCATCCTGGTGCGCCGGGAGACCTCGCCCGAGGACTTCCACGGCATGGTGATGGCCAAGGCCATCCTGACCGCCCGGGGAGGAATGACCTCGCACGCCGCGGTAGTTGCGCGTGGCATGGGGAAACCCTGTGTGGCCGCCGCGCAGGGCCTGGTGGTGGACGAGAACCCGAATCGCTTCTCCGTCAAAGGGCGCAGCGTCGCCGAAGGCGAATGGATCACGGTTGACGGCAGCACCGGCAAAGTGTTCGCCGGCCAGGCCGCGCTCATTGCGCCGGAGCTGAGCGGCAACTTCAACCGGGTGATGAAATGGGCCGACCGCATCATGCAGCTGCGGGTGCGGGTCAACGCCGACACGCCGGCCGATGCTCACCGAGGCCGCGACTTCGGCGCCGAGGGCATCGGACTGTGCCGGACCGAGCACATGTTTTTCGACGGCGATCGCCTCATCGCCATGCGCGAGATGATCGTGGCCCAGGACGAGGCCGGACGGAAGCGCGCCCTGGCCAAATTGCTTCCGATGCAGCGGGGCGACTTCGAAGCGATCTTCCGCGCCATGGAGGGGTACCCCGTCACCATTCGGCTGCTTGACCCTCCCCTGCACGAGTTTCTGCCCCAGCAGCCGGCCGAGATCGAGACCCTGGCTCGCGAGCTACAGATGGACCCCGGCGTGCTGCGAGGCATCGTGGAGCGGCTGCACGAGGTGAATCCCATGCTGGGCCTGCGCGGCTGCAGGCTCGGCATCATCTATCCCGAGATCACCGCCATGCAGGTGCGGGCCATCTTCGAGGCCGCGTGCACCGTGGTGGCTCGAAAGGGGCGGGTCATGCCCGAGGTGATGATCCCGCTCACCGCCAGCGTAGTCGAGTTCCGGAAGCAGGCTTTGGTCGTGCGACAGGTCGCCGAAGAGGTCTTCCAGGAGCGCCAGATAACCGTGCCGTACCTGCTGGGCACCATGATCGAGCTTCCCCGTGCCGCGCTGACCGCGGATGAGATCGCGCGGGAAGCGCAGTTCTTCTCCTTCGGCACCAACGATCTCACCCAGACCACCTGGGGTTTATCCCGGGATGACGCCGGCAAGTTTCTTCCCTACTACATCGAGCACGGAGTCATAGAAGACGATCCCTTCCAGGTGCTGGACCAGGCCGGTGTCGGAAAGCTCATCGCCATGGCGTGCGATCTGGGCCGGCGCACCCGGCCGGACCTCAAACTCGGCATCTGTGGCGAGCACGGAGGGGACCCGGCGTCCGTAACCTTCTGCGATCGCCTGGGAATGAATTACGTGTCCTGCTCGCCGTTCCGGGTGCCTATCGCGCGGCTGGCGGCGGCCCAGGCCGCATTGGCTGCTCGCGGTACCATGGACCGCACCAGGGCGACCGTCTAGGCGTCTCGACTCCGCCACAAGGATTACGATGACAGAGCCCCTGGTGGGGATCGTGATGGGGAGCGACTCGGACTGGGAAGTGATGCAGCACGCCGCCCGAAGGCTCGGCGAGTTCGGCGTGCCCCATGAGAGCCGGGTGGTATCGGCGCACCGTACCCCGGATCAGCTCTACCGCTACGCCGAGAATGCCGCCAGCCGGGGGCTGCGCTGCATCATTGCAGGCGCCGGCGGGGCCGCGCACCTCCCGGGCATGCTCGCCGCCAAGACAACGCTGCCGGTGCTCGGTGTGCCGATCCCGACCAAGCACCTGCAGGGTCTCGATTCCCTGCTCTCTATCGTCCAGATGCCGGCCGGGATCCCGGTAGCCACCTTTGCCATCGGTACCGCGGGAGCCGGCAACGCCGGGCTGTACGCAATCGCAATCCTGGCTTTGCACGACGCCGCGCTGGGCGAGCGGCTGGAAGATTTCCGCCGGGAACAGGAGCGGCGGGTGCTGGACCTCGAGCTGCCGGACCCCTCGTGATCCTTCCCGGCGCCACCGTCGGCGTCGTCGGTGGCGGGCAGCTGGGCCGGATGTTCACCTTGCAGGCGCTCGGCATGGGCTACCGGGTCGTGGTACTCGACCCTGATCCATTGAGCCCCGCTGGCGCGGTGGCGAGCCGCCACATCCGTGCGACATACATGGATGAGCAGGCGCTGGCCGACATGGCCTCGAGCTGCGCGGCTATAACCACGGAGTTCGAGAACGTGCCGGCCGAGACCCTGGAGACTCTGGGACGCTCGGCGCTGGTGCGCCCCCCGGTCGCCGCGGTTTCCATCACCCAGGACCGAATCGCCGAGAAGAGCTTTCTCCGCAGTCACGGCTTCGCGACCGCACCGTTTCATCCCGTGAGGGATACCAACGAGCTTCGCCAGGCGCTCCGCTCATCTCCCACCCCCGCGCTTCTCAAGACCAGCAGGCTGGGCTATGACGGGAAAGGGCAGGCCGCCGTCGCCAGCGAAGCCGAAGCCATTCGTGCCTTCGAGAGCTTCGGCGGGGTGCCGTGCATCCTCGAGGGGCTACTTCGGCTCGAATGCGAGCTCTCCGTCATCGTCTCGCGGGGGGCCGACGGAGACTCCACCACGTTTCCGGTGGCAGAGAACCGACACGTCGGGGGGATTCTGGAAACGTCGGTGGTACCGGCGCGAGTATCGGAAACGCTGGCGGCTCAGGCCTGCCAGATCGGGACCATGATAGCCAAAGCCATGGCCTACGTCGGAGTGCTGGCGGTGGAGCTGTTCGTGGTGGAAGGCACTCTGCTGGTGAACGAGATGGCGCCCCGGCCGCATAACAGCGGCCATTACACCATGGATGCGTGCTCGACCGACCAGTTCGAGCAGCAGCTTCGGACCTTGTGCGGACTGCCGGTGGCGCGACCGTCGCTGTTGTCGCCGGTCGCCATGGTCAACCTGCTGGGCGATCTCTGGGCCGGGGGAGAGCCGCGCTGGGAGGAGGCATTTCGGCGGCCCGGCGTGCGGCTCCATTTGTACGGGAAAGCAGAGGCTCGACCCGGCAGGAAGATGGGGCACTTGAACTGCCTGGCCGCTGATCCGGATACGGCGCTGAAGATCGTTCTCGAAACCAGGGACGCTCTCGCACGTCGCGCGTAACCTAAGCTCAGTGAAACCAAGCTTTCACCACAGAGAGCCTGCCCCGAGCAACCGAGGCGAGGGGACGCAGAGGGATCTTCGTACTACCGTGCTCACGACATCACGGTAGCAATTATCTCAAGTTTGTTTGTGTTGCCGAGTTGGAGCTTCGTATTGCGGGGAACCAACCAAAGATTGCTGTGGAGCTCAGGTGACGCGATGTCGTAAGCCGTACAGCTAGACCATCCTCTGTGTTCTCGGTGCCTCTGTGGTGAATTGAAGTACCCCGCTCACGGTGCCAAGCTCGCTACCCCGGCGATCAGACGGTCCACTTCCACTTCCGTCGTGTAGCAGGCGCAGCCGGCGCGGACCAGCCCGTCCTTCAGTCCCAGCCGTTCCACCACCGTGGTTGCGTAGAAGTCGCCACTGGAGACGAAGACGCCACGCTCGGCGAGGCGCCGGGCTACCGTGTCGGCCGGCCGGCCCGCGACCGTAAACGCCACGGTGGGTGTCCGAGGTAGGCCCGGTGGCGGGCCGTAGAGGGTGACGCCGGCAATATCGGAGAGCCCTTCCCACATTCGGAGCAGCAGGGCCGCGCCGCGGCCGTGCAGGAAAGCGAACGCATCGGCGAGGCAAGCCCTGCGGGACGCGCCCGAGCCGACCGAGGCCAGAAAATCGACCGCCGCTGCCGCTCCCACGATCCCCTCGTGGTTCAGGGTTCCAGTCTCCAGGCGTTCGGGCGCGGCGTTCGGGGCCGGCGCCAGCTTGGGCACCTCGACGCGTTCCAACGCCTCCCTGCGGCCCCACAAGATGCCCACGTGGGGGCCGTAGAACTTGTAGGCGGAGCAGGCGAGGAAATCGCAGCCGATGGCGGCGACGTCCACCAGGGCGTGAGGCGCGTAGTGGACCGCGTCGACGAAAGTGAGAGCCCCCGCCTCACGCGCCAGCCGGACCGCCCGGGCTACATCGGTGATCGTCCCCAGAGCGTTGGATGCGGCGCCGAGGGCCAGGAGCCGCGGCTTCTTACTCAAGCATTGCTCCAGGGCGGTCCAATCCAGCTCGCCCCTGCCAAGCAGCGGCACCGATAGCACCGTGATTCCGCGGTCGCGCTCGAGCGCCCGCCACGGAGCCACATTGGCGTGGTGGTCCAGCTCGGTGATGATGACCTTGTCGCCTCGACCCCAGGCCCTTCCCAGTCCCCGCGCCAGATGGAAAGTCAGGGTGGTCATGTTGGCGCCGAACGCAACTTCCGACGGAGAGGCGCCCAGGAAGTCTGCCAGCGCAGCGCGCGCACCGGCAATCAACGCATCAGTTTCCTCGCTGGTAGGATAGGGCCAGTGGGTGTTGGCGTTGTGGTGATAGAGATACGACTCCATCGCCTCTACTACCGCTCGCGGGACCTGCGTGCCGCCGGGACCATCGAAATACGCGACCGGGCTGCCGCCGTGCTTTCGCTCGAGAGCCGGGAAGTGCGAGCGGAGGGCGTCAATGTCGGCAGCCCGCGGAGGAGCGGAACTCGAGAGGGTCATGGCTGTAAGTTACTGCAGCAGGGAGACCCGGTACCCTGGCGTAGGCCCCCGGAGACCCCTAGTTTTTGGCTTCACCAACACACTGCGGTTGCTGTTGTCCCACCGCCGCCACTCACCCCTTCAGACTTTGGGGCCCCGGATGCCGCTGCCGAAACGAGCTGTGCCTTTCGCAGCATGTGCCGCCCTCCTGGCGGCCCTGGGGGCGTGCGGTGGGAACGAACCGCAGCCGATCCCGGCACAAGTTTCACTCAACACTTCCACCGTCGCGCTCACGGCCCTGGGGCAGCAGCAACAGCTCTCTGCGTCGATCACCGATCAGGACGGCAATACGCTGCCGCCGGAAACGGCCAGCTGGAGCACCAGCAATCCGTGCAGTTGCCACCGTAACCTCGACGGGCCTGGTCACCGCGGTCAGGGTCTGGGGTCAGCCCAGATCACTGCCGCGGCGGGCTCAGCCAGCGCCAGCGCGCAGGTCTCGGTCGTCCAGACCCCGGTGGAGATCGAGAAGGTTTCCGGTGACGCACAGACAGCATCTCCGGGCTCCACATTGCCTGCACCGTTAGTGGTCCGGGTGGAAGACTCCAGGGGCAACGTTATAGTAGATCTTCCCGTAACGTTTACCGTTTCCCAGGGCGAGGGAAACGTCAGCACCGTCTCGGCAACGACGAGCGCGAACGGCACAGCAGCCACGACGTTCACCACCGGAACCGATATCGGCTCACCGCAGGAAGTACTCGTCACAGTGCCGTCGACGACCATATCCACCTCCTTCAGCGCCATACTTCCCACTGATCCGACTTCCTTCGATATCGGCATTCGCTATGTCGGCACTGCCACGAGCGCACAGCGGCAGGCATTCGCGGCAGCGCGGCTTCGCTGGGAGGAGGCCGTGACCGGCGACCTCGAAGATGGTTTGCTCGAGGCGGCGGCGGGCGACTGTGGCACCGGCTTGCCCGGGGTAAATCAGAACGTCGACGACGTGCTGATCCTGGTGCAGCCTGGTTCCCATTGATGGTGAGGGTGGGGTCCTTGGTGGAGCGGGTCCTTGCTACATCCGCGACTTCGAGCCTGTGGGCCCGGTAGACGTTGGAGACCTGACGATTTTGGGGGCGATGCAGTTCGATACAGACGATCTGGCGATGCTCGAAGTCGAGGGAATTCTTTCCAACGTCGTGCTCCACGAGATGGGCCATGTGCTGGGGCTTGGCACCTTGTGGGAGGCACAGGGGCTGTTGGCCGATCCAACCATCCCCCCGTCGCCGGCTCCCGAAAATCCCACGGCCGACCCTCACTTCACCGGGCCGCAAGCCGTGGCCGCGTTCGACGATGTAGGTGGAGTCACCTACGTCACCGGCGAGAAGGTTCCGGTCGAGAACACCGGCGGCCCCGGCACTGCCGACAGCCACTGGCGCGAATCGGTGCTCGACAACGAGCTGATGACCGGATATATCGCCCCAGGCAGCAGTCCGTTGAGCGTCGTAACGCTGGCCTCACTTGCGGACCAGGGCTACCAGGTGGACCTCACCAAGGCCGACCCCTTCACGCTGCTGCCGGGACTTCGCGCTTTCGCCTCTCGGCCGGTGATCCACTTGAAGAACGACATCCTGCGCGGACCCATCCGGAAGGTGGACGCTCGGGGCCGCGTGACCGGCGAGCTGCGCCGTTGATCCCTCCTCGCATTCAACTCAGCCTCGTGTGTGTTCTCCTCACCTCGTCCTGCCGACCCCAGTCCGACAGCCCCGATCCTCAGGAGTGTGCTGCGCCCACATCCGAGCTCTTACCAACCGCATCAGCCGAAGGCATGGGCGGCGAGTATCGGCTGCGGCTGGTTGCCACTTCGGGCTCCCGGACCGGATCCGAGGCGAACGGCAAGCTCACGCTCCAGCCTCAGAGCGGAGAACTCCGCTACCGGGCACGACCCGGGGGATACACGGACTCTTCGGTAGTGCATCCACTTTACGGCTCCACCGACGTGGACCTGGCGGCGGTGGACGCCGTGCTCGTCGGGAGCACCACCTCTCTTGACCCGACCAGGCCTGGCGTCCTGGTGGTAGAACGACACGCGAGGCCGGGACAAGCGCCAATCGCGCATATCTGGCTGCGGCTGGGATCCGACGCCAACCAGCGGGGGCGTCAACGGGTAGACGGCGGGTACACCGCGCTCAGGATACGGCAGATGAGTCCTGCGGGATTCTCCGGCAGTTGGGCCAGCGGAATCAAGTCGGAACAGTCGGCGGGGTATTTTTGTGCGGAGAGGACGAAGGGGTAAAACAAGCGGACGGACGGACAGGCGGACAGGCGGACAGGCGGACAGGCGGACAGGCGGACAGGCGGACAGGCGGACAGGCGGACAAGAAACAGAACGGGACCCTTATTAGGAGTCCCGTTCTTAGTTTTTCACCGTCCGTCTGTCCATCTGTCCGTCCGTCCACCCTTAGTGGAGGCGCAGGGAATCGAACCCTGGTCCGAGTGAGCTTCCAGAACCGCGTCTACGTGTGTAGGCTCGACTCTTTGCCGTCACTCCGGATCGGTTTCGAGCCGACCTCTCCAGAGCCTATCTCCTGAAATCTCGCCGGACGCATCGGAGCGACGCGGCCAGCCAGCCCAGATTTGCGATTCGATGGGCAGCGCCCCGGGCGGGCTCCATCCATCGAAGGAGCATAAGCGAGCGTTAGCTCAGCTTACGCAGCCATTGCCAGTTCAGAGTTGGCAGTTGAATCATTCCAGAGGTTTTACCAGGAACCTGGACCTGGACACGCTGCAATTCCTTCATCAAACCCGTCGAAGCCAAGTCGCCCCCGGGTGGTAGAATCATAGCGGATTTAGGGCGCAGGGGAAAGGGCGGACGGGCGGACGGGCGTTAGAGGAGAGGCAGCCCATCTGATTGCACGCCGGCTGGTTATAACGTCGGATGTAAACCACTTTGGCAAGCTCTTCTCCCGGACCGCCCGAACGCCTGTCCGCCCGTCCTACCGTCCAGCTTTCTCCACCCGGTTCCTCCCGCTCCGTTTCGCCACGTACAGGGCCGAGTCGGCCTGGGCCGGCAGGTTGGCAAGGCTGCTGCTGGTCTCGGGACATGCCGCCACCCCGAACGAGGCGCTCAGCGACCACTGCCGCCCCCGCCAGTCCCACGCCGTGGTTCCTAGCTTCAGCCGAATACGCTCCGCGATCCTGGATCCGAGCTCCAGGCTGGTCTCCGGCAGCCAGACCGCAAACTCCTCCCCGCCAATCCGTCCGGGGACGTCCGCACCGCGGATCTGTTCGCGGATGATTCGGGCGAAGTGAACCAGAGCGGCATCGCCGGCCGGGTGGCCCAGGGTGTCGTTCAAATTCTTGAAGCGGTCGAGGTCAGCGTAGACCAGGGCGCCCTCCTTCGCCGTGATGAGACGAAACGCCTCGTCGAACCCGCGTCGGTTGTGGAGACCCGTCAGCGGATCGATGGTCGCCGCCCGTTTCTGTTGGTCGGCCAGCAGCGCCCGGTAGACCCGCGGCGCCGCGTTCGCCAGGGCCTCGTGCAGTTCCGCCCGGGCCGCGCCGACCGGCTCGCGTCCCCCGGTCAGCCAGATCGCCACGGCGCCGACCGTATGGTCGTGGTCCCGTTTCATCGGAAGGAGAAGCACCGAGCCGGGCCGGCTGCGGCGGTCGGGCACCACGCCGCCCAGCGGCTCGCCGCGGGATACGAACGGATCGAGGGTACCCAGGGCGACCCGCGCCAGCTCACTCTCCGGCGGCAGGAGGCTGTCGAGCAGGCGGCGGTCTCCCCGGCCCGAGACGCCGATGACCCGGACTCCGCTGGTGTCGAGCGCGGTCACCACCACCTGAGCGTCCAGCGTGCGTTCCAGCTGATAGGCGAGTCTGAGCCCGACGCTGCCGACCGACTCGAGCGACGATTCCTGCGCCTGCGCCTGGGTCAGGGCCACGATCTGGGGCCGGCGCCGGACACCTTCGAGCAGGCGGCGGAGGTCGTCCTCGACTACCGGCATATCTCCAGGATCAAAGCCTTCGGCCAGCAGCAGACCCACGGCAGCTCCGGCCTGCGCGTGAAAGACCAGCATGCCGGTTTCCATGCGCTCCACCCCGCTCTGCTCCTGGTCCCGAGCCCGCTCGAGCCGGCGATCTACGGCCACGATCTGACCCACTGAGAGCCGCTCGGGCTCGAGAATACGCTCGGCTCTGGGGCCCTCCTCGCCGGGATCCAGCTCGGTGATCCACACACCGACCGCCTGATGCGCCCGACGCAACCACTCCAGTGCCGGGTCCGGCAGCAGGTGGGGGGACACCCCTGCACGAACCCCCCTTAGCCTTTGCCGCCGGCCCATCAGCCACCCGGCCACGCCTGCGGCGGCCACCAGCAGCAGAACCTCCGTCGTAGTCATCCCCTGAGCCAGCCCCGGCGCCGAAACCAGAGATAGATAGTCAGCGTGACTATCCCCATAGCTAGCAAGATGGCCGGGTAGCCCCAACGCTGCCGAAGCTCTGGCATGAAATCGAAGTTCATCCCGTAGATCCCCACGATGAACGTGAGGGGCAGGAAAAATACGGAGAAGACGGTGAGGACCCGGACCACCTCACTGGTGCGGTGTTGGGCCAGCGCCAGCTGGATACTGAGCAGATTACTGACGTCCTCGCCCAGCCCCTCGGCGTAGGAGTACATGCTCTCGGCGTTCTCCCGAAGGTCCTGGAACAATGGGGCCGTCGGCTCCGAGGCGGGAACCAGTCTTTGAACCACATCCAGGGTATGCGACAGCATCCGCCGCATCTGGGTGACCCTGCGTTTCTCGGTATAGATGCGCTGCAGCAGGCCGGTAATCTCGTGCTCGCCGAACACCGTCGCCTCGAACTTGTCGATCGTACTCTCCGCATCGCCGAGTGGCCTCTCGTAAGTATCGATGGCCTCGTTGATGATCTCGATCAGCAGCCGGGGGAGAAAGCTCCTCCGCCGCTCGGCGCCCGAAGGGGGTGGACTCTGGTACTTGGCGATCAGAGCCGTGAGAAACGGCTGCTCGGTACGATGGATGGTGATGAGAAAGTCGGTGCTGAAGAAGATGGCTACCTTGCGGGTCATCTCCTGAACGGTGGAGCAGTCGCGCGCCGACTTTTCGTCGAAGGCCCGCACGATGATGAAGGTGACCGGTCCGATGCGCTCGTACTTGGGCAGGTGTTCCGGCTCCAGCGAATCCTCGACCGAGGTCGAGTGCAGCCCGTACTGCCGGGCGATGTTCGCCAGCTCTTCCTTGGTGGGGCTTACGACGTCGAGCCAGATGAAGGGCGGCTCGTTGCTGTTGATGATGGTGCGGACCGTCATGTCCGGCAGATCCGGCTGGCCGCCGCGGCGGCGCCGAAGCCGTTGTCGATGTTTACCACGGTCACCCCCGCCGCACAGGAGTTCAGCATGCCGAGCAGCGCGGCCAGGCCGCCAAACGCGGCCCCGTAGCCGACACTGGTGGGTACCGCAATGACCGGCACTGCGACCAGCCCTCCCACTACACTGGGCAGAGCGCCCTCCATGCCGGCCACCACGATCACGACCCGGGCGCGCCGGATCTGATCGGTCGCGGCAATCACGCGGTGCAGACCGGCGACACCTACGTCGATCAGCCGCTCCACCGGATGCCCAAAGGCGTCCGCCACCACGGCCGCCTCCTCGGCAACCGGGAGATCGCTGGTCCCGGCCGAAATCACCAGAATGGTGCCGCCCTTCGGCGGGGAACGCTCTCCGGCCAGGTGGACGACCCGGGCCAGCGGGTGCCACACCATCGCGGGGAAGCGCTTCTGCAGGCGTGCCGCGGTCGCCTCGCCGGCGCGGGTTCCCAGGAACGAGCCCGTCGCCGCCTCCAGCCGCTCGCAGATGGCGACCACCTGGTCGGCGGTCTTGCCCTCGCAGAAGACGACTTCGGGAACTCCCTGGCGCAGCGCTCGGTGATGGTCGATCCGCGCGAACGGCAGATCTTCGAAGGGAAGGTGTCGCAGCCGCTCGAGCGCGGCAGCCGGCTCAAGGCGACCGGCGGCAACCTCGGCCAGCAGGGCCTCGAGCTGCTCGGCCTTCACGCCACCTGGGCGACCGGCTCGAGATACTCGAGGAAGATCGCCTCCGCCTCGGCGATAGACTCGATCTGGAAAAGGCGTTGGCGCAGCGCGCTCGAACCGTGCAGCCCGCGGGTATACCAGCCCAGATGCTTGCGGAACTCCATCACGGTGCGACGGGTGTCGCCCTGCAGACGAAGCGCCAGCCGGGCATGCTCCAGCGCCACCCTGAAGCGCTCGACCTGCATCCGGGGCCGGGGCCAGCATCTGGCCGGCCAGCAGTGCCCGCCCATCGCGGAAGAGCCATGGATTGCCGAATGCTCCCCGCCCTACCATGGCGCCGGCACAGCCGGTGTGGTCCCGCATGCGGACGATGTCGGCAGCAGTCTCCAGGTCGCCATTGCCGATAACCGGAATGTCGAGCGCCTCGACGACCCGCGCGATCTCGTCCCAGTTCGCCTTCCCCGAGAACATCTGGGTGCGGGTGCGGGCGTGCAGCGTGAACGCCCGGGCGCCGGCATCCTGCATCCGGAGCGCGATCGCCACCGGGTCCCGGGACTCGTCGTTCCAGCCGCTCCGGGTCTTGACCGTAACCGGAAGGTGGGTGGCGCCGATCACCGCCCGAATGATCCGCGATACGAGGTCCATGTCACGCAGACAGCCGGAGCCTCCGTTCCGCTGCACCACCTTCTTCACGGGACAGCCGAAGTTGATGTCGATGAACTCGGGTTGATAGTGCTCGGTGATGAGCCCGGCGGCTTCGGCCATGGCATTCGGATCGGCGCCATAGATCTGGATGCCGATGGGGCGCTCCACCCCCTCGAACTCGGCTCCTTCGAGCGTGGTCCTGATGCGGCGCCGGATTGCCTCTGACGAGAGAAACTCGGACAGCACAACATCGGCTCCCATTCCCCGGCAAACCTGGCGGAAGGGCGCCTCCGAGACTCCCGCCATCGGGGCCAGGATCAGCGGGAACGGATGGGCCGACGGATAGGGCAACTGCATGGGGACAAAATACTTGGCCCCTCCGAGAGTAGCAATGGACGAGGGTGCACGCCGGCTGCTTTGACACGTCATACAGCAGGATATAGGTTGCCGGTCCATGCGGCTCAGAGACTTCTTCACTCCCGAGGCCATCACGCTTTCTCTGCGGGGAGCCTCCAAGGAGGAGGTCCTGGCCGAGATGGTGGCGCTGCTTCGAACCGATGAGCGGTCCGCGGGAACGCTCCTGCGGATTCTCCAGCGGCGGGAGAATCTTGGCTCGACCGGTGTGGGCCGGGGCATCGCGATTCCCCACGGTCGCTCGCTGGTCGTGAGCCGGCTGCGCCTGGCGTTCGGACACATGCCCGGCGGAATTGAGTTCCAGGCCATCGACAGCCGGCCCGTCTTCAGCCTCTTTCTGATCGTGGCGCCGCCACTGGAGATCTCTAACCAGTATCTGCCCGTGCTGGGCCGCATCGCACAGTTCGCGAAGGAACCGGATGTCCCCGATCGCCTGGCCGCGCTCAAATTCCCCGACGACTTCTTCCGCCTCTTGGAGGACAGGGGCGTCTAGAGTCAGAGGTGAGAAGTGAGAGGTGAGAGGTGAGAGGGAAATCCGACGGCTACATGTCGATCGCGTCCTCCACGCTCCTGGGGCGCACTCTGTTCTGCTTCAGCTTCCTACTCACCGCCTACCTCTCACCTCTCACCTCTCACCTCTCACTTCTCACTGCCCAGGCATCAGTTGGGTTTGCAGATCTGCGCGATTCGACTGCCGCCATGTCCGACACATCGGTCATACGCAATCGCCTCAACGCATCTCGCCGGCAGCACAAAAGGGAGCGGGAGAACCTCTCCGCCGCGCTCCGCTCCGGGCTGCTGGCCCTCCGCCTGGGCGAATTGAGGGCCGACCCGGACTACAGCGAGGCACGGTCAATCTTCCGAGCCGCCGCCAAGCGGGCGCCGGATCAGCCCGACCCGTGGTATGGACTCGGCCTTGCCGAAGAGGGGCGCTCCGAGTGGGAGATGAGCGTGAGCCTGAATCTGGGCAACCGCGTCGGTCTCAAGGCACTGGAGCGCGCCGCGCACAACCATCGGAGAGCACTCCAGGTAGCAGCCGATTATAGCCCCGCCGCGCTGGCTCTGGCGCAGCTGACGCTGGATCTCAGGGACACGGCACTGATGGAACGCTCCCTCCCGGTGCTCCGGCAAGCCGCACGGCGCGGCCAGGCGCCGCCCGATGTCATTCTCGCCTGGGGGCGGGTGGAGCGCGCTGCCGGACACCCGGACGCAGCAGTCGGCGCCTTCGAGCGGTACCTGGCTCTCGGCGGTGCGCGCGCGCTGGGCCTGCTGGAGCTGGCCCGAACCCGCCTCGCGCTGGGGCAGGCGGAAGGTGAACGCGCTTACTATGACGGCGCGAACCTCGCCGATGCCGGGGTCGCGCGGGAGTATCTCGCCGATATCGCCCTCATCCGGGAGTCGGCGCCGGACGAGCTGGATGGTCTTGCCGGCGGTCGCCTGGCCGAGTCCCTGCGGCGGTTCTGGACCGACCGGGACCGGCTTGAGCTCCGGGCCGACGGAGAGCGGTTGCGTGAGCACTACCGGAGGCTCCAGTACGCCCGACTTCACTTTCCGCTGACCATCAGCCGCCGGTTTTATGGCGATCTGGATGCATACCGCTCCGGAAGCATGGAGCTGGACGACCGCGGGATCATCTACCTGCGCCACGGCGAGCCCGCGACACGGCTGCGGCCCTTTGTGTTCGGGGCAATGCCGAACGAGTCCTGGCGCTACGCCAGGGCGGAAGGAGATCTGCTGCTGCACTTCAGCGGAGGGTGGGACGGCAACGGCGGGGGAGATCTGTACGATTACCGGCTGGTCCAGAGCGTACTCGATCTTCGCGGCGCGTCGGACGCGCCGCTGGATCAACTGTTGTTGTCCCGGCAGGCGCTGTCGCGCGATTACAGCCGCATGCTCAACTGGGGCCGGTTCGGAGCCGCGAATGCGCGCGCCCGCGAGCGCACTATCGGGGCGGCCAGCATCGAGGTCGGGACCACGACCGACACCTACGAGCTGCAGTTCCCCCGCCGCATGGGCGTTGTCGCCGATCTGGTAGCCGTGGGAAGAGGCCGCGAGGGCGGCCTGACGCATCTGGTGTTCGGCATCATCGCGGCGACACTGAGAGTCGACCAGGTGGGGACCGAATCGTTCTACCCGGTGCGGATCCGCCTGGTGGCGCTCGATCGGCGAGATCGGCCGGTCGCGAGCCTGGATACTACCGTCACAATTCGGTACCAGCGTGAGCTCAAGCCGGACGAGTTCGCGGTGGGCCGGGTCGAGCTGCCGCTTCCTCGGGGAACTTGGCGCTACCGGGCGTCGCTGCAGCAGGGAGACAGCTCCGGCGTGGTCCTGCCGCGCGACTCGGTCACAGTGGCCGACATCTACAGTGGGCGTCTCTCGCTTAGCGATCTCGCGCTCGGCTCTCCGGGCCGCGCCATCCCGTGGGTCACCGACGCGGCCGACACCGTTCTGCTGGCGCCGTCGGCGCTGTTCAGGCGCGGCAGCGAGATACGGCTGTACTACGAGACCGGTGGGGTCACGAGAGGTCTTCGTTACCGCCACGAGATCACCGTGCTGCGGCCGGAGGGCCGTGGCGGCAGGCGCGGCCGCCCGCTGGTGGCGCTGTCATTCGACGAGGAGGCGCGGGACTCGGTGATGCGGTCGCACCGGTCGGTGAGGCTGGAGCGGCTGAAGGAGGGGGGCTACGTGGTGGAAGTGAAGGTCACTGGGCCCGACGGAGAGTCTCAGCTGCGGCGCAGAGCCATCCGTCTCATCGATCGCTGATCTATCCTCCGAAACCTCCTGACGGGTGGTCCCACAGGCCGGTGATGGGGCCTACTCCGGTTTCGGAGCCAACTTGGCTGGATCCCCGAACCGTTGGGGATAAGGGACGTTCACCCGCTGCCGCTCACGCTTTCACCACAGAGGACACAGAGAGTTCCATTGCCTTGAGCTCACGCCATCGCGTAATCGGCTATCTGTAGACTTTGTTTTGTGTTGCGGAATTAAGCTTCGTATCGATCCCGCGTGTCCTCTGTGCCTCTGTGGTGCTTTTGGACAACAACCTTGATCGGGCCGTCTACCTCCTCTTCCGTCGTGTAGCAGGCGCAGCCGGGCTCTCCCTTTACTCCCACTCAATCGTGGCTGGAGGCTTGGAGCTGACGTCGTACACTACTCGGTTGACCCCATCCACCTCATTGGCGATCCGGTTGGATATCTGGGCCAGCACCTCGGGCGGAAAGGGGAACCAGTCGGCGGTCATGCCGTCCCGGCTGGTCACCGCTCTCAGGGCGATGACCTGGTCGTAGGTCCGGCCATCCCCCTGGACGCCCACCGAGCGGATCGGCAGCAGCACGGCGAATGCCTGCCAGATCTCGTCGTACAGTCCGGCAGCCCGAATCTCCTCGGTGTAGATGTGATCCGCCCGTCGGAGCATCTCCAGGTTCTCGGGGTTGACGTCGCCCAGGATGCGAATGGCCAGGCCCGGGCCCGGAAACGGGTGGCGGCCCACCATCTCCTCGGGCAGGCCGAGCTCACGACCCACCTGCCGCACTTCGTCCTTGAACAGCTCCCGCAGCGGCTCCAGCAGCTTGAACGGAAGCCTCTCAGGTAGCCCGCCCACATTGTGATGGGTTTTGATCGTCACCGATGGGCCTCCCATGGGCGACAGCGATTCTATTACATCGGGATAAAGGGTGCCCTGCACCAGGAACCCCACGTCATTCCCCACCTTCTTCGCCTCGGCCTCGAACACGTCGATGAAGGTATGGCCGATGCGGCGCCGCTTCTCCTCGGGATCGGTGACGCCGGCGAGCCGCTCCAGGAACCGGTCGCGGGCATCCACCACCCGCAGATCTATGCCGAGGTGGCGGCGGAAGGTTTGCTCTACCTGGTCTCGCTCGTGGAGGCGGAGGAGCCCGTGGTCCACGAAGATGCAGGTCAGCCGCGCGCCGACCGCGCGGTGAACCAGCGCCGCCGCTACCGAGGAGTCAACTCCGCCGGAGAGTCCGCAGATGACCCGCTGGTTCGAGCCGACAACCTCGCGGATGCGGGCGATCTCGGTCTCGACGAAGTGTCCCGCGGTCCAGTCGGGGGTGCAGCCGCAGACCTCGAACAGGAAGTTGTTCAGGATCTCGCCGCCCCGAGGGGTATGGGCGACCTCGGGATGGAACTGGACCCCGAAGAGCGGCCGCTGCTGGTGCTCGATGGCGGCGACCGGAGAGTTGGCGCTGGATGCGGTGACCTGGTAGCCGGGCGGGGGGGAGTCGACGTGATCGCCGTGACTCATCCAGACCGGTGTCTCCTCGCCGCGGCCGAAGCCGCGGAACAGCCGGCCTTCCTCGATCCGCACGTTGGCTCGGCCATACTCCCGCCGGCTGGCCCGGATCACCTTCCCTCCCGAGAGGTGGGCCAACAGCTGCATGCCGTAGCAGAGGCCCAGGACCGGGGTGTTCAGCTCCAGGAGCCTGGGGTCGGCGGTGGGAACGCTATCTCCGTAGACCGAGTTGGGGCCCCCGGAAAGAATGATTCCCTTGGGCTTCCACTCGCGGATCCACTCGACGGTGCGGTTGGGAGGATGGATCTCGCAATAGACGTGGGCCTCCCGCACCCGCCGCGCGATCAGCTGGGTGTACTGGGACCCGAAGTCGATGATGAGGATGCCGTCGTGATGGGATTTCTGGTTGTGCGCGTGATGCATCCTGGTTACAACGCTCCTGCGCAGTTTTCAACACGGAGGGCACGGAGAAAAAACAAGGACACGGAGAAAAACAACAACTGTGTGCCCAACCCCACCACCAGAGGTCCTGTCACGGGGACAACTTCTCGGTGTCGTACAAGCTTTCGATCCGCTCGCGGGGCCGAGCGATCCACCACTTTCCCCCGTCGACGACGATCTCCGGAGGCCGGGGACGGCTGTTGTAATTGGAGGCCATCACGAAGCCGTACGCGCCGGCACCGAGCACGGCCAGGCCGTCACCGGCCTGCAATCCGGGCAAGTCCCGGTCGAGCGCCAGAAAGTCACCGGTCTCGCAGACGGGACCGACCACATCTACCCGTTCGCCGGGCCGACCCTGCTCCAACAGCTCCACGATCTCGTGGTGCGCCTGATAGTGGCTGGGCCGCACCAGGTCATTCATCCCGGCGTCCACCACCACGAATTCTTTTCCGCCGGAGTGCTTTCGGTAGAGCACCCGGGTGAGGAGCACACCCGCGCTGCCGACCAGGAACCGGCCGGGCTCCAGATAGACGGTGAGCCCCACGGGCTGGAGCAGTGGTAACAGTGCCGCAGCGAATGCCGCTGGGTGGAGCGCCGGCTCGTCCAGGTATCGGATCCCGAGGCCGCCGCCGATATCGAGCACCCGCAACGTGGTGATGCCGGACTGGCGGATCCGGCCGACGAGGTCCACCAGCCGCCGGATACCCTGCTTGAACGGCTCGGTATCCACCAGCTGGCTGCCGAGGTGCATCGCCAGCGTGGTGAGCTCGAGCCGGGGATGGCGGGACACGAACTCCGCGGCGGAAATCACCTGGTCGGTGGGAATGCCGAACTTGATGCCGCTCTTGCCGGTCGAGATATAGGGATGGGTGTCCGCGGTGACGTCCGGATTGACCCGGATCCCCACCTTCACCGGCGTCCGCTCGGCCTCGGCCAGGCTGCCTATCAGCTCGAGCTCCGCGACCGACTCTAGATTCAGATGACCCACTCCGGCCCGGATGGCCGCGCGAAGCTCATCGGCGGTCTTCCCTACCCCGCTGAACACGATGTGCTGCGGGTCGAACCCGGCGGCCAGTGCGCGAGCCATCTCGCCCGCGGAGACGATGTCGGCGCCGGCGCCAAGCTCGCGCAGGATGCGAAGCACCGCCAGGTTGCTGTTGGCTTTGACGGCGAAGCAGATTCGATGGGGAACCGGCTTCAACGCAGCGTCCAGGGAGCGGAAGCGATCTCGAATCGATTCCGCGTTATAGACGAACGCCGGCGTTCCCACCTGTCCTGCGATCTCGCCGAGCGACACTCCTGCGAGCAGCAGCGCGCCATCCCTTCGCTCGAGTCCCGCATCCGCAAATAACACGGAGCTGACTGTCCCCCTGTCCCGCTGTCCCGCTGCCCTCAGTACGCCTTCGCCCACACGGCCTCGACGACGCTGGGACGATCGCACCACATGCAGCGGGTCGGCGCCACCGGTGAGCGGAACTCCGGATCAGGCAGCACCCGGACGGTAGCCTTGGTCTGATCCTTGATCTCGGTTTCGCACACGCCGCGCCCACAGAAGCCCCCGTAGACGAAGCCGCCCTCGTTCTCCATCCGGGCGATGAACTCTTCCTTGGAGACGCCCCGGACGCTGGCTGCCTCGCGGCGGGCCACCGCCGCAGCCAGCAGGTCGGCCTGGAACTGGTCCATCGCCGCCGTGAGCCGGGCGGGCAGCCCTGCCATCGGCACCGTCTCCTTCTTGCCGCCGGTCCGCCGCGCCAGCACGACCGAGCCGGCCGCGATGTCCCGTGGGCCTACCTCCAGCCGAAGCGGGACACCCCGCCCTTCCCACTCGTAGTACTTGGCGCCCGGCTTCATTCCCTCACGGGAGTCCACATGAACCCGGATCCCGGCGGAGCCGAGCTCCTTGCGCAGCTGCATCGCAGCTTCCAGCACGCTGGCCCGTTCCGTGTCGGTTTTGTAGATGGGCACTATGACCACCTGGTACTGTGCCAGCTTCGGCGGGCAGACCAGGCCGCTGTCGTCGCTGTGGGTCATGATGAGGGCACCCACCAGGCGGGTGGACACTCCCCACGACGTGTTCCAGACATGGTCCAGGCTTCCGGCCGCGGTCTGGAATGTCACTTCGAATGCGCGGGCGAAGTTCTGGCCCAGGTTATGGCTGGTTCCGGCCTGGAGCGCCTTGTTGTCTTGCATCAGCGCCTCGCAGCTGTAGGTCCGCACCGCGCCCGCGAACCGCTCACTGTCGGTCTTGAGCCCGGTCAACACCGGCATGGCCATCCACTCTTCCATGAAGGTGCGGTACACCCCGAGCATCCGCCGCGCCTCCTCTTCGGCCTCCGCCTCGGTGGCGTGGGCGGTGTGGCCTTCCTGCCAGAGAAACTCGGTGGTACGCAGGAAGAGCCGGGTCCTCATCTCCCAGCGGACCACGTTGGCCCATTGGTTGATCAGCAGCGGCAGATCGCGATAGCTCTGGATCCACTTGGCGTACATCGCGTAGATGATCGTCTCCGAGGTGGGCCGGACGATCAGCGGCTCCTCCAGCTCTTTCCCGCCACCGTGGGTGACGACCGCCACCTCGGGGGCAAAGCCCTCCACGTGCTCCGCCTCGCGGGAGAGGAAGCTCTGCGGGATGAACAGCGGAAAGTAGGCGTTCTGGTGCCCCGTGTCCTTGAACATCTGGTCCAGAGCCCGCTGCATCTGCTCCCAGATGGCGTACCCGTTGGGGCGGATGACCATGCACCCGCGGACCGGGCTGTAGTCGGCCAGCTCGGCCCGCGCGATGATCTCGTTGTACCAGGCGCTGAAATCAGTAGCGCGAGGGGTGAGGGCCTTGGTCTCAGCCATGGATGCGGGCCTTGATGGTGTTCACGATCGAGTTCACTGGAACTGCCTCCTGGGAACCGCTCCGAAGATCCTTGATCATCACTTCGCCCCGGGCCCACTCGTCGGGGCCGACGACGACGGCGAGGCGTGCATGGCGGGAGTCGGCGAGCTTGAGCTGCTTGCCCACCGCCTGTACGCTCAGGGCGTACTCCACTCTGAGACCGGCATCTCGCAGCTGGTGGGCCAGCGAGAGCACGTGACGCTGGTCGTCCGGTGTTATAAAGGCGAGAAAGACGTCGACGCTCGACCCATCGGCCGGTACCAGGTTCCGGTCTTTCAGCAGCTCTCCCAGCACGACGTCGCCCATGCCGAAGCCGGCGGCGGGAAGCGGAACCCCGCCGACGGCGTCCAGGAGATTGTCGTAGCGACCACCTCCGCAGATAGCCCGCAGGGTGCGCCCGGCGTCGAACAGCTCGAACACTACTCCGGTGTAGTAGGCCAATCCCCGGACGATCGTTAGATCGATCTCCACAAAGTCGGCGAGGCCCATGGCAGTCAGCGAATCGTACGTAGCTTTCAAATGCGCACCAGCGGCGGACAGCTCGACGGATCGGCCCAGCTCCTGGTCGAGCTGATCCCATCCTCTGATCCGGGAGATCTCCTGCAAATCGGAAACGGTTGCTGGCGCAAACGGCTCGCCCCGGGCCGAAACGATCTCTTCCTTGCGAAGCCGCTCGATCTTATCGATGAACTCATAGGCCTTCGACATGCCTGAATCGGGCACGCCGCGGCTCTTTAATAACGCGGAAAGCACCCTGCGATCGGAGAGTCGCACCCGGATGTCGCTCGCGCCCAGTCCAAAGGCGCGCAGCACGTCGATGGCCAGTGCGATCAGCTCGGCGTCGGCCAGCGGCCCCGGCTCTCCGATCAGGTCGCAGTTGAGCTGGAAGTGCTCTCGAAGCCGCCCCCGTTGCTGCCGCTCGTACCGAAAGAGCTGGGGAATCGAGAACCAGCGGATGGGTTTGCGCAGCTTCCCGGCCTGAGCCGCCACCATGCGCGCCAGGGTCGGCGTCATCTCCGGCCGCAGGGCGACCTGCCGGTCTCCCTTGTCGGTGAAGCTGTACAGCTGCCCGACAATCTCATCTCCGCTCTTGGCGGTGTACAGGTCGAGCGGCTCCAGCGGTGGGCCGTCGTACTCCTCGAAGCCGTACCGGGTTGCCACCGTACGCCAGGTCTGGAAGATGTGGGTCCGGAGGGCGAGATCGTCGGGGTAAAAATCACGAAAGCCCGGAAGGGCCTGGGTTTTCATGTCGCAAGTATAAGGGGGGCAAGCCTCGCGTGTCATCCTGAGCGCAGCGAAGGAGCGGGCGAGCTTAGGTCGGCACAAGATGTCACCACAGAGGCACAGAGGACACAGAGGAAGAGCTGACGCACTGGGCTCACGATATCGCATTACCACATTCAGCTAATCCAAGTTGTGATCAAGCAAGGGAGTTAGTCGAGATTGGTGATCCTCTGCGTCCTCTGTGCCTCTGTGGTAAATTCTTCAGTAAAGATCTCGAACAGCATTGAGCGATCCCTCGCCTCCACTCGGGATGACGCGTGAGTGCGCCAGATCACGCGCGATTGTTATCAGACGTCCATACCTAACGCTGACATGACATCCCCTACCGTATGAAAGGACCCCGTCACCAGCACGGTTCCGGCGCCCTCCTGCACCGTCTTGATCGCCTCGTTGAAGTCGGGAATCAGGGTCCACTCGGCGTGCGCCGGTGGACGCGACGGGTCCCGCAGCCAGCGTCCCAGCCACTCGATGTCCCAGCCGCGGGCAGCGGCCGTGGGCGCGATGGTGAGCACCCCGCGGTCGATCGCCTGGTCCAGCTGCACCAGCATGTCGGGCCAGTCCTTGTCGCCCAGAATCGAGACCAGCGCGTGCAGCGGGCGCGCCGGACCGATGGCGCGGAGGGCCGCCACCAGCGACCGCATGCCGTCGGGATTGTGCGCCACATCGAATAGCCAGCGGCCCCGCCGGTCCAGCCGGCCGGCCACCCGCACCGATCCGAAGGCCTGCGCGATCTGCTCATCGCTGGGACGGTACGGGGCCGGAAGCGCCATCAGGATGCCGTGGGCCACCGCGGCGTTACGCCGCTGGTGGGGGCCGGCCAGACTCAGCGGCCCGCACCACTCGTAGTCAGGGGGCAGGACCCGGATGTCGGCGCTGTCCGCCCCCGTCGCTCGGTTGCTCGGGGCAGGCTGCCCGTCCGTCCGCCCGACCGCCCGACGTGCCTCCCGCCGGAGAACATTCACCAGGCCAGAATCGGTCTCCCCGATGACGAACGGCACGCCCGGCTTGGCGATCCCGGCCTTTTCACCGGCGATGAGCTCCAGGGTGTCGCCCAGATACTTCATATGGTCGCGGGCGATCTTGGTGACGCCGCTGACCAGGGGCCGCACGACATTGGTGCTGTCGAGGCGGCCGCCCAGGCCCACCTCGACCACGGCGATCTCGACTCCGCGCGCGGCGAAGTCGGCAAACGCGAGTGCGGTGGTGGCCTCGAAGAAGGTGGCCTTCCGCTCGAGAACGGGCGACAGCAGCCGGCCCGTCCACATCGCCACCGCGGCCTCGGAGATGGGTACCCCATCCACCTGAATGCGTTCCCGGAATGAGATCAGGTGGGGTGAGGTGTACAGCCCGACCCGCCAGCCGGCCTCCCTGAGAGCGGCCGCCACCAGGGTGCAGACGCTACCCTTCCCGTTGGTCCCGCCCACATGGACCGTCGGCATCATCTCGTGGGGGTTGCCGATCGATTTCAGGAGGGCGCGCGTGTTGCTCAGCCCGAACTTGATAGTGGTGGTCCGAGGGAACAGGAAGTCCAGGGCTTCGTCGTACGTCAGCGACATGCCGGCTCAGGAAAGAGTCTCGGGCCGGCTCGGGACCGGCACCGGAACGACAACGCCCCACCCGGCAACAGCTGGATGGGGCGCTGACCGCAAGAGTTTCAGCTCGACCTCAGCCCACCTCAGCCAGCTCGACATGGGGACGCTGCCCCTGCATGTGGCGCACGAGTCGAGCCGTCGTGTCCCGGAGTGAGGCCCGCGGCACCACGTCGTCAACCTGGCCATGCTCCAGCAGGAACTCGGCGGTCTGAAATCCGTCGGGCAGGTCCTGGCCAATGGTCTGCTTGATCACGCGCTGGCCGGCGAACCCGATCACGGCGCCCGGCTCCGCCAGGATCACGTCACCCTGCATCGCAAACGAGGCGGACACACCGCCGGTGGTCGGGTCGGTCAGAATGGAGATATACGGAATGCACTCGCGAGCGAGCTGCGCGATGGCCGCCGACGTCTTGGCCATCTGCATCAGGGAGAGGACGCCCTCCTGCATGCGCGCGCCACCCGAAGTGGACACAATGACCAACGGAATCTTCTTGTCCAGCGAGCGCCGGGCCAGGCGGGAGATCTTCTCGCCCACGACCGAGCCCATGGAGCCGCCCATGAACGCGAAGTTCATCACGGCAAGGTTGAACGGCAGGCCATCGATGCGGCCGGTCCCGGTGTATACCGCATCCATCTCGCCGCCTTTCTGTCTGGCTTTCACCAGGCGGTCGGCGTAGTGCTCGAACTCCAGCGGGTCCACCGAGCGAAGATTGCCGTACAGCTCGCGCCAGGTGCCGGGGTCGGTGAGCAGTTCGATGTACTGCTCCGCGCCGATCCGCCGATGCCACCCGCACTCGGGACAGACATTCAGCGCCTTTTCGAACTTCTCGCGAATGTCGATGTGGCCGCACTTGTCGCACTTCTCCCACGCATCAGCGGGGATCTCGAGGCGTTCGCGCTGGGAAGTCCGGGGTTTGCGTTCCTTCTTAAACCATGCCATCACAGCCATAGGAGACAGGTAGGTCCGAGGGATAGGGGGCCAGACGGAACATCCAAGGCCGCTGGAATCTCACGACTCCCGGCCCTCCGCGCCAGACCCCCGCTTATAACTCCATCTCAGGCATCGGGATACCCCGACGCCCTCGAGTCGTACGCCACCCGCAGGGCAACTCCCAGACACAGGAGGCATATAATGAAGAAGGAGCCGCCGTAGGAAAAGAGTGGCAGCGGAATGCCGGTGATCGGCATCAGGTTCACGGTCATGCCGACATTCTCGAACACGTGAGTAAAGAACAGCCCCACGATACCGAACACCACCAGGCTACTGAAGGGATCAGGTGCGCGCCGGGCGATCCGAAGCAGCACCAGGAACAGCATCAGGAACAGACTGAGCGCCACGAACACGCCGAGGAAGCCGAGCTCTTCCCCGACCACGGAGAAGACGAAGTCGGTGTGTTGCTCCGGCAGGAACGCCAGCCGCTTCTGGGGGCCCTCCGTGTATCCGGTTCCGAACCAGCCGCCCGATCCGATAGCGACCCGGGACTGGATGGCATGATAGCCGGCGGCGCGGGGATCCACTTCCGGGTTGAGAAAGGTTAGCAGCCGGTTCTGCTGGTAAGGAGCCAGGCGGGTCCAGAGCGGCATGGCGATGGCGCCCATGGCGATGTTGGCGGCCAGGAACATGGTCCAGTCCCAGACGTACGGTCGCCAGGCGATCAGGATCAGCACGAAGAGTATGATCCAGCCGCTCCATGCCAGCGTGTTGAAGGCGAGCAGCAGACTGATCCCGGGAGTCGCCATGAGGAACAGCAGCCGGGGGCGGACCCCGGACCAGAACAACATGGCGAAGAAGATCCCGACAAACACCAGGGCGCTACCCAGGTCGGGCTGCCTGAGCACCATCAGGAACGGCACTCCGACGATCAACGCCGGGCCGATCAGATCCTTGAGCGACCGCGGCGCTTCTTTCCTGCTCGAGAGAAACCGCGCCATCATCAGGACCGTGGCGACTTTGGCCAGCTCCGAGGGCTGGCCGATCTTGTGTCCTCCGATGGAGAGCCAGCTGTGGCTACTCTCTGCGGTGCCGCCGCCCGTGCCCACCACGAGCACCAGACCCAGCAGCAGGATGCTGAGGGCGTAAAGCGCGGGTGCCAGCCACTCCAACACCCGGAGCGAGACATTGTAGATGATGAAGCACGCCACGATGCCGATCCCGAACCAGATGAACTGCCGGTGCCACACCCCGGCCGCCCGGGTCGGCACGTCGGTCTGGCCGGCGGAATAGAGCGTGGCCAGCCCGAAGAGCATAAGCCCCAGGCTCACCATGACCAGGTTGCGATCGATGGCTGGGCCTCTCATTGGACGATCTCCGCCCGACGCACCGAGTCTTCAGCCGCCCGAGCCGCGGCCGAATCAACATTCAGCTCCAGCGGCCGGGGTGCGGTGTCACGCTGGGGAGTCAGCGACTCGTCGAGCAGCACTCCCATCTTCACCGGACCGACCGCCTCGGGGCCGAGGATGTAGCGCCGCAGTATCTGCACCACGTAAGGCGCCACAGTAGTGCCGTGCTCCGCGAACTCCATGATGCCTCCCACCACCAGCTCCGGCTTGTCGGCCGGCGCAAAACCAATGAACCAGCCGTGGTCTTCGCCATGGGGGTTCTGCGCAGTTCCCGTCTTCCCGGCTACCGCCAGATCTCCCCTGTTGCTGGCCACGGCGGTTCCCCGCGTCATCACCGCGATGAGCGAGTGGCGTAAGGCATCCAGCTCCTTCTCTGACATCCCTAGCGACCTTCCCTTGGTGGAACCGGGACGCACGATGTACGGAGTGAGCGCCACACCCGGACCGGCCAGGCCCTGGTAGAACTTGACCATGTTGATGAGCGTCTGGGTGTTCTCACCCTGGCCGATCGAGAAGTTCAGCGTGGTGCCCGGCGGGCTCCAGTGACGGGGACCGTAGAGCCGGTCGAAGTATGCGGTGGAGGAGGGCCAGATCGGGCTGAGCTCGTTCTCCAGATCGATGCCGCTCTTGTCGCGGAAGCCCATGAATACGCCGTCCTGGATGATGGCGTCCAGGCCGAGCTGAAGCCCCAGCTGATAGAAGTACACGTCGCAGCTGGCCGCGACCGCGCCGATCAGGTCCAGGCTGCCGTGTCCCTCCTTCTTCCAGCAGCGGAAGACGCGGTTGCCCAGCCGCATGCCGCCCCGGCAGGGGTCGGGCATTCGGGTGCTCAGCCGGATGAGGCCCCGTTTCAGCGCCATCGCGGAGATGGCGAGCTTGAATGGCGATGCGGGTGGGTAGCGTGCCTGAATGACCCGGTTGAGCAGCGGCCGCGCCGGGTCGGTGTTCAGCCTGCGCCAGTCCGACGAAGAGATCCCGCCGACGAACTTGTTGGGATCGAACGTGGGTGCCGAGTACAGCGCTCGGACCTCGCCTTGCGGGGTGAGTGCCACCATCGCGCCCCGGACACCGGCGGGCCAGATGCTGTCGATGAACCGCTGCAGCTCGAGGTCAATAGTGGTCGTAATGGGGTTGCCCGGCGTCGGCGGCAGCGCGGCCGAGGCCGCCCCTTCGCGCACCAATCGGCCCCGGGCGTTCACCTCGATATAGCGCACCCCCTCGGTGCCACGCAGCGTGTCGTCATACTGGCGTTCCAATCCGGCCTTTCCGACGATCGAGCCCAGCACGGCGCCCGGATAGCGATCGGCGTTGAGGTCGGCCTCGGTGACCTCGGAGACGTACCCGGCAAGATGGGCCACGGATTTGCCCGCGGGATAAAGCCGTTTCGGCTCAGCCTGGATGACCAGCCCAGGCAGGGCCGAGCGGTGCTCCTCCAGCTTGGCAATGACGTCGAAGGATGCGTCCCCGAAGATCAAGGCCGGCTGATACCGGGCCTGACGATACCGATCGACGATGTCCACCACGCGGGCGCTGTCGACCGGCACGAAGCGGCGCACCCGGTTGAGCACGGCCAGTAGCGAATCGGTCGACGACGCGAGCAGCTTAACCGAATATCCGGGGACGTTCTCGGCGATTACGCGGCCGTGGCGATCCAGGATGGAGCCCCGCGGTGGCGTGAGCGGAATCGGCCGCAGCCGATTGGTTTCAGCCTTGAGCTGAAACTTGTCGTGCTGGATGACCTGGGTTCGGAAGAAGGCGACACAGAGCACCACAAACGCGGCAATCAGTATCAGTCGCGCGGTGTCGGCACGCTCGCGCAGGCGGTAGGAATCGAAACCGTTCATGCGTCGAGGCGGATGGAGAACATGCTCCGGAAGGTGATCAGCACAACCAGGGCGAAGCCCGCGGTCGTCACCGCCTGCAGCGGACTGTAAAGAGTCAGCTCGGTGAACAGCTGGCGGTGGTTGGTGCCACTCGCCACCAGCACGATCAGATCGCGCATCCAGAGGGCGGCAGCCACGAAGGCCGCATTCACCAGGATATTATCCGCGAAGAAGACCGAGCGGCCCCAGGATCCGAGATATCCTACCAGCGTGTGAGCGAGCGCACCGGCCCCAAACCGCGCCGGAGTCAGCGTGTCGGCGATGAGCCCGACCGCAAAGCCGGCCAGGGCGGCCACTCCCGGACTGCTCCGCATCGCGAACAGCATCAGGGCGATCAGCAGGAAATCGGGGCTGATCCGCGCGTCCCACAGGCGCGGTCTCAGATAAAACTGGAGCACCAGGAGCAGCAGCATCACCAGCAGGAGCTGGACCCGGCTGACGCGATTGGGGCTCATCGGGCCGAATCCCGCGCCGAGGGTCCAGCGGCGGGATTGCCGCCCAGAATCGGGGACGCCGGAGCGGCGCGCGGAGTCGGTGTCGAGACTCCGCCGCCCTGCAGCGGAGAGAGACGCGCCAGCGAATCGCGCCGCGCTGCCCGCGCCGTGCGGACCGCCTGGGCCACGGAGTCGGCCCGCCGGAGCCGCCCGATCGAGTCGAGACGCATTGCTTCGAGCTGCGAATCGCTGGGGAACGCGGGGCCCAGATCGTTGCCGCGGCCCCCAACCAGGATCAACACGTGCGCGGCGGAGCCTGGATTTGCGGCGGGGCGCAGCCGGTAGACCCGCTCCCACCCGGCCTCCTCACGTACCACGCCGATGACGGTGCCGACCGGGACTCCCTTGGGAAACACGCCGCCGAGTCCCGATGAGAGGACCAGCGTACCCAGCGGCACCGAGTCGCGGTACGGCACTCCCCTGAATTCCAGCGCCCCTTCTCCGTTGCGACCCTCATTCGAGGGAGCCACGACGCCGAAGGCGTTACCGGTCACGGTGAACGCGCTCACCCGGAACTCGGGATGGGCCCACGACATCGCCACGCTGCTCTTGCTGGAGACGCTGAGCACCACGCCGATCAGCCCTTCGGGCGACACAACGGGGCTGAATACCGAGACGCCCTGTCTGGCGCCGGCGCTGAGCAACAGTGTGCGGCCGTCCATGACCTGGGGTTGATGCAGAACTTCGGCCGACACGTAGCCGGTCCCGAGCCGGCGGCTCAACCGCAGCAACTGGCGGAGCCGCTCGTTTTCCGCTCGCAGCGAGGGCAGGAACTGAGCGAGGTATGCGGTCGAGTCGCGCTCGGAGGTGACTTGCCGGAAGCGCATCCGGCTGGTCCTGCCCTCCTCGGCCCGGGTCTGGAGCCACACTAGGGGGGAGAGCACCGTCTGGCGCAGCGTGTCAGCTATCGCGTGGCCCCGGTCGGCCGGAGAGAACAGCCCAAACAGCGAGAGGCCGAGACACATAATGAAAAGAACTGTGTCCCGTCGGGTATAACGGCGGTCGGACGAGCTGACCATGCTCAGGTCGACAGTACGCTGCGGTATTTCTCGAAGTCGTCGAGGATCCGGCCGGTGCCCCGGACTACGCAGGTGAGGGGATCCTCGTCGACGTGGATCGGAAGGCCGGTCTCCTGCGCGAGCAGCAGGTCCAGTCCGCGGATCAGCGCTCCGCCCCCTGTCATGACGATGCCCCGGTCCACGATGTCGCTCGCCAGCTCGGGTGGCGTGATCTCGAGGGCGCGGCGGACCGCGTCCACGATCTGCTGGATCGGCTCCTGGACAGCCTCGCGGATTTCGGTGGAGTGAACCCGTACGGTCTTCGGAATACCGGAGACCAGATCCCGCCCTTTCACTTCCATCTCGCGCTCGTCTCCGGTCGGCGCTGCCGAGCCGATCTTGATCTTGATGGCCTCGGCGGTCGGCTCACCGACCAGCAGGTTGTAATTCTTGCGCATGAACTGCACGATAGCCTGATCGAGCTCGTCACCACCGGTGCGAATCGAGGTATCGGATACGATTCCGGACAGCGCGATCACCGCGATCTCAGTGGTGCCGCCTCCGATGTCGATCACCATGTTGCCGGTCGGCGTTTCGACCGGCAGCCCCACCCCGATGGCCGCCGCCATCGGCTCCGCGACCATCAGCACCTGCTTGGCGCCGGCGGTCTCGGCCGAATCGCGCACCGCGCGCTGCTCCACCTCGGTGATGCCGGACGGGACGCAGACGATGACCTCGGGCTTTACGCGGAAGACGTGTTTGTCGATGATGGTGCTTGAGGAAGTACCGCAGCATCTTCTCGGTGACGTCGAAGTCGGCGATGACGCCGTCCTTCAGGGGACGGACCGCGATGATTCCCTCCGGCGTGCGCCCCAGCATGCGCTTGGCCTCGAGGCCGACGCCCTTGATTCCTCTTCGTCTCTCGATCGCGACGACGGACGGCTCGTTGAGCACGATGCCCTCGCCCTTCACGTAGATGAGGGTGTTGGCGGTGCCGAGGTCGACGGCGATTGCGTTTGCGGGAAACCAAGACATCAGATTAAATCCGGGAAATTTCATCGAGGAGCCGCTAGGCACATGGGTGGAGAAGGTACTAGGGCTCTTACCCGTCTGGAAGCGGGACTGGTCGCCGTTACGTGCCACTGCTTCCAAATCCACCGGTGCCTCGTGCGGTAGAGGGGCAACACTTCGACTGGTTGGAACGCGACTCGCTCGACCCGTGCCACGACCATCTGGGCGATGCGCATCCCGCGTGTCACCCGGAATGGCTCGGCGCCCAGATTCACCAAAGCCACCATGAGCTCGCCCCGATAGTCGCTGTCGATCGTGGCCGGCGTGTTGGCAGCGTTATCCCGTGTTTCAGGGCCAGCCCTGACCGGGGCCGGAGTTGACACTGGTAGCCGTCCGGGACCGCGATGCTGAATCCGGTCCGGAACAGCTTTCGCTCCAGGGGAGCGAGATCACCGTCTTCGGCGCTGGCGAGATCGTACCCGGCTGATCCCGTGGTGGCGGGGCTCGGCAGGGGAAGGTCCGCTGCGTGGGGCAGGCGGGCGATCAGCACCTTGACCGGCCGGGCCCGTTCAGACAACGCTGGCGACGTCGGCGAGGGGGAGTCGGAACGCTTCAGCCACGCCCGGGTAGACCACCTTCCCCTCGACCACGTTCAGGCCGCGCCCGTAACGCCGGATCGGACTTGCACGCAGCACGCCAGCCCTGTCTGGCGAGCTTAAGTCCGTATGGCAGCGTGGCATTGGTGAGCGCGTAGGTGGAGGTCCGCGCCACGGCGCCGGGCATGTTGGCCACGCCGTAGTGCAGGACGCCGTCCACGACGTAGGTCGGGTCGTCGTGGGTGGTGGGGTGGATCGTCTCGACGCAGCCGCCCTGGTCGACCGCGACGTCCACGATGACCGAGCCCTGCTTCATGTGCTTCAGGTCGGAGCGGTGCACCAGCTGCGGCGCCGGCGCCCGGGACCAGGACGGCGCCGACGACGAGGTCGGCCTCGTGATCGCTCCGGATGTTGACGGTTCGAGTAGACGGTGATGACGTTGGCGGGCATCACGTCGTCGAGGTAGCGCAGCCGGTCGAGGCCGATGTCCATGATCGTGACGTGCGCGCCCATGCCCGCGGCCATCTTCGCCGCGTTGGTGCCGACCACGCCGCCGCCGAGGATCAGCACGTTGCCGGGCTCGACGCCGGGCACGCCGCCGAGCAGCACGCCGCGGCCGCCCAGCACCTTCTCGAGATAGGTGGCGCCCACCTGGATCGCCATCCGCCCGGCGACCTCGGACATGGGCGTGAGCAGCGGCAGCTCTTGTCGGCACCTCGAGCGTCTCGTAGGTGAAGCAGCGATCGGCCTCTGAGCGATCGCCTCCGTGAGCTCCTCGCCGCGGCGAAGTGGAAGTACGTGAAGATGATCTGGCCCGGCCGCAGCGCGTACTCGGCCGCGAGCGGCTCCTTCACCTTCACGATCATCTCGGCCCGCTTCCACACCTCGTCGGCGCCGGGCACG
>CAWIXT010000009.1:0-606857 GCA_963840165.1 uncultured Gemmatimonadales bacterium
GTCCAGGATCCCTGAGGACTGAAGGTTTCCTGTCCGCCCGAGCGCCGTCCGACTGTCCGTCTACGCCCTCACCCACCTGCCGTCCGCCCTGCATCCTGATTCCACGTTCCAGCCCACGTCAGCTCAGCATCTACTTGATAGCGGCTTGATCCCATAAGTAAACAATGCCTTGTCTCGAACGTGGTCCAACTCACGTCTCGGGCATGGCGCCAAGTGGTTGTGGTGTTGTTTCGATAATCACAGGAGGCAGCAATGACGAAACTTTTCAGCGTCGCAAGTGCGGCAACCCTGCTGCTGGTGCTGGGCTGCGACGAGTCTACCTCACCGGAGCCCGCTGGCATCCTCCCGAGCGCATCAAAGACGGCGATTGAGGTTGTGGATCTAGGTGTCCAGGGCTCCGCCTCGGATATTGCCCCCAACGGCCTCATCACAGGCAACGCTGAGGATGGGGGATCATCCAGACCTTTCGTCTGGTCTGACGGGCGGGTGACCTACTTGGATGCGCCGGGAAGCAACAGCAATGCGCAGGCGATCAATCCGTCCGGCAAGGTGGCGGGTACGCGAGGCGGGATAACGCATGCAGTAGTGTGGGACGGCGGACGCGCGGTCGACCTCGGGACGCTGCCGGGCGGCGAGTTCAGCCTTGGGACTGGTGTTAACGCTGCCGGCCACGTCGTCGGCCATGGCGACCATCCCAGTGGATGGGAACGTGCGTTTGTGTGGCGAAGAGGGGTGATGAAGGAGCTCCCATTCTTGCCCAGCTACCCGGCGACGAATGCGGTGGACATCAATGCAGGCGGACGGATCGTCGGCGTTATGTCTGACGGTGATGCTGCTCGGGCGATCATCTGGGACAAGGGTGTACCTCAAGAGATCGGCCCACTGCCCGGTGGCACTACTGCCGCCGCGCTGGCGATCAACTCGGCCGGCCAAGTGGTGGGCTGGAGCACCGTCGCGAATGGTTTTGAGCATGCGTTTCTCTGGGAGAACGGCGTCATGATCGACCTGGGAACCCTGCCGGGTGGCTCGGTAAGCATCGCCTGGGACATCAACTCGGCCGGGCAGATTGTGGGAATGGCCGACACCGAAAACGGCGAAGGTCGTGCATTCCTATGGGAGAACGGCGTTATGACGGACCTGGGCACCCTGCCCGGAGGCAATTCAAGCTCGGCTGCCGCCATCAATGACGACGGCGACGTGGTAGGCTCCAGCAACGGTCGCGCGACCCTCTGGCGGATAGAATAGCTGACTAAAAGCCGGTCGCTGCCGAGATGACGCCTTCGGCAGCGACCGTCCTTCCGTCCTCGCCTGTTTGCTCGGGCAAGCTCTTCCCGTCCATCCGACCCTTGCGCCCTCCTGGATCTGCCCGTATCTGAAATGGTCACCGCCCCCAGATCCGGAGGAATCATGGCCACCCTACGTCCCGACCCCACTTTCTATCCCTCGGCCAAGCAGGCGGCCGAGGCCCCGCCGGAAGAGCTGTCGTACCTCGCCATGCTGAGTCCGAGCGGCTCGCGCTCCGACGCCATCGGCGTAGTGGACGTGAAGCCCGGCTCCAAGTCCTATGGCCGAGTGGTCGGCCAGTTCGACATGCCGAACCGGGGCGACGAGCTGCACCACTTCGGCTGGAATGCCTGCAGCGCCAGCCTCTGCCCCTGGGCCCCGCACCCCCACGTGGAACGGCGCTACCTAATCGTTCCCGGCATCAACTCGTCCCGCATTCATATCCTCGACACCAAGTCGAACCCCCGGAAGCCCGAGCTGGTCAAGGTGATCGAGCCCGAGACCCTGACGAAGAAGACCAACTACGCCTCCCCCCATACGGTCCATTGCGGCCCCGACGGCATCTACATCTCGGCACTGGGGGCGCCAGACGGAGACGGCCCCGGCGGGGTCTTCGTCCTCGACCACGACACCTTCGAGCCCAAGAGGGTATGGGAGACGGACCGCGGTCCCCAGCGGCTGGGCTACGACTTCGCCTGGCACCTGGGCCACGATACCACCATCACCAGCGAGTGGGGCACGCCCAACATGGTGCGGTCGGGGATCGTCCCCGAGCTGCTGCTGGGGGGGAAGTACGGGAACTCGCTCCACGTATGGAACCTCCGGAACGGCCGGCACCAGCAGAAGATTCATCTGGGCGACGAGTACCAGATGACCCTGGAGCTTCGTCCCGCCCGCGATCCGCGCAAGGCGTACGGGTTCGTGGGCGTGGTGATCTCGCTGAAAGATTTGTCGGCGTCGGTGTGGGTGTGGTATAAGGAGGGACAGGCGGACGGGCGGACGGGCGGACAAAAGAACGGCGGCGGTGATTGGAAGGTGAAGAAAGTGATCGAAATTCCTGCCGAGCCGGCTGACCCGGCAGACTTGCCGCCGCTGCTGCAGGGATTCAAGGCGGTGCCGCCGCTCATCACCGACATCAACCTGTCGCTGGACGACCGGCAGCTCTACGTGTCCTGCTGGGGCACCGGGGAGCTGCGGCAGTACGACGTCTCCGACCCCTTCAATCCCCGCCTCACCGCGACCACCCAGATCGGGGGCATCGTCCGCCGCGCGGCCCACCCGGCCCAGCCGGGCAAGCGGCTCAACGGTGGCCCCCAGATGGTGGAGCTGAGCCGCGACGGAAAGAGGGTCTATCTGACCAACGGTCTCTACTCGCCCTGGGACGAGCAGTTTTATCCCGCCGGCCTGGAGAGCTGGATGGTGAAGCTCGACACCAAGGCCAGCGGCGGCATGGCGCTCGACTCGAAATTCTTCCTGGAGATGGAGCGGGGCGTCCGCTGCCATCAGGTGCGGCTCCAGGGCGGCGATGCATCGTCGGACAGCTTCTGCTTTTCATGACAGGCGGACAGGCGGACAGGCGGACGGGCGGACGGTCGGACGGTCGGACGAGTTCTGTCACGCCATCGGAGTCATTGCGAGGAGCGAAGCGACGAAGCAATCCCCTCGTGTCTACAGGGAGATCGCCACGGGGGCTGCGCCCCCTCGCGATGACTCCGTTGGCTCCGTATGACTGACGGAATGATCGCGCTCCTCGCGCTCGGCGCCGGCCACGGCATCAATCCCGCCATGGGCTGGCTCTTCGCCGTGGCGCTCGGGCTCCAGCGCGAGAGCCGAGGGGCGGTGTGGGGCGCCCTGGGACCGCTTGCCCTGGGACACGCATCCGCCATCGCGGCGACGATCCTGGTGGCGGGCATCGCTGGGCTGGTGGTCCCGCTTGAGCTGCTGCAATGGGCGACGGCACTGCTCCTCGTAGGGCTCGGCCTCTACCGGCTGGTCCGCTCACGCCATGTTCGGTTCGGCGGGATGGGAGTGAACCCGCGCGAGCTGGCGGTCTGGTCATTCCTCATGGCGTCGTCTCACGGGGCCGGGCTGATGGTCCTGCCGCTGGTCATGGGTGACACGGCGGCGAGCGTGCACGCGCATCACCTGGCCCAGGCCTTGATCTTCGGCCCGGCTCAGCTGGGCTGGAGCGGAACGGCGGCCGCGCTGGTGCACACGGCTGGATACCTGCTGGTCACCGGCGCGATCGCCGTGATCGTCTATGAGAAGGTGGGGCTCAGGTTCCTGCGGACGATGTGGGTGAATCTGGATCTGGTGTGGGCGATGGCGCTGATCGTGACTGGAGTGGCGACGCTCTTATAAGGTTGTCACCCTGAGCGCAGCGGTTGTCATCCTGAGCCCTTCGCTACGCTCAGGGTAAACTCCGCGAAGGATCCCTCGAATTGCACGCGGAGAGATCCTTCGCTTCACTCAGGATGACAGCGTTACCGCCCGTCCGCCCGTCTACCTGCCGCTCACCACCCCGCACGCAATCCGGTCGCCCGAGTTGCCCGACGGCTGAGTCTTGTAGTCGTCCGGCTTCGCGTGCACCACGACGGCCACCCCGTCGCTATCGAGGGCCGCGTTCTGACCAGTCGCCAGTCGCCGGTCGCCAGTCGGCGTAGTAGCCTGCACCTCAACCGAGCTATCGGAGCCGACCCTGATGTTGGGCAAATCGCCGGCGTGCGGGCCGCCGGGAGCCTGGGAGCCGTGCTTAGCGTTGGTCGGGTTCCAGTGCTCGCCCGCCGACTCGAACGTCGGTCCGTCGCACCGGCCGGTCGTGTGAAGGTGAATCCCGTGCTCGCCCGGCGGCAGCCCGGTCAGCCGGCCCGCGACGGCGATGTTGCCGCCCGACTCGGTAAGCATGAGCGTGCCGAGCTCCTTGCCGGCGGCATCACGAACGGGGGCGGAGACGTCGGCGGTCGCGGTGGTGCCACCCGGGGTGTCCTGCGGAACCCCCGGAGGGTCGGTATCGGTGTCGGCGGCGCGGCGGCTCCCGTCGCCGCAGGCGAGAAGCAGAGCCGCGGCGAGAAAGGGAGTGACTCGGGCGATGCGATGCATACGACAAAACCTCCTGGGTTGCCGCTAGTATCGCGACTGCGTGGCCTCGTCGGGGTGATGGGGGTCACGGGACCGTCGCGAGTCGCTAGTTCGCTAGTCGCTAGTCGCGAGTCGCTAGTTCGCTAGTCGCGAGTCGCTAGTTCGCTAGTCGCTAGTCGCGAGTCGCGAGTTCCTCCCGTCCTTCCCGCCCTTCCCGTCCTCCATCGGATCCGAGCTGGCTCGCTCCCGCCACGCCAACAGGAGAAACGGGATCGCCATCAGCTGGATTCCCGCGCTCACTACGTACGCCGTGGGATAACCGGAGACGTCCGCCACCCGGCCCAACGCCGGCTGGGCCACCACGCCGCCGGCGGAACCCATCAGGCTGTCGAACGACAGCACCGTCGCCCGCTGCTGCGACGGGATAATGCCATTGATGTACGCCTGCCGAATCGGCTCTCCGATGGAGAAGGTCAGGCCCCACACGACCAGCAATCCGATCGCCACGGCGAAGCTCGAGGTCAGTCCCAGCAACCCCAGGCAGCCGGCGCCGATCAGCGAGCTGACGATCAGCGCGTGAGTGCGGCGGGCAAACAGGCCCCTCAGTCGGTGGACCAGGAGCCCCGCGATCATCTCGGCTCCGGCCACGATCGCCGCCGCCAGCCCCGCGATCCCAAAGGCCCCCGGGTCGCCGTACAGTTGGAGCAGGTACGGCTGTAAGCCGTAGAACGCGAAGATGCCCACGCCGCCGGTGAAGAACGACGCCAGCATCAGCCACCGGACCGGTGGGTTGCGCCAGCCGCTGTCCAGGGACTCCTGCACCACTCGTCGGATCTTTATCAGCGGCCCCTTGCTGCGATCGGGATGGAAGCCGAGGTCCTTCATCCAGATGAACGCGGTAATGAGGGTCAGGCCGAGGAGGACTGAGCGGATGATGTAAGGGACACCGAGGTCGGTGACCTGGGCAATGAATCCTCCGGCCACCGATCCGGCGAGCATTGCGCCCCCGCCCACTATCTGACCTTTGGCGAGTACCGGCTCCAGGCTTTCCTTGTAGCCGGTGAACGCCAGGGCGTCCACCAGCCACGCCTCGGTCGCCCCGGAGAAGAAGGTAAAACCGAGACCGATGAGAACCGAGGCGATGGCCCAACCCCAGAGCGGCGCGTGGGCTCGCCACATGGCCAGGTAGAGGAGGGTGGAAAGCAGCAGTGTGGCGGCGCCGAGCAGGTAGGACGTGCGGCGGCCCCAGGTGTCGGCCACGGCGCCGGTCGGCACCTCGAAGACGACCATGCCGGCCGTGAAGAACGCGTTGGCGGCGAACGCCTCCGCGTTGCTGAGGCCGGCGTCCAGCAGGAAGAGGGTGTTGATGCCCCAGATGAAGGAGGCGGCCAGGGTGGACAGCAGCGTCAACAGGAGGTAAATGCGCTGGACTTGCTTGGTCTGTTCAGTCATTGCCAAGGAGCGAACTGAGTGTGGCTAGTCATTGCGAGGGAGCGCAGCGACAGAAGCAATCCCCCAAATCGCCCGGGTGATCGGGGGGATCGCCACGCGGCCTGACGGCTGTCGCGATGACTGTGATTGCCAACGACCTGCGAAGCGATCTGCCAACTCACCGGCGTTATTCCGCACCCAGTACACAGTTCCCGCTTACCTATTCTCTCAGGAACCATCTCATCGTGATTGATGCGCAAGCAATTCTACGTTTACGTTCTCACCAACACCCACCATACTGTACTGTACACCGGCGTGACCAGCGATCTGCTCAGATGCGTCTGGCGACACCGGGACGGCAGTGGCGGGAAGTTCACCGCTAAATACGCATGTAGCAAGCTGGTGTTCTATGAGGTCTTCCTTGATGCGTACACCGCCATCGCCCGTGAAAAGCAGATCAAGGCGGGGTCTCGCCAACGCAAGATTGCGCTGATCGAGCACATGAACCCGGAGTGGCTCGACCTGTTTGACGAGCTGCAAGGCTAGAAGTCCGGACGTTCCGCTCGAGAATGGGGGGATTGCTTCGGTCGCTGGCTCCCTCGCAATGACTTCACTCGCTACGCTGCCTCGCAGTGACTTAGATTGTTCGTCCATGACAGCACAGCAGGGCTCCAGTCGCCTACCGAAGAACCAGGTCCTCACCCGGAAGTGGCCGGTCCTCACCTACGGCGACATACCCGCCATGGACCTGCCAACCTGGACCTTCCGCTGCTTCGGCCTGGTGGACCACCCGGTCTCCTGGACCTGGGACGAGTTCAACGCGCTGCCGCAGGTGCAGGTCACCTCGGACATCCATTGCGTCACCCGGTGGAGCCGTTTCGACAACCGATGGGAGGGTGTCGCCGTCGCGGAGATCCTGCGCCGGGTAGGTGTGCGGTCCGAAGCGGTCGCCGTCATGGTGCACGCCGAGGAGGATTACACCACCAACCTCTTGCTGGAGGACATCGCCAGCGACGACGCGCTGTTGGCGACCCGGCATGACGGGAATGCCCTGCCTGCCGAACACGGAGGGCCCTGCCGTTTGGTGGTGCCGAAGCTGTATTTCTGGAAGAGCGCGAAGTGGGTCACCGGGTTCGAATTCATCGACGTGAACGCACCCGGCTTCTGGGAGGTGAACGGCTACCACCTCCGCGCCGATCCGTGGAAAGAGGAGCGCTACTCGGCTCAGGAGACGAACGCGATGCAGCGGATGCGGAGCGAGGCCACACGCAAACGCCGGAACAGAATTCCGTAGCTATCGCGCAATTTTCGCAGTCGCAACACAATCGTGCCGCAGCCTGGAACGCACGACATCCTAAACGCGCTGATCCGTTCCAATGGAAAGCTTCAACTGCGAGCGGACGCTGCGACCCGGATCGTTCCCCGGGCTAGGGAGAACGAGGAATCATGGCTCCTGCCGTAAGCAGTTACCAGGCTCGATTGATCATGTAGGCCCGCCCGAAAGGGCGGGCTTTTCAACGTTCGTCGAGAGCCCCTCACTTTACGGTAACATTCTTGACACATGCTGTCCCGACCCGTACCCTAGCCGACACACACGAGCACACCCGGCGAAAGCCGGGGTCGCAAAGCCACGGGTCCTCGCCTCCTCCGCGACGCCGTTCTCTCTCGCATCCGCGACGCCTCGAGGGACCCAAGACCGCCGGGCCGCCGATTTCGCCAGGCTCTCCCACCTGTTTCGAAAGAAGGCGTACAATGCGTCGCATCCCACCACTCGCATTAGCTGTCACCATGTTCGCCCTGGCTATGCTGCCGAGCTCGCTGCCGGGCCAGGGCTATCCAACCACCGGGGACTCGGCGTCGGACGCAGCCAGAGCCCGGACCGCGGAGACCGCGCGCCGGTTCAAGGCGCTGGTGCCTAGTCTGGTGAAGTCATCCGCGGTGAAGCCTGGCGATCTCGTCACCATCACCGGCGGTCCTGCGCTGGTCCCCGAGATGGAAGCACTCGCCATTGAGGTCCGGAACGCCGGTGGGTTCCCCATCCTGGTCCTGAACAGCCCCCGCCTGACACGGGCGCTCTACGCCGAGGTCCCCGAGAAGCATCTCGGCCAGATCCCTCCCGAGTGGGAGACCTTTAACTCGCGGGAAGTGGACGTCTCATTCGATCTGCCGTCGGGTGAGGACTTTGCCACCCTTCGCCGGGTAGATCCTGCGCGCCGGACGAAGGTCGATCAGGCCATCGCCCAATACCAGATGGCCACCGCTGCCGAGCGCGACAAGGGCAAGACCCGCTCGCTCTTCATTGCCGTGCCCACGCCCTCCGATACCGCCTCGATCCAGATGGATTATGAGCCGTACGAGCAGATGACCTGGGCAGCCATCGAGGCCGACTACAGCGAGATGGCGAAGAAAGGTCAGCAGATAAAGAAGATTCTCGAAGGTGCCAAGCAGCTTCGCATCACGTCGCCCGAGGGGACCGACTTCACCGCCAAGCTGGGGCCCCGGCCGGTCATCGTGAACGCCGGCCCCATACCTCGCGGCACCAAGGGCAGCGCCGCGGCACGTTCCTCGTCTCTGCCGAGCGGAAGCGTAATCTTCGCGCCGATGGAGACCACCGCGAACGGAAAGATCAGGGCGGCCGAAGACCAGTGCGATCTGCCGGTCAGGGACGAGGTGGTGGATGTGGTGAACGGCATGCCGACCAACGTCAGCTCCGCGTCGGACCAGGAGTGCCTCCAGCGCTCGCTGAAGGAGGCCGGAAGGTTCGGTAACATCACCATCGGGCTCAACCCCAACGTCAAGTTCGAGCATGTCCCCAGCTACGCCCCGCAGCTTCAGAACGCGGCCGGCGTGGTGCAGATTGGCTTCTCGCCCAATCAGGATCTGGGTGGGGCCAATCCGCCGGCGCCGGGTGGCTGGAGCGTGCCTCTGCTCAAGGCCACGGTCGAAGCTGATGGAAAGCTGATCGTGAAGGACGGTAAGCTGGCGCTCTGAAGACGCTGTCATCCTGAGCGCTTTTTGCATGGAGTCATTTCGAGAGCAGCGAGAGATCGCTCATCAGCCCATTTGGGCCTCCGATTTCCGACGTAGGCCGGAGCGATCCCTCGCCTGCGCTCGGGATGACTCGCATGACCAGCGTGCCGACCTCCCTCCACTTTCCCGGCCGCCCCGCTGTCCCGCTACCTGTTCGTCCTCCCCATTAACTTCTCGCCCTCGGGCGGCTCGTAGGCGTGCATCCGCTTCAGTAGCGCCACCGGATCTCTTTCTACGATGATCGCGTCGCGGTGCTCCTGGGTGAGGAAGCCCTCCCGCACCGCATGGTCCAGAAATCCGGTGAGACCGTCGAAGTAGCCCTCGACGTTCAGAATGCCTGACGGCTTGGCGTGGATCCCGAGCTGGGCCCAGGTCAGGATCTCGAATAATCCCTCGAGCGTTCCGATGCCGCCGGGCAGCGCGATGAAGCCGTCGGACATGTCGGCCATCTGGGACTTCCGCTGGTGCATCGAGGCAACCACGATCAGATTGGGGATTCCGGTATGGGCGGCTTCCTTTTCCACCAGCTGTTGGGGAATGATCCCGGTGACGTGCCCGCCATGCTCGTGCACCGCATCGGCCAGCTCACCCATGATGCCGACGCTGGCCCCTCCGTACACCAGCTCGATCCCCTGGTCGGCCAGAATCTTTCCCAGGCCGCGCGCCGCGGCCCCGTACTCGGGACGGGAGCCGGGGTTGGTGCCGCAGAAGACGCAGATGCGTTGCATGGGGTGCGGGGTTCAAGGTAGAGAGAGTCACGAGTCGCGAGTCGCGAGTCAGTTACGTGTCGCAAGTCGCCAGTGCGAATTCGAAATAAAGTCCCAGCGTAGGTCCAGCGTCTCGGGAGACGACTCGCGACTCGCGACTCGCGACTACTATCTAAGCCCACGGAGATCACAAATGCAAACGCGCACACTGCGCCGGGATGGCCTCACGGTGTCGGCCCTCGGCCTGGGCTGCATGGGCATGTCAGAGTTCTATGCCGGCCGGGACGACACCGAGTCGATCGCGACGATTCATCGGGCCCTGGACCGCGGGATCAACTTCCTCGACACCGCCGACATGTATGGGCCGTTCACCAATGAACGCCTGGTCGGCAAGGCCATAAAAGGGCGACGCAACGCCGTGGTGCTCGCCACCAAGTTCGGCAACGAGCGGGGCGAGGACGGCAGCTTTCTCGGCGTAAACGGTCGCCCCGACTACGTCCGCCGCTCCTGCGCCGACTCGCTCCAGCGGCTCGGCGTGGATCACATCGATCTCTACTACCAGCACCGGGTGGACCGGAGCGTCCCCATCGAGGAGACGGTCGGCGCCATGTCCCGGCTGGTGGACGAGGGAAAGGTGCGCTACCTGGGGCTGTCCGAAGCGGCTCCCGCCACCATCCGGAGGGCCCACCAGGAATGTCGCATCACGGCGCTCCAGACCGAGTACTCGCTTTGGACCCGGGATCCGGAGGACGAGCTGCTGCCTCTCTGTCGCGAGCTGGGCATCGGCTTCGTAGCCTACAGCCCGCTGGGCCGGGGCTTCCTCACTGGACGGTTCCGCAGCCTCGACGACCTGCCGGAGGATGACTACCGGCGCAACTCACCCCGCTTCCAGGGCGACAACTTCCAGAAGAACCTGGACCTGGTGGAACGGGTGGAGGATCTCGCCCGGCGAAAGGGATGCACCCCCGCGCAGCTGGCATTGGCCTGGCTGCTGGCCCGGGGCGAGGACATCGTGCCGATTCCCGGAACCAAGCAGCGCCGCTACCTGGACGAGAACATGGAATCGCTTCGGGTCGAGCTGACACCCACCGAGCTGGAGGAGATCGAAGAGGTGGCCCCGAAGGGAGCGGCGGCGGGGGACCGATATCACGAGGCCGGAATGAAAACCATCAACGGCTGATGGTTCCGGTGCAGCTAATGGGCGCACCGGCAGTCGAGGCACCCGTGCTCCAGGCAGGTTCCACAGCACCGGGCCAGCTGTCTGCGAAGCGCTTCCCTGGCGCGATGCAGGCGCACTCCGGCGTTGCCGGCGGTGACGCCGGTCTCCGCCGCGAAGGCGCGGACGCTCAGCCCGTCGAGATCCACCCGGCGGATGGCTGCGCCATACTCCGGCTTCAGGGTCTCGAGCAGGCTTAGCACACAGCCGCAGACTACCGCCTCCAGCTCGCTGTCCGGAACGTCAGATTCCGCTTCGGCGGCGAGCCGATCCAGTGCCCGGCCCTGGGTATGCCGCCGGCGGTAATGGTCGGTGATGGCATTCCGGAGAACCCGGTAGAACCAGGCTGTCGCGGAAGTGGAGCTTTGGAGCGACGAAGCATGGTCGAGGCTCCTGACGAATGCATCCTGGAGGATGTCCTCCGCTTCGTCGCGGGATCCCACCCGGCGCTCCAGAAACGCGAGAAAGCGCGCGTGGTTATCCAGCAGCACTCGCAGTACCTCTGGAGCTCCGGGGTCGCGCTCGGCTACCTCGGGGGCAGCCGAGCTACCCGATGCATCCGCGTCTATTCGCATCCGCACCCACAGCCGCAGCCGCCTTCGCCGCAGGGACATTCAGCACCACAACTGCAGTCACAGCCGCAGGGACACTCGCTGGGGATGGTCTGGAGATCGCGCATTGGTTGCCTCCGTTCAGATGGACAGGTAGACCTTCTCGCCTTCATACCTGCTGACGCACCGGCCCTCAGAACATTACACTCCGGGCGTGGGTCGAACCCCGGACCGGCCGCCCCTCGGCACTGGCGCCGGGGTTGGACTCGGCGGCAGATTCAGCTAGACGCAGGCCGAGCCGCCAGACCGATCTCCCAAATGGAGCAGACGCCATGACTTCCATAGCCAACGCAGTCAGACACGTCCCGCTTGCCGCCGCTGTCGCCCTGCTCGCCGGCTGCGCCGGCGTCACCCCGATTGGCGAGCTGCTGGACAACTCCACCAAGTATGACGGCAAGACGGTGCGGGTCCAGGGTGAGGTGCAGGAAGGGGCGGGCGGGCTGGGTGTGGGGGCCTATCAGCTCAAGGACAACACCGGCACCATCACCGTGGTGAGCGACCGGGGCAGTGCACCGCGCAAGGGAGCGGATGTGGCGGTGAAGGGCAAGTTCGAGTCGCTCTTCTCCATCGGCCGGGCCGGGGTCGCCGTGATCCGGGAGGAGAGCCGCGACGCGAAGTAGTTGGGAGGCTCGATGAAGTTCGTGGTGTTTCTCATCGGTGTTGCCGGCCTCAGCTCGGTTTCCGGGTTCCGGCTCGAGGCCCAGCACCCGCCTGCTCAACTGGCGGGTCCGGCGATGGGCATGTCGATGGATCGATTCTCGAACGGCGTCGGCCGAGATGACCCCGGCATTGTGGCCTTCTCCTACCGCTTCTCGCAGCTACGGCCGGGGAGCGTGGGATTCGAGCTCGGTGTCGCATTATTTCCCCAGGCACTGCCCGCCGGCGTTCTGGCGCTGGCGCCCGATCTGGGCGTGGCCTACAATGTGACCATTCCGGGTGGTTCAGTACTGCTCAAGGCGGGCGGGAGCGCCGTGATGGTCATGGGGCTGCCGGGCGCCACAATCCTTCCCGGCTTTCATGGGGGCGGAACGCTCCTCATGAAGGTGAACGGGCGGTCAGCGGTGCGAGTCGACGTGGTACGGCACTACTACCGGGCTGACGGGGGAGAGCTCGGGCTCTGGAGCCTCGGGCTGGGCTTCGCGATTCTCCCCCGCAGGCAATCCTGACGCCGGAAGGACTCTACTCCCTCAGATCGCTTCTGGGCTCCGAGATGGCCTCGACGATCCGGCCGACCTCGCGGTCGCTCGCCGCGCCCTCTTCGCGGGCAATGTCCGCCTGGGCAACGATGCCCACCAGCTTGCCGTCGATATCGACCACCGGCACCCGGCGGACCTGCTGCTCGACCATGACCTGACGCAGATCCTCGACTTCATCCTCAGGCACACTGGTGATCGGGTCCGGGGTCATCACGTCGCGTACCCGGGTCTCTGGTCCCTTGCCCTCCGCCAGTGCCCGCACTGCTAGGTCCCGGTCGGTCACCGTGCCGACCAGCTTGTTGGACGAGGTGTTATCGACCACCGGAATGGAGCCGCAGTCGTTGTCGCGCATGAGCACCGCCGCCTCCTGCACCGAGGCGTCCGGGGTGCAACGGGCGGGGTCGGGGGTCATGATCTGTTTTACTCTCACCTTGCCTCCAGAGGTTGTTGGACCACTCCTAGCTAATTCCAGCCGCCCGATTCCGCAGTGACCTGCATAACTCTTTTTGCGGCGCTGGTCCGCGCCGAGTAGCTTCGAGCATTCCTGCTTCGGAGCCAGCATTTCGATGAGTCTGCCAGCTGAGATCGTCCAGGGCATCCTCGCCCGGATCGCCCTGGTGATCCTGCGAGTGTACCTCGGTGTGGTGTTCCTGCTGGCGGCAATGCCCAAGCTGCGGGGCGACTCGACCCCGGACCTCATCGGGTTCCTGAACCACGTCGCCCTGGAGCGAGGGCATCCGTTCTACCAGGAGTTCGTGCGCAACGTCATGCTGCCGCACGCGGGCGCTTTTGCTGTGCTGATAGGGTGGGGGGAGCTGCTGGTGGGGGTGACTCTCATTGCAGGACTGGTTACCCGATTTTCCGCCGGCCTCGCTCTGCTGCTGGCGCTGAACTACATGTTCGCCAAAGGCGCCTGGTTCTGGTCTCCCTGGAGCACCGACGCGGCGCACGCAGCCATCGCGCTGGCATTACTCATCGGGGCCGCGGGCCGGACGCTGGGCATCGATGGATTTCTGGCGCGGCGTTGGCCCCGGGGGGTGTTTTGGTAGAGGCGGGACAGGGGGACAGCGGGTCAGCGAATGACCGGACTAGATCCTGAACCGATCCATGATGGATAGCACACCCGCCTGGTTCGACTGCCTTTCACGTCTCCGCTGACCCGCCGTCCCGCTGACCCGCTGACCCCCTGTCCCCCTGTCCCTCTGTCCCCCTGCCCAGCACATCCAGCATGAACGCGTATTTGAATGCGATCTCGCGCAGGAAGTCGAACCGGCCTGACGCGCCGCCGTGGCCGGCTCCCATGTTGGTGCGCAGCAGAAGGCGGTTGTTGTCGGTCTTCATGGCTCGAAGTCGGGCGGTCAGCTTGGCCGGCTCCCAGTACGCCACCCGGGGATCGTTGAGCCCGGCCGTCACCAGCATGTTGGGATAATCCTTGGGCTCGATGTTGTCGTATGGTGAGTACGACCGGATGTAGGCGTAGGCGGCCGGATCGTTCGGGTTGCCCCACTCGTCGTACTCGATGACGGTGAGCGGCAGCGACGCATCCAGCATGGTGTTCACTACGTCCACGAACGGCACCTCAGCCAACACCACCCGGAACAGGTCGGGGCGCATGTTCGTGACCGCGCCCATAAGCAGGCCGCCGGCGCTGCCCCCGTTGATGGCTAGGCGGTCGGCCGCGGTGTAGCCCTGACCGATGAGGTGCTCGGCGCAGGCGATGAAATCGGAGAAGGTGTTTCGCTTGTTGAGCCGCCTGCCTCCCTCGTACCAGGCTCTCCCCATGTCCTCGCCACCGCGCACATGCGCGATGGCGACCACGAACCCCCGGTCCAGGAGGCTCAGAGTATTGGACGAGAAGGCTGGGTCGTAGCTCAAGCCATAGGCCCCATATCCGTTGAGAAGCAGTGGCCGGGTTGCGTCGCGTTCGAACGGCAGGCGATACACCAGGGAAATCGGTACCTGCTCGCCGTCAGGCGCGGTCGCGAAGATCCGCTCGCTCCGGTATAGCGCCTGGTCGTAGCCCCCGAGCACCTCGGTCCGCTTGCGCACCGTCCAGGCCCCCGAAGCCATGTCGTACTCCACTACCGAGCTGGGGGTGACCAGCGAGGTGTAGGTGAACCGCAGGACCGTGGTCTCGAACTCCGGATTCTCGTGGGCCCGGACGGTATAGACCGGCTCAGGGAAGGGAACCAGGTGCTCCGCGCCGGAAGACAGGTCGAGAATGCGGATCTGGCGCAGGCCGGCCTCGCGCTCGTAGACCGCCAGGTGACTCCTGAACGCGTCGGCCCCATCCAGCTTGACCGCGGGCCGGTACGGCAGCACCGGAGTCCAGTTCTCCTTCGAGGGGTCGGTTACCGGCGCCTGCATCAGCCTGAAATTTGGGGCCCCGTCGTTGGTGGTAATGAAGAACTGGCCGGCGTGGTGGGTGACGCTGTACTCGATGCCGGGCTCCCGGGTGCGCACCACCTGGAACAATCCCTCGGGCTCATCGGCGCTGAGATAGCGGACCTCGGATGTCGAATGGCTGGCGATATCCAGCAGCAGGAAGCGCCGGCTCCGGGTCCGGCTGATGTCCAGGAAGAACGACTCATCGGCCTCGAAATAGACCAGCGCGTCGGCGCTCTGGCTGGTACCCACGGTGTGCCGGTAAAGGCGGCACGGCCGGCGCGTGCCGTCCAGCATGGTATAGAAGAGGGCGCGGCTGTCGTTGGCCCAGGCAACTGCCGGCGAAGTCCCGCCGATCCTTTCCCCCGACAGCTCTCCCGTTGTCAGGTTCTTGATATAGAGTGTGAACTCTTCGGCCCCCGTAGTATCCACCGAGTATGCCAGCAGGCGATGGTCTGGGCTCACCTCACTGGCGCCCACCCGGAAATAGGTGTGCTCCGCCGCCAGCAGGTTCTGATCGAGCAGGATCTCCTCGGCCGCTTCGGGACCGTCGTGCCGACGGCACAGAATGGGATACTGGCGGCCCGACTCAGTCCGGGTGTAGTACAGGTACTGGTCTACCCGCTCGGGAACCGAAAGATCGGTTTCCTTGATTCTCCCCCGCATCTCCTGGTAGAGGTGCTCCTGGAGCGCTTCGGTGGGGCGCATGACGGTGGCGGTGTAGCTGTTCTCCGCCTCGAGATACGCGATGACCGCGGGATCGCTGCGATCCCGGAGCCAGGCGTAGTTGTCAAGTCGAGTCTCGCCGTGAATCGTGTGGGCCCGGGGCAGGACCCGGGCGGTGGGGGGAGACGGAGGCTCGCCGACCGAGAGTACCGCAGGCTCGATGTCGGGGTAATCCAGGGAAGAGCCGGCCGGCGGCAACAGCGAGGGTGCGGTACGAGCGGGGTTGGAGGACATCGGGTCTATCTCAGTTCTCGGCGACTCGACGTCCACCGACCGGGTTCAGGGGACCCACCATAGGTCCTGGCGGTGAATTACGGCCGACCCGGGCGGCAAGTCAAGTCCAATCTAAGCCTTTGTGTCCGCGCAAGTTACCATGTCGCATCAGGGCAGGATGGGTCCAGTTTCTGGGCCATAAAAAAGCGGGAGCCGGAAGTCCGGCTCCTGCTTTGGGATAGGAAGATCTCGCCGGCACCGATCGGCGCAGTGGTGTTCTTCCGGGCTAGCTGCAGCCGCGTATCTCCTTGCGCTCCAAGAAGCTCCATCCCTTGGCCCCGGCGGCCGGTACTATCACAACGTCCACTGGCTGGGTCAACGAGGCGGTGGTGACGCAGTTGGGGCCGGGAGTGCGCTCGACCACCTCCACCGCCAGCTCCCCGTTCGCCTGGGTAATCCGATCCACGGCGATCTCGTAGCCGCCGGTGGGCCGCTGCCCTGCCGCCACCGCGACGACGACATCGCGGGTGAAGTCAACCGCGGGCCGGTCACCGACGCCCAGCTCGGACCAGAACTGGTCCCACGCGTTGGCGTCGCGGATAATGAGGCGGCGTGATTCCCCGATACCGGTGCGAGTCCACTGGCCGATTCTGCGAAGGTCCAGCGTGCGTGTCGCCGCTGCCGCTCCGTACGGAGCATAGCCCTGCGCCGGAACCTGGGTGGAGGTTTCCGGCTGAGGCTGAGGCTGCGGTTGTGGCTGGTCCTGGGGCGTGGGTTCAGCCGTTGCCGGCGTGGGCTGAGACTCGTCGCTCGGCGCTGGGGCCAGAGAGACGGGCCCGCTCTCCGTGTTGTCCTCTCCCTCTGCGGGGCGGATACTGGTTCCCGCTGCGCAGCCGGCCAGTACCGCCGGGATCAACAGTGCGAACAGTCTGGGGATCATGGGAGCTCCCTCTTTCAGTTGTGGCGGGTTGTGTCGGCTCAGCCTATAGTACCTCCAAAACCGATACTCCGCCTGCGTGCTCAGCCCCGCCGCAAGGGTGACAAGGGTCACATGCTCTTTACGCCGGACCCTTCCCGCCCCACCTTATCTGCGTTTCGCTCCCACCTTCCCTCTGTCCCCCAAGGAGATGGCGATGAATCTCGTAGAACGCGTGAAGCGGATCTTGCTCTCACCCAAGACGGAGTGGGAAGTGATCGATGCGGAGCAGACCACGCCGGCAGAGCTCTATACCCGGTATATCATGCCCCTCGCGGCGATAGGCCCGATCGCTCAGATCATAGGGTTCTCGGTCTTTGGGATGTCGGTCCCCTTCGTAGGGACCTACCGCGTGCCGATCGGTTCCGCGATTACTCAGGGTGTGGTGGCGTATGTCCTTGCTCTCGCCGCACCCTACGTGCTGGCGTTGGTCATCGATACCTTGGCCCCCACGTTCAACGGGCAACGTAGCCAGATCCAGGCACTGAAGGTTGCGGCCTACTCTCTGACCGCCAGCTGGCTGTCAGGCATTTTCCTCCTGGTTCCGATGCTGTCGATCCTGTCTATCGTCGGCTTGTACAGCTTGTACCTGCTGTACCTGGGTCTTCCCGTGTTGATGAAGACTCCCCGGGACAAGTCGGTGGCTTATACGGTGGTGGTCATCATCGCCGGATTCGTGCTCATGCTCGTCATCAGCGCGGTCGGGGCCATGTTCTCGAGCGTTCCCAGGGCCGGGTTGATGCCCTGAGGTCCGGCAGGCGACTTGCATCACAGCCGGCGCGGGGCGGCGGGCTTACCGTGTGATGGTCTCGCGGGCGGTAAGCCCGTCCGCTGCCGCACCTTCGCCACCGAACGCGAACAAAGGAATGTGCCATGACTCGCTCAGTCTTTGGATCCCGCGCACCTTCGATCGCGCTCTCCTCCGTGCTGCTTGCCGGCCTGGGCGCCGGACTCGCCGCGGGTCCTATGGGTTGCGCCCGCAATCCCGTGACCGGCAAGAGCGAGCTCGCCCTGGTCTCCGAGTCGCAGGAGATCCAGATGGGACAGCAGGGCGCCAAGGAGGTCGAGCAGTCGATCGGCCACTACCGGGATCCCGCCTTAAACGCGTACTTCGCGGAAATCGGCAAGCGCATGGCAGCGCAGTCGGAGCGTCCCAACCTCCCCTGGGAGTTCCACGTGGTGGACGACGCGGCGGTGAATGCGTTCGCCATTCCCGGTGGCTTCATTTATGTGACCCGGGGCCTCCTGGCAGCGATAGACAATGAGGCGGAGCTCGCCGGCGTCATTGGCCACGAAATCGCGCACGTGACCCACCGGCACTCGGTCCAGCAGATCAGCAAGTCCCAGCTCGCCCAGCTGGGACTCGGCATCGGCAGCATCCTGTCATCGGATATAGCCAAGTTCGGACAGATCGCCGGCGCGGGACTGAGCCTGCTATTTCTCAAGTACGGACGTGACGCCGAGAATCAGGCGGATGAGTCGGGCTTCCGCTACGCGCTGGGGCAGCGTTACGACGTGCGAGAGATGCCGCACGTGTTCGAGACCCTCGCACGGCTCAGCGAGGCCTCAGGTGCCGGAAAGCTGCCGGAGTGGCTTTCGACGCACCCAGACCCCGGCAACCGTATCGAGCGCATCGAAAAGATGTTGGATACGGTTCCGCTGAATCCGCAGCAACTCGTCGTCGACCGCGAAGACTATCTGCGGCGGATCCAGGGGATGACCTTCGGCGACGACCCGCGGCAGGGGTACTTCGAGGGGAACGCCTTCTATCATCCCAACATGCGCTTCCAACTGCGGTTTCCGCAGGGGTGGAAGTATCAGAACATGCAGCAGGCGGTCGTGGCGGTAAGCCCGGCCGAGGATGCCATCATCCAGTTGGGGCTGGCGGGACAGGCTTCGCCGGAGCAGGCGGCTCGCCAGTTCCTGTCACAGGAGGGGGTGCAGGCGGGCAATGCCTCGACCTCGCGGATTAATGGAATGCCAGCGGCCTCCAGCTATTTCCAGGCCCAGACCCAGCAAGGCGTGATCGAAGGTCTGGTCTCGTTCTTTTCCTTCGGAGGTCAGACGTTCGGCCTGATGGGCTACACCCCAAGCGGCAAGCTCAATACGTACGACCAGGCCTTTCAGCAGACGATCAGCAGCTTCGACGAGCTTCGGGATCAGTCCAAGATCAACGTGCAGCCGGCGCGCGTGGAGCTGGTGAAGGCGCCCCGTCAGATGACGCTGGAGCAGTTCAACGCCCAGTATCCCTCGACGGTGCCGATCGAGCAACTCGCCATCATCAACCAGCTGGAAGGACCTTCGGCAGTCGTGCCGGCGGGTCATACTTTGAAGCGGGTGGTAGGGGGGCGGCCGACGTCTTCCTGACCGACAGCGGAGTCCGCTAGCTGGGTAGGCGCAGCAGGATGCGCTCCCGGCTGCCGGAGGTCTGCGGCTCGATCTGCGCGAAAATAGTGAGTTCCTCGCCCTCCTTGCGTGAGCAGGAGGCGGGCACCAGGCCGCGAACCTCGATGGCGGCGCCGGACTGGTCCAGGGTCCATGACCCTGCGCGCCTGCCTTCGCCCCGAGCCACGCACCGTCCCGCGATTCTCACCCGCCGACCCAACAGGCTGTCTTCCTCCAGCGCGTCAAGCACTTCGACAAGAGGAGCTTGATCCGGCCGTAGCGGCACCCCGCTCTGCCCAGTGCGGCCGGCCGGGGGCTCGGCGGTAGCGCCCGGGGTGGGAGCAGGTCCCCTTGGGTCGGCCACCGGAGTGGGGCTTCCCACGTCTCGTGGTGTAGCACCACTCCCGCTGCATCCGTTTGCCGGAAGCAGGAGAAGTATGAGGTAGTAGTAGGGGGTTCTCACGGCGGGCTCGACGACATCAGGACACGCGTCGGGTCTTGCGTTTCATGAAGTCCATCAAGATGAACTGTCCCAGCGTCATCGTGTTGGTGAAATACGCCTTACCTTTGCAGATCGAAGCCACTTGCTTCACGAACTCCACCAGGCTCCGGTCGCGGGCCAGCATGAAGGTGTTGATCATGATGCCGCTGCGGCGGCAGTTGGAGACCTCGCGGTAGGTGGCCTGCAGGATCTGGGGATCGAGACCCATCGAATTCACATAGATCCGGCCATCGGGCATGGTCAGGGCCGACGGCTTCCCGTCCGTGATCATGATGATCTGCCGCATGTCCTTCTTCTGCCCTGCGAGCAGCCGACGTGCCAGCTTGAGGCCTTCGGCGGTATTGGTGTGGTAGGGCCCGACCTGCGCCGTCGCCAACGCGCTCAGCGGAATCTCCTCGGCAGAGTCGTGAAAGAGCACCACTCTCAGGCTGTCACCGGGATACTGGGTTCTGATAAGGTGGGTGAGCGCCAGCGCCACCTTCTTGGCCGGAGTAAAGCGGTCCTCGCCGTAGAGGATCATGGAGTGGGAGCAGTCCAGCATCAGCACGGTCGCCGCCGAGGAGCGGTACTCCGACTGGCTGACCATGAGGTCGCTGTACTCGATATTGAGCGGAACCCCCAGTCCCTCCCGGGCGATGGCGTTGGTCAGAGTCGCCGGGACATCCAGGTTGAGCACGTCCCCGAACTCGTACTGCTTGCTGACCCCCTCCGCCTCGACTCCGGTTGCCAGGTAGGGAGTGTCGTGGGCCCCGAAGCTCGATTTCCCGACGCTGCCGAGCAGGTTCTTCAGGGTCTTGTAGCCCAGGAAGTCGATGCCTTTCTCGGTCAGGTTGAACTGTACCTGCTGCGCCGCCGAATGCGCCTGCCCTCCGGGCCCAAACACGGACTGGTAGCCCTGGGGGACCTGGGGGGCCTGGCTGACGTTGAGATACCCCTCCTCCATGAGCCGCTGCACGATCTTGTCCAGGAGCTCGCCCAGCTCCGCCTCGATCTGCTTGTCGCGCTCCGGGTCCCCGGTGGAGTCTCCCCGCAACACCTTCAGCATGTCGGGATTCAGCTGGCCCGAGTTCATCAGCGCCTGGAGTATGGCCTGGCGCAGTGCATCCACCGACCGCTCGCTATCGCCCATTTCGTCGTGCCAGAAGGACGGCGAATTGCCCGCAAAGCCTGACTGGAGCAGGAAATCGCTCAGCTGGTCGAGCAAACCCTGGAGGTTGACGGCGTCAGCCAGCTCTGGGTGATACTTGGAGTAGGTAGTAAAGCGCATGCTGCGTCGGGTCTAGGGTCTAGGGTCTAGGGTCTGCGGTCCAGGAGAGGCAGGCGCCTCATTGTATTGATAACGGCTCGCCCATCACCGCACCATGGTCGGAAACGGGCCTAGACTCTCGACCCTTGACCCTAGACCTTTCCGACCGTGCTCCCGTCTTCTCTCCAGACCGTCTTCGCTGCTCTCCGCCACCGCAACTTCCGGCTGTTCCTGACGGGGCAGTTCATATCCCTGTGCGGCACCTGGATGCAGACCATCGCCCAGGGCTGGCTGGTGCTGCACCTGACCGACTCGGCGTTTGCGGTAGGGCTGGTGACGGCGCTGGGGTCGTTGCCGATTCTGCTGTTCTCGCTGTACGGCGGCGTCATCGCCGACCGGGTCAACAAGCGGCAGTTCATCCTGGTGCTCCAAAGCCTGATGCTGGTTGAGGCATTGACCCTGGGCGTGCTGACGTCGCTGGATCTGATTACGGTCGGTTGGGTGATGGCGCTGGCGGTCTTCTTTGGGCTGCTGACTGCGTTCGAGGTGCCGGCGCGGCAGGCCTTCGTGGCCGAGATCGTGGAGCGCCAGGACCTCATGAACGCCATCGCCCTGGGCTCCAGCGCGTTCAATCTGGCGCGGGTTATCGGCCCTGCGCTGGCCGGCCTGGTGATCGCGACGCTGGGGCTCGAGGCCTGCTTCTTCGCCAACGCCGCCAGCTACCTCGCGGTGATCGCTAGCCTGCTTCGGATGGACGCGGCTGGACCGCGAACGCGGGCGGCCGATTCGGTGTGGACCGCTCTCGGCGAGGGGCTGGCCTACGTCTTCGGTCACCGCTGGCCCCGCGCGCTGGTCATCATCGTGACCACGTTCAGCGTGTTCGGCTTTTCCTTCATGCCGCTGATGCCGGTGTTCGCCAGGGATGCGCTGGGACTCGATGCCAGCGGGTACGGCGCGATGGTGGCGTCGATCGGCGCCGGTGCACTTGCGGCCGCTTTCTTCATGGCCGCCTTCGGCGGACGGATCCGTCAATCCCGGCTGGTGCTTGGTTCATCGATCTCCTTCGGCGCCCTGCTGGCGGCGGGGTCGCTGGCGCCGAACTTCTGGTCCGCCATAATCCTCTATACTGTTTGCGGTGGAACCATGGCCCTGAACGGCATCGCCGCCAACACGATGCTCCAGACCGAAGCCCCCGACCAGCTGCGCGGACGGGTCATGGGGTTCTACTCGTTCATGGTCCTGGGACTGGCGCCGTTCGGATCGCTCCAGGCGGGCTGGGTCGCGGAGCGGTTCGGGGTGCGAGTTGCGTTCGGGATCGGTGGTCTGGTCTGCCTGGTGGTTGGAGCCGCGGTGGCGTGGTGGATGGGGCGGGGGGTCCGGGAAAGAAGAGCTCGGCGGGAGGGGCGCGAGGGAGTGGATCGACGGGAACGGCAGGAAAGTCGGGGACGAGAGGGAGGCTACCTTCAGCCATGATCATCACCATCTCCCGGCAGTACGGGGCGGGTGGCTCGGAAGTGGCCCGGCGGGTTGCCGCCGAGCTGGGATGGAGGGTGGTCGACAACGAACTGGTTGAGGAAGTAGCGGCGCGGGCCGGGCTGCCGGCTGCCGACGTGGCCGAGCGGGAAGAGCGGGTGCCCAGCTTCGCGGAGCGCCTGGCGCGGATCCTGGCTGCCTCGTCGCCCGAGCTGTTTGCGGCCGAGGTACCCGGCGGTACGGTACCCAAGCTTCAGGAGACCGACCTGGTACGAATCACCGAAACGGTTGTGGGCGAGGTGGCCGCCAAGGGCCGGGTGGTGCTGGTGGGCCGGGCCGCTCCCGCGGTGCTGGCGCGCGAGCGCGACAGCTTGCACGTGCAGCTGGTGGCTCCCCGACCGTACCGGATCCAGGCCGCCGCCGAGCGGCTAGGCGTCGACCCCGAGCACGCCGCCAAGCTGGTGGATGAGACCGACAGCATGCGGGCCCGCTACCTGCGCGAGTATTACCGCCGGGACTGGTACGATCCCGTGAACTACCACCTGGTCCTCAACACCGGGCTTCTGGGCCATCAGGGTGTAACCGATATCATTGTGGGCGAAGCGGGGAGAAGGGGATGGACAACAAAAGCGTAAGCGGGAACAGCAACAGCGTAAGCAGGGAAGAAACAACGTGAGCGGAAGATTGGTACGGATGGCAGGACTACGGATATGCAGAAGGGGTTTGCAACTGCATTGTTACTCGTGCTCGATCATCGCTCCTTACATGCTTGGCAAGAGTCCAGAGCAGTAGTTCTTGGAAGCATCGAGTTAGCCCGGACGGGTTGGAAACCTTACGCCTCCGCACTCTTTGCTCAGCTTCAGCGTGCGTCGCTTTCAGTTCAGCTAAACATTGCTGAGGGGTACGCCTTCGGAGAGTCACCCACCTACAAGCGGCATCTCAAGATCGCGTATGGATCCGCTGTCGAGACCGGTGAACTACTGGAGATCGCCCTGAAGGCCAACATTGTACCGGCTGACAAGGCGACCGTTCTCCTTACCCGAAACCGTAGAAGTCAGCGCCTTCTCCTCGGTCTTTTGAAACGGAAGGAAACCACGTAGGGAAATACCGCTCACGCTGGTTCTTTCCCGCTGACGCTGTTTCTTCCCCGCTCGTTTGTTACCCAAACGAAATCCCTCCCTTCCCATAGCCAGGCTCGCGGCGCTCGGGCTTGGCCCGGGTATAGCCCAGCTCCTCACTCCGGCTGATGCGTTTCTGCGCCGCCAGACCCTCCAGCACCAGCTCGCACGCGGCGACAGAGCGGGGGGCGTCCTTGCTGGTAGCGAGTCCGAATTCGGAGATCACCTCGAGCAGGCCGGGAACCATGTTGAATCCCTGAATGCAGAGGTCGGAGCGCTCATCACCGGAGACCTTCAGGGCCCCTCCCTGGTCGAACCAGGCCACGATCTTCGAGAGATCGGCTCCACCCATGCGCTCTTCCATGACCCGTCCGGCTGCCCGCCGAATCAGATCGCGGGCGATGGCGTCGCCACCCTGCAGCTCCCCCTCGTACTCCAGCTCCAGCTTGCCGGTGATCGACGGGACCGCGGCGTAAACGTCGCTCACCCGCGGAACCACCCGGGGCTCACCCAGGGCGGTGGTGCGCCGCTCCGCGTTGGAAATGGCGTTCTCCAGGACGCTGATCGGGAGACGCTGGCTGACGCCGGACCGCTTGTCGATCCGCTTGTCTTCCCGGGCCTCGAACGCGACCCGCTCGATAACCTCGAGCACGAAGTCCGGAGTGTCGATCTCCGGGCCGCCCCGCCTGGTCCAGGCCTCCTGGTTGGTGATCTCCATGCCGAGCTGGACCGTACGGGGATAATGAGTGATCACCTCGGATCCGATGCGGTCCTTGAGCGGGGTGATGATCTTGCCGCGCGCAGTGTAGTCCTCCGGATTGGCGGTGAAGGCGAGCAGCACGTCCAGAGGCAGCCGCACGGGGTAGCCTTTGATCTGGACATCGCCTTCCTGCATGATATTGAAGAGGCCGACCTGGACCTTGCCGGAAAGATCGGGCAGCTCGTTGATGGCAAAGATGCCGCGATTGGCGCGGGGCAGCAGGCCGAAGTGCATGGTGAGCTCATCGGACAGCAGGTGCCCTCCGCGCGCCGCCTTGATCGGGTCCACGTCGCCGATCAGGTCGGCAATGGTCACGTCCGGAGTGGCAAGCTTCTCGACGAAGCGCTGGTCTCGGCGGAGCCACGCCAGCGGCGTGGCGTCGCCGCACTCGGCGAGCAGCTCGCGCGCGTACTTGGAGATCGGCGCGAACGGGTCGTCGTTGACCTCGCTGCCGGCAACGATGGGGATCCGCTCGTCGAGCAAACCGGTGAGCTCGCGAAGGATTCGGCTCTTGGCCTGGCCCCTGAGGCCCAGCAGGATGAAGTGATGCCGGGCCAGCAGCGCGTTCACGATCTGCGGAAGGATCGTGTCTTCATATCCCACTATGCCGGGAAACAACGACTCCGCGGAGCTGAGCCGCTTGAGGAGGTTGGCGCGAATCTCGTCCCGCACGGTGCGGCCCCGCAGCGGCGGCTCGGCCCAGCGGCTGTTCTTCAGTTCACCAAAGGTACGTGGCTCTATCATTTATCTACCGTAGCTAAGTCCTTGCTCACTAGCGCGTTAGAACAGTGTCGCCGCCAGTCCCATGAAGGCACGATGGGCCGGGGCAGCGGGTATCTGCAAAGTCTATCACCTTGCACAAAGCTAACCGCGGACGTACTTTCGCCCCACGACGGCCGGGCCATAGATACGGCTCAGACGCTGGAATTCACCGCCACCTGCCCCCTGATGGAGCGACGATGAAGACGATTCTGTTGATGACCGCGGTTCTCGTGCTTGCCGCCTGTGGTGACCGCAAGGGAACCACGTCGGGAGCCGACACCTCCGCCATGGCCCCGGCCGCAACCGACACTGCCATGACGCATTCGGACACGGCTATGACGCGAGACACCGCCCACTAGTACGGGATCGGTCTCGCTGTCCGTCGGGCCCCGGAGCGATCCGGGGCCCGTTCGTTTCCGGCCGCAGCATCAGCCGTCGAGATCCTCCGGCCCGAACGGCAGCGCCACCACCGTCGCTGGCTGCCCCCCCGCGACCAGTTCCTCACCCACTCCGACCTCACGCCGAATCAGACCCAGCCCGATGGCGCGATCGTCGAGGCTGAGAGTGGAACGGACGCTGCCGACCTCCCGCTCGCCCTTGCTGATGGTGCGCCCATCGAGCGGCTCGGCCCGCTGCCACCGCAACCCTCGCAGCTCCCGGTTGGTGTGACCCCGAAAGTGCAGCCGTGCGACCGTTTCCTGGCCGGTGTAGCAGCCCTTGGTGTAGGACACGCCGCCGATCTGGTCATAGCGCACTTCCTGCGGCAGAGTCCGCTCGTCGATCTCCGCGCCGAGCGCGGGCCAGCCATAGAGAATGCGGGCGGCATGCAGATCGCTCTCGGTCCCCGCGAGAGCGCCGGCCGAAACCAGACGCGAGCTCAACGCCGCCAGCGCCGGAGCCGCCCCGACAGCAAGCGCCACGAACGGCGCAGATTCCGGAGCCAGGGCCAACGCGACGGGACTCACCTCGCCGCCTACCGACGCCACTCGCCCGGATGCCTCGGGCATGCCGACCCCTGATTCCGCCAGAGTCTGGAATCCCCGCGCGCCGATCAGCCAGGCGGCGCAGACCTCGCCGGTCAGGTCTACGACTTTGGCGAGGCGAGGCGGCAGCTGCCGCCGAAAGAGGTCGAGCGACGCTTCGTGACCCGCGCGGGGGGCTATGAGGGTGAAGGCATCGGCCTGACGAATCACCCAGTAGTCGACCACCAACGCGCCCTTGGGAGTAAGGAGCGCGCCGTACACCAGGCTGTTGTCGCCCGGCTTGACCAGGTCGTTGGTGAGGAGTCCCTGCAAACAGGTCAACGCGCCGGGACCCTGGACCCGAAAGATCGCCGGCTCGGTGGTGACCACGACCGCGCCATGCCGGACCTCGGCGAACCGGTCCCGGTCCAGGGTCAGGTCGAATTCAGACATGGGCCCAGGGAAGCTCGGTCGCGTCGTGGCCGACGAAGTCGCGCCAGACCAGGTCAGCGCCGTCGAAAGAGTCCTCCGGATGCGAGGTCGCGAGCATGGCGCAGCGGAGGCCGGCGGCGCGGGCAGCGGCAAGGCCGGGGATCGAATCTTCCACCACCACACAGCGCTTGAGCGGCAGGTCCAGCTTCTCGCGCGCCCGGTTATAGCCCTGCGGATCCGGCTTGCAGGCGCCGACGTCTTCCGCCGCGATGATCTCGGCGAAGTGAGGCCGGAGACCGGCCAGCTGAAGGATCAGATCTATCTCGCTTCGGAGGGCGCCGGAGACGATGGCGAGCTGAAACCCATCCAGGGCGGCGTTCTCGATGAAGTCTGCGACGCCAGGCACCAGTCTCATCGTGGCCCGGATGGAGCGCTCATACTCCACGTGCTTCCGGGCGACCGCTTCCCGCAGGGTGCTCTCATCAGCCGACTTGCCCATACGCTCGAAGGTGAAGCGAAAACATTCGCGGTCATCGAAGCCGAGATAGTCGCGGTAGTACGTCTCTCGATCCAGGCTGTACCCATAGCCGGCGAGCGTCGCGATCAGCGAGTCGCAGTGTTGTGCCTCGTCGTCGACGATGACGCCGTTGAAATCGAAAAGGATGCCGGAGGTCATGGCTGAAGGGTAAACTGTGAAGGGTGAACAGTGAACAGTGAACGGGAAAATGGCCTTCCTTTCACCTTTGACTTTTTACTGTTCACCGTCGTAATACCCCGCCTCATCGTACGAGAGATCCAGCAGCTCTACCGGATGGGCCACGCCAATGGGGAGCCCGGCTGCCCGCAGTCCCGCGCCGATCTGCATGAGGCAGCCGGGATTTCCGGTGACGATCAGGTCGGGACGGGGTCGGGCCTCCGCGAAGCCCGCGATCTTGCCGTCGAGCACCGCCCGGGCCATGCGCGGGCGCAGGACAGAGTAGATACCCGCGCTTCCGCAGCAGCGATCGGATCCGGGGAGGATACGCAGACGAAGGGCAGGGACGGCGCCCAGTAGCGCCAGGGGCGCATCGTGGACCCGCTGAGCATGCTGGAGATGGCACGGCGCATCGTATGCGACCTCCAGTCCCAGCGGTGCGCCCCGGATCGGGCCTCGGTCGGCCAGAAGCTCGGATACGTCCCGCACTCCGGCGGCCACACGGGCGGCTGCGGGAGAGCCGACCAACCGGCCGTAGTCCTTGAGCAGCGCACCGCATCCAGCGCTGTTGACCACGACAAAATCAGCCTGCCCGGCCAGCACCTCGACATTAGTCGCCGCCAAGTCCCGGGCAGCGCTGGTATCGCCCGCATGTTCGTGCAGGGCCCCGCAACAGACCTGGCCCGGCACCTCCACCACCCGGTAGCCGTTGACTTCGAGCGTGCGCCTGGTCGCTGCATGCACGTGGGTGAAGAGCGCGTGCATGACGCAGCCACGGAAGAGGGCGACGGTGGGGCCGGAGGGAGAGGACGGAGAGGACGGAGAGGATGGAGAGAATGGAGAAGATGGAGAGGGCGTCTTCTTCGCCTCCGCGGATGAGGCCAGCATGCCCATCCCGAACCGGAACTGTCCTTTGCCGGACAGCAGATGAGGCAGCCGTGTGGCCCGAAGCAGGCGAGCCAGAACGAAGAGGGGCTGCCACAGGGCCCGGTGTTTAAATACCCCGAGCACCACCCGAGCGAGGGGAGAGAGTCCACGGGCCGCGAAGATCTGCGTTCGGGCCGCCTCCAGCCCGCGTCCATAACCGACGCCCGAAGGGCACACCGGCTCGCAGCCGCGACAGCCCAGACAAGCGTCGAGGTGCTCGAACAGCGCGGCGTCATGCGGGCTCATCTCGCCTCGCTCCATGGCGCGCATCAGTACAATGCGGCCCCGAGGACTGTGACCTTCGTCGCCGGTTGCCAGGTAGGTCGGGCAGGCGGGCAGGCAGAAGCCGCAATGGACGCACGGATCGAGTGCGGCGTAGCCGTTCTCGCCCGCACTACCCATTATCGACCCCCTCCAGCGCCACGTTCAGGCACTGGCCGGGATCGAACGTGTCGCGCAGGCGGCCGACGATCTTGCCGACGCCTTCTCGATAGGCGCCGAAGTGGCCGAGCACCCGCCGGACCGGCCAGGGCGCGCGCTCGAGCGTCATCGGGATTTCCCGGGCCGCCGCGGCCCGGCGCAGCGACCGCAGCTGCTCCACCGGCGCATCGCCGGTCCACCGGATCATGCCGAGGCCGGCGCCGGCGGAGACCAGACCCTCATCGAGGTCGTGCGCCAGCAGATCGATTGCCTCGTCCACGCCGTCGCCGAGCACGCCCAGCCGCAGCGTGATCGGCCCGCCCAGGCTGCCGCGGGCGGCCACGCTCCAGAACGCCGCCGTGCGATCGGCGGGAAGCGGCTCCCAGTTCTGGTCTCCGGCCGATCCGAGCCGCCGAACGTCGGCTTGCACCGCGGCGTCGGTGCCGAGGAATCGGGCCGCGAGTACCCACTCGGACTCCGCGGCCAACGCCGGCGAGAGCAGCTCCAGCGCGCTCGGAAGCAGGTGCACGGCCACCAGCTCACGCGCCACGGAAGTGAGCGCATCGCGCTGACCTCGAGCCAGCAGGGTGACATCGGCGCGGGGAAGGGCCCGCAGCCGAAGATGTACATCCGCGATGATACCGAAACCGCCGAAGCCTCCGACCTGGAGTTTGGTGAGATCGTAGCCGGCCACGTTCTTCACCACCCGTCCGCCGGCATTGACCAGCCGCCCGTCGCCGGTCGCCACCGTGCATCCCAGGACATGGTCTCGCACGGGTCCAAATCCATGGCGGAGCGGGCCGGCCGTGGCGGTGGCGATGACCGATCCGATGCTTCGCTCGGGGCGGCCGGGAGGATCCACGGCGAGCCACATCCCGTAGTCCGCCAGCCGCCGCCTGAGCGCCTCCAGAGAAGCGCCCGCCTGCACCGTGGCAACCAGGTCCGCAGGGCTGACCGACACGATCTGCTCCAGCGCCCTGGTGGTCACCACCAGGTCGGCGGGTGCGTCCGGGTGGAGCCACGTTCCCCGTCCCTCGACCCGAATCTTCCAGCCCTCCTCGTGCGCCAGCCGGCAGACCAGCGAGAGAGCGTCGCTGGAGTCGGGACTGGCCCGGGCCACCCCGCGAGCGTCCCGGTCTACACCGCTGGTTCCCAGCAGCGCGCGAAGCCGGGTGAAGATGGTGTCGCTCACTGGCGCGTGCTCCTGACTACATGCCACTCGCGGCAGGCGTGCATCGGCAGGACCTTGCCGGGATTGGCCCGCTCGCCGGGATCGAAGACTCGCCGCACGGCTCGCATGGCGCCGAGCGTCTCGGCATCGAAGATCCAGGGCATATAGTCGAGCTTGTCCGATCCAACGCCGTGCTCGCCGGTGATGCTTCCGCCCGCCGCCACACAGGCGGCCATGATCTCCCGGCAGGCGTGCTGCACCCGCAGGACCACGGCCGGATCCCGCCGGTCAAAGCTGATGTTGGGGTGGAGATTGCCGTCGCCGGCGTGAAACACGTTGCTGATGGTGAGTCCGTAGTGGCTCCGGATTCTCTCGATCTGGTCCATGATGCTCGGGAGCGACGAGCGAGGGACGACCGCGTCCTGCACCGCCAGATCGGGCGCGATGCGGCCCATGGCACCGAATGCCTTCTTGCGGCCTTGCCATAGCCGGGCGCGATCGCCGGGGGTCGAAGCGCTGCGAACCTGGCGCGCGCCGGCGTCGACCAGAATGGCCTCGACCGTCTGGGCCTCCGCGGCTACCGCCTCCGCCTGGCCGTCCAGCTCCACCAGCAGCACGGCGGCTGCGTCGGTTGGGTATCCGGCGGCATAAATGGAGGCTTCCACCGCCGCGACGCAGGCCTGGTCCATCATCTCCAGAGCGGCGGGAACTATGCCCGTGGCGATGATGGCCGATACCGCTTCGCTGGCGGCGCGCACGGTCGCGAAGTCGGCCAGCATGGTGCGGACGCTCTCGGGCACCTGCTCCAGCCGCACCGTGATCTCGGTTGCGATCCCGAACATGCCTTCGCTCCCGACGAACAGTCCGACCAGATCGGGGCCCCATGGCTCGCCATGCTCGGAGCCGAACCTCGTGACGGAGCCATCCGGCAGGACGACCTGAAGCGAAACGATGTGATTGGTGGTCACGCCATACTTGAGGCAGTGCGGCCCACCGGCATTCTCGGCGACGTTGCCACCCACGGTACAAGCGGCCTGGCTGGAGGGATCGGGAACATACTGGAGGCCGAGCGGGGCGACGGCCTCAGACAGCCGGGCATTCACCACGCCGGGCTGTACCACGGCGCGGCGCTGGACCGGATCGACGCGCAGAATCTGGTTCAGCCGCGTCAAGGTGATGAGGACCGCATCGGGGTCCGCCAGGGCTCCGCCGGAGAGGCCGGTTCCCGCGCCGCGCGCCACAAATGGCACCTGGATCAGATGCAGCAGCCGGATCAGTTCCCGCACCTCGAAGGGACTACCCGGCATGACCACCACGCCTGGAATCGATTCACGGGTCGGCAGTCCGTCCATGGCGTAGGTGGCCAGCTCGCCGCGGCGGTGCCGGACCCATTCCCTCCCGACGATGCGCGCCAGGGCGTCGAACAGGAAGGAGTTCATTGCTCGGTAACGATATCTGGCGCGGAACCGCCCTTGCCGTTGGTGTGCGCGCGCCGGTGGACTCGGACCGCTCGCTCGACACTGCTGGTAAGCAGCGGCAGAAGCTGGATGAGAGCCTTGACCCGGCGCTCGGTCGAACGCTCCGCCAGGAGTTGCTGCTTCACGCCGGGATCGCACTCCACCGTGCCGGCCACCTGGAAAGAGAGGTTCAAAGGCTCATCTGGAAGGGTGGGTTCTTCAGGCTCGACGTCGTTGAGCTGGCGGAGTCCGGCGAAGTACTCGGTGAACAGCTCTCGAAGCGTGGCGACGTCGTCGGCAGGAGGCTCGGTTCCCGGATCGTCATCAAAGGTCTGGACCAGGGCGACGAGGTACGGCAGCGTCTCGTCCATCAGCCGGGTCAGGACAAAGCGCGACCCGCCGAGCACCACGATGTTGGATCGACCGTCCGGCAGCTCCTGATTCACCCGTACTTCCGCCACGCACCCGATGGTACCGGGCTCGGGCCTCCCACGGTCACCGGGAGGCTGAGTAATACCGAAACGGCGGTCGCCTGCCAGGCAGTCAGCGAGCATCCGCTTATAGCGTGGCTCAAAGATGTGCAATGGCAGAGGAGTTCCAGGAAAGAGCACGGCCTGAAGTGGAAAGATAGGAAGCCGGGTGGGCATTCTAAAAGGTAAGCGGTGAGCGGTGAGAAGTGAGCGGGGGGCTCCGATGCGCACCGGAACCCCCCCGCTTACCGCTTACTGCTTACCGCTTACGCGTTCACGCCGCTCCCCAGAATCCCCGCAGTGACCGCACATCGGGTGAATCGCGGAGCTTCTCGAAGGCGCGCTCCCGAATCTGGCGAATGCGCTCGCGGGTTACCCCGAGAAGCGCGCCGATCTTTTCCAGGGTGAGCGCCTCGGAGCCTTCTTCCAGGCCGTAATAGAGGGAAAGGATCTTGCGTTCGCGGGGAGTGAGGTGCCGCTCGAAGATTCGATCGATAAACTCGCGCTGCAACCTGACGTCGGTCATCTCCTCGATCTCGATGCCGCCGGTGCCCGCCACCCGTTCGCCAAAGGTGCTGGCTCCCCGGTCCTGGCGTTCCACCGGAGCGTCGAGGGAGACCTCGGTGGACGTCATGCGGTGGGCGGAGCGGATATTATCGACCGTGTCGTTCAGCGCGATAGCGATCTCCGAATCGGTAGGCTCGCGCCCAAGCTCCTGAGCCAGGAAGCTCTTGGCCCGTGACATCCGCACCAGAGCCGAGTTCTGGTTGAGGGGTATGCGGACGCTGCGGGTCTGTTCCGCCAAAGCCTTGAGAACGGCCTGACGCACCCACCACACGGCGTAGGAGATGAATTTCACGCCGTGGTCGGGGTCGAACTTCTTTACCGCCTTGAGCAACCCTTCGTTGCCGATGGCGACCAGCTCCGAGAGATCCAGTCCGTGCCCCTGGTACTTCTTCACGTACGAGATCACGAAACGCAGGTTGGCGGTCACCAGACGCTCCGCGGCCCGTTCGTCGCCCGCCAGGGCACAGCGCGCCAGACGTTTCTCCTCGTCGGGATCGGAGATCATCGGGAGCTTTTGAATGTCGAGCAGGTATTGATCGAACGCGCCGGAAGGAGTAGAGCGGGCAAACGGCCGGGCTTTCCCGGTACGAACTACGGTCATAGACAACCCCGGCAGAGTTGAGCGCTGCGAATGTGGAGTGCGGTGACCAGAGCTAATCGGAGAGGATGAGTGATCAATATAGGAACAGCGCTTGGTGCGGTCAAGCAAAAAAATCTTTCCACATCACAAAGTGTTCACCACTATGTGCTTCGTCGATTTATCCACTTTTGGGAAACTTTGCCCCAGCGACGATCCTCCGGCGGGGAACCAAGGCTTTGTTCCGCAATGACATAGCCGCTACGCCAAGGCCGGACCATCGCTTCAACCTATGGCCGCCAAGGCCTCGCGAATCGACTCTTTCGGCGCTGATGTGGTCCATCCTCGAGCCTTGTGGATCTCGCCCAGTCCGGCCGGCAAGGCGAAGTGAATCTCGCTGTCCCGGTTCTTCTTATCCCGGGCCATCGCGTCCAGCAGGACCGAGTCCGCGAGCTGATTCTGGAGCCGGCCCGGCAGGCCGAGCCTTTCGAGCAAGCCGGCGACCCGCCCGGCAAGACCTGCCGGGGCAACGCCGAGCAGTTCTGCCAGACGGCACTCGACGATCAGACCTAGGGCGACGGCCTCTCCGTGGGCCAACCGGTAACCGGTGGCCTGTTCCAGGGCATGAGCGACGGTGTGTCCGGCATTGAGAATGGCTCGCCGTCCCGATTCGCGCTCGTCTCCGGCTACCACCTCGGCCTTGATCTCGACGCTGCGTCGAATGAGATGGGTCAGTGCCTCGGGTTGCCGGCCGGCCAGCGGGTCCACCATCTCCTCGATCCAGGTGAAGTAGGCTGCGTCGGCGATCAAGCCATGCTTCACCGCTTCCGCCAGCCCGGCGCGGTACTGCCGCTCCGGCAGCGTAGCGAGAGCGTTAGGATCGGCCATGACCCCAGCCGGCGGATGGAACGCCCCTACCAGGTTCTTCCCCTGGTGGGTATCCACCCCCGTCTTCCCCCCACTGAGGCGTCGAGCATGGCCAGGACTGTAGTGGGGACCTGGAGATAGGGAACGCCACGCATGTAGGTGGCCGCGACGAACCCGGCCAGATCGCCGGTGACCCCACCGCCCAGCGCAATCAGGCCGGTATCCCGTCCGAAGCCGCGGTCCAACAACTCGTCGGTCAGGCGGGCCCAGGACTCGCGCGTCTTCGAGCTCTCGCCCGGCTCGAAGGTGAGGACCTCGCCTTCCCAGGGAGTTGCTCCAAAACCGCCGGCCTGATAGAGCTGATACACAGCGGCATCGGCGATCATGGCGACCCGCCGTCCCGGAAGCGACTGCCGAACCAGCTCGGGCAGCTGCCTCAGGGCTCCAGCCTGCACGTAGACCGGGTAGCTCCCCAGCGCGTGGGTCACGGTCACCGGGCCGGACATCGCGGTCCTCGCTACCACGTCACATCGGGTACGCCGCCGCGACGATTGGCCACCCGAGCCAGGGTGAACAGGAGATCGGACAGACGGTTCAGGTATACGAGGAAGAGCTCCGGCACCGCGTCGGAGTGCGCCAGGTGCACCACGTTGCGCTCGGCGCGGCGGCAAACCGTCCGCGCCAGATGTAGCGCCGCAGCGATCTGGGATCCGGCAGGTAATACGAAGGCGCGCAGCGGTTCCAACTCCTCCTCCGCCGAATCCATGACCCGCTCGAATTCGCTCACCCGGGCGGGTGAGAGCTCGGCCTTTTCGAGCGCCTTCGTTACCCGAGCGGGGTCCGGCGTGGCCAGGTGGCCTCCGATCGAGAAGAGGTCGCGCTGGATCGATTCCAGGAGTGGGTCGAAGAACTGCCCACCCGCGGCCGCGCGGACCATGCCGATGACGGAGTTCAATTCGTCCACGTCGCCATAAGCGGCGACACGTGGATGATCCTTCGGCACTCTACCGCCGCCGAACAATCCGGTCTCGCCGGCGTCTCCGGTCCGGGTGTAGATCTTCATCGGCAGGACGCCTCCACTTCCGCCGCCGCGACCACGACGTTCCCCCGCGGCTGAATGATCCCCCACAACACGCTTTCCCGGCGAACGTCCACTTGCTCCATCCACAGGTTGTCGCGGCTGAATCCGAAGTCGCTGATGGGCTGGAGCCGGCGCCAGAAGATGCTGCGCCGCAGCGCTCCGTAGGGAGCGAGCCGGCCACGCCGCAGCGCGATGAGGGTGGGCCGGAAAATGGTCTGTTGCCAGGCCCCGGCGCTGTCCCAGGCCATCACGCCGGCGGCCAACAGGGTGTCACCGCCTCCGGTAATCCGCCGGACCCGCAGCGATACGGCGTAGCGTACCCCGGCAGGACCGGAGCGATAGGAGATCACGTCGGCCACGTCCACGTCGGCGAGGGTGTTGATCTCCAGCCGGGGGTCGTCCGGCCTCCGGAGCGCGAGCGAGCGGAAGCTCACCGTCAGCGTCGAATCGATTGCCGAGGCGGTGCGTCCGACCAGCACATCCATCAGTCCCCCTCCCGGTGGGGGTACCGGCTCCCGAGGCAGGAAACGGTCCTCCTCAATACCGGTCTCGGCGGTCACGCGGCGGGTGAAAGAGCCCAGCACCGGCCCCCGCAGCGGACTATCAGCGTCCCTGGACGCAGCGATGATCTCGACCTGAGCTCCCCGCCATCCGCAGGAGCTGCCGCGCAGGAGAATGGCGCTCGGCGTCACGGCAGTGTGACCGAGCGGTGATCCCGCCAGTGCCCGCTCCACGCCCGGCGTGCCGGCAACGGTGCGGCGGCGTCCGCCGGGCGTCAGGGCGATGACACGCTCGCGAGCCAGTGATCCCCAAATATCTCCCGGCTCCACCAGATCGGGACGATAGCGACGCATGAGCGCGGCTACGACTCCAGTGTCGCTCGAAAGCAGATGGACCGAACGGCTGGTGCCTTCGCCGACAAAGCTGCCGACGAGATAACCCGAGGAATCGATTCGCACGTCGCTGGCCACACTCATCGAGTCGAGTGGCGTCGGCGGACGTTCTCGAAGCACTTCGCCGAGAAAGCGTGCGGCACTCCGGCAGCCGCTGACGCCGATAGCCCAGCCAAGCATCAGCGAGGCGGTCACCATCAGCCGGAGGTTTCGCTGGAACATGGCGGTGAATGTGCCGGGTCACCATCCGAAGCGAAAGGGCGTGAGAAGGCTATTGGCTATTGGCTATTGGCTCTTGGCCATTGGCTGTTAGCTAATGCCCCCTAACTATTAGCTTATGTGTTGCGGTCGAGGGATCGGCCAATAGACCAATAGCCAATAGCCATTCGTACCGAGGAGCGGCAGTGGCCGAGCAGGAGCTAAGAGACATCTCGATCATTGGCGGCGGCCCGACGGGTCTGTTCGCCGCATTCTACGCAGGCATGCGCGGGGCGTCGGCCCGGATTATTGACGCGCTTCCTGCCCTGGGCGGACAGCTCATGGCCCTGTATCCGGAGAAGTACATCTTCGACGTCGCCGGCTTTCCCAAGGTCCTGGCCAAGGATCTGGTCCGGGACATGGCGACGCAGGCGCTCCAGTTCGGGGCTACGACCCACCTTGGTCAAGTCGTCACCGGGCTGCGGCGCGTGGAACAGGAGAATGGGGGGCACTTCATTCTGGAGACCTCCGAGGCCGACTATCCCACCAAGACCATCATCATCGCGGCCGGCATCGGAGCGTTCGAGGCGCGACGGCTCGGGATCGAAGGGGAAGACCGGTTCGAGGAAAAGGGGCTGTACTTCAAGGTGCTCGATCCGAAGCAGTTCGAGGGTCAGCGGGTACTGCTGGTCGGGGGTGGCGACTCCGCCTTCGACTGGGCCGTGAATCTCCAGGGAATCGCCAAGTCAATCATGCTTATCCACCGTCGAGATGGCTTCCGGGCCCATCAGGCAACCATCAGCCAGGTGCAGGAATTCCAGCGGCGAGGACAGTGCGACCTCCGTACCTTCTGGGAGGTCAAGGCGCTGCAGGGCAACGGCAGGGTCGAACGAGTCACCATTTTCAACAGCAAGACGAAGGAGGAAGAGACGCTCGAGGTGGATGCGGTCATCCCGCTGCTGGGGTTCCACTCTGACCTCGGCGCCATCAAGCAATGGGGACTGGACACGGAGAAGGCCGATATCAAGGTGGACCAGGTCATGGCCACCAACGTACCGGGCATCTACGCCGCCGGCGACATCACCAGCTATCCGGGCAAGCTGAAACTGATTGCCACGGGCGCAGGTGAGGCGTGCATCGCCGTCAACAATGCGGTGCACTGGATCAACCCGAAGGCCAAGGTGAATCCAGGGCACTCATCGAACATGGCGCTCTTTGGGCAGAAGGACGACTAGGTGAGAGGTGAGAGGTGAGAGGTGAGGACCGAGAAGTGAGAAGTGAGAAGTCTCCCAAACCCCCCTCACCTCTCACCCCTTACCTCTCACTTCCGTCCCCTCCCCATCTCCATCACGATGCTGTCGATCGCAGCCAGCATGGGGCGAGTGGGCTGGGCGTGGTGATTGGCCTGAACCGAGAAGGTAAGGAACCGGCCGCGGTCCAGCTCGATGTAGCCCGAGAGACTGTTTACCCGGGAGATGCTTCCTGTTTTGGCACGCACGCGGCCGGCCACCGGGGTACCCACGAAACGGCTTTTCAGGGATCCGGTGGCGCCGGCCTGAGGTAAGCCGGCGGCGAACCCGGCAAACCGAGGGTGCCTCCGCATGTAGCGGAGCAGCTGCGTGAATGCGAGCGGGCTGACCAGGTTGGAGCTGGACAGGCCGGAGCCGTCGCTCAGGGAGATCTGGGTAGAGTCGACCCGCACTGAATCGATCAGGAAGCGACGCTCGACCTCCAGCCCGTCGGGCCATGAACCGCTCCGGCCAAACTGCTTCCCCAGCTGCTTCAGCAGCATCTCCGAAAACCAGTTCTGGCTGGTATTGAGGACCGGAAAGACCCAGTCTCGAAGCGGTCGAGAAGCGACTTCGGCCAATGGCGGAGTCTGCCGCAGCTGGGCGTAGGCCGAAGAATCGGTGGTTGACCGGGTTGTGCCGGCGACCGAAATGCCGGCATCGGCTAGGGCCTGCCGCAGGGCCCGTGCGGCGTAGAGGTTGGGATCCGGCATAGCGAACGAATCTTTCCGGGGAGGATTGTCGAGAGCCACCGTTCCCTCGGCCCAGATTTGGAGCGTGCCGGGGTGGCGGAAAAAGCGGTCGCCCACATCCGACTCTCCACCCGGCGGAACCGTTACGGTGCGATTCTCGAACGCCAGGTCGCCGAGATCAGGACTCATGCTAATGACGGCGGGTGCGCCGGCTGCCGGCCCGGGTTGCCAGGTAAAATCGACGCTGTTGTCATTGAAGCCGAGGCCGGAAACCGGAGCGGCGTACCACCAGTTCAGATCGAACTGCTCCCAGTTGGGATGCACCAGCGTCGGCTCGAAGTAGCTGCCGTCGCCGACCACGTCTCCCTGAATGAGCTGGACGCCTTTACTCCGGAGCGAATCCGCGAGCTGCCTTAACCGGGCGAACGGATCGGTGTCGCAGACGCCCGGGAGCATCGAATCGGTGGCGTAGCAGCGCCGGCCCATCGTGGGATCGCCGCGACCGTACAGCACCAGATCTCCCATCACCACCCCGCCCACCACCGGTCCTCCGTACACGCTGGTCTTGACCCGCCAGTCGGGAGGCAGCAGGGCGGCAGCGACCGCGCTCACAACCAGTTTGGTGTTGCTGGCGGGAATGAAGAGCCGGTCCGCGTTGCGACTGTAGATCAAGCGGCCGGTCTCATCGACGAGGGCCACTCCCCAGAGCTGCCTATTGAAAGGGGGACGATCCAGTCTGCTGTCGATGCGATTGGCGAGAGACTGCGCGGCTGCGCTGCTGGAGAGGGCGGAGAGGACGGAGAGGACGGAGAAGGCGCGGTACAGCCCCTTTCTCCACCCTCCCACCACCTTTCCGTCTTCTCCGACCCCTCCGCCTTCTCCGTCCTTAATCATACGCCACCCTTGGATCCACTCGCGCGTACAGCAAATCAGTCAACAGGTTCACCATGACGAAGACCAGGCTGAGAAAGAGAATGCTCCCCTGAATGGCGGGCAGGTCGCGCTTGTCGATAGCCGTCAGCACGTAGCGTCCCACCCCGGGCCAGGAAAAGATGGTCTCCGTCAGAATGGAGCCTGTCAGATAGCTGCCGAAGTCGAGCCCGAGGACCGTCACGACCGGCAGGAGGGCGTTCCGGAAACCATGGGACAACACCACCCGTCGCTGGCTCAGTCCCTTCGCGCGCGCGGTCCGGATAAAGTCGCTTTGCAGCACCTCCTGCATCGCCGCCCGGGTCATGCGCGAGAGGAAAGCGACCGAGCGCATCCCGAGCGTAATGGCTGGGAGGATGAGATACACCGGGTTGGCCGATCCCGACGGTGGGAGCCAGCGCAGGTGCACCGCGAAGATCAGAATTAAAATCAACCCGACCCAGTACACCGGGAACGAGATCCCGAGATAGGCCGCGAAGGTCGCGATGCGATCGGCCCAGGAGCCGGGGCGCCAGGCACCGTAGATGCCGATGCTGATGCCGGTGATGGCGGCGAAGAGCATGGCCGCCCCGGCGAGCCGCAACGTGGCGGGGAACCGCTCCAGCAGATCGTCCACGATCGGCCGGCGAGTGATGTAGCTGGTGCCGAGGTCGCCCCGGAGGATGCCGCCGACGTAGTGCCCGAACTGCTGGTAGAGCGGGTCGTCCAGTCGCAGCTCGGCGCGTAGCCGGGCCAAAGTTTCGGGATCGGCCCGCTCCCCCACCATAGCCTGCACCGGGTCTCCCGGCGCCACGTAGAGGAGGAGAAATGTGACGGCGAGGACGCCAAAAAGTGTGGGGACCAGCAGCGCCAGCCGGGCCAGGATGAACCGGCTCACCGGGCTCGCTCTGCCTCCATCCAGCGCTGCCCCGTGAACACCAGGGGGAAACGCCACCCCGTCACGTCGGGACGCATAGCCCACACGTCGACCGGAAACCAGAGGAAGATCCAGGGCACGAGCTCGAACACCCGGGCATCGATCTCTCGGGAGAGCCGCGCCTTTTCCGCCTCATCGGTCGTGGACCGGGCGCGCATGATCATGGAGTCCAGGGCCGGATCGTTGAGAAATGCGTAATTGCCACCGGGCCCTTTGTTGCGGGAATGAAAGAGCGGAAAGTTAAAGTTCTCGGGATCAGGATAGTCGGCCCACCAGTCGGTCAGGAAGAGGTCGGCTTCACCGTTGCGCACGGCTGCGCGGGCGCTGGAGGCGTCACGTTCCACGATCTCGGCCCGAATCCCCACCTCCGCGAGGTTCTGCTGGATCGACTGGGCCAGGCGGGCCAGCTCGGCGCGCTGGGTCCGCCAAAGTTTGACACTGAAGCCATTCGGGTGTCCTGCCTCGGCCAGCAGCTGCTTGGCCTTGGCGGGATCATAGTCGTACGGAGCCCGGGTCGAGTCGTAGCCGAGGACCCCGGGTGGGAGGGCGCCCGCGGCCCGCACTCCACGGCCGGCCATCACGGTGCCGAGAAGGGTCTTTACGTCCACGGCGTGGTTCAGGGCCCGGCGTACCCGGGGATCCCGCAGGGGGCCTCGAGTGGTGTTGATGGCCACATACAAAGCCTTGAGGCCGGGACGGCGCTGCAGCTCGTCCGCATGACCCTGCTCCCAGCGACGAGTCTCGCCGATGGGAACCTCCACCACGCTGAGCTGGCCGGCCTCGTACTCCGCTGCCTGGGTCAACGGCTCGGGAATGATTCGGATTCGCAGACTGTCGGCCCTGGGCGCGCCGCCCCAGTAGTCAGGGTTCTTCGTCAGCAGGATGGCGTCATCATGAGACCAGGAGACGAACTTCCAGGGCCCGCTTCCGATCGGCCGCTGATCGAAGCCGGAAGGCGTTGGGGTGGGAACTACGGCCGCCACGGGCATGGCCAGTAGCTTAGGGAAGACGTTGAGCGGCTCTTCCAGCGTCAGGGTGAGGGTAGAGTCGTCCTGCACCAGGATCCCGTCCACCTCCTTGCTCTGACCGGCGGCATAAGCCCGGGCGCCCCGTATGGGGTAGAGCGGCCAGCTCCGCCCACCGCTGCTTCCCGGGGCCAGGGCCCGGAGCAGGGACGCGTGAACGTCCTGGGCTGTGATGGGTCGCCCGTTGTGGAAGGTGGCGTCCTGGCGGAGGTGGAAGGTGTAGATGCGCCCGGACCGGTCCGTTTCCCAGGACCGGGCCAGGCCCGGCTTCAGTTGGGCATCGGCGTCAAACTGCGTCAGGTTGTCGAAGAGCAAAGCGACCACTTCCCCCGTGGGCACGTCGGTGGAGAGCGCCGGGTCCAGGGAGCGGGGATCGTAGGTGAAAGAGTAGTTGAGGGTGGAGTCACCGCCCTGGTCACCGCAGGCGGACCAGAGCAGTGCCGTAGCAAGGAGGAATCGGCGCATTGGATCCGTGGCTCAGAGGGCAAGTTGGGTAGGAAACACAACCATAGACGGATACGATTCGGGACTGCCGCCCCGCTGCCCGCTGTCCGGCTGCCTCCTGACGTTGACACGACGACGTAAGGTGGTCAAACTACCGGGCTTACGGCGCGCCGTCAATCGGTTTCCCGGTTCCCCGGTGGGCGTAAGATCCTCCGCCTGGAGTGTCTCATTTTGCTTCGCCCGCCAAAGCTCCGCGGATGCACCCAACGACCAGCCACCTTCCCAGGCCGGCGCTCCTGACCCGCGCCGCGTGGTGGGTCCGGATTCTGACCATTCTGCTTGTGGTTCGTCCCCTTGCCGCTCAGGAAACCCAGCTGGTCGTACGGCAGCTGGATTTCAGGGGGAACGAGGCCATATCGGACGAGGTGTTGGCCAGCGCCATCGCCACCACCAACTCCAGCTGGTTTGCCCGAGCCGGCCTGTTCCGCTGGATAGGCCTGGGGGCGAAGCGCTACTTCGATCCCCAGGAGTTTCGCCGCGACGTGGTTCGCATTGGGGTCCTGTACAAGCGTAGCGGGTACTATGACGCGGTGATCGATACCCTGATCCAGCGCACGGCGGAAGACGTCTACATCACGATCAATATTACCGAGGGCGAGCCGATCATCGTCAACTCGCTCACGATCACCGGGCTGGACTCACTCCCCCCGCGGGGGCGCGAATTGGCTCTCCGGGACCTGCCGCTCCGTCAGGGCGACCCGTTCAATCGGTTCCTCATGCAGGCCAGCGCCGACAGCCTCACCACTCGGTTGCGCGACCATGGCTATCCCTCGGCCATGGTGTTTACCAGCTTCGAGGTCAACACCCAGGCGCGAAAAGCCACCGTCGCACTGGACGTGGCGCCGGGGCGGCGCGCTGTCATCGGCCGGATCACCGTCGTCGGTGCTCAGCGAGTGGACTCGTCGCTGGTGCGCAAGTTGCTGGTAGCCCGTCCCGGGCGGCGATATTCACAGGAGGAGCTGTTTCAGAGCCAGCGGAATCTGTATGAGTCGGATCTCTTCCGCTTTGCCTCGGTCAACATCGACTCGGCCAGATTCCAGCCCAACTCCGATTCGGTGCCGCTCGTGGTTCAAGTCAACGAAGGGAAGCGGCGCCGGGTACGAGGCGGCCTGGGCTACGCCACCAACGACTGCTTCCGCGGCGCGCTGGGGTGGACCTCGCGGGACTTTCTGGGAGGCGGACAGATTCTCGACTTGACCAGCCGGCTCTCCAAGGTCGGAGTCGGCGACCCGCTGGACTGGGGCCTCGACGATAACATCTGCAGCGCTTCGCGGGAGGACAGCGTTGGGTCATCCAAGCTGAATTTCTATCTCGGAGCGTCGGTGCGCCGTCCGGCCTTTCTGTCGCCCAATAACGCTCTCACAGTGTCGCTGTTCGCGGAACGTCGGTCCGAGTTCAAGGTCTACCTACGGCAGGAAACCGGCGCCAGCATCGCGCTCACCCGCAGCACGCCCCGCCGCCGCAATCCGCTGTCGCTCACGTACACCGTTTCTTATGGGCGGACCGAGGCCACGGCGCAAAGCTTCTGTTCCTTCTTCAATGCCTGCACCGCCGACGTGATCGAGGAGCTGCGCCAGAACCGACTGCTCGCGATGCTGACGGGATTGGCCAACTTTCCCCGGGTCAATAGCCAGATCGACCCCACCCGAGGCCGGTCGGCCCAGGTCGAGCTCACTTATGCCTCCACCCTCATTGGATCTTCCGAGCTGCAACAGTTCACGCGTCTGGTCGGCGGGATCACCTGGTATCGGCCGCTCTCGCGCGACGTCGTTCTCAGCTGGCGGCTCCGAGGCGGGGCCATTTTCTCACCCACACTTGATGTGGGTGCCGGTACGGTTGCCTTCATCCCACCGGAACAGCGGTTCTACGCGGGCGGGCCCAATGATGTCAGAGGCTTCGAACGCAATGAGCTCGGGCCGGTAGTGTACGTGGTGCCTCAAAGTCATGTGGACACGGCGGCCGCCAACAACGAGTCCATCGAGCCCGACTCGGTGCGGGTGGCGGCCACGGGCGGGAACACGCTGGCTGTGGCCAACGTCGAACTGCGGGTGCCGTCTCCTGTTTTCAGCTCGCGCCTCAGACTGGCGGCATTTGTGGATGTAGGCGGCGTGTGGCAGAGAGGACCGAACCAGCGCACCACCGTAATTCGTGTGACGCCGGGGGTAGGCGTGCGGGTGGCAACTCCCTTGGGCCCCGCCCGGCTCGATGTGGCCTACAATCCCTACAAGCTCCAGCCCGGCACCCTCTTTCAGTTCGATGAGGACGGGAACCTCTTTCCGGTGCCGGGGCAGGGCTCCTATGTCCTGCCTCGAAGCAGCAAGTGGACCGTGCACGTAGCTGTAGGGCAGCCCTTCTGATGCGTCGTCATCTGGCCCGTTTCCTGTTCATTTTCGTGATCGGCATGATGGCGATGATTCTCGGCGTGGTCACGTCGATGACGCTCACGCCCCCGGGCCGCGATCTGTTGGCGCGCACCGTTTCCCGGGGCCTCGACCGGATCGTGACGGGCCAGGTCAAAGTGGGCGCCATCTCCGGCTCGTTCCTGTACGACCTCACTCTGGAAAATCTCGTGGTCCGCGACACCGCCGGCGAACTGCTGGTGGACCTGCCCCGGGTGCGCGTGGCGTACCGACTGCCGAACCTCATCGCGGGGCAGGTCGTGCTGAGCGCCATGCAGCTCGATCGTCCCACCATTCAGCTGATCAAGCACCGGAACGGGCGCATGAACTACGAAGAGGTGCTCGGGATCGGCAAGGGATCGAAGGGCGGTCCTTCACCTCTGGTCGAGTTTCACAATGTCAGAATGAACGAGGGGATGCTGCGCATCGCGCTACCTTGGAATCCACCCAGGTCGGCCCGAACCGAAAGCAGCGTCGATTCGGCACTCCAGGCCGAACGTGCCAAGCCGGGTCGGATGATTCAGGAAAGCGGAGAAGGTCTGCGGCGGGTCATCGTGCTGGCGGACCTCGCCACCAGGATGTCCCGGCTGCGCATTGCCACGCCGGACCGGAAGCCGTTCACCATCGATCTCGACTCGTTGTCCACCCGGGTCAACGATCCCGGCGTCACGTTGCGCCACGCGGTCGGTCGGGTCCGTATTCGGGGAGATAGCGCGGTATTCAGTCTCTCGCGCGGGGCGCTGCCCGATACGCGTTTCTCGGGCGGTGGCGCGGTAACCTGGCCCCGGGACACCGTCCTCTTCGACTTCCAGGTCATCCTACCCCGCGTCAACCTGGAAGACCTGCGCTGGGTGTCTCCTCATTTCCCCGCCATGACCGGCCAAGGTGTCATCACCGCGCGTTCCGAGACCGGGGCCCGGACCGCCTACGACATTCGCGATCTCCACCTGAGCGGCCCGCTGGGCCGGGTCGATGGGGAGCTGGTGACGATCACCGATCGGCGCCGCGGCCTCGGCGTGCGCGACATGAATGTACGCCTGACGGAGCTGGATCTCGACGCGGTCCGTCCCTACCTCGATACGCTGCCGTTCCATGGCACGGTCACGGGTCGGCTGGCCGGCTCGGGCTTCCTCAATGCGCTGGACGTCGGAATCGAATGGGCTTTCCGGGACGCCGCGGTGCCGGGCATGCCACTGAGCACCATTGCCGGAGATGGCGGGATCGGATCGTCGCGGGACAGCGGGCTCACCTTCACCGAGTTCGGCGTCAGGCAATCCGACATCGACTTGCGAACCGTGCGCCGGATCGCGCCGGCGGTGATTCTGGAAGGGCGGCTGACCGCCGTGGGCACCTTGAACGGGCCGCTGCGCAACGTCCGCTTCAACGGCACGGCGCAACACCAGGATATGGACCGCGCACCGAGTCAGCTCGAAGGAACGGTGCACCTGGACACTCGCTCAGACGTGCTGGGCCTGGACACCGATGTCGTGCTGGACCCGCTCTCCTTCGACGGAATCCGGCGCGCCTTTCCCGGACTGAAGGCACGAGGCGAGCTCCGAGGGCCGTTCCGGAGTCAGGGCACGCTCGAGCGGCTGTCGGTCGATGCCAGCCTTGTCGGTGACATCGGCTCGCTGGAGGCGCATGGCTTCGCCACACTCCGACCACCCAGGTGGGGCGCTGAAGATCTGCTGCTGCGGTTCTCGCGGCTCAATCTGGCGGCGCTCACCGGCCGGGAGGTGCCCACCAGCCTCCAGGGCGAGCTGGTGGTCACCGGCGTGACCGACTCACTGGCGGCGCCGGAAGGCGAGATGCGGTTGGTGCTGTCCCCCAGCCGGGTCAGAGAGTGGACACTCGACAGCGTGTTTGCGGTGGCCGGGTTGCACGACAGCCTGTTGCGGCTCGATACCGCATATGCCGTGTGGAAGGGTGCCCGGGTAGGCGGCTCGGGCACGCTCGGCTGGGGCGGGGCACACACGGGGCGCATGACCTTTGACCTGGCAGCCGACAGCTTGATCGCGTTTGACTCGCTGCTGCTGGCGACGACCGGACAAACCCGGGATATCGGCCCGGATAACCGGCCCCTGGGGGGAACCGCCCGGGCCTCGGTCCAGCTCTCGGGAAATCTCGATACCCTCGAAGCGGCGGGAGAAGTTCTCGTCGAAAACCTGGAGTGGCAGAGCATCCGCTCTCCTCGGATCACTGGAGCGTTCAGCTGGATCGGCGGCACCCGCCCGCAGCTGACCGGGTCCATCGGCTCGGACTCCGTCGCCGCCCGGAACTGGGTCTTCAGCCGGCTCGGCGCCCAGGCCAGCGGCTGGGCCGACTCACTGCAGTGGCGGGCCGGGACCGGGATCGGCCCCGATATCCGGGCGGATGCCTCGGGACACTGGTGGCGGCGGGGTGAAACCAAGGTCGCCCTGGTTGACAGTCTGGCGGTGGCCTTGCCGGCGCACCGCTACCAGTTGGACGAGTCGTTCGCGGTCACCCTCAGCGACTCCGCTCCCGCCGTCAGTCCGCTCACCATCAGGGCTGTGGATGGCTCCGCCCTGATTCAGGCCGCGGGACGGGTGCCCGGATCTTCGCCCGGCTCTCTGCTGGTGCGGGTGCTGGGGCTCGATCTCCACGATGCCTACGGCCTGCTCCAACGCGACACGCTGGGAATCGCGGGACAGCTGGGAATGGAAATGAGGATCGGAGGCACCGCGGAATCCCCGACGCTGCGAGGCACCGCCACGTTGGATGGTGGACGGTTCGGAGATTTCAAGGCACCGTTCATCCAGGGAGTCGTGGACTACGCCAATCGTCGTCTGGAGACCGACCTGCTGCTATGGCGCACGGGCGAGAACGTGCTGGACGTCGGCGCTACGCTTCCGCTGGATCTGGCGCTCAAGGGTGCGGCAGAACGGCAGGTGGATGGCCCTCTCTCGGTGCATGCCCAGGGCGACAGCGTGGACCTCGCCATTCTGGAAGCACTCACGCCCGGCATCCGGCAGGTGACTGGAATTTTCTCGACCGACGTCAATGTGAGCGGCACATGGGAAGCGCCACGCCTCACCGGCGCGGTCGCGGTGCGTGACGGCGCCATGACGGTGCCCGGCATGGGCGTGCGCTTCGGCCAGGTGCGGGGCCGGGCAACTTTTCAGGGCGACTCTCTGGTGCTCGAGGACGTGGCGCTCGAGAGCGGAGGCGGGACACTGGCAGTGTCGGGGTCGGTCAAACTGGAGAACCTGGCTCGGCCGGTGCTCGATCTCGGCTTTCGAGCCAACGACTTCCGTGCGGTTGACGTACGAAACTTCCTCACCCTCGATGCCACCGGTGGCCTGCAGCTGCGAGGGCCGTTCTTTCAATCAACGCTCACGGGAAACCTCAACGCTAACAGCGGCGTGCTCTACTTCGCCGACCTGGTCAGCAAACGGATCATCGATCTGGAGGATCCCACCATCGCGGATCTGGTCGACACTACTCTCCTCCGCCGGGAAGATCTCGGGGCCGGGTTTCAGAACCGATTTCTCGATTCCTTGACGATCACGAATCTGGGTATTGAGATGGGAACCGATGTGTGGCTTCGATCGGCGGAGGCGAATATTCAGCTGACCGGTCAGGTACAGCTCAGCAAGACGAGGCAGGCGTACACCCCCTCGGGGACCCTGGAGGCGGTACGCGGCAACTACACGCTCAAGATCGGACCCGTCACGCGCGACTTCACGGTGGAGCGGGGAACCGTGCGATACTTCGGCGACCTCAATGCCGCCCTGGATATCCGGGCCACCCACGTCGTTCGCGCCGTCCGGGGGGAAGAAGTCCCGGTGATCGCCGTGATCACCGGAACCCTGTACGCACCGAAGGTCACCCTGGAAAGCACGTTCAGTCCCCCCATCTCTCAGACCGACCTGGTGTCGTACGTTGTCACCGGCTACCCCGCCAATGAAGCCGCCCGCCTGGGACTCAGCAACGTGGTGGAGACCAGCCTGTCCTACTTCTCCAGCGCGTTGTCCAGCGAACTGGAACGGGCCCTGATCCAGGACATCGGCATTCCCATCGACCTGATCGAAATCCGTCCCGGCGTATCGCGCGGCAGGAGAAGCACGCTCACACAGGTGGGGGCCGGTTGGCAGCTCGGGAGCAAGACCTTCCTCCGCTTCAGCGCTGGATTCTGTCCCGAGAACCTGGGGCAGTTCAGCTACAACAACCTGGGCGCCAGCCTGGAGTTCCGGTTCAGCAAGGAGTGGAGACTCCTGACCAGTGTCGAGCCCAGCCTTCAGTCGTGCCACCAGGAGTTCGGGATCACCGGGAACAACCCCTATCAGATCGGCGCCGATGTCCGCTGGGAGCGGGAGTTCTAGGCGTGACGCGGGCGCTGGTTATCACCAACCCGGCGGCAGCGAGGACGGCTCCGCTGGCGGTGAACGCCGTGATGAGCACGCTCAGGAGCGCGGGATGGGAGGCTGAAGTACTGGCGACAGGCGGGCCGGGTGATGCCCGGAGGCTGGCCGAGTACGGCGTGGCCGAAGGGGTGGACGTGGTTGCCGTCTTCGGCGGGGACGGCACGACGATGCAGGCTGCCGCCGGCCTGGTCGGAACCGATATCGCGCTGGGCGTGATTCCCGGGGGAACCGGAAATTTGTTGGCCGGCAACCTGCGAATCCCCGCGTCGCCGGCGCGAGCCGCCAAGGCGTTGGTGACGGCCCGCCCCAAGCCGTTCGACCTGGGTCACATGGACCGGCCGGGCGGCTCGCAGTACTTCGCCGTGGCCTGCGGCGCGGGGTACGATGCCCGCGTCATGGCGGGGACCCTGTCCGAGCACAAGCGGCGCTGGGGCATGGCGGCGTACGTCGCCACCACTCTGCGCCTCATCGCAGACATCAGAAGCACGGTCCACGTGATCACGATCGATGGGGTGGAGTACGAAGCCAACGCGGCGATGGTGCTGGTAGCCAACTGTGGGGAGGTCATCCCACCCTTCGTGCGCCTGGGCCCCGGGATTACGCCGGACGACGGCCTCCTGGATGTGGTGGTCATGCGGGCGAACAGCTTTTCCCAGAGCGTGCGCGCCGTCTGGGACCTCCTGCGGATCGCCCCGACCGGACCGGGCGACTACGTCGGATATGCCCGAGGGCGAGTGGTACGGGTCGAATCCGATCCAGTACAGCCGGTTCAGCTCGATGGCGAGCCGGGTGGGGAGACGCCGTTCACCGCGAGCATCGTCCCCGGCGCGATTCGAGTGATGGTGCCAGCCGGTCGGTAAGGCATGGTGCAATTGTGATCAGTGACTAATTTCTGGGGGGTACACTATCCCCCTGATCCAAGGTATCTCCATGGCCGGCTCCGTACTGCTGATCGATGACGATGTCGACGTTTTACGCAGTATTGGCAACTACTTCGAGCGCTTCGGCTACGAGGTAACCCGGGAGTTGAGCGGCGAGGCCGGCCTGGCCACCTTTGACCGCCTCCGGCCCGAAGTCGTCATACTCGACCTGGGACTTCCCGGGATGGACGGCATGGAGGTGCTGGAACACCTCCGCCAGCGCGATGCGTCCGTGGTGCTTCTGACCGGGCAGGCGGACGTGCCCACCGCGGTGCGGGCCATGCAGCTCGGCGCCGAAAACTTTCTGACCAAGCCGGTCGATATGGAGCACCTCGCCGCGGCCACGGCAAGAGTGGCTGACAAGGCCAGGTTGCGGCGGATCAACGAGGCCCTGCTGGTTCAGAGTGCACCGGGACACGGCCTGGACTCTCTGGGCACCTCCTCCGGCATGCAGGACTTTGCCCACCAGGTGGGATTGCTCGCCCAGAGTGAACGGACCACGGTGCTGCTGACCGGCGAGAGCGGAACCGGCAAGGGCTGGGTCGCGCGTATGATTCACGATCTGAGCCCGCGAACAAAAGCGCCTTTCGTCGAGGTGAACTGTGGCGGCCTGAACGCCACCTTCCTGGACTCCGAGCTGTTCGGTCATGAGAAGGGCGCCTTCACCGACGCCAAGGACCGAAAGCAGGGCCTGTTCGAGATCGCGGATCACGGAACGATCTTTCTCGACGAGATCGGCGATCTGGCTCCCGAGCTCCAGCCTAAACTGCTGAAGGTGCTGGAGACCAAGACGTTCCGTCGTCTGGGTGGAACTCGTGAGATCACGGTGGACGTGCGGCTGGTGGCCGCTACCAACAAGAATCTGCAGGCCGAAGTGGAGGCGGGGCGCTTTCGGGAGGACCTGTATTACCGCCTGAGCGTCATGCCGTTGACGATGCCGGCACTGCGCGACCGGTCCCGGGAAGACCGGTTGGCCCTTATCACCCGGTTGATGGGCGACCTGCGCTCAGAACTCCCTGACGGGCCTCCGGCGCTGTCGGGCGAGGTGCTGGAGCGGCTGCTCTCCTACCCGTGGCCCGGCAATGTGCGGGAAATGCGCAACGTGCTGGAGCGCGCTCTCATCCTGGGACGAGGTCAGCCGGCGGTGAGTGTAGAGCACCTGCCCGGCGAGTTCAGGGCTCGTGCGGGAGTGGGCGACCGGCGACACACCCCTCTCAGTCTGGAGGACCTGGAGCGGCAGCACATCGAACGCACGTTGAAGCACCATGCCGGCAATCGAACCCGCGCGGCAATCGAGCTTGGCATCTCGCGTGCAACGCTAATCAACAAGATCAAGCGCTATAACATCATCGCGTGAGCATGAGCATGGGCAAAGTCCAGGAACATGATGGGATGGGGTGCCGCGCCTGTGGCCGCGAAGAACGCGCCTCGGAAGGATACCCGTGCGCCAGCTGCGGCACGTTCATCTGCCTGATCTGCACTTTCCGGGGGGTCACACTCTGTCGTGAGTGCGCCGCCCGCACCGCCCCGGAGAAGAACGTCTGAGCCTGAGCACCGTATGCCAGCTGCGATAGCGCGTGCCACCGTTGCTCCTGTCCTGGCCGAGCCGCGAGTTCGAGCAGAGCAGGTCACTCAGCTGGTGCTGGGTGAGACCGCCGCAGTCACCGGCCAGAGCGGCGAGTGGCGCCGCGTCTGCACTCACTTCGATGGCTATGATGGATGGATCAACGCCGGCTATCTGCAGGAGGGGGAAGACACGGCGGTAGAGACATGGCGCACGCGGGCAACGGCATGGAGCGACGGGGCTACGGTGCGGGTCGGCTCCGCGCATCTTCAACTCCCGCTCCGCGCGCGGGTGATACTCGAGGGCGACACCGTGGGACTGCCCGACGGTCGGCGCAGCCGGCTCACCGCCGGCACGGTTCGCCCCGGCAGTCAGTCAGCGGCCGCGGCCCGAGGCGTACCGGCGGAGCGCTGGGCGCTGGAGCATTTCGCCGGCAGCCCCTACCAGTGGGGCGGCGTGACGCCCTGGGGAGTGGACTGTTCAGGGTTGGTACAGACGACGTTCGCGGCGCGGGGCGTGGCCCTGCCGCGAGACTCGGCCCAGCAGGTGTTTCACGGCGCGCCCATCGCACTCGAGGCCATTCGGCCCGGGGATCTCCTCTTCTTCTCCGGTGAAACGACGAGCGGCATCACTCACGTAGCTTTCGCGGGAGAGGCCGATACCCTGATCCATTCCACCCTGGCGTGTGGTGGAGTCCTGGTTGAGCCGTGGTCACCTGGAACCCGCGGCGGAACGCTGCGGCCGAGACTCGTGGCAGTGCGGAGACTGGAAGAGCATTGAAAAGCAAGCTGGTCCTCTTCGACATTGACGGCACTATCCTCCTCACCGCCGGCGCCGGTCGCCGAGCCATCGTTGCAGCGATCAGCGAGCAGGTCGGACATGCCAGGGATTTCCAGCGGGTCCGGTTCGATGGAAAAACGGATCCCCAGATCGTCACCGAACTGCTGGAGGCGGCGGGTCTTCCCGGACCCCATCGCCCTGATCGGGTAGAGGCGCTCTGTTCCCGCTACATCGATCTTCTGGAGCACGAGCTGCAGCAACCCACGAACAGCACCACACTGATGCCGGGTGTTCTCTCCTTGCTCGACCGCCTGGAACGTTCTGAAGACGTGGTCCTGGGCCTGCTCACCGGCAATATGGCGAGGGGAGCTGCGCTGAAGCTCCGGTCCGCCGGGCTCGACCCGAAACGCTTCGTCGTCGGGGCTTATGGCTCGGATGCAGCCCAACGGAACCAGCTGCCGCCGATAGCGGCTCAGCGTGCGGTGCCATACTTCGGCCGAGTTCCGTCGGGAGCCGAAGTCGTCATCATTGGCGATACCCCGGCCGACATCGCATGCGGCGCCTGCATCGGCGCACGCGCCGTTGGGGTGGCTACCGGCGCCTACTCGGTGGCAGACCTCATGACCTGCGCGCCGCATGCCGTCTTCGAGAACCTCAGCAACACGGACCGTGTCCTTCAGGCAATCTTTGTCCCCCACAACTGAATCCTGGGCGATACCTGAGCTGGGCCCCTCGCTCGGCAGGCTGGTCGATCCCCCCACGACACGTGAGGATCGGGGCTCGCTCGACCTGGTTCTGGACGACATTCGCATGGATCTCGTCACCGGGATTTTCGAGCTGGCTGGGGCGGCTCGGTCGTTTGCGGCGGCTGGGGACCGGCAAAGCGCGGTCTCCTCGCTATCCCGGGTCGCCTGGCTCGGGCTGTGGGAGCGAGCTGTGGCTGCATCGGCCGAGCGCCTGGCAGAGGTGGTCAACGCCAGACTGGCGGACGCGGCCAGGGAATCGCGGCTGCCGGCTCCGCAGCTCCAGGCATCGCTGTTGAACGCGGAAGATGTTCGCGCCATTGCCTCACGTCTGGGGAGCGGGGGAGCTGGCTTCGTGGGAGCACTCGATGCCTTGGAGCAGACGGTACCCGGTGCGGCCGCGTCCGGCAGCCGTGGCCGGGCTGGACGGGACGACTGGGAACGCGCCCTCGCGGGCTCGGCTCGACGGCTGGAAGCCGCCTGGCTGGGCCTCCTGGGCATTGCCCGCGTGGAACAGGATCGCTGGAAAGTGGAGATCGAGCGGGTACGTGCGTGGCGCCGCCCGAGACTGGTGCTTTGGCTGATCACCGGCGCCGCGCTGGCTGTGGCTACATACCTGGGTCTGGTGCTGGGTGGCTACCTGCCGGTGCCCCCGCCGCTTCGGCCGCTGGCTGAGCTCTTGTGGTCCAGGCTATGACCGTCATCGGCGTAGGAATCGATCTGGTCGACCTGGAGCGGATCAGGTCTCTGCTGGCCAGTAAAGGCGAGCAGGCCATGACCCGTTTCTTCTCTCAGCAGGAAAGGGATTATCTCTCGACTCGCCCCGACTCCACCGGCCATGCAGCGGCCCGGATCGCCGCCAAGGAGGCGGTCTACAAGGCGATGCAGGCATTGAGTGGCGCCAGGGGGATTGGCTGGCGCGAAATTGAGGTTTCGCGGGACCCGGAAGGCCGGCCAGCCATCCAGCTTCACGGCCTGGCCGCCCGACTGTCGCAGGAGAAGGGGGGGCTCCGGATCCAGATATCTCTAACCCACTCCGCGATTTCGGCCGGCGCCATCGCGGTGGTTGAAGCCCCGTAATGTCTGCCCACTTTCAATTCCGACCATGTCACTCTAGTTTGACCGGAGCGATCCACAAACTGGATGAAAATGGTTCTCATTGGTGGAGGGGCCCTCGTTCTTGGGGCCGCCCTCCTGGTAACACCCCAACAAGCCCCATCTCCCACTGACCTGGCGCCGGTAGTGCGCCGACTGGCGGCCACGGCCCAGCTGGCTGCCCAGGAATACCGGGTCGGCATCGTTGATGGGAGAGTCGCCTTACCGGCGGAAGTCAGTGAAGCCCGATTGTTCCTCGGGGAGTCCAGGCGATCGGCGGCCGCTTTACCTGCAGCCTTAAGTAGCGTGGCTGTCGCCCAGATCGATTCGATCATCCGATTGGTGGATCGTACCGCAGCTCCCGATTCGGTAGAGGCTCGGGTCCGGCGGCTGACCAGCGGCATCGCGAGTGAGCTCGGCATTACCCTCGACGACATTCCCAGACATACACCCTCGCTGGCTCGAGGAGCCGAGGTATATCAATCCAATTGCGCGAGCTGCCACGGCAGCGTCGGCAGAGGGGATGGCCCGGCGGCGGCTGGGCTGGATCCGGCGCCAACCAACCTGTCCGATCGGAGTGCGCTGCAGGATCAGTCTCCGCTGGACTACTATCGCCGAATCACGATAGGGGTGGTGGGCACCGCGATGCCATCCTTCGAGGCGAGTCTGCCGGCTGAAGACCGCTGGGCCGCCGCTCTGTACGCCACGCTCTTCCGCCTGCCCGCCCCCGTCGGCGCGGTCCCGCCGACCCTCCAGTCCTTTGAGACCACCGGCCGCATGTCGGACATCGACCTGCTCGCCGCTCTCGCAGCGACCGACAAGTCCACCGCTACTGCCAGTCAGGTGGCAGCGATTCGTCGGGTGCAGCCCGATGCGACCGCGGCTGCAACCGGGCAGGTGTTCGACGAAGTGCGGGCTCAGCTCGATTCCACGTATGCACTAGCCCGGCGAGGGGACTCCTCGGCCAATACTCGCGCATTCGACGCCTATATGACGTTCGAACAAGTGGAGCGGGAAGTGCGTGCCAAGGATCCGGCGCTGGCCGCAGAGCTGGAAGCGGATTTCGCTGCCTTGCGAGGAGAGGTCGGGAGAAGCGGAGGCTCCGGGAAGCTGGATGATTTACGACTCCGGCTGGACGCCGGGCTGGAGAAGGCCGAGCTGGCGGTGGGCAATGCGCTCTCGCCGGTGAACCTGGCGCTCCAGTCACTGGTGATCATGTTGCGCGAAGGACTCGAGGCAATACTGATCGTGGGGGCCCTGATGACGTTTCTGGTGAAGATGGGCGCGGGACACCGGAGGCGGGACATCAACCTTGGTGTGGCCGCCGCGGTCGCCGCCAGCCTTGCGACGGCAGTCGCCATCGAGACGGTGTTCCAGCTTTCGCCTGCTCACCAGGAAATGCTGGAGGGCATGACGATGGTCACTGCCACCGTGGTATTGTTTTATGTGAGCTACTGGCTGCTCTCCAAGATGGAAGTGGTCAAGTGGAACCACTTCGTGAAGAGCAAGGTCAACGACGCGCTCAGCAGTGGTTCCTCGCTGGCCCTGGCGTCGGCGGCGTTTCTCGCGGTCTATCGCGAAGGGTTCGAGACCGTGCTTTTCTACAAAGCGCTGTTTCTCACCGGCGGCGCCGGTAGCGGTATGCCGATACTGGCCGGAATCGGGCTGGGAGCCGCTATTCTGGTTGGGGTATACATTGCGATCAGCCGGTTCGGCGTACGGCTTCCGCTCAAGCCCTTCTTCGGCGTTACCAGCGCGTTCCTCTACTACATGGCGTTCGTCTTTGCCGGAAAAGGGATTGCCGAGCTCCAGGCTGGCGGCCTGCTCCCCACCACCGTAGTCTCGTGGGCGCCCCGCCTGCCCGGGCTCGGCATTTATCCGACGCTGGAGTCGCTGCTCGCGCAAGGCGTGCTCCTGACGCTGCTACTGGCGGCTCTCCTCTGGACCTTCGTCATAGCGCCGCATCGACTCCAGAATACGGTGGCGCTTAGCCCGTGAAGTTCACCACGGCCGATCTCTGCGACGAGTTTCCCGACGCGGTCAGAATAGCCGACCCGGTTTTTAGCGACTATGGCGGAATTCGAAAGTTCGGCGGTCCGATCGAGACCCTGCGGGTGTTCGAGGACAACTCTCTCGTCAGCGATACCCTGGGGACGCAGGGCCAGGGGCGGGTCCTGGTGATAGATGGAGGGGGCTCGCTCCGCACCGCGCTGGTCGGAGGACGCCTCGCGGGTCTGGCTCACGCCAATGGGTGGGCGGGACTGCTTGTGAACGGATCGGTTCGGGACTCGGTGGAGATACGTCAGATCCAGCTTGGGGTGCGGGCCCTGAGCACGTCGCCGTTACGAAGCCAGAAGCTGGGCCGGGGCGACCGAGGTGGCAAGGTGACTTTTGCCGGTGTCATTTTTTCTCCTACTGACTATCTGTATGCTGATGAGGACGGGATCGTGGTGTCGGATCGAAGATTGAGCGACTGAGCCCGGCGCGGTCGCAACGCAAAACGGCCCGTCTCGCGACGGGTCGTTTGCATGAGGAGTGGTAGATCGCCCCCTGAGTTTACGGAGACGGACCGAAGTGTCCGCTCCACCCTTCTTCGACCTACCACTTTTCCTTGAAGTCGTACTGACCTCCCGGCATAGTGTAGGGCAAGGGTGGTGCCAAAGCAGCCGATCTTGTAAGTCCTTATTTGGCAACGTTAGTGCTTTGATACCTCAAGTCGTTTGGAAGTGCAAAAATTGTACATGCCCGGCTTTCCGCTTCCCATCCGCTTGATTCCCATGAAGTTAGGGCGCTGTCGATATTTTGGCCGGTGACAGTTTCTTTCCTGTTTCCAGGTAGAGACCGGGGGCGGGCCCGGGTCGGCTGCGCCAGAGGGCAAGGATCGCAATTCCAATCAGCACGATGATCGCACTGGCGAGTTGTGCCAGGGTGAAGGAGCCAAGAATGCGATCGTCTTTGGCTCGCAGGAATTCGACCAGAAACCGCTCGATCCCGGCGAACACCAGGTAGAGGCCGAAGAGCCAGCCAATCGGCCGCCGGGATCTGCGCAGGGACCAGAGCACCGCAAACGCCACCAGCATGGCGCCGACCTCGTACAGCTGGGTGGGGTGCACGGCCAGGACGGTTCCGGGGTCAACGCCTGGAGGTATGGGGATGCCAAACAGATTCTTCAGGTTTTCGGCGGTCGAGGGCGGCAGGCCCTGGGGGAACTTGACTCCCCAGGGGAGATCGGTGGGCCGGCCGTAGTCGTCATTGACGAGGAAGCAGCCAACTCGTCCCAGCGCGTAGGCAGCCGCCAGCGCGGGAGCGCCCAACTGCATGGTCCAGCGGATCGGTACTCGTAACCGCCACCCATTGAGGATTACCGCCAGCGCGCCACCGATAAATCCACCATACCAGACGAGACCTCCCCGGGAGAACAGGGCATCCGCATCTCCGGTAAGCGCCACGTACCAAAGCTTCGCGCCGATTATTCCGCCGATCACCGCGGCAGCGACCATGTCCGCCGCGTAGTCCTCCTTGAGGCGGTCCTGGCGCAGCTGGAGGGCGATCAGCCAGCCTCCCATGAGGAAGGCCACCATCATCATCAGGCCATAACCGGTGATCTCGATCGGGCCGAGATCCCAAACCAGCGGATAGATGTTCATGTATTGGTCCCGAAGGAATGAGCCGCGGGCACCAGGCCCGGGATCGGCAAGTCGTCACGGGGCTCGAGATCCCATCCGCTGCGCTCGCCGCGGTGAAGTCGCCAGGCGCCGGCTGCAGCTATCATCGCTGCGTTGTCGGTGTTTAGCCGCGGGGAAGCTACGCTGACCCGGGCCACTCCCGCCAGCCGTTCCATCAGGCCGGAAACCAGCGCTCGATTGCAGGCAACACCGCCTCCAACCATGGCCTGGCCGTAGCCTACGGCTGCCACCGCGTGGGCGGTCTTGGAAACGAGAACCTCGATGGCCGCATCCTGGAACGCCCGCGCGACATCGGCCCGCTCGGCGGGCGATCGCGCGGGATCGGCCGGCTGGAACGCACGGAGCACGGCGGTTTTCAATCCGCTGAACGAGAAGGCGTACTGGTTGGGTCCGCTGCGATTGAGCTCCTGAAGCATGGGACGGGGCAAGCGAATCTGGCCCGGCCGGCCGTCACGTGCGAGCCGCTCGAGCGGCGCGCCTCCGGGATAGCCCAAGCCGAGGAGATTCGCCACTTTGTCGAACGCCTCTCCGGCCGCGTCATCGAGCGTCTGACCCAGCAGGCGGTATTCGCCCCAGGCGGGTACATCCAGCAACAGGGTGTGGCCGCCGCTCACCAGCAGGCCGATGAAGGGCGGCGCCAGGTCGGGATCTTCCAGAGTCGGCGCGAAGAGATGACCTTCGAGGTGGTTGACTCCGATCAGGGGACGGTCCTGGCTGAACGCGAGTGTCTTGCCGTACATCACGCCGACCAGCAGAGCGCCCACCAGGCCAGGGCCGTTGGTCACCGCCACGCCGTCTACCTGGGACAGGCCGATACCGGCATCGGCCAGGGCACGCTCCACCACCGGGCCGATAGCCTGCACGTGGGCCCGACTTGCCAGCTCGGGGACCACCCCACCGAAGATGCGATGCACGTCCTGGGAAAGGATTGCGAGGGAGGCGAGGCTGCTGCGGCCTGCTTCGGCGCGGACCACGGCGGCCGAGGTCTCGTCGCAGGAAGTCTCGATGCCGAGGATCCACTCAGCCACTTAGCGCCCGGTATCGTCGAGCAGGCGCTCGGCCAGCGCGCGGTTGACTGGAGAGCTCCAGTCATGAGCGCCGATGATGCGCTTCACGATGACACCGTCCTTGTTGATGAGGAAGCTTTCCGGCACGCCGGTAGTCTGATAGGTCTGCTGCACGTTGGTGCTTCGATCCTGGAGGACATCGAAACTCAATCCGAGATCCTGCGCGAATGCGCGGACATCTTCCGGACTGCCCTCGTCGACACTGATGGCGGCAATCTTGAAACCGCGGGGAGCCAGATCCCGGTATACCCGCTCCATGGCGGGCATCTCGACCCGGCAGGGGACACACCAGGTCGCCCAGATGTTGACCAGAGTTACCGCGCCTTTGTACTGCTCCCGGAAAGAGACCGAATCGCCGGTGGCAAGGTTGATGGCTCGGAAATCGGGCGCCGGAGCTCCGACTTCGACCCGCTGAATCTCGGGCCCGAAGCGGGTCAGTGCGAAGGCGCCGGTGACCAGTCCTGCGACAACCACCGCCACCAAGGTCCATTGCTTCGACATGCTTCGGGTCACACCTTCACGGCGCATTGCCGCTTCAGCTCGCGGATGGCATGTGCAGGATCCGGCGCGCCGAATATCGCCGTGCCCGCCACAAAGGTATCGGCGCCGGCGCTCCATGCCTCAGCGATGGTTTCGTTGGTGATGCCGCCGTCCACTTCGAGCACGGCCCGTGAGGTCCTTCGGTCCAGCAGGGCGCGGGTCCGGCGGATCTTATCGGTGGACTGCGGAATGTAGGATTGTCCGCCGTAACCGGGGTTTACCGACATCACCAGCACCAGGTCCACGTCGTCCAGTATTTCCTCCAGCAGAGCCACTGGTGTGGACGGATTCAGCGCAACGCCCGCCAGCATGCCGAGCTGCCGGCTGGTGGCCAGATGGCGCTGCACGTGGATCGTGGCCTCAGGATGAAATGTGAAAATGCTGGCTCCGGCATCGGCGAACTCGCCCAGGTAGCGCTCCGGACGCTCGACCATGAGGTGAACGTCAAGCGGAAGGTTCGTAAGCCGCCTCAGCGCACGGACCAGGGGGGCGCCGAAAGTGAGGTTCGGCACGAAGTGTCCGTCCATCACGTCGACGTGCAGCCAGTCGGCTCCCCCGGCGACCGCGCGTTCGATCTGCTCCGGAAGCCGCGCCAGGTCGGCGCTCAGCACGCTCGGCGCAATGCGGACCGTCATCGTGTTCCCTCCGGCCCCCGGCTTACCACGAGGGACACTGTGGAGCCGCGCGGCCGGCCCACGCCGGCCGACGGCCGGGTGGCGAGCACCACACCAGCCTCCTGACTGCCGGCTACTGTATCTACCGAACCCGTTCGCACTCCGCCAGCGGACAGGATTTTTGTCGCCTGAGGCAGACTCATTCCGATTACATCCGGCACTGCTACCAGTGATGGGCCGGCGCTCACGACCAGTTGCACTATCGTGTTGGGCGGCAACACGGTCCCGGGCGGCGGATCCTGCCATATGACGGTGCCGCGGGGGAACGCATCGTTGTGGCGCTCGCCGTCGAGCCGGGCCCGGAAGCCGAGCTCGGTCAAAGTGCGGCGTGCTTCCGGTTCCGGCAGCTCCAGGACTCGGGGCAGGGAATGGTCCTTGGTGAAAACCGAACCGGGCGACAGCCAGAGCACCGAGATTCCATAGCCGACTACGAACGTGAGAACGATCAGGCCCATGTCTCGAAGGAACGCCCGCCAGGCAGCAGATTCGAGCAGCGGACCGGATGAGGTATGGCGCCGGGCCCTCATCGCACTCGCCGGAGCCGGGCTCCAAACGCCCCGTCCATCCCATGGAGTTGCGGCAGAATCGTCAGATCTCCCTCCGGAGAGAGCAGTCCCCGGTCAATCGCGGCAGTCGGCTCGCGCTGGAAGGCCGGGTGATCTGCCAGAAAGCGTTGGACCTGAGCTGCATTCTCCTCCGGCTCCACTGAGCAGGTCGAGTAGACCAACAAGCCACCAGGTAAAACGACGGAGGCGGCCTGGCCGAGGAGCTCGGCTTGAAGCTTCTCGAGAGAGGCGAGGGCCTCCGGTGTTACTCGCCAGCGGGCGTCCGGATGACGCGCAAAGGTGCCGGTGCCGAGGCAGGGCGCGTCCACCAGCACGACGTCAGCCCTCCGAAGCGGCGGATTCCGTCCATCAGCAACCACCACCAGCTCGTTGCCCCTGCCCGCGCGCTCGAGGTTTTCCGCCAGCCGCTTGGCGCGCGACCGGCTCACCTCGCCCGCGACTACGGTCCTGGCTGCCCGAGCCAGCGCGATGGTCTTGCCGCCGGGTGCGGCGCAGACGTCGTAAACCAGGGCTTCCGGGGATACATCGATGAACCGGGCCAGGATCGCCTGAGCCGGATCCTGCACGATAAAGTCGCCTTCGTGAAAACCCGGCAGCTGGGCCGGGCGGCTCCGGTCGGTGATCAGCCCCGCACCGTGTGGTGCCGGTTCGACCTCCAAACCCGCAGCGCGCCAGCGTGTCTCCAGTGTTACCACATCCGCTCGAGCCGGTTGGAGCACCAGGCGGGGGCGAGAGTTATTCCAGCGGAGCAGTCCCTCCGTTCCACGCGTGCCGAACGCGGCCATCCAGCGGCGCACCAACCAGAGAGGATGGGAGTGCTCCACCGCGAGCCGCTCGCCGGGATCGACGGGCTTGGGTGCGGATGCGGGCTCGGAACGGGCCGCCCGCCGCAAGACCGCATTCACGAAGGCCGACGCCCTCGAGCCCCCGACGGACCGCGCCAGGGTAACGCTGGTGTTCACGGCCGCATGATCGGGCACCCGGTCCAGGCCCGTCAACTGGTACAGCCCCAGTCTGAGCACATCCTGCAGCTCGGGGTTAACGCTCGACCAGCCCCCGGGGACCATGGGGGCGAGCTGAGCATCGAGAGCGCTGCGATGCCGCAAGACACCGGCGGCCAGCTCATGAGCCAATCTGCGGTCCGGCTCCGGCAGCGCGCCCACCGATTGGTCGAGCGCCAGGTCGAACGTTTCGCCGATCCGCACCTGATGCAGGATTCTGAGTGCCGCCTGCCGCGGGCTTATCCCGGAGCTCAGGCTCATAGGTCGGCACCAAGGACGCGCCGTCCCGGCGTTTGTTGCCCGCCTATTCGAGCATCCCTGCGTCAGGAGTCGAGGGCATGGCGACTTCACGTCTCGGCATTCGTCCGGCGCGGAAGGCGAGACGTCCTGCCTCGACGGCCAGGCGCATTGCCGTGGCCATGGCAACCGGGTTGTGGGCCTCGGCGAGCGCGGTGTTCATCAGGATCCCGTCTACGCCCTGCTCCATGGTGAGGCAGGCGTCGGAGGCGGTGCCGACGCCGGCATCGACGATGACCGGCACCGAGAGGCGCCGCTTGATGGTACGGATGCCGTAGGGGTTGAGCAGGCCAAGGCCGCTGCCGATAGGCGACGCGAGCGGCATCACCGCGGCGCAGCCCGCATCCTCCAGCCGCAATGCGGTGATCAGGTCGTCATTGGTATACGCCAGCACCTTGAAGCCATCCTGAACCAGCTCCCGGGCCGCTACCAGAAGTCCCTCGGTATCGGGAAGGAGCGTCTCGCGGTCGCCAATCACTTCGAGCTTCACGAACTCGTTGAAGCCGGCTTCGCGCGCCAGCCTGGCGTAGCGAATGGCCTCGTCGGCGGTGTAGCAGCCCGCGGTATTGGCCAGGAGAAAGTACTGCTCCGGACTCAGATGGTAGAGAATCCCCTCGTCCTTGCTTCGATCGAGGTCCACCCGGCGCACGGCCACGGTGACGATATCTGCGCCCGACGCATCGATGGCACGGACCATCTCGTCATTGTTCCGATACTTGCCGGTCCCCACCATCAGGCGCGACCGAAAGCGTCGTCCACCGATGCTGAGGGGCGAGTCGGTAGTGGGCTCAGACTGGACGGTAGTCATGTCCGAAAGATAAACCCTAGGGTCACCCTCATCCCCCGCCCACGAAGTGCACCAGCTCCACGGCATCTCCATCGGTCAATGAGGTGTCATCCAGGTGGGGGCGGCGGACAATCTTCCGATTCAGCTCCACCACCACCGTGCGTGGATCGAGCCCCAGGTGCCGAAGCAGATCGGAGGCGGTGGCCGGCCCCGGGAGTCGACGCGGCTCTCCGTTGACCAGAATCTCCAGCTCGGTCATGGCTCCTCCATCCAGGGGGCCAGCAGGGCGAGCGCAGCAGCCGCCGGATCCGGCGCATGCCAGAGCGATCGAATGGCGGCGACTCCGTAGGCCCCCTCGCTCTTCAGCTCGCGGGCCCGCTCGGGCGTGACGCCACCGATGGCAATGACGGGTAGTCCGAGACCGGCCGCATCGCGCACCAGGCGGGGCCCGGCCGGATTTCGTTCCGGGTGGCTCGGGGTCGGATAAATGGATCCGACCACGAGAAAATCAGCGCCCTCCTCCACCGCAGCCCTGGCTTCCTCCATGCTGTGAACCGAGCGGCCGATCCATCCGTGGTGCAGAACTGCGCGGGCATCTGCCGGGGCTAGATCGCCGGCGCCGAGCTGCACGCCGTGGGCCATTGCGGCGGCTGCGATATCCGGACGGCCGCTCACAAAGACTGCTGCTTCCGGAGGGCGCGCGAGCGCCACCAGTCTCACGGCGCCGGCGGCGAGCCGCGCAGCCGTACCGCTTCGGTCCCGGGCATGCAAAGCAACCGCCGCGCCGCCGGCCGCGATCGCCGCCGCACGAATGCCGAAATCGGGTGCGGACATGATGTCGCCATCGGTAAAGGCATGGACCCGGGGCAGCGGTCTCATGCCAGCCGCTTGCCCGCCATGATCCCCCGGCCGCGGACCCAGGCCTCCACCGACAGTCGACTCTTTCCTGCCGGCTGAACCTCCGAGACAGCCACCGCGCCGTCGCCGGCGGCAATGACGAGCCGGGCCCCGGCCTCGAGCACAGTGCCGGGCTCGCCCGACCCGGACACCTCCCGTGCGCCAAACAGCTTGAGGGTGCCGCCGGCATGATTGGCCCAGGCGCCAGGCGCGGGATCGAACGCCCGGATGTGTCGAACCAGTGCGGCGGCGTCCTGTTCCCAGACGACCCGGGTGACCTCCCGGTCGAGCTTGGGAGCGTAGGTCGCTTGCGAGTGGTCCTGCGCCTGGGGTCGTAGCAGGTCGCCGGAAAGCAGCGAGAGTGCCTCTACCAGTGCGATGGCGCCGAGGTCCGACAGGCGCTGCGCCAGAGCCCCAGCGGTCTCGTCCGGTTCGATCGGCGTGGTGACTCGGTGCAGGATCGGTCCGCTGTCGAGACCTTCCTCCATCTGCATGATCGTAATGCCGGTCTCGCGGTCGCCCGCGAGGATCGCCTGCTGAATCGGCGCGGCGCCCCGGTGTCGGGGGAGCAGCGAGGCATGAACGTTGATGAGTCCCCGGGGTGGGAGGGACAGCACTTCGGACCGGAGGATATGACCATAGGCAACCACGATGCCCAGGTCAGGCTCGAGGCGCCGCAGGCTGGTGCTAAAGACGTCGCCCACGGGGCGGACCGGTTGGAGCACCGGTATGCCGGCGCGCTCGGCTACAGTCTTGACCGGCGGTGCGATCAACTGGGAACGGGATCTTCCGTGCGGCTTGTCGGGCTGGGTTACCACACCGGCGACAGTAAACCGGCCGTGCAGCAGCGCCTCGAGCGAGGGGACGGCGAACGTCGGGGTTCCGAAAAAGACGATCCTCATTACCCGGACCGGGCAGACGCCGCCTGGACCTCCTTGGTGTAACCCGCGTCATCCTTGTGTTCCCGGCGCCAACGGGACAGTAGCATCTGCCGCTTGATCAGGCTGAGGTGATCGAGAAAAAGTATTCCGTCGAGGTGATCGATCTCGTGCTGGATGGCCCGCGCCGCAAGCCCGGTAGCCTCCTTGCGGTAGGGGGCTCCGTTCTGGTCCAGGGCTTCGAGCACGACGCGTTCCGGCCGGGTGACATCGCCGTAGATGTCTGGAATGGAGAGGCAACCCTCCTCCGCGGTGGCGCGGCCCTCGCTCTCGACGATTACGGGATCGATCATGACAAAGCGGTCACCCTCGGCGTCCACCACCGCCACCCGTCGCGCCACCCCCACCTGATTGGCGGCAAGGCCTACTCCCTTGGCGGCGTCCATCGTTTCGAACAGATCAGTGACCAGGCGGCGCACGTCGTCGTCAACGGTATTGACGGGCGCGCTGTGCTGTCGGAGGACAGGAGAGCCGAGAAGATGAAGCGGACGCAGCGTCATGCAGCGGGAGCACCTGACGCCGCGGAGCCGCCTACCCGGACGATGCGGGACCGCTCGACCACGACGGTGGCCGTGCCGCTTTCCACCGTCACTCGCACCTCTTTGGCGCCTTCCGTGTCGATCTCCTTGATGTCCTTCACCCTGCCGATGATCCCTCCCGTCGTCATGACTTCGTCGCCCTTCTTGAGCTTGCTCAGCAGTTCGGCGTGACGCTTCCGGGCCTGACCCGAGGGCCGCAGGATGAGGAAGTAGATCACCAGGGCAAATCCGATCAGCTGGATCATGATGAACGGAACGCCAAGGAACCTGGGGCTTTCCGCCGGCGCGGCCTGGATGATCAGAAGGGGAGTCACTTGGGTCCTCCGTAATGTTCGCGGAGCCACTCGCGGCTCCAGCCTTCAAACGTGCCGTTCAGGATGTGCCCCCGGGCCTGTTCTCCGAGCCGCACCAGAAAGCGGATGTTGTGAATAGAGATCAGCCGCAATCCGAGCATGTCTTCCACCACGAACAGGTGCCGCAGATAGCCCCGCGGGTACGTGGTACAGGTTTCACAGTCGCAGCCGGGATCGAGCGGCTCCACCGAACCTTTGAGCGCGGCGCCCTTGACGTTGACTCGCCCTGATGGCAGCCAGGCGGTTCCGTGGCGGCCGTTGCGCGTGGCGGCGACGCAGTCGAACAGGTCCACGCCTCTCGCGATTCCCTCCAGCAGGTCGGCCGGGAATCCGACTCCCATAAGATAACGGGGGATGTCGCGCGGCAGGCCCGGCTCCAGATGCTCCAGGATGCGATGCATCACCGGCTTTGGCTCCCCCACGGACAGACCCCCAATGGCGATCCCGGTCCAGGGTCCGCGTTCCAGCGTGCCCTCCAGCGAGCGCATCCGCAACTCGTCGTGAATGCCGCCCTGGATGATGGGCCAGAGCGCCTGCGGGTAGGCGGGTAGGCTGGTAGGCGGGTAAGTGGGGTCATCTCTTGAGAAGCTTGAGGTGTGCTCCAGCTGCCCCGCTTCCCCGCTTACCCGCTTACCCGCCAGTTCCGCATGGCTCGCCTTACACCGATCCAGCCAGCGGAGCGTTCGTTCCATTCCCTCACAGGCCGCTTCAGCGGATGACTGTCCCGGCACGACATGGTCAAAGGCCATGGCGACATCGGCCCCCAGCTGCCACTGAATCTCCATCGCGAGCTCAGGTGTCAGCACGCGGGTGGTGCCATCAATGTGGCTCTGGAACTCGACGCCGTTTTCGGAGATGCGACGGAGACCCTGAAGGGAGAAGACCTGAAAGCCGCCCGAGTCGGTGAGAATGGGCCGGTCCCAGGTGGTGAACCGGTTGAGTCCACCCATCTGCCGGATGACTTCCTCGCCCGGCCTCAGATGAAGGTGGTACGTGTTGCCCAGTATGATCTGCGCCCCGGTACGACGGACATCGCCGGCGCTCAGTCCTCGCACCACTGCGTGAGTCCCCACCGGCATGAAAGCGGGGGTCTCCACCGGTCCATGCGGCAAGGTGAGCACGCCGGCCCGAGCAAGCCCTTCGGTACGCTGCAGCTGAAACTCAAACATCGAGGATGCGATCGATCTGCCGCCGGTGTACCAGGTCGTGCGCCGCCATCAGCCGCAGCAGAAAAGCGGCGCTTTCGGGCCCGCGCTCGCTGTGGAGCCCCACCCGTTCCAGCTGGGCAGGAGCCAACCCGTGGAGCACGCCAAGATTGGCGGCGCGCAGGCCGCGGAGCTGGTCGAGCGCGGTGTCGAGTGGCACGGTCCCGGTAGCGGAAGGTCCGGGCCCATGCGTCCTGGTCGTAGCCCGGCACCACGGGGTGGTCCTCGGTCACGATCATTCTGAGCCGGTAACCGAACACGAGATCGGAGTCGGCCAGGTGCTGGACAACTTCGATCACCGACCACTTGCCCGGCGCTTCAGGGCGCCGAAGCATGGTGTCATCCAGCGCGGCGATCCGGCGTATGAGCCAGGGAAGCAGCCCGCCGAGCACCTGGAGCGGGTCGCGATCACCGAGGACTTCGAGAAGCGCTCTGGTGTAGGCGGTGGCCCCGGCGGCGGCCGCGCCGGCGGGGTTCGAGAATGTCATATTGGCTCGCGACATCAGAGGATGACCATGGCGTCGCCATACGAATAGAAGCGGTAACGTTGCGCCACGGCGTGCCGGTAGGCGCCCGTAGCCAGTTCGTGGCCGGCGAAGGCACTCACCAGCATCAGAAGGGTCGAGCGTGGCAGGTGGAAGTTGGTAAGAAGACGGTCCACCACACGAAAGGTGTAGCCCGGGGTGATCATCAGGCGGGTTTCGCCGCGTCCGGTGTTCACAGTGCCGTCATCGCGGGCTGCGCTTTCCAGCGCCCGCACCACGGTGGTTCCCACCGCCCAAATCCGCCCGCCATTTTCACGTACCCGTTCAACCAGGGCCGCCAGACGTGGCGGTATATCGTAGGCCTCCGGATGCATGGCGTGCTGGGAGGGATCTTCGGTCTCGACCGGCTTAAACGTCCCGGGCCCTATCTCCAGGTCCAGGCCCGCCACGATCACACCAGCCGCCGATAGAGTGTCGAGCAGCGCCGGCGTGAAATGCAGCCCCGCTGTGGGAGCGGCGACGCTCCCCTCCACCCGGGCATAAACCGTCTGGTAGCGCGACTCGTCGAGCTCGGATGGCGGGCGATCAATGTATGGGGGCAGGGGGAGCTGCCCGAACCGGCGCATCGCCTCCTCGGCGGTCAGGCCGATGAAGCGCACCACCCTGTGTCCATCGGGCAACACCTCGATGGTCTCGACCCAGGCGCCGGGGCCCAGCTCGACCTGCTTCCCGGGCCGCAATGCCGTGCCCGGCTGGCCCATCGCAACCCACGTATCCTCCGCGCCCGGATGAACCAGCAGGACCTCGGCGGCGGCGCCCGACCGGCGGCGCCCCAACAGACGTGCATGCCGGACCTTGGTGGTGTTCAAAACCACAAGGTCGCCTGGAGCGATAAGGGATGGCAGTTCCTGAAAGGCCGAGTCCACCAGGGCGGACGTGCCGATGGGAATGCGCTCCCCCAGCAGGCTGATCCGGCGAGGTAAGACGGCGGCTCTGGGGAGTTGGCGGCGGTCGGCCGGCCCCTGCCTCCGGTCATTCCTGAGCAGCACCAGCAGCTTGCTGCCGGCCCGATCGCTCAGTGGTTCCTGGGCGATGAGCTCGGGCGGGAGTTCGTAATCGAAGTCGGAAGTGCGGAGTGGCTCAGGCGTCAAAGATCGTTGCCTGCCGACCCGGCGGGGTGAGGCCGAAGCGCCGGTATGCGAGCGCTGTTGCACAGCGGCCCCGTTGGGTCCGCTCGAGAAATCCTTGCTGAATCAGGAATGGCTCGTACACCTCCTGCAGGGTACCAGCATCCTCGCCCACCGCCACGGCGACCGTGCCCAGTCCCACCGGTCCGCCGCCGAACTTCTCAATGATGGTGGTAAGGATCCGGGCGTCCATGTCATCCAGCCCGAATTCGTCTACGTTCAATCGCTCCAGCGCCGCGTCCGCCACGCCGGCGCTGATGCGGCCGTCTGCTCGGACCTGAGCATAGTCGCGGACCCGGCGGAGCAACCGGTTGGCCACTCGCGGCGTTCCGCGGCTCCGCCGTGCGATCTCGGCCGCACCCTCCGAGTCGATCACCACTCCCAGAATCTCGGCTGACCGGCTGACGATCCGCTGCAGATCCTCCGGCGGGTAGAAGCCTAGGCGCTCCACGATACCAAAGCGCGCCCGCATCGGCGGGGTCAATAGCCCGAAGCGGGTCGTGGCCCCGATCAAGGTGAACCGTTCGAGGCTCATCGGGATGGTCTGCGCATTGGGGCCATCGGCGATGCGTACGTCGATCCGGAAATCCTCCATGGCAGGATAGAGGAACTCCTCCAGTGCCGGCTTGAGGCGGTGGATCTCATCGATGAACAGCATGTCTCCAGGGGTCAGCGATGTGAGCAGACCGACCAGGTCGCCCGGCTTCTCGAGCACCGGTCCGGAAGTGGTGCGAAGCTGCACGCCCATCTCCCGCGCCATCAGAATGGCCAGCGTGGTCTTTCCCAGTCCGGGTGGGCCGAAGAACAAGGTGTGGTCCAAGGTGTCGCGCCGCTGGCGGGCCGCGTCTATGGCAATCTGGAGGGAGGTCTTGACCTGGTCCTGCCCGACGAACTCGTCCAGCCGGGAAGGCCGGAGCGCCGCGTCCGCGGAGGTCTCTTCGGGGAGGGGTTCCGGAGTGGTGACCTGAAGTCGGGTCATAATAAGAAACGTAAGCGGTCAGCGGTAAGCGGTAAGCGGGGGGCCCAGGTTCTTGCCAGTGGACCTGCCCGCTCACTGCTCACCGCTCACCGCTCACGCCTTTCCCAACCTGGCTTTCCACCGTACCGGCCGGATATCCGGCTCGACGATGTGTCGGGCGTGGCAGGTCACGCATCGGTCGCCGATCTGGCTGGTCCGAAGCGCCACGAGCTTGCGGTTGGTGGCGCCGCATTGAGTGCAGATCCACTCGGCGGTCGTGGCCGGTACAGTCATCTTTCAGGGGCTCCGCGGGTGGCGGTGAGCTGTTGGAGCGCGCGGCGAATCAATTGAGGTGTTTCGGCCGGTGCACCGGCCGCCAGCGCGGCTCGGACTGCGTCGTCGGCGGCCGACACGGCGTAACCCAGGCCCATCAGCGCCTGTACCGCGTCCTCGGATCCGGCTACCCGTGGCATGGCGTGCTCTACCACCAGGTCGCTGAAGCGATCCTGCAGCTCCAGCACCAGCCGCTCAGCCTTCTTCCTGCCGATCCCGCTGACGGAGCTGAGGGCCGAGAGATCGCGGGCCATTATACTGCGGACCGTCCGCTCCGGCCCCAGGGCCGACAGCAGCGACAACGCCAGCTTGGGACCAAAGCCGCTGGCGCCGAGAAGACGCTGGAAGACCTGCCGCTCGGTTCCGGTATCGAATCCGTACAGGGCCCAGCCATCCTCCTTTACCACCAGCTCGGTGAACAGGCTGACTCGTGCCCCTCTCGCGGGGAGCCGTACTGCCACCCCAACCGGCACGGTGACGGCGTAACCCACGCCACCGTCGGTTTGCACCACGAGTGTCTCGCCGTGTCGTTCGGCCAGCACGCCGGCCAGGGTAGCGATCATCGGGTGCCGACGGGACGGCGGCCGAAAATCAGCCGGCCCGGTGCCGTCATCAGGTGGGTCAGCGCGACGGCGACGCCGTCGGCCGCATCGGCTGGGGCCGGCGCCGCTTTCAGGCGCAGCAATTGGGCGACCATGTATCCGATCTGGGGCTTCAACGCTGCCCCGCGACCCACGATGGTCTTCTTGATCAGCGCGGGGGAATATTCGGCGACGTCGACATCCGCCATCTCCGCGGCCAGCAGAATTACGCCGCGGGCGTGACTCAGCACCACCGCGGTGCGGACGTTCTTGCCGTAGAAGGCACTCTCGACCGCGACCGCGTCAGGGGTGTGACGCCCGATCAGGGCAGCCACCCCATCGTACAGAATGCGCAGACGTGCAGGCAGGGGATCGCGGGCGCCGGTGGTGAGAGTCCCGCATTCGAGCAGCCGCGACGCTCGCCCGGGCACCCCCTCCACCACTCCGTAGCCCAGGATGGCGGTGCCGGGGTCGATGCCGAGCACCCTCAATGGCGTGACCTCAGGTTTCCGCCTCGGCCAGTTGGGCTGCGTCGATATCGAAGTTGGAGAAGACCTTGGAGACATCGTCGAGCTCTTCCAGTACATCCATTAGCCGCACGATGCGCTCGGCATCGGCCCCCTCGACCCGGACGGTGTTGCGTGGCACCATGGCGAGCTCGGCTGAGTCGGTCTCGAACCCCTTGCCGCGAAGCGCGTCCTGCACCGCGTGGAACATCGACGGAGTGGTTGTGACGACATACTGATCGCCCTCGCGGGCAAAGTCCTCGGCCCCGCTGTCGAGCGCTGCTTCCAGAGTGGTGTCTTCGTCATGCCGGGAGGTTGCGATATAGATCTGTCCCTTGCGATCGAACATCCAGGCCACGGAGTTGGTCGCCCCCAGGTTACCCCCGTTACGGCTGAAGGCATGGCGGATTTCAGCTACCGTTCGGTTGGGATTATCGGTCGTGGCCTCGATGAAGATCGCGGCGCCGCCCGGTCCGTAGCCTTCGTAAGTAAGCTCCTCGTATACGCTGCCCTCGAGCTCGCCGGTCCCCTTCTTGATTCCGCGGTCGATATTCTCGCCCGGCATGTTGACCGCCTTGGCCGCATCGATGGCGGTACGGAGTCGCGGGTTCCCTGCCGGATCGCCGCCCCCGGCCCGCGCCGCGACCGTGATCTCCCGAATGACCTTGGTCCAGGACGAAGCGCGTTTGGCATCGGTGATCGCCTTCTTGCGCTTGATCTGCTTCCATTTGCTATGGCCGGCCATAGCCGAACTCCTTCTGACGCGGGGGGCCTGGATGATCGGAGGAAGATCGCTGCGGCATGCGGAAACATAAGGGCCGCACCCGCTTGCGGCAACGCGACGGGTCCGCTAATCTCACCCCTTATGGCTTCTCTCAGACATCTTCTCGGTCTTCTTTGCGTCCTGCTTGCCGCCTGCGGCTCAGAGTCTGCTCCGCCGCCCAAGCCGCCCGATGGCTTCAGGGTCTTTCCGAGTCTTCCGATGCCTCCGGACGCAAAATTCGTCTCGCGCTCCGGCAGCGAAGATGCGCTTCAAGTCACCTTGTACAGCCCCACTCAGGCGGCCAGCGTGATCAAGTACTATCGGGCCGTGCTGAGTCAAGGAAAGTGGCAGCTGGTAAGCGATATGAAGAAGCCGGACGGTAAGGTCGTGCTGTACGCCGAGCAGGGTGGGCGGCCGCTATGGGTCAGTGTATGGCCGACCACCGACAGCGCCGGAACGATGGTGCAGCTGGCGGGGGCAGTTGTGACAGCAGATTCGGCGAAAGCCCCCTCCCCGAAGCCGAAAGCAGCCGGCAGCTAGAGGGATTAGCTCCTAATCCGCATCCAGCATGTCCACAAAGCGGAGCCAGCGAGGATAGAAGTACAGGTCCACGAAACCGGTGGGGCCGTTGCGGTTCTTCGCCAGGATCAGTTCGGTGGCGCCCTCCACGCCCTGCCCGGGCCGATACATCTCCTCCCGATAGACCATCAGGATCACATCAGCGTTTTGTTTGATGGCGCCCAACCCGCCGAGATCGTCGAGAGTCGGTCGCGGATCGGGCCGTGTCGCTCGCAACTGCGGCAGCTGGGCGGTGACCAGCACCACGAGGTCTCGGGCGACAGCCAGGGCCTTCAGAGCTCGGACCGCCTGGGCCACTCGCTCCTCGAGACGCGCGGCGGCCCTCGGCGGAGTGGTGAGCTGCAGTGAGTCCACTACCAGGAGCTGGCGCCGGGGCACGATGTCGAGGGCCTCGCTGACCTCCGCGAAGTCGGCCCCGAGCAGGGGCTTCACCAGCAGCGGGGCATCTCGCACCCGGACCGCGGCCGCGCCCACCGCGGCTCGGCTTACGTCGTCGAGCTGGCCCTGACGAAGATCATCGACCGAAACCTTGGCTTCCAACGCGAGTGCCCGTTCCATGACGCGCTCGGGGCCCATCTCGCCCGAGAAGTACATCGTAGGGGACCCTGCCGCCGCAGCCCGGATGGCGATGCCCAGGGCGAGTGCGGACTTGCCGCTGCCAACGTCGCCGGCCAGCACTACCAGATCCCGCCGGCGGGGGCCACCTGCCAGCAGCCGATCGAGCGAGGCGAAGCCGGTCGGAACGGTGTCCGGTGGGCCCGCCCCTCCCATCCGTTCGTCGATCCCTGCGACCAACTTTTCCATTAGTGAAGCGGACGCGTGGTGGGTCTTCTTGGTAAGGCGTGGCATGGCGGAGTATAGCGGGCAGCGGGGCAGCGGGGCAGCGGGGCCGAACGGGTGGTAGATACGATTACGGGTCCTTGAGCCAGATCTACCTAGCGCGATTTGAATGGGTGACCTGCCCCGCTGCCCCGCTGCCCCGCTGCCCCGCTGCCCGGGCCTCCCGCGCCGCCAGCGCTACTGCTTCACCTGCTTCCGGCCCCCCGGTATCCCGCGCCGGCGCTACCAGCTGACTCAGAACCTGGGCCGCCATGTCCGGTCGCGCGTCGCGCAGCTGCTGCACCGCCGCGCCCAGCGCACGCCGCAGTGGCGGCGGCATGGTGAGGCTGGACAGCCGGTGTTCCAGTGCTTGCACCCTGCGGCGCTGGGCTCGCTCTGCCGGTGGCGGATCCAGCAGAAGATCCTGGGCTACCCGAACGGTGAGCCACAGGGCGAAGATGCCCCCGCGCTTGGGCCCCCGCCCTGCCTGGGATAGCAGAGTCAGCAGCGCGCTCGCGGCGGGATCCCAGCCGGTCACGCCAGCCGGCTCCGCAGCGCGTCGTATACCACGCCCGGCTGGATGTCGATCATGCAGCGGTGATGGCCGAGGGGACAGAGGGCGCCTCCCTGCGCCGTGCACGGCCTGCATGGGAGAGGAAGCTCGACCACCGCGGCCTTGGCAGAATAGGGAAAGAAACCAAATGCCTCGACCGTGGGTCCGAAGAGAGCCAGCACCGGCGTGCCGACACCCGTGGCCATGTGCATCACACCGGTGTCACCCGAGACGAGTGCGCGGGCTCGCCGAAGCAAGGCTCCGGTGGCCTGGAGCCCGAAACTTCCCGCCGCGCTGGCCACCCGGCCACTGCTGCCCGCGGCGAGGGAGGCGCCCAGGTTGGTATCGTCGGCGCCGCCTACCGCGACCACAGCCATACCATCCATGACGGCACGGTCTACGAGGGCGCGCCAGTGTTCCGGGGGCCAGCGCTTGGTCGCATGCGCTGCCCCTGGCGCCACCGCCAGGATCCGAGACTCATTCTCGAGGCCCACCGACGTAAGCCACGCCGTAACCTGGTCGTCCGCTTCCCGGCCAAGAAAGAACTCGGGAGGGTCGCCGTCGGGTTTCACCGCCAGGTCGCGGGCGGCGGCAAAGTACCGCTCCGCCACGGGCCGGCGATCGCGATAGCGATTCCGCTTGGCCCGAATCAGCCAGGCACGTGCCAGCCGGTGCTTGGGGTAGGACCGCCAGGGGCCTGGTACCAGGATTTGCAGGGCCCGCGTCCTCAGGTTGTCGTGCAGGTCCAGGAGGTGGGTGTACCGGTCGCCCCTCAGCTCCGTCGCCATGCTGAACAGCGACCGGCCCGGGGCTAATCCCAGGACGCGATGGAGGTGCGGGTTGTGGCTCAACAGTGGTACGTACTCCCGCTTGGTAAGCACGGTAATGCGGGCGCCAGGGTGGGCGCGCCGAATCGCTCGCAGCAGCGGCGTGGTCAGGAGGATGTCCCCGATAGAGCTGAAACGAACCGCCAGGACGTTCGGAGGAATGGAGGCGCGGGGCACGGGGGAGAAGGTACAGCGCGAACGGTAAGCGGTAAACGGTAAAGGTCTGAAGAATGCCCGGTTCACTGTTCACGGTTCACCCTTCACGTATGTTTAGGCATGTCCCGGCCTAAAAGCATCCTGTGGGTGGATGACGAGGTAGAGAGCCTGACCTCTCACATCCTCTTTCTGGAAGAGCAAGGATTTGCCGTCGAGACTACCCCGCACGGGGACGACGCCCTGGTCCTGCTCCAGCGTCAGCCGTACGGGGTGGTGTTGCTCGACGAGCAGATGCCGGGCCGGCGCGGCCTCGATCTCTTCCAGGCGATCCGTGCGATCGACAATGGAATGCCGGTGGTCATGGTAACCAAGAGTGAGGAGGCCGAGACGCTCAAGGACGCCATCGGCGCCGAGATCTCGGATTACCTCATCAAGCCGGTGAACCCGCGGCAGATCCTGTCGGTGGTCACCCGGCTGCTCGAGGGCGACCGGATCCGGCAGCAGCGGCTGTCGAGAGACTTCGCCGCCCGCTTCCGCGAGCTGGAGGCACGGCGGGGAAGTCATCTGGCCTGGCGTGAGTGGGTCGAAGTCGTCGTCGAGCTGGCGGAGTGGGAAGTGCGTCTGGGTCAGGCGGATGAGCCCGGGCTCCAGGACGCCTTGCGCACGCTGCAGGACAGCATGCGGCAGGACTTCGCCCGCTATCTCCAGCGCAACTACGCCAACTGGCTGCACGAGGGCGACACCGACCGGCCGCCGCTCTCGGTGGACATCGGAGCGGAATTCCTCCGGCCCATTCTGGACCTCCACGGGCGGGCCATGCTGGTGGTGGTGGACTGCCTGCGCCTGGATCAGTGGGCCATGATCCGGCCCCTCATCAGCGCCCGATTTGACATCGAGACGGCGCATTATTTCTCTATCCTGCCCACAGCCACGCCATTCGCGCGGAATGCCATCTTCAGCGGTCTCTTCCCGGCCGAGATCAAGGCGCGCTACCCCAAGTGGTGGCAGGACAATGAGGATGCCAGCCTCAATGCGCACGAGGCCGAGCTGCTGACGGAGCACATGCGGGAGCTTACCGGCCGGCACGTGCCGGTGCACTACGAGAAGGTCTTCACCGCGGCTGATGGCGAGGGTTTGCTCAAACGGCTGCCGGCGCACCTGGCGCAAGACGGCGTCACGGCTCTGGTCTTCAATTTTATCGATCAGCTGACGCACGGCCGCACCGAAAACTCCACTCTGTTCGAAGTGGCCCGCGACACGCCGGCCCTGCGGAACCTCACGCGGACCTGGTTCGAGCGATCGCCGCTGTGGGACGCGTTGCGCGAAGCGGAGCGCCGGCGGGTGCCGGTGCTCCTGACCACGGACCACGGCTCGATTCACTGCCACACGCCGGCGACCGTGTTCGCCAAGCGGGACACTACATCGAACCTGCGCTACAAGTTCGGCGACGATTTACGGGCTCAGGACCCCGACTCCGCGGTGGTGGTGGACGACCTTGCCAGCTTCGGCCTGCCAACCCGCACACCCGGGACCCGCCTGCTGCTTGCCACGGGGGACCGGTTCTTCGTCTACCCCACCAAGCTCCGCGAGTACCAGGCCCGCTATCGCGGCGCGTTCCTGCATGGGGGCGTGTCGCCCGAAGAGGTGGTCCTGCCGATCGCGCTGCTCACGGCGCGGCACGGCTAAGGTGCGGCCCGAGCTCAGGCTGCTTCGGCTCGTCGTTCCTTACCGAGGCCTGTTGCTGATCGGGCTGGGCACGACGATGGTGGCTTCACTGCTCGATGGATTCACGCTGGTCCTGCTGGTCCCTCTCCTGAAGCATCTGTTCGGCACCGCCGGAAGTCTCCGAGCCGGCTCGACCGAGCTGGAGTCGCTAATCAACCGAATGGTGGAGCCCCTGGTGGCTGGCCTCAGTCCCGGGCAGGCAGCCGCTCGGCTGGTGCTGCTCCTGGTCATGGGCCTGGTCCTCAAGAATGCCATGAGCTACGCGGCCGCCCAGGTGTCGGTACGGGCCCAGGAGGGGCTGGTGCGGGATCTTCGCACCCGCCTCTTCGGTCACCTGCTCACCCTGGACCTGGGCTTCTTTCAGCGGACCCGCGGCGGACAGCTGATCTCCGGCATCATTGCCGAGGTCGATCAGACCAAGACGGTGATCACCGCGTCTCTGCTGTCGTTCTTTCAGAACCTGGTGGTCGTGGCAGTCACCCTGTTCATTCTGAGCCAGATCTCATTGCGTCTGACATTACTGACGCTGGCGTTTGTGCCAGTTCTGGTGTTCGGCCTCCAGATTCTTCTGCGACGGCTCCGCGCCCATGCCCGGGCTAGAGCCCACGAGCGGGGCGAGGTCACCGCCATCGTGGCCGAGCGGCTTGGCGCCATCCGGCTAATCCGGTCCTACGGAGAAGAGGCCCGCGAAACGGCGCACTTCAAGTCCCGGGCGGAGCGGTACCGCAAGCACGTAATCCGCACTCAGCGGTTCTCCTCCCTCACCAGTCCGTTGACGGAGGTGTTCTCCGGTTTCCTGGTGATCCTGATCATCTGGGCCGGCACGAAGCCAGACCTGGTGGGCCTGGGTGCACCGCTTGCCCCCGAGGTCATCATCGTCTTCCTCATGGCAGCGCTGAAACTCACTTCACCGCTCAAGACCATCGCCTCGTTTCCGGCGGTCTTCGCCGTGACCATGGCCAGCGCCGAGCGAATTTTCGATCTGCTGGATCAACCTCCCTCTGAGATCGATGGCCGAGGCGATCAGCCCGCCCGCTTCGAGCGTGAGATCGTCTTCGACCGGGTCTCCTTCAGATACGGCGATGGCGACCTGGTGCTGCGCGAGGTCTCATTTACTCTGCCCAAAGGAAAGATCGTGGCGCTGGTAGGGCCGTCCGGGGCGGGGAAGACCACTCTGGCCGACCTGCTCCCCCGGTTCCACGATCCCGTCAGCGGCCAGATCACGATGGATGGGGTGCCGCTCACCCGGATCGGCCGGAAGTCGCTCCGCTCCCTGATGGGCGTCGTGAGCCAGGATACGGTCCTGCTCAACGACACCGTGCGAGCCAACATTGCGTATGGCTCGCCTGGAGCCACAACGGCGCAGATCGAAGCGGCGGCGGAGGCGGCCAACGCGGCCGCGTTTCTCGCGGCCCTCCCGAAGGGGCTCGACACGGTTCTGGGGGAGCGAGGCACTCGCCTGTCGGGCGGCCAGCGGCAGCGGATCGCCATCGCGCGGGCGCTCCTGAGAGATCCGCCCATTCTCATTCTCGACGAGGCCACCAGCGCGCTCGACACCGAGTCGGAACGCCAGGTTCAGCAGGCGATCGAACGGTTGGTGCAGGACCGTACCGTGCTCGTCATCGCCCACCGCTTAGCCACGGTGCGCGACGCCGACGAGATCGTGGTGCTCGACGCGGGAGTAATGGTGCAGCGCGGCACCCATGAGGAGTTGCTGCGTACCGGCGGGCTTTACCGCCGGCTCTACGATCTCCAATTCCGGGGGGAGGAAACCGCACTCGGGGCCAAGCTGTGAGTCGCTGTGACTCCCCACGGGTACCGGCACAGTGACCGCTGCTACGGTCCTTCAGGTACTCCACCAGGGGGGGGGCGCGGGCTCAGTGACCTCCACCCTGCACCTGAGTCTGGGGCTGGCCCGTGCCGGGTTGCGCGTGCGATTCGTGTGCCCGCCGGGATCCGAAGTGGAGGCGCTTGCACGAGACGGCGGTCTGGAGGTCCATCCACTCGCCCTCTTTCCTCACCGCCGCCGCGCCAACGCCGACGCGCTGGCCCGGCTGCTGGATCGTCATCCGGTTGACCTGGTAAACTCCCAAAGCGCGAGAGACCGGGAAGCCCTCACCTGGCTGGCACTGACGCGTCGCCTGCGCGCCCCGCTGGTGCTGACTCGACGCCAGATGCCGCGAACCTTTGTCCTGGAGAACTGGCTCGCCGGCATGGCCGCGGCCCAGGTCGTCGCCGTGAGTCGCGCGGTCGCCGAGGCACTGGCCCGGCGCGGCACTCCGCGGCGCAAATTGATCGTCATTCCCAACGGGGTGGTTACCGAGAGGATTGACCTGACGGTTGCCCCGGTGGAGCGGGATGCGTGGCGGAGGCGAATCGGCTGGGAGCCATCGCGACGCACGATTGGCGTGGTGGCACGGCCCAAGGATCAGCAGATACTCCTGCGCGGCCTGGAGGCCGTGCGTACGCCGGTGAGGCTGGTGCTGGCCGGAGTGGATCCCGAGAGCGAGCTGGGCCGCGCGGCCTTGGCCGTGACGGCGCGGCATGCGGTGGTCTGCCTCCCGTTCTCGCCCGATATTCGGGGACTCTATGACCTGCTGGAGCTGGTGCTGCTGCCGTCCCGCTCCGAGGGCCTGTCGCAGGGGCTGCTCGAGGCCATGGCTCTCGGAAAGCCGGTGATCGCCTCGGCTGCTACCGGCAACCTCGATCTGATCACTGACGGAGTGGATGGGCGACTGGTGCCGCCGCTCCGGCCAGAGGCGTGGGCGGCCGCGATCGACGAGCTGCTGGGGCAGCCGCAGCTGGCGAGCCGCCTCGGAGCAGCCGGCCGGCACACAGCGCGAGTGACCTTCTCGCTGGAGCACACCGTGGAGCGGACCGCTCGTCTGTACGATGCCTTGCTGACGAGCTCCCCTCAGCCCAGAACTCGCCTTCTCGGAGCGGCCCCGTGGTGAAGGTTTCCGGCTTTACCATCGTCCGCAACGCAATCAAGCTCGACTTCCCGGTCGAGGCCAGCATCCGGTCCATCCTTCCGATCTGCGACGAAGTGCTGGTCAATGTGGGACGCTCGGAGGATGACACCCTTGAGCTGATTCGATCGATCAACGATCCCAGGATTCGCATCCTTGAGACCGAGTGGGACATGACCCGGCGGAACACGGTGCTGGGCCACGAGACCCATCGGGCGATGCGCGCTTGCCTCCACCCCTGGGGGGTGTATATCCAGGCCGACGAGGTGCTGCATGAGCGAGGGGCGGAAGAAGCTCGCCGCGGCCATTCAGAACGCCGATGGCGATCCGCGGATCGAGGGACTGCTGGTGCGTTACCTCCATTTTTATGGTGGCTTCGAGACCGTGGCAACCCACCGCCGCTGGTACCGCCGCGAGGTGCGGGCAGTGCGGTTGGCTCCGGAGCTCGATATCCGTCCGTATCAAGGCGCGCAAGGCTTTCGGGTTGGTCCGGAGCTCCGGAAGATTCGCGCCAGACTCACCGGGGCTCAGATGTTCCACTACGGTTGGGCCCGCCCCGTCCAGGCGTTGCGCGAGAAGCGCGAGTTGGGCCGTACTATGTACCCGTGGCGCAATGCAGATCCCAGCCTGCCGCTGCTTGACTGGATACCGGGGCTCAAGGAATTCAAGGCGACTCATCCTGCGGTTGCGCGGCCGTGGATCGAGGCCCGTAGCTACGACCCCGAACGGGTCATCGCGCCGCCGCGGTTTCGCTGGCCGTTCGTGCGGTACTATCTCTCCGGGGTGGTCGAGCGGCTGACCGGGGTGCGTGTCTTCGAATTTCGGAACTACAAGATCGTATGAAGCGGGTACCCGGTGCCCTGAATCAGCAGTTGCAGGCGGTGCGCGTAGGTATGATGGGCCAGTGCATGGGCCCGGCCTGTCCGGGCGATCCGGACCCGGTCCTCAGGATGGGCGAGATAGTGCCTGGTCAGCTCTACGGCCTCCGCCGGATTGCGGTACCAGGCGCAGTGCACGGCATCGGCGGCGAAGACTTCGATGTCGGGCACATGCCTCCCGAGATAGAACCCGCCGCAGCCCAGAATCTTCCACATCCGATTGGATGCGGAGGCCCGGTCGGAGTCCTGCTCGGGAAAGGCACTGGCGCCCAAGGAGATCGCGGCGCCGCGAATGACTCGGGCCAGACGCCGGCCATAGACCGGGCCGCCGACAACCGGCAGTTCCCGCATAGCGTTCTCCCAGCCAGGGCCGCGTATGTGTAGGCGACTGACCGCCGAGATGGCCCTGAGGAGCTCATGGCGGTAGGGGTATTGTCCGGAGCCTACGAACGAGGTGTCACAGCGCTCCCAAGGCAGGGCAAACGCGGCGGGTACGTCCCGATAGGGGTCAACCCCCTGTGGGAGGAACACCAGCCTGTCGATCCCAGCCTTCTGGTATAGCTCGATCTGGGCCAGATAGGTCACCGCCATGCTCCCGACCACGCGGCCGAGTCGCATGACGTCGGCGCTCGGCTGGAAGTCGAAATACCAGAAGACCGCTTTGCGCCCCCGGAGGATGGTCTCGAGCGTCGGCTCCCCCAGCCGGATGGCATGCCGGGTCAGAATGAGGAATTCCGGTTGGAACTCATCCGTGAGGTATCTCGCGACCCGTCCCGTGCGGCCGGCCGAGCCCCTCGACCACCTCACAACATTGACCAGGCGGCAAGGATGCCCGAGCGCCCGAGCCGCGCGGACGATCGAGGCTTCGGTTTTCCGCGCGCCACCAGCGCCCAGGACGACAATGCGCATCGGGCCATGTTAATCCGGCTCGAGGCGGCGAGCCAGACCGAATGACGACGCGTGCGTACAACCTGGTGCTGCTCACGTCGGCGCCCGGCTGGCGGGGCTCCGGGGTCAGCTTCGCGAAGATCGCGCACGGACTCGCCGGCCGGGGTCACAAGCTGCTGGTAGTGACCAGGGCAGCTCCGGTGACCACGGCGCTCGTTGCCGAGGGCATCGCCGTCACCGAGCTCCAGCTCCGAAACACGGGCGTCCGCGAAGTCAGTCGGCTGCGTCGCGTGCTGGCCGAGCATAGGGCCGACGCGATCATGGCCGACACGCCTCGCGACCTGCGCCTGTCGGTGCTCGCCGGACTGTTGAGCCGCCGGCGGGTGGTCTATCGCTATAACGTGACCTACCGCAAGCCACCCACGGATTTTGGCGACCGGCTCTACGCCCGGCGGGTCTCAGCCACTGTCTACCTGTCGGAGTTCGTCGAGCGCGATTCCAGAGCTGCGGGAGCCCGCTTTGGGGGCAAGGCCTTTCGTATTCCGAATGGATTCGACACCGAGCTCTTTGAGCCTGACGAGCGTGGGGCTGCTGAATTTCGAGCTCGGATCGGCGTGAAGCCCGCCGACGCCGTTATAGTCACGGCGGGCAAACTGGTGAAGGGCAAGCGCCTGGAGCGCGGCATCGAGGCCCTCGGGCGGGTGCGGCTGAACGGCCGAACCCTCACGTACGTCCTGTGCGGCGAAGGACCCGAGGAGGAGCATTTGAAAACCAGGGCGGGCCAGGTTGGGCTGCGCTTGCTGATCACCGGCATGCTCGATCAGCGGAGTCTCCGGGGAGCATACAATGCAGCCGATCTGGTACTTCACACCGGAAGAGAGACCTTTGGCAACGTGGTAGGAGAAGCCATGTCCTGCGGGCGGACCGTCGTATGCGTCCGCGAGGGTGGGGCGCCCGAGGTGGTGGGCTGCGACGGTCAGACCGGCGTTCTGGTCCCACCCGAGGATGTGAGCGAGCTCGCCTCCACGGTCACGGATCTTCTTAACCAGCCTGACAAGCGCAAGATGATCGGAATCGCCGCGAGGCAAAGAGTCCAACAGGTTTTTCCATTGGACCGGATGATCTCCGGCTATGAAGACATGTTCGCTGCTATACTCGGCCGCTGATAATGCCGTTTGCGCCCCCACACCGCTCCCAGTGATCCCGCACCTGTTGCTCACCTACGATTTTCCGCCAATGGGCGGCGGCATAGCACGCATGATGGGAGAGCTGGCCCGGCGCTATCCTGCACCGGGCCTCATCGTCTCGACCGGGAGTCATCCCAATGCCGCTGAGTCGGATAGGTGCATCAGGAGCCGGGTCGACCGCCTCGACGTCCCCAGCCGGAGACTTCGGACGGTACAAGGGCTGGCATCATGGACGTACCGCGCCGACGCGCTGGTTCGTACTATTCGCCCGGGGTTTGTCTGGTGCGGCAACTTCAAGCCTGCCGCGTACCCTGCGAGGTGGGTTCACGCGAGGGCCGACGCACCTTACGGTATCATGCTGTATGGCACCGAACTGTTGCTGCTGCAGGACCGGATCCACTCCTCCGCCCTGAAACGCCGCGTCGCGCGCGCCCTGCTTGGCTCGGCTGCGGTCCTGCTCACCATCAGCCACTGTACCCGACTGCTCGCACTAGAGGTTTTATCTGAGCTTGGCTTCGCGGAGGGTGAGCATGACGTCAGAACCGTTCCCCTCGGCACCGATCCCGACCACTTTCGCCCGGGAGTAGATGGCTCAGCAGTCCAGCAGCGCTACGGGTTGGACCAGGGCCGGTGGCTCATGACTGTGGCGCGGGTCGTTTCCCACAAGGGGATTGATACGGTGCTGAGAGCCCTCTCGACACTGCGCGATGAATTTCCCGATCTCAGATACGCCGTCGTGGGAGAGGGCCCCAACCTCGCGGAATACCGGGTGCTGGCTAAAACGCTCGGAGTGGACCAGCGGGTCCGTTTCCTGACCGGGGTACCCGATTCGGATCTGCCGGGTTGCTACAACAGTGCGGAGATCTATATGGGCGTGTCGCGTCCGGTCGAGCTGATGATCGAAGGGTTCGGGATTTCTCTCAGCGAGGCGTCCGCCTGCGGGCTGCCCGTCATTGGCAGTCGGAGTGGCGGCATCCCCGATGCAGTTCGCGACGGTGAAACCGGGCTTCTGGTAGACGCTACCTCCAGCGAGGCAGTCGCGGCGGCGGTACGGCTTCTCCTGAGAGACCGCGACCTGGCCCGACGGCTGGGGGAGGGGGGACGGCAAGCGGTCGAGTCCTTCTTCAACTGGGATCGTGTTACCCAGGACGTGGCTGATATCGCCGAAGAATACGCCCGTCGCTGAAATGCCCCGACAGCTGCTGCTGACCTACGACTTTCCTCCGATCGGGGGCGGAATTGCCCGGTGGATGGGCGAGCTGGCCAGACACTACCAGCCGGGATCTCTGCTGGTCTCTACCGGATTCCACCCCGATTCCGCATCCACCGACTGGCAGTTCCCCAATCCTGTCGATCGGCTTGCCACGCGAGCGAAGCGTCTGCGGACCCTGCAGGGTCTGCTACGGTGGTCTGCCCGCGTCACCTCGCTTGCCAGTTCGTCGGACATAGAGTTTGTCTGGTGCGGCAATCTCAAGCCGGCCGCCTACCCCGCCAGATGGTTATTGGCCCGGGCCGGCATCCCCTATGGCATTCTCATTCATGGCGGCGACCTCCTGGCGTTGCAACATCAGATGGCGCAGTCTGCGTACAAGCGCGCCACTACACGGGCTTTACTGAAAACCGCGTCGGTCCTGGTCGCCAATAGTCACTGGACCGGCAACCTGTGCCGCTCTATTCTCGGCATGCTCCAGCTGGACGGGGGACCCGATCGAGTGCGCGTGGTGCCGCTCGGTACCGATCCCGAAGTCTTCCGGCCCGGCGTCGACACCACCGACGTACGCGAGCGCTACGGTATGCGCAGCGGCCGGTGGCTGATCACAGTGGCCCGCCTGACGCCGCATAAGGGCATCGACGCAGGATTGCGGGTCCTTGGCGACTTGAGCGGCTGCTATCCGGACCTGAGGTACGCCGTGGTCGGATCCGGAGGTGAGCTGACCCAGTTACAGGACACTGCCCGTGAGTTGGGTATCTCCGATCGAGTGCGCTTCCTGACTCAGGTGCCGGATCGAGATCTCCCGGGTCTCTACAATTGCGCCGAGGTGTACCTGGGGCTATCCCGACAGATGCCCCGTAACGTGGAGGGCTTCGGCATATCGCTCGTGGAGGCAAGCGCCTGCGGTATTCCGGTCGTTGCCGGACGCAGCGGCGGGATTCCGGATGCGGTGCGCGATGGAGAGACGGGCCTGCTGGTCGATTCGGAGGATGCTGAGCAGGTCTCCACCGCAGTGCGCGGACTGCTGGACGATCAGTCGCTGGGGCGGAGGCTGGGCGCCGGCGGACGCCACGCAGTCGAGACCCACTACAATTGGCTCCGCGTAGCAAACGACCTATCTCGTTTAGGACAGCTCCTGGGACGGTATGAAACCCCCAGCCCAATGGGCTCGCTCGAGAGAGCCTAGGGACTGAGGCCGAGGACGCTGTATCTTGGAAGGCGAGGAAAGGAGGCTCTGATCAGCGCTACCATGTCATCGCCCTCTCGTGGGGCTGACTGCGACCGGCTGTATCATGCCTGGCTCGACCGGCAGGGTCCGCGCGCCCTGGATCTGGGCTGGCGCCTGGGTCACCTGCTGTGGCGCCAGCAGGTTCTGCTGCGGCGCTTTCCTCCCCATCGGAAGCGGGCCCTGGACTTCGGCTGCATGGATGGGGTTTTCACGCTGAAGCTCCAGCAGCTCGGCGCAGAGGCGGTGGGCTACGACATTTCCCGCGACGCCATCGCGCAGGCCGAACGCTTCCGCGGTGCCGCCTCCCACCCCACCTTCACGACGGTACCGCCCGGGCCAGGGCAGTTCGAGCTGGTGTACTGCAACGAGGTCCTCGAACACGTCGAAGATGACGGTGCGTTCGTAGGGGAGCTGGTCAAGTTCCTGGCGCCAGGAGGACTGTTGGTCGGAACCACGCCGGTAGGACGGTACTTCTGGGACCCGGACCACAAACGGGAGTATGACACGGCCACCCTGGAGCAGGCACTGGCCCCGTGGGGTACAGTCCGCATTCGCCGTTTCTATCGCACTCCGCTGCGCAACCTGCTGCCCTTCCGCCAAACCGGTGCGGCCGTGTTCATCTTCGAGGTCAGGCCGCGCTGTCTTCCGGCTGTACGCTGATGGCGTAGGTGGGACAGTTGAGGACGTAGGCCCCGTCTATGGGAGACCAGCTTTGAACCGGGGTCAGGACTTCGGCTTTGCCCCGCGGGTCCAGACGGAATACCTGGGGAGCCTGGACGACGCAGGAGCCGCAGCCTACGCAGCGCTCCTCGTCTACCAGCACTCTGAGCCGGCGGGTCGGATACATTCCGCGCGCAATGCCGCTCAGCTGTGTGCCCAGCTGGTCCAGGGTATTCGAGGTGGCCCGGTAGCCGGACTCGATCAGCTCTTCGGTTTTATCGAAGGCGAACATCGAGATGTGCTCTACACGCGGCTGTACCAGAACCAGCGGTGGGCCTTTCCAGTCGCGAAGCTGGGTCTCGATCTGGGTTTGCATGACGATCTCGAGACCGCGGCTGTAAGTTGCGGCGAATCCCTGGGTCTCGAGCGCGGAGCGGCGGACGCTCATTGCCGCGACGTTGATCGCCAGGATCGGTCCCTGGCCCAGTGAAGCGGCCATGCGCACAGGCAGGTTCTCTACGATCGCGCCATCCACGTACGAGCGCCCGTCGATTTCCCGAGGAGGGAAGATGCCGGGGAGAGCACAGGAGGCGGCCACCGCATCGCAAATTTTCGCGCTGCGAAGCCCCGGGAGTCCCCACATGACCTGCATGCCAGAGTGCAGGTCTACCGTGTTAATGAGTAGGCGGCGCTTCAGATCTCCGAAGGTGGCGTTTCCGACCAGGCTGCTGATCAGCAGTTCGAGCGGCTCACGGCGGTAGAGCGACGGCGCGAGCAGACGGCGGAAGGCGACGTCTACCCGGGCGACCTGGAAGACATCGCGGCGGCGAACCAGCCGGGCCCGGGCTTCCATGGTCTTGACCGGGACCCCGGCAGCCCAGGCGGCGCCGATCAGCGATCCAATGCTGGACCCTACCACCAGGCTCGGCACCAGCCCCCGCTCCTCCAGGGCCTTCAGCACGCCGATGTGCGCCAGGCCTTTTAAGCCGCCGCCGCTGAGGACCAGGGTGAAGGGGCTGTTGGGGATCAAAGGGCGTACCTGCCAAAGGTTGCAGTGAGGTTCTGTCGTAAACGAAAGTGCAAGAATCATGCGCCCCGGCGCGGTAGGATGGTCCGGCAGCCAGACCTGGCCGACTGACCTACACGCTGCGTAACCCACGTCACAGGACTCAGATGCCAGACCGGGTGTTGCGGGAAAAGTTCCGGCGCGATCGCTTCTTTCAGCTGGGGCTGTTCTTTGTCGCGGCGGTCGTTATCGCCGCGCTCTTCGCGCCCTGGTTGGCACCCCATAGCCCCATCACAGGAGACCTGCGAAGCGCCTACCTCGTAGAACCGGGGTCCCGGTTTCTGCTGGGAACCGATACCCAGGGGCGCGACGTGCTTAGCCGGGTACTCCACGGGGCCCGCCTGTCCCTGTCCGTGGGGCTGATATCGCAGTCGGTGTCGGTCACACTCGGCGTGCTTCTGGGCCTGCTGGCCGGCTACTATGGCCGTTGGGTTGACGCACTGGTGATGCGTTTGGCCGACATCACTCTGGCATTCCCCACGCTGCTACTGCTCATCGCAGTGGCCGCCGCGGTCAAGCCGTCGCTGCCGGTGGTCTTCGTGGTAATCGGCGTGGTTGGCTGGGCGGGGATGGCCCGGCTGGTTCGCAGCCAGGTGCTCGTGCTCCGGCATTCGGAGTTCGTGTTGGCGGCGCGGGCCCTCGGCGCGCGGGACCGGCGTGTCCTTCTGCGTCACCTGCTTCCCAATGTTCGGACACAGGTGATCATCGCAGCGACCCTCGGCATCGCCGGGGCAATCATGGCCGAAGCGGCGTTGTCATTCGTGGGTCTCGGCGCCCAGCCGCCGACCCCGAGCTGGGGGGCGATGGTGGCTGATGGGCGAGATCTGCTGCGGGTGGCGCCCTGGATCTCATTTGCGCCCGGACTTGCCATTGGCGTGGCGGTGCTGGGCTTCAATCTGGTGGGCGACGCGCTGCGAGAGGCATACGATCCCAAGCTGAGAAGTGAGAGGTGAGGGGTGACCGCGGTGAGAGGCGAGAAGTGACAGACGAAGCCTGTCATCCTGAGGGAGCGCAGCGACCGAAGGATCTCTCGAGCGCGCAAGGAGAGATCCTTCGCTACGCGCAGGATGACAAGCGTATTGACCTATCATTGGTGCGGCAACAGGAATTCCCCTGGACGGCCGAGACTACCTATCTGAACAATGCGAGCATCGGCCCCTTGCCGGAGCGAACCCGGCTGGTCCTCGAGGCGTTCAACCGTAAGCGGGCGGCCCCGTTTCAGCTGCCGGACCGAGAGCTCTTTGCCTCCATGACCGAATCCCGCCGTCTGGCGGCCGAGATCATTGGCGCAACACCGGAGGAGATCGGGCTCACCATCAACACGGGGTTCGGTCTGAGCCTGGCCGCCCGGGCCTTGCCGCTTCGGCCTGGCGACATCGTACTAACCAGCGACCGCGAGTTTCCCGCCAACGTATATCCGTGGATGCTGCTCAAGGACAGCGGCATCACGCTCGAGCTGACGCCCACCACGGCAGAGGGATGGCCCGACGAGGCGCGCATCCTGGAGCGGCTGCGGGACCCCCGCGTCCGGGTGCTGGCCATCTCGCTGGTGCAGTTCAGCAACGGATATACCGTAGATCTGGCGCAGCTGTCCGCTGCAACCCGGGCCTCCGGCACCTATCTGGTGGTCGATGCCATCCAGGGCGTGGGACAGGTGCCACTCGACCTGAGGAAAACGCCGGTTGACGTGCTGGCCTGCGGCGCCCAGAAGTGGCTGCTCTCTCCCTGGGGGTCGGGGTTCGTGTACGTCCGGCGGGAGCTGATTCACGAGCTGCGGCCGGCAGTGACCGGCTGGATGGCGTTCGAGGGAACCGATGATTTCACCCGGCTGACGGAGTACAACGATACCTTGCGGGGCGATGCCCGGCGCTTTGAGCTGATCACGTTGCCGTACCAGGATTTCGCCGGAATGAATGCCTCGGTCCGGCTGCTGCTGGATGTCGGCATCACTGCCATCGCCGAACATCTTCGGGCGTTGCATGTGCCGCTGCTGGACTGGGCTTCCCGTTCTGGCGTGCGCGTGGTGTCTCCGGTGGGCGACAACCGATCGGGAATCCTGTGTATAGCGCCGGTGGACGTCGGGAGCGCGTTCCGGGCGCTCAAGGCTGCCCGGGTCATCTGCGGCATGCGGGAAGGCGCCATCCGTCTGAGCCCGCACCTGTACAACACGCTCGAGGAGATGGAGCGAGTGGTGGACATACTCGAGAAAGCATGACCGTCTTTACCGGGTGCGGCGCGACTCAGGGTTCCAGCACCAGCCGGACGTAATTCTTCTTGCCCTTTCGCAGCATCAGAAATCGACCTTCTGGCGGACCCTGGAGATCAGATTCAGTAATGTGAAGCTCGGTGCTCTCGATGGCCTTGTCGTTGATATAGAAGCCTTTGCCGCTGATCCCGCGGCGGGCGTCGGCTTTTGACGTAGCTAACCCGCTTTCAACCAACAGCTCCACAATCGAGGAGTCTTGCAGCTGAGCGCGGGATATTTTCCGTTCCGGCATACCAACGATGTTTGCCGGGGCATGTCCCGTAAACACCAGTTGGCTCGTCTTGATCGCCTGTTCAGCAGCGGGTTCTCCGTGAACCCGACTGGTGACGTCCTTGGCCAGCAACCGCTGCGCGATACGCTTCCCCGGATCACGGGCATGCTCGGCCATCGCGCCGGCAATCTCCTCAAGCGGGAGAAAAGTGAACAGCTTCAGATACCGTTCTACGTCGCGGTCGTCGGTGTTGATCCAGAACTGATAGAACTGGTAGGGCGTCGTCTTCGCAGGGTCGAGCCACACATTGCCGGCTTCGCTCTTGCCGAACTTGGCCCCCGCCGCGGTCGTAATGAGGGGAAAGACCATGCCGTACGTCTGCTTTCCCTCGCGTTTGCCAATGAGCTCAATGCCGGCAGTGATGTTCCCCCACTGGTCGCTGCCGCCGATCTGAAGCTCGCATCGCTCCGCCCGGTAGAGGTGCCAGAAATCATACGCCTGCAGCACCATGTAGCTGAACTCGGTGTAGCTGAGGCCGCTCTCCATGCGGCTTCGGACGCTTTCCTTCTGCAGCATCCATCCCACCGTCAGATACCGGCCCGCGTCCCTCAGGAAATCCATCAGCGGCAGTTGCCGCAGCCAGTCGGCGTTGTTCCGCATACGGGCGGCATTGGATTCGGAGGCCGCGAACGACAGGAAACGGGACAGCTGATCGCGGATAGCTCCGGCGTTGCGATCGATCTGCTCCAGCGGCAGGATGGGGCGCTCCGAGCGCTTGCCGCTGGGGTCTCCTACCATGCCGGTGCCGCCGCCGATGAGGATGATCGGCGTGTGTCCGAACCGCTGGAGCCAGGCTGCACCCATGACCGGAACAAGATTTCCTACGTGCAGCGAGTCGGCAGTGGGATCGAATCCCACGTACGCCGTAATCCGGTCCTGTTGAAGGCGTTCGGATAGTCCGGAGGTGGCATCCTGGAGCAGACCACGGGCCGTCAAAGTTTTAAGCAGTTCCGTCATAGCCGCCAATGGTACCCGCTGGAATAGAGCCTCGCAATTGGCTAGCTTGCGCACATGACCCACCCACAGGATCCACTGGATCCTCCGAATGCCCCGGTTCCTTCAAGGATGGGCCGCCGGCTGTCTAGCTTGAAGCCGTCGCGGCTGTCGCCTCGCGCGCGACGCAATATTCTGGTCGGATTTCTTGCCGTGGTCGCTTTCGGCCTGGCCGTGCTGGCCGCGGCGTGGAGCCGAGCCTGCGCCGGGAACACATGTCCCTCGATCGAGGAGCTGGGGGGCTACGACCCCGACCAGGCCTCCAAGGTATACGCGGCCGACGGAAGGCTGATCACCGATCTCGGCCTCGAGCGCCGCACGGTCATACCGCTGGGTGAGATGTCGCCCTATGTAAAGACGGCGTTCCTCGCAACCGAAGACAAGCGCTTCTACAGCCACCACGGGATCGACTGGTTCCGGGTCTTCGGAGCCATCAAGACCAACGTCTTCCAGCTCCGCTTCGCCGAAGGATTCTCGACCATCACCATGCAGCTGGCCCGGAACATCTGGGTCGAGGACATCAGCGGTACCGACAAGTCGCTGCGCCGCAAGCTGCGCGAGGCCAAGGTCGCCCGGGAAATCGAGAAGAAGTACCCCAAGGACAAGATTCTCGAGATCTATCTGAACCAGATCCCACTCGGGAACGGAGCCTACGGGGTGGAGGCCGCGTCCCAGCGCTATTTCGGGAAATCGGTTCGCGATCTCAACGTCGCCGAGGCGGCCACCCTCGCCGCTATTCCGAAGGCCCCCACCCGCTACAATCCCCGCCGCAATCCCAATCTCAACATCCAGCGCCGCAACACTGTGCTCAATCTGTTGCGGGACAACGGGCTGTTGAATGGGAGCGAGACGGAGCGCTGGAAGGCATACCCGTTGCTGCTCTCGTCGCACTCGGACTACAGCGGGGTGGCGGAATATTTCGTGGAATACGTGCGGCAGCAGCTCGAGGCCCGGTTCGGCCGGGAGCTCTACACCATGGGCTACCGCATCTACACCAGCCTGGACCTCGATATTCAGCAGGCGGCCGAGCGCGCGCTCGAGGCGCGGCTGGAAGCCATCGAGAGCGGGGCAGACGGAAAGTTCACCCACGAGACCTACCGGCAGTACATGGACTCGCGCTCGGACAACAGCGAGGACAACAGCCGGACGACCACCCCCTATCTGCAGGGCCTGGCGGTCACGCTGGAGGCCAAGACCGGCTACATCCGGGCGATGGTGGGCGGCAGGGATTTCGAGGATAGCAAGTTCAACCGGGCCACGCAGGCCCTCAGGCAGCCCGGCTCTACGTTCAAGCCGATCGTATACGCCGCCGCGGTGGAGGCCGGATACCCGCTCTCGCATGTGATGGTGGATGATCCGCTGAGCGTGGAGCTGGATCCTACCGAGCCGCCCTGGGCCCCCCAGAACTACGATCTGGAGTTCGACGGACCGATGACACTGCGCCGAGCGCTCTATCTCTCGCGCAACATCGTCGCCATCAAGCTTGGTATGGAGCTGGGAGAGCAGGCGGTCATCAGCGAGGCCACCAAGTTCGGGCTCACCACCCGGGTGCCCGCATTCCCGTCCATTCACATCGGCTCGGCCGATGTAATTCCGCTGGAGATGATCGCGGCCTATACCACATTCGCCAATCTGGGGACCCGCACCATTCCCACTGCGGTGCTGCGGGTCGAGGATCGCTCCGGGAAGATCGTGTGGCAGCCGCCGGTGCGGACGGTGGAGGTGATGGACACCCTGCATGCCTGGCTGATGACCGACGCGCTCAGGGACGTGGTCCGGCACGGTACGGCGGTCGGCTCGGTTGGCGCGCGGGTCAACTTTCCCGCGGGCGGGAAGACCGGCACCACCAACGACGGCTTTGATGTCTGGTTCATCGGTTTCACGCCCGACATGGTGACCGGGCTCTGGGTCGGGTTCGATCAGCCGCGCAAGATCAAGGCAAACGCGCAGGGCGGCGTGCTGGTTGCACCGGCGTGGAGTGCAATGATGCGCGAGGTCTACGAACGCAGGAGCGTGCCGCCAGGGTGGTCCCGACCGGCAGGGCTCAGCGCGCTGGACGTGGACAAGACCACCGGCTACAAGGCAACACCGTTCTGCCCCAAGGACGTGCATTACATCGAGTCGTTCATTCCCGGGACCGAGCCGGCGGCCTTTTGCCCGGTGCATTCGCCGTTCGGGTCCATCGGCGTGATGGGAGGCGACTCGCCTGAGCCGCAGCCGACCACGTCGGGACCTCCGACTGCTCCGGCCGTGGGGTCCCCTGCTCCCCAGCCGAGTACGCAGAGTGCCCCTACAACCGGCGGTACGACGGGAGTCATGGGAGGGACGGGCCCGGCGCCCAACTCGCCGCGCTGACATGCGGGCGCGCCGGCTGGCCGCCCGGTGGTTGATTCCGGTTGAGGGGCCCCTGCTCGACCGCGCCGCCCTGTTGATCGGGGCGGACGGGCGGATCGAGGCCGTCGGCCCCGACTGGAAAGTACCAAGACCTGCCAATATCGCGGCCGAGGATTTCGGTGAAGCAGTCATCCTCCCCGGCCTGATCAATACGCATACCCATCTGGAACTCACTGGTTTCGCAGACCAGGTCGAAGAGCCCGATTTCGCCACCTGGATCCGGCGGCTCCGGGCGCTGAAAACGACCCGCAGCGCGGCAGAATACACTGAGGCTGCGCGGCGGGGTCTGCAGGCCTGTTACGCCACGGGTGTTACAACCATTGGCGATACCGGCGACTCCGGCTCAGCCATTCAGGCCTTGGCGGAGGCGGACGGATCCGGAGTGGCGTACCAGGAGGTCTTCGGGCCGCATCCGGCGCAGGCGCAGGAGAGTCTCACCGGACTGCGGGACCGGGTGATCCAGGCGGGCCGGTGGGCGGTGCACCGGGTGCGAATCGGCGTCTCACCCCACGCCCCCTACACCGTCAGTGCGCCACTACTGAAAGCGGTGGCGAGCTGGGCCCAGTCGGAGAGGCTTCCGCTGGCCGTACACGTGGCCGAGTCTCTCGCTGAATCTGAACTGCTGGCGGCCGGGACCGGTCCCTTCGCCGAGGCGTGGCGGGCGCGGGGGATTCCGCTGCCTCTCCCGGGTAGAACACCGATCGAGTGGCTCGCAGCGCACGGGGCGCTCACCGAGCGTACGCTGTGCATTCACGCGGTGCAGGCCGGAGCGGGTGACCTGCAGCTGCTGGCACGGCATGACGCCGCGGTTGCCCATTGCCCGCTGTCCAACGCTGCGCACCGCCACGGGGAGGCTCCGCTGTCAGCGCTGCTCAACGCGGGCGTACGGGTCGGCGTGGGTACCGACTCGGAGGTCAGCGTCGGCCGGCCTGACCTGCTGGCCGAAGCGCGTGCCGCGGCTGCGCTGGCTGGTCTCACGGCCGACGAGGCCGTCGAGCTCGCTACCCTGGCAGGAGCCCGGGCGCTGGGGCTCGACTCCGAAACCGGCAGCCTCCGCGAGGGGAAGTGGGCAGACTGTATCGTCATCAAGCTTGCCGGCCCGCAGTCTGACCGACCGCCAGCCGAGCGCGTACTGAACAGTTCTTCCGGGGACCTGTTGCTCACTTGCCTGGCAGGGAGGGACGTCTACCGAGCCCTATGAAAATCCAACGTCACGCCGCCATCCTGCGAGTCGTGCGGGAGCGCCGGATCGAGAGCCAGGACGAGCTGCGCGGGGCGCTCGCCGATGAGGGGTTCGTCGTGACCCAGGCAACCCTCTCGCGCGACATTCGCGAGCTCGGACTGGCCAAGCTGGCCGATCCTCAGGGAGGGGCGTACTACACCCATCCGCACCGCTCGGCGGTGCGGCCGGAACTCGGCCAGGTGCTACCTGCATTGCTGGTGAGCGTGGATGGGGTGGGGCCATTTCTGGTGCTGAAAACCGCCAGTGGCTCGGCCGGAGCGGTGACCGAGGCGCTGGATCAGGCGGGCTGGTCGGAGATCATCGGCACGATTGCCGGCGACGACACGGTGCTGGTGATCACCCGCAGCCAGCGCCTGCGGGAGGAGATTGCCAGCCGGATCCAGAAGCTGGTGAAGTAGAGCTGACTGCCTCGCAGGTGATGCCAGCGGCCTTAAAGATGCGGGCCTTAAGCGCCGAAACTTTAGCTTGATCGTGTGAGCTGCGGGACAACCGATGCCACAGCTCTAAGGCTGAGATAGAGTCAAGACAGTAAGCAGGCTTCACTTGCGCACTGCCGGAGGCGCACATTACGATTCTTCGGGTTCCGCCTATCTCCGTTCATCGCGTCTCTGGAGAAGTCCCTTGCGGTGTCTGGCGTTAAACGCCTCCTTTGAGCCGTTGACCATGGTCCCGGTCCGGCGTGCCCTCCGTCTGGTCATAGAGGGCAAGGCCGAGATCGTTGAATCGGACGGGGGCGACATCGTTCGAAGTGAACGGTTGACGCTTCCCAAACCGGCAATCATACGACTCGTCAAGTTCGTCCACGTTCCCCGCCGCTTTCGCCGTCAAGTCACCAACACATTCCTCTTCGCTCGCGACGGCTACCGCTGCCAGTATTGCCACCGCGGCCAGGGTGACCTCAGACACCGAGAGTGCCTCACGCGAGACCATCTGATTCCGCTGTCCCGCGGCGGCGACAACGAATGGAGCAACGTGGTAACGGCTTGCAGCTCCTGCAACACCCGGAAGGGGAATCATCTTCCTGAAGAGTGCGGCATGCATCCCCTGGGTGCGCCGCGTGAGCCGCACTTCGTGCATCTGTCCTGGGCGGTGCGCCGGCTGTCGGTTACTCAGGCCAAGTACATCAAGCTGTTCTACGGAGATGAGGCGCTCCGGGCACTGGGAGGCACCATCTAGTCAGCGCGGCGCCGCCGGTCCGTTCTGCCGCACCACAAAGCGTGGACTCCGTGCCTCCAGACGGAGACTCGGCAGGCCCGCCAGCCGAAGCAGAAACCGGGTCGTGCCGCGTCCCACTGCATCGCCGATACCCTCGCCTCCCTGCGCCGCTTCTCCGATGTCGCCCGCAAGAAATCGCTTCAGCTCATCCAGATCGGAGTCAGAGAGCGTCGACACCTGGAGCGAGGCGGCGTAGTAATACCCTCCAGGCTCGTCCGGCCTGACATTCACCTGGTAGGCGAAAGCCAGCGCTGCGCCCAGCGCGTCGAGCGTTGCATAGCGGCGTTCCTGTCTTCGCTGGCCCACCAGCGTCAGCAGGGTGTAATGGTCGAGCAGCGGTTCGTGCCGGATCACGACATCCCAGTCCAGCTGGCGGGCAAAGTCGTCGAACCAGCCGTCGCGCGAGCGCCAAACCTCCACGCGGTAGTGCAGCCGTACCGGGAGTCCGGAACGCAGCGCCGCGAGCCAGCGACTTTCGGAGCCGAGCAGGTTTTCCGATCGAACGATCGGAGCGCGGGCCCCGTTGGAGGCGGAGTCGGGTGTGAGGCTCACGTGCAGCCGCACCGGGTTGGTCTGCGCCCGCAGGTTACCGGGCAGCCCACCGGCGATCGCCACCAGGACGACGACCCAGCCGCGCCAATGGCGCGCCAGGATGTGGAATAGACGCTGGTGTGACACTAGAACCGGCGCTGCAGCCTGACTACGAACTTGACGGGCTCATCTGTCGACAGGCTCTTGGCCAGGTAAGCGCCGATCCCACCCGCGTCGAGCCCAACGCCGGCATCGAACTCCCATTCCTTGAGCACTGGAAGGCTGTTGACCGGCACCTGGCCCGGGCCGCTCCCGGCCAGCCACGCCTTGCCTCCGTCTCCGAAGACCACCAGATCCGCCTCTTTGATCCCGATGAAGCGTCCCGGACTGCCCTCCCGGTCGGGCATTCGGTAGCCAAGATTGAGACCCACCCGGCTCCGCAGCTCGACCTGGGTGATGATCATCCGGTCGCAGAGAGCGGGATCGGCGGGATCGGTGAAGCCGCTGGGGGCGCAGGTGAAAGCGCGGAAGTCGAACCCCGGGAGGAGGTCCAGGCCGCCCAGCGAGAATCGGCGCTGTACCGGGAGCCGGTCTCCTTCGATCCAGCTATCGGTGCGGAGTCGGACGTTCATCTGCAGCTTCGGAGTCAGGCGGGCGTATCGCCGAACATCGAGAAGCAGGCGGCCTGTGCCGTATCCGCCGCCGGTTTCGGGGGTGGGCCGCACCGTTGGTGGCAACGCGACCGGGGCGATGTCATCGCTGGTCGAATGTTCGAAGCGGCCCCGAATTATCCAGCCGCTCGTAGGCTGGTCCCGATCATTCCGGGTATCGAACTCCACTTCCAGCCCGGTGGTCCAAAAGTGCCCGTCGTCGATCAGGGGATTGCGGCGCCAGGTATCGCTGTTTCGAAAGAGCGACCAGGGATCGTTGGCGCGCACCGAACGCTCCGCATCACGACTCAGGCTCAGCTCCACCCGCCATGCCGGGTGCGGCTTGACGTACACGACGCCGCCGACGCCCTCGCGCTCGAAATAATCCCGATAGTCCCGTTGGAGGAGGAGGGCCGACCAGCCGACTTCGCTGCGCGAGAAGGGCTGGTCCTCGATCGCGTCTACCTGGCTGTACAGCCGGCCACCGATGCCGAACTCAGGCTTCCCCTGAACCCGAAAATCGGCGCGCGCGAGATAACCGAAATTGCCGGGGGCCTCGGAGCTCCCGGTGGTTCGGAGAATCCCCCGCAAGTCGAGTCGTGCGTACGTCGAGCGCGAAGGGCGCAGCTCGAACAGCGGTCCGAACTGGAGCGGCAGCCCTTCGATCCGGTTGTAGGTCCCCCCCGTTGAAAGGGACAGGGTGGTTCTGACCTTTCCTACCTGAAACGACGTTCGAGCGGTGGCGATCTCGCCGAGCGATCGGCGCCGTTCCCGCAGGACCAGCCAGCCTTCCGGGGAGCGGACCACCGACGCCGCGTCCCAATACACTCGCGCCTGGCCGATGTGCTCGACTTGTTCCGACCGGATCAGCCGGCCGCCGACCACCAGGATGTCGCCGTGGACCGAGGCACCCGGCAACAGGTACAGGGTTCCGTTGGCAACCGTCACCGGACCGTTCACCCGGCCGGCGATCCTCAGTGACCCCCGGAACAGGGCCAGCCCACCCTCGAACCTGGTGCCGGCCGGCAGCGTGACATCGCCCTGCATCCGGGTAGCGCTGGAATCGTTGTACAGTGCGATCAAATCCGAGATCACCTCGGGCGGCGGCCCGGCCCTGACCACGGAGTCGGTAGGGGGCGCATTGGGGTCGATGACGATGACGCTGTCCTGCGCCCGAAGTGGGGAGACCAGCATCAGCGTCAGGCCGGCGATAAGCAGGCGCATGAGGCTCTCGATCGGGAAATGGTGCTAGGACTGCGGGTCGGCGCTCTTCTCCAGACCCAGCCGGCGCATCCGGCGGTACAGGTTGGCGCGATCGGTCTGCAGGATCCTGGCGGCTTCGGCCATGTTCCACTGGGCCTGTGTCAGCGCCGTGGCGATCAAACCCCTCTCGAACTCGTCCAGGGCATCGCTCAAGCCGTGGGCCGGCAGCGTAGGCGAGTTGGTCGACGGTGACGCCAGGGAGCCGCGGAGCACCTGCCGCACCGCAGGGGCGTCCACCACGGGACCACTCAGAATGCTGAGTCGTTCCACGAGGTTGGCAAGCTCGCGCACGTTGCCGGGCCAGGAATAGGAAGCCAGGGCATCGAGCGCCGCATCGGTAAAATGCACGGCGTGGCGCGGCCGCACCCGCTCGGCCAGGTGGGCCACCAGCGCCGGCAGGTCTTCGAGGCGCTCACGCAGCGGCGGCAGGTGGATGGGAAAGACGTTGAGGCGGAAGAACAGGTCTTCCCTGAACCCGCCGCCATTCACCGCCTCGGCCAGGTCCCGGTTGGTGGCGGCCACGACTCTGGCGTCGATCCGGGTGGTATTTTCCGCGCCAATCCGCTGAAGCTCTCCCGTCTCCAGCGTTCTCAGCAGTTTGGCCTGCGCCTCCTGGCTGAGGTCGCCTACCTCATCCAGAAACAGCGTGCCCCCATGGGCCAGCTCGAATCGTCCCAGGCGCCGCTCGGTGGCCCCGGTGAAGGAGCCCCGCTCATGCCCGAACATCTCCGACTCGACCAGGTCCCGCGGGATGGCCGCGCAGTTTACTGTCACGAAGGCGCGGGTGGACCGCAGGCTGGCGGTGTGGATCGCGGCGGCCACCAGCTCCTTCCCCGTCCCAGACTCGCCCGTAATGAGGACTCTGGCCTCGGTGGGCGCTACCCGGGCGATCAGGTCGGCCACCTGCTGCATGGCCGGGCCGCTCCCGATGAGGTCCGCCCGGCGACCCAACTCGGCGCGAAGCGCTCGATTCTCCGCCCGGGTACGGTTGAGCTCCAGCGCGGCCCGGACGGTCACCAGAACGCCTTCGGGGCTGAGCGGCTTCTCCAGAAATTGGAACGCACCCAGCTTCACCGCTTGAACCGCATCGGTTAGCTGGGCCTTGCCGCTCATCATGATGACCGGCGCGGAGCGGCCCCGTTCCCGCATGCGGCTGAGGGTTTCCAGGCCGTCGGGCCCGGGCGGCATCATCAGGTCGAGGAGCACGACGTCCGCATCTTCCTCCTCGAGCAATAGCAGCGCCGCGTTGCCATTGGCCGCCTCGCTGACGCTGAAGCCCTCACTCCGGAGCAAAGCGCCCAACATCCGGCGTATGTTGGCCTCGTCGTCTACCAGCAGAACCTGCTCCCCGCCGCTCACCGATGGGCCATCCGCACGACGAACGTGGCGCCGCCGCCGGGCGTGTCCCTGAGCTGGATCGTTCCGCCGTGCATCTCCACCGTCTGCTTCACCAGAGCCAGGCCCAGCCCGGTGCCTCCCGCCTTGCCGGTGAAGTAGGGATCGAAGATCCGGTCGGCGATGTCGGGCGGAACGCCAGGGCCATGGTCCGAGATTTCGACTCGGACACCACCATCCTCGGGCGCGACAGTGATCTCGAGGGCGCCGGCATTGCCGCACGCCTCGGCAGCGTTCCGGAGGATGTTGCTGAACGCCCGCCGAAGAGGTTCGTAGTGGCCCAGGAGGACCGGAGTTCCGGCGTCCAAACGAAGACTGACTTTCATGGAAGGCGGCAATGAGGTCCGCGCCAGTTCCGACAGGAGCTCGGTAAAATCGAGGGGGGCCGGCGGGCCCTCGGGAAGGCGGCCGAATTCGGTGAACTCCCGCGCAAGCTGCTCCAGGCGGGCCGTTTCCGTCACCAGGACATCAATAGCGTCCCGGTGATCAGGCGCTCCCGATCGTGCCAGCTCCGAGACGGCCAGCCGGATCGGGGTGAGCGGGTTGCGCATTTCGTGCGCGACCCGACGGGCCGTCTCTCTGAAGGCCCGGAGTCGCTCAGCCTCGATCTCCTGCGACCGCGCGCGTTCCAGTGATGACGCCATGTCGCGCAGCGCGGTGCGTAGCGCGGCGAACTCCGGGGCCCCACGCCTCGGCCGGTCTGGTGGCAGCGGCTCCATCCTTCGAATGTTCCCGGTCCAACCGATCAGCTCTTCGATGGGACGACTCAGCTGGCGTGAAAGATGGCCTCCGAATCTCATAGAGGCGTACAGGAAGGCTCCGCCCAGCAGTAAAATCACCAGCCCGAGGCCGGCGTAGTAGTAGCGACTAAAGGTCTCGGCGCGCTGGAGCTGTCCGATGGCGGTATTCAGCTGGGTAGCATGGTCCGCCAGGGCCTTCCGCTCCACCGGCCTGAGACGGGTGGAGTCTATGGCGTGCAACAGCGCGCGACCCGATGCGGCCACTCCTTCCACTACATCCCCGGCCCCGGGCGCCCTGGTCGTTGACCGGATCGTCAAGCCCCACCCCAGCATGGCAAGCGCCGTGGGAATCGCGCCCAGACACACCAGGATGAGCAGGAGCCTTTGATGGAAAGAGAGTCGCATGGCTCCCGGATCAGGCGCTCAGCCGCGCCGATCTGCCCGGATGAGGATGGGTGACCCGAACCAGCGTGTCAGGCCCAGTACCCGGCCCGGGGTTTCCGCGATCCGGCTGAGGTTTGCACGGCCGGTCAGGCGATGCAGCACCATGGGAAAGAGGAACTGGGGATGCTCCTCCCGGACGGTAAAGCCGCTCTCGCGGAAAGCATCGCCGATTTCCTCAGGTGTGAAGAGCAGAAAGCGCCGGGTGTTGAGCTCGATTGCTCTTTTGAGGCGGAACAGGCGACTGGATAGTGCGTTGACGCTGCGAGACGAAGGATAATCCAGTACGACCGAGCGGCGAGCCACCCGGCAGAGCTCCCGGATCAGCCCGGTCCATTCGACACTGTGGGGGAGAAGCCTGAGGCACACCACCGCATCGAAGGAGCGGTCAGGATAGGGGAGCGATCGGAGGTTTGCGGCGTCGAAGCGACAACGGCCCTGGGTGATCCAGGGCTCCAGCCTGGCGGCGCAGATGGGATCGCTGCCCACAACAGTCACTTCGTATCCCGCCTCGATCAGCGGTGGCGCGATCTGGGCGTGGCCTCCGCCGACATCGAGGACCGACGCCCCTGCCGGAAGCGCCCGCAGGAGGCCGAGCGTCAACCGGCTTTGTGTCGCCACGAACCAGCGTCCTACCCCCCCGGTAAATCGACGGGCGTAGTCTTCCGAAGAGGTTCCGATGTCCGCATCCTCGCGCAGAGCGTCGGAGCCTCTTTTCAGGGGCTCAGAACTGTGGGCCATGCCAGAAGCTAGGTGTCAGGATAGTGACTGTCCATTGCGTTCCTGCGGAGACGTCAGGGGGCCGCCTGGCTGGGATTGATCCTGGATGAGACTGCCGCCGTCAGGTGCCGAACGGCCATGGTACCGTACTCTCCTATCACGGTCGGCCGGATGACGTAGACGAGGGCCAGGGCCAGGAGGCTTATGGAAGTGGTAGCGAGGAGCACGAAGATCTGGCTGACCCCGGCCGAGAGCAACCCGACTCGGACCGGGAAGGCAATGGCGGCAGTGAGAAATCCCAGTGCGAAGGCCGGGAACTGCGATTTCGCGTAGTCCCGCCAGGTCGCTCCCAGCATGCTGAGACTCATGGCGGCACCGATCAAATAGTTCACCCCGATTGCCAACACCACTCCGGTGGCCACCCCAACCAGGCCGAACCGGCTGCCGGCCAGACTTCCGAGGACGACAGCCAGAGCATACACGCCGTCCCGAAGGGTCCGCTTCCGCATCGCTCCCAGGGCGCCATCCAGACAATAGGCCATCAGATAGACGTTGCGCAGCATGATGCCACCCGTGAGGATCTGAAAGGGCACAATAGCTGGCTCCCATCTCGGACCCAGGATGACTCCCACGAATTCGGGAGCGAGTACCACCAGCAGGGCGCCCAGCGGGGCGCTTACCAGGCCAATCACTGCGGCGCCGGTCAGGTAAGTAGAACGGAGCCGCTCTCGATCGCCCTGAAGCCGCGACATGATAGGAAACAGCACCTTGGTAACCACCGTGGCAAAGTAGGTCACCAGGATCAACATCAGCTTGAACGCCCGGCTATAGTATCCGAGCGAGACGATGCCAAGCACCCTTCCGACGACCAGATTGTCGCCCTGGCCCGCGGTGTAGTTGAAGAGCCGGGCCAGGGTGAACTGAGAGCCGTAGTGCAGCACCTCGCGGATCTCATGACCGATGCGGGGCCACTTGGGGTGAGGCTGCGCACTCAGCAGTATCGCCGTACGCACCAGGTGCTGGCCCAGTGAGCTGGCCACCAGTGCCCAGACACCGTACCCCGCCGCCGCCAGCAGCACAGCGGGAACGGCGTAGCCCAGAAGGAATGCGGTGACCTCCACCCACATGAGCCGCCGCCACATGAGGTTCCTTTGGGACAACGCCTCCGCCACCACGCCAGGATTCGCCAGCAGAAAACCAAGGCTCAGGCCGCGGATTATCGGAGTGAGCTGTGCCGTGCCCAGAGCGGCGGCGACGAGGGGAGCGGTGAACCAGACCACCAGCGTGGTGCCGATGCCCAGCAGGATGCTGGCAGTAAAGCCGGCACGGATGTACCGGGGGGTCAGCTCCACCCGCTGAATCAGAGCGGCGCTGATGCCGAACTGAGCCAGGACCGTGGCCAGCCCGACGTAAACTCCGGCCAGGCCCGCCAGGCCATAGTCCTCTGGGGAGAGCAGCCGCGCGAGCGCAGCGGTGACGACGAGCTGACCAAAACCGGTGATAACGGTGCCGGCATACTGGTTGCCGAGGCCGCTGAAGATCGAACGAATCAAGACCGGCTTGGCGGAGCTGATGCTCACGCAGGTCCCCCACATCCGTCGGCGATGACGGGTCTCATCGGTACAAGGTAGGACGCGGGGGGCCGTCTCTCACAAAGGTTCATCCACTACGGATTTTCAGCGGGGCGCCGAGAGGCCTGAGGTGACTGCCGGTTTCGCCGAAGTACAGCCGCAGAACGGCTGGTCTCCCCGGTACAGTGCTCTTTTGTATTTGGCAGCGATGTTCCTAGGTCGGAACGGCCGGCCGAAGATGAACGCTGCCATGCGGTGCACGAATCCGGGAGATCGCAGTTCGGTCTTCCCCGATTCCATGGAGTCGGCGTTTACGATGCTCACGAAGCCGGATCCCTTCCGGCCCACAATTCTCCACCGGATAGCCGGGATGACCACGTCAACATCCGCGGTATCCACCGGCGACTGCCCCCCCTCCGCGGTCCAGAAGGCGGTGCCCTGAGCCTGCGAGAACGCCATGATGAGCGAACGCAAGGACCAGAGACAACTTGCGGGACCCGAATAGGTGTCCAGCACGCGGATGTCGGTGCCACAGTAGCCTTGGGTGACCGATCCCCCGCTGACTGCGTTACGGGCGATGAAGTACCGCCATACATCATCGACGGCGCGGCGCGCTGCGTTGGCGGGCACCAGATGAGGATGTACCAACTGTCCCGCGACGAGCGGTGCGGGCGCCGCCATGCGGTAGCACACACTGCGGCCCCGAATAGGAAACCCGCCGGGTCCAAAAAAGTATCGGTAGTTTCTCAGAAACAATCCGGAAGCATGCCGGATGAAGTCCGGGTCCCACGATGGATCTACTCGGCTCAGCCAATAGAGGAGATAATGGATGCCCCAGGCGTTGTAGTAGTCAAAGGTGGGGGACGGACCGTCACTGAACCAGCCATCCCCGCGGTAGAAGCTCTTGAGCCGCTCATAGTGCTGCCGTGCCAGGCCGAGGTCGGCCGGCTGGTCAAGGGCCTGCAATACCACGTTGGTGAAGGTCACGAACAAGTGCCAGTTATTGTCGCGAACCCGTTTTCCGTTTACCTGGAGCAGCCATCGACTTATCTGGGCGCGCTCTGACGACGTCAGGGTGTTCCACACCATGTCGCGGCTCAGCCAGAGCAGGAGTGCGATATCCGAGGCCTCGACCAGGCGCTGGTTGAAGTGGTCGATCGTGCCCCAATAATCCGGTGAGTCTGGATTGGTGCCTGCCAGCACGCCGTTGCGAAGCACTGCTCTGAGATCCACCGCCCCGCCGCCGTACAGTTCAACGGTCTCTGGTCGGCCGGAGGAGATCCACGCGGCCACGAGCGGGCCAAGCCGGGCGAATCCTTCGATCTGATCGGCATCAGGGCCGTGACTGCTGGGAAACCCGGGGTACGCCGCGCGGGCTCCATCGGGAAGCCGATAGGTCTGCCACCCCAGAACGAAGTACCGAAAGAGGCTGTCGTACGCACTGGATCGGGGAGGGCCCGCCTGGCGGAATCCATCGAGGAGGGATTCCGCGGCCACCGGAAACTGCTGGGGCGTAAGCTCGGCGGTACATGCCACCAGGATCAGAACGCCGGGCAGGCCGGTGACAGCTCTCTTCTGAACAGGGCGGAGAAAGCTCACTCCGGCGGTCGCTGCGGCGCCGAGCCGTCTGGGGTTCGCAACCGGGTGGCGGCGGCCGCCTCGAGCTCCGCCAGCAGCTTGCGCGCACTGAGCTTCCAGGAGAACGCGGCAGCCCGGCGGAAACCGCGGCGTTGCAGATCCTGGTGGAGTGCCTGGTCCAGGCTGACCCGCTCCATCGCTATCGACAATCCCTCGGTGTCGTCCGGGTGGACCAGCAGGGCCGCGTCGCCTGCGATCTCCGGGCAGGCCGCAACACTGGAAGTCACTACCGGGCACCCGCATGCCATGGCCTCGACGATCGGGATTCCGAAGCTCTCATAGCGGGAGGGGAAGATCAGGGCATGCGCCATCGTGTACACGGCCGGCATGTCGCCTGGCTCCACAAAGCCTGGAGTAAACACCGCCGATGGGTCGGTGCATTCGGCAATCACAGCCGGAGTCAGACGCTCTGCGATGCCAAGACCGATGATGACCAGAGCCGGCGCGGTACCCCCTGACTGGGCGGCACGTCTGCGCATGCGCCCGTATGCGTCCAGCGCCACCATGACGTTCTTTCGGGGTGTGAGTGGCTTGGCGGACGCCTGTCCCAGGATTTGATGCCCTTTTACTACCATCAGGAGGAACGGAGTCTTGGGGAGTGCATACCGCCCGCGCACCCGCGTAAGTGTCGCCAAATCGGTGACCGGCCGGAAAGTCTCGTCAGCAGCGGCGTATACGGTGCTCAACGTGGAACGGGAGATGCCGATAAGCCGAACCAACTCCTCGCCCAGAGTATCGGAATTAGTAAGAACACGGGCCGACCTCCTGCAGTACAGCGGGATCAGAAGGCGGTTGTAGAGCAAGTCAACGCGTCCCCGCCACCCGACAAAAAACTCTGGATGGCTCCAATACTCGGTCCCCCGCTGCTGAACCACCGACGGGCATGGCGAGAAGAGCGGAATGCTGAACTTGTGGTGGAAGAGTACGTCCAGCCTTTGACGGCGGGCCGCCTGGGGCACAAGCACCTGATCCCAGATCAGTTTGTGACGGCCGGCTACTACAATCTCACGGACGTTCGGCCGGTCGCGATAGCGCCCTGCCTGACTGACCCGGTTGAAGAGCGCAACGTACTGGTTGTGTGGGTCTACTTCGAACAAGGCATCGCACAACTTCCGGATGTAGATACCCTGGCCATCGACCTCATCGATGCCTCGCAGCATTAACCCGATCCGTAGCGGCTTCCGGGTGTGGGTCTCGCGCCGCCGCGGCGCGGGTCGCAGCCCGGCTTTCTCGGTGTCCACCATGGAGGCCTGTCGGTTTACGTTGAGATGGTCTTTGACAGGATAATGTGGGTTGAACGCGCGTGCTACCCAACAGTTGTCCGGTCGCGCCCTGCGGTGCCCAGCCCAACATCGCCACAGCCCCGGCCTGACAGAATCCTAGGTCAACGAAGGGTCCGATAAAGCCGGCGATACAACTCGAGATGTATCGAAGGGGAGAAGTTATCCGAGATGTAACTCTGGGTGTTTGCCTGGTAGCCTGCGTATCCCGACTGAAGCTGGGTAATGGCTGCCTTCAGCCCGGCGACGGTCGGCTCGAAGACCACGCCCGCGCCGGCCCGCGCGACCTCCGGGGCTATCGCAATCAAAGGCGAGAGCAGCAATGGCTTGCCATGCGCCAGGGCTTCCAGGCCGCTCCGGGGGCAGGGGATAAAGCTGCGATGCTCTAGTCCGGGGAGAATTGCCGCGTGCACACCGTCGTACACCGCCCCCATATCATCCACCACGCCGCTCTTGATCTCGACGTTGGTCACGCCGGATTCGGCCAGGATGCCTTCGAGCTTGGTTAGGTGATGCTGGCGCCAGATGAACAAAAAGCGAACCTGCGGCAGGGCCGCGGCCGCTGCGATGATCAAATAGATGCCTCGGGAGAGGAAGTCGGATGCGTTCAGCGGACTGGATGCAAACAGGATGGTGAAGGGACCGCGAGCCGGGCGGTACTCAGCCACCGGCACACCCGGGCGGATGAGCCAGATGCTTTCCTGGCGCACACCGATCTGCCGCAGGATCTCGCCGTCGCGCTCCCCCTGGACGACTATGGCCCTGAGTCGCTTGAGGCATTCCCGGTTTCGCTCGAATCCACGGAGCGTTGCTGTGTCCTTCGCGATGGTGAGGACGCCGTTTCGGCGCGACAGCATCGGCGTCAGGAGCCGTTCACCGGCGGAGGCGAAGAGGTGGTTCACGTCAAACCGGGCGGCGTATGAGCTGGCGAGCGGAAAGAGCGACAAGCCGTAGGGAAGGGGAATGCGCTTGTCACGGCCTCGGAGAGAGATACCGGATTCCTTGTCGTTGATGCTGACAAGAGATCCTTGGATCTCCGCTCCCAGGCCGGTGCGCAGCGAAGCGATCTCCTTGGAGACGGCTTCCCACTGCGGCATGTAGTTGAAGACCCAGTAGAGGACCCGGGGAGCGCTCACGGCCGCGGGGGCTGGGTCCTGCGGCAGACGTAAATCTGGTTTTTCGACAGCCGGCGCAGCAGCGGCACTCGGCTGATGGCGGCCTCGAGAGGAACCAGCCAGCGGGTTGGAAGCAGCTGCAGCCGTCCGTGGCCCGGCAGAACGAAGATGCGGTGGACCTCCACCGCTTCCAGCCCGGCTTCAGCGAGCACCCGCCGCATTTCGGACTCCGACATGGTCGAAATGATACCCCGCCGGCCCGGTGGCACCAGCGGCTTCTTGGGCACCCGGAGCACCTTGTGCGCGAACAGGGCGGTGAGCCCGAGGGCCGAATACCGATTCATGTGGTTATCCACGATCAGGTATCCGTCCGGGGTGAGCAGATCTCGAAGCGCGCGCAGAATAGGAGCTCGATTCTGGGGCTCCAGGTTCAGCAGCAGGCGAAAGCTGGTGATGAGGTTGAACCGGCGTCCCCTCAGCAACGCGGCGTCGGCCACCACATTTCCGTTGATGAGCTCGGCGTCAGGAACCTTTTTCTGGGCCACTGCGAGCTGTCCAGCACTGGTATCCACTCCCACCTTGTGACGGATCAGGTCCTTGAACACCGCTATGATGCGGCCGGTGCCGCAGGCATAATCGAGATACGCCGTATTCGGGTCAGATGAGCGAAGCCGGCGAAACAGATCTCGCAGGATGACGCTCTCGAGCCGGAAGATGGCGAGCTCGAAACGGTTTGCCAGGGAGCGATCGTACGAATCGCCGGAGGTCTGCTGCTGCTGGTAGTGCTCGGTGTACGCGGAGGTGTAGCCCATGCGGTGCCCGGTTCTCCTAAACCCAGCCGAGCCGGCGGTAGGAATCCAGGGTCCGCTGGAGGCCCTCCTGCAGGCGGACCTTGGGCGCGAAGCCCAGCTCTCGCCGGGCGCGAGACGTATCGAACCACCGGTTGCTGGTGAAAAACTTCACGCGGCGGCGATAAATCGGAGGCTCGATGCCGAAGGGAATGCAGACCCCCTCGCACACGGCTCCAGCCAGCCAGAAGGGCCACACCGGGAGCCGAAATCGGGGTGACTCGACACGGGCAATGTCCGCGATTTCGTGCACCAGCTCGTTCAGTGTGGGGGCTTCGTCTCCCGTGATGATATACGTCCGACCCACAGCCGAAGGAGATTCGGCCGCAAGGCGGAATCCCTCAGTGAGGTCATCCACATACACCATCTGGAACCGCGGTGTGCCGTCACCCAGGAGGGTGAAGCGGCGCCTGGCGACACCGCCGATCAGCTTCAGGAGCCGCCTGTCTCCCGGACCATAAATCGGGCCCGGCCGTACAACGGTGAGCGGCACCCCCAGCCGGTCGGAGGTTTCCAGCGCGACCTGTTCGCCTTCGAGCTTGGTGGCCTGGTAGATGTCGCCCGGGTGAAAGGGCGCGTCTTCGGTGGCAGGCGCGGTTTCCGAGACACTGCCATGAACGCCCACCGTGCTGCAATGCACTATCCGGCCTACCTTGGCTGCCGCACTGGCCTCTATGAGGTCTCGGGTGGCATCGACGTGCACTTCCCGGTACTCCGAATCAGGCACTCCGGCCCGGCGGAACACGGCGGCCAGGTGATAGATCGTGTCCACGCCAGCCACGGCCTGCCGGAGGACTTCGGGGTCGCGGATGTCCCCGATGATCGTATCGATCCCCTGCTGTTGCAGGGTCACAGCCTTCTCCCGATTGCGAACCAGACCCCGCACCCGGTATCCCGCTGCGGCCAGGGTCAGCGCCAGCGAGAGCCCGGCGAAGCCGGCGGCTCCGGTGACCAGTACATGAGAAAGGGCGGACAGGGGCATCAGGGTCCGATCAGGCGGGTGTCTGCTCGAGTCGGCGGATGATATATACGAGCCCTGTTATTTAGCGATGAGCCGGTTCGGCGTCCGTGCTGTTTGTCACAATCATATCACTGCTGGCCTGCGGGGCGGAAATCGGGGTACGACGGGCGGAGACAATCAGTTTGTACCCCGGGGTGAACCAGAGCAGATGGTCGAGTTTGGCGACGGACCAGATGAGCGGGTAAAGCGCCGACAGCAGCAGGAACTGTTTCCGGTGCTTACGAAGGTCGCCAGCCGTTACCACCGGACCCTTGGCAGTCGAGCCACTTACTCCCTGCCGCCGCTGCATCTTGAGATATAGTCCGTTCAATCCGGTGTCGATCAGCTCGGAAAAGGCCCGGGAATAGCTTACTGCCTCTTCTATATGGAACGAAGGTCCCAGTAGCGCGGCCAAGCCGTCAACGCTGTAGCCCGGTCTCAGATGGCCGTGCCACTCGTCGGTCAGACCGATCCAGTGCCTGAGACGAGTGACGAAGGAACTGGGTCTGTCCTGCGGTACGTTGACGACCAGCTGCCCGCCCGGCCTGATGACGCGCGCCAACTCTCGGGCGAACCCGCGATCGTCCGGGATATGTTCGAGAAAGTCCACGATCACCACCAGGTCGAAAGCCCCGGTCTCGAACGGCATGGGTCCTCCGTCCAGCTGGTGGACATCTGTCTGCACCAGCTGGCGGATAGATGACACCGCCGTGTCGTCGAGATCGGCGCTGTGCCAGTGTCCGCCTCGCTGCCGGAGCAGATAACTGATCACACCATTGTCGGCCCCGATGTCCAGCGCTCGCTTTCCGGAGGTGTTATCCAGGCGAGCCACAATCTGCCTGAACTTGGCTTGCTTCAGCACCGAGCGATTGAAGAGGGCCAGGGCCCACTCGGTTCCCGCAGAGTTGGTGGGCGATGCGCTCATCGGGCCGTGACCGGAATGGTGGCGGGCAACTTCAAGTGTCGAAGCACGAGAAACGATGCGGTTACCGCGCGTACCAACCACCCTAAACCGACGCCATAGATCACTCCCGCGAGCCCCCAGCGGGCTCCGAACACGGCAGCGGCAACCGCCACACCCACCGAGACCCAACCCAACAGGTTCACGATCGAGACTTCTGTTCCGGTGGCGAGCGCGGTAACCGTGGCCTTGGTGAACGAATTCATGATCTTAGCGATCCCGCTGAAAATGGTCGCTAGAACGAGCGCGCCCCCCAGGTGGTACTTGCCCGCAAGAAATACCCTTTCGATCAGCGGCGTGAGGAACCAGATAGCCAGAGAGCCTGCGACGATGATAGCGGTCACCAGCTTCGCTTCGTGAGCAATCAGCCGGCGCCGCTCCACGATACTGGCTGCGCCTCGCAATCGGGGCACCAGGGTGTAGCCCACACCCATCGACAGCACCCGAAACAGCGAGCCCACGATCGCGGCCAACACACCGAAGGTGGCCAGATCGTGGAGCGGCAGGACGTGTGGAATGATGAGACGATCGAGCTGGACCAGCAAGAGCCCGGCGGCATTCAGGCCGGCGAAAGCCAATGCCTCGCCCCAGGGAAACCCGGTGCCGTGGTGCGGCTTCGACGGGCGCTCACGGAAAAGGATCCACCACCCGACGACTCCGGCGAGCACAAACCCCGCCGACGAGATAATCAGCGGCAGGCGCGCCTCGCGGCTGCCGGTGAGAATAACCGCGAGCGCTGCCCCGATCAGTACCAGGTTCGGACTCTGGGTCAGTGCCAGGGAGATTCCGTACCGCTGTTCGCTCTGAAACTGGGCTCCGGCAACCGCCATGGCTCCACCTCCGACGGTGGCGGCAAACACAAGCAGGAGGAGGAAGCCGTTCAAATGGTAGGCGAGGGCCGCGACCCCCACAGAAGCCGTCGCGGTCACGATTCCGGCAGCCAGGGTTCGCTTTAGCAGAATGGGACCGGCATCGAGGTGGCGTCGCTGGACGATGCCGTCCACCCCCAGCGGAGCCAGCGCAAAGCTGAGGTTCACTATGGCGATCACCAGCGTAAATACCGCGTACTCCGCCGTGGCTAGCACCCGGGCGAGGATCAGATTGGCTCCGGCAAAGCCCAGTCCCGACGCCCCGTATATCACCGCGCTCCGGAGCGTAGGCGAGTACCACAGAGTCCTCACGCCTGGGCCCCGGACGCCTTTGATTCGATCATAGTGTAGAACGAGCTCAGCTTCCGATGGGCCGCCTCCGGAGTGAACTCTTGCTGCACGTAAGCCTTGGCGTGAGTGGCCAGCCGGGACCTCAGACCGGGGTCGCCCAGGAGATGGGCCAGACCTGCCCCCAATGCCTCAGGATCAGGCGCGACCAGGTACGCCATCCGGTCGTCCAGCACCTGGGTATGGGTGCGAAGTCTGGTCGCCAGAACCGCGGTGCCGGAATCGAGATAGGAGTAGATCTTCATCGGCGTATTGAGACCCTTGAGCCGCGGAGACACCAGCACATCGGCCCGCTTCAAGAGCGCGTCAAGCGCGGTGATCGGGCGCGGCCCCAGAAAGTGCACCTGGGTGCTGATGTCGAGCTGCTGGGCTCGCTTGCGATAGTGCTCGACATCCTGGGGTAAGCCGCCCACGATCACGAGGCGTGCACCCGGCATTTGCGTAAGGGTGTGCCGGAATCCGTCCAGCAGCAGCCCGATCCCCTGGTAGTGCTCCAGGTTGCCTACGTACATGGCCACCGGATCATCTGCACCGACACCGAGGCTCACCAGCGGGTCGCCGCTCTGGCCATTGCTCGAGTGACTTCCAGGAGCCAGGAGTGTGGTGTCTTCGACCCTTCCCACCGGTTTCCCCGGAGCGTGTCCCTGAGCCACGTCTTCGAGCGCGGCGCACACGGTCAGGACACCCAGACTTTGGCGGACCGCGAGAGCCTCAAAGCGCCGGAGCGTGGAAAAGGCGAACTGGAGCCCGGGATAGGCATCAACCAGCTGCTCGGCCAGAGAAGAGTCCATGTCGTACACATACGGGATGCCGTTCAGACGCCTCATGGCTGCCGCGATGAAGGCGGACTCCTCCACGGCGTGGATCAGGTCGTATCGCCGGCTTCGCATCATGCGCAGACATTTGGCGAACATGAACACGTCGCAGATGACCTTCTTCATCGAAAATCCGGGCCGGATGTTGTCAACCCAGAAAGGTCGCGCGATGCGATGAATCCGGCAGTTTGGAATGTCGAGGTCCTCGCCCTCGTGGAAAGTCAGCACGTCCACCTCATGACCCCGACCGCTGAGAAACTCGAGCACGGTCTTCACTGCCAGAGGAGTACCGCGGGCCTGGAAGAAAGGATGGGGTGCGAGAACCAGGATCTTCACGCAACCGTCTCCAGCATGGTGCCTGGTGTTCCGGCCTCTCGCATCACTGCCTCGACCTCCTCTGCCTGCCGGCCGGAATCCCAGCCCAGCTCGTCTGCCATTACCCGAGCGGCTGCCACCACCGAAACCCGGGAAGGGCCCGGAATCGCGCCGAGACCGGTTCTCCGGAAGACCACGTCACTCAGCCTGACCGCCATTTCCTGCCGCACTGCCCGCACGATCTCCTCACTCCCGAGCATTGCCGTCTCGCTCCAGTGCTGCTCCGCTCCAGCGTCCTCGAGCTGCCGCTCCCCGGTAAGGCAGCTGGGGCTGGCGCGCTGCAGAGACGCGAATACACGATCGACAGCCTGTTCGACTACCCGGCGAGCGGTCGTGAACTTTACGCCTTCGACCGAGATGAGGTGCTGGAGACCCTCATGCCCATGATCGGTGATCCGGGGGCGTTCCGCGAGGGCCCCTGGTCTTCCCGGCTCATCGCCGTGCTTGAGCGGAAGCCAGCCCCATTGGCACCGAACAATCTCCTGCGGGGCCAGTTCCAGCCCGGGACAGGCCTCGTTGAATTCGCGCAGGAGGACACGCGCTCCTCGCGCCCGGGCCAATGCGGGGTCGGCTACATCCGCCGTGTACCAGGTGCCCAAGACGGTACCTCCCCCGTGGGGAGCGCAGAAGAGGTACCGGTGGCCACCGCAGATCGGATCGTCCTGAGGGCCGCTCCGAGCCTGCACTCCGATGGCCATATCGGCCATGCGCCGGCTCACAACCAGGTTGAGCGCCAGGGCGTGGGATCGGGTCGCGGAACGGGCCTGACCATTTCCGGCAGATGATACTATGTCACGGGTCCAGGGGCCTGCCGCCACCAGGACTGCGCCAGCAGCGATCTCGATTCGCGCGCCGGTCAGGCGATCGGTCGCGTGGGCACCCCGCACGGCCCCATTAGCCGTCCTGAGGCGATCCACCGACAGATAGTTCACTGGTACGGCGCCCGCCCCTGCCGCGGACTTGAGGAAGCTGAGGGTCAGGCGCTCCGGGTGGCGCAACTGCGCATCATGCCATACCGCGCCTCCTGAGAGTCCCTCAGCCGGGAACCAGGGAAACGACGCCAGGCACTCGTCGCGCGACACAAGGTACCCCCCCTGGATCCGGTCTTCAGCGGGAAGGTGCCGGTTTTGCCCGCCAGACACGAGATCGTTGAGGCCCAGCACCATGGCATGGGCCACCCGCCCCCGGAGGCCGCCGCCATAGGTAGGAACCAGAACTTTCATTGGGCGCACCAGCCCCGGCGCGATTCGGAGCAGCGCCGTGCGCTCCCGGATCGATTCCCGCATACGCCGGAAATCGGCGCGGGCCAGGTACCGGAGTCCACCGTGAACGATTCTCAGGCTGTTGGCAGAAGTGCCAGCCCCGAAGTCCTCCCGGTCGACCACCGCCACCGAGAGTCCCCTAAGCGACGCATCCCAGGCCGCGCAGGCTCCGTAAATGCCGGCGCCCACGATAAGAAGGTCAAACCTGGTATCGGCAAGGCGTGGGAGGTCGCGTCGCATGCTCGTGAGAGTGGTGTCGGAAGTCCTGCCACCTGAAGGTTCTCCCGAACGGACGCATTCCCGCAAGGCGGCGAGGCCTAGGCTCGCTCGCGCACTCGGTAGGCCCGGCGGTGGGGTGCGCGGAGATGGACGATGATCTCGCCCACCAGGCCCAGCCCGATGAGCTGCACGCCCAGAGCGAGGAACAATACCGCCAAAAGCAGGGCCGGGCGGTTCGCGATGCCCTGGCCCTCGACTCGCTGGATGAGGAGCACCGCGCTGAGGACGGCCCCTGTTCCCAGGAAGACTGAGCCAACCAGCCCGAAGAAGCGCAGCGGCTTCTCGGTGAACTTGGCGAGAAAGAAGAAGGCGCCGACATCGAGGAGCCGCCGAAGATAGACTCCCGGTCCGTAAAGGCGGGTACGGGCATCCCCCGGATGCTGCGGCACCGGCACCTCCTGGACTCGAAACCCTTCGCGCAGGGCCAGGGCCGGTATGAATCGGTGCAAGTCACCATACAAAGGGAGGGCTTCGGCTACGTCTCGCCGCATGGCGCGTACCCCGCATGCCATATCATGGAAGCGCTGCTCCGACACTCCCCCGACGATGCTTTGGAAGGCACGAGACTGCAGCCGGTTGAGCCAGCTGTCCAGCCGCGGCGAGCGACTGGCAACGACCATGTCGGCGCCGCCTTCGACCGCATCTAGCAGGCGCTGGATCCCCTCCGGCTGAACCTGGAAATATGCCGGTAGCGTCAGGAGCACGTCCCCGCGGCTCTTCTCGATGCCGAGGCGGAGGGCCGCCGTCTCGCCGAAGGGGCGGGCAAATTGGAGCAGCCGAACCGAGTCATCTTTTTGGGCGAGGGCAACCAACTCTGCTGGCGGCACAAACCGGCCGTCGAAGATGAAGAGAAACTCGTAGTCCTCCGGCCGGGTATCCAGCTCGCGGGCAAAGGCCTGGTAGACCGACAGCAGATCGTCGATCCGCTCGACAACCGGTACGACTACCGAGATCAACCGGGTCGTCGGACTCGGGACTGCGGTTGCGGCTTCGGACCTGGGTTCCATCAGAATCCCCTGTGCGCTCATGTCAACGAACCTCCCACGCATTGGGAATGTCGTGCGCATCCCCGCGTTCACTGTTGAGCGCGACCTCGGCGACGAGACCGAGCATAAAGAGATAGAAGGCGGCTCCCAGGGCAAGCAGCCCCGCTCCCGGGAAAACCAGCGCACCGGCCTTTTCGGGGCCAAAGTGAGTCAGGCTGAAGAGCCAGAGCGCACCGAACACCAGGGCGATTGCCACCGGGACTGCGGCGGCCAGTCCAAAGCCCAGCAGAGGCCGCGATCGAAACGTCGTAATCATCTTCAGGGTGATCAAATCCACCAGGACCTTGAGCGTCCGGGAGATTCCATACTTGCTCTCTCCAAACCGGCGAGCGTGATGGCGCACCGGCATCTCGGTAATCCGGGCTCCCACGCTTGCCGACAGCGCCGGGATGAAGCGGTGCTGTTCGGCATAGAGGGAGATTCGGCTCAAAAGATCCCGCCGGTACGCCTTGAGAGAGCAACCATTGTCGGTAATCGGCACCCCGGTGAGGCGGCGGATAAGTCGGTTGGCCAGCCAGGAAGGCACCTTTCGGAGGAGCAGCTTGTCCTGCCGCTGCTGACGCCATCCACACACCAGGTCGTAGCCTTCGTCCAGCTTTGTGACCAGCGCCTGGATATCCCGCGGGTCGTTCTGCAGATCGCCGTCGAGCGAGACGATCACTTCGCCCCGAGCGTTGTCGAAACCGGCCATCATCGCGGCGGTTTGACCAACGTTTGCTCCCAGCCGCAGTCCCCGCACCCGAGAATCAGCGGCTACGGCGCGCACCTCGTTCCAGGTCCCGTCTCGGCTGCCGTCGTCCACCAGAATGACCTCGAACGGGTCCTCGTAGGACTCCAGAGCCTGTAGGATCCACTTTACCAGTGGGCGCACGTTCTCCGACTCGTTGTAAAGGGGAGCAACCACTGAGAGCGTGGGCAGAGCATTCGAGGTCGTGGCCATCAATCTCTTTCACGTCCTGGGGTCAACTATAAAGGATAGGGCCAAAACAGCCGCCCTACCAGCAATCGTCATTCCGCCGGCGGCCGCGGTGAGCGGTTCGCTAAGTCCTTGCTGTGCATGACTAAGACGAGAGACCGGAAAATCGGCGGGACCGGCGGCGAGCCCACTCGCGGCATCAGTGTGGCTCGCTTGCCACGACCTACGAAGTCAAATGCAGAGGTACGGGCCTACCAGCCACCCCGGCGGAGCAGGATGACCGGCACGGTCTTGAGCATGATGCGCAGGTCCTCGGCCACCGACTGGCGCCGGATGTACTCCAGGTCGTAATGAACCTTGGTGCGCACGTCCTCGAGGGAGCGGTCGTAGTGGTGGTTGATCTGGGCCAGGCCGGTGATCCCGGGCTTGGCCCGCTGGCGCAGCGGATACTCGGCGATGTGCTCCCGGAGCTCGGCGAAGATGGTAGGCCGCTCGGGGCGGGGCCCCACGATGTTCATCTCTCCCTTGAGCACGTTGAACAGCTGGGGCAACTCGTCCAGCCGGTACTGGCGGAGGAGGCCACCCACCGCCGTAACTCGCGGGTCTTGCTGCTGCGCCCAGACGGCTCCGCTTCCCTGCTCGGCATCGGCGCGCATGGTGCGAAACTTATAGATCGTGAATGGCTGGCCGCCGAGATCCTGTTTCCGACGGTGATTCTGGGCAGCGGCCGCGGCCGTGCGGCGGTCGAGCCCCACCCGCACCTGGGTGTACAGCACCGATCCCCGCGAGGTAAACCGAACCAGCGCGGCTACCAGAATCATGATCGGCATAGTGACGACCAGGGCGATCAGCGCGAGTATGAAGTTGATACCCCGGCGGGCCCATTCCGAAGAACGTGAGGAGCCACTCAGCATCCCCGACCTGCTCCAGTCACGGTAGTGCTGGCGGGTAAGAGCCGGGTCCAGCTCGATGGCGGGAAGAGACGGATGGCTACTACGTACGCCGGACATGGCAATTCCCATTATCACACTCGACAAAAAGAGACGGCCCCAAGAACGGCGGGCTCTCATGCTGACCAGCGTTTCCACCCCGGAACCCGTTCAATACCGTCCGACATTATAACGGGTTGCTGCTGAAATACCTTAATACCCGATAGGAAAGTTCCCTGTGATCCGACTCACCCACCGGTCCGCTTTAACACATCAACGGCGCGACCGGTGCTTGCCCGATGGGCGCGAATCGGTCAACAGCGGATCGGGAACCTCGCCCAGGCCGAAACTGGCGAGGCGTTGGCTGAACTGCGACAAATCAGCCGGAAGCTCATGCTCCTCCGGCTGGTCTGATGTATGACCGGCGCTGAGGCCCTCCTCGGGAGGAGGTGTATCGTGCAGGGATTCGCTCGGCATCCGGCGTCGACTTCCATCTTGAGTGCAGTTGGACCTCGGGAGTCCGGGTTCCGCTTCAAGGATGACGCCGTAAATTTACCGGCGAGGCCCGCGTCACTCGCCTTTGTGGTTTCGTAGCACAAGCCTTTGTACCTTCTTGAGATACCAGGGGTTGCCCAGACTTGCGCCGGGGTCGCCATGCAGTGTGGGCGTTGCTCGAAAACCACACCGATCACGGCTGGATTGCCACAATCTGCACGGTGTCAAGTGCCGCGGCATTTCAGCACCCAAACTGTGGCGCTGCTCCACCGATCAGGCTCCAGCAGGGATGCCTGAGGAGCAGCAAACGGTTGTCTCACAGAGTATTACGACTTTCGGCAGAAGGCGCACGAGTTCTGCTACCTGCTGGGCGCGCCCTGGTCCCTGCTTCCTATCTCTCTGGCAAATACGAATGCCCAATCGAGACAAGGCTCCCTCCTCACCGCTCGTACTCATCGCCAACGATCAGGAATGGTCGGCGAGATCTCTCGAGAGCATCCTGGGTCCCAGCGGCTATGCCGTCGTCCGGGCCTACACCGGCCAGCAGGCGCTGGAACGGGTGCGGAGCTCGCAGCCCGATATCATCATACTCGATGCCCAAATGCCGGACTTGCACGGGTTTGAGGTCTGTCGTCTGCTGCGCGCCGATCCCCAGTTCAGCCCTAACACTCCCATCATCATCACGACCTCAGGCCCGTCGGGCCGAACTCAACGACTCGAGGCATATCGGGCCGGTGCCTGGGAGTTTCTGGGCCAGCCGGTCGATGGCGAAGCCCTGCTGCTGAAACTCGCCACCTTCCTCCAGGGCAAGCGAGAAGTTGACGCTCTCAAGGAGGAAAGCCTGCTGGATCCGGGCACTGGTCTCTACAATATGAGAGGGCTGGCGCGGCGGGCGCACGAAATTGGTGCCGATGCCTTCCGGAGACGCGATCCACTGGCGTGCGTTGTGTTCGCGCCAGAGGCGCAGGGAGGCGAGCCGGCCGACGAGGAGACCCAGAGAATCGCGGAGCAGGTCGGACTTCTTCTGAAGCGGGTGGGCCGCTCATCGGACGCGATCGGGCGCCTGGGTCAATCGGAGTTCGGAGTGATTGCTCCAGCCACGGGTAGCGAGGGAGTCCTCCGCCTGGTTCGCCGCATAGGAGGCAGCATCGAAGCCACGCCTATCCCGGTGCGGGGCGGCGAGCGCTCACTCAAGGTCCAGGCGGGCTATTGCGCCGTGCCTGACTTTGCCGAGTCACCCGTGGATGCCGTGGAGCTACTGCTGCGGGCCACCACAGCTTTGCGTGACCTGAAGCGGGAAGGGGACGCCGAGCGGGTTCGGGGGTTCGAGCCGACCCCTTTGTCGTACCCCACCTGACACCTATTTCGCAACAGCTGTTGGACTTAACCAACGCTTCCCACCTGAAACGCGGGCCCAAGTGTGGCCGCCAGTCCTCACCTGCTTGACTTCCGCGTCACTATGTGGTAGAAAAGTTACTGATTCGATGATCCCGGGGCCTTTCTCTTGGGTCCTCGCCTGATTTGCCAGCTCACAGTCCTCGGCTCGCGCTTGAACGAGCTGAGTTAAACTGACCGTCATCCGGCGGTCCCCCCCGGGAGTATGCAGGATGGCTAATCCCCTCGCGCAGCAGGACCGGAAGATTCCCTCCGGATCGGACAGCATGTCCCGTGATCCCCTATCCATACCGAGTGAAGTAAAGGCCAGCATCCGGGTACTTGTGGTGGACGACGAGCGCACCCTTCGGGAGAGCTGTGCCAGCGTGCTCCAGATGGATGGTTACAACGTCACGCTGATCGGCCGGGGAGAGGAAGCGCTTGAGACGGTGCGGCGCCGCAAGTTCGACATCATACTCGTCGACCTCTATATGTCCCAGGTATCGGGCCTGGAGATCCTGCAATCGACATTGGAGGCGTACAAGGACACCATCGTCGTCGTTATGACGGGAAATCCCAGCGTCACCAGCAGCATTGAGGCGCTTCGGGCCGGCGCCTGGGATTACCTGCCCAAGCCGTTCTCAGCTACCCACCTGCAAGTGCTCATCGGCCGCGCCTCTCACGCGGTCATGATGTCGCGTGAGGCTCAGGATCTGCGGGTGCAACTCATGAAGCAGAACGGCCACAGCGACAAGATCGCCCTGATCGGCATCTCGCCGCTGTTTCGAAAGGCGGTCGATCTCGCCCGCAAAGTGGCCGCGACCGACGCCTCGGTGTTCATCAGCGGGGAGAGCGGAACCGGGAAAGAGGTCATCGCCCAATTCATCCATCAGAACAGCCGCCGAGCCGGGCGGGCCCTCGTCCCCATCAACTGCGCTGCCCTACCCGAGCCGCTGCTCGAGTCGGAAATGTTCGGCCACAAGAAGGGCGCGTTCACCGGGGCCGACCGCGACAAGCCGGGTCTTCTGGAGACGGCGAACGGGGGCACTCTCTTCCTGGACGAGCTTACGGAAATGACGATGCCACTCCAGGCCAAGCTGCTCCGGGTCATTCAGGACGGCGTGGTGCGGCGGGTGGGCAGCGAGACCCAGGATGCCGTGGTGGATGTCCGATTCATCTCCGCCACCAATCGCGAGCCCCAGGAGGCGGTGGACCAGGGCGTGTTGCGCGGTGACCTTTTTTATCGCCTTCGGGTGGTTCCGATCAAACTCCCCCCTCTGCGAAAGAGGTTGGAGGACATCCCGCTGCTCGCCAACCATTTCCTGACCTACTACTGGCACCGGCACCGGCAGATGGGAGATCGCTTGCCGCGGCTCAGTGATGCCAGCGTGGCCTTTTTGCGCTCGCGTCCGTGGCGCGGCAACGTCCGGGAGCTGCAGAACGTCATCGAGCATGTTGCCGTGCTGGCCGAGCCGGACCAGACCATTCAGCCCAACGATATCCCGGTCTACGACGACAGCGCCGAATGGCCGGTGGAGAACGTGGCTCCGCCGGGAGTCATGGACGAGGCCTACCATCCTGCCAAGGACCGGGTTGTGATCCAGTTTGAAAAGGAGTATCTGACCCGCCTCATCAGCCGGGCAGGAGGGAATATGTCGAAGGCGGCCCGGCTGGCGAGCATCGACCGGACAACCCTCTACCGGCTTATGGACAAGCACGAATTCCAGAGGGATGAGACTTCGGGATCTCCTGCGTGACCCCTGAGACCGTGCTCACCGGCTCTGCCGGAGAGCGCCGCCGGTCTTCGCCGGAAACCTCCGGACCGGTTCCTGTGTGGGACCCGAGCGGGCCCACCGGCGGGTCACTGGCCCCGGCGTTGTGGGACGCGTTGCGCGAGTCGGTGCTGTGGGCGGAGGCGGAGTGGGAGCGAGTGATGCAGCATGCATCCGGCGCCGATGAGGCAACTGCTCACCTGGCCCAGCTGTGCGCCGCGATCAGACAGGAGGCCTCAGGGCTTCCGGCTGAGACCAGTGCGCTACCGCGGAATGCCCTCAGCCGCAAATGGCTGGGCCTGATCCGGACTGCATTCCTGGAGCGGGCGGCTGCTCTGCCGGCACCCGATGCCGGTCAGCTGCTGCAGATGCTCAATGCCATGGAGCGGATCGGCCAGCACCTCGAAGCGGACTGGTCGCAGCACTTCAGCGATCGGTTGTCCGGCCCGGATGGATTGGAGCTCGTGGTGGAGGTCGCGCATGATCTGCGGTCCCCTCTCACGTCCATTCTGTTTCTGGCCGAGACTCTGCAGCGGGGCCGCAGCGGAGCGGTCAACCCGGTGCAGGAGCGGCAGATGGGTTTGATCTACAGTGCCGCGTTTGGACTAAGCTCGGTGGCCAGCGACGTGATCGAGCTGGCCCGCGGTGGGGATCGGCTGGTGGATCTGGACCCGATTCCGTTTTCCGTCACCGATATTCTCGAGTCGGTTCGCGATATCGTGCTGCCGATCGCGGAGGAGAAGAACCTGACGGTACGGCTGACAGCGCCGGAGTCGGATTTCCGAATCGGGCATCCGGTAGCTCTCAGCCGCGTGCTGCTCAACCTCACCACGAACGCCCTCAAGTTCACCAATGAGGGCTTTGTCGAGCTGATGGCGCTGCAGCGTCCCGGTCAGACCATCGAGTTTTCGGTGCGCGACACGGGGCGGGGGATCCCTCCGCAGTCGATGGCAACACTCTTCGAGCCGTTCCGCCGCCGTCAAAAGCCGGGTGAGTACGCGTTCTCCGGTTCCGGCCTGGGTCTGTCGATCTGCCGGAAGCTGGTCGAGGCGATGGGGTCGATCATGCAGGTGGAGACCGCGCCGGGCTACGGAACGCGGTTCTACTTCGCGCTGGATCTTCCGGTTGCGGGCGAGGCCAAGTTTGGTTAGGACCGGAGCCCTTTCCTAGGGCGCCGCTGTGCAGGTACATTTTGCACGCAAGCCGCCACCCGCGCCTGCCTGAAGGAGAGCGCACCGCGCTGTGGCTGGCACAACCCGGTTCGCTTCACCATCACGGCGGGATCCCCAGCCGGGTGTGAAGCGGGCCCCCACATGGTCCTACCGACCTCGTGGGCTCTCTCGATGTCCTTCCCGACCTTGAGTCCGGCCAGGAGTGACGAGGGGGCGCGCGAAGGCCGCGGACCCGGAACCGAGCGCTACGTGAACCGACCGCTGATACGGCCGGGCCGGCACCTCAGCCAGCCCCCAGTACATGCCCCCCATGCCGCCCTGCTCATTGACTTCGACAACGTCACTCTTGGCATCCAGAAGGATCTGACCAAGGAGCTTCGGACCCTCCTCAATAGCGACATCATCAAAGGCAAGGTCGCAGTGCAGCGTGCCTACGCCGACTGGCGCCGCTATCCTCAGTACATCGTACCATTGTCCGAATCCTCGATCGACCTGATCTTCGCCCCGGCATTCGGCTCGAGTAAGAAGAACGCCACCGACATTCGCCTTGCCATAGATGCCATCGAGCTGGTCTTCACCCGGCCGGAGATCGGGACCTTCATTCTGCTTTCCGGCGACAGCGATTTTTCGACCATGGTCATCAAGCTGAAGGAGTACGGCAAGTACGTCATCGGCGTGGGCATCCGGGAGTCGGCCAGTGATCTGTTGATTCAGAATTGCGACGAGTATTACTCCTACAACGATCTCGCGGGCCTGACCAAGGAAGTGGATACTCCTTCCACCCAGCGGGATCCCTGGGAGCTCGCGGCCGAAGCGGTGGCGCAGATGGCCCGCAACGGGGACGTAATGCGCTCGGACCGGCTGAAGCAGGTCATGCAGCAGATCGACTCCAACTTCGACGAACGTAACGCCGGCTTCAACCGGTTCAGCAAGTTCGTCATCGAGGCCGGCCAGAAGGGGATCGTCCAGATCACCAAGCTGGACAACGGGCAGTATGAAGTGGCGCCGGGCACCGTCATCCCGGCCGGGGCAACGGTGGTAGCCGCAGCCCCGGCTCCGCCCCGGTCCCGGGCCGCCGCCGAGTCAGGGCGTGACGATAGCGGACGCCGGGGACGAGGACGCCGGGGACGCGGTGGCCGCGAGCGCACTGGCGCCCGCGACGGGGCCCGAACCCGGTCCATCGAGGATGGCCCGCCTCGGCCGAGCCGGGAGGAGCGTTCCGACAGCGTGCTGACGCTCGCGCGCGCATTCCAACTGATGTCTCAGGCGCTGTCCGAATTCCGCTCCCCGGTCGGGCAGGAAGCGCTGCGGCTTCGAATGGTGGCAATGCATGGCCGGGAGGACCCGCTGTTGGACGCGGGACGCTTCCCACGGTTGCTGCGCCAGGCGAACGACGCCGAAGTCGCCGACGTCAGAAAGGTGGGGGACGACGACTACGAGATTGCGCTCCAGCGGCAGCCGACTCGCGCGGCACTACCCCCGGCCCGGGAAGAGGCTCTCGACAGCGGATCCGGTGCGGAACCGACCGCGGAACCCGCGGCGCCGACAACCCGGGAGAACGGTCAGCGTCTGGGGCTCAGGTTCCGGCGCGGCTCTCGCGGCCCCAGTCGGGCCGGCGAGATTCCACTGATCGGAGTCGTGAGCATCGAGCCGCCGCCGGAGCTGGCGTTGCCAGAACCGGAAAACATCGGACCATCGGATCCCGAGGCACCAGCCGAGAAACCTGCGCGAGCACCCCGGCCCCGAAGAAAGCGCACCACGGCAGCTCCGGCCGAAGCCAGCTCCGGTACAGAAGCCGAGAGCACTCCGGCCCCTCGCCCGAAGCGACCTCGGGCTCGCCCGCGGAAGAAGCCGGAATGAAGCAACTGAGACGGGCAGCCACGCTGCCCGTCACTTTTTTCAAGCGTCCGGCAGAGACCGTCGCCGCGGAGCTGCTTGGCAAGGTCGTGGTGTCGCGGGTCGGCGGCCGTATGACCGCCGGCAGGATCGTGGAGACGGAGGCCTACCTGGGCTATGACGATCCCGCCTCCCATGGATATCTGCACCGGCGGAACGCTCGCAACGAGGCCTTGTTCGGTCCCCCGGGAATCTGGTATGTCTACCTGTCGTACGGGATGCACTGGTGCGCCAACCTGGTCTGCCAGCGCGAAGGGCTTGCGAGCGCCGTGCTTCTCCGAGCACTGGAGCCCATCGAGGGACTAGAGGTGATGCGACGGCGACGTGGTCCCTTGCCAGATCGCCAGCTGTGCTCCGGTCCAGGCCGACTGTGCCAGGCGCTGGGCATCGACCGCAGTCTGGACGGAGCCGCCATGGCACGCAGCCCGGTGGGGGTCTTACAAGGGGACCCGGTTCCCGAGGGTTCGGTGGCCGCCACGCCGAGAATCGGGATCACCAAAGCCGCGGATTGGCCCCTGCGCTTTCACCTGGCCGGGTCGACCTGGACCTCCCGAAAAGAAAAAAGCGGAGGATCCAAAAAGATCCCCCGCCTATCCAGCTGACTGCCCCCTCGTTTAGTAGCCGCCGCCGCTGGCGCGCTCCCGTGCGTTGCCCAGGCCGAAGCGAAGCCCGGCCGAGAACGTGTGGGTGGCTCCAGTGAACATGTTTCCCCGCCACACAAATCTGTCCTGTCCGTCCTCGCTGAATTGAGTGAACCCCTGCGGCGACGGTCCGGTGGAAACCTGATACTGGCCGAAGGCACTAAAGTGACTCACCTTGAAGTTCAAACCTCCGATCAAGCTTCCGAACCCGGAGCTGCCTAGCCTGCTGGCGGCAGCATCATCCTGGGTGAAGCCGCCCACGTGCAGGATGCCGACGCCGATTCCAAAGAACGGTGTCAACGGTCCCTTGATGGGGAATGCCATCAGCATCGCCGAATACTTCCGCAGATAATCGTATGTCACCGCGACCGCCTGCTGGGAGACCAAGGTGCCGGCAGAGTCGAAATGCTCGAAGACATAACCACCAGCCTCGTCCGAGCCAAAGCCCTGTTCAACCGATAGCAGCAGCCCGGTGCGTCTCGCAGTCACCAGCAAGTGGACGCCACCCATTGGAACGTTGTCTCTCCCCTGAACCGGGGTTTCGAAGTTCATGATGCCGCCCTGACCACCGACGTACCACTGGAACGTACCGTTACCCGGCTGTTGGGCTGACAGTTGGGCTGCCCCCACGCAGAGCGCCAGCGCGACCGGGATGCTTAGGGTGACCATGCGCATCAGACTGCCTCCGAAAGGTGTCCGCACCAGGACCATCCTGTTGCATACCGGGCCGGTTTCGCTCGGTACGTCAAAATGCGGGAACTCATGCTGGAAAACGCGGAGGGGAAGCAGGATCAGAGCCAGTAGTGCTCTGGTATAACGCTGGCTGACAACGTGTTAGACCACCCGTGCCAGCCGTTCCCCGACCGTTGTGAAAGGGGGAAGTGCAAAGACGGGGCCAGTGCCAGTCGCCAGCCGCCAGTCTCCAGGCAGGATCAATAGGAGGCAGGAGTTAATAGAAGGATTTACGGCGGCAGGGAGCGATCCTGGTTAGGCTCAACTCAAGTTCGTTCGACTGGCAACTGGCAACTGGCGACTGGTGACTGGCGACTGCGACCTAGATCAACTTCAGCCCTCTCCCGACCTTGGCGAACGCGGCCAGTGCCTGATCCAGATCGGCGCGCGTATGGGTCGCCGATATCTGGCAGCGAACCCGCGCCTGGCCCTGAGGCACAACCGGATAGCCGAAGCCGGTGACGAAGACACCCTCTGCCAGGAGGAGGTCGCTCATCCGGATGGCGGCAGCGGTCTCGCCGAGGATGACGGGAATGATCGGGGTTTCCCCCGGAAGGGGCTTGAAGCCGAGTCCGAGCAGCTGCTCTCTGAAGTAGCGGGCGTTCTCCCTCAGAGCGGTCACTCGTTCCGGATGCGCCTCCAGGAACTCGATGCTGGCCAGCGAGCTGGCCGCGACCGTGGGAGGGAGGGCATTGCTGAAAAGTTGGGGCCGAGCCCGTTGGGTCAGGTAGTCGCAGACGCCGGCAGAGGCCGCGGCAAACCCTCCCGCGGCGCCACCCAGCGCCTTGCCCAAGGTTGAGGTGATGATGTCCACCTCTCCCACCACCCCAAAGTGCTCCGCGGTTCCGCGGCCGGTCCGGCCCAATACGCCGGTTGCGTGAGAGTCGTCCACCACCAGCACCGCCCGGTGCTTCCGGCAGAGTTCGATCAGGTCGGGCAGCCGCGCAATTGCCCCCTCCATGGAAAAGACGCCGTCGGTGATCACCATCTTGACCCGACGGTCCCGTGCGCTGGTCAGCTTGGCATCGAGATCGGCCAGGTCCCCGTGCGGGTACACGGCGGTCTGGCATTTGGTGATCGCCTTGGCCAGCCGGATGCCATCAATGATCGAGGCGTGATTCAGTTGATCGCTGATCACCAGATCTTCGTCGCTGAGCAGTGTCCCAGGCACCGCCTCGTTGGCGTTCCAGGCGCTCACAAAGCTGAGTGCCGCCGGGGTGCCCACCAATCGGGCACACGCCGTTTCGAGGGCGCGGTGGATGGTGAACGTGCCACAAATGAAGCGGACCGAGGCGGTTCCCGCACCAAAGCGGTCGAGCCCTTCCTTCCCCGCCGCGACGACGCTGGGCTCGTTGGCAAGCCCGAGGTAGTTATTGGAGGAGAGAATGATGATTTCCCCCCTGCCTTCCATACGCACCCGCGGCCCCTGTGGGCTGTCCAGAAAGTTCAGCCGCTTATAGGTACCGTCTCGAACGAGCTGCTCCAGTTGCGGAGCTATCCGCTGTTCGAGAGGACTGGTCACGCGCCGATCTCCAGGATCACCTTGCCCGCCTGTCCATCCTTGATTACCTGAATCGCCTCAGCCAGGCACTCCATTCGAAAGCGATGCGTGATCACCGGCCGGGGGTCGAGCTGTCCTGCCCTCAGGAATCGCTGCATCTGGTGCCAGGTCTCGTACATCTTCCGCCCGGTGACCCCATAGATGGTGACGCCCTTGAAAATGATGTCTCTCGCGAAATCCACTTCCGTAGTTCGGTTGGGGGTGCCCAGGAGATTGATCCGCCCTCCCATGCGCACCGCCGCCAGCGCTTGAGCGTGTCCGCTCGGGTGGCCGCTCATTTCGCAGACCAGATCCACGCCATCTCCCGACGTCAGCTCCCGCACCCGGGCCACGACGTCGTCTGAGCCGGGGTTCAGGGCGACATGCGCACCCATCGTGCGGGCGAGATCCAGCCGCTTCGGGTTGTAGTCACTGGCGATAACCAGGGACGCGCCGGCGGCCCGGGCAACGCCCACCGCAAAACAGCCGATCGGGCCGCACCCCAGGACGAACACCGTGCTGCCGGGCACCTCGGCCTCCAGCACGGTATGTACGGCGTTGCCCATCGGATCCATGATGGCGCCGATCTCGGTGGGGATTCCATCGAGCTTCATGACGTTGGAAACCGGCATCGCGATGAAGTCTGCGAAGGCGCCGTCCCGGTCCACACCGATAATCTGAGTGCGCCGGCAAAGGTGCGCGTCACCGAGGCGGCACTGAAGGCACTGGCCGCACACGACGTGACCCTCGGCGGTTACGAGGTCGCCGACGGCGAGCAGCGCAGCACTGGCTGCTTCCCGCCCCAGCTCCGTGATCCGGCCCGCGAACTCATGGCCCACGATGACCGGCGGCTTGAGGCGTCCGCTGGCCCAGCTGTCCCACTCCCATATATGGAGATCGGTTCCACATACGCCGGCGTAGTGAACCTGGATGAGCGCGTCGTTCGGACCGCAGGCCGGGACCGGCACCTTACGAAGAACGATACCGGGACCGGCCGATTCCTTAACCAGCGCACGCATGTGGGCTCGGGGTGAGGACGGGGAGAATATAGCGGGGCAGCGGGACAGCGGGTCAGCAGGAGCATGTCACCCTGAGAGAATCGAAGGGGCCGAAGCGCCGGTTGCGTTGCGGCCCTTTCGGCTCCCGGTCCTCCGCGATCTAATCAGCGAATACTGGAGACACTGCCTCCACCCGTACCGCGCTGATCTTGAACTCCGCGATCTTGGCATAGGGATCCAGCCGCGGGTTGGTGAGCAGATTTGCGGCGGCCTCGCGGAAGTGAAAGGGAATAAAGATCTGGCCGCGGGCCTGGCGGTCCGAGAGGCGGGCCCCGATGAGCATCGAGCCGCGGCGGGAGCTGACTCGCACGGTGTCGCCTTCGCGGACGCCCAGCTCCAGCGCATCTCGGGGATTTATGTCCACTACCGGCACCGGCTCCCGCGAGTCGAGCCCGGTCGAGCGGCGAGTCATAGTCCCGGTGTGCCAGTGATACATCTGGCGGCCGGTATTCATGATGAACGGATACTCCGCGTTGGGCAGCTCTTCCGGCGCGACGTACTCCACCGGCACGAATAACGCCCGGCCATCGGCCGTGGGGAAGGACTCATTGAAGAGGAAGGTGGTCCCCTTCGAATCAGGCGTCAGCACCGGGTACTGCAGTCCCGCTCCCTTGACCGCCTCGTGCGTCACGCCCCGCCATGAGGGTGTCACCGACGCGATCTCGAGCATGACCTCCGCTGAGCTGGACCATGTGGTCTTGAGTCCAAGGCGGTTGCTCAGGTCAATCAGGATGTCCAGATCGCGGCGAGCGTTTCCCGGCGGGTCGAGCGCCGCCTCGGCCAACTGGATCCGCCGCTCGGTGTTGGCGTAGGTACCGGACTTTTCCGCAAACGATGAGCCGGGGAGGACCACGTCGGCCCAACGGGCCGTCTCCGTGAGAAAGAGGTCCTGCACCGCCAGGAATTCGAGTCCCCGCACCCACTCTTCCGCATGGGCGATATTCGGATCTGAGATCACCGGGTTCTCCCCCATGACGTAGAGTCCGCGAATGGGGCTGTCGTCCCGAGTCATTTCCGTCACCATCATCCCGTGCTCGAGTGACAGAGAATCCTCTGGTACTCCCCACGCTCTCGCGTACTCGGCCCGGTTGGCTACATCGGTCACCGAGCGATAATCGGTGTACGCGAAAGGAATCGCGCCGACGTCACTGGCGCCCTGCACATTGTTCTGTCCACGGATCGGCATCATCTGGGCGCCCCACTTGCCGATCATTCCGCATGCGAGCAGCAAGTTGAGCAGGCTGGCGACGATGTCGGTCCCGGTGGCGTGCTGGGTCAGCCCCATGGCCCAGAGGGTCGAGGTCCTGGGGCCCCTCGCGTACATCTCGGCAGCCTGGCGGATCCGCTCGGCGGGAATGCCGGTGATCTTCTGACCCATCTCCAGCGTATACGGCGCTACTGCCGCCTGAACCTTCTCGAACTCCCGGGTCCGCTCGGAGATGAACTTGGGATCGGTGAGGCCGGCGCTGATGATGTGGTGCAGCATGCTATTGAACAGGGCCACGTCGGATCCCGGCGCCAGCTGGAGATGGATGTCGGCCAGCTCGGCCAGCTCGACCTTCCGGACATCTGCCACGATCAGCTTGGCACCGCGCGCCACTGCTCGTTTGATGAGGGCGCCAAACACCGGGTGAGACTCGGTGGTATTGGCTCCCGCGATGAAGATGACGTCGCACGCCTCCTCGATCTCTCGCATCGAGCCGGACGCCGCGGCGGTGTTGAGCGCGCGATTCATCGCCGAGACAGATGTGGAGTGGCAGAGTCGGGTGCAGTGGTCCACGCTGTTGGTGCGGAACGCCGCGCGTACCATCCGCATGAAGGCGTAATTGTCCTCGTTGGTGCACTTGGCCGAGGAGAGAGCCCCCAGAGCCCGGGACCCGTGCTGGTCTCTGATACGGAGGATCTGCTGGGCGGAGAGGCTGAGCGCCTCCTCCCAGGTGGCTTCGCGGAAGGCGCTATACCACCCCGCCGGCGTGGCCACCCGGTCCCGTACATCGTCCTCACCGAGTTGAGGGACTCCGGTCAAAGGTGGCTTCCCCACCTGGCGCAGCGGAGGCCGGGGCTTCTTCCTGTCACCCATCTCCTCGATGGTGAGCCAGGGCCCTTCCCGGTGCCTGGGCCACTCGCCGCTCCAGACCCACTGCCCGTCCTGGCAGACCCAGCCCTTCCGAATCAGCGGCGTGGTGAGCCGATCCCGGTGCTGGGTGAAATCGTAGCCAAAGCGTCCCTTGACGCAGGTGGAGCCCTGGTTAGGGGTATCATCTTCGATCCAGGGCGACGTGACCCGCATCAGGGTGTCGTCCTTGACGTGGAGGTCCAGCTGGCAGCCGACGGCGCAGTAGGGGCACACGGAGCGCGCGACCTTGTCCGGCGTGCGTAGCGCCTCCCTGCCGAACCGCTGATGGGGAATGAACTCGAAGATGGCGCCGGTGGGGCACACCCGGACGCACTCTCCGCACCAGGTACATCCCGCATGGTCGGGATCGCCGTCCCCACCGACGATGATCTGGGCGTGCTCCCCTCTGAGTCCCACCTCCAGCACGCCGACCTCCTGGATGTCCTCACAGGCACGCACGCACCGGGTACACAGGATGCAGGTGCTCATGTCGTGCTGGATCATCACGTCGCCGGGCCGTTCGTCGCCGCTTCGGAGCGGCAGATCGTGATGGCTTCGGACCGGCACATCGTAGTGGACCACGTACTGCTCGAACTCGTTCCGGGGATGAGCCCGGCCGCCGTTTTGCAAATGCTCACCCGGGTAGCGCTCCAGCAGAAAGTCCAGCACGCTACGCCGGTTTCCCGCGGCGGCCTCCGAGTCCACCTCCACCACCATACCATCCGCCGCCGGCGTGGCGCATGCGGGAATCAACTTGTTCTGGCCTTTGACGGACACCAGGCAGATTCGGCAGTTGCCCACGATCGGCAGCTTCGGGTACCAGCAGAGCGTGGGGATATCTATCCCCGCGCTGCGGGCGGCCTCGAGGATGGTTTCACCGGGTTGAAAGGGAACGGACTTGCCGTTCAGGGTAACAGAGGGCATGAGCGACCGGTCAGGGGAGGAGGTCAATCAATCGAGTTTAGACGGGAAATTGGTGAGGGGCAAGGTGTTGAAAGTCGCCAGTCGTCAGTTGCGAGTCGCGAGTCGCCAGTCGCCAGTCGCCGGACTCCAACAGCAGCCCGGGCCTCGTAACTGGCAACTGGTGACTAGCGACTGGAAATACAAACACCCCCGGACCGAAGTCCGGGGGCGTTTCGGCACGCCCGCATCGATTACTAGCCTACATCAGGCGGCGTGCTCGGCGGGAACCCGCTGGTGCCAGTGCTGCTCCACGGCGTCCTCGTCGTCAGCCGCCCACAGATAGGCCCAGAAACGGACCGGCTTGGGCTTCGGAGCGCCGCTCCTGATGACGATGCCCAGAGGCTCGGACTGGGCGAAGGGAACACTGCTCACGGGTAAACTCCTCACGCTCGGGAAGACCACCAGACGAGCATAGAGGGAGCACCGTTCGTGCCGCCCAGCGGTGTGCTGTAACTAAAGAAGCACTAATGAGTTCGGAGAGTCTCGCCCAACCGCCGTGTCGCTTGGACCCGGCCCGGGACTCATCAGGGTGTGTCCGGCGGACACATCGGCTTGCAGAGGATCAATCCATCCTGGCGGCGACGGTCGGTACCGCGGCGGCGACGTCTGGGATCTTCTTCCTGGGCCCACCCGGGATACAGCGAGCGGAGGGCATCGGGGCCTATTGCCTTGCAGGTGGGCAGGAGCACGTGGATGCCCCCGGGACGACTTCGCTCCTGAAGATCACTGACCAACTCGTTGCGGGCGGCGGTGGACAGATCCACCAGGATGGTGGGGTCGAGCACCACTACATCCAGACAGTTCAGGCAGCTGAGAAAGTCGGGCAGCGCATGATCCAGCTGGGCTACGTAGCTCTCGAAGAGACTCGCCAGCGCTTCCGCCGCCATCCGGGATTCGACCCGCTCCACGCATCCGAGATCGGCGGCAATGAACGTGACCGCCGCATCGTGCGCCGCCAGGAGGTAGGTCGTGGGCGCGGCGTGGGTGCCTATGACGAGGGCCGTGTCTTCCGGCTCCAGGCGGGGTAGAAGCGGTGCCACGGGGCAGTGTGGCTCGAGACCCCAGTGGGTGGGGGTGCGCTGGGCGGCCCGGAGCCTGATGAACTGTTGCCGCCAGCGGCGGTATGGCCGCAGCGACAGACGCTTCATGATGAGGCGATCCACCGACTCGAGCATGAGCACTTCGGTCAGGACGAACTGTCCCTCTGACGTCGCCTGGAGCTCGGACGCCGCTTCGTCACCCAGCCGCAGCAGCTCATCGCGTCCGATGGAATTCTTATACCCTTCGATTCTCTGGAGGATGTACTCCTGGTAGTGCTGCTTATCAGAGTAGGGCGATCTCCGGCGGCGGTGTGCCTGGCGGACCTCGGTGGCGTTCAGCATGGCTCGACGTGCACCGTCACTTCATCGAGCTGGAGGCTCTCCCGCAGCCGGTCCTCCACCTTATCCGCGATGCGATGCGCGCTGGCGACGTCGGCCGTGCCATCCACGGAGATGGTGAGCTCCGCGAACTGGTGATCGCCGGCCCGGCGGGAGCGAATCGAATAAGCGGACACCACGCCACCCACCGCTTCGGCTTCGCGCTGGATGGTGGCCTGGTCGAAGGCGCGCTCATCCACCAGGCTGGGGATGGAGCGGCGCAGGATCTGGTAACCGGCCCGCCCCACCAGGAGCGCTACGATGATGGCGAGCACGGGGTCGGCCCAGGCCAGCCCCGCGCGCGCGAGGGCCAGGCCGGTCAGCACGCCGAGAGTAATGAAGACGTCGGTGCGGGTGTGAAGCGCGTCTGCGAGGAGGATGTCGCTGTTGAGCCGTCGTCCCGCGCGGGTCTCGAACCAGACCACCCCGATGTTCACCAGCAGGCTGAACACCAGCAGCGCGAGAGCGAGATTGGACACGTTCACCAACGGCACCCCGGTGACCAGGCGGCCGATCGCTCCGCGAACCAGCTCGAAGATGGACAGGGCCAGCAGGAGCGCGATAAGCAGGGCCCCGAGGGTCTCGAACTTGGCGTGCCCATAGGGATGATCCTCGTCGGGCGCCTTCGAGGCCACCCGGACGACGAATAAGGCGAAGGTGTTGTTGACCGCGTCCACGGAAGCCTGGAGCGCGTCACCGAATACGGCCAGAGAGTTGGTGTCGAATCCGACTCCAAACTTTACGATGACAACGACGATGTTGGCGAGGAGGATCCCGCCGAGGACCCGGCGCACCCCCGACGATTTCTCCCGAGAGTCTGCGACGCTGGGCATAGTGAAAGTTGGTAGTCGCAGGTACGAGTGTCAACGATTTTTGGGAGATGGAAGCAGCTCCTAGCCCCCTGCTGCCCTCAGAACAGCCCCCTTCAGGTACCCCGTCTCCGGGATCGTGAGCACCACCGGATGGTCCTGGCCCTGCCCGATCACCCGGTCCAGAACGATGCGGCGCCCGCTGTCGCCGGCTGCCTCATGCAGCATGCCGAGAAACTGGGGCAGCTGCACGTGAAAGGAGCAGGAGGCGGTGAGCAGGATACCTCCGGGGGAAAGAAGCCGCATCGCGCGCAGGTTGATTTCCCGGTAGCCTCTAAGCGCCGATGGTACGGAGGCACGGGACTTGGCGAACGCCGGAGGGTCGAGAGCGATGAAATCGAACTGCTGCCGGGAGCGTTCCAGCTCGCGCAGCCGCTCGAAGGCGTCGGCCTGAACCCACTCGATGTTGCTCACTCCATTGAGGCGCGCGTTGGCGGCTCCCCGCTCCAGTGCCTGGTCGCTGGTATCGAGGGCGGTGACACCGGCGGCACGGTGTGCCAGGTGAACCGCGAAGGAGCCGTGATACGCGAAACAGTCGAGAGCCCGCCCATTCTGGGGCATGAGCCTGCCCGCGAGCAGGCGATTCTCTCTCTGGTCCAGGAACGCGCCGGTCTTCTGCCCCTGCCACAGGTCCGCGACGTAGCGGGTATTTCCCTCTTGCACCACGACTTCATTGGGGACCGTGCCGTGTGCCTCGGAAACCTCCTCCGAAAGTCCCTCCCGCCGCCGGGCGGGGGCGTCGTGACGGAGGAGAATTCCCTCTGGAGCCAGGACCTCCGCCAATGCGGCGATCAGCGACGGACGCAGCGTCTCCAGCCCGGCGGACAGAATCTGGACCACCAGCCAGCGGTCGTACCGGTCCACGATGAGCGACGGAATGGCGTCCCCCTCGCCGTGGACGATGCGAAACGCGGTGGCATCGATTCCGGCGCGCCGGGCGGCGCAGGCCCGGAACTGCTCCACCCACCAGAGGTGGTTGACCGGACGATCACTGCGCTCCAGCAGCCGCAGCCGGATCTCGGATCGAGGAGAATACAGCCCCTGGCCGATGAATCGGCCTCGCGGGTCGAGTACCTCCACGAGGCCGGGTGTGTCAGGAGCGTCGAGGACGTCACTGCGAAAGATCCAGGGATGTCCTCGCACCCACCGTTCCGCGCCGCGGGGAGTCACCCTGGCGGTGGTCACGCCCGATCGGGGCGAAGTACCGTGGCTCCGCGCAGATAGCAGTGCTTGATTTGGGCTCGGCTGCGTCCGGTATAGGCATGAACCAACAGGCGGATGCACATCGGCAGGGACCCGGGCACCGGAATCTCGGTCGCATGCAGCAGGGCCACGATGTTCCATCCGTACTCCTCGGCCGCACGCGCCGGAAAGGCGGCATCCAGATCGTGCGTTACCGTGAAGAGCCCGCTCACGATGTCATCCGGCTGCAGTCCATTCGCCTCGATGAGAGCGCGCAGCAGTTCGTCGGTCGCGGACAGGATCTCTGTGGCGTCGTTGCGGGCCACGGTGGTGGCGCCGCGGATGCCCTGAAGTCGGACAGGGGCCGGCATGCCACCTAATGTAGCCGCGGTCATCCGCCTGATGCTCGTTACTGATGACGCGCTGGTGAAGGGCCGCGATCTCGTCGAGCTGGCCCTGGCGGCGGAGCGCGGTGGCGCCACCTCGGTGCAGCTGCGTCTGAAGCGCGCCACCGCCAGGGAGCTTGCCCATGCCGCGCGCGCCCTGGTTGAGGCCCTCCACATTCCTGTGCTGGTGAACGATCGGCCCGATGTGGCACTCGCTGCCGGCACCGCCGGGGTGCACCTCGGCCCCGATGATCTTCCGGTGGCCCTGACCCGCCGCGTCGTGCCGGCAGGCTTCATCATCGGCGCGTCAGTGGGAAGCGAGAGCGAGACCCGCTCCGCCGGTGAAGCCGATTACTGGGGGATCGGACCCTGGCGATCGAGCTCAACCAAGGATGACGCCGGCGCCGCCCTGGGGGTGGAGGGCTTCCGAGCTTTGCGCCGGGCTGCGGGCGCCACACCGGTCCTGGCGATCGGCGGCGTGCTTCCGGCGGACGTGCCCATCATTCTGGCTGAAGGCGGGAGCGGAATCGCGGTGGCATCGGGGATACTGGGCTCCGGGGACGTCGAGACCGCCGCCAGGAGGTATGCGGAAGCGAGTCATCAGCGGGGCAGCGGGGCAGCGGGACAGCAAAAGCTTTAACAGGTCCTCAGTCGGGCGACTTCCGGGTTCCCGATGCCTCGCTGCCCCGCTGCCCACCCGCCCGGATTTTCCGGATGGCGCGAAGATGTTCGTTGTACGTTCGTGAGAACACGTGGCGCCCGTCGGGTCCGGCCACGAAGTAGAGATACTTGACCGCCGCCGGGTACAGCGTCGCCTCGATGCTCCGCCGGCTGGGCGAATTGACCGGGCCGGGGGGGAGGCCGGGGTGGAGGTAAGTGTTATAGGGAGACGGAAAGGCGTAGTCTCTGATGAATAATCGGGCCTTTCGGCGGCCGCGTTTCAGCATGATAGCGTACTGCACGGTGGGATCGGCCTGAAGCGCCATCCCGATCCGCAGCCGGTTGTGATAGACTCCGGCGATCGTCTCACGCTCTTCGTCGGCTCTCGCCTCGCCCTCCACGATTGATGCCAGCGTTACCACCTGAAGGCGGTTCATCTTGAGCGAATCCAGCCGGGCGTTCCATGCGGGCTTCCATTCGGACTTGAAGCCTTCGGCCATGATCCGGACCAGCTCGCGGGCGTTGATGTCGGCCGGGACGAGATAGGTCTCAGGGCGCAGAAATCCCTCGAAGGATGGAACCCGCATCCCCAGCACCGAAGCTGCCGACAAGCTGTCCCGCGCGGCGGCCACAAAGGAATCAGCGCGAATCCCGAGCTTTTCCGCGGCCAGGGTGGCCACTTCCGGAATGGTCAGCCCTTCCGGCACGGTGAACCGAAGCGCCGCCTTCTGACCGGTGGACAGCATGGTGAGTGCCTTCCACGGGCTGGTTCCCGCCGGGAATTCGTACACTCCGGCATGCGCGGTTCGGTCCACTCCGCGCAGGCGCGCCAGGAGCTTGAACGCTCGCGGGCTGCGGATCACGTCGTGCGCCTTCAAGCTGTCGGTCACCGCCGAGAACGAGGCGCCCTGAGGCAGGATGACGCGGGCCGGCTTCTGCGAGGGGGCGCAGGAGAGGACGGAGAGGACGGAGAGGACGGAGAAAACGGACCGAGGTGCCCGGCCTGCTCTCGAGTGGGTCGCGAGCCTCATTACCCCATGCCTTCCGTCTTCTCCGGCCTCTCCGTCCTCTCCGTCATCTCCGCCCTATTTCTGCGCGCGTCCAGGAAATGCTGGAGCAGCACCGCCGCAGCCAGGGCATCCACGTCGCCCTTGCGGCCCCGGGTCGAGCCGCCTTGCTCTCGAATGACCCCGAGGGCCCGGGCCGTGCTCATTCGCTCGTCCCAGAGCTCAAGCGGCAGTCCGGTCCGGTGCCCGAGGGTGGCTGCCATCTCCCGCGCCGCCCGCGAGCTGTCGCTTTCGGCTCCCTCGGAGGAAAGGGGAAGACCGATAACGATGCCGACCGGACGATGCAGACCGGTAAGCTCGAGAAAGCGGGGCATGGGGAAACGCTTGCCCTGGCGGCGGTGCAGAGTCTCCAGCGGGGTGGCAAGCATCTGGGATTCGTCACTCAAGGCGAGTCCGATGCGGAGCTCACCCCAGTCCACGCTCAGGATGCGGCCGGTGGGCGGAATGGATGGGTTCACCGAAAGAGCGTAAACGGTAAACGGTAAACAGTAAACTGGGGCTCCTGGTGCATTCGAAGCCCCCGTTCACCGTTCACTGTTCACTGTTAACCGTGTTTACTGCGCCATCGTGGCGAAGAACTCCTTGTTGTTTTTCGTGCGCTTCATCCGCTCGAGCAGAAACTCGAGGGCTTCGACCGGTGGCATGTCGGCGAGGAAGTTGCGCAGCAGATAGACCCGATTGAGCTCGTCCTTGTCCATCAGGAGCTCTTCCTTACGGGTGGAGGTCTTCTGGATATCGATGGCGGGATAGATCCGGCGGTCGGCCAGTCGGCGGTCGAGCACCAGCTCCGAGTTGCCGGTGCCCTTGAACTCCTCGAAGATGACCTCGTCCATCCTGCTTCCCGTGTCGACCAGCGCGGTGGCGATGATAGTGAGGCTACCGCCCTTGTCGATGTTGCGGGCGGCCCCGAAGAAGCGCTTCGGCTTCTGCAGGGCATTCGCGTCTACGCCGCCGGACAGAATCTTGCCCGAGTGCGGCACCACGACGTTGTGGGCCCGAGCAAGGCGTGTGATCGAGTCGAGCAGGATGACCACATCCCGGCCATGCTCCACCAGCCGCTTCGACTTCTCGATGACCATGTCCGCCACCTGGACGTGACGATCGGCCGGCTCGTCGAAGGTGGAGGAGATCACCTCCGCCTTGACGTTTTCTTCCATGTCCGTGACCTCTTCGGGTCGCTCGTCGATGAGCAGGACGATGAGGACGATCTCGGGGTGATTCTCGCTGATCGCATTGGCCAGCTTCTGCATCAGGATGGTCTTGCCAGCCTTGGGTGGAGCTACGATCAGCGCGCGCTGTCCCTTGCCGAGCGGGGAGAGGAGATCCACCACGCGCATCGATAGATCGCCGTTTTTTCGCTCCAGCCGGATCCGGGCATCCGGATACCGGGGACGGAGGTTGTCGAAGGCGATCCGGTGCTTGGTCTTTTCCGGCTCCTCGAAGTTGACCTGCTCGACCTTGAGCAGCGCGAGGTAGCGCTCCCCCTCCTTGGGTGGCCGCACCTGGCCCATGACCGTGTCTCCGGTGCGCAGATCGAAGCGCTTGATCTGGCTGGGCGAGACATAGATATCGTCCGGGCCGTACAGGTAGTTCCAGTCCTGGCTTCGGAGGAAGCCGTAGCCTTCCGGCAGAATTTCGAGGACCCCCTCTCCCCGGATGACCGTATCAGAGTCGAGCAGCGACTGCTCGATGCGGAAGATCAGGTCCTGCTTTCGGAGGCCGGAGTAGTTGGTGATGTTCAACTGCTCTGCCAACGTGTGCAGCTCAGCGACCGACTTCTGCTTTAACTCAGCGATATCCACGGGTGGGACTCCATGCGGACTGGCCCGGCGAAGGGTCGGGCTGGGGGGATGGGTTGTGAGAGTGCAAGACCGAGCGAGGTTGGACCGTGTATGTGGTGGCGCGGGGCGCCGGAGCCTGCAAGATGTTGTAGGACGGGGAGTTTCCTGTCAGACAAGAAAGCTCCGTAAATTAGAGGTCCGCTGCGGCTGCGTCAAGTAGGTGTTAGACCAGGAAGCCCGCTCCAGGCCAGCTCGGACTTCCTGAACGATGCCGGACCCGCAGCCATGATATATTGCATAACCTCCTGCGGGCCACGATCTTTCACGCCCCTCCAAGCACCTGGAGATCACCGGTGACGTTCTCACAATTCGACTCGTGACGTCGCCTATTCCAGCCATGAACGATTCCGAGAGGCTCAGTCGCCTGCGCCACGATCTCTCGAATCCTCTCTCGGCGCTCCTCGCCGAGACCCAACTTCTGCTGCTGAACGAAGCCCGTATGGACGCGGAGACCCTGACCGGTCTGAGGGAGATCGAGGGACTCGCTATCCGTATGCGTACGATGTTGCGGGAGCTGTAGGGCAGTTACGCCGATATGGGCAAGTCTCCCGGCTCGGGATAGGCCTCGACGAAGGCCTCCACTGCCTGGGGGTCCAGCTGGGTTCCCGCCACCCGCCGCAGCTCCGATACCGCCGCGTCGGCCGGCTTCGGATCGCGGTATGGGCGCCGGGTGGTCATGGCGTCGAAGGCATCGGCGACGGCCACAATACGCGCCTCGATCGGAATCTTGTCCCCCCGCAGGCCATCCGGAAATCCCGCGCCATCCAGCCGTTCGTGGTGGGAGCGCACGATGCGCAAGACGTCGGGCGATTCGTGTGCCAGCGGCGCCAGCATGCGCTCGCCCAGCGCGGGGTGTTCGGTGATCTGCCGGAACTCGTCGGCCGTGAGCGAGCCGGGTTTGTGAAGTACTGCTTCCCGGGTGCCGATCTTCCCGATGTCGTGCAGCTCACCGCCCAAGCGTATCCCGTCCAGACCGGCGCCGTCGAACCCCAGACGCGCGGCGGTCGCCACGGCGTACTGACTCACCCGTATGGAGTGGCCCCGCGTGTACGCATCCTTGGCCTCGAGCGCCCTCGCCAGCATCTGAATACCCTGCAGGAAAAGCTCCTGGATCCGCTGGGCCTGCTCCTGCACCTGCCGCTCCAGATGCTCCTGGTAGAACCGATTCTGTAAAATCAGCGCCCGCTTCTCGAGGGCCCGCACCACTCGGGCCTGCAACTCACCGAGGGAGATCGGCTTCAGCAGGAAGTCGGCGGCCCCCAGGTGCAGACAGTCGACGGCGGTCGTGGTCTCGCTGATGCCGCTGAGCATGATGACCGAGCTGTCCGGAAAGCGATGCCGCACGGCCTCGAGAAAGCCCATGCCGTCAAGCTCGGGCATTCGCATGTCCGAGATGATCAGGGGCGTCTCCCCGATACTGTCGAGCACCTGGAGACCCTCGCGTCCGCTGCCGGCCTCGAAACAGTTGAAGCCCTGGGCTTGCAGCATGCGTGCGAGAGATCGGCGCACGCTCGGTTCATCATCGACGATGAGACAGTTGGCGGAGCCGGCCGCGCTGGGCCCAGCTTCCGGGGCTTCTGGCATTACGGCAGTTACCGAATGGTGGGGGATAGGATGCCACGAACATCCGATCGCCACACACTGTAAGGGGGTCGCCGGCGATTGTCCACTGTCGGGCTATGTACGGGCGGGCGGACAGGCGGACGGGCGGTCGACCGCGAGAGCACCGATCACCCAGCACAAAGAAGTCGTCGGACATCGACCGCCCGACCGCCCGACCGCCTGTCCGCCTGTCCGGTTGCCCTTTACTTTACGGCATGCCCAATAGTTTTGACGCCCGCTCCACCCTGAAGGTCGGCAGCCGAACTTTCGAGATATACCGGCTCGCCGCCCTGACCCGCGCCGGTTTGGATGTTGCCCGCCTGCCGTATTCTCTGCGGATTCTCCTCGAGAACCTGCTCCGAACCGAGGACGGCGTCGTGGTGACCGCGGATGATGTGAGGGCGCTGGCCGGCTGGACTCCCGGAAGCCCGCCGAGAGAAATCGCGTTCACGCCGGCGCGGGTGCTGCTGCAGGACTTTACCGGCGTGCCAGCCGTGGTGGACCTTGCCGCCATGCGGGACGCCATGGCTGCGCTGGGTGGGGATCCGGGCCGCATCAATCCGCTGCAGCCGGTCGAGTTGGTGGTGGACCATTCAGTGCAGGTGGACGCATTCGGCACCCCGCAGGCGTTTCGAACCAACGTGGACCTCGACTACCAACGCAACCGGGAGCGCTACCAGTTCCTGCGCTGGGGCCAGCGCGCCTTCGAGAACTTCCGGGTAGTACCGCCCAACACCGGCATCGTGCACCAGGTCAACCTGGAATATCTCGCGCGGGTGGTGTTCAGCTCCGACGAAAACCCCGGTGCCCGCACCGATGAGCTGCCGCAGGCATATCCCGATACGCTCGTCGGCACCGATTCTCACACCCCGATGGTCAATGGCCTCGGCGTGCTTGGCTGGGGAGTGGGCGGCATCGAGGCCGAGGCAGCCATGCTGGGTCAGCCGGTCTCGATGTTGATTCCGGAGGTCATCGGTTTCCGGCTGGAGGGACGCCTGCCCGAAGGTACGACGGCCACGGACCTGGTGCTTACCGTTACGCAGCTGCTGCGGCGCAAGGGAGTAGTCGGGAAGTTCGTAGAGTTCTACGGCCCCGGGCTGAGCAGCCTGGCCCTGGCGGATCGGGCGACGATCGGCAATATGTCGCCCGAATACGGTGCTACCTGCGCCATCTTCCCGGTGGACCAGGTGACCCTGCAGTACCTGCGCTTCACCGGCCGTTCGGAAGAGCGAGTGGCGCTGGTGGAAGCCTACATGAAAGAGCAGGGGCTGTTCCACACCGCTGCATCCCCAGAGCCCGCGTTCAACGATACGCTCACTCTGGATCTCTCGACGGTCGAGCCCAGTATCGCCGGACCTCGGCGGCCACAGGATCGAATCCGGCTCTCCCAGGCGAGGCAATCCTTCCGGGAGGCGCTGCCGAGTCTGCTTCCAGCCGGGGCAACGTCGCAAGGGAAGGAAGCGGTCAAGGGGCCCGCCCAGGGCCCGGCAGCGGTGGGGGTCTGGGGCGAAGGGTCCTCGAAGTCTCCCGCGGCCCACGCCGTGATGGAGGACGATCCGGCCGAGGTACTCGACCACGGATCAGTCGTGATCGCCGCGATCACCAGCTGCACCAACACATCCAATCCTTCGGTCATGCTCGCGGCTGGTCTGCTCGCCAGGAAGGCGGTGGAGCGGGGGTTGCAGCGTAAGCCCTGGGTCAAGACCTCGCTCGCGCCTGGTTCCAAGGTCGTCTCCGACTACTATGATCGGGCCGGCCTCACGCCCTACCTGGACCAGCTCGGCTTCAACATCGTCGGCTACGGTTGCACCACCTGCATCGGGAACTCGGGTCCGCTGCCGATGGAGATCTCGGACGCAATCCAGCGGCGTGGACTGGTGGCTTGCTCCGTCCTGTCGGGCAACCGCAACTTCGAAGGCCGCATCAACTCGGATGTGCGGGCGAACTATCTGATGTCTCCCCCGCTGGTAGTGGCGTTTGCGCTGGCCGGCCGGATCGACATCGACCTCCTGACGGAGCCGCTGGGCCAGGATCGCGACGGGGTCCCGGTCTACCTGCGGGACATCTGGCCCAGCTCCGCCGAGGTCGAAGAAATCCTCGCGTCTTCCATCCGCTCCGACATGTACCGGCGCAGCTACGGCGCGGTGTTCCAGGGTGACGAACGCTGGACGTCTCTGGAGGTGCCGGGAGGAGATCGCTTCGAGTGGTCGCCCACCTCGACGTATGTGCGCCGCCCCCCGTATTTCGACGGCATGTCCAAGGAGAGCCCGGGAGCGGTCGAGGAGATTCGTGGCGCGCGAGTCATCGCGGTGCTGGGCGACAGCGTAACCACCGACCACATCTCGCCGGCCGGCAGCATCAAGAAGGACTCCCCCGCCGGGCGGTACCTGCTGGCGCAGGGGGTTGCCCTGGGGGATTTCAACTCCTACGGGTCTCGCAGGGGCAACCACGAAGTGCTGGTGCGCGGGACCTTTGCCAACACCCGGATCCGCAACCGGCTGGCGCCCAACACCGAGGGGGGTGTGACAACCTACCTCCCGACCGGCGAGGTGATGTCCATCTACGACGCCGCGATGCGCTATCGGGACACTGGCACGCCCCTCCTGGTCCTTGCCGGGAAGGAGTATGGCTCAGGGTCCAGCCGCGACTGGGCGGCCAAGGGGCCGGCGCTGCAGGGCATCCGGGCCGTGATCGCGGAGAGCTACGAGCGGATTCACCGCTCGAATCTGGTAGGAATGGGAATTCTCCCGCTCCAGTTTTCCGCGGGCGAATCGGTGGACACGCTGGGACTGACGGGTCACGAGGTGTTCGATTTCGACGGCCTCTCGGCGGCAATCGCCAGTGGTTTCGGGACCGGGCGCACGCTGCGGGCCCGGGCTCGCGGGGCCGATGGCAAACCGGTGGAGTTCAGTGTCATCATCAGGATCGACACGCCGCAGGAGGTGCTGTATTACCTGAACGGCGGGATTCTTCCGTACGTGCTCCGCCAACTGCTGTCGGGTCGCCAGAAACCGAATCCCATCAGGGGCGCTTCGGCTGCCATGGACGAATCGGCAGTTCCGTCCAACTCGCGCAAGGTGGAGGAGGGATCGAAGGAGTCCTTCCCCGCCAGTGATCCGCCGGCATACTAGGAGGGTACGAGGGTACGAGGGAACGAGGGAACGAGGGAACGAGGGTCGGAAGAAATGAGGCGGACGAATGAGGAGTAGGGCGCTTCTCTTTTTCCCTCCTTCCCTCCTTCCCTCCGTACCCCTACTTTCATCCGATCCCTGAGATATAGCGAGCCCCGCGGCCGATGACACGACGAGGAGAGGCGATGCCCGGTGTGCAGGCGCGTCTGCGATCGGAGCACAAGCGGAGATATCTCGACCTGGATCCGACCGCCTGGTATCAGGTGGTGCCGGTCTTTCCCGGCGTAACCCAACGCATGGTGAACATGGCGGGGGAGAGGCTGGCTCGGTTGTCCACGCCGAAGGGATTCACCACGATCAGAGCCGACCACCTGGAGTTTCGCTCGGCACCGGTAGAAGCCAAGCCGCAACGAGCGTAGACAGCCGCCTCGGCTACTCCGGCGCCGCAGGCCGGTTCTGATGCTGGTCGAGCATGGACCGGATCTTCGCAGCCAGTCCGACGGGGGTGAACGGCTTCTGCTGGAATGGGGCGTCAGGCTCGATTAAGCCGCGGTGCACGACATCGTCGCCGGTGTATCCCGACATGAACAGCACCGGCAGGTTCGGCTCGTAGCGCAGCAACTGCTCCGCCAGCTCCCGCCCGCCCATCTCCGGCATGACCACATCTGTGATTATCAGGTCGATCTCGCCTGGATGCTCCCGGATGTAGCGTAGCGCCTGAATTCCGTTGCGAGCCTCCACCACGCTGTACCCGTGATCCTTGAGACCTCTACAGGCGAGGTTTCGAACGATGTCTTCATCCTCGATGACCAGAATTCGCTCGGTGCCGTTTACCGGGACCGGGCGCGACTGCGCCCTGATCTCGTCGGGACTGCTCGGTGTGGCAGCGGGCAGGTAGATCTTGAAGACGCTGCCCTCCCCCGGCTCACTGTACACCCAAACGTACCCTCCACTTTGCTTGACGATGCCGTACACGGTGGAGAGGCCCAGACCGGTTCCCTGACCGATGGGCTTGGTGGTGAAGAAGGGCTCGAAGATGCGCTCCTGAACTTCCGGCTCCATCCCGCAGCCGGTATCGCTCACCGCGAACATGACATAGTTGCCGAGCGGCAGGTCCACTCCGCCGTGCCGCTGGGCATACACCTCGTCCCACACCGCCGCGGCAGTCTCGATCGTCACCCGTCCGTGGTTGGTCATGGCATCGCGCGCGTTAATGACCAGATTGATGAGCACCTGCTCCAGCTGTCCCCGGTCGGCTCGCAGCTTCCCGGCGTCGGGAGAGAGCCGAAGCGTGAGCACGTGACCCTCACCCAGCGAGCGGCGCAGCAGCTTCTCCATGTCGCTGACGACGCTGTTGACATCGAGCACCTGGGGCTGGAGGAACTGCTGCCGGGTGAATGCCAGCAGTTGCCGGGTCACGTCAGCGGCCCGGGTGCCGGCCTTGATGATCTCCTCGACATCGGCCCTCCTTTCGTCTCCCTGCTCCAGACTGCGGAGCAGGAACTCGCTGAAGCCGATGACCCCGGTCATCATATTGTTGACCTCGTGGGCTACGCCTCCGGCGAGCTTCCCTGCGGCCTGCATCCGCTCTGCCCGGCGCAGATGTTCCTCGACCCGCTTCCGCTCGGTCACGTCCCGATAGATGCCCCGGACGACCGACGATTGCCCGTCCTTGAAGGTGCAGCTGAGGTTCCCCTCGACCGTGATCGGTGGGCCGTTCTTCGGCACGAACACCAGCTCCACATGATCGAGCCGGTCGCCCTGGAGCACCCGCTCGATAACCTCGGCATATCGCGCCCGGCAGTCGGGATGCACCAGGTCCAGCAGCTGCATGCGCCCGATTTCCTCCTCGCCGTACCCCGTGCCGTCCTTCCACGCCTGGTTGACATACAGCAGGGAACCGTCGGGCGCTGCCATACAGACCAGGTCGCTGGCGTTGTCGAACAGGTCCCGGTATCGCTCCTCGCTTTCCCGGAGCGCGCGGTCCGCCCGCTTGCGTTCGCTGACGTCCCGGGCGTTCAGGACGATGCCGCGGATAGTGGCATCACTCAGGAGGTTGGTTCCGACCGCCTCCAGCCAGACCGGGGATCCATCGCCGCGGCGCAGGCTGAATTCCACCGGCCCGGCTCCATTACCGTTTCCATTGCCGTGGAGCAGGCTCTCTACCTTGCCGGCGTCTTCCCGGCCGAGATAAGAGAGCAGGCTGCTGCCAACCAGATCCGCCGGAGAGTAGCCCACGATCCGTTGGGCCGAATCGCTGGCATACAGAATGGTCCCGTCAGGCGCCAGGATGGTCACCAGGTCGGAGGAGTTCTGAACCAGTGAGCGGAAGCGGCGCTCGCTGGATGCAAGGGCCGCTTCGGCCTGGGTCCTCTGGGCGTGGGCCCGGGATCGTTCCAGGGCGGCATGAATGGCGGGGCCAATGCGGGCGAGGTTGCTCTTCAGGAGGTAATCGGTCGCTCCCGCCTTCATGCAGCCGACCGCAGTCTCTTCGTTTACGGACCCGGTCACAATCAGGAACGGGATGCTGGGGGCGCGCTCTCGTGCCAGTGAAAGTGCGGTCATCCCGTCGAAGCGGGGCAGGGTGTAATCGGAGAGGATCAGGTCGGGCCGGAACGACTCCAACTCCTGCAGGAACTCGTCGCGACTCTCCACCCGTCGCGCGGCGAACGGGATTTGGGCCCGCTCCAGCTCGTATTCCACGAGCTCGGCGTCCATAGCCACGTCTTCAAGGATCAGGATGCGAAGGGCAGCGTCGGACATTGCGAGTTCCAATGGCATGCGATCCGGGTTGGCGCTGTCCGGACAACGCCCTATACTTTACAGCAGGGAATCCGTGAAGTGTCGCCGATGTAGCCAGTAAGTCAAGCGTTTTCCAGCTAGCTGGGTATTTTTTTGACAACTGTGATCTATCTCACAGCCCCCCTTTTCTGTCCTGAACGAAATTGGTAGGTCAATTCCTGCCACAACTATCCCTCCCCTGCGGGAGTTTTCATGCCGACTGAACGGCCGACCAGCAATGGTCGCAGGTCGAAGCGTCTTGCCGCTCCCCCCCGGATTGCGATCGCTTCATCAGACACAATCGACACCGACCAACTGCTAGCCGTCCTGCTGGCGGTCCGAAAGGGCGATTTTACCGTTCGGATGCCCATGTCGCAGGTGGGGGTGGCCGGCAAGATCTCCGATACCCTCAACGACATCATTGACCTGAACCGGGAGACCACCCGGGAGCTGGAACGGGTCAGCCAGGCGGTCGGAAAAGAAGGCAAGATCACCCAGCGGGCCCACCTCCATGGCGCCGCCGGATCGTGGGCCGCCTCTGTCAACTCGGTCAACACCCTCATCGCCGACCTGGTGCAGCCCACCAGCGAAGTGGCGCGCGTCATCGGCGCCGTGGCGAAGGGAGATCTGTCGCAGTCCATGGCGTTGGACATCGAAGGCCGCCCCCTGATGGGCGAGTTCCTCCGAATCGGCAAGACCGTAAACGCTATGGTGGACCAGCTCAGCTCCTTCGCCTCGGAAGTGACCCGCGTGGCCCGCGAAGTCGGCACCGAAGGGAAGCTGGGCGGCCAGGCGCGGGTGAAAGGCGTCGGAGGCACCTGGAAGGACCTGACCGACAACGTGAACTCGATGGCCGGGAACCTGACGGCGCAGGTGCGTAACATCGCGCAGGTAACGACGGCGGTGGCCAACGGGGACCTGTCCAAGAAGATCACGGTGGACGTGAAGGGCGAGATCCTGGAGCTGAAGAACACCATCAACACCATGGTGGACCAGCTCAACTCCTTCGCCTCGGAAGTGACCCGCGTGGCCCGCGAAGTGGGAACCGAAGGGAAGCTGGGCGGTCAGGCGCAGGTGAAGGGCGTGGGCGGTACCTGGAAGGACCTGACCGACAGCGTGAACTCCATGGCCGGCAACCTCACGGGGCAGGTCCGCAATATCGCCGACGTGACGACGGCGGTGGCCAATGGTGACCTGTCCAAGAAGATCACCGTGGACGTGAAGGGTGAGATCCTGGAGCTCAAGAACACCATCAACACGATGGTGGACCAGCTGAACTCCTTTGCCTCCGAAGTGACCCGCGTGGCCCGTGAGGTCGGCACCGAAGGGAAGCTGGGCGGTCAGGCGCAGGTGAAGGGCGTGGCCGGCACCTGGAAGGACCTGACCGACAACGTCAACTCCATGGCCGGTAACCTGACCGCGCAGGTCCGCAACATCGCCGAGGTGACCACCGCCGTCGCCCGGGGTGAGCTGAACAAGAAAATCACCGTGGACGTGCAGGGTGAGATCCTGGAGCTCAAGGACACCATCAACACCATGGTGGACCAGCTCAGCTCGTTCGCCTCGGAAGTGACCCGCGTGGCCCGCGAAGTCGGCACCGAAGGGAAGCTGGGCGGTCAGGCGCGGGTGACCGGTGTCGGCGGCACCTGGAAGGACCTGACCGACAACGTGAACTGGATGGCCTCCAACCTGACGGCACAGGTCCGCAACATCGCCGACGTGACCACCGCCGTGGCCACTGGCGACCTGTCGAAAAAGATCACCGTGGACGTGCAGGGTGAGATCCTGGAGCTCAAGAACACCATCAATACGATGGTGGACCAGCTCAGCTCGTTCGCGTCCGAAGTGACCCGCGTGGCGCGCGAAGTCGGGACCGAAGGGAAGCTCGGTGGCCAGGCCCAGGTGCGAGGCGTCGGCGGCACCTGGAAGGACCTGACCGACAACGTGAACTCCATGGCGGGCAACCTCACGGGCCAGGTGCGTAACATCGCCGAGGTGACCACTGCCGTGGCCAACGGGGACCTGTCGAAGAAGATCACGGTCGATGTGAAGGGTGAGATCCTGGAGCTCAAGGACACCATCAATACGATGGTGGACCAGCTCAGCTCGTTCGCTTCGGAAGTGACCCGGGTGGCTCGCGAGGTGGGCACCGAAGGCAAGCTGGGCGGCCAGGCGCAGGTGAAGGGCGTGGGCGGCACCTGGAAGGACCTGACCGATAACGTCAACTCGATGGCGGGCAACCTCACGGCCCAGGTGCGAAACATCGCGGAGGTGACCACCGCCGTCGCCCGGGGTGAGCTGAACAAGAAGATCACCGTGGACGTGAAAGGCGAGATCCTGGAGCTCAAGAACACCATCAACACGATGGTGGACCAGCTGAACTCGTTCGCCTCGGAGGTGACCCGCGTGGCCCGCGAAGTCGGCACCGAGGGCAAGCTGGGCGGTCAGGCCCAGGTGAAGGGCGTGGGCGGCACCTGGAAGGACCTGACCGACAACGTGAACTCGATGGCCGGCAACCTGACCTCGCAGGTGCGTAACATCGCCGAGGTCACCACCGCCGTCGCGCGCGGCGAGCTCAACAAGAAGATCACGGTGCACGTGCAGGGTGAGATTCTGGAGCTCAAGAACACCATCAACACGATGGTGGACCAGCTCAACTCCTTCGCCTCGGAAGTGACCCGCGTGGCCCGCGAAGTCGGCACCGAAGGGAAGCTGGGCGGCCAGGCGCGGGTGAAAGGCGTCGGAGGCACCTGGAAGGACCTGACCGACAACGTGAACTCGATGGCCGGGAACCTGACGGCGCAGGTGCGTAACATCGCGCAGGTAACGACGGCGGTGGCCAACGGGGACCTGTCCAAGAAGATCACGGTGGACGTGAAGGGCGAGATCCTGGAGCTGAAGGACACCATCAACACCATGGTGGACCAGCTCAACTCCTTCGCCTCCGAGGTCAGTCGCGTGGCCCGCGAAGTCGGCACCGAAGGCAAGCTGGGTGGTCAGGCGCAGGTGAAGGGAGTGGCCGGCACCTGGAAGGACCTGACTGACAACGTGAACTACATGGCGGGTAACCTGACGGCCCAGGTGCGTAACATCGCCGACGTGACGACCGCCGTCGCACGCGGCGAGCTCAACAAGAAGATCACCGTGGACGTACAGGGTGAGATTCTGGAGCTCAAGAACACGGTCAACACCATGGTGGACCAGCTGAATTCCTTTGCCTCCGAAGTGACCCGCGTGGCCCGCGAAGTGGGCACCGAAGGGACCCTCGGCGGGCAGGCGCAGGTGACCGGCGTCGCCGGCGTCTGGAAGGACCTGACCGACAACGTCAACTCGATGGCCGCGAACCTCACGGCGCAGGTGCGAGGTATCGCGAAGGTCGTGACCGCCGTGGCGAATGGCGACCTGAAGCAGCAGCTCCGGGTGGAGGTGAAAGGCGAGATCGCCACGCTGGCGGATACCATCAACTGGATGACGGAGACGTTGGCGACCTTCGCCGATCAGGTCACCAACGTGGCCCGCGAAGTCGGCATCGACGGCAAGCTCGGTGGCCAGGCGCGCGTGCCGGGCGCGGCCGGCATCTGGCGGGACCTGACCGGCAACGTGAACCAGCTGGCCGCCAACCTGACGACTCAGGTCCGAGCCATTGCGGAAGTGGCGACCGCGGTGACCAAGGGCGACCTGACCCGATCAATCGCGGTCGAAGCCCAGGGAGAAGTTGCGGAGCTCAAGGACAACATCAACGAAATGATCCGGAACCTGCGCGACACCACCCGGAAGAACATGGAGCAGGACTGGCTCAAGACCAACCTGGCCAAGTTCAGCCGGATGCTTCAGGGCCAGCGTGACCTGGCGGCGGTGTCCCAGCTGATCCTCTCGGATCTGGCGCCGCTGGTCAGCGCGCACCACGGCGTGTTCTACGTGCTGGACAGCGGGGGCGAGGAGTCCATACTGAAGCTGCTCGCCAGCTACGCCTACAAGGACCGCAAGCACGTCTCCAGCGAGTTCCGCATTGGCGAGGGCCTCGTCGGCCAGTGCGCCGTCGAGCGCCGCATGCTGCTCGTCAATCAGGTCCCGAGCGACTACATCCAGATCAGCTCCGGGCTGGGCGAGGCCCCGCCCCGGAACATTGTGGTGCTGCCGGTGCTCTTCGAAGGCGAAGTGAAGGCGGTGCTCGAGCTCGCTACCTTCGATCAGTTCGACGAGATCCGGCTCACCTTCCTGGAACAGCTGGCCGAGAGCATCGGGATCGTGCTCAACACCATCGCGGCCAACATGCGGACCGAAGAGCTGCTCAAGCAGTCGCAGGCACTGACCGAGGGCCTGCAGTCGCAGCAGGAGGCCCTTACCGAGACCAACAAGCGGCTGGAGCAGCAGACCCGGTCCCTGCAGAAGTCCGAGGACCTGCTCCGGAACCAGCAGGACGAGCTGCAGAAGACCAACCTTGAGCTGGAAGACAAAGCGCAGCTGCTGGCCAGTCAAAAGGCCGAGGTGGAACAGAAGAACAAGGAAGTGGAGCAGGCCAAGGTGGCGCTGGAGGAGAAGGCGGAGCAGCTGGCGCTGATCTCGAAGTACAAGTCCGAGTTCCTGGCCAACATGTCGCACGAGCTGCGGACCCCGCTGAACAGCCTTCTGATCCTGTCGCAGATCCTGAGCGAGAACTCGGAAGGCAATCTGACCACCAAGCAGGTCGGATTCGCGCAGACCATCCACAGCTCCGGTTCCGACCTGCTCGACCTGATCAACGACATTCTCGATCTCTCCAAGATCGAGTCCGGCACCATGGCAGTGGACATCACCACCGTACCGTTCAATGAGGTGCGCAAGTTCGTCGAGAGCACGTTCCGGCAGGTGGCCGATCTCAAGGGGCTGCAGTTCGAAGTGGGTCTGGATCTGGCTCTGCCGCCGGCGATTCAGACCGACACCAAGCGGCTGCAGCAGGTGCTGAAGAACCTGCTCTCGAACGCGTTCAAGTTCACCGAGCGCGGCGGCGTGTCGTTGCAGGCGCGGGTGGCTACCGGTGGCTGGAACCCGGAACAGGAGATGCTCAACGCCGCCAACACGGTGATCGCGTTCTCCGTCACTGACACCGGCATCGGCATACCCCGGGAGAAGCACGGCGTCATCTTCGAGGCGTTCCAGCAGGGCGATGGTACCACCAGCCGCAAGTACGGCGGCACCGGCCTGGGTCTCTCGATCAGCCGCCAGATTACCCGACTCCTGGGCGGAGAGATCCGGATCGAAAGCACGCCGGGACAGGGAAGCACCTTTACCCTGTATCTGCCTCTCATCTACCCGGCGCAGCCGGTTGAAGTGGCGCCCGACAACGAAGACGGGAACGGGAGTGTCGGCCCCCTGGTTGGAGAAGCTCCTAAGACAACCATGACTGCCAGCTCGCGGGTGGTGCTGGCGCCGGTGGTCGAGCGCGCGATCAGCGACGACCGCGGTGCCATCGAGGAGGGCGATCGGGTTCTCCTGATTGCAGAGGATGACCCGAACTTTGCCCAGATCCTGCTCGACCTGGCGCGGGAGCGCGGCTTCAAGGGGCTGGTGGCGCACACCGCGGACCGGGCGCTCTCGCTGGCGCGGGAGTACCAGCCCACCGCCGTCACGCTCGATCTTCGTCTGCCCGACGCCGATGGCTGGACCATCCTCGACCGGCTGAAGCATGATCCGTCTACCCGGCACATCCCAGTGCATATCATCTCGGTCGAGGAAAACTGGCAGCGGGGACTTCGTCTCGGCGCCATCGACTTTCTCACCAAGCCCGCCACCAAGGAGTCGCTGTCCGATGCGCTCACCACGCTGCACGAGTTCGTGGACCGTCCGATCAAGCGCCTGCTGGTGGTGGAGGACGACGAGGTGCAGCAGCGGAGCATCGCCGAGCTGATCGGCGACGGCGACGTGCAGACGACCGCTGTCGCCACCGGTGCACTCGCCCTGGAGGCGCTGCAGCGCGAGTCGTTCGATTGCATGGTGCTGGACCTGGGCCTCCCCGATATGACCGGTTTCCAGCTGATTACCCGGGTGAAGGGAGAGATTGGACTGAGGAAGCTCCCGACCATCGTCTACACCGGGAAGCAGCTTACCAAGCGGGAGGAAGCCGAGCTTCGGCGGATGGCCGAGTCAGTGGTGATCAAGGATGCGCAGTCGCCTGAGCGGCTGCTGGACGAGACCGCGCTATTTCTGCACCGGGTCACTGCCCGGCTGCCGGAGTCGAAGCGGCGGCTGCTGGAGCAGCTGCATCGCACCGATCCGACCCTGACCGGTCGCACCGCGCTGGTGGTGGACGACGACGTCCGCAACATCTTCGCCCTGACCACGTTCCTCGAGCGCAGCGAAATGAAGGTGATCTACGCCGAAAGTGGCCGGGACGGTATCGCGCGGCTGCAGAGCAATCCGGAAGTGGACGTGGTGCTCATGGACGTCATGATGCCCGAGATGGATGGCTACGAGACCATGCGGGCGATCCGTGAAATGCCGCGGTTCCGGACCCTCCCCATCATCGCGGTCACGGCCAAGGCCATGAAGGGAGACCGCGAGAAGTGCATCGAGGCCGGCGCCTCCGATTACATCGCCAAGCCGGTCGACATGGATCAATTGCTGTCGCTGCTCAGAGTATGGCTGTACCGGTAGGCGGGGAAGCGGGACAGAGGGACAGCGGGACGGTACTCTCTGACGGGGCAGATGCTTTCCCACGGCAGGAGCAGACTGACCCGCTGACCCGCTTACCCGCTGACCCGCCTACCGACGACCGGGTCAACATTCTTCTCGTCGACGACCAGCCCGCCAACCTGGTGGCCTTGGAGGCAATGCTTCAGGGCCTGGGCCAGAACCTCATCAGGGCGGAGTCCGGGCGCGAGGCGCTCAAGTGGCTCTTGACTCACGAGTTTGCCGTCATCCTGCTCGACGTCAAGATGCCCGAGATGGACGGCTTCGAGACCGCTGCCATCATCCGCCAACGCGACAAGTCGCGCCACACCCCCATCCTCTTCCTCACCGCGGCCGACAACAGCCAGAACCACGCCGTCCGCGGCTACGCTGTGGGCGCCGTGGATTATCTGGTCAAACCGGTAGTCCCCGAGTTTGTCCGCTCCAAGGTCGCCGTGTTTGTCGAGCTGGCCAAGAAATCCGAGCTGCTGCGGCGGCAGACCCAGCTGCTGGCGGAGAGCGAGCAGGCGGCGGTGCACCTGGCTGAGACCAGGGCGGAGCTGGTGCGGGATCTCGAGCACAAGAACCGGGAGCTGGAGAGCTTCAGCTATGCGGTGTCTCACGACCTCAGGGCCCCGCTCCGCCGGATCGACAGCTTCAGCCGCGCGGTCCTCGAGAGTCAGGGCGATCGCCTCGATGTCACCGGTCGCAAGTATCTGGAGCGGGTGCGCGAGGCCAGCCAGCACATGTCCGAGCTGATCGACGACGTGCTCTATCTTTCGCGTGTCACCCGCGCGGATCTGAGAGACCACGACGTGGACCTCAGCGCGCTGGCCAGCTTGATCCTAACGCGACTCCAGGAAAGCGAGCCGTCGCGAAAGCTGGAGGTCAGGGTGCGTCCTGGGGTCGTGGTGACGGGCGACGGGCAGCTGTTGCGCATAGCGCTCGAGAACCTGCTGGAGAACGCCTGGAAGTTCACCAGCAAGCAAGCTGAGGCGCGTATCGAGTTCGGTGTCACTCAGGCATCGGGAGAGCCGACCTACTTCGTGCGGGACAACGGCGCCGGTTTCGACATGACCTATGCGGACCGCCTCTTCGGTCCTTTTCAGCGGCTCCATCCCCAGGGCGAATTCCCTGGCTCGGGGATCGGCCTGGCCACGGTGCAGCGGATCATTCACCGCCATGGAGGTCGGGTCTGGGCGGAGGGGCTTGTCGGGCAGGGGGCCACGTTCCAGTTCACTTTGGGGCGGGCGCGCGCTTGATTGTTCGTCCGTGACGGCGGGGATCCCGGAGGAGGTACACCAGTTTCTTCTTCAGTGCATCGATTCCGTCGAGCAGCTCGAGGTCCTACTTCTCCTTCACCGAGCGCCGGCCCAGGTGTGGACTGCGGAGGCTGTTGCACAGGCCCTTTACAGCAATCCTGATTCTATTGCCCGACGCCTGGCCGGCCTGCATGCCAACAGTCTGGTCACCCCCGTTCCATCTTCTTCGTATCGCTACCATCCAAGATCGGCCGAGCTTGACGCGACCGTAACCCTGTTGGCGCAGACCTACCGCCAGCGCCGGGTCGCGGTGATCACGGTGATCGCCTCCAAACCGATGGAGAATGTGCGAGCGTTTTCGGAAGCGTTCCGGCTCCGAAAGAAGGACAAGGAATGAGCATGGCGGCGATAGTCTACGTTCTGTGCGCGCTGACCAGCCTGGCCTGCGCGGTTCTGTTGCTTCGCGCCCACTTCCAGCGGCGGATCAATCTGCTTTTCTGGAGCGGGCTCAGTTTCATCGGCTTTGCGTTGGGCAACCTGCTCCTGGTAATCGACACCATGGTGCTACCGGGCGTCGATCTGCGCCTCTTCCGCAGTTTGCCGGTGCTTGTCGGCCTGGTGGTCTTGATCTACGGACTGGTGTGGGAGTCGGAATGACAACGTCAACCGCTGCGCTGCACCTGATCACCGGCGCGATCATCATGGGCTACGCGGTCGCAGGACTCTTCTTTGCGCGGTTCTGGCGGCAGACGCACGACCGTCTGTTCCTCATCTTCGCGATCGCCTTCTGGCTGCTCGGTGTACAGCGGCTTGCCCTGGCCCTCACAGCGGAAATGGCAGAATCCCAAACCGGGATCTACCTGCTGCGGCTGTTCGCGTTCTTGCTGATTCTGGCGGCTATCGTGGACAAGAACCGGGGGGAGAGGCGCTCGGGGTCCTAACGGCTCGCCGCCGAAGCAGCACCCCCTTCAGGTCGCTGGCCGGCCTGGCGAGCCTCACGGGCTTTTACGATTCCGCAGCTGGACCGTGGATGCGGCTGGATCATGGGGCACTCGCGCGCAGCCTTGTGGACCACCACCTCGGAAGGTGCAGGACTCAGCGAGGGCGCTCCACTTCAGAGCGGTTGAGTGGCTGCGCCAACGCTTCACTGACCTTGGTGAGAAGTTCGTCACGAGTAAATGGCTTGGCCAGAAAGGGCGCATCGAGCCGGGTCAGCCCATACTCGACCAAGACCTCGGCCGGGTGGGCCGACATATACAGGGTTCGCTGGCCCGGCCAGCGCTCCCTGATCCTGGAGGTTACCTGGACGCCGTCGGCAAACGGCATGACAACGTCGACCATCACGAGTTGAATTCCCGACCGCGCCGTCTCCAGCACTTCCATGCCTTCCTCGCCGCTCTCCGCCTCGAACACGCGGAAACCCCACTCGCTCAGCAGGCGATGCGCCATGCGGCGGACAGTAGGCTGGTCGTCAATGACGAGAATACTGGGAGCGGATCTTACGTCGGGCAGTGTCAATTGGGGCGCCACAAAAAGGGTCGAGGGTTACGTACGGCAGGGTGCCGGGCGGGACCTTTGTCCAACAATACTCAAAGGTAACCAGCAGTCATAGTGATCTACGTCACATAACCGGTTCCAATTTCTAGCGCGCGTCAGCCCGCCGTTGCCGACGATCCTCTAACCGGGAGCGCCGCTGGTCGTCCTGGCTGCCTGCGGATGGCAGGCCGCGAAACTGGAAATGCCGCTCGTCGAGGACGCGATCTCGGTCCACTGATGCCGGGGATCGGTGGCTGCCACGTGCCGCCAGGACCAGATTGACCATGACGGCGGCCGGATGCCATTCTCCGGTCGGGATACCGGGATAGAGGTTGCTGTAGCCGGATTTCAGCAAGGCCTGCCGGACATCTGCCCGGTGCCGTACGCCGCCCACCACGCCTGCTCGAATCTGTTCGCTCATGCTGGATGCTCCGTCGCTGAGTCCTGCTCGCCGTGGGCAGCCGAACTGGATGGGGGCTCGGCTCCGGCGTCGCTCAGACGGGTAGAGCCTTCGGGGAGCCCTTCCGGGCGAGCCGATGTCCCACGGAACTCAAAATGCTCGTCGCGTAGCAGGCGGCCCCCGGTGATGACCCCGGACTTGGAACGATCCTTGTGGATCAGATCGGTCACGCGTCTCAAGGCCAACTCGACCGGTATCCAAACGCCGGCGTCGATACCGGCGTACAGTTGGGCGAACTGCTTTCGAAGCCGGGCCTCGCGACCACGTGGCGCGCTCAAAGGCACCTCCTGGCGGGGAAACGAACAGGGTGCCGAGATCGATGGGCTCGCCAAATTTACACGGCGGACCGTCCGGGGGGCAGGATCGGGCTCGAATTCGATTGGGATTAGGCGGGAGGAAGGTGTTGGCGGGCGCCGAGGCGCCCGCCAGAACCCGGGATGCTACCGATTTCCGCTACCACCGCCTCCACCAGGCCGACCGCCCGGGCCGCCGCCCGGCCCACCGCCACCACCAGGGCCTCTGCCGCCGCCGCCTCCACCGGGGTTGCCACCGCCACCGCCGCCACCCCCACCCGGGCCTCGGCCACCGCCACCACCACCCCCGCCGCCCCCGGGATTACCGCCACCACCTCCTGGGCCTCGGCCACCGCCGCCGCCGCCACCACCAGGGTTCCCGCCACCACCGCCGCCGGGTCCCCTGCCGCCGCCACCACCGCCCGGGTTGCCCCCTCCACCACCAGGTCCTTTGCCGCCACCGCCGCCGCCGCCGCCGGGGTTACCCCCACCACCCCCCTTGCCACCGCCGCCACCCTGGCCGCCACCTCCTCGACCCGGATCGTCCCCTTTCCTGGCAGTCGGTGTCGCAACGTCACCCATGCCGGAGAACTCCTCGTGCTGTGTCATCGTACGACTCCTTGGACTGGTGAGCTGAGCTCGGGCCGTCGGGGCGGCAAGATGCCGCCCGCCGTTGCCGGAAGCCGCCCGCCGAGACGACGCGAAGAAGCCACTACCGGGCTCCTCCCCGCCGCGGGCGGTACCGCGATGATAATGCATTTACGGCTTGAGAACCACCTTGACGCACTCGTCCTCTTTGTTCAGGAACATGTCATAACCCTGGGGCGCCTGGTCGAGCTCCATGCGGTGGGTGATCACGAAGCTCGGGTCGATCTCTCCCCGCTGTATTCGCTCCAGCAACGGGCGCATATACCGATGCACGTGGCACTGGCCGGTCCTGATCGTGAGCGAGCGGTTCATGACAGATCCCATGGGAAACTTGTCGATGAGCCCACCGTAAACCCCGATGACTGACACGATGCCCCCGTTCCGGCAAGCCATGATCGCTTCGCGCAACGCGATGGGGCGATCCGATTCGAGCATCAGGGCCTGCTTGGCGCGGTCATAGGCGTACATCGCGGTCGCTCCGTGCGCCTCCAGGCCGACGGCATCAATGCACTTGTCGGGTCCCCGTCCACCGGTCATCTCCTTCAGTGCTTCCAGCACGCTGACCTTTTCATAGTTGATGGTATCGGTGGCGCCGGCCTTTTCCCGTGCCATCCTCAATCGGTATTCGAAACGGTCAATCGCGATGATGCGCTCGGCGCCCAGCATCTTGGCACTGGCAATGGCGAACTGACCCACTGGCCCGGCGCCCCAGACGGCGATCACATCGCCCGGCTCGATGTCACACATTTCCGCACCCATGTACCCGGTAGGGAAAATGTCCGACAGGAACAGGACCTGTTCGTCGGTCAATTCTTCAGGAACCTTGAGAGGCCCCACGTCGGCGAACGGCACTCGGGCGAACTCTGCCTGTCCACCGGCGTAACCGCCGGTCAGGTGCGAATAGCCGAATATTCCCGCGGTGGCGTGGCCAAACATCTTCTCGGCAAGCCAGGCGTTGGGATTGGTGTTCTCACACAGGGAGAACATCCCGCGCTGACAGGAGAAGCAGGACCCGCAGGCAATAGGAAAGGGGACCACCACCCGGTCGCCAACCTTCAGGTGATTCTTGAGGCCGGAACCGGTCTCAACCACTTCGCCCATGAACTCATGGCCCAGGATGTCACCCTTCTCCATAGTCGGGACGAACCCGTTGAAGAGGTGTAGATCAGAGCCACAAATTGCGGTTGTGGTGATGCGGACTATGGCGTCCCGTGAGTTCAGGATCTTGGGATCCGGGACCTGCTCTACTTTGACTTTCTTTTTGCCTTCCCAGCAGTTGGCTCTCATTTCGTGCACTCCTATTGCTTCTCGTTAGGCTGGCAGCGGCTGCCCGGCTCTCATCGGGTGACCGCCTCGGTATTCAGCAGCCGCGCCCTTTCCAGTTCATGTTCAGCCGGAGGCCGGGCCGGATGGGGCCGCGTGTAAATGCTTGCGTCAGAATGAACGACTTCTCCGACCTCCATTACATTCTTGAAGGCCTGTAGATCCCGGGTGACCACTTCCTGGCCCGACTCGCCAAACAGCTTGGCGATCGACGCACCTACGACGCCACCGGGTGGGTCATACCGCATCTCCACCACGATCTCGGTCCCCCGGTCTTTCGGGGCGGGCCTGAAACGGACGTACCCCGCGGTTTCTACCTGTCCGCCCGGCAGCGAGCGCCAGGAGATCAGCTCGTTGGGCCGGTCTTCTACCGTCTCGGCATCCCATTCGAGCCGGATGCCTGCCGGGCCCAGGGCGGTCCAGTGTGAGCGCCTCTCATCGAACACCTGGACCGATTCCAGGTGGCTCATGAAGCGGGGTAGATTCTCGAAATTCCGCCAGAAGCCGTAGACCTCACTGACCGGACGGCCCACGGTGGTAGCGCTCTTGACCCTGATCCCCTTGACCGACTCGACGATACCATGCCCTGACTCAGGCGCACCGCTCCGCCGCTTCCGGGAGCTGCCGTTGGCTCCGTTCGGTTCCTTGCTGAGGCTTCGGGCGGTGTAGAGATCCACGGCTGTCACCCCGAGTACCGACATGGTAGCCGCGAGCGTCTTTTCGCGCTCCGGGTTATCGGAATCGAGCTGAGTGCCCAGCAGGGCCAGATCCAGGATGTCCCCGGCAACCCGGGACCATACGCCCGGGGCAGGCTGTTCCTGGCTGAGGATAGCGATTCCGTGCCCTATCTCCCGCAGGCCCATCATGCGGAAAACCCCGGGCTTGTTGTCCACCCCGATCAAATCGGCCAGCTGGCGAGGCGCAAGTAACTCCGCGGCACCCAGGCCAATGCTGAACCATCCCAGAAACCGGGCAAGCTGGTCCGCATTCCCCTCTTGCGACCGAGTCTCGGACTGACTCCCACCGTTTTGCCGGCGTTCGTGAGAGCCGGTGTAGTCGAAGTCTTCATAGCCGGAAGTGCCAGGCCGGCTTGCAAGCTCTGTTGCCATGTTTCACCCTCGTTTCGTGCAAGTGTTGAGAATTTCGCAGCTTCGCCGGAGATGTATGGGACCCGGTCCGGGGCGTTTCTGTGTCCCAAGACACTCTTTTTTACCGGAATCCAGCAGGAACTACGGAGGCTATGGATCGGATCAGGCAGGCAGCTACGAAGAGTCCTAGGACCCGACGGACGATCGCGGGGTTTTGCTCGAGTCGAGCACCTCCTGAACGATCCGCACCAGCACCTGGGGTGAAAATGGCTTTTCCAGAAAGAGAACGCCCGCTTCCAGCAGGCCCCGCCGGGCCAAATCGTCGTCAGTATACCCGGACATGAAGATGATGGGTAAGTCGGGCCGGCTCTGGGAGAGCCGTTGCGCAAGCTCGCGACCGCCCAGCTCCGGCATGGCAAGGTCGGTGATGACCAGGTCAATCTGCCGATGCTGCGCCAACGTTCTGAGCGCCTCGTTTCCATCACCAGCGTCCAGCACCTCGAACCCCGCATCCGTAAGGGATCGTTTGGCGATGGTGCGCACCAGGGGATCATCCTCGACCACCAGCACGGTCGCGCCCTTGGAGCTCACCAGCTGTTCTACAGCCGGATCCGTTGGGGCCGGCAAGGTGTCTGCGACTGAGGGCAGGTAGATCTTGAAAGTCGTTCCCAGCGAGGGCTCACTATACGGCCAGATATAGCCACCGCTCTGCTTCACGATTCCATAGACCATCGCGAGGCCCAACCCGCTGCCTTTGCCGACGCCCTTGGTGGTGAAGAACGGCTCGAACAGATGCTTGAGGGTCTCCCGGTCCATCCCATGACCGGTATCGGTAATGGTCAGAACCGAGAAGAAACCCGGGCTGAGCGCGACCTCGGGCCTCCGCAGGCCATACTCCGCCGTGAGGTTCGTGGCGCGAGTCCCGATGGTGAGCACCCCGCCCTGGGGCATGGCGTCACGGGCATTGATGGTCAGGTTCAGGAGGACCTGATCGAGCTGAATTGGATCGGCGCGGACCGCTGGCACCCCGGGCCCCAGTTGCAGGACCAATTTCTGGGACTCGGTCAGTGTGCGTCGGAGGATAGGCTCCAGCTTCTTGACGACCTCGTTGAGGTCTACGGCCTGGGGCTGAAGGATTTGCCGGCGACTGAATGCCAGCAGCTGGCGGGTGATGGATGCGGTGCGCTCCGCCGCGGCGCGGATGTACTCCGCATCCTGCCGAACCTGGGGCGGCACATCGGCGCGGCGCAGGATGAACTCCGTGGCTCCGAGAACGACCGACATCTGATTGTTGGCTTCGTGGGCCATCCCGCCGGCCAGCTGTCCCACGACCTCCATACGCTCCGCCTGGCGGATCCGCTCTTCGGCACGGCGGCGTTCGGTCAGGTCGAGGATGAAGAAGGCCAGGTCGTCCGGATCGGAGCTCAGCAGCGCCGCGCCCACCAGGACCGGCACTTTGCTGCCGTCCTTTCGAAGAAACTCCTTCTCGTACGGAGTGCAGGAGCCGGTCCGAAGCAGCTCGTCAGCGGCCCGCCGGTCATCCTCCTCGTTTGTCTTGGTCCAGAGCCGCTCTCGCAGCAGCAACCCCTGTTGCAGATCAGTCCGGTCGTAGCCGAGCATCGCCAGCAAGGCATCGTTGGCATTGGTCACGACCGCACGGTTCCAGAAGGCGATACCGATCAGCCCCGACTCGAATACCCCTCTGAACCGAGCCTCGCTGGCCACCACTGCCTCCTCGGCCCGTTTCATCGAGGTGATGTCGCGCTGAGACCCCCACGCACGAACCAGATATCCGTCGGACACGATGCCGACCATGTTGTTCAGGAAGAACCGGTCGCTCCCGTCCTTCCCGACCTCGTGAGACTCCGCGTCAGTGAGGTGATAGCCGGACCCGATGAACTCCCGCAGGAACTCCAGGTTCCGGGGGTCGGACCGGGGCAGCAGATCGGCCAGGCGAGCTCCGATCAGGTCCGCCGCCCGGCCAAAGCCATACATCCGGGCCATCACATCGTTGCACTCGGCCAACTCGCCGTACGCATAGAAGCGGTCGATCTGGGCGTCGGGGGGCAAGCTGGTCGGAACCGGTTCCGGCAGCTCGATGCGCCAGATCCCCTCGGCGGTACGTTCCACGAGTGCGCGGTAGCGGTCCTGGCTCTTGCTGGATTCCTCCCTGGCCGACTCGGCGCGAGCGAGAGTCCTGAGCCGGGATTCTCCGAACATCGCCGCGAAAATCCCGGTCAGCACGAAAAGGCCGGCGCCGACCTGTGCGACCGGATCGGCGAAGGCCAGCGTCAAGGTGGGCGCCATGAAGAAGTAGAGGGCCGAGACCACTCCCAAGGCGGTGGCCAGCAGAGCCGGACCCAAGCCGCCGGTCCACGCCGCAAGGAAGATTGCTGGAAAGAGAGTGACAAACGGCAGTTGGTGGCCCAGGACCGGCGCCAGAAACATTCGCACCCCCACCATCAGAAGCGTGACGGTGACGGCAAATGCGTACCACTTGAGGCGGTTCTGCTGAGACGCTGATCGAAGCACCGGAAGTCGGGATGCGAGTTGAGGCCGCATGAGGCGAGCAGAGCGGCTCAGCAGTGGTACCGATACATGTAAGTAGGGCTCGTGCTCCCAGGCAAGCCTGAGCGTCCGGAAAGTCGGGAGCTCGCGGTGCATGCGGCAGAGTGCGGCAGCGCTGGATGGACGGGGCCGGCGCAACCCGTTGCAGGTGCGGGATAAAGCCTGTATGCACTTTCGCTTGCCGGTTCCCGAGTCGAGTCATGGCATCACGGCACTCGGGTTGCGCCCGGAAGCTTCATGCTCCTCCTCATTATTCTGACCGTATGGGCAGTTCTGCTGACCGGTGTCTGCGCGGTATGCGCGGCGGGAGGCCGGGCTGATGAGGGGCGAGACCGATGGTATGCTGAGCTGCAGCGGCAGAAAGAGGGGTCAGAGAAAGCGAACGAGGACGCCGCGTGAGGCAGCGGCTGGGGGGAGTGTGGCACCGGTCACAACTCGACCCGTAGACGGTCCATATAGTTGGGCCGGGTAAGATCAGCCTAATCCGTTCGTGGTCGTGCAATGATAGAAGTGAAGTGGGAAATCGAAGGTGTCGATGGAGGCAGGGAAGCGCAGGGCGCCGTCGAAAAGGTGGTCCGGCGCCTCCAGCCCGCCCTCGGCGCTAGCGTGTGCCCCATCCATTGTCGTCGCCCCGTGCTCAGAGTGGGCGGTCAGGGGGTGCCCAGCCTGGAAATCGAGCTGGAGACCTGCTGCCAAGCCCTGCGGGAACAGTTCACCGACCGCATCCGTAACCTTCGAAGCAGTCGGCCCAGTGCATCTGCGGGGCGCACTTCCTCGTCGCGCCTGCCGGAGCGCCGTTCGCATCACTGAAGCAACTACGGGTCTCCTGCTCCAGTGAGAGATCGGTCCGCCATGCACAAACCCCGTCGCCTCTAAAGAGATGACGGGGTCATTGCCGTGGCCAGTGGGCCCGGCGCCGGGTGCCCGGGTAAACACGCGACCTCTTGCTCCAGCGAAGAGATCGGTCCGCAAAGCACAAACCCCGTCGCCTCCAAAGAGATGACGGGGTCATTGCCGTGGCCAGTGGGCCCGGCGCCGGGTGCCCGGGTACGGGCGCATGAACGCGCGACCTCTTGCTCCAGTGAGAGATCGGTCCGCCATGCACAAACCCCGTCGCCTCCAGAGAGATGACGGGGTCATTGCCGTGGCCAGTGGGCCCGGTGCCGGGTGCCCGGGTACGGGCGCATGAACGCGCGACCTCTTGCTCCAGTGAGAGATCGGTCCGCCATGCACAAACCCCGTCGCCTCCAGAGAGATGACGGGGTCATTGCCGTGGCCAGTGGGCCCGGCGCCGGGTGCCCGGGTACGGGCGCATGAACGCGCGACCTCTTGCTCCAGTGAGCGGTCCGCCATGCACAAACCCCGTCGCCTCCAAAGAGATGACGGGGTCATTGCCGTGGCCAGTGGGCCCGGCGCGACTCGAACGCGCGACCTCTTGCTCCGGAGGCAAGCGCTCTATCCAACTGAGCTACGGACCCGCAACAACTTACGCCTGCAAACCTTTAATAGTGCGGGAAAACAGTGCCGGACGCTGTTTTCCGGAACCCAATTCTAACCCCTGGCGCCCTGTATGGTAGGTGACCGTGCGGCTTTCCCGCGGGACCAGCTGACCGCTGATCTCATCGAACCACTGCTCCGGGCGGAACTCTGGAGCCTCCACCCGGTGCCGGACCTTGCCAAGCCGGGCATACACCCGCCGAACCATGTCCTCCGACTCGTGACCGAGCTCCCGAGAAACAGTATACAGGCTGACCGGCTGCCCGCGGTCAAGGGTCTGGAGCCGGGCTGCGCAATAGGTCTGGCGGAAGATCCTCGTTCGGACCCGCGTACCCGCCCACATCGGGCGTCCGCTGGCCGTTCGCCGCTGCTTCCCTGTGCCCGGGTCGAGCAACGGGGTAAGCAATCCGGCTCGTACCGCGACGCGATCCAGGAGGTCCCGGAAATCAGTAAGAGGCCGGTCCCCGCCGAGACGAGGCGAGGGAAAGAGCACCTCGCCGGGCAGATCGTGCCGGTAGCTCTCCAGGTATTGCTCTAAAACCTCGCGGAGCTGGGGCCAGAGGGGCACGGTGCGCTCTGCGCCTTCGCTCTTTAATCTGCCGCCTTTGTGCCATGGATGCGGACGGAATATCACCGACTCGGTGTCGAATCTGACATCCGATACGGCGAGTCCCGCCACCTCCTTCTGGCGGCCACCGGTGAGCAGGAACGTGGCAACGAGTGGAAGCGCTAGATGCATCTCTGGCTCATGCGGCTTGGCGGGATAGGTGGCGGCGGCCCACACTAGCCGGGACGCATCAGGCACCTCAAGAAAGGCAGTCTTCGACCGGCCGACCTTCGGGCGCTCGTGTCGCTCGAGCAGCCCCACCGGATTCACGCCTCGTGGGACCCAGCCCTTGCGTTGTGCCTTGCGGTAGAGGGCTGACAGCGCGTACAGGTGGTGGCGGATGCTCTGCTCCGAATAGCTGTTACCCTGAGGCGTGCGTTGGCGGCGTAACCACTCCATGAATTCCATGACATCTTCGACGGTCACTGCCCCTAGCTTCGTCTCAGCACCAAAAAAGGTGACCGCCTTTCCGAGAAAGCCGGCATGCGCCAACACCCAGCCAGCAGTGATGGGCTCATCCTCTTTGGCACTGAGGTAGTTAGCTACGGCTAGATGAAACGGCGGACGGGTCGCCACCTTCGCGACCGCCATTCCAGCATCGCACGCGTCCCGAAGTTCCTGCAGCCTCCTGGCGAACAGTTCGTGTGCTCGTACTTCGTCGGTTGTCGCTTTGATCTCCCCGGGCCAGACCAGCGGCTCCCGCTTGCCGCCCCATTTCGCATACTCACGGAAGTCACCGTAAGCGCGGTGGCCGCTGCCCTGGTTTCTCCAATACATTTTCGCCTTGGCACGTTTCGGCATCGGATTATTCCTTCGTGACGCTATGACTAAATACGCGTGAGGCAGCCTCGCATCCGGCGATAGTCTGGACGGCAGGTGGCGAGATTCCATGGCAGCCTCCCCAACTGAAACTTGGGGCAGGCGGGTCGATTGTTGGTAAGCAAAAACCCGCGACAAGCACGAGCCGCCGGCGCGAGTCTGCGGCAGCACACCTGTCCTAAGCCGATCGTTCCGCGCGTTGCCGCTCACGTTGTTGAAAGGCCGTGAGGGCGTTCCGGGGAACGCGCCACTCGCGACAACCACGCAGCCGGTAGGCACCCGGGATTACGCCTGCGGCACACCAGCTCCGGATAGTACCTGCCGAGCGTCCCAGTAGCGCCGCGACCTGCCCACAGTCCAGGTCGACCTCCACTGCGGCCGGCATGGCTTCCCCAGTGGGGATCCCCGAGAGCAGTTCCTGCAGCCACGACTTCGGCACCGGGACGGAGGCACCGTCTGGATATGCGCTCACAAGCGCAGCCAGAGTCTCCCAAGTCGTCACAGCTCGCCCGGGGCGTGAGAGGCCCAATTCGGTAGATAATCGCCATGGGAGGCACCAATGGCGAATGCCTGCACCGAACCCCTGCCTACGGCCCCAAGGCTTGGGAGAGGTATTCCAGTCTCCAGTGAGTGCAAGGCTCTTGGATTGACCGCGAAGGGTGCAGCCAGATTGGTGTGCGAGGACATCATTCGAGAGGCGGCAGGGGGTGGACGGCACTCGATCAGACCCCGACCAGAGATCGGCAGGAATCAAGGGCTATTCAGAGGTACCTCTCAGACCGGGAAAACGTTCTCAGGGCACGAACACGGTGTCCCGGTTGGGGAATGATCCGAGGGCCGCACCCGGTTCTCCCTCAGGTAACCGCGGAGGCCAATGGCGGGCTGGTCTCGGTATGGCACGAACATCTCCCCAAATTCGCGAGTACATCCTGAGGTCTGGATGTGATACGATGATGTCAGAGGCCAGGGCCCCCGAGGGCCCCCCAAGCGCGCTGGATCACCCGGTGCCCAATACTCGCCAGCCTCGAAAGATCCGCTACACCTCGGCAGAGTGGCGAAGAATCATGGAGCTGGCACGAGCCTCGGCGAGGCCTCCCGCCCGCTACGTCCGCGAGACTTCGCTAGGTACGGTGCCCAAGGCCGTGCGCAGGGAGAACGATGACCTGATCCATGAGCTCGGCCGGATTGGCACCGTACTCAGCCAGCTCGCAGCTGCGGCGAAGGCTGCGGGTATTGCTTCTCAACAGACGACGATCGAGGCAGCACTCTCCGAACTCTTAACTGTAGTGCGGCGACTGAGATGACCGGAGTATCCGGGACATTGCGGAGATGATCGCGGTTTCCAGCAGTGGGAAGAGCTTTCGAGCGCTTGCGGCGTATTTGGCGAACGGACGCAGTGGTGGGGAGCAAGAGCGCGTCGCATGGACGGCTAGTCGGAACCTACCCACCGAGGACGCTGAACTCGCGGCCACGTTCATGCGCGCCACGGCCGCACGTAGCGACCGCGTCGAGAAGCCGGTCTACCATGTTGCCCTGAGTTTCGATCCCAACGACCCGGTCGATCGGGCGGCCATGGAGCGCGTCGCCGATCGGGTACTCGACCGGCTCGGACTCGCAGAGCACCAGGCCATTATCGTGGCCCACCGAGACCGTGCCCACGCGCATCTTCACCTTCTGGTTAACCGGGTCCACCCGGAGACTGGAAAGGCGTGGGAGCGGTGGAAGGATCGGCCGCTGATCCAGGAAGTTCTGCGTGAGGAGGAACGCGCCCTCGGGCTCCGGGAGGTGTCCGGAACCCTCGCTCCTCGGCGCGCTGAGGAAGTCCAGCGATCGCTCTTCGACGAGCCGCCGCGTCCGCGCCCGGATCGGGAGCCTCGTTCGATCAGCGGCCGGGGTCGTGATGGGGATGGATTGCGGACCGCAGTGCCGAGGAGCCGAGTCGCCGATCTCGCGCAGGCCATTCAGGCATACGAGGCCAGGTTGGAGCTCGAGCGGCGGCGGTATTATGCAGAAATCGGGGCGAGCGCATCGCGAGCGCGGTCTGCCGATCGGCACGCAGCTGAAGCCCTCACGCGGGCGGCTGAGGCGTCATTTACGCAGTCGCTTAGAGCTGTCTATCATGAACCACTGGCCGCGAGGCAGGTTTTCGAAGGACTGGTCGCAAACAAAGGCCAAACTGAAGCAATCCGGACAATGCGAGAAGAGCCTGAACGGCTCGGTCAACTTCTCACCTCTCGGCGCCCTCGGGTCTTGGGTTTGGGGAATGGAAACGACGACACCGCCGCTCGAACGGCAGCACGATCCGCCGCAAGGAGAGCGGGTGAGGCGCTCGAGGCCTGGCGAGCGGCGCAGGCCGTCACACCAGATCCAACGGCCGTCAGGAGGGAAGAGGAGCGCGTTACTGCCAATCAGCGAGCACTCCGGGACGACCTGAGGCGCGCCCCGCGAAAAGACGCGTTGGAGCGCAGGATCAGTGGACTTTTGGAACGGCTCCTCCCGTGGGAGCTTGCCCGGCTCAAGCTGCTCGTCACCGCGCCTCAGTTAGCCCTCGCTCAGCGCGTCCGAGGAGCAACTCAAGAAGTCGCCCTAGGAAGCGAGGATTAAACTCCACCAGAGCAGCCTGGCCTGCGCATTCTGCGCGCGAGCCCAGGTGGAGTGGCTGCAAAACCTTCTACAGGCTGGCGCGTCGCAGGAGCTGTGCATTGATCGCCACGATCACTGTACTGAGGGACATCAGCACTGCGCCAACCGCTGGCGACAGTACGATCCCCTGGGATGCCAGCACGCCGGCAGCAAGCGGAATGGCAATGATGTTGTAGCCGGAGGCCCACCAGAGATTCTGAACCATCTTGCGGTAGCTGACCCGCGAGAGCTCGATGATCCGCGGCACATCCCGGGGATCGCTCCGCACGAGCACTACGTCCCCGGCTTCCACGGCCACGTCAGTGCCGGCTCCGATGGCAATCCCGACGTCCGCTGTCACTAGGGCCGGAGCATCGTTCACCCCATCACCCACCATTCCGACACGCTTACCCTGCTTCTGTAACTCCTCGATCTTGGCGGCTTTCCCCTCGGGGGGCACCTGGGCGAAGACGGTGTCGATGCCCAACTCACGCGCCACGGCCTCGGCCACTGGCTTGGCGTCTCCGGTCATCATGGCCACCTCGAGACCGAGCTGGTGCAGCCGGGCCACCGCTTCCCGCGACTCGGGCCGGACCGCATCCGCCAGCGCCAGGGCAGCGAGTACCCGCCGGCCTTCGACGAGGTAGATCACGCTTTGTCCCCGCTCGGATGCTTCGCCGGCAAAGGTCGCAAGTTCCGGACTGACCTCGCCCCCAAACCGCTGCAGGAGGGCTGGACCTCCGACAAAGAGGTGGCGGCCTTCTACCGTGGCTTCCGCCCCTTGCCCGGGTATTGCTTTGAAAGCTTCGACCCTCGACGTCGCAAGACCCCTTTCCTGGGCCGTGCGCACCACCGCCCGGGCCATCGGATGCTCCGAATCCCTTTCCACGGCCGCGGCGAGCCCCAGCGCATCATCCTCGGTCAAACCTCCGACCGTGCGGAGGGCAACCACCCTATGCTCCCCTAAGGTCAGAGTGCCGGTCTTGTCGAAGACGATGGTGTTGAGATTGCGCGCCTCCTCCAGCCCCCGGCGATCGCGCACCAGGAGACCGTTTCTCGCGCCGAGCGTGGTGGAGATGGCGATGACGAGAGGGATGGCAAGCCCCAGCGCATGGGGACAGGCGATGACCAGCACGGTGACGAGCCGCTCCACGGCGTACGAGGCACCGGCCCCGGCAATGAGCCACGCCACGAGCGTAATCGCCCCCGAGGCGAGCGCCACCACCGTCAGCCAGAAGGCAGCCCGGTCGGCGAGCGCCTGGGCCCGGGACCGCGAGCTCTGGGCCTGCTCGACCAGCCGCATGATGCCCGCGAGAGTGGTGCGCTCGCCGGTCCCGGTCACCTCGACTCGGAGCGATCCGGATTCGTTCACCGTGCCGGCAATGACCCGGTCAGCCAGGCTTCTTTGGCACCGGGCGACTCTCGCCGGTCACCATTGCCTCGTTGACCTCGCTGGATCCTTCTCGCACTACTCCATCGGCAGGGATGCTGGCACCAGGACGAACCAGCACGAGATCGCCCTCACGGAGTGCCGAGACGGGAACTTCCTCCACCTGTTCGGCTCCACCCTCGACCACAACCCGCGTGGCGGTATTAGGCAGGAGCTTGGCCAGCTCGGCGAGGGCTCCCTGTGCCTGCATGATGGAGCGCATCTCCATCCAGTGGCCCAGCAGCATGATGGTGACCAGGGTGGCCAGCTCCTCCCACAGGGGCATCCCGGGATAGCCGAGGGTCACGGCCGCGCTGAAGGCAAAGGCGACCGTGATGGCCAGGGCGATGAGCGTCATCATGCCGGGCAGACGGTCGCGGAGCTCGCGGACCGCGCCCTGGATGAAGGGCCAACCGCCGTAGAGGAAGACCGCCGTGCCGAAGACGGCTGGTATCCAGCGCGCACCGGGGATGGCAGGCGGCGTGTAGCCGAGTGCCCGCGGCAGCATGTGACCCCAGACCAGCGTCGGAATGGTGAGCAGGAGAGAGATCCAGAACTTGTCGCGGAACATGGCCACGCTATGTCCGGCGTGCTTGTCGTGCCCGCCGGGTGTACCCGATTCCATGCCGGGGCCGGCATGAGTCATTTCGGCTTGATGCTCGTGCCGGCTGGCAGCTGCCTTGCTGGCGGCCGGCGCTCCGGTCAGCTCAGGGTGCTCCGGGTAACCTGGTTCGGCCGGTGCTGCACGGCCGTGATGGTGAGCATGGTCTTTCATATAGGCTCTCAATGGCCACGTGGGCCGCCCTCGATCAGGTGCAGAACCAGAAACAGCAGGATGAGACCGATGACCCCAAGCAGCGCGTAAGATCTCCATGGTGTGCCGGCGGTCGATCCAGAGTTGGTGCTCGTGCCGGTATCGCGCTTCCGGCGCCCGTAGGGGGTCATGCCCCATGGCTTGTATACCGCCAGAATGGTTGCTACGAGGATCGCCAGCAGGCCACCGCCGGAGTGGAGGACAGGGGATTGTTTGAGGTTGCGCAGCTCGTTCATGGACAGCGTTGGGTCTGCCGCTAGATCTCCCAGGGAACCAAGTGTCTGGGTGAACCCGAGCAAGACCAGCGCGGAGACGACGGTGATTAGAAGCTTCACCAGGACCCAATAATGCAGGAACAAGCCCCACGGCGTTCCCAGCGACACGGCGAGCCCGGTGACCAGGGAAGCGACACAGACGGGCACGATGACGTACCAGCCGATCAACTCCATCGCCAGATATAAGCCTCGTACGGCCTCCGGCTCCCGGCTCGTCAGTGCAGCGATCGCGAGAGCCTGAAAACTGGCGACGGCACCGAGCCAGCCTACTGAGGAAGTGACATGCGCGGTCAACGCGACTTTGCGGAGGCGAGTTGTCATAGTCATGGTCACCTCTCCAGCTCAGCCAGTTTGGCTTTCATCTGATCAAGTTCTGATTGCTGACTCGAAACAATTGCCCCGCACAGTTCTTTGATCTTGGGGTCCCGTATCGGTGCTTCCTCGCACATAAGTATTGCGCCTGCATGATGTGGAATCATGGATCGCAAGAACTGTCTATCCGTAATGGCAGCCTGTTGTCTTATGAATATCCAAAACACACCCAGCGCGACCAGACTGACCGCCATGATGACGGCGTTCCTCATTCTATCCGGATACATAGAGCCCATCAGCGCGAGCTCGATGATCACCATAGGGGCGGCCATGAGCCCGGCCATGTAGAACTGGTTCAGGTTCATATAGACATTTGCGAAGGTGTTCACCATCGCATACATCAACACATACATTGACACAAAAGACAGCGCCGCCATGAGAAGCAGACGTCGATAGTGCATCGCGGTCTCTGGGGGAGTACCATCGGGATGTTTCCGCATCATGCCTCCTGGACCTCGAATCCCGCATTGACGATCGCGCGCCGCACCGATTCGGGGCCGGGGACACTCGGGTCATAGACGACCGTGGCGCTCCCGACCTCGACCTGCCTGACCTGCACCCCGGGAAGCCGAGCGAGTGCATTCCGTACGCTGTTGACGCATCCGCCGCAGCTCATCCCGGCGATGCGGAGCGACATCTGTTCCATCAGACTCTCCAAGGCCCAGGGAAGGGAGCCCGGCTCTTGCTCCGAGCCTCCCTTCTTAAGAGCCTCCCTAGTGTGGTCGTCAAGCCGCCATTCGCTCACATGATTCCTGGCAGCGGCGGCACTCTTCGGCACACTGCTGCATCCTCTCGTCACCCTTCCCCATCCGCTCACAGCTCTCCGCGCAGGCCCGGCAGATATCCGCGCAAACCCGGCAGGTCAGTTGGTGACGCTCCGAATTTCTGAGCATAAAGTCGGCACTCGTCTGGCAGATCTCAGCACTGTCCAGCAGCAACCCGATGTGGGCCGGGTCCGCGTGCTTTCCGCCCAGCTCAAGGCAGTGGCTTACCGTGGCCAGACAGACGTTGTGGCAGCGGGTACACTCGTCGATACACTGCTGCATCTCGCTCGAAATGCCGGTGGAAGATTGATGTGTCATAGTGGTACCTCTCCGTTCGAGAATGTTGTGATTCAGTGCTGGTGTCCCGTCGTGGTATCCGTCTGAGTGCTCTCCTCAGGATGCTCCATCACGCCCCCACCCCGCTCCTTGACGATCTCGTTCAGGGTCTCGGTGGGAATGCCGAGAGCATGGCGATAAACGAGATCGCCTCCCAGGTAACCCACCCCACCCAGGATCCCGACCCCGATGAGCCCGAGCAGTGTGGCGCCTCGGGCGTACGGGCGGCGCCAGCGCCACAGCGCCGTGGCAAGCAGCAGGGCAACAGCCGTGAGTGCCAGGTTTCGGTGGAGGGTCATCTCTACATGAGCCGGATCAGAGTGCTCAACCCGATTATAGGCCAGCAGTCCAGTGGTGACCGAAGCGGTTGCGCCGAGCAGACCTACCCACCACAGCACCGTCGCAGCGACCCGCCAATGGGCCGACCGGTTTCGTGCTGCAATCAGGTCGAAGGCAACCGCGAGCACGAGGCCGACGAGCGGAAGATGGACCATGACCGGGTGCCAACTGTGCATGGGCCACCAGTTCACGTGTCCCTCCCTGGCGCAGCCGCCGCACCCATCGAATGGCCTTGGTGAGGCGCTGTGTCCGTGGGCTCAGGTTTAGCAGGCTGTGGCGCGGGAGCCGGCGGCTTTGCAGAAGGCTGTTTGCGGCGACTCGGCTCCCTCACCTGCTCACCGTGACCCTCGTGCTTCTTGGCCGCCGCTGGCTTCTGAGCACCAGGTTTGCCGGCTGCCGCACCCTTTGGCTCACGCTGTCCTGCGCCCGTTGAATCCATCACCTGGGTCAGCAGCCGGCGCATGACGCTGTCTGCCATCATGCGCTGCCGGATCGCCGGGTCAGCCATCATCCGCTCGTGCAGGGCCATCATCGCCGACATGTGCGCCCCCATCGATGGCGACGTCGAATCGTGCGCCATGCCCTGCATCGGCTGACGCATCTGCCCCATATCGTGCGGCATGCCGCCGCTATCGGGCGTCATGCCCGGCATGGCGTGCATCTCTCCGCCTCCTGTCATCGAAGCGGCGGGAGCCTGCACCAACTCGCACGAGCTCGGTGGCCCGTCCCCCCATCATCTCGACCCCGCCCATGTGGTCAGCCATCATCCGCCACTCGTCGAGCGACATCACGTCCCGGGTCGGGTCCTGGAGCTTGTCGAGCTGCTGGTCGATCATCTCGACCCTTTTTGTCGTGAGGGATCGTGTCGGCGGTAAGAATGTCCGAGATGATGTCGTGCATCATGTGCAGGTTGTCGAAGATCACCGCCGCGCGCGGGTGGGCCGCGCTGAACTTGGGCGCGACCGCGGAGGTCATCGGCATGACCTTGGGCATTCGGCTGGGCGGATCCTCCAGCATGGACCAGAAGCGCGCCACCGTTGCCTGCACGCCCGCCTTTCGCTCCGCTTCGGTCTGGCCTTCCAGGTACGGCTCGTAGAGACCGACCTGGAGCCAGTGATAGGCCCAGATCAGGCCGTTGAACTTGGGATACGCCTTCCGAAATGTCTGGCTGAAATACTGCTCGTCCATGAGCGCCATGGACTTGGGCTTGTCGGTGAAGGCGTACTTGCGGTTGCTCAGGTAGTAGTCGGTCAGCTGCTCGATCAGGCCATCTCGCTGAGCGGGAGTGAGGCGCTCGTCGGCGTAGACGTCGTAGATCTGGCGGTGCAGAACGTGGGCCCAGTCGAACATCATCTTCGCCCGCCAGGCGAGCTTGGCGTAGGAAGGCATGATCACCTCTTCGGCCACGGCGAAGCGCGGCGGGCGGACCAGGAGGTCGGTGGTGAGATAGCGATACTCCTTCTCGAGCTCGGCTGCCGCCTGCCCGCGCTTGGTGTAGAGGCGCTCGTAGAGGACGGCGTGCCCGTAGTCGAAGGCGTTGAAGAGCCGGGCCGCCTCGGGGTAGTTCGCCAGGAACTGCCAGTTGAAGCCGCCGGGATAGTAGAACTGCTCGTCGCGCCGTGCCTGGCCGGTGGCGGTGCTGAGCGCCTAGACCGAGCAGGAGAGCGGACGACCGCGAGACTCTGTGTGAGAATGGTTTTGCACGACATGGTAGTTACCTCCGGGCCCGCGGGCCGGCGGGCATGAGTCCCCGGAGCGCGAAAGCGTGGGAAAGGCCGATCGTGAGCGCGATGTCGGGGCCGATGTCCGACCGGAGTCGGCGGGTCACCCCCGCATCGAGCACCAGGGTGGGAGTCCACTGCCAGCGTCCGCCGAACGAGGCGTTCACGGCGGTGGGGGCACCCTGAATCGCCTGCGAGACGGCGACCTCACCGATGAGCAGGATGCTCGACCGGAAGAAGGTGCGGTCAACCGCGAGACTGGCGTTCCAGCGATTCAGCGGTTCGGCAACGGAGAGCGCATCCTCCGAACCGAAGCCACGGGAGGCATTGAGGTGAGCCCGCAGTGCGCCCCAGCTCCGGGTGGCGATCGCTTTGAGGGCGAAACGGCTTCCATCCCCGGCAAGGGAGCCGACCGGGAAGCTGGCATCGGCTCGCAGAGAAAGAGCGGGCAGCCAGCGGGTTTCAGTGTTGAAGTTGTAGAGACCGAAGACCCGGAGACCCGCGAGGCCCCAGTCCGTTACGGTGCCCTCATCGGCTCCCGCAAACGGGAGCTTGAGCCCAACCTGAGCATTCCGGGCCAGGCCGTAGGCAGCCTCGGGGACGAAGACGTGATGCTGGCCTCCTCCCGCTTCCGACTCGAAGCGATAGGGAGCGAGGAGCTCGAAGGCGTAGCGCTCTATCGGGTAGGCGTCCTCGGTGACCACCGGCCGGTCATCGTCGAGGTTCCGGTAGTCGATCTGCGCCCACGCGAGTCCAGGAAACAACGTGCAGAGCCCGGCCGCCAGGGCGGCCGTGGGTAGACTGAACATGATTGATTCTCCTAGTCGTAGTGCTGCCGACGAGCCAGACGGCTGCCGGTCAAGAGTTGACCTAGGAGATCAGTTGCGGAGGTGGAGTTGGTGGCTGATGAACTATCGACTGCAGATGGTGCTGAACTCTACGCAGAATAGCTCGTTGGGTATCCGACTGACGGACCTTGAGTGAGGTTCCCGAGACCGCGGCATTCGACGAGGTGGTGCATGGTGCGACCCGGGCACACTCCGTTGCGGGGCAGTGGGGGCACTCGTGATTGGTGCCGTCCTCCCAGGACGTGTGGCCTGGGTCTGGCACCTGATGACCGTGTAGCTGCGTTGTGGAGGAATCGTGTTGAGCACAGTGCGGGCGCTGCATGGCCGCCGGCCCCACGCTCGGCACGCTTAGAACACCGAGCACCAGCATCGACATCCGAGTGAGTCGGCCCACGGCAGCGGCGAGCACAATATGCGTCCTGCTACTCATACAGAGAGCATAGCCGGTCCCGTGTCGGCCCGCAACCAGACAATCGTTTTTCTGATCCGCCCAAGTCACGCTATGCTACCGAGTCGTCATCCTACTGATCAGGTCACGTAACATCTCCATCGCGTGGCTGTTCAATTCAAACCTGGCGGAGCCTGCCTGTAAGATGACTTCCGGTTCTTGTCCCAGATTGATGAACTCACGCGCAGGGATGCGGAAAGACAGCAGCTCCCGACGGCCGCGATCTAACAGACCTTTCCCAACCCGTACATAATCGCTTGCTGGAACTTTGAGTCGCACCGAGTTGTCTACCTCGACCCGCAGTTCTCGCGCATGGGAAAACGCCCACTTGCTTCCCTCTCGAGCAAAACTGTCGAGCGCCAACTCGACTGTGTCAGGCGGAATGACAATGCGGCGCCCCGGAAACGCAAAAGAGGCGGTAAGCCACACCTTTGCGCCGGAGCCGAACCATCCAACGCCCGTCAGCAGCATCGCGCTGATGCGGGTGCTGTCGGTAACCCGATCGTATATTGGAACGACATAATACAGGTATTGGTGTTGCCGATGGTCGCGAAAACCCTGGGCCTCGGTCCTGGAACTCCCGATCGCCACTCCAAGCACAGCCACGGGAATCGTCAGACGATCAATGAGACGAGTAATACTCAAGCGCGCTGCCAACATGGAACGACCAAAGGCAATCGGCTTCGTTGAGCGCACCCTCGATAGTGTGTTAGCGCCTGACCCGAAGAAGGCAACAGCAGGCGGGGGACAAGCCCCTGGGGCCTGAATCCGTACGCTCCAGGGAAGGGGTCCGAGGGCCAGCGTCAATACTGCCTGGGCGGCACAACCAGCGCCAGATATCGATCGAAGTGGAGGGCCGGAATACACATCCGGGCGATCTAACGACCTACCAATTCAAGGAAGAGCTACTCCCCACCGAAACTTTATAGTTGGGTCGGGGATCGCAAGTTAGTGTGTCCGTATGGGCGGTAGACATTCGACTGTTGGAGGATTAGCATCAGGTGGTACGCGGGAACTATATCCACCCGCCCAAACCCCAAAGCAGTGCTGGAGTCGCGTGGCACGATCTATGTTGGGCAGAAATGCGGCACAAGTAGGCTGGGTGCGACGCCTTCTAGCGATCGTCGGTTGTATGTCGCTGCTCTCCACCTCCTTGGAGGTGATGATTCCTGACGTCCATGATGGTCACGTGGGCTCCGAAATGTCGGCTCCTGCGAGTATCGGCTCTGGCCTGCTCGCTGTCGCCCCGCACACCCCTAGGGGGGAACAGCCCGCAGGGCCGTTGCACTCCCATCATGTAGATCACTGCAGTCATAGCCACGCCGACGGTGTGCCCTCGCTAGCGCCTGCATGGACCGTTGCGGCCGAGTCCCTAGTGTTACCAGAATCTCCTGTGTCAATTACCTCCAGCCTACCGGCAGCACCGCACCACCCACCTCCCATAGTCTGACCTCTCTGAACGCGCCGAAGCGGCTCTAGACCGCCCGGCGCCGCTCCGACACGGCGGTCCCCAAGACACGCCATGTTCGGTCGTTCGCATCTATCCAGCGCACTGGTGGTCACGCGATCGGAGTCGATCCTATCGACCGATTCGAGGCCGCTTCTCTTGGAGAGGCTGTGTCAGTCAATAGTGGGGAACTTCGATCACGTGCTCGGCGCCAAGGCGGACGCTTCGCAATCGCGTGCCTGAGCGGGGCCGTCCTATCCGGTGCTGCGGTTCAATACGTGGCCGCACAGGTGTCCAGGGATACCCTGCATCTGACCCTCGCGGACGCACGAGCCCTCTCGTTCCGGAGCAATCCGGATCTGACCGCCGCGAGACTCGACGTGGATGTCGCCCGCGGGGACTTCCGGCAGGCGAGCGTGCTCTTCCGATCCAACCCGACGGTGGAGTACTACGACGAAGGCCGAAGCGGGAACGGACCGGAGGGACTCATTGCCCAGGAGGTCGAGGTGTTCGGTCAGCGGAGCGCCCGGCGCGGCGCGGGGCGGGCCGGCATCGAGCGAGCTGCTGCGGGTGTCGAAAACACCGCCCGACTTACCATCGGGGACACCGATCGCCTCTTCTACCGGCTGATCGCGGCAGGCCGGCGTACGGATCTCGCCGCTGAGGTCTTTGGTCTCAACCAGCGGCTCACCGACGTAGTGCAGCGTCAACTCGATGCCGGCAAGGTCAGCCGGCTGGAGTTCAACCTGGCCACGGTAGAGTTGGGACGTTCGCGGGCGAGGGCGCTCGCCGCAGGCCGGGAGCGCGATCAGGTGGCGCTCGATCTCGCCCGGTTTCTTGGCATTCCTCCCGGTACGCCGGTTGTACCGGTTCCGGACACCACGGTCCCTTTGCCGAGCTCCGTTGCGGACTCCGGTGCGGGACCGGTTGCACCACCGAGGCCGGACACTCTGCGCCTCGATCTAGACTCGTTGACAGCTCTCGCCCTGGCCCGCCGCCCGGATCTGGCAGAACGAGCAGCCGCGACACGCCAGGCGGCCGCGGCTGCCTCAGTGGCGTCCCGGGAAGGACTTCCCAACCTGAGTCTCCGCCTGTTAAGCGAGGAGCGTGCGGACGGGTCAGGACAAGCCCTCCGCCCTGGCATCGGAGTCAGCGTGCCCCTGTTTAACCGGAATCGGGGTACCGTCGAGGCTCAGCGTGCGGTTGCCCGGCAATCCGAGCTTCAGCGTGGCGGACTCGAACGCCGGGTCCGAGCCGAAGTTGCTCGCGCGGTCCGCGGATACGAGAACGCGACGTCCGAAGTGGCCGTGCTCGAGTCCGCGGTCTTCCGGCCGCGCGAGAGAACCGGCGGCTCCTGGAGACAGCGTACCGGGAGGGTAAGGTAGGTCTGCCAGTCCTGCTCCTCATCCGGAACCAGGTGATCGATGCGGAGCTCGAGTATTGGACCGCCTGGCTGGCCGCTCGCGAAGCGCTCTGCCGATCTGGCAGAAACCACCGCTAGCAACCTCCACGGCGTTGCCCCTGTGGGGAGAGAATGACACCCCCTCAAAATCCTATCATCCCCGGCTCTCAGCAGGCGAAAGAAGCCACCATGCATGACATCGATTCGACGCGTGGGCAGTTGGCCAACACCTGGCAGTCCATAAAACGGCGGCGCTGGCCGCTTTGGCTCGCGGCACTGGTGGCACTGGCGCTCGCATGGTCGGTCTTCCGCCGGGATCCTCCGCTGGCCGGCCAGCCAGGAGGCTCGGCTAAGGACGGATCGTCCCCAGCGGCGTCGGCTGGCGACTCTGTGGTTGCCCTGGACACGACCTCCGAGCGGCTCGCGGGAATCGAGCTGATCACCGTGGGGGCTGCCAAGGTGGGTGTTTTGTCTGCGAATGGGACAATCACCTATGACGGCAACCACGTCTCAGTCGTGGCCTCGAGGGCAGAAGGTAGGGTCGTTTCGGTTCGAACCGATCTGGGCCAGCGTGTCCGCCAGGGCGACGTGCTGGTGATCGTCGAGAGTCCGGAGGTGGGCGAGACCCGAGGAACCTATGGGCGGGCGCAGGCGGCCATCCAGGTCGCTCGGCGTAATTACGAGAGAGAAAAACGTTTGTACGAGCAATCCATCTCGTCGCAGAAAGAGTTGCTCGAAGCGGAAGGTGAATACCGTAGTGCCGAGGCAGAGCTGAACGCCGCACTCGCCAAGCTCAAGGCGCTCGGGGCCAGTGCAGTGGGTGAGGGTGGCACCTTCGGTCTGGCGTCTCCCGTCAGCGGCACTGTCGTCGAGCGTCACGCCACGCCCGGTCAGATCGCCGGACCTTCGACCGATCTCCTCACCGTCGCCGATCTGCGTCACGTCTGGATAACCGTCGACGTGTACGAGGCTGATTTTACCCGAGTCAAGAACGGAGTACCGGCAAAAGTGATTCCTACTGCACTACGCGACACCTTCCCCGGTAGAGTCACCTTCGCGGGAGGGGTGGTGGACAGCCTCACCCGCACGGTCAAGGTCCGGGTGGAGGTCGAGAACGAGACCCGGCTGCTACGTCCCGGAATGTTCGCCCAGGTTTACATCGAGACCGCGATACCGGTTGGGAGCGACTCCTCCGTAGTTGTACCGGAGATCGCGGTGCAGGAGGTGGATGGTCGTCAGGTGGTGTTTGTCCCAGCCGGAGCGGCAGGCCGGTACGTAGCGCGGGAGGTCGTGCTGGGACCCCGAGTCAGTTCCAACATGATATCGGTCATGAAGGGGCTGCGTCAGGGTGACCGCGTCGTCGCCAACGGCGCGTTCCAGCTCAAGGCGGAGCTGATCAAGGCCACCTTCGCTGAAGAAGAGTAGCCACTCCTATGATCGATCGTATGCTGGAGTTTTCGCTCAGAAACCGCCTGCTGGTCCTCTTGTTCGCGCTCGGTGTGTTCGGTGGCGGCGGACTTGCGCTGGCCAAGCTACCGATCGATGCGTTCCCCGACGTCTCGCCGACTCTGGTCCAGATCATCACCGAATCCCCGGGGTTGGCCCCCGAGGAGGTCGAGAAGCTCATCACCTATCCGGTCGAGGTCGCCATGAACGGCCTTCCGGGCGTGAGTCACACCAGATCGGTCTCGTTGTTCGGAATCTCGCAGGTGTCGGTGTACTTCTACGACGACGTAGACATCTACTTCGCCCGCCAGCTTACGCTGGAGCGGCTGGGTGTGGCGCGAGAGCAGATTCCGCCTGGTCTGGGAGAGCCGGTGCTGGGTGCCATCACCACCGGCCTAGGGCAGGTGTACCAGTACACCGTCCGGGGGCCGGCGGACCAGATGGAGTTGCGAACGTTGCAGGACTGGATCGTCAAGTACAACCTGCGCACCGTGCCGGGCGTAACGGACGTGCTCTCCTTCGGGGGGGATGTCAAGCAGTATCAGGTGCGAGTGGACCCGCGGGCGCTCCAGCAGTACGGCGTGACCCTCGCGGATGTGAAGCAAGCAGTAGGCGCGAACAACAGGAACGTGGGCGGGGGCTATATCGTCCGTGGCCCCGAGGAGTACCTGATCCGCGGCATTGGCCTGGCCGAGAACCTTCCGGACCTTGGCAACATCATCGTCACCGAGCGGAACAACACGCCGATCTTTGTTCGAAACGTGGCCCAGGTCGCTATAGGTCCCGAGGTGCGCCGTGGGGCGGTGACGATGAATGGGCGGGGCGAAGTGGTGACCGGGATCGTCCTCAAGCGAATTTATGAGAACACCTCGGAGGTCATCAAGGCGGTCAAGGCGAAGATCGAGGAGGTCAACCGGGCACTTCCCCCGGAAACGAAGGCGGAAGCTTTCTACGACCAGGCCGACCTGGTCACACGCGCCGTAGACACGGTCAAGGATGCGCTGCTCGAGGGCGCCATCCTCATCGTCATCGTTCTCTTCCTCTTTCTTGGCAACGCCCGCAGCGCGCTCATCGTGACGTCGATGTTGCCCCTGTCGTTACTGGTCGCTTTCATGCTGATGTACTATTTCGGCTTCAGCGCCAATCTCATGAGCCTTGGTGGGCTGGCGATCGGGATCGGGATCATGGTGGATGGTGGTGTGGTGATGGTAGAGAACATATACCGGCACCTGTCGGAGCATGGCCACGAGGTAAGGGAACACACCGGCGAGCATGCCGTCGGCGGACGATGGTCGGCGGAATCAAAGCTGCACGTCGTATTGCGTGCGGCCCGTGAGGTGGGCCGGCCGATCGTATTCGCGATCACCATCATCATCATCGTCTTCCTGCCCCTGTTCACCCTCCAGGGCGTCGAAGGCAAGATGTTTCGGCCCATGGCGTTTGCGGTGTCGTTCGCGATGTTCGGCTCGCTGATCTTTTCGCTTACCGTGATCCCCGTCCTGTGCGCCTACTTCCTGAAGGGAGGAACTGAAGAGGACACCTGGATCATGCGGGTGGTCAAGCGGCCCTACATCCCGCTGCTGCGCTGGTCGCTCGACAACCGGAAGAAGATTCTTGCCGGCGCGCTCGCGTCGCTGGCACTGAGTCTGGCGATCGTGCCCTTTCTGGGAACGGAGTTCGTTCCCCAGCTCGAAGAGGGCTCCATCATGTACCGGGCGACGCTCGCCCCTTCTGCCGGACTGGACGAAGGGATCCGCACCGCAACCGAACTGGAGCGCATCGCCAAGAGGGTTCCGGAGGTGGTTGACGTGGTCTCGAAGATCGGCCGGGCCGAGGCCGGGGGCGACCCGGAACCGGTCAACAACATCGAGGCGCTGGTCACCCTCAAACCTGACAACGAATGGACAACGGTCGGCTCCAAGCCCGAGCTAGTGGAGCTGCTGGCGGAGAGGCTGGGGAAGTATCCCGGGGTCGCGCTGAACTTCTCCCAGCCGATCGCTCTCCGGGTGGATGAGCTTCTCAGTGGTGTCAAGGCCCAGCTCGCGATCGCACTCTTCGGGGATGATATCGACCAACTCGTCAGGAGCGCGGATGAGATCAACCGGGTGGTCTCGTCCGTTCCCGGGGCGGCCGACGTGCAGGTGGAGCAGGTGACCGGCCAGCCGCAACTGCAGATCAAAGTCGATCGCAACGCCATTGCCCGCTATGGGATCAACGTTGAGGACGTCCAGGAGCTGATCGAGACCGCCATCGGGGGTGAGGAAGCCGGACAGGTCTTCGAAGGGATCCGCCGCTTCGACATCGTTGTGCGGCTACAGGAGCCCTACCGGCAGAACATCGGTGCCATCGGGAGCTTGCTCGTGCCGGTCCCGGATGGCGCCGCGAGGGTCCCACTATCCCAGCTGGCGGATATCCGCGTGGTTACCGGTCCCAAGCAGATCAGTCATGACAACGGGCAGCGACGGATCGTTATCCAGCTAAATGTCAGGGGCCGTGACATGGGCGGCTTCGTGACGGAGGCGCAGCAACGCATCGCGGCAAATATTAAGCTCCCGCCGGGATACTTCGTCACCTGGGGTGGCCAGTTCGAGAATCAGCAACGCGCGATGAAGCGGCTGGCCGTCATCGTCCCAATCACCATCGGGCTGATCTTCCTGCTCCTGTTCTCCAGCTTCGGGTCCTTGCGTCAGGCTTCCCTCATCATCCTCAATGTGCCGTTCGCGATGATTGGGGGCATACTGGGCTTGGCCATCTCACGGCAGTACTTGTCGGTGCCGGCATCGGTGGGCTTCATCGCCCTCTTCGGGGTGGCTGTGCTCAATGGGGTAGTGTTGGTCAGCTACATCAACGGCCTGCGTCGCGAAGGCTTGAGCTTGACCGACTCGGTCCTCAGGGGACGGAGCTGCGCCTGCGGCCCGTTCTCATGACCGCGACGGTCGCCATTCTCGGCCTGCTGCCGCTCCTCTTCTCCAGCGGTGCGGGTTCTGAGGTGCAGCGGCCATTGGCCGCAGTCGTCGTGGGAGGGCTGCTGACCTCCACTGCGCTCACACTGCTCGTGCTCCCCACCCTCTACGGCTGGTTCGAGGGCTATACCACGGAGTACTGACCTTGAGGGCGGTAAATCTTCACTTATCTGGGCGAGGCGAGACATGGCGGATGAACTTTGGATGGTCATGGCCGTGATCCAGCCGTTCAAGCTGGACAGCGTGACCCGCGCACTCGAGAGCGTGGTGGGTTTTGCAGGGATGACGGTGTCCGATTGTCGCGGCTTCGGGCGGGAAAAATTAGAGTCGGCCGAAGGTGGTGAGGACGACACCAAACGCTACGAGTCAGATCCGGGTTTGATCGACTTTACCGGGAAGGTGAAACTCGAAATAGCCGTGGCCGGGCGCGACCGTGCCGACGCTGTGGTCGAACAGCTGACACGCGCGGCGCGTACGGGGAGACGTGGTGACGGGAAGGTTTTCGTCTGGCCCATGGTCCATGCCGTCCGGGTCCGAACCGCAGAATCAGGCGCAAGGGCTCTTTAAAGAGGAAACCGTATGGGTAAGAGCCACAGTCACGGGGCCAAGTCACACGGCCGAGCATTCGCCGTAGGCATCGGCCTGAATGTGAGTTTCGTGGCGGTCGAGATCATCTATGGGATCAAGGCTCATTCCCTCGCTCTGATCGCTGATGCCGGACACAACCTCAGTGACGTGCTCGGGCTTGTCCTCGCATGGGGCGCCACTGTTTTGGCCCGCCGCCTGCCAACCGCTCGGCGCACCTATGGCATGCGGCGATCTTCGATCCTGGCCGCCCTTGCCAACGCCGTCTTGCTGCTTGTTGCTATCGGCGCAATCGCCTGGGAGGCTGTCCAACGCCTCTCCCGCCCGGCTCCCGTCAGCGCGGGCGTGGTCGTCGGGGTCGCGGCTGTGGGAATCGGTATCAACGCCGCCACGGCACTGCTCTTTTGGGCTGGGCGGAAGAGTGATCTGAATATCAAGGGGGCATTTCTCCATATGGCGGCCGATGCGGCTGTCTCTGCCGGCGTTGTCTTTGCTGGTCTCGCCATAGCCATGACCGGGTGGCTCTGGCTGGATCCTGCCATCAGTCTCATGATCGTGGTGGTGATTTTTATTGGCACCTGGAGGCTTCTTGGTGACTCGGTCAACCTCGCGATGGATGCCGTACCCGAGGGCATCGATCCCGGGGCTGTCCAGAGTTATTTGGCCGGCCTGCCCGGGATCGCCGAGGTGCACGACCTTCATATTTGGGGCATGAGCACGACCGAAGTCGCATTGACCGCGCACCTGGTAAAGCCAGATGCGAAGACTGAGGATGGGTTTCTGCTGACGACGTGCCGCGAACTCCACGACCGCTTTGGAATCGAACATGCCACACTCCAGATCGAGAGCGGGAGCGGGGCACCGGCGTGCGACCTCGCGCCTCCAGAAGTGGTCTAGTCGTAGGCAAAAAGCGCCACGGAGAACCCCTCATGCGGACACTGATGGCGTGCTTCCTTCTGATTCTCCCAGGCTGTCGGGATAGAGATCCGTATGCCGACGCGCCGGTGCATCCAGGCGAACCGGCCATTCGCCAGCGCCCTGGAGCCGTTGATGCTTCGACCCCCGAGGTTCGATTCCTTAAACGGATGCTCGAACACCAGCAGAGACTCGGAAGCGTTCTCAATCAGGCTCGAGCTCGCGACTTGTCTGACCATACACGTAGGATCGTCGATCGAGCTGATGGGCAACGCCTGGAGCACGAAGCTGAGCTGACGGTTGCATTCAAGAAGTACCGTCCCGGGGGATCTCCGCCACCACAGACGGATGCAGCGGAAGTGGCAGCCCAGCTCGGACAGCTTCAGGGGCCGGAGTATGAGAAGGCACTCCTGAGAACGCTGGTGGCAAACTACCGTGGGGAGGTCAGGGACATCGAGAGCCTTCTTCCCGGTTTGAGCGCGGACATGACAGGGCTCGCAAAGCAGATTCGGGGGCAGCGACTTCATGAGATCGACAAGTTGACTCGCGAATGACCGCGAGCTCTGGCGTGAGATACAAGGCTGAAGGCAGGCCCTCGCCCTGGAAGACTCTCTTCGCGCGGCGTACCTATCTCTCCGGCCTGCTATGGGCAGCCGGCCTCCTCGTCAGCAGGCTGAGTGCCGCCCCGGACCAGGCTGGCTGGCTCGCGATTCGCCTCGATCCCGCGGGGCTCCTCTACATGGCGTCGGCCTTGGTCGGAGGCGCCAACTTCTTCGCGGCTGGCTTCCGGGCTGCCCGATCGCTCCGGCTGGACATGAACTTTCTCATGTCGGCCGCTCTGCTCGCGGCGCTTCTGATCGGTGAAGCCTTTGAGGCGGCAACGCTCGCGTTCCTGTTCTCCTTGGCCGAGCTCCTGGAGCGGTACGCGGTGGATCGCGGAAGACGCTCCATCACCCGCCTTCTGGAGCTGGCTCCCGAAAGCGCCGACCGGCTGCGGTCCGACGGCACGGCCGAGACGGTGGCTGTTAGCCAACTCCGGGTCCGCGACCGGATCCGCATTCGGCCGGGCGACCGGATCCCCACGGACGGGCAGGTAGTTGCCGGCGCATCAGCCGTGAACGAGGCTACCATCACCGGCGAATCCCTCCCGCGACTCAAACAGCCGGGCGACCCGGTCTATGCCGCCACGATCAACCTCGAAGGTGCTCTGGACATCCTGGTCACGGCCGACGCAGCACACAGCACCCTCGCGAGAATCGTCGAGTTGATCCGGCAAGCCGAGGGCCGTCGCGCTCCGGTCGAAGAATTCGTCAAACGATTTGCCCGCGTCTATACCCCGATCGTTACGCTTTTGGCGGTATTCGTAATGCTGGTGCCTCCCCTGGTTGCGGGCGCCTCGTTCCTGGAATGGTTCGTTCGCGGAATCACCTTGCTGGTGATCGCCTGTCCCTGCGCGCTCGTGATCGCGACGCCGGTTACGGTCGTGAGTGCGCTCACGAGCGCCGCTAGGAACGGGGTGCTCATTAAGGGCGGCGAGTACGTTGAGGCGCTTGGTGCAGTGCGCGCGCTGGCGATCGACAAGACGGGGACCCTGACGACCGGAAGGTTGGCGGTCATCGACTTTCAGGCCGACGACCCTGACCCGCAGAAATTCCTGCACGATATCGTGACCCTCGAAGCCAGATCAGAACACCCCATCGCCGAGGCGATTGTACGGTACGGGGAGACCCAAGGGATCTCTCCGGCGAGGGAGGTCGGGGCTTTCACCGCAGTGCCTGGAAGGGGGCTGCGCGGGAGGACCGAACGGTCTGATCTTGTGATCGGAACCGAGGAGCTGGTCGGGTCAGAGGTGGCGTTCCGATGGGGCATGGCCGAGCCCGATACCATCCGCATCTATGCGCTGACGAGCGACGGTCGCAGTGGCGTTGTTACCCTGCGAGATGAGATCCGTCCCTCGGCGCCGCGCGTCATTGACCGGCTTCACCGGCTGGGGATCCGGCCCATCGTCATGCTGACGGGCGACTCCGCCGCCGCGGCCCAGTCGGTCGCGCGACTGACGGGCGTAGATGCCGTGAGATGGCGGCTGTTGCCGGAGCAGAAGGTGGAGGCGGTCCGGGAGCTCCGCGCCCAATATGGTACGGTGGCAATGCTGGGAGATGGGGTCAACGATGCGCCCGCCCTGGCCGAGGCGACCGTCGGTCTGGCGATGGGCGCCGCCGGGTCGCCGGCGACGATCGAAACCGCAGACGTGGCCCTCATGGGAGACGATCTGAGCAAGCTACCGTACGCCGTGCACCTGGCTCGCCGGACCCGGCGGACGATCAGGTTCAACATCGCACTCGCCTTGACCGCCAAGCTGCTGCTCGCGGTAGGCGCCGTCATGGGCATAGTGAGCCTTGCGGTAGCTGTGCTCGTTGGGGACATGGGCGGCTCGCTGGCGGTGACGCTCAATGCGCTGAGGCTGGCGAGAACACGTGACTGAACCTTTCCTTGCATTCTCGCACCGTTTGATTGACGTGATGACATTGGCAGCCGCGTTGATTGGCCTCAGCCTCGTGCTCTGGAGAAGCCGCTCGGCCGGAAAGCCGCTAACGACCGGCGCCGCGCGTCGCAGCGACCGTGATCGCCTTAAGGAAGGATAAGATGATAAGCCGCCGTGCTTTCGTCGCCCGCCTTGCGGGTGCGGTTGCAGTCGGGGTCGCTGGTGGGGTGGTGGTGGGTCGGTTGTTGCGTCCGCGCCGAGGCCCGACAGCCATCACTGTCTACAAGAGCAGCACATGCGAGTGCTGCGCCAAGTGGGTCGATCACTTGCGGGCGAACAACTTCGCGCCGTCCGTTCATGATGAGGAAGGCATGGACGCTGTGAAGGATGATCTCGGTATCCCGCAGGACGTCCGTTCGTGCCACACTGCGCAGATTGAGGGGTATCTCGTCGAGGGGCACGTACCAGCTGCGGACATTCGGCGGCTCCTGGCCGAGCGGCCTAAGGTTGCGGGTCTCGCCGTACCTGGTATGCCGTCCAAGACGCCGGGCATGGCAGAGTCCGGGGACAAGGTTGGGGGCTTCGAGGTAGTCGCTTTCCAGAGCGGCGGCGGGGTGCAGATATTCGCCCAGTACTGAGGGTATTCGGGTTGTCCGCTCCGAAGCCAATGAGCGCCGCTCGTTTGTGGCTCCTAGTGCTACTGGCCACATGTGGCAGGCAGTCCCCTGAGGATACCAGGGACACCGTGCCTTCTGGAGAACCCACCGTGCGTTCACGGAAGGCGGCCTCAGAAACGACCACATCAGAAATCGAATTTCTCCAATACTTGATCGAGCACGAGTGGACCATTGGCAGTCTACTGCGCGGCGCTGATGGTAAGGATCTCACGAGCGGTACTCAGGCTGCGCTGAAGCATGCTGAAAAGCACTGGTACCAGAACGACGCAGATCTCGTGGCGGCTCGGCGAGCCTATGGAGGCGGCAGACGCAGTCCGGCCCCACCGCCAAGGGAGCAAGGCGATGGAGTCGAGCAGTTCCAAGGGGCGGAGTATGAGCGTGCGCTCCTGAGGAAGCTGGCCAGCCATTACTGGGAGGAGGTAGCAGCTGTCGATACCGTTCTGCCTCGGCTGAATGCCGAACCAGTCAGGGCCCTCGCCGAGCGCATCAGGCAGCAGCGCCTGCAGGATATTCGCGATCTGACCCGAGGCGGGTCCAATGATTCTATGGTCCCGGCGGACTGACCGTATGAGACAATGCGTCTGACGTGCCCACTCTGTGGCGCGGTTTCCGAGGCCGACGTGCCGCTGCACGCTTGTCTGTTCTTCTACGATTGCCCCGCGTGCTGCGCCGTAATCCGCCCCCGCCCCGGAGATTGTTGTGTGTTCTGCTCCTACGGCGAGAGACGGTGCCCTACTGCGAATTCGGGACGGTGATAAGACTCGTCGCCCCTGAGGGGCTGTGCGAGCCATTATCGCCGCACATGTTGATCCCGACCATGATTGCTGTGGCAGCAATAAGGGCCCACCAATACTTGGCTTTCATTGTCACCTCCTCCCACGCCGCCTCGCCCCGGATGTCCCTCCATGATACCCTTGTGTGCCGGTGACTGCCGCTTCGAGAGACACGGTGACCTGGGGTCCTCTGGAGGCGCCGAGCGACGGGTATTGAAGATCGCGCTCGGGCTCAACGCGGCGTTGTTCGTTGGAGGCTCGCTGCGGGCCTGCTCGGGCACTCGATCGGGCTCATCGCGGACTCACTCGACATGTTGGCCGATGCGCTGGCGTACGGACTGGGCCTCGGTGCGATGGGCCGGCCTGCGCTGTTTAAGGTCAGGTCGCGCGAATGAGCGGTACACTCCTCCTGGTTTTGCGCGGGGGTTCTGATCGGGGGCGGTGCGACGGGCATTCGCCGGCGGTGAAACCTAAGGGCACGATCATGCTCGCTAAGGCTATGGTCTCCCTTGTCATCAATGCCACGGTGATCCGGATGCTCACGCGATTCGGCGGGGCGAGGTCCATTTGCGCGCCGCTTGGCTCTCCACGCGGGCTGACCTTGTTGGAAACATCGGCGTGATCTTCTCTGCAATACTCGTATTCCTGACGGGCAGCCGCTTCCCAGACCCGATCGTGGGCTGGCGATCGGCGGTTACGTCATCTGGGAAGCGGTCGAGATTCTTCGCGGGCGTTTACTGAGGCCGGCGATAATCCCGATGCCGTGGCAACGTCATCCGGTATCCTTATTCAACCCTGGAATCATTCTCAACGCATGCCCTTCATCATTCCCTCGTGCGCCGTTATCAGCCGCTGCACTCGACTGGCGTGCGCCCGCATCCTGGCCGCGAGCGCCTGCCCCCTGAGGCGCGGCAGCTCGGCCAGGTCCTGCTTGACTGAATCAGTAAGGGCGCTCCATTCCGGCGTCTCCGACATCTTCATTTGCCGCATCTCAGTCCCCATCTGATCCATCACCTGCGACATCATGCGCTCGTGCGAGGCCATCATGCCGGACATCTGCTCCGGAGTCATCCGCATCATGGAATCCGTGTGAGCCTGCATCATAGGCATCATGCCAGAGTTCCCCATTCCCGACATCCCTTCCATCCGGCCGCTGTCCATGGTCATCCCGCCGTGTGAGTCGGCCGCCGCCTCTTCCTTTGGCTTGTTGCATGCGGCTGATGCCAAAAGGGCTGCGATTACCATCATGTGAAGTGCTTTCATCTCAGTGCTCCGTTCGGGATAGTGTGAGAGTCATTCTGTAGCCAGAGCACGGCTGCCCAGGCGGTTGACGACTTCGCCGTCATCCTCCAGTCCGCGGCGGCGCCACAGGTAGTAGAGCACCGGGATCACCACGAGCGTCAGGATCGTGGAAGTCACCATCCCGCCCACCATCGGCGCCGCGATCCGCTGCATCACCTCGGCGCCCGTGCCATGGCTCCAGAGCGCCGGCAAGAGGCCGAGCATGATCGCCGCCACCGTCATGAGCTTGGGCCGGAGGCGGTTCACCGCGCCGTGCTCGATGGCCCCGATCAGCTCGGCCAGGGAAGGTTGCCTTCCATCCCGAGTGATGTCCTGCCAGGCATGATCGAGGTAGAGCAGCATGACCACCCCGGTCTCGGCCGCAACCCCGGCGAGGGCGATGAAGCCCACGGCGACGGCGATCGAGAGGTTGTAATCCAGCAGCCACATCGCCCAGACGCCGCCGATCAGCGCGAACGGGAGCGAGAGCATGACAATACCCGTCTCGACCAGGGTGCCGAAGGTGAGGTACAGCAGGAGCGCGATGACCGCGAGGGTGAGCGGCACGACGACCGCGAGCCGGTCCTTGACCCGCTCGATCGCCTCGTACTGTCCGCTCCACTCCAACCGGTAGCCTGGCGGGAATGTTCACCTGCCGCGCGACAACCTGCTTGGCCTCGGCCACGTAGCCGCCCACGTCGCGGCCGCGCACGTCGATCGAGACGATGTCGTTGAGGTAGCCGTTCTCGCTCCGAATCATCGGTGCACCAGGCGCGAAGCCGATGTCGGCCACCTGGGCCAGCGGCACCTGCAGGCCGTCCCTGCTGCCTACCAGGAGTCGCCCGATCGCCTCCGGACTGTCCCGGAACTCGCGGGCGTAGCGCACCTGGACCGGGAACCGCTCACGGCCCTCGACTGTGGTCGTCACCAGATCGCCGCCCAGCGCCATCGCGAGCACCTCCTGGACGTCTCCAGTCGTGAGCCCGTAGCGGGCGAGGGCGTCTGCTTTGGGCCTGATGTCGAGGTATCGGCCACCGAAGGAGCGCTCGGCGTAGATGCTGCCCGTACCCCGGAGCCCCGCCAGCGCACCCTCGATATCATGGCCGATGCGCTGGATGACCTCGAGGTCGGGCCCATAGATCTTGACGCCGAGCGTGGTCCGTATGCCGGTCGAGAGCATGTCGGTGCGGTTCTTGATCGGCATCGTCCAGCTGTTCACCGCGCCCGTGATACGGAGTGCACGGTCCATCTCTGCGATGAGCGCGTCCTGGGTCATCCCGCTCCGCCACTCGGCTGGCGGCTTCAGGTTGACCGTCGTCTCCACCATGGAGATCGGGGCCCAGTCGGTGGCGGTGTTGGCCCGGCCGGCCTTGCCCCACACCGACTCCACCTCTGGGAAGGTCATAAGGATGCTGTCTTGCACTTTCAGTAACCGCCGCTGCTGGGTGAGCGAGACGCTCGGCAGGGTATTCGGCATGTACATGAGGCTGCCTTCCCGAAGGGGGGGCATGAATTCGCTGCCGAGGCCCGCGAACGGGATGAGCGTCAAGGCAAACGCGGCTACTGCACCGACGATGACTAGGGCCCTCGCCCGCAGAGACCAGCGCAACACCGGCCGGTACACCCGCGCCGCCCAGCGATTCACCGGATTGGCAGCCTCGGCCCGAATCCGGCCCCTGACGAGGTAGCCCATTAGTACCGGAACGACCGTCACTGACAGGAGCGCTGCCGCCGCCATGGCGAACGTCTTGGTCAAGGCCAGAGGCCGGAACAAGCGTCCTTCCTGATCTTCGAGGGTGAAGACCGGGAGGAAAGACAGCGTGATGATGAGCAGCGACATGAACAGCGCGGGTCCTACTTCCTTCGACGCAGCCAGCACTCTGTCCCAGTGAGGCCGGCCGGGTTCGCGTTCGATGTGCTTGTGCAGATTCTCGATCATTACGATTGCCGCATCGATCATGGCGCCGATAGCGATAGCGATACCACCGAGCGACATGATGTTGGCGTTGATACCCATCCAGCGGATCAGCGCAAGGGCGGCCAGGATACCAAGGGGCAGGGTGGCAATGGCTACGAGGGCACTGCGGGCATGGAGCAGAAAGAGCACGCAAACGAGGCCGACGATGACCGATTCCTCGATGAGCGTGCGAAAGAGCGTTGCGATCGACCGGTGGATCAGATCGGTGCGATCGTATGTGGTCACGACTCGCACGCCCGCGGGCAGCGACGGGGCGAGCTCGGCCAGCTTCGTCTTGACCCGCTCGACGACATCAAGGGCATTGGCGCCCACCCGCATTACCACGACCCCGCCCACAGCTTCGCCCACGCCATTTCGCTCGGCGATGCCGGTGCGGAGATCCGGTCCGACAGTTACCTGCGCCACATCGCCGACGCGGATCGGCCGTCCCCCGGTTCCAGCGCCGACCGCGACGTCTGCGATGTCCCCCATACCTCGGAAGTAGCCTAGCCCACGAATCGCGTAGTCGCTCCCCGCCACTTCGACCGTGCGAGCCCCCACGTCCTGATTGGCTCCGCGCACGGCCTCGACGATCTGCCGTGCCGTTACCCCGAACGCCCGGAGCCGAGCGGGGTCGAGGAGCACCTGGTACTGCTGGACGAACCCGCCGATGCTCGCCACCTCGGCGACCCCGGGGACGCCCTGTAGAGCGTACCGCACCTGGAAGTCCTGAATGGTCCGGAGCTGAGCAGGAGAGTACCCGGTGCCCTCGACGGCATACTGGTAGACCCAGCCCACTCCGGTGGCGTCTGGGCCGAGCTCGGTCTTGGCTCCAGCCGGGAGCTTCGACTGGACAGAATTGAGGCGCTCGAGCACACGGGAGCGCGCCCAATAGAGGTCGGTTCCCTCCCTGAAGATCACGTAGACGAAGCTGCTGCTGAACATCGACTGTCCCCGCACCACCTTCGTGTTGGGCACGCCCAGGAGTGCGGTAACCAGCGGGTACGTCACCTGATTCTCGACGACCTGGGGCGCCTGGCCGGGGTAATCGGTATAGACGATGACCTGCACGTCCGAGAGGTCAGGGATGGCGTCCACCGGCATGGAGCGCACGTAGAGGCTACCGGCGACCAGTAATGCCAGCGCGAACGCCGCCACGAGCCCCCGGCGGGAGATAGACCAGGTAATTAGTCGGGCGATCATCGCTTGCCCCCTCGCTCCGCTCGGGGCAGGCTCTCCTCACCCATTCTCATTCCTCCCATTCCTCCGGCCTTCTCCTTCCCGCCCTCCATCTGCATGCCGCCCATGTCAAGTCCCATACCCATCTGCAGCATCAGTCCCTGCATGGCGGCAGCCAGGTTCGATTCCGAATCGAGTAGATACGCCGCGGAGGCGATCACCTCGTCCCCGGGCTTGAGGCCGTGGACGATCTCAACCAGCGAGTCGCCCCTCATGCCAACCGCTACAGCTCGTGGCATGAAACGCCCATCACCTCGGTTGACAAAGACCAGGTTCTGGGTGCCGGTCGGCAGGACTGCCTGGGTCGGCACCGTCAGCGCCTTTGCCGTGGCCGGCCGAATCATTGCAGTTGCGTACATACCTGGTCGCAGGGCGCCGTCTCTGTTCATCACCTCGGCCCGGGCAGTAATCGTTCGGGTTTTCTCGTCGATGGTCGGGTGAATGAACGTCACCCGGCCCGGGTAGGTCTTTCCTGGTACGGCGTCCACAGTGACTTCCACAGGGGAGCCGACCCGCACCGAGCGCGCATCCATCTCGAACACCGCCAGGTCGACCCAGAGAGCGCTCCGGTCGGCGATCAGAAAGAGGTTGTCGCCGGGCTGGACTGCCTGCCCCTCTATCACCATTTTCTCGGCGATTTCCCCGCTCATCGGCGAGCGGAGCACGATGGTACGGCGGGCCTCTCCGGTGCGTTCCAGGCTATCGATCTGATCCTGCGGAATATTCCAGAGAGTGAGGCGGCGCTGAGCCGCAGCAGCAAGCGACTTATCACCCAGCCGCCGGGCCGATAGGTACTCCTCCTGCGCGCTGACCAGCTCGGGTGAGTAGAGCGCCAGGAGCGCGTCCCCCTTCCGCACAGGCTTGCCCATGTAGTCGGCGTGCAGCTGCTCCACCCAGCCCATGACCCGGGCATTGACGTACTGCCGGCGCGGCTCCGCGTAGGTGAGCGTTCCGACAACCCGGGTTTCCCGCCCCAGCGGACGAACTGCGGCTCGGGCGAAGGTGATTCCGAGCCGGTCGGCCGCGATGCGGTCCAGGGAGACGCCAGCGACCCCGGCACTATCACCGGTGTTGCCTTCCATGCCCTCCATTGCGTCCATCCCGGCCATTCCTTCCATCCCCTTTTCACTGCCCTTGGCCCCCTTGCCGGAGGGACCGGATTGCTCCTTCTTGGCGCAGGCTGTGATCGCCAGGCCGAGGGCCAGTACCAAGCTCCAGAGCGGCCTCATTGCGCATCCTCCGAGAGCAGAAGCTGCTCGAGCATGACCAGGTGGGTGAGGTGCTCCGCCGCCACCATGGCGGCTTCCAGCTCTGCCCGGTAGAACGAGTCTTCAGCTGCGAGCACGTTGAGAAAGGGAGCCTGGCCGACCCGGTAGCTGCGGAGGACAGCCTCTACCGTTACAAAGGCTGACGGGATGACCTGGGTTGTGAGGAGTCGGAGGCGAGTCTCGCCGCTCGCGACCGCCGCCCGGGCCGCCTCCAGCTCGGCCTCGAGCGCGACTGCTTCCTCGGCAAGTTCCGCCCGGGCGGCATCGGCATCTGCCCTGGCCGCATCTGCTAGGCGGTTTTGCTTCCGGCCGGCCCAGAGCGCTACGCGGATGCCTACAAAGGCGGAAAAGAAGTCGGACCCAAGGGGCCGCGCGCCATATCGAGTCGTAATGTTGAAGTCCGGGCGTGCTCCTAGCTGTTCCACTCGAACTGTCTGCTCGGCGGCTTCAAGGGCCGCCTGACGGGCGACCAGCCGCGGGTGTGCCGGAACCGAGTCCGCTTCGCGAGCAGCACCCGGTCGTGGTCTGTGCGTAAAGCCCGGGACGGTCTCAGGGCGAATAAGTTCGATGGTGAGTCGCTCTGATCCCCTGATGTTTCGGAGCGCCTTCAACTCGGCTCCCACGCTGGCCTGCTGCTGGGCGAGATCCGCGTCTTCCGCGTCGAGTCGGGCCATGGCGACTCGGGCCTGAAGCGGATCACTCTGTGGGGCCGAAGTAGTTGCGTACCGCGCGGTCGCGATCTCCACTGCGGTGGCGAGCAGCCTTCGCTGCCGCTGCAGGGTCGCGCGAGCGGTGACTACGTAGCGGAGTCGGTAGTACAGCTCCGCAGTTCGCACCACGATCTCCCGCCGGCGCGTAGCGACATCGGCACCCGCTCTCCGGGCCTCCGCCTGAGCCGCCTGACTTCTCGCGCCGAGACTGCCTGGCCAGGGAAACTCCTGGGAGAGCTCGAGATCCACCTCGGTGAAGTCGCTCTCCCTGAAGGCAAAGCGCGGGAGCGTGAGATTCATCACCCCAGCACTAAGCATGGGATCTGGAAGGGCTCCGGCGGGGCCGATCCGACTGACTGCAGCTTTGGCAGAGGCCTGGCTGGCTCGCAGGCCGGGATTAGCCGCCAGCGCCTGCGCGGTGAGCCGTGCCAGGACGGTATCCGAGGGCGGCTCGACTGCCTGGGACAGGGAGCGGACTGGCGAGAGCAGCAGGGCGACGGCGCCAGCCGTGAGAACTATATGAGTGTGCACGAAACCACCTCTCCATGATCAAAGCCTGATTCGCCCCCGCGAGTGCGAGGGCGGTTGATCGTCAGGAGCAAGGCATGGCAGCCGAGCGCGAACGCGCCCCGAGCAACCAGGCTACTGCTCTATGATCAGGCTTTGGGAGGGTGGAAGGGCGGCGCTGGTGAAGCTTCGTGTAGGCGAGAGCTAAGAGTAGGTGCCACTTCCATTGAGGGGGGCTCGACGTAGTCGGCAGTGCCTGTAAGGCTGGGTGCTGAAATGGGAGCGGTCGCACACGCCCAGGCGAAGGCGCAACCGTGGGCAGTCGAAGGCTCTGCTGCCAACATGCCCGCCACGGACGAAGTCGGAGACTCAGGCATTTCGCACTCCTCCGCCGCGGGCTTCGCGGCAAGGAGGCAGGCTGCAGTCCCAAGTACTGGCTGGAACTGGAAGAGGAGCAGGAGAGCAGCGAACAGGGACTTCATGACGCGAAGAGTACCCCCTCGATTATCGGATCTCAAGCAGACTGGCGGATTCAAAGGGCAGTAACCGTGCAAACGGTGTGCCCGCGTACGTCGTGGAACCATCCGCATCCGGCTGCGGTATTGAAGCGGGAGGAGACTATTGAGGCTAGGCCGCCAGACCAGCCGATCGGTCAGCCCCGCGGCGCACGAGAAGGTCGAGTACGCGATCTCTCCTTTCCGCGCCTCCCGTCTGCGGCCGGCGTACGGCTAAGGAGAAAGCCGGGATCCACGCCAAGCACGTCCGCCAGATTCTCCAACACTCTGAGGTCGATCGCGGTGACCCGGGCGTTCTCGATCCGGCTCACCGTAGCGCGGCGGATACCAGCGCGCGCGGCTACCTCAGCCTGGGTGACGCCCAGAGCGAGGCGGAGTTCTTTGAGGCGTACGTAGACGGCAGACATGGAGCCACCGTACGCTGTATTGGATAGGCTGTCAAAGCCAAAAGCGGGCCGGTGGTGCCAATTTCTCACGCAAACCATCCGCCGTACCGCGCTATCCTGCTCTTGATGTTACCGTACGTCATGACGTACCATGTTGGCGAGCAAGGATCGCCATCGCCTCACCGTCCGGAAGGTGTGCCATGCCGGGATCGTATCGTCTTCTCCTCACCGACAACGTGCGGCGGCCGAGCCCTTCAAGTGTGCCGCCGCCCGGGCGTGGAGCAGAGGCCTACGAGCGTGAGCACAGCGAACGCCAGGTCAGCGGATCGGTCAGGGCGGGCCCCCAAGTCACCTGGTTTGCAACCCTGGCCGTGCCGATGACGGGGGACCAATCGCTCCTTGTCACCATCGAACGCAAAGGGCCGGCACCACGGGGCGCTCCCGCCGTCGACGACGTGATGCTGGTGATTCCGCCTGGCGAGGTGGACGCCGTGGTGGCCCTGTTTCAGGGCCTCGTGGCGCATGCCCGCAAAGACGGCGTGCTGGGAGCCTAGACAGTGACATCCCCTCTCTGTCTGCCCTGAGGCCCATTCCGCGGCCATGATCGTGGAAGTCAACCAGAGGAGTTCCGCATCAGGAGGGTCAAAACTCGCTCAATCTCGTCGCTGGGATCACTGAGGTCCTGCCGGCTGATAAGCCGGGGCTCAGGGTATGCGAGCACCGGCTGATTACCGCCGCGCATGTTCAAAGAGTAAGAGGACCGAGGCTGCGGGTTGCGGTGCAACGTCCAGTGGCCAAGGTGCTCCAGCGCTACGTTGTAGTAGAAGGTCTGATATCGCCTGTACGGGTCGAGGAACCGGAGGGTCTCGGCATAGAATGCCACTGCCTGGCGCATGAGCTCTCCGGCACGCTCGGTGGACACAACAGGAGCCTGCATGAAATTCATGCCGTCGTTCTTGCTCCTCTCAGTTGTCATCATCTCGGCAATCATTACTCCTGCCTCACTGAACGCCAGGCGAACGGTATCCGCCCCCGAGCGTGCCGGCGCCGGTGGCTGCTGCATGATGACGAGCTGGTCGCCTTTGAGTTCGGTGCCCTTACCGACAGCATAGTTGAAGAGGTTGATGTTTTCCCGATGCCCGATCTCCAAGAGCTGGCGCATGAACTTATCAGAGGCCATCCGGACGGGATCGACGACCTCCTCCCGCCGCTCTGGGGCAATGACTACTCGCAGGGAGGGTTCAGTCGAGCTGAACTGTGAGCCCGCAGCAAACACCTTGAGAAACTCTTCCGGTGGCATATTCACATTCCCTTCGCTCCTGAGCAGCGGAGACAATGCTCTCACCATCTCCCCGCGTAGATCCTCAGCAGTGGTAAATGTTCGCCGAAGCGTCCCGTCCACGTAGTCAGAGACAATACTGGCCAGCCGCTCGGCGTCCGCGTCCCGCGCGCCCGTTTGCAGGAAGAACAGCGTGGGGCGCTTTCGAGCCCTGGCATGGCGCCATTCCTCCTCCACCACAGTCATCCGGGAGGGGGCCACCCAGCCTCCACGGGTGCCGAGAATACCCACATAGATATCGGAACTGTCGATTGCATCGAGACAGGCGTTCCGTGACGAGGTGGTGAGCGAGGGAAAGTCCTCATTGACCAGGACCGGGTCGCCACCCGCCTCGAGAACCGCCGCCCGCGCAGCAGCGCGGAACTCGCCGAATCCCTCGACCACCGAGCTGATGAAAACCCGAGATTTCGGAGCAGCAGGCCTAGGCATGAACGGTCACGTTCCTGCTTCCGCACCGGGGACACTTGACCGGTGACCGGGGAATCTGGGGATCGGCTTCCTCTGCCGGCGTGAGTATCTCTACTCTGGCCTCGTTTCCGCAGTTCTTGCAAGTAATGATTACGGTGCGCACGTGGCTCTCCACGATTTCGTGTGAGGCTGTCCGTCACTCCTATGGCTGTGGGGCCAGCGTTGGGAGATAGATGACCTGCTGGAGAAATTGCGTAAGGTCGGAGTCGCGGCTATCACGCCTCATTCCTGTGATGCCGTCCGGGCATACCTGGCGGAGCCACAGGGATACAATCGCGCCGCGGTCGGTGTCGCTGAACCTCACCGGCTCGGGAAGGGGAGTTCCTGGAATCTGGGCCCGCCACCACGCTACCACTTCCGCCTCGAGCTCCTCCTCCGCGGTCTGGCGGGCGACCCGGTTCAGGTCGATCTCCCGCAAGACCTCGGCGGGAACGTCGAAATCCGGCCGCTTGAGGCTGAAGACCTTGGATCGGTAGCAGTTCTGCGCTTTGGGCACGATGAGAAACGACTCGACGATGGGATACCCCGAGCCAGTCCGCCGCTCCGCCAGTATTAGATACGCTTCGCCGATCCCGATCTGCCGCGCGATCAGTACCTGGAAGGCCATTCTTCAGCGCCCTCAGCGCCCTCGGCGCCGCGTCAGCGCCAGGTCCAGCCCCTTCGTCTTCAATGTTCTGGTGGGCTGGCCGGGAGCTATATGCTGCCGACCGAGAAAGTCGAGCGCTGCCGGAACCGAGGTTCCTGCCGCTACGATCTCAAACAGGGCCGCCAGGCCACCGGCAGGCACGATGGTCAGCCCGTCGGCCAATGCCCGGTCGATCTCGCCCTTCGAGAGGTCCTCCAGGGGCGTGCTCGTCGCCAGCAGCCCAATCACCCGCACATCGCCCAGGGCTCGGCGGATCTCGCTTAGCCGCTTGACGAACTTGGTCAGTTTCGCCCCGTCGATGCCGCCGGTGGTACACTCCGCCACCACGCAGGTGTGCTGGCGCCGTGCGTGGGCAAGAAAGTCCACGCCTTCGCTCAGCCGCTTGTGCCCCGTGAAGGGATCGGCCTGGAAGCCTGCGAGCGTAAACAGGCGTGCGACGGCGAGCTCGAACTTGCCTTGGGGATCTTTGGACTCCTTTCCCGAGAGCCAGCTCTTCAGGATCTTCAACCCAGGGTCGACTAGCCGGTACACCGCGAGTGGCACGGGGATAGAGCCAGCCATGTAAGGTCGGATGGTGAGCCATCGGACGGCTTCTCTCCCGCAGCCCAGCACCAGCGCCGCCGCGCTGGCCGGACCCACCGTATGCTCTCCCGAATAGGTTAGGACACCATCTGGCCTCTGACTCCACCCAGCCTGCCCCGGCAGAACGGTCGAAGCCGGGACCTGCATCCCTCGTGGCTCTGGCAGGACGCGAAGGGTGCACGCGGCCGCCGCCGCCGCAGATCCCGCCTCCAAGGCAAAATGGACGGTGCCGTCCTCCAGCTCGGATCCATCTTCGACCAGCCGGACCTCGTAGGGGGCGAAGACTTCAAAAGTCGCCTGCCTCGTGAGGGCCTCGACCTGAATGCCGGTGATGTAGCTGGCGAGGTCGTCCAGGCGCTGGAACGGGTATGGCTGGTGGCGGACCGTGGACTCAAGGCCCTGCCATGACTCCGGAGTGCGCTGGACGATGGTGGACCAATGGTCGCCACTCGCGTGGAGGACCTGGCCCGCCCATTCGAAATCAGGATGGACGTGGCGTAAATCGAGGTTGTGGAAATGGAAATTTGCCAGATCGTAGGGGCGGGGAGGTCCCGAGTCGAACTCGCCCCTACGGTAGATGATAGTGTTATCTCCCGTGGCCCATTGGCCGCTCTCGACCGCGGTGAGCAGAGACGGCAGCTCCTCGACCGGCAGGATGTACTGTTCAGCCCAGAGGGTGGGCGACCGCACCCGCTGGGTCAATCTGGGAGCCTGGCCCGGCTCCATGCTGCGCAAGTAGCACTGGGTGATCAGGTTGTGCCACGCCCCCTCGGCGTGCACGGCGATAACGCGGACGTCGATCGACTGCCAGAGATTCCGGTCAACCTCCACCGCATTCAGGAACGCATCGCGCTGACTCATCATCGAGAAATTTAACTGATGGTAGGAGTCCCGCTCAGCGGCTGGCCAGGTTACGTCCAGCTCGTAAGTGCCTAGTTGCCCCGCCAGGGCTGGGCGCACACCACTACTTTCCGGACCAGCCCCTGGTCGGCCTCGGTTTGCTGGATACGTGGTTGGGGTCCTTCCGGCGGGTTCTGGCAGAAATCGGCTTGTGGATCAACCTCACAGCGTGGTTCGATCCTGCGGCTATGCTCTACCCGGGTTCCTTCTCGACTGCCTCGAATAGCGTGCTGAGACTCACCCGGAGACCTCGAGCAATCCGTGCGATCATCTCCAGGGTCGGATTCCCCCTGCCTCTCTCGAGGGTGCCCATGTACGTGCGGTGCACTCCGATTGCATCGGCGAAGCTCTCCTGGGAATAGCCGGCTTCGTCGCGGAGCTTACGTATCGCGCGCCCGAACTTGGTCTTGAGTGATGCCATCGACCAAGCCTGTAACACCCCAGCCTGGTACGCCACAGCCTATGTAGCGCCAGCTAATGAACAGACACTCTATGTATGCCAGACCGTCTCTTACATGTTGAGAGACGCTGCCGCGGGTGGTTATACCGGCTGCCTTGACGACTGTAGACTGCGACTGGGGGCGGTTGTGCCGACGATCGATCAGGTGCTTGGGGTCCGGCCGGGCATTCGAGACCACCGGCCGACGCAGGCGACCAGGACGTGGCCCACTGTGGCCGAGCGCGGCGCGTCGGAGTCGCTCGGCGTCGCCTCGTTGACGGGGAACAAGCACTCGAGTGCAACTCAGGGAGTGTGACGTCCACGGGCCTGCCGACACTGTCGTGGTGCTGATGACCGACAGCATGCCCTCGCGGTTTTATGTCGCAGCGGCACAAAGACGGCGGCCCGTCCGAAGCGACGTAACCGGGATCCCCTGCTAGAGCCCGATGCACTGACTCTCTCGAACGCCCGCGATGCTGGACTAACGGCCACCGTCCGGCGCGCGTGCTCCAACATTGAGGGTGCGGGATAATGGACGGAAAACAGGGTCTCCCGAGGGGGTCAGTCCATAGTGAGGGCATGGCTGCGCGGGGAGGAACGCAAGGCGTGGGTGCGGACGAAGTTCCCCGGTGTTGCCGTCGTACATGAGATAAACAACCTGCTCGGACCGCCGCGACCAGCCGGTGAGAAGCTCCACGGCTAATCCGACAGCCGTAGACGCCAACACACCGTTGGGCCACACGACCTGAGGCCGGCCACCGGCAGCACCGTACCGTTGGGCCTCCCGCCCCAGCTTCTCGTCATCCAGAAACCCGAGACACCACATGCACGGGCCGCCAGGCATGGAGAGGATGAGCTGCCCGGCCATGCGGGGCGGGGCGCCTTCGACCTGGTGCACATCCATTCCGATGTCGATGTACGGAATTCCATACCGGCGGCATGCCACCTCGAGTTCGTGGCGCCCGGCAAAGGTGTCGACGCACCCGATCACGAGATCACAGCCACGGAGCAGTTCGGGCTGGTCCTGCCACCGCCCACCGAAGAAGATGGGCTCAGCATCGGGCAGCAATCCGAGGTACAGCCGCTTGGCGATCTCGATTTTCGGGGTCTTCATCGAAACGTCTGATGACCGGGCACCAATCAGCCTGTTCAAATTGGTGTCCTCCGCCACGTCACCGTCGAACGCCCGCGGGTGTCGGAATCCTACATGGCCCAGCTGCTGGGCCACATGGGAGCCGCCGCCACCCAGTCCTGCGATCCCGATGTGCGCCCGATCGATGATCCCCTGGGCGCCAGCACCCAGGAACGACTGTCGGGAAAATCGGTCGTCGAGCAGCTCCTTCTGCCTTTGGTTTTTCTGTCTGGGTTGCTGATCAGGCAAGGGGAAAATCAGAGTCATCGGGAATCCGACGATGCTGATCTGGGCCGGGAGTACGGGACCAGAAATGGCCGGTGGCCAAATCCATGCAGCCGCTGAAGAGGGCGTCAACACCAGCATGCCATGCGCCAGCCTGGGGTTTGCCCGGACAAAGCTCTCGACCAGTGGGGGTTGCTCCAGGATGTCCTGGGGACTGAACCTCGGCTCAGCAGGGAAGTCGTGAAGATGCACGTGGACGAGCCCCCGACCGGTCTGGAGTACCCGCCGGATCACATCGCGGATTGCCACGGTCCCGATCCGGGCGCCGACGCTGTCATCGGCAACGTAGTGCTCATCGGCAACCGGTTGGTACTCCAGGCCGAGCACCAGAAGATCCTCGTTATCCGCTTTTCCGGTTGCGACACCGAGAAATCCGATGCGTTCGGATGCGAACGCATGGGGTCGCCGTAGATCCGCAATCATCCGCTGCACGAGTCCACGGGTGAGGCGCAGGCGCACCGGCCCGATGGTAGGTTCAATTCTCACCTGAATGCACCCAGGTGAATTGCAACCATTTGGGCCAGCCGGAGCCCTCCGGGTGTCCGGTAGCTGACGGCCTGCCAGTTCCGCTCCAGTACCCTGATCTGCGCATTCCAGTTCAGCAGTTGCTTACCCCCGGCCACTCGGTCAGATAGGTAGAGACGAGACTGGTACCCATCACGCGGTGTGGGGCACAGAAGCGCATCGACTCGCGCCGGAGTGACCCCCGTGGGCATGGCGAGCTGTGGGAGCAGGTAGTACATGACCCCCGCCTCCTCGGCCTGCTGCAGCTCCGGGCAGAGCTGCAGCAGTTCGTCGAGCTCACTGGATCTTCCGACTTCCACCTCTGCGCTCACGAAGAGCCCGAGTCCTTGGGATAACTCAGAAACCGCTCGCCACCTTTGATAACGACCGAACCGTCGTCCTTGAGCGGGTCGAGATCATTCTCTCCCCGGATGAGGGCGAGTTCATCTGCCGCCGGCACATTCGCCAGCGCCTTGATCTGGGCCACGGGTTGCCTGCCGCGATGTATCTCATATTCGGCGTTGTTCACCGTGATCGTGACAACGTCTTTGCGGTGCTCGTCTGCCCCTCCCTGCCGTTCCTGAGCCGCGTGTGCCATAAGGTCTCCGTTTTCGGTGCAGTTCTAATTGAGGTGTTGCGCCGCCCCACAGCTCTGTGCATCTTATTGCTAGAGCGTGGGATTATTACTGCATGCTGTAATAAATATCAACTATACTGTATGGTCAAGGGGCCTTGTGACTTCTCCAATCCACATCCCGGCCACGCTCGGACAACGGATAGCCCACTGCAGGGAGAGCCGGAGTTGGACTCAGAAGACCTTGGCGGAGCGGGCCAGGCTCAGCGTGACCTTTCTGAGCGAGGTCGAGAATGGCCACCGGATGCCCGGTGCCGAAGCCTTACTTCAGCTGGCCGAGGCGCTTGAGGTCTCGCTCGATTACCTGATGAAAGGGGAAGTCGAGCGCCCCCCGGTCCGGCAACCGCTGCTATTGCCGCACGCGCTGGCAGACGTGGCGGAAGAGGAGGGGTGGCCTGTGGACGAGGCTATCGCGCTCCTCAAATCGCAGCGGGTAATCGCGAGGCGGAGCGGGGGTGATGCCGATCGGGAACTGACCAAGCAGGAATGGCGGGAGAGGCACCGGCGATTGTTTGAGGATGAGCGGGATGGCGACACTCGCACGTGACCGCAAGGTACTGGAGCTGGCCCGTGACCTGGGGCTGCCGGCGCGTCGTGATCCAGTCGCCGCCATCCTGAGGCATGCCTTGGGGCAGGTCGATCTGTTATTCCGCAGCTCGCCGATCCCCATCGATTCCCTGGAAACCCTGCGCCGCGTCGTTGCCAACAAATTCCGCGCCAAGATCGAAATCATCGAGGATGACACCGATGTCCACCGCATCGCCGCCGAGAACGTCGACTTCTCCCCTTATCTGCATCAACAGCTGGTACGGGAATTTCTAGAAGGAACGACGGAGGGGGTCACGGTCGAGCGAGAGTCATACACACCGCTTCGAAGCCGGTTCCTCGTCATCGCTGACGGACGTATCGGGCGGCGCGCCCGCGTGTACTTCACCGTTTGGCACGAGCTGAGCCATTTGCTCGTACATCCCACCCAGCTCGCGTTCCCCGGGTTTCGGCGCACTGCCCCTCCTGAGGAGCGAGCCAAGGATCCACTTGAACAGGTCGTCGATCACGTTGCCGGACACGTCGCCTTTTTTGAGCCACTCTTCCGGCTCCCGGCCGAGACCGCGATGGCGACCCATGGCGGGGCGACCTTCGCGGCCATCGAGGACGCCCGCGAGCGCGCGGGCATTCCGCGGGCGAGCCTCTATGCTGCTGCCATGCGGACCATCCTTTACACCAGGGTCCCAACTGCCCTCGTCACCGTGGACCTAGTGCTAAAGCCCAGCGAACGGCGGTGCCTGCGGCCGCCCCAGACGGACCTCGGGCTCGCCCTGCCGCCAACGCCGACACCCCAGCTGAGGCTGACCGGTTACGTCGCAAACCGGGCGGCGGAGTCGGGAGGCCTGGAGATCTGGCGCCACATGCGTGTGCCGGCCCAATCGGCGCTAGCTCGGGCGTTTCTTAATGAGAGTGACGGTCTATGGGTTGCGAGTGAGGATCAGTCCTGGTGGGGTACCTCAGAGAAAGGCCTATTGCCCTCCCTCCCGCTTCGCGTTGAAGCCCTGCGGCGAGGACGGTTTGTGTATGGGCTGATCTCCGTGCGTGTTTGATCAGGGCCACTAACCGCTGCGAATGGCGGCCCGCGCCATGGCTACCAGATCAGGTGGGACTTCCGTGATCTTATGGACGGCACGGGCGTGAGCCGCAACCTCTTGTAAAACCTCGTTCTCCGTGCTTCCACGTGCCTCGAAATCGCAAGCAATGCCGAGGTCACGACAACGGAGCATCTTTGGCATAATTCCCCCTACCGGTATGCTGCGATCTGTTCCAGCCGGTTTTGCGCCCGCGATATCAGGGCGGGATTCAGCCGCGCGTCGGGCAAAGCCCCGCCAATGGCATCGCTCGCACTCGGCTGCTCCAGAAAGCGGCGCGTCCGCTCGGCGAGCCAGCGCCGAAGTTTTCGATCGACTCGTTCGAGCTCAGACGTGAGTTCGGGCCGGCCGGCGACCACAGCGACGATATCCTCGATGTCATGGCTCCCCAGGAGATCGCCACCGCCCCGGCCGTCGAACGCCGCCCATTTGGTGGCGAGGAACACCGGCGCTGGAGGGATGCGGATCGCCAGTCCGGGTGCCAGGGCGAATGGGGCGGCGCTCTCGATCGCCGCCGGATACCAGGGGTTGGAGAAACCCAGGATTGATTCCTCGATTGGCATTACGTCCAGTGCCAGACCCTGGCGTGACCGCCATCGGCAGAGCGGCGCCTCCGGGCGCATGTCTTCGACGAAGCCGCGGGCACGGAGTTCCTCGCCCAACTTGTGGTATGCGGTGCGGGTCGTGACCGCAACGATGACGTCTACATCGTCGGTGGCGCGAACCCGGGCGGCTCCGGGCTCGGTGATGAGTAATTCGGCGACCTGGCCGCCCACAAAAACCAACCGGTCGAGCAGCGGTGCGAGCTCACGGGCTACCCGCTCCGGATGGCGCGATTCGGGCTGGGCCGGGGGCTGGTCACTCCCTAGCTAGTCCGGCAAGTCGCTTGTGAAGGATCTCCTTGGCGCGTTGCCTTTCCCGAGCTCGCCCGACGCGGAGTGCATCAACCAAGGTCAGGAGCTCGTACAAATCGGGATTCGTCGCTGGGAGCCTCGTCGCCTTGGGGTATAGAGGTGTCAGGCTTTGGCCGCGCGTCGTCCCGTCCGCGCTCGGCCAAACCAGAGTGTCCTCGGAAGGAACCTTGGAGGCGAGCGGCCGTGCCGAGTGGGCTGTGGGTACGCCCCGCGTCTCCTGGCCGAGGTCGGGGGGAAAGGCGTGTGGCACCCCAGCGATAAGAAACTCGAGCAATGCCGAAGCCAGGACCCGCCGGCCGTCTGGCGCTAGCAATTTGGCGTGCGTCAGCCGCTGGACCGCCGCGTGGGCTTCGCTCAGGCTCAGTCCCACGGCTTTGGCTAGCGCTTCGTAGCCCTTCCCAGGTGAGAGGGCCAGCTCCAGCGCAACGGCCACGTCATGCGGCCGCAAGGCAGTTTGGCGAGGTGAAGGCATAGGTTTTCGCGTTTCGCGAAACCCGAAATTACGCTAGGCAGGGATACTTTGCAAGGGAATCGAGGAGTTGCAGTCCCCCCTGGCTATCCGGACTCCTTTTCGGCAGTCTCGAACAACACGCTGACACTCACCCGGAGCCCTCGTGCGATCTTTTCAATTATCTGCAGGGTGGGATTCCCCTTTCCTCGCTCAAGAGTGCCCATGTACGTGCGGTTCAGGCCAATGGCATCGGCAAAGCTCTCCTGAGAGTACCCGGCTTCACCGCGAAGCCTTCGTACGACGCGCCCGAAGTTGATCTTGAGGGATGCCATCGTATGAAGCCTGTAGCATCCCACCCTATTGCACCACAGCCTATATATAGCCAGACTATAGTATGGCATTCCCATGCAGCCATCTACGTAAACAGGCTATGGCAGTTACGGGGAACAACCGACCATGTGGCTCACTCCCCCGAGTCTTGCCGCCCCTGGACGTGGGTGCCATATACAGGGCATGCGCCTCCCCCTGCGCCGGGCGGCCGAGGTAGCATGGAGCATCGCGAACCTGGACCTGGAACCGGAGACGTGGCGCCGGACCAAGGAGCCGAGGCTGGGGTATCGGCAGCATTTCAGCGGCTCTTCGAGCTGCACTTCTCTGAGCTCTACCGATTCGCCTACCGGTACGTGCGGGCCGAGGAGACGGCGAAGGACCTGGTCGGCGAAGCGTTTCTTCGGCTCTGGCGGCAGCGAGACAAGGTCGACCTCAGTGGGTCCGCCGCACGTAGTTATCTGTACACGATTGTCCGGTACCAGGCGCTGGACCACCTGAGGCGTCGACGCGTGGAGGAGCGGTGGCGGCGGGAGTATGTCACTCCGCTCATAACCGAGCAGGGCGCGGCCCTCGCCGCAGATCCTGACCAGGAGCTGACCGCCCGGGAGACCGGGGCGGCCATACAGCAGGCGGTGGACGCGTTGCCGCAACGCCAGCGCCAGGTGCTCCTACTCCGCTGGCAGCAGCAGGCCAGTTATGATGAGATTGCGGAGACGCTCGGTATCTCACCCAAGACGGTCGCCATCCACATCGGCCGGGCCATCCAGCGCCTGCGCGAAATCCTCACTCAAGTCCGCTAGCCCCGTACCACCCGCTGTAGGTATTTCCCCGCCTTCGAACGATTCATCAGTGAACAGGTCTAGGTGACCGCCACTGAGAACGAGCCCACATCCCATGAGTGAGATGGATTGGCAGCTGTTGGACCGGTACCTGTCAGGGGGCGCGACCCCCGAGGAGCAGGAGCGCATGGAGGCATGGCTGGCGGAGGACCCGCAACACTGGGCCCAGCTGGCCGCCGTGCGCGACGCCATCGAGAAAGCCGCTCTGAATGACCCGGCGGTCGAGAAGGCTAAGTCGGAGGTCTGGGCTCGGCTCGAGCGGGAGATCGGTGGGGCAGGGAAGTCTGTGGCAAAGGAGCCTGATAGGCCGCGGCGCCGGGTGCCGGAGTTCACCGTGGCAGCAAGACGGCGATTCACTGCGGCACAGCTAGCCGCAGCCCTCTTTGTTGCAGTGATTGGCGGGACCGCTATTGGGTTCCTGCTGCTCCGCGAGCCTTCATCCGCTCCGGGTGAGGCGATGCAGGTTGCGAGGACGACGCCGGGGCAGCGCGCGATGTTTCGGCTCACCGATGGCACGCAGGTCATGCTGGGCGTCGCAAGTGTGCTGCGATATCCGAGGGATTTCCGCAAAGGATCCCGCGGGGTATCGCTTGAAGGGGAGGCGTACTTCGAAGTGACCCATGATGAGCGCCGGCCGTTCGTGGTGCGCGCCGGCGACCTGGTCGCGAAGGATCTGGGGACACAGTTCACGGTACGGTCGTACCCGGAGGACCCCGGCGCCCGCGTGGTCGTGCGGGAGGGAAGGGTGTCCATTCGTGCGGCAGCGGGGGCGACGGCTCGCTCTGAGCGGGTAGTGGTACCCGGACAGCTCGGCCGATTGGGTAGGAGTGGAGAGCCGATGGTCGAGCAGGCGGACACGGCCGCCTACTTCGCGTGGACCGAGGGCCGCCTCGTCTTTTCCAATACCCCGCTCGGCGACGCCATCAAAGAGATCGAACGGTGGCGTGACGTCGAGATCCACTTGTCTCCCCCTGACATTGGCGAGCGGCGGTTCACGACATCGTTCGGGGATGAACCCACACTCGCAATCCTCCAGGTGATCGGAACAGGTCTCCGGCTAAATGTCGTGCAGACCGGTCCTAGGACTTACACACTGCGCCTCAAGTAGAGGCACCTCTCCACACCTGTCCAAGAGGGTCCAGACGATGCGAGTGCAGAGCTTGGTGTCGTGGATCGTCGCTGTCGGCGCATTGACGAGCTGGTCTTCTCGGGCGGCGGTCGGGCAGCAGCTCGCGCTCGCGGCGCGGACACCTCGGTTCTTCTACTCCCCCACCGCCGCGGCGAAGCCGTTAGCCATCGACGTGAGCCGCAACGCGGTGCTCCGCCGGGTAGTATCCCTACACGTGAAGCACGCCAGCATCGGCGGCCTGCTCGCAGACATCCAGCGACAGACCGGGCTCACCTTCGCATACGATCCTCACTTTCCCACGTCCCGAGCCGTCACACTTGAGGCCGACTCGATCAGCGTTGCCGCCGCTCTCGGTGCCATTCTGATCGGTGCCGGTGTGGATGTGGTGCTTACGCCGACAGGCCATGTGTGGCTGACGGAGTCGAACCCGCCTCCACGATCTATTCAGGAAGGTGCCATCCTCGGAAGAGTCACCGACAAACGGACGAACGGTCCGATCGCCGATGCGACAGTGACACTTGACCCCGGCCACCAGATTGCCACCACTGGGAGCGATGGACGCTACCGGTTTGCGAGCCTAGTCCCCGGGAGCTACACAGTTCGAGCTCGCTACATCGGCTACGCGTCGCTTGCCGCCTCGGTGGCTGTGAGGGCGGAGGAGGAAGCCACGATCGACTTCCCGCTGGAGAAGTCTGCCCAGCCACTTGAGCAGGTGGTGGTCACAGGTACCCTGGTGCCAACGGCAGTGAAGGCATTGCCAACGCCGGTGACGGTCATCAGTGAGGAGGATATCGCCTTGCAGCGCCCGCGGACCCTGCAGGAACTGTTTCGACAAGCTGTCCCCGGAGCGGTTAGCTGGGACAACACGGCGCGCCCGGCGGACGTCTCCTTCTCAGTGCGCGGTGCGAGTACGCTCAACCCCGGCTTGACCCAGATGAAGGTTTTCGTGGATGGCGTCGAGCAGGTGTATTCCGCCGATGGAGCAGTTGACCCCACTAGTATCGAGCGGATCGAGGTGATCCGCGGACCCCAGGCAGCGTCCATTTATGGCTCCGACGCGATCGGAGGGGTCGTCCAGATCTTCACCAAGAAAGGGGATCAGAGCCTGGGCCGCCCTCAAATCGATGCCGAAGCTGCACTCGGCATTATCCAGACGCCCTACGCAGGGTACGGCGAGGTGCTCCGCCAGAGCTATTCCGGGTCCGTGCGGGGAGGGACGCCCGATGTGAGCTACAACGTCGGCGGGAGCTATTCGCACGTCGGTGACTGGCTTCCCAACGGTGAGCAATCGAGTCAATCCAATCCCAGTGTCTATGGCGGCATGCGCTTCGCGCGCGGTAGCATGACGGTTGACCTGTCCGGCCGCTACCACGCGCAGAACAATCCGGATGTTGTCAACCCAGAATACTTGCAAACCGGGTCTGTCTTCTTCTCGAAGCCACTCTACACCCGCGCGCAGTGGACGAACCAAACCGTGGGCCTTCGGCTTGGCCTCTCTCCCCGGCGTTGGTGGCATCATACGCTGACGCTGGGCATCGACCGGTTCCTTCTAGACAAGACGCAGTCACAGCAGCGGTTGACGACAGCCGCAGACACGCTGCTAAGTGTGACCAACACTACCTTCAGCAAGAGGTTGATCGGGTACACCAGCTCGATGCAGGCGGCGCTCGGCTCAGACGTGTCGGGGGTGCTCACGGCTGGTGTCGACCATTACGACCTTCCACAGACCTCTTTCAGGAGCTCCGGCACGGTTGCTACGACTGGCACCATTGGCGGCTCCGTCCGGGCCTATCGACTCTACACAAAGAACACGGGCTATTTCTCACAAGTACAGCTCGGCTTGCGCGACGCACTGTTCCTGACTGGGGGCCTGCGTCTCGAGGAGAATACGAATTTCGGCGACAGCCTCGGGACTCCTATGTCACCCCGGCTAGGTGTCTCGTATGTGCAGAACTTAGGCGGGTCGACATTGAAGCTACGGGGTGCCTGGGGTCGGGCCATCCGCGCTCCTGACCCAGCCCTCAAGCTCTCCTCAGGGCCCTCGGTCATTCCCAATCTCACGCTCGGACCCGAACGGCAGGAGGGCTGGGACGTGGGCCTGGATGCGGCATTCGGAACTCGCGGCTCAGTGAGTGTGACTTACTACGATCAGTCAGCGGAGAACCTGATCCAATTCGTTTTGGTGCAGAGCACGCCTGTGCCGCTCAACCAGTTTCAGAATGTGGGGCGAGTCAGGAACACCGGGGTCGAGGTCGAGGGAGCGCTCTCCCTTGGTCTCCTGCAGCTAAAGGCCAATTACGCGTACACGCGGGCCCGCATCGACGCATTGGCAAGCAACTATACCGGAGACCTGCAGGTAGGCGACCAGGTCCCGGTGACGCCGAAGCATACCGCTGGTGCGTTGCTCGTCATTACACCGACGCGAGGGACGACCGTGACGACAGGGGCAGCCTATGTCGGGCGGTATCGCCAAACGGACTTTGTGGCATTGCTCCGATGCGGCGGCGGCACTGGACCCTGCCCCTCGAGCTTTATGGTGGAGTACCGGAGCTTCGTTAAGGTGAATGCCACTCTGTGGCAGCAGATCATGCCACAGCTCTCCGGATTCGCGTCGGTCGACAACCTCACCAACAATCACGCCAATGAGCTAGGCAACGGGGCACCGCTGATGGGTCGTATTAGCACCGTCGGGTTCCGGTTTCAATACTGATCCCGATGCGCGCGCTGACGCGGGTTCTTGCGGCCATTGCAGCGGCACATCTGATCGTGTCTGTCCCTCGTCCGGCGGCCGGGCAAACGCCCGGGCCGGAGACCCGACGCGATTCGGATTCCAGTGGCGCATCGTTCGGGCGGCCCCGGGTCGTGCGGTTCCGGGTGTCCGAGGGGACGTGGATGTCGCTCGATGTCTCGTCCCATGACACGACAATTGTGTTCGACCTGCTCGGCGATCTCTACACGGTGCCCATCACAGGCGGCCTTGCACGCCCGTTGACATCCGGCATGGCCTTCGACGCCCAGCCGCGATTCTCCCCCGACGGACTTCACGTAGCGTTCATCAGCGACCGGAATGGCATCCCCAACCTCTGGGTCATCGACCGCCAGGATCAGCACCTGCGCCGGCTCTCTGATCTACATAGCATGTCTTTCGGCAGGGTGATCGCGTCGCCGACGTGGGCTCCCGATGGCCGTACCATTGTGGTCTCCCAGCGTCTTGCCGCCTGGCGACCATTCGCCGCCGAGAGCCTCGGGGGCTACGTGCACGGCCAACGTTGGCTGCTGGCTGGGTACCGCGTGGCTTCGGGAGAGATGAAGTGGATCAGCGACACCAGCTACCAACGGGCCCAACAGGCACTGGAACCGGCGTTCGGTGCGGAGGGGCGAGCTGTGTATGCCACTGTGGAATCGTATAGCCCACCGAATATTTGGCCACGGCCACGCAATGGATGGCGGATCGAGCGGCTCGAACTGGCCACCGGACGACGGACGCCGGAGATGGTTACCTTTGCTGGCCGCGACGGCATGCGCCCCGCCGTGAGTCCGAACGGCCGGTGGCTCGTCTATGTTTCAAGCACCGGCTCACGGTTTGGCCTCCGGTGTCGTGACCTTCGCACGCTCGCGGAACGGTGGCTCGTGCGGGAACGGATTGATTTCCCAAACCCGAGCATTGCCTCCGAGTGGGCGCCCGGATACGCCTTCACCCCGGACTCGAAGACACTCATCGCGGCATATGGCGGCAAACTCCACCGCGTCGACCTCGCGACGGGGCACGACGCCGTGATCCCGTTCGTCGTCAATGTGGAGCGTGAGCTGGCGCCGATGAAGGTCCACCAAGCCACGCTGCCCGATACCGCGGTGAGGACGCGAAGCGTGCTGCAGCCGGCTCTCTCTCCCGATGGGCAGCAAGTCGCATTTAGCGCGCTGAACCGCCTTTGGGTGATGGAGCTGTTCCACAGTGGGCGGTCGGTTGGCTCGCCGCGGCGGCTCACGGCGGATTCCGCTGGCGAGTTCTACCCCTCCTGGTCCCCGGATGGTGCTTGGATTATCTACAGCACGTGGCGGGATGGCGAAGGGGGAGCGGTGCGCCGGGTGCGAGTGGACCGTCACCCCACCGAAGCTCTTGCCAAGTCCGAGCGCCTTACGACTGATACCGCACTCTACTTTCACACGGCGGTCACACCCGACGGAGAACGTATCGTCGCGGTGCGGGCCCCTATGCCGCCCGAGCGTATCCTGGTGCACGCGCTTGCAAACACGGCAGCCGTGAGCCTCGCGCTTGTTTGGCTGCCTTCTTCTGGGGGGCTGCCGATGCGTCTGCCGGTGATTCTGTCGAAGCGGTACACCGGCAAACCTCAGGGCTCGGATCTCCGGCGGCTCCCCGTGGAGCAGCTCTATTTTACCAGCGATCCAGACCGGATCTACCTGGGCCTTAGCTCCCTTACGTGGGATGGAAAGTATCCGCGGGTCGAGCCCGACGTGGCATCCGATTCGACGGTCCTGCCAGGGTTGCGCGAGCTGACCGGGGTGGTCTCACCTGATAGGCGACGCGCCATCCTAGATCACTCCTACTCGCTGTTCGAGAGCACGGTTCCGGCCGAGACCGGCGAGACGCCGCTTGACCTCGATGTGGCGCAACAGCGCTCGTACGGGGCACCAGAGGGGGCAGCTGCGCGCTGGGGCAGAGCGCTGGCCCCCTGGATCTCCTGGTCTCGTGACGGGCGCCGGGTCCTCTTCAGCCAAGGTGGGACGCTTTTCGTCGGCGAGGTGCGACCCGCTGCCTGGACCACCTTCACCAGGGTCGATGTGCCACTCAGAGTGCCGGTCGACGTCCCCCGAGGGACGCTCGTGCTACGCGGCGCGCGCCTGATTACGATGCGCAACCAGGCGGATGGCCGGCTGGAGGTGATTGAGCGCGGAGACCTCGTCGTCCGAGACAACCGCATCATCGCACTCGGTCCGCAGGGCTCGGTCCCCCTCCCCGTGGGAAGGCACATCCTCAATCTGGCCGGCAAGACCCTCCTGCCGGGGTACGTCGACATTCATGATCACCTGCTGCGGACCTATGGGGTAGACGCTGACGAGTGCTGGATCTGCCATGCGGTCCTCGCCTCGGGCATCACCAGCAGCCGCAGCGCGCTCGATTATGAGTACACGTATGGCAACCATCTAGCGCTGGCCGAACAGGAACGTGCCGGGCAAACTGTGAGCCCGCGTATCTTCTCGACCGGCATTGGCAACTCCGGCTCCGACCGGCCGATCGAGACCCTACCAGATGCGCGCGCCGTAGCAGCGCCGATCGTCGATTATTTCGGCGCAGAAACGTTCAAGCAGTACGATGCGGGAGCAACGCGCCAAGCGCGGCAACTCGTCGCGCGCGCAACGCAAGAGGCCGGCCTCAATGCGACGGTCCATGTGGCTGGCATCGGCTTCGGGCTTACGGCATTCACCGACGGCTTTACCGGTGTGGAGCACACACTCTCAAGGTCAGCCCCGCTATATGATGACGTCGTCACCTTCATCGCGAAGAGCGGGACGACACACACCATGACGTACAGCTCGGAGGTCAGCCCGTGGCAATACCTACTGCGGATGTCAGCGGTGCCGGGCGATCTCGCCCGGTTGCGACGGTTCGTACCTCCATCGGCCCGAGACGTCTGGGCCCCGACCGCACTGGTTTGCCAGCGTGAGTCAGTCGACCTGAGTGACCTGCGCCGAACACTCGCCAGCGCGGCGAGGATTGTACGACGCGGAGGAAGCGTGGGTATGGGCTCCCATGGACTCTTCGGCGGCCTGGGCTTCCACTTCGAGATGTGGCTGCATGCGTTGGGTGGTATGTCGAACCACGAGATCCTCCGCTCCGCGACCATTGTCGGTGCCACCGCGATCGGTCACGCAAAGGACATCGGCAGCCTTGAGCCCGGCAAGCTCGCCGATCTACAGATTCTGGACCAGAATCCTTTGGAAGACATCCACCACACAATGAGCATCCGGTACATAGTGAAGAATGGGCGCCTGTATCAGGCCGAAGACTTGACCGAGATGTGGCCACGTCACAGGCCGCTCGAACCTATATACCTCTACAGCTCCGAGCCCTTTCTGGGCGGAACGCGTTATCACCTCGCCCCCCGATCGAGAGTGGGGCAGGGAAACGAGGTTGGGGGCCAAGCGGTTGCCTGGCCCCCAACCAAAGGCAGTGGCAGCGAGTGTACGACCTGACCGATGGCTCTGAAGCAGTTCCTGCCTTAGAGATAGAAGCCGCTGCCGAAATCCATGATCTTCTCGTGAGTGGCATCCTCGACCAGATCCGGTCCCGAGCCCATCGTCTGGCGAGTCACGTCGCCATTGACGATTACAACGGGCGGAGTATAGGTCTTTTTCATGGTGTCCTCCTTGGGTGGCCCTCGAGTGAGGGTGGTAAACGGACTCTACTTTCTATTCCCGGGTGCTACTGCATTTCTGAAACTGTACTCCTGAGGCAGGTCTTCGGTGGCCATCGGTCAGATCGCACTTGCAGCCATGCCTCGATCAATAAGGTGGACTCCACGACGGTATGCAGATAGTTGCCTCGGTGTGGGCGTTGCGCTGCCGCGTCGAGGGCGGCGCGGAGTTGCTCCGCATCGATCAACCCGAGTTCTGCCAGAAGCGGTCGGCGTATCAGGTGGTCAAGTAGCTGGCGCTGAGCGGTCAACGACCAGGCGATGGCTCCCGAAGGCCCCCCCTTTCCAATCCGAGTTCGAACGACATCCGGGAGAATGCCTTGCATAGCCTCGCGGAGTACCCACTTTCGCGCCTGGGGTCTCACGCAGAGCTCGGGCGGTAGTTGCAGCGCGAATTCCACCAATGGGCGATAGAGGTAAGGGTGCCGCACATCCAGTCCCTCTCCGAGAAACCCTGGGTTGAGCGCCTGGCTGATCTCGGTTACGTACCTGCTCATCGCGTGGTGATACTTGCTGCCGAGCGGACCCGCATACGTTTCGCCGACCGCACTGCGTTCCCGCAGACGATACTTCTGGATCGCTGCCGGTGCGACCCACGGGCGGATGCGATATTGGTTTCTGAACAGTTGGTGTCGGAGGACTGATGGGAGGAGCGGCAGGACCGCATTTCCGTACAGCAGCTCCCAGAATGAGGTTCGTCCAATGGCAGCGCGGTGGGCGATCTCGCGCATGGCCGCCAATGCTCGGCCTCGGATGACCCAATCTGCGAAGAAGAGCATCGTGCCGGTGAAAAGCTCGTCGCCTGCGAATCCGGTGAGCAGCACCCGGCCCCCGGAAGCGCGGACGACTGCCAGGATTCGTCGCTCCCGTGGATAGAATGCCAGCGCGTGCCTTGGCTGGTCCGTATGTGGTGGCGGCGCGTCGCCATCGAACCACAACGGCGGCTCAACGATCGTCTCGTTGCGGACACCCCACCGCGCAACGACCGGATCGGAATACCGCCGCTCGTCCGAATCGGTGCCCTCGCGGTCTACATAGGTGACGGTGCCCGCCAGTCCGTCCGCGATCACGCCTCGCTCAGCCATCCACTGTGCCGTGCTTACCACGGAAGACGAGTCCAATCCCCCCGAGAGCTGCGCCCACGTTGTCCCGGCAGGACCGAGCCGGAGTCGCACCGAGGCAGCGAGGAGCTCACGGCAGGTCTCGGCCGCCTGACGCCCCGCCTGCGCTAAACCCGGGTCGGGCCTAAAGTCTGTTGGCGACCAGTACCTGCGCATCGCCAATCCTCCGTGCTCGCCCACCGCTAGCGTCCCGGGTGGTAGCTGTCTCACTCCTTCGTAAACGGTGAGGTCCGGCGACAGAACGCAGCCCGCAACGAGCTCGGCGAGATGCTGCAGTTCGTAGCGGTCGTCCACCGCCAACGCTTCGGCGCGGGAGGCGAAAGCTAAGTGGCCACCGCGATGGCTGTAGTAGAGCTTCTTGACCGCAAAGGCGTCGGTAAATGCAACCAGCCTGCGCGCCGCACCGTCCCAAATCACTACGGCGAAGTCGCCCAGGATACGCGGGATGTACCTCGTTCCATGCTCGGCCACGACTCGGCGGACCTGTTCCAAATCAGTGCACCGCAGATTGCGGGGCTCAGCCCAGGCTTCCAGTTGGACGCGATTGTCGAGCCGCACCATCCCCACCGCTAAGTGCTGCCCATCGCACGTGAGGAGTGGGTCGCCCCATGGGTCGTCCCAGGCAGTGAGCACTGCCGACTGTCCGCCGGCATGGCTGAACGAATACCAGACGAACTCAAGCCCGCGGGCCCGAGGCAGCGCCTCGTACTGGCGCCGCAACGACTCAGGAATCCCTTGACCATGAGGATCGAACACGCAGACGAAGTATCTCACGGCAACTGCTCCGGCAGGCGCACGAATCGCGCTACGTGCTCCTCCACGTCGTTGATGATCTCGCCGAGATACTCGATCCAAGCGTGCGCTTCAAATGGGTGTGATTGAACTCCCTGACAGTACTTAACCGCCACACCCTTACGGCGTAGAAGACAGTACAGCACCAGCGACTGCTCGAGGCAGCGTGCCCGTCCCGGGTACAGTCCGCCGGCCATCGCGACCGACCATTCCACAGCCCTCACGGCTACTACATCGACCGAGGTGTTCCCCGGGATGGTCCCTACCTGCCGGCGGATGTAGTCGATCGTTCTGGCAAAGCCAAGAATCTTGAGCATTGCCTTGACCGCAAAGAGCGTGAGCCAGCAGCGAAGTGCAGATGGCACGACGACAGCTGTTGCACTATCCGCACCCGCGAGGCTCCTAGTCGCCAGCGTCGCCACCGCGACCACGGGCAGCAACTCAGCCCTCTGCTCGACGGTGCCCGGCTCGATCAGCCCCTGACCGAGCCAACCCTCGAGCAGCCCCACTACGTCCACCGTCACGTGCTCGCGGGAAGCATCGTATTCATCGCACAGCCGGTCCACGACTGCCGTGGGTGTAAGTCCTTCGTGGAGCAGTTCCCAGATGCGTGCCGCGACCTCGTGGAGCGTTAAGTACTGCTCGGTTGCGCGGTTTAACAGCACGATGCAATCATGCACTCGCGTGGCGATGATATCCTGGCGCGAGCGAAAGGGGCCTGCTGGCAGTGCCGGTGTCGTTCTGGGAATCGTTGTCGTCATCACCCTGCCCCTTTCGCTGCAATCTGCTCCTCGCTAATGGCCTGGTGCTTCCCGCCCTGACGCGGCATCGCCACCAGTATCCCGAAGTCCAGTAGACGACGCAGGGTACTCTGGGCGAGTCGGCTGTTTCCTGTTGTACCCGGTCGAGGCTACGGTGCGATCGTCACGCGCCTCGATGCCCACCACGCCACGCCGCAGGTAGCGGGGGACGTCATCGGCCCGAAGGGCACAGATCGGTGCGCGCCTCGGAGGTGCCGCAGCCGTGGTATCAGTGCCCACGGCCGTTCCCCCCGGTGAGAACACCGACTCGGCCCCCAGATGTGCGTGGGGGGCGCAGCTCCGTGAGGCCGACGGAGGCTAGAAGGGAGCTGGGGAGCTCGCGAGACTGGGCCTCATAGAGGCCAAAGTACGGCCCGCGGTGTGCGAATAACTCCTCATGTGTGCCCCGCTCGACGACCGAGCCCCGGTCGAGCATTACGATCTGATCGGCGCTCTGGATGGTGGAGAGGCGGTGAGCGATCAGAAAGGTTGTACGACCTCGGCACAGGAGTCGGAGGGCGTCTCGAATCAACTCTTCGCTCTCAGCATCCAGGCTCGAGGTCGCCTCGTCGAGGATGAGGATCCGCGGATCGACGAGGAAGGCGCGCGCGATTGCCACCCGCTGGCGCTGTCCGGCCGACAGGCGCAGGCCCCGTTCGCCCACGAGGGTCGCATAGCCGTGGGGAAGCCGGCCGACGAATTCATCGCAGCGCGCCAGCTGTGCCGCGGCATGCACCTCGGCGAGCAGCGCGCTGGGCCGGCCGTAGCGGATGTTGTTGGCGATCGTGTCGTCGAACAGGAGGTCGTCCTGCAGCACCACACCGAGGTGCGACCGATAGTCCCGGCGCCGCACGGTGGCGAGATCGCGGCCATCGATCAGAATTCGCCCTGCGGCCGGCCGGTCATACGCGAGCAGGAGCCTGCAAAGCGTGCTCTTGCCCGAGCCGTTCGCCCCCATGAGCGCGGTCGTAGACCCGGTCGGCGCACACAGGCTCACGTTCCGGAGCACGAGCTGCTCCGGAACGTACCCGTAACTCACGTGCTCGAACTCCACCTTCCCTAACACGTGCGGGAGGCGGGCGTGGACCCGGTCCTCCTCGTCCTCGGTCTGATTCTCCCGCAGCTCGGCGATCCTCCCGAGTGCGGCTGCGGCCTTCCCCAACTCCCCTGCACTCGTTGCGAGGTGAATGACGGGACCTAGGAGGAACCCCGTGAGCCAGACGTACATGACATAGCTTCCCAGGCTCATTTCGCCCATCGCGACCGCCCGACCACCCACCACTAGCAACAGCACGCCGATTGAGCCCGCGGCGAGGGTGCTGCCGGCGTTGAGGAGGGAGATGCTCCGGAGTGCATTTACGCTCTCACGGACCAAACCGTGCGACTCGCGTGCGAAGCGGTGTGTCTCATGCCGTTCGGCTCCATATGCTTTCACGACCCGGACGCCTTCGAGGATCTGACTGAACCATCCCGTCAGCTCCGATTGCCGGTGGATCACCCTCCCGAGCGCTGACGTGATCTGGCGAAACGCATGCCGCACACCGAAAGCAACAAGGCCCACGATCGCCAGCACGGCGATGGTGAGGGGAACGTTGAGCCAAAAGAGCAGACCCAGGGCCAGTGTCGCGGTGAGGACCGAGGCCACTAGTTGCACGAGTCCGCTGCCGACCAGATAGCGGACCTGGTCCGAGTCCGCCATGACTCTTGCCGCGAGGGCTCCGCTGCCTAATAAGTCGAGACGCCGGAGCGGGAGGCCCATCACCCTGGCATGCTGCTCTTGGCGCAGCCCGGCGATGGCCCGTTGACCAGCCACCCCGGCAAGCTGCGCTGCCCCGAACGCAGTCGCGGCCTCGATCGCGATGGCGGCGCACGCGAGCAGCCCGATGATCCCCAACTGGTCGCTCCGCTGCCGTCCGATGACCTCGTCAACCATGTACTTGGAGGCAGTCGGGAGCGCCAGCGCAGCCAGGCGGTTCGTCACGATCAGAGCCAGCGCCGACGTCAGCAGCCCACGTTGGCGCCGGAGCAGTCTTTGGGCCTCCCGCCAGGCGATGGGAGGAGTCCCGGCCTTCATGGCGGCAGCCTTTCGATCAGAGTTGCCTCGAGCAGCTGCTTCAACGTCGCCGTAAGGTCGGTCTGCAACGTTTCCGAGGCGACATCGTACTCATCGCCCAGGCAGCGGAGCACCTCGATCAGAGGTTCGCCGGCGACCAGCAGTTCCCACGTGCGGCTGGCGACCTCATTCAGCGTGTAGTACAGCCCCCGCTCGGCGTCGAGCAGAACGGTGGTGTCGGCCTGGCGAGCCCACACAACATGTGGGAGTGGCCGAAAGCGGTCGGAGAGCTGAGGGGTGTCCAGGATTTTGCCCAGCAGGGTTGTTGCCACGGGGTGCCTTCCTTGCTTGCGCCGTCAGAACAGACCGGTATGACAGACTAGGAAGTGCTACTGCTTCCCGCTACATGCCGCAGTGCGCCAATCATTGCTTTCCTGCGACAGATAGGCGACTGGGATCAGGCGGCTCTGAGAGGATCACCGAGGAGCGTGGCCTCGAACCGGTAAAGCAGCCCCTGGAAACCGCCTTGGTCGGGGAGTGATTTCACGGAACAACTGAAGTGACGTTGCAGGACGCGGATAAGAGCGCTTGCATGGGAAAACTGCATCTCGGTGACAACCTGTTTTGCCGACCAGCCCTGCACGTCCAGCCACCAGGCAGCATGAAGCGCTGTGCATGACCCCAGCACGGTGGCTGCACCGGGCAACCGGGCGTGCCTGAGCGACCGCTCGAGTGTCCGGCGCGAGACTGCACTCCAGCTGGCGGCTGTACCGACTCGGAGGCTCGGTAGGGCCTTGAAGGCGCAAACAAGCACGAAGGGACGGAAGGGAACCGGCACTAAGGGTACGATGTGCTGCGCGAGGGTCTCCGCCGCACTCAACACCCGCGGAGGGTTGAGCAAGGGACGCAGTGCGAGACCGAGGTGCTCGCAGTTCCGGAAGACGAGGCTCAGACCCCGCCCAACAACAGTTATATCAGGGAGTTCGCGTACCGCGGCGGGTGTTGGAAGGCAGTGCAGTATAAGCGGGACATGAGGCGCCTGGCGGCGGAGGGTGGCAAAGGTGGGCAAGATGCTGCTCCCTGAGATGTCCCGGAGATCTGCCACCACGGCGTCCACGCCGCCTCCAACTACTAGCTCCTCCAGGGCCTCGACGGTCTCGCAGAAGCGGGCGGCCGCCAGCGTTCCGATCTGCTCGGCAGCTAGGCTCTGTGCGGCCGGCTCAGCCAGCATGACCGCGACCACGGGCATATTCAGGACCTCCTTTCTCTCTTTAGCATTCTCGTATCCACTCTGAATACGCAAGCCCACACTTCGTGTATTGGAGTCCTCGGCTCCAGCGTCATCTGTAAGGAGGGACTCTAAAAAACCAGCTCTGGCATGGCCAGGGAGCGACACAAGCTTCTGCTGACATACGGCCATTTGATCCTCTGTTGAGCCCACCTCTACACACTCCGCCAAAGGAGAGTCTCAGTCGGCGACCTGCGTTTGTGATTCGATCGAGATAGTGAGGGCGTCCAGGAGGTGTGCCATGTCACTCAGGCCAGTGTCCCCCGTCGAGCAAACAATTCACGTGTTGGCGAACAAGTGGAAGCCCAGGATCATCCTGATTCTGGCCTGGCGGAGCCGCCGGTTCAGCAAGCTACAGGCAGCACTCCCCGAGGTATCCCACAAGGTTCTCATCGAGCATCTGCGGCAACTGGAAGAGGATGGAGTCGTGACACGCCAGGCCAAGGTTGGCGGTTATAAGCGGGTCCACTACAGCCTGACGGACGCTGGTTTCGCACTGTTGCCTATCCTGGGGCTGATGGTGTGGTGGGGCGTCGCCCACGCGCGCCAGCGCACCGCAGGTCCCAAGAGACACGATCCTGCCTGGCGGTCGCGTGGTAACCAGCTAGTGCGTAGCGCAATCCGGCGGGCCCCTGCAGTGTAGGCATCCATTTGGCTATCACCCACATTTGACCACGGTATTCGCAGCATGGGCCGGTACGTTGCCTGGCCACCGCCGGACGAGTTGAGAGACCTGCTCCATCGGGCGCAGCAGCAAGACCCGCAGGCCCTGGAAAGCCTGCTGACTTCACTGCGCACACCCCTCCTCGAGTACTTCTCCTATCGTTTGCCATTGGACGTGGCAGAAGACCTGGCTCAGGTGGCGCTCGTACGCCTCACGCGGGCCGTCCCGCGGATTGATCCCACGCGGGCGGACCGTTACGTGATCACGATTGCGCGGAATCTCTTACGGACCGCCTACCGCCGCCGTGCCCGCGATGCCGAGCGTCGCGGAGGAGACCACTCCGTAGAGATCGCAGAGTCTCGAATCGCGCTTGACCTCGATCTTGAGTGTCGAGAATTGTCCGACGCTATAGCGCGGGTCGCATCGGACATTCTTCCCCCGCCGCTCACCACCATCGTACTCGGCCTTCTCCGTGGGGAGACTACCGCCGAGATCGCGGCCAAGCACCAAGTGAGTCCGATCACGATTCGCACCCGCCTGATCCGAGCTCGCGCCGTGTTGCGCCGGGAGCTGCGGGCGTACCTCGAGCCGAAGGAGAAGGCGCCTAATGACGCCGCCTAGCGTGTCGGCAGAACGCTTCCGCAAGTATCGAAGTATTTGATGGTGTGACGTCCCCAACAAAGCGCTTCCGACCATGGCAGAGCCAGCACTCGTTCTAGATCAGGGCCACGAAAACGCGGCGGATCGCCTGAGTGAAATGCTGGCCCGCTATTTGGGCCCCGGCGTACTCCCGGCGTTCGCCGACGACGATGTGACCGAGGTGTACCTCAACCCTCAGGATAGTTCGGTGCGGATCGATACCCGCTCACGAGGGAAAGTTGATACTGGTACCACCCTCGCTCCGCACCGGGTCGAGATGCTCCTGAACGCCGTGGCAGCCAACATGGGGGCGACTCTTACTCCTGACTCGCCGCGGCTCCAGGCGGAGCTTCCCACACCGATCTTTCGTGGGAGCCGGCTGCAGGGATTTCTTCCGCCGGTGACCTCGGGTCCCGCGTTCAACATCCGGAAACCGCCAGTCGTGGTCTACCCGCTCGACCAATACGTGCAGAGCGGCATACTCTCGCCGCCGCAGCATGCGGTGCTTCGCAGCTCCGTAGCCGGCCACCGGAACATCCTCATCGCCGGCGGAACCAACAGCGGCAAGACTACGCTTGCTAACGCCGTGCTTCAGGAGATCACTGACCTTTTCCCGCAGGAGCGGCTCGTGATCCTGGAGGATACGGTAGAGCTCCAATGCGCCGCGCGCGACCATCTCGCGCTGCGCACCGGCCGGCACGTGAGCCTGGCCGAGCTGGTGAAGAGCGCGCTCCGCACCAGCCCAAGTCGGTTGATCGTGGGCGAGGTTCGGGGGAGCGAAGCGCTGGATCTGCTCGACGCCTGGGCCACCGGCCATCCGGGCGGCGTCGCCACGGTCCATGCCTCATCAGCCGAAGGCGCGCTGCTCCGGCTGGATCGCCTGGCTCAACGCGCCAACGTCCCACCCCAGGCTCCGCTCATCGCGGAGGCGATTCACATCATCGTTGTCATCGAGGGCGGCAACACTGGGCGCCGGGTCTCCGATCTCGTCCGGGTCTGCGGACTCGATGCTGGGGGGCGGTACCGCCTCGAACGCTTTATTGCTCCAGGAGAGTGGGTATGCACCACGCCGTGATCCGCCCAAGCTCTCTCGCCCTCGGTGTCGTCGCCCTCATGATCCTCTTGCCCGAGATGGCGCTCGCCGCACCGGCGGGCGGGGGAGCCGCGATGCCGTGGACAGGCCCGCTCCAGAGTCTGCTCAGCAACCTGAGCGGCCCCACGGCCCGGATTCTCGGCGCTCTGGCCTTCGTGGTCGGCGGCGCCATGTGGGCCTTCACCCGACACGAGGAGGGCGCCCGGCGGTTCGGGCAGGCGATCATCGGGATCGCGATGATGATCGGAGCCGCCAACATCGTTACCGCGCTCGCCTTCGTCGGCGCCACCGTGTAGCCGCAGATGGACACCCCAGAGCGGCACCCAATCCACGCCTCGCTCCACCGGCCGGTGCTCTTTGCCGGGGCGGAGCCCGCGGCTGTCATCGTGGAGGTGTCCACGGCTTTCGGCTTGGTCTTCGGTGTCGGTCTTCACGTAGCGACTCTGCTCCTTGCCGGGTTCTATCTCACAGTGGTGCACGGGGTGATGGTGTGGGTCGCGAAACAGGATGCACAGATGTCGATCCTCTACATCCGGAGTCTCGGTGCAGCGGACTTCTACCGGCCCCATGCCGGCATCCACGCTGCGACCCGCCGTATGAACCCATCCCTTCCGCCCACACGGTAGGAGCGACTCGTGGAGCTCAGCACGCTGACACTCGGTGCGCTTGGAGGCGCCGCCGCGGCGAGGGGTCTCTCGGCTCTCAGGGAGCACCGCACCGAGCCGGCCGGGGTCGCTGATCTCCTCAACTGGGGGTTCATGGTTGATGATGGGGTCATCATGCAAAAAGACGGGAGCTTGCTTGCCGGCTACTGCTATTCGGGGCCGGACCTCAACGCCTCCACCGTCGAGGAGCTGGACACGCTCTCGCGCTATGTCAATGAGGCGCTCCTGCCGTTCGCGGATGCCTGGATGTTCCACTTCGACGCGATCCGCCGGCCGGCTGGTGCGTACCCGGCCGGAGTCTTTCCTGACGCCGTGACCCAGCTGATCGACGAGGAGCGCCGAGCCGCCTACGAACGGCACGCGAGCCGGCAGTTCGAGACGGCGTACTACCTGATAGTGACCTACGTGCCACCGCCCGACACGCTGTCTAAAGTGGGTGCGCTGTTCGTGCGGGGAAGTGAAATGGTGGGGGGAGGCTGGGAGCGGGTTCTCGGCGGCTTTGGCACCGCGCTCCACACGATCGAGAGTCGCCTCTCCCCGCGGCTCGTGCTCAAACGCCTGGACGCCGACCAACTACTCGCCCACCTACACGAATGCCTCACCGGCCTTGCACATCCGGTACGGACGCCCCCGCACGCCAGCTATCTCAATGTCGTACTCGCGGACCAGGAGCTGGTGGGCGGATTCGAGCCTCGGATCGGAGGCCGGGCGATCCGTGCCGTTGCTGTCCAGGGATTTCCGCACGCCTCGCACGCCGGCCAACTGGATTTGCTGAACACGCTGGCTGTCCCCTTCCGCTGGTCCAACCGCGTGATCCCCATCGGCACGCGGGAGGCGTCGAGGCTCATCCGCCGGCACCAGCTCCAGTGGTTCAAGAAGCGGAAGGGAGCCGCTGCCTGGGCGCAGGAGATGCTCGGGGGTAAACGGTCAAACTCCGGGCCGCAGGCTGATGAGGAACTCTTCCTCGACCACGACGCGCGGGCCATGGCCGCGGACGCTGGCGATGCGGCGGCCGAAAATGCGTCCGGCGCGGTTCGCTACTGCTTCCACACCCAGGTGATCCTGGCCTTCGAGTCGGAGCCTCAGCGAGCCGATCATGTGGCGGGAGAGATCCTCAAGGCACTCACCGATGCCGGCTTCCCCGCGCGGATTGAGACCGTGAATTCATTGGAGGCCTATCTCGGGAGTCTTCCGGGCCATGGGTGGCCCAATCTTCGGCGGCCTCTCCTCTCCACCAGGAACGTGGCCGATCTCCTCCCCGTGACGAGTGTGTGGCCCGGCCTCGCGGCCAACCCTTCACCGTATTTCCCACCCGACAGTCCGCCCCTCCTCTGGGCGGCAACTGCAGGGGCCACCCCATTCCGGGTGAACCTGCATGACAGCGATGTCGGGCACACGCTCGTACTCGGGAAGACCGGCTCAGGCAAGTCGGTCCTCCTCGGCCTCCTCGCCGCGCAGTTCCGCCGGTATCCCGGCGCACAGGTCTTCATGTTCGACGTCGGGTACTCGTTGTGGGTTCTGGCCCAGGCGAGCGGCGCGACGCACTACGATCTTGCGGCCGGTCGGGCGGACGCCCTCCGGTTTCAGCCACTCGCCCGGATCGACGATGCGAATGAGCGAGCCTGGGCTGCAGAGTGGCTGGAGACAGTGCTCGGGCTCCAGGGGCTGGCGGTCACACCGGCGCTTCGGGTACGGATTGACCGCGCCCTGGAGTTGGTGGCGCTGAACGAGCGGCCGTACCGCACGCTGACTGAGCTTACCGTGCAGCTGCAGGACGAGGCTCTCTCGACCGCACTCCGGCCCTACACGGTGGTGGGTCATTACGGGCAGCTCCTCGATGCGAGCTGCGACGACTTGGCGGAAAGCCGGTTTCAGATCTTCGAGCTCAAGCACCTCTTCGGGCTCGATGACAAGATCGCCTTGCCGGTCCTGCTCTACCTGTTTCGCCGGGTAGAGCAGAGGTTGGACGGGAGCCCCACCCTGATCGTGATTGACGAGGCGTGGATGGCTCTCATGCATTCGCTTTTCGGCTCCCGGGTGAATCAATGGCTCCTCCAACTCCGAAAGTCGAATGCAGCGGTGGTGCTCGCCACCCAGAGCCCCGCGCAGCTCGAGCAGCTTCCGCACCGGCATACCATCATCGACTCCTGTGTCACCCGGATCTACCTGCCCAATGCGGATGCCCTTACTCCCGGGCAGGCCCCCCTCTACCGCGCCCTGGGCCTTAACGACCGCCAGGTCGCCACCATCGCACACGCCACTCCGAAGCGCCACTACTACTTCACCTCGCCCCGGGGGAACCGGCTCTTCGAGCTGGGCCTCGGGCCGCTCGCGTTGTGTTTTCTCGGTACCCCGCCGGGCACCACAATAGATGAGACCAAGCGGATGGTCGAGGGGGTGGTCGCCCGACACGGCGGCCGCTGGCCCGGTGCTTGGCTGGAGTCTCAAGGACTTTCCGACTGGGCACTCAGGTACGAGTCCGCAAGGAGCGTCGAACAGACAGGAGGAGATGAATCGTGACTAGAGCAACTGGCGTGCGGTTACACACCGCAGCGTTGGCCGTACTACTCTGGGCCGGACTCCCCTCCCGAGCCCACGCGCAGTTCTTCGGCTTCGGAGGAGTTGTTCTGGACCCCAGCAATCTCGCCCGCAACGTGCTCCACTACGAACGGCGTCTGGAGCAGATCGCAATGCAGAAACAGCAGCTCGAAGCGCAACTCGCCGCGCTGAGGAAACTCCGGGACCCGAGCTGGCGGGACATCGGGACAGTGCTCGCCCGGATCGAGACACTGGTGCGGGAGGGCGAGGCACTCGCCTACAACCTTGCGACAATCGACGCCGAGTTCCAGCGAGTCTTCCCAGGCACCGAGGTATACGCGGATTACCCAACAGAGCAGGGGATCCAGGCAGCCCGCACACTCGCTACGCTGCGCGGCGCGCTCGGCGCCACGCGCGAGGCGAACGCGGCGCTGCCGGGAGGCGTGGCCCGGCTCCAGGTAATGAAGCGGCAGATGGCTGAACTCCAGGGGCACGAGCAGGCTCTCGAGCTCAACGGCACGATCGGTATGTACAGCGCCGAGGAGCTGACGATGCTCCGGCAAGCTCTCGCGGCTCAGACCAACATTCAAGCCGTGTACTTCGCCAACCGGGTCAATGCCGAGTCCCAGGCGGAGACTACCGTGCGGACGAATCTCACCGCCATGAGCGCGCCGGGACCCCGCTATCCTGGGTTCTCGCTCCAGGTGACTCCATGACATGCTGTGTGGCTAGTCGGTGATGCGATGGGAACTCCTTTGCCGTCACCTAAGTGCGTCGCAGTATCCGTGGGGGTCGCCGTGTTGCTCGCCATCCTGCTGAGCGTGCCGGTGATCGCCCAGGAGCCGGTCCTGGATGGCATCGGCCAGCAATACCAGGCCGCCTCCCGGCTCTGGCGGCCTCGGCTCATTCCAATCGCCCAGCGGCTCTTCATGATCCTGGCCGGCATTGAGTTCGCCGTGTCGGGCGCCATCTGGGCGCTGCGCCGGGATAGCCTGGATGACATCGCGGCCAAATTCCTGCTCAAGTTCACGCTGATGGCGTTTCTCCTCGCCCTCATTACGAGCTTCACCTACTGGATCCCTCCGATCGTGAACGGCTTCGCCGCCGCGGGCGAGCAGGCGATCGGTGGCCTCACTGTGAGCCCGTCCGGTGTGCTCGATATCGGACGCGAGACCTCGCTCAAGGTGCTGGCCACGCTCGATCTGGGCGTGATGTTCAAGAACCCGGCGATGGCGATCTACGGTGCCCTCGCAGCACTCATCATAGCGCTGGCCTATATCGCGATCGCCGCACAGCTGGTGCTGGTGCTGGTGGAGAGCTACGTAGTACTCGGAGGTGGAGTCCTGTTCCTCGGGTTCTCAGCCTTCCGCGCCACAGCCGGCTTCGCCGAGAATCTCGTGGCTTACACCTTCGGCGTGGGAATCAAGATTTTCCTGCTCTACCTCATCGTGGGGCTCGGCACCGAGATCGCCCGCGGCTGGATCCCCCTCATCCAGGCAAGCACCTTCTTCGGTTCCGCGAGCCCGCTGCTCCAGGTCGTTGGCGGAGCAGTAATCTTCGCAGTCCTCGCTATCCGGGTGCCGAACGCGGTGGCCAGCCGCCTCGCCGGGCAGAGCAGCCTCGGCATTGGGGCCGCCCTCCGCGCCCTCGGGTGACCCATATGCTCTGGCTCCGCCGCCTGATGAGACGCGCTCAGCCCATGGCCAGTGGGCCGGAGCCATCGGGTTCGGCCAGCCCCTTCATCCGAGCGCGGCACGAATTTGCTAACGCATTCGGCGACCTCGCCCGGGGGAAGCGGAACTGGCAGGTCATTGCCTTTACCCTGGCCGGACTTCTTACGGTCCAGATCCTGGCATACATCCGCCTGTCTTCATCCGCCCGCCTGGTCCCCTACGTGGTCCAGGTGGACCGGCTGGGGCAGGTGATGGCCGCCGGGGTGGTGGATCCACTCAAGAGTCCCGACCAGCGGCTGGTGGCCTCCCAGCTCGGCCAGTTCATCCGAAACATCCGCACCGTGCTCCCCGCAGACGCGGCTCACGCGCAAGCCGAGCTGCTCCGGCGTGGATACGCCTTCCTGGGACCGGAAGCGGCGGCCTTCCTCAACGAGCACTTCTCCCGTCCCGAGAACGACCCGCGCCTGCTGGGAACGCGGCTCACCCGGCTGGTCGATGTGACCAGCGTGCTCCGGGTACCCAGCTCCGACGTGTGGAAGCTGCGCTGGATAGAGGAGGAGCGCCCGCTTCAGCCGGGCGAGAATCGCCAGATGCGTGGCTGGGAAGGCTACGTCACAGTCAGGCTTGTCGCCCCACCCACCGCGGAAGCGGTCGAGGACAACCCACTCGGAGTTCACATCACGTCCATCACGTGGGCCCAGGTCGCCGAGACCGCGAGTGGCGCCCCCGTAGGTGCAGGAGGAATACCATGAGGCGCATTGCAGAATTTCCATTTCAGATAATGCGGTTTACCACCACCGCTGTCTTGGCCGCGACGGTGACCTCGGCCGCGGCGGCCCAGTTGGAGACGGATTCATCTCTGCCTGACACCGCCCAGGTGAAACGAGACTCTGTCGCGCTGGCGACACGGGAGTACCGGGATGGGGGTATCGCGCGCACGATTGTGGAGGGAAGCTTTGTCACCTTTCCCTACGGGCACTCGCAGCCCACCCTCACCTGCACCGTACTTCGCGCCTGCGTGATCCAGCTGCAGCCGGGAGAGGTGGTGCTGAGCAAGATCACCGGTGACACGGAACGTTGGGAGATCGCGCCGGCTCCGTCAGGCCAGGATGGGCAAACCGCTCTCGTGGTGGTGAAACCGCGGGACTGCGAGATCACGACCAATCTCCTCCTGGCCACGAACCGGCGCCTGTACGACCTCACGCTCGACTCACCACCCTGTAAGAGTCGCTCGACCAACCCCCAGGGACCCTATGTGCGGCATGTGCGCTTTTACTATCCGGATGCGATGGTAGACGAGTGGGCGAGGCCCGCAACTGTCCGGGTGAGCCCCGAGGTCACCAACTTCAACTTCGATTATCGGGTCAAGAAGGACAAAGAGTTCCGCTGGGCGCCCGCGCAGGTATTCGACGATGGCGCGCGGGTGTACATCAAGCTGCCTGAGGTCGCCCGGCACGCCGAGGCGCCCGCGCTCTTCGTGCTGGAGGCGGACGGCAGCAAGACCCTCCTCAACTACACGGTTGTGGGCGGCGATACCTATGTGACTGACCGGCTCTTCGACCGGGCTGTGCTGGTCGCTGGGGTCAAGGGGAAGGAGCGCCGCGTGCTCCTCGAGCGGAAGGCCGATCGGTGACCTATGAGTGCTGACCCAGGTCTCCGTCCACTGCCGCCGCTAGCCAAGCGGCTGAACCGGAACGCGCTCACGGTTGCTGCGGTGCTCATGGGGATCACGGTATTGACCGCCGTGGTCGTGCTGACCCCTGGCCGCGAGCAGGACAGGATCGCCGACACCGGCGTGGTGCCTGGTGGTCCGAGCCGGCCGACGTTTCTGGAGGAGCCGGCACAGGCACCGGCTGCAGCGGGTGACAATACGCCAGGACTTTCATCCCCGGGTCGTGTACGCCGAGTGCGGCACACCCAAGAATCGGGCGCGCCGTACGCCGAGCCACCCTATGGGCTAACCTCCGGTTCCATAGCCTCGTCTCGCGAGCAGGCGTTTGAGGCAGCGCTCAAGAGCCCTGTGCTAACTCAGGCTCAATCCCAGCAGGGGTCGCCAGCCGTTCAGCGTCTGCCACTCGTCTCCAGCGAAGATCGCTTGTTCGCGTTCGCCGATTCGCTCGGGGGCGCAGCCAGGCGCCCGCCTGACAAGAGTACCCCGGCAGCTCGCCACCGGGAATTCCTAACCAATGCCGTGGCCACCGCCGGAAAGTCCGTCATCGCCCAGCTCGAGCCCGCGGGTTCTCCGTACATCCTGCGGACAGGCACAGTGATGCCGGGTGTGCTCCTCACCGGGATCAACTCGGATCTTCCCGGAGAGATCGTAGGGCAGGTGAGCCGAAACGTCTATGACTCGCGGAGCCAGCAACTCCTGCTGGTGCCGAAAGGCTCCAAGCTGATCGGGACCTACGACAACCAGGTCGCAGCGGGGCAGGGCCGGCTGCTCATCGCGTGGACGCGCCTGATCCTTCCGGACGGCCGAAGCATGGTCCTGCCCGGTCTCCCACTCAAGGACCGGCAGGGGCAGACCGGCGCGTCGGACAAGGTCGATCACCACCACAACCGGGTCTTCGGGCGCGCGATACTCCTGTCGGCAATCAGCGCGGGCGCCCAGTTGAGCCAGCCACGGCAGACCGGGATTCTGGCAGTGCCATCGGCTGGGCAGGTAGCGGCCGGCGCGCTCGGCCAGGAGCTCTCCAACGTCGCCATCGAGACCATTCGCCGGGGGATGGATGTGGCACCGACCATCACCATCCGCCAAGGTCAGCCGTTTCTGGTCTTCTTGAACGGTGACCTGGTCTTCGAGGGTCCGTACCAGCCGGAGCCGTAGGCATGGATGATCTCCCCGGCCGGCCACCACCGCCCCGCAATGACCGGCCGCTCGTGCTCTGCCTCGCAGTGGGCCTGGTGCTCGCGCTCGGGGTCGCGACCCAGTACGTGGCCTGGCGCTTCGCCTTCGACCCGAGACTGGGACCACCGTTCCTAATTCTGAGTCCCACTCTGACCCGAGTGGTGCTCGCCGCCAGCATTCTCTGCACCGGGGCCGCGATCTCAGCGTTTCTGCTCCGACGAATGCGGCAGCTGGCCGGGATCCTGACTTCTCCTCGCCGTCGTGGGTCTCTCGGCGAGCGGAGGACGTATCTACCCGCCCCAGCAATTCCTCCGCTGGTACGCGGCGTACGCCCACTCGACACACGTTCGCTCCGCCTTCCTCGTGGGGTGGGCGGTGCTAGGTGCCACCGGACTTGGAGCGGTTCTGGCGGTGCTTGCCGCCTGGCACTGGCCCAGGAGCCCTCCGCCATCCCGGGCCCATGGATCGGCCAGCTGGGGGAACGGTGCGCCACTGCACCAGGGACGCGGGATCCTCGTTGGCCGGCAGGGATCGCGGCTTCTCAGACTCGGGGGCGAGGGTCACGTGCTCGACCGTGGCACCCACCCGGTCCGGGAAGGGCATCAGCGCGGTCATTCCCAATCTCCTCGACCACCCGGGCTCGGTGCTCGTCACCGATCCCAAGGGGGAGAACTATGCCGTCACCTCGCGGTGGCGGGAGGAGCTCGGCCAGCAGGTCCACGTCTTTGACCCCTTCGGTGTCGTGGGTGGGTATGCGGCGTATAACCCCCTCGACCTTGTGGACCCGCGAAGTCCCGATGCGGTTGACGACGCGCGCATGCTGGCTGACATGCTCATCTTGGCCGAGGGAAGGGAAGGGGAGCACGCCTTCTGGAATGAGGAGGCGCGAGGAGTTTCCTCTACGGGCTTGATACTGCATGTCGCGGCGAGTGCTCCGGCCGAGCTTCGCACGCTTACCCATGTACGCACTCTCCTGACGCTTCCACCAGAGTCGTTCCGCGAGCTCTTGAATGAGATGAGCGAAAGCGATGCCGTCGGCGGCCTGGTCGCCCGCGGCGCGGCGCGAATTCTCCAGAAAGCAGAGAAGGAGCGAAGCGGCGTCCTCTCCACCGCGCAGAGCCAGACCCACTTTTTGGATAGCCCGCGCATGGCGCAGGTCTTCCGCCGCTCGACGGTCGACCTGGGGGTGCTCAAGCGCGAGCATACGAGCGTTTACCTCATCCTCCCGTCGGAACGGCTCGACGGGTACGCACGGTGGCTGCGGGTCATGATCGCCTGCGGGCTCCTGGCCATCGCGCGTGCGCGCGGCCAGCCCGATGAGCGCGTGCTGTTCTTGCTGGACGAGTTCGCCCATCTCCGGCGGATGCACCCGGTGCAGCGCGATATAGGGCTTGCCGGCGGCTATGGGGTGACCTTCTGGCTGGTGATCCAGGATCTGGCCCAGCTTCGGAGCACCTATCCGGAGAGCTGGCCAACCTTTCTGGCGAATGTGGACGTGCTGCAGACCTTCGGTACCAACGACTGGGACACCGCCGAATACTTCTCGAAGATGACCGGCGAAGCGACGGTCTCGGTTCAATCGGATAACCGGTCCACCGGTGTGAGCCGCGGCAGTCACCCCCAACGCCAGCATGGGAGCTCGGTGACCTGGTCGGAGACCGGCCGCCGGCTCCTCCTGCCAGATGAGGTGCGGCGGCTGCAGCGTGACCGTGAGCTCCTCTTCGTGAAGGGGAGTGCGCCTCTCCTGGTGGAGCGGCTCAACTATCTGCGCGACCGGGAATTCTTTGGGCGGGCGGACCCCAATCCACTCTACACCCCACTCGAACGGGCGCCCACGCCATGAGACAGCGGAGGGTGTTTGTTGGTGTGGCCGGTGGCCTCGTTCTGGTCGCTGCCGGCGCGTGGGTCAGCGGACTCCGCTTTAACCTCAGCGCGAGCCTGCCGGCGGGATTCTATATCGTGAGCCGGGGCGGCGTGGCTCGAGGGTCGATTGTGCTCGCCTGCCTGCCCGCGAACGTGGCCGACTTCGCCCGAGCGCGGGGTTATGTACCGCGTGGCGTGTGTCCTGGCGGTACGGCACCGCTGGGGAAGCTGGTGCTTGCCTTGTCGGGCGACACAGTCACGGTCTCGGCCGACGGCCTTTGGGTGAATGGTGTGCTCGTGCCGGGAAGTCGGGCACGTGCTCACGACGGCCGCGGGCGCCCGCTCGGGAGGGCGCCTTTTGGCGAGCATCTCGTCAGATCCAGCCAGATCTGGCTGATCTCACACCATCCGCTCGGGTATGACAGCCGGTACTCGGACCACTTACGGTCTCCTCGGTTCGGGCCGTCGTGCGTCCCCTGTGGACGTGGCGCCGAGACGATTAGGAGCGGGGTGCCCGGCAGCCTAAGGGTCCGAGGAGGCAAGCCGAGCAATTAGAAGGGGATAGGGTGGTGAAAGCAACCACTGGAAGGTGCAACAAACAGCATGGTGATAGCAATCCCAGCGCCCATGCACTAAATTTTCGTGCATGCGCCGATCCAACTTGTCACATGCAAGCAAGCCTGCCCGTGCACGCCGAACTCGTCCTGGTACACGCCGGAGTACCAGGCACCGGTTGGCTAAACCGGTGCGCGCACCGAAGCGTACCGACCTGCTATCTACCGCCCTCGCGTCGGGGGCAATGGCACGGCTCGTGACCCACTTCGCTACCCGTCCCGACGAGACGCGGCATGTGCGCGCGCTCCAGCGGGCCACCGGGCTGGCCCCGCGTTCGCTCCAGACCGAGTTGGCGCGGCTAGTGCGTTTGGGGATCCTCCGCCGCCACACGGATGGCCGTCAGGTGAAATACGGTCTCGACGAGCAGAGCCCCCGCTGGCGGGCCCTGCGCAGTTTGCTGCGCGAGCTCGCCGACCCGGCCGACGTGCTACGTGAGACACTGGCTGACGTGGCCGGTATTGAGGCCGCCTTTCTTTTTGGATCCTATGGCCGCGGCACTGACATCCGGGAAAGCAGTGACCTCGATGTGTTCATCCTACATGGCGACCTTCCCGAAGACCGGCTCGCTCGCCGAACCCTGGACGCGGGCGTGCTCCTCGGGCGGGAGGTCAACGTTGTCACGACCAACTACGATGCCTTGCTGGTCCGACTCACTGAAGGCAGCGGGTTTCTTCGCGCGGTGCTCAGCGGGCCTAAGGTGTGGCTGGCCGGAAATGACGACGCGATCGCGGACGTGATGGCGGAAGCCGGCGGAGGGGGCACGTGACGGTACCACTCAAGATTCAGCGTTTGCTCGACAGCGGGCAGCTCGAGGTCCTCGCACGGTCGGATGCAGACGTAGTGGCGCTTTGGGAGAAAGCCTTGCGGTCATCGAGGGATGCCCTGAATCCGGGGAACTCCGCCGACAATCAGTACGTGCTGGGCTACCAAGCGCTCCTGCAGATGGGCACCGCGATACTCGCGGCTGCCGGCTACCGGACGCGTGGAGCCCAGGGTCATCATGCCAATACGTTCTATGCCGTCGCCGGGCTCGGCATCGCAGGGCTGGAGGAGGTGGACATCCGCGCGGAGCGCATTCGGCAGATGCGGAAGCTCTCTGCCTACGAACCCGGGTCACCTAGTGGTGACCAGCTGCAACGTCTGTACGAACTCGTCAGAACAACCCTTCCGCTGGCTCGGGCATGGCTTGTGGTCCAACGGCCTGCGTCACATTTCACAATGCCCGCGGACTGACCACTCGGTTCCTCAGACAAGTCGAGAGGCCTCGCTCGCTACGCTCGCTACCACCCTGCGGGTGGGAACTGCAGGCATTTCACGGGTGAGCTCGCGGGGTTTCCGAATCATGACCGAGGCTTTGGACGACGCGCTTTTCGCTCACGCAGGAAGAGCGGCCCGGGGTCTTCGATGCCGAAGATATCGCAGAGCGCCTCGAGTACGTCCCCCGAAATCGTCCCAAACGTTCCCTTAGCCAATCGGTAGGCCATCGAAAGACTGATTCTACCGCCCGATGCTTTGTGCATCGCGTAGGCGGTCATCTTTCGCTCTGCCAGCAGTTCGGGTACGCGGAGGCGCATGATGGGAACCTAAGTGTATTGTCAGCCATTGACAATATTGTCAATGGATGATAATATAGTGGTACAACAAAGGGGCAGCCGGTATCCCTAGGAAAGATCTCCGGACTGCCCCTCCGCAACCCCGAAGGGCCGCACTCGCAACGTAGCGAAAAACGCCCTTCGGGACAACCCCGGAGGAGTCCATGCGCCCCGACGACAGCGGCGGCGATCCCCGCCATCCCGTTCCAACCCTCCCCCATATCTGTGCCCTTCTCGGGCCGCGTGAGCGGACACAAGTAGAGGCAGCAACCGAGGGACGTCTAACCATCATGCACCGCGGAACCGTGCGCGGGATCTACGACGACATCGCGGGCGGACACGCGGACGGCGCTCTCCTCTCCGTCGCCATGGTACGGGAGAGCGACATCCCCACCGTGATTGCCATCCTCCGCGATCTCCCCGCAACACCGGTGCTCGGCCTTCTAGGCGAGGATGCCGCGACGGCGACCGTTGCCGGTACCCTGCTGCTCGGCCGCGCGGGGGTGAGTCGGCTGGTAGATATCCGTGAGCGTACCGGCTGGATGGCGCTCCGCGACGCCTTTACAGTCGATCTCCCAGAAAGCGCCACTCGGTCCGCGCTGGCTAAGATCATTGCCGCGATCGAGGTCGAGCCGGACGGGACGCGCACCCGATGCAGCGAAGGGCTCCGGCGGTTTTTGACTGCTCTCTTTTCACCGGACGCAACGACAGCGCGAGGCATTGCGGTGGAGCTCGGGCTCTTGCCATCCACCTTGGCCAGCCGCTTCCTCCGCGCGGGGCTCCCCTCACCAAAACAGTACCTGGCGCTCGCGAAGCTGCTCCGGGCCGCGTACCTCGGTGAAGCGCCCGGTATCCCCATCAGGGCCATCGCCGAGCGGTTGCAGGTGTCCTCGGCGCAGAGCTACGGCCGAATGGTACGCCACATGACCGGAATGACTGCCGTCGAGTTCCGCCGTGCCGTCAACGGAGCCGCAGCACTGGAGCGGTTCACCGCAGCACTGATCCTGCCCTACCGTGACAAGCTCCGCAGTTTCGATCCTCTCCGCATCGGAAGGCCGGTGCACGAAGCCGTTCGCGCAGGGAGGGCCGCCTAATGGCACGCTACACCAGCAACGGGGCGCCCCTACGCGGGGCGTCCCCGCCTCGGTGTCCCGAGTACTGCGGCCGCGGGAGCCGGCCATGAGCGCAACAACAGTGTACCCCACGCCCGCCGGTGGTCCGAAGCGCCCGAGCCGGCGGCGGCTTGTAAGCGTGCGGCTTATCCGGGAGTGCGCCTTTCTGGCACCTGACGGGTACCCGGCCGGCGATGCGCCAATCCGGAGCCCGGGTGACGTGTTCGCGCGGATGGAGCCTTATGCCTTGCGGGAGGTAGGAGAAGTGTTCTGGATCCTGCCGCTGGACAGCCAGAGTCGGCTTTGTTCGCCGGGCCCGGTGGTGATCACTCGGGGAATCCTCAACTCCTCCTTGGTGCACCCGCGCGAAGTGTTTCACGCTGCCATCGAGGCTCATGCGGCGGGGATGATTCTAGTCCATAACCACCCGAGCGGTGACCCGGCACCGTCCGGGGAGGACAAGGCCGCAACTAAGCAGCTGGTTAAGGTTGGCGAGCTTCATGATATCCCGGTGTACGATCACGTGATCGTAGGGCGGGGGCGGTATGTCTCTTTTGTCGAGGCGGGGCTCATGTGAGCCCCGCTGAGGGGGGAGAGCGGGGCAGGGGAGCGGGGTGTGTTCTTGCTGTGCAAGCTAGAGGCGAGGGCCCTGGCGCGACCTGGAGGGCCCTGTGAAAAGGGCCCTGTCCGTCTGACCACAACCTGGTCTGATCGTCTGATACCCCCCGTCTGAGTGCTGCGGACAACCCGAGCCGGGCCCCTTGAAGCCCGCACTCGGGGTATTTTCTTGTTCCCAGTTTCCCTCTCTCTTTGTGGGGCCAGCTGAGGAATCATGGCGCCCGAAGCCTCGATCTCTCGCAGACCTGGAACAGAATGAGCCAGGAGACCAGTACCTCGACGGATCTCGAGGCCCGTACCATTACCCGAACTCTTACCGCGGCCGGCTACGAAATCACCAACGCCCGCCGCCAGCCGTACGGGCTCGAGCTCAAGTGCTCCAAGCGAGACCTGCTGGGTGTGAGGGTCCAGTACGTGGTCGCCTTCTGGGACTCGGATGCGCCCAACCCCGCGATGGAGTCCCAGATCCGGCGAGAGGCTCAGCACCAGTCCCGTCTCCTGCTGCCGGTCGCGAGGCAGCCCGGACCGCAATGGCTGGGCTGGGCCGAGTTCCTGGATGCGCTCGGTGGAGCGGTTCCGACCTGGCGCGCGCTCACCCCGGAGTATCCCGCCATTCTAAAGGAGGCAGGCCGGAACCAGGTGCCGCAGGGGCTCAGCGGCGAGGCGTGGCGCATCTTCGAGGAGGCGGTGGCCGATGGCGTGGAGTTCATGCTCGGGCGCCGAGTTCGCCGGCTTGGTGGCGCGAGGCGGTCCAGTCGCGTGGGGGACGTCATCGCCATGACGGTTGACGAAGCGGTGTTCGTGATCGACGCCAAGGCGTCGGGCGGACCGTACGACGCCAGCTGGCCCAATCTCCGGCCCCTCGTCGAGTACGTTGGGGTACAGCAACGCCGCCAGCTCGGCCATGCGGCCGTAAGCGGAGCCGTTCTCGTGGCGGGGAGCTTCAAGCAGGGCAACCCCCGCCTCGTTGAGCTCAGCGCCGAGTTTCTGGCGGAGACCCGGACGACCTTGACCTTCCTGGAGACGGCGACGCTGGCAAAGGCCGTGGGCGCATTAGCCACCAATCCAGGCGTCCGCAACGCGGTGCTCTGGTCGCGGCTCCTCGCCCGCCCGGGGAAGCTCAGTTGGGCTCAGATCACTCAGGGTATCACCGCTGCCGAGGCGGAGAGGTATCCCCGTGATCGCCGTCCGGGGAGGAAATAGAATGGGCACGTCTTCCAGCCAGAGATCCCCGAACACTCCCAACTGGCAACTCGCGACCGCCGTGCTCGGTCGTGGCGACGTCTCACTCCAGCGGCAGAGCGAGGAGATGTGGCGCGCTGCCGCGGCTGATCGTGAGGGGCGCCTTGCTGGTGAGCTGGGCGGGGAGGTCATTGCAACTGCCCGTGCCATCGCCGCAGCCGCCCAAAGCCCGCAAGAGGCTGCCGCGCTGTTCCACCGTCAGGTTCAAGAGCAGAAGGCCGCTGGAATCGTACTGGACATCGGGCGGCGGGCACTCATCCGGGCGGTGGCCCAAGGTGCGGGTGCAGCTGGCTTCGCTGCGGAACTCTTCTCGGAAGCGGCCTCGTACTACTCGTCTCGGGATTTACCCAGTTACGTCGGCGCTGCAGGAAGAGTTGAGAGCACAAGCGACTCGGTCGCCCTCAAGAACGGCCTTCAAGGCATAGCTCGTGAGGCTGCAGCCGCCGCGGGCCCACCGCCGGTCGAGCCCGGCGCCTGGCAAGGTTTCGTGGGCCGCGTCCTCACCCATCTGTCAGGTCAGAGGCCGGGCCGATGAGGTACACCGTGGCCGCAGCCGGCGGCGCCCCTGCTGCAGCGGGGCGAATCCTCCAGATCGGAGCCAATCTCAAGAACGGGGAAGGCCACTTTCGGCGCGACTTTGGCGGCATCACGAGTCTCGAACTCGATCTCCTCAACCTCGCGGCCGGTGTCTTCGCGGCGGACCGGGGTACCGCCCGGGGTGAGCGGGAGGATTATTCGAGGGAGCTGGAGCTTACTGTACCGGTGGTGAACGTGGCCAGACTCTTACCACTCCTACCTCAGATCGAGTCCATCCTGCGTCTGCTTTCCGATGATGTGTGGACGCTTCAGCTTCGGCAAGCCGCTGGAGAGCCCGAAGATCAGTTTCTCTTAACAGACCCTCAGAGCAGGACGCTCCTCTTCTCTGGTGGGCTCGACTCCTGTGCAGCGGCAGTCGAATTCGGGCGCGGCGCGAATCCCCTACAGCTCGTGAGCCATCGTACCCGCAACCAGGTCACCGACACAGCACAGCGTCAGCTCGTGCAGCAGCTCTCCGGAAACGGCTATAACGTGCAGCATCACCAATATTTCGTCTCCTCGACCGATGGAGGTCCGACTCCTTTCGACCACGATGCCGAGAACAGCCAGCGGACCCGGTCCTTCATGTTCTTGGTGCTCGGCGCGCTGGTGGCCCGACGGACCGGTGCCTTCGAGATCATGTATCTCGCCGAGAACGGGCAGATGGCGATCCATTTGCCCCTTACCACAGCACGCATCGGTGCCTTCTCGACCCACACCGCGCATCCCTCGGTGGTGGTGGAGATGGAACGGTTTCTACGGACGGCTCTCGATGCGCCGATTCGCATCGAGAACCCATACCTGTACCGCACCAAGCGGGAGGTTGCACAGGTGGTATCCGACGCTCTGCCGGTGGCGGTGGCGGACACCACGAGCTGCTGGAGGAATGCGAGACTGCCGGTGGGCGTCACCCACTGTGGAGACTGCATTCCGTGCCAGATTCGGCGGATCGCGCTGGAGTTCACCGGTACCGATCCCACCCGGTATGCCCGCAACCTCTGGGTAGAGCCTGTGGGGCAGCTTGGGCCCGACGACTCCGGCCGCCGGAACGTGGTTGAACTGAGCGAATTCATCTTCCGTTTCCGTACGGAATCGGATGAGTCTCTCATGAGTGCCTTTCCTGAACTGCTCTCCGAGGACTTCGACGGAGCCGCTGCCATCGGGATGTACCGCAGGTTCGCCGGTGAAGCATACGCCGTCTTGACGAGATATCCGGCACTTGGCGGATTGCTCGCTTGAGGATCCCGGTTTCGGAGCTGGAGTTTTGCGGTCAGGATGTTGCCGGATGGGTACGGGCCAGGCTCAATCCTGCTGGGGGCGGTCCCCGACTGGGGTATGCCGGCACCGTAAAGCTCGCAATCTATTTCTTCCATAAGTCAGGGAATGAAACAGCGGCCAGGGCTCACCTCAGGGACCTGCTCGACCGGTTCCAGGGAAGTGCCCAGAAGGCCGCTGCCGAGCAGGAGTTCGATTCCTATCTCCGCTGGTATAGGTTGCAGCAGCCTATCGTCGCGTCGCATCGAGTGCGCCTGGAATTCTCGCTCGGAAGCGGCATTATACTCGGTGGCGAGGTGTCCCGGGTGGATGTGGATGTCTCGAGCGGCGGCTATCGTGCTGTCCAGCTCGGTACACCACGCAGTGGTTGGAGATCAGAGCTCCGGATGCCGCTGATCCAGTTGGGGATTGCCGAAAAGTACCAACGTGGAGCGGCAGAGGTGCGCGTAGGTTTTCAGCAGCTTGACGGCAGCAATCTATCTCTCGTGTCCTTCTCTGAATCCGAGCTTCGGGCAGCAGAGCGCAGTGCACGCGGGGTGGCGCAGCGGGTAGCGGCCGAATGGCTCCGTCAAGCTGGCCAGGTCCCTTAGTACTGGCTCATTGTCGCTTGCGGCGCCGCCGTCCGCGAGCAGGTGAGCCCTTTCTGCGCTTGGGGACATGCGTTCCCAGTATACGGCTGGCGATGCGGTCGATCAGGGTCTTGGCATTTCGATGATTGCCGGAGCATTCGTAGATAAGCTGGAAGACCTCTGCATACGGCGCCCTTCGGTGCGGGGGAAGCTGTCGCAGTAGTTCATTTCCAATGGGAGCGGCACGAAGCTGTTCGAACCGCCTGCGTAGGATCGCCGCTCTGTGCTGCAGAAGCTGCCGATCACCCGGCGGTATGAACTCCGCCTGTGCAGCCTGCTCCAGCTGAGCCACTAGGGCACCGACCTGCTTGTTCAAGCCTTGGGCTGCGGTGCGATTAAGAGCCCCTTGCTGGAGCACGTCCAAGAGTTCTCCAATCTTCTGGTCTCGGCCCGCAAACTGCTTCATTTGATTGCGAAGCCTGGAGCTTACCCGACAACGTCGAGCAATATCGCGCGCTATGGGCGCAAGTTGATTGACGATGTGAAACAGCGCGGCATTCTGTTCAAAGTCATCGCGTCGACCATTGGGTACGATCCGGGGATCGAGGATATGGATCTCGCCAACCGTCCAGGAGACGAACCGGTCCTCCGGGAACACATGTATAAAAATGTTGGCGCCTCCTACCTGAACATCCCCGACGCGTGCTCGGAGGCCCCGAAGGTGAGGCGCTCTCCGGAGGGCCCCCGTGTAGCCGTGGTGCAGAAGCCATCCTACCGCAGCTGTGCCGCCATCGATTGCGGGCAACGTCAACGTCTGTAATTCTGTGAAGCGATCCGTCTTGTTGCCGGAGACGATGAACTGATTCGTTAATGGACGTACAATCGGGGCTGAGGAGCCATTTACAACTACGTCGAACCGAGGCGGCATTACAAAGGGTCGGAGATGATCTTCAATCCGCCGTGTGAATGCGAACTCGGCCGGCATCGGCACCGGCCCGACCTCACTTAGATATGTGCTGACCTCATCGGTATTGAGAAGCACGTCATTCTTGATCCGCATTACCTTCTCAAGACGTACCTCGAAGAAGTGAGGCGGGGCGTCCGGCTCGTGCACCTCTCGCAGCGTTACAACCTCATGCATGACGCTTTGCAGATCCCCGGCGTAGTGAGCGTCTCTGAGAATCGTCTTCAGTCGACGACAATCCCACCGGACCTCGGACACCAGAGGTTCACCTCTCGCTCGCGTCCGGAACGTCAGGTACTGACAAACGCCGACCCCGGCAAGCCTTCCAACGCCTCGAAATCCACGCGCCCGGGTTCCACGCTTGGTGCTCGCCCCGAGTGCGGTCAGAATACGACTGGTGTCCTCGGCCGGAATGCCTATGCCATTGTCGGTGATGCATATCTCCCGCTCAACAGGATCGATCCTGATATCGACTCGTCCGCGTACTCCCGGCCCGAGCAGTCCAGCCGCTATCGCCTCGTCAATGCTATCCGCGGCGTTCTGCACGTACTCCCGGTACAATGTCCTGGGATCGACATACATGGCAGTGCTGAGCAATTCAAGGATGTCCTTGCCGAACACGATGTTGCCAACCAGAGCGGAGAGACCCTCATCTCCCTTCGCACGCGGTGTAATCGCGATTGCTTCCATGCTCCGGCTCACAGATGCGCCCCCGCCAAGGATGTTGCTCGACTAGGCCGAGAGCTCGATTCTTCATCGTCCTGGAGGCCGGCATCCTCAACGCGCTCGTCATCGGGCAGTGTGCCATACCGTTTTACGGTGTCCTCACGTAGGCGCTTAACTTCCGCCCAAATGACGCTCTCCTCCTCACGTGGCAGCGGTAAGTAGAACGCCAGCATGTTCCGAAGGCTGCGGTCCCGCAGTTGTGCATGGATCAGCCTGTACTCATGCAGCTGAGCACCACACAGAATCTTGAGCAGCTCACTCCGTTGGGAGGTGCTTAGCCTTCTCAGAACCGTCGAGTACTCAGCGAACGTGGCACGGCCTCCGAGCTCCTCGTACCATTCGCGATTAAAGACGAAGTGATGGGGGCGGACAAGGATGTCCTCGAACTCCTGATAGGTATTCCCGAAAGCTCGCTTGAAGTAGTCGGGCGAGCCGCTCACAATGCCGTGCGTTGCCTGCAGAACAATTTGCATGGAACGCAGGTAGTACCGATTCCAATGCTCACCGATATGACTGCGATCGGGAAGATCGGTTGGCTGGTACCTCATCGGGAACGAAAAGATACGGATGCCCAACTCTTCGTTCAGAGTAACGTTGAGTCGCATGCGCTCGAACAGATCGGCTGGAGTGTCATGAAAGTTGTAGAGCATGTAGTTCGATAGGTCTTTCAGCCCGGCATCGAACGCATAGCGGATCGCTTGTTCGTACGGCTTGCGAAGGCCCAGGTGATCGAAGGCGATCCGGAGCGGGGCGATACAGATCGTGCTTAGCTCGCGCAAGAACATCGGGTCTCGACACAGTATTCGTGCATCTACTCCCTGATTGAAGTCGACGCGTCGCAGATAGGTGGTCCGACCGCGGCGCAAAGTCGCGCCGCGGGCAAAACCGAGATCTCGGATCTCGGCGATGATATCGCGAAACCGAGCCGAAGCGACGACGTTGTTGTCCATCAGGATGAGATCCTTCTTCGGTCCGTAGAGTCGCTCGATGCCGTTGACTACGCCGGCGAGAGATGGCGTGTCACGTTGGCCTCCCTCGAGCTTGGGGACCCCGCAGAAGGAGCATTTACGAATGCAGCCTCTGGAGGCGTACGTGAAGTACGCGTCCCGGACAGGATAGGTATATGAGATCTGGTCGAGGATGCTGTAGTCGGGAATTAGATCTTCGATGGGGGTGCCGTTGAGATCGTCGGCGTATAGCTCTTCAGCAAAGTCATCCAGTTGCAGCGAGAGGGCGGGGGGCTTGTCAAGCAAGCCGTTGATGAAACGCACCCCGCGCCAGCGTGGCTCGTCGAGAAAGCGCTGGTGCATGAGAGACGCCGCAATCCCGCCAACGAATACCCTATCGGCGAAGTCATTTGCAGCGCGAAGAGCAAAGTCGATCGATGCCGCGATTCGCTTCCATTCGAATGAAAAGAGAGTGGTTACGTAGATGCGATCCCAGGACTGAGTGAGTACCGCTGGGTCTTCGCCCTTTACGAAGCGCACGTAATCCCCTTTGCCTTGGGGACCATGATACTGGGCAATCTTCATCAGTCCGAGGGGCGGGTATTTGTTCTTGTATCCGGGCTCGATCAAAAGGATGCGCTTATTAGCCATGATGGACGAGTTTGAGATGGCGGATCGATTGAGCTCGTGCCGTGCGAAGCAGATCGAGGGCTTCCACCGCACCCGATTCTCCTCCCAATCCCCTAAGCGGTCCCCGATTGCTCCAGTCAATTGAGGTGGCAAAGTCCGAGAGCAGAGAGGTAAAGCGTTGCCTACGAGCCTCGCTTAGGGGAGCTGGTGCTTCTCTCCAGAAATCAGCAAGGAGGCCCATGAGGGCATAGACACCGATTCCCTTGGTTAGAAAATGGTGCCGTGGATTGGCCCACTCCTCGCTCAGGACGGTCGCAACAGCTGACCAGAAGTCGATAACGACTAGCGCGACCTCATCGGGAGCAAGGTGCTCCAGAATCTTTGTAGCGGACAGGAATCGCCGCACCGCCTTTTGCATGGTTCGTAAAGACGCACGCCTCTGCATGCCCGAGATTGCGGTCCCTCCGAGATCCAGCTGCTTGTGCCACGGGGAATTAACGGCCTCATTCAACTGGAGTGCGATGAGGAGTTCAGGGCGTTCCTTCCCCAGGTCTTTGGCCAGGTGGGCGTCGTGGTAGTCGAGCAGGCTGCTACTGAGTCCCTTGGCTTTGCTGTTGATGACACTAAAGATTTCCAGTTCTTCGGTGTGCGTGAGTCCAACAAAAAACATGAACGGCAACTCAAGGTCCGAATCGGCAAGGTGCCCGAGTCTGTGCTGACAATCGACTTGGGAAAGCGGCTTTCGCTCGCTTGAGTCGAGCTGGAGCGTGAGCTTGCGCCGGATCGTGAGTATGCTCCAGGCTCGACCGAGTCCGGGGCGCAAATTGAAGGTCAGAGGTATTGTGGCACTGCCTTCGCGGGCGATATAGCGCCGAAAGTCAAGGCTGTGCGCCGCGGAAAACGGGCGCTGATAGCCTGCGCCGGTCGCCTCGTCGAGAATATCGGCGAAGCTATAGGCACTAAGGACCCGAGCCGGTGCGAAGCCCACAAGGACTTCTCGGTGAGCACTATACCCACGGATTACAGGCAGCCGGACGTCTGTTGAGTGCCGCATCTGGACCCTTTCTGAGGGAAATCTGCAGCGGCAGGCTTCAATTTTTGCAGCCAAACGACACTTGTCAAGGAGCGAAGGAGATCTCCTTGTCTTTGCACATTCCAGGCGAGGCGCGCTTTAGTGGTATGGAAAGGCAGGAGGAGGATGGTTTTCGGTACTGTCCGGCTTGTGAGTGCCGATGAGGTCAGGGGATTCGTGGAACCTTAATATCTTCGATGAGCTCAGTGGCGCGCAGCTCTCTGAGTCCCAGGTTGAGAATATCTACTAGTGACTGATCGCTGACAGCCCGGTATCCTCGCGGGTCATGGTGGAATTCCGTCACGTAGTGAATCATCTTGACGCCGCCGGTGCCACGATAGGTGATCGCTGGTCGGCAAACCACTTTGAAGTGAGCCACCTCGCCGAACTCCCGCAGCAGAGCATTGGTGTAGACTCCTTGCCTAGCTGCGTCAGGCGTTCGAACCTCCTTGTACCAGCCTATGACCGCGGAGATCGCGTCAGCCTTGCCATAGTCACGGATCAACATTCGTCCCAGATCATCGAAAAATGCGAGCTTCTCCCCGGACGAATCGGCATCGCGAAGATCATGTGTAATGATGAGCAGAAAGCTATGTTGGTACGCGTCCTGATTCTGGATAAGCTTGTTGAGCGCTCCTGGTCGTGCCAAATCCGAGTAGATCAGTCCCCCGAAGAAGTCCAGGTTCACGAGGTCGTAAGGCCATTGCGGCGCATTCTTGTATCGATCTCTGCCGGTTTGGAGAATCTCATCGAATTGTCCGTATAAGGAGTAGAGGCGATGCTCGACATCCTTCACGTTGGCTCGTAGGAACAGCAAGTGTTGTTCGTTTGCGAGCCGTTCGATAGCCGTAAAGTGATTAAGGAACTCCTGCCATTCAACGATATCCAGCATGTCCGGCCCCGGCAGCCCGAGATAGTTCAGTCGGCCTACCCGTTCACTCCAGCTTCGTACGATCTCCTTATCGTAAACCCCCCGGAGAAAATCCTTGTTGGGGTTGGTCTTAAAGCCGACTCCAATTGGCTCCGCCATGTTAGCTGCCCCGGTTAGTAGCGCTTCTTGATCGCTTTCCTGATCTCAGCTGACAGGTCGTAGTATGTGTCCTTGTCTTCCGTGAAATAGTTCTCCACCGCATCCATTATGATCGTGTAGACTTTGCGCGCATGCGTTGTCATTTCAACATCGCGGGCAAGGTCCTTGATCTCTGTTGCCCTGTCCTTCTGTTTTCTCGCCGCTTCCAACTGCTTTAGCAGGTCGCGTGCTGCCTGAGCCTCCCGTTTAATCGCCTGCTTGATGTCGCGGTCCTTGCACGTACGCTTGAGATCATCTTCAGCTTGGTACAGTTCCTTTTTGATCGTGTTCAGGTCCGCTCGCTCGACCTTCCCATCCTTGAGTTGGTCACGTACCTCCGCAAAGCGCGTGCGGTACTTCTCGGCCGCATCATAGGCTTTCCGGTTATTGCTCACGTCCTGTGCTAATGAGTTCAGGTGCTTCGCTATGCGGGGACGCGCTATCTCGTAGAATGTGTTGCGAGCCTCATTGTCGACAAAGTTCGACCGATCTGTGGTTGGGTTGATCTCCCTGTCAACTATGTGAATCTCTCCCGTAAACCAAAGGGCTCGTGTGATGTCCTTGGCCGGCCAGAGCGTATTGATCGCAAGCGTCCGGTCTCCAATACTGAACCCAACCAGCTTGTAGACCAAACCGGCGAGACGCTTCCTTTCCTCGGATGTGCCTCCATCAATCGCAAACCGACCCCCAGAAGGACGCAGTCTCCCGAGCATCTCCTTACCCTTGGTCGCGCACCAACAGTACCCGAGCACGCTCTGGCGCTTCTGATTGTAGACTTCGATAAACTCAGGGTCGGCGAGCTTCATGCTATCGGTGTAAGGCTTGTAGATCTGGGTGCGTTCTCCGGTCGCAGTCGTGAGCCAAACATCCTTCGGCGAGTAGTCAGGAACGTTCTGGTACAGCTTCTCTGAAATACGCTGTCCGTAAGCAAAGTCTGGCGCGAAGCCGACCGGAGCAATGTCGCCTATATACTGTCTGAGCTTGGTCGGGTTAAGGAGCTGGTCTGCGTATCGGTTGTCAATGTCGCGCAACTCAACCAACGTGTAATGATCAACAGGGTCCACGTCCCAGGAGGTAAGGCTCGTATGGCGATTGATGACGTCGGTCGCCGGGTCTTGGAGTCCTTTTCGCCTCTTGGTCGACACCTCCTCGCGATAATCTCCGGCGCGAAACTCGAACTTGTGGAGCTTGGGATCACCGTAAGAGGTAGAAGAGATCCAAAGTTTGTCGGCGACCGCGGTTCCTGCGAGCCGGCCTATCCCTTTATAGCCTGCCTCCTGACCCAGACGTTTCTCGGAGTAGGCAATCCTCTTGAGTTTGCGGACCTCCTGTTCATCCATTCCGATGCCGTTGTCCCAGATCAGCAGGCTCTTGCCCTGGATCGACACTTTGATGAGTGGGGTGGCGTCGTCCTCGATCCAGTCCGCGACTCTCACGAACGCATCCAATGCGTCACTGGCATTCTGGATATACTCTCGAACGATTTCGAGCTTCCTCGGATAGAGGTCATCAGCGAGGATAACTAGAGCTGGGGCGTAGACGAGTTCTTCGCGATCCGAAGCCACATCCCCCATCACTTACTCCACTGGGTGGCACGTTTGGGAAACCCTGCTACGCTAACACTGTGGCCGCGATTCTTAGTGATGAAGAAAGCGTGACCGCGTTCCAGGCTTGCGATCAGAGCCTGGATCTCGTCGGGTTTATCATGGTTCATGGACTTTGAAGTAAGGAACTTCGACACCTTCAAGTCCGGATCAGCAGTCTGAAAGATCAACTTGGAGGCTGTATTGGAGTATGCGACGGGACTAAAGTCTTGCGGCTGCTGAGAGGCAAAAATAAGCCCAAGCCCGAATTTGCGGGCCTCACGAAGGATATTCTCTAGGGGCCCGCTCTCTCGGAAAGAGAGATGATGGGCCTCGTCCAGAATGCAATATGCGCGAAGCGGATGCTGACCATGAGATTTCAGATGGAAGAACATGTGCCACAGAAGTAGCTCCACCAGGACACGACGTGTCTTGCCCTCTAGCCCGCGAAACTGGAGTATGTGAACGCGCTTCGGGCTATCGCTGATCATCTTATCCCAGGACCATCTCTCATCACTGAGAGCCACGAGCATAAAAAAGCTCGTAAGCCGGGCTGCGAGGCTGGCGGCATTGCGATAATTGGGATTCTGGCGGTCGGCTGCCAACACTTCGATTGTTTCGTTGAGGGATGTGAGGTTCGGAGGCGGGTGCGACCAGGTTTTACTGTCTTGGGCTGTGATTCCCGCGTTTCTATAAGTTTGCAGGACTGCCTCTATGAATACCTTCCGTTGGATATCTCCAAGCCGGTACGCGGCGTCGAAAACGTCAGCTAGCCGGGTGGCTACGGTGTTTGGGCCGCGCGTGTCTTGACTGAAAATCTCGAACGGGTTTAGAGCCAGCCCGTCCTCGCCGATGCGATGCTCCTGCGGATCACAATACTTTAGAAATGTCCGGTCCAACTTGTCGGTCTCGAAGCTCTGGCCATAGTCGAAAATGATGGAAGGAACTCCGGCGTGGGCGAGCTCGGAGACGAGACATTGTACCGCATACGTTTTGCCAGAGCCACTCTCACCCATGATCATCAAGTGAGGGTTCTGCACCTGGTGGGCATCAGCTGGATCCCAAAAGGCAGGTGTCCCGAGATCTTCTTCTTCTCCGATGTAGATCCCATTCTCAGGCTCCTCCGGCCTGGCTTCCAATTGCTTGCCAGACTTGGTCGATACCTCCTCCGGTGGCGACGTAGACCAAAGATCCTTGGTGGCTGATTCTCCGAGGCGCTCTGTCTGGGAAGACATTGCGGGGTCATGCCGTAGCTTTTGGTGGGCCAGGATCGCAGCAACTTCGAGTCGACGCAGGTCGAGTTTCTGAGCAATCGTCCCCGGGTCGGTCTCTTCCCGACTAAGGCGGAGAATTGCTTCAACTAGCTCGCTGGATAGCTTTTCTGCTCCCACAGAGTCAACCTCAATTTGGCGGCTGACGCGCGTACCGTCGTGGTTCTGAACGAGTTTTCAGCCCACGGTCCGTACAGTTATTTGTAGGGGTGCTGTAGCAAGCTACCAAGCGCAGCCTGGAACCCTGCATGACTACCGGGTGGTCGAGCAAGTAGCAAGGAGTGCAGGACTTTCGGGCTGATATCTGGGAATGTGCTTTAGATGAGACCGCGTGTCCAGTGTTTGACCAGAGTGAAGACGTTCCACCGCATTTACTTATCTAACCGCTGTGCGTCGGGGCCGCAAAGAGTGCCCAGGCCTCCGGGAGGCCCTGGGTGCGTCTCTGACTGCTCTCACCACCCGCGAAGTGCTCCAGTCAACACCCATGATCCCAGTTTCGTCCGAGACCCCCGTGCGCCCGGTAGGCTACCGGCCGCTGAGCCAGCGGATGTGGCCGGTGGGCCACGGACCTACGGCCCGCAGAACACCGAAAGGGGCCGCCGGGAGTGGTGGACACCCGCCGACCTACTACTGGTTTAATTTCCTCAATGCCTGTGACCTCCAGCGAAACCCTCGTGACACGCCTTGCCCGACGCTCTTTTCTGTCGCTCTGGAGCGAGTCAAACCCGCTCGCGCGCCGGGGTAAAGAACTGTGCGACCTTCTAGTCGTGTGCGATCCGGACGTGGTGATGGTCTCAGTGAAGGAAGTGACGCTCGAGCGCGGCACCGACTCGTTGGTGGACGGGGAGCGGTGGCGCCGGCGGGCGATCGACAAGTCCCTAGAACAACTGTATGGAGCCGAACGGCAGATGGGTCGGATGGAACGGGTGATTCGGTCGGATGGGTCGCCGGGTCTCGCACTGCCCCCAAGCGCCCGCCGGCGGGTCCACCGGATCGCAGTCGCCTTCGGTGCCGATCGTGCCCTCCCCCTCCCCTGCGGTGACTTCGGCAAGGGCTACGTTCATGTGTTCGACGAGTTGGCCCTCGACCACATCATGGGGGAGCTCGACACGATCAGCGACTTCGTCGCCTACCTGAGTGCCAAGGAGGCGCTGACCGCGAGGAGCCAGGCGGTCCTCGTCACTGGCGGTGAGGAGCAGCTCCTCGCCGTGTACCTCCATCACGGCCGCCGTTTTCCGGCAGGCGCGGACCTGCTGGTCATCGAGCCGGAGAGCTGGGAGGCTCTGACCACCAAGCCGGAGTGGCTCCGCCGCAAGGAAGCTGATGCGGAAAGCTACGTTTGGGACGGGCTGATCGAGCTAGTTACCGAGGGAACAGGGGTCCCCGGTTCCCTGGGCGCGCAAGGGCTGGATGAGCGGGAGACCGTACTCCGTACCATGGCCCGTGAAGATCGCTTCGCCCGCCGCCTTCTGGCGTACGGCTTCAACGAGTTCATGGCGCGGGCGGCCGCCGTCGAGATCCGGGCCCGCCAGGTGCGCTCGCCATCCGGCGTAGTCTACGTCTTTCTGGCAGCTGATCGTGCGGAATCGCGCGATGAGCGCGTGCGGGAGCTGCAGTTCCGCTGCCTCGTTGCCAGAGGACAGCAGCCTGACGCGACGACGGTCATCGGACTAGCGACTGAGCGCTATGTGGCGCACGCGGGCTTTTCGCTCGACGTCATCCACCTCAGCATTGATAGGTGGACGCCGGAGCACGAACAGCTCATGGTTCGCATTCAGGAGGACTTGGGGTACTTCAGTGCTCCGCTTCGCCAGAGCCTTCGGACCGACGAATACCCGACCGCCGAGAGCGGCGGCCCCGCCTCTTAGTGGAAGTTTCCTAAGTCGTGCGTGGTATCCGCGAGATCGCGAGGTTACTTGGGCGCGTTCCCCTCAGGGGGGGCCATTGGGTACCTTCGCGGGGCAGCTCGCGAAACGGGCCAAGTCGGCGCTTAGACCCTGGCCGGCGGTAAGCCGGGAAAAGCCGATCGCAACAACTAGGAGAAGGACCGATGCTCTACCTGATTAGCTATGATCTCGCTAAGCCGAAAAAGGACTATCCTCCGCTGATTAAAGCGCTGGAGAAGGCCCGAGCGGTACGGGTTCTTTACTCCGAGTGGTTGCTTGCGAGTGATGAAGACGCAGAGGCCATCCATGCGGCTATCCGACAAGCCGGTCAGCTAGATAATGACGATAGTCTATTTGTAGCCGAACTCGCAGCTGATGCCGTCTGGGATAAGGGCCGATTGCGCGCCACCGATGCCGTCGTTCAGAAGCTTTTCGCAAACGCTCGGTGTTGATGAGCGCCCGGAAGATCCCGGGAGCCTGCGCCGGCGGCGCTTCTGTATGACCCGCTGCAGTCCAGTTTCCGTCTTACTCCTTCTGGTCATGTTGATCCCTCTGCGACCTCGACCACTTGTACAGACCCGGACCCAGCCAAAGACGACTGACCTTCCGCCCAAGAACACCATCCACCCGATCAGATCGCCCAGCGGAGATCGGGGCGGGCCTATCCCAGTTCTTCCTCACTCCGTTCTGGCGTGCTCTCTGGCGGCGTCCGCTCCTCTGAAAGCTGAACAAGACCCGGTAGTAGGCTTAGCCGCAGGGTGAACCACCAGAGATACATCGCCGTGCCCGAGAAGAACTCGCCGTAGCTCATAAGTCCGTGGGCCATTCCGTTTCGAATGTTGCCACCCGGTGGCTCAACCAGTAGGCCCTGAAGCGCAAAGACAACATCCTCGCCGAGTACCTCCTTCAGCCGAGCTCTGTAGAGCAGATTGTTCAAATTCAGCTCCTTCTGGAGCCCATATTGGTCCAGCGTTGAAACCTGCTCCCCGGCGCGGTGCAGGAGCACACGGATGGAATGCTCGAGCTGTGGAACGATCAAGTGGGTGGCCTGTACTAGATCACCGTAAAAGCCGGCTACCAGGCCGTCGGCGAACAACTGCTCCCGTCCTGCCGGAACGAAAGGATTGTACCTCAAGCGCGGGAGCAGGTCACGAGCCGTAATCGGGTGCTCGCGGATAAGCTGCCGGCGCATCGGATCGATGGTCATCTGGGGAATCCACTCGTGGTACTGTGCTGCAAGCGCCATCATCTCCAGGCGAAGGGCCGCCTCGCGCTCGGTCGGGTCATTTGACGTAAGCGATCCCTGGCGGGCGATGACCTTGCCCTCGGCGTTGTGAAAAACCTTAGGGAACAGAGACTGGAGGATGTACTTCTGCCCATGACCCTCAGCCGTATCTCTGAGGTGAACGTAAGCTGGGATCGGCGCGCCCTGCGCGAATACGACTAGTGCGTCCTCGAGGCTCTTCCCCGTTACTGCCTGCTCAGCCTGGGTAACAAATGTGGTAATGTCGGCCGATTGGGAGAAGCCCGGGATGGCGGTGCTCGCCTCGCGCTGAACCGCGACGAGTCTTGCGTGCAGCTCCTCAATTCGCTCTCGGGCGCCCCCCGCTTGCCGAAGCGCCTCGATGGCGTGTTGCAGCGCGGTCGCGGCTAAGAGCGATCCTATATGGGGACGGACTGACGCCTCGTCCGCTTCAGCGACGTACGACTCCGCGAGTTCCTGAAGAAAAGAGCGCCGCTGGTCCGGGTCCCTGGCACGAACCGCCCAGCCCGCCGCTAGGGTCCCGTATTCCCTTGCCCGGTGGAACTCGCTGGCTGACAGGGCCCGCCGTGCGATATCGGCTGCCATCCTGGCGTACTTCTCGGCATCTACATCTCGGACTGTGTCGAGTAGGCCCATGAGCTTGGCGCACAGAAAACCACTTTCGGTGCTGGAGAAGTGCTCTAAACGCTCTTCGATAAACTGCACGGCTCGAACGAGCTCGGAATTGCCTCGGCCGAGCTGCATACCTATCCCCAAAGCCCGCTCCAGGTACGGAATCTCCTCCGGCCACCCCTCTGGCTCGATGTGCTCGGCGAGCGAGAGGTAGGCGGCGACTGCAGTCTGCGCTGCCCGAAAATTCCGCGCCCTCACCCAAGCCACGTCCGCCAGCCGAGCGCGCAATTGAGGGGCCGACGTGATGGCGCAAAGTTCGCCGCAGGCGGTTATTGTCTCATCGCTCAGGTCCTCAATTCCCGCAGTTCGAAAAGCCTGGGTGACCATCCATGGTGAAAAGGGATGCTCGGGCTGATCCGGCCGAAACGCCAGTGAACAGAGGTCTGCCAGACTCTGGTAAACAGCCGCGGCTCTGGTGTCCTCGGCCTCGTACGCTTCCTTGGCACGGTCGCTGAATCGGCCCGCGTACTCGTGAAGACGCCGGAACGGTGCGCCTGCGACCGCCCCTTGCCAATCAACGGCCGCGAAATCATCCAACGAGGGCCGGGGCTTTCCATCAGTCATGAGAGGTCACTTGATTGGTAAGCATGGGCATCGGTATGAACCGGACTCGCTTCGTGACCCGGAATTAATCAGCCTGAGTCTCGGGGTGTGCTGCGCGCCAGTGCCAAAAACAGTGCCGCATCCACCAGCGCCAGCCGGCGCCAATGGATGCGGCACAAAGCGAAATACTTGAGGATCCGCTACTTAACGCTTTCCGGCGCTGGCTCCGCTGCTCCGGAGGCAAGCGCTCTATCCAACTGAGCTACGGACCCTGAGGCTAGCTAACATAGTCGGGTCCGGACCCTCTCGGTAGCATCAGCGTTGCTATTCCGACAGAACCATCTCGGGCATGTCGGGAGCGCGGGCCTCGAGATCAGTTACTTCTGCGTACCGACCGGTGAGGCAGACCGATTCGCCATCGATCCCCTCCGGCAGCGGCACGCTCAGCCAGTCCAGCATGGCCGGAAAGAGATCTACGGTGCGGATCGGGCGGCTCGTGATCGGTTGACTGGACCATACCGGGGTCTGCATGTGGGAACGAATCAGGCTTCCATGGCCCCAGCGATGCTCGGGTACCTCGAACCTGTCCCGGAAGTCGAACCCTTCACGGGCGGTCACGAGCAGGTCTCCCGACCGGGGACTGCGGAACTGATCGAGTAGGTTGAAAACGGCATCCGGAAAGTCCGCATCCCAGGTCGTCTCCAGCCACTGTCTTGCGGTCCCGGTTTGCGGCCCCCCGAGTAGAAGCGGATCTCCCGAGACCGGCTGATACGTGAGCCCGCCCGGTTGGCTCGTGAGCCGCGCCGCACCACTCTCGCTTTCCACCCAGATCCCGCCTACCTCCGATTCGGCGGCGACAAACGCTACCGCCGGCTCCCGCACCAGCGACGAGATCACGTCCATAGCGGAGCCGAACACTTCCGGCTGGCGTAGCCGCTCGATCGGCCAGCGGTCCTGTCGGGGATTCCCAGGCCGGGCATACACCATGGCAGACCCATTTCCGGCAACCATCACAGCTGCCCTCGGCCGCCGCTCCCATACGACGGGGTGGGATAGTGTCGGCACGCCCTGGGCGCGGAACCAGTCCGCCAGGTCCAGGTGCGTGTGAACCGCGGAGGAGCCGTGGTCGCTCACCAGGAGGATCAGGCTGTCCTCGAGCTGACCCTTCGCCAGCAGCTGAGCCCGGAGCCGGCCGACGGTCTCATCCACCCGAGCCAGCGCCTGGTAGACCGGCTCTGAATGCGCCCCTGATTGATGGGTGTACCCATCCACAGCGGGGAACTGCGCAAAGACAAAGCGCGAGCTTCCCGAGGCTGCCCGGAGGAGGTGCCGAGCCACGGCGTTGTCCGAGGGTTGGTGCCACATAGCCATGTGGGCCACCGTTCCCCAGATCTGCCGTGCGCGGCGCGAGGGATCCCTCTCCGGGCTCAGTCCCCGGGCGATGGGCGTAAAGATCCCTATGCTCTCCGGGACCAGCTCGAAGATGGTACGGATCTCGGACCTGATATCGGCATCCAGCATCGGCGCCTGGTAGCCGCAGTAGCTCCGAACCGCCTTCCGGTCGCGCCACCATCGCCCGTTGTAAGCGGCACGATCCAGCCAACGGATCGATGGGACATTGCAATGTCCCGGGGTGCATCCGGTTAGAAACGGGAGGTATGACACACTGGTCGTGGACGGGAACCCGGTGATCGCATGGGTTCGCCCGCCGCGCTCCAGCATGGCCGCGAGGTGGGGTAGGTCTCCGGCCGACAAGCGAGCCTCGGCTACGTCTGGTCGCAATCCATCGACCAACAACAAAAAACAGCGCTTCATGCTTCCTCCGGCATGACTTCAGTGCTGCTGGTACCGACTCGCATCGAATCGGAGCGGCTCATCCGGCCCAGCCAATGTACCGGTTGCCTGTCCCAGAACGGCCGCAACTGATATCCCAGGCGAAACCCGGTTCCATGCTCGAGGGAACACCGCAAGAATGCCAGCCGGGAGCACTTGACGGGTGCTTGACGCGCAATCGGAGCTTGGGAACTCGAATTCGGGCAGCGGTCGCAGAGGAGGGCGCCCAGATGTCTGGCCAACAAGCAAGCAGCGTCCGGTCGCAACCCGGCACCAATGCGAGCGCCTCGGAACCGGCGACCGGTATGCTGCGATCGCAAGTGGCGTCAAAGTCACTGGAAGCTAGGTCGCGCCGCTTCAATCCGGAAGGTCGCGGCAATTCCGGTCTAGTTGGTCAGCGACTGTCAGCTTTGTCAACACGGAACTATATCTGCCACACTACATTAGAGATGGGCTGTTGACCAGGAAGCCATACAGTGCAACACTTGTACTCCCCTGGACACTCGCAGGCGGGCTGGCGGCTCAGGTCTGTCGGGACTGCATGACACACTCGTCTTCCATTCTCAGGCTATTGCGGCGGGGGCTAGGCTGCCCCGCGTTGTTGGGCCTGCTCGTAGCCTGCGGCTCGGACCGTAACGGCCCGAGCGGATCCTCCGCGCCCACCGAAGTTCCGGACCAGCGGGACTCCCTTCCTGGCCAGGACACACTTGTTCCCCCCGATATTGGACCGCCGGACGGCCCGCCCCCCGACTCACTGAGTCCTGGTGATTCCTTGCCGGCCGACTCCCTGGGTCCCCCAAGTGATTCGCTGGGCCCCGACTCTTTGCCACCGGACTCGGCGCCGGAACCCGTGCCGGTGCACTCCGGCATCCCTTTTGGGGTGTTCAAACTTTGGAGAGACTCGGCGGAATTAGCCTGGGGGCCCGGTTCCTTCACCTTGAGCTTCAATTCTATTAATCCTGACGAGGTATCGATCCGTATAAGGGCGGCACGAGCGCGCAACCACCGAATGTTCCTGGCACTGTCGACCGGACACGACCGCTACATGACGGGAGGAAAATTCGATCTGAACAAATGGAAGGAAAGGATCAACAGCTTCAACCGGCCCGAGATTCAAGCCGCGATCGCTGCCGGCGTCGCAGACGGAACGGTCCTCGGGAATTCAGTATTGGACGAGCCCAATACGAGCAGATGGGGGGGGAACATCGATAAGGCGATGATCGATGACATGTGCACCTATGTCAAGACCATCTTCCCCACACTGCCGAACGGCCCGTCCGTGGTGCATTGGTGGCGGCCGGATGAGCGGTACAAGGAGTGCGACTTTGTCATCAATCAGTGGAACTGGTGGTACGGACCTCATGGTCCGGGTCCGGGGTCTTACACCGGCAACCTCACGGCATGGCGAGAAGAAGCGTTGCGGCAGGCAAAGAAGGATGGTGTCGCCATCGTGTTCAGCATGAATGTACTGAATGGCGGGATCCAGTCATGGGATACCCAAACCTGCCCCTCGGCAACGACGGGCGGAAAAGGGACCCGTGGCATTGCGTGCCGGATGACGGCTGATCAGGTGAGGGAGTGGGGCCTGGCCCTGGGACCACTCGGTTGCGCCATGCTCATGTGGCGCTACGACCCCGCCTTCATGGCCAAGGAAGCGAATCTGCGAGCGTTCAAGGACATTGCGAGCCGACTAGCCCAGGGGCCGGTTCCGAGCTGTCGTCGTCCTGCGTGACGGAGCGCAGGGGCAAGTTGATCAATCGGGGCGCCCGGATTTGAACCGGGGACCTCCTGCTCCCGAAGCAGGCGCGCTAACCGGGCTGCGCTACGCCCCGTTTCTAAAGCGTGCGTGGCACTACCGGCCCAGGGCCCCGCAGTGACGCTCGGGGGCAAAGCTAGCACGCTGCCGCCTAGCATAGCAAGGCGCAACACTTTATCTTCGAGTCGCAAGCCCGCTTCAGCCACCCACCCGCCCCGAATTCGCCAGAAAGACATTGACAAAATTACCCCGAGGGGGTATGATGTTGCCGTCGCGAGCCCCCACGGGATAACGAGATGGCGCTAGCCGAGTGTCCATTCCGTCGCGACCCGTCGCTGCAGGCAGCCACGGCTCCACAGTTTCGCATATCAGGCCTCCGGCCCCTCTGTTTCGCCGGAACCCCCATAATCACCTGCTGTTAGGGCAAACGCTCGCTGCCGCCTCGGCCCCGCCGATAGACCGTAGCGCGCGACCAAACGGCAAGTCACTCCTCCGAAGGGGAAGCGTAGCGTATGACGAACTCCTATACCTGGCTGTGCCGGCAAACCCGACTGGGCCTGGGCGCTCTTTTGGTCGCCGTCGTGGCCGCCTGCAGCTCTGATCCGTTGAACCCATCTTCCGACATTCAGACCGGAAATCCACTGGGCGCCGATACTCTTGCTACCGAGGCTGTGGATTCTACCGGAACTCCGATGGACTCGACCCTCCCGCCCCCACCGGATTCTCTCGCTCTTCCCCCCGACTCGGCGCCGCCCGAGGACACGACGGGTATCTCGACTGCCATCAGCTCCACCCACCAAGGGATCGTCTTCGGCAACTACAACATGAAGCACCGGGACCTTAACGGCACATACACCGGTTCGATGCAGGGTCTGGAGCCTTCGTGGTTGATGAGTGAGTTGGTGCTGGCGCGTTCCAAGCGCGCTCGGATGATTCTGAAGATGGTGGGTGGCTCGGACGACCGCGTGAAGAGCTCGAATGGGAGGTTCAGCCTCGATAAGTGGAAGGCCTTGGTCTACAAATTCAAATCGTTGGGCCTCACGACCTACATCAATGATGGCACGCTCATGGGTGTTTTCCTCATCGACGAGCCGCACAACAAGTCGAAGTGGGGCGGCGTGGAGATTCCCCATGCCACAGTCGAAGCCATGGCGAAGTACGTCAAGACCCTGTGGCCGGCGATGACAACCTTCGTGCGGGCCCGGCCCACCTGGCTGGCGAAGACGACTATGACTTTTAACTATCTCGATGCTGGCTGGTTCCAGTACGAAGCGCAGTACATGGGTGACGTCACCCTGGCGACGAACAACGAAGTGGCGGCGGCAAAGCGCAAGGGGCTCGGCATCGTCGTGGGCTTGAATGTGCTGAACGGAGGAAATGGATCCAGCAAGATCAGGGGCACAACGTCCGGCAAGTACAAAATGAGCGCTACCGAGATCCGCAACTATGGAACGGTGTTGCTCAACCAGACCTACGCCTGCGGTTTCTTTAATTGGACCTGGATCGTGGGTGGCGCGGAGTACTTCGCTCGCAGTGATATCAGCAGCGCGATGTCTAACCTGTCGGGCAAGGCCAGGAACCACAGCAAGACTTCCTGTCGCCAATAGCCTTGGGCGGAATTCAATGCGGGCCCAGGAGATCATTCCTGGGCCCCTCTGCTTTATCGTACTGTCCCCCCCAAACGCGTTGCAGGAGCCCTGGAATGCCTAAGCGTTACATAATCCTACGGCCCCACTTCCTCGTGATCTCCCTTGGTATAGCCGTCGGCACATCGGCCTGCGGCGGCGATGATCCGGTCGACAATACGCCGACCACCGGCACGCTGACCATCACGACCACCACGACCGGCGTCGAACAGGATGCCGACGGGTACACGGTTCAAATCGATGCCACCGCCCCGCAGCCGATCGGAGTGACCGGGAGCCTGGAGAGCACCGAAATCACGCCGGGCGACCATTCGGTCCAGCTCAGCGGTCTCGCGCCGAACTGCTCCGTAGCGGAGAACCCCAAGGGCATAGCGGTCGCGGCAGGGGCAACCGTTACCGTGGCATTCGAGGTGACCTGCGCTCCGACGACTGGCCAGCTTTCGGTGACGGCTGCGACGAGCGGACCATCACCTGACCCTGACGGCTACACCTTGACCGTAGATGGGGCCGAGCAAGGGGCCCTCGGCGTAGCCGGCGAGATCACCCTCCCTGCGCTTCCTCCTGGTGAGCACGCGGTTGGCTTGAGCGGAGTGGCCGGGAATTGCCAGGTTCAATCCGACAACCCCCGAACCGTTGCGGTGACTGCCGGGGCGAGCGCTAATGCGGCTTTCACCATCACCTGCGTCACGCCGGCACCCGATGCGGGAGGCTTGCGGGTCGCCACAACCACCGCCGGGCCCGATCCGGATCCGAACGGCTACACCATCGCGGTAGATGGTGAAACGAGTCAGCCTATCGGGGTCACCGCCCGGGCTACCGTCACTAATCTTCCGGCCGGGAGTCATACCGTCCGGCTGGCCAATGTAGCCGGCAACTGCAGCGTGCAGGGGAACAACCCCCGGCCTGTCAGTGTGCCTGGCGGCGATATCGCTGAGGTCACCTTCGCTGTGACCTGTACCGCAACCACCGGGTCCATCGACGTTGCCGTTTCGACCTCCGGCTCGCCCTCCGATCCGGATGGCTACAGCGTGACGCTCGAAGGACGCGACCCCAGCCTTACAGTGCCCGCGACCGGTACCGTCACCTTCGGTCGGGTCACGCCCGGAGATCGCAAGGTGATCGTCACGGGTCTGGCGCCCAACTGCAGCATCACTGGTGGCGAATCGCAGTCCGTGACCGTCACCGCGGGAGTCAAAGCCCAACTGAGCTTCGCCGTCACCTGCGCCGAGACCAGCGGCAGCATTCAGGTCGGCACCACAGTGACCGGCACGTCGCTGGATCCCGACGGATACTCTCTCACCATCGATGGGGGTTCGCCCCAGCAGATCGGCAACAACTTTTCCGTTACGGTCGGCGCCCTGACTCCAGGCAGCCACACGGTGGTCCTGGACGGGATCGCCCCGAACTGCCAGCTGACCGGGGAAAACCCTGCCGCGGTCTCCGTCTCAGCTGGAGTGCAGGCAAAAGTCACCTTCACCCTGGACTGCCCCGGAATGGGCATCACCAGGTGGACGCCGATGACCGGTGGGGGTGACAATGACCTGGTCGACGTATGGGGGACGGGACCAACCGATGTCTTTGCGGTGGGTTCCAGCGGCAACGGTGAAGCCGTGATTCTCCATTACGACGGTACCGGCTGGACCGAGCAGCTGCGCCGCCCCTACTTGTTTGGACCGTCGACGTTCAATGGGGTATGGGCGAATACGCCGACGGACGCCTATGCGGTCGGAATTCTGGTGGAGGAGAACGCCACCGGTTCGGTCTATCACTACGATGGCTCCGCGTGGACCCCGATGGTGTTGCCGAGGGCGGGCGCGGATGAATTGCTGTATGGGATCTGGGGTCTCTCCGGGACTGAGATCTACGCATTCGGGGTCAACCAGTTCGGAGTAGGCGACTACGCGCCGCTGATCTTCCGCTACGACGGCTCAGCCTGGCAGGCTTTCGCTGTCCCCCCGGGTGACATGTACATCAGCGATATGTGGGGCACTTCCGCAACGGACCTCTATGCCGTCGGCGGCCGTTTCGAGTCACCAACTCAGATGGTGATGCATTACGACGGCACCGCGTGGTCGGTGGTGCAGGAGATCAAGACCGAGGGTGGCGCTCATGCGGTCTGGGGCAGCTCGACGGCCGACGTCTTCGTCGGGCAGACCAACCCACCGCTGCTTCGATTCGATGGAGCCTCCTGGTCACCGATGATTACGCCGACTGAGTCGCCCATTTTCGGACTCTGGGGCGCCGCAGCGAATGACGTCTTCGCCGCAACCGATAACGTAGTACTGCATTACGATGGCACCGCCTGGACCTCTACCACCCCACTGGTACCGCACCGGCTGCTCGCCCTCTGGGGCAGCTCAGCCACCGACGTGATCGCGGTGGGGGAGAACGGTTCGATCCTGCGGGGGATACCGTAAGAACGCGAACCGGGAGCACTTGACGGTTTGAGTCGGCGGGGGAGTGTTGGCGAATGAAAAGCAAAGCGTGAGCGGTAACCCGCTCACGCTTTGTTCACATGCGCCCTGAGGGACTCGAACCCCCAGCCTTTTGATCCGTAGTCAAATGCTCTATCCAATTGAGCTAAGGGCGCCCATGGGCGGTACAAGACTCGAACTTGTGACCTCCACGATGTCAACGTGGCGCTCTAACCAACTGAGCTAACCGCCCTGCTCGGGCGGACAGACGGGCCGGCGGTCAGTTGGCAGTGGTCCGGAGGCCAGTATGGCTCCTGATTCACCGACCGCCTGTCCGCCGGCCCGTCCGTCCGCCCGAATAGCGGGGGTGGGATTTGAACCCACGACCTCCGGGTTATGAGCCCGGCGAGCTACCAGACTGCTCCACCCCGCGACGTTTGCTTCAGACCCGCCCCTTCCGCGCCGATACTCTGGCTAACCCCGGGTCCGTCCGACAGTTGAGGTTCTGGCCAGCTCCCTGAGCCGGCCTGCCGCCTCCGAGAGCGGGAAACGGGACTCGAACCCGCGACCCCAACCTTGGCAAGGTTGTGCTCTACCAACTGAGCTATTCCCGCGAAGCGGATGATTTTAGCGTGCCGCCCGTCGTCGCGCAACGACCAGCACCCTGGGGCGCCAGTCGGCCGAAGAGGGGCCATGGAGGCGAGGGGGATCGAACCCCTGACCTCGTGAATGCCATTCACGCGCTCTCCCAACTGAGCTACGCCCCCGCGGATTTTTCCCATCTTCGTACGGCGCCAACGCAGCACGGAAACCTAGTCCTATGAGCAAAGAGCCGCAACGCCGGCGCCCGCGCCGAAATGATGCCAAACGCATTGGCGTGTTCGAGTCGGAACGCGACATCCTCGACCAGTATCTGTACGAGGTCGCCAAGACCCCCCTGCTGACCCCGCAGGAGGAGGTGGCGATCGCGCGCCGGATCGCGAGTGGGGACCCTGATGCCATGCACCAGCTCATCCGCGCCAACCTGCGGTTCGTCATCTCGGTGGCGAAGAAGTACCAGAACCGGGGCATGGCCCTCTCGGACCTGATCGGCGAAGGGAATGTCGGGCTTCTGACCGCGGCCCGGAAGTTCGATCCCGACCAGGGAGTCAAGTTCATCTCCTATGCCGTCTGGTGGATCCGTCAGGCGATCCTCGCCGCGCTCGCGCGGCAGGGCCGCACGGTTCGGGTTCCCCTGAACCGCACCGCCGATCTATCCCGGATCGTCCGTAGCGCCGAGAACCTTCGCCAGGAGCTGGAACGGCAGCCCAGCCCGGAGGAGATCGCCCACGCCACCGGCCTGACGGTGGAGGTGGTGCAGTCGCTGGCGACGCTGAATTCGGCCGATGTGCGCCTGGACGCCCCGGTAGAGGGCGAGGGCGAGCGCTCCCTAAGCGACCGGTTCGTGGCGGACGAGGCGAGCGCCCCCGAGACCCTGGTCATGGACCAGCTCCTCACCGAAGAGATCGACCGGGCGCTGAAAGCGCTGCCGCCCCGCGATGCCAAGGTTCTACGGCTGTACTTCGGGCTGAATGACGGCCGGGAGCATACCCTCGAAGAGATCGGCGGCCTCCTGGGCGTCACCCGCGAACGGGTACGGCAGCTGCGAGACCGGGCCCTCAAGCGCCTGCGTGACGGCGAGATGGGGCGGGCACTGGCGAGCTTCGCCGCATGACGGGCCCGATGGCCCCCACTTCCGCCCCTCGTACCGCAGCCCCGTGACCGTCCCCAGCCTCCGCAGCGAGCCTCTGCTCACGGCCGTCGATGCCGCGACTCGGGGCGGCTTTATTGCCCGGGTAGGCCGTGGCAGCCTCGAAGCGGGGCGGGCCCTGGCCGACGTATCCACCTGGGCTCCACTCCTGGCAGTCCAGATGCGGCGCCTGGGCGTGGATTCAGTTCCCATCGCCCTCTTCATCGCGGTCTTCACCGGGATCGTCCTCTCGCTCCTCTCCTCATACATCTTCACCGGTGCCGTCCCGCTCTACTTCGTGGGGGCCCTGGTCGGCAAGACGATCATGATGGAGCTGGGCCCGGTGCTGACCGGCATGGCCCTGGCCGGCCGGGTCGGAGCCAGCATTGCCGCCGAGCTGGGAACCATGAAGGTCAGCGAGCAGGTGGATGCGCTGGAAACGCTGGCGTACGACCGCCACTCATACCTGGTGGTCCCGCGGGTCCTGGCCGCAACCCTGATGTTTCCGGTGGTCACCGCATTCGCGATCGGGATCGGCGTAGCCTCCGGCTGGATCACGGCCATCAATCTGCTGGATCTCTCGACGGCGGAGTTTCTGAAGGGACTAAAGCAGTTCTACCAGTTCAAGGACGTGTGGTTCGGACTGCTCAAGAGCGCCAGCTTCGGCTTCGCGGTCGCCTTGATGGGGTGCGTGCGGGGACTCGCGACCGAGGGAGGCGCCCAGGGAGTTGGCCAGTCCGCCACCAGCGCGGTCGTGCTCGGCTGCGAGGCGATTCTGGTGCTGGACGCGTTCTGGGCGCTGGTGCTTCTATGATAGTGCTGGAAAACCTCACCAAGTCCTTCGGGACCAGCCGGATCCTCAGAGGCCTCACGCTCGAGGTCCCCGATGGACAGAACACCGTCATCATCGGGCCCTCGGGATCAGGGAAGAGCGTGACCCTCAAGCTGATCATGCGGCTCATGGAGCCCGACGGGGGACGGGTCCTGGTGGACGGGGACGATGTGGCCGAGCTGGACCGCGACGAGCTGGCCGCATTGCGGGGGCGGATCGGATTCGTCTTTCAGTTCGCCGCCCTGTTCGATTCGATGACTGTGGCCGAGAACATTCGCATGGGCCTGGCCAGGCGCGGCTATGACGAGCGCACCATCCGGGAGCGGATCGAGGAGAGCCTCGAGGTGGTCGAGCTGGGTGGCTGTCAGAGCAAGCTTCCGGCGGAGCTGTCCGGGGGGATGCGGAAGCGAGTCGGCATCGCCCGGGCGATTGCCCTCAAGCCGCGCTACATTCTGTATGACGAGCCGACGACCGGGCTGGACCCCGTCACCGCCGGGCTCATGGACCAGTTGATGATCCGCACTCGGGATCTGGGCGTCACCGGGCTGGTTGTGACCCACGACATGCGCAGCGCGTTCAGCGTGGGCGACCGGCTGGCCATGCTGCACGAGGGTGCCATCCGCCAAATCGGCACCGCGCGCGAAATGCAGGCTTCCCACGACCCGGTCGTGCGGCAATTCATCGAGGGCCGTCCCACCCCGGTGGCGCTGGAGCCGCGGAGGTCGGTCGGGTGAAACGCACCAACGAATTCGCCGTCGGGCTGGCCGTGCTCGCGGCACTCGCCCTGGTGATTGGCGGAGCGCTCTGGCTGAGCGAGACCGACGTCAACCAGAAGCAGGCCTCGTACAAGGCCCGCTTCCGCACCGTTGGAGGGCTCGGTGTGGGCGCGCCTGTCACATTGAGGGGTGTCAGGGTTGGACGGGTGGAGTCCATCCGGCTGGTGGAGAACGAATGGGTCGAAACCGATTTCAGCATCGACCGGTCGGTTGAGCTGCCCCGGAAGCCGGCCGCTATTTCGGCCTCGGCGAGTCTTTTCGGGGAATGGAGCGCCAACATCGTGCCCCTGGAGCCGCTGCCGGAAGACCCCATCATCCGAAACGCACTTATCGAGTCGGATCGGGCTGGGGGTGACGCCTGGCCCGGTGCGACCCTGCCGGACATCGGTCAGCTCACCGCGCAGGCGAGCCGGATTGCCGGAGACGTCGGCGACATCACCCAGCGCATCGGACAGGCCTTGGACAGTACGGCGCTCAAGAACATGCAGCAAAGCGTCAGAGACCTGGCGGCCATCTCGGCACGACTGGTGCGCTTCGCCAATACCCAGACCGACCGGATCGACCACGTGAGCCGGAATGTCTCCACTACCTCGGATGCCTTCGCCGGTGTGGCCCACACCTTCCAGGGCGCAGTGGCGCGTCTGGATTCGGCGACCAGTGACAACCAGCTGCGGGATATCCTGGACAACTCCAGGAGCTCCAGCGCCGACTTGCGACACGCCGCGGCCGACTTACGCTCAGTCATCGGCGCCGCTCGCGCCAATGAGGCGAGCCTGGTACGGGTCCTTCAGGCCGCCGACTCGCTGATGACCAAGATCCAGGCTGGGAACGGTACGCTGGGCATGCTCGCGTCCGATTCGACGCTCTACCAGGAGACCACCAAAACCGTGATTCAGTTTCGCGCGCTCCTGACCGCCATTCAGGCCGACCCGAAGAAGTATCTCAAGATCTCCGTCTTCTAGAATGAATAAGCGTCGCGCGGAGCTGGAGGTCAGTGCCGGTGGCATCGTCTTCCGCCGGCCCCGCGGGGAACCCGCGCGCTACCTGCTGATCCGGGACTCCTATAAGAACTGGGGCTTCCCCAAAGGCCACCTTGAGGGTGACGAGTCGCCCGCTGAGGCAGCCCTGCGAGAAACCGCAGAGGAGACCGGACTGGACCATCTCGTGCTCCACGGCCCTATACGGGTGATCGACTGGCATTTCCGGTTTCGCGGCCGTCACATTCACAAGTACTGCCACTTCTTTCTGTTCGAGAGTCCCGACGGGGAAGCCTGCCCCCAGGTGGCCGAAGGCATTACCGCCTGCCAGTGGCGACCGCTCACGGAGGCGCTGGAACTGCTCAGCTACGACAACGCCCGGGGAGTGCTCAAGCGCGCCGGGGAAATGGTCCGCACGCTGGTGGCGGTTGGAGCCGGACGGGCGGGGGAGAGGACGGAACGGCGGAACGGCGGTACGGCGGTAGACCCTCAGGAGCAGATCGAGAACGAAGCGGCTACCCAGACGAATAAGGCGGCAGACGAACTCTCCTCAGCCACTACCGCCGTACCGCCGTACCGCCATACCGCTGATTAAGAATGCCCGCCATCGCCGCCCTTCAAGTGAGCCGTGGCGCCCTCGCAGCCCTGCGGCGGAGCATTCCCAAAGGTGGCCCCAGGGTGGTGTCCTGTAAGAACCCCGCCGCGCTGCGCCGCCTGCTTCAGAGCAGATTGGTGGACGCCGTGGTGGTCGCCCCGCAGGCCAGCTTTCTGGCAGAGCTGTCGGAGCTGCGGTCCCACCTGCCTGCTGTACCCATCGTGGCCTATGCACCGTTCCGTCCCGACGACGGCGAGCTGCTGCTGGCCTGCCGCTCCCACGCCCTTGCCGGTGTGGTGGTGGAAGGAGTCGACGATCCCATCGTAGGCGACCTGGTGCTCCGCACATCCATTACCGCGGAGCGGCGGCGAGCACTGCTCGATGCTCCACGCCTCCTCCGGCTCACTGAACCGCTGCAACAGTCCGCCTGGAACGTCCTCATTGGCGAGGTCGAGCGGCCGATGCGCACCACGATCCTGGCGGCCCGGCTCCGTATCAGCCGGGAACACCTCTCACGGCAGTTTGGAGCCGGAGGGGCGCCCAACCTGAAGCGGGTAATCGATCTCACCCGCGTCGCCTGCGCCGCTCAGCTCCTGGGAAACCCGGGTTATGCGGTGCAGACCGTCGTCCGGGTCCTGCACTTCACCTCCTCGAATCACCTCGCCCGAACGGCTCGGCGGATCAGCAACGTGTCCACCAGTGGGTTAGGCAGGCTGGGACCGAGAGGGGTGCTCGCCGCGTTCGCGCGGGGGAATACCAGGAGTAGGGCTTAAGCGGGACAGCGGGACAGGGCGACAGCGGGACAGGAAAGCCGCTTGCCAGCTCGCGGGTCAAAGGTGGTCCACAGCCCGCGCGGAGAGACTTGGTATCTTCTGACCCGCTGACCCGCTGACCCGCTGACCCGCTGACCCGCTGACCCGCTGACCCGCTGACCCGCTGACCCGCTGACCCGCTGACCCGCTGACCCGCTGACCCGCTGACCCGCTGACCCGCTGACCCGCTGACCCGCTGACCCGCTGACCCGCTGACCCGCTGACCCGCTGACCCGCTGACCCGCTGACCCGCTGACCCGCTGCCCCGCTGCCCCGCTGTCTTGTCCAACCTCAAATTGTGATTATTTTCACAAACTAGATTAGACGGCTACCCTCAGCCAGGTTCAGAAACTAAATGGCCACCGAATCCATACTCCGCCCGGGCGAGTTGAAGGACATTCTGCTGCGCGAGATCGCGTCGGCGGATCTCGCCACCGAGAACGTCAGTGAAGTGGGCACGCTGCTGGAGGTGCGGGACGGGGTAGCACGCATTTACGGCCTCAAGTCGGCCATCGCCAGCGAAATGCTCGAGTTTACCGCGCACGACACCGGGGAGACGGTGGCCGGGCTGGCTCTGAATCTCGAGGAGGACAACGTTGGCGCCGCCATCATGGGCGATTACCTCAAGCTCAAGGAAGGCGACGAGGTGCGGCGCACGGGGCGGCTGCTCGAGGTGCCGGTCGGGCCGGCCATGTTGGGACGGGTGGTGGACGCGCTGGGCCGGCCGGTCGATGGGCGCGGCCCTATTCAGGCCAGCGGGACCCGCCCGGTCGAAATGGTGGCGCCCGGCATCATCGTGCGTCAGCCGGTGAAGGAGCCGCTTCAGACGGGCATCAAGGCCATCGATTCCATGATTCCGATCGGCCGGGGCCAGCGTGAGCTGATCATCGGCGATCGCGGGACGGGCAAGACCGCCATTGCGGTGGACACCATTATCAATCAGAAGGGAGCCGGGGTCGTCTGCGTCTATGTCGCCATCGGGCAGAAGCGTTCTACCGTCGCCACGGTGGTGGAAAAGCTGAAAGACGCCGGCGCCATGGATTACAGCATCGTCGTGGTCGCTTCCGCTTCGGATCCGGCACCACTCCAGTTCATTGCGCCTTACGCGGGCTGCGCCATCGCCGAGTACTTCATGTACGAGGAGGGGAAGGCCACGCTCTGCGTGTACGACGATCTCTCCAAACAGGCCGCCGCGTACCGCCAGCTCTCGCTCATTCTCCGCCGGCCTCCCGGCCGGGAGGCGTATCCCGGTGACGTATTCTATCTCCACAGCCGCCTCCTGGAGCGCGCGGCAAAGATCAACGAAGACGCCGAGGTGGTGAAGTACGACCCCCGGATCAAGAAGCCGGGTGGCTCGCTGACCGCACTGCCTATCATCGAGACCCAGGCGGGGGACGTGTCCGCGTACATCCCCACCAACGTCATCTCGATCACCGACGGACAGATCTTCCTCACCACCGACCTCTTCTTCGCCAACGTGCGGCCGGCGGTTGATGCCGGCATCAGCGTGAGCCGGGTCGGTGGCAACGCGCAGGTCAAAGCCATGAGGCAGGTGGCCGGCCCGCTGCGGCTCAGCCTGGCACAGTATCGGGAGCTGGAAGCCTTTGCCCAGTTCGGATCGGATCTCGACCCCGCCACGCAGAAGCAGCTGTCCCGGGGGGCCCGCCTGGTCGAAGTGCTGAAGCAGCCGCAGTACCGCCCGGTCCCGGTCGAGAAGCAGGTCGTCATCATCTACGCGGTGACCAACGGACATCTCGACAGCGTGGACGTGAAGCACATCCGGAAGTGGGAGAGCGACTTCCTCGATTATCTCGAAGCGTCGCACGGGGACGTTCTGAAGGACATCCGGGCCAAGAAGGTGCTGGACGACGGCATCACCAAGCGCCTGATCGCGGCTATCAACGCGTTCCAGAAGCTTTTCTCTCCCGAATAATGGCCAAGAGCCGACAGCTCAAAGGCCGCATCCGGTCGGTCCAGAACACCCGGAAAATCACCAAGACGATGGAGCTGGTCGCCACGTCCAAGCTCAAGCGGGCCCAGGACCGGGTGGTGGCCGCCCGGCCTTATGCCGAAGCGTTGCGGCAGGTGATCGAGGATCTGTATACCCCGGATCTGGCCGACCGGTTTCCGCTGCTGCGCCGTCCGGCGCCACCTTCGAAGGGCGGCCCCAGCCGCGCCGCGGTGATCCTGCTGACCTCGAACCGGGGTCTGGCGGGTGGCTTCAACTCCAACTTGATCAAGGAAGCGCGCCGGCGGATCGAGTCCCTGGAACAGCAGGGATATACGGTCGAGCTGTCCGGTGTCGGCAAGAAGGGCATCGGCTTCTTCAAGTATCTCGGACGCAAGCTGGCGCTGGAACGTACCGATGTCGGTGACCGGCCCACGGCAGACCATGCCGGCGAGATCGCCGAGCCGCTCATCGAGGCGTTCGCGGCCGGTGAGCTCGCGAGCGTGGACCTGATCCAGGCCCGGTTTCTAAGCGCGCTTCAGACCCCTCCGGCCGCGGTCCGGATCCTCCCCGTGGAGCCGCCCCAACAGGGGGGCAGCGGAGCCCGCCCCGAGCGATCGAGCGAGGGGGCAGCGGGGCAGGTGGATGCGAAATCTCAGGGCATGGTGGCGAACTACCTTCTGGCGCCGAACGCCGAAGCCATTCTCGAGCGGCTGCTCCCGCTCTATGTTCGGAACGCGGTGTACCGCGGGCTGGTGGAGACGGCCGCGGCGGAGCACGGCGCCCGCCGGACCGCGATGAAGAACGCCACCGACAATGCCGGTGACATCCTGGAGCTTCTGAAGCGCACCTACAACCGGCAGCGCCAGGCGCAGATCACCCAGGAGATCGCCGAGATCGTCGGCGGCGCGGCGGCATTGCAAGGATAGAGACGCTGTCATCCTGAGCGAAGCGAAGGAGCCAAAGCAGAGATTGGTCCCTTCACTCCGTTCAGGGTGACAAACTGATTACCGACCCAATCGGACGAGTGAGAATCGAATGGCAACCGCAATCGCAACTGAGAAGGTCGGCAAGGCTGCCGCAACCCGGCAGAACATCGGCCGGGTGGTGCAGGTTATCGGCCCGGTGCTCGATGTGGAGTTCGAGCCGGAGCATCTCCCGGAGATCTATAACGCCATCGAGCTGGCCGATCCCACCGCAGCCGTGCCTGTCAAGGTCACCGCCGAAGTGCAGCAGCACATCGGTCAGAATCAGGTGCGTGCAGTCGCCATGAGCAGCACCGACGGGGTCACCCGCGGCATGGAAGTCCGCGATACCGGCTCGCCGATCACCGCGCCGGTGGGCGACGTGGCACTGGGACGCATCCTTAACGTGCTGGGTGAGCCGGTTGACGGCGGTGCGGCCATTCCGGCCAACGTGGAGCGCTGGCCGATCCATCGCCCGACTCCGAAGTTCACCGACCTGGAACCCAAGACCGAGATCTTCGAGACCGGCATCAAGGTCATCGACCTGATCGCACCGTTCGTCAAAGGCGGCAAGATCGGGCTCTTCGGCGGCGCCGGTGTGGGCAAGACCGTCGTGATCATGGAGCTGATCAACAATGTGGCCAAGGGGCACGGCGGGAAGTCGGTCTTTTGCGGGGTAGGTGAGCGGACTCGAGAGGGCAACGACCTCTACCTGGAAATGAAGGAGAGCGGGGTCATCAACTCGTGCGCCCTGATCTACGGGCAGATGAACGAGCCGCCCGGCGCGCGACTCCGCGTAGGTTTGACCGGCCTGACCGTCGCGGAATACTTCCGCGATATCCAGGGTCAGGACGTGCTGCTGTTCATCGACAACATCTTCCGCTTCACGCAGGCCGGCTCCGAAGTTTCGGCGCTGCTGGGACGCATGCCCAGCGCCGTCGGATATCAACCGACCCTGGCCACGGAGATGGGCGATCTGCAGGAGCGAATCACTTCCACCAACAAGGGTTCGATCACGTCGGTGCAGGCCATCTACGTGCCGGCCGACGACCTCACCGATCCGGCGCCGGCCACCGCCTTCGCGCACCTGGACGCCACCGTGGTTTTGTCCCGCGCCATCGCGGAGCTCGGCATCTATCCCGCCGTGGACCCGCTGGACAGCTCCAGCCGCATTCTCGATCCGCAGTTCGTGGGTCAGCGCCACTACGATGTCGCCATCGGGGTGCAGCGGATTCTTCAGCGCTACAAGGCGCTGCAGGACATCATCGCGATTCTTGGGATGGACGAGCTGAGCGAAGACGACAAGCTCATTGTCGCCCGGGCGCGGCGCATCGCGCGATTCCTCTCCCAGCCGTTCTTCGTCGCGGAACAGTTTACCGGATTTCCCGGCAAATACGTCAAGCTCGACGATACCATTTCCAGCTTCGAGCGAGTCGTCGCCGGTGAGTTCGATCATTTGCCGGAGCAGGCGTTCTACATGCAAGGGGGTATCGACGACGTGGTTGCGCGCGCCAAGCAGCTGGCGAGCGGGTGATGCAAGTCACGGTGATCTCTCCGGAGGCGTCTATGTTCGACGGTGAGGCGGACGCGGTGGTCGCCCCCGCCTTTGACGGCCAGGTCGGCATCCTGCCGAACCACGCACCGTTCATGACGCTGCTGGGCGAGGGTACGCTGACGGTGCGCCGAGCCGAGGCAGTCAGCCGCTTCTCCGTACGTGGCGGGTTCCTTCAGGTGGTCGAGAATCGGGTCCGCGTGGTCACGGAACACGTTCAAGGAGAATCTCATGGGTCGTAACTTCTGCGGCGGGATTTTGGCGGCATTTGTCCTCCTAGGGGCCGGGGAGTTGGCCGCGCAGGAAACCGGCACCCCTATGTTCAAGGCGCCCTATCGCTCCTTCCAAAGCCATGAGTTCGGCGTCGGGTTCTCCGATCCGGGCGACGCCGTCCAGTATGCCCTCGAGGGATTCTATGCCTATGGGCGTGGCTCCAACGACTTTGGCCTCCGCGCCGGCATCGCCGATCCTGAGGAAGGCGACATGCGCATCCTGCTCGGTGGAAATTTCCGCACCCGGGTCCTCAGCTACAGTGAAAGCTTCCCGCTCGACGGAGCGCTCACTGTGGGGGCGGGAGTCAATTTCGGGGATGGCGACGACCTCATCTACCTGCCCGTAGGACTAAGCGTCGGTCGGCGCTTCGAGCTGGAAGGATCCAAGACCACTTTTACACCCTACGTTCATCCCACTATCATCCCCGCCATCGGGGCCCAAGGCGGCAGCGACGTAGGCTTCGCGCTGGGCCTTGGAGTTGACATGCGACTGGGAGACAATTGGTCTGTAGGGGTGAGTGGAGGGCTGGGCGATCTCGAAGGCGTAGGTCTCGCGCTGACCTACTTGAAGTAGTTCCTTTACCCTAGCTCCGGATTACGCCCGCCCGCACTCGTGCAGGGCGGGCGTTTTTCGGTTGCTTCGCTCAAAGCCCATCACTACCTTGCGCCGTGACGTCCCCGGGTTGTCCCATCTAGCGGAGGGGTCAGCGGGATGAGAGTACGGCTGCACGCCGGACTTGCTGCAGTGGGCCTGGTGCTCGCAGGCGCCTTCACGGAGGCCGCGGCCCAGGTTCGCGGCATTCCGGTCTATAACAGCGGCATTCCCGGGGGTATCGGCGTCTATGGCGACGTGGGGTTCCCCGATACCGACGCAGGCAAGGGCCGAGCCTACGCCGTCAGCGGTCGGGCAGGCTTTGGCGCCTTTGGCGCTACCGCCATTCTGTCTACGTTCGATCCCGACGGCCAGGCAGATAGTGAGCTCTCGGTCGGCGCCAGTCTCAATTACAGAGTGTTCGGTGACCCCCTCGTTCCACTCTCCATCACTCTGCAGTCCGGCATCGGGTACTCCAAGCCCGAAGCCGGTTTTCTACCCAACGAAGAGGTCGACGAGCTCCGTTTCCCGGTCGGCGTGGGAATGGCGCTGACGATTCCGAACCCTGCGCTTTCCATCAAGCCATGGATCGCTCCGCGCGTGGACATCGTTAAGGTATCTGGCTCCAGCCTCTCTGAGACCGAGAGCAACTTCGCGCTCGGCGGTGGACTGGAGTTGAATCTGCTGAACGGTTTCGGCCTGCAGGCCGCCTACGATCGAGTATTTCTTGAGGGGTCGGATCCCAGCGTGTTTGGCTTTGGGGCGCATTACACCTTTCGACTTCCCGGCCTGTGATTATCCGGGCGGCACACTGGGTCGTATTGGTCACCGCTTTGGCGGGCTGCGCGCAAACTTTCGACGCCACCACATTGGGTGTTCCGGCGACCCTGGCGACTGAGGCGGGGCAGCCGGTCGAGGGAGCCCGGTTCTCAATTACGCAGCGGTCAGTTTACGGACTCTGGGGAGTTGCGACGATCAAATCTCCCTCGCTGCGGAAAGCGCTGGCGTCTCAGCTGGGCGGGGGCTCCAGCGTTGTCGGTCTCAGGATCAAGACCCGAAGCCGCTGGAATGACGTGCTTATCACGGCACTGACTCTCGGACTGATCGTGCCGCGTTCCGTGACGTTCGAAGGGATTGTGACGAAATAAGCTCGAGCAGCATCTTCGCGCTCCGCTCCGCCGCTCCCAAACCCCGCTCCACTACAGTGCGAGCCCGCTGGCCCTGAGCCCTCCTCGCCTCATCATCGATAATCCATTCGCACCAGTGTCGTTCCAGTGCGCCGACCGGGTTGCCCGCGTGGGACGGCATTGCGACGCCACCCTGATCCGCGAGCAGCAGCGCCGCGTCGCGGCTGTTGTGCCAGTGCGGCCCAAATGCGACCGGGATGCCCCACGCCGCGGGCTCCAGCACGGAGTGAAGCCCGGCTCGGCCGAAGCCGCCGCCGACGAATGCCATGGACCCAGCCCCGTACAGGGACGCCAGTATACCTACCCGGTCCACCAGCAGAAGCGGCGCGGCCGCCTTGGTCGCGCTCAGCCGAACCGGCAAGGGCAGTCCCATCGTTGCGGCGGTTCGCTCAATCGAGCGCAGGTGTCCCTCGCCGGGCTCGTGGGGCACCAGAATGAGACGGGCCTGCGGGTGAGCGCCTCTCACTCCCACGAAGGCCCGGAGGAGCACGGCCTCGTCCTCCGGCCAGGTGGACCCTGCCACCATCGTCGGAGCACCCTCACCGAACCCGAGCCAGGCGGTGGGGCTGGTTGCCCGAACGCTCTCGGCCACGCTGTCGAAGCGGGGATCGCCCAGCACGCGAATGTGATTCTGGGGGACACCGAGACGCGCCAGTCTGCTTCCGTCCTCGGCTGAGATGACGGCGGCCGCCGAGACCGCACTATAGCCCGGGCGCAGCAGCGCTCGGGCAGGCCATCGGAGCCTGCTGCTGCCCGGGCTGACGGTCGCTGCCACCATTGCCACCGGGATGCCATTACCCGCCGCGCGCGTCGCCAGCTCGGGCCAGAGATCTAGCTTGGCGAAGACCAGGAGATCGGGCTTCAGCGCGGACAACAGCCGGTCAACGTTCCGCGGCAGATCGTAGGGCAGATAGTCCGCCACGTCTGCGGCGATCCGGGCCGCCAGCCCGGCGGCGGAGGGGCTGAAGTGGGTGAAGACCGCCTGGCAATCGGGGCGCATCCGGCGGAAGTGGTGCAGCACCGCTTCGGCCTGGAGTCCCTCCCCCGCGGAGGCGGCATGAACCCATATGAGAGGGCGGCTCGGATCTCGGCCGGACTTGGCCCACTCCAGCAACCGTCCCCCGGCATCGCGCCGTGTCGCGATGGCCCTGGACCACTTGGGCGACAGCGCGCCGAGGACTGGAGAGAGCCCGGCGCCCAGACGGATAGCCGCGCGATATCCCAGCGAAGTGGCAGGCATGGCGGCAATGTTGCCGGGGTGTCGGTCTCGGTCAACTACCCTGCTTCCAGTCCAGCGCGTAACCGGACAGCTTGGCAGTCGAGTAGGAGATAGCCGCAGCGCGGCCACGCGTCCTCGGCCCCTGGCATTGGGCCCGGGGTTGAAATTACTTTTCTGACGTCCTCCAGTAGGGAAGGGAACCCCTGCTATGGCTACAACATATCCAACCGAGGGAGGTGATCCATTGTCTACAGCGTCAAGGGTCGCCTGCGGCCACTAGCAAGAGCTGCAAGCTGAAACCCAGGCGACACTTCGAACCTGGGGGGGCCGCCACAGGCGGCCCCTTTTCTTGTCCCGGTCCCACTGAGATGATCAGCTCCAGATACTGGCGGATAGTCCGGGAGCCACGGTACAGCCTCACCTTCGCGCTGCCCCTCCTTCTGCTTTACGAGATTCTTGCCTTCTCACTTTCCGGCCATGAGTTCGCCGGGGTGAGGAACGGGGCGGACGTTCTGCTGAAGAGCCTATTTCTGGCTCTCGGCGGGCGTGATGGACTGATCGTATTCGGGGGGCTGCTGGTGGGAATAGGGGGCTCGCTGGTCTGGAGGGATTACCGAAGGTCCCGCTCGTTGGAGCCCGGCGTATTCGCGCTCATGGCGGCGGAATCGATCCTCTACGCTCTCGCATTTGGACTCGTCGCCGGCACGCTCACAGTTCTCTTACTGCCGGGACTCGCGACCATCCTGGATCTACCGCGGCTGGCAACCGGTTTGCTGGCGGAGTGGAGCCTGCCTACTCTGCTCATGATTTCGCTTGGTGCCGGCATCTACGAGGAACTGGTCTTCCGGGTCATACTCGTGTCGGGGCTGGCCTGGTCGGCGCGGAGCGTCTTCCGCTGGAATCCGACCTTCTCCGGCGTCTTTGCCGTGGTGGTCGGCGCCCTGATCTTCGCGGCCTTCCACTACATCGGGCCATACGGTGACCGGCTTCAGCTCGCCTCGTTTACCTTCCGCGCCGTGGCCGGCGTGCTCTTCAGCGGCCTGTACCTGCTGCGCGGCTTCGGGATCACCGCGTGGACCCACGCGCTGTACGATGTGTTGCTGGCGGTAGGAGGGTAGGAGGGTAGGAGGGAAAGAGGGAACGAGGGAAGGTGGGAACTCATACCTCGTTCCCTCATTGCTTCTTCCCTCCTTCCCTCCTTCCTCCCGTCTTCGCCGCATACACCGAATCCAGGATCTGCTGGAACACGTCGAGCGGCAACGCGCCTTCCATGAGACCACCCTCGATGTAGAACGCCGGCGTGCTGCGGGCGCCTGCACGCTGGGCGCCTTCCGCCTCGCTCTGAAGCGTCTTCCTGGTGTCCGGACTCTGAAGACAGCTGAGCAGCGCCTTCTTTGAGAGCCCGGCCGAATCGGCCAGTGAGACGAAGAACGGACCGGCTTCCTTGAGCGGCGCCCAGGCCTCCTGGTACTGGAACAAGAGATCGTGGATTCGCCAAAAGCCGTTTTGCTTCGCAGCGCACAGGGCCAGCTCGCCGGCCGGAGCGGCATGTGGGTGGATATGGGTGAGCGGGAGGTTGACGAAGACCCAGCGGACCTTGCCTGGGGCGATGTAGCGCCGCTCGATCTCGGGAAACGTCTCCTCGGCAAATCGCTTACAGTAAGGGCACTGGAAATCGGACATTTCGTAGACCGTCACCGGTGCACCCGGTAATCCCTTGCTGCGGTTGGCGAGAGGAACATCGGTTTGCGCCGCACCCGGCGCGGGGACGCCGAGCGCGAGCACCGCCAGCAGTATCAGCCGGAAGGCAGGGGTCTTCAGCGATGGGACAGGTTTCTGGTTCACTCGGTCATGCCTCGTCAGTAGCGCGGCTGCCGCTGTCCGCTGCGGCTGGAGAGCAGAATCGTGTCTCGATCTGCCGGAACATTCCAGTACCACTTCGAGTTGGGATCGCTGGTGTCCCATGCCTGAGCGTAGATCCACCACTTGCCGGGACCCAGCGTGAATTGGGCCCACCCGGTTGCGTCGGTCGTGTCGGTAACCGGCTGGCTCCGCCGGGCGCGTGCCAGGCTCTCGACGATGCTATCCCACCCACGGTAGGTGCTATCTTCCCACTGCCGAACGGCAGCCCGGAGACTCTCGCTGCGCGAGACAAACTCAGCCCGGGCTCGATCCAGCGCCGCGCGGGCCTGCCGGGCCTGCCGGGTGGCTCGGGCAAGCGAGTCGGAAAGATGGCCGCGCCTGACGGTGAGCCCGGCATGCTCAGGAGCATCTGGCCGGATCGAGTCCAGACGCTGCTGCACGGCACCCAATGAGTCGCGCAGCCTGCCTTCCGCGTATGAGATCTCCGTGTACGCGGTAAATGGCCCGCGAAAGCGGACGAACATGCTGTCGAGCTTGGCGGTGTGTGGGCGCGGATTGGGGGAGCGCGCTTCCAGGCTGGCGAGCACGCTGTCGCGGTCGTACGGCAGCGCCACCACGCCGACCCCCGCAGCCGGCGTTTCGGCGGCGGATGGATCCGGGATCGATACTCGCACCGCCACCTCATTACTGCTTTGGCAGGCGGCGACGAAGGCGATAAGCGTACTGACAAGCGGGAGTTTGATTGAACCTGACACCTGTCAAAGCTACCGCCCTCCTGGTGGGGCTTCAACTCACTGCCGCTGCCCTCTCGGCCCAGACGCAAGGGGTGGATACGCTGTTTCCGGCCAGGCCCGTTGGATATATCAACGACTTTGCCGGGCTGGTTGATCCCTCATCGGAGGCCGCCCTGGAGGCTCTGGTCCGGCGTCTCCAAGCCGCCACCGGCGCCGAGGTTGTGGTAGCAACCCTGCCATCAATAGGGGACCGGGAGGCGCCTGAGGTGGCGCTGGCCATGGGCCGGCGCTGGGGGGTTGGCGCCAAGGCCGACCCCGGCGATCCCCGGCGCAACGCCGGACTGGTGCTTCTGCTCGTTCCCCGCAAAAACCACGAGCCAGGGACGGGACACCTCCGGATCGAGGTCGGCAACGGCCTCGAGGGGATCGTTACCGACGCAAGCACGGTAGGAATCCAGGACGTAATGCAGCCCGATCTCGAGCGCGAAGCCTATGACTCAGCCATCACGAAAGGCGTGGGAGCGCTGGTCAGCACCATTGCTCGCGGCTACGGCGTATCCGATTCGGCGCTCACCGCGGCCCGGCCCGCGCCCCAGCGGGCCCCGGACACTCGGGGGCTGGGCAGCTTCCTGCCCATCGCACTGTTCATCTTATTCCTGCTCCTCAGTGCTCGTGGCTCCCGGGGAAGACGAAACCGGAGACGGGTATATTGGGGAGGAGGTCCGTGGATCGGTGGTGGCTGGGGCGGCGGTGGCGGGTTCGGTGGTGGCGGTGGTGGTTTCGGGGGCTTCGGTGGAGGCGGTGGATTCAGCGGTGGCGGTGGCGGAGGAAGATTCTGATGCGCGAGTCCGTGGCCCGTGTGGTGGAACCGTTTCTGGTCCAGGCGGACAGCGCGCTGGGGCAGGGGTATAGCGCTATCCTCTATGGATCCGCCGCCCGAGGTGATTACATCAAGGGCCGGTCCGATATCAACCTCATGCTCGTGATAGACCAGCTCACTCCTAAAGTGCTCCGCACCCTCGGGCCGGCGTTCGCTGGTTGGCGAAAGTCCACCCGCGAGCCCCCGCTGGTGCTGAGCCGGACCGAGTGGAACCGGGCATCAGACGCGTTCCCCGTCGAAATCACCGACATGCGGACCTCGTACCAGGTACTCCGCGGAGCGGACCCGCTGCAAGGCGCGCAGGTCGATCCTGCCGATCTGCGGAAGGCACTGGAACGAGAGTTCCGCGGGAAGTTACTTCGGTTGCGCCAGGGGTATGCCACCCACGCTCCCGACCCGGCGGCCCTGGGAGCTTTGGGCCTCCAAAGCGCGGCCACCATCCTGGTGCTCCTGCGCGGCGTGCTGAGCCTGCTCGGGAAGCCGGTGCCCCACGACTCCCTGGAGCTTGCAGCCCAGGCGGCAGCCACGATCGGGTTTGAAGGCGAGCACCTGCTGCATGTGGTTCGCCATCGGGTGGACCGGGAGTGGCGCTGCAACGCGCCGGAATTCGAGAACTACATGGAAGCGGTTGAGCATGCCGCCCGGTTCCTCGACCAACTTCAGATCGGAGATCAGCGATGAACCGCAGGTCCAGAATGCAGCCACTACTTCTATTGGTGCTCCTGTTGGTGGCCGGGTGCGGCTATAACACCATTCAGACTCTCGATGAGCGCGTCAATCAGGCCCAGGGACAGATCCAGACCCAGCTTCAGCGGAGATCCGACCTGATTCCCAACCTGGTCGAGACGGTAAAAGGAATCACCAAGCAGGAAGACACAGTCTTCATCTCCATTGCCAATGCCCGGGCTCGCCTGGGCGGTGCGGTGCAGTCCGGAAACGTGCCCGAGATGGCCGCGGCCAATCAGCAACTCACCCAGGGCCTCGGGCGCCTACTGGCGATCGCGGAGAACTACCCGCAGCTGCAATCGAGTCAGAACTTCCGTCAGCTGCAGGAGCAGCTCGAGGGCACCGAAAACCGGGTCGCTGTTGCCCGCCAGGACTACAACGCAGCGGTCGGTGAATACAACAGCTACATTCGCCGCTTTCCCTACAACCTCACCGCCAAGGTCTTCGGCCTGGGAACCCCCCGTGAATACTTCGAGGCGGAAGAAGGGGCACGTGAGGCGCCGAAGGTGGAGTTCTAGACGGGAAGGACGGGGATGGCGGGAATGACGGGAAGGTAAAACAAGAGCCCCGGGACTCAGTGGTCACCGGGGCTTCTTCCCGCTTTGCCTTCCCCTCTTTCCCGTCTTTCGCGCCCTACCGGTCAGTCCGTCACCACTCCATCGGGCAACACGTACTTGAGCGGATTGACCGGGCGGCCCTTCACATGCACCTCATAATGGAGGTGAGGACCGGTGGCCAGCCCGGAATTACCGACGAGGGCGATGCGCTGTCCCCGCGAAACGCGCTGGCCGGAGCGAACGAGCAGCTTGGACGCGTGCGCGAACTTGGTGACGATTCCGAAGCCGTGATCGATGACGATCTTGTTTCCGTAGCCCGCCTCCCAACCTGCGTTGGTGACCACTCCCGCGGCGGGAGCCTCGATGGGGCTTCCCATGGGGGCCGACACATCGATCCCCTCATGTGGCCGTGCTGTGTGCAGGATGGGATGGGCCCTCATGGAGGAGAATGCGCTCGAGAGCCAGCCCTGGGTTGGCATGATGGAAGGCGTGGCGGCCAGCCTTGCCGAATGATATGCCAGGCTATCCGCAGCTTCCCGGAAGGAAGACGCCAGGAGATTTGCCCGCCGTATCAGAGCTCCCAGATCGATGCGGATTTCCGCGGACCGGCGAGCCATGCCGGTAACACCCATGAGGCCGAGGTCTGTCGCGGGCCCGCCGATTCCGGCTGCCTGCACCTGGGGATCGATCGGCTCGAGATTGGCGAGCACCCGGATGCGGGCGTCTCGCTGAGAAATCCGGGTGAGTGTGTCGGCCAGGCTCGCAAGCCGGCTGTTCAGCTCGCCCAGTTCCCGGGCCAAGGCCGCATTTTCCTCTTGCAGCTGAGTGGTGCGCGAGAGATCGGTAGTGTGGGAGATGGTCGCGTAGCCGGCCAGAAGAACCAGAATCAAGACTCCAGCAGCAGCCGAGGCAGCTACCCGCAATATGCTGTAGGAGACCTCGACTATGCGCGAGGGCTCTGACCCGTGGGGGACGAGAACCAGAGTCCAGCGGCGTTTAGCCATGACGTACCTCGAAAGAGTTTCCGACGGCTCACCCGAAGCAGCTAACTAATCTGCAATTGTGAGGCCCTTAAAGGGGTGATGAGAGTCACCCCCGTAAACCAAGGTGCCTCTTCTGGATCGACCTTGTCAAGAGCAAGAAACGATGATAACTCTTTCACTGTCAAGTAGTTTCGCACATAGGTGCCGGTAACTGCTAGACAGTGGCGGGCTTGGGAAAAAGAACCGCTCCCTTCTTCGTAAGCCGCCCGGCCATCTGCGGGTGCCTCACCACCTCCCACGACGTGCTCGCGACATCCCCGTCCATTCCCAAGTCTTGCCAGAGCGTCTGCGCCTTCGAGGGCATGAACGGCGACGCCAGAATCGCGAGCCTGCAGAGCGCCCGGGCCAGCGCACTAAGCACCTGGTCCAACTCCTCCTCCTTGCCGGCCTTTGCCAGGGACCAGGGTGCAGCCTGTTGCACGAACAGGTTCGCGCCTGACACGATGGCCCATGTCGCTTCGGCTCCCGCACGCAGGTCGAGCGCGTCCATCGCCTGGCCGTACTCCTCGACTGCCTTCTCGGCCAGTTGGTCGAGGGACGTCATGCGGGATGATTCAGGAACGGTCCCGTCGCGGTATTTCCCGAGCATCGCCAGAGTTCGCGACGCCAGGTTGCCCAGCCCGTCGGCCAGATCTGCGGTGTAGCGCTCGTCGAAACGCTCCCAGCTGAAGTTTCCATCGGCTTCGAAGCCGATCTCGCGCAGGAGGAAGTACCGTAGTGCATCCGGGCCGTGTCGCTCGATCGCGTCGTCCAGTGTGATGGCCGTGCCGGCCGTCTTCGACATCTTGGCGCCTTCCCACTGGACGTAACCGTGGGCCCACACCTCTCGTGGTAGCTGCAGCTCGGCCGCGAGCAGCATGGCCGGCCATATAACGCAGTGGAAGCGGGTGATACCCTTGCCGATGACATGTAACTCTGCCGGCCACAGCCGCTCGTATCCCGAATCAGGAAACCCGGTGGCCGAGAGGTAGTTGATCAGCGCATCGAACCACACGTAAACGGTCTGTTCGGGGTCGCCGGGAAACGGGATACCCCAAGGTTGGCGCAGCCGTGACACCGAAATGTCCTGGAGGCCGCTTTCCAGAAGGCGGACGACCTCGTTGCGCCGAATAGCCGGCTCCACCCGCAGAGTGCCGGTGGTGATCAGCTCCAGGATCCGGTCGCCGTAGCGGCTCAACCGAAAGAAATGATTGCGCTCGCGGGTGCGAATCAGCTGCAGGGTGGGATGCTCGATGCAGTGCCCATCCAGGATCTGGCTCTCTTGTTTGAACTCTTCGCAGCCGGTGCAATAGAGCCCCTCGTACTCGGCCACGTACAGGTCGTCGGGGTGGAGTCGCTGAATGCGGAGTAGCAGCTCCGTCACGGACCGGAAATGCCGAGGCTCGGTGGTGCGAATCCAGTCATCGTTGCTGCATTCGAGACGCGACCAGAATTCAGCAAAGCGCGCCGCCATGCGATCCACCCAGACCTGGGGGGGGACTTCGGCCCGGGCTGCGGCTTGCAACACCGATTGGCTGTGCTCGTCCATGCCCATGAGGAAGTGCACCCGGTCTCCCCGGAGCCGCCGATAGCGGGCAATGCAGTCGGCTCCCACCTTCTCCAGCGCGTGACCGAGATGGGGGTCACCATTCGAATAATCGATTGCGGTTGTGAGGTAGAACTTGGGCACCGGGACTCCTCGGAAGCGTGGCTGAACCTGCCTCGAACTTAACCGGCCCGGCTTCGGAGAACCTAGCTTGTGTGCGTTGGGTCACCGCCGGTGGTCATGGTCCTGTGCTATCTGGCTGTCGAATGATTTCGTCATTTTCTCATGGGGGTAAGCATGGGCGTTCTCGACAAGCTCTTCGGTGGCAAGGGTTCCAAGGAAAAGGCCGACTTCTCCGACGTACGGAGTGGCGGTTCCTCGACCGCGCCGGCCTCGCAGGGGAGCGGGAACCGGCAGCGGACCTACACCGTCGTTGCCGGCGACAGTCTATCCAAGATTGCGAAGCGGGAGTACGGAGATGCTTCCAAGTGGAATCGCATCTTCGAAGCCAATCGCGACAAGATACAGAACCCAGACCTGATCCATCCGGGACAGGTGCTGAATCTTCCCCCGGGATAAGGGGCCATCATGCTTCGCTACGATTCAATCGCCGCCGCCCGCGCCGGGTTCCTCGCGCTCACGCTGGTCGTGTTGGGGTGCGGCAAGAAGGACAACACTGCCACGGTGGACACCGGGAGCCGGACGGAGACCAGCGCCGCAGCAGTCCGGGTGACCGACCTCGAAGTCGGCCGTGCCATCGGCGCCGATAAGAGGCTCACCGACGAAACCGATTCCTTCCGGCCGACCGACGTCATTTACGCCGTGGTCGAGACGAACGGCTCCGATCCCAACGCCGCGCTCCAGGCGCGCTGGACCTTCCAGGATGGGCAGGTGGTCGAGGAATCCAGCCAGAACATCTCAGCGGCGGGCAACGACGTCACGGAGTTCCACATCTCGAAGCCCAGCGGATGGCCGAAAGGAAAGTACAAGGTCGAGATACTGTTAAACGGTCAACCGGTGGATTCCGAGGACTTCGAGGTCAAGTAGCTCTACGCGGCCGCGCATCCGGCGTGGGAAAGATGTCTCCCAGCTGTTCCACTTCCTCTCGGAGCTGGATGAGGGGGATGATGCGCGAGCCGTGTTCCTCGTGCTTCAGGAAGACCCGCTCCCGGAAAATGTCAACCGCAATGACCTTTTCCGGTCCGACCGCCGTTCGCAGGGTCTTCCCTTCCTTGGGAAAACGCTTGCGGGCGGTGACGTAGAAATCGTGCTCGTATTTGAGGCAGCACAGCAGCCTGCCGCAGCCGCCGGAGATCTGGGACGGGTTCAGGGAGAGGTGCTGGTCCTTGGCCAGCCCCAGATTCACCGGTGAGAGCTCCTTGAGCCAGGTCGAGCAACAGTATTCCCGGCCACAACGTCCCACTCCCGACAGCCTCGCAGCCTCGTCCCGCACGCCGATCTGGCGGAGCTCGATGCGGGTGCGAAATAGCGAGGCGAGGTCCCGGACCAGCGCGCGGAAGTCAACTCGCTTGTCAGCCGTAAAGTAGATCGTCAGCTTGTTCCGGTCCCACTGCCACTCGGTGTCGCTGACTTTCATCAGCAGATCGTGGGCTCGCACCCGCTGGATCACTTTCTGACGCACCTCTTCCTCCGACCCGCGCATATCCCGGTGGATCTTGAGATCGTCGGTGGTGGCCCTTCGGACCACCGGTTTCGGCGGTGCCTTCTCCTCGGTAGCCTCGCCCACGGAGCACCCGGAGCAGCTGCTGGCGCACTTCTTGTCCGCCGCGGCTCCTACCGAAGTCACCCGCCCCAGGTCTCGGCCGCGCTCGACCTCGACGACGACGGCATCGTGCAGCCGAATCGGGTCGGCCTCATCATCCCAGATGAAGTAGGCTTTGCGGGTCCCCTTGAATCGCACCTCAACGGTTTGCGGCATCAGGCCTCGGTGTAGGCGCCCATGGCGGCGTATTTCTCGGCCCGGCGGCGCACCAGCCTATCGGGCTTGCTCTTGCGGAGCTCGGTCACATGGCGGATGAGCGCCTCGCGCAGCGCCTCGCCCGCGCCGTCCGGGTCGACGTGCGCCCCGCCCACCGGTTCTTTGACGATCTCGTCGATCAGCTTCAGGCGCAGCAGATCCTCCGCCGTAATCTTGAGCGCCTCGGCAGCGCGCTCCCGTTGACTCGCGTCCTTCCAGAGGATGGCCGCGCAGCCCTCCGGAGAGATCACCGAGTACACCGAGTTTTCCAGCATCAGCACCCGGTCAGCCACACCGAGCGCCAGCGCGCCACCGGACCCACCCTCACCAATAACCACGGCGACGCACGGGGTGGGAAGGGCCGACATCTCCATGATGTTGCGAGCCAGCGCTTCCGACTGTCCCCGCTCCTCGGCGCCCAGCCCGGGGTATGCGCCAGGTGTATCGATGAGGGTGATAACCGGTGCCGAGAACTTGGCCGCGAGCTTCATCAATCGAAGCGCCTTCCGGTAGCCCTCCGGGTGGGGCATGCCGAAGTTGCGCTTCAGGTTGTCCTTGGTGTCCCGGCCTTTCTGGTGGCCGATGACCATCACCGACAAGCCGGCCAGGCGGGCCCAGCCGCCGACGATCGCGGGATCGTCCATGTAAAGACGGTCGCCGTGCAGCTCGATGAAGTCGGTGAAAATGGTACTGAGGTAATCCAGGGTGTAGGGCCGGCGTGGATGGCGGGCGACCATCACCCGCTGCAGCGGTGTCAGATTTCGGTAGATCTCGGCTCGCAGCGCCGCGAGCTTGCCTTCCAGGCCCTGAAGCTCACCCTCGATATCGATCTGTCGCTCGCTCCCAATACGCTTCAGATCTTCGATCTGCCGCTCCAGCTCCAGCAGCGGTTTCTCGAAGTCCAGAGTGTAGGCAGAGGCCATCGGGCTCATCCCGCCTTAACGTAGTGGACGGATTCGGTGCCGAGCAGATCGCGTAAGGCCCGCACGAGGTCATCTTCCGCCGCCACGCGGATGCGCCGGGAGCGAAGCCGAACCGCCTCGCCATTGCCATCGCTCCACTCAATATAGAGCGGCGTGGGACCGGGGTGCGCCGAACACAGGGCAGCGGCCGCCTGCAGGGCCGAAGGCTCGGGCGCCGCTGGACAGCGCCACCGCAGGCTCAGGGCGACGGCGCCGGACGACCGGAGCTCGCCCAGCGGCCGCGCGGTCTCCACGATGAACGGCGCCTGGTCCTCGCCCCTGTCGCGGTCGCTATATCCGCCCGTGAGCAGGAGCGCGGCGTCGGGCACGATCGTGGCGTTCAGCTTGGCCCACGCATCCGGAAATACGATGGCCTCGGCCGTCCCATGAAAGTCCTCCAGGACCAGCCGGGCGTACTCCTTTCCGGTCTTTTTCGAAATCTGCCGCTTCACCCCCGTCACCACCGCCGCCACGCTCACCTGATGCTCGCCCCACTGACTCAGCGTCGCCGTGGTCCGGGTGCCGAACAGCTCGACTTCCTGGCGATAGCGCTCCAGCGGATGCCCCGAGATGAAGAAGCCGAGCACCTCCTTCTCCCTGGCCAGCCGCTCTGCCTCGGTCCAGGCCGGAATGTCGGGAAGGGCGGGAAGGATGGGAACGGGGTGCAGGAGCCCTTGAGTGTCCTCCTTCCCGTCATTCCCGTCTTTTTCGACGTCTCCGAACAGCGATCCCTGACCCGCCGCCCGCTCCTCGTGAAGAAGCTGCGCCTCTGCCAGGGCGGATTCGAGAGCCTCAATGAGCTGCTTTCGATGTCCGCCCAGCGAATCGCAGGCGCCGGCGGCAACCAGGGACTCGAGCACCCGTTTGTTGCAGAGCCGCAGGTCGATTCGCTCCACCAGATCGCTCAGCGCGGAGTAGGGAGACTCTTGCCGGCCGGCAATGATCGAGGCGATGGCGCCTTCACCCACGTTCCGCACCGCGCCCAGGCCGAAGCGAATGCGCCGCTCACCCACAACGGTGAACTTGAAGCCCGACTCGTTGACGTCGGGAGGGAGGATCTCCAGCTCCAGCTCGCGCGCCTCGTTGATGTATTGCACCACCTTGTCGGTGTTCCCGATTTCCGACGACAGCAGCGCCGCCATGAACTCGGCGGGATAGTGGGCCTTGAGCCACGCGGTCTGGTAGGAAAGGATCGAATACGCCACCGAGTGAGACTTGTTGAAGCCGTAGCGGCCAAAGGTCACGATCTGCCGTCCGAGCTCCTCCACCATGGCGCGCGGGTGGCCCTGCGCCACGGCCCGCTCCACGAACTTCGCCACCTCCTGGTTCGCCAGTTCCTGGTCCTTCTTACCCACCGCTTTGCGGAGCACATCGGCTTCCGCGAGGCTGAATCCGGCCAGCACGTTGGCGATCCGCATCACCTGCTCCTGATACGTGATCACCCCGTAGGTGGGCTCCAGCACTTCCTGCAGGGCCGGATGCGGGTAGGTGACCTTTTCCAGGCCCAGCTTCCGCCGGATGAAGACGGTGTGCATGCCCGCATCCAGCGGCCCCGGCCTCAGCAGCGCGTTGGACGCGACCAGATCGTCGAATCGGTCACACCGCATGGCGCGAAGCGTATCGGTCGCGAGGGGAGACTCGAACTGAAAAACACCGGCCGTGCGGCCCTGACGAAGCAACTCGTACACCTGGGGATCATCGAAGGTCAGCGTCTGCATGTTCGGCTCGGCGCCGGAGCGGGCGCCGATCATCTCGACCGCGTCGTGGATGACGGTAAGGGTTTTCAATCCCAGCAGGTCCATCTTGAGCATGCCCACCTTTTCCAGCGCACCCATCTCGTACTGGGTGATGATGGACTCGCTCTCCGCCGAGGCGCCGGCGCCCTTGTTCGGCGCGGTGCACACCGGCACATACTCGGACAGCGGGCCGGGGGCGATCACCACGCCCGCGGCGTGGACCGACATGTGCCGCGAGATCCCCTCGATACGCGAGCTGAGCTTGATCAATCGCTGATAAGATGGGTTGTCGCGCACCAGGTCCCGAAGCTCGTCGACCTTATTGGCCGCCTCCCGGACCGGCAGGCTGTAGGCCGGTCCCGAAGGTATGAGCTTGGTGATTCGGTCGGCCTCGCCCGGGGGTATTCGAAGCACCCGGGCCACGTCCTTGACGGCGGCACGCGCCTTCATGGTGCCGAAGGTGACGATCTGCCCCACGCTGGTTCGTCCGTACCGCTCCCGGACATACTCGATCACTTCGCCCCGCCGCTCGAAGCAGAAGTCCACATCGATGTCCGGCATCGACACCCGCTCCGGGTTCAGGAACCGCTCGAAGAGGAGGTCGAATTTGAGAGGACAGACGTCGGTGATTGCCAACGCATAGGCTACCAACGACCCTGCGGCCGAGCCGCGGCCGGGTCCCACCGGAATACCCCGGGCCCGAGCGGCGGCTATGAAGTCGTGCACGATCAGGAAGTAGCCGGCGTACCCTGCCTTGTTGATGACTCCCAGCTCGTAGCTCAAGCGCTCCCGAACTTCCGGCGGCAGTGGCGCCCCATAGCGATGCTCCGCACCGGTGCTGGCGAGGTGGTTCAGGAGCGCTTCGTCGCTGGCGTATTCGGCCGGGCGGGGAAATTCCGGAAGGAAATAGCGCTTCTCGAAGTCGAACTCGCAAAGCTCGGCGACCCGGGCGGTGTTGCTGAGCGTGTCGGGGAGCTCCGGAAACAGCGCCTGCATTTCCGCTTCGGATTTGACGTACGACTCCTGCCCGGTGAACCGGAATCGCTTCGGATCGTCCAGGTCGCTGCCGGTCCCGATGGCCAGCAGCACATCGTGCGCTTCGGCGTCTTCCCGCTTCAGGTAGTGGGCGTCGTTGGTGGCCACCACGGGCAGCCCCAGTTCTCGTCCCAGCCGCAGCATGCCCTCGATCACCGGCCCTTCTTCCGGGATCCCATGCTGCTGGATCTCCAGCCAGAAGCCCTCAGGACCGAAGGTGCGGCTGAACCATTCAGCGCTCTTCCTGGCCTCGTCGAATCTTCCCTGCCGCAGATGCAGCGCCACCTCGCCCGAGAGGCATGCCGCCAGGCACACGATGCCCTCCGAGTGGGCCGCCAACACTTCCCGGTCGATCCGCGGGCGGCGATAAAAGCCCTCGGTGTATCCAATCGAGGTGAGGCGCACCAGGTTGCGGTACCCGGCCCGGCTCCGCGCCAGCAGAACGAGGTGGCTGTAGGCCGCGGGGGCCCCCATCGGTTTCTCCCGCGCGGTCCGGGGGCCGAACGCGAGGTAGGCCTCGAAGCCGAGGATGGGCCGGATCTTCTGCGCCTTGGCGTGCTCGTAGAACTCCCAGGCCGCGTGCATGTTTCCGTGGTCGGTGACCGCCAGGCTGTCCATGCCGAGCTTCTTGACGTGCGCGACGAGCTCAGGGATCTGATTGGCCCCGTCGAGCAACGAGTATTCGCTGTGGGTATGGAGATGGACGAAAGACATGTATTTAACAGCGTGAAAAGCGAACGGTGAAAAGTGAACAGTGAACAGTGAAACGTGCCCGGCATCGCTTCACTCTTCACTTTTTACTTTTCACTTCTTCACGCTTTTCTCCTCGATTCTCGAGCTCCTGCAACACGGCATCCAGCGGGACGCCGCGCGCCTGCAAGAGCACCAGTAGATGATAGAGGAGATCGGCCGCCTCGGACGCGAGACGTTCGTCGTCCTCCGAATTTGCCGCCACCACGACCTCGACCGCTTCTTCACCGACCTTCTGTGAGGCCTTGCCAATCCCCTGAGCCAGAAGCTCGACCGTGTACGACCCGCCCGGCCGCTCGTCCGCCCGCTGTGCGATCGTCCGGGCCAACCTGCTCAGCACGTGCCCACCCGGATCTTCTTCGACCGGGCCGCCGTCCGCCGGGCCGCCCGACCGTCCGATAAGCGTCGAGAAACAGGTCCGAGCCCCGGTGTGACAGGCAGCGCCGGTCTGCTCCACCCGGTACAGGACCGTGTCGCCATCGCAATCCAGGCGGACTTCCCGTACCCGCTGGACGTGGCCGGAGGTTTCCCCTTTCTGCCAGAGGACCCCCCGCGATCTGCTGAAGTAGTGGGCCAAACCAGTGGCGAGGGTACGCTCGAGCGCGTCCCGGTTGGCGTAGGCAACCATCAGGACATCGCCGGAACGGCTCTCCTGGGTCACGACCGGCACCAATCCGTCAGCACCGAACCTGACCGCCGACAGCCGCATGTTCTCGGACACGGAGAGAGAAGCTACCGGCAGGTTGTGCGATTGTCAAAAGCCGTTGTGGCGCTTTATTTTGCTAGGTCGTCACGGCCCTTCCGGTGCTCGTTTTCCTCGCTTCCCAGCTGACCAGGAGTTATCCCGAAGTGCGACGCTCGCGCTGGCTTATGACAATACCGTTCGGCGGTCTTCTCTCGCTGGCCTGCAATGATGGAACGGGGCCCGGGGACGGTCCGTCTCTGGTGTGCACCGACGCGAGCACCGAAGCCCTGGCAGTGGGTGAGCATCGCATCCTGAATCCGCTCGAAGCCGACGCCTGCGTGCGGCTCCCGGCGGCCCCCACGTCCGGCGCCGAGCACCTCTATGTGGCGGTTTCGACCGAGGGCCGGGAGACGGAGGATGGCTCCTCCGCTCCGTACGCCCTGACCGGGTCTGCCCCGGGTACCGTAACTCCCCCAGCGCCGATGTCAGCCCTGCTGTCAGCCTTCCAGGGCGCCACGCCGGCGGGTGTCTTCCATCGCATGCTGCGCGAGCGGGAGCGCACTCTCGCGGCCGGTCCTTCCCGGGCCCTCTTCGACCAGGCCCGTGTCCGGGCGGCGGCGTCAGTCCCACCACTCCTCGGAGAAGAGCGCACCTTCAACGTCTGCACCAACCGCCAATGCAATGCCTTCGCGCAGGCTACCGCCACGGCCAAGGCAGTGGGCCAGCGGGTGGCGATCTTTGTGGACAACGAGGCGCCGTCTGGCGGGTACAGTGATGCGGAGCTGGCGGAGGTAGGCACGCTCTTCGACGATTACCTGTATCCGATCGACACGGTGGCGTTCGGCCGGGAGTCGGACGTGGACGACAATGGGGTCGTGATCGTGCTGCTGACCCAGCTGGTGAATGCGCTCAGTCCCAACTGCAACAGCACGACCAGCGTCATTCTGGGCTATTTCTTCGGAGCCGATCTGCTGCCGATCTCGCCCGGTAATTCCGGGTCGAACGAAGCCGAAATCTTCTACGGCCTGGTGCCGGATCCCACCAATCCAGACTGCACCGTCTCGCAGTCGTTCGCCAGTTCCCGCCTTCCCGCCACATTCATCCACGAGTTGCAGCACATGATCAGCTTCAACCAGCACGTGCTGATCCGGGATGGAGTGTCGGAGGACACCTGGTTGAATGAGGGACTGTCACATCTGGCCGAGGAGCTCGGCGGCCGCCAGATCCCGGCATCCGAATGCCCGGTGAGCGGCTCGTGCGTGCACGACTTCATCCGAGGAAACCTGGAGAATGCCTTCGATTACCTCGCCTCCCCCGAGGATCACTTTCTCATTGAGCCGGGCAGTTCCTCGGCAGACCTGGCGGAGCGGGGCGCGAACTGGCTGTTCGTCCGCTGGCTGGTAGACAACTTTGCCTCCGATACCCTGCTTGGCACCAATCTTACCCGGCTGCTGGTGGCCACCCGTCTCACCGGCGTTACCAACGTCGAGACTGTCCTCGGCGAGCCGTTCGAGGAGCTGGTGCCGGAGTGGCAGCTCACCAACTATCTCGACGACCTCTCCGGATTTCAGGCGCCGCCCTCACGGCTGCGATACAAGACCTGGAACTTCCGTGCGGCGGCCGACTCGATCGGCCGGCCGTTCCCCCTGGAGCCCGATGTCACGTCCGGCGTAGGCTATGCTCATACCGGAACCTTGCGGGCTGGGTCGGGACGGCATGTGCTGGTGGTGCAGGACGCCGGAGCCTCGGCAGTAGACCTGCGGCTGACCGGGCCGTCGGGGGAAGAGCCGGTGTCCGCCACGGTTCAGCCCCGGATCGCCCTGGTTCGGATTCGGTGAAGAGGATGGTCTTCTTTGTGTTTGTGGCCGCGCTATTTGCCGGATATGGCACCGCCTATCTGGCGAGCGATGACGTTCGATATCTTACCCGGGCCGGCTTCGAGGAAACCCGAATACTCCAGTCCCGGCAGCCGATCGCGAAGCTGGTGCGGGATCCGTCCACCGATCCCGCCTTGCGTCAGAATCTGAGTCTCGTACTGCAGACCCGTGACTACGCCGAACGGCTGGGTCTCGAGGCCAAAGAGACCTACACGTCATACTCGGACGTCGGCCGGGACACGTTGCTGCTGGTGCTGCAGGCTGCGCCCAAAGACTGTATCTGTCCGTACACCTGGAAGTACCCCATCGTCGGGCGAATCCCCTACAAGGGATTTTTCGACTCCCGGGCGGCCCGGCGGGAGGCCGATCGCTTCACGGCCAGAGGATACGACGTCTACCTGCGGCCGTCCGGCGCTTTCTCCACGCTGGGCTGGTTCGAGGACCCGCTGCTCTCGACCGCCATCTCCGGTGACTCGGTGGAGCTGGCGGCAACCGTCTTCCATGAGATCGCGCACAACACTCTCTACGTGAAGAGCGCGACGCCGTTCAACGAGAGCTTCGCGCAGATGGTGGGCTATCGATCGGCCGAAGCCTTTTTCCGGGAGCGTGGCGATAGCGCCAATGCCCGGCAGGCCGCGGACCGGTGGCATGACGAGATTGTGCTGGGCGACTACTACTCGGCCCTGGTCCGCCGGCTGGATTCGATCTACGCGCAACGGCCCGATTCGGCAGCCCTGGACACCGGCCGGCGAGAAGCGGCTGCCTGGGCCCGCTCTCAGCTGATGGGACCGGTAGGGGCGCGATTCCGTACCTTTCGGGTGGGACGGCTGGCGGAGCGACCCATCAACAACGCTCAGCTGATCGGATCCCGGATCTATCGCACCCGGCTCGACCTGTTCGACCGCTGGTACGACCGCCACGGGCGGGACGTTCGCCGAAGCGTGGGGGCCCTGGAGACGCTGATGCAGGGTGTGGAAGGCGACAGCGCGTATACCCGGCTGGAGGAGGCGGTTGCCGATGAATGACGAGTTCGTTCGGCGGGATGAAGGCCGGCTGCTGGCCGAGCTCAACGAGTTTCTTGCCATCCCCAGCATCAGCGCGTTGCCGGTGCATTCGCCTGACTGTCGCAAAGCCGCGGAGTGGTTGAGCAACCATCTCCTAAGGCTTGGTTGCCCGGAAGTGTCGATTGTGGAGGGTCCCGGCCATCCCGTCGTGTGGGCGGAAAGTCCCCGCGTTCCCGGGCGGCCGACCCTCCTGATCTACGGCCACTACGACGTGCAGCCGCCGGATCCACTCGACGAGTGGACCACTCCGCCTTTTATGCCGACGGTGCGCGATGGAAAACTGTTTGCGCGCGGAGCCGCCGACGACAAGGGCCAGGTGTTCTGCCTCCTCAAGGCCTACGAGGCGGTGCTTGACGCCAAGGGGCAGCCGCCACTGAACGTCAACTTCATCTTTGAAGGTGAGGAAGAGTGCGGCGGGCGGGTCATCTTCGACCTGCTGCACCGGGAGCCGGAGCGCACTCGAGCCGATGCGGCACTGGTGTGCGACATGTCCTATTACGCGCCCGGCTGGCCGGCGGTCTACACCGCACTCCGCGGGCTGTGCTACGCCGAGATTTCAGTTCGGACCCTGGAGCGGGACCTGCACTCCGGCACCTACGGCGGCGTGGCCCCCAATGCGATCGAAGCCCTGACCCGAATTCTTGCCAAGCTGAAGTCGGAAAGCGGTGAGATCAGAGTGCCGGGGCTGTACGAGGCCGTGGTGCCGCCTACTCAGCACGAGCTCGATACCTGGGAGAAGCTGCCTTTCGACCGGGAGCAATTCCTGACCGAAGAAGTAACGGCCAAGACCCTGACCGGACTCGCCGACCGAAGCGTGTACGAACGGGTCTGGGCGCTTCCCACCTTCGAAATCCATGGAATTCGCGGCGGCTTCACAGGCGATGGGGCCAAGACGGTCATTCCGGCCCAGGCCACCGCGAAGGTCAGCCTGCGGCTGGTGCCGGGGCAGGGGTTCGAGGATGTCGGTCGGGCGCTTCAAGCGGCAGTCGCAGCCATGGCGCCCGAGTGGGCCACCGTGACTGTGTCACTGCTGCACGGCGGCGACCCGGTCCAGGTAAACGTGAATCACCCCGTTTTCGGGATCCTGGATCAGGCGTTCGAAGCTGTCGAGGGCAGGAAGGCAGTGCAGGTAAGGGCCGGCGGCTCGATCCCCATCGTGCCGGAGCTGGGGCTCAGCGGCGCACCTGTCATCCTGACGGGAATCGGGCTTCCTGATGATGGGCTCCACTCACCCAACGAGAAGCTCGATCTGCGTCAGCTCTGGAGCGGTATCGAGATTTTTGCCCGGTTTTTCCAACTGTTCGCGTCCCAGGGCGGAGGGACACCGGCCGCCGGCGCAGCGCGCTCCGGAAGGAAAGCGCCCGGGACTACTCGTCTTCGGGCGTGATTCGTTTGACAGGGCCTGAGTAGCGGGCTTCGGTACGGGCGTGGAGCTCGTCAACGCCGATCAGAGCCCTCACGGAGGCGATAATCCCAGCCACGACGTCGTCCGCCCAGTAGGGGTCGGGCCGATCGCCGGCTGGCAGGGCGGCTGTGCAGCTCTCCAGATACCTGATGGCAGTGGTGATCCATTCTGTCTGGGCCGAGGCCACGATGGCCCAGGAGCCCGTGGAGCGAAGCTCCATCTCCTCCAGGGCCTTCAAATGATGGTCTACCCCCTGAGTTACCGGCTTGGACCGCAGGCGGTCCGCCACCAGGGACAGGACATTCCGCCGCTCGGTCTCCTGGGGCTCCGGTAGCGGCGCCAGATAGTTCCTCTGATCCGCCACCATCTCGGCCAGCCGGATGCATACCGCCCGGATAGCGGGCATAAGGGCTCCCGGCGCCTCCTTGGACCAGCTGTCCGCGGCGCGCAGGATTTCCTGGATGCGCTGGTCCGCCTGGGCCTCAGGCGTTGGGCGTCGGGTCGAATCAGCCATGGTAGGGACAAAAACCGATTGGCCGCGCAAAGGCAACCGTAGCCGTTGCCCGGCCTCTGCGCAGATGCTAGCTAACGACCGCGGGGGGCATTTCGGCGAGCTGGAGGTCGAACTGGTGAGCCACCTGCTGCACCACCGCCAGCCGGGTTTCCTCCCAGAGCGCGGCTGAGTCGGACCGGCCGCTCTCCTGCGACACACTCGTCATCACGACGTCCTTGATCCCGCATGGCACGATGAGATCGAAGTAGGAGAGATCGTTATTCACGTTGAGGGCGAAGCCGTGGAACGTCACCCATTGCTTCACGTGGATCCCGATGCTGGCGATCTTGCGTCCGCGGGTCCAGACTCCGGTCAATCCTGGATTGGTTCCGGCGCCGATGCCCAGCCGACCCAGCGCGCCGATGAGCCCCGCCTCGAGCTGCCGCAGGTACCAGTGCAGGTCCTCCCGGTGCCGCCGGAGATCGAAAACTGGGTAACCCACCAGCTGGCCGGGGCCGTGGAAGGTGACGTCGCCGCCCCGCTCGACCTCGAACACTTCGACGCCGCGGCGCTCCAACTCGACTCTAGACCGGGGCATGCTCCCGGCCCGGGTCCCACGGCCAAGCGTGATAACCGGCGCATGCTCGACCAGGAGGAGTATGTCCTCCGAGATCTCGCCTGCAATCCGCTGCCGACACAGACTCCGCTGCATCTCCAGCACCTCACCATAAGCCCGGCGGCCAAGGTCATGGACCACGAGGTTGGAGCTCACAGGCGCACCCGACCCCGCAGGCGACGAGTCTGGAGCGTGAGCCAGGCGGATGCCGTTGCAGACAAGACCAGCAGGCCGAGAAGACCAGCCCGGCCGAAGAGCTCGAAAGCTGCGGCACAGATCAACATCAGAACCACCGTGGCAAACGCGGCGACCAGTGCCAGGCCTCCCCGGCGGTAGGTCGAGGTAATGGGCTCCAGCAGCTTCCAGCCCACGAATCCGGCCAGGGCAAGGCCGCCCAGCGTGCCGGCGGCGATCAGGTAGAACCGCAACTCCTGGTCGGCCGAGCGGGAGCGAAGCGCATCGGCAACCAGGACCGTCCCGGTGATGACGGTCAGACCGGTCGAGACCGCGCACGCGAACGCCGCAGCCAGATAGCCCAGGGTCCCGGCGCCTGCTTCATCGCTAACTTCACCGGTCACGTTTCAGTCCTCACCTCTCAGTTCCTTCTCACCTCTCACTTCTCACCTCTCACTTCTCACTTCTCACTTGTACTAGATGTGGATTACCCGTCCCATCGAGTCCAGCGCCGCTTCCGCGATAGCCTCCGACAGGGTGGGGTGGGCGTGAATCGCCAGATCGACTTCCTCCACCGTGTACTCGTTCTGCCGCGCGACCGCCAGCTCGTGAATGATCTCGGAGGCGTGCCCGCCCACGATGTGGGCCCCCAGGATCTCACCGTATTTCTTGTCCCGGATGATCTTCACGAACCCTTCGGTCTCGCCGGCGGTGCGGGCCCGGCCGTTGGCGCTGAAGGGAAACCGCCCCACCTGGTAATCGAGCTTCTTTTCCTTGACCTGTTCTTCGGTCAGGCCGATGCTCGCCACTTCAGGGTGGCAATAGGTTACGCTCGGCACGTTGTCGTACTTGATGGGCTGCGGATGGTGACCGGCGATCAGCTCGGCGGCGACGATCCCTTCCCGGCTTCCCTTGTGGGCGAGCATCGGGGGGCCCGCCACATCGCCGATGGCGTACACCCCCGGGGCGCTGGTCTCCAATGTTGCGGGGTTCACTTTGATGAAGCCCCGGTCGGTGAGCTGTACTCCCGCGTCCTGAAGTCCCAGATCCTCGGTGTTGACCGCCCGTCCGGCTGCCATCAGGACTTTTTCAGCTTCTATGTTCTCGGTCTTGCCGCCGGTCTCCACTTCCAGGCTGACCTTGTCCTTGGCGACGTTGGCCTTCTTCACCTTGGCGCCGGAGAAAACCGTCATCCCCCGCTTCTTGAAGCTCTTGGTCACCGTATCGGAGGATTCGGCATCCTCGAGCGGCAGGATGCGCGGAAGAGCCTCGATCAGGGTGACCTTGGTTCCGAAGGCAGTGAAGATGTCCGCAAACTCGCAGCCGACCGCACCGGCTCCCACGATCGTCATGGTTTTAGGCGGCGCCTCGAGGAACAGGGCCTCGTCCGAGCTGATGACGGTCGTCTTGTTGATCTCGAGGCCGATCTGGGGGATGCCCTTGACCCGCGACCCGGTGGCGATCACGACGGCCTTTTTCGCCTGGTACTCGTCTTTCCCCACCCGTACCGTGCGATTGCGGGCCAGCACGCCGTTTCCCTTGATGACGGTCACCTTGTGCTTTTTCATGAGGAACTCGACGCCTTTCGAGTTCTGCTCGGAAACCTTGCGGGAGCGCCGCATGGCCACCCCATAGTCGGTCTTGACGGCGCCGACTTCGATGCCGAGCTCCTTGGCGTCGTGGGAGATCAGTGTGGCGACGTAGGCGCTGTGCAGCAGGGCCTTGGTGGGAATACACCCGATGTTCACGCAGACGCCGCCCAGCTTCTCCCGCTCGACCACCGCGGTAGACAGCCCCAGCTGGGCAGCCCGGATAGCGCAGACATACCCGGCGGGCCCGCCGCCGACGATGATCACGTCGAACGTGTTCGCCACGAGTACCTCATTGTGTTAGAAAGGCGGGAACGGTAAACGGTGAACAGTAAACAGGGTGGCTGGGGTAGGGCCCGTTAACCGTTCACCGTTCACTGTTCACCATTACCAAACCAGCGCCAGCGGATTCTCCAGCATCCCCTTCAATGTCTTCAGAAACTCTGCCCCGGTGGCCCCGTCGATGACCCGGTGATCGCAGGACATGGTGAGCCGCATCCGCCGCCGGATAGCGGCAGATCCTTCGTGCGCGACCGGCTTCTCGACGATCCGGCCCACCGCCAGGATGCCGGCCTCCGGAGGATTGATGATCGCCGTGAACTCGTCGATGTCCAGCATGCCCAGATTGGAGACCGAGAAGGTGCCGCCGGTGTACTCCTCCGGCTTGAGCCGTCGTTCGCGGGCGCGCCCCGCCAGGTCCCGAGCTTCCGCGCTGATCTCACGCAGGCTCTTCTGGTCCGCGTGGCGGATGACGGGCGTGATGAGCCCTTCCTCGATCGCGACCGCCATGCTCACATGCACCTCGTTCCAGTACCGGATGCTGTCCTCCTGCCACCAGGCGTTGCAGGCGGGGTGCTGCCGAAGGGCGAGGGCGGTTGCCTTGATGACGATATCGTTGAATGAAACCTTGGACTCTGTATCTTCCCCGCTGCCCCCTCGCTCGATTGCTCGGGGCAGGCTCCGCGGCCCCGCCGCGCGCAGTGCTTCCCGCGCCTCCCAGACCCGCTCCATGTCCACCTCGCTGGTGAGATAGAACGTGGGTACCGGCCCGATCGACTGGGCCAGGCGCCGGGCAATCGTCTTTCGGATCTGGCTCAGCGGCACGTCGGTGTAGCGCTGATCGCCTGAGGGCGTGACCGCGCGGCGGCCCCCCCCAGCGGTGCCTCGGGGCAGCGGGGCAGTCGCCGACGCGGGGGCTGCCTGAGCACTCTCCAGATCCCTGGCTACAACACGCCCCTCAGGTCCCGAGCCGGTAACCCCAACCAGGTCCACTCCCCGTTCCGCCGCAATACGGCGTGCCAGGGGGGACGCCTTGACCCGGGTTGTCGCCTTCGCGCCGTTCCCTGCGCGCGCTGGACCAGCCTCCCGGGCTGTCCGCTCTTCGGTGGCAGTGGACGCGGGCGGTGCCGGTGGCATCGAGACCGGACGATTCTGCCCTGGGGTAGGTTGAGTTGCCTGAGCCTCTTTCGGAGGAGCTGGTGCTGCCCCGCTGTCCGTCTGCCCCGCTGTCCCCCCGTCCTCCCCCGCCTGCCCGATCACCGCCACCGGCTCGGAGACGGGCACCGTCGCCCCGGCCTCGACGATGTGCTTGAGGAGGGTCCCGGAGGCGCGCGCCACCAGCTCCATTACCGCCTTGTCGGTCTCGACCTCCGCCAGTACGTCACCCACCGCGACGGTGTCGCCCTCCTGCTTCTTCCATTCGACCAGGCGGCCTTCCTCCATAGTGGGAGAGAGGGCCTCCATGACGACCTTCGTTGCCATATGTGATTCCGTTTGCGAGTCGTCAGTCTCCAGCTGCCAGTCCTCGCGGACTGGAATTCGGGCGACTGACACCTGGCGACTGGTGACTTACTCCTTGTACAGAACCTGATTCACCGCGCTGACGACCTTGGCCGGATCCGCCTTGGCTGCCTTCTCCAGCTGCTTGTTGTAGGGCATGGGAACGTCGGCTCCCGTGACCCGCAGCACCGGCGCATCGAGCTCGTCGAATACCTCACGCTGGATAGTGTCCACCACCTGGGCACCGATGCCGGCGAACGGCCACCCCTCCTCCACCACCACGCAGCGGTGGGTCCGCGCGACGGAATCGAGGATCGCCTCGGTGTCGAGGGGGCGAATAGTCCGGAGATCCACCACTTCCGCGTCCACCCCATCCTTCGCGAGCTGCTCAGCGGCCTTGAGGGACACCCCGACCGTCTTAGAATGGCAGATGATGGTCACGTCCCGGCCTGGCCGCTTTACGTCGGCCCGGCCCAACGGAACGATGTGCTCGCCCTCGGGAACCTCGCCCTTGATGTTGTAGAGCATCTCGCCTTCGATGAAGATCACGGGGTTGTCGTCCCGGATGGCGCTCTTGAGCAGACCCTTGGCGTCGGCCGGCGTGGCCGGCATTACGACTTTGAGTCCAGGAATGTGAGCGTACCAGCTTTCGAAGGCCTGCGAATGCTGCGAGGCCAGCTGCAGCGCGGACCCGCCGGGGCCCCGAAAGACGGCCGGGACACCGACCTGGCCATTCGACATGTAGCGCATCTTGGCGGCCGAGTTGACCAGCTGGTCCACCGCCAGAAGGGCAAAGTTCCAGGTCATGAATTCGATTACCGGACGAAGCCCGACCATGGCGGCGCCCACGCCCACGCCGGCAAACCCCAGCTCGGTGATGGGAGTGTCCACCACCCGCATGGGCCCGAACTCGTCAAGCAGTCCGCGGCTCACTTTATAGGCGCCCTGATAGACCCCGACTTCCTCGCCCATGAGGAACACGGCGGGATCGCGCTGCATCTCTTCGCGGAGGGCCTGATTGAGGGCGTCTCTGTAAGTGAGGACTGCCATGGCTGATAATGGTGAACGGTGAACAGTGAACGGTGAACGGGCCCACTCCCAGGCAATCCCGTTTACCGTTTACCGTTTACCGTTCACGCTCTTTCCTCCGCGTATACATGGGTGTACAACTCCTCGGGTGCCGGATCCGGCGCCGTGTCGGCGAACTGATATGCTTCCTCGACCTCCTCCATGACACTCTTGTCCATGGCTCGTACCGCAGCTTCATCCATCAGCCCGTCGGCGATCAGCCGCTGCGACCAGACCGCGATCGGGTCCCGCTTGCGCTGATCCTCTACCTCTTCGCGGGTGCGATAGTGGCCATGGATGGGATCGGACATCGAATGACCCATGAACCGGTAGGTGCGGACCTCGAGCAAGGTCGGGAGCTTCTCGTTGCGGGCCCGCTGCACGGCGCGCTCCATGGCCGCGTTCATGGTGGAGACATCCTGGCCGTCCACCACCTCGTTCGCCATGTCATACGAACAGGCCCGTTCCGAGATGTCGTACAGGGCGCTGGCGCGCTCCAGGGCGGTGCCCATGCCGTAGCGGTTGTTCTCGCAGAGGTAGATGGCGGGGAGCTTCCAGAGGGCCGCCATGTTGAGCGCCTCGTGGAAGGCCCCATTGTTAACCGCCGCCTCCCCGAAATAGCAGACGGCAACCTGGCTGGTTCCCCGGTACTTGGCCGCGAACGCCATGCCGGTGGTCAGCGGAATGTGGCCGCCCACGATGCCGTGGCCCCCCAGGAAGCCGACCGAGGCGTCGAACAGATGCATCGAGCCGCCCTTGCCGCCGGTGCATCCGGCCGCCTTTCCGAACAGCTCGGCCATCACCGCCTGGGAGGAGATGCCCCTCGCCAGCGCGTGTCCGTGCTCCCGGTAGGAGCAGGTGATGTAGTCCTCGGGTCCCAGTGCCGCCAGGCTGCCCACCGCGACGGCTTCCTGCCCGATGTACAGGTGGCAGAAGCCGCCGATCTTGCCCAGGCTGTACGCTTCGCCCGCCTTCTCCTCGAAGCGGCGAATCAACAGCATCTGGCGTAGCCACCCGCGGTACTCATCGGCGCGGGCGGGGTCGAGACCCTTTGGCTTGGCTTTGGTGCGGGGGGCGGCGGAGCTGGCCACTATGCCGTCTCCGTGCGCACGTGGAGAGATCCCTCGCCTTGCTCGGGACGCGCGGAGCGCGCTTGCTCCCAGGCGTGATACGACGAGCGCGTCAGCGGGCTGGACTCGACGTGCGAGAACCCCAGCGACAGTCCGATATCACGCAACTCCGTAAATTCGTCAGGCGTGTAATAGCGGGCTACCGGCATGTGGCTTCCCGAGGGCCGCAGGTATTGCCCCAGCGTGAGGATATTGACGTCGCTCCGGCGCAGGTCCTGCATGCATACCAGGACCTCGTCCCACTCCTCTCCCATACCAAGGATCACGCCGGATTTGGTCAGCCCCTCTGGGACCATCCGCCGGGCGTTGGCCAACAGCCTGAGCGCCCGGTCGTAGCGGCCGCCCGGCCGGGCCATCCGGTACAGCCGCTCGGCGGTTTCCAGGTTGTGGTTCAGAATATCGGGACGGGCATCCATCACGATCTGCAGTGCCCGGTCGGAACCCTTGAAGTCGGGAATGAGTACCTCCACCGATGTCTCCGGCATCCGCCGGCGAATCTCGGTGATGCAGCCGGCGAACGCCTCCGCGCCGCCATTGGGCAGATCGTCCCGGTCGACCGACGTAATCACCACGTGCTGCAGCTCCATGCGTTGTACGGCTTCCGCCAACCGCACGGGCTCCAGCGGGTCGAAGGCCTTGGGAGTCCCATGTGCGACGGCGCAGTAGGTACAGTTGCGGGTGCACACGTCGCCCAGAATCATGAACGTGGCGGCCTGGTGCTCCCAGCATTCACCGACGTTGGGACAGCGAGCCTCCTCACACACCGTGTGCAGATCCAGCTCGCGCATCAGCCCCTTGAGGCGGGCGTAATTCGGCCCGCCGGGCGCCTTGACCTTGAGCCAGCTGGGTTTTCGGACGGGGGCAACGGGAACTGCTGATGGGAGGCTGAATCCCGGCGCCTGTGCTGCTCGCGTCAACTGGACCAGCGGAACTGCCACTGCTGCTCTCCTGACTGGCCGGATTGAGGCCGATGTGGGTTCGCCGTGGAAGCTAGCAGGGGCAGGCTGCCATGAGCTAGCTGCGACACCGGTCCAGTAGAGTCTGCGCGTCGGTCTTGACCTGCTTGGAGGCGTTTTCCTCCACCTCCGTGGGGCCCCGCTGCGTGGCGTACTCTCCAAAGGTGCGCCCCAGCGCCCGGATGCTCGTCTGCCCGTCGGCTTCCGCGCCGACATCCACTTCCAACTTCTCCACCATGCGTCTGAACTGGACGTCGGGGCGGCGGGTCTCGTAATCAATCTTGCTCGCGGTGACCCGGAGCTCCGGTGTATCCAGAGAGGACTGCTTATAGCCCAGCTCTCCCAGCTGCTTCTTCACGCAGGCGAACGTCTCGTCGGGGCTGGCCGCGGTGCGCGTGCTCATCGGCGTGGAGTATGATTTCTGGCCGCATCCCACGAGGGCCATAGTCCCGGCGAACAACAGACGGTAATGCATCAGTCAGCTCCGGCGGTGAATGGGAATCCCTGAAATCTACACGGCGGCGGATGACACCGCTGCTGTCCTTGGAGGTCAAAAAGACGACGGCCTCCCGCTGAGGAGGCCGTCGGACTGCGTGCAGCGAAGACGTCCTAGAAGAACAACATCAGACCGAACGCCGGTGCGATTGACTTGTTGTCATCGGTGACGTCGCTCTCGTCGCCGGTAACGGCGTAGTTGAATTCAGCGACCGCTTTGAGCGACTTGGTGGCCTGGTAGTAGATGCCGCCCGACGCCAGCCAGTTCTTGGTCTCGAACTCGGCTTCACTGTCCGAGTTCTGCAGGATGCTGATGCCCCAGCTGCCGGCTACCGTGACCTTGCTGTTGGTCGGGGTGAAGGTGACCTGTCCCAGGCCGCCATACGAAGGCCGGAGCTCACCGCCATCCGCGCCCGAGGCCCCGTTCAGGAACATGAGAGTCGTTCCCAGGCCGTTGCCATAGTAGCCGCTGGCCGTAAGGGAGAACGACGCGCCGCCGAAGCGGACGCCGCCACTGCCGCCCCATGACGTCGCGCTTTCGTCGATCGCGCCGACCGTGCTGTTGTTCTGGAGCAGTCCGCCGAACCAGAACTTGGTGGTGCCGGCGCTGTATACGGCCTCTGCTTCGAGCCGGGGAAGCTCGACGCTGGTGAAGGGCGGGTTGGTCGCCGGGTCGAACAACCCGATCGACAGCTGGAATGGGCGTCCCGCGGCGGTGCTGTAGGTCATCTGCGCCTTGAACTGCGGATAGATGTAACCGAAGCCGATGCGGCCGAGCGTGGTGCCGCCGCCCAGCGCGCCGCCGGTGGCGCCGACGCCGAACAGCGTCTGGTCGGTCAGGATGTTCTGACGGCCGAAGAGTCCGAGCTCACGGCCTGCCAGGATCTGGCCCCAGGTCCCGCCCACCGTCAGATATACCTGGCGCATGTCGATCTGGGCGCCGAAGCAGTCGTGCCCTTGACCGCCCACGCTGTTCGAGCCCGCGCCGATACCGCACTGGATCTGGGGCGCAAAGCCGAAGTGCACGCCGAGGTCGGTATTGCCTTCCTTGCCTTTGGCGTCGAACACGGCAAAGGCGGGCAGCAGGCCGGTACGAATGCGGGTAACACCGTCTGCGCCGGGGCCGACGATTCCGCCAGTCGGGGCTGACGGCACGTCAACTTCGCTCGTCTTGTCGTACACCAGGAAGGCGTTAACGTTGCCACCAAAGGTGAAGCTCCAGCCGTTGCTCATCTGCATCGTCAGCTGTGCCTCGGCGGCGCTCGCCGCTCCCATCACCAAGCCCATACACAACAGTGCGACTCGCCTCATAGATGCGTCTCCCTCAGAAGTAAGGATGCCCGCCTAACATTAGCTCCACTTCGAACCCCGGTCTGCCGGGCAATGCGCCCGCAAAGGCTACGGCATTGTATCGAAAATCGGCCGGCCAAGGGCCGTATTCACCTCCAGGAAAGCGTGCCACGTGGGTAGGGGGACGTGGTTCTTCCACCAGTAAAAATCACTGATGCGACTCGAATAAACGTTGGCGCCGTATCCGAAGCGGAGCCTGCCCTCACTCGTCAGCCGCTCCAGCGTCTGTCGGACCTCGGCCGAGTCGCGGGCGCCGGCAGCAGCCTGACTCAGGGCAGCGCCGGCCAGGAACCCTTCCACGTACGCCAGCCGAACCTTGGGCTCCATGCGCTGCCAGTCCGAGCCATTCACGCCGAGCCAGTGGCGGGGTGAGTCCTGCCGGGACCATGCGGCTCCCGTCAGGACTCCTGCCACCAGCACTATCAGCCACGACCACCGGGTTACTGCCATACCTCGGAAGAACCGGAACTATTTCTTGGCGCTCTTGGGAAGTCCGAAGACCAGGAGCGCGTCTCCCAGCGGATAGCTGAGCTGGAAGTTGCCGCCGCATGCGACCGCAATGAACTGCTCCCCGCCGTGCATGAATGTCATGGGAGCGGAGTTGCAGCCTGCGCCACCGTTGAATTGCCAGAGCAGCTTGCCGGTCTTCGAGTTATAGGCGTTGAAGTTGCCGTTGCCTTCGCCGGTGAAGGTGAGGCCGGTCGAGGTGGCGAGCGCGCCGCCCATCATCGGCTGCGGCACCTTGTTCTGCCACGCGATTTTCCCGGTGCTGAGGTTGACGGCGGAGTAGAGCCCGTACTGCTCCTCACCCGGAATGGCCACGAACGCCGAACCGAGCCAGAGCTTGCCCTTCTCGTATGGTGCAGAGTGGGTGATGTAGTTCATGGGCTGGTGCAAGCCCGCCACGAAGGCGTAACCCAGGGTAGGATCGATGGCGATGGGAGACCACTCGGCGCCGCCGTTGGCGCCCGGAAGCATCCGGGTGCCCTTTTCCGTCGGCAGCGCGAACATGTTCTCCTGGGGCGTGAAGTTGTCGGTCTTCCGGATCAGCTTGCCGGTTGCCGCATCCAGTACGTAGACCCACGCCGTCTTGCCGGCATGGACCACGGCCTTCTTGCCACCGACGTTCACGACGACCGGCGGAGAGGTTGCGTCGAGGTCCCAGACATCGTGGGGGACGGTCTGGTAGTACCACTTGGTCTTTCCAGTGGTGGCATCAATGGCTACGACCGCGTCGGTATAGAGGTTGTCGCCCGGCCGGATGCTGCCATCGAGGTCCGGCGAGGGGTTGCCGACGGAGACGAAGATGGAGTTGAGCTCCTTGTCATACGCCGGGGTCGTCCAGACGCCGCCACCACCTGTCTTCCACGCGTCGGCATACTTGGCGCTGTCAGCCTTCTCCTTGGCTATGTCGCGATGGAGATCGTGCTGTTCCGCCTTTGGCGCCCAGGTTCCCCACCAACCATTGGGGGCCTTCTCGTCGTACGTGGGATCCCCTCTCGGAGCCGGGATAGAGTACCAGCGCCAGACCTGCTCGCCGCTGCCGGCGTTGTAGGCAGTGACGTGGCCACGGATGCCGTACTCACCACCGGAAACGCCCACGATCACGTTGTCGCCCACGATCAGAGGCGCGTGGGTAATGCTGTACCCGAAGGCAGGATCCGCCACTTCCTTGTCCCACAGGACCTTGCCGGTTTTGGCGTCGAGCGCCACCAGGTGGGCGTCGAGGGTCCCCATATACACATGGGCCCCGCCATGGATCCCGACACCGCGGTTGTTGGGTCCGCAGCAGGTAATCGTGGTGCCGAGCTTGTGCTCGTAGCGCCACAGCTCCTTGTTCGTGTTGAGGTCGTACGCCATGGCGGTGTTGTACGGGGTTGTGACGTACATGACACCGTTCTGGACGATCGGTGTGTTTTCGAAGGAGCCGAGCTTGGAGATGCCGGTCTGAAAGATCTTTCGGACAGTGAGCTGCCCAACGTTGGCCGGAGTGATGCTCTTCAGAGTCGAGTACCGCTGGTTCGCATCATTTCCGCCGTAAGTGGTCCAGTCGCCGGTGCCCTGCGCAGCAGCGGGGCTGGCAACAGCGATGAGTACAGGGGCCACCCACCAACGAGAACTGATCCTCATGGGCACTCTCCTCAGGGGCAGGGTCTGGATGCATGTAGCCCGCGCCGCAGGGCGGCAGGCGGAAGGCCCGATTGGTGACCGACGGGCCCGGCTCGGTTGTTGCGACCGCTCAAGTTTCGGATCATGGGGGCGGCACTGCGACCGCAGGAAACACCTGGCGGGCCAGTACCCTTGGGCGTTGTAAGTGCTGAACGGGTTACAATCTGACGAGGTGGCGGTTGGCGTCAAGTCCCTCTCGCCCCAGCGAAACAACCCTGAAACGTGGAATAATGATGCAAGGTGAAGAGGTGCAACCATTTGCGCTACCTGGCCCGGCATTGGCCGACTTCTAGCCGGTCACGTCCGAGTCTAACGGAACAGGACAGCGGCCTTTTTTACCGTCTGCCAGATCCCCCAAAGCAGCGGCAAAGTAACGGGTAGCCAAGCCAGGACGACGGTGACCCAGCTACCGGTGGCCGGCTCTACCTCCGACCTCTTGTGATCCATGAACCGGCCTCCTTTGATACAGCCCGTTTCGACGCCCCTCGCAACGCAACAATATTCGGCCTAATCGTACTTTATGCATAGGTTCAGGGTCGTTGCCCTGCCTGCGCCGCGCGTGCCGCCGCGAGCTCTTCCGGAGTCATGTAGTAGCGCTCATCCACTGGTTTGACCATGAAATTGCAGATCAGCCCCACCACCAGCAGTGCCGCCAGAACGTACATGGTGACGTTGTAGGCCTGAGCGTTGGGAACCCCGCGCTCGATCTGGTACTCGCGGATGTAGTTGACCAGGACCGGGCCCAGCACGCCGGCTGTGGACCAGGCCGTAAGCAGCCGCCCGTGAATGGCTCCAACGTATTGAGTGCCGAAGATGTCGGCCAGGTAGGCTGGTATGGTGGCAAAACCGCCACCGTACATGGTCAGAATGATGCAGAAGATGAGGACGAACAGCGCGACGCTCCCGGCCCGGCCGGCGAAAGGCGCGAGCGAGTACAGGACGACACCCAGTGCAAAGAACACGAAGTAGGTGCGCTTGCGGCCAATGTAATCTGAAAAAGATGCCCAGCCGATGCGGCCCCCGATGTTGAAGAGGCTGAGCAGGGCCGCAAACCCAGCTCCGATGCTCGCCAACTGGGCCCGCTGCTCCGCGCTGAGCTCCTGGAGGGTTCCCGGCACGCCGATCAGGCGGCCGCCGAATATCTCCTGGATCATGGGGGAGGCAATGCCTATGACCCCAATGCCGGCGCTCACGTTCATGCACAGCAAGGTCCAGAGGAACCAGAACTGAGGGGTCCTCCAGGCCCGGCTCACATGCACGTGGCCTCGGGTGATCATGGTGCTCTGCTGGGTTCGGGGAGTCCAGCCGGCCGGCTTCCAGTCGGGGGGAGGCACCCGGTAGCCGAACGAGCCGGCCATCATCGCGATGAAATAGATGGATCCCATGGCCACGAACGTCTGCCAGACTCCCACCGAGGTGGACGTCGAGAAGTGCCGCATCAGGATGTCGGCCAGTGGGGCTCCGATCATGGCGCCCCCGCCAAACCCCATGATGGCCATGCCGGTGGCCATGCCTCTACGATCGGGAAACCATTTGATCAGGGTGCTGACGGGCGAGATGTAGCCCAGACCCAGCCCGCAGCCGCCGATGACGCCGGATCCAAGCCAGAGCAGCCAGATCTGGTGGAGATAGATCCCCAGAGCGGATATGAAGAATCCGCTCGACCAGCACAGGGCTGCCACGACCCCGGTCTTTCGCGGTCCCACCCGTTCTACCCAGGCCCCGAAAATGGCCGCCGACGATCCGAGAAACACGAAGAACAGCGTGTACATCCACCCCAGTGTGCTGATCTTCCAATCGCAGTCGCCTGCGATCAGCAGCTCGAAGAAGCTGGTGTGCTGGGGACACGGAACCGGCTCGGTGATGCCAACTGCCCGGCTGAGCGGCAGCCAGAAGACGCTGAAGCCGTATGCCATGCCGATGGACAGGTGAATGGCGAGGGCGGCCGGCGGGACCAGCCAGCGATTGAACCCCGGCTTTGCGACAATCCGCTCTCTCGACAGCAGTCCAGCCATCACGACTCTCCCCGAGTTAAGTTCCAATCCGGACGCGCGGAATCTGAGGTATGGAGGACGGCTGTTGGTGCGGGAAAGCTACGCAAGGTAAACCATGACTCACGATCGTGACTAGAGCACTCGCGTTGCCGCTGATCGCCGCGCTCGCCTGCTCCGCCCGGGTGCCGGCGGCGGCCACGCCGTCGGTCGCGTCGGCCGACACCGCGACGCCAGAGCCGACGGCCTCGCACGCGCCCGCCGATTCATTCACCTGGCTGATGGTGGAGAGCGCCGCCCGCACCGCCTCGCTCGAACTGGTGGTCACCAGGACACCGGGGGCGCCGTCGGCGCTGATCAACGGCTACCGCGCCGGCGAGGCTCGGATCATCGTCCCGGTTGGCTGGACGGTGAAATGGAACTGGCGCTCTGCCGACTCCACCGCGCCCCATAGTCTGGTGGTGATGGTGCAGCGGGAGAAGATCCCCCTCGAAGGCGGCCGGGCTTCATTCAGCAACGCGATGACCCGTATGGTCACCGAAGGCCTGCGCCCGGGCCAGACCGATCAGAGCACCTTTGTGGCAGAGGAAGCGGGCTGGTACTGGATGATGTGCGGTGTGCCGGGCCACGGGCTGGAGGGGGAATGGCTGGAGCTGCGGGTGGATCCCGATGCGGCGACGGCGAAGGTGGAGGTCAAGAAAAAAGCGTGAAGGACAACAGCGTGAGCGGTAAGCGGTAAGCGGGAACGAGGCCTATCCAGATCACCCGCTCACCGCTCACCGCTTACGCTTTCAGCCAACAGTCTCTCAATCTCCCGCTCGTACTCCCGCAGCAGACGCTGATGTTGGGGGCCAGTGGCCGGACCGTAAAATCCTGCATGAACCCGCCTGATCCGCCCGTCGCGCCCCAGGAAAAGTGTGGTTGGGAATGAAGTGAAGCCGCGCAGCTGGGGCAGCGTGGCCGCGGCGGCTTCGGTATCGTTGATGCCGGCCAGAAGCAGGGGAAAGGTGATGTCGAACTTGTCACGATACCGCCGCACCTGTTTCCCGTCGATCGCGCTGTCCCCGCTCACCTCGTATGCCAGGCCCACGATCTCCAGTCCGCGGGCGCGATAGCGTCGGTACAGCCGTACCAGCTCGGGCGCGGCGTAGTGGCAGGTCGGACACCAGCTGCCGAAGATGTCCACCAGGACGACTTTGCCCCTGAAGCGGGGATCGTCGCTGCGCACCCGCCGGCCATTGATGTCGGTAAAATCAAACCGGAACGGTTCGGTGGTATCGGCCCCGGTGACGTCGGTGGGCGACTTGAGGTGCGGCGCTCCCGTGCTCCGGACCGCTTTCCACGGCGTCTGGGTTCGGAGCCCTGCGTGGAAAATGCCTCGCAGCGTATCGCCGTCGAGCCGTCCGGTCAGCAGATACACGAACGAGCCGTCAAAGCGCGCCAGACTGAAGCTGTCCGAGTCGGCCGTGCCGGCGAAGTGCCCGTAATCGCCGGTGTTCGAGATGATGGTGCCCTCGAGCCCTGCCTTTCCCTCGCCGAACTGAAAGACGCGCGGGCTCGTCTTCCAGTCCTGGAAGAAGGTGGCATCCCAACGTCCGACGAGCTGCTTCGGAGCCCGTGTAGTCGGCCAACGTCCCCTGGCTGCCCGAAACGGAATGCTGCGCGGGCCCCGGTTGCCGACGTTCCGGTAAGTGCCGGTCAGCGAGTCGCCCCGGAGGGCTCCGGTCACGGTTGCGGCGTAGTCGGTTATGTCGAGGATGAGGCTGTCGCCCTCGATGCGAGCTACGGTGCCCTGGCACTCGGTCCCATTACAGATCTTTCCCCGCAGCTGACCTTCGACAATCTCGATTTCCAGTCCGAAGCGGAGCGGACCGCCCGTCAGGTCGAGTACCGCCCGCCAATGCCCAACGGGAGAGGGCCCACGATCCCATGCCAGCAGTCCGCACAGAATGAGTGCGGCAACCGTCATTTCGCGTCCTCCGGGCCGGGTACCGACTCCAATCCACCGCCTTCGTAGCGCTCTCCGGCCCGCACCGGCACGGGGATGGTGTTGCCTCTCCAGGGGGCGGGACAAGGATAGACCGAGCTGTAGGCGCAGAACGGATTTCGGGCCTGGTTCAGATCCAGCCGGAATTGACCATTCGGAAGCGGGTGAAGGCTGACGAAGCGCCCCGCCGGATAGGTGCCGTCCCCGTTGCTCGCGTCGCGGAAAAAGATCTCGAGCTCCGACTCATCGCCGCCCGCCACCGGGATACGCAGTACCCGAAGGGAGGTTCCTCCCCCCAGCGGCACAACGAAACTGCCTACCTCGGTAGCCTCGGCCTCGAGCCCGTCCGATGCCAGGACGCGTAACTGTTGAGGAGCCTTCGATCGGATGAGAGGTCCGGTAAATACCATCGACGGATCGTAGGCGAAGTAACCCGGGGGTTCTTTGCGGGGCGCGTCGGCGAACACGGTCAGCACCGTGCCCCTCTGTGGGCCCGTGAAATACAGACGGTATGTACCGATCCGCTGCGGTGCTCCGCGGCCGACCGAACGCTTGCCGTCCGGACCCTCCAGAGCGAGGCCTGCTCCGTCGGGGTAGACTCGGTACTCGCCAATGCCGGAGAGAGGTATATCAGTGTCGGCCGGTCCCAGCCGTAGCCCGCCGCCGACCTTCTGTTGTGCTATGGCGGCGAGCGGTGAATTGGGCCCCTGCTTGAGCCAGGTGACGAATCCGGATCGTTCCATCTCGACGTGCTGCGGTGTCTGCGCCGGCAGCGCGGCTGCCAACACGAGCAGGCTAGACGCAATCAGGGAAGTATGAAAGCACGAACGCACGAAAGGGGCCTTTGTTGAGCGCGGTTCAGAATCGATCCGCCGAGAATGCCAGAAGCTCGTGAGCCGGTTGCACTCCATCCATCAACTGGCGTATCAGCATGCCGGTAATGCCGGCCAGCAGAATTCCATTTCGGCCGTGACCGGTGGCATACCATAGACCTTCGGCCCGGGGCTCCGGCCCGATGATGGGGAGACCGTCCGGGGTCACGGGCCTGAGGCCGGCCCAGGTTCGCCGCACCTTGGCGCGGAGGAGGCTGGGGCAGAGTGCCATGGCTGCCCCGAAAATCCGGGCCAGTCCAGCCGACGTGACTTCGGGCTGGAACCCGGCCTCCTCCATGGTGGAACCGATCACCGCTTCACCGGAGCGAGCGAGAATGTAGCAATCCTGGTGATACACGATGGCGCGAGCGAGGTCCTGAGGCCAGGGGAGTGCAGCCATCTGTCCTCTCACTGGCCGCACCGGAATCGGGCGGGGGAGTCCTTCGAGCAGCCCCGACCAGGCTCCCGCTGCCAGCAGAACCGCCGGAGCGGAGTAGGTGTGCGTCGCTCCGTTGACGCCGCTGACTCTTCCGCCGGACAGCCGCAGTCCCACCGCCCGGTCGTCTACCAGCACTGCCCCCATCCGTTGGGCGTCCATCAGGAGAGCGCGAATCAGCCGCTCCGGATCCACGGCGCCGTCACGCGGGGCCCAAAGTGCTCCCGCCGTGGGAGCGAGCCAGGGCCAGCGTTCCGCCACGTCGGACGGATCGAGCCAGTGGCACGGGTGACCCTGCTGCTGCTGCCAGACTACCTTCGCCTGCAGCTCCGGGACCTCGGCGGAGGTGCGGGCTACCCGCGCAATTCCCTCCTGCCAAAGCCCCAGGTCAATGCCGACCGTCCCCAGGAGGGTCGACGCCAGAGCTGGATAGAGGTCCCGTCCCGCGAGGGCCAGCGGAAAGATCGGATCGCTCGCGTCGGCCTCGATCTGGGGGGCCAGCATCCCTGCCGCCGCGCGCCAGGCCTGTCCCATGTGGCCGCCCGGCTCCAGGATCAGCACCCGCCGGCCGGTCGAGGCGAGCTCGCGCGCGCAGGCAGCTCCCAGCGCCCCGGCGCCAACCACAATGACGTCGGAAGAAGTCTGCGTCACGCGGGTATGAAACTATTTGAAACGCCGGGGCGTACTGCGGCCTGACCCGATCTCGCGAGGAAGTTCAAATGCTTCGGAACCTGTTTGGATTTGCGGTGTTTGCCGTCCTGACCATCTTTGCCTTGAAGGTCTTCTTCGCCCTCTTCGGCCTGGTCATAGGCTTACTGGTTACCGCGCTCTGGCTGGCGTTCCTGGGCTTCCTCATTTACCTCGTGCTCAAGCTTGTCGCTCCGGAGACGGCCGATCGGGTGCGGGAGATGATTGCTGGACACTAGTCGCGAGTCGCGAGTCGCGAGACACTTAGTCTCGAGTTACGAGCCTTCAGTTTACCGGTCTTTCTTCCGGCGTCCCGGTACCTGATTGCCGGTTGAAGGCCTCAGGCCGGCAGGCGCCGACTTTCTAGTGCCAGCTGAAGACTCGCGACTCGTGACTCGTGACTCGCCCCTCGCAACTTCCTCCAACACCCCCCAGACCAGCAGCGGAATCAGAATCTCGTGGTGCCCGGTGATCAGAAAGCCGGCACCACCATCGCGGGTGGGCCGCTGGACCACGTTCATCCGCGGCCGGTAGTGGCGTTGCATGTCGAAGTCGGCCGCGGTGAAGTGAGTGGGGCGTCCCTGATTCAGATTGCGCGCGATGGTCAGAGCCTTGAGAAACACTTCCGGCATAAGCACCGCGCTGCCCCAGTTCAGCACCACGCCTCCACGGTCCAGATCGGGAAGCGCGGCGGCAAGTCTGCGGAAATCCCGGTGACTGGTGGACCCCAACGCTGCCCCGTCCGCCGCAGGATGCTGGTGAATGATCTCCGCGCCTATGGCGGCGTGGACCGTCACCGGCACTTCCAGCCGCTGGGCGGTCAGCAGGATGGATGCATCCCCACCCGGCAGGTCCCGGCGTTCCCCCAGCGCCCGAGCCAGACCTTCGCCCATTCCCTGGTTCTCCCGGGCAGCGAGGGCAATCGCGCGATTCATCTCGGCGCCGGTCTCCTCGGCCATTCCGAAGCTGCCGTCCGCCAGGCCCTCCTCCACATCCTCGCTGGTGCCGCCGAACGCTGCCAGCTCGAAGTCGTGGATTGCGGCGGCCCCGTTCATGGCGATGTGGGTGACGATTCCCTGAGCCAGCCACGTAGCGATCAGCGGGCCGAGTCCCACCTTGACCACGTGGCCTCCGAGGAGGAGAATCACCGCGCGACCATCCCGCTGGGCGGCGGCAACCGCCTGCACCACGAGGCGCAGGTCCCGGGCGGCGAGGACGTCGGGGAGGCTGTTCAGAAAGGCGGCAAAGGAGTGGTCGGACCCGGGAGGGCTCGCCAGGAGTCGCTGGTCAACCTTGTTGTGCCGCCCGGCAACCGGAATCGTCGTCACCCGACTAAGGTCAGCCTCGCGATACCGCACCTCAGCGGCTCATGGCCGACGTCGTCGTCCCCGGCAGTACCATGTCCTTCAGCCTGAGGGTGATAGTGCCGAAGGGAAACTTGGTTCGGATCTGTACCGGCAGCCGCCGGCCATCGTCGGTCAGCCAGATGCGGGTGTCCGAACGCTTGGAGAAGAGCCCCTTGGTGTCGATGACCGGGTGCAGGACCAGACATTGTACCTTGGACCCGTCCGGCAGCTCCATCTTCTCCCGCTTGACCACTTCGATCGTCACCGGATTCTTCTCTTTCCGAAAGTACCGATCATAGGTGTACTTTCGCCCGACCTCGAGCGGGGTGACCCGCACGAAATAGAAGAATCCCGCGTCATCGAGTGGCTGTGGCGGGGTAGGCAGCGTGGTGTCGCGGCCCTGCTGCCGGAAGAATCCCGAATCGGGATAGATCTCGTAGAGTCGGTGCTTGGGTTTGTCGTTCTCGACGAAGTCCTGTACGAACCGGCGCGAGACCAGGTCCGAGGTTCCGACCCAGGACTCCAGGACGTCATCCAGGGAGTAGAAGGCGTTTTTTCCTCTGAGCCGGAACCGGAGCCGGAAGCTCTCTACGCCGCGTACGGTGTCGATCCCGGCGACCTCCAGGGTCGCGGAGCCCAGCGTGAGCAAACCCAGCTTGGCGCTGTAGCTGAGCTTCTCCCCGACCGCGAAGGGATAGTCTATGGGCGGGGTCGTTACCGGGGCCGGAGCCGGAGCCTGCATCAGGGCAACGACGAGGCGTAGGCTGATCACGTTGGCGACGCCGCCTCGGCCCGGCGCGGCGGCTCGGCCACGACCTCGGGTGCCGGCCCCTGCGCGGCCGGACCGACGCGGCGCAGGACTCGCCGGGAGCTCCAGACATTGAGCGTGGCCTCCCAGGTGCGGATCCGGCTCTCTCGCTGGCGCAGATCGCCACGCTCTACCGCCGCGATCGTCTCCACCCGGCGGGCGTGCCGAGCGGTTCGGGCGTAAAGCTCCGCGTTCGCGGCCCATCCCTGGGTCGTCAACAGCGCTCCTGGCGCGGCGCGGAAGGCGTTCCGCAAGGTCACCAGCCGCAACACGGCGTACCCGGAGACCACATCGTTGACGCCGGGCACCCGAACCGCGCCCCGGAGCAGGACCGGCGCAATGCGGCGGGCCAATCGCCGCATTCGGGAGGGCTCCCCCCGCAGGCTGCCCTGGGTCACCACGATGTCGGCGCCACTCTCGATGCGCCGGACCAGGTCGGGAATGAAGTTGGGCCCATGAGCAAAGTCAGCATGCATCAGTATGGCGCAGTCCCGCTTGGGTCGGTCGGTTCGCTCCACCGCCTGGCGCAGCAGCGCCTCGACGCTGGCGGCATACCCTCGGCGTTCCTCGTGCCGGGTCACACTGAGTGGGAGCACCCGGGTGTACCGCTCGAGCACATCGCCGGTTGCGTCGGTGGAGCCGTCGTCCAGCACCAGGAGGTGGTATTCCCGCTGAAAGCCGGCAAATACCTGACGAATCTTCCACAGAAGGAGCCCGATTGTCGGTGCTTCGTTGTAACTCGGAATACAGACGTAAATCATGATTCTTCAAGAGAATGGGCGCACGAACGATAAACCGATCGCACCTCGTCTGCCATCCGCTCATCGGTGAATCGGAGGACTTCCACTCGCCCGCGTTCCGCCAGCGCGGCCCGCAAGTTGGCATGCTCGAGGATCCGGGCGACGGCCTCGGCCAGTGCCATTGAATCGCGGGGCGGAGTCAGCAGTCCTGCTCCAGCGCCGAGCATCTCCGGAAGGCCACCCGCCGAGGTCGAAGCAACGGGGATGCCAAGGGCCATCGCCTCCAGCACCGAGGTGCCTAACCCCTCTTCCTGTGAGCTCATAACGAAAACATCCGCATCCGCGGTCAGTCGCTCCGGCGCGTCAATCTGACCTAACAGGTGGACACGCTGGTTCAAGCCCAGCCGATCGATCTGGGCCTCGAGAGCCGGCCTCATTTCGCCCTCACCGGCCACCACCCAATGCAAGTCAGGGTTGCGGGTCTGCAGCTGCTTGGCAGCGTCGATGAGCGTGGCGTGATCCTTATGGGGGACGAGTGCCGCCACGTTCGCGGCCACACGCGCATCCGGCGGCAGGCCCAGGAGCGCCCGCACGCCGAGCTTTGGGGCCTTTCGGGTATGATCGAGCGAAATGCCGGAGTGAATGACACGGATACGTTGCGCCGAGACGCCGCTGCGTTCCAGCACATTGGCCACAGCACGTGAAATCGCGATGACGCGATCGGCCCGAGTCCAGAAGCCGCGCCGTCGGAGAGGAAAATCAACCCGCCGGGTCACTATGAGGGGAACCCGGGTGAGCCCGGTGCAAATGCCCGCGAGGGTGAGGGCGTGCGCGTCGTGGGCATGAAGAACCGCCCGGCCTCGGGCCAGCTGGCCGAGCACGGCCCCCACGACCCGGGGATCGAGCCCCATCTTCCATGCGGGGGTTCGAACCCGTACTCCCGAAGCGCGGAGCCGGGCCGCCAGCTCGGTTCCGGCCCCGGTGATCACCATCTGCTCCACACCCAGTCGGTCCAGCGCCTGAGCCAGCAGCCACACCTGTCGTTGACCGCCTCGCCATTCGCGCCCGGACGCGAGATGGACGACAGGCGGGCTCACGTCCGCGGCAGGGCGTCTGCCGGCCAGGCTTCGTTGTCTCGCACCGCCGACTGAGGCCCGCTTTCCCGCACGACTTCGGCCAGCAGGGTGCGGAGCTCGGCCAGGCTGAACGGCTTGTGCAGGTAGGGCCGATCCAGTGTCTCCAGAAACGCGAGGGTATCGCCCCGGACTGTGTCGCCGGTGCTGAAGACCAGGCGCCTTGCAATGACGGGGTTCCGCCGCGAGAGTTCCTCGTAGAACTCCCGGCCACCGAATCGCGGCATCCGCAGATCCGAAATGATCAGGTCGAAGGGCTCACTCGAGGCCAAGGCAAGCGCCTGCTCTCCATCACCGGCGACCACCGGGATGTGACCCCAGGCCTCGAGCGTCGCGCGCATGTAGTGGAGGATGTGGGGCTCATCGTCCACGACCAGCACCCGGAGGCGCCGCGTCGGGCTGCGGGCTGCGGCGTCCCTGGAAGGGACCGGCGCCCGACCCGCGACGGGAAGCTGCACCGTGAACGTGGAACCCTTCCCCTCCTCGCTGGACAGCATGATGCGGCCGCCATGCTCCTTCACGATGCCCTGACTAATTGAAAGTCCCAGCCCGGTTCCCTCACCTTCCGCCTTGGTGGTAAAGAACGGCTCGAAGACCTGCGACGCCAGCGACTCCGACATACCCGGCCCGTCATCGATGATGTCCACCGCTACCCCGTCGAGCCAGCGTCGGGCCCGGACCACGATGGTGCCCGGCCGGCCAGAGGAGGCGACCGCCTGGGCCGCGTTGTTGATCAGATTGACAAAAACCTGCTGGATCTGATTAGGGTCAATATCAGGCATGGGAAGGTCCGGCTCCACTTCAATCAGAGCCTCAACCCGGTGTGCCATGAGCTGGTTCCGAAGCAGCACGAAGGTGCCGTCGAGAAGCGGCTTGAGTGCCGTGGGACGCCGGTGGTGCTCCTGTTTCCGGGCGAAGCCGAGCAGGTTCCTCACGATGCTGGAGGCGCGCTCCGCCTCTTCCCGGATGACCGTGAGCGGCTCCCGGATGCTGGGCGGGACGTGGGGGACCTCGGTCAGGAAGTCGGCAAAGCCCAGCACCGATGCCAGCGGGTTATTGAGGTCGTGGGCAATGCCTGCAATCAGTTGCCCGATAGCCGACATTTTTTCGGACTGGATTAACTGGTCTTGCAGTCGCCGGCGCTCCGTCTGGTCGTCGAACAGGAGAACCACCGCGCTCCGGTCGGTGCTGCTAATCGGCACCGCGGTAACGGCATAGGTGCGCTCGCCGGTCCGAAGCTCGGCTTCCCGGCCCGCTCCTTGCTGATCCAGCGCCCGCTGGAGGTCGGTGGCCCACTCGGGTGGGATAAAGGCCTGCCAGGGCCGGCCAATCAGGCTGGCGGGGGGAGCATTCACGAGGTCGGCGAAGGCCCGGTTGGCGCGCCGGATAGCCCCACTCCGATCCACGATGCATAGCGCGGGTGATATGGCGTCCACCACCTCCTGCCAGGTCCGCCGGCCGTCGTCATGCAGGTCGACCAGGCGAGCGCTTTCGAGGGCTATGCTGGCCTGAGAGACCAGGCCTTCCAGCAGCACAAGGTCCTCCTGGCGGTAGCGACCCGCCTCACCGCGGACGGCGATGGCCCCTGTTACTCTACCTTTAGCGATAAATGGCGCTACCAGCCAGCTGCCCACCGTCACAGGGGGAGGCGTGATCCCCGCCTCTCGCAGTATGGCATCCAGTCCGTCGTGTATGAGCAGGGGCCCCCGGCGGCTGGCGAGCTCGAGCAGTGGGCGGGGATTGGTGCGTCCCGGTGGCCACCCCAGCACGAAGTCGATGGTCTCGGCCTCGCGCTGGAACAAGGCCACGGCGATCTCGCTCGGTGTGAGGGATTCGCGGACGTGGCGCACCAGGAGATCGATGACCGAGGCGCGGCGCAGGGTGCCCGCCACTTCCTGACCGAAGGCCGTCAGCCGCCGCACCAGCTGGAGATCGGCGTCGGAGCTCTCGGCTCGGGATGTCAGCTTCGTTGATGGAGGGTTCGTCATGATTCGTGCAAATACCCGGGGCCGCCTGACCGCAGCGGACCTGCAATTGGTAATCCTGCTCTTGAGTCGGGGTTCCGCTCACCGCCGGGCGTATCTGGAACGGCGGCTGACCACCGAGGGGCCTGATTCATTGCTTGACAGCCCCGACCTGGCCGAGCGGCTGCTGACCGTGCGTTCGATGCTGCTGCCTTCCGAGCCGTTGTTCTTCTATGTGCTGGTCCGGCATGCGTTGCGGAACGCCGGCGTCCAAGACCGCGACCTGGCGGACTATCTGGCGGCGCTCCTGCTCGAGTTCGGCCAGCGGGACCGGGCCTGGCGGATAGACTGGAACGACGACCAGCGGCACCGTTATCTGGTGGATATTCTGGCTGATCTCGAGGCGACCGGCGGCGACCGTCGTTTTAAGGTCATGGTCCACCTCGGTAACTACGCGCTCTGGCTCACGGGACTCTTTCCCGATTATATCGCGGCCCGACGGCTCCGCAAAGCGGGTCCGGACGTGAGCTACTACGATGCGCTCGGCAGCCGCGGCTTCGGTCTGGCCTCTGACCATGCCCTGGCAGCCCAGTACGGGCTGGAGCTGGTCCTGAGGACCGCCGCCGATCGCTTTCCATCGCTACGGAGCGCGCTCAACGGCGTGAGCGATCGCGTCTTCTTTCCGTCTTCCTCCCACTGAGCTTCGAACCGCCGCCGCAGCCTCGTTAACGAGTGCCGAGAATAGCCCGTGCTCCGGCGCACGGCGGTCGGCGTACATCTCTTCGGGATGCCACTGAACCGCCAGGATCCACGGCGCGCCGGTCCTGCTTTCCGCAGCCTCGATCAACCCATCCTCGCTCCATCCCGTAGCCACCAGGCCGGGCGCAAGATCCTTGATGGCCTGGTGGTGTACCGAATTGACGGTAGGCCGCAGGGTCTCGAGCGCCGCGGCTGCGCGGCTCCCCTCCTCCAGCCGGATGACGTGGGTGCGCGCGTCCCTCGGGCTTGACGGGCTGTGGTCCACCGGTCCCGGGCGCTCCGAAGGGAGGTCCTGAAACAGAGTCCCGCCAAGCGCCACGTTGATGAGCTGGATACCCCGGCATATCCCGAGGATAGGTAGACCCCGCTGGCGCGCTACAGCAAAGAGCGCCAGCTCGAACAAGTCGCGCTCCTGACTGGGTGGGCTCAGATGCGGCGATGGCTCCGCGCCGTACCAGGACGGGTCGACGTCTTCACCGCCGGTCAGGAGGAGTCCGTCGCAGCCATCGAGCGCGGATGCAGCCAGGGAAGCGCCCATCAACGGCGAGAGGATGAGCGGCACACCGCCAGCAAAAAGGAGTGCTCGCACGTAGGCGGCGTTCACGCCGGTACGGTCGGCCCCATCCCACGCGCGCACGACCCCGCTGACGCCGATGCGCGCAAGGCTCACTGAATGACCGAGTCGGGGAAGAGCGGACAGTTGGGATCTTCGATCTTGGCGGGATCCAGCTGAATGCCGATCAAGGGGACGCTGCGGTCTCCGACCGACACCGTGCCGATCTGGGGAGCACCCTCGAGCGGCGTACCTTCGTACAGCATGACACCGCGTGCTTTGCCTTGCAGGTCTTGTACCAGCACACCGAAACCGGGTTTGACGTTCGCGGGAAGTCGGCCCTGGACCCCGACGATCCAGAGAGTGTCCGCCCGCCCTACAATCGCGGGAAACGCCGCTCCAGCAACCTGCCGGACCACCAGCCGCTCGGGGAGATTCCGCGGGGGGAAGCCAACGTCTGCTCGGCAATGCCGAATTGCGCCAGGAGCGCGGTCGGTCCCGCCAAGGCTGCGAGACCGCATGCTGCCCCGGGTCCCCGATCGCCGGAGCTGGTACAGGCGAGCAGTAAGAGGACCGGAAGCAGCAGGAAGCCGTGCATGGGAAGGAAGATAAGGGATGACACGCCCGAGGTTAGGGGCAGCTGTCTCAAGGCGCTGATCCTCGCTTCCAATGCTGAAGCACGACCCATGTCTCGCGAGTGACGCTCACGTTCTCCGGGAATCGCTCGCCGAACTCGGTGCGGAGTCGCGGCGCGTGCTCCTGCAGATACCGGTCGAGGTCGGGCTGGGAATCCGCGCGGTATGCGGTACGAAACCTTCCCGCCGATGCGCGGCTGAACCGAATGTCCGCAAAGCAGCCGGTCGACAGTATGGCAGGGATGTGAGACTCGCGCATGAATTTCTCCACTGCCGACGCCAGTGCGGGCGGCGCCTGAAGAGTGACTTCATAGCTGATCATGATTCACCTCTTGTGAGCCTGATCACATCTTATCCTCACCGCCACTCTCTATCCATCCTGTTGTGTCCGAACGTTGGGCGCTTGCCGGGAGTCGCATGCGTAGTTCAACCGCAATAATTGTCGCCAGGACGGGAGCACAGCTCTCCCCGCCTGGCGATTTCGTCTCATGACCACCCGCTTCCGGGACCGCCATGATGCCGGGCGCCACCTCGCTGCGGCACTGAGAGAGTATGCCGGCCGCGCGGACGTACTCGTCCTGGCCCTGCCGCGGGGGGGCGTGCCCGTTGCCTATGAAGTGGCTCGCGCCCTGGGCGCTCCATTCGATCTCATGCTGGTACGAAAGCTGGGAGTTCCGGGGCAGGAGGAGCTCGCCATGGGCGCTATCGCATCGGGTGGCATCCGGGTCATCAGCAATGACGTCGTTGGCGCATTGGGGATTCCGGAGCGTGCCATCGCGGCGGCGGCCGCGAACGAGCAGCACGAGCTGGAGCGGCGGGAGCGAGCCTACGGCGTCGAGCGCCCCTCGCCGGAAATCACGGGGAAGACCGTCATACTGGTGGACGACGGGCTCGCGACCGGCGCGACCATGCGGGCCGCCGTCGCCGCACTGCGGGCTCAGAAGCCTCGAAAGCTCGTCGTCGCGGTTCCGATCGCCGCGGCCGAAACGTGCGAGGCGCTGCGGCGCGAGGTGGACGCCGTGGTGTGTGCCCTGACGCCGGGCGCCTTTCTCGCCGTGGGACAGGGCTATGAGGACTTCTCGCAGGTAAGCGACCAGGACGTACGCGACCTGTACCAGGCGGGGCAACGCGCCGGCGATACCCAGCCGAAAAGAGCATCTTCGAGAAGCGAGTGAGGCCATGACTTCAACCGCCAGCTCTGCCCTGAGCACCATCATTGGCGATGCAGCGCGACCGCTGACCGCCCACCCCAGCGATTATGACTCGCTCCTCAAGCTGATTGGCGACGCCCAGGTCGTGCTGCTGGGCGAAGCCACTCACGGGACCCACGAATTCTACCGGGAGCGGGCCGTCATCACTCGCCGCCTGATCGAAGAGGAGGGGTTCGCCGCCGTGGCGGTGGAGGCCGACTGGCCTGATGCCTACCGGGTGAACCGGTGGGTCCGAGGCCAGAGCGACGACCGTGACGCCGTGGGGTCGCTGTCTGATTTCAAGCGCTTTCCCCTCTGGATGTGGCGGAACTGGGATGTCGTGGGGTTCATCACCTGGCTGCATCGCTACAATCAGGCGCAGCCGGAGGGTCGGCGCGCCGGGTTCTACGGCCTTGACCTCTATTCCCTCTTTGCCTCCATGCAGGAGGTGATTCGGTTTCTGGAGAAAGTCGATCCCGGGGCAGCCTCCCGCGCGCGGTACCGCTATAGCTGCTTCGACGCGTTCGGCGAGGACACCCAGGCCTACGGTTATGCCGCCAGCTTCGGGGTGACCCCTACCTGCGAAGACCAGGCGGTGCAGCAGCTACTCGACATGCAGCGGCGGGCGCTGGAGCTGGGGCGGCGCAGTGGCGTGGGTGGAGAGGATGGGTTTTACGCCGAGCAGAATGCCCGCTTGGTCAAGAACGCGGAGGAGTACTACCGCACCATGTTCCGCGGCCGGGTCGAATCCTGGAATCTGCGCGACCGCCACATGGCGGAAACGCTGGAAGCGATCCTGGCCCACCTGGGCGGAAAGGATCGCAGGGCCCGGGTGGTGGTCTGGGAACACAATTCCCACATTGGGGATGCCCGTGCGACCGCCATGGGCGAAAGTGGCGAGTGGAACGTCGGTCAGTTGGCGCGGGAGCGTCTGGGAGATGAGGCGGTTCTGGTCGGCTTCACCACCTACGGTGGGACCGTTACCGCCGCCTCCGACTGGGACGCGCCGGCGGAGCGCAAACGGGTTCGTCCCGCCCTGCCGGGGAGCTTCGAGGAGCTATTTCACACGGTGGGTGTCTCCGACTTTCTGCTTGCGCTGCGGGGCGACGCGGGCCTGGCCGACGCCTTGAGCGACACCCGGCTGGAGCGCGCCATCGGGGTCATCTACCGGCCCGAAACAGAGCGCGTCAGTCACTATTTCGAGGCCCGGCTGCCCCAACAGTTCGATGCCGTTATTCACCTGGATAAGACCCGCGCGGTAGAGCCCTTGGATCGCACGGCCGGCTGGGACCAGGGCGACCCGCCGGAAACCTTCCCAACTGGTCTGTGATCGCATCCCTCGTCGTTATCCGAGATCGCGGATTGCGCGGGTCAGGTTGGCCCGTGCGGCCGCCTCGTACCGATCCTTGAAGTATCCTGTCTGATAAATGGAAGGACGCCGGAGAAACCCCTCCAGGATCTCGCAGCGGGCCTTCCGGTACACCGGTTCGGGAACCCAGCTGTACTCGCGGCGGATCTGCTCCTGGTAACGGTCGAAGACTGCGTCGGACCGGCCCAGTATCGAAAGATCGATGTCACAGAGGAGGGCTGTGTCCGGGTCGCGCGGGATTGTGTGATGCCGGGTGGCGAGAATCAGGGAGCAGACCCGTTCGGACAGCTCGCCGGCCGCGCCGGCTTCGGTCAGAGAGGTGCGTGCCCACTGGGCGCTCCGCTCCTCGTTCTCCGGGTGGCCCGGTAGGTAGACCGCGTCATGAAACCAGAGTGCCGCCTCAATCTCGTCGGGCCGCAGGGCGGCAGCGCGGCCGGCATCGAACTGGGTGAGGCAGTCCTCGAGGTGCGTAGCGGTGTGGTAGGCACGGGCCGGCTCGTCATAGGCTGCGGCAATGCGGGTGAAGACCGAAAGCCCATCGCCTTGCGCGCCGAGTCTGCTCCAGAGGCCGGTCCAGCGGCCAAAGTCCAGCGTGACGGCCTGATTCACCCCGAGGTGACGGGGGCTCGTCCGAACGTGGCCAGCAGCTCCTCGCACCATGCGATCTCGATCTGGAGGCGCTCCATCTGGATGGCGGTCTCGGACAGACATTCCTCCAGCTCTCGGCCGCCGGTTACGGCGTGGAGTGCCTTCGCCACCTCACGCAGACCCTCGAGCTCGAATTTGAGTAGCTCGTGGTAGCGGCGGGCGGCGGAGGGTTGGCCCGGCGCGAGCCGCCGGAGCTCAGCTTTTCGGTCGAGCGTGTGCTCGATCGAATGTCGAGCTGCATAGTCCTCCGCGGCGATCCGGGGCCGGCGCCGCTCGACCCCCGGGGCAAGCAGGGTCAGCTTGCGACGGTGGCGCGTGGTGAACCGCCTCAACATCTCCAGAAAGCTGTGCAGCGTAGGAGCCACCGCCGGCCTCGTGGTCAATGGAGCCCGATGGGAGAGGCTCGATTATAGCTCCAGACCAGGGCAATCGCCTAGAGCGCTCGCTTGACGGCCTTCCAGGGCACTCCTACCATTCTCGATCCCTGGTTCATCCGCTGTTTCCCGCGAACCGGTGCTCCCCGGCCATGTTCGAGAGCGTAAAGGCCCGTCTCGACCAGCTGTTCCGTGAGCGGACCCGTTCGGATCCGCGGGCATACATGGCGCTGCTGCGTGAGGCGCTCGTCGAGGCCAAGGTCGGTGTTGCCGCCATGCGCAGCGCGCTGGCGGCAACCCAGCAGGAGTTGGAGCTCGAGCAGCGGCAGCTGAGCGATACGGAGCGGCGGGGCCGGCTTGCCACGGAAGTGCCGGACCCGCAAACGGTCCAGGTGGCCGAGCGATTCGCGGCACGACACCGCGAGCGGGTCGCGGTCCTGGAGCGGAAGCTGCTCGTGCAACGTGACGAACTGGCTCTGGCGGAACGTGAGGTAGAGGAGATGCTGGCGCAGTACCGCACCGGGCGGCCCGGCACCCCGGAGGATTCCATCCGGATGGCCTGGCGGGACCTCGAAGCGGCAGGCGGAGAGCGACCGGAGAACACTCCCGATGATGAACGGCTCCGAGCCGAGGCCGACAGGAAGCTGAAGGAGCAGGCGGTCGAAGCCCAGCTGGCGTTTTTAAAGAAGAAACTGCGTGAACGGTAAACAGTGAACGGTAAACGGGAGACGCGTGAATGCTGAGCCGTAAAGGGGCGACAGCCGTGATAACAGTGCGATCACTTCCGCTCCACGCCGCCATACTGCTTTCCTGTTTACCGTTGACCGTTCACCGTTCACGCCTTTTGGCACAACAGCCGATCCCGGCTCCCTCTCACCTGACCAAGCTGGCCCACACCTACAGCATCGTGGCATTCGATTCCGCCACCGGCGACCTCGGTATCGCGGTTCAGTCGAAGTTTCCCAATGTCGGTGGCATCGTCCCCTGGGGGCGTGCCGGGGTCGGCGCCGTCGCGACCCAGAGCCTGGCCAATACCGCATACGGCGAACGGGGACTCGACCTGATCGCCCAGGGCGCCACCGCAGAGGAGGCGCTCCGCAGCATCATGCGGACCGACACGATGCTCCAGGACCGTCAGGTCGGGATCGTGGACGCACGCGGCAATGCCGCAAGTTTCACCGGCAAGACCACATTCGATTGGGCTGGAGGACGCACCGGGGGCGACAGTCGGACCGGCGGACGGGTGGGCGGAAAGGGGCAGGTAATCACCGGCCGGGGATTTGCCGCACAAGCAAACATTATGGTTTCGGACCAGACGGTGAAGAACCTGGCCGAAACATTCGAGCGGAGCAGGGGCAGTCTCGCCGACCGGCTCATGGCCGCGCTCAAGGCAGGCCAGGCGGGAGGCGGTGACAAGCGGGGCATGCAGTCGGCGGCGTTGCTGGTGGTGCGAAAGAACGGCGGGTACCTCGGCGCCAACGACCGATTCGTGGATATCCGGGTATACGACGCCCCCGACCCCATCGCCGAGCTCGAGCGGCTGCTCGCGCTGCATAAGCTGCATTTCTTTCCCAGTGAGCCGGCCGACCTGGCGCCGATCACGCCCGCTATCGTCGCACAGCTAGAGCCAATTCTCCTGCGCGAGCCGGCCGGCCAGAGCGAGAAGTGGCTCAAGAGCTCTCAAGGCCGGTCCACGCCCGCCTTCCTCGAGGCGCTCAGGAACTTCATGTACTGGGAGAATTACGACGTCCGGGTAAGGATGGACGGAAAGATCGATAAGGTCGTGTTAGATGACATACTGGAAAAGCGTAAGCGGTAAGCGGGAACGTTCTGTTCCCGCTCACCGCTTACGTTGTCGCTTTTCCCGCTCACGCTTTTCTTCGGAGTTACCTTGGCAACTGTATCCGCGCCATCCGAGGTCCCCCACCCGGGCGTGAGTGACACCCGGTTTTTCGGCCATCCGCGCGGGCTGTCCACCCTCTTCTTTACCGAGATGTGGGAGCGGTTCAGCTACTACGGGATGCGGGCGCTCCTCATCCTCTTCATGACCGCGCCGGTGGCCGCCGGCGGGCTGGGCTTCGATACCGCCAAGGCCGGGCCCATCTACGCCCTTTACGTGAGCTCGGTATATCTGCTCTCACTTCCCGGGGGCTGGATCGCCGACCGGGTACTGGGACTCCGGCGGACCGTCTTCGTTGGCGGGGTCATCATCATGGCCGGGCACATCTGCCTGGCCATTCCTTCGATGACGACGTTCTATCTCGGATTAATGCTCATCGCGAGCGGCACCGGACTGCTGAAGCCGAATGTGAGCGTTCTGGTTGGCAAACTCTACGGGACGGAGGACGCCCGCCGAGACGCCGGATTCTCGATCTTCTATATGGGGATCAATACCGGGGCCTTCATCGCTCCACTCGTCACCGGCTGGTTGGGGCAGAGCGCCACGTTCAAGGGAATTCTCAGCTCCGCCGGGCTGGCTCCTGAGAGCTCGTGGCACTGGGGTTTCGGTGCAGCCGCCGTGGGGATGTTTCTCGGTCTGGTGCAGTACACCCTGGGTGGCAAGCATCTCCCGGCGGAGGGCCTGCATCCGGTGCGGCCGGCCGATCCAGTCGCGGCCGCCAAGGCCGACGCCCAGGTACGGCGCGTGGGGCTGGGAGTCCTGGGGGTTCTCGTCGTCGGTGCTGCGCTGGTGATTACCGGGGTGTTGACGCTGGATCCGGAAGCGATCTCCCGCAGCTTCAAGTGGGTGCTCATAGCGATAACGGTCGCATTCTTTGCCTGGCTGTTTCTGGTAGGCCGGTGGACCCGGGAAGAGCGGAAGCAACTGGTGGTCATCACCGTCTTGTTCGCCGCCGCCACCGTGTTCTGGATGGCATATGAGCAGGCCGGCTCCACCCTGAACCTGTTCGCCGAGCGAAACACCAATAACGTGGTGCTGGGCTACACCTTTCCCGCCAGCTGGTATCAATCGCTGCCACCGCTTTTCGTCATCCTCTTCGCCCCGCTCTTTGCTGCGCTGTGGCTGCGGCTGGGAGATCGGAATCCATCCAGTCCGGCCAAGTTCACCATCGCCCTGATACTGCTCACCATCGCTTTCGCGATCATGATCGGCGCAGCCACCGTGGCCCAGACCGGCGTTCGCGTCAGTCCGATGTGGCTGGTGGTCTCCTACCTTTTTCAGACACTCGGTGAGCTGTGCCTGAGTCCGGTGGGCCTCAGTGCCATGACCCGGCTGGCGCCGGCGCGCATTGCCGGACTGGTCATGGGTGTGTGGTTCCTGGCGCTGTCGGTGGGAAGCTATCTGGCGGGAATGGCCTCGAGCGTGTACGAGACCATGCCGCTGCCGAAGCTGTTTACCGCGGTGACGCTAACGGCCCTCGCGGCAGCCGTCATCATGGCACTGTTGATACGGCCGATAGCGCGAATGCTTCAGCGGTCGTAGAAACAATATTTCACCACAGAGGACACAGAGGGCTCCGTGTGCCGTAGAGTTCTCGTCATCGCGTGATTCGGGGCTGGTGGTAACGAAGTTTTTGGTGGGCTCCCCATTTAACGTAGAGTGTCTATCCAATAACAGAAAAAACAGAACAAGATATTTACGAGTTATTGGATAACGCGATGGCGTAAGCGGCTCTGGAAGACAAATCCTCTGTGCCTCTGTGGTGAGTGTTTCTTATTGTGTGCCAGGGCAGACCCGCTCGTAGATCAGCACTTCCCCTATTTCGTCATCCTCGTACGATCCCACCGGCCGCAACCCCACCTTCTCCGCCACGTGCACTGCCGGGGTGTTCCACACCGGCGCCAGCACCCTTACGATCCGCACACCCGGCTGCGAGAAGGCCCACTCGACCATGGCCTGGGTGGCTTCGGTGGCGTAGCCGCTGCCTTCGCGCTCGGGGTACATGGCGTAGCCGATGAGAACGGCGCCGGCTGAATCGGGGGTGCCGGCAAAGGCAACCGATCCGACCGCCTGCCGGTTATCGCGGCGGACCACCAGCCAGTTCCACCACTCCAGCTCCTCGGGTTGCTTCCGCAGACGGTCGCGCACGACCGGCAACGACTCCGCCATGTAGGGTGGCGGACCGGCAGGGTCCCCAAACTCCGCTCCGGTGAGCGACCGCAGCCGGTCGGCATCGCCGGCGAGCAGCGCATCGATGACCTCGGCGCTCATGGGAGTCAGGTCGAGTCGGGGCGTGCTACGCATCCCCGGCACCCTGGTCGGCCGGAACCGACTTGAAGATCTGGAACAAGTACCAGAGTGATGGCAGCAGCACGATGCCACCGAGCCCGAGCACCAGGATCACCAGCCGCAAGGTGGCCTCCGGTGCGGCCGCGCGCGCGATGGTCAGGTCCGGCGGTATCAGCAGGGGATACTGGGCGAGAGGCCAGCCCCAGAAAATCAGCGAGACCTGGAGTCCCGCACCGATGCGCGCCAGCCGGAATCGGCGGCGCCAGAGCGCGGCGAGTACGGCAATCGCCGTTATACCGGTAGCAAGGTGCAGCGGGATGGCCCAGCGGGAACCGAGCAGCCCCTCCATCACCAGCGGCGCCTCCCGGCTGGAAAGCAGCAGCACCAGGCCGGAGGCGAAGAACGCCGCCACACCCGCCCCCAGGGCACGGCGCCGGAAGTCTTCGCACAGCTGACTATCGTGCGTCTCCAACGTCAGGAACACGGCCGCAAGAAAGGCGAACAGCACCAACGCCAGGAGCCCCACGCTGAAGGCGAACGGCGTCAGCCACGGCTCGACGTACTGCTGGACGAAGCTTCCGTCTGGGTTCGGCTCCAGCCGCCCCGACGCAACCGCGCCGATGGATACTCCCAGCAGCACCGGCGTGATGACGCTGGCGCTGGCGAAGATCCGGCCCCAGCGCCGCTGGGTGGCATCATGCTGGCTGTCGTAGGTCCGGAAGGTGAAGGCGGAGCCCCGCAGCACGATGCCGACCAGCATCAGGGTAAGGGGTATGTGCAGGGCGGTGCCGAGGCGGGCATAGACTGCCGGAAAGCAGGTGAAGGTGATCACGATGGCCAGTATAAGCCAGACGTGGTTGGCCTCCCATATCGGCCCCAGCGCGTGGGCGATCACTTCCCGCTGGCGTTGCCGGCGCGGACCCGATGCGAGGAGGTCCCACACGCCGCCACCGAAGTCGGCTCCTCCGAACAGGACGTAGGCGTTTAATGACAGGGCCAGGATGACCGCCATCGCATCGGCCAGGGTCAGCTCACCCACGGGCACTCTCCGATGGAGAATAGAGCCTGGTCCACTCGGTGGGCTTGGGACTCCGGATGATCTGGCGGTAAAGCAACCAGCCCACGATGACGCCCAGAAAGCAGTACAGGAGAGTGAAGAGCACGAAGGGCACCACCAGGCCGGGCATCGGCGTAACGGCGTCCGCGGTTCGCATGACTCCGTAGATGATCCAGGGTTGGCGGCCCACCTCCGTAACGGTCCAGCCGGCCTCGATGGCGATGAATCCCATCGGGGCCGCCAGAGTGAGAGCCCATAGCAGCCGACGATTGGAGGCCAGGTCTCTCCGGCGGATGGCCATCCAGCCGACCCACAGTGAGACCAGTGCGAGGTAGGAGCCGAGGGCCACCATCACCTGAAATGCGGTGTGGACGATAGGAACGTTCGGCCAGTCTTCCCGGGGAAATTCGTTCAGCCCCTTTACCACGGCGTGGGGGTCGTGGAAGGCCAGCAGCGACAGCCCGTAGGGAATCTTGATGGCGTAGCGGGTCTCCCGGCTTTCCATGTTGGGCCAGCCGCCGATCAGCAGGGGAGCGGCCGGGCCGGTCTCGAAATGCGCCTCCATGGCCGCCAGCTTGGCCGGCTGGTAGCGAGCCACCGACCTGGCGCTGATGTCGCCCGAGATCGGCTGCAGCAGGGCCGCCGGGGCGCCCAGCATCAGGCTGATGGTAAGGGCCCGGCGATGAAAGGCGTTGCGAGGGTCGATCAGCAGCAGCAGCGCGTGGATTCCCGCGACCGCGAACCCGGTAGCCGTGTAGGAGGCCAGGGTCATGTGCAGGGTCTGCTGGAACGCCATCGGGTTCTTCATGCCGGCGATGGGATCGATGTTGGTGATCTGACCGTTGACCAGCTCGAATCCTGTCGGTGAATTCATCCAGGCGTTGGCGATCACGACGAAGATACCGGACGCCGCGCCGCTTACCGCCACCGCCACGCCGGCCCAAAGGTGCGCCCGGCGGGAAATGCGGTTCCATCCGTAGAGGTAGATCCCCAGAAAGATCGCCTCGGTAAAGAAGGCGAATCCCTCCAGCGAGAACGGCATTCCGATGATCGGGCCGGCGGCGAGCATGAACTTGGGCCACAGCAGACCCAGCTCGAACGAGAGCACCGTGCCCGAGACGGCGCCCACCGCGAACAGGATAGCGGTTCCTTTGGCCCACCGCTTCGCCAGATCGAGACTAGATGGCATCGCCGGTCTTCTGCCAGCGGCGCTCCGCCATGACCATCAGCACCGGCATGCCGATGCCCACGACGGCGAAGATGATGTGGAAGGCGAGCGACATCGCCATCTGGGAACGTGCCGCCAGGAGGTCGGACATGGGAAGAAGCTAGAGCGACCTGAATCTTTTCAGAAGACCGGCGGGTAGAGCTTATGGGCCTTCGTCCCACTCACTTCCTACACTCCGGAGGGTTTCATGTCGCAACGATCGGCGGCATCGCTCGCGCGACTCACCTGCTTGGCGCTGGCGGCCGTGGCCACACATGTCTCATCAGGGTCGGCGCAGGATCGCGGGGCGGCGGGCTTGGCCAAGGTTCCGGTCACCACCGCATCGGCCGAGGCGAGAGCCGAGTATCTGAAGGGGCGGACCTTGGGAGAAAACCTCAGGGCGCACGACTCCCGTGAGGTGCTCCAGCGGGCCGTTGCCAAGGATCCGGGCTTTGCCCTGGCGCACTACAGCCTGGCCCTCAACTCCCCCACCGCCAAGGAGTTCTTCGATCATCTGAACCAAGCGGTCAAGCTGTCCGGCAAGGCCTCCGATGGCGAACGGCTGATGATTCTGGGCCTCGAGGCCGGTGCCAACGCCAATCCGGAAAAGCAGCGCGAGTATTACGAGCGCCTGGTAGCAGCCTATCCCGGCGACGAGCGCGCCCACTTCCTCCTCGGCGGCAACTATTTCGGCCAGCAGGACTACCCCAAGACGTTGCGGGAGTATCAGAGCGCGGTCGAGATCGCTCCCGACTTCGCCCCCGCCTACAACCTCCTGGGCTATGCCTACCGCCAGGTCGGGCGGTTCGACGATGCCGAAAAGGCCTTCAAGAAGTACATCGAGTTGATTCCCAACGATCCCAACCCGTACGACTCCTACGCCGAGCTGCTCATGAAAACGGGGCGGTTCGATGAGTCCATCAGCATGTATCGGAAGGCGCTGGAGACCGATCCAACTTTCTCCCCATCCCACGTCGGCATCGCCAGCAATCTGATGTATCAAGGCAAGCACGAGGAGGCCCGCAAGGAAGCCTGGAAGCTCCATGAGGCGGCGCGCAACGATGCCGACCGGCGGAACGCCCTGTTCGCCTCCGCGGTGGCGTACGCGGACGAAGGCAAGTACGACGAGGCGGTTGCCGAGCTGAAGAAGGAGCAAGCGGTGGCCGCGAAGATCAACGATGCGGCCAATATGGCGGCCGATGCCGTCGCAATGGGGGACGTGTTGCTCGAGGCTGGTAAGGTCGAGGAAGCGCGGGCGATGTATCAGGAGGCGTTGAGCCGCCTGGAGGGATCCGATCTATCACCAGAGGTAAAGGAGAATGCCAAACTGGTGAATCATTTCAACCTGGGCCGAGTTGCCGTGCATTCCAAAGACCTTGCAACGGCCCGCAAGCACGCCGACGCATACATGAAGGGCGCCACGGCCAAGAAGAACAGCGGTCAGATCCGCCAGGCCCACGACCTTGCCGGCACCATCGCGCTGAAGGAAAAGCGGTACGAGGAGGCGTTGGCCCACTTCGGCAAGGCGAATCAGCAGGATCCCTACGTGTTGTACCGGACGGGAAAGGCGTATAAGGGAGCCGGCAACGAGGCCAAGGCCAAGGAGATGTTTCGCCAGGCCACGACTATCAACACGCTGCCGACCCTCAATCACGCGTTCGTGCGGGCCAAGGCGAAGAAGATGAAGGCCTGACCCAGGTTGTCACCCTGAGCGAAGCGAGGGGGCCGGAATGTGGGAGTCAGACGACACCCGACGTTCCGGCTCCTTCGCTGCGCTCAGGATGACAGTTCTTCCCAGATCACCTCATCTCCCACCGCTATCTCCCCACCCTCGAGGACCCGCGCAAACACGCCTCCGCCCCAGCCGGCCCGCATGGCAGAGCGGAGCCCGGTCAGCGCTTCGTCCATTCGTTCGCATGGCCGGGTCTCTCCGCCGATGTGAAGCCGGCACGACCCGATGCGCATTATGCGATCCCGGCTCTGCTCCAGCGGCAAGCCGCTGACCATCAGGTTGGCCCGGCGAGCGCTGGGCGAAATCGAGGCACCCAGCTGTCGCATCAGGTCGGCCCAGCGCTCCTGCTCGATGATGGTCACCTGCCGGCGGCGACCCTGGTCGGCGTTCTCAGCCAGGCCTCTGCCCGCCACCAGGCGACCGGTCACAACCGCATCCATGGGACCGCGATGAGCCCGCTTGATCCAGATCGCTTCCAGCCGGCCTGACACTCATTCCTCTCTGGTTCTGTAGATGCTCACATTCACCTGACGGCTCGCATTCCGAATCGGCGACAATAGCTCCTGTCGGAGCAGGGGTGCAAGGATCGGCATGCACCGTAATGCCCCCCGCGCAGTTCGCCTCAACGCTGGTCGGCTGCATGCGTTGCCAACCCAAAATCGGCCGGGCAGATCCTTGCACCCGAGCTCCAACTCCGCCTGGCACAGTCTGGTAAGCCTCCGCCTAGAGCCCCTGCAGTGCGCGGCACGTCGCTTGCCGCGACCCGTCTGCGAACCGCACGACTCCCAAGTCACAACCCTGTCTCCTCCGCACCTTCAGGAGGGAGTACGCTCATGCAAGCAACCTACGGCACTGGCCAGACCGAACAGTGGAGCTGGATGGTGACCCAGCTCTGGACCTGGATGTGGTCGGGCATGTCCTGGATCATGGACCTCCAGCAGGTGTTGTTCGGATTCGTGCTGGGCGGAGCATCACCCGCGCTTACGGCGCTCAAGGCCGCCCTGCTCCTGCTTCCCGCGGCAGTCCTCATCGTCAGCCTGTGGGCGATGATGGTGTCGCTGTATACGCTGCCGTTCCGGTCCGGACGGGGCTACTTCCTCACTGCCCTCCTGATGTCGTGGTGGGATGTGGGTCGGATGGCCTGGTTCTATTGGGCCGGCATGGGCCGCTTCCTCTTCGTGCTGGTCGGCTGGATCGGAAGCCTGATAAAGGCGGCGGCCCGGCTGATCTGGAACACGATCAAGGGCGCGCTCAACTCGCCGTTCGCGGTGCTCGACTGGACCTCGCGGCGCTACTTCCAGCCCGGTGTGCCGTGGCTGGCGTTCCTGCTGCTGCTGCTGTGGTCCGCGCATCGAAGCCATCATCTTCACGTTTACGCTGCGGCCGACGATGAACGAGCTGCTCGCCGACCTCACCGGGTTCGAGCCGAACCCCGTGATGCTCTCCGCGCTGCTCTACGTCTTCCTGTTCTTCCTCGTGGGCGGCAGCTTCGCCTGCGTGCAGGCGCTGAACGACGCCATCAAGAGCAAACAGTACGGAACCATCATCTCGATGGTGCTCATCGAGGCGGTGGTGGCGATGTTCGAGGTCCTGTTCCTCTATCGCGAGCTGGTGGACGCGATCACGCCGTGGATGGCCCAGCAGGGCTTCAACCTGGGCATCGGTGGGACGCTGGCGATGGCTTTCGCCGGATGGCTCGGTGTCCGCGGCATGACCTGGTTCCTCTTCGGACGCTACGGCACGCCGGCGCTGATCGCCGTGCTGGCCCGGGAGACGATCAGCCGCGGGGCGCGAGCGTGGACATGGCGCCGCCCCGGCAGCCGGAGTTCTGGAGGCCCCGATCACCGCCTTGAAGGCGGAGGTCGAGTGGTTCAAGAAGGAAGGACGCGAGATGTTCGAGCTGCTGACGCTGCCGGTGCTCCAGCTGGTGGCCGCCGGGTTCAACTTCTGCCTGGTGGTACTGCTGGGACGGCCGCTGTTCACCCTGCCGTTCCGCTCGCTGGATGAGGTGCTGGCCGCCACGCCGCTCAGCATGGAGCGGAAGCCGGCTGCTGCCCGGGGTCGTGACCCAGGCGGCGGCATGATGCGCGCGCTCGGCCTGGCGGCCTTACTCGGGTGTTCTGGGTGCACCCCGCCCAAGAACGCACCACCGCCGCAATCGACGATGGTCATCGGCCTGGACGTGTCCGGGATCGTTCCGGAACGGCGGGCGCTTCGAGGACGCGGTCGAGTTCGCATCGTTGTACATCTATGCCCACATGAAGGGTTCCAGGACCTGCGCCAGCCCACCGACGTGTTCGTCGGGCACCATGGGCGGGCAGAAGCGGGCGAAGCCAAGACGTTCCATCCGATCCAGGACCTGACCGGTAAGTCGCCGGCCCAGATCGCGGCCAGCCTGCGCGCCTGGTTCCCGGAAGACCGATCCGATCACCGACTACAACGCATTCTTCGAGCGCGATCTCGGTGCACGTGCAGCGGCAGAACCTCACTCTGGCGCCGCTGAGCATCGTGATGTTCTCGGATGGGGTACCCGATATTCCCGGCGCCAAGGGCGATGAGCTCTACCGCCGCATCGACATGACGCCGCTGGAGTATCTCTCCCGCAGCGTCACCGTGCGCCTGCTCTATGCGTCGCCCAAGGTGGCCCAGCGCTGGGAGAAGCATGTTCCCCGCAAGCGGGTACGGCTCTGGACCCAGGATGCCGATGTCATGGAAGGCTGGCGCCGGCATGGAGACCGTCGGTCCGGCCGGAGCGAGCAGGATTCGCTCTGGTCCTGGATGAAGAACGTGGTGGACTTCCGGGTGAGGAGGGGCAAAGTACTTTGAGGCCTTAACATCCGTGACCTAGCAGCACCCCAGTGGTGAACGACCATCCGTTCACCACTTTTTTCTGCTGGAGCTCCAGCCGGCGGTTGTGACCGAAGTCACTACTGGTGCCCGGCACCATACCTACAATGGCCCTCAGGCTTTTTTCGTCCCGGCATTGCGAGGCCGTGGTGGGCGTTGTCGAGCAGATCGTTGGCGCAATCATCGTCGTCCTGATTCTCCTGGACGTCTTCTTCACGGTTCTCTACGCGAGAATCGGGGCCGGAGTCCTGAGCTACCAGGTTGCGCGCTGGGTCTGGCGATTATTCCGCACGGTAGCCCGGCCATTCAGCTCACGACGGCGGGCCCAGCTCCTGTCCCTCTGTGGTCCGGCGATCCTGGTGACTGTTGTTGCCGTATGGGCCCTAAGTCTGACGCTCGGTATGGGCCTCGTCATGCATCCGCGGCTGGGCACATCCGTCATCGCCACCAACGGCAGCACGCCCACCGATTTCATCAGCGCGATGTACGCGGCCGGCAACAGCATGGCAATCGTCGGCGCCGGCACCTTCGCTCCAAGTACCGCGGGATTCCGGATCCTGTACCTGGTGAACTCGCTCATCGGCATGTCGGTGATCTCGCTGACACTGACCTACCTGATGCAGGTCTACACCGCCGTCTACCGTCGAAACACTGCAGCCATCAGCCTCCACCTTGCTTCCGGTGAGACTGGAGATGCATCTGAGCTGATCGCGGGACTGGGACCGGAGGGGCAGTTCACCGGCGGATATAACAATCTTTCTCAGATTGCCGCGCAGATGTCGGCCCTGAAGGAATCGCACCACTTCTACCCGGTGCTGTTCTACTTCCGATTCCCCGAACCGTACTATTCGGTGTCTCGCACCACGCTGGTCTCTCTGGATACCATCAGCCTGATTAAAAGCGGCCTCGACGATGGCCGGTACGGTTGGCTCAAGGAGTCAGTGGCCGTGACCCAGCTGTGGCGCGCGTGCCTGATCCTGACCACGAAGCTAGGCGAGACGTTCCTGCCGGACGATCATCCTGATCCAAACGAAAAGCCCGATGCAGACACGGCCGAGCGCTGGCGGCGACGATACTTCGCGGCTCTGCGTCGCTTCCGGCAAGCTGGAATCGCCACCATCTCTGACGAGCAAGCCGGAGTGGCCACATACCTGGAGCTGCGGACGGCCTGGCAGATGCACGTTCGGACCCTTGCTCCCGCACTCGGATATGACATGGACGAGATCGATCCCGCGGGAGCCGACCCGGAGTTTCCCGATCACCGACGTGAGTTTCGCGACCGGCTGCGCTCGGCAGGCTGAAGCCTAATCCTCCAGGGTAAACCCGATCTTCAAGGTTACCTGCCAGTGAGCAATTCGCCCCTCCTCGATGTGACCCCGAGTATCCGTCACCTGGAACCAGCGAAGGTTGCGGACGGTCTCGGCTGCTTTGGCAACCGCCTTCTGAACCGCGTCTTCCATGCCCCGGGTCGACGAGCCCACCAGTTCGATGGTTTTGTAGATGTGGTTCGACATCGGATCTCCAGACAAGAGGATGCAGGCAGCGGGAACCCCACCGATCTAACCTAAGCAACTCTATTCGTCCACGTGGGTTAGCAGAGTCTGCCCGCGGCCGCCCCCCATCAAGCTTTGGGTCCTCCCTCCCGATAACTCTCCGTAGCCCTCCTTGCGTTACCCCCGAGGCGCGAGCGGAAACGCAACGGCAACCTCCAGCGGACAGGGTATATGCCCGACCTGAAGTGGCGATCCGTCCTTCCGCGCTGGATGTCGCAGGCCGCGGCCTGCCTGGGCCTTGCCCTCCTCTACGTCGTCCTGGCTCAACTCGCCTTTAATCTTGCAACCGCTCACAAACTCGTCGCTTCGGTCTGGCCTCCAGCCGGTCTGGCGCTGGGCGTCTTTCTGCTCTGCCGCCCCGCCCTTTGGCCGGGAGTATTTGCCGGGGCTCTCCTGGCCAACGGGTGGAACGGCATCCCCTGGCCTGCCGCCGTACTGATCGCCAGCGGCAACACCCTGGCCGGCGTGGCAGGGGCGATCGCCCTGCGTCGGGCAGGGCTCCAGAAGGATTTGCACCGGGTGTGGGACGCGTTCCTGTTACTGGTTGGAGCCCTGTTGTCACCGCTGATCGCAGCCACGGTCGGCACCTGGAGCCTCCGATGGGCGGCCGGCTTGCCGTCCGAGATGGTCATCACCGTGTGGGGGACGTGGTGGAGCGGCGATGTCATCGGCATTCTGATGATCACCCCGCTGTTGCTGGCGTGGTCAGACCGACGACCGCTGGATCTGAGCTGGCCCCGGCTCCTGGAAGGGGGAGTGCTCGGCATCGGGCTTGTCAGCGCGAGTGTCGTGCTCATGGGAGCCACGCACGGGTACGAGTACGCGATCCTGCCGTTCGTGGCTTGGGCCGCCATTCGCGGGGGACCCCGCGGCGCCAGTCTCGCCGTGGTGATCGTAGTGGCAGTGGCGATGGGGCATGGCGCCGCCGAGCTGGGGCCTTGGACAGGGGGCGGACAATACCACGGTGTCTGGCAGCGACAGCTGTTTCTTGCCCTCCTGTCCACCAAGGCCGTGTTCATGGGCGCCCTGGCACGGGCGCAGTGGACGGGCGCAGCCGCACTCCGGGTGAGCGAGCAGCGATCCCGCCGAATCTTCGAGCATTCCGCTGTTGGCATTGCTGTGGCCCATCAAACGGGCGGCCTTACCGATGCGAACCCTGCGTTCCAGCAGATGACGGGCTATAGCAGCGCGGAGCTCGCATCGCTGAACGTCGCGGATCTGACCCATCCCGAGGACACGGTTACCGAGCAGGCGTTGCTGCAGGAGATCCTCGCCGGGCAGCGGACCACCTACCGGATGATCAAGCGATACGTTCGCAAGGACGGTTCGATATTCTGGGGCCGGCTGACCGCTACGCGCGTGCCGGCGGGAGACGACGGCCAGGACTCGGTCGGTGTGGGCATGGTGGAGGACATCTCGGAACAGCGCGCGGCGGAGGAGGCCCTGGAACGTGATACCGCTGAACGCCACCTCGCGGCGGAGCAGCTCCAAAAAACCACTCAGACCCTGCAGACGCTCATCGATGCGTCTCCCCTGGCGATCATGACGCTTGATTCGGCCGGGCGGGTGCGCAGTTGGAATGCGGCCGCCCAGGGGATGTTCGGCTGGACCGCCGCGGAAGCGGTGGGCAACGTTGTCCCCTTCGTGCCACCGGAGAGTCTGGATCAGTTCCAGGCGTCGGTGCGGCGGGTATTCTCGGGCGAGGCCATCACCGGTCTTCAGGTGGAACGCTGCCGCCGTGACGGCACCAGGATAGAGGTTCGGGTCTGCGCGGCGCCCACCCGCGACGCCGATGGCGCTATAGATGGCGTGATTGCGCTGGTCGAAGATGTGACGGAACGGAAGAGCCTGGGCGAGCAGCTTCGCCAGGCACAGAAGATGGAGGCCATCGGCCAGTTGACCGGAGGCATCGCCCATGACTTCAACAACTTGTTGACGATCGTCATCACCAACGCCGCGCTCATCGCGGACCAGCTCGAGACCGAGCGTACTGAAATGCGGGCCGAGCTGCTGGAGCTTCAGCGGGCGGCGTTGCGCGGGGCCGAGCTGGTCCGGAAACTGATGGCGTTCAGCCGGCGCCGGTCAGTCGAGCTCCAGCCGCTGAACCTGGGCCAGGTGGTCCAGGACGCATCGAAAGACCTCCGGCGTCTGCTGCCGGCGTCGGTCGAGGTCTCGGTCCAGGTGGAGGAAGGAGCGACCTTGACTACCATTGGTGACGTAGGCGCGGTCGAACAGATGCTCTTCAATCTGGCCACCAACGCCCGGGACGCGATGCCCGATGGCGGAACGGTCCGCCTCTCGGCATACCGGGCCTGGCTGGATGAGGAACATCTGCGAACCCGCGGCTGGGGAGCCCCCGGTGAGTACGTGGTGGTGTCGGTGAGTGACACGGGGTGCGGCATGACCCCGAACGTGCAGTCCCGGGTATTCGAGCCGTTCTTCACCACCAAGGAAGTGGGGAAGGGAACCGGCCTGGGAATGGCGATGGTCTACGGTCTGGTCACCCAGCACAAGGGGTACACCGATCTGCAGAGCGAGGAGGGCAGGGGAACCACCGTGCGGCTGTACTTCCCGGCCGTCAACCTCGTTGCCGGCGCAGCGGGCGAGCTTTCGGAGCAGGAAAGGCCGGTCGGCGGCAGCGAGCGGATTCTCGTGGTGGACGACGAAGAAGGAATCCGGCGCTCAGCGGTCCGGGTGCTGTCGCGGTTTGGCTACGCAGTGGACGAGGCCGCGGACGGCGAGGCCGCAATCAGCGCCATTCGTGGCGCCGAGGCTCCGTTCAACCTGGTGATCACAGATGTAGTGATGCCCCGGATGGGGGGAATGGCGCTGTACCGCGAGCTACGTAAGGCAGGGAGTCCGATCCGGGTACTGCTCATGAGCGGGCACACGGCGGAGGACCTGGACCACCTGGACGACCCACTCAGCGGGGCCAGGTTCCTCCACAAACCGTGGAGCATGACCGACCTGCTCAGACGCGTGCGGGAGGTGCTGGACGACCGTTCGGTCGCCGCCGCCTGACTACAGCTGGAGCCGCAACAGACCCGCCAGCCACTCCACCACGCGCTCACGCCAGGGGCGGCTCCGCCAATCTTCGAGTGTGAACTGCCGGGAGCGCTGCTTGTCGTTTTCAAACTGGTGTACCTGAGAAGCCGCCAACCCCTCATCCAGCACGTTCAGGTTGGCCTCGTCATTCAGCCGGAACGACCGATTGTCGAAGTTGGTGGAACCGACCGAGGTCAGTACCCCATCCACCACCATCACCTTGGTGTGGTACATCGTCGGCTGGTACTCATAGATCGCCACGCCGGCCTCCAGCAGCGGCTCCCATCGAGAACGGGATGCCCGCCGCACCACCCTGGCGTCGATGAAACGTCCCGGGACGATGATCTCCACCCGAACCCCGCGGCGCTGAGCCGCTACCATGGTCCGGATCGCCAGGTCATCCGGGACGAAGTAGGCATTGGCGATCCGTACACTCTCTGCCGCCGATGCGATGGACAGGAGGTACATCAGCCGCACACTCTCGCTCGCCTCATTCGCCGAGCTCTTGAACATCTGCGCCTGCTGGCTGCCGGCGGGCTTCAGCTCGGGAAAGAAGTCGTTGCCGTGCAGCACTCCCCCGGTGGTCTCGATCCAGTTGTCCATGAACGCCGCCTGAATCTGCGCGACGGCAGGCCCCTCCACCTTGAAATGTGAGTCGCGCCAATGGTCCGGGTCCTCGGCGTTCCCGAGCCAGTTATCCGCGATTCCGACCCCGCCGGTAAAGCCGATCTGGCCGTCGACGACCAGCAGCTTGCGGTGGGTCCGGTTGTTCACGCGTCCCAGGTTGTACCAGCGCAGCGGGTGGTACTTCACCACCGTCACACCGCCGTGCTCCATCTGCCGCAGCACGGTCCTGTCCATCTTGCCGGTGCCGATCCAATCCAGCAGCACGTGCACCCGCACGCCGGCCTCGGCTCGCTCGACCAGGGCCTGCGCGAAGGCCTTTCCGATCTCGCCCGACCAGTAGATGAAGGTTTCGAAGGTTATCGTGCGCCGGGCTCCGCGGATCGCGTCCAGCATCGCGGGGAAAATCTGATTCCCATTGATCAACGGGGTTACGGAGTTGCCTGGGAGAATGCAGGGACCGAGCAGAGTCCCCAGCGAACGGGCGAACTCCGGGTCGCGCACCGAGTAGAGGTGCTCGATCTCCTGCTCGATCTTCTTCTCGCTCGTGCTCAGATTGGCGATAAGCAGAACGAGCAGGGCGCCGCCGACGATGGCCAGAAACACCCACATGAGTGACCGCTCTCGTTAACTGAGTCAGTTGGGGAGGCCGCCGGTACCTGGGTTCAGGCTATCCGCGGTATCAGGCGGAGGATGATCAGGATCAGCATGGCCACTGCTAAGATGAGGGCAGCACTGGCGAAGGCGAGAATCACGCGGACCCGGCGGATCGCCACCTGCTGTAGCCGGATGGATTCCTGCTGATTGCGGAGCGCTTCCTGATAGTTGACGGTATTCTGCCGCTGCAGGTCCCTGATCTCCTCCAGGACGCTGACTATCCGATCGTCGTTCACGGCCCGAGCCTCCAGAGCGCTGTATGCAGGACACATCCCGGGTCACGCCCGGGAAACGGACGTTGGATACATTGTACCAACCTACCCCTGTGAGGGCCCGTTTCTTCCCGGTTCGCTCTTGCGCGATCTCGTCGGTCCCGAGCCCTGCTGCTGATCCTGTTAACCCTGCCGCACAGCGGGTGCGGCGCGGGGTGGCATCGCGTGGATCCTCCGGTTCCCTCCACCTTGCCTCCGCGCCAGCAGATCCAGCTGTGGCAAAGTAGCAAAGCGATTCGGCTTCATGCCGTTACCGTCACTGCGGAACAGGTAAGTGGAGTACCATACGTCAGGCCACCCGACTGCGACAGCTGTCGCGTGACCATTCCCGCCGAGACCGTAGACTCTCTCCGCGCCGGCAATCCCACCGCCGGGTTCTGGAAAACCGTCGGGCTGACGCTGGGGGGATTGTTGGTGACCGCGGTGATTATCTGCGGCGGGAGCCGCAGCTGCCAGATGGAGGCTGATTAGCGCCGCTGCTGAAACAGCCACTGCCACAACATGGCGTCGGCAAAAGCCGGGTCCCAGGATTCATGCCCCACGTCCGGGTACTCGGTGTAGTTGGACCTGGCGCCCGCGTTATGAAAGGCCGCGTGTATCCTGCGGGACTCGACCGGCAGCACCAGCGAGTCCAGGGCTCCGTGAAAGAGCCAGACCGGAATGTGCGCCAGCCGCCGGGCCAGCTCGGCGTACCGATCGGATTCGCGCAGCTCCACCTCGAGCTGGGTGAAATGGGTAGGGGGCAAGAGCCCGCCGCAGACCGCTACAATGGCGGCAAACATCCGGGGCCGCTTCAGAGCCATCGTCCAGGAACCGTAGGCGCCCATGGACAGGCCGACGAGATAGAGCCGGCGCCGGTCGCCCCGGAACTCCTTGATGGCTGCCTCCAGTGCAGCCACTGCCGCCTCAGCCACCGTGCCGCGCCAGATACTGTCCGGAGGCGCCTGTGGCATGACGACCACGGCTGGGAATCGGCCTGGATGCATTCGAACTGCCGTGCCCAGCCCGGTCTGAGTTTGCCGCAGGCCATCGGTGCCCCGCTCGCCGGCACCGTGGAGGAACAGGATCACCGGCCACTCACGCCCGCGGGTGTAGTCGTGGGGCACATAGACCTGGTAGCGGCTGGTGCCGCCGCCGAGAGTGATACTGCGGTTGAGGAAACCGGTTTCCTGCTGGGCCCGGGTCGTGGTGACGAGGGATGGGAGCAGAAGGGCCAGGACGGCGTGAGCCTGGCGCATCAAGCGGGAATCCTGAGCCACATTCTCATGTCGCGTCGTCCGGGGTCGAGAGCCGCCAACCCAGAGTCAGCACCCCGGCCGCCATGGCCACCAGCACCAGCTCACCGATCCAGGCCGAGAGGCCCAGCACCACCACCAGAATTGCTGCCGCGGCGTTGACGGCAAAGTGCAGGGCGATGGCCAGGACCAGCCATCGAACTCCGCCCCGGAACCACATCTGCAGGACAATCAGCGCCAGGCCCACGTGCACCGCCATAGCGCTGGCGCGCTCCAGGGCGGCCAGCTGGATCTTCCAGCCATCGAGCGCCGCCACCTGCTGGCGGACTCCCTCCAGCGCGATGCCGTCCGGAATCCTTCCCTGTGCCGCGAGAACCCAGCTTACCAGCAGCCCGGCCAGAGGCAGACCCGCCAGCAGGATCGCCTCCAACGCGCCGTGGCCGAGGCCGAACATCACCGCGACTCGGCGGCTCCGTTCCCGCCGGAGAAGATACTTGTAACCGGCCCAGCGGCCGGTCTCCTCGAACACGCCGGCGGTCAAGGACGAGAAGAGCAGGAACGGGATCAGCCATTGGGAGTGCTCCTGGACCCACCGGCCCAGAGGGATCTGCCAGGGAAGCCGGAGCACCACCTGCGAGACGAAAAACACCAGCGCGCCGGCTCCCAGCGCTGCGAGTGGCGCTTGGGTGCGCCGGTGCCACCACAGCGCGGCCACCAGGGGACCCACCAGGCAGATGAGTGCCGCGACCGCCAGGCTCGTGGCTACGGCCGGGTCGAACGCGACGTGAGCCGGCGACCCGCCTTGCGCCATCATGCCCGCTGGCGACGCTCCGACTCGAGATAGTCCTCCCGGTGGAACAGGAACAGCGGCAGCGTGCCGGCGAGACCGAAGGCCAGTGTAAGGACCGGGTAGATCCAGACTCGCGTCATTCCCAGCCGTTTGCCTTCGGCGTAGAACCAAATGCAGGCGACGAGCGCGGTCAGCAGCAGGTCGATCGCAAACGCCGCCGCGATACGGTTGGCGAACATCCCGGCCATGGTTTCGAAGGGGCGGGTCCAGAGCAGCACGTTCCCGGTGTCGAGCGAGACCAGGATCACGAACCAGTTGGCGGCAACGTATCCGAGGACGGAGAGGGAGGCGTAGAGCCGTTTCATTTGGTCGCCATGCACTCCAGCTCCATGCGAGCACCCAGCGCCAATCCGCCCGTGCCGAACGCGCTCCGGGCCGGGCGGTGGGTTGAAAAGAAGTCGAGGTAGACCTGGTTCATCGCGGCCCACTCGTTCATGTCCGCCAGCATGGCGGTGCACTTGACCACGCGGTCCATGGAGGAGCCGTGCCGCTGGAGGATGGAAGCGATGTTTGTCAGTGCCTGGCGGGTCTCTGGGCCGATGCCTCCCGGCACCAGGCGGCCGCTGCTGTCGGTCCCCAGCTGGCCGGAGAGGTAAAGCATGTCGCCCACTCGCACCGCCTCCGAGAAGGGCAGGGAGCTGTTGCCGGGGACCGGAAAGAACTCCACCTCGGGCAGACCGTCGGTGCAGCCGCTCAAGAGTATCACGCCCGCAACCAGGGTCCTGACCCTGGCCATGCACCCCGGGCAGGTCGTCACTCCAGGAGGGCGGCGGGAAGCACGACATAGTCGGGCTCACACTCGCCGCTGCCGCACAGCACCAGATATGCTAATCCGAACCCAACCGCCGGCACCCCGACCACTACGGCCGCCGTGCGCCAGGCGCTGATGCGTGACCGCTCCAGTCTTACGATATCGGTAAGGGGAAGCCCGACAGTGTCTCCGCGAGTCCGGCCGTAGAGGCTGTCGGCGCGGACAAAGGGATCGTTCAGCGAGACCCGCGAGCTGTCGCTCCGGGTTGCCCGCAGCTGAAAGGGAAGTGACTGGTCGGGCTGTAGCTTCGGATTTCCCTCGTAGGGGAGCCAGGTGGCACACGCGGCTGCCATCAGCAGCGGGAACGCTCCAGCCAGCCTGAAGAACATCATTGTGTTGCCGGAACTTCTTCGTATCGGAGCGGGGAGCGGCCGGTTACATGGGGCCCCCACTCCGCCTGGAGATCGGATCCGTCGATCCGCGCTATGAGATGAGGTCCACCGACACAGTTGGGAGTGGCGGGGCAATCGAACTCGATCTCGATCCTCCCGGCAGCCTCGGCCCAATGCATCCCGTAGTGCACCTCGGCAGGGGGCGCGGGGTCCGGATCGTCTCGGAACACTACCTCTTTGGTCTCCGAGATGGAGCCTGCTCCCTTCGGGCCAAAGCGGATTACCTGGGCAATGACCCGGATGGTGACATTCTCGTTGGCCTGAAGCACGGTAGGCAACGGATCATTGGCGACACGGGTCAGCGAGTATGCCTGTCCCAGCGTACCCGGGGCCAGCGAATCGCCGCAGGCCGAAGTCAGCATGATCAGCAGGCCTGCAAGCATGGGAGGTGAGCATCGGGTGGACATAGGTCCTCCGGAGGAGACACGTGGCGCCTTACTACCAGCGAAGATGCAGTCCCGGATCAGCCCTGTCGAGTGGATTCAGACTTAGCGCTGCCCGTCGGCCTCGCTCGCCAGCCGCTCGGTTTCCCCGTCCAGAATGGCGCGTACCGCCTCGATCAGGGGCTCTCCCGCGGTGTGCTCCCTACCGTAGCCCAGGTTGAAGCGATAGTCGAAGGCGGGAGGGTTCCTTCCCTGGGTGTGCTGCAGGATGGTTTCCAGCTTGTCCAGCGCCTTTGCCAACCTGGCCTCGGGCGTCTTCGCGGCCTCGTATTCCTCCCAGAGCTCCGCGATCTCCACCCGCAGACGCGAGGGCAGCGGCTCGAGCAGAGTCAGGAGGTCACGCCTCTCATCCGCTCCCTTGCCGGTGGCCACTCCAGTAGCCCGGCGGCGCACCTGCTCCGGCGCCGGCACGTCGCCACCCACGGCCTCGCCCAGATCGTGCACCAGGCAGATCTTCACCAGCTTCGCGAAGTCGACCTGGGGAAACTCCGGCGCCAGGACCAGCGCCATCAGGCACAGGCGCCAGGTATGCTCGGCGACGCTTTCCTGCCGGCCTCCGGAAGTGTAGGCGCTCCGGTGAGTGACCTTGAGACGCTCGGATGCGCGGAGGAAGTCGAGGACGCCGGCGAGCTCGTGAGGGTCCATGGCTCCAAGATAGCGGTCTCAGCCGGGTGGCAGCACCACCAATACGCCCTCGATCTGCGCGACCTGAATCCCTTCGGACCAGACCTCCACCTCCCCGAAGAACAGATGTCGCTTCCGCCGCACCTCGGCTTTCAGCACCAGGCGCGGGCTGCACTCTGCTACCGGGTGCTGGAACTCGGCGCTCGTCTTCACCAACCGGGGGCGGCCTCGTGCCCCCTGCCCCCACGCCCACAGCGCGATCAGCTGCCCGGCGGCCTCGATCATCAGCGCGCCGGGAAAGATCGGGTCCCCAGGAAAATGTTGCTCCCAGACCCAGTGGTCGGCGCCGAGCTCCGCCTCCCCATAGATGCTGCTGCCCTCGAGCTGCGTCACCCGCGAGATCTGACGCATCGCCGCCACCGGCAGAAATGTCGAATCCAGATCGATCAAGCCGAGGGCCGGCTGATAGCTCGGCGCATGCGTCATGGAACTACTCCAAGGTAAGGGTCGTCACTGAAGGCTCCCGATCAATACGCCGCCCGGTGTCCGATGGATTTCCCTACTGACGGTAGATCCAACACTGCCCCCTGTGACGTAACCCTTGGTTCGTTGCAGTTCCGGCTCGATCGCCCCGCTGGGCGGGTTCAACCGGCAATCTCGAACATCTCCCGGTCACCGTGGCCGGGATCACCATTTATGACGGGTCAAGGAGTTGGCACATGCCTACGAAGTCTCAAGGTGAGGGAGAGCTGAATTTCCTCGACAAGCTGGCGCGCACCACGGGTCGCAGAAAGTTCCTGCACTGGTCCGGTGTGACCCTCGCCGTCGTGGCGATCGGCTGCAGCGATGACGACGATGATGGAGGAACCGGGCCAGGCGACGGCGAGGTGAACCTTGGTACCGGCGACACCGGTGTCCTCAACTACGCGTATGCGCTGGAACAGCTCGAGGCCGCGTTCTACACCCAGGTGCTCGCCGGTGCGTACTACGGCGGGGCCTCGCTCGCCGAGCAGACGATCCTGTCGGATATCAAGAATCACGAGGTCATTCATCGCGACTTTCTCAAGGCCGCGCTCGGCGGCTCCGCGATAGCCGATCTCACCGTTGACTTCTCCACCGTCAACTTCGCCGATCGCGCCAGTGTGCTCGGAACCGCAAAAATCTTCGAGGATCTCGGTGTGTCGGCCTACAATGGGGCGGGGCAGCTTCTCGCCGACGCCAACAACCTCCTCACTGCCGGCAAGATCGTGTCGGTCGAAGCGCGACACGCCGCTGCCATTCGGGACCTGCTGGTGCCGAAGTCGAGCGGGGCAGGGTCGTTCGCCGGCGACGATACGGTTGACCCGACCACAGGCCTGGAGATACCCGAGAGGGCACCCACCGCCGTGCTGACGGCGGCCGACCCTTACATCACGACCACCATCAACGCGTCGGGCCTGCCGACCAGCTGAGGAGCGGGATCATGAAGAAGACTTCGATTTTAGGCGGACTCGAGCCCGGTCTGATTGATAAGGTGGTATCGCGGCGGGATGCGGTAACCCGCTCGAGCAGGATCGCGGGAACCCTCGCGATCGCCTCGATGCCGGTGGCGTTCGGTATCATGGCAAAGAAGGCCTTTGCGCAGGGTGGCCTGCCCCAGGGCATTATCGATGTGCTGAACTTCGCGCTGACGCTGGAGTACCTGGAGGATGAGTTCTACCTGACCGGGTTGGACAGCGGCGGTCTGATTCCCGGCGCTGATCTTCCCGTCTTCCAGCAGATCAGCAAACACGAGAGCGCCCACGTAGCGCTGCTGGAGAGTGTGCTCGGTGCCAACGCTGTCGCCAAACCCAGCTTCGACTTCACCGCCGGCGGCACCTTCGATCCCTTCAACGACTATCCCACCTTTCAGGCATTATCCCAGGGATTCGAAGACACCGGGGTTCGAGCGTACAAGGGCCAGGCTGCTGCGCTCATGGCTGACAATACCATCCTGACTACCGCGCTCCGCATCCACTCGGTGGAGGCCAGGCATGCGTCCGAGGTGCGCCGGCTGCGGGGGCAGAATGGCTGGATCACCGGCGACCAGACCGACGTGCCGGAGCTGGCGCCGGTCTATGCCGGCGAACAGGCGGCCAACGGCTCCGCCACCAGCGCGGCGGCTGCCGAAGCCTTCGACGAGCCACTGACGATGGAGCAGGTGAACGCGATTGCGGGGCTGTTCATCGTGGCGTAGCGGGACAGCGGGACAGCGGGACAGTGGGACAGGATTTATCGTCTCTCTGTCCTCCCGCCCCTCTGTCCCCCTGTCCGTCTGTCTCCCTCCAGTTCCATCACGCGGTTTCGCTGTACCCAGGCATAGACTCCAAGTGCCAGGACCACGACACCCAATGCAGCGGCCACGAGCCATCCGTAGTGGAGCGGTCGATGAATGGAGTGGTGGACCAGCAGTATCCCGGCAAGGCCGGCAGCCACCATCCATCCACTCCACTGGTAGACCATCGAAGAGGCCTTTCGTGTAATCGGAGTGACGCGGTCGGAGCGGGCCCGGGCGAGCAGACCGGTGCGGATCGCTGATGCGCGCTCGGAGCTCATGGGACGGGCGGGGAGCTGCAGCGCGATGGCGGCTGCGGCGTCTCGATACTGCTGAAGCAACCCGGCACACTCCTCGCAATCTCGAACATGCCCCAGCACCAGCTCCGCCTCCGTCGGGTCCAGCATCTCCATCGCGGCGGCCGGCAGCATTTCCTGCAGCTCAGCGTGATCCGGTGTGGGGCTCATGACGGTGTCTCCCGCAGTGTATCGAGTCCCTGCCGAAGTTTCTGCATGGCCAGGCGAATCCGGGTCTTTACGGTGCCTAGCGGAAGTGAGGTTCGCTCCGCAATTTCGCCATGGGACAGCCCCTCGAAATACGCCAGCTCCAGCGCCGAGCGTTGATCGGGTGGTAGGGCGTTCAGCGCCACGGCGACCTGGCGCTGCTGCTCGGCTCGTTCCACATCCACGCCAGGGGTATCCGGGGGCGCATGGCTCGCCTGGTCCTGAAGCTCGCTCACGGTCGCTACTGCCGCGGTCCAGTCTGCGCGGCGCCTTCGGCTGCGCAGCCGGTCGAGCGCGCGGCTTCGGGCTATCATCATGAGCCAGGTGGGCGGTGACGACCTGGCCCCTTCGTATCGGACCGCGGTCCGCCACACCTGCCAGAACGTCTCTTCCACAACGTCCTCGGCCTCATCCGCATCGTTCAGCACCCAGAAGGCGAGCGCGTGGACCCGCTGAGCCCACTGGTCATAGAGGGATCCCAGAGCCGCTTCGTCGCCGGCGGCCACCCGCCGGAGAAGGGCGCGATCGGTGTCTTCATGCACCCGTGCTTCGCCTGAAGTGGAGTGGCCGCTGGAGCGGGGTGTACCCCGCTGTTGGTCGTCCATCATCTATACGGCCGGAGGTCTGCCTTTGGATTGGATGCCTGCTGCAGTGATTTACCTGCCGAACATAACACGAGCCGCATTGGGATATGGGGGCCATCACCCATCCACGGAGGGCCCGGTCTATCTATTTTTCAGCCAGGACAGTAAACCCTGGAGGAGACTGGATGAGACCGGCCACAAACTTTTTTGCTGCCGCCACGCTGGTGGCGGCCATGGTGCTCGGCTGCGGCCGTCCTGCCGAAGTCACGCAGAGTGCTCCGGCACCTGCCTCGCCGGAGCAGTCGGACAGCGTGGCCATAGCCAAGGCGCGGGCGGACAGCCTCCGCTATCCCTATACCCAGGCTGACGTTGACTTCATGTCAGCCATGATCGGCCACCACTCGCAGGCCCTCCTGATGGCTGGCTGGGCCCCCACCCATGCCGCCAGCGGGGCGGTGCAGACCCTGGCCGAGCGGATCATCAATGGACAAGCGGACGAGATCCGGAGCATGGAGCGGTGGCTCCAGGATCGGCGGAAACCCCTGCCGGAGGCCTCCCGTATGGGGGGAACCGGGCATCCACCCGGGCAGGGCCACTCCCACCACGGCATGCCCGGGATGCTTTCCGAGGCGCAGCTGAAGCAGCTCGAGCAGGCGAAGGGCCCCGAGTTCGACCGGCTCTTCCTTACCTTCATGATCCAGCACCACAAGGGCGCTGTCACGATGGTGGAGAAGCTGTTCGGAACTCCTGGGGCAGCACGAGACGAGACGGTGTTCAAGTTCGCCAACGACGTCAGTGTGGACCAGCGCACCGAGGTGGCCCGGATGGAGCGGATGCTGGCCCAGATGGGTTCCAGTTCAGGCAGTCAGTGATCATACCCCCATTCAAGGAACGCACCATGGTATCCAGTCAGCTTCGGTCACTCTCGCTCGCTGCCGGGTTGTTCTCGGCGGCGGCGTGCGCCAGCTCCACCTCCTCCAGCTCCGACGGAGGTCCGTCGCCCCGGGGCGGCACCTCCGCGGAAGCGCCGAAGCCTGATCCACGGGTGGGTCTCAAGGCGGGGATCATGGATGCCGGCCAAGCGAACTGGAACCTCCGAATGGTCTCGAATACTCCGCCCTCAGAGCAGTTCGTCGGCCAGACCAATTCCGACCTGGCCTTCATCGGCAATCACGTCATCCAGGGGAGCTACAACGGATGGCAGGTGTGGGACATCTCCAATCCCCGCAAGCCCACCCTGAAAACGGCATACGTCTGCCCCGCGTCGCAGAGCGACGTATCGGTCTACAAGAACCTGCTCTTCGTGTCGGGTGAGAACCTGTCCGCCCGGCTGGACTGCGGGACCCAGGGCGTGGAAGACACGGTCAGCACCGAGCGGCTCCGCGGCATCCGGATCTTCGATATCACCGATATCACCAAGCCGAGGAACGTCGGCAACGTCCAGACCTGCCGCGGCTCGCACACCCACACGGTGCTGGTGGACCCGAAGGACACCGCGAACGTGTACGTGTACATCTCCGGCTCCTCCCACGTGCGTCCCGAAAGCGAGCTGCCCGGCTGCGTGAGGGCTCCCAAGGATCCCAACTCGGCGCTCTTCCGGATCGAAGTCATCAAGGTGCCGCTGGCGAATCCGGCTCAGGCCGCGGTGGTGAGCTCGCCGCGAATCTTCCAGGACCTGGTGGCTCCCCCGAGGCACGGCGAAGCGCCGGAGGACATCGCGGCGCAGAAGAAGCAGGTCGAGGAGGCCAAAGCAGCCGGTATGTTTACTGTGAAGGTCCACGGCGAGGAGGAGATCGTCCCGCCTCAGGTCAGCGCGGCACTGCTCGACAGCATAGTGAAGGGCAGGGGCGGAAGCGGCCAGCCGACCGCGGCGGACAGCGCCATCCTGCGCCAGACGTTGCCGGCTATGGTCGAAGCGTCCCTGGCGGCCCACGAGGAGGAGATGCCCGACTCGACCGCCGGACCGACGCAGTGCCATGACATCACGGTGTATCCCGCCATCGGGCTCGCCGGCGGCGCCTGTGAGGGGTACGGCTTCCTGCTCGACATCAAGAACCCGGTGCAGCCCACCAGAATCGGGGCCGTCTCCGACTCCAACTTCTCCTACTGGCACTCGGCGACGTTCAACAACAGCGGCAACAAGATTCTCTTCTCGGATGAGTGGGGCGGTGGCAGCCAGGCCAAGTGCCGGGCGACGGACAAGCCGGAATGGGGCGCCGACGCCATCTTCACCATCGACGCGAACAAGAAGCTGCACTTCCAGAGCTACTATAAACTTCCGGCGCCGCAGACTGCGGCCGAAAATTGCGTGGCGCACAATGGGTCGATGCTGCCGATTCCGGGGCGCGACATCATGGCGCAGGCCTGGTACCAGGGCGGGATCTCCGTGTTCGACTGGACCGATCCCAAGCGGCCCAGGGAGATCGCCTTCTTCGACCGCGGTCCGGTGGACCCCACCAGAATCGAGAGCGGCGGGTACTGGTCGACGTACTGGTATAACGGCTTTATCGTGGGTTCCGAGATGGCGCGGGGTCTCGACATCTTCGAGCTGACGCCCAGCGCGTTCATTACCCAGAATGAGATCGACGCTGCCAAGTCGGTGAAGTTCGACTACCTGAACACCCAGGGGCAGCAGAAGTTCGTATGGCCCAAGAGCTACTCGCTGGCCCGGGCTTACCTGGACCAGCTGGAGCGTTCCGGGGGCCTGGAGGCGGGAAAGCTCGCGGAAGTACGCGCGGCTTTGGCGACGGCCGAGAAGGGTTCGGCAGCGGAGCGGGGCGCGGTGCTGGAGCAGGCCGTGGCCCGGCTGGAGAGCGATACCAGGTCATCCTCCGACGCAGCGAAGGTGCAGCTGCTGGCTGCGACGGTGAAGGAACTGGCGGGAGTTTCCGGGTTAGCCACGCGCCAGTAACGACGTGGTTGGACCGTGCCGTTTAGATCGGGGGAGGCGCTCGCCTCCCCCGATTTTTTCGGGGCCCCACGTCTTCAGGGCACAGCTTCCAGGGCAGCGATAAAGCTGGCAGTTCCTACCCCGCAGTCTCCTTCGTCCACGTCCACCCCCGCCGTATCCCACGGCAGGTAGCCGTCGGCTTCGATCTGAACCACATACCGTCCCGGGCGGTCGAACGCACCGATCAGCATGGTCACTCCGGCCGGAAGGTCAGCAGCCACACGCAGGGAATCCTGGTAGGTGCCTTCCCGAACCACGCCGCGCGGGACGGTGGCCAGGTACGCACCGGTCTGCCGGTCTCTGACTTCAACCTGGATCCCAGAACCCGCGACTGTTGGGCACATTCCTCCACAGCCGCCGATGGCCGAAGCCACGATAGGAGAGACCACAAGGATGAAAGCGGGCCGGATCATGGCGTAGTATACCGCTCCGAATGACTGACCGACCAGCGACTGCATCAGTTTCAGATCGCTACACGCTTTGCTGGAGGCTGGACGTTTGGGGCTGAATGTAGCACGTTAGATGAGGATCGATCCGATGCACCGAGGGAGGAAAAATGCGTACCGGTCTTCTGCTCGCGGCTCTGGTGATAGCGAGCGCCGCAGGCTGCAGCAGTCATGAAGGTGAGGAGTCAGCGGTGGTACTTCAGCGCGACCTGACCCGGGTACCTCCGGCGCCGCCGCTGGATATTGCGTCACCGCTGGAGCTGCAAAAGCCATTGACGTCACAGTCGGTGCAACCCCGGGCGACCACCCGGGCCATCCTGGCTTCACGTCGTCGGAAGAACGATTCCAAGGCGTTGCCGGCAGTGCTGACGGCGCCCGCTACGGTGGCTGCTCCCGCCCCGGAGGCGCGGCCCGCACCGGCCGAGGAACCGCGCAACGACCGCGAGCTCCTGCCGGGCAAGACCGTTACCATCATCCCCGTCGGTAGCGGCCCTTCAACCGCGATTGATCCTGGCGAGGATGTGGGCCTTCGCATGATTCAGGAGGGCCACGTGTGTCCGCCCGCCCGGCCCGGTATCGGCATCGCGACGCGTCCGCCTTTGATTTTGGACTAACCGTCATCGGCGACATTTGACCCAGATCGACGCGGAGCCCCGTCTCACGGCGGGGCTCTCGATTATCCGGCACTCACCCAGGTTCAGGGTCTGAGAGCGATCCGGTTTGTTTCCGCGTGATCCGTGGCAATGCCTTTGCTTTTGCGTGAGCTGGCATTCACGCGAACTGGCGACTGGCGACTGGTCTAGCGACTAGCGACCAGTGACTGGAGGGAGCAGCTCTCCGCGGGTGCGCATGACCCCGTTGTGCATGACCCGCCTCACCCGTCGCGCGTTGCTGATGTCGGCGGTGGGGTCCGCGTCGAACACCACCAGGTCGGCCCGCTTGCCGGGCTCGATCGACCCGATCTCCTTCTCCAGCGCCATCGCCCTCGCCGCCACGATCGTGGCGGACGCGAACACCTCGGCCGCCGACATCCCCGCCTTCTGCATCTCCTCCATCTCGTTGTAAATGCTGGGACCATGAGCGGTGCCGGGGTTGCCGGCGTCGGTCCCCATGGCCAGTGGAATGCCGGCCTGATGCATGAGCTTGAAATTATTGCGGATGTTGGAGCGAAGCGCCCTGCTCTGGGGCCCCTCCCAGAACGCCCTGGCTCCCTTCAGCAGGCTGTCGGGCAACACGGTCGTGAGCTTGCGCCGAGTGGCGGAGTCCACGCACTCGAGTGGATAGCGGTAGGCGGGTGAGCGGCCCAGGAAGACGTCGGCATAGCCGTCCAGGACGGAGAGGGTCGGGATCACGATGACGCCCGACTTCTTGATGGCGGCGAGTAACGCGGGGTCTACCGGTCCGTTGAAGACCTCGTGGACCAGGACCGCCGCGCCGGCATCAACTGCCTCCCTGGCTCGATCGGGCTCGGTCGCGTGCACCAGCAGGCGAAGCCCGGCCTTTCTGGTCTCATCGGCCGCAGCCGCCAACATCTTCTTCCCGTGCTCGCGCATCGAGTCGGGAAGCTCGATATACCAGACCTTGATCGCCCCGGCGCCGCGGCGTCGGTGGTCGCGCACCGCGGCCCGTACGGTCGAGTCATCCTTCATGACTACGAGCACGTCCATCATGTGGGGTGGAAGCGGGATAGTGGACAGCAACGGTCCGGCGGCGACGACCAGGGGAGCGTCGGTGGCCGAGCGGGTCTGTCTTCGCCAGGTTGAAGGTCCAGCGGAATCCCCCCACGTCGAACGCGCTGGTGACCCCGCTGCAGAGGGCGGCCCGGTGGAAGTGCTCGGGGTGGGCCTCCAGCTCGCGGATCACCGAGTCGTAAGGAAACTGGGCGCGCAGATCCGCTGCATCCGGGCGCCCATCCACCCAGCCGGTCTGGGAGTAGTGCACGTGGGCATCGATGAGTCCTGGTCCCACGTACGTTCCGGTGAGGTCCACCGTCTGCGCGCCGGCCGGATAGGTGCACGCCGCTCCCGTCCCCGCGCAGGTGATCCGGCCCTCCTGGATCACGATCAACGCGTTGGGGACCGCCTCGGCGCCGGGATTGATGAGCGTGCCGCCCTGCAGCACGGTCGTGCCGGCGGCGGGATCGGCCGTCTGGTCGGCGGCACGACAGGCGAAGACGGTGACCAGCAGCATGGCTGCGTGAGACGTGCGTTTCATGCCGGTCTCCATTACCGGGATACTCTAGATTGCATCCTCGAAGGCACTCCCGCCACCGATCGGCCTGGTCTGTAATCTTGAGCGCTATCTGTCATCCTGAGCGCAGCGAAGGATCTCTCGGATCACTCACGGCAGTTGAGAGATTCTTCGCTTCGCTCAGAATGACAGCCTCCTGGGGCTGGCGACTAGCGACTCGCGACTCCCCCCCGTACCCTTTCAGTATCATGTCCGCCAACCCTAGACTCGAGACTCGCGACTCGCGACTGCCTCCCGACTCGCGACTGATCGAAACCGAGATCGGGAGCCCGCCCGCGTCGGACTCCTCGTCGATGGGCCTGCCGGACGACATCCTCCAGCAGGCCGCCCAGCGGCTGGGGCTCATCTGCCTGGTCATCGGGGGTCTCTGGATCGCCGAGCTGTCGCTGGCCCGCTTCGTCATGCCCGTCCCGACCAAGTACCCGGATACCGCGATCTTCCGGCTGTTCGAGGTGATGGGGGCGATCACGCTCGCCGTCTCGCTGGGCCTGTTCTGGTACGCCCACTACGCCCACCGCTCCCGCCGCAATCCCCGCTTTCTGCTCAAGCTCGGACTGGTCTACGAGCTCCTGGTCGCGCTCTCCATCGGCCTGGGCAACTGGGCGTACAACCTGCCGGTGGGGCTCTCCTGGATGCCCATCGTCATCCTCCTCTTCGCGGCCATCATTCCCGCTCCGCCCTGGAAGACGCTGGTTGTCGCGCTGCTGGCTGCATCCATGGACCCGGTGGGCGCGCTCATCTGGAAGGCAGCCGGACAGCAGCACGTGCCCGGCGCCGGCCAGGTACTCCTCCATGCCTTCCCCAACTACCTCTGCGCGCTCATCGCGCCGCTCATCTCCCACATCATCACCGGGCTGGGCCGCGAGGTGCGGAAGGCGCGGGAGATGGGGAGCTACGTGCTGGACGACCTTATCGGTGCGGGCGGAATGGGCGAGGTGTGGCGGGCCAACCACCGGTTCCTGGCCCGTCCGGCGGCGATCAAGCTGATCAAGCCCGAGGTGATGGGTGCCATGACTGCGGCGCAGCGGGACGTCATGGTCCAGCGCTTCCGCCGCGAGGCCCAGGCGGCGGCGATGCTCCGCTCGCCCCACACCATCAACCTGTACGACTTCGGGGTGACCAGCGACGGCACGTTCTATTACGTGATGGAGCTGCTCAACGGCATGGACCTCCAGACCCTGGTGCAGAAGCACGGTCCGCTGCCGCCGGGTCGAGCCATCTACCTGCTGAAGCAGGCGTGCGAGAGTCTGTCCGAGGCCCACGGGCGGGGGCTGGTGCACCGGGACATCAAGCCGGCCAACATCCAGGTGTGCCAGATGGGCGACTACTGCGACTGGGTCAAGGTGCTCGACTTCGGCCTGGTGAAGAGCCTGGGCGGCGAGGTCCCCGAGGCCGGCCTCACCGCGCCCAACATGGTCACCGGGACGCCGGCCTATCTCTCACCCGAGAGCGCGCTGGGCGAGCCGGTGGACCACCGGTCCGACATCTACGCGCTGGGCTGCGTGGCCTACTGGATGCTGACCGGCCGCTACGTCTTCACCGGCGAGAGCCCGATGCAGATCGTGGCTCGACACACCTCGTCCGAGCCGACGCCGCCATCGAGGCACAGTGGGTTCGATGTGTCACCGGCTCTGGATGAGTTGGTGCTCGCCTGTCTGAAGAAGAAGCCGGCCGACCGGCCGGCCACGGTGCGAGAGCTTTCCGACCGATTGGGTGGCTGCGAGGAGGAAACCGTGTGGACTCGGGAGGATGCTACGAGGTGGTGGCAGACTCGGTCGACGCGGGAGACAGCACCCATCTTGAGCGGGTAGGAGCCGACGGTGTGCCAAGCGAGCGGTTGTTGCGGATAGGGTGTAGTAAGTCAAACGAGATTAATGCAGAAAGGCTTTAAGCAGACAGTCCTAAAGCTGCTAGCGCTCTATTGATACACGAAACAGTCGATCTCGATGGAAGATTTAGATCATCCGAGAAGATGAACACCTCGGTTCCCACATATGAGCGCGAGGCGCTGTACTGCAAATCGTATTGAAACTGCCTACGTCTCCGGTAAAGTGAGATGATCTCTGGGTGGCCATCATAGGACACTAGCCACGGTCGGCGAACCTTATTTTGTATCATCCTCGCAAGTCTAACGTGATCGTCGTTTCTATAGGTATCCAGGTACAGTCTCTCAGCGCCTAAATAGTAAGGCGGATCGCAGTAGACGACGGTTTCTGGCGGGAGCGCATTCACATGTTTGAGCATGAATTGTTCCGCATCTAGGTTGGTGATCGTAATCTGCCTCCGACGCTCAACAATTGCTTCGATCCGTCTAATCAACTCGTTTCGTGGGAAGCGTGCATCCATTCTCCATCTACCATGCTGTTGAAGCCCACCAATCACGCCACCGGTTAGGACGCCAGAGCGGTTACACCGGTTTAGGAAGAATGTACTGAATCCAAGATCGCTTAAACTGTGCTTGGTGGGGTGCCGCACAATGTCGCGGTGAGCTTTCCAATCATCGATCGTCAGCGATGCGCGTGATATACGACGGCAGAACTCTTCTGGGTGATATAGCATCGTTGTCCACAATGCATATAGATGAAGCGATGAATCGTTCAGGTAGACATGCCCGACTTTATTATCAAGGAGTAATTCCATGGCCACGCCCGCCCCGCCCGCATATGGCTCAGCGTAGGTCCATAGCGCTCCTGAGCTGTTAAGGTCCAGTAATTCTGCAATAAACGGGGCGAGGCGCTGTTTGCCCCCGGGGTAACGAAGTGGAGTCCGATACCTCGGCATATTTGTCACTTCCTTGAAGTTAGAGGCAGTTGTGTCGCGAGGTCGAAATAAGGATCTAGTAGTTCATTGCTTCTAGAAGTGGAAAGACGTTCCCGAACAGGAGCGCAATATCACTCGGCGCGATGGAGAATCGGGGATTGTGTACTAGCTGGTTCATTGAAGCGACAGAGAGAAGGCCATTGGTCTTTCCAAGTTCGGTCATCGCGCCATGCAACGCCTTGACCATGTCTCTATCGGTGTTGTTGTTGGTGAGGTGTTTGGTAATATCGCGCAGCGCCTCTACGAGGGTCTTATCTTTCCCGCCGGACTTGGTCATCGACGGGCCTTTGGATTTAGCGTGATCTGCGCAGTATGCCTTTGCTGAAATCTCGAGCATGCTTCTGAGCACGAAGGAGAAGGCTAGCGGCGTCTTGCGCAAATCAAGGTCGATGGCCTCATCCCTTAGTGTTACTACCTTCTCCCTTCTGTTGCCTCTCGGTTCAAACTCTTTAAGCAATCGTTTGACCATCTTGGGGTCATTGATCGCCACGGCTTTCGGCTTGCGTGGCGCGGTCCCCGCAGCAGATGACGTGGTGTTCTGCTTCCCTCCAGCCTTTCCCCCAGTTCCCGTGCTTGCCTTCCCAGTCCTGGACGCTTTGGTTGAACTTCTTGTTGGTGGAATGCCGTAGCTAACAGTAAAGTCGGCATCCTTCTGCCGGATTGTGTCAAACCCTAGTTGCTCCTGGCCGATGGCGTGAAGAATCGCCTCGAACGCATCGCGATGGTTCACCGCCGGATAGCTACTCGCCAGTCCTGGTGATGTCCCCGCCCCGAGCCGAGGCGCAAGACGCTTCATCGCTTCGGCCAAGACACTCAAGGGATAGTTGCCAGCCCAACGGGCCCGCTGATGGGATGTCACGTTCCTCCCTTGAGCCAAGTATTTTTCCAACAGGTCCAGCGCAGGCTCGCTGCCGTGGTTAGCGTCACGATTGTGGCGTGCTCGAGCTACGGCGTTCCACTGATCTCGCCCTGCCTTCTCTCCCTTGCCGTGAGCAAGTGTCACGATGCGATCAACGGTGGCGGCATCGGGAGCACCATAAATGGTGCAGGGGACGCTCTTGTTATTCTCAAGCCATGTATCGGAAACCTTTTGGATCTGTTTGAGGATACTGTCTGGTATGGAGAGCCTGTCTACTGGCAGTGTGCCGTGGATTAGCTTTAGTACAGCCACTCGACGGTTTCCTTCCTTGACGATCAGGCTACCGCGGTCATCCCGGAGAACGATGATACTCTCGGTTGGGAGATACCCATCTCGTAGAAGACTGTCCGTCAGTGCCCAAAACCGATCGGGGCTCGTGGAGATCATGGCCTCCGTTGCCGATTCTTCGGTCGGCTGCTTCACCGTCCGGTAATTACCTAGGTCCAACGCGAGATTATTGACCGCTACTGGTTCAGTTGTGGGCATCGCCTGTCCTTCGTAGTCAGGTCGAGCGAACAGTCACGGCGCGGGATCGGACTGCTCATTGAGGGTCGGAGGTTCAGGAGGGATAGCGTAAATGCGTAACGCGTCAATCTCTATGTGTTGTGAGCGCATTCGATTCAGGAGGGTGTCCAATGTTCTGCGAGCCTCTTCCCCGCGTCGTGCCGTAACTGAGTCAAGCGTAGGCGTCATGGTGCCCAGTCTCGTGTTAACCTCATCGGCGTCCGCCCGTAGCTTGGCAGCACTTGCAAGGGCTTCCAGGGTTTGGGCACGAACCAGCTCGCGATTGGGTCCTAGCATGACTACACGCTCCACTGCCTGGACCAGAACCCAGAGGGTGCCGCTGATCGCCACCGCTTGAGTGATCCCAAACCGGGATTGTACTGGGGACCCATACCTCAGACTACGTAGAAATAGGCGCTCGTTCTCGGCTAGTGGTCGCCCGTTGCGACGCCAGAAGTACTGATCAAAGCGATAAGTAAGATGCTGGTCACGTGTTACCAGTACACAAAAGTCATAGAGCAGATTGAGGTCGTAAAAAACGGCGTTCAGACGGAGGAGGGGCATGTCCTCAGGCTCTCGAAGGCTAAGATCAACGCCTATGTCGCCTGAAACGAGAACAGCCACTATCTGTACCCCCGGTGTTAGCGCGGGATCGAGAACGCGCCTAGTTGATGGTGTCGATTAGGTTGTACGATTGTGTGTGGCCGTTCTTCCGGCTTGAACAAAGGTCAGTTAAGCACGCCAACAGCTTGCACAATGGGAAACGCGAGAGAGAAGATGATGCCTAAAGTGCAACTAGTCGAGACCAGAGAAGTTCGTGAATGGCTTCCCTTGCGTTAAAGTTTGCGCATTTCTGTCGCTTACACAGGCAGAACTGCGCGGGTTTGGGGTATTTCTGTCGCACTAAATGGCCGCCTCTCGTGCAATTACGACATGCACCTGCTCGGTTCCCATGCTGCGGTTCTCTTCCCGGCTCCACATAGGCCCCGCCATATACCTTCCCGGCCTCCCGTGGCGCCCCGCCTCCAGCCGCCGGCCGCGGATCAACGGGAACCAGATGTATCCGTATTCCGTGATGATCGCGCGCAACTAGTATTTCCTGGCCGCCCTCAGCTCCGGCCTCTCGCCATCGGCCTTGCTCATCAGTTTCAAAAATTCACGATAGCCGGCCTTCGCCTTCGCAGCGTCACCCGCTAGCTCCGACGCTCGCGCTGCTCCGAACAGGCTCCGGGCCCGTCCCGGCTCCCGCACCAGCGTTGCCTGGTACGCTTTCCGCGCCGCCTCATACTGCCCCGCTTCAAGTAGCATGTCGGCCAGTAGCTCGCGCGCCGGCAACAGCTCCGCCGGTGTCACCGGGTGCTTGTCGGTGACCTCCTCCCTGTCGGCCGCCGCACGAGCCAGCGCCAGCCCGCCCGCGGCGTCCCCCTCGGCGAACATCACCCAGGCTCGAGCCGCGTCCCGCTTGATCCCGGCAACCCGCGACCAGTACGGCTCCTTCTTCTCCGCCATCCCGGCGGCGAGCGTGTCCAGCGCCGCCACATCCAACCGCGCCGCCGCAGGATTGCCACTTCGGGCCGCGCCGATGGCGCGGGTGAAATGACTCAGCATGGCCTGAGTGCCCAGGCCCTGGACCGGAGCTACTGGAAAAGCAGCCGCCTGTCGCCAGTCGCCAGTCTCCAGTGAGAGTCGCGCCGCCATCGCGGTTCGGTTGTAGTCGCCCACTACCCCCTTGCCCTCGGGAACCCCGGCGCTCAGCCCGGTGGCGACCGTCGCCCGGGCGGCCGAGTCCTGTCCCCGCTGGAGATAGCCATACACGGCATAATCGAGAGCGTGCAACACCTCCCCGGCCGGAGGGACCGCCTTGGCTTTGGCATTCTCCACACCGGCGTTGAATGCCACGCGATTCGAGGCGACGGTCTCGTCCCAGTAGCCCAGCCGGATGAAGATGTGCGACGGCATGTGCTGGGCGTGGGGCGCGGCGGGAGCGATCCTGGCGTATCGCCGCGCGGCGCTCAGGCCGAGCTGGGCCAGCTGGGGCGAGTCGGTAGAGTGGATGATGTAGTGGGCCAGTCCCGGGTGCTGGGGGTACTTCGCGAATAGCGGATTGAGGATCGCGGCTGCGCGCTTCTGCTGGGCGAAAGTGGTGTCGGTCTTGGGCGCGGTCGCGATCAGGGCGAGGGCGTGGTAGATGGCGACCTCGGTGTCCTTGGGAAAACTCCGGTACAGCCGAGCCATGGTGTCGGCGTAGGCCTGGAGCCGGACGGCGTTGGTGGTCTTGTCGGCGTCGCGGTAGAGCGCTGCCACCGCCGCGATGAATCCCCGCTCCCGGCTGGTGTCGGGATACAACGACCACGCCGTGGCCGCCGCCTCGGCGCCTCGGGAGAGCGCCGGCCCCGTCGGCCCGCCGGCGAACGGATTGCCCCAGGCGTTCATCGCCAGGCCCCAGTACGCCATGGCACAATCGGACTCGGCCTCCAGCACCCGGTTGAAGGCCGCGTCGCCCTCCTCCCACCAGAACGAGTGCAGTACACCCATCGCCGTCTCGAACCGGCGCCCGGCCTCCGGAGCGCACGACACGGGGAAGGTGACCTTGCCCAGCTCGCCGAGCTCGGCGCCGTGAGCGGCGTGATCGTCGTGCGCGGGCACCTGTGCGTTGCCGGCGGACGTCATGGAGAGCAGGGCCCCGACGAGGCCGACGACTATGGATCTCACGAGAACCTCCTATGGGGATTCCGGGGCGGGTAGCTTTTCCGAATCGACTAGCGGCTCCTGCGCGCACCGAAAAGAATGCCAAAGGAACTACCGAGCCCGGCACCAATGGCGACGCCAACCGGAACCCCGATATTGTCGAAAGCGGCCCCGAACCCGGCGCCAAGAGCTACGCCCAGCCCGACCCCAACAAGCAGTGGTAGGAAGTTTTTCATGGCTTCAGCTGCCTTGTTAGAGAGGGTGCCGCGCGGCGACAAGGTAAGGATAGTTCCAATATCTTGACAGCGCCCGCCCGGATCAACATCCTGTGAATGGCGCCGGTCCGCGCCCAACCTCTCGAGACTCCGCCCCAGCCGGGGTCCGCAGCGAGGCAAAGGGGGGCACACTCCCGGATCAGCATCGTCGGTCCTTTGCGTCACCATGGCGCGCTGCTGGGGAGTCAGCCGTGGTGTACCCAAAGGAGACATGGCGATGCCCCGCGATAAAGACCTCAAGCGCCTGGTTCGCACCCGCATGCAGAAGACGGGCGAAGCCTACACCGCCGCCCGGGCCCAGATCCTCAGCAAGCCACGCAGGAAGACCTCACCCGCACCAAAGCTGAATTACGCCGAGCTCGCCGGCACCAGCGACGCGACCATCAAACAGAAGACCGGCTGCACCTGGGAACGCTGGGTGAAGGCGCTCGATCAATACGGCGCGGCGAAGATGTCGCATCGAGATATCGCCCGGCTGGTGAACACCACGTATAAGATCGACGGCTGGTGGTCGCAGGCCGTGACCGTGGGATACGAGCGGATCAAGGGACTGCGGGCGAAGGGCCAGCGGCGCGATGGGAGCTACGAGGTGAACAAGTCCCGCACCTTCGGCGTACCGGTGACGGCGCTGTACGACGCCTGGGCCAAACCCCGCGTGCGGGTCCGATGGCTGGACGGGAAAACCGTGAAGGTGCGCACTGCGACGCGACCGAAGAGCATGCGGCTCGGCTGTTCCGACGGCACGATCGTCGTGGTTGGGTTCACCGGGAAGGGGACGTCCAAGAGCGCGGTGTCGCTGGCGCACACGAAGCTGAAGGACAAGGAGGCCGCAAGTCGACTGAAGGAGTATTGGTCCGAGCGGCTCGACGAGCTGGGTGAGGTGTTACGAGGGTAGGCGAAAGCGGGACAGCGGGACAGTGGGACATTCGTGTGGGAGGAGAGACGCACCTCGTCCCGAGCATCGCGAAGAGCCCGCCCTCGTCCCCCTCGTTTCACTCGGGGTTCCTCGGGATGAGGTGTGTTTATTGTCCCGCTGTCCCGCTGTCCCGCTGTCCCGCTGTCCGCTGTAAGAGCTCAAGGCAGCACGACGACAGCCTTGGTCACGGCTCCCGGGATGGGCCCGTTGGAGGTCGGGGTAAAGACCCTTCCTTCCACCACAATGCTGACTTCCCCCGGGACCGCGAACATCAGATCCACGGGGTGCGGGTGGGGAGATATGTCCGGGGTACAGCCGAAGTCTTCGTCGCTAACCACCCGATCGTATGGAACAATGCGCGCAGCCGTGGGCCCTAGCGTGAGGTCGACGCCGTCAGGCGTGGTGCAGCTCGAGCTGCCGAAGGTATTCACGGTGGCGGCGAAACTGATACCGGCCTGAACGGTATCCGGAGCCACTATGGTGGAGATCGAGGGGTCGGCGTCGATGACCCCTACGACCCGTTCGGTGTCGAGTCCGGTGGAGCACGCGGTGGTCGTGATGGCGAGAGCCAAAGTCACGTATCGCATCGGTTCCTCCTGTCGCGACCTTACTCGAACGTGATCATCTCCGACACCAGCCAGGTCCCCACGATCTGACGATCCGGCTGGTAGCCGTACGCCAATAGCGTCGAGTCCTGCGCCAGAGGCACCTCAGGACCGCAGATCCACTCTCCCGAATACGCGCCGAATGAAAAGGCTTCCGGCCCCAGCGTCGCCGTGTATGAGCCGGCCCCGAGCGTCAACCGCAGGCTATCATCGCCCAGACCCACATAGTCCAGCACCGCCTCCGCAATGGTGCTGTCCGCAATGGTCGACTCGCTGTGCGTGCCGCGCATCTCGTACAGGTCTCGCTGCACCCAAACCGGGAACCGCACGGTCCCGCTCGCCGGCACTGGCCGGGCGATATTGAAGGAACCGTAGAGTCGGCAGCCGTGCTGGCGCACCCCTTCGGCGGTAGTATCGCTTCCGAATGCCGACAAGCTGAGTTGATACTGCACCGGGCCGTCATTGGGATCGCTGCCGCAGCCGGCCAGTGCCAGTGCGAGCGCCACCAGATGAGTGGCGAGGGGTCCGGTCTTGTTCTTGAGGCAGTGTCGCATGGAGGAGGGCCCTTGGGAGACGCTGTTCCAAAGTATGCATCGCGTTTTCGTAACAGCCAGTCCCAGCTTCACGGCGTCTCAGTTTGAAGCCATGCATTGTCAGAATGACAGCGGCGGCACCGTGGGCAGAATGAGCCGCGAGACGTGCTGCCGCGAGTGGTGAATCCGGATCTCGCCCGCCCGGGTTTCCGCCGACTCGAACTCCTGCTTCCCGGTCTGCGGGTTCACCGAGAACAGGGGAAAGAACGCGGTCGAGAGCACGATCCGGAGCCTGTGCCCGGGAAGAAACCGGTTGGCCGTGAGCAGCCGGTCCAGCCGCAGTTGGACCACCTCACCCGGCTTGACCAGGTGACGCTCCGGACCCCCCTCCCGGTAACTGGCCCGGAGCAGGCCGGTGCCGGGGCTGGACAGATTCCACACGGTGCCGTCAGGCCCAACATCGTAGAGCTGCAGCCAGACGTCGAAATCCGGGACGTTCGCGCTCGCCGCCAGCTCGGCCACCACCGGCCCAATGATCTCGCGCCGCGCGGTGAAGGGCGCAGTCTCGAACACCGCCAGCTGGGGACTACCCACCAGGGCGCGATAGTCGTGCGGTCCGGCTCGGCCCTCGAAAGGATCAGCCAGCGGGGCTGCAGGGTCGGAAACGATGACGCTCTGGCCGCCCGCCCACTTGGGCGGCCTGGGGAGGAGGCGTCCAGTGCCGGTCCGATCTTCCGGCGCGCCGAGATAGAGAGTGTCCGCAGTGATGCCGGGCAACGGCCAGCGATTCGCCGCGCGCCACTGGTTGGCACCCATCACGAACACCTGAACCGGTGGCCCCTGCTTGGCACCGAGGGCAGCCTCCCTTACGTAGCGATCCATCCAGTCCAGGACAGTTGCGGTGTAGTCGATCGCCGCACCCGCACCGAAGTCCCGGTCTCCCGCCTTCCTCCGATCCTGTCCGCCGTGGGTCCAGGGGCCGAGGACCAGCCGCGACCGCAGTGAGTCGGGAGAGCGAGTCTCGGCCAGACCCAGGTGGTTGGCTACCGCGCCGCTGGGCCCGTAGGGCTCGTCAAACCAGCCCGAGAGATTGAGGACCGCGGCCGTCACTCCCGCGTACTTGCCATCGAGCGCGGCCCAGCGCCACCACGGGTCGCGGGGAGGGTGCCGCATCCACTCGTAGTACCACGGGGCGATGTCCTGGAAGTCGGGCAGGGTACCAAGTGGACGGTGCCGCCGGGCGGCGGGGCCATCCCGCTGCCAGGCGGTGTCGGCGGCCTCGCCGCTCCGGGGCCCTGGCACCCGGAGTCTCCGGCGCAGATCGGGCGCGATGTTGAGCCAGGTCCAGTCCAGCCAGGACCCGTCCCACACCCCGCCGGAATACCAGAAGCTCTCCGGATCGCTATACGTCATCGCCGGCACCATGGCTTTGAGCGATGGAGGCCGCTCAACGGCGGCCAGCCACTGTACCGCACCCGGATAGGACAAACCGAAGCTGCCGACGGCGCCGGTGGACCACGGCTGGCGGGCGGCCCACTCGATGGTGTCGTAGCCGTCTTTCCCTTCATGACGATACGGCTCGAACCGACCAGCCGAGCCATATCGCCCGCGCACATCCTGCAGCACCACCGCGTAGCCGCGGGCGACGGCGGCGCGGACCAGTTCGGTTGCCCCACCGACGCTCCGGCCGTACGGGGTGCGGTACACCAGCACCGGGAACCGCCCGTCTTTCGCCGGCCGCCAGACATCGGCCCGGAGAATGACGTCGTCCCGCATGGGCACGGCCACGCCGGTGTCGACCTGGACCTGCGCCTGAACGCTCGATGACCGGGCAGCGCCGACCATACTTACGCTCAGCAGGAGACCAAAACAGACTGGAGGGAGGCGGATCACAGGCGAAAGGGTACGGCGTTCCTGGGGAGGTGTCCAGAATTTGTGGGCGGGTCCGCTATGGCTCTATCGAGCTGCCGCTTCCCGGGAGATAGCGTTGGAGGTGCGTAACATCCGCGTGCGGCAGAGGATTCGTTCCGAGGCACTAACCAGCAGAGCCGCATCTTCCCGATACATGCGAGACAGCTCGCGCAACGCCCAGCTCCGCTCGCGAGAGGGAACGCACAGGTCGTGAATCGCCTGAACCCCGGGGAGCAGGGGAGGAAGCGCAGCGGGAAGTACACAGTGGCAGGGCATGACCTGCAATCTACCCTCCCCGGCGTCCCGCCGAGCAAAGAAACGACGCCGGATCAGTGCCGAGGCATCCACCCCAGCTGAAGAAACACCCCCAATCCGCGGTAGACGCTGCTGGAATTGAGATTTACAAAGGCCTGGGCGCCGATCCCCACTACCGAGCCGAACCTGAGCGAGGCCTCGGCCACGATCGGAACCCCGACAGTGGAGCAGGTGCCGGTCCCGGAGTTCCGGCATGGCGTGATGCTGCTATAGGCGATTCCACCGGCGATGGAGGCATGGCCCCAGGGGCGCAGCGCAGCCCGGCCGTACAGCACCCCTAGCTCTCCGACGTTGTCGCTGTCGTAGATATCGCCGAAGTAGAGCGCGCGCGCCGCGAAGTAGTGGGCCCGCTTCTGATACACGAGCTGCCCCGTAACTCCCATGCCCTCAGCATCGTTTCCGCCTCCGCCGGCCAGCCCGAGACCCAGCCATATGCGGGTGCGGTCTTGGGCGGCCATCGCCGCCGCAGGCGTGGTTAGCAGGAGCAGTCCGAGCAGAATGCGCGTCATTACTGCTTCCCCAAGGGACAGCTATCAAGATGCAGGTAATGGAGACGCCCGACCAGAGCCGGGCGTCTCAGGCAGCTCACTCATCTGGTCCAATGGGATGCGTGGTCGGCAGGTCGTTGGCGATTTCGACATGATTGCCCCGTCCCGGCTGATCGAAGCAGGTCGGGTGCTCGAACCCGTCCAGTGTCCCCTCGGTGAAGATGATATTGTCGGTGCCCGCCGCTACACCGCCGGGCACGTTGTCCAGGTTGAGGTACTGCCGAAGCTTCCACGCGATGATGTGGTCGGTGCAGGAGGTGTCCCCGCTCACGCCCAGGCCACCGAGGAGCTTGCCGCCGGGGGAATAGAGCGCCAGCCCGCCGCCGAACACGTTCACCCCTCCGATCCGCTTGCCGATCATGAAATCGCGCCGGGTGCCGAAGTCGGCCGCCTTGCCGCCGTAGGCCACCGCCGGATCCACCGGGTTGCTCTCCTGCAAACCGAAGAGGCTTCCGCCGGGCTGGACCGCGGCGAAGAGGTTGGCGGTGCTCAGCGCAAATCCCATTAGGCTGAACGCATTGGCGGTATTGGCCTTCTGCGCCGAGATGACCCGGCTCCCGGGCCACTGGTCCCCCCGATTGCCGCCACTGAAGACGACGTCTACCACCTTGCCGTCGCGGTCGAGAATGGTGGCCCACATTTCGAAGCCGAGCCCGCCGTTCAGCTCCTCGACGACGTCGCGCAGCCGGTTGCGGAGATTGTTGTGGTTCGGGAGGAAGTCGGCCACGGTAGCGGCTTGAAGATCGGGCGCGGTGGCTTCGTCGCTGCAGCCGCCCCCGAGCAACACGCACGCCGCCAGGGGGAAGACATAGAGCGCACGCATGAGAAAGCTCCTTTCAATTGTGTGCCGGCAGGAAGTAACGGGGACCTGAGACGTACGGAGAGGAGTGGCGGGCTTCGGGCCCGTCCGAGTGGGACGGCGACTGCGAGACGCGCGCCCGCGCAAGGCGGGAAAACGTGGGACATGCTCTATCGCGCTGCCGAGGAACAATCAGGAGAGGTCGAAGGTACGCGCGGGACGGGGAGGCACAAGGTGGGAATCGGGCCTGTCGATTTCGCTACCTCACATTCGACATATGTATGGAGGATCGAATCGAGAACAGAAACGGGAGGACATCATGTTGAAGCCGACCATCTACATACCGTCAAGCCAGCTGCGCCAGCCTCCGCTCGAGGAAGTGGCGCTGTCGCTCCTGCGTGGTGAGGCTCAATGCCCTTTGAAATGACCTGGCCGCCTCATCGATCCGCCCCAATCGGCGGCACAGCTCTGCCCGCGCCGAGTGGGCCACCGGATAGTCGGCCAGGTCACCACGGCCCAGGATTCCGTCGATGAGGCCGAGTCCCGCTTCGGGCCCGTCCCGCATGGCCACCGCGGCGGCGCGGTTCAGCTCCACCACCGGCGATGGGTCCGCCTTCATCAGCACGTCATACAATCCCACGATCTCGGCCCAATCGGTGTCTGCCGGTGTGGCTGCCCCTGCGTGCACCGCCGCGATGGCGGCCTGAAGCGTGTACGGGCCGAAGCTCCGGGAACGGAGCGCCCGCTCGACCAGCGCGACACCCTCGGCGATCATCTGCTGGTCCCACCGGCTCCGGTCCTGATCGTCCAGCAGCACCAGCTCTCCATCCGCCGAGGTACGCGCGGGTCGGCGGGACTCGTGCAGCAGCATGAGGGACAGAAGGCCGAGCGCTTCGGGCTCAGGGAGGAGCTCGACCAGGACGCGGCCGAGCCGGATCGCTTCGGCCGAGAGGTCGTGCCGGGTGAGGGACTCGCCCGAGGTGGCGGCATAGCCTTCGTTGAACACCAGGTAGACCACGTGGAGCACGGTCGCCAGGCGCTCGGGCAACTCCGAGCGGGTCGGCACCTGATAGGGGATATGCGCGGCTTTGATCTTGGCCTTGGCCCGAACGATGCGCTGGGCCAGGGTGGACGCCGGCGTGAGGAACGCGCGCGCGATCTCCTCGGTGGTGAGACCGCACACCTCGCGCAGGGTGAGCGCGATCTGGGCATCGGGCGGCAAGGCGGGGTGACAGCAGGTGAAGACGAGCCGGAGCCGGTCGTCCTCGACGATTTCGTCGTCGAACGAACTGGGCGGGGTGACGCCATTTCCCAGGCGGTCGGCCACTTCCGCCAGCGACGCATCGAAGCGCGACCTCCGGCGCAGCGAGTCGATGGCCTTGAAGCGGCCGGTAGAGATAAGCCAGGCCCGCGGATTCCGGGGAGTCCCTTCCTGCGGCCAGCGCTCCACCGCGGCCGCAAAAGCCTCCTGGAGCGCCTCCTCCGCCAGGTCGAAGTCGCCCAGGAGACGGATGAGGGTGGCCAGGACCCGGCGGGACTCGGTGCGGTAGACGTGTTCGACGGAATCTGACATGCGGAGCTCCTCATCCCGAGCGAAGCGAGGGATCTACTCGACGACCCCGGACCTGCATAGCAGATCCCTCGCTACGCTCGGGATGAGGTGTTTCTCTCAGAGCAGCGTGACTCGCGACTCGCGACTCGCGACTCCCTTAAGCCCTCGCGACTCGCGACTCCCTTAAGCCCTCGCGACCGCGCTCTCCTCCTGCTTCTGCATATCCTGCGAGAAGTCGATCACCGGCCGAACCTCGACGCCGCCAAAGCGGGCAGAGGGTATGCGGGACGCGATCTGGATGGCCTCGTTCAGGTCCTTGGCGTCGACCAGGTAGAACCCGCCCAGCTGCTCTTTGGTCTCGACGTAGGGCCCGTCGGTGGTGGAGATCTTGCCGTTCCGGACCCGCACCGTGGTGGCCGTTGGCGTGGGCTGGAGCGCCTCGCCCCCGGCCAGCTGTCCCTTGCTGCGGATGTCATCGGTGAAGGCAGAGTATTCACCCATCAGGGCCTCCAGCTCGTTCTGCGGCTTCGACTCCCATTCCTTCTCGTCCTCGTAGATCAGGCACAGGTAGCGCATGGGTCCCTCCGGATGGTGTGTGAGTGATCCTCGGCAACTTGTCGTTTGGGAAAGGCTGGAATCGACATCCCGCCGTCCACTCAGGACGTAGATGCCCCGCCAGCCGTTTCAGGCCTCAACGGCTGACGGTGAAAGGACGAGGCGCTCGCGCGAAAGCTTGATTCAGGGGCAACTCGCAGGGACCAGCTCCAGATGCAACGGACCCGGTGCCGGTTGTACTCCGAAGTCAGCGAAGTACGTACCAGGGCCACGCCAACGACCTTGCTCTTGTCGCAGCGAGAAGCTGTAGCCGGTGAAGCCGCCGCCCAGGACCAGCTGGATCGTACCGCCGGAACCGGGGGTCCACCAGGATACGGGCACCCGGGGCTCGGCCGCGTCCGGCTCCCGAACCGTGAAATGACCTGGCTCAATGATGAAGGGGACGCCCTCGGAGGTGAGCTCGATGAGTGTCGGAAGGTACACGTCGGGAGCAGGCGCAGCACCCAACACCACCGCATAACACCCTGGGATGGCGCTGGCGGACACCTCGGGGTCAGGACCCGGTGAAGACTCCGTCACCGGCGAGGAGGAGCAAGCTGAGAGGAACAGTGCGGTGGACAGAACCAGGTGTTGGCGCATAGGAACCTCCGGTGGAGACATTCTCAGGAGACGTAGCTCGCGCCTCCCACCCACACGCAGGCAAGGTCCTGATAACTGATGCTGTCACGGCAATCGCGGATCAGAGCGATAGACCGTACTGCGCTGGAGCAGCGTGCACAGCACTCGGACGCAGTGGATCTCGTTTGCCGGAATGGCGAACAGGTTCCGGTCCAGCACGATGGCGCGGTCGCCGACGGCGTGCACGTGGATCTGAAATCCCTCGTGGGCCAACGCAAAGCTCGGCCAATTTTCGAATTCACCACAGAGGCACAGAGGACACAGAGGGATCACTTAGAGTTACGGCGCACGACATCGCGACATCGGCTAGATGGAGCGCAATCTTTAGTGAAAAACACAACAACTATCACTTGTTGACAATGGTGGCTCACCAGATGTCGAGCGCCTCAAACTTCGCAATCCCTCTGTGTCCTCTGTGCCTCTGTGGTGAATTTCCTCACCGCGGACCAGCCGCCAGGTTCTTCTCCAGGTAGCTGGTGAGCAGTGAGTAGAGGTGAAGCCCGGTTCCCTCGCCCTCGCAGATGCAGTGGCTCCGGTTGGGGTAGGCCATCATGGTAAAGGGCCGGTTTGCCGCCACCAGGGCATTCACCAGCCGCTCGGTGGATTGATAGTGCACGTTGTCGTCGCCCGATCCGTGGACTACCAGCAGATTGCCGCGGAGCCGGTCGGCATAGGTGAGCGACGATCCCTCCTCATAAACCTCGGGGTTCTCCTGCGGCAGGCCGTAGTAACGCTCCTGATAGATCGTATCGTACAGGCGAATGTCGGCCATCGGCGCCACCGACATGCCAGTGTGATAGAGATCGGGGTAGCGGAACAGGAGGTTGAGTGTGGTGGAGCCGCCCCCGCTCCAGCCCCACACGCCGATACGGGTGGAATCCACCCAGGGCCAGGCCTTCATGGAACGAAGCGCGGCAGCCTGATCGGCCGAGCTGATGGTTGCGACCTTGCGATACACCACCTTCCGGAAGGCGCGTCCCCTCGGCGCCGGCGTGCCGCGGTTGTCGAGCGACGCGACCACGTACCCGCGCTGGGTCAGCAACAGGTGCCAGAGATAGTTGCCGCCGCCCCAGCGGTCCAGCGCGGTCTGCGATGCCGGCTCGCTGTACACATGAAAGACGACCGGATGTCGCCGGGTGGAGTCGAAGCCGGCCGGCTTCATCACCCAGCCGTCCAGCTGAAGGCCCGCTCCGGCTGGAACCCTGACGAACTCGGCAGTCCCCCGGCGGAGCCGGGCCACCGCGCCGCGCAGCCGATCGTTCTTGACCAGGGTGCGCACGACCTTGTGGTCGGGCAGGCTCACGACGTCCACTACCGGGGGCGTGCTGAAGGTCGAGTAGGTGTGCAGCGCCCAACGGCCGTCGCCCGAGATGCGATATAGGTGATAGCCCGGCTGATTCTTCGGGGTGAGACGTTCCGCCTTGCCCTTGCCGTCCAGCCGGCTCCGATAGAGGTACAGCTGGGTCGCGTTCTCCGGCGAGGCGGTGTAGTAGATCCAGCCTCTGGCTGAATCCACTCCCGTGACCACTGGCTCACCGAAGGCGCTGGCGGGGTTGTGCAGATCGAACGGCTCCCTGGTAACCAGGCGCAGCTTCCGTCCATCGCGTGAGACGACGTAGAGGTGGCGCCATCCGTCCCGCTCGCTGATCCAGGTGAAGCTCTTCCCGCCGTCTACCCAGCGCAGGTCGTTGACGACGTCGGTCCAGGCGCTGTCACGCTCGACCAGCACGGTGCGTACCTGGCCGCTGGCGGCGTTGCCCAGCATCACGTTGTTGGTGTTCTGCAGCCGGTTCAGCTGCTGGATCACTACCTCATCGGAGTTGGCGGCCCACTCCATCCGGGCGATGTAGTTGTTGCGGGGGTCGCCCGGCACGCCGAGCCAGACGGTGTTTCCGCCGGTGGCGCTGACCACACCGACGCGCGCGGACGAGTTGGTGGTGCCGGTCTTGGGGTACTGAACCGGAATGGTGAACGAATACGTGCGAATCGGTGTTGTTGATCAGCAGGAAGTCGCGGACGCCGGATGCGTCGAGCTGCCAGTAGGCAATGCGCCGGCCGTCGGGGCTCCAGCGAAACCCGTCCCTCAGGCCGAGCTCCTCCTCGTAGACCCAGTCGAAGGTGCCGTTGATTGATGGTGCGGGAGCCGTCGCCGGTCAGCTGCGTGATCGCGGCCGTCGGCCAGATTCTCGACGTACAGATTGTTCTCGCGGACATACGCCACCCGGCGCGCCGTCGGGAGAGAACTTGGCGAACATGAGGGTGGAGGGCTTCGCGTCGCCGCCCAGCTTCCGGAGCCGGCCGCCGGCGAGGTCGAAGGTCCAGAAATCTCCCCGGGTGTTTTCGCGCCACACCTTCTGCGGAGTTGGTGAACACCAGCAACTGTTTGCCGTCGGGTGAGACGCTGTAGTCCTCGACCGGGAGCGGCATCGAGTCGCCTTCCGGTACCAGCCGGTTGGCCGCGACCCAGACCTCGCGCTTGCCGCTGGCCGCGTCGTAGCGCACCAGAGAACGGCCACCCGGCGTGGCGCTGTCGGTCTCCAGCTTCACATAGGCGGCGGCGTTATCGAGCCAGCGGACGGGACCCAGCCGCTCGGGAGCGAATTCGGGCGAGTTGAAGATTCGCTCCAACGAAAGCTGGGACGAGTCGGCTTGCTGGGAAACCAGTGCCGGGGAAAGGAAAAGGGAAAATGCGAAGACGAAGCCAAACGTTCGGCTGCTCAGCATGGACACTCCGGAGTCGAATTTGTCATGGTGGCACATCCTTCCAGTTGTCGAGCGAGGCTCCGATCAGGGCCCCAATCCCGGTCCACACCAGGGTGACGCTCCCTACGATGAGAACCTGCTCGCCGGCGGTGGGAGCGGCGCGGTCGCTCAGGCCGTATCCCAGGATGATCAGGAGGCCGCCGGCCAAACCGCCTGCTGCACCCAGCAGCGCCCCCCGTCCGACCTGGGACCCATGGCGGATGTCCAAGCCGTCGAGATCAGCGAGAGACCTGGCTCTCGCCGGGTTCAGCTCCGAGCCGCAGGACGAGGCCGGATACCCGCAATAACGCGCCTCCGAAGAGGCTGAACCGAGCGGCGCAAGCAGCCGGGCTTTCTCGGACTCGTTATTCCAGTGAAACCGTACTACGGCTCCGCTATCCAGTTGGATTCCGCTGAACCCGACAGTGGTATCGACGTGCTGGGCCCGCAGCGATGTGGCTGCGAGGCAAGTGAGGACTGCCACGGAGTACGAACGCATCTCAGTCCGGCTGTTCGAGCTACTGCTGAGTAATAGCGAATTGCAATTCCAGGTCGGGCCCGGTTTGGGGAGGCACTACCGGCACGGTTACTCGAGCCTCCAGCGGATTGGCGGAACCCGTGAATTCAAGGGTGCCGCCGCCCTGGAGCGGCGCCTCGAACTGGAGGCTGCCCTGGGACTGGGTGAAGGTTCCACTGTACACCCGCCCGATCGACTGATCGGAAGACCCGCCGCTCTTGGTGCAATCCCACGGGCCCGCGAACTCCAGGGAATAGGTTTCGTTCTGATTGAGGACCAGCTCACCCTCAGCGATATAGAGCTCACAATCGGGATCGGAAGTTGCCAGGTAGGGCAGGGGATTGCCTTCGACGCCAACGAGCGTGTACGTGCCCGTAATACGATCGTCCGGCTCGCTGCCACAGCCGAGCAGAAGCAGGAGTCCTAAGAATCTCCTGGCTGAAAGTCGGTTCATGGGTGGAATCCTAGCATTTTTTTGAAACCTCGGCCTTCGCCGGGTCGTACCATCTCATTCATGACCGTCTCCGCCGCATTGTTCTCGGCTCTCCTTCTCGCATCGGCCGGCCCACCTGCCGCCGCGCCCGCCGTGATCACGCAAGACCCGCTGGATACCACGGTCAGCGTAGGCGGTCACAAGCTGCACTTCGTCATGCACCGCGGCAAGGTGCCGGTCACGATCCTGCTCGAGGCCGGGGGAGGCTCGGATCTGACTTCGTGGGCTGCGGTGCCCCTGATGCTGGCCCAACAGACCGGGGCCACTATAGTCGCCTACGATCGCGCGGGACTGGGAGGCAGCGAGCCGGGGCCCGCCGAGAGCCGGCCCGATGACGAGATCCGCCACCTGCGGACCGCGCTGAGTCTTCTGAAGGTGCCGCAGACCACGATACTGGTCGCCCATTCCTACGGCGCGATGCTCGCGCTGCTCAATGCGGGCCGGCAGCCCGAGCAGGTGGCTGGGCTGGTGCTGGTGGATCCCATGAACAGCCGGTTCACCAAAGCCACTGGTGATTTCATCTTTTCGACCGTCCCCAAAATTGAGCGGCCGTCGAACAACCGGGAAAGAACCGTAGTCCGCATGGTTGCCACCTTCCCCGGCCTGATCGAGGCGGTAGACCGGCTGGAGCCTGGATTGCGCCAGCCCATGATCGTGATCACGGCAGGCAAGCCGTGGTGGGGGAAACCGGACATAGACAGCGCCTGGCGGCGCAGCCATGAAGCTCTCGCCGCCGCGGGACCACAGCGCCGGCTGGTCGTCGCCGAAGGTTCCGATCACGGAGTGCCGGAGCAGCGTCCCGAGGTCATAGTTGTTGCGGTTCAAGAGCTGCTGAAGCGCCGCCGCGCCTGGACTCAGCGAGGGTCCGCCAGTCCCATCTCATGCAGGGCCGTCGGGTATGCGGTCGGGCTCAGGTCCACCGGGGCGCTCACTTCCAGCACCTCGTCCGCGGCAATAACAAATGCGCGGTCCTCGGGACCAGGCTGCACCGCGCCGAGTCCGGTGAAGCTTCCGAAGGCCGGTATGATCGCGCCGCGGGGACCGACCAGAAAACAGGGCAGCGTCTCACGCTGAAGTCCGCGGCCCACCAGGGTGAGCCCGGGATGGACGTGCCCCGCCAGCCCATACGCCCCTTCCACGTCCACCGGCTCGTGGCGGAAGATGAATGGGGGAACGAACGCCGGAGCGTTGACGCAGTTGATCTGGAGATCGTTCGGCGGATCGCCGGCGTGCCGGTCATGGTTGCCGCGGACCAGCAGGATCTCGAAGGTACCCGCGAGGCTCCGCCAGCGGCGCAGCTCCGCGAGAGTATGGGAGGCGATTCGTCCGGCCTTTGCGTGAAAGAGGTCCCCCAGCACCACCATACGGCGGGCGCCGGTTCGCTGCAGCGCGCTATCGAGGCGGGCCAGGTCATCACTGGTGGTGCCGATGGGCAACGGGATCCCTGCCGCCCGGAAGGTAGACGCCTTGCCCCAGTGGAGGTCGGCAACCACCAGCGTGCTGGTGCCGGGCCAGTACAGCGCCCGTTCGCTCAGCAGATACACCTTCTCGCCCGCCAACGTCAGACACACATCGGTCATCGAAATCCTCTGCCGCGTCCGCTGCCAAACCTGATGCGTCCGTTGCCCCGGTCCGCCGCGCGCTCGAGCGGAGTCACCAGCCGGCGCACCCGGTCGAGAAACTTCTCCGAGCTTACCTGCTCCCGGGCCCGGTCCACCAGGAGCGGGAAGGCGAGCGGCGTGGGGCGCTCGACGTCGCTGATGGTGACCCGCCCCCGGGCGATCCTTTCCAGGGTCCGTCCCAGCCGGCTTTGCTCCAGCTGGCGCTCCAGCACCTCCCGGTGGGCCTGGAACAACAGCAGGTTCTCGGGGTCGTACCGGGCGAACACGTCGTACAACAGGCCGCTCGAGGCCTGCACCTGCTTAACGCTCTTGTTCATCCCAGGATATCCCTGGAAGATAAGCCCTGCCACCCGCGCGATCTCCCGGAACTGGCGCCGCGCCAGCTCGGCGGCGTTGAGGCTGGCGGGAATGTCGTGCAGCAGGTTGTCGGGCGACACCAGCCCGGCGTTGAGGGCTTCCTCCAGCAGCGCCGGCTCGGGCGACAGCAGCTCGAAACCGTAGTCATTGGCCGCCAGAGTAAAGGTGATGGGGCCGAGCTGCGCCAGCCGATAGGCAAACAGCGCCGCCAGCCCCTCGTGCACGAGCCTCCCTTCGACCGGATAGAAGAACAGGTGATAGCCTTCCCGGGTGCGCACCCGTTCGATCAGCAGCTCATCCGGCGCCGGCAGCCGGGACCACTTGGCTTGCAGCTCCAGGATCGGCCGCACCGCCTCCATCTCGGCTCCCTCGAACACGCCGCGCCGGGCCTGGTCCAGCTTGGCGCGGACGGCCGAGGCGAGCTCGGGTGAGAGGGCCAGCCGGGCGCCGGTCCAGTGGGGAACTACCGAGGTGGGCTCGTTGGTCTTCCGGACCCACGCCGTCATGTCCCTCACTCGCACGAACTTCAAGGTCCGCCCCGCGAAAGTGAAGACGTCTCCCGGCCGCAGCCGGGCGATGAAGTTTTCCTCTACGGTGCCGATGGTCTTTCCCCGGACGAACTTCACCTTCATGGCTGCTTCACTCACGATGGTGCCGATGGACATCCGATGCCGCATGGCGGCGCCCCGGTCGCGGATGACGTAGCGGCCGTCGCGCTCAACCACCTTGTTGTACTCCGGATATGCCCCCAGCACCTGGCCCCCGTGGCTGACGAAGTCCATCACCCAGCGCCATTCCGCGTCCGACAGGTTACGAAAGGCACGGGTGCTACGAACCTCCTGCAGCAGCTCCTCCGGATGAAACCCCCCTCCCACCGCCACCGTGACGGCGTGCTGCGCCAGGAGATCGAGCGGCTGTTCCACCGGCGGGCGAGACTCGATGGCGCCGAGCCGGAGGGCATCGCGGGCCGCGGCGACATCGAGCAGCTCGAGCGCGTTGGTGGGCACGCAGGTCAGCCGGCTCACCGCTCCGGGCTGGTGGCCGCTTCGTCCGGCGCGCTGGATCAGGCGGCCGACCGCCTTGGGACTGCCGACTTGCAGCACCCGGTCGACCGGCGTGAAGTCCACGCCGAGGTCGAGGGTGGAAGTACAGACGACGCAGCGGAGCCGGCCGTCCCGGATGCCGTCCTCGACCCACTCGCGGGTCTCGCGATCCATGGAGCCGTGATGCAGCGCGATCACACCGGCCCAGTCCGGGCACGCCGCGAGCAGGGCCTGAAACCAGATTTCTGCGGTGGCGCGGGTGTTGGTGAAGACGAGCGTGGTTTTCCCCTCCTCGATGGCACGTACCACCTCGGGTACCATCCGGAGTCCAATCTGCCCGGACCAGGGGAACCGCTCTATAGTTTCGGGGATCAGGCTGTCCACCTGCAGCGCCTTCGGAACCAGGCCCTGGATGATCCGCCCGCTGTGGGGGACGCCTTCGGATGTGACGCCGAGCAACGTGTCCCGCGCGATGTCGAGGTTGCCGAGCGTCGCCGAAAGGCCCCAGGTCCGAAGGCTGGGACGCCAGCGGCGGAGGCGGGCGAGCGCCAGCTCGGTTTGCACTCCCCGCTTCGATGCCATGAGCTCGTGCCACTCATCAACCACCACCAGCTCGAGGTGGTCGAACAGCTCAGCCGCATCAGTCCGACTCAGCAGCAGTGCGAGGCTCTCAGGTGTCGTGACCAGCGCGGTCGGCAGTCGCCGGCTCTGGCGGGCTCTAATCCGGGGAGCGGTGTCGCCGGTGCGGGACTCCACGGTCCAGGGAAGGCCCAGGTCTTCGACGGGGGCGCGCAGTGCGTCCTCGGTGTCGGCGGCAAGGGCCCGGAGAGGAGTGATCCATAAGACAGAAAGCGGGGCAGCGGGGCCGCGGGGCAGCCGCCGGGAGCCGTAGCTCGTCAACCAGTCGAGGATTGGCCCCATCCAAGCCGCGTAGGTCTTCCCAGTGCCGGTCGCGGCGTGGATCAGTCCGCTCTCGCCGGCGAGGTAGGCGTTCCAGACCTCCTCCTGAAAGGGGAACGGCTGCCAGCCCTCGCTGGCGAACCACTCGCGGACGCACGCTAGCGGCTCGCGGCCGGCGCAATCGATCGGCCGAATCGCTCGGCGCGGCTCGGAAGCCTCGACCGGCTGAGCCGCCCGCTGCTGCCGCCTTCGCGCCGCGCGGGCGCGGCGGAGATCCACGGCGAGGGCGGAGCCGCCCGGCTTGAGTCTATCACTCACCGGTTGTCATCCTGCACTCACCGGTTGTCATCTTGAGCGAAGCGAAGGATCGGCCCGCCTAACGTCGGATCGACCATCTCAAACAGACGTCTCATTAAACGATCCCTTCGGCAGGCTCAGGGCAGGCTCTTCGCATTCGCTCAGGATGACAGCTGATCTGAAATTGCCGCCAGGTAACGATCGGCCGAGTAGCGCAGCACCTGTTTGGCATCCTTGAGGATGTTCTGCCCGAACCACGCTCCGTAGATCTCGTCGAACTCGAACGGTTCGACCGCCGCCACGATCTGCCGCACGGCGCGCGGGCTCAGCGGGATGTAGTTCGGATAGCTGTACATGAAGCTCACGGTCTTGCGGTCCAGCCCCACCTGGATAACGTCGCCGGTCAGCAGCGCACCCTTGCCCTGGGCTCCGCCGGCCCAGTGCAGCACGGTGCCGCCCGGGAAGTGGCCGCCGCAGCGGATGAGCGTGAGGCCCGGCTCCGGCTCGTGGGTGTTGCCCTGCCAGAAAACGATGGCGGGATGCGGCCTCATGACCCAGTCGCCATCCGCCGCGTGCAGATAGATCGGCACGTCCCCCAGGGCCCGGCTCCATTCGATCATGGAGGTGTAGTAGTGCGGATGGGAGATGGCGATGCATGACACGCCGCCGAGCGCTTGGACTGCACCCACGCTGCGATCGTCCATGAAGCTGATGCTGTCCCACAGAACGTTGCCGCCGCCGGAGCGTACATGCAGCGCCCGCTGTCCAATGGCGAACTTCGGCTCGGTGGAGATGCTGATCAGCTCCGGGCCCTCGACGTCGAGCTGGTTGCGATGGGTGGCCTGCATCTCCTTCAGCGTGGTCCACTTCTGCCCGCCGGCGGGCACGTACTGCCGCTCATCCTCGCAGATGGCGCAGTGCTCCGGCGGGAGGGCGGAGTCGGCGTACTGCACGCCACAGGCGACGCAGATGAATTTCATGGTGGGAAATAAACAGCGTGAACGGTAAACAGTGAACAGTGAACAGTGAACAGTGAACAGTGAAGAGTGAACGCTGAAAGGGGGGCAAGCCTGTCCGCCGTTTACTTTTACTTTTCACTCTTCACTTTTCACGCTTTTCAGAAGTCCCCTCACCGTATCGATGGTATCCGCCTCCTCGGCCTTCTTATCCGTCCGCCACCGCAGCATTCTCGGGAATCTGACCGCAATTCCCGACTTGTGGCGGCTGGAGCGCTGGATCCCCTCGAAGGCCAGCTCGAACACCAGGTCCGGCTTGACCGTGCGCACCGGTCCGAACTTCTCCAGCGTGTTCCGCCGGACAAACGCATCCACCCTGCGGATCTCTTCATCCGTGAGACCGGTGTATGCCTTGGCAAAGGGAACCAGGTGGCTTCCCTCCCAGATGCCGAAGGTGTAGTCGGTGAAGAGCCCGGCCCGCTTGCCGCTTCCAGGCTGGGCATAGATCAGCACCGCGTCCACTGTGAGAGGGTCGACCTTCCACTTCCACCAGTCGCCCCGGCGGCGGCCCACCCCATAGGGCGACGCCAGACGCTTGAGCATGAGGCCCTCGGCACCCCGCTCGCGCGCCGTGAAGCGCGCTGCCGCGGCCGCCTCCCAGTCGGGTGCCGGCACCGCGGGGGACAGGATCATGCGGCCGGCGGGGAGGTTGGCGAGCAGCGTGTCCAGTCGGCGGCGACGCTCCACCAGCGGAACCGCGCGGATGTCCTCGCCCCCGTGTTCCAGCAGGTCGTAGGCGACGAGCACCACCGGCACGTCGTCGAGGATCTTCCGGCCCACGCTCTTGCGCCCGATCCGGCGCTGGAGCTGGGCAAAGGGCAGCGGTGCACCATCGAGCCAGGGCAGCACCTCGCCGTCGAGGACGGTCCCGTCGGGCAGCAGCGCTCCCGCTTCTTCGATCTCGGGAAAGCGTCCCGCCAGCAGCTCCTCGCCCCGGGACCAGAGGAAGGTGCGCCCGCTCCGGCGAATGAGCTGTGCCCGTATGCCGTCCCACTTCCATTCCACGATCCACTCGTCCGGGCTGCCTAAAGTGGCAGGGGAAGCCTCCAGCGGATGCGCCAGGAAGAACGGATAGGGCCGGCTGGTGTCAGCGTCGCGGGTATCGGGGGCGACCAGCCGCTCAAAGAATTCCGGGGTCGGGTCCCATGCACCCATGAGCCGGTGAGAGATGACCCCCTCCGGCACGCCGCTGATTTGCGCCAGGGCCCGGGTGACCAGCTGCTGTGACGCGCCAACCCGAAAGCTTCCGGTAATAAGCTTGTTCCAGACGAACCGCTCCCGGCTGTCGAGCTCGCGCCAGCTCTGGACCATCGCCTCCCGCTGCACGTCCTCGTCCTCGTCCCGGATGGGAAGCAGCCGCTCCTCCACCCAGTGGGCCAGTGGCAGCTCGCTCGTCTCACCGTTATCGGGGAGCACCAGTGTGATGGTCTCGGCCAGGTCACCCACCGCCTGATAACTCTCTTCGAACAGCCAGTCGGGGACACCGGATTCCTGCGCCGCCCACCGCCGCAGCTTGCCGGTGGACACCAGCCGCTTCGGCCTCCGGCCGCTCAGGAAGTGGACCGCCCATGCGGCATCGGCCGGCGGGGCCGAAGAGAAGTAGGCCACCAGGGCGGCGACCTTCTCATTGATGGAAGTGGTTTCGTCCAGGGCGGAGTAGAGTCGTGCGAAGCTCTTCATAGCGAGGCAGCGGGGCGAGGGGACAGTGGGGCAGTTGGGGCTGCGTCGTCCTCCGTGCTTGCCACCAGCTCCTCCCGTTCGCCTTCGAAACGGGTCTGCACGGCGCGGGCATCCAGGCCGCGCTCCTGGAGCCAACGAACCACGGGACCGGTGTAGCCATGGGTGACCCATACCTCGCCCGCACCGGTCGCCTCGATGGCCGCCAGCAGGCTGGGCCAGTCCACGTGGTCGGAGAGCGTGAATCCGCGGTCGAGTGCGCGCTGCCGCCGGGCGCCACGGACCATCATCCAGCCGGAGGCAAAGCCGGTGGCATGGTCCCCAAAGCGGCGAGACCAGAGCGAGGCATCGGCGCCCGGCGGAGCGATGACTATGGCGCCGGTGGCGTCGGCCCGGCTCTGCCCCGCTCCGGCGTAGCGGGTCGCGGGCAGCTCGATCCCGCCCTCACGGTAGACCGCGGTCATACGCTCCACCGCACCATGAGTCAGAATGGGTCCGATGCTCGGGTCCAACCCCGCCAGCAGCCGCTGCGCCTTTCCCAGCGCGTAGCCCAGCAGCAGGCAGGTCCTGCCCCGTGCGGCAGTGGCGCGCCACCAGGCATTGATCTCGTCGAACACCTGCGCCTGGCTGGGCCAGCGGTAGATCGGCAGCCCGAAGGTGGATTCGGTGACGAAGGTGTGGCAGCGAACCGGCTCGAAGGGGGTGCAGGTAGGATCGGGATCGGTCTTGTAGTCGCCGGAGACCACCCAGACCTCCCCGGCGTACTCGATGCGGACCTGGGCCGAGCCGAGGATATGCCCTGCAGGGTGGAGCGAGATCGTGGCGCCGTTGAGGCTGATCCGCTGGCCATACTCGAGCCCACGGATCGATGACCCCGATTCCAGCCGGGCCCGCAACACTCCCACTCCCTGGGCCGTGGTGAGATACGCGCGCGAGCCCCAGGCGGCATGGTCGCTGTGGGCGTGGGTGATGACGGCCCGGTCTACCGGCTCCCAGGGATCGATGAAGAAGTCACCGGGCTCGCAGTACAGCCCACGGGGGGTGAGGGCGAGGAGGGACATGGTGGAAAATAAGGGGAAGAAAAGCGTGAGCGGGAACAGCCAAGAGCGTGAGGGGGCTACGACGGGCGTGAGCGGGAAGTTGTCACCCTGACCCTGAGCGGAGCGAAGGGGAGGGGACCGAAACGGTAAGAGTTCGCGATTGCCGATGAGTGTGCAGACCATTCAGGTTCTGGCCCCCTCGGTCGCTACGCTCCCTCAGGGTGACACCCTTGTCTGTCCCGCTTCCCGCTTATCGCTTACCGCTTACGCTTGTCCTAGTCCCGCTTACGCTGTTTCTTCCCCGCTCACGCCTTTTTCTCCCCCCTCACGGCCGGTGCTGATACGTCCCCATTAGCTCTCCCTGTCCCAGGATGTGCTGCTTCATGGCCTGCTCCAGCTCGCTGCGGGTTGCCCCGGGGGCCAGGCCCAGCATGATGTCGAGCGCGTACAGACGGAAGAAGTAGCGGTGGGGCGTTCCCGGGGGAGGGCAAGGGCCGGCATACGCCATATCGCCCGCGGTATTGCGCCCGTGGCGCGCGCCGGAGGGCGTCTCGGCCAGGGTAGGCACCGCCTGGACGAGCTCCACCGCGGTGGCCGGGATGTTGTACAGCACCCAGTGTACCCAGGTGCCCCGGGGCGCGTCGGGGTCGTCCATGATGAGGGCAAAGCTTCGAGTCTCCAGCGGCGCACCCTGCCACTGAAGCGGCGGTGAGACGTCGTCCCCTTCGCAGGTGAATCGGACCGGGATCTTTTCGCCATAGGCGAACGCAGCCGAGGTGAGCTGGATCTGCGCGCCGCTCTCGGTCCCCATCAGCGTTTTCCGGCTTCGATCCAGAGCCGGATCGCCATTAGCACGATGAACACGGCGAACATGCGCTGGAGGACGGCGGCGGGGATGGCGTGAGCCAGTTTGGCACCCACCCATGCACCGAAGAACAGCCCCACCGCGATCAGGATCGCGCCCTTGGGGTTGAGGTTCCCCGACTGGTAGTACGCGTAGGCGCCGAGCAGGCCGACCGGGAGCAGCATTGCCCCGAGCGAGGTCCCGATTGCCAGCTTGGTATGGAAGTCGGCAAAGAAGATGAGAGCGGGGATGATCAGTATTCCCCCGCCGATTCCGAACAGGCCCGACAGGACTCCCGCCGCCAGACCGATGGCGAGGAACAGGGGCTCCATGGACGGCACGCTCCCGGTTGCTGGTTGGCTATGGGGCTATTGGCTATGGGCTACTGCACAATATCCCACCGGCCCGACGCAATGCCAACCGCCGCTGCCACGCTCGGCCAATAGCCAATAGCCAACAGCCCGTGGCCTGCACCACGCTTGTTCCCTACAACGATCCATATACCTTATTCATTCTGCATTTCGTGCGGCCAACCTGTTGCGGTGCTCTGGAGATGATGATGATCGAGCGGAGGCAGGCGAGACGGATGACACCGATCATTCTTGCCGCGGTGGCCGTGCTGGTTGCCCTGGATGCGGTGGGTGAGCTGGCCGGCGAGCCCATGGGTTTCCCGTACCCTCCACTCGGCATGGTCTCGCTTTTGATCTATATCACCGTGGGCGCTGTTTGCGCCTGGCGGACCAACTTGGGGGGCGGACTCCTTGCCGCCGCTGCCGTGGGTCTGCTGGCCGGAACGGTGGGGCCACTGGCCGCGTGGCTGATCGGGTCCGGGCCGGTCGCCCAGGAAGTGACCGAGCCCAGGATCTTTGCCTACCGCATCGCCGTCGTCACCGCGACCGCGGCTGCGGCAGGCCTCCTCGGTGCCGCGGCCGGAAGCTGGCTGGAGCGGCGTCGCGGGCTTGCTGCTGGGGTGCGTCGTGGATCGTAGGCGCCTCAGCTTGGATGGGCAGTGGGAGTTCTATCCCGATCCGCAACAGCAGCTCAGCCCCACGACGCTGCACCCGGGTGACGCCCGTAGCATCCAGGTGCCGGGCCCCTGGCAGGCCCAGTTCGACGATCTGCGCGACTACAGCGGAGTGGCGTGGTATCGCCGCCTCTTCGAGGCGGACGGATGGACGGACGGCCAGTCGGACCGTTTCCCCAGTTCAAACAGGGCAGAAGGTCCGACGGCGGAGGCTCCGTCCGCCCCTCCGCCTGTCCGACTGTCCGCCCTCCTCCACTTCGGCGCGGTGGACTACTCCACCACCGTCTGGCTCAATGGCGAGCAGGTGGGCGAGCACGAGGGTGGCTATCTCCCGTTCGAGATCGACGTCACCACCAACCTGCGCCCGGGACTGAATGAGCTGATCGTGCGGGTGATCGATCCCGGCAACGACGCCGATTTTCTGCCCGAATTCACCTTCGCCGAGATCCCTCACGGGAAGCAAAGCTGGTACGGCCCCATCGGCGGAATCTGGCAGAGCGTGTACCTGGAGCAGCGTTCGCCGGTCCATCTGACACGTTTGAGGGTGACCCCCGACGTGCCCGGCGAGCAGGCGCAGGTCCGGGTCTCACTCAACCGAACCAGCGATCGGCCTCTGGCGTTGTGGCTGAACGTGACCGATCCCAGGGGGCAGGTGCGCCGGCACCGGTTGCTTCTGCCGGCAGGCGCCGAGAACCAGGACGTGGCGATCCCGATCCCGGAGCCGCTGCTCTGGGATACGACCACGCCCCATCTTTACCAGCTGCAGGGCGTGCTGCTGGACGGCAGCGATGATCGGGCCGAGCCGCTCGACACTCTGGCGACGCAGTTCGGCATGCGCACCATCGCCACCTCGCCCACCGGCCACCTGCTGCTCAATGGCCAGGTGTTGTACCTCCGCGGAGCGCTGGATCAGGACTACTACCCCGACCTTATCTACACGCCGTTCAGCGACGAGGAGCTCGACGCCCAGTTTGCCAAGGCCAAGCATATGGGCCTCAATCTCCTCCGGACCCATATCAAGATCACCGACCCGCGCTACTACGACGCCGCTGACCGGGCCGGGATCCTCATCTGGACGGAGCTACCGAACTGGCAGGACCTGACCGACGCCGCCAAGCGCCGCGCGCGGGAAACCCTCTTCGGCATGGTGGAGCGGGATTGGAATCACCCCTCGATCATCATTTGGACCATCGTCAATGAGAACTGGGGAGTGGATCTGGCGGTGAACGCCGGGCACCGCGCCTGGCTGGCCGACATGTACAATCAGCTCAAAGCGCTGGACCCGCACCGCCTGGTGGTGGGAAACTCCCCCTGCTTCACCAACTTCCACGTGGTCACCGACATCGAGGACTTTCACAACTACTACGCGATGCCGGACCACTACCGGAAGTGGAGGGACTGGGTGCAGACCTTCGCCAGCCGCCCGCCCTGGACCTTCGCCCACGTATACGAGAACATCGAATCGTGGCGGGAATACATCCGGGACCCGTGGAACCCCGTGGCCCGACAGCCGGCTCCGGAGGTGCGCCGCCGCGGCAGCGAGCCGATGGTGGTTTCGGAGTTCGGCAACTGGGGACTGCCGGACGTGGGCAAGCTCAGGGCCCACTATGGCGGGGAGCCATGGTGGTTCGAGACCGGCATCGAGTGGGGCGATGGGGTGGTCTACCCTCACGGCATCGAGCAGCGCTACAAGGCATTTCATCTCGACAAGGTGTTTCCCACCTTGTCGGACCTGGCCGCGGCCAGCCAGCGGATGCAGTTCACCGCGCTCAAGTACCAGATCGAGCAGATGCGGCGCCATCCCAGCATCGTCGGGTACGTGATCACCGAGTTTACCGACGTGCACTGGGAAAGTAACGGACTCCTCGACATGTGCAGGAACCCGAAGGCGTACTTCGACGTGATCGGCCAGGTAAACAGTCCCGACGCGATCGTGCCGACCGACTGGGAGCGGATCGCCTTCTGGGAAGGGGAGCGCTGTGAAGTCCGCCTGGCGCTATCGCACTTCTCCGCGGCTGATCTGCGGAGCTCGCGTCTGGAATGGAGCCTCGACCTGTGGCCGGACATTCGCGGGTCGTTCGAGAACCTCGCCCCGCAGCGAGCGCAGCTAACCCAGCTGGGCACCGCAGTGTTCGAGGTCCCGCGCCTGGAACAGGCGGCGCGCGCCCGGCTGGAAATGCGACTCCTGAATGCCGCCGGTGAGCTCGTGACTCGCAACCATCATGAGCTCTACTTCTTTCCCCGAGCCGAGCCGGCCGAGCGGCACGTCCGTTTGGCGGTACCGGGACTGCCGAGGCTGTCGGCCCGATTGGCCGCCATGGGGTACGAGGTCACCGATCAGGAATCCGCTGACCTGGTGGTGGTCGAGCGGATGACCGACGAGCTTCGCTGGTACGTGCAGAACGGAGGAAAGGTCCTCTGGCTCGCCGAAGAGCCCGACTCGGGGCAGACTCACCTGGGGACGATCAGTATCGCTCAGCGGCAGGGTAGGAGCTGGCAGGGGGATTGGGCCAGCAGCATGAGCTGGATCCGCCAGGACAAGATCTTCCGCGGCATTCCTACCGGCGGCACCGTTGATTTCGCGTTCGCCGATCTGACCCCGGAGTCAGTCATCGTGGGTCTCACCCCACGTGACTTCGCGGCGAATGTGCATTCCGGCCTCTTTGTCGGATGGGTCCACCACCTGGTAGCACTCGTTGCCGAGCGGCCGATCGATCGGGGGAGAGTGATGATCTGCACCTACCGCCTGCGCGATCATCTGGGCAGTCACCCGGTGGCTACCATCATGATGCGGGACATGATCAGCCGCCTGGCAGGAGTCGGGAGTGGAGAGGCGGAGCGATCAGTTCCCAGCACCCCCCCAGCTACAGTCTCCTAGCCCGAGCGCAGGTCAGACATCACCTCCCAGGCCCCTTCGGGCATCTATACTTTCCGTCACAAATCGGCCCCTGAGTTGGTCGGGGGCGCAGAAGCAGAAGCCACCTGGAAACAGAGGCCCGGCGGTCGCATACCGCCGCGCCGGAATGGTTAACGTAAGATGTTTCGGGACAAGGACCTCGCACTTCCTGACATCTGGGGCGGTGTAGAGTGTACGATCAATCGCGTAGGCGATAGGTATTTCGATCAGATCCTTCGCTCCGGTCATGGCGACCGTCCGGCAGACCTGGACCGCATTGCCAGCCTGGGAATTCGAGCACTGCGTTATCCCGTCCTCTGGGAACGAACCGCTCCGGAGGGCCTGTCCAACGCCGACTGGTCGTGGCCGGATCAGCAGCTCCAGCGTCTGCGGGCTCTGCAGATAACTCCCATCGTCGGCCTGGTCCACCACGGGAGCGGTCCGCGCAACACCAATCTGCTCGATCCCTCGTTTCCGCTTCTCCTGGCCGAGTACGCCGGCGCGGTTGCCGGGCGCTACCCCTGGGTGACGCACTACACTCCGGTAAACGAACCGCTGACCACCGCCCGTTTCAGTGGCTTGTATGGGCACTGGTATCCGCACCAGCGCGATGCCCGGTCGTTCGTACGCGCACTGCTGCACCAATGCCGGGGAGTGGTGCTTGCCATGGACCGCATTCGCGAGGTCAACCCGGACGCGAAGCTGGTTCAGACCGAAGACCTGGGGAAGGTTTTCAGCACCCGCCTGCTCGCGTACCAGGCGAAGTTCGAGAACCAGCGCCGCTGGCTGACCTTCGACCTGTTGTGCGGCCGGGTGGGGCCCGACCACGCGCTTTGGGATTACTTGCGCCGGGTGGCAGGCGTCAGCGAGGAGGAGCTGCGCTTCTTTGCGGACAATCCCTGTCCGCCCGACATCATCGGGCTCAACTACTACCTGACCAGCGAGCGGTTGCTGGACGAGCGTCTGACCCTGTATCCGCCTTCCACTCACGGAGGTAACGGGCGGCATGAGTACGCCGATGTGGAGGCTGTGCGCCTCCGTCCCGAGGGCCTGGCTGGGCCCTATGCCCTGTTGTCGGAAGTGTGGGAGAGATACCGGCGCCCGCTGGCCGTGACGGAGGTACACAATGGCTGCACCCGCGAGGAGCAGCTGCGCTGGCTGCACGAGGTGTGGGATGCCGCGGTTCAGTTGAAGCGGGAGGGAGCTGACCTGAGGGCCGTCACCATCTGGGCGCTGCTTGGCGCTTTCGACTGGAACAGTCTCGTTACGCGCAATGAGGGACACTACGAGCCGGGCGCGTTCGACCTGCGCTCTCCGGAGCCGCGTCCCACCGCCCTCGCCACGCTGATCCGGGAGCTGACAGCCGAGGGCCGCGGTTCGCATCCGGTTCTGGACATGCCTGGCTGGTGGCGGCGCAGCAAACGACTGGTGTATGCCCATGCCCTCAAGGGCCGGATCCTCCGGCCCTCGCTCCCGCCGGCGGCAGCCCGGCCCATCCTGATCACCGGCGCCACCGGCACCCTGGGCCGGGCCTTCGCCGCCCGCTGCGACCTGCGCGGCCTGGCCTACCGTCTGCTCACTCGAGCCGAGATGGACATCGCCGACCCGTATTCCGTTGACACGGCGCTCGCCCTGCATGGCGCCTGGGCGGTCGTGAACGCCGCGGGCTACGTCCGGGTGGACGACGCGGAGCGCCACGCAGAACAGTGCCTTCGGGAGAACACCGCCGGCGCGGCAGTGCTGGCCGAGGTGTGCCGGGCCCGGCATGTGGCGTTGGTAACCTTCTCCAGTGACCTCGTTTTCGGTGACGGGAAATCGGAGCCGTACCGGGAATCTGACCCGGTAGCGCCGCTCAGTGCCTACGGCAGGAGCAAAGCCGAAGCCGAGCAGCGGGTCCTGCTTCTGAACCCCGGGTCGCTCGTGGTGCGAACCAGCGCCTTCTTCGGTCCTTGGGACGAGTACAACTTCGTGACGCAGGCGCTTCGCAGTATTGCGGACCGGAAACCCTTCGCCGCTGCCGACGATACGGTGGTGTCCCCCACGTACCTTCCGGACCTGGTTGACGCGTGTCTCGATCTGATGATCGATGGCGAGCACGGGATCTGGCACCTGGTCAATCCAGGAACGGTGACGTGGGCAGACTTCGGCCGCCGCGCGGCGGAGCTGGCCGGTCTTGATCCAACCCTCATCGAGGGAAGGCCGATGGAGAGTTTCGGTTTTCCGGCTCGCCGGCCACGATACAGTGCCCTGGCGAGCGAGAGGGCATCGCTGCTGCCGCCGCTGGAGCAGGCGCTCCACCGCTACATCGCGGAGACCGGTTATGGCCGGCGGCCGGAGGTTCCGGTGGGGGAGCGACTGGAGGCGTGAGCGGTAGGGCGGTAAGGCGGTACGGCGGTACGGCGGTACGGCGGCTTAGCAACAGGCGGTAGGAGAAGAGGCGGAACACTGCCTCCAATCTTATCGCCCGCTGTTCTACCGCCGCAGTACCTACCGCCTTACCGCCCTACTTCCCTGACAACGACATCACCGCGGGTAAGTCCATGAACGGCTGCTGGCGCAGCTGGGCCACGTCCTCCGCCGCCTTCTTGCCCGCGATGAACGCGTGATCCGAGTTGTAGTACTCCCACTCCGCGTAGCGGCCGGCCAGCACGATGTCCTGGGCCGACAGCCATCCACGGATGAGCGCGACATTCGCGGCCCGGTCGTGATCGTACACCACGTAGGCGATCGGCAGGTCCACCTCGTGTGCCGCCCAGATCGGATCGTCGGGCGTGAAGAATCCCACCTTGTGGCAGTCCTCAATGCAGCGGCGGATCAGCGCATCGCCCTCGGCCGGCAGGGGCTTGGCATCCGAGTAGGTGATCTCGCAGGTGAGCCCGAAGCCGCCCGGTGCGTTGCAGTGGGGGCTCGCGTTGCCCTGCACGAAGATCCGGTGAAATACCGTATCCTCCGGGTAATAGATCCAGTGCTTCTCGGTCAGATTCTCCCGACCGACCCCGATATTGACGCAGCGCACCGAGACGTGCCGCAGCGCGGCGGCGGCCCGGCGGACCTCGGCCGGTGCCTCCGCTCCCATCAGCCGCACCAGTGACGGCAAGGGCATGGTGCTGATCAGGTACTCGTAGGACGTTTCACTGCCGTCAGACAGCGTGACGCTGTGCCGCGTCGGAGAGACGGCCGTGACCCGGGTGTTCAGCCGAAGCTCGCCCTTCAGGTGCGGGAGGAACCCATCCATCAGGGCCTGGAATCCACCCCGAAGCGGATAGCCGAACCGGGCGTTGGGCCCCATCGGCTTCGGTACCGGCGAGAGGGCCCCGTGAATCATTTCCTCGAGGTTGGGGAGCGGGACCCGCCCGCCCAGCCAGGAGGTCTCCATCTCGGTCAGCGGCACGGCCCAGAGCTTCTGGTTGTAGGGAATCGCGAAATGCCTGGCGATTCCCGCCCCCCACACCTTGTAGATGAATTCCTCGAAGTTCCTCGGCTCACCTTTGTGCACCGGGGTAGTTCGCCGCTCCTTCCCCGAGTAGATGAGTCGCTTCCCCTTGCCGTTGGCCTTCATCAGCGGTTCGAACATGCCGCGGCGCTCGGGTCCGGTATAGTCGCCATTGGCCCCGTTATCGGCCGCGGGCTTCTTCGCGGTGAGGCTTCCGAAGCGCGCCTCGATCGCGCCTACGATACACTCGGAAATAACCTCTGGCGGCAGTCCGTAGAGGGCCCCCTGAAAGGGGTAACGGGTGTAGACGTTTTTGCTGAAGATCCAGGCTTCCCGATCCTGCCAGTGCACGTTGTCCCCCAGGAGCAGCTCGTACATCTCATGCACGTAGGGGTCATTGGAGAACATGATGTGCCCAGCCATGTCGAACGTGAACCCGTTGTCCTCGACTGACCGGCACCAGCCGCCCACCTGTCCCGCCTGCTCAACCAGTAATGCGTCCTCACCGAGGTGGTATGCGGCGCTCAAACCGGTGGGTCCTGCTCCCACGATTACAACCGGAGCGGCGGGAGTGGACTTATCCATATGCTTAGGTGGCATGTAGAGCCTGAATCCTTTCTATTGCGATGAGCCGTTAGGCTCCAGTTTCTATGTAACCTTCAAGCCGGCAGCCTCAGGGCCGTTCTTCCAGCCATCGCCTCCGTGACCAGTCGTTCCATCGCGGAGACCGTCACCTCCCATGAGGTTCCAGCCAGCACCTCGCGCATCCCAGCAGTCCGGGCTGCCCGCTCTTTCGCCGACGAAGCGATAGCCGCCTCGCAGGCCCGGACAAACTCGTCCGCCGTGTCGCCCAGGTACACGATTCCGCCATATGGTTCGGCGACATCGGTGATCGGCGTGCTGACGATCGGGAGCTCAGCCGCCATATACTCCAGGGTCTTCGTCGGGCTGATAAACTTCGTCGCATCGTTCCGCGCGAAAGGCAGCAGACAGACGTCCCAACCCGCCAGATATCGGGGCAGTTCGTCGTATGAGCGCTGGCCGAAGTAGTGAATATTCGGCCTTCGGGGAAGCCGTTCCGGATCGATCTTGACCACCGGTCCGACCAGTACGATCTGCCAGTCCGGCCGTCCGCCTGCAAGCCGGTCGATTATGTCGAGATCCAACCGTTCGTCGATGACACCGTAGAACCCGAGTCGCGGCCGCGGCAGCTCCGCCTGATCCTCGGCCTCGCTCACTTCCTTGCCCCCGGCTCGGGTCAGCCGGAAATGGGCGGCGTCGACGCTGCTGGGAAAACAGTGCACATTGGGGTGGCGCGACTGCTTGGCTCGGAACAGGCTGGGTCCTCCGGTGAACATCACATCGGCGTACTCCAGGAGCTGCTCCTCCAGGGTCAACAGCTCGGGTGGGGCGCCGAGAAAGAGTGAAAGCTCGTCCATGCAGTCGTACACCACGGCGTCCGGATCCAACGCCAGCGCCAGCGGTAGCGCCATAGGCGTGTAGAGCCAGGCCAGTAGATTGGCATCACCCAGCTCCGCGGCGAGATCGGCCATCAGCTGTTCCAGTACCGGGAGCTGCTTGGCATGAAAGCCGGGGGAGGCTAACGGAGTGCGGGGCCGGTACACTGTGACATTGGGATGGGGACTGCTCCGCTCCCAACGGGCGGGGCCATCGGCGTCGAACTCCGGCTCCTCCACGAACACAACCGGGTGCATCGCGGCGAGACGGGAAAGAAGGTGCTGGGGTCGTTGATAGACGAAGTTCCAGCGGAGGTGCGAAAAGGCGATGATGGTGTACGACAGCTGCATGAAGCGCTCGTGCGTTTACGGGTAGAACTTCGGTCCAGCGGCACTCGTTTGCGGGCCAGACGTCGGGTGCAGACCTCCTTCGCCAAAGCAGCTCAGAAGCTTTTCGCCGCTCGCATGTTGTTAGCCGCAGCTGATTATGTCAGCGGGGAGAATCTGCCATCGCCAGCCCGTCTTTTCGGGGTTGCGGACCTCCTAAAGGGTGTGAGTACGGTCACAGAAGAGTGCGCGAGAAACGCGCGAGTTTCTACTCGGGAGGAATAATGGCGCTCAAACTGTTCATCGGCGGTCTCACCGCCGGCGCAGGTCTGGCGTATCTGCTCGACCCGGAGCGGGGGCCAACCCGTCGGCAGCAGCTGACCGAGCGGCTCCGTCCCCTGCTGGAGGTTGCCGGCCGCGCGCTGGAGCGCGGGGCGGGGTCGGTGGTTCCGCCGACTCCGGGCTACGGTGCGCGGATCGGCGACCTGGAAGGCTTGGCCGCTGCTACGCTCAGGTCGCGCAACCGGGAGGGCGCCTCCACCAGCGGGAGCACCACCGCCCTGAAGGTCGCTGGTGGGTTGTTGGCGCTTTATGCCCTGACCCGACGGGGAAAGCTGGCGACGATGCTGCGCACGGTCGGAACCGGCCTGCTTGTCGGCTCAGCCGGCCGCGGCAAGCTGGGAATCGGCGGGGTATCGCCGCTCGACCGGCGCCGTGCTGTTGATATTCAGAAGACCCTGTACATCGACGCGCCGGTCGAGCAGGTGTATGCCTTCTGGAGCAAATACGAAAACTTCCCACTGTTCATGTCCCATGTCCGAGCGGTCGAGGATCTGGGCGCCGGCCGGTCGCGGTGGAGCGTCAGTGGTCCCGGCGGGGTACCGATCGAATGGAGCGCCGTGCTTACGCAACAGGCGCCGGGTCAAGTTCTGGCGTGGCGGAGTGAGGCGGGCTCGATGCTGGAGAACGCCGGCGTTATCCGGTTCAACCCTTCCGGGAGCGGCACGCGGGTAAATCTGCGGTTCTGCTATCATCCGCCGGCGGGCGGGGCAGGACAGGCAGTGGCAGAGCTGCTCGGCTCGGATCCGCGGGCCAAATTGAACGAGGATCTCGGGCGCATGAAAGCGCTGCTCGAGGCCCCCACCAGGAGTGAGTCATATGGCAAAGAATCTCAGCCGTAAATTCGCGACTATGACGGAGGAGGAACGTCTCCAGTTCGCGCGGGTGGAAAGCGAGGGTACCGACGATCGTCCGACCGAGCTCGACTTCGAGGAGCCGCGCGACGAGGAGAACATGGGTCCCGGCTTTTCCAGTGTGAAGCAGGAAGTGGCCGACCCGGAGCATCGCGATGGTATGGCAGCTCTGCTGGACGACGAAGCACATGAGCGTGCGGTACAGGAGCAGACCCGAAACCGGCAGGCGCCGGAGCCCCAAGCGGAATGAAGCAAGCTCGGAGACCTCCCCGAAAATCGTCCTCTGCTGCACCGCTGCTGATTGCGGCCGGGGCGTCTGTCGTGGCGGTGCGCCGCCTGCGGGCCCGGATGGGATACAGCCTGGAAGGACGAGTCGTGCTGATCACCGGCGGCTCCCGTGGACTGGGCCTGGCGCTGGCCCGTCAGATGGCCCACGAGAAAGCTCGCCTGGTGCTTTGCGGGCGGGATCCCGAGACGCTCGAGCGCGCACTCTCGTCGTTGGCCCCTACCGGTGCCGATGTTCTGGCTGTTCCGGCAGACGTCACCGACGCCGGCTCGGTAGCGGACCTGATCGGGGCGGTTCGGGAGCGCTACGGCCACATCGACGTGCTGGTCAACAACGCCGGCGTCATCGAGGTGGGTCCGGCCGAGACCATGTCAGTAGCGGATTATGAAGAAGCGATGGCAACCAACTTCTGGGGCATGCTCTACCCGACGCTTGCCGTTCTGCCCGACATGCGCGCGCGGCGCTCGGGTCGCATCGTGAACATCACCTCGATAGGCGGGAAGCTCGGCATTCCCCATCTGCTGCCCTACAGCGCCAGCAAGTTCGCAGCCGTCGGGTTCTCCCAGGGACTGCGTGCCGAGGTTGCCCCGGATGGAGTGAAGGTAGTTACAGTCTGTCCCGGACTCATGCGGACCGGGAGTCCGCGCAACGCCATTTTCCGCGGCCGGCACCGCTCGGAGTATGCCTGGTTCAGCATCAGCGACAACCTGCCCGGTCTCTCCATCAGCGCCGACAGCGCCGCCCGACGGATCGTGGCCGCCTGCCGCCGCGGTGATACCGAGGTCCTCTTTCCCTGGCCCGCCAAGGCGGCCGCCGTGATAAACGCGGTGGCCCCCGGCCTGACTTCGGGTATTCTCGCTGCTGTGGAGCGGATGCTCCCCAGCTCCGAGGGAGGTGAGCCAGGGCGCAGGAAGGGCGCTGATAGCCAGTCCCGGCTTTCTCCCTCATGGCTCACCCGTCTGGGCGACCGGGCGGCCAGGAAATACAACCAGATCGCCCCGACCGAGGGCGCCACAGCATAAGGGAGGTCCCATGGCATCGCCCGAGAATGGCAGCACTTCGAATGAACGTTGGGAAAACCTGCGCCGACACCAGCAGGACGAGCCCGATATGGGCAAGACTCAGCGGATGATCTCCGGGCTGGCAGGCGTGACACTCATGGCGCTGACCCTCCGTACGCGACGGCTGCGCCCTTTCCTGGTTCCTGTCGCTACCGGCTTGATCGCGAAGGCACTTACCGGCCGGCCGGGGAAGCAGAAGCTGACTGATATCTGGCGCGGCAAGGAGGACCGGGCGAGCCCGGTGGCGAGCATCGGGCGAGGGCAGGGGATCAAGGTCGAGGAGAGCGTCACCATCAACCGTCCGGTGGTCGAGGTATATCGCTTCTGGCGCAACTTCGAGAATCTTCCCCGGTTCATGGACCATCTCGAGGCGGTAACCGTGGTGGACGACACCAACTCGCGCTGGGTCGCCAAAGGGCCAGCCGGCACCCGGGTGGAGTGGGATGCCGTCATCCATAACGAAATCGAAGACGAACTGATCGCGTGGCGTTCACTCCCCGGCTCGGAGGTGAGCAACGCCGGCTCGGTGCACTTCACCCCCACGCCCGATGGCGCGGGAACCGACGTGCGGGTGGTGCTGAGCTACGACCCTCCGGCCGGCAAGCTCGGTGCGGCCGTGGCCAGGCTCCTGGGCGAGGAGCCGTCCAAACAGGTCGCCGACGATCTCCGCCGATTCAAGCAGGTCATGGACTCAGGAGATGTGATGGCCGGATCGCGGCCCCGCGCAGGACGGGCATAGCTCCGGCGTGGCGTACGACTGTGTCGTCATAGGCGGTGGACCAGCGGGCCTCAGTGGGGCGCTCATGCTGGGCCGCTGCCGCCGCAGTGTCCTGGTGTGCGATGCCGGCGAGCCCCGCAACGCACGGTCCCACGAATTACATGGATATCTCACCCGCGACGGGATCGATCCCGCAGAGTTCCTGCGTCTTGCCCGGGAAGAGCTGCGGCAATATCCGACAGTAGAGCTGCACCGCGGCAGGATCGTGGACGCCCGCCGAACCCCGGATGGATTCACAATCGTCTGCGAAGGTGGTCTGCAATTCGGCGCCCGGAAGCTGCTCCTCGCTACCGGCGTGGTAGACGAGCTTCCGGCAGTGGAAGGTTTGCGCGAGCTCTACGGCAAAAGCGTCCATCATTGCCCCTACTGCGATGGGTGGGAGTGGCGGGATGAGCCTCTCGCAGTGTACGGACGGGGAACCTCGGGATCGGCGCTGGCCCTCGGACTAACGGTGTGGAGCCAGGACATCGTGCTCTGCACCGATGGCCCCAGCGGCCTCACCGAACGGGAAGAGGAAGCGCTCGGAGAGGCTGGAGTCGAGATCCGGGAGGATCCGGTGGTGCGACTGGAGGGGCGCGACGGGCGGCTGCAGCAGGTGGTCTTCGGGGTCGGCACGCCGCTTCCACGCAGCGCGCTTTTCTTCTGCACCGGCCAGCACCAGCGATCTCCTCTGGCCGAAAAACTCGGCGCCGAGTTCAACGAGAAGGGCGCCGTTGAGACCGGCATCCGTGAATCCACTAACGTGCCGGGACTCTATGTAGCAGGCGACTCCTCCAAGGAAGCGCAGTTCGTGATCGTAGCTGCCGCGGAAGGGGTCAAGGCCGCCACTGCAATAAACCAGGCCCTGCTGAAGGACGACCTGGCTCAGAAGAGGACCTCTAATCCCAACCGGAACAGGCGGGGAGAGCCATACGCGAAGAGTGGTTGAGTGAAATCCCGCGCGGCGGACTGGTAGAGGGGATACAGCTCATCCCGGCCCGAGAGGTATCCGTTCCCGTCCGTGTCGGCGTAGGCCCGATAATGCCGCGATTCGTAGGGGATGTCTTCCGGATGTGCCTGATACGCCGCTTCCGCCAGTGAATCAATACCGCCAGGTGTCAGACCCGGCATCCCCGTATCGCGACGCACCGCCACGATATTCCGCCGGTTCAGCAGATTTCTAACGTCCATATAAAGCCCTGCGCGGACGGCTCCCAGGCGCAGGGGCCGGCGCACCAACAGATCGACGGTCATCACCGCCGGCAGGCGGGCGTCGTTGGGAAGGCCGATCAGCGAGTCGCCTGCGGGATTGACGCGGGAGTATGGCAGGCCGGAGCCGTACCGCAGGATCGCGGCGGTTTGCAGACCGGCGAGGGGGCGGATCCCGGCCAGCGCGGGACCCGCACTATCGGGGACCTGGGCTCGTAAGACGGCGGTGACGGTGTGCCGGCGGTCGTAGTCGAGCGGGAACTCGGCCGGCGCAGGGCGGATCGTGTCGCCGGTCGACGGGTCAATAGTGATCAGGCGGTTGAGGAGGAATGCATCGGTCGCCGTCGCGACCGCGTTCTGCAGCGTGTAAGCCAGCCGCAGCCCGAACCCGTCCCGCATCTCGCGCTCGAAAAGCAACTCCGCACCCTTCACGGAGCCGGCGTCCGCGTTGCCGAAAATGGTTGAGTCGGGATCGATGCCGATTGGCACGGAGGCCACCAGGCCGTCCAGGCGTTTCACGTATACGCCCAGGCGAAGGGAGGTGACCGAGGTGGGCCGGACTCGAAGGCTCAGCTCGTATTGGGTTGCGTCCTCGAACCCGATGTTGGGATTTCCCCGCCGGAAACGGCCGGTGCGGGTGCTATCGTCGAACGCGGCATCCACCAGATACTGATAGTCCGGGGCCTGAGAGAAGCGACCGTAGCTGGCTACGAAAGTGGCGCCGGCCAGGACGGTGGACACTGCGATGCGGGGACCGAGTCGGCTCTGAGACCCGCGCGACTCCTCGGCCAGGTCGCTGCCGCCGTCAAACTGGTCGTACCGGACACCGCCGGTGAACGCCAGGTCATCCAGACGAAGCTGGGCCTCGAGGTATCCCGAAGCGCTCGACGGCGAAAAATCGGATAGCGCCACCGGCGGCACGCTGTCACCGGTGCCGACCGGCAGGTAACCCAGGGCTCGCTGATAGGTACTGACCTGCTGCCGCGTCAGCTGGCCGCCGGCGTAGAGGTCGACCCGCTCGCTCGCGCCGAAGGTCACATCCAGCTGGCCCCGGGTCTCGCCGAAGTTGCTCCAGCCGAGGTCGCCGCGCGAGCCGGTACCGACAAAAAACGCCGGCACTCCCCACGGGGTTGCGACGCTGGGCTCGGGTCTCTGGAGCCCCGCGATCGGCGCCCCGGACGGGTCCTGCGCGCGGGCCTGGTCTTCGCCCAGGAAATGAAAGCGCCGGCCGGTCAGGGCCCCGAAGGCGTAGTCCACTTCTTCGCTCAAGGTGCCCCGTGCGAACTCGCGCGAAAACCGCCCCACCCTGAGATCCACGATCAGCGGCTTGCCCTGTCCCGGGGCAGTGGCGTACTGGGCGTGCCCGTTCAGGAGGTTGCCCCGCAGCCGCTGCCCCGGCGCCAGATCCAGATCGTACTTGTACTCAGGGTCATACAGCAGGCTCTGATCCTCGGTGTGCAGGCCGAGCAGCCGCAAAGTGAACTGGTCCGACACCTGGAATACCAGCTTGCCGAGCGCGCTCCACTGTTCGCCGCTGTTGTGAGGCAGGAGGAAAGGAGCGGCCGTCCGCGGGTCGCGCGGGTCGGTCGGAGCTGGAGCGTTCACCGGATCGGCATCGAGTCTCCCCGTCACGTCGAACGCGGCGACGAATCCGAGACGCCCCACCACCGGCCCGTCGGCCTGGGCCACGAAGCGGTCGAGCCCAAGGTCCGCGCCTCCTGCCAGGGGACGGTCGGTCTCATATCCGATCCGGCCTCGCCAGCGCTCACCTGGCTCCTTGGTAACGACGTTCACCATGCCGGAGAGGGCCTGCCCATAGCGCGCGGAAAACCCATTGGTCACTAGCGACGCCTCGCTCAGAACATCGGGGGGGATCTTGAGGCCCAGACCCCCGTTGGCGGCGTCGAGCTGGTTCTTTACGCCCAGTCCATCGAGGACGAACGACTCCTCTCCCAGCCGGCCGCCGCGATAGCTCTGCCCCACGCTGCCGGCCGAGAGCGCGATGGCCTCCTCCAGCGAGCTGATCGGAAGCTCCCGCAGGTCCTCGGCGGTGATCTTCTGTTCAGTCGCGGTGGCGAGGGGGTCGAGCACGGGGTCAACCGGTGCGGTCACGACCAGCGGGGCCAGCTCCAGAGGGTTGGTCTCGAGAGTAAAGTCGAGGGTGACGGTTGCCCCGCCCCGCACGAAGACGCTGTCCTGCACCACACTGCGATATCCGATCAGCCGGGCGGAGACCCGATGCCATCCGCTGCGCACCCCGAGCGCGCGGTAGGTCCCGGCCGCGTCGGTTATTGCCCGGAGCCGGTCATCCACCAGCAGCTCTGCTTGTGCCAGTCCCGCGCCAGTGCGCGCATCTACCACCCGGCCCGCGAGCGCCCCTTCCGACTGCGCGGAGGCTCTCTGCGGCAGGGTCAGGGCCGCCAGGAGTCCGGCCGCCATTCCCGCGCGGTGCAGGACACTCACGGCAAGCCGTACAGATAGAGATCCCCGCGACGGTCCACGATGGCAGCAGGTGAGTCGTCGGAGAAGATGACCGGGTAGACCTCGACCACGAGAGCGGCTCCCGAGGGTGAGATCTGGGGCCGACGAAAGAGCCCCGGACCGTCTACCGTCACATCGCTGCCCGACTCGAGATCCACGACATGCAGGATGCCGCCACTGTCCCACTGGGTCGGACCGAACGAGGGATCGAGGCCGTACGCCACCCGGCCCCCAACCACCGCGGCCATGCGGTTCCCGACCACGTGTACGTCGCGAGCCATTCCCGCGGTGCCGAAGTCGTGTATCACAGACACTGCGCCGGTGGACAGAGTGCGCCGGAACACCCGGGCGTCGCCATTCAAGGTGTAGTAGATGTCGTCGGCGCCCGCGCCCGCTGATACGCCCGAGGCGTTTTCGGTGCCGGGAATCGGCTGTGGAGTGCTGCCGGGGACCCGCACATCTATCGACACCACGTCGATACCAGTGTTCAGGGTGTCCCATGAACTGCATGTGTCACAGGTGTGCTTGTAATCCACCCGCTCACCGAGGTACAGCAGGATTTCAGGACTGAGCCAGCGCAGCTGAGACGCCCCCGAGTGCAGGGCCCCGGACGGAAGCGTGTACGGCACCGGCTGAAGCCGGGTGCGGTCCGCCGGGTTCGCGCGAGAGCCGATCGATATCGCCATGCTCCTCGGCGTAATCGCGTTGATTGGAGAGCCGAACGCCACGAATGCCACGCGTCCGTCCGCGGTGGGGGCAGGGAACTCGATGGCCTCGGTTGTGTCGGCGCCGGTCGGCGTGAGGTCGCACGAGAGCTGCCGCTGACTGCCGCCGCTTGGGGGAATCAGGGCCAGGCACACATCGTTGTCGCGTCGTTCGGGCTGCTGGGTGGAGTACAGGATGCCGGAGCCGTCCGGCAGCCATGCCGCGCCGCGGTCCGGTCCCGGATTCAAGGTCAGCCGCGCCGGTGGCCCGATCTCGAACGGCTGGTCAGTCCCCGGCGGCGTCGGCGAGAATGGCTCGGTGTGCCCACATCCGAGCAGAGACAGGAGGAGGAGCCAGGCACGTGGGGAGAAAGGACCAGGTCGCACCGTTAGCGCACCACCATGTGTCATCGGTGTGTCGAAGGGAGGACGTTCGCAGGGGGACGCCGATGGCGGGTGGGCATCGCACACCTCCGAGCGGGATGGGCTATGGGTCATCGGGCACTGCCTTTTATCTTGCCACGCGACGAGTACCGAGGCGTCGTCCGGCGTACGCCGCCGCTCTCCACCGCCGAACTGGCGAGTGCCCTGGCGCAGGGAGCAACGGTAGTGGATACTCGGCAGGCAGCAGAGAAGCGGGTAGTGGCCATTCGGGGCGATCTACCATTAAGGAGCGGCGATGTTCAAGGAATTCAAAGCCTTCATAATGCGCGGCAATGTGCTCGACCTGGCCGTGGGCATCATCATTGGTGCCGCATTCGGGACTATCGTGAAGTCCCTGGTGGACGATGTGATCATGCCACCGGTGGGTCTCGCGCTCGGCAATGTGGATTTTTCGAACCTGTTCATCGTGCTCAAGGAGGGAGCCAAGGCGGCGGCTCCGTACGCCACGCTGGCCGACGCCAGGACAGCGGGCGCCGTTACGGTCAACTACGGCCTCTTCATCAATAACATCGTGACCTTCATCATCGTGGCCTTCGCCGTCTTTCTGGTGGTCCGGACCGCCAACCGCCTGCGTCCGCCCGAGGCTGCGGCGGCGCCGAATACCAGAGACTGCCCCTATTGCCGGATGCCCATTCCGGTGGGCGCCACTCGCTGCCCCCAATGCACCTCGGATCTGAGGTCGGCGTGAGTTGGAACCGGTGGAGCCCCCGGCTGGCCGCGCTGGCGCTTCTCGCCTGTCAATCGGGTGGGACGCGAACTGCCGCCCATGCCGAGCTCGACGGGTACCTGTCGGACTACGCTCAGCAGTATCAGCGGCTGAGCTACGAGAGCAATCTGGCGGAGTGGGAGTCGAATACCCGCATTGTAGAGGGGGACTCTTCCAACGCGGTCAGAACCCGCCGGTCCAACGAAGCCCTTGCGCGGTTCGTCGGCAGCAACGAGAACATCGCCAGGATTCGCACTTACCTGAAGGACCGCGACCGCCTGAGTCCGCTGCAGGCGCGCCAACTCGAAGTGATGCTCTACCTGGCCGCGGAGAAGCCCGAGACCGCCGCCGATGTGGTCGCCCAGCGCATTGCCGCGGAGGCGGCGCAGACCGAGAAGCTCTATGGATTCCAGTTCAAGCTCAACGGTAAGCCGCTGACCGCCAACGCCATCGATGACTCCCTCCGCACCAGCCGCACGACTGCCGACTCGGCTGGCGGTATGGGAAGCATCGAAGGAAGTCGGCCCCGTCCTCAAGCCGGGACTCGCTCCGTCTGCGAGACCTGCGAAATCAGGTGGTGAGGCACTGGGGTACCCGGACTACTTCAGCTACCAGGTCTCGGACTACGGTATGACCGCGGACGAGATGCTCCGGCTCAACGACGATCTGAACCGAGAGCTTCGGCCGCTCTATCGCGAGCTGCACACCTGGGCTCGCCACGAGCTGGCCCAACGGTACAAGATGCCGGTGCCGGAGCAGTTGCCGGCGCACTGGCTCCCCAACCGATGGGGACAGGATTGGGCAGCGCTGGTGGAGGTCAAGGGCCTCGACGTCAACGGCGCTTTGCGGCGTCACGATCCGGAGTGGGTGGTCCGCCAGGGCGAGCAGTTCTACCGCAGCCTCGGCTTCGACTCGCTGCCTCAGACCTTCTGGCAAAAGTCTTCTCTCTATCCTCTTCCGGCGGACGCACCCTACAAGAAGAATACCCACGCCTCGGCCTGGCACCTGGACTCGACCGCGACGTCCGCTCATTGATGAGCGTCGAGCCCAACCGCGACTGGTACGAGACGTCGCACCACGAGCTGGGTCACGTCTACTACTTCATGAGCTACAGCCGCCCCGACGTGCCGCTGGTGCTGCGACAGGGCGCCAATCGCGCCTATCATGAAGGCATCGGCTCGATGATCGGGACTCGCCTCGCTGCAGCGGCGCTTCCTCGCCGGCCGCAAGCCTCGTGCCGCCGAAGCGAAGGTGGACAGCATGGCGTCAGCTGCTCCAGGAGGCGCTGTCGTATGTGGTGTTCGTCCCGTTCGCCGCGGGCACCATGACCCGGTTCGAGCACGCCCTCTACGCCGAGCGGCTGCCGGCCGATCAGCTTCAACGCGAAATGGTGGGAGCTCGCCCGAAAGTACCAGGGAATCGTTCCTCCATGCCCCGCGTGACGAACGCTGGGCGGATGGGCTCACCAAGACCCACATCAACGACGATCCGGCGCAGTACTACGATTACGCCCTCTCCTACGCGCTGCTGTTTCAGCTGCACGACCATATCGCCCGACAGATTCTCCACCAGGATCCCCACGACACCGACTACTACGGCAGCCGAGAGGTGGGCGACTTCCTCAGGCGTCTGATGGCGCCGGGTGCCACGCCGCCCATGGCGTGAGACGTCCTGCGCGGAGACGACCGGTCGTGAGCTCGATGGCAAGGCGATGGTCGAGTATTTCGCAGCCGCTCTACCACTGGCTCCAGGAGCAGAATCGTGGCCGCAAGGCGACCCTTCCTGAGCTGTAAAGCCGGACGGCCCTTCGCAACCAGGCGAGGCATGGGAACGCAGACACGCCGACCGGGCCCGATCTGCAGGCCGGCATCTCGGTCGGCGAGATTTCCGAAGGCCAGTTACTGGCCGGGCCATGCGGGCGATAAGTCCGTGCTGCTGGTCCGACAGGAGTCGCAGTGGTTCGCCATCGGCGCGGTCTGCAGCCACTACAGCGGTCCATTGCCCGAGGGCCTGGTGGTGGGCGACACGGTACGTTGCCCCTGGCACCACGCCTGCTTCAGCCTGCGGACCGGTGCCGCGCTCCGGCCCCCGGCGCTGAACGACGTCGCTTGCTGGAGGGTGGAAGCAGCGGGCCGGCAAGGTGTACGTCACCGGAAGGGATCGAAGCCCGCTCGACCGGCCGCGGTACCTCGTACCGCCGGCGGAGCTCAGCCGGCTTCCGTGGTCATCGTCGGGGCCGGCGCCGCGGGAGACGCCGCCGCCGAGACGCTACGGCGGGAGGGGTATCAGGGCCGGCTGACGCTCTACGACCCGGATCCCGATGCCCCCTACGACCGGCCCAATCTCTCCAAGGATTACCTGGCGGGTTCGGCCTCAGAGGACTGGATCCCGCTGCACCCCCCGGAGTTCTATCGCGATCTGGACATAGAGATCGTGCACGGCCGCCGGGTTGTGCGATCGAGCCGAAAGCGCGGCGGGTCATCCTGGACGACGGCAGGCCACAGGAATTCGGCGCCCTGCTGCTGGCCACCGGCGCCGACACCGGTGCGGCTGCCCGCCGAGATGGAGCAGGGAAATCCGAGGTGTACTACCTGCGCAGCTTCGCCGACAGCAAGGCGATCGTCGCGGCCGCGGTGAAGGCCAGGAACGCCGTCGTTCTGGGGGCGAGCTTCATCGGTCTCGAGGTGGCCGCTTCGCTGCGCGCGCGAAAGCTGGAGGTACACGTCGTGGCACCGGACGCACGGCCCCTGGAGCGGGTCATGGGGGCGGAGCTGGGCAGACTTCATCCGCCGCCTCCATGAAGAGCACGGCGTCACGTTTCACCTGAAGCAGAAGGCCAGGTCGATCGGCGGGGGTGCGGTGACGCTGGAGAACGGCAACCGGCTTCCGGCCGACCTGGTCGTAGCCGGTATCGGAGTCCGGCCCAATCTGGAGCTGGCGAAACAGGCGGGGCTCGAGCTGGAGCGCGGAGTCCTGGTGGACCAGCGGCTCGAGACGAGCGCGCCAGGGGTCTACGCCGCCGGCGACATCGCCCGGTGGCCCGATCCCCACACCGGGGAGCGCATCCGGGTGGAGCACTGGGTCGTGGCCCAGCGTCAGGGGCAGGCCGCGGCCCGAAGCATCCTCGGGGCGAACGAGCGCTTTGCCGCGGTGCCCTTCTTCTGGAGCCAGCACTACGACGTGCCGATCAACTACGTGGGCCACGCCGAGCGCTGGGATGCGGCTGACGTCGACGGCAGCATCGAGGCGAAGGACTGTGCCGTCCGCTTCATCCGCGAAGGCCGCACCCTCGCTCTCGCGACGATCTACCGCGATCGGCAGAGTCTCGAGGCGGAAGTCGAGATGGAGCGGGCCCTGACCGCCACCGCATGAGACTCAGCCGGAGGCGCTTTCTCGCGGGCGTCGGGGCAACTGGACTGGTTATCGCAGCGGACGCCTTTGGCTTCGAGGCCCACCGGGTGCTGGTAACCCGCCACGACGTGCACATTCCCGGACTGCCATCCGGCCTGGACGGGGTACGAATCGCCCAGGTCTCAGACGTCCACTTTCCCGGCAATCGGATCGCAGCTGCCGCCGCGTTGGAGCATCTGGATCGGGAAAAGGCGGACATCGTGCTGCTCACCGGAGATATGACGGAATCTCAGGAGGCGCTCTCCCAGGTGCGGAGCTTTGCCGGCAACGCGCGGGGCCGGATTGCCACGGTGGCGCTACTGGGGAACTGGGAGCACCGGGTGGGTGCGGTGGGTCGGGTAGGGGAGGAGCCTTACCGCTCGGCAGGAGTCGACCTTCTGGTGAACCGGGCACTCACGGTGGATGTCAGCGGCGTGCCGCTTTCGCTGGTCGGTTTGGACGACCCGGTCTCTGGCCGTCCCGATCTGCTCGCCGCGCGCCGAGGCCTAGTCCCCGGTTCGACCGAGATCTGGCTGGTCCACGCCCCGGGCTACCTCGACGAGCCACCCGTCCGCACCGCGGCTCCGCCCGCCCTCCTGCTGGCGGGTCATACCCATGGCGGACAGATCCGCATTCCGTTGCTGCCTCCGGTCAAGCCGACGGGGGCGGGGCGTTTCCTCGAGGGGTGGTACTACGACACGGTGGCGCCGCTCTACGTCTCGCGCGGGGTAGGAACCACCGGCATTCCGGCTCGGTTCCTGTGTCCTGCTGAGCTACCGGTTTTCACGCTGCGATCCGCCTGAGCCCAGCAGGTCCTGCGGCCGATGGATCTTGCCGCCCAGCACCACGTACTGAATCCGTCTCGTATTTCTGAGGTTGTCGAGCGGGTTCGCCTCCAGGATCACCAGATCGGCGCGTTTCCCCGGCGCTATCGTTCCTACCTCGTCCAGGATCCCCAGGGCCTCAGCGCCGTTCCGGGTTGCCATGGTGAGAACCTCAGGTCGTGAAAGCCCCGCGCTCTCGAGGAGGCCGAGCTCCTGGTGGAATGCCACTCCCGGAATGACCCAGGGGCTGGCGAGGTCCGAGCCCACCGTGAGAAGAACACCGGCCTGGTGCAGCCGCCGCACCAGGGCGAGCTGCTTGGGCCAGGCGGCGTGGGCCCGGGCGAACTCGTCGGCCGTCCAGTCCGCCGTAGGCATCCCGAGCACTCGCCAGTTCGCCAGGACCTCGGGCACCAGCGCGCTGTCCGGGTCGTGCTGATAGATGGAATCAGCCCACCAGAACTTGGTGTGGTAAGCTATGAGCGTGGGATCGATCGTTACGCCCCGCCGTCGCACGGCACGTATCATCGAATCCACAGCCGGGGAATCGAGCTGCAACCACTCGAGCCAGGCAATCCGCGCCCGCATGCCACCGCCCAGTGCCTGATAAGCTTCCCTGCGCGCGGCCGGCAAATACGATCCGTGCCAGTTCCCCCCGTGGGTGATGAAATCGATCCCACTCTGGGCGGCCTCGGTCCAGGAGGTGCGCTGCAGGTGGCCGATGACCCGAAGCCCCTGCCGGTGCGCCTCGTCCACCGCGATTCGTAGCTGGGGCGGGGTGATGCCTGCGTACAGCTTGACGTAGTCAGCGCCCGCGGCCGCCTGACCTCGAATGGAACTGCGTATCTCTTCCTCCGACAGACGGGGACTCGAGAGGATCTCGCCGGCGGTAAAGACCCGAGGCCCCAGCACGCGACCCGCGGCGACGTCGTTTCGGAGTGCTACCGCGGCCATGACGGGCGAGGCGCCGGGATCTCTGATCGTCGTGATCCCCCGGGAGAGCGCGACTAGCAGCAGGCGCTCCGCGAGGGCCCGATCGTAGGTGCTGTCGAGGGCTCCCGCCGCGGTGCGACGGTACCGCATCGCCCCGGTGGTCACGTGGTAGTGCATGTCGACGAAGCCGGGGATCACCACGCGATCGCGCAGGTCCAGTACTTTGGCACCGAACGGCACCGTGGTGCTGGAGCTCGGCCCCGCGTCCTGGATGCGCCCATCTCGAATGACAATGGTGGCGTCGGAGAGAGCGGGCCCACCTCGCCCGTCGATCAGGGTTGCATGGATGAGAACGGTGGGTTGGTAGTGAGTGGCGCCTTGAAGGCTGCCTATGACCGCAAGAAGGGCGAGCCGCCTCAGGAGCCTGGCTCGGGTCCGCTGTTCCACATGTCCAACGCCATCTTCCATCCGTCCCGGTCCTTCCGCCAAACCACCAGATACTTCCCGTGGAATGGTCCCCAGGACTTTCCGTCCCGCTCTCCGGCGATCTCGTATGTTCCATGGTCGTAAGCATGCTTGCCGTCCACGACCACGCTGGTTGGCGTCAGTTGGTGACGGGTGACCCGGCTCCCTTGCCCGCGAGTCCAGTACCGCCGAATGGCGTCCTCGCCCGAGATCGCGTTGGAGCGCTCGGGGAAGATCACCGCATCCCTGGTGTACAGCGCCATGATGCCATCGGTATCGCCTCGCATGTACGCGGCCGAGAACCGACGACCCGCCTCGGCGATGCCGGCGGTGTCGGGCTGTGCCGTCTGTGCGCCGGCTGAGCCAACCTGTGCCAGGAGGGCGAGGTGCACGGCGCCGGCTACGGCGGCGCGGGATAAACTCATTGGGTGCTCGCGAATCTGCTCACAGCCTCGCCGGTACCGAGCCCGTACTTCGCCCGGAGCACCCCGAGGTGGTGGGTTACATGTCCCACGATGATGTAGAGCAGGGCGCGGGCGCTGACCCGGTTGTCGCTTGCCACGCCCTGTGCCGACCATGCGGCGGCGGGAATCCCGGACGCAAGTGCCATCGTGCTGAGTCTGATGGCGCGGAACTCCGCCAACAGCTCGGCGAGCGGCCGCTCATCGAAGTGGCCCGCGGGGACGTAATCGTTCTGCTCGAAACCAGGAAGGGGAGTGGCATCGCCCCGGCTGATCCGGAGCAGCCGGTAGCTGAAGATCCGTTCGGCGTCGTTGAGATGACCCAGCAGCTCCTTGATGCTCCACTTGCCCGGCGCATATCGCGCCAGAGCGGATCGGTCATCCAGTCCGGCACAGAGCCGTTCGATCTCCGCAAGCTGTTCCCCCAGCTGCTCCCCAATGTTCTCACCACCGACCCTGGCGATGTAGCCCTGGTAGTACGGGGCGGCCTCGTCGGGCCCCGGGCGGGACAGAATCAGTGTGCTCATGTCAGATACCGAGCCGCGAAGATGAACCGCACTGCTCAGACCACGGCCGACTCGATGCAGGTACGGGTCCAGGGGATGAGGTCGAGTCGTTCCAGGGGAATCGGCCTCCCGGTGTTCTCGCAGATGCCGAAGCGTTCCGGCTCCTCGTAGAACCGGTGCAACGCCTCGTCGATCTCCTCGAGTTCTCGACTGGCGCGCTGCGCCATGACGACATCCATCTCCTGATCGTAGCTATCGGTCCCGCGGTCGGCGACGTGGAAGGGATATTCGGAGATGTCCCCCGAGGCTTCGGCCGAACTGGTGTCCCGGCTATCCTCGAACCGGCGTAAGACTCGCATCACCCGCTCCCGCTCTTCGTGCAGACGCACCTCGATGCGATGTCGGTCCTCTTCGTTCAATGCCATGACCCTATCCAAGACAGAGTGCCGGGAGCCGGAGTGACCCCCGGACGAAATTCAAGCTTACGGCCCGTGCCAATCGAAACGCAACACCTGGGGCTAGGGTTCCTCCTCCGGTAGCCGGATGACCGGCAGCTCGAGCCGCCAGAGTATGGCCATGAGGCGAAGCACAGCAATTGCGCTCATGCCCACCAAAGCCGCTGCGTCCGGCATGACCCCCCAGTGCACCAGCAGCACGTAGCTGGTGGCCCCCACGATCGCGGCGGTTGCGTACAGCCGGCCCGGTCTCATGACCAGCGGGATTTCCCTGGTCAGCACATCGCGAACGACCCCGCCTGCGACACCGGTGATCACTCCCATCAGGACGGCGATCAGGCCGGTGACGCCGGCCTGCTCGGCGATCTGGGCCCCGGCAATCGTGAAGAAAGCTAGGCCCAGCGCGTCGGCCACCAGCAGCGCCCGTCGCGTAGCGATCCAGAATCGCACATACCCCAGCGTCAGGAGGGTGGCGGCGAGGATGACCCAGAGGTAGGTGGTGTCCGCGATCCAGAATGTCGGGTGCCGATCCAGCAACAGGTCTCTCAAGGTGCCGCCACCGACTGCCGTGACAATGGCAATGACGGCGACGCCGAGCAGGTCGAGCCCCTTGCTGCCGGCGGCGAGCACCCCGCTGACGGCAAAGACCGCCACGCCCAGAAGCTCGAGCGCATAGCGCATCGACGCCTACTTGGCCTCACGGGCTGCTGCTTCGCCCGCCGCGCGACCGGTGGCCCAGGCCCAGAGAAAGTTGTATCCACCGATGGGGCCGAACGCGTCCAGTATCTCCCCACAGAGAAAGAGGCCCGGCCGGCGCCGGCTCTGCATGGTGCGGGGGTCGATCTCGCCCAGGCTCACCCCTCCTCCGGTTACTTCAGCCTTCTTGTAGCCCTCATCTCCGGTCCAGGGCAGTTCGCCTCGCACCAGCGTCGCTATCAGCCGCAGCCGTTCGTCCCGAGTCAGCTGGGCCAGAGCACGTGAAGGAGGAACGCCCGCTGAGTTCGCCAGGACATCAGCCAGGCGCTCCGGCAGTTCCCGGCGTACTACGCCGCCGACGGTGCGAGTTCCCTCCGGCATGAGTGCCGCCTCCCATCCGGCGTCGTCGAGCCCGGTCCAGCGCACCGTCAGCCGCGCATCGCTGCTGTGGTCCAAGCGTGAGCGGGTCACCACGTGGGACACGTCCAGTACGGACGGGCCGCTGTACCCGCGATGGGTAAAGAGGAACCCCCCGGTTGCAGTGGATGTCCTGGACAGATCCGCTGCCGTGATCGTCACCGGCAGCGAGACGCCGGCCAGTGCCGTGTAGGGAGACCCATCCGCCACAACCGGCGTCAAGGCCGGGTAGGTCTGGTGTACTGTGTGACCCAGGGCGGCGGCAATCGCCAGACCACCGCCGTCGCTCCCTGTGCTCGGCACCGAGAGCCCACCACTGGCAAGAATCACGCGATCCACCTCGAGCGGCGGAAGGGCATCGAGCTCCACCAGCCAGCCGGCCCCTGACGGCTTGACATCGGTCACCCGGGTGCTCGGCAAGAACCGCACGCCCCGCCGATTCGCGAGCGAGAGGAGGCCGTCACGAACATCGCGGGCGCAATCCGATGCCGGGAACAGTTTGCCCGTCTCCGGCTCCTCTACGAGCCTCAAGCCCAGCTCGGTCTCGAAGAACTCGATCTGCTCCGTCAGGGGCCAGGAGCGCAGGACCTTTCGGAGGGTATTGGGTGAAGAATCGGTGACGAACCGGCGTTCGTCGAGTCTTGCCGGCAGGATGTTGCATCGGCCGCCACCGCTGATGAGAATCTTGCGGCCACCGTCCCGAGTGCGCTCGAGCAGCAGGGTTTCGGCGCCACCCGCCGCGGCGAAGATTGCCGCCATGGTGCCGGCCGCCCCGGCGCCCACCACGGCCACCTTCGGTGCGGCTATCGGAAGATCTCGTAGTTACGTGTCATGGGACACAGCGGCTGAGCGTGGATGAACGCCATTCTCGCTTACCTATGAGTAAGAACGCCAACGGGTTTGTGCGGGTGCGCGGGGCCCGCGAACACAACCTCAAGAATATAGACGTGGATATCCCCCGCGATGCCCTGGTGGTCTTCACCGGTGTGTCTGGTTCCGGCAAGTCGTCACTCGCGTTCGGCACTTTATACGCGGAGGCGCAGCGACGCTACCTGGAGTCGGTGTCCCCTTACGCCCGTCGCCTGTTCCACCAGATGGCGGTCCCTGAAGTGGATGAGGTGGATGGGCTGCCTCCCGCCGTTGCCCTCCAGCAGCAACGGGGCTCACCCACGACCCGCTCCTCGGTGGGAAGCGTCACCACCCTGTCGAACCTCCTGCGAATGCTCTACTCGCGGGCCGGAGATTATCCGCGAGGGCAGCAGCTGCTGTACGCGGAGTCGTTCTCGCCGAATACGCCCGAAGGGGCCTGTCCTCAGTGTCACGGATTGGGCCGCATTTATGAGGTTACCGAGGCGTCGATGGTGCCGGACGACTCGCTCACCATCCGCGAGCGAGCCGTGGCGGCCTGGCCCACGGCATGGCAGGGCCAGAACCTGCGCGACATTCTGGTGACGCTGGGCCATGATGTGGACCGGCCCTGGCGGGAGCTTCCTAGGAAAACCCGGGATTGGATTCTCTTCACCGACGAGCAGCCCACGGTGCCGGTCTACGCCGGTTACACCCCGGCCGAGGTGCGGCGCGCCCTCAAGCGCAAGGAAGAGCCCAGTTACATGGGAACCTTTACCGGCGCCCGGCGGCACGTGCTGCATACGTTCGCCAACACCCACAGCCCACTGATGAAAAAGCGGGTGGCGCAGTACATGCTGAGCAGCATCTGTCCCCTCTGTCGCGGCAAGCGGCTCCGGCGTGAATCGCTTTCGGTGAAATTTGCCGGCATGGACATCGCCGACATGTCACAGCAGCCGCTCAACCGCCTGGCGACAATATTCCAGCCTTACGCCGAGGGAAAGGCGCGAGGGATGGAGCAGACGAGACAGGAGCATCCCGAGAAGGCGGTGGTCACTCAGCGCATCGCCGAAGACCTGGTCGCACGGCTGAGCATCCTGCTCGAGCTCGGCCTGGGGTACCTCTCGCTGGACCGCAGCACGCCCACTCTCTCGCCCGGTGAGCTTCAGCGGCTGCGACTGGCCACCCAGGTGCACTCCAATCTCTTCGGCGTGGTGTACGTTCTGGACGAGCCTTCAGCCGGTCTCCATCCCCGAGATACGGAGGCGCTGCTGGGCGCCCTCGACCGGCTGAAGGAGTCGGGGAACTCGCTCTTCGTGGTGGAGCATGAGCTGGATGTCATCCGCCACGCCGACTGGATAGTCGATGTGGGGCCGGCGGCCGGTGTACATGGCGGCCTCGTGCTCTACAGCGGCCCTCCCGAGGGGCTATCCCACGTCGAGCATTCCCAAACCCGCCGGTTTCTCTTCGACGATCGCCCGGTGCCGCCGCGCCGTTCGCGTCTTCCCGCGGGCTGGCTTCGTCTGCAGGGGATCACCCGCAATAACCTCCACCAGCTCGACGTCGATCTTCCACTGGGGGTATTCACCAGCGTCACCGGTGTTTCGGGCTCCGGGAAGTCAAGCCTGGTCAGCCAGGCGCTGGTCGAGCTGGTCGCCGAGGAGCTGGGCCATCAGCTCGCCGTGGAGGAAGAGGAAGTGGACGCGCTGGAGCGGGCGCCGGTTGTGGCCAGCGGCGGACGGATCGCCGGCGGCATGGAAGGGGTCCGCCGGCTGGTCGTGGTCGATCAGAAGCCGATCGGACGCACCCCCCGGTCCAACCTTGCCACTTATACCGGGCTGTTCGACCACGTACGCCGTCTCTTCGCCGCCACGCCGCAGGCGCGAGCGCGCCGTTATGACGCGGGACGGTTCTCCTTCAACGTGGCTAAGGGGCGTTGTGAGACCTGCCAGGGAGAAGGGTTCGTCATGGTCGAGCTGCTCTTCCTGCCGAGCGTATACACGCCGTGCCCCACCTGCCATGGCTCGCGCTACAACGCCAAGACGTTGGAGATCAAGTACCGCGACAAGAGCGTCGCGGACGTGCTGGGAATGACCGTAGACGAGGCGTTCGAGTTTTTCGCCGACGAGCCCCACGTCAGGCGGGCCCTCGACGTAGTCCGGCAGGTCGGCCTGGGGTACCTGCGACTCGGTCAAGCCGCCACCGAGCTCTCCGGGGGAGAGGCGCAGCGCATCAAGCTGGCGACCGAGCTGCAGCGGGTCCAGCGGGGCGAAACTCTATATATCCTGGATGAGCCCACCACCGGACTGCATCCAGCCGACGTGGAGCGGCTGGTGACTCAGCTCGACGGACTGGTTGAGTCGGGCAATACCGTCATCGTGGTGGAGCACGACATGCGCGTGGTGGCCGGAAGCGACTGGGTCATCGATATCGGTCCCGGGGCGGGCGAGGAGGGGGGCCATGTGGTTGCGTCGGGCCCGCCCGCGGAAGTGGCTGCAGCAGGGGAGAGCCGAACGGCCCCCTACCTGGCACGATTTCTCAATCCCCAGCTTGGTGCCGATACCTCGTCCAACAGGGTCACGAGGACGCTCGCCGCTGCTTCATGAGGTGCTTGGAGCCGTCTGGGTTGCCCGATGGGGCACATGGAGAGACTGGAACAGCGTGCGGGCGGCTCCAGCGACGTCATCCACCGCTTGGTCGAACGCCTCCTGATTGACTCGTGAGGGAGCGTTGAAGCCGCTGATCTTGCGCACGAACTGCAGCGCGGCATCATGCAGCTCCTGATCGCTCGGTGCGTGCTCAGGATGTCTCAGGCGCTTGATGTTTCGGCACATCCTTCATTGCCTTTCGGATGTTGGTAAATTCCATTCTGCACGGCCGCACCGGGGTCAGCGACGCGGCTCTCTGCTCCATAGGATCGCTGCAATCAGGCAGATCTGAACCACGGCATCAGCGAGATAGATCGGAGAAATTCGTCCGCTGAGCCCGTACCTGAGGTCGATCGCGGCAAAGGCGAGCGCGCTGCCGACCGCCAGGAGCGTGATATCCGGTGACTGTACCTGGCCCCGCCGCGCGCTCACTCCCAGCACAAGGCCGATGGCGGCGGCCAGCAGCCCCACCATATGAACCAGCCAGTCATCGGTCTTAGGGCCGGTTACAGCCTCGAAGCTTGGCAAATGTATCAGCGGCCAGAGACCGGTGACACCATAGTAGGCGGCCTGCACCGTCAGCACGCCCCGCCGGATCCTGGGCATCAGAGCAGCTCCGAAGGCGCGGGGTGATCACGGCGAAACCCCTCATTTGCCCTGGGGTGGTCGGCAGCGAGGATGAAATCTCTGAAGTCGAAGCCGGGGCCGACGGTGCACCCCACCAGGGTGTACTTCCCGGTCGACCGGGCCGCCTGCCACCAGCCGGCGGGAACGGTATAGACCGGCTGCTGAGCACCGTCCAGGGGACCGATGCGATGGTGGGTGACAGCGAACGAATCCGGGTCGGCCGTCCACAACTCGAGCGGTGACCCTTCGTAGAAATGCCAGACTTCGTCCGACAGCACCCGGTGCCAGCGGCTCACCGCATTGGCCGGCAGCAGAAAATAGATCGTGGTCAGGGCCGGCCTTCGTCCACGATGGTTTTCAGGCTGGACCGTTGCGCTGGAGCGGTAGATCTCGCCGTAATAGCCCCCTTCGGGGTGGGGAATGAGCCCCAGCGTTGCGATCAGGCTTTCCGGACGGTCCGTCATCGCGCCCAAGTCACGTCCGCTCCATGATCAGGAGGAAGCCGGTCAGTACCGGGCCGTGCAACAGGAGGGCCCCCGGCAACAACGCCCAGCGAGCCCGCCGGCTGACCCAGTTCTCTCGCTCCGCCCGGCGCAGGAGATACACCGAGACGGGCAGGTTGAACAGCACTGCCGTGACTACCCCTGGCGCGTATCCATTGAATATCAGAATGGCGGCGCTGACGTGCCAGAGCGCGTTGAGCAACAGGGTCGCTTGAACCAGCAGCAGCAGCCAGACGGGTACCGCGTTTCCGGGACGCAGGGTAGCCCAGGTGGCGAGCAGCACTGGTAACAGAGTGACCACCATGAGTGCGGTCCACATCTGGCCCAGGGTCATGGCCCCGGCCAGCGGACGCCAGCTCTCCGGGAGACGGGCAAGGACCAGCGGCAGGTAGCGGGGAAAAAACATGGCTTCTTCGGCGTTGTGGAGCAGCATCACAGCGGGGACCAGCCAGAGCGCATGCAGCCGAGTTGTCATTGTTTGTCGCTGCCTCACTCGTCTCAGATACGATCGAGGAACTCCACGACGCCGGTCTCCAGCGAATACTCCGCTCCTACCACACGCAGCCCTCCGTCACGGATGAGCAGTTCCAGGACTTCCGACCCGTGTCGCAGGTGGTCAACCGAGGCCCGGATATTTGCCCGCACTCCCTGCGTCACCAGCGCGTCCATGTCATGCTTCAGCTCGGTTGCCAGAAGTCCCTCGACGGAGGGCCGAATCCGATCCACGATGGCAGCCAGGTTGCGGGACTGGTTGGCGGTAGGGCGCTGCAGCTCCTCAAGCGTGGCGACCACCGCGCCGCACTGCGAGTGCCCCAGCACCACAACCAGCCGGGTGTCGAACCGGGCCGCTGCGAATTCGACGCTACCCACCTGCGAAGGGGCCACGATGTTACCAGCCACCCGGATGACGAACAAGTCTCCCAGGCCTTGATCGAACACAATTTCTGCCGGCACCCGCGAATCAGAGCATCCGAGGATGATGGCGAAGGGCTGCTGCCCGGTGGTGAGCGCGGCGCGTTGCGCGTGGCTCAGCAGGGGCTCGGAGCCTCGGCCGGAGGATGCGAACCTCAGATTCCCCTCTCGTAGCCGCTCGATCGCCTCACTGGCTGGAATCATTGACCGCCGGTCCTGGGTCGGGGATTGCGATGCCTCGGGGTGATTTTCTCCTGCCGCCATACGCCGTAGGCCGCCTCAAACATGGAGTCACCCGGGGTCGGATACCAGCCGACCAGAATCACCTCGACCGGCGGTAGTCCGCCAGGCGTGCCGGTCTCGAAGAGATCGGGGTAACGACCAATGGTTGCAAGAAGTGAATCGTAGCTGGCGCGTGAGCGGTCTTCAGCTCGATGTTCAGCAGCAGGGGCTCTGAAGAGCCAATCACTCTGCCACACCGCTGTACGATGGCACGGAGCGGCCGGGGATTCTCGTAGTCGTTGGACACCAGCGGGCGACCCACTGAGTAGCGCCATGTGCCACAATGAAGGAGGCGCCGGGCTTCTACGCCGGCATCTCTACGTACTTCTTGAGCCCGGCAAGCATCATCCCCCAGTTGTTCTCTGAGTGCTGGCGCGCTTCGTCGGTTGGATTGTTGTCCTGAGAGAGCTCCACCCGGGTACTGTTGCCCTCGGCAGTGAGCTCAATGGTGACGGTATGGTAGTTGTCGGGCGTATCCGGCAAGCCGGAAAGCGGGCTGAAGTGGGTGTAGGCAAGGGTTCGAGCCGGCTCGACCCGAACGATGACACCCTTGTCCTCGTAGGACTTGCCCTGCCATTGACCCTTCCATGTGATCGGACTGCCTTCTTTCCAACTCGACTCGACGGTAGTGCCGAACATGTATTCCTTGATGGCAGCCGGTGTCACGAGCGCCTGCCACACCTTCCTGGCAGGAGCATCGACACTGATCGCTGACTTGGCGATATGGTCGGTCTTCATATGTCCCTCCTATTGACGATGCCAGGGCTTGGGGGCAGCTGCGGCAGTCTACCTTGCCGGTGAATTCGATGCTGGCCGTAGCAGCCACCACACCAGCGCTGCCAGCACGATACTGATCACGGCCACCGCGACATCCACCTGCGCGAAGGTAAGGTAGGACGCTGCTCCGGAGGGATCTCGCTCACGCCACGCGCGGTACTTCTGCCAGGACTGCACCGCATCGATAGCTCTGCCACCAGCAAAGATGCCGCCTGCCAGGGCCACGGCATGGCGAGCAATCTCCCGCCCCACCTTTAGTCTACGCTGGCCAGATTGTACATCGCCCGCCAGGCGCGGAACACGTCGCGATAGTCATCAGCGCTGTAGGTCACCGTCCGGCCGCCGGTTCGAGTGCTCCCGGGCACCAGCTCGGCCAGGTCGGCCATCTGGGTGAGCGCGAAGTCCACCTCCAGCCGGATGGGTGGCTCGATCTTGAGCAGGGAGTGTTTCCGCCGGAGCGCCGAGGCAGCGCCGGCTCGTATTCGGTCGCAGGCGATCGAGGGCGCAACGCTTCGGGCTGCAAATCGACCGACGGCATGCTTCACGACCACGGTCTCGATACCATCGCCGAGCAGAGCCCGGGCTTCCGCCGCTAGGGCCTGGTCCCCACTGACCAACGCCACCGCAACGCCGTGCACTCCGGCCATCGCCGCGTTCAACGCCAGCTCGCCAACCGGCTCTCCGTTCAGCCGCGCCTCGTATACCCGGATGCTGTAGGTGTGATCGATCGTGGCATTCCGCGTCCCTGCTCGGGCATGATACCCGATGAACATTGCTGCATCGAAGCCGGTATCGATGCCTTCGACCATCGATAGCTGCTTCGGTCCGCCACTCAACAACTCTGCGGCAGGGTTGAGATCTTCGGCAAGGAGATTGCGCATCAACCAGTGACTGTCGTTCACGAGGACGGTCTTTGCACCGGCGTCGAGTGCGCCAGCGATTGCAGCGTTTGCTTCGGCAGTCATGAGTCGGCGAAACCTGTTATACTCTCCCGCATGGCGAGAATCGGTCGGGTCGGTCTGATCTTCGTGGGCGACTCCAGCGATTCCTTCCATGTCAACCGAGATGTAAACCCGCATGATCTCTCCGGTGGCTGTCCGGCGCGAAGAATACCGAGGACGAGCTATGGATGCACGCAGATGGGGACTGGCACTCGCGTTGGCGCTTGCGGCCTGCGCGTCGCCCGAGACCCGGACCAACGGGCAATTCGTCGAGCACGGGCGGCAGTATACCGCCTGGCTCTATGGCAGTGAATACAGCAAGCTCTGGGATCGCTTCTCGCCCGAAATGCGCCAGACGTTCGGCAGCGTCGCGGACCTGGCGACCTTCGCCGGCCGCGCCGTCACTCAGCTGGGCCGGGAGCGCAGCCTGGTAGACGAGAGCGTCCAGGAAGCCGATCCGCTCGTCGTCTATACCCGCGATGCGTCGTTCGACAAATCCCGCCAGCGGATGCTGATCGAGTGGAGTCTGGCCCGCGATGGTGAGGTGACCGGCCTGGTGGTGCGGCCGTCTCCCGTGGAGAAAGAGCGTAAACAGCAAACAGTAAAAAATGAAGAGTGAACAGTGAACCGGAGCGGTAGTCAGCCGCACCGCGGGCAAGCTGATCCCTAAAAGACTCTAGTTCACTGTTCACTATTCACTGTTCACTCTTCACTGTTCACTCTTCACTGTTCACGCTTTTTCCTCTAATAGACCTTTCCCCCGACCGGCACCTCCCGCTCGACCGCCAGCAGTACCGTCTCTCCGGTCTCGTCCGGCACACCCAGCACCAGCACCTCTGACGTGAAGCCCGCCACGTTACGCTCCCCCAGGTTGACCGCCGCAACCACCAGCCGGCCCGGCAGCTCGTCCGCCAGGTACCTGGCAGTCAGCTGAGCGCTGGACGTCTGCTCCCCCAGGGGCCCAAAGTCAATCCAGAGCTTGTAGGATGGTTTGCGAGCCCGGAAGTTAGGCTCCGCGCGCAGAATCCGCCCCACTCTCAGGTCCAGGGCCTCGAACGCCTCAGGACCATTCATGACCGGCTCAGTGAAGGATCTCGCCCCGGAGGACGGTCACTGCCTGCCCACCGAGGTGTACCCGTCGTACCCTCTACTCGAACGAGCACCGTTCCGCCCCGGGGTGACGCCTGGTACCCGGCGAGCTCCTGCTTCCCGAGACGCGCCGCCCAGAATGGACCCAGCCCGCAGTGCGCCGAACCGGTGACCGGGTCTTCCGGGATGCCGGACTGGGGAGCGAAGAAGCGGGACACGAAATCGTGCTCCGCGTCGTCAGCGGCAGCGGTGACGACGACACCACGTACCGGCAATCGCGCCAGGTGCGTCAGGTCGGGGCTCAGCGACCGGACCACGGCGGCCGACTCGAGCTGCACGACGTAGTCGAATGCCGTGCGGCCGAGATACTTGATGCCCGCACCCAGCGCCTGTTCCAGTCCCGGAACCGATGGAGCCGGAGCGACTGGTGTGGCGGGAAAATCGAGCCAGATCAAGCCATCCCGGCGAGTGGCGGTCAGCTCGCCGCTCCGGGTGTGAAAACGGGCGACAGCCGAACCGTTGAGATGGCCTTCCTCCCAGAGGGCGTGGGCGCCCGCCAGCGTAGCGTGTCCGCAGAGATCGACTTCGACTCTGGGGGTAAACCATCGCAGATCGAATCCATCGGCTCGCGGCAGCAGGAAGGCGGTTTCGGCCAGGTTCATTTCGAGGGCAACCTGCTGCATCCAGGAGTCGGTTCGCGGGGCGCCAAGCAGACATACCGCCGCCGGGTTGCCGCTGAACGGGCGATCGGTGAAGGCATCGATCTGCGTGAATCGCTGTGCCGGGCTCATGAGATGATCGCCTCCGCCTCGATCTCCACCAGCATGTCGGGTGAGATCAGGCGGCTCACCTCCACCATGCTGGAAGCGGGGCGGACATCCCGGAAGTATTCGCCGTGAGCCCGGCCGATCTCCTGCCACTGGTCCATGTTCGTGACATAAATCCGGGTCCGCACCACGTCCGCCAGCGAGGCGCCGGCGCTTGCGAGCGCACGCTCGATGTTGCCGAGCGCCTGCACTGCCTGGGCGTACGGATCACCCTTGCCGACGATCGAGCCATCCGGGGCGGTCGCGGTGGTACCCGACACGTGGATCCAGCTGCCCACGCGAACGGCACGGGAGTATCCGACGGTGGTCTCCCACGGGGCGCCGCTGGAAATAAGCTGCCGGTCCATCAGAGCGCCCGACGTCAGTGTGGGAGTGCGGAGGGGCCTTCGTCGAGGGTCGTCAAGTCGGTCAGAACCGCGGCGGCGATCCAATGCGAGGCCGGGGGCTGGTCGTAGAAGTTCTGCTGCAGGCGATGCAGGATGAGATCGAGCCGGCTGGGCTCGATCGTGCAGACGCTGCGGGGTTCCTCGGCTTTCGGCAAGCTCGACCTTCCGAGTTCGGGTGCTTTCCTACCGCAGGAGTTGTCGGTCCGCCGCCGCGGAATCTTTATCAACTGCAATCGGTTTCGTTTTCCACCGCGACAGTGGTACATCCCGTTCCGAACATTCTAACCAGCAGAGCGGGAACCGGCCAGTGCCCCCGGCGGTAGCTCAAGTTAACTGCTTCGGCGACCGATGCTTCACTGGAGTTTCTTCCAGGAGTTTCATGCTCAAAGTCACCGGGCCGGAACGTATTCTGATTGTGGACGATGGCCCCGAAGCGCGCGCGACGCTCGAGGCCCATCTGAGGCAACGGGGATACGACGTGTTGACGGCGGCGTCGGGACTGGACGCCCAGGCGATCCTGGCGCGGCAGAAGATCGGCTGCATGATCGTGGAGGCTCGTCTATTCGGCAGCAGCGGAGGTGACTTCCTCTCCCGGTCGCTCGCCCGGGATGCCGGCCTGGCGGTGCTGGTGTTGAGCTCGCGTCCCGATGTCACCGACGCCGTGAACTACCTCCAGTATGGCGCGCTGGACTATCTCCCCAAGCCGCTCGATCTCCCGATGATGGAAGCCGCCCTGCAGCGCGCGCTGCGCCGCCGCACCGAGCTGATCCAGGAACGCGCCGCGGCCCGGCTCCTCCAGGAGGAGCTGGTCAACCTGGGCGCCGAGCTGGCGCGCGAACGCGGCAAGGTGGAGGACCTGACGATCGCCACCCTGGAATCGCTGGTTCGCGTCGTCGAGGCACGGGATCCGTGGTTCGCCGGCCACGGGCTCCGGGTGGCACAGCTTGCCGCTTCCGTCGCTTCCGAACTGGGACGCACCGATGAAGAGGTCGAGACGGTGCGCCGTGCCGGACTCCTGCACGACATCGGCATGATCTGCGTGCCGGAAGAGGTGATGGCGAAGCAGGGCACCCTGAGCCTGGAAGAGTTCGAGCAGATCAAGCGGCACGTGCTGGTCGGCTCTCAGATACTTGCACCGCTGCCGCACCTTCGGCACGTGGGGGCCTTCGTCCGCAGCCACCATGAACGCTGGGACGGACAGGGCTATCCCGATGGGCTGCAGGGGGAGGCCATTCCATGGGGAGCTCGACTGATCGGGGCCGCCGAGGTCTACGATGCGTTTACTACGGCACGACCCTACCGGGATCAGCTGACCCCAGAGATGGCGGTCGAGAAGATGTGCGCCTTGATCGGGACGGTACTGGCGCCCGAGGCTCACCGGGCCCTCGGCCTGGTAGTCGAACGGGGACGCGCCTTGGTCTTTGTGGACGAGGATCGGGGCAAGGAGCCCGGCCTCGACGGCTCCCAGATGCGGGCGGCAAGCTGAATCCCTGCAAGTTGCCGACAACCTTGTCCGTTTCGGGTGTAGCGGCTTCACGCGGGCACCGCAGGCGACCAATATGCCACGTTTCGCTGTCCGGAGAGATCTCTATTAGGCCTTTGTAAGTTCAAGCTTTCCAGCCACCTAGGTGGCGCTGCAGAAATCTGCACCACCCTCCGCCCTCCGCGACTTCCTCGTTGGTACAGCGGTTGCCTTTACCACCCGCCAGAAGCGCGGGGGGCACCTCCGCCATCCCACGACACTCCAAGACGGATACCTGATGCTGCCTTCCGTGAAGCCCGAGCCGGGTGTGACCGCGCGTCCCGTGCCGGAATCCGAGGCTCGGATCGACATTCTCTGGGCCCGGTACCGTTCGGCCGGAGACCCGGAGGCCCGAGATCAACTCCTGGCGCGACATCTCGGTCTGGTGCACCATGTGGCGCGCGAGGTCTCTCGCCGCATTCCCTCTATCGAGATCGGGGAGCTGGTCAGCGCTGGTGCGCTCGGCCTCATGAAGGCACTGGACAGCTTCGATCTGAGTCGCGGACTCGCGTTCAGCACCTATGCGGTGCTCCGCATCCGAGGCGCCATCCTCGATGACCTGCGGAGCCGGGACTCTACCCCACGATCGGTGCGAATGAAGCGGCGGAAGATCGAGAGTGTGGCGTCCGCGCTCGAGGGTGAACTGGGGCGTTCGCCCACTCCCAAGGAGATCGCCGAGCGACTCGGCGTCGATCTGGAGACCTTCTGGAAATGGAAGGATGCCGTGGGAATTCACTGCGAGACCGACGTCCCGGCCAACTCGAAAGGTCAGCGAGCCTCCCGTGATTCGGAGAACCACGCCGATCCGGCAGCTACTCTGGCATCCCACGAACTGATCGAGTCGGAGCACACGGCCCAGTTACAGCTGCTGATTGCGCGGCTGCCCGAGCAGCAGCGCCGGGTGCTGGCCCTATACTATTACGAGGAACTGAATCTCCGGCAGGTCGGTGAAGTGCTGAAGGTCAGTGAATCGCGGGTCTCTCAAATTCGCAGTCAGGCGCTGCGCCGGCTGAAATCCGAGATCACGGCCTCGCTGGCGTCTTGATCTGCTAGGCGAAAAAGAAACGCCCGGAGCCATCAGGATCCGGGCGTCGAGTTTGTGAGGGGTGCCTCAGGCGTCATCTACCCCGGGGTTGGGGTCGGAACGCTGCTTTGCCTTGCCGGCTTGGCCCTGAACTTTTCCCTTTATCTCCTGCGCCTTGCCCTTCAGTTGCTCTCCGGTATTTCCCGTGAGTCCTCCTACCGCATTGCGGATTCGACCTTCGGCTGCCTTGGCGGCGCCTTTGAGCCGGTCCGCGCTGCCTTCGGTGGCAAGATCCTTCTGGTCAGTCATTGTTCCCTCCGTCCGTGAATCGGTCTTCCAAGCTGGAACCGGCTTCGCGGCCCGGCCGTGACCATCATCACGCTTCCCTAGGCGACCCCGGCTTCAGCGACTCTCGGAGTGCTTTCGGCATAGTGGCATGCTGCCACGGTGCCGGCGACTGGACGGAGAGCGGGCACATCGGTCCGGCAGAGTGCGCTCTTGAGGGGATGAAAACAGCGGGTGTGAAAGCGACACCCGGGTGGCGGATTCGAGGGGCTGGGGAGGTCTCCGCCGAGTACGATCCGGCTGCGGCGCGCCGTAGGATCGGGCTCTGGCACGGCCGAGAGGAGAGCAACCGTATACGGGTGTCGTGGATTCGACAGAATTGCATCTGTCGGGCCCTCCTCCACAATGTGCCCCAGATACATGACCGCGATGCGATGGGCGATCTGCCGCACCACCGCCAGATCGTGTGCGATGAAGAGGTATGACAGACCCCGGTGACGCTGGAGGTCGGTGAGCAGATTGAGGACCTGTGCCTGCACTGAGACGTCAAGCGCGGAAACCGGCTCGTCGCACACGATGAACGACGGCTGTACTGCCAGCGCCCTGGCGATTCCGATCCGCTGGCGCTGTCCGCCGGAAAACTCGTGGGGGTAGCGCCGGGCGTAGGTGGGGTCGAGGCCGACCTCCTCGAGCAACCCGGCCACCCGAGCCGGAATCTCGGATCGAGGGGCAAGCCGGTGGATCTCGATTCCTTCCGCAATGGCGGCGCCAACGCTCATGCGAGGATTAAGCGAGCTGTACGGATCCTGAAAGATGATCTGCATCTTCCGGCGGAGCTGCCGGAGCGCGGTCCGGTCGAGCGAGAAAATATCCACACCTTCATACAGAGCCTGGCCTCCGGTGGGCTCTTGGAGCCGAAGGATCGTGCGGCCCACCGACGATTTGCCGCAGCCGGATTCTCCCACCAGGGCGAGTGTCTCTCCCCGGCCGACCTCAAATGAGACGTTATCCACTGCGCGCACCACGGGAGCCGACCGCCCGAACAGCCCGGCGGCCTTGTAATGCTTGACCAGATTCCGAACCTGGAGTAGTGGCGTCACTGACCGGTCCGGGTTCCAGTCTCGTCGGCCAGCCAGCAGCGCATCCGATGATCCGGGCCCACTGGAATCAAGGGCGGCTCGGTCTCACTGCGGTCGAAGGCCTTGGGGCACCTGGGACGAAAGCGGCAGCCGCTGGGCCATGCCGAGGGCGCCGGCACGCTGCCGCGGATCGGATTCAGCCGCTGGAGCGGCCCCGAGATGCGGGGCACCGACGCGAAGAGTCCCTGGGTGTACGGGTGCGAAGGATTGGCGAACAGCTCGGTGGTGGGCGCCTCCTCCACAATTTGTCCGGCGTACATGACGGCCACCCGGTCCGCTCTGCCCGCAACGATGCCGAGGTCGTGGGTAATGAGCAGCACCGCCATGCCGCGACGGCTGCGCAGCTCGTCCAGCACCTCCAAAATCTGGGCCTGCACCGTCACGTCCAGCGCCGTTGTGGGTTCATCCGCGACCAGTATCTCCGGCTCTGCCGACAGGGCGATGGCGATCATGACCCGCTGGCGCATCCCGCCACTCAGCTGATGGGGATAGGCTTTGAGCCGCTCGGCTGGGTCGGGGATCCCCACTTCCTGTAGCAGCCGTAAGGCGCGATCGCGCGCTTCGGCCTTGGAAATCTTGTAGTGCGCCAGCATTCCTTCCGTGATCTGGGTTTCCACGGTGAAGACCGGATTCAGGCTCGTCATGGGGTCCTGGAAGATCATTCCGATCCGCCGGCCCCGGATCCGCCTCAGCGCTTCGCCCTTGGAGTCCGAGCACGTCGGTGTCACCCAACCGAATCGTGCTGCCTGCATCGATCCTGCCGGGCTCGGGAACCAGTTGCAGCAGGGCCAGACTCGTGAGGCTCTTGCCGCAGCCTGATTCGCCAACCAACGCCAGCGTCTCGCCGCGGCGCAGTGTGAAGCTCACACCGTCCACCGGATTGAAGCGGCTGCGATTGCCTCCCGGGAACGACACCCGAAGGTTATCGACTTCGAGAACGTTGCTCATGCGCTTCGGGGATCCACGGCGTTGCGCAGCGCGTCGCCGAACAAGTTGACGGACAGAACCGTGATGACGATCGCGAGCCCGGGAAAGATGCCGGTCCAGGGAGCGCTGATCATCACCTCTCTGGAATCCAGGATCATGCCGCCCCATGACGGTGCCGGAGGCTGTATACCGAGCCCCAAAAATGAGAGACCAGCCTCCAGGAGGATTACGTCACCAACGCCCAGTGTTGCGGCGACCAGAAGCGGTCCCAGCGCGTTCGGCAGCAGGTGCCGGAAGATAATCCGCCGTCGCCGGGCGCCGAGCGCTTCAGCCGCGCGGACGTAGCCCTCCTCCCGGAGCCGCAGCACTTCTCCCCGGACCAGCCGGCTGGTGGCAAACCAGCCCGTAGCCCCGATCAATAGCACCAGGGCCGGAACTGGAACCCGCTCCCACACGGCCAGCACCAGAAGAAGTATGAAGAGACGCGGGATCGCGAGAGCCCCATCGACCATCCGCATGAGTACCGCATCTACCGTCCCTCCCCAATAGCCGGCCATCACTCCCACCGTGGCGCCGAGCGTCGCCGACAGGGTGACTGCCAGCAGTGCCACCGCCAGAGAGATTCGCCCGCCCGCCACGACCCGGGCCAGCACGTCCCGGCTTAGCTGGTCGGTGCCGAATGGGTGGCCCAGGCCGGGAGGGCGACCGGCACCGAGGACGTCCGGCTGCGCCAGGGGGTCGGGCAACATCAGAGGGCCGACCACAGCAGCAATTGCCACGACGAGGAGCACGAGCGCCCCGGCTCTGCCCCGGGGATTGCGCCACGCGCTCCGCAGTATGGCGATGACTGCGGTCACCCGAGCCGTACCCGGGGGTCCAGCAGGGCGTACGCTACATCCGTGAGGAAGCCTCCCAGCACGACCAGGGCGGCGACCAGCAACGAAGCGCCCATCAGCAGCGGATAATCCCGGCTTCCCACCGCGTTCGCCGCCAATGAGCCCAGCCCGGGCCAGGCGAACACCGTCTCGACGAAGACCGATCCACTCACCAGAATCGGCAGCCACAGTCCGAACAACGTGATCACCGGAAAGAGTGCGTTTCTCCACCCGTGGCGCCAGATAACGCTCCGCTCCGAAAGTCCTTTGGACCTCGCCGTTGTGATGTACGGAAGCCGCAGGACTTCGAGCATGGCGGTGCGTTGATATCTCATCGTCGCCGCGATGCTCACGATAGAAAGCGTGGCGGCCGGCAGAATGAGGTGTCTCATCACATCGCCGGCCACGACGAACCAGCTCGCATCCGGATCCAGCAAGGGATCCTGCATACCGGCCGCCGGAAGCAGACGCCACTCGACTCCTACCAGCCACGCCAGTACCAGCCCGAGCCAGAACGAGGGCATGGCGTAGCCGGTGAGGGAGAGAGTTGTCAGCCAGCGATCCTCCCGGCGTCCGTGGCGCACCGCCTGTCTCACCCCCAGCCAGAGGCCCAGCGTGAAGTTGAGCAGGAGCGCGCTGCCGCCGAGCAATAGCGTAGCGGGAAGCCGCTCGGCCAGCAGCGAGGTCACGGGCCGGCCGTGCTCGATGGAGACCCCCAGGTCGCCGCGCAGGAGCCCGCCCATGAATGCTGTTAGTTGGTCGCCCAGGGGACGGTCGAGACCGTACCTCTCGCGGAGCACCGCAATTTCCTGGGGAGAGATGGGACGGTCTGCGCTCAGCCGGAACAGGGGATCCCCTGGTGCCACCCGCATCAGCAGAAAGAGCAGCCCCATCGCCACAGCGAATGTCACTGCCGCCTGGAGCGAGCGATGCAGGAGCCAGCGGCTCACCTCACTTGCTCACGCGGGAGTCAGGATCCGGGCTGACGGACCACTTGCGAAGGGTGATCCAGCCAGATTGGGGGCTGATGGTGACCCCGCGATACCGGCGGTTCACCGCATACGCGAACGTGGGCGCGTAGAGAAACGTTGCGGGGGCACCTTCCTCGATCTGCCGCAGCGCCTCGATCCAGGTCTCCGCCGGATCGCCTCGGCCGAGCATGGCCTCGGAGATCAATGAATCCACGGTGCGATCGCAGTATCCGGCGACGTTGCTGCCGCCGGTGCAGGTCCAGGACTGGGTGATTCCGGAGGGAGACGCGTCCTGATTCACCCCCGAAAAGTCCACGTCGAAGTCTCCGGCCGAGCGACGCTCCTGCCAAATGGGAAATTCCAGCTGCTGGATTTCAATCTGGATGCCCAGCCGGCGGAGCTGTTCCTGCACCAGCAGCGCCATCTGCCGCCGGATACTGCTCGTGTTCGGCACCGACAAAAGCAGGCGCAGTGGCCGCCCTTCACGGTCCAGCGTGCCGTCGCCATCGGAGTCGCCCCACCCCGTGGACGCCAGGAGTCGTCGAGCCTCGGTGACGTTGGGCGTATCCGGCTCGGGCGCTCCCTGGCGGATCCACAGCATCTGGGAGACGGGCCCATACGGTACCACACCCTGTGTTCCGAACACGGCCTGGAGCATCTGTCGCCGATCCAGCGCGAGAGTGATCGCCCGGCGAACTCTGATGTCAGCCAGAATGGAATGGGGCCGGGCCCGATTCTTGGGATCACGCTGGTTGAATAGCAGGTAGCCGACGGTAGAGGAGGGCACGGAGATCAGCCGCAGCGCCGAGTCCGCGGCAACCCGGCGCAGGTTGTCCGGCGGCGGAGGGATGATGTCCATTGCGTCGGCCTCACCGCTCAGCAACAGATTGAGCCGCGCCGCGGGGTCGGCAGCGCTCCGAAAGATCACCCGCTGGATCTTCGGCGTGCCGAGAAAGAATCCGGGCACCGCGGCGAGCTCCACGAACTGCCCGGGGACATTGCGCACCCAGCGGTAGGCCCCGCTGCCGACTGGATTCGTGGCATACGAGGAATGGGCCAGCTGGGCCGGGGGGATGGAATCGAGGAGGTGGGCTGGAAGCGGTGCTACGTGATAAGTGGCGTCGTATAGCTGCTCGGCATATGGGCGAGCGTACCGAAAGACAACGCGATTGTTCCCCTCCGCCGTCACTGAGACAACTTGCCGGAGCAAATCGGAGAGGCGGGGAGCGATGGCCGAATTCCTGGCGCGGCCCATCGTGAACACCACGTCCCGTGCCGTGACGGCTGTTCCATCGTGCCAGCGAGCCCGGGAATCGAGCTCGAACACCAGGGTCACTGAGTCGCGCCGGGTCCAGGATTTGGCCAGCGCTGGAACAAAGTCCCCATCGCCGGAGGTCTGGAGCTTCGGTCCGAGATCAGCCAGCCGGAGGAACAGCTGGTCCGCAACGTCGAGGTTGCCCACGGTCTGCTCCGCCCCCTCCATCAGAGTGGGGATTGGAAGCGTAGCCTGACCGCCGGTGACGATGACGATGCTGGTGCCTCGGCGCCGGTTTACCTGGGCGTCGGCCGTCGGGACGAGCCCGAGCGTGAGTGCAGCAACGACGGCGATCCGTGGCGTCCAAGGCGTCACAGAGGCTCCAGAGCTACGATGGGTGGGGGGTGTTTTCGACGGAATGTAGCCTGCTCACCTCGCCCACGTCCACGAAGACGACTGGAAGCGCGGGTGGTGGGTGGCGGCGCCGGACAGAACGGCCGAGGAGTCTGAAAGTGGCTTCCAATTGCCGCTCCAATGGCGCTGTGCCTGAGTGGCTATCGCATCGGCTATGTCCGAGGCCCGGGCCCAGGGCTCCCTGTGGGCCGGGGCTTGCCGCGGCGCCACGCCGGTTGTCACATCGCGTACGACCTCCTGATCGTCATGCAGCAGAATCGAGCCGTGCTGGAGCAACGCGTTGCCTATCCGGAGCTGAGCGCTGCCGATCAGCTTCCGGCCGGAAAGCATGATTTCGCCGCCTACTGCCTGGGCAAAGCAGGCCCCGGCGTCAAGGCTGGGAGTCGCGGCCTGAGGGGCTAGATAAGCGGGTAGGCCGACCAGGCTCAGGGCCTCAGCCAGCATCCGGTGGATCTCCAGGTAGGCCGCGCGCAGCGACCCGAACTCGGCGGCGGGCGCCGCTACGGCGTAGGTCAGTTCCTGCGCATGCCACACCGCCCGCCCGCCGGTGGGACGTCGGACGGTATCGATGCCCAGCGCGGCGATCCTGGTGGCATCGTATCGGCGCGTGGCGGGTTCATGCCGGCCGAAAGAGAGGCAGAAGGGTGACCATTGGTACAGCCTCAGCCAGCGCTCGCCCAGCTGTTCGGCGCGGTCGAGCAGGGTCTGGTCGATGGCCATGTTGGCCCAACCAGGACGGGGAACCTCGTCATTCCATAGTTGCCACTGGGATGGCGGGGCACAGTGTAATGCTGCCCCGCTGCCCCGCTGCCCCGCCTTATTCATACGCCTCCACCGGAGGACAACTGCAAACCAGATTCCGGTCGCCATAAGCGCTGTCGATACGCCCCACGGTGGGCCAGACTTTGTACTCCCGCACTGCTTTGGTGGGATACGCAGCCCGTTCCCGTGGGTACGGCCGGTCCCAGCCATCGGCGATGACTTGCTCGAGCGTGTGAGGCGCGTTGGTGAGCAGGTTGTTGTTCCGGTCGGCGCGCCCCTGCTCGATCTCCCGGATCTCCTCGCGTATGGCGATCAGCGCGTCACAGAAGCGGTCCAGCTCCTCCTTTGACTCGCTCTCGGTTGGCTCGATCATCAGCGTCCCGGCCACCGGGAAGGAGACCGTGGGCGGGTGAAAGCCATAATCGATGATTCGCTTCGCAATGTCCTCGACGTCCACCCCGGCCGAGCTCTTGAAGGGGCGCGTGTCGATGATGCACTCATGCGCCACCAAACCATTCTGGCCGGTGTATAGCAGCGGAAAGTGCTCCGCCAGACGCCGCGCCACATAGTTGGCGCTGAGGATTGCGACGCGAGTGGCTTCAGTGAGCCCATCGTAACCCATCAGGGCGATATAGGCCCATGAGATCGGCAGGATGGCCGCGCTTCCCCACGGCGCACCTGAGATGGTGCCGCAGGCCGAGCGATGATCCAGGTCCACGACCGGATGGCCCGGCAGGAAGGGGACCAGGTGCTCGGCCACGCCGATCGGGCCCATTCCAGGACCCCCGCCGCCGTGGGGAATGCAAAAGGTTTTGTGAAGGTTGAGATGGCAAACATCCGCGCCGATATCGCCGGGCCGGCACAGGCCGACCTGCGCGTTCATATTGGCGCCGTCCATGTAAACCTGTCCCCCGTGCTCATGGACGATGCGGCAGATCTCCTTGACCGAGGCCTCGAACACACCGTGGGTGGACGGGTAGGTGATCATGAGCGCCGCCAGGCTGTCGCGATGCGCCGCTGCTTTGGCACGGAGGTCATCCACATCGATGTTCCCCCGCGGGTCACTCTTCACCGGCACGACCTGCATGCCCGCCATGACCGCGCTGGCCGGATTGGTACCGTGGGCAGATTGGGGAATCAGGCACGTCGTCCGGTGGGTATCGCCTCGGGAACGGTGATAGGCCCGCACCACCAGGAGCCCGGCGTATTCTCCCTGCGAGCCGGCGTTGGGCTGGAGTGAGACCCCGGCGAAGCCGGTGATCTCAGCCAGCTGGTACTCCAATTGGCTGAAGAGCAGCTGATAGCCCGCGGCCTGGTCCCGCGGAGCGAACGGATGCAGCCGGTTGAATTCCCGCCAGCTGACCGGCATCATCTCGGTTGTGGCATTGAGTTTCATGGTACACGAGCCGAGCGGGATCATCGCCGACGTCAACGAGAGGTCGCGCGACTCGAGACGCTTGATGTAGCGCAGCATCTCGGTCTCGGAGTGATGGCGGTGAAAAACCGGGTGATCGAGAAACGAGGTCCTCCGCACCAGCCCCGCAGGTATGGCGCGGTCGTTCTTTACCCCGATGTCGTCCAGCATGAAAGGCAGCGCCTCGTTGAGCGAAAAGATCGAGATGAGGTCTGCCAGGTCCCCCAGCGTAACGGTCTCGTCCAGTGCAATGCAGAGCCGCGTGGCGGACAGCGGCCGCAGGTTGATGTTCCGCACCCGGGCGGCATCCAGGAGCCGGGGCAGTGCCCAGCCCTCTACTTCGACGCAGATGGTATCGAAGTAGGCCTCATGCGCCACCTGGTATCTGAGCCGCCGAAGCGCGTTGGCCAGCAGTACGGTCCGGGTGTGAACCCGCTCCGCGATGCGGCGCAGGCCCGAAGGCCCGTGATAGACGGCGTACATGCTGGCCATGACGGCGAGCAGGACCTGAGCGGTGCAGACGTTGCTCGTGGCCTTGTCGCGCCTGATGTGCTGCTCCCGGGTCTGTAGCGCCATCCGCAGAGCCGGCCGGCCATCGCGATCCTTCGATACGCCGATGATCCGGCCGGGGAGGGCGCGCTTGTACGCATCCCGCGTGGCGAAGAATGCGGCGTGGGGGCCGCCGTACCCCATCGGGACCCCGAACCGCTGGCTGTTGCCTACCGCGATGTCGGCGCCCCATTCTCCCGGCGGTGTGAGGAGGACCAGGCTGAGCAGGTCGGTCGCTGCCGTAACCAGCGCCCCGGCCGCATGGGCCCGCTCGGTCAGACCCCTGAAATCGCGGACTTCGCCATCGGTGGCAGGGTACTGCAGCAGGGCGCCGATCACGCCGGGCACAAACTCGAAGTCGGCCGGCTCCGCCACAGTCACCTCGATTCCCCTTGCCTCGGCACGGGTGCGCACCACGTCGACGGTCTGCGGGTGGCAGCGAGCATCCACCAGGTAAATCGGATTTTCCTTCACTGCGCTCACTGCCAGACTCAGGTTCATCGCCTCCGCCGCCGCCGTCGCCTCGTCGAGCAGCGATGCGTTGGCCACTTCCAGGCCGGTCAGGTCGGACACCATCGTCTGGAAGTTCAGCAGCGCCTCCAGGCGGCCCTGGGCGATTTCTGCCTGATACGGGGTGTAGGCGGTGTACCAGCCCGGATTCTCCAGCACGTTCCGCTGGATGACCTGGGGCGTGAAGCACCCGGCGTAACCCATTCCGATGTATGACCGGAACACCCGGTTCATGCCCGCCAGCCCCCGCAGCGCCTGGAGCACTTCCCGCTCGCTCCGTCCGGGGGGAAGGGCGAGAGGACGTCGCAGCCGGATTTCGTCGGGTACTACGGCGTCGATGAAGGCGTCGAGAGACTCATAGCCGAGCAGGTCGAGCATCTCATCCACGTCGGCTCTCCGGGGACCGATGTGCCGGTACGCGAAGTGGGAGGGATAGAGCACGTCCGGCGTCTGGGCCGTCATCTTGCGTTCGAGCACACTCGTCATCTGGGGACCTGGCTCCTCTCCAAATAAAAGGCCCCGAGACTGGGCTCTCGAGGCACGGCGCTTCGCTTCATTGCTTCGTCTCGTTTCGATTGGCAAGATTTCGCATCGATCCCGCGGTCACTCCCCGATGTGCCCCCGGTACTCGGCTGGTGACATCAGGCCTTTCAGGTCATCGGGGCTCGAGATCCTGAGCGTGATCATCCAGCCGGCCTCGTAGGGATCACGGTTGATGACGCCCGCATCCTGGTCGAGCGCGCTGTTGATCTCAACCACTTCGCCCGCCAGCGGGCTGTACAATTCGGAGACCGCCTTCACTGCTTCGATCTCGCCGAACGACTGGTGTGAATCGAGGCGCTCGCCGGGCTTGGGCAACCGCACGAAGATGACGTCGCCCAGCTCGCCCTGAGCGTAGTCCGTGATGCCCACTCGGACGACTCGCGGATCGCCGGTACGCGCGACGTACTCGTGTTCGGCGGTGTAGACCAGGTTCTCTGGTACGTTTGACACCCGCGATCTCTCTCTGTGGTTGCGCGTGGGAGGATAGATGGGACAGAGGGAGAGGTCAAGCGCGATCGAGAAGCGACTGCCATACCTTGCGGGTGACGCGCTCCAGCGACGGCAGATCGGCGTCGTTGTCGATCACATAATCGCTCCGATTGCGCTTGGGTCCGGACGGCAGCTGGCTTTGCATCATTCGCTCGGCCTCCTCGCTAGTCAGGCCGCGCGTCGCCAGAAGGCGGGCCCGCCGGACTGGCTCGGGCGCGTCCACCAGCACCACGGCGTCAAAGGCGGAGGGATCGTCGGCCTCGAAGAGCAGGGGAATGTCGCTCACGACAATGGCGTCCCCCCGGGCCCGGGCCTCAGCGAGGAGCTCCAGCCGCCGCCGGCGGACCTCCGGGTGAACGATGCGGTTGAGATCGGCGAGCGCGGCGGGATCGGCCAACACTTTGGCTCGCAGGACGGGCCGATCGAGGGTCCCATCCCTCAAGATCACCTCGGCCCCAAAGCGTGACGCGATGGCGTTCAGCACCGGCTGACCCGGCGCCTGGGCGTCTCGAACCAGCTGGTCTGCATCGACGATTGTCGCCCCCCACCGCTTGAAAAGCTCAGTGACGGTGGTCTTTCCAGCTCCGATGTTACCGGTCAGGGCTACCGAGAGCATGATTTCACCACAGAGGTGCCGCGCTCTATAGAGTTAGTGATCCTGGGTGTCCTCTGTGCCTCTGTGGTGAACTAGAGCAGTGCCGTCTGATCCTCGTCCCTTCGTGGCACCTTGTGACAGTGCCGGCAGCGCGCCTGGTAGCTCTCCCGGCCACCGATCATGATGGTGGGTGAGTCGTAACGCGCCGGGTTGCCGTCGATGAGCCGCTGGTTGCGGCAGGCCGGATCGCCGCAAATCACGCAGATGGCCTGCAGCTTGTCCACCATCTCCGCCACCGCCATCAGCTCACCCATGCAACCGAACGGCTCTCCCCGAAAGTCGGTGTCGGTGCCGGCGAGGATCACCCGGACACCGCGGCTCGCCAGCTGGGTCGACACGGGAACCACTTGCGGATCGAGAAACTGCGCCTCGTCGATGGCCACTATCTCGGTGTCGGCCCGAACCAGACGATAAATTTCGGCGGCGGAATCGACGGGGCTGGCTTCCAGCTCGGTCCCGTTGTGGCTGGCGACACTGTATAGACCCGCATAACGGCTGTCCAGATGAGACTTGAAGACCTGCACCTTACGCCGGGCAATGGTCGCCCGCCGAACGCGGCGGATCAGCTCTTCGCTCTTGCCGCTGAACATGACGCCGCTGATCACCTCGATCCATCCGGGGTGCATCCCATAGTTCATGCGACCGCTCTCCGACTGTGAATGTTGAGGGATGCAAATGTAGAGGGCCGCGCAGGAAACTCCAGGCATCTTGCGGCCACTTCGCCTCAGCGACGATATTCGTCCGCCGCGTTGTACCCTCCGACCTGAAGGAGCGCGTGTGAACAAGCAGGAGCTCGTCGCCACCGTGGCCAAACGACTCGGTCTCAGCAAGGCCAAGGCGAACGAGGTAGCCGAACTGTTCTTCGCGCCCGGGGGCGTCATAGCTTCCGAGCTCAAGCGTGGCGGCAGGGTGGCCATCAGTGGATTCGGGAGCTTCGAGGCCCGGAAGCGGGCGGCACGCGAATGGCGCGATCCCCGGACCGGCAAGGCGGTCAGCATCAAGGCTTCGGTAGTTCCCGCGTTCCGCGCCAGCCGGGCCCTGCGCGATCAGCTGAACCGCAAGCGGTAGGCTGTTCCCTAAGGGCGCCGGGCCGGACGGCTCCCGGCCCCGTTCCTTCCGGGTGGACGGCTGGGCCCCCGGTCCACCCGGGCGGTCACACGGCGCCGGCGTATCGTCACTCCGTTGAGCGCCAGGGCTACCCGCTCGGCTTCCGGCGCCGGTATCTCCACCAGCGAGTACGCATCCCGCAGCTCGATGCGCCCAATCTTCGTCCGGTCTACGCCGATCTCCTTGGTGAGCACCGCGACCAGATCGTTTGCCGTCGCGCCGTCCTTCTTTCCCACACCGACATAGATCTTCGCAGTGCCCGGGAGCTCTGCCGCCGGAGCCGCTGGTGCGGCGGGGGATGAGGATGACCACAGATCGAAAAGCGCCGCGGCCACGGCAGCAGGGTCATGGCGCTCGAACAGCGGCGCCAGGGTGAGGAGCGCCCGGTCGGGGTTGCCGGTCTCGATCGCTCTCACAATCGTGGCCCGCTGGGCTGCGGCCTGACCGGTGACGCTGTCTGCCGGGCCGGGAAGCACCAGCGGCCGGCGGGGATGCGCGATCCTGGCTGCGTAGCTCTCGGTGCCCGGCGGAATCAGCATCACCACCTCGCCCGCGCCGGCCAGCTGCCGCAGCCGCTCCGCGGTGGGCAGGTCAAAGGCGATGATAGTTTCCGCCGGCGGCGCGTCTCCCACCACCAGCCGCAGCTCGGGCTCGTTAAGGCTCACCGCCTGGGCGAGAGCGTCATGGTAGCTCCGATCGGCGGTCCAGATTGCGAGGGAGGTTGGATCAAGCAGCTCCACCAGGTTCGCCACCGCGGCAACCCGGCGCGACCAGGCAACCCCGACGGTACGGACCGCGGTTTGGGTTCCATTCTCCAGCCCCGGCGCCTTCGCGGTCATCGCCTTCCGCGCGTAGCGCTCGATCATGGATTCGACCCGATCCGGCGCCGCCGTGTAGATCACGCGCTGGGTCTCTCGGGGCAAATCCTGCATCAGCGGGGTGATGCTGTCCTCGTCGCCCCAACTCTCCGGCCATGCCAGGAAGGCGGCCGTGATCCCCTCCGGCTTCAGCGCGGAACGGCCGAGCAGAGTGAGGGCGTTTTCGGGAGTGGCGATGAGCAGATCCACCGCATCGGCCTTGAGGCGCCGCATGGCTCGGGCGCTGCCGTGTGCCACCTGGACCCGGATGCCGCTTCTCTGTGCGAGACCGTGCGCCACTCGCCCCCACTCGTCCAGCTGGCTTTCAGGAGCCAGGAGAAGCCCTGGGCTACCCGGCCGAACCCGGGTGAGGACCCCAGCCAGAGCCGGAGCCGCGTAAGCGGGGACCGGGGGGGTTGCAGCGACGAGATTGTGGCCCCGGGCCGTGGTCGGAGCGGTGTCCCGGGCCATGGGATCGGTGGCGTCCCAACCCAGTCGTTCGAGCGCAGCGGCCAGGGCAGGCGTGAGATGGAGATCTTGAAAGGAGGGCACCGAGGCTCCGTTGGCAGACGCGTGATGCTTCGTCCGACGAAGCTAAGCTGCCGGGCGAGGCGGTCCAAGAGGCTGGCTCAGCAATGGCCGGTGAGGGATGGTGCCGTTGACATCACCGAGCCGAGGACAAACTTTTCCCCGGTCTGCCGTAGCTCACCTCAGATTTGGACCGTCCCATGCCTGACCCCTTATCGCTGAACGTCCAGCACCTCAAAGCCTCGGAAACGGTTGCCATCAGCAATGAGGCCAAGCGCCGCAAGGCCGCCGGCGAGGACGTACTGGATCTCGGCGTCGGCGAGCCCGACTTCGACACGCCGGCCGTCGCGGCCCAGGCGGGAATCCAGGCTATTCAGAAGGGAATGACCCGCTACCCACCGAACATCGGCATTGCGGAGCTGCGCACCGGCATAGCCAGGCAGCTCTCGCTGATGTCAGGAGGCCGGGCGGTCAATGCCGACAACATCGTGGTGAGCTCGGGGTCGAAGCAGTCGATCTTCAACGCCTGTTTCACCCTGTTCGGCCCCAAGGATCGGGTCCTGATTCCTTCACCAGCGTGGGTTTCTTATCCCCAGATCGTGCACCTCACCCGCGCCGAGCCGGTGCTGGTGCCGGGTGATCCCGAATGGGGACTCAAGGTCAGCGTGAGGGATCTCGACCGCGCCAGCCACAAGCTCACCCGCGGCATCATCCTCTGCTCACCCTGCAACCCAACCGGAGCGGTCTACACCCTGGCGGAGCTGAAGGCGATTGCCGAGTGGGCCAGGAAGAATGACGTCTGGATCATTTCGGATGAGATATATCGCCGCATCAACTATGGACCCGGCCCCGCGCCGTCGCTGCTGGATCTGCCCGATGAGCTGCTCGAGCGCACGGTGATCATCTATGGGGCGAGCAAGGCGTACGCCATGACCGGCTGGCGGATCGGCGCGGCCCTCGCTCCGCCTCACCTAGCCAAGGCGATGGCCGCGCTGCAGTCCCACACCACCACTGGGGCCAATCACCCCGCTCAGTGGGCTGCCGCTGCGGCATTCAACGATGACCGCGTGGATGCGGAGGTGACCCGCATGGTGGGCGCGTTCCGCCGCCGGCGGGACTATCTGGTCGATCGGTTTCGCAGCGAGGCGCCGGGGATCGAGTTCGTGGAGCCGCACGGAGCGTTCTACTTTTTCTTCCGGGTGGACGGCATCCGTGACACCGATCCGGTTACCGGCCAGAGCTTCTGCGAGCAGCTGATGAAGCAGGAGGGCGTGGCCCTGGTCCCCGGGGCGGCATTCGCGGACGATCGCTGGGTGCGGTTGAGCTACTCGGTGTCCGACGCGGAGCTGGAGAAGGCGCTCGACAAGACCCTGCGGCTGATCCATCGTCTTGCCTCTGCCCGGGCAGCCTGAGGCCGGCCGATGAGCATGGAAGCCCGTATCGAGCCCTTGAGCGGAGCACTGCCCACCATCAACTGGCGCTGGGATTCCGAGACCGACATTCTCTCAGGCGCCTTCAAGGGCAATCGCAAGAGCGGCGGCCTCACCGGCTCGGTCGAGCTGACCGACGCCGAAGGCTCCGTGGCGGTGCTCGACGTGAACAACGGAGTCATCTGCGGCCTCGATGTGGTGGTGTGGCCCGAGGTAGTTCCCGTGGGAGATCTGCAGGTTCCGGCCAAGCTCACCGACGGGCGGGTGGTGCTGCCGGCACGCCCGTCCCGCCCGGGAGTCGCCTCGGTGGAAGTGGACACGACGCTGTCGGTCCAGACCAACCGCAACGAGAGCGTCTTCCACCTGCAGATCGGACCGCGCCGGCCGGTGGAAGGGGTACGGGCCGCCAACAACTTTTTCATCGAGGTCGATCAGCAGGGTGGGCTGGCTGGATTCTGGCTGACTAACGTGCCGCCGTTTGCCCCGCTCGACGTGGACTAGCTCCGCCGAGGTCAGCTAGGCCGCTCGCTCCGATTCTCCCAGAAACCCTCTCGCCTGCCGCGCCACCAGCGATGCGTAGTACCCCGCCTGAGACAACAGCTCGCTGTGACTCCCGGCTTCGGTGATCGCACCGTCCTTGATGACCACAATACGGTCCGCGTCCCGCACCGTGGACAGGCGGTGTGCGATGACGAACGCAGTCCGTCCATGCAGCAGCGTTCGGAGCGCGCGCTGGATCAGGTACTCCGACTCGGTGTCCAGGGCCGAGGTGGCCTCGTCCAGGATGAGGATTGGAGGATCCTTCAACAGCGCCCGCGCGATAGCGATCCGCTGACGCTGACCCCCGCTCAGCCGACTGCCTCGCTCCCGGACCACCGTGTCATACCCTTCCGGTAGTGCCATGATGAATTCGTGCGCGTGAGCCGCCTGGGCCGCCGCTTCCACTTCGGCTTGCGACGCTGTTGGCCGGCCGTAGGCGATGTTGGCCCGGACCGTGTCGTTGAAGAGATGGGCATCCTGGAACACGACGCCGATCTGGCTCCTCAGACACCGTTGGGTCATTTCCCGGACATCCACCCCGTCCACCATGATGGCGCCTTCAGTCAGACTGTAGAATCGCTGCAGTAGCGCGAGGAGGGTGGTCTTACCACTGCCGCTCGGGCCGATCAGGGCGATGGTCTCACCCGGTCGCGCCGTTAGACTCACGTCTCGCAGCACGGCAGAGCCCGGTTGATAGCCGAAGCTTACCTGGCGGAACTCCACCTCTCCCCGAAGCGGCCGAACGTCCGACGCTTCCGGTCTGTCCGCCACGACATCTTCCGCATCCAGGATGCTGAAGATCGCCTCCAGGGAGACAGTCGCCTTGCGAAGGGTCTGGTAGGTGTTGGTGAGTCCCTGGACCGGTCCGAACAGTCCCCCGATATATCCCAGAAAGGCCAGCAGCGTGCCGACCGTCATCTCCCGGCGGTAGATCAGGTAGCCGCCGACGCCGAGGGCCGTCAGCCGCGCGGCAGTGGCGGCCAGCGTCCGCAGGGTTCCGGTCAGGTTGTCGGTCCGCACCCCCCGCCGCACCACTTCGTTGCCTTCTCGGACTCCCTGCATGAAACGGCGCTTCTCCTCCTCCTCCATCGCGAATCCCTTGACCGTCATCATCCCTGCCAGCACTTCGTTGAAACGCCCATAGATGGAGTTCCACCGCTCGACCAGGCGGCGCTCCCGGTGCATCTGCTCCGGAGCGGCCCAGGCGCCGATGATGGCCGGAATCGGCGCAAAGACGATCACGGCGGCGGCCAGACGCCATTCCATGCGAAGCATGGCGGTGACCGACAGCACCAGATACAGCAGCGTGGGAAGGAGATTGAATGCCGTCTCGCAGAAGGCCGTGACGCAACCGGCAATCCCCTGGTTGATCCGGTTCATCGTGGCGCCGATCGTCTCGCCGTGGTGGAACGACATCGGGAGCGAGTTCAGCTTGCTCATGACCCGTTCCCGCATGGTGTAATCCACGCCCAGACGCACGTCCCAGCTCAGGACCCCGAGCCAGGCCTGGAGCCCCGCCCGGGCCAGCTCCAGCGCGACCAGTCCCGCGATGATCGCCGCCAGCGAAGACAGCCCACTGCGGCGCTCGAGCGCGTCGAACAGGTATTTCATGAGAAGGGGATCGAGCGCGCTCAGTGCCGCAAGTACGAGGGCGAGGGTGACCACGCCAGTAAGGGTGCCTCGGTACGGACGCACAAACTGGAGGGACCGCTTGGCCAGCTGAAAACCAGTGCTTTGCATTTCATTCGCGGAATGGGGGATTCCTGCAATTCTGTAGTGGGGGTGCAATTTCAATGCCTCTGGCGGCCGGGCAGAGGAAGGAGAACTGAGTTGCTGCCGGTCGGCTAAGTTGAACGTTGCTGAAGGGTTGGGGCGCAACCAGTTACCGCTCCCTTGGTGCAGGAAGTGGATGCCCGCCGGCGGTGTTCTCCGGGCGTAGGTCTTCCAGTTTGCGGTGGAGTCTCAGCGCATCGTGCACGAAGCGCTATCGAGTTGCCGAGATCTCCTCTGGCCATCCCACGGTGGCATTGAGTAGGAGCACTCGGGGAGCCTGATCCTGCAGCGATACTACGGTCACGGATGCGGGTGCGATTTCCAGTCGAGCCAGCTCGTCGGCAGGCATTGCCAGCAAATGGGTCAAGAGGCCACGCAGGACATCGCCATGGCTGATCACGGCGACCAGCCGATCAGGCGAGGCATCTTCCAGCCGGATGTCAGCCAGGGTCCGTCCCGCCCGGGTGATGACCTCGGCCATGGTCTCCCCGTTAGGGATAGGCGCAGTGCTTCGCCGGGCGTTGAAATTGTGCCAGCCGGGCACCGCAGCCAGATCCTCCAGGCTCCGGCCGGTCCAATCTCCGAAATCCACCTCCGTGAGCCCTGATAGCTGAACCACCGGAAGGCCCAACCGGTCCGCCAGCGGCTTCGCAGTTTCGACTGCCCGCTCCAGGGGGCTCGAATAAATCGACCCAATCGGAAGAGGTGCGAGCCATGCAGCGAGCTTCGCTGCCTGGTGCCGGCCGGCGGCATTCAGGTGGACGCCCGGGGCACGGCCGGCGATGGCCTTCCCGACCGGGTCGCACAGGGCATGGCGTATCAGCAGGAAAGTCGTCACCCGCTCCTGCCAAGTGAGGTCAACCCCCACACTGGACCTGTGATCCGACGCATGCCGTAGCCCGATTGGCCAAGGCAGTTTGCAGCTAGGGACCCCGGAGGATGGTGATGATCGAAGCGGTAAAGCTCTGGAATGAGCCCAACAACATTTCGCATTGGGATTTCGAGGCCGACCCGGGCTGGCTGCTGTATGCCGACCTGGTGAAGGCCGCCGCCTCCGCGGTGAGAAGCGAGAATTCTCGTCTCACCCGGGTGCTCGGCGGCATCTCGCCGATTGACCCCGGCTTTATCCAGAAGTTGGGCGAGCTCGGCGTACTCGACTACGTGGACGTGGTTGCTGTGCACGGCTTCCCGCTTGACTGGAACCACTGGACCATCAACGAGTGGCCGCAGAAGCTCCAGGAAATCCGCGCGGTCACCAGCCTCCCCGTCTGGGTAACTGAGGTCGGGGTGTCCACCTTCGGCGCCGACGAGGTTCAGGAGTTTGGCCTGCGGCGGACCGCCGAGCTGCTTATCGGCGAGGTCCCGCGCATTCACTGGTACAGTCTTTACGACCTGCCTCGTGCCTGGCCTGCGACCACCCGGCACCGCGAGGCCGAAGGATCCTCCTACTACCGGCATTTCTACCTTGGCCTCATCCGCGAGGACGGGACACCGAAGCCCGCTGCCGATCGTTTCTTCGAGTACGCTCCGGCGCTGGGAATCTGCCAGTGGTTTCACTTCGAGGACCCTCGCCTGGACGACGCGGTGCGCTGGCTCCGCCGGCTGGGAGTGCGGCACCTTCGTACCGGTCTCAGCTGGGCCGACAGCCTCCGCCCCAATGCGCAGGCGTGGTTCGACCGTCAGATGAATGCGCTGGAGGAGTTCGAGGTGACGGTCACCTTCTGCTTCACGCCCGAATCCAGCGGAGTGCGGCCGCACCATACCAGTCCTCCCAGACGGGTCGACGAGTTTGCGGAGTTCTGCGCCCGCATGACTCAACGCTACGCTTGCTGAGCCAGCTGCAGCCCGCCCTAGACGAGTGCTCAGCCGAATAGATCGGCCGCCCACATGAACGCGACTCCCGCCCGCGCCGCCGCCTGCCGGTCTTCCTCGGCGTTTCCCACGAACAGAGTTTCGGTGGGTTCTACCCCATAGTGCTCCATGATGCTCAGCAGCATCTGCGGCGCCGGCTTCCGGCACATGCAGCCGGCCTCAGGCGCGTGAGGGCAGAGCTGGAGCGCACCCTCGTCAGGCGCGCGACCGGTCGCGGCAATGGCCAGGTCGCGAAGCAGCCGCCGGGCCATCTCCAGCGACAACAGCCCGTAGCCGACCTGGTCCTGATTCGAAGCCATCCCCATCTGTGGCCCGGACTCTCCGCCCCACGCCACGCGCAGCAAGGTCTCCCGCACGCCGGGTCTTAGAACCCAGTCGCCGGGAGCATGGGGACATGGCTTCCCGGGAGCGATCGTCTGGCGCAGGGTGTCATCGGCGTCGAATACCACGAGCCGATATCCGTAAAGAGCTGCGACCTTAGGCATTCCAGCCCTCCGTCGAGCGCACCTCGAGCTCTGAGCGAAGAAGATCCGCGTAATGGACGGCCGCTGCCGCAAACCGGTCTCCGTCCGGATTCTGTCCCAGCGTATCGGCAGCAAGCGTGCTGTAGCCCAGCCGGAAGGCCAGGTAAGTCACAGCGTGGAGCGGCAGCCTGGCGCTAATCGTCCGGTCCCCGCTGAGAGTTCGATAGCGCCGGATCAACCATTGTCGAGCATCGGGCGGCAAGTGGAATTCGAGGCAGGCGGACACCACGTCCCAGGCAATGTCCTGGCATCCGGGGAAGAAGTGGTCGTTGTGGTGGTCCACCGCATCGGTCTTGAGATAGCCGGAGGCCGTTCGGATCCATTCATGCGGTTGCATTCTGCCATCCAACGCCACCGTGCGCTGGCACCAGATGGTGCTGGAACCGAACAGTTTCGAGCGGATCTGAGGTTGCCACTCCTCGCCTAGTCCCTCGATGATGTTCGTGGTGACCATCTCCTCCAGCATTCCGTTCGTCACCGAGGCGATGGCCGGCTGTTCGCGTGAGATATGGGCCAGGAAGCTAGCCAGCGTTTCGAGCAGGCCGAGGTTGACCTCATTCGCCGATACCGGGCTGCCGGGGGTGAACGCCCGTATTAGAAATCCGTGGGCTTCCCGGTCCGGCGCCGTGGTGAAACCCGCCTCCGCCAGTTGGTTGGCCCGCAGGAGCTTCGGCGCCACCAGGTCCCCCAGCCCCGCGAAGCTCATCCAGCGGACTGTCCCTCCGGTTTCGGTGGGCTCGACGAGATACTTCCTGCGCTCGTGCTGAGGCTGCACCGGCGGGAAGCCCGTCGGAAACGGGAACAGTCGTTTCCTCCAGGCGCCGCAGGACATGTCGACCAGCCGTTCGGCACCGACCGCCTGGGCCAGACGCCCGGAATCCAGCCATACCTCCTCGAAGCTCACCACGACCTGGGGGTGCCTCTGCCAATGGTCCCGTCCGACCGGCGACCGCAAAGTGGAACCGTCGGTCTTCCAGCTGGGAAAAAGGACGATCCGGTCATCCTCGATCCCCAGTCCAGTCAGCAGGTCGGCCGTTCCGCCCAGGGAAGATCCGCTGATGCCGGGGCCTTCATCGATGACCAGGAAAAACGCGCTCTCCTCCGACCGCAGTGCCTGCTCCAGCTGTTGGGTCAGGACCGGACGTCGTTGAAACGGGTGGCCCCGCGGCCGGAGGGTGTAGGACGTCACCTGGCATCCGAGCTCCTCGAGCGCGGCGGCGACGACGGCTGAAAGGCTGGTGCCGATGCTTCTGAGGCCCAGGCACACAGCGTTGACCGGGCCGACCGTCTGCCGCCAGCGTTTGGCCGCCTCCAGGTACATCTCCGGATACACGGCGTAGTAAGCGTACCCTTCGGGAACGGTGACCTGCACGGTGGCCGGCAGTGGCAACTGCTCCAACTGCGACAACGTCGCCCCAGCCTCCTCCATCCAACGTTTTGATCCGGCGGCCTGGTCGTGCCAGGTGTGCCATACGACGTGACCGACTGCAACGCTCGCCTGGCGCAGCAGCCCGGCGATCCGGTCACCGCCGTCAGCACTGGGGTGGATTACATCCAGGAGAGCGGATTCCAGCGAGCCCAGGGCAATCAACAGGTGAACCGCTTCCTGGTGACTGGGTGGAGAGCCACGCGCACAGCGCAACGTCTCCAACCTGATGTCCGCCAAGAGATGGACGGTGACGCCCGGTGTATGCTGATCACGAAAGACGATCACCAGCGGGCCGTTCGTTCTAGTTCGGGCGCCCGGTCGCCGAGCGGAGCTCAGGAGTAAAGTCGTATGGTCCCGGAGTGCCGGGCGCCGGCTCGCAGAGGTAGATCTCGTGGCCCAGATGCGCCCGCACCGTCAACCCGCTGGAGCGCAGCATGGCTTCGATGCCCGCGTGGTTAGGTACCCACCAATTGGTCGGGTCATTGGCAAAGCGATGTTCGATGAATGCCATGCGCGGCCAGCCCGGGTGGCGCAGCACTTCACGCTCTTCGATGCCGTGATCGAGGGTGTCGCCGTACACCTCCATGCCTGGCATTCTCATGGTCTGAAACACCATCATGCGACCGATGCGGCGCGATACGATGTCGAGGCCGAGCAGGGGATAGCGCAGGTGGTAGAAAACTCCCATGAAGAGAACCAGATCGAACCTCCCCTCCTCTCCCGCCAGATCGTAGACCTGCATCTGCCGAAACTCGACGGCGCCCTGCAGGCCGTACTCCCTGGCGGCCCATCGTGCCTGGGCCAGGTAGTGCGGATCCACATCGATTCCCGTCACCTGCGCCCCGCGCCGGGCCAGCTCGAAGCTGTAGTACCCGGCGTTGCAGCCGATATCGAGGGCGGTCCAGCCATCCAATCGCGCAGGGAGGTGCGGGGCCAGACGCCGCCACTTGTACGCGGGAAAGTCACCCAGCGGATGGTCGGGAGCGGTCTGGGCTCCGTCAGGGAGGTGCAGGTTATGGAACCAGGGCCCGAGGTGCGCGATTTCCCTGCTGCGGACCTGGTCGCGGCTGTCCACCGATTCCTGGTGCAGCGATTGGCTCATCGCAAAATGCTCGCGGTTGGACGTTCGATAACCTCCAGGGCGAACTGCTCCAGCTCCGCGGCGCGGTGAGCCGCGGTGTGCTCGGCCAGCACCCGGTCACGCGCGCGCAACCCGATGGTTCGTCTTTCGTCCTCCGGCAAGTCCTTCATCCAGCTGAGCACATCCGCGGTGGAACGAGCGAGCAGGATTTCGCGCTCAGGCTGCAGCAGAGTGTCCAGACCTTCCCATTCGTCGCTGATGATGGTGGTGCCGCACGCTGCAGCCTCGAAGAGCCGGACGCTGGGCGAAAACCCGGCGGCAACCATGTCGGCTCGCGTGAGATTCAGCGCATAACGTTGGGCGGCGTAGAAGCCCCGGTGGCGAATGGGCGGCAGGTGCTCGATGCGGTGCACATTACCCGGCCACTCAATGCTGTCCGGGTACTGTGGCCCCGCCACCGCGAACCGCCCCTGCGGCCAGAGCCGGGCCGGTTCCAACAGAAAACGGGCAAGCGCCGGCTGCCGGTCGTCGCTGTAGGTGCCCATGTAGCCCAGATCCCATTGCATCGAAACCGATTCCGGGTAGTACAGCGAGGGGTCGACCGAACAGTAGAGCGGCCTGGCCAGAGGAGACCCGAACTCTTCCTCCAGCCGTCGGAGAGTGGGACCTCCGGTGAACGAGAGGTAGAGTTGATACCGGGGAATCAGCGCCCGTGACAGGTAGGCTTCCTCCCCCCGCGCCAGCCGGGCCAGCGTCACCGGCGTATCGATGTCGTAAAACGCTGTCACGCCGCCGGCATGGTTGACTACCCACTCGCCTACCGCGGTGCCCTCGGGTACGAATGATCCCACGATCACCAGGTCGGCTTCCGCGACGTTGCTCGTGAACCGACGCGTCAGCTCGGCCAGATCTCGATACAGGACCGTTCGTCCCTGTGGCGGCTGAGGCAGATCCCGGTTTGACGCGTACCATTCGACATCCCGCTCCAGAAACAAGACCTTATGCCCCCGCGCGACGAGCTCACGGACCAGCCCTCGATAGGTCGTGGCGTGTCCGTTTCCCCAGGAGGATGTAATCGAGAGTCCGAGGATTACGATCCGCAGCGGCGGCCGGCTCACGGAACCACCTCGCGCGCGGCCATCCTTCCGACGCTGAGCACCGCCTCCAGCTGTTCGGCCCGGCGGTCGTAGGTGTGCGCTGCCAGAATGTGACGCCGAGCCTCGAGGCCGATAGTCTTGGCGCGGGCTGGGGTCAGGCAGCTGACCTGTTCGGCAACTTCGGCGCCGTCGCTGACGACGAGCACCTCCTTGCCCGGCTGCAGAAACAACTCGATGCCTTCCCAACTATCCGTCAGCAGGCAGGCCCCGGCACCGGCGGCCTCGAAGACCCGGGTGGCCGGCGAGAAGCCATAACGTGCCATGCTCTCGCGGCTCACATTCAGCACCGTGGTCGGCGTACAGTTGAAGGCGTTGTGATCCCGGGTGTATACATGGCCCGCGTAATGGACGTTCGGCGGTAGCTTCTTGTCCCCCCATCCGCTTCCCCCCAGGACGAAGGCATGCTGGGGCGATGCCGCCGCAGCCCCGAGGAAGAAATCATCTACGCGGGACTCGCGGTCGGGCAGCCGGTTGCCCAGAAAGGCCAGGTCTCCCCGGAAGCGCGGATCCGGCCGGACTGGAAAGTGGGTGGATGGGTCGAGTGCGTTATAGATCGGCACGCAGCGGCGTGCTCCGAAGCCTTCATAGGCCTGTGAAACAGGATCGCCGCCACCGTAGGTGAGCACCAGGTCATAACGCGGAATCAGGCGTCTGAATGGGTCGGCAGGGTTGGACTCGATCCGGTCCAGCGTTGCCGGGGCGTCTACGTCCCAGAACACCACCAGTGACCCGGCGGTCTGATGCTCGAGCACCGCCTGCTCCAGCAGCTCGTCGAATACGCCGACCCCGCTCGCCTTGACCACCAAATCGGCGCCTCGCGCCGCTTCCACCGCTCGGAGCGCGCCCTCCGGCGTGTCGCCGGGGTAGATCACGACCCGCGCCCAATCAGGATCGGGCATATCCCGGTGCGCCTGTCGCCCGTAAGCATCAGGCTCGTAAAAGGTCACCTGGTGTCCCCGGCTGCTCAGCGCCCGCACAATGCCGCGATAGTACGTGGCGGCTCCGTTCCAGTAGGCAGACACCAGGCTGGAGCCGAAGAAGGCGATGTCGAGTCCAGCCATTATGCCATCTCCGCCGGTGTGGTCATGGCCGTTTCCAGCGAACCGCCGTTCAGTTGCTCTACGATGCCCAGGAGCTCATCGACCCGGTGCGCGCACGTGTGGCGCGATAGCACCGTTTGGCGGCCGCGCTCCGCCATCTTCTCTGCTGAGGAGGGGTCGGCCAGCACTGTCGCCAGGTGGCGCCGCATCTCGCTTCCGTTCCGTGCCACCAGGTAGTCGGAGCCGGCGGAGAACAGTTTCTCTGCGTCGTCCCAGGGCGCGCAGATCAGGGGTATTCCGCACGCGAGGGCCTCGAAGACGCGGATAGTGGGAATGCCAGCGAGTGCTTCGACGTAGGGCCGCCGGGGCACGTGCAGGGTTATGCGGTGCCGGGCGAAAACCGATGGCACCTCGTAGTTGGGTAGCCATCCTGCGTAGAAGATTCCCGCGGCAGCCAAACGCCTGAGCGCCGCGGCAGGGTAGCGCACTCCGTAGACCCGCGCGTCCAGCCCCAGCTGTTCAACCGGCGCAACCAGGAACTCCTCCAGCTCGGCGGTGCGCTCTTCGTCTCCCCAGTTTCCGATCCACACCAGGCCTGCCTCACGACACCGGCCTTCCAGCGGGTGAAAGCGCCGGACGTCCGCCGCCTCGTGCCAGGTCCACACCCGGTCAGCCCAGCCCTCCTCCAGATAACGACGGCGGACGACTTCGCCGAACGCAAGCACTCCGTCGTAGCTCCCCAGAGGGTAGCGCGCCATGATTTCCCGATCGGTAACCGACCGGTGGTGGGTATCGTGAAACAGCAGGCGGTATCCGCCGGTCTCCGCCCGGTGGCGTCCAATCGCACCGACCAGGGCCGGGTCGTTCCATTCGTGTACCAGCACCAGATCTGCACCGGCAAGCTCATTGTCGAGATCGAGTGTGTCGAGCCGGTAGCGGCTGCTACCGAGGCCAGGGTAGGCGCGTTCGAACCTCGCGATCGACTCCGGTCCGTGCTCCAGGACGAGGTGCATCCGACTCCAGGCGTCGGCCGGCTCCAGGACCTTTACGCAGTGCCCCCGACCCATCAGCTCCGTCATCACACCCCGAAGAAAGTGTGCGTTGCCGTGATTCCAGTCAGACACCAGGGAGTGATAGAACATCACGATGCGCATGCGGCCTCCGGGTGCGTCAGGTGGCGACCAGACTGCAGCGCGGTGTAGATGTCCGCATACCTGAGTGCCATGCGGCGGGCCGTGAGCGTCAGCGCATGTCGCCGAGCCCGCAGGGCCAGGATCTGTCGCAGACCCGGTTCTTCGATCAGGGCTTCGATTGCGGCGCGCAGGGTACCGGGGTTCTCCAGCGGCACGAAAATGGCCTTTCCGTCCCACTGCTCCCGCAGCGACGGAATGTCGCTCAGCACCAGGGTGCATCCCGAGAGCGCGGCCTCGAGCACCGAGAGGCCAAATGGTTCGTACCGCGCCGGAAAGGCGTAGATAGCCGAGCGTGCCAGCCAGTCCGCCACCGTTTCGGGGGAGAGACGGCCCAGCATCCGCAGGTGACAGGCCTCGACCGTGTCTCCGCCGTCCGGCTGACGCCGCTCGCCCGCTACATACACCGGCCAGGGAAGGTCCGCTGCCACGGGGTCGAGTGCCATGATGTTTTTGGCGGCGTCCCAGACCCGCCCTGCGGCAAAGACCATCTCCTCCTTGACTCCCGGGGTGAGGTGGGTCCCGTCCCGACCGTTGGGAATGACTTCGCCCCACTCCACGCCATAGTGCCGCCGCAAAGCAGAGAGCATGAATCGGGAGGGCACCACCACGGAGTCGGCTGCCGTCAACCCGTCCATCATCTCCCGGCGATACCGGTGCCATGTCGGGGGCGCAGTCGTATTCAGCACCGCTTCCCACCAGGACAGCACGCAGGAGTGACACACTGCCACGGTCGGCACGTGGTAGCGGGGTGAGGCGTACACGGGATCGTTCAAGTGCAGGATATCGGGCTGCAGGTGGGAGCAAAGCTCGAGCAGCCAGCTTCGGGTCGCTCGTACATCGTCCCATGGCTCGTTCATCCACGGGAGTCGGAAGGTGCTTTCGAATACGCCCAGTGTGGCCGCGTGCCGCGCATCGCTTCGCTGTGCCGGCGACGGGGGGCCTCCCGACGTGGCGAGTGCCACCTCGAACCCCTCCCGGGTCAACGCGCCGGCCAGGTCCACGGCGTAGGTCCAGACTCCCCCTACGGTATCCGCCGTCATAAGCACGCGAAGTGGCCTGGATCGGAGTGTCATGGGTCTGAGGCCGAGCCAACCAGGATCGCGGAAGCTCCGATTTCCGGTAAAGCAGATGTGAGGGTGATCGGATCCCGTCGGCCGTAGATCGCATCGATCACGGCTGCCACGTCAGTGAGTTCTTCGGCTCGCGGATCGAACCCCGGGCTGGAGCGGAGCCGTCGGACCCACTCCACCACAGCCCGCCCTCCCCACGCGTCCGGCGGCTCGGCCAGAGTCTGGCGAGCAGTTCCCCGGAAGCTCTCGGCCCTGAAGTCGTAGAAGGATCCCCCGACATTCCCCAAGCGTGCACCTCCATGAGTCCCGTAGATGGCTACCTCGATGACGGCATCACACCCGGCCGAAAGGTTCCATGAGCAGGCGAGACGAACCGTGATACCGTTGTCGAGCTCCAACTCCGCTGTGGCGTAGTCCTCGACCACGGCCGCCGTCGGGAGCGTCAGACGGGCGCCGCGGGCAAAAAGCCGGCTGGAAACCCCGGTCACCACGGCCGGTTCCAACAAGTGCAGTGCCAGGTCCACCAGGTGAGTCCCCAGATCGATGACACAGCCGCCCCCGGACAGGCCCGGGTCGTAGAACCAGGGCTTGTCGGGCCCAAAAGCGTTGTGGAATACGAGGTCAGCGGCGTACACCGTGCCCAGCGCACCCGAGCGGATGAGCTCTCTGATGTGCGCGACGCCGTTGACGTGGCGGTAGGAGAGATCTACACCCAGCAGCGCGTCGTGAGATCGTGCCGTCGCTACCACTCGAGCGGTTTCCGCCAGGGTTCGACCGAGCGGTTTCTGGCAGAACACTGCGATGCCCTTACGCAGAGTCGCGATTGCCTGCTCGGCGTGAAGGGCGCTCGGGGTCGCAATGACGAGGCCGTCGAGGCCGGCATCGAGCAGCTGGTCCAGCGTGCTGCAGCGACTGCATTGGGCAGCTCGACTGGCAGCGACCGCATTCTCCTCCACCGGATCGCACACGGCTGCGACCTCTGCTAGCCCGCTTTGAGCGGCCGCAGCCAGGCGGTCTCTGCCGATCCAGCCCACGCCGAGAAAGCCAAGGCGGGGCAACCTGTGAGTCATGTTCGGATCAGGGCTTTGAGAAATCCATCGGGACGGGTGCGCATCATCTCGAACGCCTCGCCGAGCTGCTCGAGTCCGAAGCTGTGGGTATACAGCGGAGCCGGATCGAGCGTACCGGCTGCTACCGCCTCGATCGCCAGGCGGATTCCCTCGACGTACACCTCCGGGTCTCGCTCGTGCGCGTTGATCACATCCAGGCCGCGCCAGTTCCATAGCTGCATGGGAACCTGCCTGGCGCCATCCTGATGATACCCCGCGACGATCAGACGCCCGCGCACCCGAGTGAGGTCGCCGGCGAGATCCAGTGACTCTTGCAAGCCGATCACCTCGATGACCCGGCTTGCGCCTTCTCCCTCGGTGAGCTGCCGCACCCGCTCGACAATCGTTTCATGGTTCTCGAAGGCAATGGTCACCTCCGCGCCCATGGCGCGGGCCAGCTCCAGCGCAAACGGCCTCCGCGAGATGGCGATGACGCTGGCGCCAGCCTGACTGGTCAGGCGCGTCAGGATCGCCCCGAGAAAACCAATCCCGATGATGACGACTGTCTGTCCCGACGCGATCCCTGATCGGCGAAACACATTCATGGCGCAGCCAAGCGGCTCACCGGGGAAGGGGGTGCCGTCAAGCGTGTCCGGCAGGGGAACTACCGCAGAGGCGGCGGCAATGTCGTAGTCGGCGTATGCCTGACTGGACAAGGCCGCCACTCGCTGTCCCGGGGCCAGGTTCGAGACACCAGGACCCACGACATCCACCACTCCCCAGCCTTCGTGACCGGGCGCCCCCGCCGCCATGGGATACTGAAACCACGACCTGCCTTCCCACACCGGCAGGTTGGAGCCGCAGACCCCGCACCCTTCCAGGCGCAGCCGCACCTCTCCCGCCCCGGGTTCGGGCATGACGACATGCTCGACCTCGAGCTTCCGCGGACCCGCGACTACCGATGCGCGCATCGTGCGAATGGCCGGAGCTGGCGGCGCGCCCGCGGGGCTAGCGCCCGGCACCGGCGGCCTTCCGCGTCTTGGCTTCGGCAAACGGCGCCATGACGGGACCAACTTGCGTGTCTCTCAACCAGCGAACTAGCTGGGCCACGCCCTCGCGCACACCTATGCTCGGCTTCCACCCAGTAGCGTGCTCGAATTTTCCGGTGTCGGAGACGTAGTAGCGCTGATCCGCCGTGCGCCAACGATCGAACAGCACCTTCGGTTTGCGCGGCAGAAGCTCCCCGATGAGCTCAACCAGCTCTAGAAGGCTGATGGTATTGACGGGACCGCCTCCGATGTTGAATGCCTGACCCGACTGGGTCGGCATATCCCGTTGCGCCAGCAGGAACGCATTCACCAGGTCATCCACGCACAGGATGTCGCGCACCTGCCGGCCATCCCCATAGAGAATGATCGGACGCTCTTCCATGGCGCGAAGGAGGAAATGGGCCACCCAGCCCTGGTCTTCGGTGCCGAACTGGTGCGGACCGTAGATGCAGCTCATCCGAAAGACGATGGCTGGTAGGCCATATGTCCGGGCGTAGTCGAGTACGTACTGATCTGCGGTACCCTTGGAGCAACCATACGGGCTGTGGAAATCGAGCGGCCGACTTTCGCCGATTCCTCTCTGGTGCAGGAAGGTATCGGTCGGCTCGTACCGCAGATTCCGGGCACTCAATTCCACATCCTCCAGTGCGCCGTACACCTTGTTGGTGGAGGTGAATACCAGAGGTGGGGGGTTGGACTGCGCTCGCAGGGCTTCCAGCACATTGATGGTTCCGCGGGCGTTGACTTCAAAGTCTTCCAGCGGGTCGTCCAGGCTCGTGGTGACGGCAACCTGCGCGGCGAAATGAAAGACCTGACCCGCTCGGTCCACCGCGTGCCGCACCGCTCCTGCATCCCTGACATCGGCGACTTCCACTTCAACCCGGGTCCCGTGGGTATCGCGCAGCCAGCGCAGATTTCTCTCAACACCAGGACGAGCCAGGTTGTCGAACAGGAGCACCGGCTGGCCCGCGCCCAGCAAGCGGTGCGCCAGATTGGTCCCGATGAAGCCGGAGCCGCCGGTGATCAGTACTGGCCGCTCGGAGGCGCGTGTCATACCGTCAGTCCCCGGGCAGCGAGCTCCGCGCTGGCCTCCTCCACCCGGTCGGCTGGGACCTGACCCTCCAGCCAGCCGGCCAATTCGGTCAACCCGTCTTCTAATTCAACCCGGGGCTCGAATCCGAGCGTGGCGCGTGCCCGCGTGATATCCGCAAAGCAATGCCGAATGTCGCCCACGCGATACTTGCCAGTGATCTCGGGCTCGAGGCCATCCTTCCCGATCACCGCGGCGATGCGATGGGCGATCTCTTGGATGGTGTAGGACCGGCCGCTCCCGACGTTGAACACCTCACCCCTGGATGCCGGCCGCTCCAGCACCCGGCAGCACGCCTGAGCCACGTCATAAACACTGACGAAGTCTCTTCGCTGCAGCCCATCCTCGAAGACCGCCGGTCGATTCCCATTTAGAAGCCGGGACGCGAAGATGGCCAGGACGCCGGTGTAGGGATTGGATAGCGCCTGGCGAGTGCCGAACACGTTAAAAAACCGCAGCGCGGTGGTAGGAATGCCGTAAGCTCGTCCGATCAACAGGCATAGCCGCTCCTGATCAAACTTGGACAGGGCGTAGACCGAGGCGAGGGAAGGAGGCTTGGTCTCCGGGGTAGGCACCGGCGTCAGGACCTCGCCCGTGCTATCGCGAACCTCCCAGTCTCCTGCGCGGAGCCGGCTCAACTGCCGTTCCTCGCCGGTGGCGATTCTTCCATCGCGCTTCCGATATAGACCCTCGCCGTACAAACTCATGCTGGACGCCACGATCAGACCCTCCACCGGCTTCGTGGTGATGGCCTCCAGCAGAACCGCTGTCCCCAGATTGTTGACGCTGGTGTACTGGGAGATCTCATACATGCTCTGGCCCACCCCCACTGCCGCGGCCAGATGATACACGACATCGATCCCATCAAGCGCGCGTCGGACGGCTCTGGCATCTCGAACGTCACCGATGGTCAGCTCTACCTCCGGATCCAGATACTCGGGTCGCTCCTCCTCGGCTCCGTGCACCTGGGGTGACAGATTATCGAGCGCCCGCACCCGGTGGCCCCGCGCCAGCAACGCATCGGCGAGGTGCGATCCGATGAATCCGGCGCCGCCGGTGATCAGGACATGTTTGGCCACGCTTCCTCCTTCTTGGTCAAACCGCGGGTCTGTCGGTCCACGTCGCCGCCTCGGTGTAGGCCCGCCGTCTCTCGATGAATGGAAAGGCCCCAGCCGGCACCGGACCGCTTTGCCGAGTCTTTTTGGGACGGGTGTGTTGCAGTCGATCGGCGAAGTAGGGAACGGTCCGTTCCAGACCTTGGCGCAGGGCAATCGTAGGCACCCACCCGAGGAGGGCCTGCGCCTTGGAGATGTCTGGTCGTCGCTGGGTCGGATCGTCTTGCGGCAGCGGCCGATACTCGATCTTCAGATCGGAGCGGCATACCTCGGCGATTGCCTCTGCCAGCTGGCGGATCGAGAATTCGCCCGGGTTGCCCAGGTTCACGGGATCGTGCAGTCCTTCCACGTTCATGAGGCGCATCAGACCCTCGACCAGATCGTCTACGTAGCAAAACGATCGGGTCTGGCTGCCATCACCGTACAGCGTGAGCGGTTCCCTACGCAGAGCCTGGACGATGAAGTTGGAGACCACCCGGCCATCCGATTCGGCCATGCGGGGCCCGTAGGTATTGAAGATTCGGGCGATCCGGGTATCCACCTGGTTCTGCCGGTGGTAGTCCATCATCAGCGTCTCGGCGACCCGCTTCCCCTCGTCGTAACAAGAGCGCGGGCCCACCGTGTTGACGTTGCCCCAGTAGTTCTCGGGTTGCGGATGTACGTGTGGCTCACCGTAGACCTCCGACGTGGATGCCTGCAGAATACGAGCGCCTGCCCGCCGGGCCAGCACGAGCATGTTCAGCGTTCCCATCACGTTGGACTTGACGGTCTTGATCGGGTTGTACTGGTAGTGAACCGGAGATGCCGGGCAGGCGAGGTTGTAGACCTGGTCTACTTGGAGGAGTAGAGGCTCGCAGACATCATGTCTCAGAAGCTCGAAGCTGCTGTAGTCAAGCAGGTGCCGGACATTATCCCGACGCCCTGTAAAGAAGTTGTCTACGCAAACAACTTCGTGACCCTGAAGAAGCAGCCGTTCGCAAAGGTGCGACCCGATGAAGCCCGCACCACCTGTCACCAGCACCTTCATCACCACTCACCGTAGACTCGTATTGCGCCCGCCGACTTACACCGTGTTGCTGCGGCGGGTAAGTACCTAACGGCAGGATGCCCGGCCTCGTACTTACCTGTCGGTGATCTCGCTCACGACTGCTGCAACTTCTTTCACGGGTGTGGGCAGATTTGCCTATGTGTCAGCCGCGCACCTTGGCTCCAGCCTCGGCTCTCGAGTGCACCTCAAGCTTGGCCAGAACCCGTTGGGTGTGGTGGCGGGCGGTATGGGAGCTGATATTGAGCGCGGAAGCGATCGCGGAGTTGGACCTCCCTTGACCCAGAAGCGTGGCGACTTCCGCTTCCCGGGCCGTCAGCGCGTAACGATTTTGCAAATAAGCTTTTCGGGTTTGACCTGGTTTGGCTCGCCCGGTGCCGCGGTGCTCCTGGAGCTGGCTGCGGAGATCGCGCATCTGGCGCAGGGACTCGCCGATCTGACCGAGCAATCGCTTAGCGTCCTGCTGGAGGGTGGTGAACGTACCCAGGACGTCGTTCAGGTGATCGACCGGCAGTGAAGCCGTTTTCTGCCCATTGTCACCGTCGTGGCGGGTGCGCCTTTGCACGGTCAGCCTCCTTGCGCTTGCCGATTTTGGATAGCACATGACCCGGTGCCGGGCTTCGCTACCCCTGTGTAATTCTAAAAGCGCTGGGGCGAAATCGGTCGATCCAGAACCACCCCTTCTCAGGCTAACCATGAATTTCGACGCCATCCGCCGTGCCTTTCGCCTTCAGGGCCTCACGCCCGCTTCCGTGCTTCCCGAGGCGAGTGCGGGGCGCCTGGAAGAAGCAACGATCCGGCCTGCCCGGCTCGTGGAAGGCGAGGTGCTTCGCAGTATCCCGCTCGGGCCTGGCGAGGCCTGGCCCGGGACGGTGGGTTATCTCGATGGGATTCAGCGGGCCGAGATCATCGGATATGCCGGATCGGCCCCGCTGTTCGGTGCAATCCTCGGCGCGGCCGTGCGCGAGCGCCGGGAGCGCCGCCTTAGCACGGTCGTTGAAGCCGGTCGCTCGGTGATCCTGGGGCGGCCGGCAGCCCTCGCGGCTGCCGCGGACGCAGTGTCGACCCTCGAGACCATCTCCCTGCCGGACACCGAGCCCGGGCATCCCCTGCGAGACCTCCTGAACGCAGGCGAGGCCCTGGACCAGGCCCGAGGGGCCCTGGAAGTAGTCGTGGGAGACCGCTACCGCGAGCGCTGCGATGGATGGCTGGTCGTGGACGGCGCCCTGTCGGTCAGCCCCCATTGGGCGGGGATCCCCGGATGGTCGCGATCTCGAAGAGCCACTCCATTCTTCCGTTCGATGGCGCCGATCTACAGCAGTACCTCCGCTTGCCCTGTGGGTACCGGTCATCCGTGTACGCACCGGCTACTCGCAGCCTCGCTTCGGTGAGAGCCTGGGGCCTCCGGCTGTGGCCCTGGGAAGGGAAGGACCTGCTGTACGGCCTGGTTCGAGTCGAGGTGGCGCCTGAGAATGGATCACCCGAGCGGGCCAGCGCCATCTCCCGCTGGATCATGGCCGACCGCGCGCCGGTCAGCGCACCGGACCGGCGCTGGGATCGGCTGCTTTACGGGATGTACAGCGTCGAACAGTATCTCAAGGCAAGGGCATGAGTCCACCGGCTTAGCTGTCCCTGCTCCCTCCGCTCGGCTAAAATTCTGTCATGCAAGCGCAATTACCGGTCGGCCGGGTAGTCGCCACCGAGCTCAAGCCCTCGACTCCGCACCAGTTCCATTTCTGGACCGCCCGCGAGAGTCCCATCGGCATCGGCGCCATCGTTCGGGTCGAGGAGGGCGACCGCGTGGTCTACGGCGTGGTAACCGACGGCTTCGCCTACTCCGATCTGGCGACACCGATGCACGCGGTCATTGGAGCCGACGGTGATCCGATCGCCGCCGGCAGCGAGGCAACCGTTCGCGCCGAGATCCGGCTCTTTACGGCCGCGGTGCTCCGGCAGATACCCGAGGAGCCACTGCAGCCGGTGCCGCTGGGATCGGTATGGATGGCCTCGGATGCCGACGTGGTGCTGGCCCTCAGGATGGACGCCTACACCCACGGCGACCGGCCCACCGGAATTCCGGTGGGGTTGTACGCGGCCGGCGGGCTCGAGTCCCCCGTCTACCTCGACTGTGACTTCCTGCTCGGCCCGGAGGCAGCGCACCTCAACATCACCGGCGTGTCCGGTCTGGCGACCAAGACCAGCGCCGTCGAGTTCCTGCTCAGCAGCATCTTCCAGACTTTTCCGGCCCACAAGGGATCGGTCGCTGCGGTCTGCTTCAATGTGAAAGGACCCGACCTCTGCTTCCTCGACCAGCCCGCCCGCCTGGATGAGGAGGACGAGCGGCAGTATGCCCGACTGGGCATCCGATCCGAGCCCTTTCAGGATGTCCGGTATTACGCGCCGCTCAAACCCGATGGCGTGAATCTGAACAGTCTCAGGACTAACGAGGCCCTGGCTGCGAACACCGAGCCGCTCGTCTGGGGCCTCCGCGAGGTCCTCGACTACGCCGAAGTCGTCCTCAACCGAGATGACATAGACGCGAAGGCCGACGCCTTCATCGACTTCCTGGCCGAACGGGTAGTGGGCCGGGAGTACGTGGACGAGATGCTTCGGGCAAAATCCTTCAACGTGCAGAGCTTCGCGGACCTGGACGAGTTCTTCCGGGCCATCTTCGATTTCATGGAAGCAATGGGCCGGGGCTCCGAGGTCTGGAGGACCCACCACGTTGCGACCATCCGCAAGGTGCGAAATCGCCTCAGCAATATCAGCACTCGCTCCAAAGGCCTTGTCACCGACGACGGCGTGCCCAACGACCTGCCCTGGGGGAAATTCGACGACCGAAGCGTCCACGTGGTCGATGTTGCCGGACTCGATCCGCTGGCTCAGGACCTGGTCTTCGCCCGGGTGGTGTCAAAGCTGCGGGAGCACCTCGAGCGGCGGGATCTGGGTGTCGACCATGTAGTCGTGTTCGTGGACGAGTTGAACAAGTACGCCCCGGCCGATGGCCCCGATACCTACGTGCGAAAGATGCTGTTGGACCTGTCCGAGCGCGGCCGGTATCTGGGCCTGGTTCTCTTTTCCGCCCAGCAATTCCGCTCTCAGGTGCAGCGGCGAGTCGTGGGGAACGCCGGGACTGCGATCTACGGGCGCATGGACAGCGATGAGCTCGCCATGCCGGCGTACGGCACCCTCTCACCGGCAACGAAAATCAAGCTGGCCACCCTGCCTAAGGGTGAGTTGATGTTGCGGCACCCGCACTTCACTCAGCCGATCTTCGTCAAGTTTCCCCGCCCAGCGGTGTTGACCAGCCGGGAAGGCATGGAGCGCTTTCCGCCGGCCGCCGAGCTGCCCTTCGTGGACGCGGTGGTGCGCCACCTTCGGCGGCTCGACCGACGGGTATCGGGCGAAGCCGTACGGACACTGGTCGAAGGCCGCCGGGAGGAAGATGTGCGGCGCGCTCTGGCCGCGACTCGGCGTGAGCGCCCCATCGACGCATTCGCCTTTTTCACTGCCTGCCTGGGCCGGCGGGTGAACGGGGAAGTTGCCGCGACGCGCCGGGGAATCCCTGCCCTCAAACGTGTGGACGACTCCTACGGAGCCTAGGACGGGTCCGGCGGGCAAGTCCCACATCCCTGCGTTCTTGCCCTTTGCAACTCTTGGGATCATTCTCCACCCGTGAAACTGGCGCACATCGCCGACTCCCACCTCGGCATCAGGCAGTACCACCGACAGACCTCCGGCGGCATCAACCAACGAGAAGCCGATGTCGCGCAGGCGTTCCGTCAGGCAATTGATGGGGTGATCGCCGCGCGACCCGATGCCGTAGTGATGGCAGGCGACCTCTTTCATTCAGTTCGTCCGACCAATTACGCCATCGTCTTTGCGTTTCGGCAATTTCAGCGCCTGCGAGAAGCCCTGCCCCACGCGCCTGTGGTACTCATCGCCGGCAACCACGACACGCCCCGCACCGTGGAGACCGGATCGATCCTCCGGCTCTTCGAGGAGCTGGGGGTGGAGGTAGCCACCGATGAGCCCCGGCGACTGGTTTATCCTGAGCTCGACCTCAGCATCTTCGCGGTGCCGCGGCAGGCCACGCTGGCTCCCGAGCCGCCCGCGCTCCTCCCGGAAGGGCCCCAGAAGAACCAGGTGCTCGTGGCCCACTTCGAGGTGGAGGGCGAGTACCCGCTGGGCCATGTCGCCACGGACTACGGTGGGGCGGTCGTCAACCGCCGCGAGCTTCACCTGGAGGACTGGACCTACATAGCGCTGGGACACTATCACACCCAGCACCAGGTGGCCCGGAATGCCTGGTACGCCGGATCGCTGGATTTTATCGGGCCGAACATCTGGGGCGAGGCGGCGGACGAGGTGGATCACGGCTCCCATGGAAAGGGGTGGCTGCTGGTTGACCTCGAGACTCAGCGAGTGGAGCGCCATGCGGTGCCCCGAGCTCGGGCGGTTCTCGATTTGGAGCCGATCCGGGCCCAGGGTCTTTCGGCCGAGGCCGTGGGCCAGCTGATCGCCGAACGACTGGCATCAGTGCCCGGCGGCGTGTCGGACCAGATCGTACGGCTGCGGGTATTCGATATCCCACGGCACGTCGCCCGGGAAATCGATCACGCAGCTGTGCGGGCCTACAAAGCGGACGCGCTGCATTTTCAACTCGATTTCCGGCGGCCCGAGCTGCACCGAGTCACCGGCGTGGGGTCCCCTGGACGGCGTCAGACCCTGCCCGAGCTGGTGACCTCTTATCTCCAGGGCCGCCCCCTCCCGGCCGAGCTCGATAGGACCGAGTTCGTCCGGTTGGGCCGCGATCTGATGGACAGCGTCGAGCGCGACCTGGCGGGTGGGTAATGCAGATCAACCGGGTTCGTCTGCAGAACTTCCGGCAGCACGAGAACACCGAGATCGAGTTCGGTCCCGGGCTCACCGGGATCATTGGCCCCAATGGCGCCGGCAAGACTACGCTGCTCGAGGCCATCGCCTGGGCCATGTATGGAATGCCGGCGGCCCGAGGGAGTCGTGAGACCCTGCGGCGTCGGGGAGCGCCGCCCAAGGCGAGAGTCGTGGTCGAGGTGGACTTCACCCTGGGGGCGCACCGCTATCGCGTGGTGCGCTCGCTCAACAGCGCCGAGCTGTACCAGGACGGCGACGTGTCGGCCGTCGCCAACAGCATCGGAGCCGTGACCGAGCGGGTGACTCGGCTCCTCGGCATGACCCGGGATCAGTTTTTCAATACCTACTTCACGGGACAAAAGCAGCTGGCCGTCATGGCAGCAATGACCGCAGCCGAGCGGGCCCAGTTTCTTTCCCAGGTTCTGGGGTACGAGCGTCTTCGAATCGCGCAGGAACGACTCAAGGAACGGCGCTCATCGTTGCGGGCCCGGCTCGAGGGATTGCGGGCTGGCCTCCCCGACGGCAGCGAGCTCGAGGCCGCCAGGAAACAGGCCGACGAGCGGTTGGCCGCCGCCCGCGCCGCGGAAACGGCGGCGGGCGCGGCGAGCGGCCTGGCGGAGCGACAGCTGGCGACCATTCGGCCCCAGTGGGAAGCACTCCAGCAGTTGCGGGAGACGGCCGTGGCGCTCGAGGCCGAGCTCAAGCTTGCCGAACAGAGGGCGGCGGCGGTCACGGAGCGGGCAGGGCGGCTGGAACAGGAAGCAGAGGAAGCAGCTTCGGCCCGCCAGAAACTCGAAGAGGTACACCGCCGCCTGGCGCCGCTTCCGGCGCTCCGCAACGAGGCACAGGCGCTGGAGCGCCAGGCCGAAGCCTACGCCGCGCGGAAGAGTTATCAGGCCCAGTTGGAGGAAGTGCGAACCCATCTGGCCTCCATTCACGAGCGCATTTCCCGGCTGCCCTCGAAGCAGCTCCTGGACGACGTTCTCAATCGAGTCAACGCGGTGCGCGCGTCCCTGACAGCGGCCGCACTCGAGTCCGAGGAGCGTCGCACGGTCTGGGTGCGCGATGCGCAAGACGCCAAGACCAAACGTCAGGGGTTGCTGGACCAGTTTCAGGAGCTCAAGGAACAGCGGCAGCGAATCGTTCACGCCGGCGCGGAGGGGGTCTGCCCCACCTGCGCCCGCCCGCTTGGTGCTGAGTACGCCAAGGTTCTGGAGCTGCTGGACCGGCAGATCGAGGAAGTGCGATTGAACGGCAACTATTTCAAGCAGCGGATCGAACAGCTGCAACATGAACCCCAGCCGCTCACCGAGATCGATCAGCACAGGATCGCGCTGGAGCAGGAGCTGTCCCGTGCGACCACCGAGCAAGGCCGGCTGCTCGCCCAGGCCCAGGAGTCGGGACCCCTGGGGGAGGAGCAGCAACGACTACTGCTGCGGGTGGCTGAGTTGGAGGGCGCGCTGGTAGGGCTGGCCGACACCTACGACCAAAGTCGCCATGAAGCGGTCGTGCGCGAAACCCGGGCCCTCGAACCACTCGCGCTCCAGGCGGAACGGTTCCGGGTCGTCGCTGAACGAAGCGAGGCCATTGCCACTGAGCTTCATGCCGCGCGCGAAGCCAGTGCCGAATCTGTCCGGCGGATCACTGAGCTGCGGACCAGGCTGGCCGGACTGGGTTTCAGCGAACCCACGTTCAAGGCGTTGCGCGACAGCGAGCAGGCCGCGGAACGCGCCCGCCGCGAAGCCGAGCTGGCACTGGTGCGGGCGAAGGCCGAGCGCAGCGCCGCCGGTGAGGCGGTTCAAGCCGTCATTCGCCGGCAGGCGGAACGGGACGAGCGTGAACGGGCTGCCGGTCAAACCGCAAGCGAGCTGTCCTTGCACCAGGAGCTGGATCGCGCCCTTACCGATCTGCGAGACGATCTCAATTCGAACCTGCGACCCGATCTCTCGGATCTCGCCTCCGGATTCCTCAGCGAGCTGACCCACGGCCGGTATGTGGAGCTCGAGCTTGACGAGGACTATTCCGCAACGGTGTTGGACCAGGGTGATCCCCAGACGGTTATTTCCGGGGGCGAGGAGGATGTAGCCAATCTGGCATTCCGGCTCGCCATCAGTCAGATGATCGCCGAGCTGGCCGGTCAACCGCTCTCGATGCTGATCCTGGATGAGATCTTCGGCTCTCTCGACGATGCTCACCGCAAAGCCGTCACGGATCTTCTTCGCAGCCTGGCCGACCGTTTCTCCCAGGTCATCCTCGTCACTCACATAGAGCTGCTTGAGGGAATCTTCGACCGAGTCGTGCGGGTCGGCTTCGACCAGGCTACTGGCGTGGCCAGTGTGCTCGACGATCCTCAGGGGGGTCGGGATGTGGCGGCCTGACCGCAGCGTGCGCGGGCCGGAGCGGGCCACTCTCCGCGATATCGAGTCGCTGAACCGGGTCTTCACCGAGGCTTTTACCGACCGGTATAGCCGGGACGGTCTGGTGGGGGTGAGGGTGCCGCAGCTCAACAGTCTGGTCTGGCGCTATGCTCTGGAAGATGCGGGCGACGGCTCCATGGTGTGGCGGGACGCCGAGGGACACATGGTCGCCTTTAATATGGTTCATCGGTCGGGCACCGAGGGCTGGATGGGCCCATTGGCCGTTCGGCCGGACCGCCAGGCCGAGGGCCTGGGATCAGCCATGGTGCGGACGGGGATCGACTGGCTCCGAGCCCAGGGCGCGACCACCATCGGGCTCGAGACCATGCCTCGGACCGTCGATAACATCGGTTTTTACAGCAGAATCGGATTGGTGCCGGGGCATCTCACCGTGACCCTGGTCCACGATGTGCCCCGGCGGGGAAGCGGCGCTCCCGAGCTCCTCTCGGCGGCCGGGCCGGCTTGGGCGGAACGAGTGGAGGAGTGCCGTCGCCTCACCGACCGGCTCCTGCCGGGAGTCGACTTCACCCGCGAGCTGGCCCTCACCCGGGAGCTCGGGATCGGCGATACCACTCTGACACGCGAGGGGGGGACCCTCACCGGTTTCGCCCTCTGGCACTCCACCCCGCTGGCGGCCGGCCGCCCCAAGGATGAACTGCGGGTGTTAAAGCTGGTCACCGCCACGCCCGATACTTTCGAACGTCTGATCTACTCTGTGCAGCTGGCCGCCACCTCCGAGCATGTCAGTCGGGTGTCGATTCGGTGCCAGACGGAGTTCAGCGCCGCGTACCTCAAGCTCGTCGAGTTGGGGTATCGGGTTCACTGGACCGACTTGCGGATGCTCCTCCAGGGGTATTCACAGCGATCCCCCCGCACGGGGATCATCATGTCGAACTGGGAAATCTGAGGGACCAGAGGAAGCGGAAGCGGCCGCCGGGCTTGACTTTTGTGACGGAGGTCACGATAATGGCTGCCGCGAGGCTATAACGACAACGAGATGGCGCTACCCGGCGACCATTCCTCGCTCTGGAGACTCACTCTCAGTTCGTTCCAGCGAACCACACTCTGTCACAACCTAGGGGCCTAACGCGTCCGTCGTGCCTTAGCGCACGGTCGCTGTAAAACCCCACCTGCGCGTCAGGACCACCTGACGATGAGCCACCGTTACGGCCGTGCCGCACGCTGGCCCCTCGACCTACCGCAGGCACCGTCAACTGAGTACCTAAGGGGACACCAGAATGACCTACACGTTCACCCACGCCGGACGATGGGCCCGACTGCGAGCCCCGTTGCTCGCACTCGCCGTCCTCGCCGGCGGATGTGACAGTGCCGACCAACTCGCGACCACCGATCCTTCCGTTCAGATGGACGCAGCGACGCTCGATTCTGTCGTCACGGATTCTCTGAGCACCGACTCTACGGTAGCGCTTGACTCGACCGCTCTTGCCGATTCGCTCGCGCTGAGCGACTCGCTTGCCGCCGATGAAACGCTTGAGTCGGCCGACCTGCTGGCTGAAATCAATGCCTCAGAAGCCGCGGTTCGCTCTCGAGGTGTTCCATTTGGCCCTTATGGTCTGTGGGATGGTCCGACGAAGCTCAAGTCGCAAAAGGTGAATTTCACGGGCAGCCTGAACTACACGGATGCCAGAAGCATAGTCAGGCAGCTTTCCGCAGCGCGCTCCCACAACCAGCGGCTGATCCTCGCTATGACCGGCGGCGGCCACGAGGTTTACAAGACCCGAGGCAAGTTCGATATGGGCAAGTGGAAGCGCCGGATGGACAGCTTCAACCGCCGCGAGATCAAGGCCGCTGTGGCCAAAGGTGTACGAGACGGCACGATCGTCATGAACAACATCATGGACGAGCCGAACGTGAAGAGTTGGGGCGGCGTCATGACCAAGGCCCGGCTCGATGAGATGGCACGGTACGTCAAGCGCATTTTCCCTACGCTGCCGGTCGGCGTAGCCGTAGTCCACACCTGGCGGCCGCAGGAGCGGTTTCGGGTCGTCGATGCGATCATTACACAGTACAGCTGGTACATGGGCAACATCAACGCCTATCGCGATCAAGCGCTGCGTGAAGGTCGCCGACAGGGCGTTGCAGTGGCTTTCAGCGTCAACCTGCTCAACGGCGGTGTGCAGTCCTGGAAGACAAAGAAGTGCCCTGCAGGCATTACCGGTGGCAAGGGCACCCGGGCACCTGCCTGCCGCATGACGGCCAACCAGGTGCGGGATTGGGGTCGGACGCTTGGTAAGGCCGGCTGCAGCATGCTGATGTGGCGTTATGACAACGCCTTCATGTCGAAAGCAGCCAACATCCAAGCCTTGAAGGAGGTTGCGGCAACCCTGGCCCAGACGTCAGGACGTAGCTGCCGCCGGGGTTAGGAGCCCGTCGACCAAGTCCCCATCCGTTGGTTACAATCCAGACCCTGGGCTGCCTGTCTGCGGGCCCAGGGTTTGCATTCATGCCCCCGGTCCAGCCGACCCCGGTTTGGGGCAAACCCAGCTTGAACGACCCTCGAGTGTGCAGGTAGCGATGCGGGCCTCCGCCAGAACACCCTCCCTCGTTTTTCTCGCCCTCGCCACCGGATTCATCTCAGTATCGTGCGATCGAGGGCAGTCGCCTTCAGAAAGACCAGAAGCACCTAAAGCCGGGTCGTCGCATGGGAGCATGCTGAGCCGGCCCATCGATGCAGTGTACGTTTGTGGCAACAAGTTCCTGGTCACGAACGCTACGAGCACCAGGGTCGAGGTGACTTATAGGGTCGTCGGGACGCAGGAAAGCGGAAGTCTCATCTTGCACGAAGGTCTTAACGAGGATCCGGGGCACAGCGAGACGGAGCTGGAAACCACGAAGCGCGGAGTCCTCGAGATCTTTCAGGATGACCACCTGGTCGTTCGCAGACGTAACGAAGCCCTGCCTTGCGGGCCTCCCGCCATATCTGCGTCTGTGGCAGGGGTAGCAAATGCTGAGGCCGGTGAGTGGAGCGCTCCCTTTCCTTGGCCGGGAGTTGCAATCCATGCGAGTCTCTTGCCTGATGGCAAGGTTCTCTCCTGGGGGCGCTCGAGCCCGGGGGAAGTCTGGGACCCCGCAACCGGGACGGTTGCCGAGCTCGCCTTACCTGTGCGCCTGTTCTGTTCGGGCCATTCATTTCTGGCCGACGGCCGACTGCTGATTTCCGGCGGCCATATCTCGGACGATCATGGCCTTCCTGACAATACCCTCTTTAACTCCGAGTCCCACAGCTGGGCCCGCTCCACTCCCATGCGTCGTGGCCGCTGGTATCCAACCAACACCACTATGGGTAACGGTGACGTAGTGATCACGGCGGGGCGCGATGAGGAGGGGGTCGCGGTTGCCGAACCGGAAGTCTGGTCAGCAGGGGCAGTTAGGGTGCTGAGCACCGCCTCCCGGGTTCTTCCGTATTACCCCAGGGCGTTCCTGGCGCCGAACGGCAACTTGTTTTACGCTGGTGAGGAACGTACAACGCGGTACCTGAATCCTACGGGTACCGGGTCCTGGTCGACAGTCGGAAGCCGGGTGTATGGATATCGGGACTACGGATCCGCAGTGATGTACGACGAGGGGAAAATCCTTTATGCGGGCGGCGGCCGCACGACCAATACTGCTGAGATCATTGACCTGACCTCACCCGCTCCTTCATGGCGCTGGACAGGATCCATGGCATATGCGCGAAGGCATCTCAATGCCACTGTCCTCCCAACCGGAGAGGTGCTGGTCACGGGTGGCAGTAGCGGCACCACCTTTAACGATGTGGGCAATGCCGTGCGGGCAGCAGAGATCTGGAGCCCTGTGACCGGCACTTGGAGAACCGTAGCAAGCAGCCGCGTGAGCCGAGTGTATCATTCCATCTCGCTGCTGCTTCCGGATGGACGGGTGCTTCATTCGGGAAGTGGCGAAGGAGCTGGGGCGCCGAACGAGACCAATGCAGAGATTTATTCGCCGCCCTACCTCTTCAAGGGTGCGAGACCCACCATCACCGACGCGCCATCCCAGGTCGCCTATAACTCCTCTTTCAACATCACCACCCCTGATGCGGCTGGCATAGCCAAAGTAAGCTTGATCCGGCTTGGTTCGGCCACTCATGCGTTCGACATGAATCAACGCTTTCAATGGCTGTCGTTCGCAAGGCGGGATGGAGGGTTGATCATATCGGCGCCTACGAACCGCAACCGGACTCCACCAGGCCACTATATGCTCTTTGTCCTCGATGGAGAGGATGTTCCGTCGGCGGCGAAGATCGTGAGTATCGGCTCCAGTTCGGATCCAGATCCTCTCAACGCCCCGCCGAACGCAAACTTCACCTCCACGTGTGTCAACTTGACGTGCGACTTTACCGACGGCAGCACTGACAGCGACGGCACTATCACCAGCCGGACTTGGAGCATGGGTGATGGGGCGAGCTCGACGATTCCGAATCCGAGGAACACCTACGCCGCACCGGGAACCTATACCGTCAGGCTCACGGTTACCGACAATTTAGGCGCAACCTCAAGCCGATCCTCCACGGTAACAGTCCCCCCTCCCTCGACGGGCATTTCATTGACGGCTAGCGGTCGCATCGAGGGCACGGCCCAGTACATGAGCCTCAGATGGAACGGCGCATCTGGCGCGCTGATTGATGTTTATCGCAATGGCACACGCCTGCGCACTACCTCTAATGATGGGAGCGACACCAACGGGCGAACCTATCAGGGTGCGGCCACCTACGTATTCAGGGTGTGTGAAGCTGGAACCACCAACTGTTCGAACGAGGCGACGGTGGTCTTCGAAGGATCCTCGACGAACGCCGCTCCCACCGCATCCTTCACCTCCAGTTGCAGCGTTTTGACCTGCACCTTCCGCGATGGCAGCAGCGACAGCGACGGCACGGTCACTTCCTGGAACTGGAATTTCGGTGACGGGACCACCTCGTCGACTCAGAACCCTCAGCGTACCTTTGCGGCCGCTGGCAGCTACACCGTAACGCTCACGGTCGTAGACAATGACGGTGCAGTCGGTCGACACTCTGCTCCGGTAACGGTAAACGCGCCGACCAGGATCGTCTTGACCGCGACCGGGCGGCGCGAGGGCCCAGTGCAATACATGAGCCTCAAGTGGTCCGGGGCACTGGGGACCCTTGTCGACATCTATCGCAACGGAACTCGCATCCGCACTACTGCCAATGACGGTAGCGATACCAACGGACGCACCTTCGAAGGTGCCGCGACATACATTTTTCGGGTGTGTGAGGCAGGAACAACCACCTGCTCGAATGACGCCAGTGTGGTCTTTTAAGGAGCGGCCAGCACGTTATGGTATACGGCCAGCGTCTTCGCTACCGAGTTAGCCAACGTGAAATGCTGTTCGTAATAAGTCCTGCCGCTCGCCCCCAGACGACAGCGCAGCTCCACCTGGTCCAGCAGCAGCGTGATTCGATCTCGTAACTCTTCCACCCCGCGGCGGGGCACCAGGTAGCCGGTTTCTCCTTCCTGAACCGCCTCCTGAATTCCGCCGACGTCCGACGCCACCACGGGCAGGCCCGCTCTCATTGACTCCAGAATGCTGAGCGGGAACCCTTCCCAGTTGGTGACGAGCAAGCTGATCTGAGTCTCAGACAGGAGGTGCTCGACATCTCTCCGCTGGCCGAGAAAGCGTACCCGGTCGGCAAGCCCAAGCTCTGACGCAAGCGCCTTAACCGCGCCCATGAGCGGGCCGTTCCCGATCAAGTCTAACTCCCAAGCACGATGCTTCAATCCAGCCAGGCTCCGCAGGAGAGTGGGATGGTCCTTTTGTGGCTCGAAGCGCGCCACCATGGCCATCCGGACTGGCGTCCTGCGCGGGTCCGCCCGCAAATGGGTCGGAATGTCAGGCATTCCGTTGTGTACCGTGACTATGCGATCGGGTGCAGAGATGCCGGCCTCTACCGCGAGCCGACGGTCGAATTCGGAGACCGTGATGATGCGACTGGAGAGCGGGCCGGCCAACTGCTCGATGCGGCGATACACGGCGGCGTTTATTGATGGGATCCCCGGTGTGAATGCCCAGCCATGCGCCGTGAATATGACCGGAATCTTCAGGGAGCGCCCAGCCAGGCGGCCCAGAATACCCGCCTTTGACGAATGGGTCGTCACGATATCCGGCCGCAGTTCCTCGAGGACCCTACGGATTTGACGCAGGGCCCGAAGATCGCGAAGCGGCCGGATGGGAACGGCCAGATGTGGGAGGACGATGACCGGCACCCCCGCGTCCCGAAGCGAATCCACGAACGACCCGGTACCACCGGTAACCACCGTAGAGGCGTGCCCCTGCGCCTGCAGCGCCGTGGCGAGGTCACGAACGTGAATCTGGGCCCCCCCCAGAGGTTCTGCCCGGGTGATGATGTAAGCGATTCTCATCGTATGCGTTTGCTCTTCCAGGAACCCTCATGGCTGTGTTCCCACGCGGCGCTCGGGAAGGATCTCGGGCCAGTGCCGCTTCAGTTGGCCCCGGACCCTTCATCATTGTGAAAGGTTCACCATCGAGGCGAGCGCGGGAGAGCGCAACTCGCGGCGGCCAGCTGCGTCGACTTGGTTCAGAAACGTTTGGGGAGCATCGGCCGCCATAAATCTTAGTGTCTCCCACGATGCCGTCCAAGGGCCAGAAAGTGGGTGGAAATCAAGCTGTATCAATCCTGCCTTTCGCGGACTGGCTGTCAAAAAAATCTACAATATTTCGTTACATTGTCTCCATATCCTGTCTGCTAACACGTTGTGTCAACTGGGGTTGAAGAAAATAACTCCAATCAAGCGCCGTCTAGTGTAATAAAATTTCTAATTGAGTAATTCCAGTGGAGGGCCTATAGTGCGTGCAGCCCAAGGGTGGCGGTGGATGGAGGGGGAAGGTTGGGACTCATGCAAGGAGAGCCATGAAAGGGTAGAAAAATGACGTACACGTTCAAGCTTGCGCGGAGACTGGCCGTCTCGCGAACATTGGGCATGCTGCCCGCCCTCTTCCTGTTCGCAGCGTGCAGTGGAGACACCACGGCACCAGATAATTCACCCGCTCATCCCTTGACCTCGGGCTCGCAATACGACCCGCGATTTCGCCACACAGTACCCGTGACCGTGCGCATCAATCCTAGCAAGGTCACCGTCGAAACCAACCAACTGATTCGGTTCCAGGCGCAGGGCACCACCGCCGCCGGCGATACCGTCGACGCGCCGGTGCAATGGAGCGCCAGTGGCGGCACGGTCCTAAACGACGGGCGGTTCTCCGCGGCGACGACCGGCACGTTCATCATCGCGGCCACCTCGCCCAGGGAGCCCGGCGAGCGGGTCGATACGGCCATTGTGGAGGTGGTGCGCCGGCAGCCGCTGCTGGCATCCATCGCCATCGCTCCAGGCACTACGACCCTGACGCCCGGTCTCAGCCAGACCTTCCTGGCGACCGGTTATCTGCCCGACGGCCGAGCCGTGCCGGTGGGCGTGCGCTGGAGTGCCACCGGCGGGTCTATTGACGCCGGCGGAAACTATGTCGCTGGAGATACCGCCGGCACCTACCATGTGATCGCCAGCAATACCAAGCTCACGATCTCTGATACGGCCGTGGTGACGATCGGGGCGCCCGCGCCGCCTCCTCCTCCGCCCGCCTCGCCGCCGCCAGCGACTCCCCCGCCGGCACCATCCCCGCTCGAGCGGGTCGAGCTGGTCCCGGCCACCGCCACTCTCGCCCGCGCAACGACCCGGCAGTTCACCGCTTTCGGTCGGCTTCAGGGCGGTGACAGCGTCGCCGTCAACGTGGTCTATTCCGCGACCGGCGGAACGATCACCCCTGGTGGGTTATTTACCGCAGGATCCACGGCGGGGACTTATCGGGTCATCGCTCGGGCGGACTCCCTCGCGGATACATCGACCGTAACCGTGTCAGTACCGCTCGGAAGCGGCCCATACACCGGCACACCGTTCGGCACGTTCAACCTGTTCAACTCGACGGTCACGGTACAGCCCGGCCCGTTTACGCTCAGCCATACGTGGGATGAACCCGAGGACATCGTCGCGCGTATCACGGCGGCCCGCAACCTGGGCGTGAAGTTGATGCTGGTCATGACCGGCGGGCACGGGCGCTTCCTCAAGCCGGGCGGCACCACGTCGGCCGGAACCCAGTTCGACATCGTGAAGTGGAAAGCGCACATGGATCTGTTCAACACCACTGCGATCAAGCAGGCGGTCGCGGCCGGCGTTCAGGACGGAACTATTATCGGCGCCTCAATGATGGATGAACCCAACCATCGTGACTGGGGCGGTGTCGTGACCAAGGCAACCCTGGACGAGATGGCGCGCTACGTGAAGGGCGTCTTTCCCACCCTCCCCGCCGGCGTGGTGATCGTACACTGGTGGCGCCCGACAGAGCGCTATCGCGACGTCGATTTCATCGTGGACCAGTACGACTGGTGGCAGAGCCCGAATGGTCCCGGCGGAGGACAGTCCGGCAACGTGACCGGATGGCGAGACGCTGCCCTCTCGATGGCGGCGGCCAACGGCATTGCGATCGCATTCAGCATGAATGTGATCAACGGAGGCATTCAAGACCTCAGCAGCCCCGATCGACTCGAAGCCTGGCGCTGCCCCTCCACCACCACAGGGGGGCGGGGTAGCCGGACCCCGGCGTGCCGCATGCACGCAAACCAGGTACGCGACTGGGGCAAGCTCTTAGGCAGCGCTGGCTGTGCGCTCCTGATGTGGCGGTATGAGGACGTCTTCATGGCGAGTGCAGATAACCAGCGTGCCGTCAAAGATGTGGCCCAACATCTGGCCACGGTACCAGGAAAGTCATGTAAACGGCCGTAGCGACCTTCCAGCGCTCTCAACCGGCCGGGGCTCCGCTCCGGCCGGTTGCTTTTTTCCCCTCCCGGCTCGGCCCGGCCAGTGTAGTGTCCCCACCACAGCACTGAGGCGCGCCGCGCTTCACCCACCGCGTCCCCTACCCACGCTAGGTGGCCATCCGGTTCCGGCCGCCGTGAATGCACGAACGAAGCGTATCGGGTACATTGTGTTACGTGTTGCCGAGGGGGACGTTGCCGAGTTGCTGCTCAGGGCATGGTTCCTGCGCCCGCGCTAGGCTCGCTCCGACGAAGCGCTTGTGCCTTGGCCCACGGACAGCAGCAATGGCCTCCCTTAAGATCAACCTGAGGATTATGAGAAAACGGCTCCTTTTATCATTCATGGTGACGGTGGCCGCGCTGTCGGAGACTGCGGCGGGCCAGGCCGGAACTGCTGCCTCCGGCGTGCTCTCACCGGGCGACTCGGTGCGAATCTCGGTCTGGCGGAGTCCCGAGCTGAGCGGTGATTTCGTGGTCGGCTCCGACGGCTCGATCACCCATCCGCTCTATCGGACGGTAAAGGTTGCCGGTTTGCCGACCGCCACGGTGGAGGCCAACCTGGGTCGTTTTCTCGCTGGGTTTCAAACCAGCCCTCAGTTCGTCGTAGAGCCGCTCATCCGTGTGGCCGTCACCGGCGAGGTCACTCGCCCCACGGTGTTCGCGTTACGGCCCCAGACCACCGTGTCGGAAGCCGTCGCACGGGCCGGTGGACTCAATCAGTTCGGTAGGCCTACGAACGTGCGCTTGCGGCGGACCGACGCCAGCGGGAAGCCGCGTGAGTATTACTTCGATCTGAACGATCCGACGGACCCGGTCGGATCGAACCCGGTCCACAGTGGGGATCTCATCGTGGTTGAGCGGAAGAGAAACCTTTTTCGTGAGCTTGTGATCCCGGCGGTCGGGCTGGTTGGCTCTGTCGCCTCGATCGTACTCCTTATCGATCGTAACAATTAGCGGAACGATGCCAATGCGAGATTACCCCCCCGAGCCCCGATTGCTTGCCGGCCAGGCGGCGCCGTATCCCGCGCCGGTCCAGCGCGATGATTCCGTCAGCCTCAGGCAGATGATCGGAGTCTTTCGCCGCCACTGGAAACTGGTGCTGGCCCTTACGGTGCTCGGAATGGTGGCTGGTGGATTTATCGGGGCAGCGCAGCGTCCCCGCTACGAGGCCACCGGCGTCATGCGCCTCGCCCTGGAGCGCCGGAACCTTACTGGCGAGCCCGAAGCGGAGATGAGCGGCAAGTCCGACCCTACCGTGACGGCCGTGCAGCTGGTGCTGAGCCGCAGTGTCCTTGCCGCCGTGGTTGACACGCTGGGCCTGCAGCTCCGGCCCGATCCCGAGCTCAACTTTCCGCGTCGCCTCCTCGTCGGCGTCAAAGTAGAGCCGACCTCTTCGGGCGACTCTATCCTGGTCAAGTTCACCCGGAACCGGGTGACCGCCAAGCTGGGTGACCGGCAGGTCTCGGCTGCGTACGGTGAGATGCTGGACCTGGGTCCGGTTCGCTTTGCCGTCGCCTCACCGCCATCGATGTCGAACGCCACCTTCTTTACCGTGCCGCAGGAAGTGGCGGTGGACGCCCTGCGCAAGACCGTTCGCGCATGGTCCCGCAAAGACACCGACGTAATGGATATTGCCTACACCGCAGAGGATCCCTGGTTCGCGCAGCAGGTGGTGAACGCCGTCATCCACTCGTATCAAGCGCTGAACCTTCGCACCGCGGTGGCAAAGTCGGTGCGCCGGCGCAAGTTCCTGGAAGCCCGCCTGGCCGAGTCCGACAGTCTGCTCATGCGGGCGCAGGCCGAGCTGGCCAACTTCCGGAGCCGCCAGTCGCTAGCCAGCAGCCAGGACGCGATCGATGCGATCCGCAGCAATCTCATTACGCTCGACACCCGCCGGACCCTGCTCGAGGCTGACCGGAACACGTTCCGCGCGTTGCAGGGCAAGCTGAGATCCGGCAATGAGTCGGCCCGGTCTGAGGCCCTGCGCGCCCTGGCCACCTCTCCCGCCCTCGGTGACAACCTGTCAGTGGCCGACCTCTACAAGCAGCTCTCGATCAATCAGTACAAGCTCGACTCCATGATGAGCGGACCTTGGGCGGCGGCGCCGACCAACCCGGATGTGGTTCACCTGCGCAGCCAGATCAAGTCCACCCAGGACCAGCTGACCCGGGCGGTGGGAAGTCACGTCGCGTCGCTCGACGCGCAGATCTCCTCTCTGGGAGCACTGAGCGGACGCAGCGCCCGGTCCATCAACGTTCTGCCAGCGATGGCGCAGGAAGAGCTCCGTCTCACCCGCCGGGTGGAGACGCTCAGCCAGATCGGCGACCAGACTCGCCAGGAGTATCAGCGGGCTCGTATGGCCGAGGAAGTCGAAGCCGGGGACATCGAGATCGTGGACCTCGCGGCCCAGCCGTATGCTCCGGTGTGGCAGACCTCCAAGCTCATGCTCGGACTCGGCTTCCTGCTCGGCTTCTTGCTGGGAGGGGGCTTGTCCTTCCTCCTGGAGCACCTGAACACGTCGATCCGCCGCCCTGAAGATGTCGAATCGTTGCTCCACCTTCCTGGCCTGGCCGTCATTCCCCGGCTGACCGCCGGCCCGGTTGGACCCCAGGCCCGCCTGGCCGGCCTCCTCGGCGCCGGAAAGGGCAAGAAGGCAGCAACGTCGGATCCCAGCGGCCGAAGTGCCGCCGTGCTGGGAACACCCGCACAGCCCTTCTCCATCGGCATCGAGGCATTCCGGATGCTGCGCACCAGCCTGGTCTGGGCCGACGGTGGGGAGCAACTGAAGACGCTCGTGGTTACCAGCGCGGCGCCTGGTGAAGGCAAGACCATGACGTCCGCCAATCTGGCCGCCACTTTTGCCCATGACGGCATGCAGGTGTTGCTGGTCGACTGCGATATCCGGCGCCCCAAGCTGCATGGCCTGTTCAAGATGTCCCGCGCACCCGGGCTGCTGGATCTGCTGACGCCCGCCCACGGTGCCCCGGTGGTAGGAGTGCGGACCTCCGGGTTCGACGATGACTCTCACGCGGCCGACCTGACGGACCCGCTCAACGCGGTGCTGCGGCCAACGCCGATCAGAGGCCTGACGCTGCTCACCTGCGGCACCATGCCCACCAATCCGACCAATCTGCTGAGTGGTGTCCGGATGCGGGTCCTGCTCCAGGAGTTGGTGCAGCGGTTCGATATCGTCATCCTCGACACCCCGCCTGTCCTGGCCACCGCGGATGCTCGCATCCTGGGTAGCTTGAGCGATGGGGTCGTGCTCGTGGTTCGGGCCGGCCAGACCGAGCGCCTGGCGGCGCAGCGGGCCCAAAACCAGCTGGTGCAGGCGGGCGCCCGCGTCCTTGGCGTTGTGCTCAACGATCCGGGAGGTGAGATCTCACGCGAGGGTGATTACTACTACCCCTACGCGTACGCAGCCGAGGGGGAGTAACGGTGTCGGCTGCGCAGGCTTAACCTGCTAGCGAATTCGCACGATCTTCGATACGGAGGGCACGCCCTCAGCATTCACGATTGAGAGCAGATAATGTCCCGGCGGTGCCAGGTTGCCATTGGCCGGGGCAGTGATGGTGAGCTGATCGCCAGCGCTGCTGTAGCTAAGGCTTAAGAAGCGCTGGCTTTCGTCGAATGCGTGCGTGACGGACCCAAGCCGGATGATACTGACCTTCCTGATCGATCCCGCCTCCGCTGATCTGACCTGAAAGCTCTGTCCGTAGCCCACCTCTCCTGGCGCGTCTGTGATAGTGGGACGGGGCCCTTTGAAGAGGTAGGGTGGCGAGTAGATCTCGTATGTCTTCTGGTCAACACCCCCGCCTCCCTCCCCGCTTCCAGTGAGAAGTACGCGGCCGTCCGGTAACAACAGCGCCGACCCGTGGTATACCCGGCCGTATCGGTGGGCCGCCATGGCGGTCCACTCACCGGTCTGGGGGTTCCACATCTCCGGGATGAGCACCGCGCCTGACTCATTGTTGAAGCCAGGTGCGCTGCTGCCTCCGGTCACTAGAACCTGACCATCCGGTAACACCGTCGCGTTGTTATGCCGCCGGCTGAATGCCATCGCCCCTGTCATCGTCCATGTGGGCGACGGCTGATTCAGGTCGATGACCTCGGCGGTATTTTCCGGTGGGTCCGCGCCCCCTACAACAAGAACCTTCCCGGATTCGTACATGACGGCGGCACCGTAGGTGCGGTTCCGATCGATCACCCGCGGTATAACGGGTTCCCACTTGCCGTTGCCCGTCTGGTCGAAGTACCGGGTGGTCTGCCACGGTCCCGCGAAAAATGTCTTCCCGTTAGGGGCGACGAACATCCGAGGGTAATAGGGCATGGGCCGGGGTACGCCGGTCCCGGTCAGTTGGCGCCACCCGGTCGCAGGGCTCCAGATCTCTGGGGTTAGAGAGTATTCCTTGTTCTCGTCACGGCCCCCCAGCACTAATACGTCTCCGTTCGCGAGCACCGTAGCGGTAGGGTACCAGCGGCCTACCACCATGTTGGGCTGGCGACTCCAGGTGTTGCCTACGGGGTTAAACAGATTCAGATCTGGAAGCCCGGCGTCTTCAGCAATGTGACCACCCACGACGAAGAGGGTGCCGTCAGCCAGAAGGGTGTGACCGCTACAAAAGACATTGGTGGGCACCGGCATCATCGTGAAATTTGCAGGCTCCCGAGGGTCCCACAGGAAGGGCTGACTCCTTCTGCTGAACAGGAGAACTTTGCCGTTCGGGAGGAGTGAAACGTGGACTCCGACCAAGGGCATATTGACCGGGTCCGACCAATGTCCCTGACTGCTGGAGGGACCAACAGTCACGTTGACAGGGGACGAGATTGCAAATGCACTGCCCGCAGTGATTCGGAGGACTTGGGGGCCAGTGGCGCCTGAAAGCGTCAAATTAGTGAAGGTCGCAGTGCCGCCCGAGGTCATCGCTGTCTTGGCCCCGCCAAGGACCCCGCCGCCGGATTCCACGCTGGCTACGACCTGGACTCCATCGAGCAGGCTGCCGGCCGCGTCGCGCACCTCTACCACGGGCTGGCGGGCTAACGGTGCTCCGCTTTGCGCCTCAGAGGATGGTTGAGTCACGATCGTAACAGTTGCGGGCTGAACAACCCTGTGACTGAAGGTGACCGGGGACCCGTTCAGGCCCTCGCTACTCGCGTCCGTAGTGGAAGCGCTCTGCCCCAGAGTTCGGGCCGCTGCGGCGTAACCGCTCGCGTCTGTGGCGGCCTGGCTGGGACTCACGTTTCCGTCCCCGCTCGCCGTCCAGGTCACCGAAACGCCCCCGACCGGATTACCGAACTCGTCTGTAACCTGAACTTTGAGTGATTCCGGAAGCTGAGCCAGGGGCACGCCAGCCTGATCTTGTCCGCTGACTGCCTGGATGGCGGCGGGGTCCGCTGCCGTGGCCGTGGCCGTAAACGTGACGCTCAGGTCCCTTCCTGCAACCCGGGCCAGCAGGGTGGAGGTTCCGGCGGCTTGAGGAAGCGTCCATGTGGTAGAGGCCTCGCCCGTGCTGCTCGAGTTGACAGCCACAGGTGAAGTCGAGGCTCCTGGGTTGTCGACCCCCGGTTCGAACTCAACTCGCGCCCCCGAAACCGGGGCCTGGTTGGCGTCAGTGACCTGCACAACGATTGGCAGCGGCAGCGTCTCACCAACAGTCCCGGTCTGGCCATTGCCGGACGTCCCCACAATCGCCGCAACGTCGGCCGTTGGCGGTGTGAGATCGTCCCCGCTACAGGTAACCGATGCTGCGACCGCTAAGGCAATTGCGATGGCAGCAGCTGAGCGCGTAACGTTTAGCCTCATGGTCTCTTTACGATCAAGTGAAGCGAAGGCCGGCTGAAGTCCTGGGAGAGAGGGTCAACTCTCTGGATGCAACCATCCGCAGTCAGGACAGGAGTTAGTACCAGCAACGCCCGAGCGGGTTGGGCAAGAAAAGTGCCGTTGTATCCGAAAGTTTGGGATTTTTACGGGCGTTCTGGCTGTGATATTTGACCCCCGATTGAATTTCTCGACTCCCAGCATATTAGCGTCGCCCTAAAGCCCTCGGTAGACCCGAAACTGTTGCTGCGTAGCCGCACCACATGTAGACTGCGGCACCCGGGTCCGGTGGTGGACAGTTATATAATCCTGGAGGATGGCCTGACCAGTATTTCCTCGCACCTCGCCCCATCGAGAGCGTCCCTGCCCGAATCAGGCGAACAGCTCCGAATGAATATCGTTATCGTCGGCCACGTCGATCACGGCAAGAGCACCGTGATCGGCCGTTTGCTCGCGGATACCGGTTCGCTTCCGGAGGGAAAGCTGGAGCAGATCCGAACCCAATGTGAGCTCAACTCCAAGCCGTTCGAATACGCTTTTCTGCTGGACGCGCTCAAGGACGAACAGGCCCAGGGCATCACCATCGATGCCGCGCGAGTGTTCTTCAAGAGTCGGTTGCGCCACTATCTCATCCTTGATGCGCCCGGCCATATCGAGTTTCTCAAGAACATGATCACCGGTGCGGCCCGTGCCGAGGCTGCGCTTCTGGTAATCGACGCGCAGGAAGGGGTCCAGGAAAACTCCCGGCGCCACGGCTACATGGTGTCGCTGCTGGGCATCCGCCAGCTCGCGGTGGTGATCAACAAGATGGATCTGGTCGGCTGGGATCGTGCCGTGTATGACCGGATCGTGCGCGAGTACGGGGCGTTCCTCGACCAGGTCGGCATCAAGCCCGCCAGCTTCATTCCGGTGTCTGCCCGCGGCGGTGACAACATCGCGGACCGCTCGGCCCATCTTGACTGGTACAGCGGCCCCACTGTGTTGGGCGCCCTCGACGGATTCCGGACCGAGCCCGCTCCGGTGGAGCGCCCATTTCGCATGCCGGTACAGGACGTCTACAAGTTTACCAAGCAGGGCGATGACCGGCGTATAGTCTCCGGCACTATCGAGTCGGGCGCGGTCAGCGTGGGCGACACGGTGATCTTCTACCCGTCGGGAAAGAAGAGCCGCGTCAAGACTATCGAGGCATTCAATCGGCCGGTGCAACAGCGCGCCGAGGCCGGCTGGGCGGTCGGCTTCACCTTGCAGGAGCAGATCTATGTTCCGCGCGGTGAAATGGCGACGCTGGAGACCCAGCCGCGTCCCCAGGTGACCACTCGGCTGCGGGTAAGCCTCTTCTGGCTGGGCAAGGACCCCATGGTCAAGCGAAAGGAGTATCTCCTCAAGCTCGGCACTGCTCGGGTCACGGCGCGGGTAGAGGAAGTGCTTCGGGTCATGGATGCCTCCACGCTCGACCCGACTGACCAGAAGAGCGTCATCAAACGACACGACGTGGCCGAGTGCGTGCTCAAGCTCGATCGCGCCATCGCGTGCGATCTGGCACAGGACGTCGCCGCTACCAGCCGCTTCGTCATCGTGGACGAATTCGAGATCCGGGGCGGCGGCATCGTGCGGGAAGCCCTTCCCGACCGCCAGACCACGGTGCGAAACCAGGTCCTGCTCCGGAACTACAAGTGGGAACCCAGCATCATTCAACCGGAGCATCGGGCCGAGAAGTACAATCAGAAAGCGGCGCTGATCCTGGTGACCGGCAGCAACGAGACCGAGCGGAAGGGCGTGGCCAAGGCCCTGGAGGGCAAACTGTTCGAGGACGGGAAGGTGGTCTACTTCCTGGGCATCGGGAACGTCCTCTACGGCGTGGACGCCGATATCGAGCGCAAACAGGCTAACCGCCTGGAGCACATGCGGCGTCTGGGAGAGGTGGCGAACCTCATGCTGGACGCCGGGATGATCCTGATCGTCGCCGCGGCCGAGCTGACGCAGGAGGATCTGGAGGTCATCAAGACCGCGGTCCAGCCGGAGCTGATCGAAACGGTCTGGGCCGGCGACAACATCACCACGGACCTTGCCTGCGACCTGCATCTGCCGGCCGGCGTGGTGGCGGAGTCAGTTGACCGTCTCAAGGCGCACATGCAGGACAAGGGGATCATCTTCCGGCCATGGTAGCCCCACAGCTGCGAGCGGCCGTCATCGCTTTGGCGCGGGAAGCAGGCCAGGCTACGATGGCCTACTACGACACGCCCGAAGTCGCCGGCCTGCGAGAGAAAGAGGATCGAAGCCCGGTCACTCTCGCCGACGAAGTCGCCCACGAGATTCTCGTTCGGGGGCTGCAGCGGCTGGACCCGGCCACTCCGGTCATCTCGGAAGAGGCGCAGGCCGCCTCATTCGAAACCCGCCGGAGTTGGGCCCGATTCTGGCTGGTGGATCCGCTCGACGGGACCAAGGAGTTCATCAAGCGCCGGGCGGAGTTCACGGTCAACGTCGCGCTGATCGAGCAGGGTGAGCCGGTCTTCGGAGTGGTGGTGGCGCCGGCGCTCCAGCTGCTCTACTGGGCCGCCAAGGGGAAAGGCGCCTGGAGAGAAGAGCGGGGTGGAGCGCCCCAGCGAATCTACTCGACTGCGCTTCCTCCCGGGACACCGATGACGGTGGTAGAAAGCCTGTCCCATCCGTCGATCGAGCTGGAGGAGTACCTGAAGACCATCCCGGTTGCCGCGCGGGTAAAGGCCGGGAGCTCACTGAAATTCTGTTGGGTCGCCGAAGGTCGCGCTGACATCTATCCTCGCCTGGGTCCGACCATGGAGTGGGATGTCGCGGCGGGAGACTGTATCTACCGGCAGTCGGGCAGACAGGGCGAGAGACCCTCTCCGCTCACGTATAACAAGCCCGATCTGCGGAATACCAGCTTCGTCATCGGGCTGTGAATCGGGCGACCGGAACCCGGTTCCCGGCGCCGGTGTTATGGTTCACCGGCCTGTCAGGGTCGGGAAAGAGCACCATCGCCAGCCGGGTGCATGAGGAGCTGGCAAGCCGTGGGGTGGAGGTCGAGTACATCGACGGCGACGCGTTGCGGGAGGTCTTTCCCAACACCGGCTTTACCCGGGCCGAGCGAGAGGAACATCTGCGACGGACCGGGTATATGGCCAGCCGGCTGGCAGAGCACGGCGTCACGGTCATAGGGTCGTTCGTGTCGCCTTACCGTGAGTCGCGGGATTTCATCCGGAAGCTGTGCCGCAACTTCATCGAAATCTATGTTGCAACGCCGCTCGACGAGTGCGAGCGCCGGGATGTGAAGGGACTGTACGCCCGCGCCCGGCGCGGAGAGATCAAGAACTTTACGGGTATCGACGACCCCTATGAGCCGCCCGAGCGGCCGGAGCTGAGTCTGGATACCCGCCGCTTCACTGTGGATGAGTGCGCAGCGCAGGTCCTGGAGCAACTGGGAGACAGAGCGTGATATCGGCGCCGATGGATCATCTCGATCAGCTGGAAAACCGGAGTGTTCACATACTCCGGGAGGCGTATGCCAACTTCAAGAACCTCGGCATGCTGTGGTCCATCGGGAAGGACAGCACGGTCCTTCTGTGGCTGGCCCGCAAGGCCTTTTTCGGCCACGTGCCGATCCCGCTCGTCCACATCGACACGTCCTATAAGATCCCGGAAATGATCGCCTACCGCGATCGCCTGGCGCTGGAGTGGAATCTGACCATGATCTACGGCCAGAACCGGCAGGCGTTGGAGGAGAAGCGGACCTTTCCCGATGGAGCGATAGATCGGATCGCCTGCTGCAAGGCGCTCAAGACCGATGCCCTGAAGCATACGCTGAGTGGCGAGTGGCCCCGCTACCGACTCAACCACGCCAAGAAGGTGTACGAGCTGGACAAGAACACCGAGCCGTTTACCGGTGTCATCGTCGGGGTCCGCGCGGACGAGGAAGGCAGCCGCTCGAAGGAGCGGTACTTCTCGCCTCGAACCAACCAGTCGCAGTGGGACGTGGGCGACCAGCCGCCCGAGTTCTGGAACCAGTTCAAGACCGAATTCGCTCCCGGCACCCACCTGCGGATTCACCCGCTGCTGGACTGGACCGAGCTGAACATCTGGGAGTACATCCGCCGCGAGGAGATCCCCACCGTTTCCCTGTACTACAACCAGGGGAGCGGCCAGCGCTACCGTTCGCTCGGCTGCTACACCTGCACCAACTCGGTCCAGTCCGACGCCCGCAACGTGGACGACATCATCCTGGAGCTCAAATCGGGGAAGTTCGTGAACATTGCCGAGCGCTCGGGCCGAGCCCAGGACAAGGAAGGCGGCGGCGGCCTGGAGACGCTGCGGCGTGACGGGTACATGTAGGCGGCATGCTCTCCAAGAAGGCCAAATACGCTATCAAGGCGCTCCTTCGGCTCGCCGAGCATGAGCAGGGCGAGCCAATGCGAATCGCCGACCTCGCCCGCGACGAGCAGATCCCCCCGAAGTTCCTCGAGCTTATCCTCCTAGGCCTCAAGAACCACGGCATTCTTCAGAGCCGGAAGGGAAAGGGGGGCGGCTACCTCCTGGCCCGGGATCCGGCCGATATCTACCTGGGTCAGATCGTTCGGATGTTCGACGGCCCGCTTGCCCCCGTCCCCTGCGCCAGCACGACTGCCTACATCCCCTGCGCCGACTGTCGCAACGAGGCCGTGTGCGGCGTTCACCTCGCGATGAAGGAAGTACGCGACGCTACGGCCAAGATTCTCGACGGTACCAGCCTCGCCAGCCTGCGCCTAAAAGTAGACCTCGCACTGCCCACGTCGATCTCCTAGCCTCGATAACCAACCGTAACTGTTGGCACACCATTTGCCTATTTACTCTATCGGGCAAGTAGGGTATATCCAGACTCCCGGCACAGATCCCCGGGTTCGGAAGTCGATCTAGCCTAATCCGCGATTCGGGCAGGAGAGCAGAGATGAACGGGGTGAAGACGGTGTTTCTAGCGGCTGGGGTGTGGTCAGCCGTTGTAGGAGGTGGCCAACAGCTCTCGGCGCAGCAGAACGGTGGCTCCCCGGACCAGGCGTGGGCCGACACCTCCCTCTCGCTGGCCGCCAGGGTGGATGAGCTGGATCAGCAGGTCCGAATCCTTCAGCGGTTGAGGGAGCTGGCCGCCGACAGTGCCGCCGCCGCCGCGAACGACAAGGTGACCGCCACGGCCAGCGCCAAGGACGGGTTCAGTCTCAAGTCGGCCGATGGGCGCTACAGCCTCCGTTTCCGCGGCTATTTCCAGGGCGATGGCCGCATGTATCCGACCACCGATGTCACCGCCGGGGTCGACAATCTTCTGATCCGCCGCGCGCGTCCGATCCTCGAAGCGACCGTGGGCCGATACTTCGACTTCCGGCTGATGCCGGACTTCGGCGGCGCCTCTCCCGCCATCTTCGACGCATACTGGGACGGCAGGTTCGCCCCCCAGTTCATCGTCCGAGCCGGGAAGTTCAAGCCGCCAATCGGGCTGGAACGGCTGCAGTCGGCCACCGACATCTCCTTCGCCGAGCGGGGGCTTCCGACCAACCTCGTCCCCAGCCGTGATATCGGGCTCCAGGTCTCGGGCGACATCTCCGAGGGTCTGCTGGCCTACCAGGTGGGCGTCTTCAACGGCGTCCCCGACCTGGCCAACGGGGGAGATGACCTGAGCGACGCCAAGGACTTTGCGGCCCGCGTATTCCTGCAGCCGTTCAGGAGCGGATCGCTTCGGGGCTTGGGAATCGGTGTCGCGGGCAGCACGGGTATCGAGCGCGGCTCCACCACCACTCCGGGCCTGCCCACCTATCGGACCCCGGGGCAGCAGACCCTTTTCCGCTACAACAGCAGCTCCACAACCCCGGCGAACAACGTGTTCGCCAATGGGAAGCGCGAGCGGCTCTCGCCCCAGGGCTATTTCTACACCGGCCCGCTGGGACTACTGGGTGAGTATGTGGTTACCCGGAACGAGGTAACCCGGGCCGGCGCGACCGCCCAGCTGGACCACAGTGCCTGGCAGGCAACCGGGTCGTTCTTCCTCACGGGCGAGCGGGCCGGGTTCCGGAGCCCGACTCCGAAAAAGCCCTTCGATCTGAAGGAGGGCGGTTTCGGTGCGCTGGAGCTGGTGGCTCGCTTCGGCCAGATCAGGTTGGACGAAGCATCCTTCCCGACCTACGCCACCATCACCGCAAGCGCTCAGCAGGCCGATGCCTGGGGTGTCGGCGTCAACTGGCACTTCTCACGGGCCGTCAAGGTCGCAGTGAACTACGAGCACACGGCGTTCACCGGGGGATCGGCGACCGGCGACAGAGAGGCCGAGAACGCCGTAATCACTCGCTTCCAGACTTCGTTCTAGTCCTGAGCTGTTTCTTCAAGGAAAGTCCGATCATGAAGATCCTCGCGCCAACCATACTCCTGGTGCTCTCGTCGGCTCCGCTCGCGGGGCAGGCGGCCCCCAAGGCCGCGACTCTGCTCAACGTGTCGTACGATCCCACCAGGGAGCTGTACCAGGACATCAATCAGCAGTTTGCCGCCTATTGGAAGGGAAAGACCGGCCAGGAGCTGAAGATCCGCCAGTCCCACGGCGGTTCGGGCAAACAGGCCCGATCGGTCATCGACGGCCTGGAAGCGGATGTGGTTACCCTGGCTCTGGCATACGACATCGATCAGATAGCGGAGAAGGGGGGCGGCTTGCCGGCCAACTGGCAGAGCCGCCTCCCCAACAACAGCTCCCCCTACACGTCCACCATCGTCCTCCTGGTTCGCAAGGGAAATCCCAAGGGCATTCGGGACTGGGGCGACCTGGCCAAGCCGGGGGTGTCCGTGGTCACTCCCAATCCCAAAACCTCTGGTGGAGCTCGCTGGAATTACCTGGCAGCCTGGGCCTGGGCCCTGCGCCAGCCCGGGGGCACCGAAGTGACGGCCAGGGAGTTCGTGTCCCGGCTTTACCGGAACGTTCCGGTGCTAGACGCAGGGGCCCGGGGGTCTACCACCACGTTCGTTGAGCGGGGCATCGGGGATGTGCTGATCGCCTGGGAGAACGAAGCCTTGCTGGCCATCAAGGAGTTGGGACCGGGCAAGTTCGAGGTCGTAGCGCCAACGGTGAGCATCCTTGCGGAACCCCCGGTCTCGGTGGTCGACAAAGTCGTGGGCAAGCACGGGACCAGGGCTGTGGCGCAGGCCTACCTGGACTACCTGTATACCGAAGCAGGGCAAGAAGCTGCGGCGCGGCACTTCTATCGGCCCCGGCTCGCGAGCGTGGCGGCGAAGTACGGGGCGCAGTTCCCCAAGGTCACACTGGTGACGATCGACGAGGTCTTTGGGGGCTGGAAGCGGGCGCATACGGCGCACTTCGCAGATGGTGCGCTGTTCGATCTGATCTACCAACCGGGCCGCTAGGCTCGGCGAGAAAGGGCGCCATGCGGCACAAGTCGAGGAGCGTACTGCCGGGATTCGGTCTGTCCCTGGGAATCACCTGCACCTATCTGAGCCTCATGGTGCTGCTGCCGCTGGCGACGGTATTCACCCGGACCTCTGAGCTGACCGCATCTGAGTTCTGGTCCACCGTCACCGATCCACGCGTGGTCGCATCGTACCGGGTGACGTTCGGCGCGTCTTTCGTGGCCGCACTGGTAAACACCGTCTTTGGCCTTCTGGTGGCCTGGGTCCTGGTGCGCTACCGCTTTCCTGGGCGGAAGGTGGTGGATGCGATGGTGGATCTGCCGTTCGCGTTGCCGACTGCGGTAGCCGGAATTGCACTGACCACGCTGTACGCATCGAACGGCTGGATCGGAAGTCTTCTCGAGCCGGCGGGGGTCAAGGTCTCGTACACCTGGGTCGGCATTACGGTGGCGCTCATTTTCATCGGTCTTCCCTTCGTCGTGCGCACCGTCCAGCCGGTGCTCGACGACTTGGAGGTGGAGGTAGAGGAGGCAGCATCCAGCCTGGGGGCACGCCGGTGGCAGACCTTCACCCGGGTGATCTTTCCCACCGTCGCTCCGGCGCTGCTGACTGGCTTTGCCCTGGCGTTCGCCCGCGCCATCGGAGAGTACGGTTCGGTGGTGTTCATCTCGGGCAACATGCCGATGAAGACCGAGATCGTTCCTCTCCTCATCATTACCAAGCTGGAGCAGTACGACTATGCCGGCGCTACTGCCGTGGCGCTGGTGATGCTGGTGGCCTCGTTTGCCCTGCTGCTGACCATCAACCTGCTGCAATGGGCGGCGCGCCGCCGGGCGGCGGCCTGACATGACCACGATCGCTGTCAACCACGCCACGCGCGCCCCTCGCTCGGTTACCCGCGCTACCGGAGAATCACCGGTGGTCCGCTGGACGCTGACAGGGATAGCCCTGGTTTTCCTCGCGCTGGTGCTGGTGCTCCCCTTGGTGCTGGTGTTCGTCCAGGCGTTCGCCAAGGGACTGCCGGCCTATTGGGAAGCGATCCGCGAGCCGGACGCGCTGAGCGCGGCCAAACTGACCCTGCTGGTCGCTGCCATTGCGGTCCCGGTAAACCTGATCTTCGGCGTGGCGGCCGCCTGGTGTATTGCCAAGTTCGAGTTCCCCGGCAAGCATCTGCTGATCACCCTCATCGACCTCCCGTTCGCAGTGTCGCCGGTGATCTCGGGCATGATCTTCGTGCTGCTCTTCGGGGCGCACGGCTGGTTTGGCGCCTGGCTGGGCGAGGCCGACATCAAGATCGTCTTCGCCGTTCCCGGCATCGTGCTCGCGACCACCTTCGTGACCGCGCCGTTCATCGCCCGTGAGCTCATCCCCCTCATGCAGGAGCAGGGGTCGGAAGAGGAGGAGGCGGCCATTGTGTTGGGCGCGGGCGGCTGGCACACGTTCTTCAGGGTGACGCTCCCCAATATCAAATGGGGCCTCCTGTACGGCCTCATTCTGTGCAATGCCCGGGCGATGGGTGAGTTCGGAGCGGTCTCGGTGGTATCCGGGCACATTCGAGGGGAGACCAACACCCTGCCGTTGCACGTGGAGATCCTCTACAACGAGTACGCGTTCGCGGCCAGCTTTGCGGTTGCGTCCGTTCTCACACTTCTTGCTCTCGTCACCCTGGCCCTTAAGGCGCTGGTCGAGTGGCAGCAGCACCGGTCCGGTCGGGACGTGGCCATTCCCGACAGTACTCCTGGAAAGCCCGTCCTGAACCCACAGAAGGGGATCGCCGCATGAGTATCGAGGTCAGAAATCTTCGCAAGACATTTGGCGACTTTGTGGCGCTCGACGATGTCAGCTTGGACGTGCCAGGAGGCGAGCTGGTGGCGCTCCTCGGCCCATCGGGATCGGGCAAGACAACACTCCTCCGCATCATCGCCGGGCTGGAACCCGCCGATAAGGGCTCCATTCATTTTCACGGCGAGGACACCACCGATCAGCCGGTACGCGAACGCCAGGTCGGATTTGTCTTTCAGCACTACGCGCTGTTCCGTCACATGAGTGTCTTCGAGAACGTGGCCTTCGGGCTCCGGGTCCGGCCGCGCAAGGTGCGGCCCTCGGAGAAGGAGATCCGCGAGACTGTAATGGGGCTGCTGCACCTGGTGCAGCTCGACGTGCTTTCCGATCGCCGCCCATCGGAGCTCTCCGGAGGCCAGCGGCAGCGGGTGGCGCTGGCCCGCGCTCTCGCGGTGAAGCCCAAGGTGCTGTTACTGGACGAACCCTTCGGCGCGCTCGATGCCAAGGTCCGGAAAGAGCTGCGCCGGTGGCTCCGCCGCCTGCACGAGGAGGTCCATGTCACCAGTGTGTTCGTTACCCACGACCAGGAAGAGGCGCTGGAGGTCTCGGACCGCGTCGTCATCATGAACGAAGGGCGAATTGAGCAAACCGGAACGCCGGAAGAGGTGTACGAGAAACCGGCAACTCCCTTTGTCTACGGGTTTCTGGGAGACGTCAATCTGTTCCACGGCCGGCTGGACCGGGGGCTCGTAAGTATTGGGGGAAATCAGCTGGAAGCTCCCGAATGGGCCGAGGCGCAGGATCAAGCTGCCGTAGCCTACGTTCGGACCTACGACATCGAGCTTACGCCATCACCGTCGGGCCGGTCCAGCATCGAGGCCGTGGTGCGCCATGTGCGGGCCTTTGGCCCCGTGGTGCGGCTGGAGCTGAGCCGGATCGACGACGGAGGTACGATCGAGGCCCACATCGCCCGGGGCCGGTTTGATGGGCTGGGGATCACCAAGGGCCAGCGGGTATACGTGTCACCTACCAACGTGCGCGTGTTCGCACAATCCTGAAGCCGGGCCGCTTCCGTTGGGCATCCGGGTCTGGCAGATTTGGCCCCCTGATGCTGCCTAACTTCGTCGTCATCGGGGCTGCTAAAGCCGGAACCACCGCCTTGTACTGGTACTTGGCGGAGCATCCGGCTGTGTTCATGAGCCCGCTGAAGGAGACCAATTTCTTCGCCTTTGGTCTGGACGCCGAGGGGCGGCAGCTCTACGGCAACCCCGAGGTGCACCGCTATCCGGTTCAGTCCTTGGCCGACTACGAGAAGCTGTTTGCCGGAGCGGGGTCGGCCATCGCGGTCGGCGAAGCCTCTCCGATCTACCTGGAGTGTCCCCAGGCGGCGGGACGGATTCGCGACATCATACCCCAGGCCAGGATCATCTGCTGTCTCCGCAATCCTGCCGATCGGGCCTACTCGGATTACCAGATGCATCTGCGCAACGCCAGGCGCCGCCTGGATCCAGCCACCGACCTTGCCCCCACCGCGGCCTGGGTTCATCCCGACTCCCACTGGATGGAAATCAGCAGGTACTATGGGCAGTTGAAGCGGTACTACGATGCCTTCCCGCGGGAACAGATCTGCGTCTTTCTGTTCGACGACCTGAGAAAGGACCCCCTCCGGGTGGTTCAGGACGTGTACCGCTTTCTCGGCGTGGACCCCACCTTTGCCCCGGACCTGGACACACCCCACAACGTAGGCGGGATGCCCGAGAACATGTTCCTCGAGCGGGTGGTCATGAGCAAGGGAATCGTCCGGGCGATCAAACCCTATATTCCCCAGCGTGCCGCGAACTGGGTCCGGAACCTACGCACCCGGAATATGCGTCCGGCGCCGCCGCTGCCCGACTCCCTCCGGCGCCAGCTCAACGAAAGCTTCCGTGACGATATCGCGCGAACTTCGAATCTCATCGGTCGAAGCCTGAGCCACTGGCTTGGATAAGCTGCCGGCCTGCCTTGTGACGCTATGACGACACGGACTAGCCTGACGCATCGCGCCCTGACCGGAATGGCCTGGGTGGCATGGGGCAGCGGCATTATGGCGCTGCTCAAGGTCGTGGTGCTGGTTCTGCTCACCCGGCTGCTCTCACCGGCCGATTTCGGCGTAGTGAGCGCCGCACTCATCGTCATCGTCTTTGCCCTGACGTTCTCCCAGCTCGGGCTCGGCCCGGCGCTGGTCCAGCGTCCCGAGCTCCGGCCCGAGCATATCAGCACCGCGTTCTACGCATCCAGCTTCTTCGGCATCCTCGCCGGTGCGACCATCTGGCTCGTAGCTCCGCTGGTGGCCCAGTTCTTTCGTATGGATGGGCTGGCCCCCGTGGTGCGCGTGCTCGCATTCCTGTTTCCGATCATGGGATTCTCCGCGGTCGCGGAAAGTCTGCTGCAACGGGAGCTGCGCTTCCGACTGCTCGCGAATGCCGATGTGGTGACTTATGGCGTGGGATACGGATCCGGAATCGTGCTGGCGTTGCTGGGCTGGGGGATGTGGTCGCTGGTGGTCGCGCACCTGGTTCAGTCGGTGCTCCGCGCCGGCATCGTCCTCATTGCCGAGCCACCCAAGCTGGAGCCCAGGCCCACCACCACCGCCTTCTACGAGCTGATGGGTTACGGAATGGGGCAGAGCGCCGGCCGCATCGGAGTGTTCCTGGCAAACCAGGCCGACAATGCGGTGGTCGGACGCTTCCTCGGTGCCGTTGCGCTGGGCCTCTACAGCCGCGCCTACCAGCTCATGGCGGTGCCCACCCTGCTGCTGGGCGACGTGCTCGATCGGGTCCTGTTTCCCACGATGGCGCGGGTTCAGGACGATCCCCGCCGCCTCGCCTCCGGCTACCTGCAGGGCACCGCTGTCGTCGCGCTCCTCACCCTGCCCGCCGGCATCGTGGCGGCCGTGTTGGCGCCCGAACTGGTCCTGGTGGCGTTCGGCAGCAAGTGGGCCGACCTGATCCCGCCATTCCAGGTGCTCGCCCTCGGGATGATGTTCCGCACCAGCTACCGCATGAGCGACTCGCTCTCTCGCGCAACCGGGAAGGTTTACCGGCGAGCCTGGCGGCAGTGGCTCTATGCAGCTCTGGTATTCCTGGGGGCGTGGGTGGGGCATTTCTGGGGGGTCACCGGAGTCGCGATGGGAGTGCTGGTCGCGCTGTTCGTCAACTATCTCCTGATGGCCCAGCTCAGCCTGAGTGTCGGTCACATCCCCTGGCTCCGCTTTCTTCAGGTGCAGCTGCCCGCGGTGTGGCTCATGCTGGTGGCCGGCGGGATCACCATTGCGGTCGTAACCACCACGCGGCATCTGGGCCTGCCACCTCTGGTCGGCCTGTTAGTCGGCTCGCTGAGCGCGCTGGGCGGAGTTCTTCTGGCGGCAACGCTGGTACCCAGGCTGGCGCTGGGAGAGTACGGAATGCGGATCCGGGACACCCTCCTCGGATACGTCCGAGGCAGGCTGCGCCCCGACGCGGTCGGAGGCTAGGCGTGAAAGCTGGGCCCATCGCCTTCTTCCTTCCCTCGTTGACAGGTGGTGGGGCTGAGCGGGTTATCGTGAATCTGGCGCAAGGGATGTCGGACCGGGGTCTGAGGGTGGACCTGGTGCTGGCCGCCGCCACAGGTGCGCTCCTCGAGCAACTTCCGCCGGGTATTCGGGTCATCGATCTGCATGCCCCCCGAGTGCTCCGCAGCATTCTGCCGCTGGCCGGGTACATCCGTCGGGAGCGTCCCAGGATAGTCATCTCATCCATGAGCCACGCGAACCTGGCGGCGCTGTGGGCGGCGCGCCTGGCCCGACAGGGGACTCCCGTCATGGTGACGGTGCACACTACGCTGTCTCGCGCTACTGGAAGGCAGGGGTTTCTCACCCGCACTCTCGCCCCTCACCTGCGGCGGACCTTCTATCCGTGGGCCGCGTGTATGGTCGCCGTGTCTCGCGGCGCTGCCGATGACCTCGCGCGAACGTCCGGAGTTCCGCGCGACAGGGTGCAAGTGGTGTACAACCCGGTCATCACCTCGAACATGCTGACCCTGGCTCGGGAGCCGTCCCACCACCCCTGGTTCGCGGCCGCAGAGCCGCCGGTCATACTGGGGGTGGGGCGGCTCACACCGGCCAAGGATTTTCCCACCCTGATCCGGGCGTTTGCCGCGGTCCGGGAGCAGCGGCCCGCCCGCCTGATCATCCTCGGAGAGGGGGAGGAGCGGGAGGCGCTGACCGCGCTGGTGAGCCAGCTCGGTGTTGCCGCGGACGTGGCCCTGCCAGGCTTCCAGCCGAACGCTCTCGCTTACATGGCAAACTCGGCCCTGTTTGTGCTGTCCTCTGCCTGGGAAGGGCTACCGACTGTGCTGATAGAGGCTTTGGCCGCTGGAGCCCGGGTGGTGTCGACGGACTGCCACAGCGGGCCCCGGGAGATCCTGCAGGACGGCCGCCTCGGTACGCTCGTCCCCGTAGGCGACCCTCAGGCGCTCGCGGCGGCCATCATCGAGACGCTGCAGCAGCCGGCACGGGCGCTGCCTGGAGATGCTTTGATGCCGTTCACCATGAACGCCGCGGTGGACCATTACCTGCGGCTGATTGAGAGTGCCTGATGTCGCGGGCCGCTGCCCCGAAAACGCGCAGGGTCCTGCTCCTCTCCACCAGTTTGGGGATGGGGGGCGCCGACCGCCAGATCTTGTATCTTGCCCAGGCGCTCCTCGCCCGGGGCTATGAAGTCCGCTTAGTTTCGATGACCCCGCTGGCAGAGATGGGACGGCAAGCCGCGGCTGAGGGACTGCCGATCACCAGCCTGGATATGGAGCGGGGAAAGGCCGACTGGGCGTCCTTCCAGCGATTCGTGGGTCTGCTCCGGGAGTGGAAGCCGGACGTGCTCACGAGCTTCATGTACCATGCGAATCTGCTGGGTCGCCTGGCGGGAAAATGGGCCGGTGTGCCGCTGATCATCACCTCGATCCGTAGTGAGCGGAACGGTGGCGCCGTCCGGGACTGGCTGATGAGGCTGACGAACTGGATGGATCATTACTGCACCACCAACTCACAGCAGGTCGCCGATGCGCTGATGGCCCGCCGGCTGCTGCCCCGAAGCAAGTCGGGGGTGATAGCAAACGGGGTAGACAGTGTGACCCTCACGGCCCCAGCCGCCGAAAGAGCCCGGATCCGTCGGGAGCTGGGCGTCGAGGATGGTGAGTTCCTGTGGCTGGCCGTGGGCCGCCTGCTGCCGCAGAAGGACTATCCGGCGCTGCTCCATGCATTTCAGCAGGCCGGCTCCAGCCGGTCTCGTCTGGCTATCGCGGGACGCGGCCCGTTGCTCGACGACCTGCAGCAGCTCAGCAGGCACCTCGGCATCGCTGGTCGGGTCATGTTCCTGGGCGTCAGAAACGATATACCGGTGCTTCTCGCCGGCGCCGATGGATTCGTCCTCTCGTCGGCGTGGGAAGGGATGCCGAACGTGGTCATGGAGGCTCTCGCCGCCGGCACACCGGTGGTGGCCACCCGGGTCGGAGGCGTGCCCGAGCTGGTGGAGCAGGGCAGCAGCGGGTTCATGGCGCCACCCGAGGACCCTGCCGCCCTGGCCGATGCGATGCGGCAGCTCATGTCGCTGCCGGCGGAGCGGCGCAAAGAAATGGGCCGGCAAGGACGGGATCACATCTCGGCTCGGTACGGACTGGGCGTGATGGCGGAACGGTGGATAAAGTTGTTCGAAGATCTCTCGAACGGCGGAGATGGCCGGTCGAAGAGTCTGGTCTACAAGGGGAGCACCTGAGGTGCTGGCACACTTCTTCGTCTGGCTGTTCGTGTTTACCGTGCCGTGGCAGAACATGCTGGTATTTCCCGGCCTCGGCACTGTCTCCTCCATCCTCGGGGTGGGCGCCATCGCCGCTACGGTGCTGCACGTCGTGCTCAACGGCAGGGTCCGGGGGCTGATCCCGTTCCACTATGCGGCCACAGCGTTCTTCGTGTGGGTGGTCCTGTCGTCATTCTGGGCCGTCGCCCGGCAGGAAAGCATGCTGAAGGACATGAACACCTACCTGCAGATCTTTGTGATGCTGTGGGTGGTCTGGGAGGCGTCCCCCACCCGGGAGCGCCTGATCAACCTGCTGCAGGCGTACGTCCTGGGCGCGTACGTCGCGGCCGGCAGCACCGTCTACAACTACCTGTCCGGTGTCGGAATCAACGAAGAATCGGAGCGATTTGCCGCCAGCGGGTTCGATCCTAACGATCTCGGAGCGCTGTTAGCCCTGGCGCTGCCGATGGCCTGGTACATCGCCTCCACCTCGCCCAGCGGACTCTGGCGTTGGATCAACCGACTGTATTTCGTGGCCGGTACGGTGGGTATTCTGCTCACCAGCTCGCGAGGTGCGATGCTGGCCACCCTGGTGGCCTTCGCGGTCGTGCCGCTCACGCTTCGGCAGATCCGCATGAGCCTTCGGGTCGCTGTCGTCGTGATCATCATCGCCGCCACCTTTGCCGCCGTTCAGCTGGTGCCCGAGGGCTCCTTCGAGCGCCTGTCCACCACCGGGTCGGAGATATCTGAGGGTACCCTCAACAACCGGCTCCGAATCTGGAAAGGCGGGATCGCCACCGTGCCGCAGCGGCCGCTGCAGGGCTACGGCCCGGCCGGGTGGTATCCCGCCGTGGGTCTTCGGATCGGCAACGTGGCTCCTCACAGTACCTGGCTGGTGGTCCTGGTCGAGGAGGGTCTCATCGGGCTCTCTCTTTACCTGACCATGTTCGTGGTGCTCGCCGTCCGACTGTACCGGCTGGCTATTCTGGAACGGCGGGTGGGTCTCACCTTGCTGGCGACATTGATGATGGCCATCACACCGCTCGGCTGGCAGCAGAACAAGGTCTCGTGGCTGGTCCTGGCTCTCCTCGCGGCCTGGACTCACGTCCTGATCCCCTCTCCTGACCCCATTTCGTACGTCCAGCCCAGGCGCGTCAACCCGCGAAGGCCGGGACCTGTGGCGCCGCCGGCATCGGTCACCTGAGTTCCAGCGGGGCCGGGGCCGCCCCACAGAGCCCCCGGGTCAGCGTCATCAGCACCGTGTACAACGGTGAGCGCTACCTCGAGCGCGCCATTCCGGGCATTCTCGCACAGACGTTCGAGGACTTCGAGTTCATCCTGGTGGACGACGGCTCCACCGATCGCACCCCTGAGCTGCTGGCGCAGCTGGCCAGGCGCGATTCGAGGGTCAGGGTATTCTCGCCCGGGCGGCTCGGGGCCGCGGTGGCGTACAACTTCGGCGTGACCCAGGCGCGCGGGGAGTACATCGCGCGCCAGGATTTCGACGACCGGAGCTATCCTGATCGCCTGCGGCTCCAGGTTTCCTTTCTGGATGCTCATCCGGAGGTGGGTGTGGTCGGCGGGGCGTACATGCTGGTGGATGAGAACCGCGGTGAGCGATACCTCAGGATGCCGCCCACCGCCCACGACGCCATCATTGCCGCGATGGCCAAGTACATCCCGGTCGCCCACACCATCGCCACCTTCCGGCGCCGGGTCTGGGTCGAGGCCGGCGGCTATCCGGAGGTCGCCAATCTCATCGACCTGCGATTCTGGGTGGAGGTAGGAAAGCTGGGATGGCGCTTCGCGAACCTGCCCGACGTGATCGGTGAACATTTCGTCCACTCGACCAGCTTCTTTCACCGGTCGTTCAACTATGCCTACCGCCAGCGGGACCTCGCCCGGGTGCAGGCCCGCGCGGTCCGGGAGCTGGGGCTTCCGGCCTGGATGTATGTGTACGCGCTGGGGCGCTACGCGTACGCCTACTCGCCCACGGTGGTGAAACGGATCCTGCGCCGCACCATCGGGGGATCAGCAGAGCGCGATCTGCCCCAGGAGTGACTCAGTGGGCGAGCGCGGCCTGGCCCGGCGCCGGACAACGATAGATCTGCAGGAAGTGCTGCCTGAAGTCCACCCGCGCCACCCCGATGCTGTTTCGTACCTGGCAGTGGTCGAAGATCCACCGGTTCAGGACCCCAAGCTTGGGATTGGTTCTGAACGCATGGGACGGAGCCGGGGGAATGACCCACAACGCTCCGCGGTACCCTTCCGTGCGGAGCAGGCGCACCGATTTCAGCAGGCCCGTGGTGTCGGCCCGAAGCGGGTGGACCTGGGTCCCGGGCAGATAGTGCGCCAGCACCCGGGGCTGGTCCGAGAAGACGATATCTTCCTTGGCCAGGCTTCCGTCCAGCCAGCGGGCCACGCCCCGGAAGTCGTAGCGCCGGCCGTCACGATACTGGGAGATGAGCGTAGGGGCGCCCGCCGTGATGATGAGCGCGGTTACGGTCGCGGGTACCAGCCACCGGGGGCGCACGTTCCAGCTGGCCCTGCTTAGGTAGTCGAGGAAGACACCCGCTCCGATGAAGAAGGCCGGCGCCGACGGCATTAAGAGATAGGGAAGCGACACGGATGTGCGCACTGAGACCAGGAGCAGGAACCCGATGTGGAACAGGGACACGCACGCCAGTAGCAAGGCGAGCGGCCGGTCCCGGCCCAGCCAGAGCAGGTACATCCCGACGAAGCCGGTGAGCACCAGCGGCAGCGTGAGGCTCTCGGTATAGGCCAGGATGTACGACGCCTGCTTGACCCCCGCCCCGGCGGGCAGGTGCAGCAGGAACTCGCCCCCCTTCCCGGTATCGTGCATCGCGATCCAGGAGCGGAGCATCGGGATGAACCGCACCACCACCACCGCAGCGAGAAGCAGGGCGAATCCGGCTGCCCACCTCACACCCCGCTGGCTCCAGAGATGCCCGATCAGGTCGCGTCTCAGGTAGGTGGCCGCGATCCACACCGCTATCCCGCCAAACAGCACTACGGAAACCGGGTGGGCCAGCACCGCCAGTACACCCGTGATCAGGCCTAGCGCCAGAAGGCGCCTGTTGCGCTCACGGATGCCCAGATAGATGGCGAAGGGGTAGATGGAGCAGAGCAGGAAGACCAGCGTCCAGTAGCGGGCGTACTGCGAGTAGTACACATGGATACTGCTGATGGCGACGAGGAATGCGCTGAACAGCGCCGTCCTGCTTCCGACCAGCCGCCGGGTGACGAAGTACATGGCCGGGACCGCCAGCGCGCCGAAGATCGCGGGTAAGAGCCGGAGCCCGAACTCGTCGAGCGGGAAGAATGGCCGGACCACATAGTAATTGAGGAAGTACATCAGGGGCCGGGGATTTCGCAGCCTGGGCTCGACGATCGAATCCCGGTGGGTGAAAATTTCGGTGGCCTCGAATCCCCAGTCCCCGAGCCGCCAGAACCGCAGCAGTATCGCCACGACGACGATTCCGAAGAGCAGCAGCCAATGCCGGTTACCCCGGTCCGAGTCCTCAGCGGGAGTCGTTGCCCCGAGTGCCATTCAAGAGCCCTTTGCGTAACTGATTGTCAGGTCTTGCGAGCGCCTTTCCTGCCGGGATGCGGCCCCGCCGGAATGTTGCCCGGGCAGGTGCGAATCGGAAGGCGGTGCTCGGGGTGCTACCAACCCCCCCGGCGCAGGAGGATCACCGGCACGGTCTTGAGCATGATGCGCAGGTCCTCGGCCACCGACTGGCGCCGGATGTACTCCAGGTCGTAATGAACCTTGGTGCGCACGTCCTCGAGGGAGCGGTCGTAGTGGTGGTTGATCTGGGCCAGGCCGGTGATCCCGGGCTTGGCCCGCTGGCGCAGCGGATACTCGGCGATGTGCTCCCGGAGCTCGGCGAAGATGGTAGGCCGCTCGGGGCGGGGCCCCACGATGTTCATCTCTCCCTTGAGTACGTTGAACAGCTGGGGCAACTCGTCCAGCCGGTACTGGCGCAGAAACCGGCCCACCAGCGTCACCCGGGGATCCTGCCGTTGGGCCCACACCGCGCCGCAGCCCTGCTCGGCGTCCACCCGCATGGTGCGGAACTTATAGATCGTGAACGGCTGGCCGCCCATATCGAGCTGGCGGCGGCGGTTCTGGCTGGGATCGATAGGGTCCCGGCGGTCCAGGCCTACCCGCGTCTGAGTATAGAGGACCGGTCCCCGCGAAGTGAGCTTTACCAGCAGTGCAATAATCAGCATCACTGGCAAGAGAACAATCAGCGCTACAGACGCGAGAACCAGGTTGAGAAGCCGGTGAGCTGAGCTGAGGTCGGCGCCGGAGACCGGGTGGGCGCGCTCGTGAGACCAGAGCTTCTGTATCGTCGGGAGCGAACCGCGGATTTCCAAGTGGCCTTCCCGGCGAACGGGTCACGTAAGTCACATGCGGAAACGTGCGCTCGGGGGAAGCACGATCTATGCCCCGGAAGGGTGCGATGAAGCCGGTGCCGGATTCCAGTGGCAACGTGTTGGTCGGCAGGACATTAGCGAGCGAGATTTTCCGCGCGGAAGTGGCGGCGCCGACGTCGGCCGTGTGGTGATCCGTCAACATGGTTTTCGCTTCTGCTACAGACTCACGCGCGGAGCGCCCACCACCGGACCAGAAGCGTGGTGCCCACGGCCAGGAGCAGATGAATCAGACCGGTGGCAGGAGCGACGACGAAAGTCAGGGCCGCCCAGGCGATGAGCGAGGCCAGGGCCAGCAGAAGTGTGGGAGACATGGCGCGTCCTCGTGGTTTGGTTGACGGTATCTGGGCGTCGTCCTATTTTACATCCGAGTGGGCGTCAGCGGGGAGCCACGTTATTGAGCCAACAGGTCCGATGAAGGGCCCGAATGCTGTGGTTGATGTCATGCCCCTCGGGGGAAGACAGATGTCATGGTGAGGGCGCCGCGCTTTCTCATTGGGCTTCAATAACCCTTCCCGCTGCCGTTCCGCTCTTCTTACGCCGGTCTTCGGATCGGCGTTTTTCTTGGGGCTACTGGCTGGTGGCTATGGGCTATGGGCTATTCCGGTTACCGAGTAGCTTGCATTCCATGACCCTGAGTCGACCCTGGCAGGTGGGGCCGCCTGCGAACAGCCAATAGCCAATAGCCCACCACACCATGCCCCGCTGCGCCGTGACCCGACGCGTGCACTTCAATGCCGCGCATCGTCTCTCCAACCCCCGGTTCTCTGACCAGTGGAACCGGGAGACATTTGGCGAGTGCAGCAATCCCAACTATCACGGCCATAACTACGAGCTGGAGCTGACGGTGGAGGGCGAGATCTCGCCCGATACCGGCTACGTGATGGACCTGAACCACCTGAAGGAGCTGGCCCAGGAGCGGCTGCTCCGCCACCTGGACCATAAGAACTTGAACCTGGATGTGCCCTGGTTCCAGTCGCTCAATCCGACCTCCGAGAACATCGCGCTGGTCTGCTGGCGCGAGCTTCGCCCCGTTGTCCCGGCCGAGCTGGCCCTTCGCGTACGCCTGTGGGAGACCCCGAGAAACTATGTCGATTATGAAGGGGCCTAAGGACGGCGTCGTCGTCCGGCCCGAGCGCACCCGCGTCACCGACGCCGGGAGCCCGGCGCCGCGCCCCGAGCCCTTCGCCGACAAGATTCGCGAGGTGCTGGCGGCCATGGGCGAGGACCCCCGCCGCGAGGGGCTGCTGAAGACACCGGAGCGAGTCGAGTCCTCGCTTCGCTTCCTGACCCAGGGCTACTGGCAGACGGTCGAGGACGTGGTGGGCGACGCGGTGTTCGAGGAGAAGCACCAGAGTATGATCATGGTGCGCGACATCGAGCTCTACTCGCTCTGCGAACACCACCTGCTGCCGTTCTTCGGCCGGGCCCACGTGGCCTACATCCCCAACGGCAAGATCCTGGGCCTCTCCAAGGTGGCCCGCATCGTGGATGTCTTCGCCCGTCGGCTCCAGGTCCAGGAGCGGCTGACCGACCAGATTGCCGATGCGGTCATGGACATTCTCAAGCCCACCGGCGTGGGCGTGGTGATCGAGGCGGCCCACTTCTGCATGATGATGCGGGGAGTGGAGAAGCAGAACTCGCGCACCGTCACCAGCGCGCTCCGCGGCATCTTCCGCGACGACTCGAAAACCCGCGACGAGTTCCTGCGCCTCGCGTACGGAGGCCGCTTTCCCGAGTGACCCGGCTCGCGGGTCAAGTGGCCCTGGTCACCGGCGCCTCGCGTGGTATTGGGGCCGCCGTCGCCGATCTGCTGGTTGGCGAGGGAGCCGACGTCATCCGGGTGGCGCGGAGCCTCTCAGGCGGCTACCGGGGGCGGGTGCACGATCTCCGCTGTGACCTCACCGATCCGGCCCAGGTTACCCGGCTCGGCGAGCTGGTGCTCGCGGAACACGGCGCACCGGATATCGTGGTCAGCAACGCTGGCGCCTTCCTGCTCGCCCCGCTGGCCGACACCGAGCCGGCCCACCTCGAGCTCCAGCTTGCGGTCAACATTAAGGCGCCGTTCTTCCTCGCCCAGGCATTTCTCCCGGCCATGCGTGCGGCGGGGAAGGGGTGCCTCATCACGGTGGGGAGCGTCGCCGATCACACCGGGCTGGTGGGGAACTCCGCCTACGGCGCCAGCAAGTACGGTCTCCGCGGTCTGCACGAGACTCTGCTGGCGGAGTATCGTGGCTCGGGTGTGCGGCTGACCCTGGTGTCGCCCGGCGCGACCGATACGGCGGTGTGGGACCCGGTGGATCCCGATCGCCGGGAGGATCTCCCCCCCCGGGCCGACATGCTGCGCGCTACCGACGTGGCGGAGGCTATCCTCTTCGTCGCCACCCGTCCGCCGCAGGTGCACATCGACTGGCTCCGGCTGGGACCAACGAACAAAATCAGCCGCGGATAGTACGGGATGGGAACGGATCGCTCCCAAAACAGTTAAGGTCCGAAATCAGCAACCGTCCTTCACCTTCTAGTTCTTTTTTGTGTGAGATGCGAATGGGCTCACGGAGCAGATCCATAGGTTTCAGTCGTTATCTGTGGCAAGGCTTTTTCGTTCTTTTGTTGGGATTATCAGAGACATCAGCCGAGGCGCAGGGTCTTCCTCCGCTGCCGGACAGCGCCGGGTGGGGCGTGCACGTGCTCTCGGTCGCCCGCGATCCCCGCGGCGCCATCTGGGTCGGCACCTACGGACACGGTATTTATCGGCTGCCGGTGGGGGCCACCGCCTGGGAGCCGATCCGCCACGATTCCACCGAGACCTCGATCTCCTGGGACTTCGTTCAGGCGCTGGCCTTCGGTGCCCGGGGCCAGATCTGGTATGGGACCCTGGGCAACGGGTGGGGGCTCTCGACCGATGGCGGCGCCACGTGGAAGAACTGGGCCTACAAGCAGCTCGGTCCCCAGTGGCAGTACGTGACGCCGTCGGGAATCGTGGTCCGGGGCGACACGACCATCATCGGCACCGCGGACGGCTTGCAGGTGACCACCAACGATGGCGACAGTTGGACCGCGTTGGGCGACGGGGCCGGTCCGGCCGCAAAGGGCCCGGCCGACAGCGTCTTTCCGGTGCTCCGGAGCGAGTATGTGCGCCGCGTGGCGCCCGACCGGCGAGGCTGGAATGTCTCCACTCTGCGCGGGAGCCAGCGGCTGCGCCGGGCCGCCGCCGGATGGCAGGCCGAGCCGCTGACCGCCGCAGCGTTTCCTCCGGCCAACTCGCTGCTCATCGGCAACAAGCTCATCAAGGGAACTCAGTGCGGCCTCCGCGCCAACAGCGACACGCTGCCCTGTCTCAAGCCGGCCGGGCCTGCTGCCGAGGCGCCACGCGCGCCGCTCACCACCTGGTTCAAGCGGCCCATAGCGCTGACCGACAACGCCTTTATCGATCAGACCTACCGCTACGGCTCCACCATGGGCGGCAACTTCCAGCAGCACCAGGGGGTGGAGTTCAACAACCCGGACGGCACGCCGGTCTACGCCATCGGCAGTGGCACCGTGGTGTACGCCGGCCCGGCGGAAGCGGGCGCGCTGACCGTGACCGTCCGGCACGACACCACCATCACCGCCAACGGCAAGCGTCACCGGATCTACTCGACCTACTATCACAACTCGGCGCTGGCGGTGAAGGTCGGCCGCAAGGTGGCGAAGGGCACGCTGATCTCGCGGGTGGGCAACACCGGCCGGGCCACCAACGACCATCTGCACCTTGAGGTCTCCGCGTCACCCAGGGACTCAGTCTCCGTGGTGGTGGACTCGCTGCAGCGCTTCCCGCCCTACACCACCAACCCCGAGCTCTGGATCGAGCCCCTGCCCGGCACCGGCATCGTCGCGGGGCAGGTGTTCGACACCAGCGGGGCCCCGCTGCAGCAGGCGCGGATCTACGGGATCACCAAGCCGAACCCGGCCGAGACACCGTTCTCCTTCGCCGAGACCTATGGCGACAAGGCGCACCCGCATCCCCTCTATGGCGAGCACTTCGCGGTAAGTGACGTGCCGGCGGGGTCGTACACGATCGGAACCGAGATCGGGGGGAAGAAGGTGTTCCGGCAGGTGGTGGTCGAAGAGGGGAAGCTGACGTGGGTGGTATTCAAACAGTAAACAGTAAAGAGTAAACAGTGAACCGCTCCGGGTGACGACGGCCAGCTTACCCGACGCCTTCACTGTTTACTTTTCACTGTTCACGCTTTTCATCCCATGTTCATCGAATTAACAGACCACCTCCGCTGTCCCGCTGACCACGACGAGAGCTTCCTCGTCCTGCTTCCCGACACCATGGAAGGCCGCTCGGTGCGGACCGGGACGCTGGGCTGTCCCGTCTGTAACCGCATCTTCCGGCTCGAGGACGGTGTGTTCGACGCCGGCGACGCCCCGGCCCCAGATGCGGGAGCGGATAGCGTGCTCGACGCCGATGCCATCACCGCGCTGGTCGGCCTCAGCGGGCCCGGCGGCTACCTGACGCTGGTGGGGGCGGCGGCTGCTCTCTGGAGCGAGGTTGCGGAGCGGAATCCGGGAGTGACACTGGTAGCGGTCAACCCGCCGGCCGATGTGCCCGACGGCGGAGAGCTCAGCGTGGTTCGGAGCGGGAGGCTGCCGATCAAGACCGGGTCGATGCGGGGCGTGGTGCTGAGCCGGCCGTTTGCCGATGACCCGCACTGGGTCGGGGAAGCGGCGCGAGTGGTGCTGCCGGGCTTGCGAGTGGTTGGGGAGGGGAAGGATCCGCCCTCGGACATCATCGAGTTGCTGGCGACTGCTCAGGGTGTGTGGGTAGGAATCGGAAGGCGTTGAAGATCGGCAAAAGCTTTACCACGGAGGACACGGAGGAATTGCACGGAGGACACGGAAGGCTTCGCTACCACAGAAGCTCCTTGTGTCACCTTCAGTTCTGGGTTTTGGGTCAACAGCACACCAACAAGCTCTTGCGAACAGCCTAACTGGTGTGCCTTTGACTAAAAATCCCTCACCCAGCGTAATCTAGGAGAGGTTCGAGACACCGGAGCGTTCCGTGTCCTCCGTGTAGTTTTTCTCCGTGTCCTCCGTGGTAAAGTTGTTGCTTTTGCTGTTTGCTACAACGTTATCGGCGACCCCGCTTCAGAATCTTGAAAAGCACGAACGCGGTCAGCGCCAATCCCACCACGACCCCACCAATAATCTCCAGTCCCATGGCTGTTACTCCGGCAAATGATAAAGCGCCTCGATCGCGGCGGCGTGATGCTGCTCCACCACCTTGCGCTTCACGCTCAGCTTGGGCGTAAGCTCGCCGCTCTCGATGCTGAAGTCACGGGGCAGGAGCAGCAGCTTCTTGGGCCGCTCGAAGCCGGCCAGGTCGCGCAGGGTGCCGCTGATCTCCTCTTCCATCTTCCTCTGCACCTCGGGCCTCGCCACCAGCGACGCGCCGTCGGTGTGGGGCACCCCCTCCTTCCTGGCCCACACCTCCAGATTCTCGAAGTTGGGCACGATCAGCATGATGGGGAAGGGGCGCCGGTCGCCCAGCATGACGGCGCTGGAGACGAACTTGTTGGTCCGGGCCAACGCCTCGATCGGCTGGGGCGAGATGTTCTTGCCCCCGGCGGTGACGATGATGTCCTTCTTGCGGTCGGTGATCCGGAGGAATCCGTCCTCATCCACTGCCCCGATGTCGCCGGTGTGGAACCACCCTTCGCTGTCGAGCGCCTCGGCGGTGTCCTGCGGCTTCTGGTAGTAGCCGGTCATCACGTGGGGCCCGCGGGTGATGATCTCCCCGTCCGGTGCGATCTTCACCTCGACGCCCGGGATCGGCACCCCCACCGTGCCCAGCCGGAGTCGCTGGAACGTGTTCACCGCGATCACCGGCGAGGTCTCGGTGAGCCCGTAGCCCTCGAGAATCGGCATTCCCGCGGCATGAAAGAACCGGGCGATGTCGGCCGACAGCGGTGCGCCGCCCGAGATGAAGAACCGGATCCGGCCGCCGGTGCGGGCCCGCAGCTTGGCAAAGACCAGCCGGTCGGCCAGGGCGTACTGAGCCCGCAGCAGCGGTGGCAGCGGCCGGTTGGCCAGGCGACGCTCCACTACCGCCTCGCCCACCCGCTTGCCCCAGCAAAAGATCTGCCGCTTGACCGCCGAGCCGGCCCGCACCGCATCCAGCACCCGGCCGTAGATCTTCTCGTACAGACGAGGCACCGACGCCATGAGCGTGGGCCGCCACTTTCCCATGTCCGCGGCGACGGTGTCCACGCTCTCGGCGTAGTTGATGATCACGCCCGAGTGGAGCATGCAGTAGTGGCCGAACATCCGCTCGAAGATGTGGGACAGCGGCAGGAACGACAGACACTCGTCGTTGTCCAGGAAGCTGAACAGGGTGCAGCAGGTGGTGACGTTGGATGTGATGTTGCCGTGGGTCAGCATCACTCCCTTCATCTGCCCCGTGGTCCCCGAGGTGTAGATGAGCGTAGCGAGGTCGCCGGGCTTCACCCGCAGCGCGTCCGCACGCCAGGTCGGGTGTCGCGGACGCGCGGCTCGTCCCAGGGCGTACACCTGCTCGAGCGTCAGGACGCCGTCGCCCGAAGCATCGGATTCGAACGAGATGATGTGCTTCAGCCGAGGCTGCCGCTGCCGGATGGCCAGCAGCTTCTCCAGCTGGGTCTTGGTGGACGCGAACACCGCGACCGAGCCGGAGTCGCTCAGGTTATGCTCGACCTGTTTGGCAGGGAGCGTCGGGTAGATGGGCACGTCGGTGCAGCAGGCGGCGAGACAGGCGTAGTCGGCGATGGCCCACTCGGGCCGGTTCTCCGAGAGAATCGCGACCCGGTCGCCCGGATTGACTCCCAGCTCGAGGAGGCCCAGGCTCAGGTCATGGATCCGGTCGGCCAGCTCCTGGTAGCTCAGCGGGTGCCACTCGCCATCCCGCTTGGCGCGCATGGCCACGGGCCTCGACCCGAACCGGTCGAGCGCTCCGAAGAGCAGCTCGTTCAGCGTGCGGGCGGTGGCGGCCACTTACTGGAATAGCACGATGAAGCGCTGACCCGAACCGGGTACGTCGGCGCCGTTGGGGCGGTAGGAGCGCACCAGGAGGAACGCGGTGTCGGGCGACTCGACCCCGGCCACGCGGCTCACGGTGATGCTGGCCTGGAGGGTGGTCGCGTCAGTCGAGACGGTGTCGATCAGCGCACCTCCGGGAAGCTGCACCGGGATGTGGCCCACAACCGGGGGGTGGGTCAGAATGAAGACGACGGGACGAGAGGGCAGGGGCTCGCCCAGCGCGAAGTTTCTGACCTGCACCGCGACCGGGGCCGAGGTGCTGACGCCTGGCGCGATCGTCACCACCGAATCGCCCACCAGCATCACCGAGTCGGCCCGGGTAATGACGGTAAGCTGCACCGTGCCGGAGGAGAGCGAGCCGGAGAAGGCCTGCACCTGTGCCGGGCCGGGCTCGAGGCCGGTGACCAGCCCGGTGTTGTCGATGGCGGCGGTGGGGGTTGCGGAAAGCCAGGTGACCGTCCCGTCCACCTCGTTGCCGTCCTTGTCGAGGGTCCGGGCGGACAGCTGCAGGTTCTCGCCCACTTCGACCGTGGTTACCGGCGGCACCTGCACTTCCAGCGCGACGACGCCTCCGGCTTCTTCGGGGAGATCGCTGCAACCCATCACCATCACTGCCAGGACCAGCCAGCGACTCACAGCGTCCCCGGGGCCGGGCTGTTCTTGATGTCGCGCAGCGCCGTTTCCGCGTGGCGCACCCAGCGCTCGGCGTCGGGGCCTTTGGGAGGGCGGGCCAGGAAGGCGCGCAGGTGCTCGGTGGCCTGCTGCACGTCGCCCCGCTTGAGCAGGAGGAAGGCCACGCCGTAATGGGCCCCGCCGAGGCTGTCGTCCAGCTCCAGGGCGCGCTTGTAGTGCCGGATCGCCTCTTCGGGCTGCCCCGTCTTGGTGAACGCGATGGCCATGTTGAGCAGAATGCGCGAGTCGGCGGGATTGTCCCGGAAGGCCAGCCGGTAGGACGTCAGCGCGGCCTCGAAGTCTCCCTGGCGCTCCAGGGCCAGGCCCTCGTTGAGATAGTCGAGCCGCTGCGGGTTCAGGTTTCCTCCCCGAGCTCCCTTACCGAACATGCGCTGCCAGAAGCTCATTTGGGGGGAAGGATTCTCCGGGCAAAGTCGGGCGGCATAAGGCGTTGGATTGGTTAAGATAGAGTCGCGAGTCGCCAGTCGCCAGTCATGAGGGCCAGTCGCGAGTCGCGAGTCGCGAGTCCCCGGATGACGTTGCCCGGTCCTCGTCCGCGCGGTACGTTGCCAATAGCCAATAGCCCCCCGGAGATCCCTGCATGCAGCGTCGCTCCGCCCCCGTCACCCGCGGCACGCTCGAAGTCGACTGGCCCTTCTTCGGCGAGATCTGCCGGGCGCTGGCTATGCGCGTAGCCAAGGAATACCAGCCCGAGATCGTGCTCGGCATCGCCAAGGCGGGGGTCATTCCCGGCGTGGTGGTGGCTTCCATCCTCCAGGCCGAGTTCGCCTCGATGACGGTGACCCGGAGCGAGGCCGGGGCCCTACCGGTGCTGGTCTCGGGCCCTCCCCCCAGCATCCGGGGCCGCAGCGTGCTGCTGGTGGACGAAACCTGCGACACTGGGAGCACCATGAAGCTGGCCCTGAGCGAGGTCCGCGCACTCCAGCCGGCCGAGGTGATGACGGCGGTGTCATTCAAGACCGGGGAGTACGCCCCGGATTTTCACGCCTTCGAGACCGACAACTACATCATCCTGCCGTGGGATCGAGAGGTCATTCGTAACGGGGAGCTGGTGAGGCGGTAGGCGGGCGGGCGGGCGGACGGCCGGACAGGCGGACAGGCGGACAGGCGGTCCATGAAGTCTTGTCACCCTGAGCCGAAGCGCAGCGAAGGCGAGGGGGCCGAAACTCGATGGCTCCTCCGACCGATCGGCTATCGAGATGCAATGCGGCACGTCCTTCGCTTAGGATTACGTGCTTTTGAACCGTCCCCCCGTTGAACTGTCCAACCGTCCGCCCGCCTTTGAGACCGACAACTTCATCGTCCTGCCCTGGGACCGGGAGATCATCCAGAGCGGAGAGCTGATCGTCCGGCCGGACTACGCAGCGCCAGGCTGTAGCCTTCAGGGCGGCACCACGTCGAACGGGTCACTCTGGGCCGGCGCCAGGTTGATCATCCTCACACGCAGCTTGAAGCCGGTTCCCGCCTGGGGCACCCTCAGCCCGCTGAATGCCGCAACGCCGTTCACCACGTTCGCTACCGACATCGCGGCCCCCGACGGCGCGGCGGTCAGGTCGACGATGGCCGATCCGTTGTAGTGGGTCAGTGTCGTGCCCCAGGCGTCCTGGATGGCGATCTGGGCTGGCGGCACCATTGGCTGGTTTGTTACTGCATCGGATGGCTGCGCAACGAACACGATGCGCGGGCCGGGGGCGTGGGCGAGCGCGTGGACCCGCGCCACCCTGCCGGCGGCGATTACCTTGAGGACGTTCATCGAATCGGTGCTTCCCAGCCGCCATGTGGTCCACGCCCTCCCATTCGGAGTGGTAAGGCGGACCGAATCCGCCACACTTCCGCCGCCGGAATCAACCCGGAACACCACCCGCACCCTGCTCATCACCTGATTGGTGGTGCTGTCCCGCACTTCTACCGTGGGGTCGATCCGGACCGTGGTGCCGAGCGGTGCGTGCTGGCTGTCCCCTTCCACGATCGAGAGTTGGGTCCCGACGGCTTCCCCCAGCAGCCGGCGCACGTCCGAGCGGTGGCGGTTGTCCGGACGCAGCGCATCCACCAGAACGGCATGCGCCTGGGGTGTTCCCATGCGGCGGAGGGCGACGATAGCGCGGGCCTTGTACCCGGCGATGTAGTTCCCCACGTAGCGGTCCACGTATCTCTCCCTGGACAGCGGAGGACTCGCCATTCTGTCGTACATCGTATTGGCCTGCCGCCGCATCGTAGTGATGCGGTCCCTGGGCGGGCCTTCAACCGCACGCTTCATCGCCTCGAAGCCGGCAGGGCCAAGAGCAAGCAGCGAGTCCAGCTCGCCATCGACGCACTCATCGCACAGCAGCCAGCGGCGGACCGTGCGATCCTCGGCCGGCGTCAGCGATTTATCGCAGGCGGTGAGGGCCACGACCAAGACCACAATGCCCAGGCGTGGGCTCATGGCTGAACACCCGCAGTGAGGCTGGGACAGAGATTCGGAATGGCGGTGCACCCCGGGAGCGACGAATTTAGCTTGGCGCTTGCCCGGTAGACCTGACCCAATGTGAGTCGCGGTTCCCGTTCGTTCGGATCCCTCCGCATGACGTTCTTACCGAAGGCTGTGCCAGCCTCCGGCAAGCCCAGTACACTGCCGATCAGATGAGCGACGGTGGATTCCTTCCGGTTCAGAATCGAGACTTTGATAATGCCGTTGGGCGACACGGCCCCCTCGCCTGCGCCCGGCGACGTATAGGAGACGCAGAGGACCGCTGGATCCGGGCTCGGCGCTGGGCAGTTCGCCACCTCATCGAAGGTCAGCTTCATTCCGCTCCGATTTTCGGGTCCGAAGGTCTTGAGCGCGTAGTCCTCATCCTGGTGCCAGTCGTTGGGCGCCGCGTGCATGAGCACCTTGAGGTCGAGGAGTGGTGATACGGGATAAGGTAGAACCACGAGATCGGACGTCGGATTCCAGAGCGCCTCGGGCTCTGCCAGCTTGCGGTGCACCACTCCGCCGTTGCTGAAGAAGAGCGCGATCCAGGACCCGCAAGTAGTACCCGGACGAGTGAGGTTGGGAATTTCGATGAAAAAGACATCAGAGCGCCGACTGGAGGTGCCGCGGACGTCAGGCGTGCTGCAGTTCCGCGGCCGCGCCCTCCAGAGCCGCCCCGCCGCAATCGCGGCGGGATCTTCTTCCGGGGGCATCGATTGCTCTGCATCGCCGGTTGTCCTGGGGGACAGCTGCACCTCGTCGAAGCAGCTCCGAGTCTGGGCCCCGCTTGGCTTCTCGCTCGGCGTTGCGACATCGTCCGCGACCCGCGGGCAGCGGCCGGCTGGGTCACTCTTTCCACATTGGCAGTCGACCCTCGCCGCGTTGGCCTCCCGGATGGGGCGCGCGGGGTTGTCCGGATCCATCGCCAGGTTGAGCCAGGAGGCGGACTCCGCGTTCAATCGAAAAGCCTGGCCTACAGTAAACCGGCTTCGTCCTGCCGGGTCTCTGTCATCGGGTCCTGTTGCCATGATGTTGGTGCCGTCGAGTCCGGCGACCATGTTGGTGTGTCCCGCACCCGGAAGCATAAGTCCTAAGGCGTGTCCCACCTCGTGCACCAGTGTCTCCGTCGAGTGGGGGTGGTCCTCCCAGGCCAGGTAGATCACGTGGTTCTTCCGGGTCGTCTCGTGCTCCTCGCAGGTAAACCCCCTGAGCGCCCCCATCTGGTTCACGTGGTAGACGTTCAGAACACCATCGAGGTCTTCGGTTGCCGTTTGGTCGTCGCCCGTCTTGCAGTCGGCGACGACCGTCGGGTCGGTTACGTCAACGAGGCGGGTGTCCGTGATCGCCAGCTGGACGCCCACCCGGTTCTCCGCCAGCATCGAGTTGGCCACCTGGAGATCCGCAAGGCCCAACGCTAGCGCCTCGTTCTGAACGTCCGTGATGCTAGCTCCATCCAGCTCGTTAGGGGCGACCATCACCCGGAGGGCTACCGGGATAATGCGTAGGGCGCCCTGCAATGGAGCGCCCTCCACCTCATCGTCGTTGCCGGTCCATCCGAACGAGGTGAACATGCTGCCATGGTCGCGAGCCAGGACCGCGGCTCCCCAAGCCGCATCGGTCCCGGCACAGGGCCGGTCAAGTTGCCCGACCGGCAGCCACCGGACGAAGGCCGTGAAGCTCAGAGTGCAGGCGCCCTCGCCGCTGCGTATCCCATTCACTATCGCGATGCTGGGTGCCTGGTCCGGTACGTACCCGGCTCTCAGCACGTCTTGGCCACTCACGGTGGCGGGGGCCACTGTGATCCTCACGCCGGGTGCAGTGGTCTTTCCACCGGCCTTGATGGTGATGAAGCCGGGACTCGCCGGGGCCGCGTTTCCCTTCACGGTGACGGTAGCGCGAAAGCCATGCGGCGTTACCTGCAACCACGACCTGCTGGCCGGATCGACGGTCCAATGAAGATTCTTGTAGCCATCGGACTCGACGATACTCCAGCGGTCCGCCGAGGAGCCTCCCCAGAGACGCGCCTCGAGCTGGAACGACGTCGGCAACGGATCAGACCCGACGGTCACGTGGGCGGGAACGATCTCGATGCCGGTCACCTTCGGCTTCTCGCGGCAGGCCCCGGCGAGCACGACCAAGAGGATCGCCGGGGCTGCACGGACCCACGCAGTAGGCATACGTCCGATCATGGCGGGTATGAGGGAACGCTCTTCCTGTCACCGGGTCCGTCCGGGCAGGTCCGCAGCGCCTTTTCTATCCCGCTCGTATGCTGTTCCAGATTACAGACCGCCTGGGACAGGTGGTCCAGATACTTCCATAACTCCCCATCGGGCCCTCTTAAATAGGACTCTACGTCTTTGTCCGCACAGTTTCCCACGGCGGCGGTTAAAGCGAGCAAAGCGATGATCCGAAGCCATCGTATTCGACTCATGGCGCCCCCCTGCTGGTTAGAGGTGAAGACCCGAGAGCGTGGTCGTGAGTTTGGCCCAATGCAAGGAGCCGCTCCTGGAAGCGTCTGGCGTCTCCCTCGCGGTTAAGCTCGAGTGCGGCGCGGCGACGCAAGGCGAGGCTCGCCGGGAGAAACGGTAGGAAGGCAACCGGGGTGGGATGGTCGAATGCGGTGGCCACCGAGAGGCCTTCCTCCGGCTGGCGTCGTGCCAGGAGGAGTTGCGCCACGAGCAGACGTTCCGGCGCTAATGGCTCCCCCAGATCCCAATCGAGCACCTCGCGCCGCCCGGCCGAGAGCGTGCCGCGCAGGTCCTCGAGCGCGCTCGCGGTGTCGCCCCGGAGGAGCTGGAGTTGAGCGTTCAGCGACTGGGCGTATCGCCCGAGCCACGGATCCTGGGCCGCCACCGCACGGCGGCGCAACTCGACATTGATCTTCTTTACTCCGGCACTGTCCCCCCGCCTGGCGTACCAGTTGCCCAGCAGCGATAGTGTAAAGGGCCGCGTGATAGTGACGTCCTCTCCAGCGATCTGACGTGCCACCTTCTGGGCTTCGCGCCCCACGTCGACCCCCGCTAGGTCGTCCAACAGGTACGCCTGAGGGGCAAGGGCTAGTCCCTGGGCGAGCGCCGAATCGATCACCCGGTGAAGCTCGGTCGTGCGACCCTCCGCCGCCAGGACCCCCTGCAGCCCGAGGAATGCTCCCCAGCGAAGACCCTTGGGGAGGGTGCTGTTCTCGAACACGGCTCGGAGACCGTCTTCGGCGCAGCCGGGGAACGCTCCTCCCACGGACAGAAGCTGCGCGGCCCGCAAAGCATCGATTGGCATCGTGGCGACGAGCTGGTGCCACTTCACTTCGTGGCGGCCGTCACGAGCGCACGAGAGCATGGAAAGGAGCTGCGTCCGATATCCGGCGTCCTGGACCTGGCGCAGGAAGTCCCCCACTACCTGCTGGGCCTGGACCGAGTTGGAATGCCGGATCGCGATCTCGGCGAGGTGAAAGCGAGGTGGCGAGAAACCGGTGTCTGCCGCTGCCTGCCTGAATTCGATCTCGGCGAGCGAGTCGTGGGAGCCGTTCACGAACGGCAGAAGGTGGTAATACACCTCGCCCAGAAACATATGGGCCTCGGTCCAATCAGGACTGCGCTGGAGGGCGCGGGTCAGCCAGTAAACAGCGGAATCTGCCTGGCCAGTCAGGTAAGCATGGAGCCCGCGGGCAAAGTCGGCATTGCGGGGAGGCAGGAGTTCGATGTGACGCAACGCCACCTGGGCCAGGTCGCCCGCTTCGGAGGTCTGGTCCAGCCACCCCGCGGCCTGCGCTCCGCGGAGCGCCGCCACGGCCATTTGGGAGTCCGCCGCCACTGCCCGCTGCTCAAACTCGAGAGCGGCGGCGAAGTTTAAGCGACGGTATTCCCGTTCCCCCTGCAGCCAGCTGGCCACGGCGGCGGGCTGGCGACCGGTCAGGGCAGACAGATCGATCCGCTGACCAGGAGAGAGAAGGCGTGGCAGCAGCTGGTTGACTGCCGCCAGACCAGCCTGAGCCGCTTGGGGGCCAACCCGGGTGGCGCTTCGGCGGCCCACTACGGAATCGCCGGCGACATCGTTGAGGCGGACCACGACGGTGACCGAGTCTCTCCGGCGAACTACGGTTCCATCCACATACCACTTCGCGCCCGCATTCGACGCTATCCGGCGAGCATCCGCTGCCGTGAGGAGCCCAACGTTACTGCGGAGGCGAGTATCGAGCAGGGGGAGCCCGTCGACCCACTCCAGAGGGTCGGTGTACTCGAGCGCGCTCCCGATCATGAGCGCTACCATGATTCCCGTGCCTTCGGTGGTTGCCTCCGGCGGGCTCTCCCCCAGGGGAAACACCACCACCCTGTTCGGGTTCAGGGGCGCGCTTCGTGTCAAAAGCAGTGCGCTCACCAGGGCTGCAGCCGCCGGGACGACCAGTAGAGCTGCGCGTCGCAACCGGCGGCGGGTACCGGATCGGCCGCCGGGATGACGCATTGCCTGGTCCAGGGCCTCTACCATTTCGGCGCCGGTCGCGTAGCGGTCGGCGGGGGCCTTGCATAAGGCTTTTTCGATCGCCTCCTGTAACGCTGGGGAAACGCTGCGCCGAACCACGGAGAGAGCCGGAGGCGGTTCCAAGAGATGGCGGGCGATGATGGCCTGGGGGGTCGCACCGGTAAAGGGAGGGGCACCGGCCAACATCTCGTACAGGACACAGGCAACCGCGTAGATATCGGTACGGCCGTCGAGCTGCTTCTGTCCCGAGCCTTGCTCCGGGCTCATGTACATCGCCGTGCCGATGACCATGCTTCCGGATGTAATGCCTCGTTCTCCCGCCACCTCGATGGCCCGGGCGATACCGAAGTCGAGCACGATGGCCCGCTCGCCGGTCAGAAGAATGTTTTCAGGCTTGATGTCGCGATGCACGTACCCATGCTCGTGCGCGTAGTCCAGAGCTGCTGCCACATCCCGCACGATGCGCAACGCGTCCTCCAGCGGGAGCTGAGGCTCTCGGTGCAGCCGGGCCCGAAGGCTCTCACCTTCCACCAGCGGCATGGTGTAGTAGAGCCGCGGACCCTCACCGCCGGAGTCCAGCAGTGGCACGATGTTGGGGTGGGACAGCGAGGCCGCGATGGCGATCTCGCGCTGGAACCGGTCAGAACCGAGAAGGGGGGCTAGATCGGGCCGGAGAAACTTGATCGCCACGGTTCGGCGCAGGTGCCGGTCGCGGGCCCGAAACACTGTGCCCTGACCACCGGATCCCAACTCGTCCTCGAGTTCGTAGCGCTCGCCGAGGATGTCCTGTAGGTGAGTCAGGGCTGAGACCACGCGCCCTCCGGGAAATGCGAGCCTGCACGGCCGCAGCCGCAGTCTTTCTTCAGCTCTTATTGTGGGGCTGGAAGCTCTACTATATCGTGAGTCCCGGGGAGCGCCAGCCCTCGGCCGGCAGGTTGCAACCTTTACGGTCCAGACCCCGTCTAAGGCCTAGTTTCCCTTAAGGAGCACCCTCAATGCAGGCCATCTCGATCCCGCGCCTCGCCCCGGCCGGTACCCTGGCTCTCACCGCCGCTCTCTTCACCGCCACCGCCCTCTCGGCCCAGCAGGCCGAACGGTACTCCATCCCCACCGACGAGCTCGCCATCTACAACCTGGCGGGCGAGGTCCGCCTGGAGCCCGGCAGCGGCGACATCACCGTCCAGGTGACGCGGGGCGGCGCCGACGCCGCCAAGCTCAAGGTCTTCCGTGGCGAGGTCGACGGCACGGAGACCCTCCGATTCGTCTATCCCGAGGCCCGGATCCTGTACGCCGGCATGTCGGCCGGGTCGTCCACCCAGCTCCGGGTCCGGGACGACGGCACCTTCGGCGACAATGATGACGACGACGACCGCAAGGGCGACAAGGGGAAGCAGGTCACTATCGCCGGAAGCGGCGGCGGCCTGGCCGCCCACGCCGATCTCCGCATCGGGGTGCCGATGGGCCGGACCCTGGCGGTGTACCTCGCGGTCGGCAAGGTGTCGGTCACCAATATCAACGGCGATCTCTCCATCGACGTCGCCTCGGCGCCGGTCACCACTTCCGGCACCCGGGGCGAGCTGAACATCGATGTCGGCTCGGGCCCGGTGCAAGTGACCAAGCAGACCGGCGAGCTGGAGGTGAACACCGGCTCCGGCGCGGTCACCGTCTCGGACATCCGGGGCGAGTCGGTCTCGATCCACACCGGATCCGGCGAGGTGAGCGCCAACAACCTGCGCAGCAATCAGCTGGAGATCGACACCGGGTCGGGCAACATCGAGGTCACCGCACTCACGTCACCCCAGGTGTCGCTCCAGACCGGAAGCGGCTCGGTGAACGCCGATCTGAGCGGCGAGGTGTGGAACGTGAACGTGGAGACCGGCTCGGGCGACGTGACGCTGAAGGTCCCGCCCACCCTGGCGGCCGAGGTGGACATCGAGACGTCGAGTGGGGATATCGAGACCGACTTCGAGGTCGCGGTCACCCGGCACGCGCGGGATCACATGACCGGCAGGATCGGGGAGGGCGGGGGGAAGATTGATATCGAGACGGGGTCAGGCGGGATCAAGCTGGTAAAGAATGCGGCGCGGTAAGCCGGCTCGGCACCCGCTGTCATCCTGAGCGAATGCGAAGGATCGCTTAATGAGACGTCAGTTCGAGATCTTTGTACCGACGTTTTTTTGAGCGATCCCTCACTGCGTTCGGGATGACAATCACGCCGTCATCCCTATCTTACCGCTTACCGCTTACCGCTCACCCCAACACACCGATGGCTTCGAGGTATCCGCTCCCCTGCGCCATCCGGTCGTACACCGCGCTCAAATTATCAGGCGACCCGGCCAGGAAGCGGCAGCGGGCTTCGCCCCGCGACCGGCACTCCACCTCCATCACCGCCACCAGGTCCTGCGAGATCCGCCCCAGGAAATCCGCCAGCAATCCGCAGCTCAGGTGGCACGACGGAAACTCGGCCCCGCGCTCGTCCATCGCCTCGGCCCACTCGCGCGAGTCGAGCGCCAGCACCGCCGAGCCGAGCGGCGTAACCTCCATGCGGCCCCAGCCCTGCTCGGCGAAGAACTCGCCCAGGGTCTCTCCCAGAAACCCCATGTCCAGCTCGGACGGCTGGTCCACGCCGCGGGTGCGCGAGAGCCACTCGCCAAAGGCGGCGTACATCTCCTCGCCGCCGGCATAGCCGGCTTCCTGGAGATACGCAGCGGCCTGGAGTCCGGTGTCCCGCTCCAGCGAGGCGCGGAGCTGATGGATCACTCGGCGGCCAAGCCGGAGGCCGGTTGGTGTGGTCATGGCTAAGAAGGTAAAAGGGTGAGCGGTGAGCGGTAAGCGGTGAGCGGTGATCAGTAGGGCGGTACGGCGGTAGAATGGCAGTCATCGCGAGCGGCCGTCAGGCCGCGTGGCGATCCCCCTGTTGCGGGCGCGTGATTCGGGGGATTGCTTCGGCCACTTCGTGGCCTCGCAATGACTCCGATTTGCTGGCCGCTCACCGCTTACCGCTTACCGCTCACCGCTTACCCTCTTCAACAGCTCCTCTTCGTCGATGATCTCGACCCCCAGCTCCTTCGCCTTCTCTAACTTGCTTCCCGCCTCCTCGCCCGCCACCAGCGCGTCGGTCTTCTTGCTCACGCTTCCGGCGACCCGACCTCCGGCCTCCTCGATCAGCGCCGCGGCCCGGGCCCGGGAGAGCGAGGGCAGGGTCCCGGTGATCACGTAAGTCTTGCCGGCCAGCGCGCCGTCGGCGTTCGCGGCGTTGGGCTCGACCTGATTCACGCCGGCCGACTTCAGCGCCTCCAGCAGCTCCTGATTCCTCGGCTCGTTGAAGAACGCCGATACCGATTCGGCGATCACCGGCCCGACGCCGGGCATCCCCACCTGGCTCTCGCGAGCGCCGGCCGCGAGGGCGTCGAGGCTGCCGAACCGCCGCGCCAGCAGCACCGCCACCGTCTTCCCCACGTGCGGGATCCCCAGCCCGAAGAGCAGCAGCGAGAGCGGCCGGCTCTTCGACGCCTCGATCGCGGCGACCAGCTGGTCGGCCGACTGTTTGGCGAAGCGCTCCAGCTTCACCAGCTGCTCGGAGGTGATGCGATACAGGTCGGCCACGTTCCGGATCAGCTTGGTATCGAGCAGCTGGCGCACCCGCTCGTAGCCCAGCCCCCGGATGTCCATCGCGTCGCGCGAGGCGAAGTGGACGATGCTCTCCAGCACTCGTCCCGGGCAGGAGACATTGGGACAGAAGCGCATCGCCTCGTCCACGATCCGCTCCACCGGCGTGCCGCAGCGGGGGCAGCGGTCCGGCATCCTCCACGGCTGGTTGCGCTCGACCCCGGGCTGGATGATGGGGCGCACGATCTGGGGGATCACCTCTCCGGCCCGGATCACTTCGACCCGGTCGCCGATCCGGATGTCCTTGGTCGCGATCAGGTCCTCGTTGTGCAGCGTGGCGCTGGTGACGGTAACGCCGGTGATCTGCACCGGCTTCAGCACCGCCCAGGGATTGAGCGCGCCGGTCCGTCCCACGTTGACCTGGATATCGAGCAGCTCGGTCTCGGCCACTTCGGGTGCAAACTTCCGGGCGATGGCCCAGCGCGGCTCCCGCCCGCCGACCACGCCCAGCTCGGTGTGCAGCGCGAGCGAGTCCACCTTCACCACCACGCCGTCGGCCTGGAAGGGCAGGGCGGGGATCAGCGTCTCGTAACTCTCGATCTGTTCTTGCACGTCGTCGAGTGTGTCGAAGCGCCTGCGATCCTTCTGTACCTTGAAGCCCCAGCCTTCCAGCAGATCGAGAATATCGGACTGAGTGCGCGCATCGATTCGTCCTTCGATGACTTCGACCGCGTAGGCGAACATGCCGAGGCGGCGGCGGCGGGTGATGGACGGATCGAGCTGGCGCAGGGCGCCGGCGGTGGCGTTGCGCGGGTTGGCGAAGAGGGTCTCACCTTGCTTCTCCCGCTCCTTGTTGGTGCGAGTGAAGCTGGCGAAGGGGAAGTACACCTCGCCCCGGACTTCCATCAGCGCCGGGTGATCTTTGCCTTTAAGTGAAAGTGGGATGTCGTTGATAGTCCGCAGGTTAGCTGTAACATCCTCACCTATCGCTCCATTGCCCCGAGTGGCCCCGACGGTGAGCCGTCCCTTCTCGTACGTGAGGCTCACGGCGGATCCGTCGATCTTCACTTCGGTGGTATAGCCGGCCCGCTTGACCTCGGATACGAGCCGCGCGTTCCGTTCCTCCCACGCCGCCAGCTCCTCGGCGCTGAACGCATTCGCGAGCGAGAGCATGGGTCGGCGGTGAGTGTGCTTTGCCAGCGCAGTAGCGGCGATGGCGCCGACCCGCTGAGTGGGACTGTCGGGAGACTGCAGCTCCGGATGCTCTGCCTCGAGGGCCTGGAGCTCGCGGAAGAGCCGGTCGTACTCCGCGTCCGAGATCTCCGGTGCGTCATTGACGTAGTAGGCGTGGTTGGCGCGCTCGAGCTGCTCGCGCAGACGGGCTATCTGCTCGGCCAGGGACATGGCAGAGATAATAATCGGAGTCGTTGCGAGGGCGCGGAGCGCAGACTAGTCCAGCAGGATCACCACGATCGCAATCAGCAGCAGGACTGCCAGCAGCGCGACCACCCAGATCGGGCAGCCGGCTTTGCCGCCGGCGGGAGTGCCTGGCGGTGTGATCGTGACCGGCGGCCGGTCGGGCTGTGCGATCACGACGCCGGGTTGCGGCGACACGCCAGGATTCCAGAGCACGCCCACATCATAGCTGCCGTCGCCCCGGTCCTGGACCGGCACATTCGGCGTGCTGCCGCTCATGCCGGAGACGCCGAAGTGATCGCCCCGGCCGGGACCGAGCGGATTGCCGTAGGCGTCCTGCGGGCTCACCCGAATGGTGACCTGCTTCAGGCCCCCGCCCGCGTCCACTGTGCTCACCACCTGCACCGTGGTCCTTCCCGGATCGATCCCTACCGAGACGTAGGTGGACCACATCGCCTCCCGCATTCCGATACAGTCGTGGCCGTAGGTGGCGCGGGCGTGGAAGGTGTAGTTCCCCTCGTATCGCAGTTTGTCGGTCAGCACGTTGCCGAAGATCCCGTTCGGCTCCAGGGCGTAGTCGCCGTCCCGGTCGCCATCGTCGTACAGCGGGTAGGTGGTGGTCGAGGTCCCGATCAGGGTGCCGCCCTGCGCCTGCTCCATCCCGATGAGAGTGCTGCTCCGCCGGTCGAGCTGGTCTCCGCCGACCATGATGGCCTCACCCAGGCCGGCGCCGGTCAGCACGTTGCCGGTTCCATTGTCGGGTGACTCGATCTCGACGGTGACGTGCGCGTGATGGGCCTCGAGCCCATCGGGATACCGCAGCACGACCTGGGGGTTGATGACGTCGCCGGTGTAGTAGCGCCGGGTCTGCGCCACCGGCCGCATGACCGGCCCTCCGATGGCGGTCACGGTGACGAAGTACGGCTCGGCCGGCGGCGGCTCGAACAGCTCTCCACCAGGCGAGTCGCGGGTCACCAGTACCTGCCACGCTCCCTCCCGCTCACCATTCAATGGCAGCTCCAGCCGGAAGTACATCCAAGTGGCGCCCGACGAGGAGAACACGCCGGGAGACGCCTGAGTCAGCGTATTCCCCGACGGCGTGGCCACGCTCAGGCGCAGGGCCTGCGACGCATTCTTCCAACTCAGCACCACCGTGATCTGCTCCTCGTCGCAGATCGAGAGCGGCATTGGCGGCATAGCCAGCGATCCTGCGGGGAAGACGAAGAACGGATCGGAGGCGATGCCGCTCTGGAAGATGTTGCCGAAGCAGAGGACAAAAAACTTCTTGAGCGCGAGTCCCTCGTTGGCCCGGGTGTAGATGCCGCCGTGATCGCGCGCCAGGCGGGAGAGCAGCGGCCCGTCGAGCTGCCCTTCGGTGCCGAACCCGATGACGCAGAGCCGGGTGTTGGCCAGCGTTGGCTCCACGGTCGCGATCATCGGGGGTGTGTTCTGCAGGCCGTCGGTCAGGAGCACAATGGCCGGGGTGTTGGTGCTGGGAGTCGCCACCAGCTGCCCTCGTCCAGCCTGGAGCCCTCCGCCGATGGTCGTCATCCCGGTGGGCGTGATGGCGGCGATGGCGCCACCGTTCCGTCCCGGCGGCGGTCCGATCAGCGCGACCTTATTGCCCGAGATCGCGCCCAGCGCCTGGACCACCGATGCCGTGGTGCCGAACGTGACCAGGCCGACCCGGTGGGTCCGGTCGGTCCGGAGCAGGTCTACGAACAGCGCCGCCGCTTCGCGTGCCTGTTCGATCTTGGTCCCGCCGCCGAGCCCGGGGAGCGTCATACTGCCCGACTTGTCGAACACCAGCACGACATCCACGTCGGTGGCCGGCGCCGGCGTGGCCGCAATGTCCAGGAGGATGTCGGCCATGGCCTGGGCACTGATCCCGAAGGCATCGCCGTTCGCGTTGGTCGAGGGACACCCACCGGCCCAGTCGGTCACCCCGACGATGCGGCCCGACGTGTCGAACAACGGCGACCCCGAGCTGCCGTTGTCCACGTCGCCACCGAAAAAGATCTTCTTGTCCTTGATGATCTGGACCCAGCAGCCCGGATCGGCCGGCTGCTTCGAGACCTTCTTGGCCGCGCCGCGGGGGTGGTGGATACCGAACACCTCCTCTCCGATGGCGGGAAGGTCGGGGCGCATTGGGAGGGCAGGGACCCCCAGGCCACCTGGCGGGATCTCGATCTGGATGATGCCGTAGTCGAGCCCGCCTCCTGTCGGCTGGAGATCGCCTCCGGTTCCCGCGGATGCGAAGCCCGATTTGATGCCCTTCTTCAGCTTGTGCCACTTGGGGTTGTAGCCGGGGATCCGGTTCCCCGCCGCATCGGTCTCGTAGTCGAGCGTGAAGGAGCCGGAGGAAACGGTGGTCGCGTGAGCGCGGCAGTGTGCTGCGGTCAGGATCAGGTCCGGCCCGATCAGCGCCGCGGAGCAGCTGGAGACTTTGCCCTCGCCGACCTCCAGGAACATGCCGGTGCTGCGGGCGGCTTCGCGCATCACGCCCGCGGGCAGCGTCGCCACATTGGCCCAATCGCGGGTGCCCACGGGACAGCCGCCACCGGCGTTCATATGGGGAGGATCTACGTACGGCGAATCGAGCATGAACACGTCCCCGTTCGCGTTGCCGCCGGCGATGCTGATATCCGCGCCGCCGTCGATGCCGTTCCGAACGATCCCCTCGCCTCGTCCGTACTCGGTGAGCGGCGCCGTGCCGGTGGCCAGGCCGCCGTCCACGAAACGAATGGCGACCGTGCCGCCTTTCACGGGACGGGTCCAGAAGTCGGGACCCGAGGCGGCGGTGAAGAGGTCGGTGTCGCCGTTGCCGAGCGGAACCTCGAGGCGCTGGCCGGCGCCAAGCGTCACGCCGGCGAAATGGAGGATCATGAACTTGGTGGGACCGCCGGCGGTGGGTGCAGCGGAGGTGAAGGTGTCCTCCCAGACGCCGCCGCCGAGGTTGGTGCCGAGGCCGGGGCGAAACTCCCGCGCGGGTGTGACGGAGAGCAGCGAGCCTAATCGGTGCATGCGTTCATCGAAGCGTGCGCTCCGGATCAGCGGGAGAGATTCCTGGCGGGAAAGAAGATACCTTTCCGGCCATGATCCGATAGAGGAAAAAACGGCGGCAAACCGGCGCGAATGCGACAGGAAACCGGCTCTATGTGTCGCTTTCGCTGCTCGCCCTCGGAACGAGAATTAGATTGGGGACACCGGCGTCAGGTGGTCGAACGAACAACCGGGAGGCACAGGTGCTGATCAGCAAGAACATGGCGGACCAGATGAACGCCCAGGTCGGGAACGAGTTCGGGGCCTCGCTCCAGTACGTGAACGTCGCGGGCTATTTCGACAATGCCGGGCTGCCGGTGCTGGCGGACTTCTTCCTCAAGCAGGCCGACGAGGAGCGGATGCACGCCATGAAGTTCGTGCGCTACATCATGGACGCGGGTGGCCACCTCGCGATTCCCGCCGTTCCTTCCAGCCGGCATGAGTTCAAGAGCGCCGAAGAGGCAGTGTCCATGGCGCTCGAGTGGGAGTACACCGTCACCAAGCAGATCTCAGCCCTGCTCGACCGCGCCTCGACCGAGAAGGACTACGTGGCCCACGACTTCCTGGAGTGGTTCGCCCGGGAGCAGCTGGAGGAGGTATCCACGATGGACACGCTGCTCAAGATGGTGCAGCGGGTGGGCGAGAAGGGCCTGATCGATGTCGAGAACGCGATCGCCGCGGGGCGGGTCGGAGGCGGGGCTGGAGCCGGTCATGGAGATTGACTCATAGTCCATGGGCACCACCATCCGGTGCAACCTGGACTCCGCCAGCTTTACCACGAAGGCACGAAGAACACGAAGGACACGAAGAAGAACTTAAATAACGGCACACCAGTAAGGCTCGCTCGTGAATCGAACCCGGGAGGTGCGCTGTTGACCACAGTGTTTCGCGATCTTCGGAAAGAAAGGCACCTCATCCCGAGAAGCGAAGCGACGAGGGATCTACTCAGCGTGTTTCAAGTGGCCGCAGGCTGGATCCCTCGCATTCGCTCGGGATGAGGTGTCTTTCTTCAGCTCAGATCCGCTTTCATCTATTTCCGTACTTTCTGTCACTCCATGTCGAGGTCGCTGGTAACGACGAGCAGCAGTGCCATAGCGACGCCAGTGCCGACGATCAGCGCCTTGCCCATATCGAGATCCTGGACCCGGACCGAATCGATGGACGCGAGCGCGATCGAGCGCCGGGTGGTATCCGGTTCTGGTGCCCGGCCCACCATGGAATCACCGAACGTGCGCGGTTCCCTCACCAGCACCGGCTTGCCCGCGCTCCAGACCTGAATCGTGCCCCGCTCGGGCACCGGCCGGCTCTCCGGCAATCGGAACCAGCTGGTGCAGCCTGCAAGCGAGGTGAGTGACACTACCAGGCCGAACCGTACCGAGCGAATGTGCATACTCTCTCTATCCTCATGCAGGTCCCGGAGCTCCCATCTCGGTCTGAATCACTGTTCTGTTCACCACGGAAGCACGGAAGACACGGAGGTTGCACGGAGTGTCGCGCGTTGATCGAGTACAAAATGCTGTAGTCAAAAGCACACCATCGACCAACTCCGCCGGTGTGCTGTTGAACACAAACACCTGCATTAGCAATTGAAGCTCAGATTGGCTCTCCGTGCAACCTCCGTGTCTTCCGTGATTCCGTGGTGAAAGCGCCCGGCGTATTATCTGCCGCCGTGAGGACGTGCCCTCGAGTCCATGCTAGCTTGTGGCATGCGACGCATGGCTCTCCTTGTTCTCGCGATCTCGTGCGCGCCCGCGCTGCTCCACGCGCAAGGTGAGCCGGCCACCGGCGACGTCATCGCCACCGTCCAGAGTGAATCCGGCAGCCCGCTCGCCGAGGCCGAGGTCCGGATCGCGTCGCAGCAGGCGGTGACTGACGCCCGGGGTATCGCCCGGCTCACGGTACCCGCCGGCCGGCACCGCCTCGCCGCAGCCCGCATCGGCTTCGAGCCCGCCACCATCGAGGTGCAGGTCCCACCCAATGGGGAGATCAGCGTGACGGTCACGCTGGAGCCGGTGCCCTACCAGCTCGATTCGGTGACGGTCCTCTCCACCCGCATCGGCAGCCGCTTGGAGGACAGCCCGCTCAAGGTGGACGTCATCGCGCCCGAGGACGTGTCGGAGAAGGTCCAGAGCTCGCCCGGCTCCGCCATCGCCATCTTCCGGGAACCCAATGCACTGCTCAAGGTGCAGACGACCGCGCCCTCGCTCGGCAGCTCCGCGGTGCGGATCCAGGGACTGCGGGGCCGCTACACTCAGATCCTCGCCGACGGCCTTCCGATCTATGGCAACGAGCCGGGCGAGCTGGGGGTGACCCAGATAGCCCCGCTCGATCTCGGACGGGTCGAGATCATTCGCGGCGCCGCCTCGGCGCTCTATGGCGGGCAGGCGCTCGGCGGCGTGGTCAACCTCTTTTCGCGCGAGCCCACCCGGCGGCATGAAGTGCTGGTGGCCCAGGCCTATCGCGACGCCACCGACCTGACCGGGTTCGCTGCCGGGCCGCTGCCGGGCACGGACGGCGATTCTCCCTGGGCCTACAGCCTGCTCGCGGGAGGGCATCGCCAGCAGCGCCAGGATCTCGACGGCGACGGCTGGACCAACCTGCCCGGATATCGCCGGCTCGCAATTCGGCCGCGACTCTTCTGGTCCGGCGGCACTGGCTCCAACCTCCTGGTCACGGCGGGCACCACGCTGGAGAACCGGGAGGGCGGCACCGTGGAGGGTGGCCTGACGCCGGCCGGAGAGCCGTTTGCCGAAGCGCTCGAGACCCGGCACTTCGATCTGGGCGTCAACGGACAACGAGTCCTCGCTCCGGGCTGGACCCTCAGTGTCCGGGGAGCCGCGCTCCACCAGTCCCAGCTGCAGCAGATCGGCAGCGTGACCGAGGACAGCCGGGTGCGGACCGGGTTCGCCGAAGTCGCACTGGTGAGGACCGACCCCAGCCCGAGCTGGAGCAGCGCCAGCTGGGTGATTGGTGCGGCGCTCGATGCCGACGAGCTTCGGGCGATCGACGTCCCCCGCTTCGACCGTACCACCGCGACGCCGGGCGCGTTCGTGCAGTACGACAAGCCGTTCGCCCCCTGGCTCCGCACCTCCACCAGTCTGCGGCTCGACCACTCGAACCTGACCGGCACCATCCTGAGCCCGCGTCTCTCGGCGCTGGTCAAGGCCGGCCCGCACTGGTCGGTTCGGTTGAGCGGCGGCACCGGGTTCGCGGCGCCTACGGCGCGGCTGGAGGAGACCGCGGTCACGGGACTCTCTCCAGTAGCGGCGCTGGGGGAGCTGCTGGCGGAGCGGGCCCGAAGCGCGTCGCTGGCGGTGACCGGCCGCTTCGGCGAGTTCGAGCTCGACGCCACGCTGTTCGGCTCGGAGATCGAGCATGCCCTCCAGATGAGGCAGATTCCAGTGTTCCCCATTGGTGCGCCTACGCTTCAGGTGGTCAACGCTGCCACGCCGACCCGCACCTGGGGCACCGAGCTGTTCGCCCGCTGGACCCGGGACCCGTTTCTGTTGACCGCGACCTATGCCTACACCAGCGCGACCGAGGCCGACCCCGACTCGCCGGGGGTACGCCGGCCGGTGCCGATCACGCCGGCACATGTGGTGACGTTCGATGGGATCATCGAGGACGAGGAGGTGGGGCAGGTGGCGCTGGAGCTCAGCTACATCGGGCGGCAGTCGCTGGCGGACGATCCTTACCGCACCGTCAGCCAACCCTACCTTGTGGTCGGCCTGCTGGCGATGAAGCGGGTGGCGAGCCGAACGACGCTGTTTCTGAACGCCGAGAATCTGCTGAATGTTCGGCTGAGCGATTACCAGCCGCTGGTGCGGCCGGAGCCGGGACCGGGAGGGCGGTGGACGGTGGACGCGTGGGCGCCGCTGGAGGGAAGCCTGATCAACCTGGGGCTTCGTATTGTGTTTGATTGAGGATGCCTACTTCTTCCCGATGATTGTCCAGTCGGCCCAGGGAGGACAGTAAATGCTGCTCCAGCGTTTCTACGACACCAAGCTGGCCCAGGCCAGCTACCTCGTGGGATGTGCCGCCACGGGCGAAGCGCTCATCATCGATCCCAACCGCAATCTGGACCAGTACCTCCGGGCGGCGGAGGCGGAGGGGATGCGGATCGCCCATGTCACCGAGACCCACATCCACGCGGACTTCGTGTCCGGCGCGCGGGAGCTGGCGGCCCGGACCGGGGCCCGGCTGTACCTGTCGGATGAGGGCGGCGCCGACTGGAAGTACGCCTTTGCCGGACCGGACGGCGCCGTGCTGCTCAAGGACGGGCAGGCATTCAAGGTCGGGAACATCCGCATCGAGGCGCTGCACACCCCGGGGCACACGCCCGAGCACCTGTCGTTCGTCGTCACCGATACCGCCGCAACCGACCGGCCCATGGGGATCTTCACCGGCGACTTCGTTTTCGTGGGCGACGTGGGCCGGCCCGACCTGCTCGAGCGGGCGGCGAAGATGGCCGGGACCATGGAGGCCGGCGCGCGCACGCTCTATCGCTCCCTGCAAGACTTCAGGCTGCTGCCCGATTACCTGCAGATCTGGCCCGGACACGGCGCCGGCTCGGCCTGCGGCAAGTCGCTCGGTGGCGTGCCCCACTCCAGCATAGGCTACGAGCGGATCGCCAACTGGGGATTTCGGGCGATGTCCGAAGCCGAGTTCGTCGCCGGGGTGCTCGCGGGCCAGCCGGAGCCACCCCGTTACTTCGCGGAGATGAAGCGGGTCAACCAGGAGGGACCGCGGATCCTGGGGGGCGTCCGGCATCCCACGCACCTGCCTCCGGAAAAAATTGCCGGGCTCATCCGGGACGGCGCCCTGGTCATCGACACCCGGCCGGCGGACGCGTTCGCCGGGGGCCATATCCGGGGGACCATCAACATTCCGCTCAACCGTTCGTTCAGCACCTGGGCCGGCTGGCTGGTGCCCTATGACCGGGAGTTCTACCTGCTGGTGGCGGACGAGAGCAGGCTGGAGGAGGCAGTGCTCGATCTGGCGATGATCGGGCTGGACCGCATCGGAGGCTACTTCCGGCCCCAGGCGCTGGACGCCTGGAATGCCGCCGGGCAACAGCTCGCCACGACCCGACAGATGACGGTGGAGGAGCTCGAAGCCGAGATGAAGGCGGGGCGAGTCAATGTGCTCGACGTGCGCGGCGCCGGTGAATGGGAGAGCGGCCATCTCCCGGGGGTCCCCAACATTCCGCTGGGCTACCTGCAGGAGCGCTGGGCGGAGCTTCCGCGGGACCGTCCCGTGGTGGTTCACTGCCAGAGCGGCGCCCGCTCGGCCATTGCCATCAGCCTGCTTCAGGCGCGCGGGAGAGAAGCGATCAACCTCGCCGGTGGCTACGATGCCTGGGTTCGGGCCGGGAAGCCCACCGAGCTGGGCAGAGCCGTTGGAGCCGGGGCATGAGCCCGCGAGAACCTGGCGTCGAGTGCCCGGACGCTGTCCCGGGGGTTATTTTTCCTGTCCCCCGTCCACCGGCTGATTCTATCGCGGAGCGGAACTACTGAACCTTCTACCTCCCCGTGACTCCAAGACCATTCTCGTCGTGGATGACGAGCGCGTCTCCCGCCGGCTGGCCACGCGCATCTTCAGCGAGCAGGGCTATCGGCTGCTGGAGGCCGACGGTGCCGTCGAGGCCCTTCAGGTCCTGAGCGAGGCTGAGGGCGGAGTGGATCTCGTCGTCCTGGACGTGGTCATGCCGGGCTGCAATGGTGTGGAGCTGGGCGAGCGAGTACGGCAGCTCTGGCCGGGCCAGCGGATCATGTACATGTCCGCTCATCCGGCCGAGGCGGTGCGGCAGGGTGTTCCCGGCTCGGGCGTGCCGTATCTCTCCAAGCCCTATACCCACGACGAGGCGCTGGCCAAGGTTCGGGAGGCGTTGGAGCCGGAATAGAGAGAAGCCCCCATTCAGGCCAGCAAACTCACACCTCACAGCTCGAAGTGCTTTAGCGCATCCTGCGTCAGCCCCACCCCGTTAGCGCGGGCGCCATTATCTGGCACAGCCAGCATTCCGGGCGCTTTCAACACGAAGGCACGAAGAACACGAAGGACACGAAGCGGCAACCGGCGTTTCTACCGCTGGGACAGGAAAATGTTCAACTGCACACCAGTCTTGTTCACTGTGCGAAGGTTCACGTAACCAGGTGGTGTGCCGTTGACCAATAATTACTGACGTGATTTCCGAGGTGTCCTTCGTGTGCTTCGTGCCCTTCGTGCCTTCGTGGTGAAAGTGCCCGGAGCATAGTCCTCCGCCGTCAATGCGTGCCCGACGCCCGCCCGCGCAGGTGATGGCTCAACCCCGTAGCTTTCGGCCCATGCCGCCGGAGCCCAGCAACATCACCGCCGTGTTCGGAGCGCACGAGCCCGAGACCCTGGCCCAGCTCCAGGACGTCGCCACCCGGGCCGAGCGCGTCGCCCTCATGGCCGACGGCCACAAGGGCTACGTCATGCCGATCGGAGGGGTCGCCGCCTATCGGGACCAGGCCAGTGTGGTCGGGGTCGGGTTCGACATCGCCTGCGGCAACGCAGCCATCCGGACCGACCGTACCGTCGCCGACTACACCCACGACGACCTGACCCGCATCGCCGACCAGATCCAGCAGGAGATCAGCTTCGGCATCGGCCGGACCCGCCGCGCCGGCAAGGAGCTGGACGACCATCCCCTGTTCGACGCCCCGGCCTGGGCGGCCGTGCCCGGTACTCACGAGCGTGACACCCTCAAGGCGAAAGCGCGGAGCCAGCTCGGCACCGTCGGCGGCGGCAATCACTACGTGGACGTGTTCGCCGATGAGACCGGAGCGATCTGGGTGGGAGTGCACTTCGGGAGCCGCGGCTTCGGGCATACCGTCGCCTCCGGCTTTCTGTCACTGGGCCAGGGACGGGAGTGGGGTGTGCGGGTACCCGAGGCCGAAGTGCTGCTCGACCTCAAGACTCCGCTGGGTGACGCGTACTGGTCGCTGATGAATCTCGCCGGCGAATACGCCTATGCCGGCCGGGAGTGGGTCGCCCGGAAAGTCGTGTCGATCCTGGGTGGGCGGGAGCTGGAGCTGATCCACAACCATCACAACTTCGCCTGGCGGGAGCAGCACGATGGAGAGGACTTCGTCGTGGTTCGCAAGGGAGCCACGCCGGCGTTTCCCGGCCAGCGGTCGTTCGTGGGCGGCAGCATGGGGGACGACGCGGTCATTCTGGAGGGCGCCCGGCCGGGGACGGAGCAGCAGAGGCGGGCGCTGTTTTCGACCGTGCACGGCGCGGGCCGGGTCATGAGCCGGACCGAGGCCCGGGGGAAGATCAATTGGAAGACCCGACAGGTGAAGGCGCCCGGCAAGGTGAGCTGGGAGATGCTTAGGGAATGGGTCGGCGCAAAGGGCGTCATTCTCCGGGGCGGCGGGCTGGACGAGAGTCCCCACGTGTACCGGAGACTGCCCGACGTGCTGGCCGCCCAGGGTGATACCGTGACCGTACTGCACACCTTGCGGCCGCTGGTCGTGGTGATGGCCGGGGAGAACGAGTTCGATCCCTACAAGGACTGAGGCGTGCTTCGAGCGCGTCTTGTGGTTGCTTTGCGGAATTTTGGGATGAATCGTCGAGGCCCACGGCAGCGCGCTGCAAGCGGAGAGTACGGTGGGGGTGGGGAGCCGGTTCAGCTTTACGATCCCGGCCGCAAACCAGGTCAGTCAATCCTGAGACTGAGCCGCGGCCACTCCCGGTGGCCGCGTGGGCACTACTATCCGGCACGGCCTGGATTCCAGGCGCTTTCACCACGAAGGCACGAAGGGCACGAAGAACACGAAGGGCAGCTCGGAAATCACGTGAAAATTATTGGTCAACAGCACACCGCCTGGTTACGTGATCCTTCGCACATGAACCATATTGGTGTGCAGTTGAACATTTTTCTGTCCCAGCGATAGAAGCGCCGCGTGCCGCTTCGTGTCCTTCGTGCTCTTCGTGCCTTCGTGGTGAAAGCGCGCGGAGCACCTTCCGCTGCCGCAAGGGCGTGCCCGAAACGATCAACCGTCCCGGTGCGCGCAGCATCGGCTGCCCGGCTCGTGTCGGGCTGTTCGGGTGGCCCCTCGGCTCGCCTAACGCATCTCAACCACTCATGTAAGTTTTCATCCAGTCACGGCCGCCGGGAGCGAGTCGCCACCGGCCCCTTACTGCCACCGCTGGAGCCATCGGGTGCATACCATCGCGTTCTGCCGAGCGGGCCGGGAAGAGGAGCTGCACCAGACCAGCGGACAGGATGTCTGATCCGTCCGAGTCGCCGGTGCCGGAGGTGCGCAAGGGCCAGGGCGACGTCAAGCTGTCCCGGGAGGAGTTTACCCGCCGCTTGGGAGAGCGGTTCTACGATCCCACCTTCGACTCGGTGCGGCCCGAGATCGATCGCATCATCGAGGTGGCCTGGAAGAACTACGACGAGTACCACAAGAGTCCCCGCAAGCGAAAGGCCGGGCCCGGGTTCGCCGATCCCGATTTCGAGCTGCCGGTCGAATGGCTTGAAGCCCGCCAGGCCATCCTGGCCGCGCAGCAGCGGCACAGCGACCCGTCCGCGCCCTCGCGGATCCTGCTCGTCTGCGGCGCCGCCCGCCACGACCAGACCTGTCCCGGCGAGATGTCGAAGACCTTCCGGCTGGTTCAGCTGGCGCGGGAGATTGTGATTGCCGACGGCGGATTCGAGTGCGACCTGCTCGACCTGAGTCATGCTCACGGCCCAGTACGGCCGGCAGATCCTTCCCTGCAAGGCCTGCGTGTCGACGGCCATGCCGCTCTGCCACTGGCCCTGCTCCTGTTATCCGAACCACGCCATGGGCCAGGTCAACGACTGGATGAACGAGATCTATCCGCGCTGGGTCGCGGCGCACGGCGTTCTGATCGTGACGCCGGTCTACTGGTACCAGGCCCCGCGCGTGCTCAAGCTGATGATGGACCGGCTGGTCTGCGCCGACGGCGGCAATCCCGATCCGACCACCACTCACGGAAAGAAGCCGGAGGAAGCCAAAGCGCCTCGAGCTGAGGGGCTGGGACTATCCCCAAGCACCTGGCGGGCCGCGCGTTCGGCATCGTGGTTCACGGCGACGCCGAAGGAGCCGACACCCTGCGCCGCTCGCTGACCGACTGGCTGCTCGACATGGAGCTGGTCGAGGCGGGCAACGCCGGCACCATCGATCGCTACATCGGCTACTACGAGCCCTACGCCACCAGCCACGAGGCGCTCGACCGCGACCAGGCCGTGCAGGAGGAGGTTCGCAACGTGGCGCGTAGCCTGGTGAACGCCGTCCGGCTCATACGCCAGGGGCGGCGGCCCCGGCCGGACGAGACGCTGAAGGCTCCCCGGCCCAAGTGAGCCCGCATCGATGAATCCCGATCCCTGAATGTCGATCCCCTCTCCCCGGAAACGACAACCTGGTGTTCACCAGGCTCAACGCCGGAAGAGGAGACTCGAACATGTGCCCCAACTGCTTGACTCACCTCGCGATGGCGCTCGGAGGCGCCGGATCGGCCATAGTTCTGGCCGCCGCCGGGCTCCGCTTCCGGACCGCCGGAGCACCCGAGCTTACCCAATGCAACACCGAGGAGACCGCATCATGACCGCGATCCAGACCGAGACGCCCCGGGTGGCGTCGCGCGCCGAGTGGCTCACCGCCCGTAAGGCGCTGCTACGGCAGGAGAAGGATCTCACCTATCTGCGCGAGGTGGTCGCCCAGGCCCGGCGGCAGCTGCCCCGGGTGGCGGTCGACCAGGACTACGCCTTCGAGTCCCCGGACGGCCTGGTGCGCCTGGCCGATCTCTTCGGGAGCCGGAGCCAGCTCCTGGTCTACCACTTCATGTTCCACCCCGACTGGGTTGAGGGCTGCCGCAGCTGCTCCTACGTGGCCGACCACTTCGACGGCATGCTTCCCCACCTGGCCGCGCGCGACACCAGCTTCGTCGCGATCTCGCGTGCTAAACTGGAGCACCTGACCGCCTTCAAGCGGCGCATGGGCTGGAAGTTCGGCTGGGTCTCGTCGCACGACAGCGAATTCAACTTCGACTACCACGTGTCGTTCACGCCGGAGCTGCTGGCCACCGGCGAGGCGTCCTATAACTTCGAGCCACTCCCCCGCGAGGCGCCGCCGGGGATGCCGCTGGAGCTGCCCGGCGCCAGCGTCTTCTATAAGGATGAGGACGGCGCGGTCTACCACACGTACTCGACCTACGCCCGCGGGCTCGACGCGCTGGTGGGGACCTATCAGTGGCTGGACCTGGTGCCGAAGGGCAGGGACGAGGCCGGCCTCAAGCACACCATGGAATGGGTGCGGCACCACGACAAGTACGACGAGAGCTACCGGATAGACCCGGAGGCCGGATACCAGCAGCCGGCGGCGAGGCATGAGTGTTGTAAGTAGTCGCGAGTCGCGAACTAGTCTCGAGTCGCGAGTCGCGAGCCAGTCTCGAGGCGAACGAAACCGTTGTCATCCTGAGCGCAGCGAAGGATCCCTCCGATTCAGCACGGCACTCTGAGAGATCCTTCGCTACGCTCAGGATGACAATTCTTGGACCCTAGACCTGAGAAGACCAATGAAATTCCTCTGCCTCATCTACAACAACGAAGCCGAGCGCGACGCCATCCCGGCGGAGCAGTGGGAACCGCTGATGCAGCAAGGCTTCGACGACGCCGAGGAGCTCGGCAGCGTCTTCCTCGGCGGGCAGGCGCTGCAGCCGGTGCGGACGGCCGTCACGCTGCGGCGGAAGCGGGGTGAGCGCTCGTTCACCGATGGCCCATTCGCGGAGACCAAGGAGCAGCTGGGCGGCTTCATTATGATCGAGGCGCCGGATATGGAGGCGGCGAAGGAGATCGTCCTGGGCCTGTCGGTTGGCGCCCTGGGCCCGATGGAGATCCGGCCGGTGTGGGAGCGCGAGGACCTGGTAGCGCGGAGGGTGACTGCAGGGGAGATGGCGGTACGCTTGCCCTAAGCACAGCGAAGGGGCGCTAGGCATGTCCTGACCAGAACGAAGGGGCGGTAATCCCGTAGGTTCCGACCGCAACAGATACCTGGAAAGGATGTCTAACGCCCGCCACCTCGTCGGACACTGCTACCTGCTCGCACAGTATGCCGTAAGACCATCGACGAGCGCATGCAGCGCCGTTGCAGCCCTGATGTAGTCATTCGTGCCATAGTGATCAATTTCACGCGCCTCAGCTAGGAAAAGGTGTTGTCGGTTTCGCATATCCCACAGCCAATCGAGGTCCTCTTTGACCTTCGGACTGACAATTCCATCTACAACTAGACGCGCTGTGCGAGCCTTGTACCTCTGATTTCTGCCGAGGGTACCTGCGTAATGTCCAACCAAGATGCTCTCGGCGATAGACCCTCCTAAAAAGAGTGCCGCCTTTATCACCATCTCTCTCGCGGTAGCCCCTATATCGGTCCGACGGAGAAGCCAGGAGTACACATCTGACAACATCAGCGTGTAGCTAAGGTTCGTGCGAAGAGTATAGTCTCTAATAAAGGAAACCCGTTCGCGTCCCTGGTGTGCTGTGCGGATGTACCCTCTTGGAAAGCGAACCTTTCCGGCTTCATTGGATTCCTTGCCTAGGTAGTCCTGTATCTGTTGAAGTAAGAAGCCGGCTTGAGCAGCTGCTTCTTCCAGTTCATTATTGTTGGCAATATTCACTTTCTCTCCCACGGCAGACGGGTTCCTCGAGGTGGGCGACTGCGCAATGCCTTTCAACTCCGCCACACGATCTTGCGACTACTCTAGCCTTGCGGCTCTCCTAAGAGACTCTTGAACTTTCCCAATTCGCCGTATGGCTTCCCAGAGCACGTCCTCGGGGAGTGTTTGGGTGCCATGCACAATAGCGTTGCGAAGTTGACGGAGGCTGTCGATCTCTTTGGCCAATTCAGGTGTGATCGCTTTTGCGCGGCGGAGAATGCGCAAAGCGTCTACCGGAGTGCGCGCCCGCTCCTTGAGATCACGAGTCCGAGAGTAAAGTAGTTGCTCAACTGCGGTCCATGCTGCGATGAATTCACCGATGGTCTGTGGTGGAAGAGCTTCATCGGCAAAGAAGTCAATGGAATCGCAAAGCGTCTCCATGCTGTCTTCGGTCGGGAATAGCTGATCATTCGGCATGCGGCTCAACCCAGCCCCCCAAAACGCCGCGGAGTTCGGTATTGCAAACTTTGCTATGAGGCGTCGGTTGAAGTCCAATTCAGCTTTATTGCGAAATTCTGAGGTCATGTCTTCTGTGCTGGCGAGGTAGCCCTCTTGGAAATACGGCCTTAGCGCAGACGGCGGGCAGATACTCAAGAGGCGTACGACGACAAGCTCCTGCTCGGAGTTGGTACTAATCCGGTTCATTACGTAGGGCAACCCGAGCACATAGACCAGTACGGGACTGGCGGCGGTTGCGGCTTGACTGAACGAGCAGGCGACCCGAAGCGATTGTGTTAGATCCAGTAGCGGAGTAGGACATACCTCGTAATGTTGGAGAATACTCCATTGGATCAAAGGTCGTCGAGACAGGTCCGTATGGCCTTCGATTTTCTGACGACTAAACGTTTCTCGCAGACGACGACTTGCGAGAGCAAGCCGCCTAAAGCGGTTCTGAAGGTCAGCCTCGAGTAAATGATCGCCTCTATAGATGCTCGGATACAGCGTTGAACGCTTGGCTCGATTCAAGTGATCGATCGCTTGGCCTCGGAAGAACAGAAGGACGTCTCTGTTCAGGTAGGCTAAACGGGCTACGTGCTCCATGAGTTCCCGATACGTGCGGACGTGGTAAGGATCTGCGCGTGCAACGTCCTTTCCAACGTGCTTCAACAGTTCTGGTGTCAGGACCGGGGCTAGGCGGCGCAATGGAGTGGTAAGGTGTGCTTTGAGGTTGGATTACTGAGTTCCGGCGCCTTGAGATTTGCCCTTCAATACCGTTAACAGTTGATCTCGACCCCTAAACTGACTCAGCAGTGCGGAAAAGACTGCTTTTGTGCCAGAGCACGCCGCCCGGCCTCTGGCCATGACCATGATCGATTCTATCCTATTGTTAGTTGCCTTCTGGTCACCGCCGAACAGACAAAAAGGTGGCTAGCACGTTGGCAATAGTCGAGTGCCGCCCAAGGTGTCGACCACACCAGATTTGTCGCGTTTAAGACATTGGGGCTCCGAGAAGCGACACCGAGCCCGCTACAGTATTGTCGTGAAACTCTGACCAAACGGCAGAGCTGCGACAGGAGGCCCCCGTCCGGAGCGTGGTCGGCGTACGTTCAGGCCGGCCTTGGGGGCTGCACCATCTATCGCCGAACCCATCCTGGGCTAGTTTTGATTTAATGTTGTTGTTGGGTGATATCTCCCACACCATTGCCAAGCCTCAAACAACATGCCTCTTCAAGCATGATGCTGGCTCACACCTACTAGGTGTGTCGATGCAGCATGCCTAAGGTCCTTTCGGACCTCCCTGTCTGAAGAGCGTAGCCCCAACTCGAGTGTTTCTCAATGAAGCTCATATCCTTCGCGGTGAAGAACTATCGGAGCATCACTCAAACATCCAAGCTGCCTCTGACTGCTTCAGCGACCGTGTTGATTGGGCCTAACAATGAAGGCAAGTCCAATCTGATCGGTGCTCTCGCGGTAGCAATGACCGCCATCCGCTCTCTTGGGCTCGGAGCCACTACTCGACTCTCGCCGCGGCTGCTGTGGCGTACAAGGGAGGGTGGCGTCCGTTACAGATGGGCGCAGGATTTTCCGGTTGGACTTCAAGAGACTCACCCGAAAGGCGAGTCTCAGTTCGATCTGGAGTTTCAGCTTAACGATCTCGACATTGCAGAATTCAAGCAGGATGTAAAGAGCGATCTCAATGGAACTCTTCCTATTCGCTTGTTAATTGGTAGCGATTCATTCACTTTCCGGGTCACGAAGAAGGGGCCGGGGGCTGCCAAGCTGTCAAAAAAGTCCACGGCCATAGCAAGGTACCTCGGAAAGCGGATTGATTTTCGGCATATTCGAGCCATCAGAACCGCTAATGAGGCTCGGGGCGTCGTAGATAGCTTAGTGCGAAGGGAATTAACGGTACTGGAGGCGGATGACACCTATCGAGCCGCAGTAAAGCAGATCGCAGACCTACAGGCTCCTATTCTGAGGTCCCTCTCCAAGAGTGTCCGCGACACTCTTAAGGCATTCCTGCCCACAGTGACATCTGTAGACATCAGGGTTCCCCAGCAAGAGCGGTTTCGCGCACTCACCGAAAACTCGGAAATCATCGTGGATGATGGAGTGCCGACACACCTTGAACACAAAGGAGACGGTGTCCAAAGCCTCGCCGCCTTAAGTCTGATGCGCTACGCGTCACAAGCCGGAGCCGGTAGTCGACAATTAATTTTGGCGATTGAAGAACCAGAGTCCCATTTGCACCCAAAGGCTATTCATCAACTACGCCTTGTCCTGGCAGATATCGCGAAACAACATCAGACCATTCTTACCACACATTGCCCGCTTTTCGTTGACCGCGGTGAGCCTGGAGCAAACATCATTGTCACGGATAGCAAGGCACGCCAAGCCGAGGATGTCGCGGAAATCCGTGACGTGCTCGGAATGAGGGTTGCCGACAACCTCATTCATGCCGAGTTAATCCTTGTAGTCGAAGGGGAGACTGATCGAGCAATTCTGGGAGCCTGGCTTCCGACGCAGTCTGCGAAAATTGCCAGTGCGATCCTGAACAACTACCTGATCATCGACCCGTTGGTGGGTGCTAGGCGCCTTTCTCACAAGCTCGTTGCGGCTAGGGATGCCATGTGTGCGACTTACTGCTTTCTCGACAACGATTCTGCGGGACGGGATGCAATAAAGGCTGCTCAACAGGACGGATTGCTCTCAGCTAGCGAAGTCACGCTGGCTTCGAGGGTAGGCATGAAAGAGTCTGAGCTGGAGGATTTGATTGATCCCACTATTTATCTGGCGAAGGTTCTTACTACTTATGGCGTGGATCTCACTGTTCCAGCATTTGGCCAAATGAAGCCTAAGTGGTCGGAGCGAGTCCAATCAGTATTCCTAACACAAGGCAAAATATGGGATGAGGCTACTTGTTCGAGCATCAAGGCGAACATTGTCAACCAGGTCGTGTCTGACCCGAGCAGTGCGGTGCCAACTCACTGTCGGCCCGCACTTGATGCCCTTGTCAAGGCCTTGGAAAGGCGGGTCCGGTAACCTCCACAGCTTGTGGGGATACCGAGGCCCTAATAGGGTCCGCCGTCCCAGCGTCGAATCTCTACCAAAGGCTGCCGGAGCTAATCGGAATGAACTTGTAGTGTGAGTGCTTTATTGTTCAACCCTCTGGCCTAGCGAGAATGCTGGGCAAGTAGCGAGCTACCGAGGTCCGGAAGTCCTGCGCCTTGGCTGGCGTGCCAAAGCGGAACTCGTAGAAACCACGAGCTTTTAAGAACTCCTTGGTGGTCCCAGTAACAGCTTCGAAGCCCGAGACCTCCACGGCAAGTGCCTTGACCATTGCACCGACCTTGTGGTCCCGCCCGTCAATAACCACTCGAACGATTTCCATTGTGCTCATCCTTTCGCAATAGGATCATCAGCTGAACTTAGCTCGGCACTATATGGGGAGCGGCCAGGAAAACTTCAAGTCACAACAACTTTGTGAACTAGAAACTCTTCTCAAAGCAGTTGTCTCGGAACGGTGTCTGGCCCAACAGACGCCTAACGTAGACTGGGCAGCTGTCCGGGGAGCGAGTTGAGCGGACCTCCTCGACTCCACCAACGGGCGGTCCGCCTCGTTGATCTGTTCCAGCGCCGGAGCCAACTCATCGCTACCCACCATGCTCCACCCCCGCTGAATCGAGGGGTGACGCACGGCATGCTGTGCACCTGACCGCGAGACGTGCTTCGTCTGGATCTCTCGCCGGGCAGCGCGTCCGTCCCCGATCGGACCGCGAGGGGAACGGTTCTCCTCTTTCAGAGACAGCCCCCGTGTCGTTTGGCAACACACTGACTCCGGCTCAGGTCAGATTTTTCCGGCAAGAGATCGCAATGGGGGGCAGAGGGGTCGCACTCGGGGTCCGAGAGGTCGCACGCGGACGCGGAGCAGGCGCAACGGACGCCACGGGAACCGGACGGGACGGCCGGGGGTTCAGACTGGGCTCGTTGCGACTCGCGCAGGTCTCGTTGGAGTTCGTGCAGGTCCCGTCAGGACTCCCGCAGGTCTCGTCGGGACTCATATAGGTCCCGTCGGGACTCACACAGGTCCGGTCAGGACTCACACAGGTCCCGTCAGGACTCGGGCAAGTCTCATCGGGACTCGCACAGGTCCCGTAAGGGTTCACGCAGGTCTCGTCAGGATTCGCGCTGGCCCCCCAAGGACTCGCACTAATTCCCTCAGGACTCGCGCTTGGTCCGTGGAACATCGCGCTGATCCGCTCGGGGCTCGCGATCGGGTCGCCCGCACTCGTCCTCACCCGCCCAAGAGTCGCACTGGTCTGCTGGAGACGAGCACTTGCGGTCGTGAGACACGCACTTGCTCAGTAGGACAAAGTCCTCGCCGCCCCGGTACTCGTAATCGGCCGCTCACGGCGCGTGCTCATCGTCATTGGCTTCGCACTTTTGCCCTCGGACATCGCGTTGTCGCCCTCCGACATCGCGCTCGTCGATGTGAACCTTCGGCTTTTTCCCCGAACATTCGCGCGAACGCGCACCGGATTCGTAACGGCACACTGTATGCTTCTCCCTCCCGCGGCCGCTCGGATTGTCGAGGCCGCGCGGACCTTCTCTCATCGCCATCGCCGGAGCGGTGACTCGGCCACCGACGGCCTGCTGGAAAGAAGGAACGTTTTATGGATGCACGCACTCGTACTATCGTGGAAATGGGGAGGCGGGCCCTGGCCTTCGCCGAGGTCCACCCGGAGCAGAGCCCGGCCAACCTCCCCGCGCTGTCCCGCCTGAAGGCGATCCTGGCCCGCTCCGACGTGCTGATCATGCAGCAGCGCGACGGGATCAGCGAGGTCCGGGCCGCCACCGGGGAGAAGCGGGAGATCCGCCGGAAGATCCGGCGGATCCACCTGCCCCACCTCTCCCGGGTGGCCGAAGCGGCCGGCATCGAACGCCCGGAGCTGGCCAAGAAGCTCGAGCTCCCCTCCGAAGCGATGCCGTACCTGGCGTTCCGCTCGGCGGTGCAGGGGATCCTCACCGAAGCTCAGAACGACAAGGAGCTGCTGGCGAGGTTCGGCCTGGCGGAGCCGGCACCGGCCAGCCTCGCCGAGGCGCTGGGTCAGTTCGACCGCGCCGTGGAGCGAGGTCAGACTGGCCGCCGAGCCCACGTCGGCGCCCGGGCGGAGCTGACCGCGATCGCGGACGAAGTGCTCCAGCAGGTGAGACAGCTGGATGGCCTCATCCGCTTCCGCTTCGCCAACGATCCCGAGTCACTCGCGGCCTGGCGCAGCGCCAGCAACACGATCGGACCGGCGAGGGGCAGCGGGGCAGTGGGGCAGCGGGGCAGTAACGAGCTCCCACCAGTAACTCCTCCTGCGGGTGGGAAGATCGAGCCGGCCGCATGACGATGCTCCACCCTTCACGCGGCTGGCCCGCACGATGAGCCGCCGTCGGAGATCCATTCCGGCGGCGGCTCGTGTTTGGGGATGGCCCAGCTGCGGAGCCTGGAACGCTAAGAGAAGATCCAACTGGTGAGCTCCTAGCTCCTTCGTAGAGCACCTCTTGCGACAGAATCGGCCGGAATGTGTCGCATATTCGTCCTTGCGCGCCTCGGTTTGCCTCTATCGGAACCTGATTGCGGCGGTAAGTTATCGTAGTCCCTCCTCATTCCCAGCAAACAATTGAAGTGCGGAGTCACGTATGGTCCGGCCCGAACCGACCCACGTACGGTTTTCGGTTGCCTGCCTCCTTGGCCTCACCATCACCTCACTTACAGCCTGTGGAGGTGGAGAGGGGGGTGGAGACGTTGGGCCGCCGCCCACTCCCGCCTCAATAGCTGTCATGTCGGGAAACGGTCAGTCGGGAGAGGCCGGATCGCCGCTGGCCCAGCCGATCATCGTGCGGGTGACCTCATCCTCCGGCGCGGCGGTCGAAGCGGCAGCCGTGACGTTCGCGGCAGGCTCGACCAGTGGGAGTGTGGCCGCGGGGCAAGCCACCACAGATGCGGACGGCCGGGCGTCAACGGCGTGGACCGTGGGGACCGAGGTTGGGGCAAACTCGGACACGGTGTACGCCAGCGTCTCCGGCGTCGCGACTCGCGCGGTGTTCACCGCGAGCATCACCGCGGCCCCGGCCGCTGGCGTGAGCTCCGTCTCGGGGGATGCGCAAGGAGGCACTCCCGGCCAGGTACTGACCCAGCCCCTGATTGTCGTAGTTCGGGACAGGTATGGAAATCCGCGGAGTCACAGCAGCGTGAGCTGGACCGTTGTGGCGGGAGGTGGGTCCATCTCGCCGGCGACAGGAATTACGGGAACCGATGGTCACACGTCCGCGCTCTGGACTCTCGGTAGCGCTGGCATCAACACCGTCCACGCAGTCTCGGCCGATCTGCCCGGTTCGCCGGTCAGCTTCAGTGCGACGGTTACCTCTCCGGGCTCCCGGCTCGCCATCGTCAGCGGAAACAACCAGACGGGGGCCCCAAGTCAGCCCGTGCCGCTGCCGCTGGTTGTTTCAGTGAAGACGCCATCCGGAGCACCCGTGGCAGGTATTGGAGTCAGTTGGGCGATCAGCACTGGTGGAGGGGCGGTATCCCACTCGAGCACGCCGACCGACGCGCAGGGACTGGCCTCGGTGATCTGGACGCTTGGAGCCGCGCTGGGACAGCAAAGCGTAACGGCCGGCGTCACCGGAGCGAGCGGCTCTCCGCTCACCTTCAATGCGACGGCCGCAAACCCATCGGGCGTCATCACACTGACCTCGATTACTCCCAATCCGATGATTGAAGGGCAGCCGGCGACCCTCATCGGAACCGGTTTCAGCACCACACCCGCAGGCAATACGGTCAGGATCGACCAGCTGGACGCGACGGTCACGGCTGCCACCGCCACTTCGCTGACAATTCAGGTACCCGCGTTCGATTGCCAACCAGCGCGCCAGGCCGTGGTTCAGGTGCGGATTGGGGCGGAGTCCAGCAATGCGGTGGGCCAGAATCTCCACCCGGCGGCATTCACGTCGGTGGCAGTTGGGCAGCAGCTGCTGCTACAGAACCCGCAGCAGTTCTGCCTACAGTTCGCTTCCGCCACATTGCCGGAGGACTATCTCATCGGAGTGCAGTCCACTTCCGAGGTAGTGTCCAGCCTGACGCCTGCCAGGCTAGAGGGGTCTGTTGCGCCGGGTTCGCCCATCGGCGTTCAAATGCCTGAGGTGTCTCCTCGAGCAAGGCGAGGTCAGTCGCGCAAGATTGACAAGTCTACAGTGGATGCCGCCGAACGCCGAGCGGCTGCCGAGGCGAGACTGCGCCGGAACCAAGTCGAGTACATCTACCCACTCCTCAGCCGGCTTTCCGAATTACGTTGGCGATCTGGCGTGCGGAGTACTGGAGCAATCCCAGCGGAGCTCCAACCTGGCGATGTCATTTCCATCAGATATCCAGGATCAGGTAACTCCTGCACCTCCTTTACTGAGATTCAGACACTCGTGCGATCCGTAGGTCAGTACGGAGTCTGGCTGGAAGATCTCGAAAATCCCGTCGGCGGTTTCACGACTGAAGATATTCAGCAGATGAGCCGCGAGTTTGACGCGCGCATCTATACGACAGTGACGAGCTTCTTTGGCTTGCCGACGGACCTCGACGGCAATGGCCGCATCGGGGTCGTATTAACGAAGCGGGTCAACGAGATGTCTGGTGTAGCTGGCTTTGTAACTCCCTCTGATCTAATACCGAGATTCGCATGCCCCGGAAGCAATGACGGAGAGATTTACTACGGGTTCGTACCAGATCCGTCGGGAGTGGCTGGGGACCCGATGAGTCGCGACGCAGTTATGGCGATCGCAGTGCCGACTATTGCGCACGAGTTTACGCATATCATCCAGCTCGGCAACCGCGTCATCGTAAATGGCCTAGAGCCACACTCTGTGTGGATTATGGAAGGGCAGGCACGACTTGCGGAGGAGATAACTGGACACGCCTTCGAAGGACGGGTGGGGGGCCAAAACTACGGCTACAACATAGCATTTAATCTCGACAACCCCACTTCTTTCAGCTGGTACTCTTCAGGGTTCATTGGACTGTTCCAGTACTATGGGTTTAGAGATCCCGAGTCGAAAGTACCGACTGCCCCAGAGGAGTGCACCTGGTTGTCACGAAAGCCAGACAACCCAAGTCCGTGCATCGGCAATCAGGACGTCTACGCTGCACCCTGGTCATTACTCCGCTGGATATCGGATCACTTCGGGGCGAATTACGCCGACGGCGAAAGGGGGCTGCATCAGGCACTAATTCGTAGCAGGTCAACGGGGTTTGCGGCCCTCGCCGAGGTAACTGGTGTCCCCATTCGGACGCTCCTGGCTCAGTGGGCTGCCACCCTCTATGTCGATGACCGCATTAGCGGTGCGGCTAATGCACTTCAACTGCCGAGCTGGAACCTTTTTGACATCGAGAGCAACGTATTCCAGAGTGCTAGCCTCATACCGCGATCCCGTGAGTTCAGGAGCTTCTCTGATGAGTTCAACGTTAGAGCAGGATCCAGTGCATACTTCCGAGTAAGTGGCGTATCCAGACCCGGAACGGCAGTAAGGATTTCGAGTCAATCAGGTCAAACTCTTCCAAGCAACATGCAGGTCTTCGTCGTGAGACTGCAATGAGGTCCGCGGTGAGTCTGCTCTGGATCCTGCTCGCTGGATGCTCCCGTGCAGGCGGTCATGATGCGCAGGCAGCGGCTGCCCAGGCGGAGTATCGGGGAAAGGTCGTCATCACAGGGAGCGAGCCCGCCACCGCGGTCCAGCTGGCAGGCAGCGACGGAAGTATGGAGCTGGCGGGAACGCTGGAGCCGGAGCTGCGGCGTCTGGCCGGAGCGGGTGTGGCGGTGCAGGGAAGTCTGGAGGGACGGCGGCCGATGCAGCGACTGGAGGTCAGGAGTTACGAGATACTGGACATCGATGGTGAAGTCCCCTCGACTGGAGTGATTCAGACCAGGGACGGTCAGCTCTGGCTGGCCGGGGAGGACACGCTGAAGCTGATCGAGCCTCCGGATGGCCTCAGCTCCAGGAACGGAGCCAAGGTGTGGATTGTGGGCGCCCGATCGAGTGGCGCGCTTCAGGTGCAGTCCTACGGAATAATCCGCGAATAGTCCCGACCACTCGCACTATTGCCACCCACTTGATAGCTGCTTGATCGATTGGCGTTACTCTGGCAGGCCGTCACACTAGTGGCGGTCCCCTCGAATCGGTGGTTGACATGCGCTCATGTACCCCGTTCCCAACTGGCCTGAGGCTGCGCGCTTCCGTCTTCGCTGTAGCGATCGTGGTTCCCCTCGTGAGCTGCGAGGACAACCAGGAATCTCCCACCGCTCCCGCACTCGAGGCCACCACCACGAGTACCTCCCTCTCCTTCCGTCAGGTAAGTGCGGGACGTGCGCACAGCTGTGGGGTGACCACGGACAATCGAGCCTTTTGTTGGGGCGCGGGTTATCGCGGACAGCGCGGAGATGGCACCACAATACGTGACCGGTTCGTACCGGTCGCGGTCAAGGGTGGACACGCCTTCCGGCAGGTGAGCGCGGGCTACGACCATACCTGCGGGGTGACGACGACCAATCAGGCGTTCTGTTGGGGGTGGAATGTTGGGTCGCTCGGCGACGGGACCACGATGGATCGGTCGGTTCCGGTTCGCGTTGCCGGGGGACTCCAGTTCCGCGAAGTCACTGGGGGTCTCTTCCACAGCTGCGGCGTGACTGTCCAGGGTCGGGCCTACTGCTGGGGCGACAACCACGCCGGCCAGCTTGGCAATGGCACGACGACCCGTCGCCTGACTCCCATAGCGGTCGCGGGAGCCCGAACCTTTCGGGCGCTGAGCGCAGGTGCCGACCACACCTGCGGGGTGACGTCAGCGGACGACGCCTTCTGCTGGGGCGTCAACAACTACGGCCAGATCGGTGATGGCAGCCAGACCGCTCGGCGCGTGTGGCCCACCCGCGTCGCGGGCGGACACAAGTTCCGCCAGGTGTCCGGGGGAGAAGGCCATACCTGTGGGGTGACCACCGTCGCCCGTGCGTTCTGCTGGGGGTACGGTCAATATGGGCAGATCGGTGACGGAAAGACCTCCAACCGCTTCACGCCGCAAGCTGTGGCCGGCGGCCGCAGCTTCTCCCATGTAAGCGGTGGCGGCCGACATACCTGTGGTGTGACTACGCAGAATCGGGCCTACTGCTGGGGCGAGAATTTCGGCACGCTGGGCGACGGTACGTCGACCAGGCGCCTGACACCATCGGCTGTGGCGGGCGGCATTCGCTTCCGACAGGTAGATGCGGGCTACGGTCACATCTGTGGGGTGAACCCCGACAACAGGGCCTACTGTTGGGGCAGCGACTATTACGGCCAGCGCGGCGATGGCTCTCCCGCCACGTTCGGCGTGCTGGTGCCGACTCCGGTCAGAGGGCCAAACTGAGTCGGCCGCTGCCCGTTTGCCCCGGTGGTAAGACAGTAAGATCAGCAATGAACTTGGCGCTCCTGGCCTGCTCGCTGCTCACGCTGCTCTCCGGCAAGCCGTCGGCGCAGACGGCTGCCGTCCCCGATTCCATAGACCGGTTTCTCAAGGCCGAGCTGGTCCGGCAGCGGATCCCGGGCATGTCGGTCGCGGTGCTCCGGGGCGACAGCGTGCTCCTGTCCCGCGGCTACGGCTTCGCCAACGTGGAGCGCCACGTCCCGGGCACAGACAGCACCGTCTACATGGTCGGCTCGCTCACCAAGCCGTTCACCGCCGCGGCCATCGTGCTGCTGTCGCAGCAGGGCCGTCTCCGGCTCGACGACCCCATCATCAAGTACCTGCCCGAAGGAAAAGCCGTCTGGTCCGGGGTGACCATTCACCATCTCCTCACCCACACAGCGGGCGTCCCCCAGGACACTACCCTCGACTGGAGCCGCGAGTACGCCGAGCGCGAACGAGTGCGGTCGGCCGCGCGGCCGCTCCAGTTCCGGCCGGGAGCGCAGCAGAGCTACAGCAGCACCGGCTACGACCTGCTCGGCGTCATTATCCACCGGGTGACCGGCTCATCGTGGGACGACTTCGTCCTCCACCACATCTTCCGGCCGCTGGAAATGCGCACGGCCCGGGTGAACCCCGAGGCGGAGCGCCTGCCGGACCGGGCCACCGGATACGGGCTGGTGAATGACAGCCTCAAGCCCAGCGACGACCCGGTATCCCGCTCGATCAACAGCGCCGCCGACTGCTGCCTCAGCTTCTCGGCGCAGGACTTCATCCAGTGGGCGAGAGGCCTCAATCACCAGAAAGTGCTGGGCCGGGACGGACTGGAGCTGAGCTGGACGCCGGTCCGGCTCAACGGCGGCGCTACCTACCCCTATGGTCTGGGCTGGAACCTGCTGGAGCAGCGGGGCTACCGCCGAATCGGGCACAGCGGCGCCTGGCGCGGCTCCCACGCGACCTTCCAGCGCTATCCCGACTTCGACCTCACCGTGATCGTGCTGCTGAACGCGGCGCATGCCAACTCGGAAGGGATCGCGGTCGGCGTCGCGGGGATGGCGGAGCCGGCTCTGAGAGCACCGCATCATGCAGCCATCGGACGGAAGGGCGGGACCCCGCCCACATCGATCGATCGGTTGCTGCGCGCGCTCGCCGCCGGCAACGACTCCGCGCTGGTGACGCCGGAGTTCAGCGCGACATTCCCCAAGGCCCGGCGCGAGATCATCGCCTCGTTCCTCGAGATGATCGAGTCGTGGGCCTTCCTCGGCTGCGACCGGGTCCAGGATCGGGGGATCACCCGGCTTCGATCCCCAATCGAGCACATCTGCTATGCCAAAGGATCGGCCCAGGACAGAAGCTGGCTGTTTACGGTGCCGTACGGGAAAGGATGGCTTGCGGCAGGCCTGGACAACGTATTCGGCATCTGAGGTCGGAAGGCGGTACGGCGGTATGGCGGTACGGCGGTGGCACGGGCGTCCTCGAACACTCCCGCGTCATCCTGAGCGTCCCACCGGTGTCATCCTGAGCGAAGCGAAGGATCGACCAGGCTAACGTCGGCCCAACGATCTCGAACGGACATCTCGTTGAGCGATCCCTCGCGGAGCCTGTCCTGAGTAACGCGAAGGGCTCGGGTGACAACTTTACCGCCGTACCGCCCTACCGCCCTACCGCCTAACTTGAGACCCATGACGTCTCCCTCCGGCCTCTTCAGTCAGTCCAACCGATGGTATCGCCCCCTCATTGCCACCGCGGCTTTCGTCATCATCGCGGCCGGCATCCGCACCGCCGCGCCGGTGCTCAACAGCATTCTGCTCGCCGCCCTGCTGACGGTAGCGGTCCTGCCTACGTTCGACGCGCTACGCCGGCGGAGAGTGTCCAACGGCCTGGCCGTCGTGCTGACCACCCTGCTCCTGGTGGCAGTCGTGCTGGCGCTGATCGCATTCCTCGGCGTGGCCGGGACCCGGCTGATTTAGACGCTCCCGCGTTACCAGGACAAGGCCGAGGCGTTGCAGCAGGGGCTCGAGAGCTGGATGATTGCCCGGGGGATCGAGCCCGAGCGGGTGCTGTCCCTCGACCTGGTGAACCCGGGTCGAATGCTGGGGCTCGCCGCGGGATTTCTCTCCCAGGTGGGCAACGTGCTCAGCCAGACCCTGCTCCTCGTCCTGATCGTGGCCTTCATCCTGGTGGAGCGGGGGTCGCGCGATAAGGTATTCGCGCCGGGCGGGATGGTGGCAACCGTAGCAGGCGACGTCCGCCAATATCTCCTGATCACCTCCGCCACCGGCCTCGGCTTCGCCATCCTGGCGTACGTGCTCTTGCGGGCGGTGGGAACTGACCTGGCGCTGGTGTGGGCGGTGCTGGCCTTCGTGATGAACTTCGTGCCCAACGTCGGCATCATTCTTTCGGTGGTGCCGCCGGTCGCCCTCACGCTGCTCGAGCTCGGCTGGCAGCGCGCCCTGGTGATCCTGGCCGGCTACCTCGTCCTGAACTTCATCGTGGATAACGTGATCAAGCCGCGCTTCATGCAGAGCGGTCTCGATGTCCCGCCGCTCCTCGGCCTGCTCTCGTTGCTGGTGTGGAGTTATCTGCTCGGGCCGCCCGGGGCTCTCCTGGCGGTGCCGCTGACCATCGCAATCCGGCGGGTGGTGCAGGTCGGTAGATGAAGCGGCGGTAGATACTGCGGCGGTAGATACTGCGGCGGTAGGTGAAGCGGCGGTAGATATAGCGGCAGCGGTGTCATCCTGAGCGAATGCGAAGGATCTCTCCGCGTGATTCGAGAGATCCTTCGCTACGCTCAGGATGACAACATGGCTCGTTAGTCTCCTGTCCGCCTGTCCGCCTGTTCGCCTGTTCGCCTGTCCGCCCGTCCGCCCGTCCGCCTGTCCGCCCGTCCGCCCGTCCCGTCCGCCCTACTTCGCCGCCTTCAGGGTGTTCCGCATCGCCAGCGGTGCCTGCTCGATCCGTACCAGGATCGCGCTACGATCTGACTCGCTGAGGAGCGGCGATGCCGCCAGCATCTGGGCCCGGTGGCCGAACTCCCACACCTGGCTTGGCTTCTCCTGCTCCTGTGCGATCCACGCCGCGTCGAGATAGGCGAGCCCCGCGGTCCGGAGGTCTCCTCTCGCGAGCGCACGCTCGGCGGCGTGGGCCATGTCGGTCCGGGCTGCCGAACGATCGCCGGCGGCGTAGGCGAGGGCCGCGGCCTCGGTGAGGCACTGAACCCCCAGCGAGTCCTCCACCGCGCGGAACTCGGCCGAGCGGCGATACATCCGGGCCGCATCGCGGTAGCGGCCCGCGGCCCGGAACCCGACGGCGACCTCACGCAGACTGTCCGCCTTGACCGAGCTGACGATCGTCGGCAGGCGGTACTGCGCTGCCGCGGCACTCGGGAGGCCGGCGGCTGCGAGCACCACCATGGCTATCGAAGCGCGACTGGCGAATGGAGCGTTCATCGGGCACCTCTCCTCGGGGCAGATCATGGAACTCAGGGTGGTACTGAATCGGGAGGTACAAGCTCGCTGCGGGGACCAGCCGTGGCAGGGGACGTTCGTCCCATGATTTCGCGCCCGCCCCGAGTGGTTTCGTGCCTGCCCATGGCGTTTGGGGCCCATCGGGAAACTTCCGCCCGGGCGAACCACGTATTGGGTGGGTCTCCCTCAGCGAGAGCCATGGACCCGACGGCAGTCGTTCGAGCGATCGAAGCCCTGATGTCACCCCTGGAATGGGGCAGCCAGGATGCCTGGCTGGCGGAGAGCCTGAAGCGGGTGCGTCACGCGCTGGAACGGGAAGAGTCGTCGGCGGCTGCGCCGAGTGACGAGCTGGAGGAGTTGCTTCGAGTGGATGGTGACCAGCCGGGATGGCTGCAAGCCGCCCTCGATTCCGCTGTCCGCCCGGCTGGAGCTGGGTTGCCGCTCCCGGCGGCCGTCTCCCAAGATCGCTTGCCAATCCTGTCGCTGCGTTGCGCTCTCGTCGGCGGACTCTCGCTGCTCTACCGGGTGCGCCAGTGGAGAGGCACGCTCGAACAGGTGTGCGATGACATGAATGCCGGCCTGGCGATCTTCCGGCGCGACGGACCGCGGGAGGTGGCGCGAAACACCCGCTGGAGCGAGTTGGTGGAAGAGGAGCCCGAGCGCGACCGCCTGCTGGAGCTGATCCGGCGCCGGCTCGAATACGCCGGCGCGTCGGCCGGCTCGCTACGCGAGGACTATTGGCAGCTGCAGCTTTCCGGGCGGAGCTATCGAATGACGGCACGATGCGCCCCCGCCGGGACGCTCTTCCCAGAGGCTGGCGTGCTCGTCCTGATGGATCGGCTGGGACCCGAGCTTCCCAACACCCGGGAGCTGCGGGTCTCCTTCGGACTTCGGGGCCGCGAGCCCCAGATCGCGCTGCTGGCAGCCGAAGGACTCTCGAATGAGGCGATCGCTCAGCAGCTCAGGCTGAGCGCCCATACCGTCCGCCACTATCTCGAGCGGGTACTCACCCGGATGGGTCTCCACTCGCGCAAGGCGCTCGCGTTGCACCTCATGGCTGCGGAGCGCGAGAAGCCGCCGGCTGAAGGGCGGTAGATACTGCGGCGGTAGGAACTGCGGCGGTAGGTGAAGCGGCGGTAGATACAGCGGCGGTAGATGCTGCGGCGGTAGGTGAAGCGGCGGTAGGTACGGCGGCGGTAGGTGAAGCGGCGGTAGGTGAAGCGGCGGTAGGTGAAGCGGCGGTAGGTACTGCGGCGGTAGATAGTGCGGCGGTAGGTGAAGCGGCGGTAGGTGAAGCGGCGGTAGGTGAAGCGGCGGTAGGTACTGCGGCGGTACCTTACCGCCTTACCGCCTTACCGCCTTACCGCCTTACCGCCTTACCGCCTTACCGCCTTACCGCCTTACCGCCTTACCGCCTTACCGCCTTACCGCCTTACCGCCCGTCCGCCTGTTCGGACAAATGCTCGTGCGCCGCCACCTGTCCTCCTCTCCGCCCGGGTGCATTCTCTTGCACCGTTGTGAACTAAGGGTTTACGCCGTGGCATAGCGTTCGCATAAAGACGGCCACTCACCCAATCTTTTGGAGGCCGTCATGAGGCACCGCATAGGGCTGGCATGGGTCGCCGGCTTCCTGATCGCGAGCGCACTGCCGCTCCAGGCTCAGAGTACGTTCGAAATATTCCGGGACAAGCTGAACGATAAGACTCCCGCTCCCGCGCCCGCTCGGGTGGAGCCGCCACCGGTGGAGACCCGTCGCCGGACCACCGTCGTGGCTCCCCGGCGCGAGATCCTGGTGATCGAGGGGGTTCGGGCCCCGCACGGCTGGTGGAAGCGCCCCGGGTACCGGGTGATCACGGTGTATTACGACGGGGGCCGCTTCTACCGTCACCCGTTTGATCGCCGGCCGTACCGCAAGGTGGTCGTCTATGAACGCGGCGGCCGCTACTACATCGACCAGGTGGAGTGGAGGCGGGACCACCGTCGTCACTACGGCCGTGATTACGACGGATGGAGGGGCGACGGCAAGCCGCGGCATGATGACAGGTGGAAGGACGACGACAAGCGGCGCCATGATGACCGGTGGAAGCACGACGACAAGTGGAAGAATGACGACAAGCGCAAGGATGACGACCGGTGGAGGAACGACGACAAGCGAAAGCACCACGACGACAAGCATGGATCGAAGGGGAATAAGGGTCGTCACCACGGTCACGATAAGGACAAGGACAAGGACAAGGATCGGGACAGGGATAACGACTAGGTCCAGGGGAACCAGGACTAGCGAAAGGGGGCCGAGACTCTGAGGAGAGTTTCGGCCCCTCTCGCATCTTGGCTCGGGGCAGGCTTTTCGCTTGGCTCAGGGTGACAACCGCCCGCCCGTCCGCCCGTCCGCCTGTCCGCCCGTCCGCCCGTCCGCCTGTCCGCCCGACCGCCTACTCGATTCGCAGTCCCTTCAGTGCCGCCTGGCCCCCGGAAGTGACCGCCAGCTCAGCCGACAGCTTCCGGTCCCGGATCGCCTGCTCGTACATGAGCCCGGTGCCCTCCTGCACGTAGTACGCTTCGATCCCGAACTTGAGTGACCCGTAGCGTTCCATGTGCCCCTTGATGAACAGGCCATGCTCCGGCTCGATCACCGTCGCTTTGGCCGCTCGCCAATGGCCGGGTACCGAGTCCGGTACCAGGGGCACGTACACCGCCCGGCCCTGCAGCTTCTTCATGCCCCTCTCGCGCTCTTCCTTGGAGAGTCCCTCGATCTCGTCCTGCTGCACCCGGCTGAAATCGTAGCTCAGGATGACATAGTCGCCCCGGAAGAGATCGCGGGGATCCACCGGCTGCACCCGCACCAGCACGGTCTGGCCGGTCACCAGGGGAACCGCCCGCAAGGCGATCATCCCCACCAGGATCACGAGCTGGGCCGCCGCGGTGAACAGCAGCACCTTCCGCTCCCGGGCCTTGAGCCAGCTCAGCACGTTGATATCGACCCAGCGGATCACGGCCTCAGGCATAACGCACCTCCTTCCGGCCCTGCCAGTAGCGGGCGACACCGAAGAGCGCTCCGCCGCACATGAAGAACATCATCGCCGCGCCGAGCATGCCGCCGAAGTCGCCGAAGAGATCCACGTAGCGCATCACCGACCAGAGGAGGAAGTACAGCACTCCGGCGCCGAACGGCCGGCCCCGATCCTCTCGCAGTCCCACCTGCATCAGCCAGAACGCTCCGGCCACCATGGCGACGTTGACCAGAATGGTGGGAAGCAGCGCCGCCGCGTCGGCGCAGCTCGACTCGCTGCAGCCCGCGCTCATCAGTGGAAGGATCGCCATGAGCAGCGCCAGCCCGAGCGGGATCAGCTGCCGGCGGGGAATAGCTCGCTGGGTGACGAACACCAGCGCCAGTCCGAGCAGCCCCAGCACAATCGGAGGGCCGGCCAGGCTGGACCACTCTCCCACCAGATGCTTGTTGAGATCGTAGAAGCTGAGCGGCGCCAGCACGCCACCGACCAGGAGAGCCCCATAGCGCCGGTAGGGAATGGCAAACCGGCTGCCGACTGCATGCGACTCGGCGATGACCAGGAGCACCGCACCGACGCTCCCGACGAAGTAGAAGGGGTTCGATCCCATCTTCCAGGCGAAGGCCTGAAGTACGGTCCACCAGGCGAGGAGCGGGACGTAGAGGGCGAGCGTCTTCACCGACTGCTTCCGGTAGGCCCAAACGATTCCCGGCAAGGCCAGGAGCGGCAGGCTGTAGGCGCCGTTGGGAAGGAAGTCCCGGCGGCCAAACATCCACCCGCCCAGATGTCCGAAGTTGAGCACCTCCTGGCCGGCCCAGAGCGCCATCAGGGCGACGAAGAGGGCGTGCAGTAGCCGAGTCTCGAGCGCGAGCGCGAACGGCAGGACGCCGACCGCCCACCACCAGATGCCGTCCGGATAGTGGGCATTGATGTGGAAGACCTGGGCCACCAGCCAGATCCCGGCGCCATAGAAGAGGCAGCCGAGGAAGAAGACGATCTCCGACAGCGCCGTGGAGCTTCGCTTGTATCGCAGGGTGAAGCCGTAGGCATGGGTGCAGGCGATGACGCCCAGCACGACCGCGAGCTTGGTGTCTCGAGGGAGGTCGTTCCAGTTGTAGCCGATCAGGAGCAGGGCGGCGAGACCCACCAGCGTGGCAGCGGCCGCCATCAGCACCATGACTGCCTTCGACCGGCCCCGCTCGGCCATCTCGCCCGCACCCTCGTACAGGCCGGTGATGCGGTGGGCTTGCTCCTCCGTGACGACAGCATCCCGGCGCCAGACGCTCAGCTCGTCCAGCAGCCAGGCTCGCTGCGGTGCGGTTATGGCTCGCTTCGACATGAACGCTCCCAGGCGACCGGAACAGGCAGAGGGCCGCTCCTAGTTTCGGCTTTCACGGGGGGAAACTGAAGGCGGCGGTAGGTAAGGCGGCGGTAGGTACGGCGGCGGTAGGTGGTGCGGCGGTAGGTGAAGCGGCGGTAGGTGGTGCGGCGGTAGGTATGGCGGCGGTAGATAGTGCGGCGGTAGATGCAGCGGCGGTAGGTAGTGCGGCGGTAGATAGTGCGGCGGTAGGTGCAGCGGCGGTAGGTACAGCGGGGTGCCTTACCGCCTTACCGCCTTACCGCCGCAGTATCTACCGCCCTACCGCCGCTGTTTCTACCGCCGCTCCACCTACCGCCGCAGTACCCTTCGCTGCGCTCAGGGCAGGCTCTACCGCCGCTTCACCTACCGCCTTACCGCCCCTCAAGCGCTCCCCTCAACCAACCGCAGGCGGGGGAGTCCATTGGACGCGAGCAGCTCATCGATCCCGGCCGGCGGAAGCGACGGCCAGAAATGATATCCCTGTCCCAGGGTACAGCCGAGCTCGATCAGCGCAGCCCGCTGCTCCGCCCGTTCGATTCCTTCGGCGATGGTCTGAAGCTTGAGTGTGTCGCCCAGCCCGACGATGGCGCGCGCCAGCGCCGAGCGGTCCGCGCCCTGGCCCACTTCCTCCACGAACGGTTTCGCGATCTTGAGGATGTCGATCGGGAAACGCTGCAAGTAGCTCAGTGACGAGTATCCGGTCCCGAAGTCGTCGATGGCGAGCCGCACGCCCAGGGCCTTGAGCTGCTGCAGCCGCTCGAGCACCGGGTCGGTCTGCATCAGTACGCTTTCGGTGATCTCAAGCACCAGCGACGACGGGTCGACGCCGGACGAGCTGAGCGTCTGGCGGAGTGCGTCGACCAGCCCGGACCCCTGGAACTGCCGGCCGGAGATGTTGACCGCGACGGCGAGCGAGAGCCGCGGGTGGGCCGCTTGCCACACCTGGAGCTGGCGGCAGGCCTCGCCCAGCACCCATGACCCGAGCTGCATGATGAGGCCGGTTTCCTCGGCCAGCGGGATGAAGTGCTGCGGCAGAAGCCGACCGAACTGCGGGTGCTCCCAGCGAAGCAGCCCCTCCACCCCGTGAATGACGCCGGTCTGCAGGTTGACGATTGGCTGGTAAAAAAGCATCAGCTGTTGGTTTTCGATGGCGGCCCGCAACGCGGCCTCGAGGTCCAGCCGCTCGCGGATGTCGGTATACATGCGCGACTCGTACGTCTCCGACCGTCCCTTGCCGTGCCGCTTGGCGGCGTACATCGCCATGTCCGCGTTCCGAAGCAGGTCATCCGCCCGGTCGCCGGGAGATGCGGAGGCCACGCCGATGCTGGCCGTGGCACGCACCTGGTTGCCGCTGAGCGAGAAAGGGTGGGACATGGCGGCGGCCAGCCGGTCCGGGAGCCCGTCGCGGCCTTCGGCCCCTTCGATCAGGATGGCGAACTCGTCGCCGCCCAGCCGGGCCACGGTGTCGGCACTGCGGACGCAAGCCAGGAACCGCTCGGCCACAGCGATGAGGAGCCGGTCCCCCTCGCCGTGACCCAGGCTGTCGTTGACCTTCTTGAAGTCATCGAGGTCGAGGAAGAGGACCGTCACCGGGCTGCCGCGCCGCTGAGCCAGCGCCAGCGCGTGGCTCACCCGGTCCCGAAACAGTGCCCGGTTGGCCAGCCCGGTGAGCGGATCGTGGAACGCCTGGTGGGTCAGCTGCTCCTCCAGCCGGCGCCGCTCACTCACGTCGCGGGTGTTCAGCACCACGCCCTTCACGGTCGGATCATGCAGCAGATTGGTCGCGAGGATCTCGGCGTGCAGCCAGGAGCCGTCCGGCTGACTGAAGCGCCACTCGACCGGGCCGGTGACACCCGGCGTCGTCGCGGCGGTGTTAAAGAACGATGCCGCCCGCTCCCGGTCATCGGGATGGAGCAGCTCAGAGACGCTACGCCGCAGTACGCCCGACGGATCGTAGCCCAGCACCCGGGTGGCGGAGGGACTCACGAATCGGACGGTGCCGTCGGCCCGGATGACGATGATCACATCGGACGAGTGTTGTACCAGCGAGCGGAAACGGTCCTCGTTCTGCCGCGCCGACTGGTCGGCGAGGAGCCGCACGTTCTGACGCACGGCCAGCAGTTGGCGCAGGACTACCAGGCCGGTCACCAGCAGGGCCCCGACGGCAAGCCCGCTGATCGGATCGGTCCAGGGGCGGAGCGCCACGAAGAGCAGCAGAGCGTACGTGGTCCCGACGGCCAGGTACGGCAGGGGACTGATCGTCTGGAGCCGGGCGAGGGGCACCGCGGAGGTCTCGCTCCGGGCTACGGGCCGGCGCCAGTAGAGCTCGGCGCCTCCGATGAGCAACACGTAGCAGAGCAGGAAGACGGCGTCGGCCCAGCTCGCGCTGCGACTGCCCAACTCGAGCTGCACCAGGTTGAAGGTGAGGTCCGCGACCATGCCCACCGCCACCCCGGTGACCAGCAGGCGGAAGGCCAACCGGTTGCCGTCCACCGGCTGGCGAAGCAGCACCGTGGTGACGCCAAGCAGGACCAGCATGCTCGCCAGCGGATAGGCGAAGGCCAGCAAGGTGACGACATGACTGCTCTCTTCGGAGGCGGCCGTCGGGCGCACCGAGAAGTACCAGATCGCGACCCCGCCGCCCACCAGCACCATCGCCCCGTCGAGCAGGAACTTCCACCGCTCCAACCGGGTGCGGCGCGCCAGCGGGAACGAAAGGAGCGCCGTGAGCGTGAGCAGGGAGTCGGCCAGGTAGAACGGGTCGGCCCAGGACACCGGCGGGCTGTCGTGGAGCGCCAGCACGTAACCGGTGGAGATGACGTTGCCGATGAATACCGTCCCCCCACCGAGCGCGAGCAGGCGAAGGGCCCGGCGCACGGCCGGATCGAGAATCTCCTGCCTCGAGGCGAGAGCGAACAGCGTCAGCACGGTCAGATTGATCGGCATGAACGCCACGTTACCGACGATGTCGCGTGCCGTTTCGCTGCCCCAGCCGCTCCGCTCCCACACCAGGTAGAGCACGGCGTAGAGCGCGGTGGCCAGGGCGACGCTGCCCACGGGCACCAGGCGATTGGAGATGACCGGGACCCCGGCCCCGACCGCATTCTGCAAGTCGTTCAGGCCGGGCGCCTTACCATGGGGGGCTGAGTCGCGTCGGTGGGGCATGGGTGGAGAGTTAAGGCAATGATGATGCCGGGAAGGCGGGCGGACGGGCGGTAGGTGATGCGGCGGTAGATGGAGCGGCGGTAGATGGAGCGGCGGTAGATGAAGCGGCGGTAGATGGAGCGGCGGTAGATGAAGCGGCGGTAGATGAAGCGGCGGTAAGGCGGTAAGGGTAAGAGACTGTCACCCTGAGCGAAGCGAAGGGGCCAAGACCGTTCGACTGCTTCCTTCATTTGGGCTGCCACGACTCCTCGACTCCTTCGCGTAGTTTACCCTGAGCAACGCGAAGGGCTCAGGATGCCACCTACCGCCTTACCGCCGCTATATCTACCGCCGCAGTACCTACCGCCTGACCTTGCCCTCTTGACAATATCCGTTCCAACAGATAATCTGTCGCCCATGGCCAAGACCATCCATCACGAGATCCGCCAGACCAAGCCCTTCCGGTCTCTCCAGGAGCAGCTGGTCATCAATCTCATGCGCACCACCCGCGCCATCGAGGAGAGCTGGATCCAATATCTCAAGCGCTCCGAAGGAATTTCCCAGAGCCAGTACAACATCCTGCGGATTCTGCGGGGTGCCCGGCCCAAAGCGGTCAAGATCAGCGAGATCTCGGACCGCATGATAACCCGGGACCCGGACGTTACCCGTCTGGTGGACCGTCTGATCAAGCAGGGTCTCGTGCGCCGGGAGCGGGACACCGAGGACCGCCGAGTAGTGCTGGTCGAAATTACCGGGGCAGGGCTGGCCATGCTGGCTCGGCTCGATGAACCGGCCGGCGAGTATACCGAAGGCGCCATGGCGGGATTGAAGCCGGCCGAGCTCAGGACTTTGGATTCGCTCTTGAACGAGGTCAGAGCCGGGGTACGGCCGATCGGGAATGGTCAACGGTGATAGCCTACTGCGTCATCCCGAACGTAGTGAGGGATCGCTCAGGTTTACGTCGGGACAGAGATCTCGAGCGGACGTCACGTTGAGCGATCCCCCTCGCCTGGATTGCTCGGGGCAGGCTCTCGCATTCGCTCGGGATGACAGTGCTGCCGAATATCTGTGACAACAGATAACCTCAACACAAGGAGTCTCGCATGTGGCCCGTCGACCCGTCTCCTCGCAGGATGGGCGTTGTAGCGCTGCTGGCCGTCCTCGCAGCCGTCATATCGGCCGGGACGGTGGGACATGAACGAACTCTCCGCGGTAGGGTCGAGAAGATGGGCGCCGGCACGGTTCAGAGCTTCGTGACGCTGGATCAGAAGAACGCCCCGGTGGCGGTTGGGGTTACGATCTCGGCCGGCGCGCTCGAGCAGCTGCCCGGGTCGCCCAATACGGTGAGCCGGTGCTATGATCTGGATGGAGACGGGAAGCACACCGGGCACGAGTGCATCGGAGACGTGGAGCGGATCCTGGATATGCCGGTGGCCCCGTCGGCCGGCCTGCCGTTCAAGTGGATCACGGTCAACTGGAATGCGGCCGGGCATCCGGCCCCCTATAATCGGGCTCACTTCGACTTCCACTTCTATGCCGCCGACCGGGCACTGATCGAGGGAATCACCCCGGGACGTTGCGGCGAGCTGGTGGATTGCGGCCACTTCACCCGGGCCACCCGTCCGGTCCCGTCCCACTATCTCCCCGGCGGACACATCAACGTTGGCGCGGTGGTGCCGCGTATGGGGAATCACCTGCTCGATTCGCAGTCGCCGGAGCTGAAGGACTCGATGCCGTTCACCCGGACCTTCATCTACGGGGCGTACGAGGGCGAGCTGATCTTCTGGGAGCCGATGCTCACGCTGGATCTGCTCAGGAACACTCGGGAAGCATGCTGGGACATCAGCCAGCCGGAGGGGTTCCGGCAGGCAGGATACTATCCCACCCAATACTGCGTGAGGGGACCGCAGCAGGGAGAGCGGACCGTATCGTTGGAGAGGTTCCGTTACTCGGAAGCGAGCTAGTACCACACCAGGCGGGTTATAGCGAAGTGATCGTCTACACGCGGGACTACGGCAAAAGCTTTACCACGGAGGGCACGGAGGAACTGCACGGAGCACACGGAGGACATTCTAGATCGGGCCGAAAGCTTTTGGTCAACAGCACACCAGCGAATTCCTGGCAAGCGAACCCAGCATGGTGTGCTTTTGACCAAAATCCCTGACAACGCGTCTTCCAAGGACCAGCTCGGTACATCGGAACCTTCCGTGTTCTCCGTGCAGTTCCTCCGTGTTCTCCGTGGTAAGCTTTTGCCGAAGCTACAAGCTACTCGGTGCTGGCCGTTTAAATTGGACTTCACTCAACTAGACGGAGCTTGTGATGCCAGAGAAAAGGATCATTGCGGTCGTTGGAGCCACCGGGGCGCAGGGCGGGGGATTGGTCCGCGCGATCCTTGCCGACCGGAGCGGCTCCTTCGCCGCCCGCGCCATCACCCGCAACCCGAATTCCGAGAAGGCCCAGGCTCTGCGCTCGGCGGGCGCCGAGGTGGTCGCCGGGGATGCCGACGATCCTGGTACCCTGGGCCGGGCGTTCGCCGGCGCCCACGGCGCGTTCCTGCTGACCAACTTCTGGGAGCATTTCTCGCCCGAGCGGGAGCTGACCCAGGCTCGCAACATGGCCGAGGCGGTGAAGGCGGCCGGGGTGCAGCACGTGATCTGGTCCACTCTCGAGGACACCCGCAAGTGGGTCCCCCTGGAGAGCGACCGGATGCCGACGCTGATGGGGAAGTACAAGGTGCCCCACTTCGACGCCAAGGGTGAAGCCGACGAGATCTTCCGCCGGCTGGGGGTGCCGACCACATTCCTGCTTACCTCGTTCTACTGGGACAACTTCATTTATTTCGGCGCCGGCCCCCAGCGGGGTCCCGACGGCGTGCTGGCACTCACCTTTCCGATGGACGACAAGCCGTTGTCCGGAATCGCATCCGAGGACATCGGCAAGTCCGCCTACGGCATCTTCAAGCGGGGAAGGGAGTTCATCAACAAGACCGTAGCGATTGCGGGCGAGCATCTGACCGGGAAGCAAATGGCGGATGCTCTCACCAACGCGCTGGGGCAGGAGGTGCGCTACAACAACGTGCCGCCCGAGGTCTACCGCAGCTTCGGCTTCCCCGGTGCGGACGACCTGGGCAACATGTTCCAGTTCAAGCGCGATTTCAGCGACTACTTCGTCGGCGTGAGGGACCTGGCATTCGCCCGGACCCTGAATCCGGAGATGCAGACGTTCGAGGAGTGGCTGGCGGTGCACGCGAAGGAGATTCCAGTGCCGGCGGATCAGCCGGCCTAGAGGGGTCCGCTGTCATTCTGAGCGCAGCGAAGAATCTCTCAGCGTGCGATTCGGAGAGATCCTTCGCTTCGCTCAGGATGACAAGCGCTGCGTTCAGGATGACAGCCGTCTCACCAGCTCAACCAGTAGCTCGCCTTCACCGCCACCACGTTGCGAGCGGCGCCGCCGGTCAGGAGCGCGTCCACATCCCGGCCCACGTCGAGGTCTCCCGATGTGTCGTCGCTCTGGCGGTTCTGCTGCCAGACCAGAAACAAGGTCGACCCGGGCCGCCATTCCCAGCGGAGCACGGCGTTTCCCCGGAGCGAGCGGATGGTGAAGTCCTGCTCCGCAATGGTGAACGCCGCTCCGCCGTCGCCCGGGTCGATCACACTGCCGTCACTGGTTTCGGTAACCGTGCCCTTGTCCTGGCCGTAGACCGAAAAGTCGTAAGTGCGCGGCTGGGCGAACTCCTTGAGTTGGGTGAAGTCTCCGGCCGAGATGAGGGGCTGGAGGAAAAGCTGCAGGCTGAGTTTGGGAGTGAAGGTCCAGTCCAGCCGGGTGACCATCGAGACCTCTTTCTGGTCCAGGGTCGCGAATATGTGGCGGGTGCCGAATGTGGCTGCTGCCACCGGATCGGGCACTGCGGCCACGTACTGGGACAGGGTCGAAAGCAGGGTGATCGCCGGTCCGAAGCTCAATCGCACCGCCGGGGACGGACGCACGTTGAGGGTCAGGTCGCCCTCGGTCTTATGCTCGTCTGCCGCGGTCCACGACTGGGTAAAGTTGGCGCTGAGCGTTGTGGTCTTCCGAGTGTCGGAGTTGAGAGTTAGCCGAACATCCCAGAACTTCGGCTGCCGGGCCAGAGGACCTCCGCGGGTGAGCCGATCGTCGTACGCCGGCGGGGTGTAGTCGCCTCGCAGCTGGAAGTCCCAGAAGTTGTGAAGCTGACCCGAAAAGATCAGGCCGAACGAGCCGTAGACCAGGTCGCCGTCGAAATTCCATTGGTGGTTCGTAAAGGGAAACATTCCCCACCGCCGGAACGTCGGGCCGGGCTCGCGTTCATTGTACTCCAGCGCGGTCGAGATGCCGCGCTGCGACGCCTCGGACTGGAAGCCCAGGTCGTTGGTTTCGATCCCGGGGCTGGTCTCCTGATACACCAGTCCCCCCTGCCAGTGGCGGCCGCTGTTCTTGCGCAGCGCCAGCTGATAGGCGTGACCGCTCAGCGAGGTTCTGGTCGAGTCGAGTCGAAAGCTGGTAGCATCCGGGCGCTGGTAATAGCGCGCGCTCGAGCGTTGAGTCTCGGTAATCGCTGCCGGAGTCCCGCGTACCGTGCCGAACCCCACTGACCCGTCCAGCGACCAGACCCGGTCGGCCCATGAGTTGGTGAAGTCGGCGCCGAAGCTGTAGGCGCTGCCGCGGAGGAGAGAGTTGAGCTCGGGGCTATCCTGGCCCCGGTTTACCGCGGTGGCGATGAAGCCCACCGTGCTGTTGCCGCCGCGCAGATCCTTACGCACCCGTCCTACGAAATAGTTGGTCAGTGGCTCCACCGGGGTAGTCACCGGCACACCGAACTCATCCACATAGCGCGCGTCTTCATTGTCGGTCAGTGCATCCAGGAGTCCGATCGACCAGCCGCTCCGGGTACGTCCGCTCAGCTTGGCGGCAGCGAGGATGGAGGTCTCGGTCGGGGCGTCCAGGTAGTTCACGCCCTCGCCCGAGAGGTCTCGCTGCGGCTCCCGCCCGATCCGGCGGCTGAAGAAGATGTCGGGGACGCCGAAGCTGTTCGAGGCGCGAATGCCGCCGAAGCGAAACACGTCCGCTCCCTCCACGAAGAAAGGACGCTTCTCGGGAAAGAACGTCTCGAAGACACTGAGGTTGACCACCGCCGGATCCACCTCGACCTGCCCGAAGTCGGGGTTTACCGTCGCGTTGAGGGTCAGGTCGCTGGTAAGGCCGTACTTCAGGTCGAGCCCGGCCGATGCGTAATGCTCCTTGCCGCTCTGAAACGGGTCTCCGGCGACGCCGGGCTGATAGGAGCCCTGCGCCAGCAGGTAGGGCGCGAGCTCGAGCTGCCTTTCGGCCCGGAGTGCGCCCAAGCCAGTCAGGTGACCGTACCGGCTCACCCCACCCACCTCGCTCTTGGGCACGAAAGCAAACCAGTCCTCCTCGCCCTTCCTCAGAATCTTGCGATAGAACTGTATCCCCCAGCTACCGTCCGCGGTCGAGTTGTAGCGGAGCTGGGAGAGCGGGATCCGGATCTCGGCGGTCCAGCCAAGCGAGTCCACCTGGGTCCCGCTTTCCCAGACTGGGTCCCAGGAGAGGTCTTCCTCGCTCCCCTGTGCCGAGGAGCCGAGGATGCCATCGAGCGTGGCGCCGCCTGGCGTCACCCGGAAACGCACCCCGCTTAGGTGATCGTGAAAGGTGTCGAGATAGACGTCGAACTCGTCGGCCGCCACATCTTCGTCGCGCCGGGCGAGCGCCGCCTTGATCCGCTTGGGCTCGCGATCATAGAGACGGGCCCCGACGTAAAGCGCATCGGCGTCAATGAGCACGCGGACCTCGGTCCGCTCCGAGGCCGGCATTCCTTCCGCCGGCTCGGTCTGGGTAAACCGGGTGGCCGGCTCGGCGGCGGCCCAGGAGGCCTCGTCCAGGCGGCCGTCCACCGCGATTTCGCCCTGGACCCGGGCGGCCTTTACCGCGGGTGCCGTCGTATGGCGGTCGGCCGGAATCGAGTCAGGGAGAGTGGGAACTGGATTTTGGAGGGTGCCTATGACCGTGAAGGCGAGGGCCGATAGTCCGAAGGGCATGGGTCTCCAGGAGTGCGAGTGAGCATTCGCATCTTGGACGGGCGGTACTGGCGAAAGGTTGCAAGGTGGGACGGGCGGTAGGTGAAGCGGCGGTAGATACTGCGGCGGTAGGTAAGGCGGCGGTAGATACGGCGGCGGTAGGTAAGGCGGCGGCAGATACAGCGGCGGTAGATACAGCGGCGGTAGATACAGCGGCGGTAGATACAGCGGCGGTAGATACAGCGGCGGTTAGCTATCGTGCGCCTTACCGCCTTACCGCCTTACCGCCTTACCGCCTTACCGCCTTACCGCCTTACCGCCTTACCGCCTTACCGCCTGCCCGCTCCCTGCCCTATGTCCCTCAACCGCTCCTGCAGCGCGAGTCGTTCCAGCTTCTCCGCCGGCAAGGCCAGCATCAGGTCAATGCGCCGGGAGATCAACTGCAACGCCTCCCGAAACGCCCGGCGTTTGGTCTCAGCGTCGCCGGTCACGCTGGCGGGATCCTCCATTCCCCAGTGCGCCATGACCGGCTGGCCCGGGAAGATGGGGCAGGCTTCGCGGGCGTTGTCGCAGACGGTGATGATGATGTCCCATGTGCGCGGCTCGAGGTCGTCTATTCCGATTGGCTGGTGCCCCGACCAGTCAATCCCGGCCTCGCGCAGCGCCTCGACAGCGTAGGGGTTCACCTGGGCAGCCGGCTGCGAACCGGCGCTCTCAGCGATGAAACGGCCGCGCGCCTTCCGGTTCAGGACCGCCTCCGCCATCTGGCTCCGCGCCGAGTTGCCGGTGCAGAGGATCAGCACTCGCAGTGGATGGTTAGCCGCGATAGTCATGTGCCTCACCCTTTCGCAGGTAGCCATAGGTGACCACAGCCAGGGAGGCGCCCAGAAGCGGTCCAACCCAGTAGAGCCAGTGGGCGCCCCACACGCCCGCCGCCACTGCTGGCCCGAAGGTGCGAGCTGGGTTCATGCTGGCGCCGGTGAGGGGTCCGCCCATCAGGGCGTCGAAGCCTACGGTGAGCCCGACCGCGAGGCCCGCCGCCGGACTGGCGACCCGATGGTCGGTCGCGACCGCCATGATCACCAGCATCAGGAAAAATGTCAGCACGACCTCGATGAGGAGCGCGCTGTGGACGGCAACGCGGGGCACGGTCGCGGCCGCGCGAACATCTGCGCCGAGAACCGCCCGTAGGAAGAGGGCACCAGCGGTGGCGCCGCTCAGCTGGGCCAGCACGTACGGGATCACGTCGCGCCCGGGGAAGCGGCCGCTCAGCCAGAACCCCGTCGTCACCGCTGGATTGAAGTGTGCCCCCGAGATGTGGCCCAGGGCGTACACGCCGGCCACGATGACGAAGGCGAAGCTGAGGGCGACTCCGACGTGCGACACCGCTCCGTCGGAGAGAAGGTTCACTGCGGCCGCGCCGGGGCCGATCACCACCAGCATGAAGGTTCCGACGCCTTCGGCGCCGAGCCTGGGGCCGCTCACCTTGTGACGGTCGGAAGAGGCATGACCGATCTTACATCAAAAACATTTGATGCAGTAGATCGGGATTGTAACGCACGGGTATCGAAGTGGACAGGCCAGTAGATACTGCGGCGGTAGAGCCTGCCCTGAGCGCAGCGAAGGGTGAAGCGGCGGTAGGTGAAGCGCGGTAGATGAGGCGGCAGTAGATGCTGTGCGTCACTTACCGCGCGTAGCGCCTCTCTTGCCTGTCAAACCGGAGAAGTAGTAGTGTAAAGGGACTTCATCGTATCGTCTACCATCCAGATATCCTGCTGAAACCATATCCCATTGGCGCGCAAGCCGATGACACTACGATCAATGACGGCCCTGGTGATCCTCGCAACGGCCTGCGGGGAGAATGGGCCGGAGACAGACGGCGTCGTCGGCAACTGGCGTCTCACCGGGGCGAACGTTCAGCCGCTCCCCGCCACGGGCCACGCCACGGGTGGGTTGATGTGGGGGGCTGCCGTGCTCGAGCTCAGCGGCCACACCGGCTACTTCGATCGTTGCTTCCGGAACCAGGCGACCTTAACTAAGACCAGCCGACCCACGACCGTGCTCGTCACCCGGATCAGTGAAGACAGCTTCACGGTGAGCTACGATGACCGAGACGAGAGTGTACCCGACACCGCCACGATCAGCAACGATCAACTGACCCTCCGGTACCGGGACACCGTAGAGGGGCAGGAGGGGCGCGACGAGCTCAGCTTCATACGATTAGATGGCGGGATTCCGGAGGCGTGCAGCCTGGCGCCGTGATCGGTCGGACGGGCGAACGGGTGAAACAGACACCTCATCCCGAGCACAGCGAGGGACCTATTCTCAGATCGACGGAAGGTAGAGTAGGTCCCTCGTCGCTTCGCTTCTCGGGATGAGGTGTGTTTACAAACCGACCGTCCGCCTGTCCGCCCGTCCGCCCTCATTATTCTCCCACCAATGACCTCTCCCAGCGATCACTTCGACGGCCGTCGGTTTTTCAATCCGACCGGTGCCAACGGCCAGCCATTCTGGCGCGTGCCCCAGCTGCTGCTCGCGCCGCAGACCCGGTGGCCGGCAGAGGTGCTGGTAGAGCCGCGGGTGCCGCCGAGGCCGGAGCCGGACGAGACCGTTGTGACGTTCATCGGACATTCCTCGTTTCTCATTCAGATCGGCGCCACCGCGGTGCTGATCGATCCGGTGTACTCGAAGCGGGCCAGCCCGTTCTCGTTTGCGGGGCCCCGCCGGGTTCGGGCGCCGGGGGTGCGGTTCGACGATCTGCCGCCGATCTCGCTGGTGCTGCTGAGTCACAATCATTACGACCATTGCGACCTCACAACCCTGCAGCTCGTCGACCGGCGCTTTCGTTCCCAGTTCGTAACTCCGCTCGGCAATGGCCGGTTGCTCCGGTCAGCGGGCATCGGCCGAGTGGAGGAGCTCGACTGGTGGGAAACCACGCGGGCGGCGGCACTCCCTACCACTATTACGCCGGCCCAGCACTTCTCGGCCCGGCACATGTTCGATCGCAACCGGGCGCTGTGGGGCGGGTTCCTTATCCAGGCGGATGGGCACCGGATCTTCCACGTGGGAGACTCCGGTTATGCCCCGCACTTCAGCGAGGTCGCCAGGCGGTTGGGACCGATCGATCTCGCGCTGATTCCTATCGGGGCTTACGAGCCGCGCTGGTTCATGCGGGACATCCATATGAATCCGGCGGAGGCGGTGCGGGCGCACCTCGATCTCGAGGCACGGCAGAGCATCGCTATGCACTTCGGCACGTTTCAGCTGACCCCGGAAGGGATCGACCAACCGGTGCGCGACCTGGCAGAGGCCATGATGGACCAGGGTATAGCGGCGGAGCAATTTCGAGCAATTGAGGTCGGAGAGTCGGTGAGGCTGGGCAAGGGCTCTCAGAACGTGACCTCGTAGGCGATCCCGGATAACGGACCAATAGCACAGTCTCCCACGAGGCTCCGAATGCGGGCTTCGGAGAAATGCTCCGACCGAAGCCCGCCATCGGTCAGGAGATATGTATCGGTTTCCTCAACCACTTTGTGGCTTAACCGGCGATACCATTCGCGCCGAGCTGTCATCGAAGTCTCGGAATAGACCGACAGGAACCGGGTGTGAGGCCAGGGAGCCAGTCGCCGCATCTCACTCAGGACTCCGGCCTTGTCGCTCATGGTGCCCCAGGTGTTGGTAAGGCACATCGCGAAATCGAATACCGACCTGGTGGGAACCGCCGTGGCATCGCCGACAACGAAATGGAGCTGACGAGCGCCGGCGCGCCCGGCCGCCTCGGTGATGGAGGCGCGCTCGTAGTCCACCCCGAGCCCTGATCGGAGCCGGTCCCGGAGCAGGATCAGATGCCGGCCGGTGCCGCAGCCGAGATCGAGCACCCGCATCCCTTCCTTGACCAGGTGATCCAGCAGATCGAGCTCGGCGCGCAGGTACGCCTGGATCTCGGGTGGCTGCGTGGCGGGATCCAGCGCCCGCTTCAGTAATCCACCCGCATAGACGTCCTCGTTGTCCATTATTCTCCGTCCACGCCTGTCCGCCTGTCCGCCTGTCCGCCTGTCCGCCTGTCCGCCTGTCCGCCTGTCCGCCCGTCCGCCCGTCCGCCCGTCCGCCCGTCCGCCCTACAGCCTGGTCCCGCACCGGCGGCAGTACACCGCGTCGGCATCGTGCCCACCGGCCCCACAAGCAGGGCACGCCTGAGTCGAGATCGGCTGGCCGATTGCCCGGGTCAGCTCGGCGGTTACGATCCCTGTGGGCACCGCGATAATGCCGTAGCCGGTGAGCATGAGAACCACTGCGAGCACCCGGCCGAGCGTGGTGGCCGGCGCCAGATCGCCGTAGCCTACCGTCGTGAGCGTTACCACTGCCCAGTAGATGCTGATCGGGATGCTGGTGAAGCCGTGCTCCTGGCCCTCGATTACATACATCAGCGCCCCCACGACCACTACAATGGTCATGACCGTCATGAGGAATACGGCAATCTTCCGCCAGCTGGCTCGCAGCGCCATCACCAGGGTGCGTGACTCCCGCAGATACTCGGCCAGCTTTAGCACCCGGAACACTCGAAGCAGCCGCAGGAGCCGGATGACCAGCAGACTCTGGCCCCCTGGAAGCACCAGGCTGATGTAGCTTGGCAGGATCGCGAGCAGATCGATGATGCCCAGCGTGCTCCGCGCGTAACGGAGCGGGCGGCGAACGGTGGCGAGCCGGAGGACGTACTCGACGGTGAAGAGGATGGTGAAGCCCCACTCGAGTGCCCGGAGCGTCGGGCCTACCCGGGCCCGCACCGAGGACACGCTTTCCAGCAGCACCACCACGACGCTGCTCACGATTGCCAGCATGAGCACGACATCGAACAGGCGGCCGGCGGGGGTGTCGGCCTCGAAGATGATCTCGTGCAGCCGGGCGCGCAGGGCGGCAGGGGGGCGGTTCACGGACTTGTCCGGTGCGGCAGACGGCCTTCGTCGGCGGCGAACCCGTCCAGCGACATCGCTAGGTCCAACAGGGCTGTGCCCGTATGAAGCTCCTCTTGCTGCCAAGAAAAGAGATCCGCCCCCTGCATAACCTAAATAGTAGCAGACGGTGATTCCTCAGTACTGCTACGGCACGATTTTGGCTCCCGGGCTTCAACCTCCCTGCTCCCTAGTTCTACTCGACCAAAACTCTGGGGTCGCACCTCTCCGGCGCCGACGACTGGGCACTATGCGAATAATCCCGAGGACCAAGTGGCAGTGGGCGCGCCTTCTCCTGGTGGTGGGCGGGAGCTTTGCGTTCGTCTCGCCCCAATGGTGGGGGGCGCAGACTCGCTACACCCTGGCGATGGTCTCCCCCAATCGGGTGCGAGATAAGGCTGGGGTGGTGAGCCTGGCCGATGAGTGGCACTTCGAGCGCTTGCTCCAGCAGATCGCGGATGAGTCCGGGGTGGACATTCGCTTCCTGCTGGTTCCCTCGGTAGAAGAGGAGAAGCTGGAATCATTCAGCGTCCGCATGGCACGCAGCATGGGCGTGGGACAGGACCTGGACCGCCGGGGACTGCTCTTTGTGTACGACGTGGCGAGTCAACGCCTGCGGGTCGAGGTCGGGATGCAGATGGAGCCGATCATCACCGATGGGTTCGCCGGGTACCTCATGCGCGAGCACGTGCGAAGCTTCTTCGGCACCGGGAACCCGTCCCTCGGACTCCGTACCACGCTCTTCATGGTCCAGCACCGGCTTCGTGAGTCGGTTCTGGGACGAGAGTACGACCCAGCCTTCAGCCAGTTCATCCTGGACACGCGCCGGCTCGCGGTCGGTGGGGGTGCCTCGGCCGACATGCGTCTCGGTCAGAGCGCCGCATTCCTCAACCGGGAGCGGACCTCCCCAGGTGCAATACGGGCGCACTTCAGTCCGCAACCCACGCCTGGGGCGGCGTACCACCGCTACCTGGATTGGCTAGTGCGGGGTAATTACGCGACCGATGTGCCGCTGTTTACCCCGTTGTCCCAGGAGCATATGGCGACGCTGACTATGACGTCGGGGTGGAACGAGCATGTCCTGATGGCGGAGTATGGCAAGCCCTATCAGATCGACGCCCGGGGAGACCTGGCGCTCCTCTACTTCACCACTGATCCGCTGCTCGGGCCCCACTTTCTACGGCGCACTCCACAGGGCTGGGTCATGGACATGTGGGCAGAGATTCTCAATGTGCGGCGCTACAGCGGCTGGTGGTATACCTGGGCCCTGCTCGATACCGGGGACGACTTCGCCATCACCTTTGCCGACCGCTATGAATCGTGGGGTGGACCGCTGCGGGTTCGAGGTGGCGACAACAGACCGCTGCCGGTGAAGGCCTATCCCGAGATCAAGCTGCTGCCTGCGCCTGACCCCCGGGACACTCTCCCAACGAGCGCGAGCATACCGGAGCTGACAGTCGAGGAGGCGGCCACGCGGATCGGAAACAGCGGTCGAGCCCTGGTTCTGATCTACGGCACCTGGTCCCAGGAGGCGCGTGCCTACATGCCGATGCTGGCCAGGCTGGCGGCGGGCTGTCGGATGAAAGGGGTGGATGTGCTCGCCTTCAGCACAGATCAGGAGCCTCGGGCTCTGGAGCAGCTGCCCGGGGTTCTCGAGCAGAGCAAGGCTCCTTTCGGCCCGGTGCGGCTGACCCCGTGGCAATCCGGAGCACTGACCAGAGCGATGGCGCCCCTGGGCATAAAGATCCCGAGTCAATGGTATGCACCGATTCTGGCAGTCCGGAACCGGACGGCTGGCGTACTGGTACAGACGATCGGCTCCGAGGAGCTGATCGCGAGCGCCGGTAGAGTGTTGACGGCCTGCTCTGGAGCAACAGGGGACTAGCCGCACGCTCTGCTCACCGAAGATACGGCGCCTGGTTCTTCGCGATCTTCTCGAACTCATCTTGGGTCAGCGGCAGCCTCCGAAAAAGTGCCCACCCCTCGCGCGGCCGGGGATTGTCCCGCACCGCGGCATCAGAACCGTAGAGAATCCGGCCCACGCCAATCTGACGAATCAGCTTTGCCGCCAGAGCCTCGTCCGCGGCCGAGGTGTCGCGGCTGATAGTCGTGGCTGCGTCGAACAGGAGCCGCCTGGTGCGGGGATCGTCCCGCGCGACCGCCTCGGCAAGTACGGCGATGGCCTCATGGGCCAGCGGATCGTCGTACCCTGGGCCGCTGCTGGCCAGGTGCGCTACCTGGACCGGCACGTCGGGTGCGGCCGGGAGGAGCTGCTCCAGGAACACCCGGGCCTGCGCCGCCCCGTAAGGCCGCCTCTTGGAGATGCTGGCTCGCAGGTGAACCACGATCGCCATGCGGTATTCGTTCGCCGCCTGAAAGAATCGTCGGACCTGCCCGGCATGCGCCGGGTCTTCCAGCCGCACGTCGGAATTGCCGAAGTGGAGCTTGACGCCGGCATTGAGCCGCGGGTCTTTGGAGCATCGCGCCAGTTCCTCGAGGGCGTAGTCCTCCAGCGGGTTGACGCCGCAGAAGGCGGTCAGTCGATCCGGGTACTGCGCCGCCTGCTCGGCAGTCCAGTCGTTCTCGGCGCGGACCTTGGCATACTCGTCTTCCACGGTCCGGGACGGACTGCCGTACAGGTAAGCCACCGATAGCACCGCCGCCTTGCGAATGCCGGCCGAGTCGAGAAGCGTGACGACGTCGCGGGCGGTAACCGGCGGCGTCCCCCCGGTGGTATCCAGCAGCGCGATCATCGCCGGGCTGAAGAGATGTTGGTGATGGTCGGCGATAGGAGCGGCCGGGCCGCCTGGAGATGCCGTGCACGACAGGGTGGCGAGAAACGGAAGCGCGTACCGGCTCATCTGATCCTCAGGTTTCGGTTCTCGAAGAGAGGTGACCAGCTCAGGTGGACGTGAGACAGGACCGGGCGCGAAATGGTTCAAGTGACCCGGTCGGGGCCGCGTGGGATAGTGATGTTTTTCCTCGCGGCGCAGTTAGACCGGAGTCATCGCGACGGCCTGCTCACCTGCTGAGGAAATTTCCTGAAAGCGGCAACGCTCAGAATCGCGAACAGCGCCATCACCAGGATCTGGGTCACCACGAACGCCGGTTCCTTCTGCGTCGGCGCGGAGACGAGTAACGCTGGTACCCTCCGGAACAGCTGCACCACCAGCACGAAGAAGTTGAGGTACAGCGTCAGCGCGGTCCCCACCACGAACACGCCCCGCCAGGGGCCCATCAGATGCTTCCGGTAGCGGGCATAGATCACCGGCGGCAGGATGAGGAGGGAGATGACCCCTACGTAATGGGAGGCGATCAGTCCCGTGAAGGGGAAGCCGAACCCCGTGATGCTGGTCAAGGCGGTTGTCAGCAGGAAGAGACCGATCCAGCCATCGAGCCGCCGCTCGGCCATGAGTCCCCCCATGACAACTAGACCCGCGGTGATCGCAACCAGGCTGATGAGCGTGTGAATCAGAGTGAAGGTCGTGATGTCGAAGATCATGGGCCACCTCGCTTAGAGACGGGGTTCGTACCGTGGCATGACCGGCATCGCGCCGCTCTACGGCATTATGGTCGGGGTTACGGACCCCAAGAGTAACGCGCAGCGGGGCAGGTGGGCAGCGTTGCGCCGTCAGCCAAGATTCTCCGACTTCCGCCGGATAAATCGCAGCATGCTGCCCCTGATCAGACCACTCCCCATCCGGACAATCCGCCAGTAGCGCAGAAACAGCCGCCGAGTGGCCGGATCGCCACATCGTACCCGGGTCTCGGTAGTAAGCTCGGTGCCGGCGCCCGAAGGGCTCACCCGAAAGTTCCACACCGCCTGTGCCAGGCCCGCAGGTGGCGGGTGCTGGAAGTGTTCAGCGTGGGTTTCAACCAACCCGCCCGACGGAGTCCAGAACCGCCCCATGATGCCGAGCACGAATTCCTGTCCCGGCGTCTCGGCGATAAGGACGAATGGGATACGTCCCACCGACTTGTGATTCACCAGCTCCAGTTTGCGCGGGCGGTTCAGGGTCGCAAACACGGCCGGGACCGCGCGGAGTCCTGCCAGAACACGCACCAGAAATGGTCGGCCGAGGTCGGTCTGACGAGCGACCCGGTAGACCTCCTGGGGACTCGCGTCGATCCAGACGGAATGTCGCGACGATACGTCGTAGGTCGGAAACAAATCATCGAGAAGTGTCAGGGCCGACCCATGTCATTGTCGGATTGATCAGCAGCCTGGCGGTCTGACAACGGTGACGCAGAGACCATCGTGCGTTTCAGCCGTTCGACAGCGACAGGGCCTGCGCGGCGGCGGCGACGGCGCGGTCGACATCATCGTCGGTGGTGCGCCAGCTGGAGACCGAGACCCGCATGCAGCGCTTGCCGCGCCAGGTGGTCCCGGTAAAGAAGGCCTCGCCGGTGGCGTTTATGGCGGCGATTACCGTGTCGGTTTTCCTATCATGGTCCGCCTCCGTGGCCGCCGGCCCGGCGTCGTAAAACCGCACCAGCCCCTGGTTGATCTGGGGGACGCAGATCGCGCGTGCACCAGGCAGGCCGCCGATGCGGGTGACAATGGCGTGCGCATGCCGGCAGCAGCGAGTGATAAGGTCGCTCAGACCAGTGCGGCCCAGCTCACGAAGCGCCGCGTAGGTAGCGAAGCCGCGCGCTCTCCGGGAGTGATCGGGGGTCCAATCGAGCTGGTCGCGTGCGTCGGAGGCGTGAACCAGGTAGCTGGCGTGATGCTCCATGGCGGCGCGGTGATCCTCCGGGTGAGCCACGAAGGCATAGCCGCAGTCGTAGGGGACGTTGAGCCACTTGTGTCCGTCCGTGGCCCACGAGTCCGCCAGCTCGGCTCCCTCGAGCAGGTGCCGCAGCTCCGGGACCGTGTTGCACCAGAGTCCCATGGCGCCGTCGATGTGCACCCAGGCATTCGCCTCGTGCGCCACGGCGATGAGCTCGGGAAAGGGATCGAAGACGCCGCAATTGACGTCACCGGCCTGAAGCACCACGATCGTGGGCTGCCGCGGTTCCCGGTACAGTGCCTCCCGCAGCACCTCCGCCCTGAGCTGCGACGCCGAATCGGTGGGCAGCACTACCAGGTTCGCGGTACCGATGCCGAGCAGCTTCGCCGCGCGGGTGGTGGTGCCGTGCACTTCGCTCGAGGTGAGTAGCCGGACCCTCGGCGCGCCGGCCAGCCCATCGCGATTCACGTCCCATCCGGCCCGCCCCAGCAACGCGTGCCGGGCCGCGGCCAGGCAGGTGACGTGGGCCATCTGGCACCCGGTGACAAGGGAGTAGGAGGCGGAAGGCGGGAGACCAAGCAGGTCCTTGAGCCAGACGCCGCAGGCTTCCTCCACCACCGCGGCCGCCGGGCTGCAGGCATACAGACCTGCATTCTGGTCCCACGTGGCGGTTAACCAGTCGGCCGCGAGTGCGGCGGGAAGACCGGCGCCGATGACCCAGCCATAGAAGCGGCCGCCGGCACTTCCGAGGAGGCCTCCGGCCGTGTCGCGCGCCAGCTCGTCTATGACGGTGACAGGATCGAGGCCCGCGTCAGGAAGCGGGCGGAGGAAGCGGCGCCGCAGCTCCGCGAGTGATGTCGTGGCGGCGACGGGCATGGTGTCGAGGGACCGCAGGTACGAGATCGCCAGCTCGGCGGCTCGTTCCATGGTGGCGTGCTGCCGGCTATCGAGGGGCGTGAGAACTTGGGCTCGAGGCATGATGGGTCTCGAAGGAGCTTTTGAGATGCTTCAAGTCGCTGACTTGAAGATGTGTGGTGTCGCGGTGACAGTCGAGTGGACTGGTATTGTAGGGTACGTGTGACCATGTTGGGAGCAGAGTATTGCTGAGTACCCGGATTTGCGATAGGTCATGAAGTCCATACGTCTTACCCGCTTTATTTTCGTATTGGCTCCGCTCGCTGGCTGCGGAGATGGAGAAGGAATCACGGCACCTCGGCCGGGCACCCTGGAGATCGTCATCTCCACCAGCGGGCCCGAACCTGACGCCGATGGCTTTACTGTCCAGATCGATGCTGGCGACGCGCGTCCGGTTGGGGCCGGCGAAACGTTTACGGCCCCCGGCATCGCTCAAGGTAGCCATACGATCGAGCTGGGCCAGATCGCGGCCAACTGCACTGTTTCCGGACCGAACCCGCAGACGGTGATGGTCACTTCGGGAGAGACCGCCAGGGTCGCGTTCGACGTGGTCTGCACCGCTACCACCGGGAGCATGCAGGTGGTGGTAAACACCACCGGATCAGGGCTGGATCCGGATGGATACACCGTGCAGATCGACGCCGGCGATGCTCAACCGATCGGTGTTACCGCTTCCCTTACCATCACCGGTGTCGCTCCCGGAAGCCACAGCGTTCGGCTGGATGGCATCGCGCCGAACTGCACCCTCCCGGAGCCTAACCCCCAGACAGTGGACGTCGTTGCCGGCGAAGCCGCGGTGGCGACGTTCACGGTCACCTGCTCCACTACGGGAAGCATCCAGGTCCTCACCGTGACGACCGGATCGGCGCTGGATCCCGACGGCTATCTGGTCAGCGTGGACGGGGGCGCGCCCCAGCCGATCGGTGCCAATGCCACGCTTGTGATCGAGGGCCTCGCGTTCGGCGCGCACACCGTCGAGTTGTCCGGCGCGTCCAGCAACTGCCACATCAACGGAGAGAACCCTCTCACCGTGAACGTCGTGCCCATGAACTCGGTGGCGCCCGGCTTTGCCGTGTCGTGTCTGGGCGCCGATGCCTTGATCGCCTTCGGGTCGGTCGACGTGGACCTGGAGGCGATCTTCACGGTGCAGCCCGACGGATCCGGGCTCAGGCAACTGACACCGGCAGGGGAGTTCGACCGGGACCCAATCTGGTCGCCCGACGGTACCCGGCTCCTGTTCGGACTGGAAAGCGACGTCTTCGTCATGAACGCCGATGGGAGCGAGCGCAGGCGGCTGGTGGCGGGGCTTCCGGAGGCGGCGGGCTACCGCTGGTCGCCCGACGGCCGGCAGATAGCGTTCACCCAGGGTGGCTTCGTCGATGACGAGTTCGTTCAGGACCTGTGGGTCGTGGAGGCCGACGGGAGCGGTAGCCGCAGGCTGGCGAGGGACGCCGCCGCGCCTTCCTGGTCGCCCGACAGCCGCCGTATCGCGTATGAGGGCGGGGGGCAGATCCGCACCATCAATGCCGATGGAACGGGCAACGCGAGACTGACCACACAGCGATTTGGTGCCTTCCAGCCGGCGTGGTCGCCCGAGGGCAGCCGGATTGCGTTTGTCACCACGCTCGACGAGCCCCCGGACCGCCCTGCCGACCGGCATATCTTCGTGGTGAATCCTGATGGAACGGGGCTGGCCAACCTGAGCCGAGGTTCTTCTGACGACGACAGTCCCACCTGGTCGCCCGACGGGAGCCGGATCGCCTTCGTCACCAACGAGGGAGACCCGGAGGGGAGCGAGATCTTCCTGATGGATAGCAGCGGCGAGGGCAGAACAAATCTGACCCGGCAAAGCGGCTTCGACTTCAGCCCGAACTGGTCGCCCGATGGCAGTATGATCGTCTTTCACCGCTTCGACGATGACGATTCCGAGATCTACGTCATGCAGGCCGATGGGGGCGGCAGGGTGAACGTCAGCAATCGGCCAGAGAGCGCCGAATCCGCTCCTGACTGGGGTGGGCAGGGGGCCACAGGAGTTCCCCAGCAGCGGTTCCTGACGCACGGCCATTGGTCACGGGCGCAGTTGGAGCGGCGGCTGCGGGGACGCTAAGCGCCGCCCCGGCTCAGTCATCGTCGAGCTGCAGCTCGGCGTCGAGCCGCGGCTGCGCGCTCCTTTCGCGCGTTCATCCTACCAGCCTATTGCGTTGCTCAGGGCAGGCTTCCCGCCGTACTTTCCATGGAAAGGAGAGCTCTGATGAAATCTGAAGATGCGACCGGGGATTCCAAGGCGTTGACCGTGGACTCCAACTCGTCCCGCGGGACGGCCGGATTCATTGCCGGGGTGTTGTTCGGCGCCATGCTGGGTGCCGGATTCGCGCTCCTCCTGGCTCCCGAGCGCGGCGACAAGACCCGCGGGAAGCTGCGACGCCGGATGCGCTCGCTGCGGGACGACGCGCGCGAGGGGATCGACCGGGCCGGGGAGCGCACCCGAAAGGAGCTGCGCCGACGGCAGCGCCGCATCAGGGAAGAGCTGCAGCGAGCCCGGGAGAGAGCGGAGCGGGCTCTGGACTAACGTCGTGTCAGCTTGCGGCTCAAAGCCGCGCCCTGGCGCTTGAGCAGTGAATCGGTGTTCTCCCGGAACGGCAGTGACTGGACCAGGTTCAGCTCGGCGTCAGCATCCGCCTCCCGCTTGCGGTCGAAGTAGATCCGGGCCAGCTCCAGGTGATGTTGAATCCGACCCGGGTCGAGCGCCACTGCCTTCTCCATGTTGGCAACGGCGTTCTTCCAGCTCGCCTGCTTGAAGACACTCGCGCCCAGAAAGTTCCGCGCGACAAAGCGGCTGATCCCCGAGATCCGCATGATCTCGGCGTTCCAGCGTCCCAGGATGTGGTACGCGCCATCGTGTCGGGGGTTCAGCTTGATGGCGCGCAGCGCTTCCAGGCGAATGATCCCGGCTTTGCGGATTCGCGCATCCTGGCCCAGCGTGAGCGACACTTTGCCGGTGGCGGCCGCCAACGCGAAGTGGCCGTCTGCGCCCATGGAGTCGGACGTGACGGCGCGCCCGGCATAGTGCTCGGCCAGGACGTACAACGAGTCGCGTCGGCTTTCTTTCAGAGAGTCGGGACTCAGGTCCCCGAGGTCCAGCAGGGTCAGCGCGCCGCGCCAGTTCGCATCGTAGTCGGTGGAGTCCTGTGCCAGCGCTGCCTGAAAGTGCAGCAGTGCGGTCGCAGGGTCGTGGGCATCGTTGGCTGCCTTGCCCATCGCCACGTGGTCGGCCGGACCCTGGGCAGTAAGCGGCACGGCGGCCGCCAAGCACAGCAGCGCTATTTTCCGGAGCAATCTCAGCACAGGCGATTCCGTTTCGGGAGCGATGCCGAATGGTTATCCCGTCACTTATTCAGCACAAGCGGGACGGCCATGCGCTCGCACCGGGGGAGTGGCGCGGCCTCATCCGCGAATACACCGCCGGCCGGGTGCCGGACTATCAGATGTCGGCGCTGCTCATGGCCGTGGTGTGGCGCGGTCTGGAAGTCGAAGAGCTGGCAGAGCTGACCGATGCGATGATCGAGTCGGGCGACCGGCTCAGCTTCGAGGGGTACGACCGCCCGCGGGTCGACAAGCACTCGACCGGCGGCGTCGGCGACAAGGTATCCTTGCTGCTGGCGCCGATGGTGGCTAGTTGTGGCGTGGCGGTGCCTATGATGTCGGGGCGGGGGCTGGGGCACACCGGTGGTACGCTGGACAAGCTGGAGTCGATCGCCGGGTTCCGCACCGCACTCACGCTGAAGGAGACGCGGGCCCAGATCGACCGGCTGGGCTGCGCCATGCTGGGGCAAACCCCGGAGATCGCGCCAGCCGACAAGCGGCTCTACGCCCTGCGGGACGTCACCGGCACGGTGGAGTCCATCCCGCTGATATCCGCCAGCATCATGTCCAAGAAGCTGGCGGAGGGGCTGAACGGGCTGGTGCTCGACGTGAAGACCGGGAGCGGCGCGTTCCTGCCTGAGCCGGCCCGGGCGCTGGAGCTGGCGCGGACCATGATCGCACTGGGGCAGGCCCGGGGCTGTCCCACGGTCGCCCTCCTTACGGCCATGGACCGCCCCCTGGGGCGTGCCTGCGGGAACGCGTTGGAAGTGGAAGAGTCGATCGAGGGGCTTCGAGGCGACGGACCGGAAGACCTCATGGAAGTTACCTACGCCCTCGGAATCGAAATGCTGCTGCTGGTGGGCGCGGCGAAGACCCCGGCCGACGCGCGCCGCCGGCTGGAGGACAGCATCACCTCGGGCCAGGCATTGGAGAAGTTCGCCCAGGTGATCGAGGCGCAGGGGGGGAATCCGGCCGTGGTGGAGGATCCGTCGGTGCTGCCGCAGGCGGCGGAGGTGGAAGTATTCCGGGCGCCGCGCAGTGGCGTCGTAGCCCAGATCGAGCCGCGCCGGATCGGCCGGGCTATCGTCGAGCTGGGCGGGGGACGACGTACGATCGAGGACGAAATCGATCCGTCAGTCGGATTCGTCATCCCGGCCCGACCCGGTCAGAGCGTGAAGGCGGGCGAGCCGCTGGCCTCGGTGTTCGCCCGGGACCTGGAAGGCATCAGAATCGGACTGACGGCACTGGGAGAAGCGATCGTGATAGCAGAGGAGGGAACGCTGACTCCCTTGATCACCCATCGGGTCGGCCCGAATGGCGTGACCAGCCTGGCATAGTACGATGCGGATCGTGAGTGGACCGGTGGGAACTCTTCTGGTGGCGGCTGCGGTGGTGATCGTGCTGGTGCTCTGGCTCCTACGCCACCGCCGATATCCGGGTCCACGCATCGCCGGTCAGGACGGGATCGATCGTGAGGAGCTGGAGGCGGCCGAGCGCGAAGTGCGCGAGCTCGACCCGCGGGCCCGGCCCGAGGACGGTTTTCTCGGCGACGACTGGGGTCCGGGCGCCAACCCCCCCCGACCTCCGGAGCGGCTGTGATCCTGCGTACCCCGTTTCGCTGGGCCAAGCACTGGACTCTGGGCGGCCTGGTCATAGGCATTCTCATGATGCTGACCAAGACGCCTCCCTATGCAGAGTCAGGCGGCAGTGCCGGTAATATCCTGGACTATGCGCTCTGGATACCAGTGGCGGGAGTCGTCGGACTCCTCGCCGGCCTCGTCATCGGGTTCGTCTATGCCGGCCTGATGGCGCTAACGCGAAACCGGCGCAAGGCATACGAAGCACGGCCGTCCGCCGTGGCCAGGCTGCTGCCACGGGTGCTCTGCGCCGCGGTGGCGGGTTTCGTCGTTACCGCCCCGCTGCTCGGTCCCGCCGGTGCTCTCATTTTTGCCGGGTTCGCGGTGTGCACCGCGCTCGTGATGACGGTGCGCGATGCGGGAAGGGCCAAGCCGGAGTAGGTCCCCTTACTCCGCCACCCGCTTCCACTCCCCGGAGCTGCGCGATACCGCGGAGACCCGATAGCCGTCCCCGCGCTCCTGGATCCTGACCTTGATGCTGATCCGTATCTCGTCGGCGACATCCTCGCCGTTCAGCGCCTCAACCACCCGCCCCGGCGGCAGCCGGCGCACCATGGATTCCGAAATCCAGATCGCATGGTTTCCACCGGTGGTCGGGACGGGCTCCTGCCAGATGTGAAATCCTCCGTCCGGGTCCAGGTACCATCGCCCAGGCGCGACCCGCCAGCCATGCGTGGCCATCCACGCGGTGATGGCCGCGTCCGTTTCAGGCGGGACCTGCGAGTGATCCGCCGAACTAGGCTCAATCATGAGGTGAGCGGTAATCTAGCGGGGGGACCGACGGTGCGAACGGTGATCCGAGGTTTCCAACTGAACTACCGCCGCCTTCGTGGCGGCTCGGCGCATCGCGGAGGTCGATCGCGCCGCGCGTGAACGGCGGGTCACTTAGGCAGGTTCTGGCTGACCCAATGCTTGACTCGCTTGGTGACCTCAGCCTCGCCGAGATCTGCTGGCGCCGCAAAGGACCCGAGAATCGTGTCGTCCACCCGGATGCTCCATATCATCTCGATCCCGACACCGGTGCTGGAGCGGTGGCCCCAGGCCTCCACGCTGTACCGGCCGTACTGGAAGGGCGGGATGTGGTTGGTCTGCTCGGACATGAGACTCGCCGCTGAATGATGAACGATTCCTCGCCCCCTAGTCCGGAGGATCGGTGTGACGCGGCTTCTGAGCTTCCAGCAGATTTTGCTACGGGAGTACAGTCGGAAACCGCGGAGAGTCTACCGGATATGGTGGCCCTCCGCCGTGAGCCGAGTCACGCGGCAGGCTGATGGGGCGGGAAAAGTGCTGCCACACGCGGGGGTGGGGACAACCGGCTGTTAGTTCGCGCTGCCGAACCCAGTCCGCCGCGCCGGCTCGGGCTCGTCCGAGTGTAGCGCGGCGCGGACCGCCTTCAGGATGCGGGCGGCACTCGAGGCGGCCTCGTCCACGTCCCCCTGAGATGGTGTCATGGTACCGCGCTGAGCCAGGAGGATGGCGGCGACGATCGCCGCCGTGCTCGCGTCGGAGAAGTTGTCGGACATGGAGCCGGGGCTATGAGAGTGGGGCACGGTGAATCACTCCAATCAACTAGACGTCCAGATTGTTTACGTATTTCGCGTTCCGCTCGATGAACTGGCGGCGGGGCTCGACCTCATCGCCCATCAGCTCTTCGAACAAGTTGGAGGCTTCGACCGCATCCTCCAGCGTCACCCGTAGAATGGTTCGCGTTGCCGGGTCCATGGTCGTACTCCAGAGCTGGGCCGGGTTCATCTCGCCGAGACCCTTGTAGCGCTGGATGTTGACCGAGCCCTTTGCGTCGCCATTGGTCAGCCGCTTGGTGTACTCGTCCCGTTCCGGCTCGCTGTAGGCGTAGAACTCATCCTTCCCCTTGGCGACGCGGTAGAGCGGCGGCTGCGCGATGTAGACGTACCCCGCCTCCACCAGCTCCTTCATCTGGCGGAAGAAGAAGGTGAGCAGCAGCGTGCGGATGTGAGCGCCGTCCACGTCGGCGTCGGTCATCAGGATGATCTTGTGATACCGCGCGTCCTCGAGGTTGAAGTCATCCTTGACGCCAGTCCCGATAGCGGTGATCATCGCCCGGATCTCCTCGTTGCCGAGGATCTTGTCGATGCGGGCGCGCTCGACGTTCAGAATCTTGCCCCGGAGCGGCAGGATTGCCTGGAAGGACCGGTCGCGGCCCTGCTTGGCACTGCCGCCGGCCGAGTCGCCCTCGACCAGGTAGATCTCGGAATGGGCGGGGTCGTCAATCGAGCAGTCCGCCAGCTTGCCCGGCAACACCGCGTTCTCCAGCCCTGACTTCTTCCGCACCAGGTCTCGCGCCTTGCGCGCCGCTTCCCGGGCCCGGGCCGCGCTCACGGCCTTCTCGATGATGTTCCGCGCCACCGGCGGGTGTTCGTCGAGGTAGTTGCCGAGGTGCTCGTTCACCACCGCTTTCACGATGCCCTCGACCTCGGAATTGCCCAGCTTGGTCTTGGTCTGACCCTCGAACTGTGGCTCCCGCACCTTCACGTGCAGCACGCAGGTGAGCCCTTCACGGATGTCCTCACCCGACAAGGTGAAGTCTTCCTTCTTCATGAAGTCGCGCCGCTTGGCCACATCGTTGATGGTGCGGGTGAGCGCACTCTTGAATCCGGTAAGGTGGGTCCCGCCCTCGTGGGTGTTGATGTTGTTCACGAAGGTAAAGGTGTTCTCGTTATACCCGTCCTCGTATTGCAGTGCGATGTCCACCTCGACATCGTCCTTCGTCGCCGTGAAGGAGATGGGCTTGGGATGCAGCGGCTTCTTGTTGCGGTTGAGCCACTCGACGAACTGGATCAGGCCTCCCTTGGCAAAGAATGTCTCGCTCTTGGTCTGGCCTTCCCGTTCGTCCTTGATGGTGATGGTGATGCCGCGGTTCAGGAATGCGAGCTGCCGCAGCCGGTCGGCCAGAGTACTGTAGTGATACTCCAGCACCGTGAAGATCTCGGGATCCGGCTTGAACCGCACTGTGGTGCCCCGCCCCTTGGCCTTCCCCAGGACGGTGAGCTTCTTGACCGTCTTCCCCCGCACGAAAGCCATGTGATGTCGCTGCCCGTCGCGCTCGACGATCACCTCAAGGCGCTCGCTGAGTGCGTTCACCACCGACACACCCACCCCATGCAGCCCACCCGAGACCTTATAGCTGTTCTTGTCGAACTTGCCGCCGGCGTGCAGCACCGTGAGGGCCACCTCGACCGCGGGCAGCTTCTCGGTTGGATGCATGTCCACCGGGATGCCCCGGCCGTTGTCCGAGACGGTGATCGAGTTGTCGGCGTGAATGGTGACGTTGATGGTGTCGCAGTGTCCGGCCAAGGCCTCATCGATAGAGTTGTCCACCACCTCGTAGACCAGGTGATGCAGACCGTTCTCGCTGGTGGACCCGATGTACATACCGGGACGCTTGCGCACCGCCTCAAGTCCCTTGAGGACCTGGATCGATTCAGCCTTGTACTCGGGTTTGCCGGTGGTTTCTTTGGCCATGTGTCCTGTAGGCTGGTTGCTGGGGGCTAAAGGGCTATTAGCTGAGGGCTATTGGCTATTGGCTAAGGGCTGGCGGCTGAATTCACCTCACGGCCGTCCGCGGTTCAGCAAACCCGGAATCCAGCGGATCTCCTTCACCCGTCCGGAACGCCCCGCGTTGAGCCGCGCCAGAATTCTGGGTGACATCAGGCTCAGCTCGTTGGCCCACGGCGCCGTGGCAACGCGCACCCGAAGCACACCGTCCGGAGTGATCGAATCCGGCTCCGTCACCGACGCTATTTGTGGACCCACCAGTTCGGCCCACTCCTCGATGATCCCCGCCTGCTGTACCCGCTTGGTGATCCCCGCCTGCCTGAGGTAGCTGGTGAGGGCATCGGATAGGGGGACCGGGATGGTCTTTTTTACACCCATCGCTCACCTCACCTTGCCATCCTCGACGGTCCAGACCGGCAGCTCGAGATTCCTCGGCAACTCGTCCCGGCGGGGGCTGGTGATGAAGACCTGCCGCTCCACCGAGTCCAGGAGCCGCTGTGCCAGCCGGGTCTGCCGCTCCGCGTCCAGCTCGGCAAACACGTCATCTAGAAGCAGCGCCGGTTCGGTGTCGCGGGCCAGCCGAAGGCTGGTGATCTCGATCAGCTTGAGCGCGATCGCCGCGCTCCGCTGCTGGCCGGTGGACCCATAGTCGCGCAGCCGTCGTTGGCCCACCTCCAGCACCAGATCGTCGCGATGCGGGCCAGCCGTGGTAGCGGAGCGCGCGCAGTCCTCGGCCAGCGATCGAGCCAGCACATCGTCCCACGCGGCCGGGTCGGCCAGCTCGGCGCGTCCCTGGTACCTGAGCGTTGCATTCCCGCGTTCGCCCAACGCGTCCAGTTCAGTGGCGAACTGGCCGGCGGCCTGTGCCACCCACTCCAGTCGAAAGCGCACCAGTACCGCTCCTGCAGCCGCGAGAGCACGGTTGAACGCACCGGCCATGTCGGAGCGTCCTTGGCGCAAGGCGGAGTTTCGTTGCGCCAGCGCCGCCCGGTAGCTCGTGAGCGCCCGCAGGTAGCGGCGGTCCGACAACGAGAGCACCCGGTCGAGGTACTGCCGCCGCTCCGCCGCCGCTCCCGATGCCAGTCCCACATCCGACGGGAGAAAGGCGACGGCCAGCCAGTTTCCGACCGAGTCGGCGAGGCGATTCACTTCCTCGCCATCTACTGTGATCCGCTTCTTCCGTGCCGAGTAGACCGCGCCCACAGTGCGAGCAGTGCCGCCGCTGATATGAAGCTCCACCGCAAAGCCCCGCGGATCGCGGAGCACCTGCCCGTCGGCAGCGCCCCGAAAGGACCGGAAGAGGACCGGGTAGTAGATCGCCTCCAGCAGGTTGGTCTTGCCCTGCGCGTTGGCGCCCAACAGCACCACCCCCGCCTCCGGGGCCTCCCGGTCCAGATCGGCCAGGTTTCGATATCCCCGGGCCACCAGCTGTCGAATCCGCACTAGCGAATGTGGATCAGCCGGCTCGAGGTTCCACCCCGATTTCCCACCTTGTCGACGCCGTACACCTGTACCTCGAACGTCTGTCCCGAATACCCGAACGTCGCGAGCGGGAGAGAGAAGCTGACCGTGGTCTGCAGCTCGCTCGGAACGAACGCCGGGAAGCTTTGTCCCCCGCCGTTGACCAAGAAATAGACGGTATCGATTCCGTCCGGATCTACCGTGGCGCCCTGCACCGAGAAGAGCCCGCCCGGAAAGATCGTGGTGTCGGCGCCGGCCGGTTGCTCGATGGTGGTGACCGGCCCAACCCCATCGCTGGGAGTGGGGAACGTGATCCGCTCGCGGTCGTCGCAGCCAGTGACAAGCAGCAGGGATGCCACGATCAGCGGGGCCGGCCGGGGGAGAAAGCCCCTCCTCCACCGGTTCCGCCCTATGTTCCGCATCATCAAAAAATAGTCGGTGACGCGGGAAAATTGCAGGCTCATACCCCCTTGAAAGCAGGCTTCCGCTTCTCGACGAACGCCTTGGTTCCCTCCTGCATATCCGCGGAAGATGACAGCAGACCAAAGTGATTCGCCTCGAGCAGGAGCGCCTGATCCAGGCTGGTCTCCATGCCGGCATTCACCGCCTCGAGGCAGGCCTGGATGGCAAGCGGGCCGTTCTCTAGGATGCTGCGAAGCATCGTCTGAGCCTCCTCCAGGAGCTTGTCGGCGGGAACCACCCGATTCACCAGCCCGATCCGATACGCCTCGGCCGCATCAATCATCGCGCCGGTCAGCAGCAGCTCCAGGGCTCTCCCCCGTCCCACCAGCCGGGGGAGCCGGGCGGTGCCGCCGTAACCCGGGCCGATGCCTAGCTTTACCTCCGGCTGCCCGAAGCGGGCCTGCTCGGAGGCAATACGGATATGGCAGGCCATCGCCAGCTCACACCCGCCACCGAGAGCGTAGCCGTTGACAGCGGCGATGACCGGTTTCCCACAGCCTTCCAGCCGGCGAAACACCTGCTGGCCCAGCAGCGAGCGGGCCTTCCCCTCGATAGGACTCTGCTCGGCCAGCTCGGTGATGTCGGCCCCGGCCACGAACGCTTTGGAGCCGGCGCCCGTGAGAATCACGCCTCTCACTGCGGCATCGCTCTCGACCCGGGTGATGGCGTCGCCCAGCTCGGAAATGACCGTGGTGTTGAGAGCGTTGAGCTTGTCCGGACGGTTGACGGTGATTCGCGCGATGCCGTCGCTGAGCTCGAAGAGGAGAGTGGTGGGCATGGTAGTCAGTCGCCAGTCGCCAGTCGTCAGACGTGAGTTCGAGTGCAGGTGAGGACGCTCAAACCTAATGGGATTCCCAGTGCGACATACAAAGATCGAGATCGGCGCCTGGCGACTGGTCCGCGACTATCTTTTCTCCGATGCCAATCCCCTCTCCCATCGCCTGGAACTCGGATCACACGATCCGGATTCTGGACCAGACCCTGCTGCCGGGGGAGGAGACGTATCGCGACCTGGACACAGTCGAGGCGGTAGCCGAGGCGATCCGGACGCTGCGGGTGAGAGGGGCGCCGCTGATCGGGATCGCGGCGGCCATGGGGGTAGTGGTGGGGGTGAAGCAGCGGGGCAGCGGGGCGGCGGGGCAGCAACTGCTCCAGCGCGTGCGCGGCGCGTGCCAGATACTCGGTGCTACCAGGCCTACCGCCGTGAATTTGCAATGGGCACTGAACCGGATGCAGCGCAGGGCCGAATCGGCATGCTCGGTTGGCGAGGATCTGCGCGAGGCGCTGATCGCCGAGGCGAGCGCTATCTGGGATGAAGACCGGGCGATGTGCCGGCGTATCGGAGAGCTGGGCGCCTCGCTGATTCCGGCCGGGGCCACCGTCTGCACTGTCTGCAATGCGGGCGCCCTGGCGACCGGGGGCATGGGGACGGCACTCGCGCCAGTCTACATCGCGCAGCAGGCGGGGAGTAATCCCCATGTCATCGTGCCAGAGACGCGGCCGCTGCTGCAGGGCAGCCGGCTGACGGCGTGGGAGCTGACCCGCGCAGGAGTGCCATGCACGCTGATCGGGGACGGCATGATCGCCAGCCGACTCCGATTGGGGGACATCGCCTGCGTGATCGTCGGAGCGGACCGGATCGCGGCGAACGGAGATGTCGCCAACAAGATCGGCACCTATGGTCTGGCGCTCGCGGCCCGGGCCCACGGGATCCCCTTCTACGTCGCCGCACCGACCTCCACCATCGACCCGGCTACGCCCAACGGCGCCGCCATCCCCATCGAGCAGCGAGGATCCGACGAAGTTGCTACCTGGCAGGGCGCCCGCACCGCGCCGGTTGGAGTAAGGGTCTGGAACCCGGCATTCGACATGACCCCGGCGGACCTCATCACCGGCATCATCACCGACAAGGGAATCTTCGAGCCTGCTGTCATCCTGAGCTCTTCGCTTCGCTCAGGATGACACCTGAGACCATGGCCGCTATCCTCGCGCTCGATCAAGGAACTACCGGGTCTACCGCTCTGGTCATCCACCAGGACGGCACCGTGCTGGGTCGAGGTTACCGCGAATTCACCCAATACTATCCCCAGCCCGGCTGGGTCGAGCATGACGCCGACGAAATCTTCCGGGTGTCGGTCGCCGCGATGCGCGAGGCGGTAACCGCGGCCGGTGAGCGGCCGATCGGACTCGGCATCACCAACCAACGCGAGACGGTGGTGCTCTGGGACCGGCGGACGCTGACGCCGGTAGCCCGCGCCATCGTGTGGCAGGACCGGCGCACCACCGACCGCTGCCGAGAGCTTCGGGAGGCTGGCCTGGAGCCGATGCTGCGAGAGCGCACCGGACTGGTGGCCGATCCGTATTTCTCCGCCACCAAGCTCGAGTGGCTGCTGCGGATACCCGAGCTGGCGCGGCGGGCGAAGCTGGGTGAGCTGGCGGCCGGCACGGTCGAGAGCTGGCTGGTTGCAAAGCTCTCGGGGGGCCGGGCTCACGTCAGCGACTACACCAACGCATCGCGTACACTCCTCTACGATCTCCGGCGCCGGATCTGGGACCCCGAGCTGCTCCAGCTGTTCAATGTCCCTCCCGAAGTACTGCCCCGCCTGGTGGCGTCGTCCGGCGTGGTAGAGCAGGCCGACGCAGAGCACCTCGGGTTCGCGCTGCCGATCGCCGGCCTGGCTGGGGATCAGCAGGCGGCACTCTTCGGGCAGGGCTGCGTCCAACCCGGCCAGGCCAAGAACACCTATGGCACCGGCGCTTTCCTTCTGGTACTCACCGGCGTCCAGGTCCCGGCAGCCGCGCACGGCCTGTTGGCGACGGCGGCGTGTGGCGCCGCGGGTGAGCCGGCGTATGCGACGGAGGGAAGTGTCTTTGTCGCCGGCGCGGCAGTACAATGGCTACGCGATGGGCTGGGTCTTATTGCGCAGGCCGGCGAGACCGAGGGGATGGCGCGGAGCGTACCGGACACCGGCGGGGTCTACTTCGTCCCCGCCTTTGTAGGGCTGGGCACTCCGCACTGGGAGCCGGAGGCCCGGGGAACGATCACCGGACTGACCCGGGGAACGTCGCGGGCCCATCTGGCTCGCGCATCGTTAGAGGCCATGGCGCACAGCAGTGCCGATTTGCTGGAGACAATGGCCTCGAGCGAGCGGCTGGCCGTCCCCTCGCTGCGAGTGGACGGGGGCGCGGCGGCCAACGACTGGCTCATGCAATTTCAGGCCGACGTGCTGGATATCCCGGTCGAGCGGCCGGACCTGGTGGAAACGACGGCGCTCGGTGCAGCCGGGCTCGCGGGACTGGCGCTTGGCGTGTGGCGGAGCACCGCTCAGTTCGTGCAGCAGCGGAGATTCCGCCGCTTCGAGCCCGCCATGGACTCGGTCACCCGCGAGCGGCACCGGATGGAATGGCGTCGTGCGGTGGAGGCGGCCCTGACCTGGGCTCGCGCCCGATGACACGAGGTTATTAGGCTGGCCGCAGGCCGGGGTGATATTATTGAGGGTTGTTCTACCACGGAGCGGTCATGAAGGCAGGGCGGAAATTCATCCTCGGGGCCGGTCTGATCGTCGCCAGCGTCGGTTTCCTCATCGCTGAAGGGGTGAAGGAGACGGGGGTGTACTTCCTGACGCCGGCGGAGCTGTCGGCTAAGACCGCGGCGGACCCGACCTTCGTAGAAAACGTCGGGTTCAAGGTCGGCGCCATGGTTGTGCCCGGCTCGGTTCGCCGAGACCCCAATGCCCGCCGAATCGACTTTCAAGTCTCCGATGGGATCAAGACCTATCCGGTCACCTATCACGGGCTGGTTCCCGATACGTTTACCGACGCCGCGAATATCGAGGTGGTGGTCGAAGGCCGGCTGGGCCGGGACGGGATCATTCGCGCCACTGATGTGCTCGCCAAATGCGGCTCCCGCTACGAGGCCGTTCCCAAGGCCTGAGCACCTTTCATGACACTGCTGGGACAATTCGCGCTCTGGGCCGCCTTCATCCTCGGTCTCTGGTGCGTACTCCTCTCCTTCTCTGGCCGCTGGCAAGGCCGGCCCGACCTCAGCGCCACGGTGGTGCAATCGGTATATGGCATCTTCGGATGTCTGGTCGTGGCGTCGCTGGCGCTCTGGAAAGGCCTGATCACCCACGATTTCAACATGGAGTACGTCTGGGCCTACACGTCCCGGAACCTTCCCTCCGCCTACATCTTTTCGGCGTTCTGGGCCGGGCAGAAAGGATCGCTTCTGTTCTGGGCCGTTGTCCTGGCGCTTTTTGCCAGCGCGGCCCAGCTGCTGACCCCGCGGCGCTATGCCCACCTGATGCCGTACGTGGCCGGCGTTACCTCGGCGGTGGTCACCTTCTTCGTCTGCGTGATGCTGTTCGCTGCCGATCCCTTCGAGCGCCTGGGGTTCACGCCGGCTGACGGCAGAGGACTGAATCCGCAGCTTCAGAACGTGGGGATGGTCATCCATCCACCGATGCTTTACCTGGGATACATCAGTCTCACCATCCCCTTCGCCTTTGCCGTGGCGGCGCTGCTTTCCCGCCGGCTGGACACCGGCTGGATCCACGCTATCCGCAAGTGGACCCTGGTATCGTGGCTGTTTCTATCGATCGGCATCACGCTCGGAATGTGGTGGGCCTACGTCGAGCTGGGCTGGGGCGGCTACTGGGCCTGGGACCCGGTGGAGAACGCCAGTCTGCTGCCCTGGCTGACAATGACGGCGTTCCTTCATTCCGTCATGATCCAGGAAAAGCGAGGGATGCTTAAGCGCTGGAACTTCGGCCTGGTGATCGGGACGTTCCTGCTCAGCATCTTCGGGACGTTCATCACCCGCTCCGGGGTGATTGCCAGCGTGCACAGCTTCACTCAATCGAATGTGGGGTACTTCTTTCTTGCGTTTCTGGCCGTGACCGCCATCCTGGCGTTCACTCTGCTATACACCCGGTGGCCGCTGCTGGAAGCCGACGTCCAGCTCGAGTCGGTGGTGAGCCGTGAGGCCGCCTTCCTGTTCAACAATCTGCTGCTGGTCGGAATCGCCTTCTCAGTGCTGTGGGGAACCTTGTTCCCCATCCTTTCAGAGCTGGTGCGGGGCACCAAGATCACGGTCGGCGTGCCGTTCTTCAACCGGGTCAACGTCCCTCTAGGCCTGCTGCTGCTTGGTCTCACCGGTATCGGGCCGCTGATTGCCTGGCGCAAAGCCTCAGCCGCCAACCTTCGGCGGCAGTTCATCGCTCCAGTGAGTGCCGGGCTGGTGACCCTGGCGGGGCTGTGGGCCGCCGGCGTGCGCGACTTCCATGCTACGGTCGCCATCGCGCTCGCGGGCTTCGTCGCTGGCACCATCTCGCAGGAGTTCTACCGAGGGGTGCGGGCCCGCCGCCGCATGCACGGGGAATCGCTGCCGATAGCCTTGGGTCGGCTGATCGGCAGAAACCGGCGCCGCTATGGCGGCTATGTGGTGCACTTGGGCGTGCTGATCTATTTCGTGGCCTTCGCGGGCATGGCATTCAAGCGGGAGCAGGAGGCGACGCTCAAGCCGGGAGAGTCGGTGGAGGTAAGCAGTCCGTTCGGACACACCTACCGATTCACCCACCTGGGAATTTCGCAGTACGAGGCGCTCAACCGTATCGTCTCTGCGGCGACGATTCAGGTAACGAAGGACGGCCGACCCGCCGGCCTGATGACCTCGGAGAAACGGCAGCACGTGGACAGCTTCAAGCGACCCACCTTCGAGCCCTCTACCGAGGTGGGAATTCGCAGTAATCTGCAGGAGGACGTGTACGTCGTCTTCGCCGGCTCGGTGAACGGAACCGAGGAGGCGGTATACCGATTCAACATCAACCCCCTGGTGTGGTGGGTCTGGTTCGGCGGTTTCGTGCTGGCCCTTGGCGGGATCATCACCATGTGGCCCGGTGGCGGGCCCACATCCTCGGCGCCCCGGCGCGCACAAGCAGGGTACGGGGTGGCGCTGGTGGGGACGGCCAGCGAGTGAGCACGCGGCGGGAGTTCCTCCGGGGAAGCATTTCGGCGGTGCTCGTGACGGCTGCCACGCCGGCAATGGCTGTGGCGACCGGATTTCAGGCGGCGCAGGACTCGCTGGGTGGCCGCGGGGCCACCGGTAGTCTGCGCGATCCCTCGGCGGTGGGCCGACCCCGACAGCCGACTGACGCCCGGGATGACGCCGAAGTTCAGAGGATCGAACAGCGTCTGGCCTGCACCTGCGGCTGCACTCTCGACATCTTCACCTGCCGAACCACCGACTTTACCTGCACCTATTCGCCCGAGCTGCATCGCGAGGTTCTGGCCCTCCGGGACGAAGGCAAAACTGCGCAACAGATTCTCGACACCTTCGTCGCCAAGTATGGCGAGAGGGCACTCATGGCTCCCAAGGCCGAGGGGTTCAACCTGGCGGGGTACCTGCTTCCCGGGACTCTGATCGCGGCGGCTGGCGCCGGCCTGGCGTTCTTCGTTGCTAGGCGAAAGTCGGCGCTGGCGCTTGGCGCTGAACGCCCGGAGCCCACCGCCGGGGTCCAGGCGAGTCCGGAGGAGCTGGACCGTCTGCGGCGCGCGCTGGCCGAGATCGAGGACTGATGGCGGTCGAAGCGCTGGCGGCGGCGGCCCTGGCGCTGGCCGTGCTATGGCTGGTGCTCCAGCCACTGCTGAGGCCTCGGCCTCTTGTAGACCGGCCCTATGAGCCCCTCGATCCGGAGGAGACTCCCAGGGGAATGGCGTTGGCAGCCCTCAAGGAGATCGAGTTCGATCGGGAGACGGGCAAGCTTTCGGATACGGACTACGAGCTTCTGAAGACCCGGTACACGGCCGAAGCGATAGCGGCGCTCCGGGATGAGCGGGAGCGGGTGCCCAACGACATCGAAGCATTGATCTCCGCTCGAGTGCTCTCGCTTCGCTCCGCTTCGGCTACAATGCCGCCGGACACCGCGCCAGGAATTCCCTCAGATGCCTCGGGCCCACCTCCGGTTTGTGATGCGTGCGGCCCCCGTGCCGAACCAGATGCGCTGTATTGTTCTTGGTGCGGGCGACGGCTGGTTTCCCACGCCCCGTGTGACGGCTGCGGGGCGGAGTTGAGCCCCAGCAGCAGGTACTGCGACAGGTGTGGCCGGCAGGTGGCGGCCTAACTGTTCGTCCGGGGCTAAGTGCGACTACCTACAGCCGGTAGCGCAGCCCCAGAGCGAAGCTCCGCCGCCACAGCGTTCGAAGGTCGTACGTTGGGGCGCCGTTCCCCAGGTCAAGCTCTCCTTCCTCGTATGGGGACGGAGTTGCGGCGATGCCCGCGCGCACGGCTCCGCCGAAGCGGCCGCCCAGCGGCACATCCAGTGATACGGAACCGTGCGCCCCGACACGGGTGCGCGAGTCCTGGTCTATGATGTCCCAGATCTCGATGAGTGGTCCCGCATGGAGCCGGAGCTCATTGCCCGGCCCCAGGGTGGCAATCCGGACGGCCAGTTCGGGCGAGATGCTGACGATGGTAAAAACATCTGGCACAGAGATGACGCCGTCCGGACCCTCCAGCGCGAGACTGGCCTCGGCGTAATGCAGTTGCAGCCCGAGCGCGTACCGGTCACTCTGGCGCTCCACCCCGATGCCAAACGTGGTGGGACGGTAGGGCCTTACCGAGGTCTCGCTCTCGACCTCCAGGGAGCCGCCCCAGAAACGACTGGCGCCCACCTCAACGCCTACACGCCACTGCCCGTGTAGAGGGGAACAGAAGAGAATGGTGCCGGCAGCGAACCCGATCGACGCCCGGCGCCGGAGTGATGTAGGCATGTGTCAGCGCATCTCCAGTTTCAACCATCCGTTGGTCTTGTTCCCCTCGCCCTTTACGATCCAATTGGTGCCAGGAAGGAACTGGCCGACGACTACATCCTCGATGGCGTTGCCAATCAAGTCGTCTTGAGTCTTAATGAACGAGTACACCGCGCTCAGGATCTTCTGCAGTGCGTTGGCGCGCTTGACCCACTTTCCAATGCCGCTGGTCGTGTCCTTCGCCCCTGTCAGGTTGGGGTATTGAGCCTGCACTGTGGCCAGCATGTTGCGAAAGTGCTCAGCATCGAACTTGATGACGCAAGCGGTGTCGTCGTCCTCAAGCGCGATGATCCGAAAGTTCTGATTGGGATGCGCCGTCTTGTACGCGTTCAGCTGGCTTTGGCTGAACAGCATGACGCTACCGCTCCAGGTCAGGCTGTTCTGATCGAATCGGTAGGGGGCGATTGCCGTTGCTCCGGCGCATTGATAGTCCCTCAAGGAGTCCGAGGCTCCGGATTGCCCGAGAATGTGAATCTCAAACTCAGGGCTCCCCTTCAACCAACCTTCAAAATCCTGCACGAAACGAGCATAGGTCATGAACAGACCGGCTGGTGGAGGTGGAGGTGGGAGCGGGGGCGGAGGCGGCGGGGGAGGCGGTGTCACCGCGAGCGCGACGGAGCCCTCCGCGCCGAAATCGGTCTCCACCGGGACAACAGCAAGCACCGGCGTCTGGGGTGGGGTGTCGGGGCTCAGGACCTCACGCCGGCCCCTGACATCGTAGGCTATCGGTGCATCGCGGTCTGCCACCGCACTGGCGACGAGCACGTCGGGTCCTCCGGTCCACTTCGCCCGGTGCTCCGGGACCGGGAAGTAGATCTCTAGCGGGCCTGCGGCGCGGGCATCCACCATAACCGATGACTCGGACTCGGCCGCCAGGCGAGCCACGAGCTTCGAAACATGCCCGTTCGAGCGGGAGAGAAAGCGCTGCAGGTGGAGCTTGTGCTCGACGACCGGAGACCGGTCCAGCTCGGCCCTGATGTAGGCCCGAAATCCGGCATCCGCCATTGACCGGGCCAGCCGGCGAGCAAGGCGGTCCATCGCGTCGCGGTCTGCCCCACCCACGCTCGCTTGAGGGGACTCGGCTGGGGCCAAGTGGTCCTTCGCTTCGGTGGGACGGGTGGGCTCGGCGCGATCACATGCGGCCATGGCCGCCAGTACAATGAGGAAGAAACTGAGTCGGATGAACATGGCGCCCTCCTTGGAAATGGACTCCGCGCGCTGGTGGCGCGGGTTCCGTGGGAGAGGCCAAGCTAGGAGTGGCTTACGTCGGGCGACGGACCGGAGTTACGCGAGGAGGAGCGAGAAATTGATGGGTTCGGTTATTCGTGACGGCTGCGCTGGTGCACGGCGATTGCGACGGTGTTCCGCTCCGGGCAGTGGGCCGCGAGGACGCTGAGGCAGAAGTGGGTGCCGTCCTTATGGCGGAAAAACGCCCCCGAGCCGTGTCTCCTGCCGGCACTGAGCACCCGCGTCTGTTCGTCGGGATTCGCGAAAACGCCGAGCACGCCGGCGATACGCTGCAGCTCGGCGGGCGATTCGTAGCCGAGCATGCGCGCGAAGGGAAGGTTTGCGGTAAGTGGGAGCCCATCCGAGCGGAACAGGCAGAGCCCCACGGGTGCGCCATCAATCAAGGAGCGAAGCTGAGACTCGGTCTCGCGCAAAGCATCCTCGACCCGGCGCCGTGCCACCATGGCTTCCTTGAGATCCACGATCTGCTTGCGGAGGCCGGTGACCTCGTGAATCAGATCCTGCTTCGGCCGGTGGTTGTCTCGCATCGTCCTAGGGACGGACGGGAGCCAGCCATTTGCACCGTCGAAACAATCTGAAACGCAATCATTGATGAGAGTGCGGGCCAGTGCAATGGCCCAGATGCGACGGAGGCGCTGCCTACCGGATCGCCGCGCGGACTGCTTCGATGCCTCGGGTGATGCCGTCCGGCGGGACGTCCAGGTGGGTCACGGCTCGCACGGTGTACGGCGCCAGTACGCTGAATCGCACCCCATGGCTGGCCAGGGTACGGGCCGCCAGGTCATCTCCAGTGAGACCAGTGTCACGGACGTCGAAAATCACGATGTTGGTCTCCACGCGACTCACGTCCAAAGCAACTCCTGGTACGCCCGCGAGCCCCAGAGCCAGCTCTCGGGCACGCTGATGATCTTCCGCCAGCCGGTCCACGTGGTGCCGAAGGGCATACACGCCGGCCGCCGCGATGATGCCTGCCTGCCGCATGGCGCCTCCAAAGCGCTGCTTGAAGACCCACGCCCGTTCGATAAAGTCCTGCGATCCTGCCAGGACCGCACCGACCGGCGCTCCCAATCCCTTGCTCAGGTCCACCCACACGGAGTCTAATGGCGCCGCGAAGGTCCGAGCCGCCGTGCCACTCGCCACCACCGCGTTGAAAAGACGGGCGCCGTCCATGTGGGTCACGAGCCCTCGGGCATGCGCCGCGGCACAGACCTCCTGGATCGCTTTGAGCGGCCAACACACGCCGCCGATCGAGGCGCTGGTCTGCTCGATCGAGACCGCCCGAGTGCGTGGCATGAAGTGCAGCGGGGGCCTGATCGCTTCGAGAAGCTGATGGGCGGTGAAGAACCCGTGGGGCCCGGCCAGAGGACGGAATACGGCCCCGACCAACGCGGCAGCGCCACCGGCCTCGTACAGCAGCGGATGCGCCAGCTCCTGAAGCAGGATCTCGTCTCCGGCCCGGCAGTGCACCGCGAAAGCCACCTGATTGCACATGGTGCCAGAAGGAAGAAAAAGCGCCGCCTCCTTACCCAGGAGATCGGCGACCATATCTTGGAGGAGATTGACGGTGGGATCTTCGCGCTGCTGTTCGTCGCCGACTTCGGCCTTGCACATGAACTTCCGCATTGCCGCCGTCGGACGGGTGACGGTATCGCTGAACAGATCGACCTCTACCACTCCATCGTCTCGATCCTCCGCAGTCCGGCGCGCAAGGGGATAATCGTGGCCAGCGCGCAGACCCCGATGACCGCCACTCCGGAGAGGACCAGCTGAGGCGTGATCCCCGCCGGCTGCTGAGAATAGCGCTGGTCGCGCAGGTAATCCGTCACCGGAATCGCCTCAATGCCGATGATCAGCCCCAACAGGCAGAGGCTGCTCATCATGTACACCAGACCGCCGAAGCTGGTGGGAATCTGGGCCGCATTCTCGCTTCCAAACTGGGGGTACAAGGCCCCGAACGACAGCGCCAGTGCGCCGGCCGCCAGCGTGTAGAGCAGGATGGTGACGACGGAGATCGTCATCATGAAGGGGCTTGCGTGCAGCAGCCAATTGGTGAACACGGTGATAAGCAGCGCCAGGACGAGTAAGGGGACCGTGCCGATCCAGTATTTGCTCCACATCATGGATCTGGGATCGAGCGGGCTCGAGCGCAGCAGCCACATCTGCCGGCCCTCCAGTGAAATGCCGGGGAAGATGAAGCGGGCGGCCACCGCCGCGAGCACGAATCCGGCCAACCCAAGATTGAGGAACGAGATGATCGTCACCAGCCGGAACGGCACTCGCTCCCCCGAGTGCAGCGGGAGTGACTTGATGTTGAAGAGATAGACCATGAGAAGCACAGCCAGGAGGATCAGCTGGCTCCACTGGGTGTTGTCGCGGAAGAAAAGTCGCAGATCCTTCAAAATGAATTCGCGCTTCGAGGGAGACTGCGATCGCAGCAGCCGGGAGACCGGCCCCCGCAGGGGGCGCAGAACCTTCCGTTCAGCGCCTTCCTGCGCCTTGGAGAAGCCCAGGAAGTAGAGCCGCTGATGGATGAACGCGCCGGCGGCCACCGCGATGCCCGCGGCAGCCCAGAGCTTCATGATCGGCATCGGGTCGGCTACCCGTAGCAGCCAGTTCATGATCATGGAGGCGGTCCAGTCGCTGGGGAGCAGCGAGCTCGTCGGCATTCGGAGCACCGCCAGGTAGTCCACCAGGTTCTGGAATCCCTCCGGCTGGGCCAGCTGCTCCGGCCGCATGAACCTGAGGCTCACCAGGGCGACGACGACGGCACCGGTGGCGACGAGACTCAGCAGCTCGCGAGTTCGGCGGGCCGGAAAGATGTTCACCAGCACCAGCGTGAAGGCGGTACCCGCCACCGCCGGCAGGATGAGATACGGGATGAACGCCGCCAGCGCCACAAACGGGAAGAGAAATCCTCCATCGTAGACGATGCCGTAAGCCGTAAAGACCGGCAGCGACATCAACGCCACCATCCACGAGGAGTGGACCACGGTTTCGGCCAGCTTTGATAGATAGAGGCGCACTCCGCTCACTGGCGCCGCCACCAGGAGATCGAGGTCCTTGGCCAGAAAGAACGTGGACAAGGCGGTAATGATATTCGACAGCAGCAGGATCGAAAGGAACGCCAACAGGATAACACTCAGAACCTTGCCGGCCATCAGATTGCCGATTTCGTCCACGGTCCTCAGATACCGCAGCACCCGGAAGGCAATTCCGAAGACCGCCAGCCAGAACAGCAGGCCGACCAGCGCCAGCAAAACCACGCGCAGGCGGGAATCGGTCCGGTCCTGTCGGGCGCGCGTCAGCGCGCTCCGCCATTTGGGCGTGAGCAGCGTCCACAGCCGGGGTTGCATCGAGGTATGAGGGGTCACGCGGTCAGGCGTCTAGTATGGTATCGAGCTGATGCTCACGCATGCCGCCGGTGAGCTTGAGAAAGAGGTCTTCCAAGCCCAGGTCCTCGGAGGAGGTCTGCTCCTGGAGCTCGGACATGTTCCCGGATGCGATGATCCTGCCACCGTGCACGATGGCGATCCGGTCGCACATCGTCTCGGCCACTTCAAGGGTGTGAGTGCTCATGATCACCGTGCCGCCCCGGTCCACGAACTGGCGGAACAGGTCCTTGAGCAGGCGGGCGCTGCGGGGATCGAGCCCGATCATGGGCTCGTCCACCACGATCACCTCGGGCCGATGCACCAGCGCGCCCGAGATAATGAGCTTCTGCCGCATTCCGTGACTATACGACTCGGTCAGCTCGTTCTTCCAGCGGGTGAGCTCGAAGAGCTCGAGCAGCTCGTCGATCCGGCGTTCGATGGCAGGTCCCTGTTGCCCATACAGCGCGGCCGCGAAGCGGAGAAACTCCGCACCGGTGAGCTTGTCATAGACGAAGGGGCGGTCGGGAATGAAGCCCAGGCGGGCTTTGGCTTCCATTGGACGGCGGTTGATGTCGATACCCCCGACCTCGATGGTGCCGCTGGTGGGGCGAAGAATGCCGGCAATCATGCGAAAGGTGGTGGTCTTCCCGGCCCCGTTGGGACCGAGAAATCCGAAGAGCTCGCCACTCGGTACAGTCAGGTCGATCCGGTCCACTGCGGTGAACCGGCCGTACCGCTTGGTGAGCTGATGTAATCGGATCACGCGTTCCTCCGGACGATGGCTTCTACCAGGGCCCGCTCGGCATCTTCATCCACCACAATCTGCAGCTCTGCCGGGAACCCTCGGGCTTCGGCGGGGAACGTCTCAACCAGCAAGCTCGCGGCCTCCTCCAGGCTCAGCTGCCCGGACTCCGCCCCGACCAGCGGGGTGGCGATCGTGCCGAGCTCCCAGTCTGTTGCGCGTTGCCAGGCGGACACCAGCGCCCGACGCACCACCTCGCGTCCGGTCCGGGTTTCCGGGTCCTGGATCACGACGTGGAGCACAAATGGGGCCGTCAGATCCCCGCTTCCGGTCACGACAGCCGAGCCGGCCTTGAGCAAGCTGATCACTCGCCGCTCCTCGGCAAAACGTGGGCCCGCGCGGTCATCCAGGCGCACTCCGGCCGGCGAGGTCGGTCCCAGGCTGCCGTCCGCGGGCCGCAATATGGCGTCGGCCTTGATCGATGCAAGATCTTCTACAATCACGTGGATCACATGCCGGCCAGGTCGCGTCCGCGGTGGTACATCTCTCGAGCCTCCTCCGGCAAGTTCAACCGGTCCAGTACCCGGCCCAGCAGGTGGTAGGCCTTGGGGTCATCCGGGTTTACCTGTATGGCTCGCTCCAGTGCGCTCCGGGCGCGGGGGAGGTCACCCAGGTGATTCAGTACGTCGCCCAAGTAGTAGTGCGTCTTGGCATTATCGGGCTGAAACTCGAGGGCCCGCTGGAAGCATGCTGCCGCCTCCTGCACCAGTCCTCTCCGCCATAGCAGCAGTCCCAGCTCGAATTGAGCCGGTGCGTGCGAGGGATGCAGCCGCAGCACGCGACGCAGGTCCAGCTCGGCCTCGGGATAGCGCTGGAGACGGCCGAGCATCGAGCCCCGAAGCACCAGGAACTCGGTCTGGTCAGGCGCGCGGCGAAGACCCTCACTTAGCACGTCCACCGCGTCCCCGGCCTCCTCCAGCCGATCCAACAGGCGTGCCAGATGCAGTCGGGCATCCACGTGGGCTGGCTCCAACTCCAGCAATTCGCGGTAGGGGCCCACAGCCGCGCCCGGCATGGAGCTGTTGGCCAGCGCGTCGGCCTGCTGGAGCCGGCGCTCCGTGGCGCTCTGGTCCCGGGCTGCCGGTCGCGATTCGGGAGGCGGGTGTTGAGGGTCAGGAGTCAGGGGTCGGGAGCTCGGGGTCGGAGCCGGGTGCCAGTTATTGTGGCTCTATGGTAGAGGGACCAGCCGCCAGCCGCCAGTTGCCAGTCGCCGGCAGGATTCAGAGGGCAGGCTCCAGCCACCGGCGACTGGCGACTGGCAACTGTTCCCTCCCGTTGACCCCGCTGCTCGGCTTCGGGTAGCTTTCGGGGCTATGGCTCAGGAATACCTGGTGGTGCGCGGCGCCCGCGAACACAACCTCAAGAACATCTCTGTCGCCATTCCCCGCAACCAGCTCACGGTGATCACCGGGCTGTCGGGCTCGGGGAAGTCCTCGCTTGCGTTCGATACCATCTATGCCGAAGGGCAGCGGCGCTACGTCGAGTCCCTGTCGGCGTACGCGCGGCAATTCCTTGGCCTCATGGAAAAGCCGGACGTCGACGCCATTGAGGGTCTCTCACCTGCGATCTCGATCGAGCAGAAGACCACCGGGCAGAATCCCCGCTCGACGGTGGGAACCGTCACCGAGATCTACGACTATCTGCGGCTGCTGTGGGCCCGGGTGGGTGTGCCTCACTGCCCTAACGATGGGAGCCCCGTCAGCCGGCAGAGCGCCGCTCAAATCGTGGATACGGTGCTCGGTTGGCCCGAGGAAACCCGGATCGAGGTGTTGGCTCCGCTGGTGCGGGGCCGCAAGGGAGAGTTCCGGGAGCTGCTCGACGACGTGCGCAAGCGCGGCTTCGTGCGAGTCCGAGTCGATGGTCAGATCCACGATCTGGGGTCCGTTCCCACCTTGAACCGGCGGCAGAACCATGATATCGCGATCGTGGTGGACCGGCTGGTGGTGCGGCCTGGCGACCGGTCGCGCCTGAACGATTCGATCGAGACCGCCTTGAAGACGGCGGACGGTCTGGTTGAAGTGGTGAGGTATGGCGGACAGGCGGACAGGCGGACAGGCGGACAACAGCACACCGATGGCGATTCTGGAGAACCGTCCGCCCGTCCGACTGACCACCAGTCCGTCCTTTTTTCCGAACGGTTCGCGTGCCCGGTGTGCGGTCTCTCGCTCCCGGAGCTGGAGCCTAGGCAGTTCTCCTTCAACTCGCCGTTCGGCGTCTGCCCTGACTGCCATGGACTAGGAACCCGGCGGGAAGTCAACGCGGAGCTGGTTCTGGGCGACCCGAGCATCTCCATCCTGGAAGGGGTGATTCTGCCCTGGGGTGAGCCGAGCGGGTACCTGCGCAAGGTGGTGCTGCCGACGCTGGCGAAAGCGTTCGACTTCCAGCTCAACGCGCCGTGGGGCGATCACAGCGAAAACGCGAAGCGCGCCATTCTGCACGGGGCGCCGGGGCGCTTCAAGTTTCAGACCGATGGAGCTCGCGGACGGGGCGAATACGAGAGCGACTGGGAAGGAGTGCTCCGGAATATCGAGCGCCGCTACCGTGAATCCACCAGCGATGGAGTTCGCGCCTCGCTGGAAGAATTCATGATTGAACAGCCCTGCCAGACCTGTAACGGGAAACGTCTCAAGCCCGAAAGTCTTTCGGTACTCGTTAACGGAACCAGCATCGGCGATGTGGTCGACCTGCCGGTAGAGCGCGCGATCGAGTTCTTCGAGAGCATTCCGCTGCGTGGTGCTCGCACCGGCGGCGCCCCTTCGAGTAACGGCCGCGGCGGTCTCGATCCCGACATAGCGGGTCCGATTCTGAAGGAAGTGGTGGACCGGCTTCGCTTCCTTCGCGATGTGGGATTGGAATATCTCACCCTCGGGCGGGCCGCCACTTCACTGTCCGGCGGCGAGACCCAACGCATTCGGCTGGCCACTCAAATCGGGTCCCGTCTGGTAGGCGTGCTCTACATCCTGGACGAGCCGAGCATCGGACTGCATCAGCGCGACAACGAGCGCCTCCTGGCCACTCTGCGCGGCCTCCGGGATCTCGGAAACACGGTCATCGTCGTCGAGCATGACGAAGAGACGATCCAGGCGGCCGACCACGTCATCGACCTGGGCCCCCGGGCCGGCCGCTTTGGCGGCGAAGTGGTGGCCGAAGGCACGGTGGAAGACATCCGCTCTCATCCCGAGTCCCTGACCGGCCGGTACCTTCGGGACGAGCTGCGGGTGCCGGTGCCAGCCGGGCGCCGTGAAGCGCCGCCCGATCACCGATTGCGAGTCCTGGGCGCGCGGGCCAACAACCTCAAAGACCTGACCGTCGACATCCCGTTGGGGCTCTTCGTCGCCGTCACCGGCGTCTCGGGCTCGGGCAAGTCCACCCTCGTCACCGACATCCTTTACCAGGCCCTGGCGCGACACTTCTACCGGGCTAAGGTCGTGCCAGGTGCGCATACGAGAATCGAAGGGCTGGACCGGATCGACAAGGTCATAGACATCGATCAGAGTCCCATCGGCCGGACCCCGCGGTCCAATCCGGCGACCTATACTGGCCTGTTTACGCCCATCCGGGAGCTGTTCACTCAGCTGCCCGATGCCAAGATGCGAGGCTATGGCCCCGGACGGTTCTCGTTCAACGTGAAGGGTGGGCGCTGTGAGGCTTGCCAGGGCGACGGACTGGTCAAAATCGAGATGCACTTTCTGCCCGACGTATATGTCCCGTGCGAGGTCTGTAAGGGCCGGCGCTACAACCGCGAGACGCTGGAGGTGCGCTACAAGGGTCGGAGCATTGCGGATGTTCTCGATCTCACCGTGGCGGATGCGCTGGAGTTTTTCGCGCACCAGCGCCGCATCGCCGAGAAACTCGAATTGCTGAATGACGTAGGGCTGGGATACATCCACCTGGGGCAGGCGGCCACGACACTCTCAGGTGGGGAGGCCCAGCGCGTGAAGCTGGCCACCGAGCTGGCCAAGCGGGACACCGGCAGAACCCTGTACATCCTCGATGAGCCCACCACCGGCCTTCACTTCGAGGATGTCCGCCTCCTGCTGGACGTGCTGCATCGACTGGTCGACAAGGGAAACAGTATTGTGGTGATCGAGCATAATCTGGACGTGATCAAGACCGCTGATTGGATCATTGATCTGGGACCCGAGGGAGGTGAGCGGGGCGGTCAGGTGGTGGCAGCTGGAACGCCGGAGGACGTCGCTGAGGTCGAGACGAGCTATACCGGGCGGTTTCTAGAAAAGGCGTTAACAGTGAACAGTAAACGGTAAACGGGCCGCCCCTCCCCCGTTCACCGTTCACCGTTCACCGTTCACCCGTTCACGCTTTTGTGGGCCCGAAAGTCGGCGCCTTCGCCGCGGGATCGACCTTCATCCAGATCCACATTCCGGATGGCCCGTGCCCCGACACCCCGCAGAAGATCCGATAGGTGCCGCTCTTGGGAACGGTGAAGCGCATGACATCGCTCTCTTCCTGGGCCAGTCCCTGCGAGAGCTGCCGGGTATAGGCTCTCGGAATTGCGGCGTCAGTGGCTGCACTCGGGAGCGGACCCTCCCCGGAAATGATCTCGGCGCTGTGAGGGGTTCCGTCCTTATTCACGAAGGTCATTACAATCGTGGCCTCGGAGGGCACCGTCAGGGTGGCTCCCCCGCTTGCATAGCCGTTGAATTGAAATCCCAGGGGCCCGCCGATCAACTCGAACGTCACCGTGTTCGTGGCGGCGTCATAGGAGAGCCACTTCTCCTGACCGGCCGCCGCCGGAGCCGATTCTGCCGGGGCCGCCGGCTGACTGGGGACCGAGGCCGGCTCGACCACCGGCTTGCGACGAGCCGGTTTCACCGCCCTGGGGGTTTCCGGGTTCTCCGGTGCGCCCGCAGTGACGGGAGTATCCGCCCTCGGCGCCACCGGCTGTTGAGCCGGTTGGGACACGGTCGCCGCGCTCTCGAGCCGACTTGAGTCATCGGGAGTCCTGGTGCAGCTCGCTCCGACCGCGGCGGCAGTCAGCAGGGTTATGAGCCGGCTCGGGAGCGGGATTCGCATGAGTTGTCGCCTGTGTAGATAGTGTGGTGACGTGCACGGCTTCATCGCTGCTAGCCGGGCGAAGAAGAAGGGATACTAACCCTACCCTCATTCCATCGGAACTTTCGTGACCCGTCTCACTCTCCTCGTCGTGCTCGCGCTTTCCTTCTATACGGGCTACTTGCCTGGGCAGCAGGCCGATTCCGGTTTGTTGTCGGTGCATCGCATCTACGGCACCCGTGAGTTCCGGAGCCAACCCTTCGGACCAGCCCGCTGGCTGGGAGATGGAGAGGCCTATACCACCCTGGAAGAAGGCGGGGCTGACCGGGGCCAGAACCTGGTGCGGTACGACAGCGAAAATGGCGCCCGCGAAGTGCTGGTGGCGGCCCGACAATTCATACCCCAGGGCGACACCGTCCCACTCGCAGTCGAAGATTATGCCTGGTCGCCCGACATGAAGTTGCTGTTGATCTTCACCAACACCAAACCGGTGTGGCGGTTGAACACCCGGGGCGATTACTGGATCCTGGACCGTTCCAGCGGCGCGCTCCGGAAACTGGGGGGGCCTGAAGCGAAGCCCTCCACGCTCATGTTCGCCAAGTTTTCCCCCGACGGAAAGCGGGTGGGTTATGTGCGCGAGAACAACCTCTACGTGGAGGATTTGACGAGCGGCTCGATCGTCGGACTGACTACCGACGGCTCCCGGACTTTGATCAACGGGACGTTCGACTGGGTGTACGAAGAAGAGCTGATGAATTACTACGCCGACGGCTGGCGATGGAGCCCAGACGGCCGCAACATCGCCTATTGGCAGCTGGATGCCGATCAGGTGAAAGACTTCAGCCTTATCAACAATACCGATTCATTGTACTCGCAGGTGATCCGAGTCCAGTATCCCAAGGCCGGCGAAGCCAACTCGGCGGCGCGGGTCGGAATCGTCAGCGCCGCGGGTGGGCCCTCCCGGTGGCTGGAGATACCGGGTGACCCCCGGAACCACTACATCGCCCGAATGGATTGGGCAGCTGGCGGAGATGAGGTCCTGCTCCAACGATTGAACCGACTGCAGAATACCAACGAGTTACTCCTGGGTGATCCCCGCAGTGGGAAGGTCCGGGCGGTGCTCACGGAGCGGGACAGCGCCTGGGTGGAGGTGGTTGATAACGTCACCTGGCTGGGCCAGGGGAAGCGCCTCACCTGGCTGAGCGAGCGGTCGGGCTGGAATCATGCCTACCTGGTGTCTCGTGACGGCAAGAACATTCGACCGATCACGCGGGGCGCCTTCGACGTTGTCAAGGTGGTAGGCACCGACGAGAAGGGAGGCTGGCTCTACTATCTGGCGTCGCCCGAACACCCGGCACAGCGTTACCTCTACCGTGCCCGGCTCGACGGAAAGGGCACGCCCGAGCGGCTCTCCCCCAGCCAGGAGCCAGGGACCCACACCTACGACGTCGCGCCCAACCTTCGCTACGCGCTGGAAACGTATTCCAGCTTTGGCAAGCCGCCGGTCATTCGGCTGGTCCGCTTGCCCGGACACCAGACCATCCGCACCCTCATCGACAACGCTGGCCTACGGGGCCGTCTGGCAGGACTTCGAAAGGGGCCGGTGGAGTTTTTCAGTATCCCGGCGGAGGACGGCGCCAAGATGCCGGCGGTCCTGATCAAGCCGCCGCGCTTCGATTCCACCCGGAAGTATCCGCTGTTGCTCCACGTCTATGGCGGTCCCGGAAACACCACAGTCAATGATGCCTATGGGTCCTACTACCTGTGGCACCTGATGCTGACCCAGCAGGGCTATCTGGTGCTCAGCGTTGACAACCACGGCACGCCCGCGCCCCTCGGCCGCGCTTGGCGTAAGGCGGTGTACGGCCAGTTGGGCGTGGTGGAAACCCGGGATCAGGCAACTGCCGCGCAGGCTCTGGCGCTGCGGTCGTACGTCGATACCAAACGGATCGGGATCTGGGGCTGGAGCTACGGCGCTTTCATGAGTCTGAACAGTCTGTTCCAACATCCGGATTTGTTCAGCACCGCAGTGGCGGTATCTCCGGTGACTCACTGGGCGCTGTACGACAATGTCTACACCGAGCGATTCAACGGTCTGCCCGCCGAAAACCCGGCGGGATACGACCGGGGATCACCGCTGACATATGTGAATCGTCTCAAGGGCAACCTTCTCCTTGTTCACGGCAGCGGCGATGACAACGTGCACTTCCAGAATACCGAGGTGCTGATCAACGCCCTGGTGGCGGCGAACAAACCGTTCACCATGATGCAATACCCGAACCGGACCCACTGCGTGTGTCAGGGAAAGAACACGCAAGTGCACCTGTTCGAGCTCATCACTCGCTATCTGGATCAGAACCTGAAAGGGGCCCCGCCGGAGCAGTCAGGTCGCGAACGCGCCGCGGCGGGGGCCCATTAGATCCGCCGCTCAGCCACCCTCGGCCTGGACGCCCGAAAAGGCGGGGCAGGTGATGACGACCTGCACCGCCGCTCCTGATGCGTCCTTCCCCTGAATTTCCACCTGACCGCCGGCGCCCTTCGGCGTCACACTAGCCTTTCCACTGCCGACCTGATCACCCCGCCCGCCGACATCTATCCGATGGGAGGAAGAGCCCGTCGTCAGAGCGAGCGATAGCTGGTCCCGGCTGCCATCCTTCGGCTTCCAAATCGTCAGGTTTAGACTCTTGATGGCTCCGTTGCTCGAGCCACCATGCTCCACCATCCATAGTGCCGCGGGCACATCGTAGATCGCGGCATCGGGTGTGTGGCGGCAGCTGCCTGGCCCGGTTCCCTCGTATGACTTGACGCCGACCTTCGCCGACACCGAGACGGTCGGGACACTCCCACCGGTGCGGGTGCCGGCACCCTGGGCGGCGAGGTCCTGTACAGCCACTGCGGTAACGGAAAGCAGCGCTATCGGTAAAAAACGCAACATGGTATCTCCTGTGTGCATGGCGAGGTCAGCTACCAGAACCTAGATTAAGATCGCATCCTCGGGAGGTCCAGATGACCTACGAAGAAATCGTGACGCTGCTGGGCTACGCTGGAGGCCACGAGCAGGCCGTGCGGATCATGACGACGGCCCGAACCGAGGTCGTGGGTATTCCGATGAGCGTGGATACCCATGTCACGGCCCACGAAGTCTATCTACGGCCTGCGGGAGGCGATGAGACGGAGATCGCCGTCTCGTTGGCGGCCATAGAAAACGTAGAACTGGTCTAACTGAGCCCCTCCACCGAAACACGTTTCGTAGTGAAACAATCGCGGCATAGGGTCCGTACATGTTCGGTCGGGAGCCGGCATAGTCCGGCCTGGGTTTGGGCTATCCGCGGTGGTGGTCAGGAGATGGACACGGGATGGACATGGAAGGCATACTAGCCATCACACTCATATTCGGTGGGGGAACTCTATTCCTCCTCGCGATTAGTCCGGTGGGCCGGGCGTTCGCTGACCGCCTGCGTGGCCCTACCGAGCCGGCCCATGATCCGGAGCTGCTGGCAGAGGTGGATGCGTTGCGGCAGGAGGTTGCCGATCTCCATGAGCGGGTGGACTTTGCGGAGAGGATTCTGATGAAAACGCAGGACCGCCATGAGCTGGGCAAGGGCGAGGCGGCAGGATGATGCTCCAGGGAGTGCCGCCTGCGCCACCGGTACCGCCGCCGCCCATCGGTCCGCAGTTCGATCCCAACCTGATTTTCCTGCAGGATGGCGGTCCGCCGATCATCCTTCTCATTGTGATCGCGGCCCTTACCGCCACCGTAATCATCTTGTGGCCCATCATGCGGGCGTTCGGGCGGAGGCTGGAAGGGCGGGGGAGCGCGGATGTGGCGTTGAAGGGGGAGATCGAGCACCTGCACGCCCGGTTGGGCGAGATGGACTCCCTTCAGTCCCGAGTGTTGGAGCTGGAGGAGCGGGTGGATTTCACCGAGCGGCTGCTGGCTCAGGCCAAGCAACCGGGGCGCCTGGGTGCGAGCGAAGGGAGCAGCTAGTGAGCCCGCCGGGAGAGCTCGCGATGTTCTTGGCAATCGGAGCCGCTGCCTTGGGTCTGTTCTTCGGGCCGATTGGCATGGCGATCGGGCGCCGCCTCTCCGGACGCGCCCACGCTGACGCCGGCTCGGAACTCGAGGAGATGGGTGCGCTAGTCACCGCCGATATGGACGATCTCCGACGCCGATTGGCCGAGGTCGAGGAGCGGCTAGATTTCGCCGAGCGGCTCCTCACGGATAACCCACCAGCGAACCAGTTGCGCGGGGGCGCGAACTGATGATCACGCGAGAAGACATACAGTCGTTTCTCGATCGGCTGGACGGCGGGAGCCTGGCCGTTCGAGAGATCGAGCCGAACCTCTGGGTAGCGCGAACGCCTGACGATTCCGAGGTGGTGGTGCACTATGCTCCGCCGGTCGTAATCCTCAGGGTCCGGGTCATGGAGCTGCCCGCGAGCGAGCCCCGCCGGGGCGAACTCTTTCGTCAGCTCCTGGAGTTCAATGCGCGCGAGCTGGTACACGGCTCCTACGGCCTGGAGGGTGACCACGTCGTGCTCACCGACACACTCGAGCTGGAGAACCTCGACTACAACGAGTTCGAGGCCAGCTTCGACTCGGTCACGCTGGCGTTGGCCTCGCACTTGAGCGCGCTCGCGCCCTACCGGGAAAGGTGAAGCGTCATGGGACTCTTTGATCGCCTCTCGGCGATGCTGCGATCCAACATCAACGATCTCATCTCCCGGGCCGAGAACCCCGAGAAGATGTTGAATCAGCTGATTCTGGATATGAAGGGCCAGCTGGCCAAAGCCAAGCAGCAGGTCGCATCCGCCATTGCGGACGAACGCAAGCTCCAGAGCGATGCCGAAGCCCTGAAGAAACAGGCGCAGGACTGGGAGCGCCGCGCCATGATGGCGGTGCAGGAGGGGCGCGATGACCTGGCCAAGCAGGCGCTGGGCCGTTACAACGAGCAGCTGCAAGCCGCACAGCAGCTGCAGGAGACCTGGCTGCGGCACAAGGCGGAAACGGACCAGCTCAAGCTTTCGCTGCGGCAGCTCAATGACAAGATCGAGGAAGCCAAGCGCAAGAAGAACATCCTGGTGGCCCGGTCCAAGCGGGCTGAGGCGCAGCAGCGGATTCAGGAGACCATGTCGGGACTCTCCGACAAGAGCGCGTTCGAGTCGTTCGAGCGCATGGCGGAGAAGATCGAGGCCACCGAGCGTAAGGCACTGGCGGCGGCGGAGCTGAACGAGGAGGTTTCGGGCGACACGCTGGTGCGCCAGTTCGAGGCGCTGGAATACAAGGGCAGCTCCGATCAGCAGCTCATTGAGCTGAAGACCAAGATGGGTATACTGAGCTCCGGCAGGAGCAGAGACTCGAAGCAGCTGGGCGCCGGCGCCGAAGACGTCCGCGATGCCGAGCTGATCGAGGAAGGGGACGAAGGGAAGTCGCGTTGACCTACCCGGCAGAAGCAGAACGGCGGCGAGGGTTCCCAGTCGGATGGGTTCTTCTCGCCGTCATTGTTGTGGCCCTGGCCATACGCACGATTGACGTGCTACTGGTCCTGTTTCTGGCCGTCATTTTTGCGGTCTATCTGGACGCCGTGTCGGGCCTCCTCCAACGGCGCCTGGAGGTGCCCGCGTCCGTAGCGCTCGGATCAGCGCTGGTCCTCACCCTCGGGGCGCTGGTGGGGGTGTTCTTCCTCATTGCCCCGGCGGTGGCGAGCCAGGTGCAAGACTTCATCGCCAACCTACCCAACTTCCTGAGCGACCTCGACCAGAGTATCGACCGTCTGTTCCGCAGCATTCCGGTGCTCCGGCGTGGCGTCACGGAGGGGGGAGCGCCGGGGGTGCTCGCGACGTCGGTCAACGAGCTATTCGGGTTTCTTCGTGGCGCCGCCGTGCCCTACCTGAAGGGAGGGCTCGAGTTGATCATCGTGATGGTGAGCGTACTCGTCATGGCGTTGTACCTCTCCAGGAGTCCTTCTACGTATGTCGAGGGCGTGGTGGCCCTGGTGCCGCCAGAACGCCGCCCGCTCGCCCGAGTTATTCTGTACGATCTCAAGCAGACCCTGCACTCATGGGTAGTCGGCCAAATCATCGCCATGGTGGTGCTGGCGGCTCTGACCACACTCGGTCTTTGGATTCTGGGGGTTCCGTACTTCCTCGCGTTCGGCATCTTCGCTGGTGTCGCGGCGATCGTGCCGTTCTTCGGGACCCTGTTCTCGACTCTGATACCGGCTCTTTATGCCTTGGGGGTAGCGGGCCTTCCGACGGCTGTAGCCGTGACCCTGCTGGGCATAGGCGTGCATCTCATCGAAGCCAACTTCGTCGCCCCCGTGGTTATGCAGCGGAAAGTGAACCTGCCACCCGTCATTACCATTGCCGGCGTGTTGTTGATCGGCAAGCTGTTTGGCCTTGCGGGTCTGATCGTGGCGGTGCCGATCCTCGCCTTTGTCATGGTGCTTATCCGGCATATACTCCTCGGCGAGGTGTACGGTGATCCTATCAGCGAGGTCAAAGCCAGCGGCACCGTGCCGGCCGATGCGCCCACTACCATAACCTCCCAGCCCGTTACTTCCTGAGCTCATGACCCCTCCGCGTTTTCTGATTCTGGCCGATGGAGACTTCGGCCCGATGACTTCCAAGACCGCCAATTCCGTCATCCGCTACCTGCCGGAGCGAACAGTTGCTGTGCTCGACCGCCAACAAGCCGGCAAGAGGGTGCAGGATGTCCTGGGATTCGGTGGAGGCATCCCGGTGGTGGGATCGATGCGGGAGGGTCTGGCGCTTCGGCCCACCGCGGTTCTGGTCGGCATTGCTCCGCAGGGGGGGCGCCTGCCGAACGAATGGCGGAGCTGGCTGGCTGAGGCTCTTGATGCCGGGTGCGATTTGTGGAGCGGGCTGCACACCTTCCTCAGCGACGATCCGGTGTTGGCCGCAAAGGCGGAGGCGAGGGGCAGAAGGATCCTCGATCTGCGCCGCCCTCCCACCGACCTGCCGGTCGCGTCCGGTGCGGCCAAGATGGTGGAGCCCTATGTCGTCCTCACAGTGGGGACTGACTGTAACGTGGGGAAGATGACGGCCCAGCTCCAGCTGGCTCGGGAGCTCAACGCCGGAGGACTGCGCACCCGATTCGTTGCCACCGGCCAGACCGGCATCATGATCGAGGGCTGGGGGATCGCGGTCGACGCCGTGATCTCGGACTTCGTGGCGGGCGCTGCCGAGCGGCTGGTGCTGCAGGGAGCCGAAGACGCCGACATTGTCTTGGTCGAGGGACAGGGAAGCATCAACCACCCGGGGTATTCCGCAGTTACGCTGGGACTGCTGCACGGCTCCTGTCCCGACGGCTTGATCCTCTGCCACCAATCCAGCCGGGAATACATCGGGGATTACCGTGAAGCCGCCTGGCTCCGGATTCCACCGCTGAGCGAATACATCAGGCTGTATGAGTCGATCGCCTCCGCGGTTCATCCCACCCGCGTGATCGGCATCTCGCTCAATACCTACGACCTGAGCGACCAGGCCGCCCGGCAGGCGTGCGAGGCGGCCACGCGTGAGACGGGGCTGCCGGCCACCGACCCGGTGCGGTTCGATCCCGCCCCCTTGCTCGATGCGGTGCGCAACGGCCGGGACTCGTATCTGCGTAACAGGACAGGCCAGAGCCGAGAGCCGGTCGGAGAAGCGGCCGGCAGGCGGTAGGCGGCGCAGCATGAAGGGGCGGTGAGGCGGGAATTGGATCCTTCCCGCACCGCCTTGATGACGCCGCACTCTCGGCGGCAGCCACTGTTGGTCCATGTTTGTCGGCGCCCCCCGTCCACTTCCATCTGACATCACCCTCGGCACTCTACTGGGCTGGGCCGGATCCGACGCACTTGGCGCCTGGGTCCGGGGCGCCGGCGCCAGGCTTCGGCTCTATCGGCTCCGCGCCGGCCCGGGCCCCGTGGTGCTCGCCAGCGCCGATCTGGGATTTCTGCTGGGGCGCTGCGCCCGGATAGCGGTTCGGGAGGGCGAACTCACCAGGGTGCTCTCCTCCGATGCCCTTATTCAATGGCGGGCGCTGCAGGTCGCTACCGCGACGCCGTACCTCTCCGGTGTCGAGCGGCTCCGCCGACAGTTCCCCACTGTGCGCGCCACTCCCCATGGGTTTACCGTAGCCCTGAGGGAGGCCGGCCCGGAAGAGATTCTGGCCCATTGTGTGGCCCAGGGCATCCGCGTGGTGGGGAGCGTTATCAGATACGGCAGTCCCTGAAAGCGTCGTAGCGGTTCCCGTTTCTTCTCCTTCCGCCTCCTCTCTCAGAGCCTTACGTTTGGGCCGTCCGGCCGTTTCTCGAACGGCGCGGCCAACTTGTGTCGTTTCCGGGAGTTAACGCGTGGCCCTGCTGCTGTCACTCACCGACCTGATCGATCGCCTCGCCGAGGCACTGAGGGTGGACGGTGGCCGCATAGTGCAGGCCTTGTTCCGGGTACTCGGCATCTGGATTCTGGCATGGCTCGGCCTGCGGATTGTGAGGCTCACCGCCTCGCGGATCGAGAAGTCAGTAAATGATGGCGACGACTCGGTCACCACCTCGCGGGAAAAGCGGGGACGAACCATATCCCAGCTGCTTCGCAGCGTCGGGCGAGCTGTAATCATCACCATCGCCGTCCTTCTCACGTTCAACGTCTTCTTCAACATCGCCCCGATTCTCGCTGGCGCGGGTATCCTTGGCCTGGCGATTTCATTCGGGGCACAAAGCCTCGTTCGAGACATCATCTCCGGCTTCTTCTTTCTGGCGGAGAATCAGTTTGCCGTGGGTGACGTGATCGAAGCGGCAGGAAAGGCCGGTGTGGTCGAGGGGATGACGTTACGCGTTGTGGTGCTGCGGGACCTGGACGGTTCCATGCACATCATCCCTAACGGTGAAATCAAAGTGGTCAGCAACAAGACCAGAGGCTGGTCCCGGGCCGTGGTGGACATCGGCCTCCCGCACAGTGAGGACCTCGAACGGGCGCTCTCCATCGTCCAGGATGAAGCGGCCCAATTCTCGACCGACCCTGTGTGGGGCGTTCAACTGGACGGTCCCGTCGAAGTGCTTGGAGTGGAGTCCCTTACTGATAACTCCGTCGTCATCCGCACCCTGCTCCGGACCCAGCCGGGGTCGCAATGGTCGGTGGCCCGTGAGTTCCGCCGGCGGCTCAAAAACCGGCTCTCGCGGGAGATGATCGACTCACCCTACCAGCAGCGCCGGGTGGAGGTCACGGTCAGGGACCCGCAGGGTGCGGCCAAGGTGGCCGGCGCAGCTGGCGCGGCTGGATCATGACCCTCCGATTGTACAACACGCTGACGCGTCGGACCGATGCCTTCGAGCCGCTCCAGCGGGGCAAGGCGTCGCTCTACACCTGCGGCCCTACAGTGTACAACTACGCACACATCGGGAACTTCAGGACCTTCCTGTTCGAGGACTTGCTCCGGCGCTGGCTGGAGGCGAGCGGATACGACGTCCTACATATCATGAATCTCACCGATGTCGACGATCGTACCATCGCAGCGGCGCGGGAGAAGGGGGTCTCGCTCCGGCAACATGTGGATCCCTTTGTCCGGGCGTTCCAGGAAGATCGTGACTGGCTGCGCATTCTTCCGGCTCACGAGCAGCCTCGCGCCACGGAGTACATCCCGGCCATGATCCGACTGATCGAGGGTCTGCTGGAGAAGGGAGTCGCTTACGTTGGCGATGACAGGTCGGTCTACTTCTCGATCGCCAAATTCCCCGCCTACGGCCGCCTGTCACGGCTGGACCGGCGGGAGCTGAAGACCGGCGCGAGTGAGCGAATCAGCGCCGACGAGTACGCGAAAGAGGATGCGCGTGACTTCGTCCTGTGGAAGGCGGCGAAGGCCGAGGACGAGGAAGTTGGGGCGGCGTGGGATGCGCCCTTCGGCCGGGGCCGGCCTGGCTGGCATATCGAGTGCTCAGCCATGGCGCTCGAGCTCATCGGCACGCGAGTTGGGAGCGACGTGCTGGACATACACGCGGGCGGTGTGGATCTGATCTTTCCTCACCACGAGGATGAAATCGCCCAGAGCTGCGCCTACACCGGCCGGGATGAGTTTGCCCGGTATTGGCTGCACGGAGAGTTCCTGAACATCCGGGGCGAGAAGATGTCGAAGCGGTTCGGCAACATCACCACCGCCCGGGACCTGAGGGAGGATGGAGTGGATCCGGGCGCAATCCGGCTGCTGATGTTTCAGACTCACTACCGGCAAAAGCTGGATCTAACCGACGACGGCCTGGCCGCCGCCGAAAAAGCATCAAAGCGGCTGGGGGAATTCCAGAGGCGCCTGACCGCCACCCCATTGGCAACTGATTCGCCTCGCCTGAGCCTTGCCGCCGAGCGGCTTCAAAGGGATCTCACTGAGGCGTTGGACGACGACCTCAACGCCCCGCGCGCAGTCGCGGCGATGTTCACCTTCATGAATGACGGGAACGCCGCGCTCGATGCGGGTGAGCAGCCGGGGCCAGTGACCCTATCAGCGTGGGAAATGGCCGAGGGCGTCCTGGGGGTGACGAGCCGCGGGACGATCATCAATGTGCCTACTGGCACACTGACGGTGGAAGGGTTCGCTCCCGAAGTGAGAGTAACGTTCTCTGAAACGCCCCCATCAGGATCCGAGGAGGAGCTTCAAAAGGCCTGGGCGCTTCACTGGGCCTTGAAGCGCAAGGAAGCCAAGACGGCGCGGAACTATGCCGAGGCCGACCGGATACGCGCGCTTCTCCGCAATGCGGGCTGGGAGGTCCGCGATGCAAAGGATGGCTCGGTCGAGGTGACTCGGGTGCGGCGGGCGGGTTGAGCGTGCGGAATTGAGCGAAGCAGCAGAAAGGGCCCGAGCAGGTCTCGGGCCCTTCTCACATCCTGGGTGCAGGTATCGCTCAGGTTGTGCGCGGGTGCGCCGCCGGGACTGTTCAGTGGGCGTCTGCAAGGCGAGGAATCAAGCAAAGATGCAGCCGAATTTTCTGCAGAGCGAGCCGGCGGGCCTGGCGGTTCCGGAGAAGGGCGGAGACCCTGCGCGGCGGATGTTCCAGATACTGGCAGGAGAGCGACTCCCACCCCGCCAGGCTCGGCCTGTCGAGGGCCCGGGCGTATCCATAGCGGTCGAGACCGTTTCCAGCCAAGGTTTCGAAAATTCGGAGCTCGCGGTTCGTCATTTCCACCCGCCATTTCCCTACATTGTTCGACAGGATCGGGCCCCGCAGGTTACTGGCATTTCGCCGCTCGATGTGCGAACTCCTCCGGGCCTCATGGTAGGCCAGCATCCCCGGGGCGAACTCTTCTCCCAGGAATTTGCAGACCCGGCGCAGCTCACGCTCGGGATTTGCCACCAGGTCTTCGTACCGCAGTTGATGGAAACCGTCCTTCCCCAGAAAGGCGCCGGCCTCTTCCGCCGCTGCCAGGTACTGCTCCCACCGGCGAGCCAGGGGGTAGACATGCTTGGGGCCGAAGAATGCCTTCTGGTAAGACAGGGCGACGTCTCGGCCGTCGCGGACCAGGTGGACGACCCGAACACCGGGAAACGCCGGGAGGATGGTACGCCAGCACAGGGTATGTGGGGGGGTTTTCTCACCCCAGCGGGATTTACCCTGTCCCGCTGCCCAGGCGCGCATCAGGCCGTCCACAATGCCGTGGAAGTCGTACCGGGTAATGGCGTCGAGTGTATCTGACACCGACGGCGGCGGTGTCCACATCTGAATGTGCTCGGTCCGGAGGATCTCCCGCACCAGCCGCGAACGGGTCGCTGCATGCCGCAGATTGCCCATGCGATGGACAATCGGATAGATGGCGCTGTAGAAGTGAGATTCATGGGGAATCGCCAGCCGGGGATGCATTCCCAGCATTGCACTGAGCAGGGATGTTCCTGAGCGGGGACAGCCAAAAATGAAGAAGGGAGCGGCGGACTGTTGTTGGGAAATAAAAAAGTGGGAACCGGCTGTGGCTGAGACCGCGACAGTGGTCATGACCCCCGCTCCTTCGTGCTGGTTCTGTTCCAACCGCTAAGGCACCAGAACAGGCACAGTTAAGAGGGGGAGCAACATTCAAGCAGTGTGGGACCCTGTTGTCAATAGTCTGACAGTGCCCTCGAGAGCAGGAGGCTGGGTACCGCGGCGCCGGGAAAGCGATTCCGGCTGACTCAGCCCGTTGACTCTGCCGCACTTACCCTTTATCATGGGAGTCTGTCTTTTTCGGCCTGTTTTCAGGCTGACGTAGCTCAATTGGCAGAGCAGCTGATTTGTAATCAGCAGGTTAGGGGTTCGATTCCCCTCGTCAGCTCGGTAGCGCCGACACCCTGCGCAGTGATACGGGACCCCGCTTCTTGCCGGCGGGGTTCTGTCTCAGATACGGGGTGGGTAAGGCTCGGTGGGGTGACCGAGTGGCTAATGGTAGCAGACTGTAAATCTGCCGGGCTAACGCCCTACGTAGGTTCGAATCCTACCCCCACCATGGCAGGCGGACGGTCGGACAGGCGGACGGTCGGACAGGCGGACGGGCGGACTGACGAGCAATCGCGGATGGGATCGGATCAAAAAACGGCCCTGGGTTGAACTGTCCGCCCGACCGCCAGTTCGCCTGTCCGCCCGCGGGTGTAGCTCAGTTGGTAGAGCATCAGCCTTCCAAGCTGAGGGTCGCGGGTTCGAGTCCCGTCGCCCGCTTCGTCGCTCGCGTAGCTCAGTTGGTAGAGCGCATCCTTGGTAAGGATGAGGTCCGCGGTTCAATCCCGCGCGCGAGCTTGTTGTGTAGGACGGAGAAGGCGGAGAGGACGAAGAGCTAGTCACAGTCACCAGCCACCAGCCTCCAGCCAGACTGGTGACTGACGACTGGCGACCAGCACAACCACCGGATATCGGGAAACGAAGCAACCATGGCCAAAGCCAAATTCGAGCGGACGAAGCCGCATGTGAACGTGGGGACGATCGGGCACGTGGACCACGGGAAGACGACGTTGACGGCGGCGATCACGGCGATCCAGGCGAAGAAGGGGATGGCGCAGTTCACGGCGTATGACCAGATCGACAAGGCGCCGGAGGAGCGGGAGCGGGGGATCACGATCGCGACGGCGCACGTGGAGTACGAGAGCGACAAGCGGCACTACGCGCACGTGGACTGCCCGGGTCACGCGGACTACGTGAAGAACATGATCACGGGGGCGGCCCAGATGGATGGGGCGATCCTGGTGGTGAGTGCGGCGGACGGGCCGATGCCGCAGACGCGGGAGCACATCCTGCTGGCCAAGCAGGTGAACGTGCCGTACATCGTGGTGTTCATGAACAAGGTGGACATGGTGGACGACCCGGAGCTCCTGGAGCTGGTGGAGCTGGAGGTGCGGGAGCTGTTGTCGAGCTACGACTTCCCGGGGGACGACACGCCGATCATCAAGGGGAGCGCGTTGCAGGCGCTGGAGAGCGGGGACCCGAAGTCGGAGCAGGGGCAGAAGATCCAGGAGCTGCTGGATGCGCTGGACAGCTATATCCCGCAGCCGAAGCGGGAGATCGACAAGCCGTTCCTGATGCCGGTGGAGGATGTGTTCTCGATTACGGGTCGGGGGACGGTGGCTACGGGCCGGATCGAGCGGGGGGTGGTGAAGGTGGGGGAGGAGGTTGCGCTGGTGGGGTTCAACAGTGCCAAGAAGACGGTGGTCACCGGGGTGGAGATGTTCCGCAAGCTGCTGGACCAGGGGGAGGCGGGGGACAACGTGGGGCTCTTGCTGCGGGGCATCGAGAAGGCGGAGATCGAGCGGGGAATGGTGCTGGCGAAGCCGGGGAGCATCACGCCGCACACGCACTTCGAGGCGGAGGTGTATGTGCTGACGAAGGAGGAGGGGGGCCGGCACACGCCGTTCTTCAAGGGGTACCGGCCCCAGTTCTACTTCCGGACCACGGACGTGACCGGGAGCTGCGAGCTGCCGGGCGGGGTGGAGATGGTGATGCCGGGGGACAACGTGCAGATGACGATCGAGCTGATCACGCCGATCGCGATGGACGAGGGGCTGCGCTTTGCCATCCGCGAGGGTGGCCGCACCGTGGGCGCCGGGGTCGTCACCAAGATCTTGAAGTAGTCACGAGTCACGAGTCACGAGTCGGGAGCTTCACTTCGACCGCGACTCGCGACCCGCGACTCTAGACAACAGAGAGCCAGAATGCCGCGTGACAAGATCATTTTAGAATGCACCGAGTGCAAAAACCGCAACTTCTTCGGCGATAAGAACAAGCGGAAACACCCGGAGCGGGTGGAACGGCGGAAGTACTGTCCCCACTGCGACTCGCACAAGCTCCACAAGGAGTCGAAGTAGGCGATGGGAAGCGTGCAGGTGGAGCAGCGTCCCAATCGGCTGACCGGTTGGTTTCACCGGGTCGCAGGCTTCCTCACGTCGGTGCGGGAGGAGCTGAGGAAGGTCACCTGGCCCACCCGGCCCGAGCTGGTCAAGGCCACCCGGATGATCGTGGTGCTGTCCATCATCCTGGGTCTCACCATCGGCTTGATGGACTGGGTGCTTCAGTTGATCCTCGTCGAGGGAGTCGCGCGGCTCGCGCGGTAGTCATATGGAATACCGCTGGTACGCGATTCAAACGACCGCCGGCCACGAGAATAAGGTACGGGGACTGCTCCAGCGACGGATCGAGGAAGATCCCCGTCCAGCCGAGGGGAAGTTGATCCGTCAGGCGCTGGTCCCGGTCCAGGAAGTGATCGAGATCAAGAACGGCAAGAAGGTGATGGTGGAGCGGAAGCTTTATCCGGGTTACGTCTTGGTGGAAATGGGCATGACCCAGGAAGCCCTGCATGTCGTCAACAGTATCCAGGGCGTAATCAAGTTCGTGGGCACTGGAAAGATGCCCCAGCCGCTCCGCCAGGACGAAGTCAATCGCCTCCTGGGTATCGCAGAGGCGGTGGCCGAAGCCGAGCCCAAGGAGGAAATCCCCTTCCTCATCGGCCAGGTGGTCGAGATCACCGAGGGGCCATTCTCGGATTTCAGCGGCACGGTGGAAGAGGTGCTGAGCGACAAGGGGAAGGTCCGGGTTTCGGTGAGCTTGTTTGGGCGCCCGACCGCGGTGGAGCTGGATTACTTGCAGTTGAGGGGACACTAGTCAGCGGGACTGCGCGACAGCGGGACAGTCCGGCCGAAGGCCGATAAAGCCTCGGAGTTTCTGACCCGCTGTCCAGCTGACCCGCTGTACCCGCCACCACACGGGGTCATTGTGGGAGTCGCCCTTGAAGGGCCGACGCTACAGGAGAAGAGATGGCCAAGAAGATCAATGCAATGGTAAAACTGCAGTGCCCCGCCGGAGCGGCTACTCCCGCCCCGCCGGTCGGGACCGCGCTGGGACCTCACGGCGTGAACATCATGGAGTTCGTCAAGCAGTTCAACGCGCGAACCCAGAGCCAGAGCGGAATGGTCATTCCGGTGGTAGTGACGATCTTTGCCGACCGGACGTTCACGTTCATCACCAAGACCCCGCCCGCGCCGAACCTGCTCCTCAAGGAGGCAGGGGTCGAGAAGGGCAGCGGCCAGCCGAACCGGAACAAGATCGGGAAGGTCACCCGGGCCCAGGTCAAGAAGATCGCCGAGATCAAGATGGCCGATCTCAACGCCACGGACCTCGACAGCGCCATGCGCATGATCGCCGGGACCGCCCGATCCATGGGTCTGGAGGTGGTCGACTGATGCGCAGCCACGGAAAGAAGTTCGCGGCGGCCGCCACCAAGGTCGATCGGATGCGTGAGTATCCCATCCCGGACGCGGTGGCGCTGGTGAAAGGCACGTCCTACGCCAAGTTCGACGAAACCGTCGACGTGGCGGTCAATCTGGGCGTAGACCCCCGGCATGCCGACCAGGTGGTCCGCGGCACGGTGGTCCTGCCCCACGGAACCGGAAAGTCGGTTCGAGTGTTGGTAATTACCCAGGGAGACCGGGTCCGCGAGGCCGAGGCAGCCGGAGCGGACTTCGTGGGGATCGAATACATCCAGAAGATCAAGGAGGGCTGGCTCGAGTGCGACGTCATCGTGGCCACCCCCGACGTCATGGGCCAGCTCGGTGCCCTCGGCAAGGTGCTCGGCCCCCGCGGCCTGATGCCCAATCCGAAGGCCGGAACTGTGAC